>NZ_CABVHU010000009.1 GCF_902497855.1 Pseudomonas fluorescens
CACTGATGTGCAGGCCTCTAAGGTGCACCTCCTGAGCCAACAACAAAAGGAATAAATAATGATTTATTTATTCCTTAATAGAATATACAAACTCACTAAGCTAATACCCAAAAATTATTTATAAAATACTTTTTAGAACCATATGCTTCATGGCAGATAGCCCTTCTTTCTCTTGCTGAATGTCGAGCGTGCCATGTCCAAGCCCAGCAAAAACCCTGCAGCGAAATTCCGTCGTCCGCTACTGACCGGCCTGACCGTGGCGCTGGCCCTGTCCTTCGTCCTTCCGGTGCAGGCCCGGGAAACGGTGCGCATCGGTTACCAGAAGTCATCGACGCTGATCACGCTGTTGAAAACCCAAGGCACCCTGGAAAAAACCCTGGGGCAGAACAACATCGATGTGAGCTGGCATGAGTTCTCCAGTGGCTTGCCCCTGCTGGAAGCGTTGAACGTGGGCAACGTCGACATCAGCGCCGACGTCGCCGACACCGTGCCGATTTTCGCCCAGGCCGCGCAGGCGAAGCTGACCTACTTCGCCCAGGAAGCGCCCTCGCCTTCGGCCCAGGCCATCGTCGTGCGCAAGGATTCGCCGCTGCAGCAGCTATCGGATTTGAAAGGCAAGAAAGTCGCGGTGACCAAGGCAGCCGGCTCCCACTATCTGCTGATCGCCGCCCTGAAAAAAGCCGGCCTGCAATTTTCGGACATCGAGCCGGCCTACCTGTCGCCCGCCGATGGCCGCGCGGCTTTCGAGAACAACAAGGTCGACGCCTGGGTCACCTGGGAACCCTTCCTCACCAGCGCACAACGTCAACTGCCGACGCGCACCCTGGCTGACGGCGCAGGCCTGGCCAGCTACAAACGCTACTACCTGACCAGCACTCCCTACGCCAAGGCGCATCCCGAAGTGCTCAAGCTGGTTTACGAGCAACTGCACAAGACCGGCGAATGGGTGAAAACCAACCCCGGTGCAGCGGCAAAAATCCTCAGCCCGTTGTGGGGCAACCTGGATGTGGCGACCGTCGAGACCGCCAACACCCATCGCAGTTATCAGGTGCAGCCGGTGAAAGGCGACCAGTTGGGTGAGCAGCAGAAAATCGCCGATGCGTTTTTTGCCGCGGGGTTGTTGCCCAAGGCGGTGGATGCGAAGGATGTGGAGATCTGGAAGCCGTGAGGACGGTATCCGGGCAACACCAGCATGCCTACCAGAACTTCCATGTGTAAGTCGTGATCAACCGGTTCTCATCAAAATCGGCACCGTAGCGCGTCTTTACCTTGATGTTGCGGCCCTCGAAACCCAACCCCTGGAGCGGACCGCTCTGCACCACATAAGACATGACGAAGTTGCGTTCGCTCTCGACGTTATCCGCAAGGTTCGCTCCACGGTTGATGTCGACGCCGCGCAGATAGCGGGTCATGAACTTTAGGCCTGGCACACCGAGCGCTGCGAAATCGTAGTCATAACGTGCTTGCCAGGAGCGCTCGCTGGCCTTGTAGAAGGCGATGGTCGACCAGTTCACAAGATAAGGCTGTGGCGCGTAGCCATTGAGTAGCGGAAAAGCATCGTCACCAAACATTCGCTGATAGGCGAGCGTGTAGGTGTGTCCGCCTTTTTTCAATGCGGTCATCAGGCCCAACGAACGATTATCGAGGTCGCCCGACAGCTGTTTGCCCTCCTCGCGATTGTTGTAGTAACGGACATCGTTCTTGAGGCTATAGCCGTCGCCAAAACTCAAGGTATAGGCGAGCCCGAGGTAATGCTGGCGGTAGATGTCTTCCAGCTGACCGAAGTAATAGGTGGCGTTGAGTGCAGGGGTAAAGTCATAACGCGCACCGGCAAAGTTGAGCCCATCGCTGCTCTGGGCTGGGCTGTCACCGAACAGGTAGATATCCTCCCGATTGGACGATTCGCGCGTGGAGATCTTCCAGAATCTACCCGCGTTCAAGGTCAGCCTCGACCATTCCCGGGACTCGATGGTGGCCCCTTCAAAGGTGGTGACCAACTGCCTGGAGTCGTCCATGTAGGCCACCGGCAAGGTCGGGCGTTGCTCGCCCACGCGGACTTCGGTGTTGGACATCCGCACTTTGGCGGTCAGGCCGGCACGACCATAGTCACGAACCGGATTCCCGGAACTCTTATCGTAGGGCAACACGGTGTCGGTCGCCCGCCCCCCACCGCCATCGAGCCGATAGGCAAACTGCCCGGCGGCATCAAGACCGAACTGGACCGGGCCATCGGTATAGCCCGACCTGAATTGCAAATCGAAGCCCTGGCTCCAACTGCCGACGCGTGACTGGGGGGCATTGTTCTGTTTGAAGTCCCTGTCGACGTAAAAATTGCGTAGCCCGAGACTGAGATGGCTGTCCTCCAGGGCATCAGCCTTCACTGCGGGAACGATTGCGATGGTCAACAGAGAGCCCAGAGTACCCAGACGAACAGAAGCTTTCATGACGTTTGTTCCTTTCTTCTTGTTGTTATGCAAAAACTCAAATGCAGCGCACAGCCGAGCTCCTGCGAGTAGCACGAGGCTTCGCCGGACCTACTCGGTTTTTTTATGAAAGGCGCAATCGGTGCGATCACGCCGGTGCCAAAAAACGCCTGGAAAAGCGCTAGAACGGATACTGGATCGGATCGCTCGTCAGGCTGACCCACTGACGCTCGGTAAACTCATCGAAGTTCGCCGGCCCGCCGTAACGGCCGCCGTACCCGGAGGCGCCCATCCCGCCAAAAGGCACCTGGAATTCGTTGTTCACCGTCTGGTCGTTTACATGCACCATGCCACTGTGAATGCGCCCTGCCCATTCGTAGCCACGCGTGGCATTGCCGGTATGGATGGCAACCGCCAAACCGTATGGCGATGCATTGACCAGCGCCAGGGCTTCTTCGATGTCGTCGTAGACGACGATAGGCGCGACCGGCCCGAAAATCTCGTCCTTGAACACCGGCATATCCGGCGTAACGCCGATCAACACTGTCGGCCGGTAGCACAGCTCCTTGTATTCCCCGCCCGTCACTAACGTCGCTCCCTGGTGGACGGCGTCTTGCACCAGTCCATGTACGCGGTCGCGCTGTTGGGCGTTGATCAGGGGCCCGAGTTGCACCGCTTCGGTAAACGGATTTCCGCAGGCAAGGCGCTCCGCCCGGTCCTTGAGTTTTTCCGTATAGGCCGCCACCACGCTGCGATGGACAATGTGCCGGCCCGCCTGCATGCAGATCTGTCCCTGATGCAGGAACGAGCCCCAGGCACCCGACGAGCTGGCCGCATCAAGGTCCGCATCCGGGCAAACGATCAATGCATTGTTGCCCCCCAGTTCCAGGGAACATCGCTTGAGTAATCCGCCGCAGGTCTCGGCAATCCTGCGACCCACAGCCGTGGAGCCGGTGAAGGCAACCATCTTCACGCAAGGGTCGCTGACCAGCGCAGAACCGGTTTCTGCCAGCCCGGGAAGCACTTGAAACACGCCTTGCGGCACCCCCGCCAGTTCGAACAACCGTGCCAGCAGCAGACCGCCCGTCACGCTACTGAATTCCGACGGTTTCAACAGCACTGCATTCCCCAGGGCAAGCGCTGGAGCAATCGAGCGCAGGGACAACAGCAACGGAAAATTCCAGGGAGATATGACGGCGACAACACCCATCGGCACCCGACGCCAGATATTGGTACGCCCCGGCATGCTCGAGGGGAACAGTTCGCCATTGGCTTGCATCGGCATGGCGGCAGCCATCTGCAATTGCTCGACGCAAATATTGAGCTCCCACTCGGCCTTGAAACGAGCGCCGCCGCACTCACGGATATTCCATTCGATGAAGCTCTCGGCTTCCTGTTGCAGAAGGCGCGCAGCCTCTCGCAGTATCGCCGCGCGCTGATCGAAGGGGGTGGCCGCCCAGGCTGGTTGGGCTTGTCTGGCGCGCAGGCCGGCGCGTGCAACCTCTGCCGCGCTGGCAATCCCTACGCTTGCCAGGCGCTCGCCGGTGGCGGGCTCGAAAACCGGTATTTCGCGTTCGGCCGATTCCCAGGCTCCAGGATAAAAGCAGGCTTTCCAGCGGTGCTCGGCGATGAATTCGGCAATGGACGGGTATTGATTGTGCAGGTTGGCGGTAGTCATATCAGACATTCTCCGTCGGGCGAGTGTGGGCCAAAGGAAGTTCGGCGGATTTGTGTGAGACCAACAACACGGCAATCACCGCGATCACGCCAGGAAGGGCGAAGACCAGGAAGTTGTGTTCAAAGGGCAAGCTCAGGCTGAACAGAAAGCCTCCCAGCAGCGGCCCTGCGACTGCGCCGCAACGGCCAATCGCCGCGGCCATGCTGACGCCGGTAGAGCGAACCCGGGATGGATAGAGATCGGCGGCCAAGGTATGAACCACTGAGAGGCAGCCAACGGTTGACCCGCCCGCGATCAGCAACAAGGCATAAAGCGTGATCGCGTCAGGCTTGATGCCCAACATTGATATCGATATGGCTGCCAAAGCGAAGAACAGCGCCAGTGTCGCCTTGCAGCCCCAACGATCGGCCAGCACGCCGCTGATCAACGTACCGATCAGGGCCCCCACATTCATCACCACCAGGAACACGATGCTGGACCCCAATGGATAGCCACCGCTACTCATCAACTTTGGCAGCCAGGTGTTCAGGCCATACACCATCAGCATGCACATGCCAAAGCTCAACCACAGCATCAATGTACTGAACCCGCGGCCATTGCCGAACAACGCTGATATCGACGTTTTACCAGCGCCCTCGCCAGCAGGCGACTCCAACACATAGTTCACCGCGCCGGTGGGGTTATGGTCCGGATTGATCTGGCGCAACATCCTGGCCACCTCTGCCTGGCGGCCGCGATGCAACAGATAAGCGACCGACTCGGGTAAGGTCTTGTAGAGCAACGGCAAGGACAATAACGACAGGCCCGCGATATAAAAGGGCGAGTGCCAGCCCAGGAGCGGAATCAGGTAGATGCCGGCCAGACCGGAGAGCAGTCCGCCGATGGCAAAGAAGCTGAGCATCAGGTTGATCAATCGATTGCGGCAAGACCCCGGCGACATTTCCTTGAGAATGGTCACAAGGTTAGGCACAACGCCGCCCAGTCCTGCTCCCGTGAGGAAGCGGCATAAGGCAAAACTGGTAGCGTCGGTGGCAAAGGCGTTGGCCAACGCCGCCAGACTGAACAAGCCAACGCAGAACAGGATAATGCGCCGCCTGCCGAAGCGGTCGGCCTGAGTGCCCAGGGTGACGGCGCCAAACATCATCCCGACCATGGAACTGGCACCGAGCATACCCGCCTCACCTGGCGTCAATGACCATGCGGTCATCAGATGGGGCAACACCGAACCGTAGATGACCAGGTCGTAGCCATCGAACATCATGATGAACGAACACCAGAAAACCAGCAGGTAGTGGAACCGGTTAAGCCGCGCAGAGTTGACGACTTCCAACGCATTGATTGAGCGCATACAGGTTACTCTTATTATTGTCAGGACCCTGGCAGCGGGACTTTGGGCACACTGGGCCGGGAGTATTGCCAAGCGGAGCAGGCCTGCTTCGTTTGCGTTTCCAGACGATATGGATAGAATCCAAATAGATCAAATAGATAGATTTTTCGATTAAATATAAATACAAACTATATGTGGAGGGGGCGGTGATCGACCTCAATCTGGTCCGCGTCTTCGTGACGATTTTCGAAACCGGTAGCGTCAGCGCCGCCGCCGAACGCTTGCACATAACCCAGCCGTCGGTGAGTTACGCCTTGTCCCGCCTGCGTACATTGCTCAACGAACCCCTGTTCAAGCGCAGCCGGGACGGCATGCAGCCCACCTTCCTGGCCACGCAGCTGTACGCGAAATTCCGGTACTCACTGTCGGAGATCGAGCGGGCTATCGCCCAGACCAGCCACTTCGACCCACGGGTTTCAACCCGCGGTTTTCGCCTGGCCTTGTCCGACTTGGGCGAGGTGTTCTTCCTGCCGTACATTCTCAAGGCCCTGCAGGCGCAAGCGCCGGCCACCGAGCTGGAAATCATCCAGATCGACATCGATAAACTGGGCGAGTGGTTGAGTACCGGCAAGATCGACGCCGCCATCTGCAACCGCAGCGACTCACCGCTCAATGCCAACTGTGACCTGATCTTCAGTGAGCGCTATGTGTGCCTGGTGTGTCAGGACCATCCACGCATTGGTGCGACGATGACGATGGAACAGTATCTGGAGGAGAAGCACGTGGTGGTGTCCGCAATGACCGGCCACCACGTGGTGGAGGATCGTTTGCGCGAGTCCGGCTTCGAACGCCAGGTCAGGCTGCGGGTGCCGCACTTCAGTGTCCTGCCGGAAGTCATTTCCGCCAGCGACCTGTTGGTGACCCTGCCCTCACGAGTGGCCACCATGTTCGCCTCCCGCAGCCATACTCGTGTGGTGGAACTGCCCTTCAGCGTTCCGACTATCGAAGTCAGCCTGCAATGGAACGACCACGACAGCGATATCCTTGCCCAACGCTGGTTCTGCGAGCTGTTGAAAGACACCTTGGCCGGACTGTGATGCCTGGCGGAAGGCTGCCGATCGATGAAAACTAAAATAGACAGTTTCTATATCTAATCGAAAAAACCATCTATTTGATCTATTCAATACGACCTCTTACTTTTGAGGCTGACGTTTTGAGAGAGATCATCACGATGGCTTCGGTACATTCCACCACCTACGAACTGCTGCGTCGCCAGGGCATCACCACCGTCTTTGGAAACCCCGGCTCGAACGAGCTGCCGTTCCTCAAGGACTTTCCAGCGGATTTCACCTACATCCTCGGTTTGCACGAGGGCGTGGTGGTCGGCATTGCCGATGGGTTTGCCCAAGCCAGCGGTACCCCCGGTTTCGTCAACCTGCATTCGGCCGCCGGCACCGGTAACGCCATGGGTGCGTTGAGCAATGCCTGGAACTCCCATTCCCCCCTGATCATCACTGCCGGCCAGCAGACCCGCGCCATGGTGGGGGTGGAAGCGCTATTGACCAACGTCGACGCCGCCAACCTGCCCCGGCCGCTGGTCAAATGGAGTTATGAGCCGGCCAGTGCCCAGGAAGTCCCGCACGCCATGAGCCGTGCGATCCACATGGCCTCCCTGTCGCCCCGCGGGCCGGTGTACTTGTCCGTGCCCTATGACGACTGGGCCCGGGAAGCCGATCCACAGTCTTCTCACTTGTTTGAGCGGCGTGTAGTCAGTGCCGGGCTGCCGAGCGATGCCGTGCTGGCGGATCTGCTCGAGCAATTGTCGAACGCCCGCAACCCGGTGCTGGTGCTGGGGCCGGATGTCGATGCGGCAAAAGCCAATGAGCATTGCGTGGCCTTGGCCGAACGTCTTAAAGCCCCGGTGTGGGTCGCACCGTCGGCTCCGCGCTGCCCCTTCCCGACGCGCCATCCGTGCTTTCGTGGCCTGCTGCCGGCAGGCATTGCAGCCATTGGAAAACTGCTGGAAGGTCATGACCTGGTGATGGTGCTAGGTGCACCGGTGTTTCGCTACCATCAATACGATCCGGGACAGTACCTGGCCCAAGGCACGCGACTGATCGCAGTCACTTGCGATCCATTGGAAGCGGCACGAGCGCCCATGGGCGACGCCATCGTCGGCGATGTCGGCTTGATTGCCGCCGCCCTGGCCCAACGGGTGACGCCTTCTTCCCGAGCAACGCCCACAGCCCTGCCACGACCCGAGCCGGTGGAACAATCCGCGGGCCCGTTGCGTCCTGAGGTGGTGTTCGACACGCTTGACGAAATCGCTCCGCACGATGCCATTTACCTGAACGAATCCACTTCCACCACCGCACTGATGTGGCAACGCCTGGAAATGCGCAACCCTGGCAGCTACTACTTCGCCGCGGCCGGTGGCCTGGGCTTTGCCATGCCGGCGGCGGTGGGCGTTCAACTGGCCGAGCCCGAGCGCCGGGTCATTGCGGTGATCGGTGATGGCTCGGCGAACTACAGCATTACCACCCTGTGGACGGCGGTGCAGTACAACGTACCGACGATTTTCATCATCATGAACAACGGGACCTACGGCGCCTTGCGCTGGTTTGCGGGGGTTCTGGAGGTGGAGAATGTGCCAGGCCTTGACGTGCCGGGCATCGACTTCTGCGCCCTGGCCAAGGGTTATGGCATGCAGTCGTTCAAAGCCGATAACCGGGCTCAACTTGAAGACGCGCTGCATCAGGCTCTGGCACTGCACGCACCGGTACTGATCGAAGTCAGCACATTGGCGCCGCAGGGCTGAGGAGCATCATCCATGTGGAACAATGCCCCGCTGAATGTTGCCGACTACCGCGAACTGGCCCGACGACGCTTGCCGAAAATGGTCTTCGATTACCTCGAAGGGGGTGCCGAAGATGAACAAGGCTTGCAGCACAACCGTGACGTGTTCCAGAACGTGCGGTTCAAGTCGCGGCGTCTGGTAGATGTCAGCCAGCGCGATCTCTCGACACGATTGTTCGGCAAGCGCCAGGCACTGCCGCTGTTGATCGGCCCCACCGGCCTCAATGGCGCGTTGTGGCCCGAGGGTGATCTGGCCCTGGCTCGCGCGGCAAGCCGGGCGGGCATACCTTTCGTGCTGTCCACCGCCTCCAATCTGTCCATCGAGGAGCTGGCGCGGCGCTGCGATGGTGAGTTGTGGTTCCAGCTATATGTGGTCCACCGCACCCTGGCCGGCCAGATGGTCGCGCGAGCGCTGGCGGCGGGTTACAAGACCCTGGTGCTGACCACCGACGTCGCAGTCAACGGCTATCGCGAACGCGATTTGCGCAATCGATTCAAGATGCCGATGAGCTACAGCCCCCGGGTGATGCTCGACGGTTGCCTGCATCCGCGTTGGTCACTGGATCTGCTGCGCCATGGCATGCCAGAGCTGGCCAACTTTGTCAGCAGCGAGGCACCCGACCTCGAAGTCCAGGCCGCACTGATGAGCCGGCAGATGGACGCCGGTTTTGATTGGCAGGCGTTGCGCTGGCTGCGTGATATCTGGCCCCACACCTTGCTGGTCAAAGGCCTGCTGGACGCCGACGATGCCGCTCGATGCATCGCCGAGGGCATCGATGGGGTGATTCTGTCCAACCACGGCGCACGCCAACTCGACACCGCCATCTCGCCCTTCGAAGTCCTGGCTGAAACCGTGCGCAAGGTTAGTCGCCCGGTATTGATCGACAGTGGCTTTCGACGGGGCTCCGACATCGTCAAGGCACTGGCCATGGGCGCCGATGCGGTATTGCTGGGGCGCGCCACTCTGTATGGCCTGGCCGCCCGGGGTGAAGCCGGCGTAGATGAGGTGTTGCGCCTGCTCAAGGCCGATATCGATCGGACCCTGGCCCATATCGGCTGCCCTGGCGTGGAACAACTGTCGCCCGCCTATCTCGATCCGCCCCCCACGCCTGCACAGACTGTATCGGCACCCGCCCGGATTCACCCACTGGAACACGCGAGAAAATAATCATGTCTGCCGTCAAGATCACCGGACTCAAGTCCCGAGCTGTGAATGTTCCCCTGGCCTATCCGATTCATACCGCCGTCGGCACTGTCGCCACCGCGCCGTTGGTGTTGTTGGACCTGGCTACCGACGCCGGCGTCACCGGGCATGCCTACCTCTTCGCTTACACACCGTTGGCGCTCAAGCCACTCAAACAGATGGTCGATGACATGGCCAGCCTGATCGTCGATCAGCCGCTGGCACCCAGTGACCTGGAACAGCTGCTCAGCCGGCGTTTTTGCCTGCTGGGTTTCACTGGTCTGGTGCGCATGGCTGCCGCGGGTATCGACATGGCGGCCTGGGATGCCCTGGCCAAGACTCAGGGGCTGCCGTTGGTACAGTGTCTGGGCGGCAGTCTACGAACAGTGAGAAGCTACGACAGCCACAGCCTGGACGGTGAAGCCCTGGCAACGTCGCGTGCCGTCAACGCCGCTGAAGCGGGCTTTCGCGGGGTCAAGACCAAGATCGGCTATGCCAGCCTGGCCGAGGATCTGCGGGTCATTCGCAGCATGCGCCGTGCGGTGGGTGATGACTTCTCGATCATGGTCGATTACAACCAGAGCCTGAGCGTTCCCGAAGCCATCCGCCGGGGTCTGGCCCTGCAGGAAGAAGGCGTGGCCTGGATCGAAGAGCCGACCCTGCAGTACGACTATCTCGGCCATGCACGCATTCGCGACGCCCTGAATGTGCCGATTCAGATCGGCGAAAACTGGTTCGGTCCCGAAGAGATGTTCAAGGCAGTAAGTGCAGGTGCCTGCGACCTGGCGATGCCGGACATGATGAAAATCGGTGGTGTTACCGGATGGCTCCGGGCAAGTGCATTGGCCCAGCAATTCAGCCTGCCGTTGTCCAGCCACTTGTTCCAGGAGTTCAGTGCACACCTGCTGGCGGTCTCCCCCACCGCTGACTGGCTCGAACGACTGGACATCGCAGGCGCGGTCATCGAGCCGACGCTGACCTTCGAGAACGGGCACGCCGTGATCCCGGACTTGCCGGGTGCCGGGATTGTATGGCGCGAAGCCCAGATTGACAGGTTCAGTGTCTGAGGACGCCGACCCGCTTTCCTGGCTTCCCAATGACGGTAGCCAGGTAAGCCCTACACCTGATCCACAACATCCGACTTCGCCGCCGACGCGGTGATCTCTCCGATCTTCTCCAGCCGCGCGCGCACGATGTTCCGGCTGATGCCCAGCAACCTGCCGGTCTGCAATTGATTACCGTGGCAAAAGCGGTAAGCCGTGCGAAACACGGTCTCCTCGATATGCTCATAGAGGTTGGGCAGGTTGGCTTCGAACAGCGCCGTCAGCGCCGACTCAAGATCGATCGGCCCGGGGAGGCTTTGACTGATTTGAACAGGCGCTTCGTTACGGATACCCGAGCTGCGCATGTCCACCAGGTGCAGATCATTGGGTTGCACCAACTGGTTACGGCACACCAGCAAGGCGTGATGGATGGCGTTTTCCAGCTCGCGGATGTTGCCCGGCCAGCTATGGCCCAAGAGCTTGCGCCCAGCTTCGGCGCTCAGAGTCGCGCGGTTGTAGCCCAGGCGCAGGCAATGCTCTTCCATGAAAAACTCGGCCAGCGGCATGATGTCCCCCGGTCGTTCGCGCAGTGCCGGCAAACGGATGGTCGCCACGTGCAGGCGATAGAACAGGTCTTCGCGAAAATGCCCGGCGACCACGGCGTCCGCCAGGTTGACGTTGGTGGCCGCTACCAGCCGTACATCGATCGGGATCGGCGTGCGTGAGCCCAGGCGCACCACTTCGCGTTCCTGCAGCACCCGCAGCAGCTTGACCTGCATGTTCAGCGGCAAGTCGCCGATTTCGTCGAGAAACAGCGTGCCGCCTTCGGCCGCTTCGAACCAGCCGGCCTTGCTGCTGGTGGCGCCGGTGAAGGCGCCTTTCTCATGGCCAAACAATTCGCTTTCCACCAGGGTTTCGGCAAACGCACCGCAGTTGACCGCCACGAAAGGCGCGTCGCCGCGGCGACTCAAGCGATGGATGTGCCGCGCCACCAACTCCTTGCCGGTACCCGTCTCGCCGAAGATCAGTGCATTGGCCTCACTCGGTGCCAGGCGCTCGATGCGTGCCAGCAATTCCTGGGAGCGCGGGTCTTCGAAGACCAGCACCGTGGCGCGTACTGACTTGGTCAGTTCGCGGGCGTGTGGGTGAGTGATGAGCGACATGAGCGGCTATCCGGAGCGAGAGAATAATCCCATAGTGACGTATATTTTTATATTCAAACAATCATAAAAATTCATTTATATAGTCCTTAAAGAAATATCAGTTTTTTGTCGGTGAATAGGCCACAGCCCCCGCCAGCCCGGGCCAGTAGCGCTCCGGAGGGACTGCTGCTCCAGCAACAATCCCTCCGCAAAATCGTTGCCCCCTGTAGGAGCTGGCTTGCCAGCAAAAGCGTCCGTTCAGCGATAAAATATGTCGACTGACCCAACGCCTTCGCTGGCAAGCCAGCTCCTACAGATCGCGGGGGTGTTCGGGTTTACGTCTTTGTCAGTGAACAGCACCATCGCCACAGCAGCCAATTCAGAAATTGATCGTGGTCTGCAGGCCAAAAGTCCGCGGCGCCACATAGGACGTCGGATACACCCCACGCTGGTTGACGATCTGCGACAGCACCTTGTTGGACTGGTCGGTAAGGTTGTTGACGAACCCCGTGACCTGCCATTTCCTGCTGGGCGCCTGATAGGTGACGCGGGCGTTGCCGGTCCAGTAGTCCGGGGTTTCCTGAACCGGATCTTCCTGCACCGTGGCGTTGTGATAGATGTGGCTGCGATAGGCCCAGTCGGTACCGAGGATGACTTGGCCACCGACGGCGAGCGGAATCCGGTAGTCGGTATCGAAGCGGAACGAGGTTTGCGGTGTGCGGTAGAACTTGTTTCCGCTGGCATCCAGGGCTACGCCGCCAATGGTGTATTCGAAGTTGGTGTACTCGGCGTGCAGCAGCCCGAGGCTGGTGGTGACCCGCCAGAACTCGGTGGGCAACGCTTCGACCTCGAACTCGACCCCCTTGACCTTGCCGTCGGAACTGCCGGCGGTGCTGGTAATCGTGGTGCCCGGCACCTGCTGCTGGATATTGAGCTGCAGGTCCTTGATGTCGTAATAGAACAGCGACACGTTGGCGTTCAGGCGCCCGCCGAGCCAGCTGGTCTTGAGTCCCAGTTCGTAATCGGTAAGGGTTTCCGGATCGGTTTCAATGATGGCCTGGTTGACGATGGCCTGGTTGAAACCGCCGGAGCGAAAGCCGGTGGCGATCCGCGCATAGCCGAGAATGTCGTCGGTAAAACGATATTCAGGGGTGATGTCCCAGGTGGTCTGGCTCCAGTCGGCATCCTTGCTCAATGACAGCGGCGCGACCAGCCCGGTACCCGTGACCGAGTCCGGGGTGCCACCAGGTTGCGTGACGACCACCAGGTTCTGGTTGGCGGGGGTGTCCTGGACCGTCAGGGTGGTTTCGGTAATGTCCTTGGATTCCCAGGTCTGGCGCAGGCCCAGGGTCAATGCCGCACGGTCGGTGAAGCGGAACTTGGTGTTGCCGAACAGAGCGAAACTCTTCGCGTCCTGATCCCAGGAACTGCTGCTGTACTGCTCCTGGGTGGTGCCGCTCTTGAAGCGGATCGCGCGGGTGTCGCTGTCGGCCTGCAAGTCGTAGTAATAGGCACCGAGCATCCAGGTCAGGCGCTGATCCGCCGGCGAGCTCAAGCGCAGCTCCTGGGTGAACTGGCGGGACGAGGTATCGCCCAGGGTGCTGGTCTGGTCGAGCAGGGTTCCCGGCGGCACTCCGGCACGCACATCGGTGTCGCCATCGCCGTGGCTGAACGCGGTGATCGAGGTCAGGGTGTTCTCTTCCAGGTACCAGTTCAATTTGAGGCTGAGGCCGACCTGGGTGCTTTCGCCGGTACTCTTGCCGCCCCAGAAATCGCTGCGGTTGTCCGGATCGTCGCCGTAGGGCGGAACATAGGCTCCCCCACCCTGGCGAATGACTCCGTTGGGGTTGGGCGTGGTGACGTTGTTGACGCTGGTGGCGCCGACCAGGAAGTTCGGCGGGTTGCCGGTGTGCAGTTCCCGCACGTTCAGGCTCAGCAGCGCATCAAGGTTGTCGCCGAAATTGCCGAGGAGCTGGAAGCGACCGTTGAAATCTTCCAGCTCCGGTCCGGTTTCATCGGTGACGATGTTGTCCGCCCAGCCATCGCCCTTTTCATAATAAATCGCCGCGCGGCCGGCCAGCTTGTCGTCGACCAGTGCTCCGCCACTGGCGGCCTCGAGGGTTCGCTTGCCGTAGCTGCCGATGCCCAGCTTGGTGTAGCCACTGTTTTCGAAAGTCGGTTTCTTCGAGATAAAATGGATCGCACCGCCAGTGTTGTTCTTGCCCCACAAGGTGCCTTGGGGACCGCGCAAGACTTCGACCCGCTCCAGGTCGAACAGCGGGAAATTCTGATCCCCCTGCAGGCCAATCACCACTTCATCGACGTAGATCGACAGCGGCCCTTCCTGGTTCGCGTTGGGGTCGTTGGTGCCGATCCCGCGCAGGAACCAGCGCGGCTTGCCGGTACGTCCGCCGGTATTGCTGCTGGATTGCGCCGACAGGTTGGGCGCCAGGCGCTCGATATCGGTCGAGGTGGTGATGTCTTTATCACGGATGGCCTCACCGGAAATCGCAGTGATCGGGATCGGTACGTCCTTGATTTTCTCCGAGCGTTTCTGTGCGGTGACCACTACCGTATCGAGCTGATCGTCCTGACCGCCGAC
This sequence comes from Pseudomonas fluorescens, assembly GCF_902497855.1. Lineage (GTDB taxonomy): Bacteria > Pseudomonadota > Gammaproteobacteria > Pseudomonadales > Pseudomonadaceae > Aquipseudomonas > Aquipseudomonas fluorescens_BI. The sequence continues at coordinate 14,255 of NZ_CABVHU010000009.1, forward strand.
CTGTGGGTTCTGCTCGGTGCCGGCCTTGGCCGCAGGTTGCGCGGCGAAGGCCGAACCGGCCAGCAGACTGGCCGCAAGACCACCGATGCATGCGTGGGAGACGGCCTGAGCCAGCGTTTTCTTGAAATAATGCGAAGTGTCCGGAGCGAGCAAAGCAGCGCGGGCTTTGCTCCTTTGTATAGTCAGGCGCGACATTAAGTATTTCCTTTGCAGGCACAGGCAGTTGAAGGGTCTGATAATTAAACTCGAACTTTAAATAGCAGAAACTGTGCCATCTGCTTTTGATGACCTGGAACCCACGCGGCGCTTGAAAGAACGAGCAAAAGCTTCCACAAGTTCATCGCACTTAATGTTGCAAGCCAGGCAACTCGCTGCTGTTTGACTGCTGATTCCCCAGCACCTTACGACCTTGAGTTTTTTCCTTCCTATAAACAGCCGATTCCTACAACCGACGAACTGCGACATTTAAAGATAAGCTAATAACCAAACCCACAAGATCGCCAAAACCCCGTATTTGCTCGCGCCGCAGCCTGCTGCTTGTGGGCTGCCTGCCTGGCAGCAATCGCTTTCGCAAAGTGCTGCCCATGCAGCAGTGTCTCCCCAGGCCGAGCAATAATCCGCCGGCATTCTTATCCACCCCTTCTAAAACCAGCGCGGCTCTTTCCCCTCCTTTAAAAACCTAAAGGTCTTAATACACGGGCTTTCTGCGTACTTACAACGGCATCTAACAACAATAAATATTTAGCATCAGGCAAACAGACAACCTGCATTGAAAAGTTTGGCATGGAGTGTGCTCTAGTGATTAACGTCACTCTTCAACCCCCTTACTCGAGGACGATTCATGAGCACTTCCACCCCCCCTGTAAAGTTGTTCTATACCCGGTGCGGTGCTGCCACTGCCTCGGCACTGGCGATCCGCAAAAACTGGCTGCAACAAGCGTTCGCCGGCCCGGGAACCGAGCTGCATTCCCTGCGCGATTCGGACAGCCTGGCGGTGCGCAACGCCCACTACCATCACCAGCAGAGCGGGCTGTTTCGCGAAGGTGGCAACATCCCGCCGATCTGGGCCAAAGGCAGTGGCCAGGACACTGTGGTCGTCGGCATCACCTGGCTCGATGAGTACCAGGGCATCCTCACCCGCGCCGACAGTGGCATCCGCGAGATCGCTGACCTCAAAGGCAAACGCCTCGGCGTGCCACTGCACAACAACGCGGTGATCGACTTCCAGCGCGGTGCCGCCCAGCACGGCTTTGCCACAGCCCTGACACTGGCCGGCCTGAGCCCTGACGACGCGACCTTCGTCGACCTCCAGGCGCCGAGCTACGACAGCGAAGACGGCCCGCGGAAAATTCGCGAGGAGCGGCCGGACGTGGCGATCGAAGCCCTGGAAAACGGTAGCGTGGATGCGATCTTCCTGCGCTTTGCCCGGGGTTATCGCCTGTCCCAGGACCCGCGCTTCCACCAGCTGATCAACATCAACGAACTGCAGGATCCGCTGCTGCGGGTCAACAACGGCACACCACGCCCGATCACCGTCGACCGGCTGTTCCTCGAGCAGCACCCGGAGCTGGTGGTGCGTTACCTGGCTGTGCTGCTGCGCACCGCCGAATGGGCCGCCGCCCATCACGAGGAAGTGGTGCAACTGCTGATCCCGGAAGACCGCAACGCCACGCCGGCCGAAGTCCTCGGCTCCCACGGCCCGGACGTGCACCTGTCGTTCACGCCCAAACTGACTCCCGAGTACATCGAAGGCCTGACCGTGCAGAAAAATTTCCTGCGCGACTGGGGCTACCTCAAGGCTGATTTCGAGGTCAGCGACTGGATCGTCAGCGGCCCGCTGGAGCAGGCGCAGCAACTCGTCGCCCGGGAAAAAGCCGACGCCGCCGCCTGAAACCTTACTTACGCCTCTACCTGATCTGGAGATCCACCATGTCCGCTTTCGAAACCACCACTGACATCGACCTGGTCGCCTACATCGACCAGGCCCGGGCCGATGCCGTCCACGCCTTTGAAACCCTGCGCGAGAACGGCACCCTGTCCGCCAGCCTGACCTTCCACATCTCCCATCGCATTCCCGGTACCGACCAGTTGCTGGGGATCCGTTTCCCCGGTGGCCTGGCGCGCGACCAGGCGCCGAAAGTCAGCGTCTCGGCGTTTTCGGAAAGCCCCGGCTCGCTGATCAACGAAGCGCGGCTGGAAGCCGACACCGTGATCCATGTGCACACCGCCTGGCTGTCCGCCTGGTCGCTGGCCCACAAGCCGTTCCCGATCCTTTATGTGGCCGCCGCACGACACCTTCTGGCACGGGAAATCCCCAATCATCTGGAACGCACCCGCAGCCCGCTGGAAGTCATCCGCGAGCGTCTCGACCAGCACCCGGAACTGGCACCACCGCCGGCCCTGCTGGAATCCAATGGCGGTGCCAACTTCTGGGGCACGGGCATCCTGAAGACTGCCGAGACCATCCTCTTCGTCGAAGAGGCCGCGCGCTTCCAGGCAATTGCCGAGCAGCTCGGCGGCGCCCAGGTGTACACCCCGGGCGCCCTGGAACTGCAATGGAAACGCACCGGCCTGCTGGAGAAATCCAAAGCCTTTACCGGCTGAATCGGCGGATCCGGGGCGCCGCGCGCCCCTGACCGGCGAGAGGCTGCAGAGCCTGGGTACGCGCTGCGTACCCAAACCATTGGGGTGTGCCCCGCACACCTTCGGGCCCCGTATTCAGAGAGACGCACCCGTGAGCCACGACAACAGCAGAAAACGCCAACTGGCCCTCAACGTATTCCTCCACCGTTTCGGCCATCACCCCGAAGCCTGGCGTCACCCCAGCTCCCAAGGCAACGGCCGCCCGGACCTGGCCTGGTGGATCAACGCCGCCAAGCTGGCCGAAGCCGCGAAATTCGACACCTTTTTCGTCGCCGACTTCATCGGGCGGTCCGGCGACATCACGCCGCAGACCGGACGCGGCGGGCAAAACTATCAGTTCGAACCCTTTACCCTGTTGTCGGCCATTGCCGCCGTGACCGAGCACATCGGCCTGGTGGCGACGGTCAATACCAACTACGACTCGCCCTATCACGTGGCACGTAAATTCACCTCCCTGGACCACCTGAGCGGCGGTCGCGCGGGCTGGAACGTGGTCTCGTCGTTTTCCGAGCACACCGCGAAGAACTTCGGCATCCACGAGCCGCGCTCCCACGAAGAACGCTACGAGCGCGCCGCCGAATTCATCGCCGTCACCAAGGCCCTGTGGGACACCTGGGATGACGACGCTTTCGACAATCCCGACCGCTCGGCCGGGGTGTTCTACGAAACCCGTTCGGCGCATCCGGTCAAGCACAAAGGCAAGTACTTCGACGCCGAAGGCTTGCTGGATTTCCCCCGCCCGCTACAGGGCTACCCGGTCATCGTCCAGGCCGGCAACTCGGAAACCGGGCTCGAATTCGCCGCCCGCGAAGCGGAAATGACCTACGCCTCGGCCCAGTCGCTGGACGTGGCCAAAGCCTATTACGCCAACCTCAAAGGGCGCATGGCGAAATACGGGCGCGACGAAGACCAACTGAAAATCACCCCCGGGTTGTCGGTGGTGGTGGCCGAGTCCGATCAAGAAGCCCTGGACCGCTTCAACGAACTGCAGCAACTGGTGGACGTAAGCAACATCAGCTTTGGCGGCTTCGACCTGTCCGGCTACCCGGTAGACGGCCCGCTGCCCGACCTGCCCTACCAGGCGGAAGCCAACGGCAAGGGCCGCTTCCAGCAACAGCTGGACCTGGCACGTCGGGAGAACCTGTCGATCCGTGAGCTGGTCCTGCGGTTCCGCGTTTCCCGCGGTCACCTGCAGGCCATTGGTTCGGTCAAGACCGTGGCCGACATCATCGAGCAGTGGTTCGTCGAACGCGGCGCTGACGGCTTCAACGTGGTGCCGCCCTACCTGCCCCAGGGCTTCGAGGACTTCACCCGGCTGGTGGTCCCGGAACTGCAGCGACGCGGGATCTTCCGTACCGAGTACGAAGGCAAGACCTTCCGCGAAAACCTCGGCCTGAAACGCCCGGCCAATCCGCGCGACACCCGGAACGCTTGAGCTAACCATGGAAGCCGTACCGACTTCTGCCGCCGGCTGCGGCGCAAGTCGTTTTTCTCACCGACGCTGGAACCGACGCCATGCTGTATTACCTGTTGACTCGCCTGCTGGCGATGATCCCCACGCTGTTCGGGGTCCTGACCCTGACGTTCCTGGTCACGCAATTCGTCCCCGGCGGTCCGGTCGAGCAAGTGCTGAGCAACCTCGACCAGCAGAGCGCCCGCTCCGGTGCCGAGGGCGGCGTAGCCAGCAGCGGCTGGAGCTACAGCGGGCGCCAGGGCATCGACGAGCAACAGGTGGTGCACCTGACGCGGCAGTACGGATTCGATCAACCGGTTGGCGAGCGCTATGTGCAGATGCTGACGAATTTTTTGCATTTCGATCTGGGTGAAAGTTATTTTCGCAACGAGAGCGTCTGGGAGCTGATCAAGTCCAAGCTCGGGGTCTCGGTGTCCCTGGGGATCTGGACCTTTGTCCTGACCTACCTGATCTCGGTGCCGCTGGGCGTGGCCAAGGCGGTGCGCGCCGGCAGCCGCTTCGACCTGATCAGCAGCCTGCTGATTCTCGCCGGCTATTCGATCCCCGGGTTCGTGCTGGGCGTGCTGCTGATCGTGTTGTTCGGTGGCGGTTCGTTCTGGGACGTGTTCCCGTTGCGCGGCCTGACCTCGGACAACTGGGACGAACTGAGCAGCTTCGGCCAATTCACCGACTATCTGTGGCACATCACCTTGCCGGTCGCGGCCTCGGTGATCAGCACCTTCGCCCTGAAAACCCTGCTGACGAAAAACACCTTCCTCGAGGAAATCAGCCGGCAGTACGTGCTCACCGCCCGGGCCAAAGGCCTCTCGGAACGCCGGGTGTTGTGGAAGCACGTTTTTCGCAATGCCTTGCTGCCGCTGGTGACCGGTTTCCCCGGCGCCTTTATCGCGGCCTTTTTCACCGGCAGCCTGTTGATCGAAACCCTGTTCTCCCTGGACGGGCTGGGCCTGCTGTCCTACGAGTCGATCAACAGTCGTGATTACCCGGTGGTCCTGGGCAGCCTCTACCTGCTCACGCTGATCGGCCTATTGACCAAGCTGGTGGGCGACATCGCCTATGTGCTGGTGGACCCACGGATCAAATTCGACGCCCAGGTGGCCTGATGACTTCGCAGACTGTTGCACCGCCCTCGATCTGGCGCCGCCTCTGGCAACGCCCGCCACACCTTCGGACTCCGGTACTGGAAACCGACCTGCCCCCCGCCCCCGTCCTCACACCGGGCCGGCGCGTGTGGCTGCGCTTCAAGCAGCACCGCCTGGGTTACTGGAGCCTGATCATTTTCACCTCGTTGTACCTGTTGAGCCTGGCGGGCGAGCTGATCAGCAACGACAAGCCGCTGCTGATCTACTTCCAGCAGCACTGGTATTTCCCGTTGTTCGAGGACTACCCGGAAGGGGTGTTCGGCGGTCAATTACCGATTCACGCCGACTACAACGACCCGTTTATCCGCGAGCAACTGGCACAACCGGGGAATTTCGCGCTGTACCCGCTCAACCCTTACTACTACGACACCCTCAACTACTTTTCCAACGCCGTGCATTACCCCGGGCCGCCGACCGCGGAGAACCTGCTGGGCACCGATATCGCCGGGTACGACATCATTGCCCGGCTGCTCTATGGCTTCCGGGTCTCGGTGACCTTCGGCCTGGCGCTGACCTTTATCGGCACTGTGCTCGGCGTGTTGATCGGCGCAATACAGGGTTATTTCGCCGGCAAGATCGACCTGTTCACCCAGCGCCTGATCGAGGTCTGGGGGTCGTTGCCGGAGCTGTACCTGCTGATCATCTTCGCCTCGATCTTCGAGCCGAGCCTGATCCTGCTCTGCGTGCTGCTGTCGCTGTTCGGCTGGATCTACCTGTCGGACTTCGTGCGTGCCGAGTTCCTGCGCAATCGCCAGCTGGAATACGTCAAGGCGGCGCGGGCCATGGGCCTGTCCCATGCCCAGATCATCTGGCGGCACATCCTGCCCAACAGCCTGACGCCGGTGATCACCTTCCTCCCGTTTCGCATGAGCGCGGCGATCATGGCCCTGGCCAGCCTGGACTTTCTCGGCCTGGGCGTCGAGGCACCGGCGCCAAGCCTTGGCCAGTTGCTGTTGCAGGGCAAGGAAAACCTCGATGCATGGTGGATCGCCGTGTCGGCCTTCGGCGTGCTGATGATCACCCTGTTGCTCCTGACCTTTATGGGTGAAGCCCTGCGCAACGCCCTGGATACCCGCATCGCCGACAAACCGCTGGCGGAGAACCTCTGATGAGCACGCCCTTGCTGAGCTTGGAACATCTGACGATCAGCCTCGGCAACCGCCGGGTGGTGGATGACCTCAACCTGCAGATCCAGCCCGGCGAACGCCTGGCGCTGGTCGGCGAATCCGGCTCGGGGAAAACCGTGACCGCGCTGTCGATCCTGCGCCTGCTGGCCCAGGCGCGGATTCAAGGCAGCATTCGCCTGGAAGGCCAGGAGCTGCTGGAAAAGACCGAGGCGCAGATCCGGCAGATTCGCGGGCGCGACGTGGCGATGATTTTCCAGGAGCCGATGTCGGCGCTGAACCCGCTGTTCAGCATTGGCGAACAGATCATCGAGACCCTGCAACTGCACGAAGGCCTGACCCCGCGCGAGGCCCGGGCAAGGACCATCGCCCTGCTCGCCCGCACCGGCATTCGCGAGCCGGAACGACGGGTCGACAGCTATCCGCATCAGTTGTCCGGTGGCCAGTTGCAGCGGGCGGTGATCGCCATGGCGCTGGCCTGCCGGCCGAAGCTGCTGATCGCCGACGAACCGACCACCGCACTGGACATGACCGTGCGTGCGCGCATCGTGCAGTTGCTGCTGGATCTGCAGGACGAAGAACTTGCCCGTGGCGATGGCCAGGGCATGGCGATTTTGCTGATCACCCACGACCTCAACCTGGTGCGGCGCTTCGCCCAGCGCGTGGCCGTGATGGAGCACGGCAAGCTGGTGGAGAGCAACGAGACGGCCGAGCTGTTCGCCAACCCCCGGCATCCCTACACCATCAAGCTGCTCAACAGCCGTCCGCAACGGCAGATCGAACCGATCGCCGGCGACGCCGCGACCTTGCTGCAGACGTCGGGGCTGCGCGTGGAGTATCCGAAGAAACGCCCGGGTTGGCGTGGCTGGTTTGGTCACGAGCGTTACATCGCCCTGGAAGGTGCCGAAGTCTCGCTGAAGGCCGGTGAAACCATAGGCGTGGTCGGTGAGTCCGGTTCGGGGAAGTCGACCCTGGCCCAGGCCATCCTCAGCCTGATCCCGGTGCAGGGTGGCGAGCTGGAATTCGACGGCAGCCCCATCAGCCAGCGTACCCGCCAACAAAAGCGTGCCTTGCGCGCCCGGTTGCAGGTGGTGTTCCAGGATCCGTACGGCTCGCTTTCGCCACGGCAGACGGTGGCCCAGATCGTCGGCGAAGGGCTGGCCCTGCACTTCCCCGAACTGAATGCCGCGCAACGTTTGCAGCGCATCGTCGAGGTGTTGGGCGAAGTCGGCCTGCCCACCAGCGCCCTGACCCGTTACCCCCACGAGTTTTCCGGCGGCCAGCGCCAGCGCATCGCCATTGCCCGGGCGCTGGTGCTCAAACCGCGGGTGGTGGTGCTGGACGAGCCGACTTCGGCCCTCGACGTCTCGATCCAGAACCAGGTGCTGCAATTGCTGGTCAGCCTGCAGAAAAAACACGCCCTGAGTTATGTGCTGATCAGCCATGACCTGGCGGTGGTCAACGCCCTGGCGCACCGCCTGTATGTGATGAAGGACGGGGTGATCGTCGAGTCCGGGGACACCGCCAGCCTGATCGCCCATCCCCAACACCCCTATACCCAACGTCTGGTTCAGGCCTCGCTGTAATCCGGTTCATGGAAGTAGTGCTTATGAAATCTTTTAGACACCCGTTGTTGCAGCCCCTCAATCGCCTGGCCCAAGGCATGACGCTGGCCGGCGTATTGCTGAGTGTCGCGTCACCGGCATGGGCGGCCCATGCGGTTGCGCAATTCGGCACACCGAAATACCCGGCCGATTTCCAGTATTTCGATTATGTGAATCCCCAGGCGCCCAAGGGCGGCAGCCTGTCCATGTCGCTGGTCGCCACCAACAGCAGCTTCGACAAGTACAACCCCTACAGCCTGCGCGGCACACCGCCACCGGGATTGCTGGAACTGGTGTTCGAGACCCTGACCATCAATGGCCTCGACGAACTGAATACCCAATACGGCTTGCTCGCCGACGATATCCAGGTGGCCGCGGACTTCGGCGCGGTGGAGTTTCACCTCGATCCCAGGGCACGTTTCTCCAATGGCGATCCCGTCACTGCCGCCGACGTGCTGTATTCGTTTCAGACGCTCACTGGTGGCAAGGCCAGCCCGCGCTTCAAGGCCTACTTCGGCGAAATCGAGCGGGTGCTGGTCCTGGACCCGCAACGGGTGCGCTTCGAGTTCAAGCGCAAGGGCCGTGACCTGTCGTTCATCGCTGGCAGCCTGCCGGTGTTCTCGCCCAAATGGGGATTGCAGGCCGATGGCCAGACCGTGGCGTTCGACGAACTGCGCTTCGAACAGCCAATCGCCAGCGGTCCGTACCGGATCGACAAGGCCATCAGCGGACGCGGCATCGTCTATCGGCGCAATCCGGACTATTGGGCCAGCGACCTGCCGGTGCGCCGGGGTTCGTTCAACTTCGACAGCATCGACTACAAGCTCTACAAGGACCGCGACACCCAGGTCGCGGCACTGCGTGCCGGCGACTATGACTTCATCAGCGAAACCCAGATGCGCTACTGGTGCTGTCAGTACATCGGCAAGCGCTTCGATAAAGGCGAATTGATCAAGCGCGAGTTCCCCCATCGCAACCCGCCGGCCATGAACGGCTGGGTGGTCAACCTGCGCAAGGAGCGCTTCCAGGACCCACGGGTGCGCGAAGCCTTGAACTACGCCCTGGACTTCGAGTGGATCAACCAGAAGATTTTCGACAACGAGTTCAAGCGGGTCGACAGCTTTTTCGCCAACAGCCCGTTGGCCGCGACGGGTTTGCCCAGTGCCGACGAGCTGAAGCTGCTGGAGCCTTACCGTGGGCAGATACCGCCGGCGGTGTTCGGCCCGATGCTGGTGCAGCCGTCGACCAAGGCGCCGGCCAGTGTCCGGCAGAACCTGACCAAGGCTCTCGACCTGTTCGCCGCTGCCGGCTGGCACAACCGCGACGGCGTGTTGCGTAACGCCAAGGGCGAGCCATTCATTCTCGAAGTGGCCGGCACCCGCGCGCAAAGCCCGTTCACCGATCCGATCTACCTTAACCTGAGCAAGATCGGCGTGGTGGTGAAGAAGCGGTTGACCGACGCCGCCACCAGCCGCAAACAGATGACCCACTTCGAATACGACTACACCACCCTCGCCTTGCGTGAGGCGCGCATGCCCGGTGACGAACTGTGGCGCAACTTCAACAGCCGGGATGCCGACCGCCCCGGTTCGGAAAACATCACCGGGGTGAAGTCCGCGGCGGTCGACGCCCTGATCAAGAACCTGCTCGAAGCCGACAGCCAGCCCGCGCAACAGACCGCCGCCCATGCCCTGGACCGGGTGCTGATGCACAGCCACTACGTGATCCCCTGGCGCTACCTGGACAAGCACTACTTCATCTACAACCAGCGCCTGCAACAGCCGCAAACCCTGCCGCTGTACTACGGCGCCAACGAGTGGGTGATCGCGACCTGGTGGGACAAGACCGCCAATTCCCTGACCGCCAAACGCTGATCAACTCTACTTTCGAGGCCCTTCCATGTCCCAGACCCGCCAGTCCACCCACGCTATTCATCCGCTGTTCATCAATCGCTGGTCGCCCCGTGCCTTTACCGGCGAGCCCATCGACCAGGGCACCCTCGACAGTCTGTTCGAGGCTGCGCGCTGGGCACCTTCGGCGAACAATTCGCAACCCTGGCGCTTTATCTACGCGCGCAACGATTCCGCGCACTGGGATTCGCTGCTCGAACTGCTCAACGACAACAATCGGCGCTGGGCGGCCAAGGCTTCGGCGCTGATCGTGCTGTTGTCGAAGACCAGCCACTGGCGTCCCGGGGCGACCGAAGCCACCCACCTGCGCAGTCACTCGCTGGATGCCGGTGCGGCCTGGGCAAGCCTGGCCCTGCAGGCCGAACATGCCGGTTGGCGCAGCCATGCCATCGGCGGTTTCGACCGCGACAAGGCCCGTGAAGTGCTCGGCGTGCCGGAGGGTTACCAGGTGGAGATCGCCATCGCCATTGGCAAACAGGCCGCCCGGGAAACCCTGTCCATTGAACTGCAGGCGCGGGAACTACCCACCCCGCGCCACCCGCTGCAGAACGTTGTCGCCGAAGGACGCTTTGCCTTCGAGGCCACTTGATCAGCAGCACAGCACACGCGCTGGCACGACTGACATCGCCACGCCCCCAATCCGCCCTTGATCGACAAGAAACCCTATGAAAAACCTCTGGCGCACCATTCAGTTCATCCCCGAATACCGTGGACGGGTGATCGGCGTCATCGCCGTCGGCACCATCCTCGGGTTCATCGGCACGGCCACGCCTTATCTCTACAAGTTCATCGTCGACGCCATCGCGCAACTGCTCGCCGGCACTATCAGCAAGGAGGAAGCGACCTGGAGCGTGACGGTGCTGCTGAGCATCTTCTTTGCCCTGCGCCTGGGGGTCGTGGTGTTCGGTGCCCTGCAAAACAAGCAGGCCGACGATCTCTGGCTGGATACCGTCAGCACCTTTCGCCAGCGCGTCTTCGACAACATGACGCAAAAGTCCATCGACTATTTCGAGAAGACCCGGGTCGGCGAAATCATGGACCGCTTCGGCAACATCACCAGCATCACCATGTGGCTGTCGTCGCTGACCGAGGGCACCCTGGCGAACACCCTGCAAATGCTGTTTATCATCACTGTGCTGCTGGTCAAGGCACCGCTGGTGGGCGCGATCATGACCGGCGTGTTGCTGCTCAACTTCTGGATTTCCTACCGCACCGTGGGCTGGACGCGCCCCTACCGACGCGGTTGGCAGGCCCTTGCCGGACGCATGACCGGGCTGCTGGCGGAGATGGTCGGGAACATTTCCACCGTGCGCAGTTTCGGTGGCGAGCCGGCGGTCAAGCAGCGCTATGACGACACCCAGGCCGAATGGCTGATCACCCGGGGCAAGCTGCACACCACCGAATGGCGTTCGGAACAGGTGTTGAACCTGATCAACACCTTTGGCGTATTCATCGCCGTGGCGCTGACGGTGCATGGCGCCTTGCAAGGACGTTTCACCACCGGCGATATCCTGCTGATCCTGACCCTGACCCAAAACCTGATCAACAACATCGCGCCCATCGCCCGGCAGATTAACCAGGCGGGCGAAATCGAGAGCAACGCCGAACGCCTGATCGAGCTGCTGGACATTGCCGCCGAGCATGCCGACCGCCCGGATGCGATTGCCCTGACCCGGCTGGACAGCATCACCTTCGACAACGTCGGCTTCCGTTACCCGGGCAAAGAGGAGTACGCCCTCAAGCAAGTGTCTTTCCACCTGGAGGCCGGCCGCACGCTGGCCCTGGTCGGCACCAGTGGCAGCGGCAAGACCACCATCGTCAAACTGCTGATGCGTTTCTACGATGTCAGCGAAGGCCGGATCCTGATCAATGGCATCGACCTGCGCGACTACCAGCAACGCAGCGTGCGCGCACTGATGGGCGTGGTGCTGCAGGACGTGGCGCTGTTCAACGACAGCATCGGCGAAAACATCGCCTTCGCCCGCCCCGGTGCCAGCATCGAGAAGGTCCGCGAAGCGGCGCGCGCCGCCCATGCCGACGAGTTTATCCAGCGCATGGAAAACCAGTACGAGACCCTGGTCGGCGAGCGCGGCATCAAGCTCTCCGGTGGCGAGAAGCAACGGGTCGCCATTGCCCGGGCGATCCTCAAGGACCCGCAACTGATCATCCTCGACGAAGCCACCAGCGCCCTCGATTCCGAGTCCGAGCACTTGGTGCAAAAGGGCCTGGAACAACTGATCAGCGGCCGCAGCTCGGTGATCATCGCCCACCGCTTGAGCACTGTGATGAACGCCGACCTGATCCTGGTGATGCGCAATGGCGAGGTGCTGGAGCGCGGTCGCCACAGCGATCTGGCGGCACTGGAAGGTGGTTTCTATTCCAGGTTGTTTGCCCTGCAAAGCCAGGGCCGGCCGGCCGTGGCCAATTGAGCCGGTGCGGGTGCTCGCGACACCCCTTGCTGGCCCCCCAACAACCACTGCTGTTGCTGTGTTGCTGGCAACGCACCCACCCGCCCCGGCGCCAGGCCTCGGCACTGAACGCCCGGTTGCAGGCCCCGGTTCACGGGGCTTTCAACCCGGCACAAGAGACTGGCACAGGGGTTGCAATTATCACTGTAACCGCTGCTGTAACGCTGCTGTTAACCGCCGGACGCAACCGCGTTTCGGCCCTTCGTCAACGCAAAGGAACGAACACATGAGTCAAGCTTTGGATACGCTCTGGTACACCCGTTGCCCGGTGCCCACCGGTCTTGGCATTGCCGTGCAGAAAGGCTGGCTGGAGCAGACCCTGAATGCCCAGGGCACCGCGATCAAGTCCCTGCGTGAATCGGAAAACCAGGCCGTGCGCGAGTCGCACTTCGACCATACCCTGCAGAATTCGGTACGCCACGGCGGCAACATTCCGGCGATCTGGGCCCGTGCCAGCGGCCGTGAGACTCGGGTGATCGGCCTGTCCTGGCAGGATGAGGTGCAATTGATCCTGACCCTGCCTGGCAGCGGGATCAAGACCGCCAAGGACCTCAAGGGGCGCAAATTCGGCCTGCCGCTGTGGGCCAGCGCGCAGATCGATTTCTCCCGCGCCCAGGCGATCCGCGGCCTGGAAAACGCGCTGAAACTAAAGGGCCTGCAAGTCAGTGATGTCGAGCTGGTGGATTACCTGCGGGGCGGCACCCACAGCGATGAAGCCGCGCAAACCGTGGCCGGCATCAGCACCTTCGGCGGTCGGCGCAACGGCGGGCAGAGCGCGGAACTGGTCGGCTTGCTGCGTGGCGAAGTGGACGCGATCTTTCTCAAGGGCGCCTCCGCTGCGCACGTCGCCCATCAGTTCGGCCTGCACACCGTGATCGACACCGGCTCGCACCCGGAGCCGCTGATCCGCGCCAATAACGGCACGCCGCGGACCCTGAGTGTCGACCAGCACTTGCTCGACCACCATTACGATGCCGCCGTGGGCATTCTCGACTCGGTGCTGCGTGCCGAGACCTGGGCCTGGAACAACCCGGAGGACACCCGCCGATACCTGGCCAGGGAGACCAACAGCAGCGAGTTCTGGGTCACCGCGGCCTATGGTGAAGACGCCCACCAGCGTCTGCGCACCAACTTGCATGAGAACTCGATTCTCGGCTTGCAGGACTTCACCGATTTCCTGCAGCGCTGGAATTTCATCCCGCAGAGCTTTTCGGTCCGCGACTGGATCGACCCGCGCCCCCTGGAATCCTTGCGCTCAGCCACCGCACTGGCCGGCTGATGCCCCTGGCTCGACAAGACCTTTCCCACAAGCAGGCCTCATGAGCACCCATTTTCTTGATACCCTCTGGTATACCCACAGCCCGGTTCCCACCGGGCTGGGGATTGCCGTTGAATCCGGCCGACTGGCCGAGGCGTTTCGTCCTTTCGGGACCAACATCCAGGCGTTGCGCGAATCCAACGATCGGGAGATTCGCGAAGCGCACTTTGATCACCACTTGCCCAATTCGGTCCGGCATGGCGGCAATACGCCTGCCATCTGGGCGCGCTCGACAGGTGTGCAGACCCGGGTACTCGGCCTGTCCTGGAGCGACGAAGTCCAGCTGATCGTGAGCAACCCGGACAGTCCGGTGAAAACCATCCGCGACTTGAAAGACCGGCGTTTCGGCCTGCCCAAATGGGCCAACGTGAAAATCGATTTCAACCGCGCCAGCGCCTTGCGCGGCCTGGAAAACGCCTTGAGCCTGGAGGGCTTGAACGTCGCCGATGTCGATCTGGTCGACTACCCCTATGGCGGCACCCACAGCGACACCCCGGTACGCCATGTGTTCGGCGCCCAGGTCCGGCTGCACGGCAACCGCGTGCGTCGGCGCAACCAGGAACTGATCGGCCTGTTGCATGGCGATGTCGATGCGATCTTCCTCAAGGGCGCCCATGGCCTGCAGCTGGCGGATGAGTTCGGCCTGCACGTGGTGGTCGACACCGGCTCCCACCCCGACCCGCTGATCCGCGCCAACATCGGCACGCCGCGCACCCTGACGGTGGACCAGCACCTGCTGGATGAGCATTTCGACGCGGCCCTGTGCATCGTCGACAGCGTGCTGCATGCCGAACGCTGGGCCTGGGCCCACCCCGATGAAACCCGGCGCTTTCTCGCTCGCGAACTGAACACCAGCGAGTACTGGGTCGCCGCCGCCTACGGCGAAGATGCCCATCGCCGCTTGCGTACCGCCCTCGACGAAACCTCGATCAACGCCCTGCAACACCTCACGGACTTCCTTCAGCGCTGGGACTTCATCGCGCAACGCTTCGATGTCCGCGACTGGATCGATCCGCGTCCGCTGGAAGAGGTTTGTCGGGTGATCTGAGTAAGGCGGGGAAAAAATACTGGACCATTGAACGGCATGATCGACTACCATGCCGGCCGCCGGTTTCCACATGGGATTAATAGGGAATCCGAGATGCCCGACACGGCATCAATCGGAACTGCCCCCGCAACTGTAGGTGCTGAGCCTGCTCCTGAAATTGCCACTGGGATCACTCCCGGGAAGGCTGGAGCCAGGTGCCGACGCATCAGTCAGGAGACCTGCCGGCCAAGCAAATCACTAACCGGCGGGGTGTCCGGGAAGGACATCCTCGCGCCGTGCGTCACGTTCAGTGAGCGCCACGTCAGTGCTTTATTGGCAACGTTCGATGATGTGTTTCCAGTCCGTGCCCCCTGCCCCGAGTACGGTCCACTGGAGATTGCGTCATGCTGCTGTCACGCCTTGCCACCCTCGTCACTGCGCTGGGTCTGTCCACCCTCGCCCAGGCGACCCCGACCCACTATCCCCTTTCGGTCGAGAACTGCGGCAGCACCCTGACCTTCGAGCAGGCACCGAGCCGCGCCGTGACCATCGGCCAGGCCGGCACCGAAATGCTCTTCGCCATGGGGCTTGGCCACACGCTGATCGGCACGTCGCTGTGGTTCAACGAGGTGCTGGCCAAGTACAAGACAGCGAACGACCCGATCCCGCGCCTTGCCGATAACGAGCCGAGTTTCGAGGCGGTGATCGGCAAACGCCCGCAGCTGGTAGCGGTGGAACTGGAGTGGATGGTCGGCCCGCAAGGCGTGGTCGGTACCCGCGAGCAGTTTCACGAGCTGCAGATCCCGACCTACCTGATGCCCTCCGACTGCGAAGCCAAAGACAACCTGGTCGGTGCCGATGGCACACGGCTGGAAGCGTTTCGCATCGACAGCATTTACAAAAGCATCAGCCAACTGGCTGAGATTTTCGATGTGCAGGAACGTGGCCGGCAGTTGAACGACGAACTCAAGGCCAGCCTGGCGAGGTCTGTCGCCACGGTGCAGGACAAGAACCTGAAGCACACCAGCGCGCTGTTCTGGTTCTCCAGTGCCAGCCTGGATATCGACCCTTATGTCGCTGGGCACAAGGGCATTCCCGACTTCATGCTCAACACCCTGGGCGTGCGTAACGTGGTGCAATCGGATGAAGAATGGCCGACCGTCGGCTGGGAAACCATTGCCAAGGCCAACCCGACCTTCCTGGTCATTGCACGCATGGATCGCCGGCGCTTCCCCGCTGACGACCACCTCAAGAAACTGGCGTTCCTGCGCAGCGATCCGGTGACCCGCAACATGGACGCGGTGAAAAACAACCGCATCATCATCCTCGACGCCATGGCCATGCAGGCCAGCGTCAGAATGTTCGACGGTCTGGCCACCCTGGCTTCAGCCATCGACGGCTATGACCTGCCGAAATGACCAGGACGCTGATAGGCACATTGCTCGCCGCCATGACCCTGCTGCTGGCCGTCATTGCCGGTGTGGCCATCGGTGAAACACCCATCGATCCGGGTGTGGTGTTCCAGGTGCTGGCCAACAAACTGTGGGCTGCCGGCCATGTCCTCGACCCGATCGACGAAGGCGTCGTCTGGAATTATCGCCTGACCCGCGCCCTGGTGGCCGCAGCCTGCGGTGCCGGTCTGGCCACGTGCGGGGTGATCCTGCAATCGCTGTTGCGCAACCCGCTGGCCGATCCCTACCTGCTCGGCATCTCCGCCGGCGCCTCGACGGGCGCGGTGCTGGTGGCGTTGCTGGGGCTGGGGGCGGGCCTGATTTCGCTGTCGGTCGGGGCGTTTGCCGGGGCTGTGGCCGCCTTCGCCCTGGTGGTATTGCTGGCCCGTGCCAGCGGCTCACCCGGCGGCACCGGGCAGATCATCCTCGCGGGGATTGCCGGTTCGCAGCTATTTAATGCGCTCACGGCGTTTCTGATCACCAAGTCGGCCAGTTCCGAACAGGCCCGGGGCATCATGTTCTGGTTGCTGGGCAATCTCAGCGGGGTGCGCTGGCCGTCGGTGTGGCTGGCCGTCCCGGTGGCGGTGGCCGGTCTGGGTGTTTGCCTGTGGCATCGGCGGGCGCTGGACGCCTTCACTTTCGGCGCCGACTCCGCCGCCTCGCTCGGCATCCCGGTACGCCGCGTGCAATTGCTGCTGATCAGCTGCGCCGCCCTGGTGACGGCCGTGATGGTCTCGATTGTCGGCTCCATCGGTTTCGTCGGGCTGGTCATCCCCCATGCCGTGCGCCTGCTGCTGGGCACCCGCCATGCGCGCCTGCTGCCGGCCAGTGCGCTGGGGGGTGCGCTGTTTCTGATCGCCGCCGATGTGCTGTCGCGAACACTGATCAAAGGCCAGGTGATCCCGGTCGGGGTCATCACGGCACTGGTCGGCGCTCCGGTGTTCGCGTTGATCCTGATCGGCCGGAGGAATGCCCGATGAATGCCGTCACGCCTGTTCTCGGCGATTGCGTGCTGAGTTGTTCCGGCCTCGGGTTCCATGTCCGCGACGCCGAGTTGCTGCACGATATCCACCTGGACATCCGCCGCGGCGAAACCCTGGGCCTCGTCGGGCCCAACGGCTCGGGCAAATCCACCCTGCTCAAATTGCTGGCTGGCGTGCGCGCGCCCAGCCGGGGAGACATCCACCTCAACGGCCAGCGCCTCAAGACGCTGGCGCGGCGAACCGTCGCGCAAACCCTGGCGGTGGTCGAGCAACAGGCCGACACGCTGGATGCCATCAACGTGTTCGATGCCGTGGCCCTGGGCCGAACGCCGTGGCTGTCGGCCTTGAGCCCGTGGTCGAACGAGGATGCCGCCATCGTCCGGCAGGCACTGTGCGACGTCGATGCGGCGCACCTGAAAAACCAGACCTGGCACAGCCTGTCCGGCGGCGAACGCCAGCGTGTCCACATCGCTCGCGCCCTGGCCCAACGCCCGCAGATACTGTTGCTGGACGAACCGACCAATCACCTGGACATCCAGCACCAGCTCGCGATCCTGAACGTGGTGCAGGCGCTCCCGGTGACGACATTGATCGCCCTGCACGACCTGAATCAGGCCCTGAGTTGCGATCGTCTGGCGGTACTGGAACGGGGGCGACTGGTCGCCCTCGGCAAACCGCTTGAGGTACTGACCCCGCAACGTTTGCAGGAGACGTTTGGTGTGCACGCGCATTACCTGACCGACCCTTTTGATGGGGCGCGGATATTGCGGTTTCGTGCTGTTTGACTGGCGCCCGGAGATTGAGTCATGCCCTGCGATCCCTCGGCACCCACCACTTCCAGTGCCACCTCCTCTGTTCTTTTGCCCAGAACATGATGAGTGCGCAACAGAAAATGCGACAACGCAGGGATCAGGATCAAAGCACCCAACATGTTCCACAAAAACATGAAGGTCAGCAAAATGCCCATGTCCGCCTGGAACTTGATCGGTGACCAGGCCCAGCACACCACGCCGGCGGCCAGGGTGATGCCCACCAGGCCCACCACCCGGCCGGTGAACGACACGGCGTTGCGATAGGCCTGGGATAACGGCAGGCCCTGGCGCTGGTACTGCAACTGCACGCTGAGCAGGTACAACGCGTAGTCGACCCCGATGCCGACACCCAGGGCGATCACCGGCAGCGTTGCCACCTTCACGCCAATGCCCATGACCACCATCAACGCCTCGCAGAGGATCGAGGTCAGCACCAGCGGCAGCAGCGCCACCAATGTCGCGCGCCAGCTGCGGAAGGTGATCAGGCAGAACAGCGTCACCGCGCCATAGACATACAGCAGCATGGTGCGGTTGGCCTCGCGCACTACGATGTTGGTCGCCGCTTCGATGCCGGCCGACCCGGCGGCCAGCAGAAACTGGCGGTCTTCGCTGCTGTTGTCCCGCGCGAACTGGTCGGCGATGGCCACCACCGCGTCCAGGGTTTCGGCCTTGTGGTCCTTGAGGAAGGCGATCACCGGCATCAGCGAACAATCGGTGTTGAACAATTCCGGGGAATTGACCGAGGCTTGCTGCGCGGCGTAGTTCAGCACGTCCTGGTTGCGCTGGATGCTGTTGAGCTTGGGGTTGCCCTCATAGGTGCCAGCGGTAATCTGCCGTACCGCGTTGACCAGCGAAGCGGTGGCCTGCACGCCGGGATACTGCTGCAGCTCCCAGGCCAGGCGGTCGGCGAGGATCAGCGTCCGGTAATTCAGGCAACCTTCCGCCGGGGTCTTGATCATCACCGCGAACAGGTCGCTGGACAGCGCGTAGTGGCTGGTGATGTAGGCGTTGTCGCGGTTGTAGCGCGAGTCGGCCCGCAACTCCGGGGCGCCGCTGTCGAGGTCGCCGATTTTCAGTTGCAGACTGACCATGAAGCCGCCAATGCCCATCAGTGCCGCCACCAGGACCGCACCGGTCGCCCATTTGCGGGTCGTGAAGCGGTCGAGCGTGTCCCACAGTTTGCCGAAGCCTTTGTGCCCGTCCGCCCGGGTGTCGATTTTCAGCGCTCGCTCGGCGGCCTTGCGCCCGACTCCGATGTAGGACAACGCCACCGGCATCAGCAACAGCGAGGTGAAGATCAGTACCGCCACACCGATGCTGGCGGTGATGGCCAAATCCTGGATCACCGGGATATCGATCAGCATCAGCACGGCGAAGCCGACGGCATCGGCCAACAGCGCGGTGACGCCGGCAATGAACAGGCGGCGGAAGGTGTAGCGGGCGGCAATCAGCTTGTGGGTGCCGCGGGCGATGTCCTGCATGATGCCGTTCATCTTCTGCGCGGCATGGGACACGCCGATGGCAAAGATCAGGAACGGCACCAGCACCGAGTACGGGTCGATGGCATAACCCAGCCAGGCGACGATGCCCAGTTGCCAGACCACGGCGATCAGCGAACAGCCGACCACCAGCAAGGTACTGCGCACGCAGCGGGTGTAGAGGTAGATGATGATCAGCGAGGTGACCACCGCCAAACCGAAGAACATCATCACCTGGATCAGCCCATCGATCAGGTCGCCCATCAGCTTGGCGAAACCGATCACCCGGACCTTGTACTGGCCCTTGCCCTCTTCCCCGGTCAGTCGTGCCGCACTGTCGCCGGCGAATTCGATCTTGTCGCGCAATTGCGCTTCGAGCATCTGCGAAAATTGATGGTAGTCGAGGCGCTGACCGGTGGCCGTGGCTTTGTCCAGCAACGGCACGATCAGCATGCTCGATTTGAAATCGCTGGCGACCAGGCTGCCGACGATACCGGCGCGGGTGATGTTCTGCCGCAGCTGTTCGATGTCCGATGGCGAGCCTTGATAACTGTCGGGCATCACCGGGCCACCCTGGAAACCTTCTTCGGTGACTTCGGTCCAGCGCACGGCCGGCGTCCACAGCGACTTCATCCAGGCGCGGTCGACGCCTTCGGCGAGGAACAGTTCGTCGTTGACCTGCTTGAGCACATTCAAGTACTCGGGGTCGAAAATGTCGCCCTGGGTATTTTCCACCACCACCCGTACCGAGTTACCCAGACCGCGCAGCGACTGACGGTTTTCCAGGAAGTTCTGAATGTAGGGCTGACTCTGCGGGATCATTTTCTCGAAACTGGGGCGCAACTCCAGACGGGTCACGGCCATGTAACCCAGCACCAGGGTGACCAGGGTCATGAGCGCAATGAACAGCGGGCGGTAGTTGAACACCAGCCGCTCCAGCCGATTGCCGGAGCGCCGATCGAAATCACGCAGATCGCGGATCACCGGCATGGTGTCTTGCTTGGTATGGGCCATGTCTGAGTACTCGCTCTGTGGTTCTGGTTCTTATTCTTTGAGGAGCGCATGTGCGCCGCGGGTACCCACCACCACCAGGGAACCATCGGCGGCCAGGGCGGCACCGGCCACCGGCGACGGGTTCTGCTGCGCCACACGTTGCATTCGGGGGCTGTCGTCCCGGGCCACCAGCATGTGCCCGGCCTGACTGAACATCCGATAGTGCCCCTGGGCGTCCACGGTGGCGGCGGTGACACTGACCTGCAGGCCGCTATCGAAGGGGGTCCAGCTCAAGCCACCGTCGGTGCTACGCAATACATTGCCGCGCAGGCCAAAGACCACGACTTCGCCAGGCTTGCCGACAACGCCGAAGTAGCTGCCCTGATAGGGTGTCGCCAAGGTGGCAAAACGCTGGGGCGACTCGTCCCATTTCAGCACCAGGCCTTGCTCGCCGACGATGTACAGCGCATCGCCGGTGGAGGTGATGGCGTTCAAATGGAAGTTCTGCGGGTTGTCGGTACGGTCCTGGAACGGCGTCCAGCTCTGCCCACCATCCTCGGTGCGCAGGATCAGGTTGAATACGCCGACCACGTAGCCGAGCTTGTCGTCGGCGAACCAGACATCGAGCAATGGCTTGTCGGCGCCCTCTTCGACCAGCCGTTGGCCATCGGCGACCCGCAGCGGCCATTGCTCGTTGTCCGGTTCGGCCGCCGCCAGCGCCGAATATTGCTTGACCGACAATGCGCCGATCTCACGACCGTCCAGTTGCTTTTTCCATGTCGCGCCGGCGTCACTGCTGTGCAGCACCACGCCATCGTTGCCGACGGCCCAGCCTTGTTCGGGGGTCGGGAAATACACGGCATTGAGGTCGCTGCTGACCGGTACGCTCGCCTGCTGCCATTGCTTGCCGTCATCATCGGAATAAAGAATATGGCCACGCTGCCCGACGGCAACCAGCCGCTGCCCGGCGCTCGCGATATCGAGCAAGGGACTGCGCACGGCCAGGGCGCTGGGCCTGGCGGGTAAATCCAGCACGTCAATGTAGCCGGACGCCTGGGCGACTGCCTGCCACAACACCAACAGCAGTGCCAACGCCTGCAACGTGTGCTTCTTCAATGAACACATAGTGCGTCCTCTGGCCAGAACCGGGCCGGGCTGCGCGGGGTGCAGCCCGGTCTCTTGGTGTGAAGCGTTTAACGAACACCGGTACCGGCCAACGCGTCCGGAGACCACTGCGTCTTGGAGAGCGGTGCGATGTATTTGATGCCGCCGTAGGCGCCCGACAAACCGTTGATGTTGTACGTCCCGCCCACCAGGTCATAGATCACGTGCGGCGTGGTGTTGGGGGTCGTCACGTCGTAGCTTTGCGAGAGGAAGCTGAAGGAGCCACGGTACAGTTGGCCACGGGCATCGTACTGGTCGGATGCCAGAGCGACCCAGCTGTCTTCATCCAGGTAGAAACGGCGCTTGGCGTAGATGTGACGGGCACCCGACTTGAGCGTGCCTTCCACCACCCACACCCGATGCTTTTCCCAGCGCACGAATTGCGGCGCCAGGTGGTTCGGTGTGGTCAGGGATTTCGGATCCTTGATGTAGCTCAGCGTGTAGGTGTTGTACGGCACGATCATTTCCTGCTTGCCGACCAGTTTCCAGTCATAGCGATCCAGCGCACCGTTGAAGACATACACGTCGTCATAGGTGCCTGAACCGGCGGTGCCCGGGTTCGGCGTGTCGTAGGCCAGGGTCGGTGCCAGCTTCACGCGGCGCTGACCGGGCAAGTACTGCCAGGCACGCCGCGCCTGCACCAGCGGGTTGGCCGCGTCCTTGAGCATGATCGCCTCCCCCGCACGGCGCGCGGGGCCGGTGTAGAACAGGCGGGTCTGGAAATAAGTATCCTTGGCGTCGATGACCTTGGTCAGGTCTTCGAAGATCGGGAAGGAGTTGACGATTTCGCCGCTGGTGGCCAGGTTCTGCCCGCCCGAGGCATCGACGTTCCAGGAATCATATTTGGTCGAATAGGCAACACCCTGGTAGCGCAGCAGGTGGTTCCACATGGCCTCGGCACCGGATTGCGGGATCGGGAACGGCACGCCCGGCAGCACGTTCTCGATCGCGTTGCCACCTTCCAGCGACTTGGCGCCGGTGGCGTTCTTCAAGGTGTTATCCAGCACTCTCTGGGGCAGCGCCACGCTGCGGTGAGTCGGATAGACTTCGACGCGAAAGCTCGGGTAGCGGGTGGCCAATGCGACGGTGACCGCGGTGAGTTTGTCCTTGTACTGGGCGACGTTCTTGCCATCGATCACCAGCAGCGGCTTCTCGCTGGCGTAAGGGTCCGGGCGAACGGTGTCACCGGCCTTGAAGCCTGCCGGCAGGCTGGTCAGCCCGCCGGTGTAGGCCGGAATCGAGCCATCTGCATTCCCGGCTTTTTCGGCGCCGACGGCCGTCAGGCTGGTCCCGAGCCTGGCCGCCTGGTCCGGGGACACGGCCGCCTGGGCGGCGCCGGCGACGGCCAGCGCGAGGGTGGTGGCCAGTAAGGTTTGAGCGAATTTCATGGGGTGTCTCCTGTTGCTGGGCAATGGTTCGATTAAATAGTCGTTTTGAAAGTTAAAGTGACCATGCCGCGATCCTTGAGCTGGGATGGTGTACCGCCGAACGCGGTGGTCTGGCCGGGCACGCAGTTGTATTGCCCGTTGGCCCCCGGCGACGCGCCGTCTCCTTGACTGCCCGCGCTGCCTGGCGAACTGCAGGTATCGAACGGACCGAAGTTGTCCACGTACTTCAGGTCGAAGCGGTACTGGTTGCGCACGTCCATGCCGACGCCGACCGAGTAGCTGCCGGCGTCTTCGTTGCCGCCGAGCTGCACGGCGGAGTTGCCATTGAGGCCGACGTTGTAGGTCATCGGCAGGTACATATCGATGCCGGGGAAGACCTGGTACCAGGTCGGGTTGAAGTTGACGCCGAGGATGTAGTTGTCCTTGGTGACCTTGTCGGTGCCGTGGTACCAGTCCTCGCCCTTGAACAGTTGCTTGTTGTCGGTCACGTCCAGCCAGCGGCTGTAGCCGAGTTCGACCAGCAACGAGGAGCTGTCCCACAGCGGCGTGTCGCCAAAGGTGGTCAGGCCGTTGAGCACCGCGTGCACGGTGTTGCCCCGGGCCACGCCGTCTTCGCCGTTGAAGCTGCCGATGAAACCGGGCACACCGGCATTGGCCGCGGCCGGATTGACGGTGCCGGCAACGCTGGCCAGCGGCATGTTCTCGCGGTAGTTGAGGTCGAATCCGACGCTGACCCCGGCGATGCTCTTGGACAGGCTGATACCGTAGATGTCGATGTCATCGACGTAGAACTGGTTGTAGCTGCCGATGTTGCCGGAGATCAGCTGCGCCGGGCCGACCGCAGTCGGCTGCAAGGCCAGGTTGGGCAGGATGTCGGAGGTGTTGCGGTAGTAGAAACCCAGGGTGCCGTCGAGCCATTCCGGGCTCCACTTGGCCATCAGCCCGAAGTCGCCGCGATCGTCCGGGGTGAAGGTATGGCCATTGCTCAGGCGCAGAAACTGGTTGGCGCCGATCGGCCCCGGGGCACCGAAAAACGGATTGACGCCACCGATCAGCGACAGGTTGTGCCCGCCATTCTGGATGCCGTCGTTGAAGCCCAGATAGGTGCCGGATTCCGGCAGGCGCGAGGCGTCCCAGTCGAGGAAATACTGGGCGCCCAGGGTCAGCTCCGGGTTGACGGTCAGGCTGGCGGACAGCTGGTTACGCGGAATGAACAACTCCTTGGCTTCGGTGCCCGGCACCGCCAGCGCCTTGGCAATGTCCAGCCCCGATTGGCCGTAGCTGTTGCCGTGGGCAAACGCCAGGATGCTTTCGCCCCAATACTGGGTGTGCTTGCCGAGCTTGGCACTGAGCATCGATTCTTCGCCGACTTCCGTACTGCCGAAGACAAAGGCATCGAGGATCTCGGCCGAAGGGCCGTTGTAGTAGCGATCGGCATAACCGCTGAGATGGCGCGAGTCCGGCACCCCGTGGTTGAGCTGGTTGGTCGCCGCGTTGTCGCTGCCGACATGGTCGTAGGCGTGGTCGTACCAGCTGTTGGCGCTGACGCGAAACCCCATCTTCTGCTGGTAGGTCACGTCCAGTTCCGAGAGCACGTCCAGGCGCTGGGACACCGCACTGCCGGAAGAGAAGTTACGGTTGCCGTCGTTGTTGTTCCAGGCATTGGCCAACTTGCTGTTGGGGCTTTCGACCCGCTGGGCGTAGTTGAACTTGAAGGTGTTGTCGAAACGTACAACCCAGTCTTCATTGCCGGTATTGAGCTCCAGGGCCTGGGCTGCCGGTAAAGCGGCGAGGAACAGCGCCGAGGCCAGCAGCGTTGGCTCCAACACGCTCAAACCACGATTTTTGTTAACGTGCATATCTTGTCTCCGCTTTTTTTTGTTGTTGTTTTGCGTTGTTGAAAAAACGCCCTGTCACTGAATTCGGGCGTACCGCTGCCCACCACTCATAACCCCGACAGGGCAGTGTTCGATTCATTTGAATTAAGCCGGTCAATACCCTTGGGTACTGAACGTCAACTACCGAGGCGTATCAGCGCCAACACTAACCCCAGCAGGAACAGCGTTTCACCGACCATCAACAGAATGGGCTTGAGCCCCACCGTGGCCAGTTCCTTCAACTGGATTTTCATGCCGAGCGCACTGATGGCCACGACCAGACACCAACTCGACAATGGATTGCCCAGGCTCTGTACCGTCGCCGGTAGCCAGCCAAGACTGGTCACCGTGGCAAAGGCGATGAACGCCACGGCAAACCAGGGCAACAACGGCGGCCGCTGGCCGGTGCCTTGGCCACCCTGAGCGCGGGTGATCAAAACCGCGCAGATAATCACTGGCAAAAGCATAGCGATGCGCATCAGTTTCACCACCGTGGCCGTATCGCCGATGTCATGGGACATGCTGTAGCCGGCACCGACCACCTGGGCGACGTCATGGATGGTGGCGCCGAGGAACACCCCGGCTTGCAGCGGATCCAGGCCCAGCGCCCGGGCGATCACCGGATAAACGATCATCGCCAGGGTCGACAGGCTGGACACGCCAATGACCGTGAACAGCGTGGCGCGCTCCTTGGCCTGATGCCCAGGCAAAGCCGCCGCCAGTGCCAGCGCCGCGGATGCGCCGCAAATCGCGGTAGCCCCGCCGGACAACAGACCGAACAGCGCATTGAAGCCCAAGGCGCGCGCCGCCAGCATCGACAGCAAAATGGTCACTACCACCGAAACCACCACGATCAACACCGGGTGCCAACCCAACGCCACGATCTGCTCCAGGGAGATGCGCATGCCCAGCAACGCAACCCCGATGCGCAGGATTTCACGGGCACTGAAATCGATACCCGCCTTGCTCGGCCCCGCCGCCAGAAAATTCATGGCCATGCCCAGCAACAGGGCCAACAGCATCACTGGCGCGTGGTACTGGTCGGCGAGAAAGCGCGCGGCGATGGCGACCACGATGCTGGCCAGAACACCGGGAAGGTACAGGCTGACAACCGACTGAAATTGGATGACGGCGGACCTGGTCATAAGTCAAACCTTGATTCCCATGGCCGGCAGCGCATGCGAGCTTTCACGCTTGATGCGAGCCGCCAGATAAAAGAAGATCCCACCTGACACCAGCGCTACAATGTCGCTGACCAGCAGCACAGGGGTCAGGGGAGAATCAACCCCGGCTGTCGCCAGAGAATCACTGATCCAGCCCACGACCAAGGTGCCGAGCGCCACGGAAAAAACATTCAGCAGCAGCATCGAAAACCCCATGACCGTCGAACGCATGCGCGCGGGAACTGCGCCCTGGATCGCTGTGGTCGCGGAGCCGTAAAGCGACATCACCATGAAAATGCCGACCGCCATGCCCACATAGAACAGCGGCGAATCCGTCGGCACCAGGCGAAAAGCAATCATGAAGGGCGCAAACAGCAGCACCAGCAACGCCAGGACACTGGCGTGGCCGCCTTTGAAACGCGGGGCCAGGCGGTCGCTCAAAATGCCCCCCGCCAACGCGCCCAACGAGCCGAAGACGATCTGCATGGCGCCCATGGTCGTGGCGATCGTGGCCGGATCCATCCCCCTCTCGCGGGTCATCCACAGTTGCGCGAACGAAATCCCCGGATAAACCAGGTGGGCCAGCACAAAGCCGGCAACGGTGTAACGCACCACACGATTGCTGCGCAGTTCACCGAGCACCGCGGTTAACTGAGCCTTGAGCGGGGCGCCGCGCTCTTGCACCGTGTTGTGGCTGCGCCTGTCGCCCATCAGCATCAGCGGCAAGCCGATGACAATCCCGGCAACGCCCAGGATATAAAACGTGGTGCGCCAGCCATGGGTGGCGCCGAGCGTGCCCGCCAGCAAAAAGCTGCAACCGATGCCCAGCGGAATGCCGAGGTAGAACAGCCCCATCGCCGTGCCCCGGCGCTTCTGCGAGAACAGCTCCATCAACAGCGCGGTGGCGGCAGGCACCAGCGCCGCTTCACCGGTTGCCACCATAAAACGCGCCGCCACCATCTGTTCGAAGTTCTGCACAAACCCGGAGGCAATCGTGCAGACGCTCCAGATGAGCATGCCGGCACCGATCACCCGTGGCCGGCTATGTCGGTCGGCCAGCGCACCGAGCACCACCGCCATGACGCCGTAGCTCAGCACCCAGACCGCGCCGACGAGAAAGCCATACTGCGCATTGTTGATCGCCAGTTCGCCGGTGATTTGCGGTGCGAAGCCCAGCAGGATATTGCGGTCCACCTGCGCCAGCAGGTGAATCACCATCAGCGTTGCGAGCACTGCGCAGGGACTCTTTTTCCAGAACATCGGTCTGTACCTTTGAGTTGTTTTTATGAAGGCAAGGCTGGATGCCGCTCGTCCTGCCAGGACTAGCGCATGGTTCGCCGCTTCGGCCCAAGGGAAAGTGCGGTGATGCGATAGGCATCACCCACCCAGTTGCACAGCAGCGGTCGTGTACTGTCCGGCTCGATGATGTCGATCACGCCGAAGCGCTCGGCCGTCCGTAGCGGTGAAGCCAGGGCCTGGTAATGGGCCTCCAGTTCCTTGCGCCGGGCCAGCGGATCCTCGGCGGCGGCGATTTCCTGCTTATAGGCGGCCGCGACGCCACCCTCGATCGGGATCGAACCCCACTGCGCCGAAGGCCAGGCAAACCGGTGCGGCAATGCCGTGCCTGTCGGACCATGCCAGGGGCTGACCATGGCGCCGGCCAGTCCGACACAGCGGCGCAGCACGATGGTGATCACGGGCACGCTGGCCTGCTCGATCGCATGCACGGCCTGCATGGCGGCAACCAGGGTGCCTTGCATCTCTGCTTCTTGCCCGGTCATGACGCCCGGCTGGTCCACCAGGTAAATGAGCGGCAGATGAAAGGTGTCGCACAGGTCGATGAAACGGGTCTGCTTGAGCGCCGCCGCACGGGTCAACGCACCGCCGCCGACTCGCGGGTTGTTGCAGATGATCCCCACCGAATAACCATTGAGACGGGCAAACGCGGTGATGGTCGACGCGCCAAAATCCGGCGACATCTCGAACAGACTGTCTTTATCCACCAGCGACTTGAGGATCTTGTGCGGATTGAAAATCTTGCGCCGGTCATGGGGAATGGCGTCGTTGAGCCAGGCATCGCGCCGACCGGGTAAGTCGCTCGACGTCACATGCGGTGGCTGCTCCCAGACATTGCCAGGCAAATAGGACAAGAAGCGCTTGGCCAGATCCAGCGCCTCGGCGTCGGAGTTGGCGGCCAGGTTGATCATGCCGCTATAACGATGCACCTGGTCATAACCGCCCAGGTCGTTCTTGTCGATATCGATCCCGAACGCCTGCTTGACCACGGGCGGACCCGCCGCAAACACCTGGCTCTGGCCACGCACCATGATCGACAGGTGAGAGGCGGCGACCCGCAGCGCACCCAGCCCGGCGCAAGCGCCGTGGGCAATGCCGACGACCGGCACCGCCCCCAGCAGATTGGTGATGGGCAGCAGGGCATAACCCGGAATCTTGGTATGGCCAAGCTTGTCGAGCAGCTTCACGCTGCCACCGGCGCTGTCGATCATGCGGATGATCGGCAGCTTGTATTCCCAGGCATAACGATCGGCGTAGATCCATTTTTCAGCGACCGCCGCCTCCGACGAACCACCGCGAATGGTGAAATCATCGGCCGCCACCACGGTACGTCGCTGCCCGATCTTGCCCACGCCGACGACTGCCGTGCTCGGCGTCGCGGAAGTAATCTGGCCTTCTGGTGTGTACTTCACCGCGCCGGCCAATATGCCGAATTCCTCGAAGCTGTCGCTCTCGAGCAGATGACCGATGCGCTCACGCGCCGTGAGCTTGCCCTGGGCATGATGTTTTTCCACCGCTTGCGGCCCACCCAATGCAT
The DNA here is from genome assembly GCF_902497855.1 of Pseudomonas fluorescens. Taxonomy (GTDB): domain Bacteria; phylum Pseudomonadota; class Gammaproteobacteria; order Pseudomonadales; family Pseudomonadaceae; genus Aquipseudomonas; species Aquipseudomonas fluorescens_BI. The sequence goes on from NZ_CABVHU010000009.1 coordinate 43,107, forward strand.
AGGCGATTTCCCGACGCGCGCGGATGTCGGCGAGCTCCAGCGACCATTCAGGGGCAACAGGCGTGCTCATGATGATTTCCTCTCAAGGCGCGCGAGATAGTCATCGCGCAAAATGTTTTTCACCACCTTGCCGGCGTTGTTGCGTGGCAGGGCATCGATGAACTCGATCAGACGTGGCTTCTTGTAGCCGGCGATCAGTGCGGCGCAATGGCTGCCGAGCGCCTCGCTGTCGACCCTGGTGCCTTCGTGCCTGACGACAAAGGCCACGATACGCTCGCCCCACTCAGGGTCGGGCAAGCCCAGGACCGCGACTTCGGCGACCTGCGGATGGCTTTCCAATGCATCCTCGACTTCCCGCGCATAGACGTTGAAGCCACCGGAAATGATCATGTCCTTGTTGCGCCCGACGATATAAAGGAAGCCCTGGGCATCGAGGTAACCGAGATCGCCCGAGTAGTACCAGCCATCGCGGATGGCCTCGGCCTCCAGATCGGGACGGCGCCAGAAAGCCACTTCGCCGATACCGAAACTCTCGAGCGCGATCTCGCCGATTTCACCCACCGGCAACTCCTCGCCCTGCCCGTCGCGTACGGTGATCTGCACATTGGCGGTCGGCTTGCCGCAGGAGCGCAGCACAGCGTCCTCGGCGTGTTCATGGGGATACAGCACTGCCAACGGCTGTACCGCCTCGGTCATTCCGTATTGCTGGCGCATCACCGGACCGAACCGCGCCATGGCTCGGCGGATCAGGTCGACGGAGGTCGGCGCGGTCCCGTAATGAATGCACTTGAGTGATGAAAGATCGGCCTCGACGCCGCTATCGAGTGTGTCGAGCAGGCGCGTGAGCATGGTCGGCACGCACATCATTTGCGTGATGCGATGGCGTTCGATTTGCTGCAGCGTCTCGACAGGCTCGAACTTGTGCAGGATCACATTGCGCGCACCACGCAGATAGCAGGGCAGCAAATGGACACCGGCGGCATGGGTCAAGGGGCCGACATGCAACATCGCATCCTCCACCCCCAGGCTGTATTCCATGGCGTAGAAGTGGTTGGTCAGGCGTTCGTACCAGCGCTTGACGGTGTAGGTGACACCCTTGGGTTTGCCTGTGGTGCCCGAGGTATAAGCGATTCGCAGCAACGCGTCGGGTGAAACCTGAACGCTGGGCGCGCTTGCCGGCATGGCAGCGAGCACTTGCCGATAATCCAGTACCTGCGGCGCCTGCCAGCCAAGCCCGAGCACATGGCGCAAGCTGGCGACACGATCGCGAACCCCTTCGCCGATCTCGCGGAATTGTGGTCCCACCACCAACAGGCTCGCACCGGCGTCGTCCAGGATGGCGATCTGCTCGGCCAGGGTATGCCGGGCATTGAGTGCGACATAAACCAGTCCCGCCTTCTCGACAGCGAACACGCTCTCGATTGCCTCGGGCGAGTTGTCGAGCAGCACAGCCACCCGTTCCCCAACCTGCAACCCGAGCGAAATCAAGGCGTGGGCCAGACGGTTACTGCCGGCTTCGACCTCTTCATAGGTCAGGCAGTCGTTGCCAAAGACCAGGGCGGTGCGACCACGGTGTTGTCGGGCCGCCCAACTGAGCATGAGTCCTGCGGTGCGTTTTTTTATCATGATAATTTTTGTCTTATTGTTGACAATTTGACACAGCACTCGGGAGTGTTGTGCCCCCGGTGTCAGTTATTCAAGCTGAGTCGATGCGGCTTGATGGGAAGCGTTGATCAGCTCCACCATCATTTGCGCGGCGACCGTGCTGCTGTTTTGCCTGAGTGCCTCGACCAGCTGACGCCAATGAATGACGGAAGCCTGCCGGCGCTCGGGAGAACGCAACCCCAAACGTGTGTAGCGCGCAGTCTGGATACCCAGCGCCCCCATCAGTTCGGCCAGCTGCTTGTTACCGCAGGCCTGGAACAACAGCGTGCTCAGGCGGTAACTGCCCTGTGCGTACTCATCCAGTGCATCCGCTTGCCCGGCGATCAGCTCCAGCCGGGTGACAATGGCGTCCATCTGATTCACGGCGCTGGCATCAAGGTCAACCAGGTACTTGGCCAGCAACCCGGCCAACACGGCGCGGATCTCGAACAGGTTGTCGATCTCCTGCCGGCTCAATGAAGTCACATGCGCGCCACGCTGGGGCACGATGGTCACCACGCCCACCTTTTCGAGAATGCGCAGGGCCTCGCGGATCGGACCACGGCTGACCTGGAAATGGTCGGCCAGTTCCTGTTCGCGCACCGAATCACCCGGCCCGTATTCACCACGAAGAATCGCAAGCGTGATGCTCTCGGCAATCTGCTCCGGCATCGTCAAAACGCGCTGGCGACCAGCCCGCATGATACCTATTGCACTACCGCCCTTGGCGGCCGATGCCGAACCTGCATTCATTGACATAGACTTCAATCGCACTCCATAAGCAAAACATCCTGGCCGTCTTTCACCACCTCGCCCTCGGCAACGAGAACGCTGACAACCCGACCCGGTTCCGCGGCCATCAAGGGAATTTCCATTTTCATGGACTCCATGATGACCAGCGTCTGATCTTCTTCAACGACATCGCCTTCGCGTACATGAATCTGCCATACCGTGCCGGCGACATCCGACTTGACCGCGATTGTACTCATTCTCGCCCCCTTCAAAACACTGTTGTTTTTCTGCATTCGCTGAGCCCTTCGCCGGCGCACGCTAGGCTTTTCCTATAAGGCCTGTGCAAACGACCTGGGCAATGATCAGTAAATTACATGATTGTAGGATTGTTGACAATCATACTTTTCGATGTTTTTATTCATCCAGGCAATTCGAACAACAAGAGGCCATCAGGCATGTCGCTCACACATAAAGAAGCACGCAGGATCCTGGAGATCCTGGATCACACGACGCATCTGGACTTTCTGGAAGTCCGCGTCGGTGACACCACACTCACTGCCAGCAAGTCGGGCACGATTCAGCGGTCGCTGGCGCCAGCCCAAGGCGCCTCGCAGGCAAAATCCGCACCGCCCGCTCCCGTGGTGGCGGTTGCGAGCGAACCCGAAGTGGCCGAGGGCCAAGTGGCGGTGCGCGCGACGATGATGGGTACCTTCTATCGCAAGCCCAGCCCCGACCAACCGTCCTTTGTCGAAGAAAACGCCACAGTGGAGGCAGGGACCCCCCTGTGCCTGGTCGAAGCCATGAAACTCTTCAACACAATCGCCTCCCCCGTTAACGGCCGCCTCGTGCGCATCGTCGCCCAGGACCTGCAGATGGTTCAGCGCGACCAGCTACTGATGATCATCGAACCGGAGGCATGCTGATGAGCACCGTTCCCGTGGCAACCCGCGACATTCGTCGAGTCCTGATTGCCAACCGTGGCGAAATTGCCGTGCGTATCGTGCGCGCTTGCAAAACCCTGGGTATCGAATCGGTGGCGGCCGTCTCCGAAGCCGACCAGGACAGCCTGGCAGCCCGCCTGGCCGACCACTGCGTGATCATCGGCCCAGCGCCGGCGGCGCAAAGTTACCTGTGCGCCGATCTGCTGGTGCGCACCGCACTGGAACACCGCTGCGACGCCATCCACCCCGGTTATGGCTTCCTTTCCGAGCGCTCGCATTTTGCTCAGGCCTGCGAAGACGCAGGTCTGGTGTTCATCGGCCCTTCGGCCGAAATCATCGATTCGATGGGCGACAAAATCACCGCCGTCGGCCTGGCGGAAAAGGCCGAAGTGCCGCGTGTGCCTGGCTCGGACGCCGTCGCCGATGCCGACACCGCACGCCGCATCGCCAGCGAAATCGGCTATCCCGTGCTGTTCAAGGCGACAGCCGGCGGTGGCGGGCGTGGCATGCGAATCGTGCGCAGCGATGAAGAAGCCGAGGCGGCGTTCCGTTCGGCTTCATCGGAAGCCCAGGCGGCCTTTGGCGATCCAACACTGTATGTCGAAAAATTCATCGAGCTGGCGCGCCATATCGAAATCCAGATCATGGGCGACCGCCATGGCAACGTGGTGCATCTGGGCGAGCGGGAGTGCTCGACGCAGCGCCGGCACCAGAAGCTGATCGAGGAAGCTCCGTCGCCCAGCCTCGCCACCGATACCCGGGAGCAGATGGGTGAATGCGCCGTACGCCTGGCGAAAAATGTCGGTTACTTCGGCGCGGGCACCATCGAATTTGTGGTCGATGACCGCGATGGCACCTTCTATTTTCTGGAAATGAACACCCGCATCCAGGTCGAGCATCCGGTGACAGAGATGATCACCGGCTTCGACCTGGTCGCCGAGCAGATTCGCATCGCCGCCGGCCTGCCGCTGTCGTTCACTCAGGCCGACGTCAAGCTGGTCGGCCATGCGATCGAATGCCGGATCAACGCCGAAGACCCGGACCGCAACTTCCTGCCGAGCCCGGGCCTGGTCAGCGAATGGCAGCCACCCCAAGGCCCGGGCGTCCGCGTCGATACCCACTGCTACAGCGGCGCCACCGTCCCGCCTTTTTATGACTCCCTGCTGGCCAAGCTGATCGTGCATGCGCCCACCCGCAGCGAGGCGATCGTGCGCATGCGCCAGGCGCTGGAGGACATGAAAGTGACAGGCCTGTCGACCACGGCCAGCTTCCATCATGCGGTGCTCGATCACCCGGATTTCGTCGCCGGCAAGGTCACCACCCGCTGGGTTGAAGACGTCTTCGTACCGGCCCGCAAACAGGCGTTGAAACAGGCCAAGGAGCGCGCATGAGCATGACAACATTGGTTGATGTCAGCCTGAGCGACGGTCAGACCGCCGCCTGGGACGGTGCCGCCAGCACGGCGATGCTGCTGGGCACGATGAATTCGCTTGGGCACGCTCGACTGGCCGCGATCGAGGTGTTGAGTCCGGCCGTGATCGCGCAGTGCATCCGCCGTGAGGAGAACCCGCTGCAACGGGTCGCTGCGCTGCGCCAGCGCGCCAATGGCACGCCCCTGCGTGCGACGGTAAACCTGCTGCCGGCCCATGGTTACATCGACGTGCTGTCTGGCGACGCACTGAACACGTGGCTACGCCTGCTGGCCAGCCATGGTGTCAGCGAAGTGGTACTGATCGATCCGCAGCTGGATTTCCAGCGCCTGGACAGTGCCATAAGGATGGCATTGGCCAACGGTCTGACCGCCATCGCCGCCCTGCCCTATGTAGACGATCATGAACATGACGACGCCTGCTATTCGGCCAGTGCCGCACGACTGGTCCAGGCCGGCGCACAGCGCATCATGCTGCGCGACGAAGCCGGCCTGCTGCATGTCGACCGCCTGCCCGGCTTGCTTTCGGCCTTGCGCAGTGGCCTGGAGGGGACCCCGCTGGATTTGCACACCCGCTGCCACACCAGCCTCGGCCCGCAAGTCGCGCTGGAGGCAATCCGACTCGGCATCGACCGTCTCGATGCCGCGTTGCCCGGTGTCGCCAACGGTGCTTCGACGCCCTCGCTGACACTGCTGGCCAGGTCTGCGGCGTTGCTCGAATTGCCGCTGCAATCACCGGACCAGGACCGTATCAAAGAAGCCCAGGCCCAGCTCGCTGCCGTAGCGGATCAGGAAGGGTTTGCCGACAGCCTGCCCTGGGCGTTCGACCTGGCACCTTACGCACACCAGTTGCCAGCGGAAATCGCCGCCCAGGCCATGCAGGCATTGCGCGAGCGCGGACGGCTGGCCGACCTGTTCGAGTTCTCCCATGAATGCACGCGCATTCGCCAGGAGCTCGGCCATCCGCCGATGTTGCAACCTTTCGCCCAGGCGATTGCGCGACAGGCATTCGAGCATCTCGACGCCAGCCCACGCTACGCGACACTGCAGCCGCTTCTGCGCCGCTGGCTGCAAGGCTGCTACGGCCCGATCGACACGACGTTGCACAGCCTGCAACAGCGCATCGGCGCCGTGGCGCACCCTGGCCGTGCGATCGATGTGCCGGCCACCGACGATGCGCTGGCCGCGCTGGTCTGCGGTTGCCCCGCGCTGCCGCTGTCGCACAGGCTTCATTATGAAATTCGCACCCCCGAGCAAGCCCTGACACACGGGCTGCTGCAGCGCTGGCCCGACTACAGCGTATTGAGCGTCACGGGCCCCGGCCTGTCCATCCATCTCGAACACAGCAAGGGGTGACATGTGCTGAATCAACTACGTGAAAAAGTGAGTGCGGAATTTGCCCGTACCGGCAAACGTCGGCGTATCCAGCTGGTCGACGCCACCCTGCGCGATGCGCACCAGTGCCTGTGGGCCACGCGCATGCGCACCGAGCACATGCTGCCGATGGCCGAGCGCCTGGATGCCTTGGGTTTCGATTTTATAGAAGCCATCGCACTGGTGCAGTTCGACGCCAGTGTACTGTTCCTCAACCAGAATCCGCTGGAGCGGCTGCGCCTGTTGTCCGAGCGGATCCGTCGTACTCCGCTGCGTGGCGTGGTGCGCAGCAATATGCTGCGCAGCTTCTACCCTGAACCGGACGATCTGAGCGAGCTGTACGTCGAACGCCTGGTCGCCAACGGTGCCCGCGACATCGGCTTTCTCGACTCACTGCATTGCTGGGATAACCTGGTGCCGGCGATCACCACCGCCAAGCGCCTGGGCGCTACCACCAATCTTGCGATGATTTACAACCTGGCTCCAGGCTACGACGCGCCGTTCTACGCTGCAAAGGCGCGCGAGGCCATCCAGCGCTTCGACATCGACGCCTTTACCTTCGGCGACGCCGGGGGCAGCCTGACCGTGGAGCAGGTACGCAGCATTGTGCCGGCAATCAAGGCAGTGATCGGTGATCGGCCGCTCGAAGTGCTCACTCACTGCCTTAACGCAACCGGCTCGCTGGTGGCGCTGGAAGCAGCCGTACACGGCGCCGACCGTCTGCTGTGCTCGATCGATCCGCTGGCCAACGGCAATGCCGGGCCGTCGGCGCAGATGCTGGCGCGCAACCTGCGCGAGATCGGCTTCGAGGTCGACTTCGACGATCGCGCCGCTGACGAGATCGGCGACTACCTCGCCGGCATCGCCGAAGAGAATGGCTTTCCCCTGGGTGTCCCGGCGGAATACGACCCGGCTCACTTCGCCACCCAGTACGCCGGCGGCGCCATGTCCAACCTGCAGTCGCAGCTGCAGCTGGCGGGTATCGCCGACAAGCTGCCGGTAGTGCTCGATGAGATCGCCCGCATCCGCGTGGAACTGGGCTCACCGGTGATGGCCACGCCCTTCCCCGCCATGATCGCCGCGCAGGCGGTGATGAACGTGCTGAGCGGTGAGCGTTATAAAGTGGTGCCGGACGAAGTGAAAAAGTACGTGTGCGGTTATTTCGGCGCCCTGCCCCTGCCGGTGGATCCCGAGATCAAGGATCGCGTGCTCGCCAACGGCTCCCGTGAAATTGCCACCACGCCGCCCGTGCTGGCGCCGAGAGTTCCCGAGCTACGTAGCCGCTACCCCGGCCTGTCGGATGACGAGCTGCTGCTGCGCGCCATGTACGGCGACGAAAAGATCACCGGGCTTGCACCGACCGTAGTCGACGACACCTTCAGCGTGCGCCGCCCGCTGCACGAACTGATCGCAGGCCTGGCCCGGCTCCCGGAGCAACGTCATGTGCATATCGCCATGGCCGGTTTCGAATTGCGTACCCACTGAGGCTGCCATGTCGACTCCCCTTTCTGCACGGCCAATACCGCAACCCACCAGCGAAACGGCCGCCTATTGGGCGGCCGCCCAGGAGCAGCGACTGGTGATCCAGCGTTGCGCCAGTTGCGGCCACTGCCAGTTTTACCCACGGGCGTTTTGCATCGAGTGCCTGTCCGAGCGCATTGAATGGATCAATGCCAGCGGCCAGGGGCGAATCTACAGTTACACGGTCTGTCGGATCGCCCCCTCGCCGGCCTTCGAGGCCCGGCTGCCCTATGTCGTGGCGCTGATAGACCTCGACGAAGGCGTACGCATGCTGGCCAACCTCCTCGATGTCGAGCTTGAGGACGTCGCCATCGGTGCCCGCGTCGGCGTCTGTTTCGAGGCCGTCAGCGAGTCCTGCACGCTGCCCCAGTTCACTCTTTTGGATTAGCCGCCACCATGGAAATGATTACCGACCACTTCGATGCCGGCGCGAATCGCCACCCGGATAATGTCTGCCTGCAAGGCACAGGCTTCAGCCTCACCTACGCCGAGGTCCAGGCCGACTCCCATGCCATCGGCCATGCCTTATCATTGCTGGACTTGAGTTCAACCCATGTCGGCGTATTGGCGCCCAACCATCCGCTGAGCTTCGTCGCCATGCTGGGCGCCTTGCGCGCCGGGGCCACCTTCATTCCCCTGAATGCCCGGGATTCGATCGACAGCCTGATCTGGTTCATGAGTTTCACCCGGGTTTGCGTGCTGGTGGTGCATTCGCAGTACTTCGAGCATGCCGAGCGCATTCGTGCAGGCGTGCCTACCCTGAAAACCCTGATCGGCCTGGACGAGCCCATGGCCGGCCTGAGCATCGCCAACTGGTGCCGGGAACACGCCAGCCAGCGTTGCAGGGTGCGCCGGACCCTCGATGACACCGCCCTGATCAAATCCTCAGGCGGCACCACCGGTCGGCCGAAGGCGATCATGCAAAGCCATCGCGCGCTGCTGGCCTGCTACCGCATCAGCAACCAGTTCATGCCGCCAGCAAAAAAACCGGCGCATCTGGTCGTGGCACCGCTGACCCACGCGGCCGGCGCTACCGCCATGGCGTTGTCGAGTTTTGGCACGCGCAACGTGATCGCGCCATCCGCCGACCCCGGTGCAGTCCTCGAAACCATCGAACGGGAACGCATCACTCACCTGTTCCTGCCGCCGACCCTGATCTATCGACTGCTGTCGCATCCGGACGCCCAAACCCGTGATTGCTCGTCACTGGAATACGTGATCTACGGTGCCGCGCCGATGTCCGTGGACAAACTGCGCGAGGGCATCGCCCTGTGGGGGCCGGTGTTCGTTCAGGCCTACGGCCAGTCCGAAGTGCCAGGGGTGATCACGGTGCTGACCCGCGAAGACCACATGCGTGATGGTAAGCACCTGGGCTCCGCCGGCCGTCCCACCGGCGCCTGCGAAGTGGCGCTGATGGATGAAGAAGGCAGGCTCGTCGAGCCCGGCGAGCGCGGCGAAATCGTCGCCCGTGGCGAGCTGGTCGCTCCCGGTTACTACGACAACCCGCAGGCCAATGCCGAGGCACAACGCTTTGGCTGGCATCACACCGGTGACATTGGCGTGTTCGACGAAGGGGGTTACCTGTACATCGTCGATCGCACCAAGGACATGATCATCTCCGGTGGCTTCAACATTTACCCGAGCGAGATCGAGCAGGTGATCTGGGCGCATCCGGCGGTGATGGACTGTGCGGTAGTCGGCATTCCCGATCCGGACTGGGGCGAGAAGGTCATCGCCGTGATCGAACTCAAGGCAGGCGCCACTGCCACCGCCGAAGAGTTCGTCACCACCTGCCGCGAAAAACTCGGCAGCCTGAAGACGCCCAAACAGGTGCTGTTCTGGCAGAGCCTGCCACGCAGCCCGGTGGGCAAGGTGTTGAAGAAAGACGTGCGTGCGCAGCTCATTGCACAGGAGCCTCAAGCATGACGCCCGACACTTCCCGCCTGGCGGGCCATTACGCCATTGTCGGCGTGGGCGAGGCCGGCCTCGGCAAGGCCCGTCCGGGTGATACCGCGCTGGCGCTGCAATGCCGGTCGGCCCGCGACGCCTTGCTCGATGCCGGGCTCACCCTGGCCGATGTCGATGGCGTTTTCGCCCACTGGGACGACCGCGCCAACGCGCTGCTGGTGAGCGAATACCTGGGGATCACGCCGCGCTACGTCGACAGCACGGTGGTGGGCGGTGGCTCGCCGCTGACCCACTTGATCCACGCCATGGCCGCGATCGACGCCGGTTTGTGCTCGGTGGCGCTGGTCACCTATGGCAGTACCCAACGCCTGGATCACAGCCGCCACCGTGGCGGCGTGATCACCGACCCGCGCTCGCCGTCGGGCCAGTTCGTCGCGCCCTACGGCGTGCTCAGCCCGATCAGTTGGTACGCGATGCTCGCGCAGCAGTATTTGCATCGCTATCAGGCAAACGCAGAGGACCTCGGCGAAGTGGCGATCAATGCCCGGCGCTGGGCGCAACTGCATCCACAAGCCACGCTGCGCAAACCCCTGACCATGGAGGAATATCTGGCTTCACCGCTGATTTCGGACCCCTTGCGCAAGGCCGATATCTGTCTGGTCAGCGACGGTGCCGGGGCGTTGCTCCTCACCCGGGCCGAACAGGCTCGTACGTTGGCCAGGCCACCCGTGTTCATCCGTGGGTTCGCCGATACCTACCGGCATCACGTGACACCGTTGGGCTCGACCGACTGGCTCGACCCAGGCGTCATCGCCGGTTGTGCCGAACAAGCCTTGGGCATGTCGGGAATCGCGCGTAGCGAGTTGAGCATGGTGCAGATCTATGACGCCTTCACCATCAACGTACTGGTTGCACTCGAGGCCATGGGCTTCTGCGCGCCCGGCCAGGCCGGGGCGTTCCTGCGCAGCGGCATCGCTGCGCCCGGTGGCGCATTACCGGTGAATACCTCGGGCGGCGGGCTGGCCTTCAATCACTCCGGTCAGTTCGGCATGCAATTGATGATCGAATCCGTGCGCCAGCTGCGTGGCGAATGCGGCGAGCGTCAGGTCGCCAATGCCAGCAGCTGCCTGGTCCAGGCCAGTGGACTGCTGATGTCGGCATTCATGTCCATGGTGCTGGCCAACTGACGCATCGTCTGATCACCGCAAGTCCTGCGCAACATTCGTCGCGGCGACATCGTCGGACGTGCCGTCATTGTTCCCAATGAGACTTACCCATGACTCACGAACACACATCACCCGAACAAGAACTGCACTCGCGCCGCGCAAGCACCCTGCAAATGGGCGGCGAAGCCAAGCTCCAGGCGCGGCGCGACGCCGGCGTGCTCAACGCACGGGAACGCCTGGACGGCCTGCTGGATCCGCAGTCGTTCAGCGAGATCGGCATGCTCGCCCATTCGTCCCGCGCTGAGGACCGGGACAGCACGCCCGCCGATGGCAAGATCACCGGTTTTGGCCGTATCGACGCGCGCCGGGTGGCCGTCGTGTCCAACGACATGACGGTCAAAGGCGCCTCTTCCTCGTGGATCAATGCCCGCAAGATCGCTTACATGAAGGAATGTGCTACCCGCAACGGCATGCCGCTGATCTTCCTCGGGGAGTCGTCGGGCCAGCGCATGCAGGACGCGATGGGCGCGGCGAGCATGGCCAGTGGCGGTCAGGATGCCCAGCAATACTGCCGGCGCCGCGAGATCCCCTGGGTCAGCGCGGTGCTCGGCCCTTGCTTCGGCTCGGCGAGCTGGTACTCGTGTCTGGCCGACTTCACGGTGATGCGCAAAGGTGCACTGCTCGCCGTCTCCAGCCCGAAGGTCACCTCGGTGGCGATCGGCGAGTCTTCAGATACCGAAGAGCTCGGTGGCTGGCGCATGCACGCTGAAATCACCGGGCTGGCCGACATGGTGGTCAACAATGACCAGGAAGCCTTGGCCGCCATCCGCCGCTTTCTCAGTTACCTGCCCTCTCACTCGAACGAGACACCAGCCGTACGGCCCTGCGATCCCGAAGACCGGCCGGATTCGTCGGGACCCGAAAGCATCGTCCCGGCCGAGCGCAGCAAGACCTACGACATGCGCAAGCTGCTCGCCACGCTGGTCGATCGCGACAGTCTGTTCCCGCTCAAGGACCGCTTCGGCCGCTCGGTGGTCACCGCCCTCGCCCGTCTTGAGGGGGCCAGCATCGGCATCGTCGCGTCCAACCCGCAATTCAAGGGCGGCGCCCTGGATGCCGATGCCTGCCGCAAGGCCACCGGCTTCATCGCCCTGTGTGACTCGTTCAATATCCCGCTGGTATTTCTCGTCGATACGCCCGGTTTCCTAGTGGGCATCGAAGGCGAGAAACGCAGCGCGCCGGCGCACATCATGAACATGATTCACGCAGTACAACTCTGTTCAGTGCCGAAGCTATCGGTGATCGTACGCAAGAGTTTCGGCCAGGCTTACCTGAACTTCGGCGGAGGCCGCAACAGCGACCAGTCGGCAGCCTGGTGCACGGCCGATGTCAGCTTCGTCGACCCCGGCGTTGCGGTCAGCGTCGTGCATGACGTCACACGCGAAGCCGATCCCGAGCGCTATGACCGGCTGCGTGCCGAGTTCTCGAAAGACACGTCGGCCTTTGCCCTCGCGGGTGCAATGGGTACGCACGAAGTGATCGCACCGCGGGAAACCCGGCGTTTTCTTGTCGAGGCACTCGTGGCTCAGCGGCGCGCAATCAATAACGGTATTGGGCGGCATGAAATGAGTACGTGGCCAACCTACTTTTAACCGGCGACCAGCTTGTTTTTAATCACTGATAGGTGGCGAATTTCGGCCGCCAAAACGAGGCGCCTCTGGCTCTGGCTCGTGGTCGATGTAGAATCAACCGCGTATCAACCTGCTCGAAGGCGCAAGACCGCCACCTCATCCCACCTCAACAAGAGATCCCCATGGCAAACCACGACATCACCTTCGTACCCGATCCCGACGCGGAATCCATCTCCTCCGACGTCGCCGGTTTCGGCGGCCTCCTGGTCTCCACCCAGATCCCTACCCGTGTTGATGGCAGCCTGGAACTCGGCGGCATCGTCGAGCAAAGCGAGTGCACTTTGCAGGCACTGAAGATCGCGCTGGAGCGCGCCGGCAGTTCCATGGACCGGGTCCTGCACCTGACCATCTACTTCACCGACATGGCCGACCGCGCGGCCTTCAACGAGGTCTACCAGCGCTTCTTCGCCAAGCCCTGGCCGGTGCGCGCCGCCGTGGGCGTGGCCTCACTGGCAGTGGAAGGCATGCGTGTGGAAGTCACCGCAATGGCCGCCAAGGGCTGAGCCCGCCAGCGCGCGCGGAAAACCTCCGACGGTGTACGGACGGTGGCCGGGGATTTTACCCGGGCCACCGCCATCGCAGCGGCCGTCAGTACGACCGGCTGCGGGCAGCCAAGGATGGATTGAGAAAATACAGGCTTTGCCAAAAGCCCCTACAACTGGCCGTGTAGCTTTCTGCGTTACATGTAGACATCTGCTATACAAACTGGCTATGCTCTGGTTGTGGGCACTTACAGGCGCCCCAGAAAAACAGGACCAAAACCATGACCACTCTATTGCCTGCAGAATCTGCTGCAAAAGACAGATCCAAACCCGTTCCAATCAACATGCGGGTCGACTTCAGGAAACGAGACTTGATCGATGTGGCCGCAGCCATTTCGGGAAGCGACCGGACCAGCTTTATCCTGGATGCTGCTTGTAAAAAAGCTGAGGAAGTCATTCTGGATCAACGCCTGTTCGTCCTTGCCAACCATGAGTTTGATGCCTTTGAACAAGCGTTGGAGTCAAACCCGTTAAGGAGTAACGAATGTCTGCACCGCCTGCTGGAAAGGCCACCTCGCTGGAGCTGACTGCGCCGGAAAAACTGAAGGACATTCACGATCTGAGCGCCTTCGATTGTGGCGACGACTCGATCAACGAATACTTGGCAAAAAAGGCTTCCAAAGCCCAGGACTCCAGATTTGCCACAGTGTTCGTCACCTGCCTGAAGGGCAGCAAAACCGTCGTTGGTTATTACACGTTGTCGAGCGGCATGATCATTCGCGCCAACGTGGTACCCAAGAAGGCGCAACGCAATTCACCCGACCAGCACCCGATTACGATTTTGGGGCGAATGGGAGTATGCAAGTCCGCTCAAGGCACCGGGCTTTCGATCGATCTGCTCAGAGATGCCATTATTCGTGCGATCGCAGCATCCAGCGAAGTCGGATCAACCGCCCTCGTAGTTCACCCTCTGAATGAAAGACTGGTGACGCTTTATGGAAAAGCCGGGTTCATCCGCAGCCCACAACTTTCCCCAATTACGATGATGCTTCCCCTCTCCTGATTGATTAAGTACGGCCTCTTTCCGGCTTCGGCGATTGCCATGTGAAAGGGGAGCAAGACGGAGTCGACAGCACAAAAGATCAAGCCCCGAAAAAATTCCGGGGCTTGAGTTGCCACACTCCGGGATCAGGACTTGCGTCCGCCACCGGGGTTTTGATCACCGCCTTTACGGCCGGCCTCGTTGGGTCTGTCCATGTCCATGTCATCGGTTAAGTTGCCGCTGCGGCCGCTACCTTGGCCACCGCCGGTCATCTTATCAGCGTCCGAATGCCGTCCGCCCGACGCCTGGCCACCCTTTTGGCCAGTTTGTGAGGCTTTTTCCTTGTCATCGGCCATGTTGTCACCGCGGCCGCTGCCCTGTCCGCCGCCAGTGGAGCGATTTGGATCACTCGACTGCCCGCCCGAAGCCTGGCCACCTTTTTGGCCTGCTTCGGCAGCACGTTGTGGATCGTTGGCAAAATTGCCACCTGATGCCTCTCCGCCTTTCTTGCCGGCTTGCGAGGCCTTGTCCCGGTCGTTGCCAAAGTTTCCGGGATTGTTGTTTCCGGTATTGGCCATTTCTGTTTACCTCTGATTGTCAGTGACGAGCGCATTGCTCGTATACTTCCGAGGGCCTGGAAATTCGAAAGTTTGAATGCAAATGCACTTCTCGCGACGAGCGGAACCAGGCGCTTGGTTCCAAATAAAAGCGGGCGAATCGACTGGCGGCAACGTAGCTGAAGATCATCCTGGTGGCTGGATTTTTCTCAGAATCGGTCAATCCTTTTTCTAAGGGTAAAAAGGACCGAAATTCCTGCCACTGAAGCTAATCAGGAGGCAAGCCGATGACCGAACACATCATCCATTTCCACTGCCAGATCGATCAGGGAACGACCGAACGCTTCAGGGACTGTTGCCTCGAAGCCATCGACCAGGGCGCGACCTCGCTGTTGCTGAATCTGTCTACCTGCGGTGGAAGCACCAATTTCGGCTTCACGCTCTACACCTTCCTCAAGTCGTTGCCCGTGCCGCTGTGCGCAATCAACGCCGGCAACATAGAATCGATGGGCATCATCATGTTCCTGGCGGCGAATCGCCGTATCACCTCGCCCCACTCGCGCTTCCTGATACACCCGATGAACTGGTACTTCAGCCAGAAATCGGTTGACCATCAACGCCTGCGCGAATACCTGTCGAGCCTCGACAACGACCTTGCCCGCTATGTGCAGATCTATGCCCTCGAAACCGCCGAGGCGACCACCAAACTCGATATTTTTCATTGCCTTTCAGCGGAAGAGAAAGTCATCGCCGCACACGAATCCCTGGCCTACGGCATCGCGCACGAGATGAAACAGATGGTTTTTGCCGATGATGTCAAACACTGGAAAGTCAGTGGTGGATGAAAGCGGCACATTGGCCAAAATCAGCTAAAGTGAAAAGTCTGAAATCGTTTTATGTGATCCAAATCAACCAGTAATCAGGACTGAGCAATCCTTTTGAATTTTTTTTGACGCGGCCACTCTTTTGTCTATGAGCAAATGGAGGGGCCTCATGAATACCTGTCTTTACGTCATTGAGTACAAGCTTCACGGGGAGCCGAAGTCTTTCATCATCCGGGCAAAAATGATGCGCAACGCCGATGCATGGCATTGGGCAAGCTGTGATGCAGGAATAGCTCCCATACCTAAACCAGGCAGACCGCCGCTTAAAATCATCTCCAAGCCTCAAGCGGAGAAGTATGGAGTGACTGACGTTAAATGGCGCGAATCCGCAAAATTGGATTGGACAGAGGTTTCAACGTCATGACCCAAAACCCGCAGCAATTCGTGGTCACCGATATCAATGAACAACGCAGGGTGATGCTGAAAAAAATCGGCAATACCGCTATCCGCACGCATCACCGGGCCAGTTGTCATTGTGGCGCCGTCATTCTGGAGATCCACCTGCCGGACGGTGTTCCCGATCCACACCGCTGCGACTGCTCGTTCTGTAAACGCAAAGGCGCAGTCGTCGCAGCAGTCGACTGGGCGGACCTGAAGGTGATCAGGGGCAAGACAGCGCTGTCGAGATACCAATTCGGCAAGCATGTGGCCGAGCATTACTTCTGTAAAAACTGTGGTACCTATACCCACCATCGACGCAGCAACAATCCGGAAGAGTTCGGTTTCAACATTGGCTGCCTGGAGGGGGTCAATCCCTTCGACCTGAACGATGTCCCGGTCGCGGATGGCGGGGTCTGGAGTTCACTGTGAAGCCCGGGGAATGCGGTGTTTGCTGATGGCCTGAACTAAAACGGGAGGTCCATTGCAGACCTCCCGTCACAGCCTGTTTACGAAGTACCCAGTCCTCGCGACAGGTCGGTTGCGCTCCCTGCACTCGCTCCATTCGCTGTGCTCGCTTCGCTGGTGGATGCCGTGCGCTGTTCCCCTTCCGGCTTGACGTCCATATCCGGCTGATCCGTCGTCTTTGTCACCGTGTCGCGCACCGCCTCGAACCCCTCCCGAGCCTGTTGCTTGACCTTGTCGGCCAGCCCTGCGCTGGTCTTGCCCAGGTAGCGTTGCTCAGTCGCCGTCGAAGGCAATGCCGCGCCCAACATGGCACCCAGCGCGATGCCCGCGGCGGCGACCATCAGCGGTTGTTCCTGCAGCAAATGCCTGAACTGATCACTGACCACTTGGGTGCTGCGGACAAGACGGTCACTGGCATCATGCATGGCATGGCTGATGTTTTCCGTGGCCGCCCCCAAATTGTCGCTCAGGTTCGCCGCCTTGCCCTTGACCGACTGATAGCCATCCTTGAAGGTATCAGCGGTCTGGTGCAGATGGTCACGCGCGCTGTCGATACCGTCGCTCAAGCCATCAACCCACTCCCCGGCCTTGTCCACCGCGCTCGGGCCAGTGCGATAGACCGGACGTGGCGTCGGAGGACGGTTCTGACTCATCATCAACCACAGCAAACCAACCGACGTCAGCACAGCGGGCACCGGGTTGTTACGTACGCTGGTCCCCAGGTTGGTCAGGAACGTCGTGCCGTTGCTTTGCATCATCCCCAACGCCTGGTCGAACATCTGGCCCGGCGTAAACTTGCTTTCCAGGGCATCGACGATATTGCCGATGCTTGCTCGCTGCGCATCGATTTCGCGCTCGATGGCTTCCGGACTTTTTTCCGATTCAATGTCCAATTCACGGTTCATGAGACTTTCCTCCGCAGCGCTTCCTGGTCTTTGTTCAAGGCGCCCAGCGTGCGTTCAGGCTTGAAGTGGGACGGCTCGAATTGTTTCTTCCCCGACTGCAGCATGACGAATCCGACAATCATCACTACAACGCCCACAATCAGCGCTGCCAACCACGGCGCCATCACCATGCTCAGGCCGTAGACGGCGGACATCAGTAAAATGATGAACCCCGCCAGCAGCACAATCGCTCCCCCCGCCATACCGGCAATGCCGGCCTTGAGCGTGGTGAGGCTGGCTTGCAACTCGGCCTTGGCCAATGCCAGTTCCTTGGTGAAGAGATCGGGTACTTCGCGGGACAACTGCCGCAGCAATCCGACGACCGAAGCGTCCTGTTCAGGGGCAGACAGCGGTCTTGAGTTGGGCAGGTCCGGATCTTTTCTGTTCATCACAGTTCTCCTTTGAAAGAAGTCGAACCAGGTGTCGACGGCGAGGCAAAGTCCGAAGGGTGGCCTGGTTCATCCGACGAGGCCGGCGTGCTCCCGGTCGCCAGCCCAGGCCCCGGATCGGTGCGCGACGCAACGGAGGTTTCATAGGGTTGATGCGCGCCAAAACCACCAGACGGTGGCACGGAGCTGCCAGCTGCCGGGTCGCTGGCATCGAAGGTCGCCGCGGGGCTGCTGCCGGCTTTCAGGAAGCGCGACAAGCCAAAGCCCAGCGCGATGCTGCCGGCGATGAACAGGGCTGGATTGTTACGCGCCAGGTCGGCACTGTCATGGAGCAACTGTTCGGCACTTTTACCGCGCAGACTCCCTGCCAGGCCGCTCATGGACTGCGCCATGTCCGAGAGGTAGTCGGACATGCCGAGCGTGTCCTTGCTTTCAAGCTCGGACACGAAAGACTTGGCGCCCTTGGCCAGTGCCTCGATCTGATCCGCCGCGGTGTCACGGTACTGTCCGAACTGCGCATCGACCTGTTGCCTCGCGTCGCCGAGCACCTCCGTGACGTCTTCCTTTAAATGTTGAAAGTCTTGTTCGGGTCGCCCAATGTCGTCTTGATTGTCTGACTGAGTCCCAGCTCTGCTGTCTGAAGTGTTCATGACGTTCCTCGCCTTCCGTATAAAAAAAGCGTTACAGGGTTCGCCACGAAATGCCCGCAGCCCCCCTCATTTCAAAGGACGGAGCGCAGTTGTCGGGAGTTCAAAAGGAATGATGAGCGACGCGTTGTGGAGTGAGGAACATGGCATTCATCATCTCGATGGAACCCTGTTTTCACCCCGCCCTCTATCGCTCACCATCCGCGATCCGCGCGCAACGGTAGCACCTGATCATGGACAAGCTGAGCACAGTCCTGAAGGAACACGCCGAGCCCCTGCCCGATGCCGACAGCGAAGACTTTGCCGGGCTATTCGATCGATTCGGCCAGGCCCGGGTGGTACTGATCGGTGAAGCCAGCCATGGCAGCCATGAGTTCTATCACGCGCGCGCGGCGATCACCCGGCACCTGGTGACCCATCATGGCTTTACCATCGTCGCGGTGGAGGCCGACTGGCCGGACGCCGATCAGATCGACCGTTGCGTGCGAGGGCGCGACAAAGGTGACTGGCATGAAGTGGCCTTCACGCGCTTTCCCACCTGGATGTGGCGCAACACCGAGGTCCAGCGGTTCACCCGTTGGTTAAGCAAGCACAATCAAGCGCTCCCCCCTGACCGGCGCGTGGAGTTTCGCGGTCTGGATGTGTACAGCCTGCGCAGTTCGATTCGCGAAGTGCTGGGCTTTCTGGAAGACACCGCCCCGTCCATGGCCCGTGAAGCCCGGCACCGCTATGCCTGCCTGACGCCGTGGCATAACGACCCGGCGCTCTATGGACACTACGTCGAGCGCGTCGGCATGGCCACTTGCGAGAACGAGGTACTCGAACAGCTGCAGCAGCTGTTGAACCAGCGCCTTGCGTTGATCGGACAGGATGGCGAAGCCTTGTTCAATGCCACGCAGAACGCCCGGGTCATCCATGCCGCCGAGCAGTATTACCGAGCGATGTATCGCGGCAGCACCACGTCCTGGAACCTGCGCGACCGGCACATGTTCAACACCCTGCAAGTGGTGCGTTCACGCCTGGGTCGCAACGCCAAGGCGATTGTCTGGGCGCATAACTCGCACGTCGGTGATGCGCGGGCGACGCAGATGGGTGACCGCGGCCAATTGACCCTTGGCCAACTGTGTCGCGAAGCCTGGGGCGAAGACACCGTGCTGATGGGCATGGGCACCGATCAGGGCACCGTGGCGGCCGCCAGCGACTGGGATGGCCCCCTGCAAATCAAGCAGGTTCGACCGGCCCTGCCCCATAGCTGGGAGCATGCGTTTGCCCGCGCCGGCCATCCGCGGGCCCTGTATGACTGGCGCTACCACCATCGTCTGACCTTGCGCCCGGCGATGGCGACACCCTTGCTCGAACGGGCCATCGGCGTGATTTATCGCCCGGAAACCGAGCGTCAGAGCCACTATTTCGAAGCCTCCCTGAGTGATCAGTTTGACGCTTATCTATGGTTTGCCCATACCCGGGCGATCACGCCGCTGGCGACCGAACATTCATCGAGCCATGAACAGGACACGTTTCCCTTCGGCATTTGATTTTGAATTTTCTGTAAAGCGCTCACTCATTAGCTAGAGAGTCGCCCCGGAATGGATGGAGGTTAACCGATCATGACGAGGAAAATCCTGACCGATACCGATCTGGATCGGGATGATGAGATGGCGCGCAATACCGAGCTTTTTTTCGAGGCGGATCGACTGGACGCCATCGCTTATAAAATACTGGATGAGGTGTGCGATAGACCCTTGGCCCTGGCGAAATTCACAGAGGCCAAGGCTCGCGCCGATACCAAACGAATCGAAGCGTATCAGGACTGGATGCGAATCCAGGGCCAAATGAAAAAATAGACTGGCCCGGCACTCAGACACCTGTCCGGCCTCTTACAACGCAGACGTCACAGCGAGGGACAGCAGGTATTCACCGAAGCCGCCGCAACATTTGTAATCCCTGCGTGCACTGGTAACCACCGGGTTTGTTGCCGTCCATATAATGCGGGCATTGATCCTTTCAAGCTCGGCAACCAGGTGAACGTCTTCGTGAGCCACCAGATGCTGGAACCCGCCAGCGTCCCGATACGCTGTGGCACTCAGGCCGAGATTGGCGCCATGGATGTGACGATGGTTCTCTATGAACCGGTAGCGCTCCATATACCTGGCGCGAACCCACTCACCATGATCATCCCAACTGTCGACCTCGACGGTTCCGCAAACCGCATCGACCATGAATTCGAGTTGACGTGCGAGCCAATCGGGAGGCACCACCGTATCGGCATCGGTAAAGGCGAGCCACTGCGCCCCAGCGCTGAGCAGTTCTTCCGCACCGGTCGCTCTGGCTTTACCCACATTCTGGAAACAGACCATCAATGCGGTGACTTGCATGGCAGCGACCAACCTGCCTGTGGCGTCTGAGCAGTCGTCCAGAACCACCAGCACCGTTACCTGGCGGCCTGCGAGTCCCGGGTGTTTCGCGGCAAGCAACACGGATGAAAGACAGGTGCCAATATGTTTTTCTTCATTATGGGCGGGTATCACGACACCAATCATTGAGGGTCCCTCGATTCAGTGAAGCCGATGGTCTTCACCTATCGACCCTTCGCTCCAGCGGAAGGTTTAAAGAATGTCTGGCGCTGGTTCTGTAATGGATGAGCGCCAGTCGTCCCGAAACCGTCCTCGTCAAGATCGGCTCATCAACGAATGGACTACGCTTAAAACACTGAGCGGTCCTGATCGGACAGGTGTAGCGCTGTTACCTCACCGCTTCAGTCCCCGACGAAACACCTTGAGTGCCCCTGCCAATCCGCCACCTTCACGCTCGGGTCGACTCATTGCGCAGAGATTGTGCGAGGCGGCGGCAACCGCCAGGGCTGACATTCACCAGGCACCCGCCCACTGAATATTTTCGCGGCGTCAGGACGTCGCCTTTACAGGCACACTTCCATGACAACCTCATCCGACAAGTCGAAAAATACGCTCCAGGCCAGGCAAACCCGCTCTCGCCGCCTGGACTTCGCCGTGGTGGGCATCGGTGCTTCAGCCGGTGGTTTGCAAGCCATCAAACTGTTCTTCGACAACATGCCTCAGGACAATGGACTGGCATTTGTCATCATTCTCCATCTGTCGCCCGATCACGAAAGCGTCGCGGACAAGATCATCCAGGAATCGACCAGGATGCCGGTGCTGCAGGTGACCGAAACGGTACCCATAGAGAAAAACCGGGTGTATGTCATTTCACCGGCGCACCGGCTGACGATGAAAGACGGTTATCTTGAAGTCAGCCCTGGGGACGGCCGCCACGCCTCTATCGATCTATTCTTCCGCGACCTCGCCCTGGCACACCGCGAGCGGGCCTTTTGCGTCGTGCTGTCGGGCACCGGCTCCGATGGTGCCGTGGGGTTATCGCGCATCAAGGAACAGGGGGGCGTCACCCTGGCCCAGGCACCGGAGGACGCCGAGTTCGATGGCATGCCGCGCGCGGCGATCAATACGCACATGGTGGACCTGGTGCTGCCGGTCGTGGAAATGCCGCAAAAACTGCTGGAACTGTGGCGTAACGCGAGGCAAATCACCCTGCCCAGCGCCAACGATGCGCAAGTGCAAACCACCGCCTCGATGGCTGAGCGCGACGCGGTGGTGGCCGAACAGCTGCTGCAGGATATTCTGGTCCAGTTGCGCGCCAGCACCGGCCATGATTTCAAACATTACAAACGCGCCACCGTATTGCGCCGGATCGAGCGCAGGATGCAGGTCACGGCTCAACCCGATCTGGGCGCCTACTACCGCTACCTGCTCGATAACTCCGAAGAAACCACAGCCCTGTTGGCTGACATGCTGATCGGCGTGACCAACTTCTTCCGCGACCGTGAAGCCTTCGAAGCACTGGAACGGGATGTGGTGCCGCAACTGGTCAGCGCCGCCGTCTCGGCGCAAACCGAAAAAGAAGAGATCCGGGTCTGGTCCGCTGGCTGCGCCTCGGGCGAAGAAGCCTACAGCCTGGCGATGCTGCTGAACGATCAGCTGCAACTGGACGCAAGCCCGGCCTCATTCCAGCTATTTGCCACCGACATCGACGAGCGCGCCATCAGCGTCGGCCGGGCCGGGCTGTACCCGCAGGCGATCATTACCGATGTGCCGCCCACGCGGCTGCGGCACTACTTTGCCAAAGAAGGCAGGCAATACCGGATCCGCAAGGAAATCCGCGAAAAGGTGCTGTTTGCCAAGCACAATCTGTTATCCGACCCACCCTTCTCGCACATCGACCTGATCGTCTGTCGCAACCTGCTGATCTATCTGGATCGCGAAGTGCAGCGCGAAATCCTGCAGATGTTTCACTTTGCCCTGCGTCCGGGCGGCTTTCTGTTTCTCGGCTCCTCCGAGAGCGCGGATGTGTGTGATGAGCTGTTCGCCCCCATCGACAAACGCAACCGGATTTTCCGCGCCAAAACCGGTCACGCCAATAGCCGGCGCCCCCTCACCCTGCCACGCGGCGGCTACGTGCGCACCCGGATTCCCCAGCAGGCGCCGCAAACTGCCAGGTCGCGCAAATCGTCATTCGCCGACATTCACCAGCGTGCACTCAAGCAGTCGGCGCCGCCGAGCATCATCATCGATGCCAGTGCCGACATCCTGCACATGAGCGAGAGTGCCGGACGCTTTCTGCGCCACGGGGGTGGGGAGCTGTCGCGTAACCTATTGACCCTTGTTCTGGCGGAACTGCGCCTGGAGCTGCGCACCACGCTGTTCGAAGTGCAGCAGCGCGGCCAGGTGGTGCAATCTCGCGAGGTACCGATCAAGCGCGAAGATAAAAGCTTTCTGGTCAATCTGCTGGCCCATCCCTTCAAGGACGAAGAATCGGACGACGAGTTCGTGCTGGTGATTTTCGATGAGGTCGAGGTCGACCCTGCCCAAGCGTCGGCGGACAGTGCGCTGCGCAGAGAAGATAAAGTGCTCTCCAGTCTTGAGCGCGACCTGCAAAGCACCAAGCTGCAATTGCAGGACACCATCGAACAATCGGAAGTCTCCAGCGAAGAGCTCAAGACGTCCAACGAGGAAATGCAGTCGATCAACGAAGAACTGCGCTCGGCCACCGAAGAGCTGGAAACCAGCAAGGAAGAACTGCAGTCGATCAACGAGGAATTGCTGACCGTCAATTTCGAGCTGAAAACCAAGGTCGAAGAGACCGACAAGATCAACGACTACCTGACCAACCTGATCGCCTCCACCGACATCGCCACGGTGTTTGTCGACCGCAGCATGCGCATCAAGTGGTTCACCCCGCGCGCCACCGATATCTTCAATATGCTGCCGGTGGATACCGGGCGCTCGTTGCTCGACATCACCCACCGCTTGCATTACGACAACCTGGCCGCCGATGCGGCGCAGGTGTTCGAGTCGCTGAACATGATCGAGCGTGAAGTCAGCAGCACCGACAACCGCTGGTACATCGCGCGCCTGTTGCCCTACCGCTCCAGCGAAGATCACATCGACGGCACCGTGCTGACCTTCATCGACATCAGCAAGCGTCGCGCGGCCGAAGAAGAGTTGCGCCAGGGCGAAGAACGCATGCGCCTGGTCGCCGAAAGTACCCGCGACTACGCGATCATCACCCTCGATGAACAGGGCATCATCACCAGCTGGAACAAAGGCGCCGAGTTGATCTTCGGCTATAGCAAGGCCGAGGCCGAAGGGGCTTATTACGACTTCATTTTCTCTGCGGAAGACCGCACCAACGGCCTGCCTGAAAGCGAACTGCAGGCAGCGCGTACCCACGGCCGCAGCCAGGATGAACGCTGGCACCTGCGCAAGGATGGCAGCCGCTTCTTTTGCAGCGGCGAAGTGACGCGGCTCCAGGGGGACAATCTCAAGGGCTACGTAAAAATTGCCCGGGACCTGACCGGTCACAAACGCTTGCACGAAGAGCAAAACCAGCAGTTGGCCGAAACACAGATCAGCAGCCATCTCAAAGACGAGTTCTTCGCCGTCATGTCCCATGAGCTCAAGCACCCGCTCAATCTGATTCAGCTCAACGCGGAACTGTTGCGACGCCTGCCCTTCACCAAATCCGTGGCCCCGGCGGCCAAGGCGGTCGACACCATCTGTGACGCCGTCAACAGCCAGGCACGCATTATCAACGACCTGCTCGATGTGGCGCGTATTCGCACCGGCAAGCTCAAACTCAAGCGTGCGACCATGAACCTGTGCCAGGTGCTGCAAGACATCCATACCGTCGTCATCAATGACTCTGCAGGCATCAACGTCACCCTGCTCCTGCCCGACGCAGGGCAACCGCTGATGATCAATGCCGATCCGACCCGAGTGGAACAGATCATCTGGAACCTGGTGAACAATGCGCTGAAATTCACCCCGGCGGGCGGCCGGATCCAGTTGATGGCCTGTCGTGATGGCGGCATGGCCAGGCTCGACGTCAAGGACAGTGGCCTGGGCTTGAGTGCGGAAAGCATCAGCGAAGTGTTCGAACTGTTTGGCCAGGCGGCCAACCAGCACGCGACCCATCAACGGGAAGGGCTGGGGATCGGTCTGTCGTTGGTGAGGCAACTGGCCGAAGCCCATGGCGGCAGTGTGGAAGTTACTTCCGCAGGCCTTGGCCAGGGCTGTACCTTCACGGTCCTGCTGCCGCTGAGCCAATCTGCCGAAGACACGCCGCGAACCGCCCCCGCCGACGGACCGTCCGGACGCCTTGCCGGCGTCACGGTGCTGCTGGTGGACGACTCGGCGCAAGTGCTGGAAACCCTGAAAATGCTCCTGGAAATGGAGGATGCCCGCGTCATTGCCTTCTCTGAACCGGTGAAGGCGCTGAAAGCGGCGCAGACAGGCCGATACGACCTGGTGATCTCCGATGTCGGCATGCCGGTCATGAGCGGCCATGAACTGATGCGCGCTTTGCGCGAACTTCCACAGATCCAGCAAGTTCCGGCGATTGCATTGACCGGTTATGGCGCTGACAGCGATATCGAGGAGTCCCGCAAGTCGGGATTCGATCGTCATCTGAGCAAGCCGGTCTCCTATGAGGCGCTGATCGAAACCATAGAAGAACTCAGACGCGCACTGCTACGTTGAAAGTGCCGCGCGAGCAGGCTCGCTCCCACAGGGGGTTGGCGCCGCCATTGATGCCGTCCCCCGATTTTGAGCCAGAAGGGGTCAACGATAACGCGACCAGCCTGACGCCCCGCAGCGTCCTCGGGTTTTTCGCGAGCAAGCTCGCTCCTGCAGTTTCAGCTCATCCAGTTACCACCATCGACGTTGTAGGTCTGCGCCACCACATACTCGCTCTCGGACGATGCCAGGAAAATCGCCATCCCCGTCAAGTCTTCAGCCGTACCCATTCGGCCAAAAGGCACCTCCTGCCCCACGAGCCTTTTCTTTTCACCCAATGGCCGGTTCTCGAATTCGGCGAACATGGCATCGACGCCATCCCAGTGCTCGCCGTCCACCACGCCGGGTGCGATGGCGTTGACATTGATCCCGTGCTTGATCAGCCCCAGGCCGGCTGACTGCGTCAGGCTGATGACCGCGGCCTTGGTTGCGCAATAAACCCCTACCAGCGCCTCTCCCCTGCGTCCCGCCTGACTGGCCATGTTGATGATCTTGCCGCCGTGCCCCTGGCGGATCATCTGGCGCGCCGCGGCCTGCAAGGTGAACAGGGTTCCGGCGACGTTGATCGAAAACAACCGCTCGAAGCTGTCGCGGGTGATGTCGACAATGGGTGCCAGGTCGAACAACGCGGCGTTGTTGATCAGGATATCCAGCTTGCCTGTCTGTTCGATGACGGCGGCGATGGCCTTATCGATGGACGGCTGGTCGGTCACGTCCATTTCCACGGCGTAGGCGTTTGGCCCCAATTCGTCGGCCGTGGCCTGAGCTCGCTCCAGATTGATGTCGGCAATGGCGACCGTTGCCCCTTCGTTGATATAGGCCTGGGCGAAGGAACGTCCTATGCCGCGGGCCGATCCGGTCACCAGTGCACTTTTACCTTGCAGTCGTTTCATTGTTGTTTATCCGTTTGTTTGACGATTCGATTACAGCAGCTTGAAAAGCCCCGGACAAACGCATGGCGGATGCTCGACCGATACTTTTTTAACCGGAGGCGGGAGAGGCCCCGGAATCAAAAAAGTATCAGTCGTGGGCAATAACGGCGCTAGCAGGCATCCGCCGAGAGGGGGTATGTTGGTCGCACACGAAGATCGAATAACAAGAAAAGGGGCATGCCATGCCTGATAGCCGAACCGCTCTGTTCGAGCAGCGACCCGCCGAGCTGGAAGTCATCCTGCCTGAGCCCGATCATTGCTTTCGCTGGTACGAACATGACTACCCCTACGCCCTGGCTCGCTGGAATCATCATCCTGAATTCGAGATTCATCTGATCCGCCAAGGCAGCGGCAAGCTGGTCGCCGGCGACTACATAGGTGCGTTTGGCGCAGGTCATGTCGCGCTGATCGGCCCCGACCTGCCCCACGACTGGATCGGCGACCTGGCGCCCGGTGAATACCTGGCCGGACGCGATGTGGTGCTGCAGTTCGACGGTGCAGCCCTCCTGGCCTTGCGCGGCACCCTGCCAGAGCTGGGTGAGCTGCAGCACCTGTTTGCACGCGCCCGTCGCGGCCTGGAGTTCACCGGGGCAACGGCCGTCCAGGCCGCTCGACTGCTCGAAGCCATAGGGCCCGCGCAAGGGCTCGAGCGCCTGATCCTCTTCCTGCAGCTGATCAACACGTTGCTCAAAGCGCCCACGCAGGATGCGCACTTGCTGGCCAGTGCCTGCTACGCGCCGACCCTGGATGAGCGCAGTTCCGAACGAATCAACAAGGCCTTCGACTATCTGCTGACCGAGCTGACAGGCGATCTACGACTGTCGGTCATCGCCCAACGCCTGCAGATGAGCGAGCCGGGGTTTTCGCGCTTCTTCAAAAGGATTACCGGCCACGGCTTCATCGATCTCATGCGCAAGCTCAGGGTGCAACGCGCCTGCAGGCTGTTGTTGCAGACCGAGATGACGGTGGCGGACATCTGTTTTGAGGTGGGCTACGCCAACCTCTCCAACTTCAACCGGCATTTCCGGATCGAAATGGACCAGACTCCGAGCGAATATCGTCGCGCAATGGCCATGACGCTGTTCAATCGCAACGCGGTTCATCCCGCCCTTCCCTTCACCACAGCCCATTGATCGAGTGATGCCAGGCGATCGCCTCTGATCAGCCAACAGCCATCACACAGGAAAAAATTGAGGAAATGACCATGGTATTGCCTCGCGCAGTCGTATTTGGCGAAGCCCTGACCGACCTTGTCCAGGGTACGCCCGGACAGTGGCAAGGCTATCCCGGCGGAGCGCCCTGGAACGTGGCACGCGCACTGAGTCGCCTGGGCGTCGACAGCGCCTTCGCCGGATCCGTCAGCACCGACTCCCTGGGTGACGAGATCGCCCGACAGTCGCAAGCGGCAGGCCTGGATATGCGTTTTTTGCAACGGGTGAACCGCGATCCCCTGGTTGCCGTCGTCCCGTCGAGCCGCCCTCCCCGCTATTTTTTTGCCGGGGAGGCCGATCTGTTTTTTGATCCGGACCTGCTGCCGCCAGGATGGATCGAGCAGGCGCAAGTGTGTCATTTCAGTTGCATCAGCCTGGCTCGCCAGCCCCTGGGAGACCGCCTGGTAAAACTCGCCGAGCAAGCCAAGGGCGCCGGCAAACGAATCAGCTTTGACCCGAACTGGCGCAACTTGATGGACAGCCATTACCGGGAGCAGACCTTCCCGACCATGACCGCCCTGGCCGACATGATCAAGCTGTCCGACGAAGACCTTGGGCACATTTATCCGGGCTTGAGCGAACACCAGGCACTGGATGAGCTGCGCGCGCTGAATCCCATGGCCGAAATCCTGTTCACCCGGGGTGAACATGGAATGCTGCTTCACACCCCCGACAGCCAGTACGAGCAACCGGCGATCCCGGTGACCGTGGCCGATACGGTCGGTGCAGGCGACGCGTGCATGGCCGGCTGGCTCGCATCGGACTTGCTCGGCATTAGCGAGGTGCGCGAACGCCTGCGATTTTCTGCAGCCTGCGCCGCCCTGTCGTGCCGCCATGCCGGCGCCCACGCACCGACCCTGGTCGATGTGAACGACCTGCTGGAGACATCCGCGTTACAGTCGTAACACCGCTGAAACACTCGACTTTTTGCTTCGCCAATACCCGACGGTCAACCGGGGGGCGGCCGGTTCCGATGCTACGCTTTCATCTCCTCGAGTCGAGTTGAAGCGATGCAAAAAGAACCCTCACTCCCCAGCCGCTCGCCGGTGCAACGATGAAGCGAATCCTGATGGGTGGCATCGCCGTCGCGGTGATCGGAGCGATGACCTATGGACTCATCCAGTGGAACACCGTCGAACACCGCAAACAGGACGCGCAGTGCAGCGAAGCCAAGCAGGCGCTCAAAAGCGTGGAAATCCGCGCACGGGCGTTGGCCGCCGGATTGTCGGTAGAAGAGTACGCCAAGGACGAAGAAGCGAAAGTGGCGGCCTTGATAGAGGCCCTCGACAGGGCGACCAATGAAGCCGAGGTCAACCGTGTGATAGAAGCTCACGCGGCCTCCATCGAAGCCCAGGCAGCGGCTATCGACGCGGAAATCAATGCTCGAGGCGAGCAGATATTCCTCGACCAGCGCCCCATGAAACGGCGGATACCGGCCGACGTCCGACAGGAACTGAAACGCGCCGCGAAAGCGGTCAGCGTGGCGTGCAGTTAGCGTTGCGATCGCGCTGACACTTTATGTCAAACAATATTCAGAGCCGTCACCCGCTCAAAACCGTCTCCACCCATTGATACCCGGGCCAGTTTTGTCGCCAGTTGATACCATCCAGCACACTGGTATGAAGCTTTAATATCTGGAAGAACTTTGTGAACATCATTCGTCAGTGGTTGCGACAACCCTACGCACGCCTCATCGCCCTCATCGGACTGGTTCTGGTCACGCCCCTGTGCCTGCGTGCAGCGCTGGGCTGGTCGAATCCACATGGCTACCTGTCGGACCTGTGCATGGCGAGCCTGCTCATCGTGCTCCTGCACCGTCGTCCCTGGTGGCTGGCCCTGCCGATATTGCTGGCCTGGGGCCTCGTGACCGTGGCGACCGCCGAACTGGTCAGCGCGGTCGGCCGGCTGCCCAACCTCTCGGACTTGCATTACCTGATCGATCCGCAGTTTCTGGAAAACTCCACCGGCGGCGGATTCGCCCAACCCTGGTTGGCCGCCGCCTTGCTGCTGGGAACGATGGCGTGGCTGTGCACCCACTGGCTGAGCGCGGCGACACCTGCACCGCGCCTGCCGCGTCATGCCTGGTCCGTGCCGCTGTTGCTGTTGATCGCTCACTGGGGTGCGCAACACCTGCAACCTACCGATGCCGACCAGTGGCACGTGTTCAACCTGCCGCACCAGGTGCTGGCCGCCGGCGTGGGCGAGGTTCAAGCGCGCGCAGAAGACTGGCTGGAACGTGACGAGATCGATGTCGCCCCGCAGATGGCAGGACTCACCGAGCTCGACCTGACCGGCCAACGCCTGCTGGCAGCCCCGGGACGTGCACGCAACGTATTGATCATTGCCCTGGAAGGCATTCCCGGGGCCTATGTCGGGGTCAACCGCCAGGCCCTGCACAGCAGTTATCAGGAAAACCTGATGCCCCATCTCAGCCAATGGGCCGAACGGGGCATGAACACGCCGGACTACGTGCTGCACAGCCACCAGACCATTCGCGGCCTGTACGCGATGCTCTGCGGCGATTACGACAAGCTCGACAATGGAACGCCAAAAGGCGTCGAGATGCTGACCCAGAGCGAACGCAATCAGGCCTGCCTGCCGGCACAAATGCGCAAGAACGGCTTCTCCACCCACTACCTTCAGGGCGCCGGGCTGCGCTTCATGGCCAAAGACAAGATCATGCCGCACATCGGTTTCGACGCGACCCATGGCCTCGAATGGTTCACCAATGCGTCCTACCTCGACTTCCCGTGGGGCAAGGATGACAAGGCCTTTTTCGAAGGCGCGCTGGACTACGTCGGCCAGCTGGAGAACAACAAAAAACCGTGGATGCTGACGCTGCTGACCGTCGGCACGCACCAGCCCTACTCGGCCCCGGACGACTATTTGCAGCGTTACGACACCGCCAAGCAAGCCGCCGTGGGTTACCTGGACGATGCCCTTGGGCAATTCCTCGGCGGCCTGGAACGCCAGGGCATCCTCAAGGACACCCTGGTGGTGATCACGTCCGACGAATCCCACGGCATCGACGGCGTGCGCCTCGCGTCCTCCTGGGGCTTCAACCTGACGCTGGCACCCGAGCAAGCGCAGCTGCCGCAGATCAAGACCGGAGTCTACGGCCATGTCGACCTGAGCACCTCGATCCTCGATTATTTCGCCTTGCCAATCCCTGCGACCCTGAGCGGTCGCTCGCTGTTTCGCCAGTACGACACCGGCCGCGAGATCATGTCGTTCACCAACGGCAAGCTGCGCTACCACGATGGCCAGGGCACCTTCACCGAATGCGACTTTCAACAGCGCTGCCGGTATTACGCCAGCGAAGGCTTTATCGCCGAACGTGCGACCTTGGGCGGTCAATATGGGGGCAAGCGCGCGCGCCAGATCGCGGCACGGGCCGCCGCCCTGGATCAAACATTGCTGCAGACACCGCTGAACCAGCACTACCAGTTTGGTAGCCCGGCCATCATTCCACTCCAGGCACAAATCAAGAATGACTGGACCGACAACCTGATCGGCGCGCAATACCTTGAAATGCCCAAAGGCTCCTACACTCGCGTACGTCTGACCGTGCGCTCGGTGGAACCACACCAGAATGCCTACATCCAGCTCAAGACCAAGGAGTTCGAAAAGGATGTGCAATTGGGCCTGCCTGGCGAAATGCTCGTCACGGCCGACCAGCCACTGGAGATGGATTTCAGCTTCCCCAATCCGCAGTCGCGCAAGGCCTTCTCTTTCCATCTGCTGGGGTATGGTTCGGGCGCGGTCGAAGTCAGTGACTTCAGTGTGATCACCGAACTGCCCGGGCAAGAGGAATCGCCGGCCGAGACCCTCGACGATGACATCGCCGAGTCGAGCTGACCGACCCAGGACGCCTGACCTAGAGACTTCGCAGCAGGGCAAGACAATTATTTGGCGCCTGAAATAAGTTGGATCCCATTGTTTATTTAGCTGCTACCATTCGGGAAGGGATGGCCTCGAAAGGTACTTGGGATGAGCAGCTCGGCTAAGCACGGTTGGAAATGGGCCTACGAAAAACTTCGTGGATTACACTGCTCCCGGACAACGGCGCTTTACCGGGCGACCCTCTATTGGGTGCGCGGCGACACCGGAGCATGCACCAGCCAGGACAATTGGCAGAAAATTCGTCTGCGGCGCTGATTACGCCATTTAACAAGCTACTTCAGCTCACTCCTGCTCCCGCATCTGAACCGACATGGTTTCATTGCGGCGCAGTCTCCCCCGAACGCGAGATCCGGGCGCACCACTGTCCAATTGTGGGAGCGGGCTTGCTCGCGAAGGGGCCATCAAATTCAACATCAATGGCGACTGATCGACCGCTTTCGCGAGCAAGCCCGCTCCCACAATTGAGTCTGCGGTGACTGGCGCAGGTTTTTCAGCTTGATTCGCTTTCCCGGATCAGCTTCTTGTTGATCTTGCCGACACTGGTTTTAGGGATCTCGGCGACGAACTTGAATTGCTTGGG
This sequence comes from Pseudomonas fluorescens, assembly GCF_902497855.1. GTDB lineage: Bacteria > Pseudomonadota > Gammaproteobacteria > Pseudomonadales > Pseudomonadaceae > Aquipseudomonas > Aquipseudomonas fluorescens_BI. Next base: position 75,036 of record NZ_CABVHU010000009.1, read on the forward strand.
GATCGCCCATTTGTTGATGCGGCCACGCTCGACAAATCCTTGCAGGTGCGCCTCCAGGATCCTGCGGTCGAGGTACTGCCCAGGCTCGCACACCACCAGGGCCATGGGCCGTTCGCCCCATTGTTCATCGGCAATGCCCACCACCGCGACCGACATCACCGCCGCGTGTTCGCTGATCAGGCTCTCCAGCTCCAGGGAGCTGATCCACTCCCCGCCCGTCTTGATCACATCCTTGATGCGGTCCTTGATTTCCACGCCGCCCAAGGGGTCGATGGAGGCCATGTCGCCGGTGTGCAGCCAACCGTTGTGCCACAGCTCTGCGCCCTTTTCGGGCTCCTTCAAATAGCCTTGGGTCAGCCAGGGCGCACGCACCACGACCTCGCCCAGCGACTCGCCGTCATGGGCAACGTCATTGCCATTGGCATCGATGATTTTCAGGTCGACCATCGGTACCGGCGTGCCGGTCTTGATGCGGGTCGCCAGTTGGGCTTGGGTGGATTGATCGAGGTCGGCGTCACGCAGGTAAGTCAGGCACAGCAACGGGCAGGTTTCCGACATGCCATAGCCGCTGTGCACCTGAATGCCTTTGGCACTCGCTTCGCTGGCGATGCCCAAGGTCAGCGCGCTGCCGCCCAGGAGCATTTTCCAGCCCTCGAAACGGGTCCGCTGCGCTTCCTCGCAGTTCAGGACCATTTGCAGAATCGTCGGCACACAGTGGGAGAAGGTGACCTTTTCTTCACGGAACAGCCGAACCAGGCTGTTGGGTTCGTAGCGGCCGGGGTACACCTGCTTGATCCCCATCAGGGTCGCGACATAGGGCACGCCCCAGGCATGCACGTGAAACATCGGCGTGATCGGCATGTACACATCATCGGAGCGCAGCAGCGGCAGGCCTTGATAGACGCCCAGCGTGCCCACGGCATTCAAGGTGTGCAGCACCAACTGGCGATGGGTGAAATACACGCCTTTCGGGGCGCCGGTGGTGCCCGTGGTGTAGAACAGGGTCGCCACCGAGTTTTCATCGAAATCGGGGAAGTCGTACTGGTCTGCCGCAGCGGACAGCAACTGCTCGTATTCCCCCAGTACGGGTAAAGACGTATCGGTTGCGCTGTCGTCCGTGAGCTGCAGATAGCCTTTGACAGTCTTGAGCTGTCCGTGAATCTGCTCCACCAGAGGCACAAAATCATCATGCACCAGCACCAGGTCGTCCTCGGCGTGGTTCATGGTGTAGAGCACCTGATCCGGCGAAAGACGGATGTTCACCGTATGCAGCACCGCGCCGATCATCGGTACGGCAAAGAAGCATTCCAGGTAGCGATGGCTGTCCCAGTCGAGCAGGGCCACGGTATCCCCGGCCTTGACGCCGGCCGCGGTCAAGGCGTTGGCCAGTCGGCGGATGCGCTGGTTGAGGGTCTGGTAGCTGTAGCGCAGTTTGTCGGCGTAGACGATTTCCCGCCCCGGCTCGTAACGCACGCCGGACAGCAATAATTGCTTGATCAGCAAGGGATAGGCGTAGGCGCCGTCGGCGGGCGGAATTATTTTTGTCGCCATCATGGTTGAGGTCCTTGTTCTTTCGATCAGAAGTGCGCTGCGTCCAGCTCGTAGAGGGATTCACTGCCGGCCTTGGCCGACGCGCTCAACGAGTGGATGCGCGGCAGCAGGCGGGCGAAGTAGAAACGGGCGGTGCCCAGCTTGCTGATGTAGAAGTCATCCTCGGCCTGTTTGCCCATGGCCACGCTGGCCATCCGTGCCCACATGTAGGCATAGGCGGTGTAGCCGAATACCTGCAGGTAATCGACCGAGGCGGCGCCGATTTCGTTGGGGCTGCCCTGGGCTCGATCCAGCAGCCAGGCGGTCAGTTCGTCGAGGGTGTCCACCGCAACGTTCAACGGCTGGGTGAACTCGCCAAGTTCAGCACCGGCGTTGGCGGTGAAGTGGCGAATTTCGTCGGCGAACAACCGGTAGAGCGCCCCGCCGCTGCCGACGATCTTGCGCCCGGCCAGGTCCAGGGACTGGATGCCGTTGGTGCCTTCGTAAATTTGCGTGATGCGCACATCGCGCACCAATTGCTCCTGGCCCCATTCGCGGATGTAACCGTGGCCGCCGAAGATCTGCTGGCCATGCACCGTGGTTTCCAGCCCCATGTCGGTCATGAACGCCTTGGCCACCGGGGTCAGCAGCGACACCAGTTGCTCGGCGCGGCTGCGGGTTGGCGCGTCATCGCTGTACTTGGCGGTGTCCAGTTGCAGGGCCACGTAGCTGGAGAAGGCTCGCCCGCCTTCGTTCAAGGCCTTCATGGTCAGCAGCATGCGCCGCACGTCCGGGTGCACGATGATCGGGTCGGCAGTCTTGTCCGGGTGCTGCGCACCGGTTGGCGCGCGGCTTTGCAGGCGATCCCGGGCATATTCGACGGCGTTCTGGTACGAGCGCTCACCCAACGCCAGGCCCTGGATACCCACGCCCAGACGTTCGTAGTTCATCATGGTGAACATCGCCGCCAGGCCCTTGTTCGGCGCATCGACGATCCAGCCGCTGGCCTGGTCGAAGTTCATCACGCAGGTGGCGGACGCCTTGATGCCCATCTTGTGTTCGATGGAACCGCAGGACAGCGCGTTGTGCTCGCCCAGCGAGCCGTCGTCATTGACCAGCACCTTGGGCACCAGAAACAGCGAGATGCCTTTGGGACCGGCGGGCGCATCCGGCAAGCGGGCCAGTACCAGGTGGATAATGTTTTCGGTCAGGTCGTGCTCGCCACCGGTGATGAAGATCTTGCTGCCGCTGATCTTGAAACTGCCGTCGGCCTGAGGTTCGGCCCGGGTGCGGATCAGGCCCAGGTCGGTACCGGCATGGGCCTCGGTCAGGCACATGGAGCCGGTCCAGACCCCGGTATACATGCTCGGCAGATACTTCTGTTTCAGCGCTTCGCTGGCGTGGGCATTGATCGACAGGCAGGCACCGGCGGTCAGCATCGGGTACAGGCCGAACGACAGGCTGGCCGAGTTGACCATCTCCTCGACCTGCGCCGAAATGGCCTTGGGCATGCCCATGCCACCGAACTGCGGATCGCCGCCAACACCCACCCAACCGCCTTCGGCGAATGCCTGGTAGGCGCCGACAAACCCGTCCGGCGCCTGGACCGCGCCGTTGCTCCAGGTGCAGCCCTGCTCGTCGCTGCTGCGGTTCAGCGGCGCGACGACAGCGGCGCTGATCTTGCCGGCCTCTTCAAGGATCGCGGCGGCCGTCTCTTCATCGATCACCTCGGCCAGGCCGGGCAATCCGGCCCAGAGCCGGGACACTTCGAAGACCTCGTTGAGGACGAAGCGCATGTCGCGCAAGGGAGCTTTGTAATCAGACATCGTTGGCTTACTCGGAAGTGGTCAGGGCATGAGGCATGTCCTGACGTTGGGATGTACCGGTTTTATCCGTTTGCGCCACGGGGGCTTGTGCAACGGGATGACGCAGCAGGAAGTACGACAGGGCTGGAATCAGGATCAGCGCCCCAAGCATGTTCCACAGGAACATGAAGGTCAGCAGGATGCCCATGTCGGCCTGGAACTTGATCGGCGACCAGACCCAGCACACCACGCCGGCCGCCAGGGTGATGCCCACCAGGCCGACCACCCGGCCGGTGAACGACACGGCGTTGCGATAGGCCTGGGACAACGGCAGGCCCTGGCGCTGGTACTGCAACTGCACGCTGAGCAGGTACAGCGCATAGTCGACGCCGATGCCGACGCCCAGGGCGATCACCGGCAGCGTTGCCACCTTCACACCGATGCCCATGACCACCATCAACGCCTCGCAAAGGATCGAGGTCAGCACCAGCGGCAGCAAGGCCACCAGCGTGGCGCGCCAGCTGCGGAAGGTGATCAGGCAGAACAACGTCACCGCCGCGTAGACATACAACAGCATGGTGCGGTTGGCTTCGCGCACCACGATGTTGGTCGCCGCCTCGATGCCGGCACTGCCGGCGGCCAGCAGGAACTGACGGTCCGGGGTGCTGTTGTCCTTGGCGAACTTCTCGGCAATGGCCACCACCGCGTCCAGGGTCTCGGCCTTGTGATCCTTGAGGAAGGCAATCACCGGCATCAGCGAGCAGTCGTTGTTGAACAACTCCGGGGAGTTGACCGAGGCTTGCTGCGCGGCGTAGTTCAGCACGTCCTGGTTGCGCTGGATGCTGTTGAGTTTGGGGTTGCCTTCGTAAGTACCGGCGGTGATCTGCCGTACCGCGTTGACCAGCGACGACGTCGCCTGCACCCCGGGGGACTGCTGCAGCTCCCAGGCCAGACGGTCGGCGAGGACCAGCGTCTGGTAGCTCAGGCAACCTTCCGGCGCGGTCTTGATCATCACTGCGAACAGGTCGCTGGACAGTGCGTAGTGGCTGGTGATGTAGGCGTTGTCACGGTTATAACGCGAGTCGGCACGCAACTCCGGAGCGCCACTGTCGAGGTCGCCGATTTTCAGCTGCAGGCTGACCATGAAACCGCCAATGCCCATCAACGTCGCCACCAGTACCGCACCCGTCGCCCACTTGCGGGTGGTGAAGCGGTCGAGCATGTCCCACAGTTTGCCGAAGCCTTTGTGTCCGTCCGCCCGGGTATCGATTTTCAGCGCCCGCTCGGCCGCCTTCGCGCCGACACCGATGTAGGACAGCGCCACTGGCATCAGCAGCAGCGAGGTGAAAATCAGCACCGCCACGCCAATGCTGGCGGTGATCGCCAGGTCCTGGATCACCGGAATATCGATCAGCATCAGCACCGCGAAGCCCACCGCATCGGCCAGCAACGCAGTGACCCCGGCGATGAACAGGCGGCGGAAGGTATAGCGCGCGGCAATCAGCTTGTGGGTGCCACGGGCGATGTCCTGCATGATGCCGTTCATTTTCTGCGCCGCGTGGGACACGCCGATGGCAAAGATCAGGAAGGGTACCAGCACCGAATACGGGTCGATGGCATAACCCAGCCAGGCGACGATGCCCAATTGCCAGACCACGGCGATCAGCGAGCAGCCGACCACCAGCAAGGTGCTGCGCACACAGCGGGTGTAGCAATAGATGATGATCAGCGAAGTGACTACGGCCAGGCCGAAGAACATCATCACCTGGATCAAGCCATCGATCAGGTCACCCATCAATTTGGCGAAACCGATCACTCGGATCTTATAATGGCCCTTGCCCTCCTCCCCGGCCTTGTGGGTCGCGCTGTCGCCGGCGAATTCGATCTTGTCGCGCAACTGCGTCTCGAGCATCTGCGAAAAGGCGTGGTAGTCGAGGCGCTGACCGGTGGCCGAGGCCTTGTCCAGCAACGGCACGATCAACATGGTGGACTTGAAGTCGCTGGCCACCAGGCTGCCGACGATACCGGCACGGGAAATGTTCTGCCGCAGCTGTTCGATGTCCGAAGGCGAGCCTTTATAACTGTCCGGCATCACCGGGCCGCCCTGGAAACCTTGCACTGTGACTTCGGTCCAGCGCACCCCTGGACTCCACAGCGACTTCATCCAGGCGCGGTCGACGCCTTCGGTGAGGAACAGCTGGTCATTGACCTGCTTGAGTACCTCAAGGTACTCCGGGTCGAAAATATCACCCTGGGTGTTTTCCACCACCACCCGCACCGAGTTGCCCAGGCCGCGCAACGACTGGCGGTTCTCCAGGAAATTCTGAATGTACGGCTGGCTCTGCGGAATCATTTTCTCGAAGCTGGGGCGCAGCTCCAGACGCGTCACCGCCATATAGCCCAGCACCACCGTGGCCAGCGCCATGAGCAGCATGAACAGCGGGCGGTAGTTGAATACCAGCCGCTCCAACCGGTTGCCGGAGGACTGATTGAAGTCCCGCAGCTCGCGGATCACCGGCATGGTGTCTTGTTTGATATTGCCCATGTCTGGGTTCTCGCTCTTAGGGTTCGAGGGCTGGATTGACGGCGAGCGTCTGGGCGCCACGGCTGCCCGCCACCACCAATGCGCCATCGGCGGACTGGGTGGCACCGGCAACCGGTGTGCTCGCAGGTCGCTGCACCAGACGCAATTGCGCGCCAGTCCCTTGGCTGACCAGCATCCGCCCACCCTGGGTGAACAAGCGGTAATCGCCATGGGCATCGACGAGGCCGGCGGTGATGCTGACGTGCAGGCCAGTGTCCAGCGGGGTCCAGCTGAGACCGCCATCGGTGCTGCGCAACACGTTGCCGCGCAGGCCGTAGACCAGTACTTCACCGGGCTTGCCGACCACGCCGAAGTAGCTGCCCTGATAAGGCGTCGGCAAGGCAGCGAAGCGCTGCTGCGCGTCATCCCATTTCAGCAGCAGGCCCTGTTCGCCAACGATGTACAGCGCGTCACCGGTCGAGGCGATGGCGTTGAGGTGAAAGCCTTGCGGGTTGTCGGTGCGATCCTGGAACGGCGTCCAGCTCTGGCCACCGTCTTCGGTCCGCAGGATCAGGTTGAACACACCGACCACATAGCCCAGCTTGTCGTTGGCGAACCACACATCGAGCAACGGCTTGTCTGCCCCCTGTTCGACCAGCCGCTCACCTTCGGCGACCAGCAGTGGCCATTGCTCGTTGGCCGGCTCGGCACTGGCCAGCGCCGCATAATGCTTGACCAGCAGATCGCCAATCTGGCGACCATCGAGTTGCTTGTACCAGGTGGCGCCAGCATCGCTGCTGTGCAGTACCACGCCGTCATTGCCCACCGCCCAGCCCTGGCTGTCGGTCGGAAAACTCACCGCCGTCAGATCACTGCTGAGCGGCACGGCGGCCTGCTGCCAGTGCTGGCCGACGTCGTCGGAAAACAGAATGTGGCCACGCTGGCCGACGGCAATCACGCGCTCGCCGGCGCGGGCCATGCCGGACAAAGGACTGTTGATCGCCAAGGCGCTGATCCGGGCGGGCAGGTCCAGCACATCGACGTACCCGGCCGCCTGGGTGACGCCTTGCAACAGGCCGAGCACAACGCCAAACGCCAGCTGCACAATATTATTTTTATACGAACACATACCGCGTCCTCTTCGGAAAACCCGCGCCAGGCCTCACAACCGTGCAGCCCGACGTTCAAACCTGCGCCCACCGTCATCCGCGGCACGGCCTTGAAGGTCGTGCCGCGAACGGACGCTTGACGGCGGTAGACTCAGCGAATGCCGCTGCCCGCCAGGGATTCCGCCGACCATTGCGTCTTGGAAAGCGGATCGATGTACTTGATGCCGCCGTAAGGCCCGACCACGCCGTTGATGTTGTAGGACCCCACCACCATGTCGTAGATCATGAAGGGCGTGGAATCGGGGATCTGCTTGTCGTAGCTCTGGCTGAGGAAGGCGAAGGAGCCACGGTACAGCTTGCCGCTCGAGTCATACTGGTCGGAGGCCAGAGCGGTCCAGCTGTCTTCATCGAGATAGAAGCGGCGCTTCTGATAGATGTGTCGGGCGCCGGACTTGAGCGTGCCCTCCACCACCCAGACCCGGTGTTTTTCCCAACGCACATAATCAGGAGCCAGGTGATTGGCGGTGGTCAGCGCCTTGGGGTCCTGGGCGTAGGTAAGCTTGTAGGTGTTGTAGGGCACGATCATTTCCTGCTTGCCCACAAGCTTCCAGTCGTAGCGGTCCAGGGCACCGTTGAACACGAACACATCGTCGTAGGTGCCCGCGCCGGCGGTGCCCGGGTTAGGCGTGTCATAGGCCAGGTTCGGGGCCAGCTTGACCCGACGCTGACCCGGCAGGTACTGCCAGGCACGACGGGGTTGCTGCAGCGGGTTGGCGGCGTCCTTGAGCATCACCGCTTCACCGGCCCGGCGTGCAGGGCCGGTGTAGGACAGCTTCATCTGGTAGTACACGTCGGCGCTGCTGATCGGCTGCGCCAGGTTTTCGTAGATCGGGTAGGAGATGAACGCCTGCCCGGTGGTCGCCAGGCTCGGCACGCCGGCGGAGTCGACGTTCCACGAGTCGTACTTGGAATTGATGCTGACCCCCTGATAACGCAACAGGAAGTTCCACATCGCTTCGTTGCCCGACTGTGGAATCGGAAACGGCACGCCGGGCAGTACGTTATCGATGGCCAACCCGCCCTCAAGGGACTTGGCGCCAGTGGCATTTTTCAGGCCATTATCCAGCACGGCCTTTGGCAACGAGACGGTGCGGTGGGTCGGGTAGACATTGACGTGGAAGCTGGGGAAACGCTTGGCCAGTTCCACGGTAGTCGCCGTGAGCGCGCCCTTGTACTGATCGACGTTCTTGCCGTCGATGACCAGCAGCGGTTTTTCACTGGCAAAGGGATCCGGGCGCATGCTGTCACCGGACTTGAAGCTGGCGGGCGGCGTGGTCAGGCCACCGGCGTAAGCGGGAATCGAACCATCGGCATTCCCGGCTTTTTCAGCCCCGACCAGGGTCAGGCTGGTGCCCAGCCTGGCGGCTTCCTGAGTCGATACGGCGGCCTGTGCCTGGGCGGCAAGGACCATGGCCAGCGACGCGGCCAACACGGTTTTTGCGAATTTCATCTTGTTATTCTCCTGCTTGCATTGAGCAAATCAGTGGTAAATCAAAAAGTTGTTTTCATCGTCAGGTACACGGCGCCACGGTCCTCAGTCGTCGCGCCGCCACCGGAGAAGGCCGAGTAGCCACCGGCGTAACAGGCGTAGTTTTCATTGCCGCTAAAGGCATTGGGTGTGGAGCCGTCGCCACCGGTCGCACCGGTGCTCACTCCGCTGGTGTCGCACTTGTCGGTCTTGCCGAAGGCGTCCACGTACTTCAGGTCGACGAAGTATTTGTTGTACACAGCGGCACCCACACCCACGGCATAGTTACCGGTGTCTTTGGCACCGCCACCGGACACCGGTGACACGCCGTCGAGCCCGACGTTGATCGACATCGGTGCGCTGAGATCGACCCCCGGGAACACCTGGTACCAGGTCGGTGTGAAGTTGACCGCGATCCCCCAGTTGTCCCGGGTCGGTGCGTCGATGCCGCGGTAGGTGTCCTTGCCCTTGTAGAGCGCTTCGTTCTTGCTATCGAGCTTGAGCAGGTTGCTGTAATACAACTCGGCAAGCAGGCTGGCCGAATCGAACACCGGGGTCTTCGGGAAGGTCATCAGGCCATTGAGCGTCCAGTGCAAGGTGTCGCCGGTGGCGGCCATGCTGTCGCCCTTCTGCGGGGTGTCATACACCACACCGGTGGCGGCCGTGCGGGCCGGCAACAGGCCAAGCCCCTGGCCCAGGCCCAGCGGACTGCTGGTGCTGACAATCGCCGGAATACTGGCCAGCGGCATGTTGTGACGAACGTTCAGGTCCGAACCGACGCTCACCCCGCCAACGTCCTTGGACAGGCTCAGGCCAACGATCTTGATGTTGTCGGCATAGGCCATCTGATAGGTGGCGGTGCTCAACGAGTTGAGCGTATTGACCACCGCAGGCACTTGCCCTGCCGGCGGGGTGCCGTTGGGGTTGGCCGAACTCAGGCCCCTGGCGTCCAGCCAGGCTTGCGGCAGGATTTCCGAGGTCTCGCGGTAGTAAACGCCGAGGGTGCCATCCAACCAGGCCGGCGACCACTTGGCCATGATCCCCCAGTCGCCGCGCTTGTCCGGCGTCAGGTCGTGGCCGCGACGCACATTGGTCAGCCCGTTGCAGGGCGCCAGGCCACAACCCAGCGGGCTGCCCGGCACCACGCCATTGGTGTTGCCCAGCAGGAACGACTGCGCACCGAAGCCGACCAGATCGGAACCGCCGTAATAGGTGCCCGCTTCCGGCAGACGTGCTTCGTTCCAATCGAGGAAGTACTGGGCACCCACGGTCAGCTCGGGATTGAGGGTGAACGACATCGACAACTGATTGCGCGGAACGAACAGTTCCTTGGCTTCGGTCCCTGGCGAGGCTGCAAGCTTGGCCAGGTCGAGGCCGGACTGGCCGTAGCTGACCGCATGCACCGGGTTGAGCGTGGTCTCGCCCCAGAACACGTTGTGCTGACCGGCCTTGACGTTCAGCAGCGATTCCTCGCCCACTTCGGTGCTGTAGAACACGAAGGCGTCGAGGATTTCCCCGGACGGACCGGTGTAGTAGCGCCGGGCATAGTTGCTCAGGTGCGGGCTGCCGAAGCCGACGTTGTCATTGGTGACGCCGGCCAGGCGCGGGTCATTGGCGACCAGGCCCGAGGTCGAACCGTTGCCGTTGACGAACGGATTGGAATTGGAACCGGTGTTCTCGTAGGCCTTGTCGTACCAGCTGGCGGCGCTGACACGAAAGCCCATGTGGTTCTGGTAAACCACGTCCATCTCGGTCAACAGGTCGACACGGTTGGTGATGTTGGTCCCCGACTTGCGGAAGTTGTAGTCGCCATCGTTGTTGTTCGGCGTTCCCAACATGCGCGTGTCGGCGCTTTCGGTGCGTACGCCGTAGTTGTACTTCACGGTGTTATCAAGACGCACGGCCCAGTCCGGGCTCCCTGTGTCGATCTCGACCGCCTGCGCGACCGGTACGACTGCGGCCAGAATGGCCGAGGCCATCAAGGTGTAACGCGAGGGTGCGAACCCGTGGCGCTTAGTGTTGTGCATTGCGTGTCTCCGCCTTTCTTTTTGTTTTAAGCGCAGCTGCCCTCTCGATGACTCGACTGGCGTTATGCGCCAGGGGCTTTTTGTAGGACCGACATTAGAGAGAGCCCGCCCGGGGCGCTTTTCATTGGACGTCAGGCACTTTTCTTTTCATGACACATTGCCAGGCGTTGGTGCGCAGCGAGCCTGGGTCGAAATCCCTGCCACTTCTCGAAGGCTCACCGTAATCACTGGGTGAGCCTCGATTGGTGCATGACAACGGTGGTGATGGAGGACAGAATCGGACGAGCGCCCGGGGCAATGTCACAACTGTTCAATTGCCGATGCGCTGGATATAGTCGCCACGCTAATTCGAACCGCAACCGGCCCAGGAAAGACCTTCGCATGCACAAGCTTGTTCGCGCCGCTGTCTTGACCAACTACCTGGAGGTCACCCAGTACCTGGGGTTCAACCCGCGCGATGTACTTGCCGGCGTCGGCTTGAGCAAAGCCAAGCTGCTGGCGCCTGAACACCGCATCCCCATCGATGCCGCCGTGCGCCTACTGGAGGATTCGGCCGCCGCCAGCGGCTGCCAGAGCTTCGGCCTGAGCATGGCCGAGTCGCGCCAGCTCTCGCACTTCGGGGTGGTCAGCCTGCTGCTCAGCCACCAGCGAACGCTGCGTGATGCGTTGCAAGTGATGGTGCATTACCGTCATCTGATGAACGACTCGCTGGCCCTGTTCATTGAAGAGGCCGGCAAGATGGTGATCATTCGCGAAGAGGTGGTCGCCGACTCGCCCATGTCCTGCCGACAAGCCAATGAACTGGCGATCGGGGTGATGTTTCGCCTGTGCGCCGCCCTCCTCGGCACACACTGGCAACCCTACAGTGTCAACTTCACGCACCAACCGCCCGACAACCTGCAACTGCATCGCCGTCTGTTCGGCTGCAAACTGGAGTTCGGCAGCGAGTTCAACGGCATCGTCTGTCCCAATACCAGCCTCGACATGACCAACCCCCATGCCGACCCGGCCATGGCGCGTTATGCCCAGAGTTACCTCGACTCGCTGCTGGGTCACGAAGGCACTTCGATGCTGTTCGAGGTGCGCAAGGCCATCTACCTGTTGTTGCCGATGGGACGCGCCACCATCGAGCAGATCGCCCAGACCCAGGGCATGAACGTGCGCACGCTGCAGCGCCGTCTCAAGGACGACGGCTGCGCTTTCAATGACTTGATCAATGACGTGCGCCGCGACCTGGTGCTGCGCTACCTGGACAACCCGAATTACTCGTTGGGCCGGATCGCCGACATGCTCGGCTACTCCATGGCGAGTTCCTTCACACGCTGGTTCATCGCCCAGTTCGGCATGCCGCCGGCGGCGTGGCGCAGTGCGCAAAAACAACCCAAGGCACCTGGCGAGCCGAGCCCCCTGCCCCGCCCTGCGGAGCCTTCGGACGACTGAAAGAGACTGCAAAAAAAAAGCGGCGACTGCTGGTACAGTCGCCGCAAACGAGCCGGTGTTTATGACACCGCGCCATGGTGGTTTCGTAGGAGCCAGGCTTGCCGGCGAAGGCGCTTTCAGGGACGCCTTCGCCGGCAAGCCTGGCTCCTACAGGTCCGATTTGCCCTTGAGAAAAAACGCGGTCGTCTTTGTGGGGGCGCTTCGCACCCCAGCGGGAGCAAGCTCCCTCGCCACTGTGTTGTGTGCCTACATTCCCCAGCGCAGCAACAACAGCACCAGCACCACGAGGAACACCGTCTCCCCCACCATCAGCAGGATGGGTTTGATGCCCACCGCCGCCAGCTCCTTGAGTTGGGTTTTCATGCCCAGGGCACTGATGGACACCACCAGGCACCAGCGCGATAGCTCGTTGACCGAACCCTGCACCACCGGGGCTATCCAGCCAGTGCTGTTGATACAGGCCAACAACAGAAATCCGACGGCGAACCAAGGCAGCAGCGGTGGGCGTTTGCCGGTCGGATCAGCACCCTGCATACGCGTGACCATCGCCGCACAAACGATCACCGGCACCAGCATGGCAACCCGCATCAGCTTGACCACCGTGGCCGTATCGCCGGTCTCGGTCGACATGCTGTAGCCGGCGCCGACGACCTGGGCGACATCGTGGATGGTCGCCCCGAGGAACACCCCCGCCACTTGCGGCGACAACGACAGCCAATTGGCGATCATCGGGTACACAATCATCGCCAGGGTCGACAGCGCCGACACCCCGATCACCGTGAACAACGTCGCGCGCTCTTTCTGCGGGTGGTTGGGCAATGCCGCCGCCAGCGCCAACGCGGCCGAGGCACCACAAATCGCGGTGGCCCCACCGGTGAGCATGCCGAACAACCGCTGAAAGCCCAGGGCCTTGGCGGCGATCACCGAAACGCCGATGGTCACCACCACCACAATCACCACCAGCGCCACAGGTTTCCAGCCCAGCGCCGCCATCTGTTCGAGGGTGATACGCATGCCCAGCAGCGCCACGCCGATGCGCAACACGGTACGAGCGGTGAACTCGATGCCGGCCTTGCAGGCACCGTCGCCGGCCAGGAAGTTCAGCGCCATGCCCAGCAACAAGGCGAACAACATCACCGGCGCGCCGTAGTGTTCGGACAGAAAGGACGCCGCGGCGGCCACGATCAGGCTGACGATAAAACCGGGCGCCAATTCACGCGTTCGGCTGTGGATACGGGTGAGAGCAATGGCGCTCATGGCGCGGACTCCTCGCAAGAGATGACAATAAATGCCTGGCCGTCGATGATCTCGACCGGGTAGCTGGCGACTTTGACAGCCGTGGAATTGAGCAAGTAACCGCTGCGCAGATCGAAGCGCAGGCCATGGGCGCAGCACTGAATCACCCGCCCCTGAAGGCGCCCGCCACACAGCGAGGCGCCCTGGTGCGGGCAACTGTCATCGATGGCGTACAGGTCCCCTTCGACGTTGAACAACGCCAGGCTTGTGTCATCGAATTCGAACAGTGCACGCCCACCCACTGGCGGGTATTTGCCGACAGGCACGGGGATGCGCCGGTTCATGCAGAGTGGCGCTCTTGATCACTTTCTTTCAGTGCCTGGCTCATGGCCCCGAGCAACGCCACTGCCGGTTGTGCGCCCACCACCGTCATGCGGCGGTCGAGTTGAAAACTCGGCACGCCACCGCTCGCCCCGGGTGATCCGGCAAATGGCGTGGCGTCGCCCAGCAGGCAGTCGGCCACGGCTTGTGCATCAATGCCGCAGGAGCGGGCAATCGCGAGCAAGGTTTCCCGGCAACCCAGGTCTTCGCCCTTCTGGAAGTAAGCGGCGAACAGGCGCTCGAGCAAGATGTCCCGTTGGGCCACATTGCCCAGCTCGCTTGCGCGCTCGAACAAACGATGGGCGTCTGCGGTATTGGGCATTGTCGCGATGCGGCACAGGTCAATGGCCAAGCCGACCTCCGCCGCAGCCTGCTGTACCTGGGTCTGACGCATGGCCACAGCCTCGGCATTGCCCAGACGCTTGCGATAGAAGTCGGCGAAGGGCTCACCTTGTGCCGGCAATTGAGGCAGCAACTGCACGCCATGCCACTGCGTGGTGATCTGCACACCCGGGTGGCGACTGCGAAACTGTACCTGCGCATGCTCCAGTTGGCGCTTGCCGATCAGGCACCAGGGACAGATGAAATCAAAGAACACATCAATACGTAGACGACCACTCACACCTTCACCTCTAACACCGCTTTGTTCATCGAATCGTGGACTTGCCCGCCTTTGAGCCGGGCAATGTCCTTGTGGTAATGACACTTGGCATAAAAGAACACGGCCCCTGCCGCGAGGCTGACCAGTGGCACCAGCTGGAAAGCCGCCTGCAAGCCGATAAGGTCGGACACCCTGCCGGTGATGAACGGCCCGGGGGCCAGCCCCAGCATGTTGTTGGCCAGGGTCAGCGTGGCGAAGGCCGTGCCGTGGACCGAGTAATGGGTCAGGTTGGCAACCATTGCGCCACAGGGCCCGGTCGTGCCGGCGGCAATCAACATGCCCAGGCAGATCAGCGCCAGCTGCACAGGGCCTGGCGGCAGGGCGAACGCCGCCGACAACAGCAGGCAACTGCCCAGGCAATAGGCGATGGCCAGGGCCACTTTGCGCTCCGGGCAATGGCGACTCAGTCGATCGCTGAGCATGCCGCACAGGATCATCCCCGCACCGCTGCACAGCACGATGATCGCCGCGACGCCGCCCGCCTTGTCCGTGGGCATGTCGTAATACCGATTGAGGTAACTGGGCATCCACACGATCACCGTGCCGCCGACAAACAACTGCAAGCCACTGCCGATGTAGGCCGCGATCACCGAACGGCTGGAAAACAGCGTACGCAACGGCCGCTTGACCGCGGCAGCCGCCTTGTTCGCCGCCAGGGCGGCGCGTTGCGGTGCAATGCGTGCTTCCTTGACGATGATCGGGTAAAGCACGGCCAGCAGCAGGCCGAACAGCGCCATGCCGGCAAACGACCAGCGCCAGCCCAGCTTGGCGGCGATTGCACCGCCCAGCGCCATGCCCAATACCGAACCGAACATGCCGCCCGCCATGAAGGCACTGGCCAGGGTGGCACGCAGGTGTTTGGGAAATACCGAAATCACCACCGCGATGCCGACGCTGCCATACGCCGCTTCGCCGACGCCGACCATGAAGCGGGCAATGAACATCTGTTGATAGTCCTGAGCCACGGCGCAGCCCAGGGTCGCCAGACTCCAGAGCAAGGCCATCAGCGCCAGGCTCTTGACCCGGCCGAAGCGGTCCGCCAGCAATGACAGGGGAAATGTCAGCAGGCCCACCATCAGCGCGACAATGCCACTGAGCAGGCCGAGCTGGCCGTCGCTCAGGGCCCATTCGCCCTTGAGCATCGGGAACACCGCGTTCAGCACCTGGCGCGACATGTAATCGGAAATCAACAGCCCGAACGTCAGTGCGAAGACGATCCAGGCATACGGGCGCGAAACGCCGACAGCACAGTCGTCATCGTCTGCGGCGATTGGGTGAAAGGCCATGCAGCCTCCTCAAAGCTTTGTTTTATTGTTGTTATCAAGCGTGTTGCAGGGCAGCGAGCGGAAAGCCGTCACGCTCCCGCTGCGCCTGCCGATCAGCCGCGTTGCGGCACGCCTTTGTGCCCAGCCTTGCGGTTGGGGGCCATGCCGTTGGCCAGCAGCGTCTCTTCGATGCTCTGGTACTGCACGCCGATGCGGTAGATCTCACGGGCTTCTTTGCCGGTGGCGATCTCGCGACCCAGCTCATGGGCGATGCGCACGGTTTGCCTGATCTGCGCAACCGAGCCGAAACGATCGCCCTTGTGATCAATGATAGTGTCTTCATTGCCCACGCGCGGGTGCATGCCCATGGCCATCGACATGGTGTTGAACGGCATGACGTTCTTGAGCAGCGACTCGGAGGTCAGGGTGCAACCGTCTGGCGCACGGTGGATGAAGTTGAAGAAGTTGAACGGATTGGGGCCGTCGAAACCGCCACCGATACCGATCCAGGTCAGGTTCAACGGACCTTTGTAGACGCCCCTGCGCACCAGACGCTCAAGGGTTTCCAGGGCATGCATGCCGGTCAGCTGGAAGTGGGGCTGGATGCCGTTGGCCATCAGGCGCTTGAGGTGCTCGGCGACCCAGGCCGGGCCTGCCGGTACGGTCATCTCGCTGTAGGCCGCCTGATACAGCGGGTTGGCCAGGGACGTGCCTTCCAGGTACTCCGGATACAGCAATTCCATGATGTTCATCTGGGTGGTGTTGATGGCCACCGTGACCTGATCCGGTTTGGGTGTCAGCTCGGCCAGCATGTGCCGGGTATCGTCCGACAGCCACAGGGCGGCTTCGCCATCGCTTTCCGGCGCGAAGGAAATCGAACCACCGACCTGGATGATCATGTCCGGCACGGCTTCACGCACACCGGCGATCAACTCGTTGAACTTGGACAGGCGCTTGGAACCCTTGCCGTCCAGCTCGCGCACATGCAAGTGCAGGACGGTGGCACCGGCCTCATAACATTCGACCGCTTTTTGTACCTGTTCGTCCATGGTCAGCGGGATGTCTTCGGGGAAGTCTTCCGGCATCCATTCCGGGCCGTACGGGGCCACGGTGATGACCACCTTTTCCATGTTTTCCGGGTGCAGGGAATCGTCGAAGAATTGCATGGTTTACTCCAGTTCTTATGATTGTCGCGCCCACCCGGGATCGTGCCGGGCAGACGTGTTTACGAGTGCGAATGCAGAGGGGGTCGATCAGTAAGGCTTGTCGCCGATGATCCCGGCACGCTCCATCTTGCGATGGCACGGCGGGTAATCCATGACGGCGTAGTGCTGGGTGCTGCGGTTGTCCCAGATGGCGACGCTGTTGGGTTTCCAGCGCCAGCGCACCTGAAACTCGGGGATGTAGGCCTGGCTGATCAAGTAACGCAACAGCTCGCTCGCGCCCGGGTTGGCGTCCTGGCCGAAACGCACCCGCTCGGGGGTGTGGTAGTTGCTCAAGTGCGTGGTGAAGGCGTTGACGAACAGCACCTTCTCCCCTGTTTCCGGGTGGGTGCGCACCACCGGGTGCTCGGCATCCGGGTACATCGCCTTGAGCGCCAGACGCTTTTCGATCGGCATGGCAGCGCCAAAGCTGGCTTCGATGCTGTGGCGGGCACGCAGGTCGGCAATCTTCAGCTTCACGTCTTCCGGCAAGCGCGCGTAAGCCTCGACCATGTTGGCCCACATGGTATCGCCGCCCACCGGCGGGCACTCTACGCAACGCAGTACGCTGCCCAGCGGCGGCGCCTCGCGCCAGGTGGCGTCGGTGTGCCAGGAGTTCTCGTAACGGTCGACCGGACTGTCCGGATTCTTGTAGACCTGGACCAGACCCGGGTGATCCGGGTGGCTGCCGACGACCGGGTGATCCTCCAGCTCGCCGAACCGGCGGGCAAAGGCCACATGCTCGGCGCGAGTGATGTCCTGGTCGCGCAGGAACAGCACCCGATGCTTGAGCAACTGGGCGCGAATCTCGGCGAAAAGACCGTCGTCATATACCGCATCGGCGAGGTTGACGCCGATCAGTTCGGCGCCAATGCTGCAGGTCAATTGTTCGACTTTCATGGCTGGCGACTCCTTAAATGACGAAAATCGACGAGCCTGTGGTCTTGCGTGATTCCAGGTCGCGATGGGCCTGGACGGCATCCTGCAGGGCATAGTGCTGGTTGATCTCGATCTTGATCCGACCGCTGCCGACGTGGTCGAACAGTTCACCGGCCAGGGCGGTTTTTTCTGCCGGATCGGCGATGTAATCCGCCAGCGCCGGGCGGGTCATGTACAGCGAGCCTTTCATCGCCAGCAGCGCCGGATTGAAATCAGGAATCGGGCCGGAGGCGGTACCGACGCAGACCATCAGGCCACGCCGCTTGAGCGAATCCAGCGAGCCCATGAAGGTGTTCTTGCCGACGCTGTCGAACACCACGTTGACCCCCACCCCGTCCGTCAACTCGCGCACGCGCTGGGCGACATCTTCGTGGCTGTAATTGATCACATGGTCGCAGCCATGGGCCAGGGCAATGTCACCCTTGATCTCGGTGGACACGGTGCCGATCACGTTCAGGCCAAGCAGCCTGGCCCACTGCGAAACGATCAGGCCGACACCCCCGGCAGCCGCGTGCAGCAGAATGCTGTCGCCCGGCTTGAAGTCGTAGATGCGGCGCATCAGGTAGGCCGAGGTCAGGCCGCGCATGGTCATGGCGGCGGCCGTCTCGAAACTGATGGTTTCCGGCAGCTTGATCAGCGGCGCGGCCGGGATCAGGCGTTCGGTACTGTAGGCACCCAGGGTATTGATAAACCCGGTGTAGGTGACGCGATCGCCAACCGCAACGTTAGTCACCCCTTCGCCGATGGCCTGGACCACGCCGGACGCTTCAACCCCCATGCCATTGGGCATCGGGATCGGATAGGTGCCATTGCGAAAGTAGGTGTCGGCATAGTTCAGGCCGACCGCCACATGACGAAGACGGACCTGGCCTGGACCGGGTTCGCCGACGTCGACCTCTTCATAGCGTAGGACGTCGGGACCACCGGTTTCGTAAAAGCGTACGGCGTTGGCCATTTTTTCTTATTCTCCAGTCTGTACAGCGTCGATTTGCGCTGACTGGACTGTAGGACGCAACCTGGCGAACCGCTTTGCATCAGACGACAATGGCTTTTCATTTGATGACAGTTGGCCGTCGCCGCAATGCCTGCGGTGGATGACATATCCAAAGCCTCTCGATACCCTGCGCACCTCGGTACCTGAAGGTGTTCCAGGTCAAGCCACCCTTTCTCCAGGCGAGCATGTGATGAAATCCCCTGCAGGTTTGCTGCTGTCGGCTATCGAGCTGGACCGTGCCAGCGCCATTCCCTTGTACCGTCAACTCTATTTGCAGATCCGCAAACAGATCCTCAGCGGAAAAATGCAAGGGGGCGTGCGCCTGCCGTCGACGCGAACCCTGAGCAAAGAACTGGCGCTGTCACGCATCACCATTCTCAATGCATTCGATCAGCTGATCGCCGAAGGTTTCCTGGCCTCGCGCACCGGGGCGGGCACCTATGTCGGCGATGAGTGGGAGCGTCGCGCGATTGCCGACGACGAGCAGCAGCGCCAGCCACCGCGCCTGTCCGACTTGAGCCAGTCCATGCTGTCGTTGCGCAGCAGTCACTTTCGCGGCGTTTCCTACACCGATTGGGACCCCGCGACCCCCACCTCATTCCTGCCCAGCCACAGCACCTATGACGCGTTCCCGCTGGCGGTGTGGCGGCGCTTGATGAACCGGCACCTGCTCAAGCCGACCAAGGCCCTGCTCGGCTACGGCGAACTGCAAGGGCTGCAGGCCTTGCGCGCGGCGATTGCCGAGTACGTCTTCGATGCCCGTGGCATCGACTGCAGTGCCGAACAGGTGGTGATCGTGTCAGGGGCCCAGCAAGCCTTCAACCTGCTCGGCATGCTGTTGCTCAACCCGCAGGACAGCGTGTGGATGGAGGACCCGGGGCATATCGCGGCGAGAATTGCCCTGCAAGCCCAGGGGGCCAACGTGGTGCCGTTACGTATCGATGAACAGGGGATCGATATCCACCAGGGCCTGGCCGAGTGCCCAGACGCGCGCCTGGTGTTTACCACGCCTTCTCGCCAGCACCCTTTGGGCGTCACCCTGAGTTATGCGCGACGCCAGGCGCTCATCGACTGGGCGGCGCACCACCAGAGCTGGATCATCGAGGACGATTGCGACAGTGAATTTCGCTACAGCGGCCGCCTCCTCCCCGCGCTCTACGCCATGGACCGGATGGCGCGAGTGATCTACGTCGGCACGTTCAGCAAAGTCCTCTTCCCTTCGCTGCGACTGGGCTATGTGATCCTGCCGCAAGCCCTGGTCGAACCCTTCTGCACCCTGCGCGCGGTGATGGATCGCAGCCCGCCCACGCTGCTGCAGGCGACGACGGCGGACTTCATGCGCGAAGGCCACTTCCTCGGCCATATTCGCCGCATGCGTGCGCTGTACCAGGCGCGCCAGCAAGCACTGGTCGAGCAGCTCCGGCAACAACTGGGCGGCTTCTTCACCATCACCCCGGTGGAAGCCGGCATGCACCTGATCGCCTGGTTGCCACCCACCCTCGATGACGACGCCATCGCCAGGGAACTGGCCCGGCACAACATCCACACCTATGCCCTGAGCGACTACTGCCTCGAACATGTGCTGCCACCGGCCCTGCTCATCGGTTTCGCCGGTACGCCTGAGGGCCAGGCCCAGGAGCGAGTCGCGGCACTGGCCCGGGCCTTGGACACGATGGGCTACCTGCAGCCGGCCACGTGAAGGCAAGTGGTCTTATGATTTAACTGATAATGGATCTATCGAGAGTTCCTGACTGGCGCGATAAAGACTGCGCCGGTAGACCCGGCGTCTGAACCAGGAATGACTCGAATGAACAATAAGATCCAAGAGCGATTCAATGCCTTGCTCAGCCACAAGGCTGCCCAGGCCGGAACACCTCCCCTGCTGACTGAAGCACTGGCCCGCCAACTGCTCGACCGCCTTGGGCAGCTGCGCCTGTTTGCTCATGCCTATCCCTTGCTGACCAACCTCACCCATGGCCGTGTCACGCCGGCCGACCTGCTGGACTTCGCCTATCGCCACGAGCTGCAGGGCCTGAGCCTGCATTTGCTGGACGGCGAGGAAAACAGCCTGAGCCAGATGACACCCGCACAGCTGCAGGCGTTTGCCGACAAGGCCAATGCGCTCGGACTGGCGGTGCACCTGGAAATCAGCAGCACGCTGAAAAAAGATGTCGATCAGGTCATCGCCATCGCCAAGGCCCTGGGCACCCGCAACATCCGCGTTTACTCACGCTACGAAGGCACGCTGTCCCGGGTCATGGACGTGATCGAGTCAGACCTGCATTACCTCGCGCAGCAGGCCGACGAGCACGACCTGTTCTTCGACTTCGAGCAGCATGAGGAACTCAAGAGCGCCGAGATCGCGCAACTGCTGACCCGGCTGAACCACCCGCGGCTGCATGCCTTGTTCGACTTCGGCAACATGATCAATGCCTGCGAACAGCCCCTGCAGGCGCTGCGGACCCTGGCACCGCACATACGCCAGACCCACCTCAAGGGTGTGCGCATCGTCCCCGAGCACAACGGCTTCGGCCATTACGGCGTGCTGCAGGGCAGCGACGAAGACGATCTGCCCAACGCACGCATGCTGTTCGAACTGCTGATGCTCGGCGACTCGACCCCGCAAGTGATCGCATTCATTCTCGAGCAGGAAAATCACTACGTCGCCCCGGCATTCCGCCAGACCCTCGAGGCGGCCGATCCCTTCATTGCGTACCGGGAAATGAGTGAAACCGCATTGCCAGACGGCTATTCGCTGGAGCGAATGCTGGCCGATGAACACCGCTGGGCGAACAACCAGGTCGCTTATGTGCGAGGGCTGCTGGCCGAGTTCCGCACCCTGGCCGAACTGACGCTGGACCACTGCGAAAACGCCTGAACCTGACGTGGAGAACAATAATGACAACTCGTGACAAGGCCAAATGGCTCAGATTCCTGATTCTCATCCTCGGTGGTGGCACCATCTACAAGCTGGCGAACCTCAAGGACGCCTTCTACATACCCATGCAAGAATTCATGGGCTTGAGCCACACTGAGATCGGCCTGCTGTTGAGCGCCAACGCCATCATCGCCACCGCGCTGTTTGTGGTCGGCGGTGTTCTGGCGGACCGCTACGACACGCGCAAACTGATCCCCATCGGTCTGATCGGTACCGGTGGCCTGGGCTTGTATCTGGCGACCTTTCCACCGTTCAGCAATCTGCTGATCGTGTTCAGCCTGCTGGCCGTCTGCGCCGATTGCATCTTCTGGCCTTCGCTGCTCAAGGCCATCCGCAATCTGGGCGACGATCAGGAACAGGGGCGGTTGTTCGGACTGCTGGAAGGTGGGCGTGGCGTCATCGACACGCTGGTGGCTTTTTCGGCGCTGGGCGTGTTCGTGGCCATGGGCTCCGGCGAGACCGGGCTGAAATCGGCAATCCTCTTCTACTCGGTCATCGACATTCTGGCCGGCACCCTGACCTGGTTCCTGCTCAAGGGCGGCAGCGCGCAGTCGATCGCCAAGCCGAAGAACGGTATGGCGAATCTGTTCGAAGCCATCAAGGTGCCGGGTATCTGGCTGGTCAGCCTCAACGTGTTCATGGTCTACATCGTCTACTGCGGCCTGACCTATTTCATTCCCTACCTCAAGGAAATGTACGGGCTGCCCGTGGCACTGGTGGGCGCCTACGGCATCATCAACCAGTACTTCCTCAAGATCCTGGGCGGGCCCGCCGGCGGTTTCATTGCCGACAAGCAGTTCAAGAGCACCAGCCGCTATTTGAAGTGGGCATTCCTGGCCTTGCTGCCGCTGATGGGCGTGATCATGCTGATCCCGAAAAACCCGGGGTTCATCTATGCGGGCATGGCCGCCACGCTGTCCTTCGCGCTGATCGTGTTTTCCATGCGCGGCGTGTTCTGGGCGCCCATGGGTGAAGTCGGCATTCCTCAGCACATCACCGGTTCCGCGTTCGGTATCGGCTGCCTGATCGGCTACGCACCGGGCATGTTCGCTTACGTCGTCTACGGCGCCATCCTCGACCATTTCCCGGGTCAGCAAGGCTACAACTACGTTTTCAGCCTGATGAGCCTGTTGGCCATTATCGGATTCATGGTGTCCAGCCTGCTGTACAAGAGCGTGCGCAATAAACCCACGGCAAGCGGTGCGGTCAGCGCGGCGCAGGCTTAAGTCGTGTTGGCAACACAATAAAAGCGCCCATGGAAATTGTAGGAGCGAGCTTGCTCGCGATGGCCTTAAGTGCGCCGCGTTTAACCAGGTAAATACGCGTTATCGTTAACGACCATCGCGAGCAAGCTCGCTCCTACAGTGGGTCACATTCGCTTAACAGAGTGGCGTTTTATGGGACGCAAAATCAGACCCGGGCCCCGCTGAAACGAGAACCGGGCGCAGAACATGGCATCGCTACGATGCACCGCCAGCCTCAATCGAAAGCGCCATTGAGCACTTCATAAATGAGCCCGGTGGCCAGTGCGACCAGTATCAAATCAGTACCCACCTGCTGCCATTCGTAACCATCGTAGTGAGGCAGTCTTCCAACCAGCCGACCATCCAGCTTTTTGGCGATGCCCGGTGGAAGCGGTTTGCCTCGGGCCAGGTTCTTTTGAATGCCGGGTGGCAAGGCAGGCCCGGGGTTCCAGTAGTCGCGATGCTCGCCAACAATGCCGAGGATGTTCGAGCGATTGATGCCTGGACCATGATCGCCGCCTCCTGAATGTTGACCTGTATTGGCGTGTCCGCCCTGGTTGCCATGGTCCTGGCTGTTTTGCGGATTTCCCTTGCCGTTCCCTTGCCCCTTCCCGTTACCGGGGTCGGCCAATGCGGGCACCGAAGCGGACACCAGTGCAAGACAGGTGATGGCTGTAATCAACGAGCGAGATCTGAACATATCCGTACTCTCAGAAAGGGGGTATCCCCTGGCATGTAGATGCTCCAGGGGATTTTAGTTCCCAAACCAGGTGTATCGGATGCTGCTGCGCAACCTGACCACCGCGTGTCTCGAATCCCTTTGTTCAGATGGCTTGTTCAGGACTGGCCCGGGTCGGGAAATGCGCAACCGGCTCGGCCTCTGTCCCGAGTTTGGGTTGCTCGACCCGAATGAAACAGGTCAACACCGCGCCCAACAGGTACAAGGACGCATAGACCCACACCACCCCTTGCACCCCCAGCCAGGAAATCGTCAGGGTCGCGATGGCCGGCCCCATGAAATTCGACAGCCCGGCGGCCAGGTTGTGGGCAGAAATGGCCGCTCCCTTGCGCTCGGGGGAAATAGCCAGAAAGACCGCGCCCATGGGCACGAACGCCGAGACGCAAATGCCCAGTGCCACCGCGGCGACAATCGCCAGTTCGAAGTGGGCGCCATACATCAGCGGCACGTAATAGAACGCCAGGGTCGCCAGCGCACCGCCGACACAACCGAACCAGCGCATCTGCCGCAGCCAGCCGATCCGGTCGCCGACCCAGCCCCAGATCACATTGGTGAAAATGGTGACGATGAACATCACGCCCCACAGATGCAACCATTGTTCCATGGTGAAACCGATCTCGGCCGACGTCAGGTACAGCGGCATGATGACCGGGAAACCGAACAGTGTCAGGTTGCAGATAATGCGCACGATGGCCGTGATCAGAATGCTGCGTTGATCGAACAGGATCGTGACCCCTCGGCTCAACTCGCGCAAACGTTCGGCGAGGAGTTTAGGTGTGCCCGCCGGTGCCGCGCCTCGGTCCTTGACCATGAACACAATCAACAGCGCCGCCAGCGCGACCCAGAATGTCGCCATCCACAACGTGCCGATAAAACCGATCCGCGAGATGCTCAGGCTCGGCAGGTACGTCCCGAGAAAACCAATGCCAATGGAATACATGGTCCAGTACCAACCCATCGCCGAAGCAAGGCGAGCACCGGGCGTGACCTGCGCAATCCAGACCAGGAACGCGTAGATGAACAAGGGGTAGGCCAGCCCGCGGATGCCGTAGAACAGCACCATCAACGGGTAGTTCTGTGCGCTCAGGCCGAACGTCAGAAACAACCCATGAAAGACCAGCCAGGCCACGACACCGACCAACATGATCCGCCGCGGGCCGAAGGTCTCGGCCAGCACACCGGAACTCCAGCTGGACAAGGCGGCGAGCAGGCCATAAACCGTGAACAGCAAGGAAGCCTGGGTCGGCGTGAAACCGAGGTCGACGATGTAACGCGACAGGAAAGCCAGCTCAATGCCGTCCCCTGTCATGAACAGAGCAATGGCAACGTAACCCCATATCAGACAGACAGGCATGCCCAGCAACAACCCTCGAGACGATTCGCGAGTGACCATGGTTTTTCCTTTTTTTGTATTTGTAGGTAAAGCCGCAGCCGACATGTGCGTAACAGGATCGGCGAGCGCCGAGGGAAGAATCCCATCGAAGGAGGGTCATGGCTAACGCGTGAGGTAATGCTGACTGATACTTTTTTTCAGGACGGCGAAAGCACGCCAATCCCTGTAGGAGCCGCCCCGCGACATCAAAGCCACGCCTCGCACACCCAGTACACTATTTGCTGTGGACCCGAAGATCGATACCGAAACCCTGGTGGTTTATTTGGTTGAGACGCTAGCCTCTGTCGATGTGATGGTGCATCAGTTGGTGGATCATCTGGACGGTGGATCCCGTAATGCCCTGCTGGGAATTTCCAACAGTGTGATGCTGGCCGAAATCACGGCTAACCGAGTGCTGGATCAGATCGATCCCGCTCAAACAGGTGCAGTTGGCTGAGGCCGGCAGCCATAAAAAATCCGATGCCAGAGGTGTGGCGTCGGATTTTCGAGCAGCCAAAAAGTGACAGCAGCCAAAAAGTGACTGATCTATTTCATGACAAAAAACGATAAATAGATCCGTCACCTTTTCAGCCAAAAAGTGACCAGCCAAAAAGTGACTGATCTATTTCATGACAAAAAACGATAAATAGATCCGTCACCTTTTCGCGTCGTCACCTTTTCGCGTCTTGAGTCTTGCACCGACCATGATGACGCCTTCGCCAGCAAGCCGGCTCCTACAGGGGTTTGTGTTTGGCCCAGGATTTGTGTCGCGACACACATCATTGTGGGAGCTGGCTTGCCAGCGAAGGCGGCCTTGAGTCTTGCACCGACCATAATGACGCCTTCGCCAGCAAGCCGGCTCCTACAGGGGTTTGTGTTTGGCCCAGGATTTGTGTCGCGACACACATCATTGTGGGAGCTGGCTTGCCAGCGAAGGCGGCCTTGAGTCTTGCACCGACCATAATGACGCCTTCGCCAGCAAGCCGGCTCCTACAGGGGTTTGTGTTTGGCCCAGGATTTGTGTCGCGACACAAATCATTGTGGGAGCTGGCTTGCCAGCGAAGGCGGCCTTGAGTCTTGCACCGACCATGATGACGCCTTCGCCAGCAAGCCGGCTCCTACAGGGGTTTGTGTTTGGCCCAGGATTTGTGTCGCGACACACATCATTGTGGGAGCTGGCTTGCCAGCGAAGGCGGCCTTGAGTCTTGCACCGACCATAATGACGCCTTCGCCAGCAAGCCGGCTCCTACAGGGGTTTCTGTTTGGCTCAGGATTTGTGTCGCGATACAAATTTGTCGGCACTTCGCAGCCCGTTCCTCAACGCGTTCCCCGACCAAATACTTTGACAATCCACCCGGCTTCTGCAACGATCATTTCGTCAGTGTACTGATCTAATTTGGCGCATTGGCACTTGATTGACAGCACACGCTGCAGGTGCGGCACGCTTCGTCTCCAGGTTCATGCGGGATGAGTCTGGCCAATACTTATACTCAGTACACTGATGATATCTATGGATCATCGCGCATGGAACGACACAGCCGTGAGTTCTGAACCTTCCGAGGGGCCCTAGGATGAAAACCACACAAATGCGCAAGAAAACCGTCCCGGAGCAGGCAGGCGCCCTGCTCTTCCTGACGACGAATCACATCTTTGCCTGATAGGCATGAGCCACCCGGCCAGTCACCAGACGCCGGGACAGGATCAGGTCTCTAAAAACAACAACAAGAGTCAGATGCCATGCGAAAAATCGATATCAACAAATTGATAGACGAGGCACGTTTCAATCCCTTCCACCTGCGTGTGCTGTTCTGGGCCACGCTGATCCTTATCTTCGACGGCTACGATCTGGTGATCTACGGCGTGGTGCTGCCAACGCTGATGCAGGAATGGGGCTTGACCCCGGTACAAGCAGGCACGCTAGGCAGTTGTGCGCTGTTCGGCATGATGTTTGGTGCGCTGATCCTCGGCCCGCTGGCGGATAAGGTCGGTCGTAAACCGGTGATCGTCGGCGGCATCGCGCTGTTCAGCCTATTCACCGTGCTGACCGGGTTTTGCACCGACCCGACCCAATTCGGCATCTGTCGTTTTATCGCCGGATTTGGCATCGGCGGTGTCATGCCCAATGCGGTAGCGCTCATGAGCGAATACGCCCCGAAGAAACTTCGCAGCACGCTGGTGGCAATCATGTTCAGCGGTTACTCGGTGGGCGGGATGATCTCTGCAGGGCTGGGGGTTGTGCTGTTGCCGAGCTTCGGTTGGCAGTCGCTGTTCTACGTCGCCGCCATTCCGATACTGCTGCTGCCGATGATTTATCGATCGTTGCCCGAGTCCGTGGGATTCATGGTGCGTCAAGGCCGCGCAGTCGAGGCGAGCCATGTCATGCAAAGCATCGAACCCGGCTATGTTCCACGGGCCAATGACGACTACAGCACCCCGACGCTCAAAACCGCCGGAGCGCCATTGATGCAGCTGTTTCGCGAGGGCCGCGCGATCAGCACGCTGTTGCTCTGGACTTCGTGTTTCTGCTGTTTGTTGATGATTTACGCCCTGGGCTCCTGGTTGCCGAAACTGATGGTGAATGCCGGTTATGGACTGGGATCGAGCATCATGTTTCTGCTGGTGCTCAATTTCGGTGCGATCGTTGGCGCCATCGGTGGCGGCTGGCTTGGCGACCGCTTCAAACTGCGAAATGTGGTCGTGGTGTTCTTTGTCATTGCCGCGATATCGATCAGTTCACTCGGCTTCAACCCGCCTACGGTCATCCTCTATGCACTGGTGGCGATAGCGGGTGCGAGCACCATTGGTACGCAGATTCTGGCGTGGGCCTTTGTGGCCCAGTTCTACCCGATGACCATACGCTCCACCGGCCTCGGCTGGGCGTCGGGGATCGGACGCACCGGGGCAATGGTGGGACCGATTCTGGGGGGCGTGCTGGTGGGCATTCAATTGCCACTGCACTTTAACTTCATGGTCTTCGCCCTCCCGGGAGCCGTAGCTGCATTGGCGATGTGCTTCGTTTACCAGCGCCAGTCCAAAACGCAACCGCAGGCGTCGGCCAGCGCTGTGCTGCAGGACTGAGCCCCGGCCTGGATCTGCTGCAAAAGATTCTGCCGTAAAAAAGCCGCCAGGCGGTGATCGATTCTCTGGATCGATCACCGCCTGGCGAGCTTCTAGTATCAGGTGTTGTCAGGAACGGGAGTACTATTCATCCCCTTGCATTCAGCGCTACGCATCATCCTCAAGGACAAAGGCGTGAACAAAAAAACAGGTATCAGAGCCCAGCAGGCCGACCAGACCAAGGCTCGGATTCTCAAGGCCGCCGTCAAGGTCTTCACCCGCGATGGTTATGCGGGCGGGCGGATCGAACAGATTTCCAGCGAGGCCGAATCCAACGACCGGATGATCTATTACTATTTCGGCAGCAAGGAAAACCTCTTTGTCCGGGTGCTTGAACACACTTATGAAGCCTTCAACCAAGCCGAAAGCATGCTGCGCCCGGACCTTTCGAACCCCGTGCAGGCCCTGCGTGATCGGGTAGCATTCGTCTGGCATTACTACGTAAAGCATCCGGAATTCGTCGCTATCCTTAATATCGAAAACCTGCACGAGGGCACGCACGCCAGGCAGTCCAGTGAGCTACGTCGCTTGTCCGGCACCACGCTGGGGGTGATCACACCGATCATCGAAGCGGGTCAGCGCCAGGGGGTGTTTCGCCAGGACATCGACATCAATCACGTTTACCTGATGATCGCCTCACTCTGCTACTTCTATAACTCCAACCGGCACACCCTCACCTCATTCCTGGGTCAGGACCTGGCGGATCAAGGCCAGCAGCAGGGCTGGCTGGCGTTCATCAGCGATCTGGTGGTGCGCGGTGTGCTGACACTGCCTGCGCCTCAGTTACCCTCTGATCAATGAGTGCCGGGGTTGGCTCGCAAGTGCGCGACCTTCTGCTCCAGCCCTTGCCACGCAGGTTCAGCCGAGGCGAAGCGATTGCGCAGGTAGGCCGTCAGTTCGGCGATCTGCCTGTTGGACAGGCTGTCCTTGAAACCTGGCATATAACCCAGGTCCGGTGTCGCCGGGTTGGAGATGCCTTGCAAAATGACCTTCAGCAGGTTGTCTGGCAGTGTGCTGTGAAGGTTGGTATTGGTTGCCAGCGACGGGCTGACACCAAAGAGTTTCGGCCCAAGACCATCGGCGTGACAGCCCTGGCAGGAACCTTCGAACACCCGCCGACCATTGCTCAACGACACGGCTGTGACACTGGGTTGCGCTACGGTTTGGGTGCTTGAGCGAGTCTGTGCTTGCGCTGTGCCATCGAGCGACGCGAGGTACACCGCCATCGCCCGGATGTCTGCCTTGGGCAACTTCGCCAATTCACTCACCACTGGTCCCATGGGTCCCGCCGCGACACCGTGGGCATCGGAATAACCGCTGCTCAGGTAGGTGAACAGTTGATCTTCAGTCCACGGCGTAGGCGACTTGGATAAGCCGTTGAGCGCAGGGGCTTCCCAGCCATCGACCATGCCGCCC
Organism: Pseudomonas fluorescens; assembly: GCF_902497855.1. Classification (GTDB taxonomy): domain Bacteria; phylum Pseudomonadota; class Gammaproteobacteria; order Pseudomonadales; family Pseudomonadaceae; genus Aquipseudomonas; species Aquipseudomonas fluorescens_BI. The sequence continues at coordinate 104,503 of NZ_CABVHU010000009.1, forward strand.
GCGAGGAAATTTTTGCCGCCCTTCTCCGCCCCCATCAGGTTGCGCGGCGAATGACAGGCCGCGCAGTGCCCCAGCCCATTGACCAGGTAGGCGCCGCGATTCCACTGCTCGCTGCGTTGCGGCTGCACCTGGATTTCACCCTTGCGCAGGAACAACGCGTTCCAACCCGCCATCAACGGCCGCATGTTGAACGGGAACTGCATGTCGTTGACCTTGGCCGGCTGGCTCACCGGGGCCTGGGACATCAGGTACGCGTACAGTGCCTGCATGTCGGCGTCATTGATGTTTCTGAAGGCCGTGTAAGGAAATGCCGGATACAGATTCTTCCCATCGCGACTGATGCCATCGCGCATCGCCCGCTCGAACGCGGGGTAGGACCAATTGCCAATCCCGGTTGTCGGGTCAGGTGTGATGTTGCTGCTGTACAGCGTTCCGAAAGGCGTCTGCATGGCCAACCCGCCCGCATTGGTCGCGCCGCCTGGCGCCGTATGGCACACCGCGCAATCGCCGACTGCCGCCAGCAAGCGCCCTCGCTCCAGCGTCGCCGCAGACCAGGTGCCGGCGCCGGGTGGCGTGATCGGGGCGATTTCCGCACGCCAGGGCAAAGCGGTGGCAGCCACGCCCAGTATCGCGCCGAAGGCTGCGAACAATGAGCCGAACAACCATTTCGAGCGTTTGGCCTTTGGCGAGTTGGGGGGATTGGCATTCGCTTCGTCCGCCGAGCCTTTGAGCGCGGCCAGCACACGCTCGGCAGTGATCGGCAGTTCACGAAAACGAATGCCGGTGGCGTCGTAGATCGCATTGGCGATCGCTGCCGCGCTCGGCACTGCCGCCGACTCACCCGCGCCCATGGGTGCTTCGTTCTGGCGCGGCATCATCAGCACGTCGATTTCCGGCACCTGGGGGAATGTCAGGATCGGGTAACCGCCCCATTCCTTGCTGGCAACGGCGGACTCTTCAAAGGTCACGCGCTCCTTGAGCACGCGACTGGTGGACTGAATCACATTGCCGTGAATCTGATGCTGCACGCCGGCGGGGTTGATCATCATCCCGGCGTCATGCCCGATCACGACCCGGGTGACGGACACTTCGCCGCTGCGCTTGTCCACCGCCACGTCCGCGACCCACGCTGCCCACGCAGCGCCGAAACCTGGAAATTTGCTGTGAATGTAACGGGCATAGGCAAACCCACGGCCACGCAGGATGTTGTCTTGTTCCGGGATTTGCATCGGCTGCGTACGCGGTGCCCATTCGGCGCGGGCAGCCGTGGCCTTGACCAGATCCGAGGCGCGTTCATCATTCAGATAGCGCAGGCGGTATTCGACAGGATCGACGCCCGCGGCAAAGGCCAACTCATCGATATACGACTCATGGGCGAAGGTATTGGGCAGCGCCGACACGCCCCGCATCCACGACGCCCGAACGATGGGCGCCATGTCGTTTACGCTCACGCGCATGTGTTCAAAATCATAGGGAGGGATCGAAGTGCGGTCGCCCATTTCGAACATCGCCGCTACCGGTTCGACCCGTCCCGTCAGCAGCAACGCCAAGGTCGGCGCACCGTTGGACGGGTAGCTGGTCTGGAAATCGTAACCGGCCACACCACCATCGGCATTGATGCCGCCATCGACTTCCATCAGTTGCGCCGTGCCCTTGGGCTCCCAGACATGCTCCTGCTCGCGGGTCAATTGCACCCGTACCGGCAGGCCGACGGCCCGGGACAGCAACACCGCATCGGCACACACGTCGTCGGCACAGTTGCGCCCGTAACAACCGGCCGCTTCCATGCGGATGATCTCGATCCGCTCTTCCGGGTACTCCAGCAGCCACGCCAGGTCAGCGCGCAGCAAATGGGGGTTTTGCGTGCCGGACCAGACGCGAATGCCGTCCTCGTGATAGTCCGCCAGCCCGCAGGACGGACCGATGGAGGCGTGAAGCTGGTATGGCCACAGGTAGGTGCGGGCCATGCGTTCGCTGGCCTGCTCCAGCGCTTGATCAACATTGCCCTTGTCCAGCACGACGCGCTGCACCCGGGGGTTGTCGCGAATGGCCTGCGCGATGTCACCCATGTCCGGCAGTTTGTGGTTCCAGGCTTTCCAGGTGACTTTCAGCGCCTGGGCGGCCTTGGCGGCCTGCTCTTCACGCAGGGCGACTACGCCGACAAAATCGCGAATCACCACCACCCGCACGATGCCGGGAATGTGCGCGATGGAGGACTCGTCCACCTCCAGCAGGCTGTTGCCGACGAAATCACCGCTGTCGAGCCCGGCATAAGGCGGGCGAATCACTCGGCCATGCAGCATGTCCGGCAGCCGCATGTCATGCACGTAGGTCAGCTCACCGGTGGCTTTGCCGGGAATGTCCACCCGTGCTGCGCCCTTGCCCACCAGCCGATAATCTTCCAGACGCTTGAGTGGCGCGTCGCCAGAAATCGTCAACTGGTCACGCTCGCCCTGCACCAGTTCGGCAAACGTGAACTGGCGACCGTCTTGGCTGCTGACGACCCCGCTGTTTATACGCAAGGTGTCAACCGCAACGGCTAAACGCCGGGCCGCCCGTGCCAGCAAAAATCGCCGGGCTTCAGCTGCCGCGTTACGCAAGGGGATGGCCGAAATCTGGATGGTCGCACTGGCGATGGTTGCGCCCTGGTTCGGCGCGCTATCGGTATCGCCAAGGACCATACAGACTTGATCCAGCGCCAGGTCCAGCTCTTCAGCGACGATTTGTGCCAGCGAAGTACGAATCCCCGTGCCCAGATCCACATGACCGTTGAACCCATAGACCTTGCCGTCGTCGTTGACCGCAATGAACAACGCCAGCTCCTGGGGTTTGATCACGGGTACGCCACCTTTGGCCACGGGGCCGGACGGTGGCTGGATCTGATCGACGATCAACAAGACGCCGGACTTGGTCAGCAGCTGAGCACGGGTGAGCGTTGCATGGGTCATGGTCATCGATCCGTTCAAGACTTTTGACGGGCGGCACGCAGTACCGCACGAAGAATTTCGATATGAGTGCCGCAGCGGCAGAGATTGGCCGACAATTCGTTGCGAATCTGCGCCTCGCTGGGGTGCGGATTGCGGTCGAGCAAGGCCTTGGCCGTCATGATCATGCCGTTCATGCAGTAGCCGCACTGCGCCGCCTGCTCATCAATGAAGGCCTGCTGCACCGGGTGCGGGTGCTCGCGGGTGCCGATGCCTTCGAGGGTGGTGATTTCCCGGCCTTCGGCGCCGGACAACGGGAACACACACGCCCGCGCCGCAACTCCATCGATGATTACCGTGCAGGCGCCGCACTCGCCCAGGCCACAACCGTATTTCGGGCCGTTGAGCTGTAAATCGTTACGCAGTACCAGCAACAGCGGCGTGTCGGCCATGGCACAGACCGTAGTGGTCTGGCCATTGACTCGCAGCGTCACGGTCTTTTCCGGCACTCGTGCTTGCTCACTCATGTCGCACTCCCTGGGTGTTACCGTCCGCCCTCTTGAGGTGCGGTTTTTTTTATTAAGTAACCACTACATGAAAAAGGCGTGACCGGGGCCGCGTGTGCGTACTGCGCAGATCGAGCGCAGTGCCATTGCGGGTTCCAGCGCTTGAAGAGGGGATGGCTACCCGACTCTTCACGTTACCCCTGACTACATTTTTTCATGAAGTGACCACTTCATGAATCAGAGGCAAGAAGAATGCCAGGGGCGGCTTGTCACTGGTTAATCGTCGGTGTCATCGATCATTTTGCGCAGCAAATACAGCATCGCGACGCGCTCGCCCGGGTTGAGGTTACCCATGGTCAGCTCGCTGACGCGGGCGGCATGAGGCTCGGTGTCACGCACCAATTGATGGCCACTGTCGGACAGGCCAACGATGACTTTACGCCGATCTTGAGGGTCTGGTTCCAGGGTGATCAGGTCGCGTGCCTTGAGCCGCTCGACGATGCCTCGAATGGTCGCCTGATCCACCGCAGTGGCCTTGACCAGCTCGGTCAATGAGCTCGGCCCGCTGTCACGCACGGCGCACAGCGTGATGAACTGCACGGCGGTCAGCTGCGAATCGTCGATGTTCTGCTGGAAGATCGCCATATTGCGCTGGTAAGCCTTGCGCAGCAAATGACCGACCTGCTCGGAAAAGGCGTAGGGTGCGGTTGTCTGTGGGGTGTTGTCTGTCGTATCCGGCACGGCGGGCTCTATCAAAAAAAAGTAAGTGGCGTTTACATTAACCTGCGAGGGGGATCAAGGTAACTCAATCGTGGTGGGTCACTGTCCCGGCCCCCCTCTTTTATATCACCGCGCGATAGAGGCCTGCGGCGCGACCACATCACCGCCCAGGACCACTGCCTGATCATCGAGGTAGATATCGCAATGGCGCAGCGGGATGTCCAGGTGACACGGGGTTTTCCGGGTACCGCCCACCTCGGTATTGGGCCCGGTGGAGAACAGGAAGTTGCCGTAGAACGCCCGGGCATCCATGCACATGCCGTCGTTTTTGTCATGCAAGCCCATGGCGGTCCACTGCGCACGCGGTTGCAAACCCCAGCCGATATGAGAAATGCCGTACACCTCGGGGTCGTTGAAGTACTTCATGTAATCGCGCAGGTATTCGGCCTCGAAGCCACCATGGATCGAGGTGATGAAGCCCTTTTCGATTTCCAGGGTGATCTTCTCTCGCGAGTAATTCTTGAACGGCAACAGGATATCGCCGACGTCGATCACCAGTACGCCCTCGGCGGTTTCCTCGTTTGGCCAGGAGAATAGAAACCCGCTGGGCCAGTGATCCCAACGCCCCGGCTCATCGGCAAAACCGTACTCGGCAACCGCAGGGTATTGCCCGAGCAACGCCTTGAAATCGCTGCCGGCCCTGGACTTCACGTGGATCGAGCGCGCCTGCTTCAGCAGCTTCTCGGCCGCCATCACCCGTTCTTTGTCCGCCAGCGTAGGCAGCATCCGCGCCAGCACTTCCGGTGGTTCGACCGCCAACAGTATGCGCGTCCCGGTCTTGAGGATCTGCTCCTGCTCCGGCGAGTGCAGCAACATCATGGTGTCGACCACCAGGTCCGCCGCTTCCAGCGCCCGTTGTGCGGCGATATTGCCGGTCAGCGCGGTGTCGCCGCAGTAAGCGGTCATGTCATTGCCCATGGCCATAGGGTGGTTGAACGACGGCAACTCGACCGCATAGACCTTGGCCCCAAGACGCTGCGCGGCGTCCATGGCCGCCCGCACGGTACGCGAGTCGGAGTAGTGGCTTTTCAGCACTGCAACGCTTTGGGTCGAGTCCACTTTGGACAGTTTCAACACGTGTTCAAACATCTGGGTCAGTTCGCAATCGCTTACCGGCATTTTTTGTCTTCCTCTTAACCTGTTGAGTTGGTTCGACGCCTCGCGCCCTGTGCACCAAAGCAAGGCAGCGAGCCTGGCGCCTGCACGAATTTGAAGTGTATACGCTATTTATTAACGATAAAACATCAAATTGACGGGCGCTTGACGAGAGGGCGCGAAACGTTACAAAGCAACACAACCCCACCAAATAAGGGTTACAAAGCGTTACGCGCGCCGTTTATCGTTGATTTTTTATTTTTCAATCGTGCTATTCCAATTGAAAAAGAATAGCGTATACACTGCAAATCACGGCGAGACGACAACCTGATCTCACCGGCCACATATTCAAATCGAAGGAAAAGCCCCATGCGAAACAAACAAAAAATCGCAATCGTCGGCGCCGGCCTGGGTGGCGCTGCTGCTGCCACGCTGTTACAGAAAGCCGGGTTCGAGGTCGATGTTTATGAACAGGCGCCAGAGTTTTCCCGCATTGGCGCGGGCATTCACATGGGCCCGAACATCATGAAGATCTTCCGCCGCATGGGCATTGAGCAGCAGTTGAGCGACATGGGTTCGCACCCCGATTTCTGGTTCAGCCGCGACGGTGCCAGCGGTGACTATCTGTCCCGCATCCCCCTGGGTGAATTCGCTCGCAAGGAATACGGCGCGGCTTACATCACCGTGCACCGCGGGGACCTGCATGCACTGCAAATGTCGACCATTGCGCCGGGCACTGTGCACTTCAACAAACGCCTGACCGGGATCGAGGAAACCGATGATCTGGTGCGCCTGCACTTCAGCGACGGCACCACCACCGAGGTCGACATCGTCATCGGCGCCGATGGCATCAACTCCAGAATTCGTGAAGAGTTGCTCGGAGCGGAAAGACCGCTGTACAGCGGCTGGGTTGCGCATCGCGCCTTGATTCGCGGCGAGGTGCTGGCCAAGTACGACATGGACTTTGAAAACTGCGTGAAGTGGTGGAGCGAAGATCGTCACATGATGGTCTACCACACCACCAGCAAGCGAGATGAATACTACTACGTCACCGGCGTACCGCACCCGGCCTGGGACTTCCAGGGCAGCTTCGTCGATAGCAGCCGCGACGAAATGTACGACGCATTCCAGGGCTATCACCCCACCGTTCAAGCGTTGATCGAATCCAGTGAAAGCGTGACCAAATGGCCGCTGCTCAATCGCAATCCACTGCCGCTCTGGAGCCGTGGCCGGATGGTGTTGCTGGGCGATGCCTGCCACCCGATGAAACCGCACATGGCGCAAGGCGCGGGCATGGCCATCGAAGATGCCGCCATGCTGACCCGTTGCCTGCAGGAAACCGGCCTCACCGATTACCGCACCGCGTTCAAGCTGTACGAAGCCAACCGCAAGGACCGCGCCTCGCGAGTACAGGCCGTGTCCAATGCCAACACCTGGCTGCGCACCCAGGAAGATCCGGCCTGGGTCTACGGTTATGACCTCTACAGTCACCCGCTGAAATCGGAAGTGGCCGCATGAGCACGTTCATTCATGGCGGCAACGTCCAAGCCAACGGTATCCGCCAGCATTACCTGCGTTATGGCGGCCAGGGCAGCACCGGCAAACCGGTCCTGCTGCTGATTCCCGGCATCACCAGCCCGGCAATCACCTGGGGGTTCGTCGCCGAGCGCCTGGGCCAGCATTTCGATACCTATGTACTCGACGCTCGCGGCCGCGGCCTGTCCTCCACCGGACCGGACCTGGATTACGGCACCGACGCCTGCGCCGATGACATCGGCGCATTTGCCAAGGCCATGGGCATCAATGCCTATCACTTGGTGGGGCACTCCATGGGCGCGCGCTTTGCCGTGCGCAGCGCCGTGCGCAATCCCGCAGGCCTGCAAAGCCTGGTACTGATCGATCCGCCCGTTTCCGGCCCGGGTCGGCGCGAATACCCGAGCAAGCTGCCGTGGTACGTGGACTCGATCCGCCAATCACTGACCGGGATGGACGCCAACGCCATGCGCGCCTTCTGCCCGACCTGGACCGAGGAGCAGCTGCAAGTCCGCGCCGAGTGGCTGCACACCTGCTACACACCGGCCATCGTCCGCGCCTTCAACGATTTCCATGAGGTGGACTTTCATCAAGATCTGCCGCACCTGCCTGTCCCTGCCCTGCTGATCGTTGCCGGTCGCGGCGGCGTGATTCAGGCCGGGGACGAAGCAGAAATTCGCGATCTGCAACCCGGCATCCAGATTGCTCGCGTTGAAAACGCGGGACACATGATTCCGTGGGATGACCTCGAAGGTTTTTTCGCGGCTTTCGGCGATTTCCTCGGCCAGCCCCTGACCTGAATTCAACGCACGTTGCAAAGGAGACAGCTTGTGATCAAGCCATATCGTATCGGCCAAATTGTGCCAAGTTCCAACACCACCATGGAAACCGAGATCCCGGCGATGCTGGCAGCACGCCAATTGATCCGCCCCGAACGTTTCACCTTTCACTCCAGTCGCATGCGCATGAAGCAGGTGCGCAAGGAAGAGCTGGCGGCAATGGATGGCGAATCCGATCGCTGCGCGGTCGAGCTGTCTGACGCCAAGGTCGACGTGCTGGGGTATGCCTGCCTGGTGGCGATCATGGCCATGGGCCTGGGTTATCACCGCCAGTCCGAGCAGCGACTGCGCAAGGCCACCGCCGACAACGACGCCAATGCGCCGGTCATCACCAGCGCCGGCGCCTTGATCGAAGGCTTGAAAGTCATGGGCGCCAAACGCATTGCCATTGTCGCGCCGTACATGAAGCCGCTGACCGAGCTGGTGGTGGATTACATTCGCGAAGAAGGTTTCGAGGTGGTGGACTGGCGCGCCCTGGAAATTCCCGACAACCTGGCCGTCGCCCGCCATGACCCGGCCAACCTGCCCGCCATTGTGCGCGACATGAACCTTGAAGGCGTGGATGTGATCGTCCTGTCGGCCTGCGTGCAGATGCAATCGCTGGGCGTGGTCTCACAAGTCGAGGCCGAAACCGGCAAGCCGGTACTCACCGCCGCCATCGCCACCACCTACGCCATGCTCAAGGCATTGGACCTGGAGCCCATCGTTCCGGGTGCGGGCGCACTGCTGTCTGGCGCTTATAAATAGGAGCGTATCATGAGCCAAGAACAAAGCGCCGACGCCAACTATCAGGGCGTGTGGGGCCAGCGCATCGGCTTTGGCAACAAGCCTGCGCTGCTGATGATCGATTTCATGCAGGGCTATACCCAAGAAGGCGCACCGCTGTACGCGCCAGGCGTGGTCAGCGCTGTCGCCGAGAGCGTCGAACTGTTGGCCTGCGCCCGCCAACATGAAATCCTGGTAGTGCATACCAACATTCGCTACCACCCAGGGCACTTTGCCGACGGCGGTATATGGGTCAAAAAAGCCCCCGTGATGAAAGACATGATCGAGGGCAACCCACTGGCAGCCTTCTGCGAGCCGGTGCTGCCCAACCCCGATGAAGTGGTGATCAGCAAGCAATACGCCAGTTCGTTTTTCGGCACCAGCCTGGCGTCGATGTTGCACGCCCAAGGCATCGACACCGTGGTACTGGCGGGCTGCTCAACCAGTGGCTGTATTCGCGCGACGGCGGTGGATGCCGTGCAGCATGGATTCCGGACCATCGTTGTTCGCGAATGTGTCGGCGATCGACACCCCGCGCCACACGAAGCCAACCTGTTCGACATTGATAGCAAGTATGGCGATGTGGTGAGTAAACAGGAGGCCATGCAGCAGTTCAGGAAATGAGAGGGCCATTGGTTTTTCCGGGCTGGCACAGCGCCCTCCCGGGCAAGCCTGCAACCTCCACGGATTCACGCTTTTACCGAATACCGGCAGAAATGGATATCTGCCGTCGAACCAGGCCGTAGAGCACTGGTCGCCAAATACTGGGAAAGGGTCGACATCAAACCCTGCCCAGTCTTCTGACACTGCCTTTGGAAGCCGCCGACCGGTGCTGCCAAAGCATTGATCCGCGGCTAAACAACAATCACAAAGTCACCGCCAGGAGACACCCCGATGCCCTCTGCAAATGTAAGTACACCCACTGCGGCCACCGTCGCAGACCCAGTCCAGGCGCTTTACCGCAAGATCACCTGGAAGCTTATTCCCTTCCTCTGCTTCTGCTATCTGGCCTCCTATCTGGACCGGATCAACGTCGGCTTCGCCAAACTGCAAATGCTCGAGCATCTGCAGTTCAGCGAAACCGCTTTCGGCCTGGGCGCCGGTCTGTTTTTCGTCGGCTATATCATTTTCGAGGTTCCGAGCAATCTGGTCCTGGAAAAAGTCGGGGCGAAGATCTGGATCGCCCGCATCATGATCACCTGGGGCCTGCTCTCGGCCTGCACCATGCTCGTCACTTCCACCACGCAGTTCTACATCCTGCGCTTCCTGCTCGGCGCCGCCGAAGCGGGCTTTCTGCCGGGGGTGCTGTATTACCTGACCACCTGGTTCCCGACCTATCGCCGCGGCCGCATCATCGCCTTGTTCATGATCGGCCTGCCGTTGTCCAGCGTGCTCGGCGGCCCGCTGTCCGGCTGGATCATGGGGCATTTCGATAACGCTGGCGGCCTGCGCGGCTGGCAATGGCTGTTCCTCCTCGAAGCGATACCCAGCGTGTTGCTCGGTGTGCTGACCTTCTGGGCCTTGCCGAACAACTACCGCCAGGCCAAATGGCTCAACGATGACGAGAAAAACCTGCTGGAACAGGAACTGCGCGCCGACGATGCCGACTCCACCGGCAGCAAGCACAGCTTTCGCGACGGTTTCTTCAACCTGAAGGTGTGGATGCTCGGCGGCATCGACTTCTCGATCCTGCTCAGCGCCTATGCCATGGGGTTCTGGATGCCGACCTTCATCCGCAACGCCGGCGTGGTCGATACCTTCCACATCGGCGTGCTCACCGCGCTGCCGAGCATCGCCGCGTTGCTGGGCATGCTGTTGATCGGCGCCAGCTCCGACAAACACCGCGAACGCCGCTGGCACATCATCGTGCCCTTCCTGGTGGGCGCGGCAGCCATGGCCAGTGCGCCCTTCTTTGTCGACAACGTGGTGGCGACCGTGGCGCTGTTCGCTATTGCGTCGGCGGCGATCATCGGCGCGGTGCCGGTGTTCTTCAGCCTGCCGGCAACCTTTCTCAAAGGCACCGCGGCGGCCACCGGCTTCGCCCTCGCCTGCTCGGTGGCGAACATCGCCGGGCTGGTCAGCAACTCGCTGATGGGCGTGGCCATCGACGTCACCGGCAGCAGCGCCGGCGCGTTGTGGTTCTTCGCCGGCTGCCTGATTCTCAGCAGCTTCCTGGTGATCGCCCTGCCGGCCAAGCTGGTCAATCGCTGAGACACGTCAGCCAGGCGACTGCCTGTCCTGGTGTGAGTCGCAAGGGGATCTCATACAGCCCCCCTTGCGGCTGATGCCACCGACGCGGAGCAGCTCAAGCCAGGCCCGCGAGCCAACAGCCACCCCCATGTTCAAGCCCCCTCCTGCGGACAGGCCTCGACCTCGTCTGACGGGGGGCGCTTTGTCCTCATTCCAGAGATCACCAGCATGCACACTCCTGCACTGCGCAAAGCCCATGCAATCAGCGGCACCCTCGGCGGCTGCCTGACGCTGGGCCTGGCCTCGCCACTGCTAGCCGAAGAAACCGGCTTCATCGAAGGCGCGACGGCCAACCTGCAACTGCGCAACTACTATTTTAGCCGCGACTTCTCCGACATCGTCGGCCCCAACAAGCAATCCAAGGCCGAGGAATGGGCCCAGGGCTTTATCCTCGATGTCCGTTCCGGCTACACCCAGGGCAGTATCGGTGTCGGCGTGGACGTGCTCGGCCTCTACGGCGTCAAGCTCGACAGCAGCCCGAGCCGGGCCAGGAGCGGACTGCTGCCGACACACGACGACGGCAAATCCGCCGATGAATACGGCCGCCTGGGTGCCGCAGTCAAGTTCAAGGCCTCCAGCACCGAGCTGAAGATTGGCGAATTGCGGCCCAACCTGCCGGTACTGGTGCACAGCGACCTGCGCCTGCTGCCGCCGACCTACCAGGGCGCCTCGCTGGTATCCAAAGAGTGGGCAGGCCTGACCATCAACGCCGGCCAGTTGCACTCCACCAGCCTGCGCGACTCGACCAACACCCAGGACATGTATGCGCTGATCAACGACCCGATCAACCCGGCGCGTATCGCCAAGTTCACCAGTGACCGCTTCAACTACCTGGGCGCCGACTACAGCTTCAACTCGAACCGCACCAGCGTCGGCCTCTGGCAGGCGCAACTGGAGGACATCTACCAGCAGCGCTACTACAGCTTCAAGCACGCCGAACCTGTGGGAGACTGGACACTCGGTGTCAGTCTCGGCTACTTCGACGCCAGCGACGACGGCCAGAGCATCGCGGGCAAACTCGACAACCACGCACTGTCCAACCTGCTGTCCGCGAAACACGGCGGCCATACCTTCTACCTGGGCTACCAGCAGATCGGGGGCGACGACGGCTTCATCCAGATCGGCGCCAACACCAATCCGCTTGGCAACACCCTGCCCACCTACGAGTTCGCCGCACCGGACGAACGCTCCTGGCAGGTGCGTCACGACTACGACTTCGCCGCCCTCGGCATTCCCGGCCTGACCACCACCCTGCGCTACGTCACTGGGGATAACGTCAGCACTGGACAGGGTTTCGAAGGCAAGGACTGGGAGCGCGACCTGGATATTGGCTACGTTGTCCAGAGTGGATCGCTGCGCGGAGTGGGCATCCGCATCCGCAACGTGACTGCACGCTCCAACTACCGTAGCGACATTGACGAGAACCGGCTGATCCTCAGCTATAACATCAGCCTTTTCTGATAGCCGTAACCGCCGCAACGTTCAGGCCGAGGGCACCGTCAGCGACGGTGCCCAGGAGCCAGAGTGAGTCGCCTCAGTGGCTTCGTGGATGGTGGTTTTGCGGTGTTTCAGCATCCCGCCACTGCGTTTATTGAGGTAGGCCGTGATCTCGCCAACAATGGCCAAGGCCACGCTCGCCGGGGTGTCGCCCCCCAAGTCCAGACCTGCTGGATAGTGAAGTCCAGGTAAAACCCCGGGCGCACCAATCTCCTCAAGCAGTCGTTCGGTTCGCTCTCGCGGACCCAGCTGCCCGACATAGGCGGGTGAACAGTGCAAAACGTTTTCCAGCCAATGCCGATCCTGTCGAAAGCTATGGGTCATGACCACCACCGCGGCACCGTCGACCACACTGGACAAGTTAAACGGCTCGTTGATTGGCGCAACAATGACCTGGTGTGCCCCGGGGAACCGCTCCGGGCGTGCAAAATGCGCCCGCCCGTCCACCACCGTCACCTGCCAGTTCAGATCCCTGGCGAACCGCACCAATGGCTGTGCGTCATGACCTGCGCCAAAGATCACCAGTCGGCGCTGTGGCGCGAGGTATTCGAGAAAGACCTCGACTTCATCGGCGCCGCTTCCGTAAATCATCAACCGAGACTTCTTGCGCTCAAGCGTACTGTGCAAATCGCTGCGCAGGGTATGTTGAAGCGCTTGGCAGTGGATGCCCTCACAGGCGTTCATGAACGCGTTCAGGCCCATCCGGGCGCCGATTCGCACCCGGGATTTTCGGCCCGCCGCGATGACCGTCGCCAGGGCTGCCGGCTGACCGCTGGCTTTTACCCGTTGCAGCATGTCGAGCAACAGACTCTGCTTGCCGGCTGCATGGCGCTCCAGCAGTACATGCACGGTACCGTTGCAGCCGAGGCCAAAGGTCAGCGCCGCGTCCTCGTCATCGGCCTCCTCATCTTCCTGGGCCGCCGTGCTGTAACGACGCACCACCGCCTCGCCGGACTCGGTCAACCACCAGGCCTTCCTGGCCAACTCCTGCTCCAGGCAACCGCCACTGATGGTCCCGACCGTCCGACCATAGAGGGGTATCAGCATCCTGGCCCCGGGGCGCCGATAGGCCGAGCCATCGACCTTGACGACCGTGGCCAGGACCGTATCGGTTTTTGCGCTGTTGGCGTGATCCAATGCATCGAGCAAGGCGTACAAATCAGACATGGCCGCAAACCCTTGCAGGGGTCACATTGTTCATCGACCGAACCACCCTTTGATGCGATTCCAGATGATGCTCATCCCCAAGGCAAAGACGTTCAACCTGGCCGGTTCGGTCGACGGTTTCGCATCAGGATCCATACGCCGTTCCACGTTGCGACCGAAGTCGAGAATCATCCGGGCCACGAAGTCCTTCACCAGGCCAGAGCGCGAGAATTGCGCCAAAGGCCCTTGCAGCGAGTAGAGCATTTCCACTTCAACCAGCGTGGCCCCGGCGTTATCGGACAACACCCGGTAGGTGATCTCGCCATTGGCACGGGATTGACTGATGGTGTCTTGACCGCCCCCCTTGAGCATGCCCGAACGCTGTTCTTCGTTACGCGTCAAACGTGCCGCACCCGCGAAGTTGGCCGCCATCGGGCCAAACTTGATCGCAATGAAACCCTTGACTCGCTCGCCGTCGTTTTCTTCCAGGTTGGCACCCGGAAGGCAGCCGGCAACGGCTTCCAGATCGGCCATGAACGCCCAGACCTGTTCTGGCGGATACGCCACGCTGAAGCGTCCATCCATCCGGGTCCCGCCCTTGATGCCGGCGGGTGCACGCTCGCTCGAGGCTTCTGCCGCAGGGCCGGCGGAAGGCTCGACTGCAGCGGCCTGCGCACTGTGCTCCACGGCAAAGGAAGCCAATGGCCCGCTATTGGCTGGCATCGCCACGCCATGGCCCGCCAGGGCCTGTGCACGTGCAGCCTCGATCACTGGATCCGGCTGTTTACGCAGCTGCTCAAGGACGCTGCGAATGGCCGCGACTATGCCCATGTAGCCGGTACAGCGACAGATGTTGCCTGACAGCTCGACACGAATTTGATGCTCATCGGCATTGGGCAGGCGCAGCACAATGTCGCGGGCAGTGGTCAACATACCCGGCGTGCAGTAACCACATTGCAAGGCATGGTGCTCAGAGAACGCCTCACGCAGGAGTGCCATTACCGGGTCTTGCTCAAAGCCCTCGACAGTCGTCACCTGCCGGCCTTCACACGCCACCGCGAACGTCGTGCACGAACGTACCGGCTGGCCGTCGAGCAATACGGTGCAGGCACCGCACACGCCATGTTCGCAGCCCAGGTGAGTGCCGGTAAAGCGGCCTTCCTCGCGAACGAAGTCGCCCAAGTGCATTCTCGGCGCGACTTCACGCTCGAGCAGATTGCCGTTGACGTTAATACGTACAGAAGTCATACCCGAGGTTCCTTGAAGATCGAATCGAGACACCGGCGCAGGGCGGTGAGGCTTTGTTGTCGGTCTACTGCGTCTTTACCGGGTGTCACGCTTGCCACGGCTTTTACCAGCGCGGCAGGTTCAAGTGCTGCCGCCCCCTGACGGGCGACCGCTACCGATAACTCCCCCAGCAATAAAGGCGGGCCATCGAGTGCACCGAGGACAATCCTGGCCAGGCCACGATCCGGATCGAACACCGCCGAGCAACTGGCTTCGGCGAACTCACCGGTTTTTCGGCAAAGCTTGTGATAACCCCAGGCCGCACGTGGCCCCAGGCGCGGAATGCGCAGCCCGGTAATCAGCTCGTCTTCAGCCAGCACAGTGGTATAGGCACCGAGCATGAACTCGGCCATGCTCAAGCGACGCTGTCCCCGAACGCTGCGCAACTCCACTTCGGCGCCCAGGGTAAATGCCACCAATACCCAGTCAGCCGCCGGGTCCGCATGGGCCAGGCTGCCTGCGAGGGTTCCGCGATTGCGAATAGCCCGGTAGGCGATCTGTGGCGCGACTTCGGCGAGCAAGGTCCCACGCAGTGCGGCGAACACGCCATCTTCAATCTGCGAGTGGGTAATCGCGCCGCCGACCAGCAGCCACTCTCCGTCCTCGCTCACCTGTTGCATCTCGGTGAACCCGCTGACGTCCACCACCTGGTTCGGACGCGCCAGACGCAGGTTGAGCATGGGGCCCAGCGACTGGCTGCCGCCCATGACCTTGACGATACCCGCGGACTGATCGGCCAGTGCCTGTAGCCCGGCCGACAGGTTTTCGGGGCGTAGATAGTCGAACGCAACGGCTTTCATGCGGCCACCTCTTGCTTGTTGTTTTCTGCCCGGGCGTCGGCCAGCGCCTGTAGCAGCCGACGCGGAGTCAATGGGGTTTCGGCGACTTCAACGCCAAGCTCGGCGAGGGCATCGTTGACCGCATTGAAGATCGCGGCGGGCGGAGCGATGGCTCCGCCCTCCCCCATGCCTTTGGCGCCAAATTCGGTATGGGGCGACGGCGTCTCCATGTGGTGAATGCGCAAGGCGGGCACTTCGGTCGGGCCTGGCAAAATGTAGTCCGCCAGCGTCGAAGCCAATGGCTGGCCATTGACGTCATAGGGCGTTTCTTCGTACATGGCAGTGCCGATACCCTGAGCAATCCCGCCATAGGTCTGCCCTTCGACCAACATCGGGTTGATCATCGTGCCGCAGTCCTCGACCACCACGTAGTCAAGGATTTCGATCTCGCCACTCTCGGTGTCGACGGCAACCAGCACCGCATGGGTGGCGTAGGTAAAGGCACCGGTATCGACGGCGGGCTTGAAGCCCGTGGTGACTTCCAGCCCGCCAGGGTGGACGTCAGCCGGTAGCGTGTGGGGCCTGATGTACCAGGCCGCGCCCACGTCATCCAGCGACACCGAGGCTTGATCGCACACCACCCTGGCGCCTTGCAGCTTGACCTCTGAGTCGGGCACACCCAGCAAAAAGGCGCCGATATGGGTCAGGCGCGGCAACAACTCGCGGCAAGCGCGGGCGATGGCTCCGCCCGCCATGACCATCGACCGCGACGCGTAGGTACCGGTAGAGAATGGTGTCTGACCCGTATCGCCATGCAGCACCTTGATCCGGGCAATATCGATCCCCAGGACCTCGTGGGCCACCTGGGCAAAAGACGTTTCCATGCCCTGACCGTGGGAATGCACCCCGACCCGTACTTCAAGACCGCCGTCCGGCGTCATACGCACAGTCGCCTGCTCGTGGCCGGGTATGACTGGCGTCCCCCAGGTCGCGAACACCGAAGTGCCGTGGGCTGACTGCTCGGTGTAGGTCGCGTAGCCAAGACCGATACGGCGACCGTCCGCTTCACCCAGACGCTGGCGCTCACGAATCGCCGACGCACCGATCAGCTCGGCCGCCTTGCGCAGGCTGGCCGGATAATCACCGCTGTCGAGATGCTTGTTGGCGACGTTGATGAAGGGCATTTGCTCAGGACGCACCAGGTTCTCCAGGCGCACGTCCAGGGGATCGCGCCCGACGGCTCGGGCCACCGCATCCATGGTCAGCTCCATGGCGAAGCAGACACCGGTGCGAGCCACCCCGCGGTAAGGGACGAAGCCTGGTTTGTTGGTTGCCACGCATTCGGTGACGCAGCGGTAACCCTGAAACGCATAGGGGCCTGGCAAATTGCCAACCGCCTGGCCCGGCTCCAGACCGATTGTGAACGGCCAGACCGAATACGCACCGCCATCGATGACGATTTTGGCATCGAGCGCCAACACCCGCCCCTGAGCATCCGCATGCGCGGTCATGACATATTCATGCTCGCGACTATTGGCCCCCGCCGTGAGGTGCTCCCGGCGATCTTCGATAAAACGGAACGGTTGCTTGTAAGTCATGGCCAGCCAGGCGATGCAGAGCTCTTCCTGCTGCAACACGCATTTGTAGCCAAAGGCACCGCCGACATCCGGCGAGATAACCCGCACCTGCCCCTGATCCAGCTTCAGACACTGGGCCAGGATGGTACGAATCATATGCGGCACCTGGGTGGCCGTAATGACGATCAGCTGGTCCAGGCTGTGATCCCAGTAAGCCAGAACCGCTTTGCCTTCCATCGGCACCATGCATTGCCGTGCCAGCTTCATTCGGCGCGTGACCGTCACGCTGGCGGCCGCCGCATGCTCACTGAATGCCTTGTCGGCATGCAGGGTGACGAAGCGGTTGTCGTGCCAATGGTCATGGATGAAGTCACCTGTAGCGGCGACGCTACTGGCAGCATCGGCATACACCGGCAAGTCTTCGTAATCGACCATCACCTGCTCGACCAGGTCTTCGGCCTCGGCACGGGTCGGCGCACAGGTCATGACCACCGGCTCACCGACGAAACGCACTTTGCCACTGGCCAGCGGCGGCTGGACAGAAGGTTGGTACGTGGGGAGCGTCGAATCGGCCACGATGTCGCTGGCACTGTGCATGTCGGCACGCACGAATACCTGGCCCCGCAAGGCTGGCGGCACGTCGATCGAGGTGATCAGGGCATGGGCCAGAGGGCTGCGCAGAAAGGCCACTTCCCGAAGCCCTGGCATATGGTAGTCCGCCACAAACTTGCCCCGACCGTGCAGGTGCCGTTCATCTTCCTTGCGCCGGACTCGGGCACCCACGCCCTGACCCGATTTGCCAGGGTACTCATTCGCTTCGCTCATACCTTATGGACTCCTGAGTTTCCGATGTTCAATCGGGCGGCATGCGCCATTTGATGACAGAGGCCCTGACACTCGGCACCCATGGTTTTCAGGAAACGGCGAAGCTGCATGATCAGTGTCCTTTAAGGCTGTTTTTTTATGTTCGTCAGCTAACGTATGAATTTAATCAGTACACTTACATAATAATCATCCCTTCAGCTACGTCAACGACTAGCCGCTAAAAATTCACAGGAACGGGTTTTCTTCCTTTCCACCCAACAGACACGAATGATTTTCACTTCTTGAAATACCAATCAAGCGCTCAAAATGTTTGACATATTCGTCAGTACACTGAATATTATTTGTGGGCATACTGACAAAGGCAAACCTAATGAGCTGGATAAAAATAACAACGGTGGACGTCCTTCAGGACGACCAGGTAATGGCCTTCAAATTACCCGAAGCGCACCTGGCGCTGTATCGCTGCGATGGGGAGTTTTTTGCCACGGACAACATCTGCACCCACCAGCATGCCTTGCTCTCGGAGGGCTATCTGGAGGACGGCTGCATCGAATGCCCGCTGCATCAGGCGACATTCGATGTACGCACCGGCGCGGCCCAATGCGCGCCCGCCACCGAACCCCTGAAAACCTACGCCGTAAAGGTCGAAGGTGACGCCGTACTCGTGAACCTGGGTTAACGCCATGACCATTGAACGCATTCTTATCATCGGGGCCGGCCAATGCGGCGCCATGGCTGCCGCCTCATTACGCCAGCGTGGTTTCAGCGGACGGATCGTGCTGGTTGGCCGAGAGTCTCACCCGCCCTACGAGCGCCCCCCATTGTCCAAATCGGTGCTCACAGAGTGCTCGCAAACGGTCAGTGGCCTGCACAAGACAGACTTCTATCGCGAGCATGAGATCGAACTGCGCCTGGGGACCGCCGTCCAGTCACTGGAGCCGATCAAACGTACGGCCTTGTTGGACGACGGTACCTTGATCGAGTGGGATCGTTGCCTGTTGGCGACCGGTGGACAGCCGCGCGTGCTGGAAAAATTCCCGCGGACAATGGCCGATGTCCATTATCTGAGAACGGCCGATGACGCCTTCAAACTGCGCCAGACCCTCCAGGCGTCTCAAGGTCGCCTGCTAATTGTCGGCGCCGGCTTCCTTGGCCTCGAGGTCGCATCAACCGCCCGCTCTCTGGGGGTCGAGGTGACTCAGCTGGAAGCCGGGGAGCATCTGCTCAAACGGGCACTGCCCAGCGATATCTCGATCTGGCTGGCCGGGCGCGTGCGTGACTATGGCGTGGACTTGCGCCTGGCAACCAGCATCGACCGGCAGCACCCTGGTGAGCCAGGCACCTACCGCTTGAGCGACGGTACCGACATTACGCCGGGCACTGTTCTGGTCGCCGCCGGCATGCAACCCGAGACCACGCTGGCCAAAGCCATTGGCCTGGCATTAGCCGCCGACGGCGGCATTGCCGTCGATCCCCAATGCGCTACCAGCATTCCCGGTATCTATGCCGCAGGTGACTGTGCCACCCAGCGGGTCGCTCACTGCGGTCAACCCATGCGCCTCGAGTCCTGGCAGTACGCCAACGAGCAGGCACGCATCGCAGCGGCCGCCATGCTGGGCGTGGACGATAGCCCTACCCCGCTGCCCTGGTTCTGGAGCGATCAATTCGATTGCAACCTGCAGATGCTCGGGTTGCCCGAGCCTGGCCTGACCTATGTCCAACGCACCCTGAGCACATCTGCCGAGGCCCCGAAATGGGTGAGCCTTGGTCTGCGCAACGGCCAACTCAGGCATGTGGTGTGCGCCAACGCCGGCGGCGAATTACGTCCGCTCAAAAGCCTCATGGAGGCGGGTGTCCCGTGCTCGGCAGCAGCACTGGCAGACATCAACCAGCCGCTGCGGCAGCTGGAAAAACAATTCAGGGCTTCGATCCAGCCCACTTCTTCCGCCCCTTCTCAGGAGCCGCTCCATGTATAACTCGCAAGATGTCATTGCCCGCACCGGGGGCAACAAAGACCTGGCCCTGGCCGACTGCATATGGCCAAACGATGACCTTCACTACATCCCCGACTGGGTCTACACCAGTCATGCCGTCTATGATCGTGAAGTTGAACGAATCTTCCACGGCCGCACCTGGAACTTCGTCGCACTGGAAGCCGAGATCCCCAACACCGGTGACTACAAACGCTCCTTTGTCGGCCCGACCCCGGTGGTGGTTGCACGGGCAGAAGACGGCTCGGTCAATGTCTTCGAGAACCGTTGCGCACACCGCGGCGCGGAGTTCTGCCGACACAGCCAGGGCAATGCCAAAGAGTTCGTCTGCCCGTACCATCAGTGGTCCTACGACCTCAAGGGCAACCTGCAGGGCGTGCCTTTCAAGCGCGGCGTGAATCGCCAGGGCGGCATGCCCAAGGATTTTCGCAACGAAGACCACGGCCTGAAAAAGCTCCACGTCACCACCTGGAACGGTGTCGTCTTCGCCTCCTACCACGCCGATGTCGAACCGATCGAAGAGTACCTGACCCCGCAAATCATCGAAGACATGGGCAAGGTCTTCGATGGCCGCAAACTCAAAGTGCTCGGTTACTACCGCAATGAGTTGCCCTGCAACTGGAAGATGTACCACGAAAACCTGAAGGACCCTTACCACGCCACCTTGCTGCATTCGTTCCTGGTGGTCTTCGGCCTGCTGGTGGCCGGCAACAAGTCCGCCATGATTGCCGACCCGGTGCACGGTCGTCACGGCACCATGGCCTCGGCCAAGAGTGAAGACAAGTACGCGCAAGTCAGCGACGCCAACAAGGCAGAAATGCGCTCCTACCATGAAGGCATGCGCCTGCTCGACGATCGCTTCCTCGACTACATCAAGGAAACCGACTCGCCATGGTCGGTGACCATGCAGACCATCTGGCCGAACCTGATCGTGCAACGGGAAATGAACACCTTGGGCGTACGGCAGATCGTCCCCAACGGCCCGAACAGCATGATCATGCAATGGACCATGTTCGGCTATGAAGGCGACACCGAGGAAATGACGCAACATCGCTTGCGCCAAGGCAACCTGATGGGCCCTGCCGGATTCCTCGGCCTGGAAGACAATGAAGCGATGAAGTACGTCCAGGAAGGCCTGCGCCGCTCCAGCAGCGACTTCAACATCCTCAAGCTTGACCACGGCCAGGTGGGTACCACCAACTCCCTTATTTCAGAAGCCGCAATCCGCGCCCTTTACCGCCACTACCGCGAAATCATGGAGCTGTAATGAACGCCTTTGCCAACGAACTGAACCGCCCCTACCCGCTCTACCAACCCTGCCGGCTCGACCGGGCCACGGCCCTGCGCCTGCGACTGGAGATCGAGACCTTCAATGCCGACTACTGTGCCGTGCTGGACGATGGCCTGATCGAGCAGTGGCCGGATTTCTTCACCCACGATGCCCTGTACCGTGTGACCTCAAGGGAAAACGCCGAGCTGAACATGCCCGTCGGCCTGATCTACGCCCAGGGCCGCAACATGATGCATGACCGCGCGGTGGCCATCTCTCGCACGCAAATGTTCGCCCCACGCTACAACCTGCACCTGATCGGCAATACCCGCGTGATCGATGAGTCGAGCGACGGAATTATTACCGCCCAAGCCAACTTCATGCTGCTGCAGACACTGGTGGAAGGCCCGACAACGACTCATATGGCCGGCACCTACCACGACCGCTTCCAACGCGTCGACGGTGTGCTGCTACTGCTGGAGCGCCAGGTGATCTATGACAGCACGCTGATCGCCAACGATCTGGTGTTTCCGCTGTAATGTAGGAGCGAGCTTGCTCGCGAAAAACTTGAGGGCGCCGCGTTTTCCCAGGCAGCCCTCGCCATCGTTAACGTCCATCGCCGTGCAGGAGCGAGCTTGCTCGCGAAAAACTCAAGGGCACCGCGTCCTTCCAGGCCGCCCTTGTCATCGTTAACGTCCTTCGCGAGCAAGCTCGCTCCTACATCATGTCCCCGAGCCAGCCACCGATCAAAGCCCGCGCAATACCGTTCGACTGTACTGGTTGTTGGATTCCACCAATATGGCCAACAAGCCCATGAACTGTTTCTTCTGGGCCGGACGCAACGGCTGGAGCATCCGCTCCTGAGCCCTGGCCATGCTTTCATGCATGAGTACCACCGCGTCCTTACCCTGCTGAGTAAGAAACACGTTGCGCGTACGCCGGTCATTGGGATCCGGCTGGCGATACAGCAATTCGTGGGTTTCGAGACGCTTGACCACATCAGCGGTATTGGTCCGGTCAAGTCCGACCTCCTGGGCCAGCGCTGTCTGGTCCAGCCCGGGCATGACCGAAAGGGTCGTGAGAATGGCATATTGAACGGGGGTGATATTCATCCCTTTGCATTCTTCGAAGAACAATGCGACATGGATCTGATGCAGGCGGCGTACGAGAAACCCCGGGCGCCCCCAAAGAAGCTCTTTGGCCGGATCATCCAGTTCAGAGTCGGGTGTCGCACTACCAAGGGCTGTCATGTAATGTCCTAGTTATAAATGGCGCCAAGCATAACCGTACCATGGGTCCCTTGGCACGGTCACGTTGCGAGCAGGGTCTGTCATCGAGCCATTTGCCCAGGGGCAATGCTCGATGACAGACCCTGTGTTCGATCAACCCACTGTCGCGAGCGCTTCCTCCAGGGTCATGACTGCAGCGTACTTTTGCGCCATGTCGAAGAGATTCGCATCATGGGGCTCCAGCGCCCGATCACCGACGCAATCAGACACCACCAGCGGGCGAAAGCCATGGCTCATGGCGTCGACCACACTGGCGCGCACACAACCGCTGGTGACGGCCCCGGCCACCAGCAGCGTACGCACGCCATTGAAGTTGAGCCAGGCGGCCAGGTCCGTGCCAAAGAAGGCTGAAGGCAGGGTCTTGCGCACCACCAGCTCGCCCTCGATCGGCGTCAGCGACGGCACAATGGCGCTTCGATGCTCGTGTTCGAGCAACGTCAGCATCGAAGGTATTTTCAGGGTAAATACATTGCGATCGGCGCCATCATCGGCGAAGACAATGCGGCTGTGAGCCACCGGCCAGCCTTTATCGCGCGCGTAAGCCAATAGCGGCCTGGTACGCTCGATCGCCTCGGGAATATTGCCGCCGCCGAAGATCGCCGGGTCGGCAAAACCTTCAACCAGGTCGATGATCAACAGCCCATAGGGCCCCGGCAGCTCTATCTGCGTGCCAAAACCCTGGCGCTCGTAAGTCTTCAGTTTTTCGCTCATTGCATGTTCCCTCGGTCCATTACCCGGCCTTTTTCGACGACCACAAGGTCATCCAGACGCACCGTGCAATCACGCAGCGGGATATCGATGTGGCAAGCCGTGGTGCGATTGCCGCCCGCTTCGTTATTCGGGCCCATGGAGAACAGGAAGTTGCCTTCGTAAGCACGGGCATCCATCCCGATATGGGCTTCTCGATCGAGCAACCCCAGGGTCGACCAGCGTGCACGCGGCTGCAGGCCCCAGCCGATATGAGACAGCGCATACGCCTCAGGGTCGTTGAACACCGCCATGTAGTCGCGCAACAACGCAGCCTCCACGCCGCCCTCGATGCTGGTCACGTAGCCATTTTTGACCTGCAACTCGATCGGATCTTGCACATAGGACTTATGGGGCAGCAGGATATCGCCGCGGTCGATCACAATCCGCCCATTGGCGCCCAGCTCGTTGGGCCAGGTCAGCACGAAACCGCTGGGCCAGTGATCCCAGCGACCGGGTGCATCGACAAAGCCATATTCACTGATCGCCGGAAACTCGCCCAATGGACAGGTCAGCGCCGTACCGGCCGCCGAGGTCACATGCATCTGGCTGGCGCGCTCTATCAGCGCAGCCGCCGCCAGTACCCGTTGTCGATCAGCGACGGTAGGCAGCAGGCGCACCAGGATTTCCGGCGGCTCCACCGCCAACAGTATCCGGGTACCGCTGGCCAGGATTTCGTGCTGCTCGGGCGAGAACAGCAACGTCATCAGGTCCAGCACCAGATCGCTGGCTTTCAAGGCCGCCAGCGCTGGCGCATTACCCGTCAACGGCGTGACCCCCAGGTACGCCAGGGAGTCCCGGCTCAGCGCCTTCTCACCGTTGACCGGCGGCAGATCCAGGCGATTGACGATCGCCCCCAGGGCCTGACACGCCACTTGAGCCGTGCGCAATGTTTGCGGATGAGTATCGGCCCCCGTCAGGATGGTCACACTCTGCCCGCGCTGCAGATCGCTGAGGGTGAGCACGTGCTTCCAGGCTTCGATCAAATCATAATCGCTGACAGCCATCTTTATTCTCCATTGACCGAGGGCAGTGCAGCCCCGAGAAAACTGTCGAACGCCCGATAGAACCCCTCTGCGTTGTCCCAAGGGATCATATGCCCGGCATCGGCCACCCGGACGACTGCCAGGTCGGTCGCCAACCCCTGGATTTCCTCGATATCCGCGTCCAGTATCACCCCGCCTCTTTCGGCCACCATCAGCAGTGCCGGGCAGGTGACGTGACGCAGGTCGGCATGAAAATCCTCTGTATGAAACGCCTCGAAGCTGGCTTTGATCGCGCGCTCGTCACAGGTGTGCAGCCACTCGGCGCGCAGGGACAATTGCTCATCGGTCCAGGTCGGGCAGAAGGCGCGCATGTCATCAGCGCTCATCCCGGCTTGAGCCATGCGAATCGAGTCGACATACCACGGCAATTGCGACGGGTAGGCGCGTCGACCGGGGCCCGAGACGGGTGGGTCGACGAGCACCATGCGAGCCAGGCCGGCGCCACTGTTGCGCGCCAGCCGCGCGGCAATGCGCGCGCCCATGGAGTGCCCGACCAGACTGAAACGGGAAAAACCCAGGGCTTGGGCAAACGCGCTGACATCAGCGGCCTGGGCCTCCACGCTATAGTCCAGATCCGCACCGGACTCGGAAAGCCCCCGCCCCCGCACATCCAGCACATAGGTGTCGAAAGCCTGGCCGAAGCGCTCGGCGACAAAAGCCCAGGTCACCGCCGGGCTGGTGATGCCGGGAATGATGATGACCGGGTCACGCGCGGCCCGCTCAGCGCTGGCGCCGCCAAAGCGCAAGTAATGTTGACGGATATCATTGGCGCGGATGTTGGCGCCATAGAGAAATTGACTCATGGCACTTCCTCAGTAGGCACCGGACAGCAGAGCGCCGGCACCGGGAACGATCGGCTCGAGGTTGAGTGCCTTGAGCATGGCGTAGGTCGTGGCGATGGCGGCGGTCAACACCGGCTTTCCGGTTTGTGCCTCAACCGTAGCCACTGCGCTCAACGAAGGCATTTGCACGCAGGCCGACAGGACGATGGCATCGACACCCGTAAGGTCCAGGCCGGCAACGATGCCTGGCAGGTTGGCCGGATCATGGCGAGCGACCGCCAGATTGTCCTGGATTTCCAGCGCGTGCCAGACTTTGACTTCGATGCCTTCGTGCTCGATATAGTCGACCAC
Organism: Pseudomonas fluorescens; assembly: GCF_902497855.1. Classification (GTDB taxonomy): domain Bacteria; phylum Pseudomonadota; class Gammaproteobacteria; order Pseudomonadales; family Pseudomonadaceae; genus Aquipseudomonas; species Aquipseudomonas fluorescens_BI. The sequence goes on from NZ_CABVHU010000009.1 coordinate 129,782, forward strand.
CAGCTCCGTGAGCGGCCGCATATAGGGCGCCACCAAAGCGATGCGTTTGGCGCCGAGCACTTTGATGCCGTCCACCAAGGCACCCGCACTGGTAATCACCGGCGCCGGGGAATCGTTATCCCGGGTCACTTGGCTCAAGCGTTGTTGAGACTCGCGATGGTACCCCCTGCCCATGGACATGATTGCCACCAGGCAGGCGTAGCCGAGGACATCGACACGCGCGTCGGACAACTCGAGGGCGCAGCGGTCGGATTGAGCATCCATCGCCGCCAGCTCTTCCTTGCACACATGCTTCATGCGCATACGGCTGGAGTGAAACGTAAAGCGCTCGGGCCGGATCAACTGGCGGGCGGCCAGCATCGCAGGGATTTCGGTTTCCATGGTGGTATTGGAGCTGGGCACGATTTGCCCGATGCGCAGGAGCTTGGTCATGATTAAGGTCTCGGTATTAGCAGATTGTCGTGGTCAGTGTGGCGTTGGCAGATTCAGAGCTTGAACAGGTGTGCGGCGTTGCCATGACAGATCCGGGCACGCACCTCTTCCTCGATATCAACCGAATCGATGAACTCCACGGCAACGGCCGTAGACTCGTAGGGGTAGTCGACGGAGAACATCACCGCTTCCGGGCCCAACTCCGCCAGTGCACATTTCAAGGCGGACGGCGAGCAAACCCCGGATGTGGTTATCAGGATATTGCTGCCGATGTATTCCGAGGGCGCTCGCTCCAGATGCACGCCATGGGGGTAAACCGCGAAGCGATTGTCGAGGCGCCACGGGATAAACGGCAGGCCTTCGCCCATGTGACCGAGAATGACCTTGAGGTCGGGAAAACGATCGAACACCCCACCGAACAGCAGGCGCAAGGCATGACTGGCCGTTTCAACCCCCCAGCCCCATGCCGCGCCACGCATTTGCGGATGGCCGTCGAATACCTGGGGGAACACATAGGCATCTGACGGGTGCAGGTAAAAAGGCACGTCAAGTTCCTGCATGCAGGCCCAGAACTCATCATAGGAAGGGTCGTCGTAATACATGCCCTGGGTATGGCCATTGACCAATGCGCCCTTGAATCCCAGGTCCTTGACCGCACGGGTGAGCTCGGCGGCCGCCAGTTTCGGATCGTGCATGGGCAAGCTGGCGAAACCGCCGAAGCGCGTCGGATGACGTTGTACCTGTTGCGCCAGGTAATCGTTGCTGCGCTGGGCTTGCGCCAGCGCCTGCTTGAAATCCTGCTCGCCTTGAACCCCGGGACCGGTCTGCGACAAGATGCTGAAATCGATGCCGTAGCGATCCATCTCACTCAGGCGAAGCTCATCGAAATCGCTCAACTGCGCGCTCAGCCTGGCGAATACTTCAGGTTTGATATGTTGAGTGAAGCTTTTGGAGTACCCCTCGAACCCCGGGGTCATGAAATGCTCTTCGAACGTTATCTTGCGCAATTTGGTGGTTTCCATCGTAAAGCCCTGTCAGAAGGTTCAGAACTCACTGCTGCGCCTCGCCTCAAGGCACCCATAAGATCAGTATACTGATCATTTTGGCCGGCCGGACTGATGCATCAATCGACTCGGAGGCGGAGCGTGCCCAGCTACATCACGTGCTTTCGGTAAATTGCCAATGCGCCAAATACAATCAGTACACTGACAAAATTATCGTTGCAGATGACAGGTGGATTGTCAAAGTATTTGGCAAATACCCCGGCGCTCAGCGACAGGCCATGCGCAGGCGTTGACCACAATTCATCGGCACACAGCTGCCCCCTGTAGGAGCTGGCTTGCCAGCGAAAGCGGCCTCAAGCCTAGCAGTGCCCAAGCAGACGCCTTCGCCAGCAAGCCGGCTCCTACACAATCGCCAGAAAAGTATCGATGACTGCAAGTGACTCGCGAGTTCGCCCACCAGTCCCACTAACAGTCGACCAACCTGGCCTGAACAGCATGCATCCGCAAAGACAAACCCTGCACAACGAACTGCACGCGCGTCCGTCACTGTATTTCGACGAGCCGGCCCATGTGTTCCACATGGCCTTTCTCGGCGAAGAACCGGAATGCAATGCGCTGCTGGAGCGCTGCTGCCCTGGTCCGATCGATCCTCATGCCGCCCAGGGCATCACCCGACTCGAGGGCCACGCCCTGAAATGGGAACGCCACGCCGAGTTCTTCACCCTGACCCTGGTGGTCACTTCCTCCTGCGATGACCTGTCCTGGACCTCGCTGCCCGAGGTGCTGGCGCAAAAGGTCGAAGGGCACCTGCCAAAGCTGATCAACTCGGTACAGATCGTCGTGCGTGGCGAAGCCGGCCTGGACCTCGCCAGCTACGGTTTCAAGGACCCGTGCGGTTCCTGCGTGGGCGGCGGCGATGCGGTGGTCTGGAGCGATTTTCGCCTCAGGGAGGACGGCAGCAACCGCCTGCTGTTCGTCAACCGGCGCCTCAACGCCTACCGCCAGGGACGGATGATCCGCCGCCTGCTGGAAATCGAGACTTACCGGATGATGGCCTCGCTGGCCTTGATCACGGCCAAGACCTTGAGCGCGCAACTCAACGTCTTTGACCAGACCCTGGTCACGCTGTCCGGGCGAAACGCCGACGCAGACAGCGGTAACGCGAAAGCCCTGCTGGCGGACATCTCCAGCCTTTCGGCCCAGGTGGTCAGCTGTACCGCGAAAACCCGCCATCGCCTCAGCGCCACCCAGGCCTACGCCCAGCTGGTGTTCGAGCGCCTGGGCGAACTACGGGAAAGTCACGTGGGGGATTGCCAGCGGCTAGGGGTGTTCATCGATCGCCGCTTCAAGCCTACCGTCAGGTACTGCACCGCCACCGAACAGCGCCTGGAGCACCTGGCCAAAAGCGTGGCCAACCTGGGCGATCTGTTGCAGGCCCGGGTCCAGGTGGAAATGGAAGAACAGAATTCGGAGATCCTCAAAAGCCTGAACGCCCGCGCCGATGCCCAGATCAAGATCCAGCGCGCGGTGGAAGGCCTGTCGATCATCGCCATCACCTACTACCTGCTGAGCCTGCTCAAGCTTGGCTATTCGGGGTTGCACCTGCTCGGAGTCGAGGTGGCCCCACGGGAGGCCATGCTGGCCATGACCCCCCTCGCGATCGGCATCCTTGCGCTCATTGTGCTGCGCATCAAGAAAGTCAAAGGGCACTGATGCAGCACATCGCAGGATGGACGGGCTACTGGTGCTGATTCATCCGTCGCACTAACCGGTTATCGACGTCGAGACCACGGCGGGGCCGCCGTGGCTGCGTTGGTCATCAGGGATTGGGATGCCCGCTGGGCACCGAATTGTTGGCCTCCAACTCCGCCAATTCTTCATCCACCGGTGCTTCGTCGTCCGCAGGCAACGGCACTTCAGTTTCATTGCGCCTGGGGTCATGGCCTGCTTCGTTATCCGTACCGCTCGTTACGCCCTTCTGAGATATGTTTCCTGGAGCATTTTCATCAATGTCCATGTTCGATCTCCGTTCTGATGCGCGCGATGTATGTGCTTGAACATTAAATACTGCAAGACACTCACAAATGCCGGACTTTGGACGAACGGCATGGAAAAAACGGCGCGATGGCCAAAAAATGGACTTATCTATTTTAGGGCACCCTTTGTACTCGCCTGAACAGATCCATCACCCTTTAGTCCCACTCACCTCTGCCTGCATTGGCAAGCAACTAGCGGCACGAGTGCTTACGCATACAGGCTACCCACCAAGAGGATCAGACATGCATCCATCCTTTGTGCAGCGTATCGATGAGCTAGACACCCTGCTCGTCCACTCCGAAGTAGCACCCATCGACTTCTTCCAGCGCAAGCGCCAGAAATCGCGCCGCGGTGTGCGCTTCCAGGTGGTGGCCATAGGGCTCGGCACCTTCCATGTCGTCGAGCGATACACGGGCAAGACCTGGGACTTCCGTAGTTACCGGGAGGCCATGGATTTCGCTATCCAGCTCGAAGAAAAGTCCAACCGCCGGATGGGAGGGGCGCGGGGTACGGCGAACTGATTGCCGCCTCCGCGAGATGATGCGCTGCGCGAAGCCGTGTCCACACACGGCGTCGCAGTTAACGTTCAATCGGTCAGTTGATGCCTTGCCCCAGCATCACGCCATTGACCGACTCTGCGTATAAGTTCAACCACTTTTGCCCCTCTCAGTCAACGCGGTGCAACAGCGAGGAACTCGCCCGCACCTGCAACTGCGGCGCAAGGATGATCGACTCCGCGACCTCGCCCTTGATGCGCTTGAGCAGCAACTCCACCGCATGCCGGCCCATCTGCGCCAGCGGCAGGCGCACGCTGGTCAGTGGCACGATCAGTTCGTTGGCCAACGGGATGTCGTTGTAGCCGACCACGGCAATGTCCTTGCCTGGCTGCAAGCCTTTGTCGCGGGCAGCGCCCATCAGGCCAATGGCGAGGAAGTCGTTGACCGCGAAAAACGCCTGCGGGCGCGGTTTGAGCCCCAACAGATATTCGCCTTGCTGGTGTCCGGTGTGGCTGTCAAAAGGACCATTGAGGACCCACTCCGGGCGCAGGGCGATACCTTGCTCGCGGTAATAGCGGATGAACCCGCGGGTACGATCAGCCCCGGTGGACGCATGCCGTTCGCCAGCCAGGATCGCCACATCGCGACAGCCCAGTCGATACAAGTGTTCGGCCGCCAACCAGCCGCCCAATTCGTCGTCGCTGGCCGCCGAGAGGTGTCCTGCAATCTGCCGGCTGACCAGCACGTAGGGGATGTGCTTGCGTGCAAGCAGGTCGAGCAGGGGCTGGGTTTCCCCTACGTGGGAGTCACCCACGATCAGCCCGGCCACCGAGCGGCGCAAGGCGTGCTCGGCACGGGCCATCTGGCGCGGTTGCTGGTCGTCGGTATTGGAGACGAAGGTGAGGTAGCCCGCCTGCTCGGCGGCACTGTCGATGCTGTCATAAATGGTCGCCATTACCAGGTCGGTGAGGCGCGGCATGAGCACGCAGATCTCCTGGCTTTTGCGCAATTTCAGGTTGGATGCCTGGGTGTTCGGCCGATAATCCAGTTCCTTGGCCAAGGCGCGGATACGCGCCACCACCTCGGCCGACGCCGCTCGCTCAACCCCGGTCGGGTCGCCATTGAGCACCCGTGACACCGTGGAGACGTGCAACCCGAGTGCAGTCGCCATGGACTTCAGGGTGGCGGGGCGAGATTGATTCGGCATGTCTGAGGGGCTTCCAACCGTCCATTATTTAGCGCGCGATTCTACCTCAATCGGTGCGTCGGCCCAGAAATAAACCTTTACCCAAACGATTGACTAAAACTTTTTCTCTCACTACATTTCGTCAACCCAAACGTTTGGGTAAGACAATAAAAATACGCCGGACGCGGCCGACTTTTTGACTTCTGCCATCATTTTGAAGAGTCAGATCCCTATGAAGAGCGCAGCTATTCCGTCTTTCCGCTACCAGATTTTCTTCCTGATCATGCTGATGGCATTGCTCAACTACATTGACCGCGGCGCGATTGCCTATGCCTCGGCGAGCATTCTCCCGGAGTACGGTTTCGACAAGGCCGACTGGGGCAAAGTCCTGGGTTACTTCGGTTACGGCTACATTCTCGGGGCGTTGATCGGCGGCATCCTGGCCGACCGCTTTGGCGCCAAGCGTATCTGGCTGATTGCGGGTGCCACCTGGTCGATTTTCGAGATCGCCACCGCGTTTGCCGGTGACCTCGGGCTGGCATTCATGGGAGGCTCGGCCATGGCCGGTTTCGCCACTATCCGCGTGCTGTTCGGCTTTGCCGAAGGCCCGGCCTACTCGGTGATCAACAAGAGCGTGGCCAACTGGGCCACGCCCAAGGAGCGCGGCTTCGTGGTCTCGGTTGGACTGCTCAGCACTCCACTGGGCGCGCTGCTCACCGCCCCGGTGGCGGTAGGCCTGCAAACCCTGACTGGCGGCTGGCGCAGCATGTTCGTGGTGCTGGGCGTGGTCAGCCTGGCGCTGCTGATTTTCTTCATGACGCGCTTCACCAACACCCCCGATGAAAACCCGCGGGTGTCCAAGGCCGAGCTCGACTTCCTGCGACGGGAACGCGCCGCGGCAGCCAATGCTTCAACCCCGACCACCAGCGTTGCGCCGATATGGCATTTCTTCAAGAACAAGGACCTGATGCTCAACGCGGTCGGTTACTTCTCGTTCGTGTACGTGACGTTCCTGCTGCTGACCTGGACCCCCAAATACCTGCAGGACGAGTTTCACTACAACCTGTCTTCGCTGTGGTACATGGGCATGATTCCGTGGACCGGCGCCTGCTTCACCGTGCTCCTGGGCGGCAAGATCTCCGACCTGTTGCTGCGCCGCACCGGCAACCTGAAAGTAGCACGCAGCTGGCTTGCCGCGACCTGCCTGTTGTTGACCACGCTCTGCTTCATCCTGGTATCGCAGGCCCAGACCGTGTGGGGCGTGATTGCCCTGATGACCCTGGCCAACGCCCTCAACGCGCTGCCCAACTCGGTCTACTGGGCCGTGGTGATCGACACCGCGCCGTCCAACCGGGTCGGCGCCTACAGCGGCATGACCCATTTCATCGCCAACACCGCGTCGTTCATCGCGCCAATGCTGACCGGCTACCTGACCGTGCGCTATGGCTACTCGTCGATGTTCGTGGCAGCGGCGGTGGCCACTGCACTGGGCATGAGCGCGATGCTGATGGTGCGTCCCGGCAGTCGGCCTATCAGCCCTTCCCCTTTACCCGCAGCAGTTTGATGGAGTTGTTTGTATGAGCTTGGTAAAGCCTCCTCACGTTGGATATTTCTTTGGTCAATCGATCATCGTGCTGGCCGAGCGTCTGCGCGCGGGCAGCCTGACGAGTGTCGAGTTGACCCAGGCCGCCCTGGACAGCATCGAGCGTCTGAATCCGATCCTGAACGCCTTCGTTCAGGTCGATGCCCCGGTGGCGCTGGCCCAGGCGCGCAAGGCCGACGAGCTGTTCGCCCAGGGCCTGGACCTGGGCCCTCTGCACGGCATACCGGTGGCGGTCAAAGACAACATCGACACCTGCGACTACGTCACCACCTACGGTTCGGCGCATTTCGCAGGCTTCAAGCCGAGCCGCGATGCGCTGTGCGTGCAGCGCCTGCGCGAGGCGGGCGCGGTCATTGTCGGCAAAACCTTGACCCACGAATTCGCCTACGGCCCGACCGGCGATCGCTCGCTGCAGGGCGCGGCACGTAACCCCTGGGATGCCAACTGCATCACTGGCGGCTCCAGCGCCGGCAGCGCTGCTGCGGTGGCCAGCGGCATGGTGCCGCTGGCGCTGGGCACCGACACCGGCGGGTCGATCCGTATTCCGGCGGCGTTGTGTGGAACGGTCGGCTTCAAGCCATCGTTTGCCAGCGTGCCGCTGCAGGGGGTGTTCCCGCTGTCGGCGAGCCTTGACCACGTGGGCCCGATCGCCAACCACGTCGAGGATGCGCGCCTGCTGTTCGAAGTGGTCGCTGGGCGAGTTTGTGCACCGGTGGCCAACCCTCGACCGCTACGGGTTGGCTGGATCACCACCGGCAGCTTCGGCCCGGTCGACGCCGAGCTGGATCGGCAGGTGTACCAGGCGGCGCAGCAGCTGTTTGGCGAGGCGCTGCAGGATACTGCCGAACTGGAGCCGCTGGCGGCCGCCATGAAAGACACCTTGCTGGTGCTGCAACGCGCCGAGGCCTTCGATCTGCATGCCGAACGCATGCAGGATGCACCGCACATGTTCGAGCAGGAGGTACGCGAGCGCCTCGAATTGTCCCGTGAAGTCAGGGGCTGGCAATACATTCGCGCACAAGCCAGCCAGGCACGGCTCAAGGCGACAATGGCGCGCTTGTTCGAGCGCTATGACTTCCTGGTCTCGCCCAGCGTGCCGATTACCGCGACAGCGGTCGATGCGCGCGAGGTCCGGGTTGCTGAGCAGGACGTCGATGTGCGCGCCGCGCTGCTCAGCCATACCAGTGCCTGGAATCTCACCGGGCTGCCTGCGATCAGCCTGCCGGTGGGATTGGTGAGGGGAATGCCGGTGGGGCTGCAGGTGATTGGCGCAGCGGGAGAGGATGATCGTTTGTTGCGGGTGATGGCGCAGCGATTCGTGCGGGACTAACGGGCCGGCGAATCGCTGCAGGCCCGTCACCCCGTTGCAGAACGGTGCCTTTTTATCCGGTACATATCGCCATCGGCGTGGCTGAGCAGCGTATCGGCATCACCGCCGTCCTTGCGGATATAGCGGTTGCGGAAATCGAAGTGGGGTTGACCGTTCATGACCCGGATAATGGAGGCTCGTGTGACCGCCAGGTCATCAGGATGCATATAGTCGGTGATCGGGGTACCGGTCAGCTCGTCGGCACGGTAACCGAGCAGTGCCTCACAGGCATCACTCACAAATGCAATCTGATTATCCCTATCAACCACAAAGACCGTGTCCAGCATCAGATGGATCAGTTTGGGGTAGAGCGCTTGCAAATCAACGGCCATAGGTCAGTGGGTCCGGTTCATATAGCTTGATCATGCCTGATCGCGCAGGACGGCGGCGAGGAATTCTGCAGACTATCAGGCCTGCGCACAGTCGGGCAGCCGTTCACTCCGCCAATAATTACCCACGCCGCTAACTGACTTCACCGGCATTCGTTTCATCAGGTAAAAGATAAATCCGCTCGTCTCCAGGACGATTTTTTGACGCCTGAAAACAATGGTTGGCCACTAATTAGCTACCAGCTACGATCAAGGAACGGATGACATCGGTGGAGGGAGCACTATGAGCAGCGAACCTAAGCACGGTTGGAAATGGGCCTACGAAAAACTGCGCGGGCTGCACTGCTCTCGCCGAACAGCCTTCTACCGAGCGACGCTATATTCCATTCGCGGCGATACGGGATCGTTTTACGTTGACCGCAGCTGGGAGAAGGTCCGCCTTCGACGCTGATTGATCTGTTCGCTCATTATTGTTGTTCAGGCAATAAATACCCGCTCGATGGCGGGCACTGTTCTGTTTGCGTTCAAAAAACCTGCGCTTTTCGGCGCAGCAAATCGATGAACAAACCCAACTCCCGACTGATGTGTTCGCCCTTGCGCAGCAGCAGTCCGAACGGCGCCAGTTGCACGTCGAGTTCTACCGGGAGCGCCACCACCAGGCCCATTTTCAGGTAGTCGCGCAACGCGGTTTCCGAGAGCACCATGATCGCATCGGTCAGTTGAATCAATTGCTGCATCGAGTACACCGAGCTGCATTCGATGATGTCCGCCGGCAACGGCAAGGCCAGGCGCTGCAAAGCCTGATCCAGACCGATTCGCGCAGGGCTGGTTTCCGGTTGCAGGATCCACGGCCAGCCGCTGACCAGTTCCGACAGTTCCAGTGTGTTGCGCCGGGCCAGGGGATGACCGGCGTGCACCACGACCAGCAGGCGTTCGTTGCCCAGTTGTTCGAATTCATAATGTTCACTGTCGGTGGCGGCATTGCGCCGGGCGATGGCCAGATCGATGCGACCCTGCTCAAGCAACTGGATCACCTGATCGCTGGTGTCACCCATGATGCGAATTCGCAGCTGTGGATTGAGCGCCTTGATTTCGGCAATCGAATCCATCACCAGGTCCGGCGCGGCGCCCATGATGGTGCCGATGGACAGGTAACCGAAACCGCCCTGCTGCCTCGCGATCAGGTCTTCGGCGCAACGATCGAGGCCGCTGATGGCTGACTCGGCGAAACGGATCAACTCACTGCCCAGCGCTGTTGGCCGCATCCCCCGCGGCAGGCGCTCGAACAGATCGCAGCCGAACATGTCCTCGATCTCATGCAGCATGCGGGTTGCCGCTGGTTGCGACATGCTCAGGGTTTGGGAGGCGCGGTGCAGGTTCTGACTGCTGCTCAGTGCCACCAGCATGTGCAAATGCTTGTAGCGCAGGCGGTTGAGCAGGCTGCGGGAGATGGTCGGCGTGGTCATGGCGGGCCTTTGTTATCGATACCCTAAGGGTATCAGTTGTAAGCTAAATTCGATTTGTAACGCATAGATCTGCGGTCGTACAGTCTTTCCCATAAGAACAAATGCCTACCAAAGGAAAACTGCGATGAAGACTCTACCCGCGCCTCTGCTCGCCAAAATTTCCTGGCGGCTCCTGCCGTTTCTCCTGCTGATGTACATCATGGCCTTCCTCGACCGTGCCAACGTCGGGTTCGCCAAGCAAGCCTTTCAAGCCGACACCGGGATCAGCGACGCCGCCTTCGCCTTCGGCGCCGGGGTGTTCTTCGTCGGCTACGCGCTGCTCGAAGTGCCGAGCAATTTGATCCTGCACCGCGTCGGCGCCCGTCTGTGGATGTGCCGCATCATGGTCACCTGGGGCCTCGTGTCCGCGGCCATGGTCTTCGCCCATAACGAAACCACCTTCTACGTCCTGCGCTTTTTGCTGGGCGTGGCCGAAGCCGGCTTCTTCCCAGGCGTCATCCTTTACCTCACCTACTGGTTCCCCAACGCCGTGCGCGGCAAGGCCATGGGGTTCTTTTACTTTGGCGCGCCACTGGCGTTCATCTTCGGCAGCCCGCTGTCGGGCCTGCTCCTGGAGATGGATGGCTTCGCCGGTTTCCATGGCTGGCAATGGCTGTTTGCAGTGGAAGGCCTGATGGCGACGGCCGTGGGCATCTGGGCCTATTGGTACCTGGACAATCGCCCCGCTGACGCCAAGTGGCTGACCGCTGAAGAACGCTTGCAGATCCAGACCCTGCTCGACCAGGAAGACAGCCATAAACAAAATCACGGCCGCAGCCTGCTCAACGTGTTGTGCCAACCCTCGGTGCTGTACCTGTGCCTGATCTACCTGCTGATCCAGGCCAGCGTCTACGGCGTGGTGTTTTACCTGCCCACCCAGGTCGGCGGCTTGCTCGGCACCAAGGTCGGGCTGATGGTCGGACTGGTGACGGCGATTCCATGGATCTGCGCGATCGTCGCCGCCTACCTGATCCCCGGCTACAGCGACCGCACCGGCGAACGACGCCGCACCGCGTGCCTGACCTTGCTGATGTCGGCGGCCGGGATCGCCTGCTCGGTCACCTTCAGCAGTCCGTTCCTGGGCATCGTCGCCCTGTGCTTCGCCGCCTCCGGCTTCATCGCCGTGCAACCGGTGTTCTGGACATTCCCCTCCAGCTACCTCGCCGGCAGCGCCGCGGCAGCCGGAATCGCCCTGATCAACTCGTTCGGTGCCCTTGGCGGTTTCATCGCCCCGGTGCTGAAGAACTGGGCCGAAGGCGCCTTCCATTCACCGGCCGCGGGTCTCTACCTGCTCGCCGCTACCACCGTCATCGCCGCGTTGCTGGTCCTGGGCATCCGCTCGCCCATTCCGAGCGCTGCAAAAAAACCGGCCACCGTTTAACACCTGAGGAGTCACACCATGGGCATTCCAACCATTAAGCACGTCCGCGCCTTCACTCTGCGAGGCGGCGGCGCGGATTATCACGACCAGGCGGACGGCCACTGGATCGACGATCACATCGCCACGCCGATGAGCAAATACCCCGAGTACCGCCAGAGCCGCCGCACCTTCGGCATCAACGTGCTCGGGACCCTGGTGGTCGAGATCGAAGCCAGCGATGGCACCGTCGGTTTTGCCGTGACCACCGGTGGCGAACCGGCCGCCTACATCGTCGAGAAACACCTGGCGCGCTTCCTGGAAGGCGCCAAAGTCACCGACATCGAGCGCATCTGGGACCAGATGTACCAATCGACCCTGTACTACGGCCGCAAAGGCATCGTCATCAACACGATCTCCGGCGTCGACCTGGCGCTCTGGGACTTGCTCGGCAAGATCCGCCAGGAGCCTGTGCATCAATTGCTCGGCGGTGCGGTGCGCGACGAATTGCAGTTCTATGCCACCGGCGCCCGTCCGGACCTGGCACAGAAAATGGGTTTCATCGGCGGCAAGATGCCGTTGCACCATGGCCCGGCCGAAGGTGAAGAAGGCCTGCGCAAAAACCTCGAAGAACTGGCGACCATGCGCGAGCGGGTCGGCCCGGACTTCTGGCTGATGCTCGATTGCTGGATGAGCCTGGACCTCAACTACGCCACCAAGCTGGCGGTCGGTGCTCACGAATATGGTTTGAAGTGGATCGAAGAGGCACTGCCGCCGGACGATTACTGGGGCTACGCGGCGCTGCGCAACAACGTACCCAAAGGCATGTTGGTCACCACCGGCGAACACGAAGCGACCCGCTGGGGTTTCCGCATGCTGCTGGAGATGGGCTGCTGCGACATCATCCAGCCGGATGTCGGCTGGTGCGGCGGGATCACCGAACTGGTGAAGATTTCGGCGCTGGCCGACGCCCATAACGCACTGGTCATTCCCCACGGTTCTTCGGTCTACAGCTATCACTTTGTCGCCACACGGCATAACAGCCCGTTCGCCGAGTTCCTGATGATGGCGCCCAAAGCCGATGAAGTGGTGCCGATGTTCCACCCGCAACTGCTCGGCGAACCTGTGCCGGTGAACGGCCGCATGCGCCTGTCGGCACTCGACCAGCCCGGCTTCGGCGTGACCCTCAACCCGGAATGCCAACTGCATCGGCCGTATAACCGCTGAGAAAGGACCCCGTCATGAACATGCCGCACAACGCTTTCAAAGCCGCGCTGAACAACCGCGCAACCCAGTATGGCATCTGGGCCGGATTCGCCACCGGCTACGCCGCCGAGATCGTCGCCACCACCGGTTACGACTGGATGCTGATCGACGGCGAACACGCGCCGAACACCGTGCCCGGCGTGCTCGCCCAATTGCAGGCGGTGGCGCCCTACTCCACCGCGCCGGTGGTGCGTGCGGTCACAGGCGATGCCAACCTGATCAAGCAACTGCTGGACATCGGCGCCCAGACGCTGATGATCCCGATGGTCGAAACCGCTGAACAAGCTGCAGCACTGGTACGCGCCATGCGCTACCCGCCCCATGGTATTCGCGGCGTCGGCGGCGGCCTGACCCGCGCTACGCGTTGGGACGCGGTGCCCGATTACCTCAACACCGCCCATGAGCAGTTGTGCCTGATCGTTCAGGTGGAATCGCGCTTGGGTGTTGAAAACGTCGAAGCGATTGCCGCCGTCGAAGGCGTCGACGCGGTATTCATCGGGCCAGCGGATTTGTCCATCGGTCTGGGCCATGCCGGCAATCCGGGTCACCCCGAGGTTCAAGAGCGCATTGAATACGCAGTAAACGCGACCCTCGCAGCGGGCAAGGCCTGCGGAATCCTCGCGCCCAACGAAGAAGATGCACGGCGCTATCAGGGCTGGGGCTGCCAGTTCATTGCGGTGGCCATCGACATCAGCCTGCTGCGCCAAGGCGCCACGGCCACCCTCGCGCGCTACCGCACGCCCGCCACCGAGCAAGCGCCATCGCGCACCTACTGATCAGCCCAGGAGTTGTCCCAATGTCGTCCGTGCCTGTTTACGAAAACTTCATCAACGGCCAATTCGTGGCCAGCGCCGCCCATCTCGACGTGATCAACCCAGCCACTGGCGCCCTGTTGTCGAAGGTCCCGGCGTCGACCGCCGAAGACGTCGACCGCGCCCTCGCCGCCGCCCGCGCCGCGCAAAAAGACTGGTCGCGCAAACCGGCGATCGAACGCGCCGGGCATCTGCGGCGAATCGCCGCCAGGCTGCGGGAAAACGTCGCCCATCTGGCGCGCACCATCACCCTGGAACAAGGCAAGGTCAGTGGCCTTGCAGAAGTCGAAGTCAACTTCACCGCCGACTACCTCGACTACATGGCCGAATGGGCCCGGCGCATCGAAGGCGAAATCATCACCAGCGACCGCCAGAACGAAAACATCTTTCTGCTGCGCAAACCCCTGGGCGTGGTCGCCGGGATTCTGCCGTGGAACTTCCCGTTCTTCCTGATCGCCCGCAAGATGGCCCCGGCGCTGCTGACCGGCAACACCATCGTGATCAAGCCCAGCGAAGAAACGCCAAACAACTGCTTCGAGTTCGCCCGTCTGGTCGCCGAAACCGACTTGCCGGCCGGCGTGTTCAACGTGGTCTGCGGCGATGGCCGAGTCGGCGCGGCACTGAGCGCCCATAAGGGCGTGGACATGATCAGCTTCACCGGCAGCGTCGCTACCGGCTCGCGGATCATGGCCGCTGCTGCGCCAAATATCACCAAGCTCAATCTGGAACTGGGCGGCAAGGCGCCGGCCATCGTGCTGGCGGATGCCGACCTCGACCTCGCGGTAAAAGCCATCCGCGACTCTCGAATCATCAACAGTGGTCAAGTGTGCAATTGCGCCGAGCGGGTCTACGTGGAACGCAAGGTCGCCGACCAGTTTATCGAGCGCATCGCGGCGGCGATGAGTGCGACCCGCTACGGCGACCCGATCGCCCAACCGGACATCGAAATGGGCCCGCTGATCAACCGTCAGGGGCTGGACAGCGTCAATCGTAAAGTCCGCACCGCATTGAGCCAGGGCGCGAGTCTGATCAGTGGCGGGCAGATTGCCGATCTGCCCAACGGCTTCCACTTCCAGCCCACGGTGCTGGCCGGCTGCCGCGCCGACATGGAGATCATGCGCGAAGAGATTTTCGGCCCGGTGCTGCCGATCCAGATCATCGATGACCTTGACGAAGCCATCGCCCTGGCCAACGACTGCGACTATGGCCTGACCTCGTCGATCTACACCCGCGACCTGAGCAAAACCCTGCAAGCGATGCGCGAGCTGGATTTTGGCGAAACCTACGTCAATCGCGAGAACTTCGAAGCGATGCAGGGGTTCCATGCCGGTGTGCGCAAGTCGGGTATCGGCGGCGCGGATGGCAAGCACGGGCTGTATGAATATACCCATACCCATGCGGTGTACCTGCAAGGCTGAGCCATGCATTGAGGCCACCGACCTGCTGACTGGAGCTGTCAGCAGGTCGAGCCGATATCATTTTTCTCCACGTGTCCCTCCATGACTGTGCTGTCCACCGATCCGGGCTTTCTCTGCCTTATCGATGGCCACATTAGCCTTTGGCTCGCCTTTGCGTCCCGCCTCTTTGACTTTTTGCGGGTCGTCGGAAAAGCCGTGATGGGTTTCTTGTCGTTTGGTCATGGCCAATCTCCTGAGACAAAAAATAGTGACTTACTTTGGATCGTCACCCTAAGTTTTCGTCTCGTCGATACGACAAACGGAACAGGCCCGCCGCCTGCAGACGCAAAAAATAAAGTGACGGAAAGTCACGGAGAGCCAAACTCATATCACGGGTGTCGAAACGCATGCCGGAGGTAGAAATCGTGATTTTTTTTCAGTGCCTCTGGCTGTTTGTCAGATCAACTGCCTGAATCAAGGATCGGCCATGGATCTCATATTTCTTGGTACTTCAGCAGGAGTCCCTACCCGCAATCGAAATGTGAGTGGCACCGCGCTCATCGAGTCCTCAGGCAAGGGCTGGTATCTGGTGGATTGCGGTGAAGCCACCCAGCATCAACTGTTACGCACACCCCTGTCTTTAAAGAACCTTCGAGGGTGCTTCATAACCCATGTCCACGGTGATCATTGCTTCGGCTTACCCGGCCTGCTGGCCACTGCGGGCATGTCGGGGCGCCTGGAGCCGCTCGATATCGTGTTGCCGGTTGCGCTGCATGACTGGGTGCGCCTCAGCCTGAGCGTCAGCAGGTCGTGCCTGCCCTTCGAGGTGCGTTTGCATGCAAGCGAAACTTTGAATGGCTGGCGAAACGGCAATGTCCAGGTCGACACCGTTGCCCTGTCTCATCGTGTTCCCTCTCATGGCTACCTATTTGCCGAATCCAATCCTGACCCGCGCCTGGATGTGCAACGCCTGGAGGCCGACGGCGTTCCCCGCGGCCCGATCTGGGGTGAGCTGGCGCATGGACGTGAGGTCGAGCATGCCGGACGCCTGCTGCGTGCGCAGGACTATTTACGCCCTGCGCGACCCGGTCAACGCTTCATCATCTGTGGCGATAACGACACCCCCGAACTGCTGGCCAAGGTGGTTCCAGGCGCGGATGTGCTCGTGCACGAGGCCACCTTCTGCCAGTCATTGATCGATCGCACCGCAGAGAGTTACGGGCACAGCAGTGCCGCCGCCGTGGCGCGTTTTGCCGAGTCGGCAGGCATACCGAATCTGGTGCTCACCCACTTCAGTGCACGCTATCAATCCAATCCCGATGAGAGCCCGTTCATTGGGGATATCCGCGAGGAAGCAGCGGCCTGTTTCACCGGTGAATTGATCCTGGCGCGCGATCTGGAACGTTACCACCTCGACCGGGATGGTCGGCTGAAGAGTGCTTTCAGGGTTGCCCTATAGGTGGCACCCAGTCCCAACGTTGGCTCACGCATGCGGCGCAAATGCTCAACCACCTTTCAGTCATCTCGATGGAACATTGATGGCGGCCCATCCTCTATCGCAAACCAGCGAACCTGAGGATGTCACCATGATCGACTCATCGACCGGCATGAAGCCTGGCGAGCGTTACGCCGTCCAAAGCCTGGAACACACCCGAAGTTTCCCCGGCTTCTTTCTCGACGGAAAATATTACCTGGGCCCCGAATTGATGACCGCCGTCGGGTGGCTGGAAGGTCAGCAATTCCTGTATGACCAACTTGACTCCACAGGCAAGCCGGTGTTTGCCGATCGAGTCGCGGGCAACATTGAAGACCTGACGTTGACCCTGATTGATGGTGCCCGCCTGAAACTGAGCAAAGTGCGATTCAACGCCCAAGCCGATTTACCCTCTTCAGAGGTTGTAGGCCGTTCTGAGGTGGAGCGGGTAGACACGAAGGGGGCGCTCTACAACAAACTGGTGGTCATTACCGGAGCATCCAGCGGCATCGGCCGTGCGGCTGCTCATGCATTCGCGAGTGAGGGCGCACGACTGGTACTGGGTGCACGTGATGAAGCGGCGCTGGCTGACGTCGTCAAGGAATGTGCTGCACGCGGTGCCAGCGCGTTGGCAGTCTGCACGGATGTCACACACAGCGAACAGATGCGGGATCTGGCGGATCAAGCTGCCACGTTTGGCGATGGACGCATCGACATCTGGATCAACAATGCAGGCGTCGGAGCGGTGGGCAAGTTCGAGGAAACCCCGCTTGAAGCACATGAGCAGGTGTTGCAGACGGATCTGATCGGTTACCTGCGCGGCGCCTATGTGGCATGGCCATATTTCAAGGCGCAAAAACGCGGCACCCTGATCAACACCTTGTCACTGGGGAGCTGGGTCGCACAGCCTTATGCCGCGGCTTACTCTGCCAGCAAATATGGTTTGCGCGGTTTGAGTGAAGCGTTGCGCGGGGAATTGATCGGATACCCCGATATCCATGTGTGCGACATCTATCCGGCGGTCATGGACACACCGGGGTTTCGTGACGCTGGCAACTTCACCGGTCATGCGCTCAAGCCACCGCCTCCCCTCTATGATCCGCATCTCGTCGCCCAGGCGATGGTTGCCTGTGCGTTACGTCCAAAACCCAGCACCACTGTAGGAAGCACTGCCACGATAGCCCGTCTGGCGCATTACTGGGTACCGGGGTTCCCGTTCCTATTGGGATGGTTGACGCGCTTGGGCTTGGAACGCAGCCCGCGGTCTGAATCGTCATCAGGCAATCTGTTTACCCCGCCAAGCGGCAATCGCAGGGTTGAAGGAGGTTGGCGAGTAACCGGGCACAGACCTTCAGTCCTGATGGCTGCAGGCGCGGCGTTGTTGCTTGGCGGGTGCCTGTACATGCGTCATCGCCAAAAAGGATCGATGAACGATTAACCCGCGCATGGTTAAGGTACGTACCCTCGTCCTCGGGTTCATCGACCCGAGAACAGGGTACGCACCAGCGTTAGAGGTAGAGCAGGACAATCCTAATTCAGTAAATCCGCGGGAACCTTCCCGCCATTCTCCGCCAGCTTTTTCATGACCGCCGAGTGGAGCCAGATGTTCATCGCTGCCGAATCGTCGGTGGAGCCTGTGTAATGCAACTCGGCGGCGAGTTTTTTACGTGCATCCAGGCTACTGTCGATGTTCAACAGTTTGAGCAAATCCACAATCGACGTGCGCCAATTGAGCTGCCCGCCTTGCTGGCTGGCCAAGGCTTCCAGTTTTGCGGCGACGTCGACTTCGCTGATCGCAGCCGTCGGGGTGGTAGTCGACGTCTGCGGCGCAGCAGGGGAAGCACCCGCGGCAGGCGTGGCAGGAGCAGCCTCGGCCGTCGACGCCGCGTGTTTACCTATCCCCAGTTTTTCCAATATCGTGCTGAATAAGCTCATTTGAATTCTCCCAGGATTGAATGGCCAACCCTCTGTTGAGTGTTGGCTACCTATGGATGACTCCCGCGCTTGCGCTAAAGTTTTATCCGGCTTCCCAGACGCCGCGCGAGGGACTGGCCCGTACTACTGAATTTTTTCTGCATAACATCAAAGTGTAAGATTTATGCAACTTCTGCCGACCGTTCAAAAAAACTGATAAATGCTTTAGGCGCGGAAATGATTGAACCCTTGCTTGGGCACCAAGGTCTTCAATTCAGGTCATTCATCGCTATTAAAACTGGTGCAGGCAGGAGTGTGGAAATGAATATTAAACACATCAATATCAATGGCCAGACCATTCGCGTAGGCGTACGCACAGGCTTGCCTGATACAACGCCCCTGATGATATTCAATGGCATCGGCTCCGGCCTTGAACTGGTGTTGCCCATTGTCGATGCCATGCACCCTGACCTGGAAGTCATCGCCTTTGACGTTCCCGGTGTCGGTGGCTCCTCCATGCCGAGCCTGACTTACACGTTCTCTGGACTTGCTAAAACCGTCACGCAAATCCTTGATTACCTGGAACACGAGCAAGTCAACATTCTCGGCCTGTCCTGGGGTGGATTCCTCGCCCAACAATTTGCTTTTGATTATCCACGAAGGTGTAAGAAGCTTATCCTCGCGGCCACCTCCTGTGGATTGATGTCTACCCTGCCCGATTACAAGGTATTGGGTTTGATGGCCAGTCCGCGCCGTTATACCGATCCTGAATATGCCGCCAGCATTGCTCCTGCCCTCTACGGGGGTAAGTTCCGACATGACAAGCAGCTCGCAACTTTGCACGCCAAGGTCATGTGCGCTGATAAATCTCCCTACGAAGTGACCACCGGGTACAGCTATCAAATGATGGCCATCGCCTGTTGGTCCAGCGTTTTCTGGCTGCACCAGATAGTCCAGCCTACATTGGTGTTGGCAGGTAGCGATGACCCGATCATTCCATTGTCTAACATGCAACGATTATCTGACCAGATTGAAAATTCGGAATTGCATGTGTTTGAAGACGGACACTTGTTCTTCCTCACGGACTTGCCCAACGTCGCCCCGATCATTAATGAATTTTTACGCTGACTGCTCAGGGTCGTTATTTATCACTGCCTGTTAAAGACCAAACACAACAGTGCCCTGATAGCGGCGCTCTAATGGTAATTATACGCAAGTGAGCGGGTGCCCGAACGGGCCCATAATGGGCACGCACGTCTGTGCTGAAGCCGGGCGAAAGGCAGGCTTGCGCCGACTGACTCTGTCCACCAGGTAAACCAGCCCGTGGTAGTCGATGCCACTGTGCTGGGACAAGCCGATCTCGCACGTACGGCTGGTGGAGATGCCTTCGTCGCAATATTGCACCGCCTCCTTGAGGCTACGCAGGGCATGGCTGTTCAGTTCCGGGGTGGTGAAGCCCTTGTCGCCGGCGAAGCCGCAGCAATGAATCCCCTCGGGGATGACCACCTGCCTGGAACAACGCCGGGCGATGTCAATCAGGGCTTGCGCCTCGCCGAGGTGCTGGGTGCTGCAGGTGACATGCACGGCGATCGGTGCGTCCTGGGGCTCGAACTCCAGACGGTCGAGCAGATAGGTGCGAATGAAGCGCACCGGGTCATGGATCTCGAGTCGTTCATCGGCCAGGTCCTGCATCAGCCGCAGGGTACAAGGGCTGGTGTCGCAATAGATCGGGTCGAGCCCGCCGCGGCTGGCCTTGAGCAAGGCATTGAGGGTTTCCTGGCGTTTGTACTCGGCCTGTTCCGCGTAGCCTTTGGAGGCAAAAGGCTGGCCACAGCAGAGCGCGTTCAGGTTGTCCGGGAAAACCACTTGGTAGCCGGCTTTTTCCAGCAGGGCACAGGTCTTGTCGAACAGCGGTTGCTGCTCCTGATCGCTGGCGGTTGGGCCCATGACGCGGGACACGCAGGCCGCCAGATACACCACCCGTGGGCGTTCATCCGAAGTGGCGGGTTCGGGTAGCTGCAGACGCTGCACAGGCTGCGGCATCGCCGGGGTCCACTGGGGCAATTTGCCCTGGCTGAGCTTGGTCAGGGTCGCCGTGGTCCTGGCGAACAACGGAGTGCCCAGCATCCGGTGCGCCGTATTGGCCGCGTACAAGGTGAAACGGGCGCCCTGCACCGCCGAGGCGAAATGCTCGGCCAGCCAGTTGGCCGCACGGGGGCTGTGGGCCTGGGTGCCGCGCAGTTTTCGGACCAGATCACCGGTGTTGATGCCCACCGGGCAGCGCTGGGCGCACAGGCCGGTGGCCGCGCAGGTATCAAGGCCGTGGCGCTGGTAGGCGCGCTCCAGTTCAGCAGTATCGATGCCGGCACGCTTGCGCGCCTGGATGTCGCGCCAGATGACGATGCGCTGACGCGGGGTCAGCGTCAGGCCGTTGGCGGGGCACACCGGTTCGCAGAAACCACATTCGATGCACTTGTCCACGATGACATCGGCAGCCGGCATCGGCTTGAAATTTTTCAGGTGAATGCGCGGGTCTTCGGACAACACCACATCGGGGTTGAGGATGCCGCGAGGGTCGAGCAGGCGCTTGATTTGCCACATCAGCTGATAGGCTTCAGTGCCCCATTCCAGCTCGACGAAAGGCGCCATGTTGCGCCCGGTGCCATGCTCGGCCTTTAGCGCACCGCCGTACTCCACCGCCACCAGTTGGGTCACGTCGCCCATAAAGGCCTCGTAACGGGCCACCTGGAGCGGGTCATCGAAGCCCTGGGTGAAGACGAAATGCAGGTTCCCTTCAAGGGCATGGCCGAAAATGATTGCTTCGTCATAACCATGTTTGTCGAATAGCTGGATCAGTCGATTGACGCCCTCGGCAAGCTGTTCGACGGGAAAGGTCACGTCCTCGATGATCACCGTGGTCCCCGTCTGGCGCACCGCACCGACTGCCGGGAAGGTGTCCTTACGGATCCGCCACAGCTGGTTGTAGACCACCGGGTCATCACTGAAGTCGACCTGTTTCTCCACCGGAAAATGTGCGATGGCGGCCATGACTTGCGCCAGTTGCTCTTGCAACAGTGCCTCGGTTGGGGCACGCGACTCAATCAACAGGGCACAGGCGCCGGCCGACAGTTCACGCACCCACTGGGGCATACCGGCCATGTTCTCCACCGAGCGCAGGCTGCGCCGATCCAGCAGCTCCACAGCCGCGACAGGCTGTTGTTTGAGCACCGGTACGGCCTTGCAGCAGGTGCCGACGTCGGGAAAGACGATCAGCGCGCTGGCTTTGTGCGGGTGGTCGGGCACGGTGTCATAGGTTACCGCACTGATGAACCCCAGGGTCCCTTCGGAACCCACCATCAGGTGATTGAGAATATCCAGCGGGTCCTCGAAATCGATCAGGGCGTTGATCGAGAAGCCCGTGGTGTTTTTCAGTCGGTACTTGTGGCGAATCTTGCCGGCCAGGGGCAGATTGCCCCGGGTTTGCCGACCCAGTTTGGCGAGCTGCTCCAGCAGCTCGCTATGGCTGGCGCGGAAGGCGGCGACACTGGATGGGCTTTCGCTGTCCAGCACGGTGCCGTCGGCCAGTACCAGGCGCAGGCCAGCGAGGGTGTGATAGGTGTTCTGGGCAGTGCCGCAGCACATGCCACTGGAGTTATTGGCGACAATACCGCCGATCCTGGCGGCGTTGATCGACGCAGGATCAGGACCGATCTTGCGTTTGAACGGGGCCAGTGCGGCATTGGCCTGGGCGCCGATGACGCCGGGTTGCAGACGGATCTGCTGGCCATTGCCACGGATATCACGGTCGTTCCAATGGTCGCCAAGCACGATCAGAACCGAATCGGAAATCGCCTGGCCAGAGAGGCTGGTGCCGGCGGCGCGGAAGGTCACCGGCACGCGCTCGGCATTGGCCAATTTGAGCAGCGCGACCACTTCGTGCTCGGATTCGACCCGCAGCACCAGCTGGGGAATAAGCCGGTAAAAGCTGGCATCGGTGCCGAACGCGAGGGTCGAAAGCGGATCATCGAAACGCCGGTCACGGGGGATCAGCCGCTCGACAGCGGTAATAAAAGTCGCCGGTAACATTGCTTGTCTCCATCAATCACCCCTGCGGCCAGTTGGGTATGCGAGGCCGCTGGGGCTGGTCAAACGGCTGAATCCACAGAGAACAGCCGGAGTACTCCCTGTGCTTTGGTTGCACACACGGGGTGAGTCAGCGGGCGCCATGCACGACCGCTGACGGTCCGGTCACTTGGCCAAAATGCTCCGGGAACGGGTCGCCGAACGGGCCCGGCGGGTTTCGATAAGCCGGGCGAACCGGCGCTTGCTCGCTTCGGGATTGATGAGCAACAAGCCGATGACACTGGTGACGATGCACAGCGCGCCGGCGACCACGAAGCCCTTGTCATAGCCCAGCGCAGGTGTGGTGGCGCCCTGGATAAAAGCCCCCATCAGTGCGGGAGCGACCAGCCCGCCGGTGGTGGCCAGGGCGCTGTTGATGGACATCATCGAGGAGCGCTGCCCGGCCGGCATGATCTCGGCAACGATCGCCGAACTCAGCACGAAGGTGATCTGCGGCAAGTTGCAACCAATCGCCAACAGGATGACCTTGAGCAGTGGATTGTGCACAGCAAAGACCGCGAGCAGGATCAGCGCACCGCCAATCAGCACCAGCAAGGAGGTCAACCAACCCCGTGCGTACTTCGAGGCGAGCCCTGTTTTCAGCAAGCGCTGGGACACCCAGGAGCCGCCAAGGACGATCGGGATGTTGAATGCCGTGAACACCATGAACATCCAGCCGGCGTCAGTCGGGTCGTAGTGCATCACCTTGCCCATATAGGACGGTACCCACGTGAACATCACCGAGAAGATCCAATAGCTGGTCCAGTACATCAGCATGTTGGCCAGGAAGGTTCTGTCGGTAATCAGCTCCCAGTAAGGCAGGCGGGGAGCGTCGGCATCGGCCTGCACCGAGCCTTGCTCAGTGACCTTGCCTTCGGCACCGAAGTAAGCCCACAGCGCCATCCACACGAGGCTGGCCACACCGAGCACCATGAACGCCGCATGCCAGCTCCACTTCACCACGACAAACGTCAGGAGCGGCCCGGAGATCAGCAGTCCGGCCGTGACCCCCTGAAAGATCACCGCGGACGGCAAGTTGCGCTTGTCGTTGGGGAACCACTTGTAGCAGGCGTGCAGCGCCAACGGATAAGCCGGCCCCTCCCCCATGCCGAGCAGGATGCGTGAGAAGTACAGCAGCGGGACCGAGGCCACGAACGCCAGCGGAAATTGCGCCACGCCCCAGATGCCGGCACATACCAGCAATAATTTCTTGGACGACACCCGCTCGGCCACGAAGCCGAAACCGATGGCCGACAACGAGAATAGAAGAAAGAAGCTACTGGCGATCATGCCGAACTCAGCGGGAGAAAGTCCCAGGTCGGCCATCAGGGGACCTGCGACGATGCCAAGAATCGCCTTGTCCATGAAGTTGATCACCATGAACACCGCCAGCAGGATCGTGATGACCCAGGCATGCGTTTTGGTACTTTTAAAGCGAGCCATATCCCACCTCAGAATTGATGTTGAAACCATCGGGTCGTCGTGATGCGAGCCGAAGTGGAATTAACTGGAACATTCTGAAACGTAGCGATCGAATGCGGTCCGGTCTTGCGGGCGGGGGCATCCAGACATGGGAAGGATATTACTCAAGGTAGCAGCAAACGTTGTGTTCACAGACATGACGTTCTCCAGGCTGACTGAAGGTACTTTGGCCCCAGTCGAATTTGTTGTTGTTTTTTACCGCAAAATAACTATATAGCACTATAGCTAAGAAGGTATAGCGATTTTATCTCCGTCCATCAGAAGACACCCAGCGGAGTGCGCCCGCCAGGGGTTCGAATCAAGCGTGTTTGTTTGTGCAGAATCGGCAGCATTACCGCAGGTTGCGTTGGACCTGCGACGGGCCGACCCATGTCCTGATGGCGTCGCACGGCAACGTCCATCGGCAACAGGCAAGCGTGCGTTCAACCGGGACCAGGGGATGGCCCCGCTATGGAGAACCCGACGGGATCAAGGCTCCAGATTGGCGTCCAGACGCAGCCGGTAGTCATTGGGCGGAATGAACGCTTCCTGGTAATACAGCGGCCGGCCATTGTTGCCCATGGCGAGAAATTCGAGCACCGCGCCGATCGTGCCCTCTTCAAGCGCCAACTGCTGGCACACCTCGTCCGGGAAACGCTCGCAACGCAGCTTCTGGTCCAGGCTGGCGATGCTGATGTGGTACTGGTTGAACAGCAGCGCCTTGAAGTTCGCCCCGGCAAAATCGAGCAACTGCGCCTCGGCAAATGCCGGGAAACGATCACTGTCGATATAGAAGTGGGTGAAGCAGTGGAACAGCTCGTCCACGGCGAACACCCGGTCGACCTTGACCACGTTACGCACGTTCGAGCCCAGCTTGTCGGCCCAATCCTTGCCGTCCAGCCCGGTTTCCTGACCGACCACTTCGGCATAGATCGGCAGGACTTGCCCGTCGCCGTCCTCGAAACGCAAGTGCATCGGCGACATCATCGGCATCGCTCGCTCGGCCACGAAAGTGCCATGCCCGTGACGGCGCACGATCACTTTGGCCTGAACCAGCTCACGCAAGGCCTTCTGCACCGTGCCCAGGCTGAACGGGGTGATGGCCGCCAGCGTGGATTCATTGGGCAACTGCGAACCCGGGCCCCAGTAGCCATCATTGATCGCCGCCAGCAGGGTTTCCCGCAGCTGCGCATATTTGGGCAAACCGAGCACTTCCTGTGACTGGTAACGATCGTAAAAATCGACCGTCTCTACTTCCGACATTTTTGTCCTCCTTCAGACCCTCCGACGCTGTTGCCAGAGAGACGTTGACTAAAGCTATATAGCTTTATATTATAGCTCATGACGCCCGGAAATGCTCCGCAGTGTCCGCCCGACCCGACACCCTGCCAACCGCCCACGCGTGCGGCAAGAACAGCAGCCGATCCCGGCAGGATGATCCATGGAACTGCACCTGGCACTACACTCGGAACTGCACTCGCTCCTCATCATTCTTGTCGCCGTGGCCGTCGGCAGCTACCTGCAAGCGTTCACCGGGTTCGCGCTGGGCATTGTGGTACTGGCGATTGCCGTACTCACCCACGCCGCCCCCATCGCCATCGTTGCCACCACTATCACTATCGTCGCCCTGCCCGGCATCGCCATCGCCCTGGTTCGCCACTGGCGGCACATCGATCGGGCATCGTTCTTCCAGACCCTCATCGGCCTGGTACCCGGCACACTGCTGGGCCTGTGGTTGCTTGGCCAAATGGGCGAAGAGCATACCGCGCTGCTGCAATTGTTGCTGGGTGGGCTGATCGTGGCCGGCGGTATCGCCTTGTTCATCAAACCAAAGCCTCATCCATCCCGTTCAAGCCCCGCGAGCTTCGTCATGATGGGCCTGCTCGGCGGCCTGATGGGCGGCCTGTTCAGCATACCGGGGCCACCGCTGATCTATCACTATTATCGTCAACCGGTGTCCATTCAGACCATCCGCACCAGCTTGCTGGCGCTGTCCGGCGCCATGTCCCTGATCCGCTTGATCATGCAGGGCCTGCAAGGGGAGTTGAACGCCGAGGTCATGTCGCTGGGCACCCTGTCGATCCCGGTCGCCATGCTGGCCAGCTGGCTGTATGTGCGTTTTCCGCCGCAACTTTCCGACCTGAGCATGCGTCGCGGCGCCTTCGCCCTCTTCGTCGCGATGGGCGGTTTCATCTCGCTCACCGCAGTGCTACCGAACGCCCTGGCCGCTCCTGTGAAGCCGGCCATGACCGCGCGCCCGGGCAAAACCTTTTCCGTTGTGTCACCGCAGTTCTCAAAGCCTATGCCTTGAGCTTGTAGCTCCCTGCCCTAGAGATAAAAACAATGAAACATCTACGGTTAAGCGCACTACCGACCCCCTTGCTCGGCCTGTCCAGTCTCGCCTTGTGCTGCAACGCCTCGGCGGCCTTCATAGCCGACAGCACGGCCAACCTGGACATTCGCAACTTCTACATGAACCGCGATTACCGGCAAGCGGGTAGTCCGGAGACGCAGGATGAATGGACGCAGGGATTCGTCATGCATGCTGAATCCGGCTTCACCGACACGACCGTTGGCGTGGGGCTGGATGCCCATGCCGCGCTCGGCCTCAAGCTGGATTCGGCCCGCGGTCGCAGCGGCGACAACGGCATCCTCCCGCAAAGTGCCGACGGTACGCCCGCGAATGAATTCAGCGAACTGGGCTTCACTGGAAAACTCAAGGTATCCAAGAGTGTCCTGCGCCTGGGTACGCTTTACCCGACCCTGCCTGTGCTGAATTATAACTTCGGGCGCCTGCTGCCTTCGAGCTACAGCGGCGGCATGTTGACCTCGAACGAAATCGACGGCCTGACCGTCAACGCCGGTCGCATCACCCAGGCCAACCTGCGCAACTCCAGCAGCAATGACCGCATCACTTATTACCGCGGCGGCGTGGAAAGCGATCACTTCGACTTTGCCGGCGGCAGCTACAAGCTCACCCCGCAGCTGACCACCAGCTATTACTACGGCGAACTCAAAGACATCTATCGGCAGCATTTCGTCGGCCTCGTCCACACCTTGCCGCTGAGCAAAAGCGCGAGCCTGCGTACTGACCTTCGGTACTTTCGCAGCAACGACGACGGCATTGCCAAAATGGGCCGCTTCGCCAATAACAACCTCAACGGCATGGTCAGCCTGACGCTGGGTGGCCACAAGTTCAGCGGCGCCTACCAGCGCATCTCCGGTGCCGGCGAGTTTCCGTTCATTGGCAACGATCCCTATGTCGTCAACTTGTCCTTCTACAACACTTTCGCCCGAGAAGAAGAGGATTCCTGGCAAGCGCGCTACGACTATGATTTCGCTGCGCTGGGGATTCCCGGCCTGACCTTCATGACCCGTTACGTCAGCGGCGACCACGCGCTGGTCCAGGGCCGCGAGCAGGGTACCGAGCGCGAGCGCGACATTGATCTTACCTACACGGTGCAGAGCGGCCCGCTGAAGAACGTCTACGTGCAGATGCGTAATATCAGCTTCCGTTCCGGCAACGGACTGACCCGCGATGTCGACGAGAACCGCGTGCTGGTCGGCTATAAACTGGTGGTCTGGTAGGTACAACCGCGGCGCGGGGCAATCCCGCGTCGGCTGGCAGGAGCACGGTTTTGCGGTGATGGATTGCCGTGGTTTATCAGGAATACCACGTCATCGCTCATCGCAAGCAAGCTTGCTCCTACCCTACAGCCGGCCCAGTACGGCACAAAGAGACACTGCGGCCAGGCAGGCCACCATCACGCCCGTAAACACCACCGACGCGACATCGGCCCGCAAGCGGCCCGTATGGATGGCGTGCGCACTGCGCCGGTAGCGACGCCGCTGCGTCATCCAGATGTACAGCGCAGCGAACACGCTGAGCACCGCCAGCAATGCGCCCAACCAGCCCAGGGTTTGCATCCAGCGCAGGAAAATACAGGCCACAACCCATAACACCAGCAAGGTGCGCCCCCAGGCCAGGGAGGTTCGTTCCGGTTGCAGCCCGGCGTCATCGTGCGGCGCCTGAAGCGGGCGCACGTCAGGGCGACGGCGGGTCATGCTCAGTGCACCTGGCGCAACAGGAAGACGCCGATCAACGTCAGCGTCACCAGCGCACCACCGATCGACAGCAGTGGCACCAACAGCGGCAGTGGCAACGGCGCCTTGTTGCGCAGTGCCCGTTCAACGTTCAGCCAGCGCAGGCAGGCCGAGCCGCTGATGAGCATCGCCATCAGCAGCAGAGCAACCGAGAGCGTCGTGCGCACCGCAGGGGTAAACACATCCAGGGTAAAGGCTTCCACGGCGATGCCGCCGGCCAGCAGTGCCAGCGCGGTGCGGATCCACGCCAGAAAGGTTCGTTCGTTGGCCAGGGTGAAGCGTGGATCGGGCTCACTGCCGCCCGCCAGAAGCCATGAGGACAATGGGCCGCGATCGACGTGATCGGTTTTGCTCAAGTCTTGCTGTTGTGCCGTCATGATCCTGTCTGCCTGCTGAGTGCCAAAACCAGAAATGCCCTCGACGGCAGTCTGCCGTGAGGGCCTTTTACTGCCGCCATGGATAGGCTATGCCGTCATCGAGGGGTTACCGATGGGCGCAGCGGATGAAGCGCGGACCTTGGGACAACGCTCATCTTCCTTGATCATGTCCGCGGCTTTTTCGGCGATCATCATCGCCGGGGCGTTGGTGTTGCCCGAGATCAGCGTCGGCATGATCGACGCATCGACCACCCGTAGCCCTTCGATGCCGTGAACCCGCAGCCGCTCGTCAACCACCGCTTCCGGACCGCTGCCCATTTTGCAGGTGCCTACCGGGTGGAAAATCGAGGAACCGTTGCGGCGCACGAAGTTGAGCATGTCCTCTTCCGTCTGCACCGACACGCCAGGGTTGTACTCTTCGGCGATATAACCGGCCATGGCCTCGCTCGCCGCGAGTTTGCGGGCCATTTTGAAACCGCGAACCATGGTCTGCCGATCTTCTTCGGTGGCCAGGTAGTTGGGCTCGATCCAGGGGGCGTCCTTCGGGTTCTTCGAACGAATCCGCAATTCACCGCGACTGCTCGGGCGCAACTGGCAGACCGACATGGTGAAGCCGGGCCACTTGTGCGGTTTGCCGGCCGTCATGTCCGCACTCAGGGTGCCGAAGTGGAACTGGATATCGGGCGTCTTTTCCTGCTCACGGCTCTTGGCGAACATGCAGCCCTGCTGGATACCCACCGACAGCGGCCCCTTGCGCAAAAAGGCCCACTTCATGCCGATCAGTGCCTGACCCCACAGGGTGCGTAATTGATCGTTGGTGGTGATCGGCTTGGTGCACTTGAACATGATGCGGATCTGCAGGTGATCCTGCAGGTTGCGGCCAACGCCAGGCAGTTCGTGGACGACGTCGATGCCATGTTGCTCCAGCACTTCACGTGGGCCGATCCCGGACAGCTGCAGCAATTGCGGCGATTGCAAAGCACCCGCGCACAGCAGGACTTCCTTGCGTGCCCTGGCCGTTACCGGTTGCCCCGCCCGCTCGTAAGCAACGCCGACCGCGCGCTTGCCACTCATCAACACCTTGCTGGCCTGGGCGTCGGTTTCGACGGTCAGATTCTTGCGGTGGCGGATCGGCTTCAGGTAAGCCTTGGCCGCCGAACAACGCCAACCGTTGCGCGTGGTGAGCTGGAAATAGCCCACCCCTTCCTGCTGCGCCCCATTGAAGTCATCGTTGCGCGGCACCCCGATCTGGTTGGCGCCGCGGATGAAGGCTTCGACCAACTCGTTGGGCTCGCGCAGATCCGACACATGCAACGGGCCGCTGCCGCCGTGATAGGCGCTTTCGCCGCGCTCGTTGCATTCCATTTTCTTGAAGTACGGCAACACGTGGCTCCAGCCCCAACCCTGGTTGCCCTGCGCTTGCCAATGGTCATAGTCCTGCGATTGCCCACGGATGTAGACCAGGCCATTGATCGAGCTGCAGCCGCCCAGGGTCTTGCCCCGTGGCCAGTAGATCGGACGGTTGTCCAGCGCGGGCACCGGCTCGGTATGGAAGGACCAGTTATAGGTCGGGTTGAACATGGTCTTGCCATAGCCGATCGGCAGGTGAATCCAGAAGTGCCGGTCGTTCGGGCCCGCTTCGAGCAGCAGGACAGTGTGTTTTGCGCCTTCGCTGAGACGGTTGGCCAGGGCGCATCCGGCTGAGCCTGCGCCCACCACGATGTAATCGTATTCAGGTCCGTTCACGGGTGTTCTCCTCGCTTGGTGGCCGGCAGCGCCCTGCACTGCCCGCCTTCGTTGGGTGAAAGCGGGCGACTGCAGGCACCTCACTGTTGCAGCCTTATTGTTTTCCGGAGCCGAGGCAGGGCCTCAGTTGAAGTCCACCGCAACCCCTGGAGGGGGCGAGTAACCCAGGTCACCACGGGCCACCACCGCTTCGCGGCCACCGTTGAGCGCCAGCAGCTCGGCCTGACGTTTTCTGGCGCGGGCATCCACGTCTTTCGGAATGCAGACGGTTTCCAACTTCGCGCGGTACTCGGCGACCAGCGCCTCGTTACCCGGGATCTGCGCCAGGTTGAGCAACTCTTCCGGGTCTTCCAGCAGATCGAACAGATGCGGCGGGTAATCGACGTAGTGAACGTACTTGTAGCGGTCGTCGCGGATCATGAAGGCACCGGTAGCCGAGCCCATGCCGTGGTATTCGGCAAAGGCCAGACGGTCGCCATCGGGCTGGTTGGCCAGCTTGAACAGGGATTCGCCCGACAGGGTTTTCTCCTCTTCGGTGGGCGCAATGCCGACCGCTTCGAGAATGGTCGGGTAGACGTCGATGTGGGTAATCGGGGTCTTCTTCAAGGCGCCCGCCGGGATGCCGTCACCGGAGATGATCAGCGGTACGCCAACGGCTTCTTCGAACATCGTCGACTTGCCCCACAGCCCCCGGCTGCCCAGGTTGTCGCCGTGGTCGCTGGTGTAGATAATCCGGGTGTCGTCGCGCAGGCCGCTGCCTTCAAGGGCGCTCATCACCTTGCCAATGTTCTCGTCGAGGAAGCTGACCAGGCCGTAGTAGCCCGCCAGGGCGCGACGCACCTTGTCTTCGGTGTCGAAGAATTCGTCATAGGCAAAGCTTGAGGCGTAGTCCTTGATGAACGGATGGTTCGGGCGCTCGGCCTTGTCGTACAGCTTCGGCCAAGGCAGGTTGTCATCCAGGTAGTAGCGATAGAAATGCTCGGGCGGCGCAGTCAGCGGGAAGTGCGGAGCGACGAAAGACACGAACAGCACCCAGGGCTTGTCCTGGTGTTTCGGCGCTTCTTCACGCAACCAGGTCTGTGCCAGCGCAGCGATGTTGCGGTCGTACAGGGTGTAGGACGACTCACCCGGACCGGCCTGCCCGGCCATTTTCCAGGCACCGCCGCGACGCGGCAGGTCTTCGCGAACCAGGCCCATCAGGTCGCCTTTGCCTTCGATGACATGCATCGGCACGATTTCCTGGCTGAAACCGTTGTCGTCATCGATGGAGCGGAAGTGCAGCTTGCCGATCGAGACGCAGTGCTGCCCTTCGTCGCGAACCCGGTGGTGCCAACTGGTCACGGAACCATCGTAGGGGTCGGCGTTGTCCCAGAAGCCCATCTGGTGGATGTAACGGCCGGTGGCGAAGGTCGCACGGGCCGGAATGCACACCGGAGAGTTGCAATAGGCCGAGGTGAAGCGGGTACCGGTGGCGGCGATGGCGTCCAGGTTCGGTGTCTTGACGAAATCATTGCCATAGCAGCCGAGGGCTTTAGGGTTATGTTCATCGGACATGAACACGATGAGGTTCTTGGCTTTAGTCATTTTGCTCTCCAAAGCTAGGTAGCTACGTAGCTTTTCCCAGGGAAATTTTTTTTACAGGTCCAGCACCAGCGTCGAGCTCTTGGAACGGGAACAGCAGATCAGCAGGTGCTCCTGTTTCTCGTCGTCACTGAGGATGAAGTCGCGGTGGTCGACCTCGCCGTCGATGAAGCGGGTCTTGCAGGTACCGCAAATACCGGCCTCGCAAGAGGTCTCGCACGGCAGGCCGGCTTCACGCAGGACCTGCGCAATGCTCTTGCTATCCGGTACATCAAGGGTCTGGCCGCTGCGGGCCAGGGTGATCCGGAATTCACCTTCACTGGCGGTGCTGGCGCTTGGCGGCGGTACCGGTGCAGCAAAGTGTTCGAAGTGCACCGTGCCTGCCGGCCAATGCTCGGCCGCCGCCTTGACGCCGGCCATCAGGCCGCCTGGGCCACAGCAATACAGATGCGTACCGGGCTCGTGGTGCATCAGCAGTTCGCGGATGTCCAGGCGACGGGCCGGATCACCTCCGTCGTAGTGGATGACTACGTGCTTGCCGAGCAGGGACGACAGGCGCTCCTTGAACGCGGTGCGCTCAGGCGTCTCGCCACAGTAGTAAAGAATGTATTCAGCGCCGCTCGCTTCAAAATGCTCGAGCATCGCCATCATCGGCGTCACGCCAATGCCGCCGCCGATCAACAGGTGCCGCTGCGCTTGGTCGACGACAGGGAAATGGTTGCGTGGTTCGGATATCTGCAGCAGATCGCCTGCCTTCACGTTGCTGTGCAGGCTGCGCGAACCGCCGCGACCATCGACAACGTTCAATACGCCAACCACATACCGGTCCCGCTCTTGCGGGCTGTTGCACAAGGAGTACTGACGAATGAAACCGCCGGGCAGGTGCACGTCGATATGCGCACCCGCGGTGAAAGGAGGCAGCGGTTTGCCTGCCGGATCGACGAACTCGAAGGTGTTGATACCAGCCGCCTGGTTCTCGATGCACCGTACTTTGACTGTTTGCATGCTGCGCCTCGATCTTTTTTGTTGTCTGGGCGATGAGTCGTCAGTGGGTCGGGCCTGACCTGGCCAGGCCCGACCACCCTATCAACCCTTGCGGGAGAGCTGCTGATCGTCGAGCTCATCGAGACGCTGGCGCACATAGGCGTCGCGCTCGCTGGCCGGGAAACGGTCAGCGTCTTTCATCACACCGATGACCTTGCGGTTGATTTCCATCAGCAATTCGCGATCGTCACGGGCCGGGTCACGGGGGATTTTCAGCACCGAGTCCTGGGAGTACATGGCCAGCGGGTCATCGCTGTTGAGGTCGGCACGTCCCACCGGCTTGCCTTCGGCCAGCTTGCGCGCAGCATCGCGCAGCAGCTTGCGGCACAGGTAGACACCGATGTCCGAACGACCCGGGTGTTCCATGCCGTGAATCGCGATTGGGCGCTGGCTGACCAGTGCTTCCCAGTCGCCCGGTGCACGCTGGCCTTCTTCATAGGTGCGGCTGCCGGTCTGCCCTTCGAGGAAGTCGATCTTGTCGACGCCACAATCTTCTTTGCAGCCCAGATGACGCGGGTCCACTTCATCGTTGAAATGGCGCCAGCCGAACAGGATGGTGTTGGTGTCGTCCACCGGCACATGCCAGCGGCTCATGGCGACAGTGGAGTGACGCTCTTCGGCCGCCGACGGCACCAGCGAGCCGATCTGGCACAGGTGCGGGAACGTCATTTCGGTGATGCGGGTCCACACCTTGTCTTCGCCTACGCGACGCCCGGCGACGAATGCAACGCCGTTGCCATCACGGGTCGGCTCCCAATGCATGACCGGCATGTCACCGAAGCCTTCCAGGGAAACACCGGCGGAGGTCGCTGCGTCCACGCCTTCTACCGTCATGTTGTTATGCAGCACCGCCGTGTGCATGTGGTCCATGATGTTCTCGAACACCTGCAGCCAGTTGCAGGGGTAGACGTTGGAGAACGCCACCAGCTCGGTACCGGCCGGCTGGGTGAAGGATTCATACTCAGGGAACTTCGGCTTCTGATCCGGTGGGCCCATGTAGGCGAACACCAAACCGTGGCGTTCGAACGCCGGGTAAGCGGGCTGGCAGATGCTCTCTTTGAGCTTGCTGCCTTCCGGCTCGCAAGGGGTTTCCATCAGCGTACCGTCTACGCCCCACTTCCAGCCGTGGTAGCAGCAACGAATGCCGTTTTCCTGGATGATGCCGAATTCCAGCGAAGCGCCGCGGTGGGCGCAGTGGCGATGCAGCACACCGATCTGACCGCTACGGTCACGGAACGCCACCAGGTCTTCACCGAGAATGCGGATGGCCTTTGGCAGTTGGCCCAGCTCCTCGGACAGGCAGACCGGGTGCCAGAAACGGCGCATGTACTCGCCCATTTCGGTGCCTGGGCCGACACGGGTCAGCTCGGCATCTTCAGTCGGGATGATGTTGTAGTGGTAGCCACCGAAAGGGATGTTCTGCGCTTTACCATCTGCACGGCTCATGGTTCGATCCTCATCATTACTATTGTTTTTAGGGTAAGCATCACGTCACGGACTAAATGGAACTTGCCTGGCTGACGAAGCGAGTCTGCAAGTAAGCATCCAGTCCTTCAGGGCCACCTTCGTGGCCGATACCGCTTTGTTTGGTGCCGCTGATGGGCGCATCTGCCAAAGCGGGGGTAAAGCAGTTGATGCCGATCCAGCCGGCATCGAAGCCTTCACTAACCGCAGCGGCACGCTTGATCGAGTGAGTGAAGGCGTAGGCCGCCAGGCCGAAATCCACACCGTTGGCGCGCTGCATGACTTCATCGAAGTCGTTGAACGGCATGATCGGCGCGACCGGGCAGAACGGTTCCTCATGCAGAATGCGCGACTGCGCATCCAGATCGGTCAGCACCGTTGGCTGAAAGAAATAACCGCGATCAAACATCCGGCTGCCACCGGCGGCGACCGTGGCGCCTCGCGCTTTGGCATCGGCAACCAGGTCCATCGTCGACTCCAGGCGGCGAGCGTTGGCCAGCGGGCCCATGCTGATGCCGGCTTCGAGGCCATTGCCGACTTTCACTGCATTGGCGAACTCGACAAAGTGACGGGTGAATTCTTCATAAACCCGCTCATGCACGAAGAAGCGGCTGGCCGATACGCAGACCTGGCCGGCATTGCGGAACTTGAAGCCGGCACAGGCACGAGCCACGGCCTGCACATCCACGTCGTCGAACACCACCACTGGCGAATGTCCGCCCAGCTCCATGGTGACGGGCTTGAGTTGCTTCGCTGCCAGGGTGCTGAGCAGACGCCCGACAGACACCGAACCCGTGAACGAAACCTTGCGGGTAATCGGCGATGCAATCAGCCGATCGGACACCTGACTCGGTTCGCCGAACAGCATGTTGATCACCCCCTTGGGCAAACCGGCATCGATGAAGGCGCGGATGACACCGACACAGACACCGGGGGTTTCCTCGGCGGGCTTGACGACCACCGAGCAGCCGGCAGCCAGGGCCGCAGCCACCTTGCGCGCCACCAGTACGGCCGGGAAGTTCCAGGGGGCAAAGGCCGCGACCGGACCGATCGGGCGCTTCACGGTGGTCTGCACCAGTTCAGGCTGACGCGGTGGCAGCAGACGGCCGTAGGCACGCTTGCCCTCCTCCGCACACCATTTGATGGTCTCGACCACCCGGTCGATCTCGCCCCGGGCGTCAGCCAACGGCTTGCCGTTTTCCAGGGTGAGTACGTGAGCCAGGTTTTCGCGGCGCACCTGGATCAAGTCGGCGGCACGATTCATCACCACCTGACGATCCCAGGCCGAGACAGTGCGCCAGATGTCGAAACCTTCCTGCGACGACGCCAGCGCGTCCGCAATGTCCTGCTCGTTCGCCAGCGGAAGATGGGCCAGTACTTCTTCAGTAGCGGGGTTGACCACCGGGAGGGTGCGACGACCCTCGCCAGCGCGCCATTGACCGTCGATATACAGACCGAGCTCTACGTCATACATGGATCTTGCTCCTGCTGGTTGTCTGAGCGGTGAACCGAGGGCGGGTAACACCTTTGTGCGCGTTGTTGTTTTCAACCTTTCCAAAACTATATAGCTATAGTTCTATAGCTGTCAAACAGTTCACGCTCAGATTCTTTCGCAGCCTCGACAGACGGCCGAACACCTTTCGGCAGCGCGCTATATAAAAGGGGGTTACGTCGGAGGAATATCGAACGATGGATGCAGCCTTGGGCCGGCATGCATATCGGAATAAAGGGTTGCGGTTGTACGCTCACTATCCAAGCGGACCATGCACCAACAACAGGGCTCTCCTAAGCTCTTAAAAACCCCGCTCGTCCCCAACAAGGAACACCTGCCATGAGCAAAAAAAGAACAAACAATCAGCTCATAGTCGTCCCACCGCGTAAAACGACTCCGGACAAGGCCACCAGGAAGGAGTCGCTGTTCGCACGATTGGCACGCCTGGCAACAAACAGCGCCCGGGTCGTCGCGGCCAGTGCTGAACTGACCACCCAACTGGCTTCAATCGGCGTTGGCACTTCGAAGATCGAGCCTGAGAAAGGTGATCGGCGTTTCACCCACCCGGCCTGGCGCGAACATCCGGGTTACCGCCGTCTGGGTCAGGCCTATCTGGCCTGGTCACGCAGTGTCAACGGCCTGGCCGATCGACTCGACACACCGGATTGGCGTACCCGGGAGCAACTGCGCTTTGCCCTTGATCTATGGACCAGTGCCGCCGCACCGACCAATACCCTGCTGGGTAATCCGGCGGCGTTGCAAAAAGCCTTCGATTCGGGCGGAACCAGCCTGCTGCGAGGGAGCAAAAACTGGCTCCACGACGTGCTGCATAATCGCGGCATGCCTACTCAGGTGGACGCCAGCGGCTTTAAAGTCGGCGAGAACCTGGGGGTCACCCCAGGTTCGGTGGTGTATCGCTGCGAGGTGTTCGAGCTGATCGAGTATCACCCGGTCACCGCCACGGTGCGTGAGCGTCCGGTGCTGCTGGTGCCGCCGATGATCGGCAAGTACTACTTCCTCGACATGGCGCCGGGACGCAGCTTTATCGAATACGCGGTCAGTCGCGGCTTGCACTTCTTCACGATCAGTTGGCGCAACCCGAACCCTGAACACGCCGCATGGAATCTCGACACCTACGCCGCCGCCGTGCTTGAAGCGCTGGAGGTGGTGCGCGAGATTGCCGATGGCGCCGAAGTGAATGCCCATGGCATCTGTGCCGGAGGCTTCATTCTCAGCGCGGCCCTGAACCACAGTGTGGCTCAGGGCAAGTGCCCGGTGAACGCCGCGTCCTTTGGTGTGATGTTATTGGACTTCGATTATCCGATGCCCCTCGGCGCGTATTCGCCGGCCCCCTTGCTGAAGCTGGTCCGTCAGAAATCCACCAGGTCCGGCGTGATGAGTTCGAGCGACATGGCCGCGGCTTTTGCCTGGTTGCGTCCTAACGACCTGGTGTGGAATTACTGGCACAACAATTACCTGATGGGTCAATCGCCACCCGCGATCGATGTGATGGCCTGGAATGCCGATGGCACTCGCATGCCGGCGGCGTTGCACAGCCAGTTCCTCGATGTGTTCCGCGACAACGCCCTGGTCGACGGGCCGTTGACCGTGCTCGGCTCACCCTTCGAGGCGGGCGCTATCGACTGCGACAGCTATTTCATGGCGGCAGAGGGGGACCATGTAACCCCCTGGAAAGGCTGTTACCAGTCGGCCCAGCTATTTGGTGGCAAGCGCAGCTTCGTGCTCAGCAACGCGGGGCATATCGCCAGCCTGATCAACTCACTGAGCAACCCCAAGTCACGCCACTTCACTGGTCCGGCGCAGGCATTGGACGCAGATGACTGGTTGGCGCAGGCCAGCGAGCACTCCGGCACCTGGTGGACACATTGGGCTGACTGGGTGACCGAACGCGCCGGAGCGGAACGCCCGGCACCGACAATGGCCGGGCGCAAACGCCATGCTGAACTGGAGCCGGCTCCAGGGCGCTACGTCCATGAGTGAGAAAACAAGACGTGGCACCGATGGACAGGGAAACGTCACCTTCAAACACTTCCGCACGGCCCGTCGATACCTAACAATCTCCTTTCCTGCAGCGTAAAAACAAAAAGTAGAAATCAGCGCCCAACCGACGGCACATCATGTTTGGGTACAAGGAGAGACGACCCATGGGCACCCCGCTCCGCATCAACGAAGCACTTTTGATTGCCGGCCACGCACTCGAACCTTTTCAATGCATCGCCTGGGCTCCGCAAGACGGTAATGGCGACCTGAGCCTGACCGTCATCGACCGGGCCAGCACGCGCATTTGTCGCAAACAGATTCCAAGCAGTGCCTATTCCGACCCGGCGCAGCTGGAAAGCCTGCTGGAACAGGTGCGCGCCGAGTTGAACCAGGGGGGCTACACGCTGCCATCCTGGACAATGCCAGGGTAAGAGGCGGTTGCTGTTCGCTCATATTCACTCCCCATTTTTCGCAATGAACATGGGGAGTTTTACTCAATGCAAATCTCCAGATGTCAGCGCCTTTCGGTGCAGATTCACCAGCCCCGAGTGAACGGCGGGCGTCGATTCAAGGCTATCCCCCACCTCTAACCACCGCACCGCATTCAGCCCACGTGTTTGGCGGGGTAGCGGGTGTCACCGGTTGTAGGGAAAAAGCGGCTCGCCTGGCACTGGCACTGGCAGCCTGCTAACGCCTTAAGCTAATAACTAAAAAGTATTTATTGGATGTTTTTTAGATCATTTACATTCAGCTCATGAATGCCTCGGTGTTGCCAGACAAACAGCAACGCTATTGTTGCTCAGGCAACAGTCGCTCAACAGTTAATGGCCCCGACAACAGCAGTCGAGACTAAACAATAGATTAACTTATTGTTTTTTATAGCTATTTAACACTGGAACAGCTTTTGCTCTGATGGCTGCACCTTCCGCAATTCGAACAGGAACAGACGCCATGAGCACTCCACTTACCTGCGGAAAACAGCCTGAGGAACAGCCTGTGACCGCCATCCCTACATCCAGACTTGAAACCCCGCTGCAGGTCGCCCGCACGCTCGCCGCCGAGTTTTCCCGAACCGCCGCCGAACGCGACCATCTGGGCGGCACGCCGAAGGCCGAGCGTGACGAACTGCGCCGCAGCGGCCTGCTGGCCATGAAAATCGACCAGCAATACGGTGGCCTTGGCGCCAGCTGGAGCGACACCCTGGAAGTGGTGCGCGAGTTCGCCAGGGTCGACAGCTCGATTGCCCATGTGTTCGGCTTCCAGCATCTGATGCTGGCCACGGTGCGCCTGTTTTCCCGGCCTGAACAGTGGCAGCCCTGGTTCGAACAGACCGCGCGCAACAACTGGTTCTGGGGCAACGCCCTTAACCCTCTGGACACCCGCACCCTGTCGAAAAAGCTCGCCGGCTGGCGCGAATTTTCCGGGCGCAAGAGTTTCTGCTCGGGCTCCGCCGATTCGGAAATGCTGATTGCCTCGGCGCTGGACGAATCCACCAGCGGCAAACTGTTGATCGCCGCCATTCCCAGCCACCGCACCGGCATCACCTTGCATGGCGACTGGGACAATATCGGCCAACGGCAGACCGACAGCGGTAGCGCCACCTTCGAGCGGGTCCGCGTGGAGGAGAATGAATTGCTGCTCGATCCCGGCCCGCTGAGCACGCCCTTTGCCTGTCT
Organism: Pseudomonas fluorescens; assembly: GCF_902497855.1. Lineage (GTDB taxonomy): Bacteria > Pseudomonadota > Gammaproteobacteria > Pseudomonadales > Pseudomonadaceae > Aquipseudomonas > Aquipseudomonas fluorescens_BI. Next base: position 169,032 of record NZ_CABVHU010000009.1, read on the forward strand.
GCGTCCGCTGATAGCCCAACTGACCTTCGTCAATATCTTCCTCGGTATCGCCGAGGGCGCGTTCGAAGAAGCTCGCAACTACACCCTCAAGGAAACGCGCCCCTGGTTCAAGGCCAACGTCAGCCAGGCCAATCAAGACCCCTACGTCCTGCGCCATTACGGCGAATTCTGGGTCGGACTGGAAAGCGTGCGCCTGCTCACTGAACGCGCCAACGCCTTGCTCGACAAAGCCTGGAGCAAAGAGCACCGGCTAGGCGCCGAGGAGCGTGGCCAACTGGCTTTGGCCATTGCCACCGCCAAGGTCGCGGCCACCCGCACCGGCCTGGACCTGACCAGCAGCCTGTTCGAAGTGACCGGCGCCCGCGCCACCCATGCCGCGCTGCGCCTTGATCGTCACTGGCGCAACCTGCGCACCCAGACCCTACACGACCCCGTGGACTACAAGCTCCATGAACTGGGTGACTGGGCGCTCAACACGGCGCTGCCCACTCCGTCCTTTTATTCATAGGCCCGACCATGCAATTACTCACGCTGCCGCCCTCACCCGCCCTGGCGACCTCGATACGCGCCACCGCGCAAGTCTTCGAAGATCCGAAATCACAGGCGCTGCTGGCGCACCTGCAACAGGTCGCGCCCAGTGATGCCAGCGTGTTGATTATCGGTGAAACCGGTACAGGCAAGGAGCTGGTGGCGCGACACCTGCACAACCTGAGCGCCCGTCACAACAAGCCGTTTATCGCAGTCAACTGCGGTGCCTTTTCCGAAAGCCTGGTGGAGGCCGAACTGTTCGGCCACGAAAAAGGCGCCTTCACCGGCGCCCTGAGCGCCAAGGCCGGCTGGTTCGAAGAAGCCAACGGCGGCACGCTGTTCCTCGACGAGATCGGCGACCTGCCGATGCCGATCCAGGTCAAGTTGCTGCGGGTGCTGCAGGAGCGTGAAGTGGTTCGCCTGGGTTCACGCAAAAGCATCCCCATTGATGTAAGGGTGCTGGCTGCGACCAACGTGCAGCTGGAAAAAGCCATCAACGCCGGGCACTTTCGCGAGGACCTGTATTACCGGCTGAACGTGGTCAGCCTGGAACTCAGCCCGTTGCGCGAGCGGCCGGGCGACATCCTGCCGCTGATCCGTCACTTCATCGCCGTATACAGTCAGCGGCTGGGCTATGGCGAAGTGGTGATGGATGCCGAAGCCGAACGCAAACTGGTGAATTATTCATGGCCGGGCAATATTCGCGAGCTGGAAAACGTCATACACCACACCCTGCTGATCTGCCGTAATAATCTGATCCGCGTCCAGGACTTGCACCTGTCCAACCTGCGTATCGACCGCCAGGAAGCCAGTAACACCGTCCAGGACGACAGTGCCGACGCCCGATTGCAGCAAGCCTTCCAGAAGCTGTTCGAGGAAGAAAGCGGCGCCCTGCATGAACGGGTCGAGGAAGCGCTGGTGCGCGCGGCCTATCGCTTCTGCCATTACAACCAGGTGCACACCGCCAGCCTGCTGGGGCTGAGCCGCAACGTCACCCGCTCCATGTTGATCAAGATCGGTGAGCTGGTGGTGAACAAACGCCGTCCGGCACAAGACGGCCAGGGCGTCAAAGTGGTTAACCTGTCGATCTGAACTGCGACAGGCTCATCCCTGGCTCAATGAGCAGCGCCAGGGATTATCAGCCCTGTGCACCGTCAAGCCGCATCTCCTGTGCCACCGGTGCCGCCCCCCAGGTAGAAATCCTGAATATCGCTGCGCGCAGCCAACTGCTCGGCCGTGCCTTCGCTGACGACCCGGCCGCTTTCCAGCACGTAGCCGTACCGGGCATAACGCAGGGCCAGGTTGATGTTCTGCTCGGCAATCAAAAAGCTCACGCCATCGCGCTGATTGAGCTGGTGGATAATCTCGAAGATCTCCTCGACAATCTGCGGCGCCAGCCCCATCGAAGGCTCGTCCAGCAACACCAGTTGTGGCCGGGCCATCAGCGCCCGGCCAAGCGCAACCATCTGTTGTTCACCGCCAGAGGTGTAACCGGCCAGGCTTTTGCGCCGCAGCTTGAGTCGCGGAAACTGGCTGTAGATACGTTCCAGGTCAGCCTTGAGTTGCCCACGGGACACCTGACGCGCAAAGGCGCCCGTCAGCAGGTTTTCCTCCACGGTCAGTTGGGCAAAACAATGCCGGCCTTCCAGCACCTGCACCAGTCCGCTGGCCACCAGGCTATGGGGCGTACTGCGCGTGACATCCTGGCCTCGATATAGAATCCGCCCCTGCACCACCTCGCCCCGCTCGGCCCTCAACAGATTGGACGCGGCCTTCAACGTGGTGCTTTTGCCGGCACCGTTGGCCCCCAGCAACACCACGATCTGGCCTTGCGGCACCACCAGGGATACCCCGCGCACGGCGAGGATTGCCTGGTCATAAAGGACTTCAATCGCGTCGATCTGCAAGATCGGTACTGGGTTCATGCTGTTCTCTCCAAGTAAGCCGAGCATCCTGTAGGAGCTGGCTTGCCAGCGATGGACTTAAATGCGCCGCGTTAACCCAGGAAACACGTGTTTTCGTTAACGATCTTCGCTGGCAAGCCAGCTCCTACATGGGCCGCGTTGACCCAGGAAACACGGGTTTTCGTTAACGATCTTCGCTGGCAAGCCAGCTCCTATATGGGCCGCGTTGACCCAGGAAACACGTGTTTTCGTTAACGATCTTCGCTGCGGTGCGACGATCCGACAAGCCAGCTCCTACACATAATTAGCTGTCCTGGGTGCAATCGCGCGGCGTGATGCCCTTTTCCCTGGCGTACTGGTGCGACGAGGCTTCAATGATCGGCCTGAGCAAGGCACGGTCGGCCTGCACCCAGTCACTGATCAGTTTCCACTGGCTGCCATCCCACTGCTGGAAGCGCACCGCCCCGCCCCCTTCATGGTCCGAGCACGACAGCTGCAAGGGTTGCACCAGGCCCAGCGCACCCAGCTCCTCGAGGCGGGCATCGTCCAGCTTGAGATGCTCGAAACCCCAGCGCACCTGCTCGCCGGTAAGCGGCTGCTTGCCGAATTTTTTCTGGGCAATGCGCACGGCTTCAACGTTGAGAATGCCGTTCACCACCCCGAGGTTGTAATACACGGTGCCAAAGCGTTTCGGATCGGCCAGGTCACCATTGCCCTTGGCCACCACCTGCTGCTGGATACCTTGCAGGACCGGGAAATCAGTGCCCGAAGGGTGCGTGGTGATCGCGATATAGCCTTTGGCGGCGGCACCGGCGGGGGCGGCATCGTCCTCGGAGTTGCTCCAGATGTTGCCGATGATGTGGTCCGCCGGGAAGCCGACCTTCTGCGCGGTTTTCAACGCCACCGGGTTCATCACGCCCCAGCCGCGCAGAATCACCCAGTCGGGTTTTTCCCGGCGAATGTTGAGCCATTGCGACTGCTGCTCGTTGCCTGGATGGGGCACTTCCAGCAGGGTCAGCTTGAACCCGTACTTATCGGCCAGGGTCTGCAACACCTCATTGGTTTCCTTGCCGTAGGGCGAGCCGTGATACAGGGTGACGATCTTCTTGCCCTTGAGCTGGTCCAGGCCACCGGCCTGCTGGCCGATGTAGTTGATGATCGCCGACACTTCGGAGTACGGGTTCAGCTGCAAGGGGAAGGCATAGGGGAATACGCTGCCGTCAGTGGAATCGGTACGGCCGTGGTTGATGGTAATCAGCGGCAGTTTGTCCGCGGTCGAGCGCTCCAGCGTGGCATAGGCAATGCCCACCGACAGCGGATTGGTCGCGGCGGCAGGCGCGCCATTGAGGCCTTTTTTCAGGCGTTCGTAGCACTCCACGCCCTTCTCGACCACGTATTCGGTTTCGCACTCGCTCCAGGTCAGCTTGACGCCGTCGACCCCACCCTTGGCATTGACGTACTTGAGGTAGTCGATAAAACCACCAAAAAACCCGGTACCACCGGCGGCATAAGGACCCACCCGATAGCTCTGCAGCGGGAAGTACTGTTCGTTAGCCGCCTGAGCGGTAAAGGCGGCGCTCAGGCTGATTGCCAGCGCCAGGCCACTGAGTAGAGAACGTTTGGACATCGGTATTTTCCTTATCAGGATTTCGCACGTTTACCGCGGGAGGATCGAAGCGCAGACCCTGCCTGCGCCGTTAGCTCAGTAGCGCAGCGGCCACAACCGGGCGCGCTCGCGAAATGTTTGCCAGAGGCGCGCCAGGCCCTCTGGCTCCTTGACCAGAAACACAATGATCAGGGCGCCAAATGCCATCTTCTGCAGGTTTTCCATTTGCCCGGCATCGATCAGCCCGGCCGGCAACAAGGCCACCAGGTTCGACAGCACCACCGGAAACAGCACGATGAACGCCGCGCCCAGGAAATTGCCGAGGATGCTGCCCAGGCCACCGATAATGATGATGAACAGGATCTGGAACGACCGATTCAGATCGAAACCGTGGGGCTCCACAGTGCCAAGGTAAGTGAAGGCCCACAGCGCTCCGGCCACCCCGAGATAGAAACCGCTGATGGCAAACGCCAGCAGCTTGGTCTTGAGCAACGCAATGCCCATCACCGCGGCGGCCGTGTCCATGTCACGCACGGCCATCCAGTTTCGCCCCAGTTCGCTGCGCACCAGGTTTTTGCCCAGCCAGAACAACGCCACCACCACCCCCAGTGTCAGCAGGTAACGACCCACCGGCGAGTTCAGGTCCACCCCCAGAATCTCCAGGCGCGGTGCGCTGATCACCCCCGAAGCGCTGTTGTTGGAGAACCAGCTGAAGCGGGTCAGCGCCCAGGTCACAAAGAACTGCGCGGCGAGGGTCGACACCAGCAGATAGAAGCCCTTGATCCGCAGGCTGGGCAGGCCGAACAGCACCGCCACCAGCGCAGCCACTCCCCCGCCCAAGGCCATGCTGAGCAACAACGGCGAGCCCGGCACCCGCAATTCAACGTTGTAAGTGGCAAAGGCGCCCACCGCCATGAATGCCGCCGAGCCCAGCGACAACTGCCCGGCATAGCCGGTCAGCAGGTTCAGCCCCAGCCCGGCCAGCGACAGCACCAGGAATGGAATCAGAATGGCGCTGAACCAATAGTCGTTACCCAGATACGGCACACCCACAAAGGCCAACAGCAGCAAGGCAACCAGGCCGTAACGGTCCTGACGCAGGCGAAACACCCGGCGGTCCTGGGCATAGCGAGTACTGAACTGACCGGCTTCCTGATAAAACATCACGCCTCTCCTTAAACCCGCTCGATCGCGCGTTCGCCAAATAACCCGGCCGGCCGCACCAGCAGGAACAGCAGCGCCAGCACATAGGGAAACCAGTTCTCGATGCCGCCGCCGATGACGGGGCCCAGGTACACCTCGGCCAGCTTCTCCGAGGCGCCGATGATCAACCCGCCGACAATGGCCCCACTGATCGAGGTAAAGCCGCCGATGATCAGCACCGGCAAGGCCTTGAGCACCACCAGCGACAGCGAAAACTGCACCCCCAGCCGCGCGCCCCAGAGCAGGCCGGCCACCAGTCCGACAAACCCGGCCACCGCCCACACCAACACCCAGACCCGTTGCAGGCGGATGCCCACGGCCAACGCCGCCAGCGGGTCATCGGCCACGGCACGCAACGACAAACCGATTCGGGTCTTGTTAAACAGCAGCGACAGCGCCAACACCAGCAACGCGGCGGTCAGGGCGGCAAAAATATCGAACTGCGACAGCAGCATGCCGCCCAGTTCCAGTGGCTCGTCACTGATGCCCAGTTCCAGACCATGGACCTGGGCGCCCCACAGCGCCTGGGCAAACCCTTCGATCACGTAGGACAAGCCGAGGGTGGCCATGAACAAGGTGATCGGCGGACGGTTGACCAGCGGGCGCAACACCACCCGCTCCACCGCCACCGCCAGCAGTACCATCGCCGCCAGGCTGATGGCAAAGGCCAGCCAGAACGGCACCCCGCGCTCCAGCAGGCTGACAAACGTCAGCGCCGAAAACAGCACCATGGCGCCCTGGGCGAAGTTGAAGACGCCGGACGCCTTGTAGATCAGGACAAAACCGATAGCCACCAGGGCGTACATCACCCCGGCCAGCAACCCGCCGATCAACACCTCGAAGAAAAATTCCATGAGCCTTCCTGTTTTGCGGGCAAAGAGTCCCCGGCCACCCGAGCGCAGGCGGCGTTGTTGATTCGGGGTTAGTGGCGCGTGCCTAGGTAGGCGGCAATCACCTCGGGGTTTTGCCGCACCTCATCGGGCGGGCCGTCACCGATCTTGCGGCCGTAGTCGAGCACCACCACGTGATCGCTGATGCCCATGACCACGCCGATGTCGTGCTCGATCAACACCACCGTGGTCCCCAGCTCACGGTTGATGTCGACGATGAACCGGCTCATCTGCTGCTTCTCTTCGGCGTTCATTCCGGCCATCGGTTCGTCCAGCAGCAGCAACCTCGGTTCGGCGGCCAGGGCACGGGCCAGTTCCACCCGCTTCTGCAAGCCATACGGCAGCTTGCCGACCAGGGTGTCGCGCCAGGGCTGGAGGTGCAGAAAGTCGATGATCCGTTCGGCGGCCTCACGCTGGCGGTCGTCTTCGCCCGCGGCGCGGCCGATGCGCAGGGCCTGCTCGATCCAGCTGCTGCGACGCTTGAGGGTGCGTCCGGTCAGCACGTTGTCGAGCACACTCATGCCTTTGAACAAGGCGATGTTCTGAAAGGTGCGGGCAATGCCGCGCACCGCCACATCACGCGGGCGCATGCGCCGGTACGCTTCTGCGGCAAAGCGGATGCGCCCCTGCTGGGCCTGGTACACGCCGTTGATCACATTCAGCAGTGAGCTTTTACCCGCGCCATTGGGGCCGATCAAGGCGCAAATCTCCCCGGTGGCCACGGCAAAGCTGATGTCGGTCACCGCCTTGACGCCCTTGAACGACAAGCCAATGTTTTCCAGCACCAGCAGATGTTCAACCTGTGTCGCCTGTGTCTGTGTCATGCGTCATGTCCTTGTCAGGCCGGTTGGGTGCTGTCTTCGATCCAGCCGTTGACCGGCGGGGCTGGCCAGGGCACGGGGCGCTGCCACTGCGCCGGGTCCGGCCAGCTGCGTACCTCAACTCCCAACGCCTGGAAAAATGCCAGGGTTGGCGGTGCCAGTGCCTCCCCCACCAGTAACGGCACACGGGTGCGGGAAAAGCCGAGAACGTCGCGCAACGGTCGGCGGATCAGCCAGTACCCCAGGTGTCGTTGCAGTGCACCGGGGTGCGCCACCAGCGCCCAGTCCACCAGGCGCCGGCGCCAGCTGCCTGGCGCCGGCAAGCGGGCCAAAACCTGGGCGTGCAGGCGCTCGTAGGTTTCCCGGGTGCCGGCCACCAGCGTCGGGCCCAGTTCACGACGGTCCTGGTCGCGCGTCGCCAGGTTCTCCGGAAAATTCAGGCGAAAGCCGGCAATCAACCATGGCGCCAACAAGTAACGCGCTTGACCACCCGCGGCAAACGCTCGCGCAGCCAGGGCCTCATCCTGCCGCCCCAACTGCTCGCTGTGCACCAGGCGCAGGCCTTCCTGCAGCGACTCGGCGTGGCTGATGCGCTGCTGCTCGATGCGCTGCCCCGCGCCCAGACGGTAGAAGGCAAAGGCTGTGCGCTCGGCTCGGGCCTGGGGTTCCAGCCTGTGATCGCTACCCTGCTGCTGCAGTTGCGCGAACGCCAGGGTGTCACCGGCCTGGCTCACCTCAGCCAGGCCGCGACCGTCGGCGTAAATCAGCAGTCTGGGCGCCAGTCCGGCGGCGCGCAGGCGCTGAATCTCCCCGTGGCCTTCGGCGAACACCCATTCAGTGTGCAGCTCACGCAACAGCGCCACCTGCGCGGGCGCAGCCTCCAGCGGATCCAACAGCGCGGCCACGCCACCCAACCACTGTGCCGCCAGGGCCGCCATCAACGCCTCCGGTCGCGGGCGGCTGACAATCACCAGGCTCGCGCCAGGCACAAAACCACGCACTTGCAAGGCTGTTGCCAGGTGTTCAACCTCAGCGGCCAGTTGGCCCCAGGTGCGCACCTGCCACACCCCCAGGCGCTTATGGCGCAGGGCGATGCCCGTCCCTTGCTGACGTGCCTGTTGTTGCAGCCACTGCGGCAAGGTGCCGGGTTGCGGGTTATCGGCGAATGTCGGCATGACCGTTCCCGTCCTTCAGGCGAGTGTCGCAGTCTTGGCCGCGACTGCCTCGCGCTCCAGCTCACGCACCAGCGGCAACACTTTGCGGCCGAAGTACTCCACTTCTTCGTGAAAGTGCAGGAAGCCACTGAGCACCAGGTCCACGCCCACTGCCTTGAGGGCGACGATGCGTTCGGCAATCTGCCGCGGCGTACCGATCAGGTTGGTCTTGAAGCCATCGTTGTACTGCACCAGGTCTTCGAAGGTGGACTTGGCCCAGTTGCCTTCGCCTTCAGGGCTTGCGGCGCCGGCGTTCTTCACCTCGCTGCCGAAACCGTTGACGGCATCGGGGTCGGCCTTGGCGATAATTTCCTGCAATACCGCGCGGGCTTCAGCCTCGGTTTCCCGGGCAATGACAAAGGCGTTCACCCCGACTTTCACCGAGTGGCCATTGATCGCGGCCTTGGCCCTGATCTCGTCGACCTGGGCCTTGATACCTTCGACGCTGTTGCCGTTGGTGAAATACCAATCGGACACTCGCGAAGCCATATCCCGCGCCGCGCGCGAGCTGCCACCCTGGAAGATTTCCGGGTGCGGTTGCTGCAGGGGCTTGGGCTTGAGGGTGTAGTCATGGAAGCGGTAGAAATCGCCATGAAAACTGAAATTGTCCTGGGTCCAGATGCCCTTGAGCGCCTGGATGAATTCTTCCGAGCGACGATAGCGCTCATCGTGGTCCAGCCACGGCTCGCCAATGGCCCGGAATTCGCCCTTGAACCAGCCCGACACGATATTCACCGCGACCCGACCGTTGGTGAACTGGTCGATGGTGGCCAGCTGTTTGGCCGCCAGCACCGGGCTCCAGGGCCCCGGCAGGATGGCGGCGATCACCTTGAGCTTCTCGGTGGCGGCCAACAGTGCGTGGCTGATAGTCACCGATTCGTGCTGGTTTTCGGCGCCATAACCGGCGGTGAAGCGGATCTGTGACAAGGCGTATTCGAAGCCGGCCTTTTCGGCGATTTGCGCCAGCTTGCGGTTGTAATCGATGTCCCAGCTGGTGCGCTGTTCGATCTTGCTGATCACAAGGCCGCCGCTGACGTTGGGCACCCAGTAGGCAAACTTGATGTTGTCCTGGCTCATTTGCGTGTACTCCGTTGATTCATTGAAGTGAGGGTCGACCGGGCACGTCAGGCGGCGCTGGCCTCCGGCTGGACAGTCGGATTGAGGCTCAGGACCGCCGACTCGACAGCGCGCTCGATGCGTTCGAGCAACTGCGGGCTGGTGATCCGGTAATCGGTGAAATCGGCTTCGGCGGCATACACACCGATGGGCAGGCTCAGGGCCTGGAAAAAACCGAACAGCGGGCGCAACTGGTGATCGATGATCAGGGCATGACGATCCGAGCCACCGGTGGCGGCCAGCAGCACCGGCACGTTGTTCAACGCCTGGTGATGGACGAAGTCGAACAGGTGCTTGAACAGGCCGGTGTAGGAGGCGCGGTACACCGGGCTGGCTGCGATCAGCAGGTCGGCCGTTTCAATGGCCTGCAGATCGGCCTCGACCGCAGCGGGCAAATCTTCACGACGCAGCACCCCGGCGAACTGCGGGCCAACCTCGGACAACTCGATCAGGTGCAGCTCGATCGGCAGCTGTTGCGCCAGGCCGGCGACCAGCGCCTTGAGCAGCACCAGGGTGCGCGTAGGCCGCTGCACGCTCCCGGATACCGCGACGACTTTCAGTGTGTTGCTCATTGCCCGTCCTCATGCTGGCAGAGGCCACCGCGGCACCTGCACAAAAGACTGGAGCAGCAACCGTGCCACTTCAATAAATCGATATTAATCAAAGAGTTATTAACTTTTTTCGAACTTGCGCAGTGTCGCCTGCCGGACAGGCTGTTGATCAACTGTTGCGCGCACAACAGTTGCCTCCAGGTCCACCCAACGCGGCGCGCCTCGGCCACTGTTGCCAGGCGGTCAACGCTTCAACAAGTTGCCCGGCAGGCGACAGCCGCGAGCACTTTCAACACCCCGCGCGCCCGGAAAAACGGGCGTTGCAGCGCCAGGCACGACCTGTGCACTGACAGCAGAACGCAACAGATCCACTGCTCTGTTGCTTCTCTTGCCTTCATAAGGAGCTGCACCATGACCGTCCAGCAACAGCACCTGCCACACCCGCTCTCCAGCGGTACCGACTACCAGGCCCTGGCCGCGCGCTTCCGGCCGATCTTTGCACGCATTGCCGCCGGCGCACTGGAGCGCGAGCAAAGTCGCAGCCTGCCCTTCGAGCAAGTGAAGTGGCTGAAGGAAGCCGGGTTTGGTGCGGTGCGCGTGCCGGTGCAATACGGTGGCGCCGGCGCGTCCCTGCCACAGTTGTTCGAGTTGCTGATCGAATTGGCCGCCGCCGACTCCAACCTGCCGCAGGCGTTGCGCGGGCACTTTGCCTTTGTCGAAGACCGCCTCAATGCGCAGGCCGACGCACCGCAGGACACCTGGTTCAAGCGATTCGTCGAGGGTGACCTGGTGGGCAATGCCTGGACCGAAGTCGGCAGCGTGAAGATCGGCCAGGTCGGTACCCGTGTCTCGCGCCTGGGTGAGCACTGGGTGGTCAACGGCACCAAGTACTACAGCACCGGCAGCATCTTCGCCGACTGGATCGACCTCTATGCCCAGCGCGACGACACCGGCGCCGACGTGATTGCCGCCGTTCGCGTGCAGCAATCGGGCATCACCCAGAGCGACGACTGGGATGGCTTTGGCCAGCGCACCACCGGCAGCGGCACCTCGGTGTTCGAGAACGCGGTGGTGGAAGCCGAGAACCTGCTGGACTTCGCCACCCGCTTCAAGTACCAGACGGCGTTCTATCAACTGGTGCTGTTGGCGGTCCAGACCGGTGCCGGCCGTGCCGCGGTCAACGACATCAGCGAAGAAGTGCGCACACGCACCCGCATCTTCAGCACCGGCAATGCCAGCCACGTCAGCCAGGACGTCCAGGTGCAGCAAGTGGTGGGCAAGGCGTCGGCCCAGGTCTACGCCGCACACGCCACCACCCTGCGCGCGGCGACCGCCTTGCAGGTGGCGTACGAAAGCCGCTTTATCCATGACGAAGTCGCCGAACGCGAGGCCAACATCTCCGCCGAACTGGAATCGGCCCAGGCCCAGGTGGTGATCGCCGACCTGGTGCTGCGCGCCACCAGTGACCTGTTCAACGCCCTCAGCGCCTCGGCCACCAGCACCGGCAAGGCCCTCGATCGGCACTGGCGCAACGCGCGCACCGCGGCTTCACACAACCCGCTGATCTACAAGGAGCGCATCATCGGCGACTGGGAAATCAACGGCACCGAACCGCCCTATGTCTGGCAGATCGGCCGGTCGTCCGACTGATCGCAAAACCAGCATTGCCCAACAACGGCAATGAACAGCTCGCCTTCGCCGACCGAGCGACTCAGCCAGCCACCCGCTGGCCCGCCAACGGGTAAAGCGCCTCATCGAACTGCGACAGGCGCGGAAACTCGATGGGTTGGTCGTCGGCGATGTGTTCCAGGCGTTGCTGGTAGCTATGCAGGAAGTCCTTGCGCGCGTCATCGCTGATGTACGGTACATGCCAGGCCACGAACGGCTCCAGCACCTCGAATCCGACATACGCCAGGGTGCCGCGCAGGATCGGCCGCAGCATGTCTTCCAGCGGGCCATGAATCGCGCCCTCGCCAAACATGTGCTCGCGGCCGCCCAGGGTCACGGTCACCAGCGCCTTCTTGCCGCTGAGCCCGCCCTGGTCGTAGAAGCGTTTGCCGCCATAGCAGACGCCCGATACCAGTACCCGGTCGATCCAGCCCTTGAGTATCGCCGGCGTCGAGAACCAGAAAATCGGAAAGTTGAGGATCAGCAGGTCGGCCCACAGCAGCTTGTCCAGTTCTTGCCGGATATCCGCCGCCAGCGACTGGCTTTTAACGCCCAGACGCTGCTCCAGGGCATAGACCAGATAGTCCGGATTCTCCCGTGGGGAGAAATCCCCGGCGCTGGCCACCGGGTTCCAGTTCATCGCATACAGGTCACTGACCTGCACTTCATGCCCTTGGGCCTTCAAGGTGTCTACCGCTTGATCGCGCAGGGCGGCGGTGAAAGAGTTGGGTTCGGGATGGGCGTGGACAATCAGTACGTTCATGGCAATTCCTTAGACGATTTCAAGCGTGGAAGGCGCTGGTTGGCCAGCGCGCTGGGCGAGCAGGTGATCCAGCCAGTCCGGGTCCATTTCCGGTTCGGATGAAAACAGCAGGCCGGTGTAGTCCTGATGCGGCGGGGTGAAGATCGCGCTGCGGGAGCCGTGGTCGACCACCCTCCCGCGCTGCATCACCACCACTTCATCGGCAATCGCGCGCACGGTGGCGACATCGTGGGTAATGAACAGATAAGCGACGCCGAGCTGCTGCTGGATACGATTGAGCAGCTTCAGGACCCCCTCGGCCACCAGTTGATCGAGTGCCGAGGTCACTTCGTCGCAAATGATCAACTGCGGATCGGCCGCCAGCGCCCGGGCAATGCAGATGCGTTGCTTCTGCCCACCGGACAACTCGCGGGGCTGACGCTCCATGAACGTCGCCGGATCCAGCTCGATCATTTCCAGCAACTCGGCGACCCGCGTGCGCAGGGCCTTGCCCTTCAGACCGAGGTAGAACGCCAGCGGGCGACCGATGATGTCGACGATCCGCTGCCGGGGATTCAAGGCGGTGTCCGGGATCTGGTAGATCATCTGCACCCGTCGCAACTGCTCCTTGCTGCGCTGACGGAAGTCCGCCGGCAGCGGTTCGCCGCCATACAGCACCTGGCCGGAAGTCGGTGGCAGCAGGCCGGTAATCAACCGCGCCGTCGAACTCTTGCCACTGCCGGACTCACCGATCACTGCCAGCGTCTGGCCGCGATACAGGCTCAGCGAAACATCGTGCAGCACCGGGTGGTTACCGTAGCTGGCGCAGGCCTGGCGCAGCTCCAGCAACGGCACTTCCTGTTGCGGGCACGGCTTGGGTTCGGTGCGAAAGCTGCGCACCGCCCACAACGACTTGGTGTAGTCCTCCTGCGGGTCGCGGAGCATTTTGCGGGTCTCGGCTTCCTCCACCAGCTTGCCGTGGCGCAGCACCATGATGCGGTCGGCCATTTGCGCGACGACTGCCAGGTCATGGCTGATATAGATCGCCGCACTGCCAAATTGCGCCACCGCGTCGCGAATCGCCGCCAGCACTTCGATCTGGGTGGTGACGTCGAGGGCCGTGGTCGGTTCGTCGAAGATGATCAGGTCCGGATGGCAGGCCATGGCCATGGCGGTCATCACCCGTTGCAGTTGCCCGCCCGACACCTGGTGCGGATAACGCTGGCCGATCTGTTCGGGATTGGGCAGGCGCAACACCCGGTACAGCTCCACCGCTTCGGCTTCGGCCTGGGCGCGGCTGATGCCACCATTGTTGACCGCCGTTTCCACGTGTTGATCGATCAGCCGGTGCGCCGGGTTGAACGATGCCGCGGCGCTTTGCGCCACGTAGGCGATGCGCAGGCCACGCAGTTTGCGCAGGGTGTCGGGCTTGGCCTGCAACAGTTCCATACCGTCGAAGCGCACCGAGCCGCCCGTGATCTTGCAGCCGTCACGGGCATAGCCCATGGCTGCCAGGCCCAGGGTCGACTTGCCGGCACCCGACTCGCCGATCAGGCCCAGCACCTCGCCGCGTTGCAGGGTCAGGTCGATGCCTTTGATCAGCGGGTGCCAGGCGTCTTCGTAATGACCTTCGATATGCAGGCCGCGGATTTCCAGCAGCGGCTGGTCGTTGTTGCAAGAGGGTTGGTGCATGTTCAGCACTCCTTGAGGCCGCTGGATTTGTGCAGCATCCAGTCGACGACGAAGTTGACGCTTACCGTGATCAACGCCACCGCCAGAGCCGGCAGCAGCGGGCTGATGTCGCCGAAGGTGATCAGCACTGCATTGTCCCGGACCATGCTGCCCCAGTCGGCAGTCGGTGGCTGAATGCCCAGGCCGAGGAATGACAGCGCACTGATAAACAGAAAGACGAAACAGAAACGCAGGCCGAATTCGGCAATCAGCGGCGCGGCGGCATTGGGCAACACCTCGCGGGTCACCAGCCACCACAAGCCCTCGCCCCGCAGCCGCGCCGCCTCGACGAAGTCCTGGACCACCACGTTCATTGCCACCGCCCGTGACAGACGAAACACCCGGGTGGCATCCAGCAGCGCGATCACCAACACCAGGGAGGTGGCCGTGGTGCCGACCACACTGAGAATCAGCAAGGCAAAGATCAGTTGCGGAATGGCCATCAGGATGTCGACGATTCGCGACAAGCCTTGATCGACCCGACCGCCCTTGATCGCCGCGATCAAACCGCCCAAGCCACCGAGCAGGAATGCCAGCACGGTGGTGAGAAAGGCGATGCCCAGGGTGTTGCGGGCGCCATACACCAGCCGGCTGAACATGTCGCGACCGAGGTTATCGGTGCCCAGCAGGAACTGCCCGCTCCAGGGCGCAAAGCCCTCGCCGACCACTTCGGTTTCGCCATAGGGCGCCAGTGCCGGAGCGAACAGCGCCACCAGGATGTACACAACGATGACCAGAATCCCGAACTTCGCACTCAGCGGTGCCCGGGCCAGTTCTTTAAGCAGGCTCATGTTCTACCCCTTCGGATGCATCAGGCGTGGATTGCTGGCGATGGACAGCACATCGGCCGTGGTATTGAGCAGGATGTAGGTCGCGGCAAAAATCAGGCTGCAGGCCTGCACCACCGGAATGTCGCGCTTGGCCACCGAGTCCACCAGCAACTGGCCAAGCCCCGGGTAGACGAACACCACCTCGACCACCACCACGCCCACCACCAGGTACGCGAGGTTCAAGGCCACCACGTTGACGATCGGCGCCAGGGCGTTGGGCAAGGCATGCCGGAAGATAATCCGCGACTGACTGATGCCCTTGAGCCGGGCCATTTCGATATAGGGGCTGGCCAGCAGGTTGATCAGGGACGCACGCGTCATGCGCATCATCTGCGCGATCACCACCAGGCTCAGGGTCGCCACCGGCAGCACCGAGCGTTCCAGCACCGTGCCAAAGGACGCATCCGGCGCCAGGTTGGAGATGCTCGGGAACCAGCCGAGCTTCACCGAAAACAGCAGAATCAACAGGTAGGCGACGAAGAATTCCGGGAACGACACCGCACTCAGTGCCGAGGTGTTGAGCAGGCGGTCGAACCAGCTATTGCGATACAAGGCCGCGAGCATCCCCAGCACCAGCGCCAACGGCACCGACACCAATGCCGCCAAGGCCGCCAGACTGAGCGTATTGCCCAACCGCGTGCCGATCAGCTCGGCGATCGGCCGCTGGTTCGCCAGCGAGACGCCGAGGTCACCTTGCAGCAGCTGCCAGATCCACTGCGCGAAGCGGGTCAACGGCGGCAAATCCAGCCCCAGCTGGGCACGGAAGGCCGCCACGGTTTCGGCCGTCGCCGACTGCCCGAGCATGGCCTGGGCGATATCGCCCGGCAGCATGCCGACCGCCAGAAAAATAATCACCGACACCGCAAACAGCGACAACAGGCCCAGGGCCAGGCGCTGCAACAGCAACTTGAAAATACTATTCATCGTGCAGTTCCTTGAATTGGGCACTTTAGTGAAGACCACCACAACTACTGTGGGAGCGAGCCTGCTCGCGAATGCGTCATCACGGTCAACATTGATGTTGTTTGACACACCGCATTCGCGAGCAGGCTCGCTCCCACAGTTGATCTTCACTGTTTTAACTATCCCGATTACGCCTGCCACCAACGCTCGATCACGCGCAGCCCATCCAGTTCGCCGTAGGGTGCGGTGAGTTCGCCATGACTGACGCGTTTCGAGCGGGCGGCCACGGAGCTGGCGAACAACGGCACAATCGCCCCGCCATCGTCACGGCACAGCGCCTGCATTTCGTTGTACATCTCGCGGCGCAGCGGGTCGTTCATCTCGCCGCGGGCGGCGTTCAGCAACTGGTTGAAGCGCCCGTTGTCCCAGTGGGTTTCGTTCCAGGCAGCGCCTTTGGCGTAACCGATGCTGAACATACGGTCGGCGGTCAGGCTGCTGTACCAGAACGAGGTGGTGAAGGGTTGCTTCATCCAGACGTTGGAGAAGAAACCGTCCGCCGGCTCGCGCACCACGTCGATGTCGATCCCCGCCTGGCGCGCCTGCTCCTTGAACAACACCGAGGCATCCACCGCGCCGGTATAAGCGGCGTCGGACGCTTGCAGGCGCACCTTGAGCGACTCGACGCCGGCCTTGCGCAGGTGGAAACGCGACTTGTCCGGGTCATAACTGCGCTGCTCCAGCGCCGTATTGATGAAGCGGCTGCCGGGCTGGATCGGATGATCGTTACCGACCAGACCATAGCCGTGCAGCACCGAGGCCAGCAGGGTTTCACGGTTGATGGCGTACTTCATCGCCAGGCGGATGTCGTTGTTCTTGAAGTCCTGGCTGTCGCACAGCATCGGGAAGGTGTAGTGCTGCGCGCCCTTGGTTTCTTCGATCACCATGTTCGGGTTGCGCTTGAGCAGCGCCACGGTTTTCAGGTCGACCTTGTTGATCACATCGACCTGCCCGGTGACCAGCGCATTGATCCGCGCCGCACCGTCGGCAATGCCGATCAACTCGGCGCTGGCGAAATGCGCCCGGCCGGGTTTCCAGTAATCGGGGCTGCGTTCCAGTGCCATGCGCACGCCCGGATCGAATGCCTTGAGGCGATAACCGCCGGTGCCTGCCCCCGCTCGCCAATCGGCAACGCCGTCCTTGCTCGGCATGATCACCAGGTGGTAATCGGCCACCACATAGGCGAAGTCGGCGTTACCCGAATGCAATTCGAAGACCACCGTATCGGTGCCCTGTGCGCGCACTTGGGCGACATCCCCGAGGACAGTCTTGGCCGCCGAGGTGGATTTCTCGCCCAGGTGGTGATTGAACGACGCCACGACGTCTTCGACGGTCAGGCTCTTGCCGTTGTGGAAGGTCACGCCCTGGCGCAGTTTGAAGGTCCAGATCCGCGCATCCGGCGACGATTCCCAGCGCTCGGCGAGTTCGGGAATCGCGGTGCCATCCACGGCAATTTCGCTCAGGGTGTTGTACACCGCCGAGAAGCCGACGAAAGTGAACGTATCGCTCCATGAGCCCGGGTCCAGCGAATCGGTGGTGCTGCCACCCGCCAGGCCAAGGCGCAGCACACCGCCCGGCTTGGGCGTGGTTTCCTGGGCAAAGGCTCCGAACGGCAGGCCCATGGAAAACGCAGCGGCCACCAGGCCGGCGGCGGCGCTGCCTTTGAGGAAATCCCGCCGGGGAAGATTGCAGTCATGAATTGCTTGAGTAATCTTGTTTTTGTTATCGCTCATTGCATTGCCCCTGATCAGTAGCAGAGAAAATGATTCGAAGGTCCTACCGAAGCTGCTAGTATTCGTAATTGTTACCGTAACAAATACATTAACGACTTCACAACGTAAATTCCATGCCCTGACGGGTATTTTTCATTGATGGAATAATCCGGTTTTTACAGGGAGCCTTTCGCCTCATGAGCCAGTCGACCCGCTTGATCACCGCTTCTTACATCCTGTCGTTCGTTGCCGCCAACGCACCGCAGAAGCTGCGCACCGAAACCATTGCCAAGTGGGTCAAGACCCACCCGACGCGGGTGCGCAATCTGGTGTCGCAGATGGTCAAGGCCGACATTCTCAAGTCCTATCGCGGCGCCAAGGGCGGGCTGACCCTGGCCAGGCCCGCGAATGAAATCACCTTGCGCGAGGTCTATGACGCGGTGCAGGAAAGCTCGCTGATCGCCGAGAAAATCGACAACCCGTTCTCCGGCATGGAAGACCATTGCAAGGTCTTCGACGTGTTCACCCGGCTGTTCGCCATGCTGGAAAACAACATGCGCCTGGATCTTGGAAACATCACCGCCGACCAATTGTTCGTGGCCTTCGATACCCCGTTGGAAAATCGCGATAGCGCCTGATTTGGCTTGTGCAGGCGCGCAGGAGTGTGCGCGGTTTACGCGCAGCGCGGCGCCTGCGGCCCGCGCGCGCTCATGGCGATATCACAGCTGCATCGCTTTCACTTCGACAAACTCGGCCAGCCCTTCTTCACCCCACTCGCGACCATTGCCTGACTGTTTGTAGCCGCCAAACGGCGCCCGATAGTTGAACGCCGCACCGTTGATAAAGCACTGCCCGGCGCGCAGCTGCCGCGCCAGCCCGAGTCCACGCTCGGCGCTACCGGCCCACACGCCGCTGGACAGGCCGAACGGCGAGTCGTTGGCGATGTGGATGGCCTGGGCTTCATCCGCATAGGGAATCAGGCACAGCACCGGGCCGAAGATTTCTTCCTGGGCGATGCGCATCCGATTGTCGACGTCGGCAAACAGCGTTGGCTTGAGGTAGAACCCGCGCTCGAACTCGTCGGCAGTTTCACCGCCACACAGCAACCGCGCGCCCTCCTGCCGACCGACTTGAATGTAGTCGCACACGGTCCGCCGTTGCGCGGCCGAGCACATCGGGCCAAGGAAACTCTGCGGGTCGAGCGGATCGCCCATGCGCAGGCTTTGCGTCTCTGCCAGGGCCAGCTCCAGCGCCTCGGCATAACGGCTGGCGGGCAGCAGCATGCGGGTCAAGGCGGTGCAGGTCTGTCCGGAGTTGATCATCACATCCTGCACGCCGTAGCGCACCGCCGCCGCCAGATCGGCATCCTCGCCGATCAGCAACGGCGACTTGCCGCCCAGTTCCAGGCAAACCCGCTTGACCGAAGGCGCTGCCGCCTGGGCCACGCGGACGCCGGCGCCGGTGGAGCCGGTGAACGAGATCATGTCGACATCCGGGTGTCGGGCCAAGGCTTCACCGACCTTGGAACCGGGCCCGCTGACCAGGTTGAACACCCCGGCCGGCAGACCGATGGCCTCGATCATTTCCGCCAGCAGGAAGGCATGCAGCGGGGTTTCCTGGCTCGGCTTGACCACCACCGTGCAGCCAGCCGCCAATGCCGGCGCGAGTTTGCCGATCAACTGGTGCAGCGGGTAATTCCACGGATTGATGAAGGCACAGACACCCACCGGCTCGCGAATCACCAGGGAGTTGCCGACCTCGCGCACCTCATCCATCAACCCGGCAATTTCGACGTAGTGTTCCAGCCCGGCGATCGGCCCCTCGACCTGCACCGAGCGACACCACTGCACCGGCATGCCGAGTTCGGCGGTGATCACCTGGGCCATTTCGTCCGCCCGCGCCCGCAGCTGCTCGACCAGTGCTCGGATGTAAGCCGCGCGGACGCTGGACGAGGTTCGCGACCATGACCCAAAGGCCCGTCGGGCCGCGGCCACGGCGCGATCAACGTCACGCTCGTCGCCCAGCGGCACTGAGCCTGCGACCTGTTCAGTGGCCGGGTTGATCACCTCGGCCAGGCCCTGGCCGGAAGGTCGCTGCCAGGCGCCATCCACAAACAGCCTGCTGTAATTACGCATCGCCCCGTCCCTCCATCAATTCATTGGCGCAGCGGACAATCCGCTGGCAGGCGTCGCGCAGGTGTTCGGTGCCCACTACCAGCCCGAGGCGAATATGCCCGGCGGCACTCGGGCCGAACGCTTCACCGGCCAGCACCGAGACGCCGTGTCGATCCAGCAGGCGGTCGGCGAAGGCCTGGGCACTGAGCCCGGTTTCGCGGATGT
The DNA here is from genome assembly GCF_902497855.1 of Pseudomonas fluorescens. Taxonomy (GTDB): domain Bacteria; phylum Pseudomonadota; class Gammaproteobacteria; order Pseudomonadales; family Pseudomonadaceae; genus Aquipseudomonas; species Aquipseudomonas fluorescens_BI. Next base: position 188,847 of record NZ_CABVHU010000009.1, read on the forward strand.
CGACCATCACGAACATCCCGCCATCGGGCTTCAGGGCGCGCACGCCTGGGCAGTCGGCCAGGCATTCGCAGACCAGGTCCCGGCGCTGGCGATAGGCCTGGCGCATGGCCTCGAGTTCCGGCAGTTGGGTCTCCAGCGCGACGACCGCGGCGTCCTGAATAAAATCCGGGGAGCCGTAGAGCATGCACAGCGCGAGGTTTTCCAGATGCCCGGCGAGTGACGGTGGCGCGACCACCCAGCCGACGCGCCAGCCGGTCATGGCGTGGGATTTCGACAGGCTGTTGAGGGTCGCGGTGCGCTCGGCCATGCCGGGCAGACTGGCCGGGCTGACGTGCTCGCCTTCGAACAACAGTTCGCTGTAGACCTCGTCGGAAATCAGCCACAGGTCATGGGCGATGCACAGCTCGGCCAGCGCCTGCCAGGTGGTGCGCGGCAGGCTGGCGCCGGACGGGTTGTGCGGGCTGTTGAGCGCCAACGCGCGAGTACGCGGGGTAATGCGTGCGGCAACGTCCTCAGGCAACACCCGGAAGCCGTTCTCGGAGCGCACCGGCACCGGAATCACCACCGCGCCGCAGGCACCGAACACGGCTTCATAGGTGACGTACATCGGCTCGGCGACTATCACTTCATCACCGGGATTGAGCACGCACTGGGCGACGCTGAACAGCGCACATTGCGCGCCGGCCAGCACCACCACCTGGTCGGCATCGACCGGTTGGCCGCTGCGTTGCCGATGGCGTTTGGCGATGCTCTCGCGCAGGGCACGCTTGCCGCGCACTTCGGCGTAGTGGGTATTGCCCGCCTGCAGGCTATCGATGGCCGCCTGCACGATCGGCACCGGGGTATCGAAATCCGGGTCGCCCACCGACAGCAACAGAATGTCCCTGCCCTGCTCCCGAAGCGCCAGGGCGCGGTAATGAATCTCCCAGGCGGCGGCACCGTCACCGGCGACACGTTGGGTCAGATCGGAAAAACGCATAGGGGTTGTTCCTTGTTGATGGTTTAACCGACCAGTGCACAGGCGTGCTTGAGTTCGATCAGGGTCACGCCGTTTCGCTTGAAGCCGGCACGCAGGTCGGTTTGCAGTTCGTTGAGGCTGCGGGGTTGCGTCACGGTGCAACCGAAGGCGCGGCCCAATGCGGCAAAATCCGGGTTGCGCGGCAGCACGCCAATCGGTTCGATGTCGAGGCCGAGCATGTCGTCGCGGATCTGGCCCAAGGCTTCGTTGTTCCACAACAGCACCACCAGCGGGCTGTCCAGCTCTTCCACGGCGGTCGCCAGTTCTTGCGCGGTATAGAGAAAACCGCCGTCGCCGACCAGCACCAATCCGGGCCGGGCCGGCGCGCCGAACTTGGCGCCGATACCCGCTGGCAAGCCATAACCCAAGGTGCCGTAGCCGGTCGGGTGCAGCCAACTGCGCGGCGCCTTGCTGCTGAAGGCGTAGTTGCCGGTGTAGGCCAGTTGAGTCATGTCGCTGCTGATAAAGGCGTTGTCCGGCAGTTCGGCCGAAACCCGGTCGAGGATCGCCTGATGGATCGACTGCAAGGTGCCGTGCCCGGCCTTGACCGCTTTGCGCAAGGTCTCGACGGCTCGGATGGCAGCGCTCGCATCCCGTGCGGATTCGGGCAGACGCTCCAGCAAGGCCTCGACGGTTTGCCGCGCATCGCCCTGCAAGGCCACCGTGCACGGATAGAAGTCGTTGAACTTGCGCGAGTCGATATCCACCCGCAGCAGCTCGGCATTCAGCGGTAGACGTTCACGCCAGTAATCGGTGTCGGCCATCTCGGTGCCCACCGCGAGCACCACGTCGGCTTCGGCGATCAGCGCCCAACCCGGTTCCACACACAGGGTCGACCCGGCATTCAGCGGTGCATCCGGCGGCAACAAGCCCTTGCCGGCGACGCTGCTGAAAAACGGCGCCGCCAGCCGCGTGCTCAAGGCCTCGAGCGCCTGAGCGGCATTCAGTGCGCCGCCGCCGGCGATGATCATCGGCCGGCGTGCCGCCTGCAGTTTTGCCACCGCCTGATCCAGCGCCTCGGCCGCCGGCAGGCCGCGTCCCGGACGGCGCACCACCTCATTGCTCCAGTCACGCGTGACGGGCGCGGCCAGCACATCCAGCGGCACCGAAATATGCACCGGACGCGGCCGTTCGCTGTCGAATACCGCGTAAGCGCGGGCGATCAGCTCGGGCAAGTCCTCGGCACTCAAGGCCACCGCCGAAAACGCGGTGATCGGCGCGGTCATGGCGCGCTGATCCTGGGTTTCGTGCAGGCAGCCCCAGCCTTTGCCCAGACTGGCTGTATGGTTGACGCTGGAAATCACCAGCATCGGGATCGAGTCGGCGTACGCCTGGCCGATCGCGGTCGCGGCATTGGTCACGCCGGGGCCGGTGATGATGAAGCACACCCCCGGCTTGCCGCTGACCCGCGCATAGCCGTCGGCCATGAAACCGGCCCCTTGCTCGTGCCGGGTCAGCACATGGCGAATGCCACTGCCGGGCAAGCCGCGATACAGCTCCAGGGTATGCACGCCAGGAATGCCGAACACGGTGTCGACGTCGTAATTGGCCAACAGGCGCACCAGGGTCTGGCCGCCGGTCAAGGTTTTGCTTTGCATGCTCAGATCCTCAAGCTTGGCCGAGGCGTATCAACGCATCGACCGCAGTGGTGCCTTGGGCACCGACCAACAATGGGTTCACATCGAGTTCGAGCAACTGCCCGGCGTTCTCACAGGCGTAGTCCGCCACAGCGCGGATCGCCGCCACCAGCGCCTCCAGATCCGCGGCTTCGCGACCGCGAAACCCTTGCAGCAAGGCAGCGCTGCGCAGACTCGACAACGCGTTGCGAATGGCCCCGTCAGTGGTGGGCAACAGCAGGCTGCGGCTGTCCTTGAGCAGCTCCACCAGAATCCCCCCGGCGCCGATGACCAGCGCCAGGCCGAAGCCGGTTTCGCGCTTTATCCCCACGATCAGCTCGGCCAAGGGCGGGGTTGCCATGCGCTCTAGCAACACCTGATCGAAGGCCACCCCCGGTGCGTAGTCGGCGATCCGTGTGCGCATCTGTTCCAGGGCGTCGCTCAAGGCCTGCGGATCGCGCAGGTTCAGTGCCACGGCACCGGCTTCGGTCTTGTGCGGCAGCTCGGCGCTGACCGCCTTGAGTACCAATGGATAACCCAGCGAATTCGCCGCGTGCAACGCCTCGCCCGGCGTGCTCAACACGCCTTGCGGTATCGGCAGGCCAAAGGCGCGCAAGGCCTGCTTGGATTGCCATTCATCCAGCAGTTGCCCCTCGCCTTCCAGCGCTGGCGGGCACAGCGGCACCAGCGCCGACTCACCGAGTGCAAGCAGCGCCAGGCGCTTGCGCTGATAACCGGCGATCCGCCCCCACGCCGCCAAGCCATCCTCGACGCCCTGCAATGCCGCAACACCGCGCGCATGCAGTCGCTCGCGAGCACTGGCCGGCAGCAGTTCGGGGAAGGCCGAGGTGACAAAGCCGGTCTTGCCGTGACGGCTCAACGCATCGCAATACAGCTCCAGCAGCAGGTCACATTCCTTGCGCTCGCCGGTGGCCTCCGAGGGGTAATCGAGCACCAGGATGGCGGCGTCGGCTGCGGTGCGCAGGGCGCTGTCGAGCATCTTGTCCAGCGCTTCGCGGTCACCCCAGATCGCCGTGGTGAAATCCAGCGGGTTGACCAGGTTAGCGTAGCTGGGCAGTACCTGATCGAGTTCGACCCGCTGGCTTTCGTCGAGCTTGGGCAGGCTCAAGTCATTGCGTTCGGCATAGTCGGCGATCAACCCGGCGTCGCCACCGGAACAGGCCAGGGCGATCAGGCTGTTGCCTGCCGGCAGATTGCCGCAGGCAGCGGCTTTCAGGGTTTCGACGAAACTCACCGGACCACTGACGCGAATCACCCCGAGGCGCTCGAACAGGCTGTCGTACAACACATCGGAACCGGCCAGCGAGCTGGTGTGGCTGAGGGCCAGTTCGGCGCCGATCTGCGACACCCCGGTTTTCAGCGCGATGATCGGAATACCTTTTTCCAGCGCCTTGTGTGCCGCACGAGCAAAGCCTGGAACATTTTTCAGGCCTTCCAGATGCAGGCCGATCGCGGTGACGCGCGGCTCGTCGAGCAGCACATCCATCAGCTCGGCGATGCCCAGTTGCGCCTGGTTGCCGACCGAAGCCATATAGGCCACTGGCAACGAGCGGTCACTCATGGACAGGTTGTAGGCAAAGTTGCCGCTCTGGGTCAGCACCGCAACGCCCTTCTCCACGGTCTTGCCGCCATGGGCGACCGGCCACAAGGCCGAGCTGTGCAGGTAATCGAGCAAGCCGTAGCAGTTGGGGCCGAGCAAGGCCATGTCGCCGGCCGCCTTGAGCAACTGGTCTTGCAGGGCCTGGCCTTGCGCGCCGGTCTCGGCGAAACCCGAGGCGTAGCAAATCGCCCCGCCCGCGTCCCTGGCCGCCAGTTCGGCGACACAGGTCAAGGTCAGTTCGCGGTTGGTGGCGATGAACACCGCGTCCGGGCCACAGGGCAGTGCTGCCACGCTACGCACACAGGGCACGCCTTCGAGGCTGTCGTGCTGCGGGTTGACCAGCCACATCTGGCCTTGATAACCGCCCTCGGCACAGCGCTTGAGCGCACGGGCCATGCTCCGGCCGCCAATGAATGCCAGGTGGCGCGGCGCGAGCAGGCGTTTGAGGTTGTCGCGAATCTGTTGGGACATGTCCGTTCTCCGACCTGATCAGCGCAGCAGCGGCCGCAGCAATTCGCGGGAAATAATGTGACGCTGGATCTCCGAGGTGCCTTCCCAGATGCGCTCGATCCGGGCGTTGCGCCAGATGCGCTCGACCGGACCTTCGTCCATCAAGCCCATGCCGCCGAAAATCTGCACCGCTTCGTCGGCCACGCGACCGAGCACTTCACTGGCGAACAACTTGGCCATCCCGGCTTCGCCGTCGGTCATGCTGCCCTGATCCATTTTCCAGGCGGTGTGCAGGGTCAAGAGTTCCGCCGCGCGGATTTGCGTGGCCATGTCGGCCAGCTTGAACGACACCCCTTGATAGGTGCCGATGGGTTGGCCGAACTGCTTGCGATCCGCCGCCCATTGCAGTGAAACGTCCAGCGCCCGCTGGGCCTGGCCGACGCAGTTGGCGGCGACCATCACCCGCCCGGCGGTCAGCCAGGCGTTGGCCACTTCCCAGCCCTTGCCGACTTCGCCGAGCACTTTGGCAGCCGGGACGCGGCAATCGTCGAAGAACATTTCGTAGGTGTGATAACCGCGGTTGCTGACGCACTTGGGCCCGCGGCGGATCGTCATGCCTGGCGTGCCCCGGTCGACCAGGAACGAGGTGACGGCGTTGCGCTGGCGACCGTTGTGTTCGTAGGTGTCGGTCACGGCGAAGACAATCGCGAAATCGGCGTGCCCGGCATGGCTGATGAAGTGCTTGCTGCCGTTCAACACAAAGTCGTCACCGTCGCGTACGGCACGGGTCTTGATCGCATTGGCATCGGAACCGGCGCCCGGTTCGGTGAGGGCGAAGCAGTCGATCTTTTCGCCCTGGATGCACGGCAGCAGATAGTCCTGAATCTGCTGGCCGGTGCAGGCCATGAGGATTTTCGAGGGGCGTGCGACGAACACATGCAGGGCCCACGACACCTTGGACAGTTCGCGTTCGATCAATGCCTGGGACAGGTAGTCGAGCCCGCCTCCGCCTACTTCTTCAGGCATGTTGAAGGCATAGAAACCTGCCGCCAGCGCCTTGCCGCGAATCTGTGCGGCGAGTTCCGGGGACACTTCATCGGCGCGATCCACCGCTTCTTCATGGGGCAGCAGTTCCTTGGCGACAAAACTGCGTACCGCGTCCACCAACATGTCTTGTTCTTGTGTCAGCTGGAAATTCATAACGCTACCTGTTCTTCGATAATCGTTTTATTCGAGGGCTGCGCTGGCGTATTTATTGGCCAACCTATTTACCTACAAAGGCAGGCGCACGTTTTTCCATCGCCGCGCGCAGGGCCTCGGCGCCATCTTGACTGCGACCACAGAGCAAACCGGCGGCGAGTTCCGCGCTCAGTTGTTCCGGCAGGCTGCGCTGGGCGCCTTCACGCATCAGTTGCTTGGTCTGGGCAAAGGCGAAGGTCGGGCCGCTGGCCAGGCGCGCGGCCAGTTCGCCCACCACGCCCGGCAGTTGCTCATCGGCGCAGACTTCGCTGACCAGGCCGGTCGCCAGGGCGCGATCGGCACTCCAGAGTTCATCGAGGAACAGCAGGCGCTTGGCCTGCTCGGTGCCGATCAGACGTGGCAGATGCCAGCTGGCACCGGCGTCCGGCGAGTAGGCCATGCTGGTGTAACCGGCCTTGAACCGGGCGGACTGCGCGGCAACCCGCAAGTCGCAGCACAGGGTCAAATCCATCCCGGCGCCGACGGCGGTGCCGTTGATCGCGGCAATGGTCGGCTTATCGAGGCTGTACAGGCGGCTCATCATGGCGTGGGCGGTTTCTGTCCAGCCGTAGCTTTCCAGCGCACCGCGGGCCTCGGCTTTGGCCCATTCGGCGAGGTCGGCACCGGCACAGAAACTGCGACCGGTCCCGGTCAGCACGATCACTCGCACCGCCGGATCGACGTTGTATTGGTCGAGCAAGGCGTGAAGGCTTTTGAGCGTCGGAATGTCCAGCGCGTTGCGTTGCGCGGCACGGTTGAGCGTGATCCAGGCAACACCCGCTTCGACCTGACTGAGCAGAGAAGATTGAGTAGTCATACGAGTCCTCGAATTGTTGTGTTTGGCATGAGGGGGGAGCGACATGGCGACCATACTAAACGAGTGTTCAGTAAGACGGCAATCCTGGGGCCAAGCAGCCTGTAACAGCCATAAAAACTATCTAACCTATTGTTTTTAAACGAAATAATTATAGATTTCGAATGTTTGCCGAAAGAGTTGTTACATCTTTGAACAACTGGCTACGGGGGCTATGTACGGGGGCTTGAGGTCGAAGAGATCCCGTGTAGGAGCTGGCTTGCCAGCGAAGGCGGTCTATCAGCCAATACATGTGTCGACTGACACGCCGCCTTCGCTGGCAAGCCAGCTCCTACAGGGGGGCGACCGGCTGCTCCTACAGTGTTTTGCCGGCTTAAACCGTTGGCAGCGTCTGCGCCATATCCGCCTGGCGCTTACGGTTCGTCAGGAAGTACGCGCCGTAGCAAATGGCGATAAAACCAAACCCCCAATACAGCGACGGACGCTGCGTCTCGTCCAGCGCCAGGAATACGAACAGCGAACAGCACAAGGCGATGCACAGCAGCGGCAGGAACGGGAACCAGGGTGCGCGGTATTTCAGATCGCTGAGCTGGCCGCCTTCCCTGATGAAGGCGCGACGGAATTTATACTGCGCCAGCGCGATCACGATCCAGGTCACGGTACCGGCCATGCCGCTGACGGCCATCAGCACCATGAACAGGGTGTCGGCGGCCACGAAGCTGGTCAGCAGCGACACCAGGGCAAAGCACAAGGTGATGCTCAGCGCCCGCAACGGCACGCCGCGGGAACTCAAGGGCGAGAGGCTTTTGGGTGCCATGCCGGTTTTCGACATGGCCCAGAGGATCCGCGTCGAGGCATACAGGCCGGAGTTGCCCACCGAGAGAATCGCGGTGAGGATCACGAAGTTCATCAAGTCGGCGGCGTACGGGATGCCGACCATGTCGAACACCTGCACGAACGGACTTTCCATCAAGCCGGCCTGCTGCCATGGGACGATAGCCGACAGCACCACGATGGCCAGCACATAGAAGATCAGCACCCGGAACACCACGTTGCGCACCGCCTTGGGGATGCTCTTCTCCGGCTGGTCGGTTTCGCCGGCCGCAACGCCCATGATTTCACAGCCCTGAAAGGCATAGACCACGGTCATCATCACCGCGAACACCGCCGACAGACCGTTGGGAAACAGCGAGTCGCCGATCAGGTTGGTCATCATCGGCGCCGGGGCGCCGCTGGTCAGCGGTATCGCGCCGAAAATCACCAGTACCCCCACGACGATAAAACCGAGGATCGCCGCCACCTTGATCCCGGAGAACCAGTATTCCGCTTCACCGAAGGCGCGAGTGGCCAAGGCGTTCAGACCGAACAGCACCACCACAAACAGCGCCGACCAATACCAGATAGGAATGTCCGGGAACCAGCGCACCATCAACATGCCCGCCGCGGTGAATTCCAGGCCGACCGTGGTCGCCCAGCTCATCCAGTACACCCAGCCGATCATGAAACCGGTGGCGGGCCCGATGTACTTCGTGGCATGGGTCTGGAACGAGCCGGACACCGGCATCTGCACCGACAGCTCGCCGAGGCAGACCATCACCAGGTACATCAGGAAGCCGGCCACCAGGTAAGCCAGGACCGCCCCCATCGGACCGCCCTGGTTGATGGTGACGCCCGAGCCCATGAACAGCCCGGTGCCAATCACCCCGCCCAGGGACAGCATGAAAATGTGCCGGCTTTTCAAGGCTCGGGTCAGTTGGATGCCTTTACGTTCGATAGATTCGCTCATGACCTCACCTCTCAAGACTGGGCGAGGTGCGCGGCGGATGACAGGAGGTCATTGCGCGGGGGAAGATCAGCTTTACGGCAGTTCATTATTATTATCTCCAATAAGCTTCGAAGACCGCGTCTGGCGCGGTTGAGCCGATTATTGGAAGGCCATGTAAGTTCGCGTTGAACCTGAAGATCAAAGTTGTAAAAAGTCGTAACGATTTTGTACGTCAGGCGTTCAACTCGTCCGCCAGCACCCCTTGCGAAGCCTGCAACACCCCCTGAAACTTCGGCACCAACGCGTGCACCGCCGCCGTGTCGTTGCTCAATGCCGCCTCTTCCAGGGCTCGCAAGACCTCGGCCAAGGCGCGAAAGCCCAGCGAGTCACTGCTCCCGGCCAACCGGTGGGCCAGATGCGCAACCTCGGTACAGTCACCGGCTTCAATGGCCTCCATAAGCGCCACGCGATGCTGGGCGATCGAGTCGCGCAGCACCCCCAGCAAGCCCTGCAGTTTCTGCTCGCCGAGCAAGCTGCGATGGGTGTGCAGCAACTGCCAGTCCATCAGTTGCCAGTCCATCGGATGAGTGTCCGGTGCCGGCTCGGGCATCGGCAGTTCACCGGCCAGTGCCTGGCGCAGGTTGTCGAGCTTCAGCGGCTTGGCGAGAATGCCCTGCATGCCGGCATCCAGGTAACCGCGAACCAGCGCCGGCTGCACGCTGGCGGTCAGGGCGAAGATCCGGCTGTGTTGATTGGGCCCCGGTGTGCTGCGGATCAGCCTGCACAGTTCGACGCCACTCATGCCCGGCAGATGCACATCGAGCAGAATCAACTCGAAGGCCTGCCGGCGACAGCGTTCCAGGGCCTGCTCGGCATCTTCCGCGAGGCTGACCCAATGCCCGTCGCGTTCCAGCAGGCCGCTGACCACCTCGCGGTTCAGCGCCACATCTTCGACCACCAGAATGCTCAGTGCCTGAACCGGTGAAGAGGTACGCGTGACAGGGGCCGCGGCCAGGGCCGGTTGCAGGGACAGCTCGAACCAGAAGCAACTGCCCTGCCCTTCCTGGCTGTCGACATCGATGCGCCCGCCGAGCAACTGCACCAGGTGTTTACTGATGGCCAATCCCAGCCCGGTACCGCCATAACGCAGGGCCACGTCTTCGCTGGCCTGGGTGAAGCGCTCGAAGATCTTTTCCTGCACCGACGCCGCGATGCCGATACCATTGTCGGTCACGCTGAACCGCAGGCGTTGCCCTGTGGACGGGTCGCCCGCCGCCAGTAACGCGACGTCGACGCTAATGTGTCCGGCCTCGGTGAACTTGATGGCGTTGGCCAACAGGTTGCTCAACACCTGACGTAAAAACTGCTCGGCGCCACGGCAACGATCGTCCACCTGCGGATCAACCCGACACTGCAGTTGCGTGCCATTGCTCAGCCCTCGCGGTTCCAGCAACGTCAGTACCTCATCGAGCAGTTGCCTGAGCGAGAAGTCGACCTGCTCCGGATGGCTTTCGCCCTCCTCCAGCCGGGCGAAATACAGCACTTCGTTGAGAATCGTCAGCAGACCTTCGCCGGCCTTGTACAGCGCTTCCAGGCGTTTGCCATCGCGCTCGTCGAGACTGGCGCCGCGCAGCAATTGGGCCATGCCGAGAATGCCATTGAGTGGCGTGCGCAGTTCATGGCTCATGGTGGCGAGGAAGCGCGACTTGGCGAGGTTGGCCGCTTCGGCCTCATCCTTGGCGCGCAGCAGACTGGCCGTGCGCCGCTCGACCATTTTCTGCAGTTCGTCGCGCTTGTCCTGCAGCGCCAGGCGGTCGATTTCGCGGCGGTGGATATCGCTGAGAATCGCCCGGCGCATGTCATCCAGGGCGTGAGCCACGGTATCGATTTCGTCGTCGCTGCCGGTGCTGCTTTTGTCCAGGCGCAAAGGTTCATGCCAGTCACCGTCGGCAATGCGCCGGGCAAAATCGGCCATGACCTGCAAATGCCGGGTCACCAGCCGGTAGAACAACCCCGACAGCGCCACCGCCAGGCCGCAGAGGAACACGCTCATCCATAACAGGCTGGTCAGGCCGGTGGCGTACAGCCGGCGATACACCGCGTCCAGGTCGATGCTGACTTCCAGCTCGCCCAGATGCCGCGACGGGCCGGACGGCGGCTGATAATTGAGCTGGAAACGCTCGATGCGCAAGGGGCCGGCCGGCGCGGCGCTGCCTTGCAGCAGGTCGAAATCCGGGCTGCGCAAATGCACCCGGGCCACATCGGAAAAATCCACCAGGCCGCGCAGTTGCACATTCAACTGCTCCTGGTTGAGATCCCAGAGACTGCGTTCCAGGCTGGCCAGGTAGCCGGCACGGATCAGCTCCATGCGCGAATCGATATCGCGCATTTCACGGCGGTACTCGAAATACAGCTGCACGGTGCTGGCGAGAATGGTGAAGCACAGGCTGAACAGCAGGATGAACAGCAGCAGGCGGCGCAACAGGCCGCCGGGACTGGCGCGGCTCATGGCGCGTCCGCCGGCAGTTTGATCATGTCGCGATAGGTGGCTTCACTTTCGTTCAACCAGCGCTCGATCTCGCCCGCGGCAACCATCCGCTGCAGCTCGGCGTCAATCGCCGGCATGCGCTCGGCCAGCGTGGAGCGGCGCGACACGGCGACCCGCAAATAGTCGACGCTCAATGAATGGGGCAACGCCTGGATGTCTGCGGCACCCGGCAGGTTTTCCACGAACAGCTGCCCGGTGCGCCGCTCATGGGTGATGAAGTCGATTCTGCCGCGGATCAGCTTGCCGAAGTTCTGTCGACTGTCCGACACCCATTCGATATTGCCGTGCCGGGCGACGAAGCGATCGAAGTCCAGGCCATAGCTTTCACCAAACAGCAGGCCGCCGCGGTAATTGCCGAGGTCTTCAAGCCGTTCGAACTTCACCGGGTGTTGGCGGTTGAAGAACACCGCGACTTCTTCACGCAACACCGGCACCGTCGAGAAACGCATGCTCTGTTCGCGCTGCGCCGTGCTGTAGGCCAGGACCACGTCGACCCGGCCTTCGGCGGCGTCCAGCAGGCAGCGCTTCCAGTTGCCCAGCACGACGATCTCCACCTCGTACCCCAGGTTGCCAAATAATGTCTTCACCACACTGGGCGCCAGGCCGCGCACCTGTTTGCCGTCGCTCCAGGAAATCGGCGGGTAGACCGGATAATCGCAGTAGCGAATCTTCTCTGCTCCCACCGATGTGCCCGTCAGTGCCAGAAGTAGCCAGAGCAGTCGCCACATAAGGTTCAGGCCGCCACGCTGGCGGTGAACAGATAACCGGCGCCATGGATGGTAATGATCAATTGCGGCTCGGCGGGGTCGTCATGCAACTTGCGCCGCAAGCGCCCGACCAGCACGTCGATGGAGCGGTCGTTGGGCACCCATTCACGGTTGCGGATCTGATCCATCAACTGATCGCGGCTCAAGGTATGCCCGCTGTTGCGCAGGAACACACTGAGCAACTGGAACTCACCATGGGTCAGCAGGGTTTCGCCACCGGCACCATCGATCAAGCGTCGGCGATCGGTGTCCAATCCCCAGGCCGCGAACTGTTTGAGCTGACGCAGCGCCGGCGCCGGCTGCTGCAGCTGGGCATGGCGAACCCGGCGCACCAGGTTCTTCGCCCGCGACACCAGTTCCCGTGGATTGAGGGGCTTGATCACGTAATCGTCAGCGCCGCATTCGAGGCCAACGATGCGGTCGATTTCGTCATTGCGCCCGGTAATCAGGATGATCCCGACTTCCGAGCGTACGCGCAGCTCGCGGGTCAGGGTCAGGCCATCCTTGCCCGGAAGGCGGATGTCCAGCATCACCAGGTCGACAGTGTTGGTCGCCAGAAAGGTTTCGGCCAGCTCCGCCGTCGCGGCGCAGTGCACGTCGTAGCCTTCTTGCGAAAGATAGGCGTGAAGGAGTTCGCGAATCAGCGGATCGTCGTCGACGATCAGTACCCGAGGAGTCATCGCTTGGTGTCCTGCATAAGCCCGAAGGGCATGTTTCTTATTAGAATGTGTCCCGTTTGAGCGGCAGAGAGTAGCTATTGCTGAACGATCGATCAACAGCCCTCTGTCTGCAAACGAAAACGCTGGCGACCGCCGGCCTGCAAACCGTCGACCCAGGCTTCGCAGATCTGCACGCCCTGGCTCGGGGAAAAGGTGCCGGGGTTGAGTCCCGACTCCAGCCACAAGCCATCGAGCAGCGCGCTCAGGCTGATGGCGGCAAGGTCGGCATCGAAAGCCTCCCAGCCCTCTTGCCGGGCCAGATCGTTGAGCACCTTGCGCAATTCGCTGCGGTATTCGCCATAGGAATGCTCATGGGCGAGGTTGATCGCTTCGGCGGTCTTTACCGCGCCCCAGAACGCCAACCAGGCATCCAGCAGTTGCGGGTCCAGCAGTTCGGCGGAGAACGACGCGCGAAAAAACGCTGACAAGCGCTCGCGGGCATTGGGGGCGGCTTGCTCCATCGCGTCGCGTAACAGGCTCATGACTCGCCCGGTGACCGCCCGATAGGCTTCGGCCACCAGCTCATCCTTGCCGGAGTAGTGATGGCTGATCAACCCGACCGACACCCCCGCTTCAGCCGAGATCTTGCGGATCGAAGCGCCCTGGAAGCCGTGGCGCTTGAGGCACACCAGCGTCGCCTCGACCAGGTTGGCCTTGCGCAACTCCGGCTCCATTCGGGAAAAGCGGGCTTCCTGGGTCATGGTGATCAATCTCCTTGGACAGTCGTTGGGCCGGTCTTTTGCAGCCACTGAGCTGAACAACTGTACAGCATCTCTGTAGGAGCGAGCTTGCTCGCGATGGACTCAAGAGCGGCGCGTTTGTTCAGAAAACACGCGTTATCGTTAACGTCCATCGCGAGCAAGCTCGCTCCTACAGGGGGCACACCTTTCACTTAACTGACTGGCATTGGAGCAAGCCCCCCGCCTCAGGGCATTGCACTCAATCCCGATAACCCGGCGCCACTCGATCCGCCAACCGCAACAACGCCGCCCATGCCAACTGCATGGCACCCGGATCATTCAGCTCGCCCTCCGCCAATGGCCGACCCGGCTCGTTGAACTGGCGCTCGGTGTGCTCGCAAACGGCCGCCGGTGGCAGCACCAGTTCGCCGCAGGCCTGTGCCGCCAATTGGATCTCGCAGGCTTTTTCCAGGTAGTACATGCGTAAAAAGGCCTGGCCGACGCTTGCACCGACGGTCAACAAACCATGGTTGCGCAGCATCAACACCGTCTTGTCACCCAAGTCATCAACCAGTCGCTGCTGTTCGCCCAGATCCAGCGCCACGCCCTCATAGTCGTGGTAAGCGACCCGTTCGTAGAACTCCATGGAGATCTGATTCACCGGCAATAACCCACACTTCAACGCCGCCACCGCGCAACCGGCCCTGGTGTGGGTATGCAACACGCACTGCGCATCTGCGCGGGCACGGTGGATGGCGCTGTGAATCACGAAGCCAGCCGGGTTGACCGGATACGGCGACGACTCCACCGCACGGCCATCGAGGTCGATCTTGACCAGGCTGGAGGCGGTGATTTCGTCGAACATCAGCCCATAGGGGTTGATCAGGAAGTGATGCTCAGGCCCCGGCAGACGCACCGAGATGTGGGTGAAAATCAGGTCGCTCATGCGAAAGTGCGCGATCAATCGATAACAGGCCGCCAGCTCCCGGCGCAGCCGTTGTTCTGTAAAAAGTGGGTCTGTAAAAAGTGGGTCTGTAGAAAGTTGGTCCGTCACCAGTTGCTCGCTGGAAACCTGCTCGGCAGCGCCAGCCGCCGGGTGTGCGATTTCATTCATTGTTTCTGCTCTCTGGGCTGATCGTCTGCGCGAAGAAAAGGACTCGACGTCCCAATCTGTTTATCCATCAGTAAAAAAACAAGTTGATTTTTTACTGAGGGTAAATTTCTATAGCGCAATAATAAAAACGCCGAACCCCCTGTTTTCCGGCTTCGGCTCGCCTGGAGTATCGCACCATGCCGACTTCCACCCCAGCGTTCGCGCACCTCTTCGAGCCGCTGCAGATCCGTGGCAAACGCCTCAAGAACCGCATCATGTCCAGCGGACACGACACGTCGATGCCGACCGACAACCTGGTCAACGAGCAACTGATCGCCTATCACCGGGCGCGTGCCGAAGGCGGCGTCGGGCTGATTGTGCTGCAGGTTGCCGGGGTGCATGACAGTGCGCGCTACACCTCCCATGTGCTGATGGCCACCGATGACGCTTGCATCGACGGTTATCGACAGCTGGCCGACACCTGTCATGCCCATGGCACGGTGGTGCTCTCGCAGATTTTCCACCCGGGGCGGGAAATCATGGAATCCAGCGATGGCCTGCTGGCTGTCGCCTACTCGCCTTCGGCGGTGCCCAACGAACGTTTCCGGGTCATGCCGCGCGCGCTGGATCAAGCCATGATCGACGAGATCGTCGCCGGTTATGGCGCCGCGGCCCGGCGTTTGTACCAGGCCGGCCTGGACGGCGTGGAAGTGGTCGCCAGCCATGGTTACCTGCCCGCGCAGTTCATCAACCCGCGGGTCAACCGGCGCACCGACGGCTACAACGGCGACCTGCAACAGCGCCTGCGGTTTTTACGCGAAGTCATTGCGGCGGTCCGCGCCAACACCGATGAGCAGTTCATCATCGGCTTGCGCATCAGTGCCGATGAGCGCGACCCCGAAGGCCTGACCGAAGACGAGTCGCTGGCGGCGGTCAAGTCATTGCAGCAGCAGCTGGATTACGTGCACATCGTCGCCGGCACTTCGGCATCGTTGGGCGGTGCGGTGCATATCGTGCCGCCGATGGCCATCGAAGCGGCTTACCTGGCCAAGGAAGCCGGGACGTTCAAGGCCAGTCTGTCGATTCCGCTGTTCGTCACCGGGCGCATCAATCAACCGCAAGAAGCCGAGCTGATCCTTGCCCGTGGTCAGGCCGATGTCTGCGGCATGACCCGCGCACTGATCTGCGACCCGCAAATGCCGAACAAGACCGATGCCGGGCGCAGCGAGGATGTACGAGCCTGTATCGCCTGCAATCAGGCGTGCATCGGGCACTTTCATAAGGGCTTGCCGATCTCCTGCATCCAGCATCCGGAAACCGGTCGGGAACTGATTTTCGGCAAGCTGCAAGCGACGACCAAACGCAAGCGCATCATGATCGCCGGCGGCGGCCCGGCCGGGATGAAGGCGGCCGCCGTCGCCGCCGCGCGCGGGCATGAGGTCACGCTCTACGAAGCCGGTTCACAGCTCGGCGGGCAAATCCTGCTGGCGCAACTGTTGCCGCGGCGCAGCGAATTCGGCGGCGCCAGCACCAACCTGCAGCGGGAAATGCAACTGGCTGGCGTACGCGTGGTGCGCAATACCCGCGTCGACCGGGCGCTGGTCGAACGCGAACGGCCGGACCTGGTGATTGTTGCAACCGGTGCCGAACCCTATTGGCCAACCTTCGAACGGGGTGGCGAACTGCACGTGGTGGATGCCTGGCAGGTCCTGCGCGACGAGGTCAAGCCTGGACGCTCGGTGCTGGTCGTCGACTGGCGGTGCGACTGGATCGGTCCCGGCATCGCCGAACGCCTGGTGCGTGCCGGCCATCAGGTGCAACTGGCGGTCAACGGCACCCATTGTGGAGAAAACCTGCCACTGTACGTGCGCGATCAATTGGCTGGCGAACTGCACAAATCGGGCATCCCCATTACACCTTACGCCCGCCTTTACGGCTGCGACGACAGCACGGTGTACATGCAACACACCGCCAGCGCCGAGCCGATCATCTTCGAAGACATCGACACGCTGGTGCTGTGCCAGGGCCACCAGCCGGTGGATACCCTCGGCGCGGAACTGCAAGGGCTGGTGGAGTTCCGGCGGATCGGCGACTGCCTGGCGCCGCGCACCGCCGAAGAAGCGATTTATGACGGCTTGAGGGTTGCATGGGACCTCTGAGGCTGCTCTATACTCCCGGCCTTTTCAGCCACCAGGCTCGAGGGTTTCAACCCGCTCGGGCACAGTCCGGTTCGGAGCACGCAATGAGCAACAGCAGCAACCTGCCGCCTGCCAGCGCGCCCGCCAGTCAGCCCGCTGGCGCAGGGCCGCACTTCCTCGGCACGCGGATTCGCGGCCTGCGCAAACGCCGGGGCATGACCCTGGCCGCGCTGGCAGACATGAGCGAGCTGACAGCGGGCTATATCAGCCAGCTGGAACGCAACCTGGCTTACCCGTCGATCCCGGCGCTGTTCAACATCGCCCGCAGCCTGGGCGTGACCATCCAGTGGTTCTTCGCCAGCGAAGCCAGCACGGCCCCCGAGGACAGTGGATATGTGGTCCGCAAGCACAGCCGGATGAGCGTGCATTACGAAGACGGCATCGTCGACCAATTGCTGACCCCGCAGCCCAACCGCCAGCTGGAGATCCTGCATTCGCGCTTTCCACCAGGCACTTACAGCCAGCAAAGCTATAGCCATGAAGGCGAAGAAGCCGGCTACCTGCTCAGCGGCAGTTTCGAGTTGTGGGTTGGCGAACGCCATTTCCAGCTCAATGAAGGCGACAGTTTCAGTTTTTCCAGCCAGGAACCCCATCGCTACGGCAACCCCGGCGAGGTCGACGCGGTGGTGATCTGGGTGATTACCCCACCGACGTTTTGAAGGGTAAAAACAACAAAACAAGCTGCCGGAACGCTGTGTTCCGGACAGTGAACTTCAGTCAAATCGGCGGGCCACAGTCCGCCAAATAATCCTCAACAGCGGCAGCAAACCCGGCGCGCAGCTCGGCCACTGAATCGGCGTGAAAGCTGATGATGTCACGCACACCCAACACTCGGCCGACGAAAATGTCGTCCCGTTCATCAAACTTGACTCGGGCCGCATAGCCCTTATAAGTCATGCTGTTCATAGCTCAACTCCTGTTCGTTGAAGATTTTCAAGCGAGGGCAGAAACCAGGCGTTCGATCATGTTCGCTCGCAAATTAAACATCCGCGCATGGCGCGTGTTTAAGCGTCCTACTGCTTACCTCCTGAAAGCTACAACACCTTGCGCCGTTGCCTACGGTTACGCCAGAATCCGCCGGCTTGTGCGCCTTGGGGCCGCTCGGTAACTTGATTCGTGTCACTGCTGATCAGTGACCGGGTTTAGCAGTCCATGTTAACCAAAAAAGGAGTTTCGCTCGTGAGCGAAGAACCATCCGAAAAACCCACTTACTTTGGTAAAGCGTTAGCAGGGGAGTTTGAGCCAGCTTACCCTGTCAAAGACGCGTTCAGCGATCTTGAAAACGTCCTCGGTGACATGATGTCCATCACTATTTCCACCAGCAATTTGGCCGTTTTTAATCTTGAGAACCTGGATCTCGACGATGATCGGCGCAGCGAAGTTCTGGATCTGATTGCAGAGCATAAAAAATCGATGCAGGCACTATCGATTCGACTGACCACTATCCTTGAGCGCGCAAAGGGAGCGGAAAATGGGAGCCATTGACGAATCCCTGCTGAGAAAATTAGAGCAATCGGGTCGAGGAAGCAGTCTGCCAAGCGGAAGTGACAATGGCAAAAGTGGAGGCCATACTGAGCGCATGAACGAAATCACTCGCGAAGAATTCAACGCAAAACTCGAGACCATCGAAGTCAAGATGGATGCTCGAGTCGAGTCTGTATCCGCGAAAATCGACGGTTTTCTATCTGCTCAAGCTGAACGTGACAAGCGATTGGATGCAGCGCTTTCGCAGATCGGCGCGAACCACTCCGAGACTCAAAGCAGCCTCGGCTCCATGAAGACCGCTATGGTTATTACAGCCGTATCGACAGTATTGGCCATCGTTTTCGGGATCGCTTCGTTTAACACCGCGCTGACCGCCAATATGATGGCTGCATTCCAGGTTGGGCTTAGCAAATCCGAACAGTCCCAACTACCCCCTCCTGCTCCAACAGTTCCGCCAGAAAATCCGACGAATCTGCCAGCACAAAAATGAATGGGAGTACGGATATGTACTGACCACGTCCCCCTATCGGCGCGCGCGATGTGAGCGAATCCTGGTTTTCGACAAAGGCTACCTGCGATACTCGTTTGGCAAAGACAGCAGGCACCTCTTTGTCAATGGACCAAAAAAGGGGGGCTGATCTATTTCGGGACTGGAGCGATTCAATCGCTTGTTGATTCCAGGTGAGTCAAATCTGAAATCGCCGCGACTACAGTCATCACCATTTCTGCGATCGCGATCTCTCCGCTCAATCTGAGGGTTGGTTTAGTCAAGTGCTTGAGCCACAGCTCATGTCTAGGTCTGCTACGGCCCGCTCGACTGCCCGCCTCATAGCTTTGCGCCCAAGTGAGAAATTTCTGGTGGTTCTCATACATATCGCCGCCAGGCAAAATGCGCTGGCCATACCGTCGTGATTCGCGTGACCTCAAGCGCTCCATACGGAGCGGTGTCGGAGTGTCAACGAATACCACTAGATCAGCGCCTTGAATCACCTCGGCCCCCCAGTCATCTAATGATCCGGACAATGCCCAAGGGAGATCGGCTAGCGCTCGTTTTAACAGAACAAGTCTTTCTTCAGGCGGACGTGATTTTTCAAAGGGCGGATCCGTCGGGTACCAATAGTAATCATCGACATCAACATGGGGTATATGAAGACTTTCTGCCAATGCTGCTCCTAACGTGCTCACGCCTGCCCCTGAAGCTCCGCTGATATAAATCCGTTGGCTCACCGCCAGGTCTCCTGTCTTGTGAAAATAAGGCGTGCCGTCATGTTCGCTCGCAAATTAAACATCCGCGCAACGCACGTGTTTAAGCGCCCTACTGCTTACCTCCTGAAAGCTACAACACCTTGCGCCGTTGCCTACGGTTACGCCAGAATCCGCCGGCTTGTGCGCCTTGGGGCCGCCCGGTAACTTGATTCGTGTCACTGCTCATCAGTGATCGGGTTTAGCAGCCCGCGTTAGCTCGGTTGTGCGTGCATCTGTCATGCAGGTAGTTCAACGCCTGTACTTGATGGTAGCTGTACGTAGGGCGCCCTCGGGCGCGCCGGATTTCTGAGTTTCCCGGTCTGCTAACCTGCGTGCAGCTGCCTCCCTCTTTGTTTAGCAGCATGAGGTTGGCAACCAATTAGGAAAACTCAGAACATGAAGAAGCCTTCACCAAACCCACCAGACACCGATCCAATCTCCCCGTACGAATCTGATTTAAACAGACTCAACGAGACCGCCGAACAGGCCCTCGACTTCCACTTCCCCTCAGTCGCCGACATCAAAGCCACCCCGCGCTCCCCCAGCACCCTGTTTACCGTCGACCCAGAGGCGACGACCGAAACCCTCATGGTTTATCTGGTTGAAACGCTGGCCTCGGTCGATGTGATGGTTCACCACCTGGTGGATCATCTGGACGGAGGGTCGCGTCACGCCTTGTTGGGCATTTCCAATAGCATCATGCTGGCAGAAATCACGGCGAACCGAGTGCTGGATCAGATCGATCCGCGCGAGTAGGTGGGGTTGGCTGAGGCAGAATGAGTAAGCCCTGCGGTCTGTGCTGCGGTCCCTTTTTTCGGGACCGCATTTCTGCCAAGCGCAAAAATAAATCCGTCACCTTTGCTTTTCGTCACCTTTGCTTTTCAAAAATAAATCCGTCACCTTTGCTTTTCGTCACCTTTGCTTTTCAGTTGTATGGCATCGATCTGAGTTTTGGCGATCAAGCGTTGCTGGTGGTTACCATGGTTCTGACGTCCAAGGGGGCTGCTGGAGTACCGGGCTTCATGTTCGTGATTTTGTCAGCCACTCTAGCCAGCGCTGGCCTCCCGCTTGAAGGCATTGCTTTCATTGCCGGCGTCTACCGGTTGATGGAGATGCCGACCACTGCCTTGAACGTACTCGGGAATGCCTTGGCTCCGTTGGTTATCGCCAAGTGGGAGGGCCGCGCTGCGCACTGCCTGAAGGCTACGCCCGCCTGAGCATAAGTACTGCTCCCTTAAGCACTGGCAACATGAGTGCTAAAGGGAGCCCTTTCAAACGAGACCACCGCAGCCAAGCTGGTTGCGCTTGCGCTTGCGCGCATCGCGCCATGCCTGGCGCCCCCGACAAAAAGCCCGCTCGTTGGTGGGCTTCATTGTGGCGAAGAAATCAGGTTGTAGGACGAATGCGCAGTATCACTCCCAGAGGCTGGCTTATCAGAATTGAGCCCTTGCTCAGCACAGTCCGCCAAATAATCCTCAACAGCGGCAGCAAACACGGCGTGCAGCTCGGCCACTGAATCGGCGTGGGTTCCGGACAGTGAACTTCAGACAAGTCCGCGGGCAGAAGCTTTCACCGGCATCACGCGTGCGTGGCGCGTTCGAACACTTCGTCAGCCCACTGGTTCAGGCTCTTGCCGGCGGATTGGGCGGCAATGGTGGCGGCAGCATGCACTTCGGGGCGAATGCGCAGCATCACTTTCCCAGAGGCTGGTTTCTCAGGGTTGAGCCCTTGCTCCGCACAGTCTGCCAAATAATCCTCAACAGCGGCAGCAAACTCGGCGCGCAGCTCAGCCACTGAGTCGGCGTGAAAGCTGATGATGTCACGCACACCCAACACTCGGCCGACGAAGATGTCGTCCCGCTCATCAAACTCGACTCGGGCCGTATAGCCCTTATAGGTCATGCTGTTCATAGCTCAACTCCTGCTCGCTGAAGAAACTCGCGAGCCTCTTCTACCTGATACTTCTTGGCTTCTTTACCTGGGTGCGGCCGATGGCAGCGCCATTGCGCGTCTCTCAGTACGAGCTTGACCCGCGAGCCTTCGCGTTCCAGCACCTGGCCGCCCAGATGAATGACCAAGGTCTCTATGTCAGAAAAAACCACCGCAGCGCTGGTTGGCGTGCGGTAGATAGCTTCCAGAGTTTTTCGGTGCCTATTCTTCATGCGCCTTATGCTATCAAAAAAAGATAGCACAAGCTAATCCATCCCAAACGGACCAATGGGGACTGATTTTTCGGGACTGGAGCGATTCAATCGCTTGTTGATTCCAGGTGAGTCAAATCTGAAATCGCCGCGACTACAGTCATCACCATTTCTGCGATCGCGATCTCTCCGCTCAATCTGAGGGTTGGTTTAGTCAAGTGCTTGAGCCACAGCTCATGTCTAGGTCTGCTACGGCCCGCTCGACTGCCCGCCTCATAGCTTTGCGCCCAAGTGAGAAATTTCTGGTGGTTCTCATACATATCGCCGCCAGGCAAAATGCGCTGGCCATACCGTCGTGATTCGCGTGACCTCAAGCGCTCCATACGGAGCGGTGTCGGAGTGTCAACGAATACCACCAGATCAGCGCATTGAATCACCTCGCCCCCCAGTCATCTAATGATCCGGACAATGCCCAAGGGAGATCGGCTAGCGCTCGTTTCAACAGAACAAGTCTTTCTTCAGGCGGACGTGATTTTTCAAAGGGCGGATCCGTCGGGTACCAATAGTAATCATCGACATCAACATGGGGTATGTGAAGCCTTTCTGCCAATGCTGCTCCTAACGTGCTCACGCCTGCCCCTGAAGCTCCGCTGATATGAATCCGTTGGCTCACCGCCTGGTCTCCTGTCTTGCGAAAATAAGGCGTGCCGTCATGTTCGCGCGCAAATTAAACATCCGCGCAACGCGCGCGTTTAAGCGCCCTACTGCTTACCTCCTGAAAGCTACAACACCTTGCGCCGTTGCCTACGGTTACGCCAGAATCCGCCGGCTTGTGCGCCTTGTGGCCGCTAGGTAACTTGATTCGCGTCACTGCCCATCAGTGATCGGGTTTAGTCGCCCGCGTTAACTCGGTTGTGCGTGCATCTGTCATGCAGGTCTTTTACTGCCTGTACTTGATGGTGGCTGTACGTAGGGCGCCTTCGGGCGCGCCGGATTTCTGAGTTTCCCGGTCGACTAACCTGCGTACAGCTGCCTCCCTTTTGTTTAGTCGCTAAAGGGTTGGCACTCAATCAGGAAACTCAGCATATGAAGAAACCTTCACCCAATCCGCCAGACATCGATTCGGCGTCTCTGCACGAATCCGATGCAAACACGTCCAACGAGTCTGCCGAGCAGGCTGCTTATTTTCACGTTCCGTCGATTGCCGACATCAAAGCCACGCCTCGTACACCCAGCACCCTGTTTACCGTCGACCCAGAGGCGACGACCGAAACCCTCATGGTTTATCTGGTTGAAACGCTGGCCTCGGTCGATGTGATGGTTCACCACCTGGTGGATCATCTGGACGGAGGGTCGCGTCACGCCTTGTTGGGCATTTCCAATAGCATCATGCTGGCAGAAATCACGGCGAACCGAGTGCTGGATCAGATCGATCCGCGCGAGTAGGTGGGGTTGGCTGAGGCAGAATGAGTAAGCCCTGCGGTCTGTGCTGCGGTCTCTTTTTTTTCGGGGCCGCATTCTGCCAAGCTGCACCAAGGCCGATTCGTCTGACCAGATACTCGGCACGGTTCGCAGTTGGAACTCATTCCCGAACATAATTCACCGACCCCAAACGGGTTTAAAAAAACAAGAAAAAAGCACCAATAAGGGTAATGCCGATCAGTTAAGGAAATTGTAGGAGCGAGCTTGCTCGCGATGGACGTTAACGATGACGCGTATCTTCTGGATAAACGCGTCGCCCGCATGTCCATCGCGAGCAAGCTCGCTCCTACAAGGGCTTAACTGACTGGCATTAACCAATAAGGGTGCTTTAAGAACAAAAAACAAACCAATCACGATTTTGGGTCGAATCTCAAATGGCAGGACCGGGGCATAAGGCAAATTCAACAGTGCCCAGTCCGATGGGAAACCGGGGTGGAAATGTCGCAGATACCACGACCACTCCCACCCCTGACCGGCAGCATTGTTGTCAGCGCGCACTCATACAGGCTGTCGCCGGCCTTGCAGCCGTTGTTTATCCACCTTGTGCTCATGGCCCTGACGCAAACGCAATGCCGCCATCGCCGCGAGCACCAGGATAATCGCCACGATTTTCATGCCGTTCATCGCATTGCCGGTACTTTGCTCGATCAACCCCATCACGGAGGGGCCGACGAAACCGCCCAGCAGGCCGCACGAGTTGACGAATCCCAACCCTCCGGCGAGCGCTGCGCCCTTGAGTCGCGAAGCGGGGTAGAGAAAGATGATCGACTGCACGACGAAGAACATCACCGCCGATATGCAGAAGCCCAGCAGACTGATCACCGGTCCCGCCAGCGAGGCGATTCCCAGGCCTGCGGCCATGGTCAGCAAACCCGCTACCAGCATTTGCCGGGCACGCGCCGGCGTGGTGGCGAATCGGGGCAGTGCGATAGCGCCCGCTGCCGCCGCCAGCCAAGGCAGAGAGGTCAGCAAGCCGATCTGCAAAGTACTCAGCTCGCCGTATTTGCCGATGATGCCGGGCAGGAAAAAGATCACCGTGTAGATCGTGATCTGGTGGCAGAAGTAGACCAGGATCGCCAACAGAATCTGCGGCGTCAGGCATTGCTTGAACGAGTGACCGCCAGGGCCTGCGCCCTCCTCCGCTTCAGCGGCCAACCGACGCTCGATCTGCTCGGCTTCGGCGGCGCTCAGCCAGGGCGCCTTGCTTGGACGGTCCGGCAATTTTTTCCAGACCACCATGGCGAAGAACACCGCAGGCAGGCCTTCGAGCATGAACATCCACTGCCAGCCACGCCAGCCCCACACACCGTCCAGTTGCATGAGCGCGGCCCCCAGCGGCCCACCGATGATGTTGGCAAAACACACACCCAACAGAAAATAACCGGTGGCCCGGGCCCGTTGTTCGCGGCCGAACCAGTACGTCAGGTACAGCATGACGCCAGGAAACAGACCCGCTTCGGCAATGCCCAGCAGCAGGCGCAACACGTAGAACGACGTTTCGCCCTGGACAAACGCCATCGCCGCCGAGATCAGACCCCAGGTGACCATGATCCGCGCAATCCAGAAGCGCGCGCCAACCTTGTGCATGATCAGGTTGCTGGGCACTTCCGACAGCGCATAGGTGAGAAAGAACAACCCGGCGCCCAGCCCATAGGCGGCAGCGGAAATGCCCAGATCGATATCCAGTTGATGCTTGGCCAACGCGATGTTGGTCCGGTCAAGAAAGCTCAGCACGTAGGCCGCAATCAGCAATGGCATCAGCTTGACGAACATCAACTTGTTCAGCGTCGCCGCGTCTCGGGGGGCATCAGGTATTTCGATGTTTCTTGTTATTGTCATCGCGCAAACCTCTTGCAGCTACAGCTGTAGAGAAGTCCCGGCAACGCTGGCCGCCGTGAGCAAAAAAAGCTGAGCTGACTGTTTTTATGAAGAGGACAGGTTTCGTTGTCAACACCAGGCGCCGACCACCCAGGCCGGCGCCATCATGACAACGCTATTAAAAATCGACCTGGTCCTTGCCCTTGAGATCGAGCATTTCCCGCGCCTCATCCGGGGTCGCCACGCGCCCGCCCAGGGCTTCGATCACCGTGCGAATGCGCTTGACCTGATCGGCATTGGACGCGGCCAGTTTGCCCGGCCCGTCCCACAATGAATCCTCGAGGCCGACGCGTACATGGCTGCCCATCGCCAGGCCCATGGTGCCCAGGGGAATCTGATTACGACCGGCGCCGAGAATCGACCATTGATAAGCGTCGCCGAACAGGCGGTCGGCCGTACGGCGCATGTGCGCCAGGTCCTCGGGATGCCCACCGATACCGCCGCGCAGACCGAACACCGACTGAATGAAAATCGGCGCCTTGAGCAACCCGCGCTGCAGGAAGTGCGCGGCGGTGTACAGATGGCCGATGTCGTAGCATTCGATTTCAAAGCGGGTGCGGTTCTCGGCACAGGCGTTGAGAATGTGGGCGATGTCGCGGAAGGTATTGCGGAAGATCCGGTCGTCACTCTCGGCCAGGTATGGCCGCTCCCAGTCGTGCTTGAACTCGGTGAAACGATCGAGCATTTCGTACAGCCCGAAGTTCATCGATCCCATGTTCAGCGACGCCAGTTCCGGCTTGAGTTGTGCCACAGGCTGCAGACGTTCTTCCACGCCCATGGTCGGCGCGCCGCCGGTGGTGATGTTGATCACCACATCGCTCTTGGCCTTGATTTGCGGCAGGAACTGACGGAACAGGTCGACATCCTGACTCGGCCGCCCATCGATCGGATCGCGGGCATGCAGGTGCACAATCGATGCGCCGGCCTCGGCGGCACCGATGGCGGCGTCGGCAATTTCCTGCGGCGTGATCGGCAAATGTGGCGACATCGAAGGCGTATGGATGGCACCAGTGACGGCGCAGGTGATGATGATCGGGCGATTTTTGGACATGAGTGTTCTCCGTTCTTGTTCTTGGCGAGAAAGTTGTTGGGGTCACTCGACGCGGATTATGTCCGGCCGTTGGTGTAACTGAAGTCGAGACGCTTAGAGGTACTCGACGTTGCCATCCACACTGATAGCCTGGCCGGTCACGTTGCGTGCGGCGGGGGAACACAGGAACAGCGCCATGGCGGCCACGTCCTCGGCGGTGACCATGCGTTTGAGCGAGATCTTCTTCAGGTACTCCTCACGCATCTCGGCTTCAGGCACGTTCATCTGCTCGGCACGGGCGCGAATCACCC
Source organism: Pseudomonas fluorescens (assembly GCF_902497855.1). Classification (GTDB taxonomy): domain Bacteria; phylum Pseudomonadota; class Gammaproteobacteria; order Pseudomonadales; family Pseudomonadaceae; genus Aquipseudomonas; species Aquipseudomonas fluorescens_BI. The sequence continues at coordinate 214,947 of NZ_CABVHU010000009.1, forward strand.
CGTCCATGCGCGGGCCTTCGACGATGCCGGGCAGCAAGGCATTGACGCGGATGTCGCTTTCACCCAACTCGGACGCCAGGGATTTCATCAAGCCAATGATGGCCCACTTGGTCGCGGCGTACGGTGTGCGCCAGGCGTAACCCAAGCGACCGGCCACCGACGCGATGTGGATCAGATGCGCGTTGGGTGACGCCTTGAGCAGTGGCACCGCGTGATGGGCAAAGCGGTATTGCGCAGTAAGGTTGATGTCGATGGTGCGCTGCCATTCCTCGTCGGTGACCGCATCGATCCCGGCGGTCGGCCCGGCGATCCCGGCGTTATTGACCAGGACATCGAGACCACCGAACTGTTCGCGCTGAACCTTGAACACCGCTTCGATCTGCGCCGGGTCACCCACGTCGGCACGGGTGGCGACGCTGTCCGGGTAACGGTCGCGGAACGCTGCAATGGCGGCTTCGCTGACGTCACACACATGCACTTTTGCACCCGCCTCCATGTAAGCCGCTGCCAGTACTTCACCGATCCCGGCTGCGCCGCCAGAGATCAGCACCCGCAGGCCGGTATAGGGAATCAGTCGATTGAGAACGCTCATGCTTTCTTTACTCCAGAAACCGGCGACCGTGAACGGTCGCCCTTGACGATCAGGCGTGCCAGGGAGTCGGCCGCCTGCATGATGTCGTCGGTGACTGCCGCCCGGGCCGCGGCCCCATCGCGCGCGGCCAGGGCCTCGACGATGCGGTTGTGCGCTTCCATCGAGCGCTGCAGGTGCGCCCTGTCCGGTGCGACAAGCGCAAAACAGGGGCCCATGTGCAGCCAGAAATTCTCCACTGCCGCGATGGTCAGCTCGGCTTTGGCCACCGCATAGATGCGCCGGTGGAAGGCAAAGTTGGTCCACAAGTAGCGGGCCACATCGACACTGTCGGCGGCTTGCTGCATCTGGTCGCACAGGTGGCTGATGTCTTTAAGGTCGGCGTCGTTGAGCAGCAGAACGGCCTTCTCGGCCAGCAGGCCTTCAAGCGCAACCCGGGCGTCGCGGATTTCGCGCAGTCGTTCGGGGGTCATCATGCGCACACGCAGGCGGGAGGTCTCGGTGACTTCGAAGGCGTTCTCTGCGCTGAGTCGATTGAGCGCTTCGCGCACGGGCATCGGGCTGGAACCCAACGCCTCGGCGAGACCGCGGATGGTCAGCTTCTGGCCTGGCTGGAAGCGGCCGCTCATCAGCGCTTCGCGGATCTGACGGTAGACCTGATCCTGCAGGGTATCGCGGGAAACCTGGCGCATGGTGGGCAGGAGGGTTGGGCGATCTGTCATGAGTAATGGCTCACATTGGGCGTTCTTATGGGCCCAATATGTGATCACAAATATCATATGTCAAATTATTTTTGGCCTGGGTCGATCCTGAGGCACGCTACGGCGTGTCTGCTGATTTTTTGCCGCGGGTGGCGCGACAATGGCATTCGACTCAGCTGCTCAATACTGCTTTGAGCAATGGATCATTCAGATACGCGACATTCAATCTCGTCCATGGATTTATACGCGATTGCTCCGGTGAAAAAATGTGTCCAGGGGCAATCATGAAACCCTTTGGAAGCAGTTGTCGCGTCAGTTCCCTGGCATCGTCAATGTGAGGAAACCTGACCCACAGATAAAGACTTTGCTCTGGACGAACAAATACCTCGGCCCCTATCTCATCCAACATCTGCAAACCTACTGTGGTAGCAGTTTTCAACCGTTCTTGAAGACGGATCAAATGACGTAGGAAATGCCCCTCCATCAGAATGACATCAACGGTTCGCTCACAAAGCTCCGAGGTGCTGGTATGCAGCAGCATTTTCAGGTCACCCAGTTCATCTATGACGTCTTTACTGCCTGCGATAAACCCAACCCTCAATGCCGCAGAAACCGATTTTGAAAAGCTCCCCACGTACAGTGAGCGTCGCAACTGATCCAGCGCAGATACCTTGATTGCCGATGCCGGTTTGAAATCTGCTAAAGCGTCGTCGTCCACCAGGATGAAGTTGTGCTCTTGCGCTAACTGAACCAACCGGTGGGCTTTGCCGGGTGAAATATCGGAGCCCGTCGGGTTGTGCCCAACAGACTGCATGAAAAATAATTTTGGCTTATGCACAAGCAGATGCTGCTCCAGCACCTCAATGTCCGGCCCATCCGGCAATCTGGGTACGGATAGCATCCGGGCTCCTTGTAATTGCAGCTTGCCAAACAGCGGGTAATAGCCTGGATCCTCGACGAAAACGTAATCCCCCGGAGCAATAAAGCGGCGGATTATCAGGTCCAGTGCGTGATTGGCCCCATGGGTGGTGACGATCTGGCGAGGGCTTGCAGTAATTGAGTAGGTTGCCAGTTTTTGCACCAGGTGTTGACGAAGAGCGGCATTCCCCAGCCGGTTGCCGTATCGGAAAAGCGTCGTTACACCCATACGCATGATCTGCCGTGTGAACTTGTCCAGACGCAAATCCATCAGCCACTCCACTGGCGGAAAACCTTCACCGAGTGGCGAGTGACCGGGTTCACGGACAAACTGCTGTCGCATGAGCCAGATGGTGTCCATCGCCCGGGTGAAAGGTAGCGGCTCTTCCGGTTCGTTGCTGCTCGGCGCTCCTTGTCTGACGAAAAAACCCTGCCCATGGCGCGCTTCGACAAGTCCTTGGGAGGCCAGCGATTCATAAGCGTTGATCACTGTGTTTTTCGAATGGCCAAACAGGCGCATGCACTCGCGCAGGGACGGCAACCGGTCACCGACCCGGTAGGTGCCATTACCGATTTGCTCGACCAATGATGCCGTCAGTTGCTGGGCAAGTGTCAGCCGCGCCATCGCATAGAACCCCTGAATGAATTAATCACTGAGGGTACAGCTTAGGTACTGTCTGTCCAAACTGTACCTTTTTTACTCTGACACATGCGAATAGGGTGACAGCCATTCAACAACAATAACTGCACCAGGACTCTTCACATGAGTATCGACTCCCGCCTCCCCATGTTCCGCAGCATGTCGCCCGCCGAACGCCTGAGTCACTTGCAAGAGCTGCTCGAACTTCCAGAAGCCGATATTGCCCTGCTACGCGATGCCGGCGCCCTCCCCTTGGAAATTGCCGACGGCATGATCGAGAACGTGATCGGCAAGTTCGAATTACCCTACGCCGTCGCCAGCAACTTCCAAATCAATGGTCGTGACGTAATAGTGCCGTTGGTGGTTGAAGAGCCGTCGGTGGTCGCGGCTGCTTCGTTCATGGCCAAACTGGCGCGCGATGCCGGTGGTTTCCAGACATCCAGTTCTCTGCCGCTGATGCGAGCCCAGGTGCAGATTGTCGAGATCGAAGATCCCTTCAATGCACGTCTGAGCCTTTTGCGTCGCAAAGACGAAATCATCGAACTCGCCAACCGCAAGGATCAACTGCTTAACCAGTTGGGCGGAGGCTGTCGCGACATTGAAGTGCACACCTTTGCCCAGAGCCCTCGCGGACCAATGCTGGTGGCCCACCTCATCGTGGATGTGCGGGATGCCATGGGCGCCAACACCGTGAACACTATGGCTGAAGCGGTTGCCCCGCTGATGGAAGAAATTACCGGAGGCAAGGTACGGCTGCGCATTCTGTCCAACCTGGCTGATCTGCGTCTTGCCAGGGCCCAGATCCGTATTGCCCCTGAGTTGCTCACGACCGCAGCCTACAAAGGTGAAGACGTCATTGAAGGGATCCTCGATGCTTACAACTTTGCTGTCGTCGACCCCTATCGTGCAGCCACTCACAACAAGGGCATCATGAATGGCATCGACCCACTTATCGTCGCCACGGGTAACGACTGGCGCGCGGTGGAAGCCGGTGCACACGCCTACGCCTGCCGCAACGGCCATTACGGTTCGCTGACCACGTGGGAAAAAGATGGCAAAGGTCATCTGGTGGGCACCTTGGAAATGCCCATGCCTGTCGGCCTGGTCGGCGGCGCCACCAAGACTCACCCATTGGCACAACTGTCGCTACGCATCCTGGGGGTGAAGACGGCGCAGGAACTCGCCGAAATCGCTGTGGCAGTCGGTCTTGCTCAAAACCTGGGCGCGCTGCGTGCACTGTCTACTGAAGGGATACAACGCGGCCACATGGCTTTGCATGCGCGCAACATTGCGCTTTCCGCTGGCGCCAAAGGCGCAGAGGTCAACTGGCTGGTCAAGCAGATGGTCGAGGCTCGAGATGTACGTTCAGACAAAGCGGCTGAACTACTCAAGCAAAAGCGTGCGCAGTAATGATCATGGCCGACGATTACGTCCGGTTGGTTGAGGTAGGTGCAAGAGACGGCTTGCAGAATGAGAAGCGGACACTTCCCCCTCAGATCAGAGTGCAGTTACTGGAAATGCTGGCAGATGCGGGCTTGCGAACCTTGGAAGCCGGAGCATTTGTCTCGTCACGCTGGGTACCGCAGATGGCCGGATCTGCCGAAGTGCTCAAATCACTCACAACGCGCACCGGCGTAACCTGGACAGCGTTGGTGCCCAACGTGAAAGGTCTGGAAGCAGCAATAGAGGCAGGTTGCCGAGAGGTCGCAATATTTGCCGCTGCCTCCGAAGCGTTCTCACAAAAGAATATCAACTGTTCTATCGCGCAAAGCCTGCGCCGCTATCAGGAAGTGATGGTGCGCGCGCGCGATGCCGGAGTCCGGGTCAGAGGTTACGTCTCCTGCGTCATGGGGTGCCCCTTCACAGGCCACGTCAAACCAGAGGCAGTGGCAGCAGTCAGCGCTTCGCTCTTCGCAATGGGATGTTATGAGGTCAGTCTGGGCGACACCATTGGCGCGGGTACACCTGCGGCTACCAAGACATTGATCAACGCCTGTAGCCAGGTTGTTCCCGTCAGCGTTCTCGCCGGACACTTTCATGACAGCTACGGCATGGCTATCGCCAATATCCATGCCGCGTTGGAAGCGGGTGTACGGATTTTCGATAGCTCAGTTGCCGGCTTGGGTGGCTGCCCGTATTCGCCAGGGGCCACTGGCAATGTTGCCACCGAAGATGTGATTTACCTGCTAAACGGCCTTGGCATGAACCATGGCGTCGATCTTGATGCATTGATCGAAATCGGTGAGTTCATCAATGCCGAACTCGGACGGGAAACTGCATCCAGAGTATCCCGTGCCCTTCTCGCGAAACGTGGTCTCGTAGAAACGAACTAAGCCGCATCTCTTCACGTTCATAACAATAAAAGCCCGCAGGGGCGGTGGGAGAATCCTAATGAAACCCGAACTGTTTGAAGTATGGGGCGACACGGTAGACGGTCGCCACTTGATCTACTCCATTGGCATCGGCGCAATCGTCAGCCTCGGCGCTTTTTTCCTGGCGCAGTACCTGTTTGTCGGCTGGGTAGACTCTCTGCAGATGGCGCGTGCGTACGCGATGCTTGTGGGTATCGTTGGCTGCCTGGCAGGAGGAGCCATCAGTGCTTCGCTTTTCAAACCCAAGCGTAATGTCGTAGAGCATCTGGCAGATCCGGCGTGGCGCTCGAAAATCCTGATCGAATTGCAGAATGAATACGGCCCCCTCGGCAGTCTGACTGACCTGCCGCCAGCCACGATAGCGGAACTGCGTGAAATGGATCTTTATGATCTGTTCGCGGATTACGAGAAAGGTATGGACACTTGCGCGAAAAGCTTCGATGCCTCCCCCGCCGCCGATGTCAGAGCGGTAAGCATCAGTGGTGGCCGGTCATGATCGCACCATTGCTGGATCAGATCCTGATTGCGTTGGGCATGGGTATCCTGGGGGCGGTGATTTTTGCCGGGATCGGACTCATCTCGGGTAGCGATGAAACCACTACACTCGCCCCGCTGACTTTGCTGGTCGTTCTGCTGGGCGTTCCTGCCGCAGGTGTGCTGACATTCTTCCTGGCGGGCGCCGTAGCCAAACATATGACCCATGCGGTACCGACGGCACTACTGGGTATTCCGGGCGACACCATGGCGACGCCACTCATGCGCGAAGCCAATTTCTTGCGCAATCTGGGCGTACCACACATTGCACTGCGCAAGATGATTTCGGGTGCGGTCATTGCAGCGTTGATTGCTGTTCCGATGGCCGTACTGTTCGCCGTGATGCTCGCGCCGTTCGGTGACATGATCAAGCGTGCTGCACCTTGGGTGTTCCTGTTTGCAGCGGTCGCTATCGCATGGTTTTCCAAAGGCCGCATGGCGGCTGTGCTGACGCTGATCCCTTTCGTGATGGTGATTGTGGGCCTGCAAAGCATCACCGGCCAGTACGGGGTCAAGCTCAGTGTCAGTTACTTCCTCGGCATTGCCATCGGTCCGCTGATCGCCGCCCTGTTCTCCATGCTCGCACCGGCCGAGCGAGAAACAATGCGACGCCAGGAGGTGCGCACTTTTTCCTTGTCTCCCGACGTAAAAAGCTGGGGCGGATTCTTTCCTAATCCGCTCAGGGTATTGGACAGCAAACAGAGCATATGGACGGCTGTCACTGCCGTAGTCTCCAGCGCCACCTTCGTGTTCAGCCCGGTTGCCATGACCGTCATCATGGGCGAAGTCGTCGGTTCACGGGTCAAGCACGTTTACCACCGCTTGACCACAGTCATAACCGCTCGAAACGGGGTCACTGAATCAACTTACCTCGCCGAAGCGTTGATCCCGCTGATCGCGTTTGGTCTGCCACTCAGCCCTGTCGCCGCAGGCCCGGCAGCGCCACTCTTCAATGCGCCCCCGCGTTTCAGCGTCGACACAGCGACGGGCCAGGTGCACAACTTGCACTCACTGCTCAGCACTTGGGAGTTTCTGGGGTACGGCATGTTGGCGGTGGTCATTGCCATTTTGATTGCTTACCCGTTCACCATGAATTACGCGCACAGAGCAGCATCCTATGTGTCGCGCAAAATCAGCCACGAAGCCGTGATCTCGACTTTTGTTGGCCTGATCCTGGTGATTGGCATCTGGGAAGGCGGCCTCCTGGGTTTGCTGGTCATCATCACCATCGGCCTGCTGGGCGGATTTCTCTCACGCTTTTTAGGATTCAACATTGGCGTCCAGTTCATGGGCTATTACACCGCCGTACTCACGATTCCGGCCCTCGTCGCCCTGATACACGCATGATTTCCAGCAAACCAAGGCTTCGCCAAGGCATTGAAACTCTATTCACATGACTGACCGGGTGCGTTGGCTGAACTCTACGGAATAAGCGTTTAGGCGTTTCACCCAATAACACTCTGGCGCAGACGTCCTTCTTCGCCAGCCATATCCAGAAAACCGTATTTTTTTCCAGTCTTTCACTGCGAGGGAAGACTGCGCTCAAAAAAAAGGAAATAACAATAATGAAAATCCTTCCACGCAACATGACACCGAGACTTGCCACCCTCTTGAGGCCATTAGCAGTGGGCGTTATGAGTTCTACTGCGTCAATCGGGGTGTCGGCGGCAGGCTTGACAGACGACACAACGGGCACTCTCAATCTCCGTAACTTTTATCAAAACCGAAACTTTGTAGACCCGTCCTATCCTCAGGGAAAGGCCGAAGAATGGACTCAAAGTTTCATTTTAGATGTGCGCTCAGGCTACACCACTGGCGCGGTGGGCCTTGGGGTAGACCTGTTGGGGCTCTATTCAATCAAGCTCGACGGTGGACGGGGGACAGCAGGAACTCAACTTCTTCCTGTGCACGATAGCGGCAGGCCGGCAGACGATTTCGGTCGCCTGGGTGTCGCGGTGAAAGCCAGGTACTCCGCCACTGAACTGAAAATAGGCGAATGGGTGCCCCTGCTCCCTATCTTGCGCTCGGATGATGGTCGCTCAATACCGCAGACCTTTCGCGGTGCACAAGTTACATCACGGGAAGTGGAAAACCTCACGCTCTACACGGGCCAATTCCGTGGCAACAGTCCTCGAAATGACGCCAGCATGGATGACATGTTCATGGCTGGACGCCCGGGAGCGACCTCGGATCGATTCAACTTCGCCGGGGGCGAGTACCAGTTCAATGACAAGGCCACACAGATGGGCCTTTGGTACGCCCAGCTTGATGACATCTACCAACAGCAATACTTGAATGTGATCCATAACCAAGGTGTTGGCTCATGGAAACTAGGAGCAAATCTGGGGCTCTTTCTTGGCGACGAAGACGGATCTGCAAAGGCAGGCCAGATGGATAACAAAACTGCTTCGCTGATGCTTTCAGCCAAAACAGGCGCTAATACTTTTTACCTGGGCTTACAGCGGGTGTATGGAGAGACGGGCTGGATGCGAGTAAACGGCACAGCCGGCTACCCGCTGGCAAACGATACCTTTACTTCAAGCTATGACAACGCCCGGGAACGCTCTTGGCAGCTTCGTCACGACTTTGACTTCGCGGCGCTAGGTATGCCGGGACTGACGATGATGAATCGATACCTCAGCGGTGACCATATTCAAACCAACGCCACCGACCATGGAAAGGAATGGGGGCGAGAATCCGAACTGGCCTACGTCATTCAAAGCGGCCCATTGAAGGACATGTCGGTGCGCTGGCGCAATTCAACACTACGCCGGGATTTCAGCAATTACGACATCGATGAAAACCGTCTCATCATCAATTATCCGATCAAGTTTCTTTAGCGACCACGTGTTCAACTCACAGACCTGAAGGTGTGACAACAATCGGCGTGATGAACTTCAACAGGCGCTTTTGAATGTTCATCACTTGTCGCCAAGAGGCCAAATAACCAAGGAAATCTGAATCTGGCCTCCGCGCCGTCATTCGAGTAGCGATGGCGCTGACCGCTTATGCCCTGGCGCCGACACTCAACATTCCGGGCGGGACAGCGTGGGCAACGCTCTAAGGTCTGGATTCGGGAGGATTGTGAGTGGCCGTTCTCAATTCCGGCGCAGGAGCGTATGAGGCGCCACGCCAAAGGCCTTGCGAAACGCATGGCTGTAATGGGAGAAATCGGAGAAACCGAAATCCAGTGCAGCTTGAGAAATACTGCGTACCTGGCCGCGTTCTATTGCCTCGCGACTCGCAAGCAGGCGTTCTTTCCAGATCTCCGCGACCGGCGTTTTCTGGTAACGGGCGAAAGCGCGCGTGACGGTTCGCGTGGACACATAATGCACTTGAGCGATGCGCTCGATCGACAGGTCTGGATCGGTCAGATTCTGGTGGATGTAGTTCATTATCCGACCATAAAGATCCAGCTCGTCATGGGTCGTCTTCAAGTCCTGGAGTTCCAGGCTAATCGCGAGTAGGTCAAGCAAGGTGTTGGAAAAGCGGCTGGATAGCCCCTCATCTTGAAAACTCGCAGGAATGCTCGCCGCTTGATGCAACATCTCGCGCAACGGAATCACCCCTGGACGGCGATCGTCCAAAACCACGGCGGTGCAACCTGCTACGCCTGGCAACCGTTGGCTGAGCAACTGTCGCGGAATGCGGACCAGGTGGTTCTCGGTACCACCCAGGCTGAATCGGAATGTTTGGGATGCGTCATAAAGAAACAAATTGTCCGCCGCCAGCGTTGCCCTGCGCCCTGCCTGCTCCAGTTCACCAAAGCCTCGCCGGGTGAAGCCCAGCCACAGATCCTCATCAGGACCGCTGCGCAAGTGCCGGGGTGAACGCTCCCAAAAATGCAGTGGCGAGGACAGCGTACAGATGTCCAGCGGCCCCATGCCGTGCACCTCCAGCGCCCCGTCGAAATCGCTCTGCGCCAATGGTTTACTGTCTGCCGCCAGGCAGTGACGGCACACCACTTCTTTCCAGTAATCAAAGCGACGCGGAGCTGCAACGGCGAGGGTTGAATACTGATTGCTGTGACTCATGGCATTCACCTCACGGCGGCGACGAAACAATAAGAGTGACGGTAACGTTGGTTCCCTGCTTAGCAATTAGCAGGCCACTCCCCTTTCGGGTTGCCAACGTTATGTGCGCCTGAAATGGCAGACGCTCGCACGCTCGGGATAGAGGCTGCGTGGGCGAGTCCCGCCAACACTTCTCCTGCCCGTTATCGATACATGCATTCGCCGTCTGACGGAGTGCGCGCACCAATTCAGCTCATCGTAATCCTGTTTTCAGCGCCTGTCCTTTCTAGCCAAACGGTTGTCCCTACGAGCCAAGCGTACTGCGTCGTCCCCGCCTAACTTCTACCCCACACCGTGCCCCTCCAACCACAACTGATGAGGTGTCCCATGCAACTGCCAGAGCAGCAGCGACAGTCCGATTCATCCTGGCTTTTGCAGATGCGCGACTTGGCGCCTGAAGAGTTCGCCACCTACCTGTTAGAGCTGGGGACTCTGGCGCTGCGGCGTCGGCTGGTTGCGCCAACCACCAGTCACCCGCGCCAGTCGAAACGTTGAACAGATAACCGCATACCAAAAAAAACAACGGAGCCCACCATGGAATCTGCGATCGATAAGCACCTCAAATGCCCGCGCACGTTGTCTCGTCGCGTCCCCGATGAATACCAACCACCCTTCCCCATGTGGGTTGGACGCGCCGATGAGCGACTGGAACAAGTAGTGATGGGGTATTGGGGTGTGCAATACCGCGGGGAGGACCAGCGTGAAGCAGCCCTGCACGCCATGCGCCACATTGCCGCCAGCCTGAGTTTGCCCGATGGCCCTCTGAGCCATGACCTGACCCACCACGCCGACAACAGCGGTTACGACAACCTGATGATCGTCGGTTACTGGAAAGACCCCGCCGCGTATTGCCGTTGGCTGCGCACGCCTGAGGTAATCGAATGGTGGTCCTCGCAGGAGCGCCTGAGCGACGGTCTCGGTTACTTTCGGGAAATTGTCGCGCCGCGGGCCGAGCAGTTCGAGACGCTGTATGGCTTTCGCGATGAGTTGCCCGGCGTTGGCGCCGTGATGGACACCATCAGTGACGACATCGAAGAACATGGTTACTGGGGATCGATGCGTGACCGCTTCCCGATTTCCCAGACCGACTGGATGGCTCCTTCCGGCGAACTGACCGTCATCGCGGGCGACCCGGCCAAAGGTGGGCGCGTGGTCGTGCAGGGTCACGACAATATCGCGCTGATCCGCTCCGGACAGGACTGGGCTGATGCTGGCGAAGAAGAACGATCGCTCTATCTCAACGAAATTCTGCCGACTTTGCAGGCGGGCATGGACTTCCTGCGTGACAGTGGCAAGGACCTGGGTTGCTACAGCAATCGCTTCGTGAATTACATCGACCTGGACGGCAATTTTCTGAACCTGAGCTACAACATCGGTCACTGGCGCTCCCTGGAAAAACTCGAGCGCTGGGCCGAATCCCATCCGACCCATCTGCGGATCTTCGTGACCTTCTTTCGGGTCGCCACCAGCCTGTCGAAGCTACGGCTCTATCACGAAGTCTCGGTATCCGACGCCAAGGATCAAGTGTTCGAGTACATCAACTGCCACCCGCAAACCGGCATGTTGCGTGACGCGGTGATCCCTGAAGCCTGACGTCTGACGCGACCCGGCGTCCACGGGCGGTCTTGATCCGGATTCCGCTCTGACACAGACCTCACCCCCAAACATTTTTTGGCCCCCCATCTCTAGCGCATGGGGTTGGGGGCCCTTTTGCCAGGAAATCGATCATGAAGTTGAGTCGCTCGTTACTCGTGCTGGGCATGCTGCCCTTTGTCAAAAGCCAGGCCATCGAGGTTGCTCCAGGCGATTTCGAACCATTGCCGGCCGGCGCCAACGCCTTGCTGCTCTACTACCAGCACGCCGATCGCTCGGATCTGTACCAGAACGGCCACAAGGTCTCCGACGACGCCAGGCTCAGTTCGGACATCGGCATCCTGCGTTATGTGCACGCCATCGGCCTGTCAGAAAACCTCTCATGGGAACCGCAGATTCTGTTGCCTTTCGGCCAATTGAACGCTTCTGGAGATATCGGCGCCTTGGGCGATACCCGCGGCATCGGCGACCCGATCATCACCGCGCCGCTGAAGTGGACGCTGCCCACTGCGAACAAGGACATCTTCGCCTTGGCGCCCTATCTGTCCTTTCCGGTGGGGAGCTACGACAAAAACGATGCCCTGAACCTCGGCGAGAACCGCTGGCGCGCCACGCTGCAGGCGGCGTACATCCACCATTTCTCCCCGAAATGGGCACTGGACACGGTGGCCGAAGCCTCATGGGTGTCGGCCAACAATGACTTCGGCTCGACCGGGGCGAAGCTGGAAGAAAACACCCGCTACGAGTACCAGACCGCCGTGCGCTACAACTGGACGCCGAGCACCACCTTCGCCGTTGGCGGGGGCTACATCACGGGCTCGGCGACCACCGTCAACGGGGTCGATCAGCACGACGGGGTCTCCACCTCCTATGGGCGGTTCACCGTCACGCACTTCATCGAGCCCACGCTGCAGATTCAGGCCCAGATCGGCACCGACATCGAGGTCGAACAAGGCTTGAAGGAAGGTGCGCGCCTGAACCTGCGTGTCTTGAAAGTGTTCTGAGCGCGCCATGCGCAGCAGGTTGTCCTTTTCAACCAAATGGCTGTCCTTCTCAGCCAAGCAAAGGCAGAGAGGGATGCCTAACTTGATCTCTGTTACCCACCCGATTGATGTCGCTCCAGGTACTCGGCACGAGGTGTGTTTCGAATCACCCTCGAACGCTCCCGTACAGGCCGACCCGTTGTCGATCACAGACAAAAGAATAGGAAAACCATGGCCATTGTTCGCCCTACCCTCGACCAACTGCAGGACATCGCTGGCCGGCTGAACATGCAGCTGACCCACGAGCAGGCAGTGGAATACCTGGCACTCATGCAGCCAAGTTTCGATGCATACGACCTGGTCGACGAGTTGCCGGATTTCACTCCGCCAGTGCGCTACGACCGCAGTTCCCGCTACCGCCCTTCGACCCCGCAAAACCTGCTCAACGCCTGGTATTACAGGACGGAAGTGAATGGCGCCCGTGAGGGCAAGCTCGCAGGCAAGACTGTTGCGCTCAAGGACAACATCTCCCTGGCTGGCGTCCCGATGATGAACGGCGCCTCGATCCTGGAAGGGTTTGTACCGTCGTTTGACGCAACCGTGGTGACCCGTTTACTAGACGCCGGGGGGACCATCCTGGGCAAGGCGACCTGTGAGCACTACTGCCTCTCCGGTGGCAGCCATACGTCTGATCCGGCGCCCGTACACAACCCATACCGGCACGGTTTCGCTGCCGGCGGATCCTCCTCCGGCAGCGCTGCGTTGGTGGCCGCCGGCGAGGTGGACCTGGCGGTTGGCGGCGATCAAGGCGGCTCGATCCGCATCCCTTCAGCGTTCTGCGGCACCTATGGCATGAAGCCGACCCACGGTCTGGTGCCCTACACCGGGATCATGGCGATCGAGGCCACCATCGACCATGCCGGTCCCATCACCCGCAACGTGCGTGACAACGCGCTGATGCTGGAAGTCCTGGCCGGTGCCGACGGGCTCGATCCTCGTCAGGCTGCCCCTCAAGTCGACGCCTATTGCGACTATCTGGAACGAGGTGTGAGCGGGCTTCGGATCGGCGTCCTTCAGGAAGGCTTCCAGCTGGCCAACCAGGACCCACGTGTTGCCGACAAGGTACGCGGCGCCATCGCCCGACTCGAAGCCTTGGGAGCTCGCGTCGAAGAGGTCTCCGTCCCCGAGCACAACCTGGCGGGTTCATTGTGGCACCCCATCGGCTGCGAAGGCCTGACCATGCAGATGATGCATGGCAATGGCGCAGGCTTTAACTGGAAGGGCCTCTACGACGTCGGCCTGCTGGATAAGCAGGCCGGCTGGCGCGAACAGGCGGACGCATTGTCCGCGTCGCTCAAGCTGTGCATGTTCGTCGGCCAATACGGCCTGGAACGCTACAACGGTCGCTACTACGCCAAGGCACAGAACATCGCACGCTTCGCCCGGGCCGGTTACGACAAGGCACTGCAAACCTATGACCTTCTCGTCATGCCGACCGTGCCGATCATTGCCCAGCCCCACCCCGAACCCGATTGTTCGATCACCGAGTACGTGGCCCGTGCGCTGGAAATGATCGGCAACACCGCGCCGCAGGACATTACCGGCCATCCGGCCATGTCGATCCCGTGTGGTCTGGTGGACGGCCTGCCCGTGGGGCTGATGTTCGTTGGCAAGCACTATGCCGAAGGCACGATTTACCAGGCGGCGGCAGCGTTCGAGGCCTCTGTCGACTGGAAGACATTGTAAGGCTGCCTCCCCAAACCTCCCGGACATCAATAAAAAACCGGGGGCTGTTCTTCACTTTTTTGACCGTGTCAACCGATGAGGAGTTACACCATGAGCGCCACTGTATCACCAGCATCCACTTCGACGCCCAGCGAGCGGGCCTGGGCGTTGTTCAAGGTTATGCAAGACAAGGAGCTGATCCCAGAGGGCTATATCGAGCAGCTAACCGAATTGATGGTGCATCAATGGAGCCCGGAAAACGGCGCCCGTGTAGTCGCCAAGGCCTGGGTGGATCCGCAGTTCCGGGAGCTGTTGCTCAAAGACGGCACCGCAGCGTGTGCGCAGTTCGGTTTCACCGGCCCGCAAGGCGAATACATCGTGGCCCTGGAGGATTTGCCCCAGCTGAAAAATGTCATCGTCTGCAGCCTGTGCTCCTGCACCAACTGGCCGGTCCTGGGGTTACCGCCGGAGTGGTACAAGGGTTTTGAGTTCCGTGCACGTCTGGTTCGTGAAGGACGCACTGTGCTACGTGAGATGGGCACAGAGTTACCAAGCGATGTGGTCGTCAAAGTCTGGGATACCAGCGCGGAAAGCCGCTACCTGGTCCTGCCCTTAAGGCCCGAAGGCTCCGAGCACATGAGTGAAGAAGAGCTTCAGAAACTGGTGACCAAGGATGTGCTGATCGGGGTGGCCCTGCCCCGCGTACGTTGACCCAAAAGACTCTTCATCTGCTAATTTTCGGAGGTTTTTTTATGGATGGCTTTCACGATCTCGGCGGTTTTCAAGGCTTTGGCAAGGTTCCCCACGTCATCAATAGCCAGGATTACAAACAAGTGTTCAAACAGGAATGGGAGCACCTGGCTTACAGCCTGATGTTTATCGGCGCCGACCAGTTGAAAAAATTCAGCGTCGACGAAATCCGTCACGCCGTCGAACGACTTGATGTCCGCCAGCACGTTGGCACGCAATATTACGAACGCTACGTCATTGCCACGGCCACCTTGCTGGTCGAAACCGGCGTCATTAGCCAGGACGAACTCGATCGGGCGCTGGGTTCACCCTTCAAATTGGCCAACCCTTCCCACGACAAGGGCCGCCCCGCCATCACCGGCCGCCCGCCATTTGAAGTGGGCGACCGGGTGGTGGTTCGCGACGAGTACGTGGCCGGACACATACGCATGCCGGCCTATGTACGCGGCAAGGAAGGCATCGTCCGACACCGCACTTCGGAAAAATGGCCGTTCCCGGACGCCATCGGCCACGGCGATTTGAGCGCGGCGCACCAGCCGACCTATCACGTCGAATTCCAGGTAAAGGATCTGTGGGGCGATGCCGCGGACGATGGCTTGGTGGTCGTCGACCTGTTTGAAAGCTACCTGGACAAGGCCGTCGTCGCGCAAACGGTGGCCGCATGATTGACGGGGCCCTGTTGGTCCGGTTGCCGGTGACGGTCCTTTCGGGCTTCCTGGGCTCCGGTAAGACGACCCTGCTCAACCACATCCTGCGCAACCGCGCAGGTATGCGGGTGGCGGTCATCGTCAACGACATGAGCGAAGTCAACATCGACGCCGAGGACGTGGCACGCAACGTGTCGCTGCACCGCGGCAGCGATGAACTGGTCGAGATGAGCAACGGCTGCATCTGCTGCACGCTGCGCGCTGATCTGCTTGAGCAGATCAGCCTGCTGGCGCGTCAGCAGCGCTTCGATTACCTGCTGATCGAGTCCACCGGGATCTCTGAACCGATGCCGGTTGCCGAGACGTTCGCCTTCCTCGATTCGCAAGGCTTCAGCCTGAGCGAACTGGCGCGGCTCGACACCTTGGTCACCGTTGTCGACGGCAGCAACTTCCAGTCGCTATTGGCCTCGCGGGACACGGTCGGCGACGAGGACGAAACGGGCACGCCATTACGCCACTTGTCCGACCTGCTGATCGAACAAGTGGAGTACGCCAACGTCATCCTCGTCAGCCGGCTGGACCTGATCGGCGAGAAAGGCTTTCTGGAGCTGAGCGCCGTCCTCGCGGGCCTCAATCCGCAGGCCGAAATCCTGCCCATGGCCCACGGTGCCGTCGATCTGTCGAAGATCCTCGACACCGGGCGCTTCGATTTGCCAAGTCTGGTGCAATCACCCGGCTGGATGAAAAGCCTGGAGGCCAGTGACGATCGTCCTCCCGAGTCGGACACCTATGGCATTGCTTCGTGGGTGTATCAGGAGCGTGCGCCATTCCATCCGCAACGTCTGCTGGAGTTCCTGCAGCGGCCTTGGCAAAACGGGCGGCTACTGCGTTGCAAAGGCTACTTCTGGGTTGCCAGTCGGCATCTGGACATCGGCATGCTGGTGCAAAGTGGCGGGCAATTTCGTTGGGACTACGTCGGGCGCTGGTGGACATTCATAGCGCAATCGCAATGGCCTCAGGATGACTATCGCCGCGAAGGGATAATGGCTAAATGGGACGAGATCACCGGGGATTGCCGACAGGAAATCGTCTTCATCGGCCAGGGTATCGACCTGGATATTTTGAGGCGGCAATTGGATGCCTGCCTGATGACCCCACAAGAGATCATGGAAGGTCCACAGACGTGGCCAACCTTGCCAGGCGCAACAGCCTTCGACCTCAAGGCATTGTCACCCTGATCATCCTTTGCCGGCCTTGGCCTGGATCAGCCGCGCCGCCACCACGCAGCCAGCAGAGCCGGCCCCCACCACGATATAGTCGAATGCTGCGCTCATTTCAGGCTCCCGGTCGGTAAGGTTCGCAGGGTAGCCCGCGCTACATGGGCGCGGGCCTTGATGGCTTCAATTAAAGCGCGTGGCAGCCCGCGATACTTGCCTGGCGCTGACAAGAACTTGGACAATCTCGCCAGCCCGAAAAACGGTTTGATACAGAGGTGTAAACGCCGCTGGACGATTACATTCGTTACTACAATCAGGGTCACGCGATGGTGCAGGCACCGCCGAACCCTGTAGGAGCTGGCTTGCCAGCGAAGAGGCCGGCACATTCAACATGTGCATCGCCTGACACTCCGCTTTCGCTGGCAAGCCAGCTCCTACAGGGATTTGCGGTGTTCACGCGATGGTGCAGGCAGCGCCGAACCCTGTAGGAGCTGGCTTGCCAGCGAAGAGGTCGGTACATTCAACATCTGCTTCGCCTGACACTCCGCCTTCGCTGGCAAGCCAGCTCCTACAGGGATTTGCGGTGTTCACGCGATGGTGCAGGCACCGCCGAACCCTGTAGGAGCTGGCTTGCCAGCGAAGAGGCCGGCACATTCAACATGTGCATCGCCTGACACTCCGCTTTCGCTGGCAAGCCAGCTCCTACAGGGATTTGCGGTGTTCACGCGATGGTGCAGGCAGCGCCGAACCCTGTAGGAGCTGGCTTGCCAGCGAAGAGGTCGGTACATTCAACATCTGCTTCGCCTGACACTCCGCCTTCGCTGGCAAGCCAGCTCCTACAGGGATTTGCGGTGTTCACGCGATGGTGCAGGCACCGCCGAACCCTGTAGGAGCTGGCTTGCCAGCGAAGAGGCCGGCACATTCAACATGTGCATCGCCTGACACTCCGCTTTCGCTGGCAAGCCAGCTCCTACAGGGATTTGCGGTGTTCACGCGATGGTGCAGGCACCGCCGAACCCTGTAGGAGCTGGCTTGCCAGCGAAGAGGTCGGTACATTCAACATCTGCTTCGCCTGACACTCCGCCTTCGCTGGCAAGCCAGCTCCCACAGGGGTTTGCGGTGTTCACGCGATGGTGCAGGCACCGCCGAACCCTGTAGGAGCTGGCTTGCCAGCGAAGAGGCCGGTACATTCAACATCTGCTTCGCCTGACACTCCGCCTTCGCTGGCAAGCCAGCTCCCACAGGGGTTTGCGGTGTTCACGCGATGGTGCAGGCACCGCCGAACCCTGTAGGAGCTGGCTTGCCAGCGAAGAGGCCGGTACATTCAACATCTGCTTCGCCTGACACTCCGCCTTCGCTGGCAAGCCAGCTCCCACAGGGGTTTGCGGTGTTCACGCGATGGTGCAGGCACCGCCGAACCCTGTAGGAGCTGGCTTGCCAGCGAAGAGGCCGGTACATTCAACATCTGCTTCGCCTGACACTCCGCCTTCGCTGGCAAGCCAGCTCCCACAGGGGTTTGCGGTGTTCACGCGATGGTGCAGGCACCGCCGAACCCTGTAGGAGCTGGCTTGCCAGCGAAGAGGCCGGTACATTCAACATCTGCTTCGCCTGACACTCCGCCTTCGCTGGCAAGCCAGCTCCCACAGGGGTTTGCGGTGTTCACGCGATGGTGCAGGCACCGCCGAACCCTGTAGGAGCTGGCTTGCCAGCGAAGAGGCCGGTACATTCAACATCTGCTTCGCCTGACACTCCGCCTTCGCTGGCAAGCCAGCTCCCACAGGGGTTTGCGGTGTTCACGCGATGGTGCAGGCACCGCCGAACCCTGTAGGAGCTGGCTTGCCAGCGAAGAGGCCGGCACATTCAACATGTGCATCGCCTGACACTCCGCTTTCGCTGGCAAGCCAGCTCCTACAGGGATTTATGCGCGTCGACGCTCGAACACGCTGTCATGGCCGAGATGGTTGAGGTGGGTGCAGCCCATCAGGTTCAGGGTCAGCGCCAGTTCATTCGTCAACACGTCCAGCGCCTTGCCCACACCGGCTTCACCCGCCACCGCGACACCGTAAAGCGTGGAACGCCCCAGCAGCACGGCATCGGCCCCAAGGGCGAGTGCCTTGACGATATCGCTGCCACGCCGGATCCCGCCGTCGAGCAGCAGGCTGAGCTTGCCCTTTGCGTGGGGGGCGATGGCCGCCAGTGCGTCGAGACTGCCGAGGGCGCCGTCCAATTGGCGGCCGCCGTGATTGGACACCACCACACCATCGAGCCCCAGGGCGATGGCGCGCTTCACATCCGCCGGATGCAACACGCCCTTGAGCAATAGTCGCTCGCCCCATCGGTCACGCAAACGCGCCAGCATGTCCCAGTCGAGCAAGGTATCCATCTGCTTGCCGATAAACGCCATCGACCCCAGGGGATTACGCTCGCCCGGTGGCAAGTAAGGTTCGAGGTTACCCATGCCCGGCAGCCCGGATGGCCACATCACCTGCTTGAGCCAGCGCGGGTGGCGGAGCACGTCGAACGTGTTGCGCCATGCCAGCTGCCGCGGCCTGGCGAAGTTGCGCCGATCCCATTCGCGGTTGCCCAGCACCATCGCATCACAGGTCAACACCAGGGTCCGGCAACCTACGGCGGCGGCCCGCTGCAGCAAATCGTTCTGCACCCGAGGATCGCGCATGGCGTACAGCTGGAACCACAGGTCGACGCCGGGCGCCGCCGCGACAAGCTCTTCCAGTGAGGTGTTGGACGCGGTACTCAGGCTGAAAGGCAAACCACGCGCCGTCGCGGCCCTGGCCAGGTGAATGTCGGCATCGCGGTGCAGCAGGCCGTTGTAGCCCGTCGGCCCGATCAGCATCGGCAAGGGCAGCACCCGGCCGAGCAAGACCCGAGAGGTGTCGGGAGCATGGCACGGCACCATGGCTCTGGCGTGCAGGCCATAAGCACGGAACGCCTCGAGATTATCCTTGAGCGTCAGTTCGGCCTCCGCACCGCCGCTGAGGTATTCCCAGGCAAAGTACGGCAAGCGTCGCCGGGCCATGTCGGCCAGTTCGGCAATGCTGTGCACACGATTCAAGTCGGAGCCGGTATAGAAACGACGCATAGGCAATCCTTGAAGGGCGGGCTAAAAACCGCTGCAAAAAAAAGCCCGGGAGGAGCGATCCGGGCCAAGGAAAAACAGTGTTGAACTTCAACATTGCCCGGATGCGCGGGCAGGCCCGCAAGCCGCGAACGGCTCGCGGGGAACTTCAGAACTTCCAGGTGTAAGTGGTGACCAGGCGGTTTTCCTGATAGTCCGCTCCCGATGCATTGCCATTGCCATAGCGCGTCTTGACGTCGATGCGGCGCCATTCGAAACCCACGTCCTTGAGCGGCCCGCTTTGCACCACATAGCCGAGCACGATGTTGCGTTCGCTTTCGACGTTCTGGTCGAGGGCATTGCTCCCCCGGTCGATACCGGTGCCGCGCATGTAGCGCGTCATCAATTTCAGCCCCGGTAAACCGATGCCCGCAAAGTTGTAGTCATAACGCAGCTGCCAGGAGCTTTCGTTCGGCTTGACGAACGCCACTGTCGACCAGTTCACCAGGTAAGGCTGCGGCGCATAACCGTTGAGCGTCGGGAATGTCGATTCGCCGAGCATGCGCTGGTAGCCGACACCGACGGCATGGGCGCCCTTTTTCAACGTGGTCATGACCCCATAGGACCTGTTGTCGATATCGCCATACAGTGCCTTACCGTCTTCACTGTTATTGAAGTAACGAAGGTCTGTCTTCAGGCCATAACCGGCACCCAGGTCATGGTTGTAGGTCAGGCCCAGATAGTGTTGCTTATAGATATCCTCCAGCTGACCGAAGAAATACGTACCGGACAAGTTCGGGGTAAACGCATAGGTGGCGCCACCGAAGTTCAGGCCGTCACTGCGACGTTTAATGTTGGGCCCATTGAACAAGTACATCTTCTCGGTATTGGAAGACTCCCGGGAACTGATTTCGGTAAAACGGCCACCGGTCAGTGTCAGCTTGTCGACTTCTTTGGATTCGATCTGCACCCCGTGATACGTGGTGATCAATTGCCGCGAGTCGTCGATGTAAGCCACCGGCAATGTCGGACGAAGTTCACCGATCTTGAGTTCGGTCTTGTTGTAACGAACCTTCCCGGTCAGCGCCGCCCGGCCATAGTCCCGGACTTGCTCGCCCTTGCTGGTGTCATACGGAATGATGGTGTCCGGCCCACGGCCGCCACCGCCGTCCAGGCGATAGGCGTACTGCGCCGAGAGATCCAGGCCAAACTGTAGCGTGCCCTCGGTGTAACCCGAGATTGCGCGAAAATCGAAGCCTTGGGTCCAACTGCCGACCCGTGATTGCGGGGCGTCATGCTGTTTGAAATCGCGGTCGATATAGAAATTCCGCATCCCCAGGCTGACCTGGCTGTCGTCGACGAAATCGGCATGCGCAACCACCGGTGTGAAGATCCCCATCACGGCCGCAGTGGCGACGCCACGGCTTACCCAGCTCTTCTGGAACATCAAACTTTCCTTCTTTTTTACATGCACAAAGGCACGGCTAGTGGAAGCAGATCAATTCAGCAAAAGTGCAACTTTGGCAGTCAATCCGCAGTATTGTTTTTATAACCACTTACTGCAAAAAAGTCGTAACACAGTCATTCGCCAGCACAGCGACAACCGCTTTCTAGTTATTATCAAACTCAACGATGGTGGAAAGTCTTATCGTATTTTTGGGGTGACAACAATGTCAGGAAGTTGCTTTCGAGGCATCTCCCAAACAGTGATAGGCGCGATTGAAATACACCAGGCCTTCCTGGCTTTCGCCATTACGAATACCCAGGACTTCGCAATAGAAAATCGTGTGCGATCCCACTTCATGAGCCTGGGCGATTCGGCAGTCAAAACTGACCAGTGCCTCATCCAGCAGCGGCGCACCGCTTTCCAGGGTGCTCCAGGATGCGCAGGAAAAGCGCTGCTCGGTATCGAGGTGGCGGTTGGAGAACGCCCCCGACACCTCCTGGTGACCCGGGGTCAGCACGTTCACGCTCAGCACTCCGTTGCTCTTGAAATGCACATTGGAAAACGACGAGCGATTCATGCAGACCAACAGCGTCGGCGGCTGGTCGGTCACGCTGCACACCGCCGAAGCGGTAAAGCCGAAACGACCCGCGGGGCCATCGGTGGTGATGACCGAAACCGCGCCACCAAGCATTGCCATTGAGTTACGAAATCCAGTTGTATCGACCATGGTCTTACCCTCCGGTCTATCAGATATCCAGCACCAGTTTCCTGGACTTGGCCCGGGAACAGCACACCAGAATCTGGTCATTGGCAGATTTTTCGTCGTCCGTGAGATAGACGTCGCGATGATCCGGTTCGCCTTCGATGACGTCGCACAAGCAAGTGCCACAAACGCCCTGCTCGCAGGACACTTCAATCTTGATGCCCACGGCAGTCAGCGCCTCGACGATGCTCTGGCCCTCGGCAACCTGTACGGTCTTGCCGCTGCGCCGGGCAACCACTTCGAAACCGGCGCCCGAGGCGTCCACTTCGACCTGGAAGTATTCGCGGTGCACATGATCGTCGGCGTACCCCGCTTCCAGGGCCTGGGCAATCACCCAGTCCATGAAACCGGCCGGTCCGCAGACATACACATGTACGCCGGCCTGCGGGGTGCCCAGCACGGTGTGCAGGTCGAGTTTCTGTTCGGCTGCTTCGTCGTCGAAATGAGTGCGCAACCGCGAAGCGAACGCAGCGCTGCCCAGCTCTTCCAGAAAGGCGCTGCGGCTACGCGAACGGCCGCAATAATGCAGTTCGAAATCACTGTCGCGGGCATTCAGCGCGTAGGCCATGGCGACCATCGGGGTGATGCCGATACCGCCGCCGATCAGGATCGAGCGGCGGGCATCGCTGGCCAGCGGAAAATGATTGCGCGGCAGGCTGATCTCGATCTCGCGACCTTCTTGCAGTAACTCATGCACCGCCAACGAACCGCCCCGCGAGGCGGGATCCTTGAGTACGCCCAAGCGATAGGCGTCGGCGCTGGCCGGATTGCCACACAGCGAATACTGGCGAACCAGCCCGGTCTTGAGGTGGATATCGACATGCGCGCCCGCCTCGAAGGCGGGCAAAGGCTGTCCCGACGGATCGCTCAGATCCAGTACGACGACACCTTCGCCCTGCTCTTCGCGCTTGCGCACGACGACTTTCAATAATTGATCGCTCATACAGGCCATCCCGAATGTGTTGTAAGGGAGCGCATCTGCACGCCCCCGCTGCTTTTCCAAACCGTAAAACCAATGGACTCAGCGCATGAAGATCCCGCCGTTCACATCCCAGGTCGCCCCGGTGGTGAAGTAGGCGTCTTCGCTGGCCAGTTGCACGATCAGCTTGCCGATGAACGCGGCGTTGCCCAGTTGCCTGACGGGGATCGCCTCGATCAGTTTTTCCAGGCGCTCGGGCGGTACGGCGGCGCGCACCGCCGGTGATTCGATAGGGCCCGGGGCGATGGCGTTGACCGTGACGCCGGACGCCGCCAGTTCCTTGGCAAAGATCTTGGTCAAGGTGATGATGGCGCCCTTGGAGGCGGCGTAATGCGCGCCGGTCGCAGTGCCGCCGTTCTGCCCGGCCAGGGATGCCATGTTGATGATCCTCCCGTAGCCCCGGGTCGCCAGATAACTGCCGAACACCTGGCAGCCGACAAAGGTGCCGCGCTGATTGACGCTCACGACACGGTCGAACTCTTCCGGGCTGATCTGCATCACCGGTGTGGTCATGGTCATCGCGGCGTTGTTCACCACCACCTGCAATTCGCCCCAATGCGCCACGACGGCCGCCAGCGCGTCTTCGAAATCGGCTTTGCTCGAGACGTCGAGCTTGAGCGCCAGCACCCGCTCGCCAGTGCCGTCGAGTTCAGCGGCGGCGGCCTGTGCCGACTCCAGCGAACGGTCGCTGATGACCACCCGATAACCGGCGTTCAACAGTTGTTCGGCGATGCTCTTGCCCAGCCCCTGGGCCGCGCCGGTGACCAATGCAACCTGTGTCATGGCAACGTCCTCAGAGGATGTAGCCGATACCGGCGAGGGTATCGGTGGAGTTGATCAGCTGAATCAGCTTGCGCTGAATCTTGAAACTGTCACCGCTGCGCACCAGTTCAAACGTGACATCGGCGGTGTACTGCTTGAGCACATCCTTGCGGAACTCGCGCAGGTTCTGCGCGCACCGCACGGTGACAACCCCGTCTTCATCCGACAACAGGCGAAAGCGCGACTGACTGCGCACGGTGCGTGCCCGCGGGGTGGTCGAAATCGACTCGCCACTGGTCAGTCGGGTCACGCGCAACTGACGCATGTGGTGATCGTCGTAGGCGTAGTTCAGGGTGTTCTCGAAATCGGTTTCCAGCGGATCGATCGGGATGATGTAGGTCGCGTTCGCGGTCCACAGATCCAGCCATTCGACGAAATCGCCGTGGTCGAGCATGTCCGCTTCCTGCCAGATGAAAGCGCTGACCTGGTTGAGCAATTGCAGATTAATCATGGTGTTCTCCGTCGATTCAGGCCGACATCATCTTTTTCCACTGCTGGTAGCCAGCGCGCATGCCGGTCTCGGCGCTCACATCGCTCACCAGCCCGTCTTCGGACGCTCTTTCACCCGGCAAGCCGCGGTTGAGCATGATCCACAGATCGGTACCGGCGCTGGCACCGCGCTGTACGCGTTCCCAGGCTTCGGAATCGTCCGGGGTGCCAAAACCCATCGGGCCCTGGAAGTGCTCATGCAGGCGCAGGCGATAACGGTTGGCCACGGCCGGACCACCGTCCATGGTGATCACCGCGTGATGGATCTCGGTTTCGTTGACTGCGATCGGTTGCAGTACCCGGAAGAACGCCATGGAACAGGCGATGTTCGGGAACAGGTTGAGGTTGAAGCCCGAACCGCCGACCGCACGCACGATGCGGCGTACCGATTGTTCGTCCTGGCCTTCGGCGCGCAGCTGCACGGCCAGGTCTTCGAAACGCTCCGGGATCGGCAGGTCGAGATTGGCTTCCAGATCGACCAGGTCGGGGATCATCACCATCACGCTGTGGCCGTTGCCGAGGTCTTCGACATAGCCCGGCCCTTTGACGAAATCGAACAACTCCAGGGTCTGTTCATCCACGGACGACAGGAACGACTTGTGAACCAGCGGGAAGTGATAGGCGTCGGTGGTGTTTTCCAGCTGGATTTTCCAGTTGCCGGGGAAGCGGAAACGATGCTCGCCACCCACCTTGACCGGGTAACCGGCGCCCTGCTTCATGAACAGGTCGATCCACTTCTTTGCCGGGCCGAGGAAGTCGACGAGGGGCTCGATGTCATCCTTGAAAGTGGCGAAAATCATGCCGTTGTACTGCTCGACACGCAGGCTGACCAAAGGCAACTCGGCCTTGTCCAGGCAATCGGCGTAGCTTTCCGGGTGCGGCACACCGCGCAGGCTGCCGTCGAGGGCATAGCTCCAGCCGTGATAAGGGCAGACGAAACTGTTGGTCTTGCCCTTCTTGTGTTCACACACCGTTGCGCCACGATGGCGGCAGCGGTTGAGCAACACATGCACCTCTTTCTTGCGGTCGCGCACGACGATCACCGGCTGCTTGCCGACGTAGGTGCTCTTGTAGCTGCCGGACTCGGGGATCTCGCTGGCATGGGCGACCCAGATCCAGGTGCTGTAGAAAATCTTGTCCAGTTCCTGATCGAAGATCTTGCCATCGGTGTACAGCGACGTGTGAACGCGGTCATGCAGGACCAGGTCGGACGGGCTCGCGTCCAGCGTTACGGTGTTTATCAGGTTATTCACGATCACTCCTCGTCGGCATGACTTGCCGACTATAAGAATTCTGGGCGTTGCTGTTCAGGACCGTTCAGGACTGGCCGGACTTGCCGGACTTGCCGGACTTGCCGGACTTGCCGGGTACGGGCAGGTGCGCGGCGCTGTTCCAGGTGTCAACCGGACGGCTGAACAGGTTCTCGGTCTGAAAGTGCGCCA
Organism: Pseudomonas fluorescens; assembly: GCF_902497855.1. Classification (GTDB taxonomy): domain Bacteria; phylum Pseudomonadota; class Gammaproteobacteria; order Pseudomonadales; family Pseudomonadaceae; genus Aquipseudomonas; species Aquipseudomonas fluorescens_BI. Next base: position 240,707 of record NZ_CABVHU010000009.1, read on the forward strand.
TGCGCCACTGCCCTTGCTCCTGGGCGAACCGCACGGTCAGGCGGGCGCTATTGAGGTGCGAGGCACCCGAGGCGAAGGTCGAGGTCTGCAACATCACCCAACTGGCATCTGCGGCATCGCCAGTGACACGGATAAGTTCCGAAGTCAGGAAGTGCACGTTCAGCGAGAAATGCGCCGGTTCGACCATGTAGGTGGCAAACATCGCTTTGATCGCCTCGCGCCCCTGATAACCGCCGAAGCTGTCCTGGTACTTGGCACCCTTGCCTTCCCAGACCGCCTGCGCAGTAAACAAACCGGCCAGCTCCTCGAGTGGCGAATCCACGCCAAGCCCGTCGCACAGAACCATGTAGCGGTTCATGCAGGCCCGGATCGCGTTCTCGCTCTCCAGCTGTTCGAGCCGCTGCTCCAGCGCGCGCAAATGCTCTTGTGATGACATGGCGTCCTCTCTCGACTCAGCGCTGGATGATCAGTTCGCGCCCGGTACGGGCCTCGACCTTGCAATACTTCCAGAGTTTGTATGGGCCATCGCCGACCTCTGTGGTGCGAAACAGATTGCAGGCGGCGTGGACGGTTTCGATGTCTGGCACATCGGCCAGCAGGTATGTGGTCCAGGGCCAGCCAGCGGACGGGCCGACCATGCTCTGGTCGTCGTCCATGTTGCCCAGCACAGTGACGCCCGGCAGGTCGGCGATGCCGTTCCACATGGCGCCGAACGCGGCCCAGACTTCCAGCGCTTCGGGGCGCGGAGCATCGAAGAAGTTTTGGTTGATGCCGATGCAGAACAGGACTCGCAACGCTTTTTTATCAGTCATGGGATTCACCAATCAGTAGGAAAAATTTACAGGTAGCCAGGCAGAGGTTTGTTGCCGAAGAAGATCGCGCCGGCGTTCTGGTAGGTCATATCGCCCATGAAGGCGTGCTGTGTAATGACTTGGGTGTCGTTGACGAAACGCGACAGAGGGCTGGTGCGGTAGACCCCGCTCATGCCCGACAGCATTTGCGCGGTGCGCGCGACATCGGCCGCGACGCGTGTGGCGTGGGTCGAAGACAAGCGCAGCATGTTGGTCTGTTCGACGCTCACCGCAACGCCGGCCAGCACGCTGTCCCAGGCATCGTCGATGGCTTGGTAGAACCACGAACGCGCAGCGCGCAGCGACGCTTCGGCCTTGGCCATCTCGACCTGGGCCAGCGGCCGGTCGGACAACGATGGCGCACCGGTCACGGAGATTCGTCCACTGGCCATGCCGCTCAGCTCATCGAGTGCCGCGCGGGCAACGCCCAGGCCGACCACCGACAACACCTGCGTGGCGAACGACAGTGACGGATAGCGGAAGAACGGTTCGTCAAGATTCGACGGACCACCGCGCACGAAGGTCCACTCTTCCGGCACCACCACGCCTTCGACGACGACGTCATGGCTGCCGGTGCCGACCAGGCCGACGACGTTCCAGGTTTCCTCGATCCGTACTTTTTCCCGAGGCATCACCGCCAGCCGTGGCAGGCCGAGCATCTCGCCGTTTTTCGGGCTGATGCCCACGCCGATCAGCGACGCCCCCATGCAACCGCTGGAAAATTTCCAGCGTCCGTTGACCTCCAGGCCACCGTCGACAAAGGACGCCGGCTGCGGCGGGAAGATCCCGCCGGCGAATACCACGTCAGGCGAGTCGGCATAAATTTTCTTGATGGTTTCCAGTGGCAGCGCCGCCAGGTAAACCGGGCTCATGCCGAAGCTGGCGACCCAACCGGCGGACCCATCGGCGATGGAGATGTCCTCCACCATCTGGCAAAACTCGGCCGGCGAACGCTCGTCACCGCCAAAACGCTTGGGCACCAGGGCCCGATAAACGCCAAGCTCGCGGAACTGTTCGATGACATCCTGCGAGATGAATTTCTGTTGGTCGAATTCTTCGCTCCGGGCACGCGCACGAATCTCGACCAGCAGCTTCTGAAAGGCTTCATTTGCCGTGATCGGCACGCAGCGCTGTTGATGCAGTTCGCTTGGCGCAGTCATGGGTTTCTCCACAGTAAGCATGACGATTACTCTTCCAGGCGCCGGACCAGCTCGCGGGCGACTGCACACAGCAGTTCGTCCGCGCCATGGGCGGCAATGAGTTGAAGGCCGACCGGAAGTCCCGAAGCGCTTTCCAGAGGAATGCTCAGAGCCGGGTGACCGGACAGATTGAAAGCGCGCACCAGGGAGGTCATGCCCAGGGCGGCGCGAGTGTCGGCCGCATCGGCGACCAGCAACGGGAAGTCGGGCATGGTCGGCATGGCCAGGATCGGGGTGATGGCCAGGGCTGCGTCCACTTCTGCGATAAACGCGCGACGGATGATTTCGGCTTTTTCAACGGCCTCGGCAGAGGTCAGGCTGGCCGCGCGCAGCCGGTCGGCGACATCGTTGCCGACCCGGCCGGTTTGCAGAAGATGGCCGCATGCGGCCCAGGTTTCGGCGTTGATGATCGCCATTCCCGCGCCATAAGCCGCCAGCATGCCGGGCAGCGATTGCTCGACCAGCGCGAAGCGCGAACGACCCAGGGCCTGGCTCACCACCGCACTGACGTGTTCGTCGGCTTGTACGGCGACGACCCCGATGGACAGGTTTTCAGGCATCGATACCGACTTGAACGTCGGGTCGATGGCGTGCATCGCGTCGATAAGACAGTCCATGTCCCGTGCAAGCGGCCCCACACAATCGAGGGTGCTGTGCGCTGGCATGACGCCCTCGCGGCTGACACGGCCGAAGGTTGGCTTGAGGCCGAATACACCACAGCACGCCGCTGGAATCCGCACCGAACCTCCGGTATCGGTGCCCAGCGCGAAGTCGCAAAGGCCCGCCGCCACCGCGGCCGCCGAACCACTGGAAGAACCGCCCGGTATATAGCCCGGATAGCGCGGATTGGCCGCAGTGCCCGTCCAGGCGTTGAGGCCGGTGGTGCCGAATGCCAATTCATGCAGGCTGGTTTTTCCGCTGATCCGGCAGCCCGCATCCAGGAGCGCCTGGACGACCTGGGCATGCTTGCCGGCCGCGGGAGCATCGGCCAGTGCGCTGCTTGAAGCGCGGGTCGGGTAGCCAGCGATATCGATGGTGTCTTTCACCATGACCGAAAGGCCGCTCCCTCCTAAGGCTAAATCCTCGACAACGATCGACATGCTCTTTACCTGCTCGTTATGTGTCACCGGAACGGATGACCTCGGCACCAGGGCCGGGGTAAATGCTTAAATCTAAAATCGTAATATTTACGTGAAATGTCAATTGAATTTTACCAAATAAAAGAGTGTGTATTTTCGGTGCATATTTTCGCATCTCGCCCCAATGACGTGCACTTTGGTAACACCTGAAAAAAGCCTCAGCAATCCTAAATTTTCAGTTTTTATCGTTATAAAACATAGTGTTATTTCGTTTTTTGCGTGACAGCGGCAACGAAACATCTGGAAAAATATCCCTACCGGCTCACCCGCCGAAAACCCTCTACAAAAAATAATCCGAGCCAAAAACGCTCATGAAAAAAGACCTATAAAATCATCGTTTTTTGCGTATTTATTGTTGTAGTTTTTCAGCCTTTTCAAGGCTGCCTTGATCCAGATCAAAGCCTTGTTCGACATGGTGTGGTGCCGATTTCCGCCGCCCCCGGATGGTCCTCCGACACACCCTCAGAATGTCCGGGCCCGACTGCTGCGAAGCGTGCCTGGCGGAGATCGCAGTAGCGGCTTTGCGCCACGCACCAAAAAATTTCTGGCATGCAATCTGCTTTTGCCCTCATCGCCCTCGACCGATTGCCCATGGTCGACCGGCACCCGGATGGCTCGGTAACAGACCCTGGGTGCCACAGCAGTTCGCCAAAAAAAAACAGGGCCGTACCTTGGGCCGTACTCGCACCACGTGGTGGTCGGGGCGGCCGGCCATCAGCCTTTTGCAGCGTTGCAACTCTTCGGAGAAAGTCATGCTTTTCAGAAAAGCCGTGTCCACGTTGTTGTTGAGTGCCGCCTGCGCCGCCGCCGCACAGGCGGAAGTGAAAGTCGGTGTCATTACCTCCTCCACCGGGCCGATCGCGCTGGTCGGGCTACCACAGAAAAACACCGTGCCCTTGCTGCCGACCCAGGCCGGCGACCAGGTGGTGAAGTACATTTCCCTGGATGACGCGAGCGACCCGACCGCGACGGTGAAGGCGCTGAAGAAACTGATCGACGAAGAAAATGTCGATGCCATCATCGGCCCGAGCGGTTCGCCCAACGCCATGGGCGTGATCCAGTTCGCCGCCGAGGCAGGCGTGCCGTTACTGGCGCCGGTTGGCACGGCTGCCGTGGTATTGCCGATGACCGAGCAGAAGAAATGGGTGTTCAAGACCACACAGAACGATGACCTGATCGCCAAGGCACTGTTCGAACACATGGCCAGAAAAGGCGTGAAGACCCTCGGCTTTATCGGCACCGGCGACCCGTATGGCGAGAACTGGGCCAAGGTCATGGCCGGCCTTGCAGCGCAGCAGAACATCAAGGTGGTGGCCAACGAGCGCTTCCAGCGCCAGGACACTTCGGTCACCGGACAGAGCCTGAAACTACTCGCTACCCGTCCCGACGCGGTGCTGGTCGCAGCGCCGGGCAGCTCGGCCGTGATGCCGCAGACCACACTGTTCGACCAGGGCTATCGCGGCCAGGTCTACCAGACCCACGGCGCGGCACTGCCAGACTTCCTCAAGCTGGGCGGCAAAAAAGTCGAGGGCACCGTCCTGGCCGCCAGCCTGATGCTGGTACTCGATGAAATCCCGGACAGCCACCCTTCGAAGAAGATCGCCAGCGACTACACCGCCGCCTACGAAAAGCTCAACGGCAGCAAACCGGCGACCTTCGGCGGCAACACCTTCGACGCCGGCCTGTTGCTGCAGCAGGCGATCCCGATTGCGGCAAAGAAAGCGGCACCAGGCACCCCCGAGTTTCGTGCGGCCCTGCGTGATGCGCTCGAGCAAAGTCACGAGCTGGCCGGCACCCAAGGTGTTTACAACATGACGCTGCAAGACCACAGCGGCTTCGACGAGCGCGGTCGCGAACTGATCGTGGTCAAGAACGGCAACTGGACGCTGTTGCACGACAACTGATCGAAACCCGGGCGCACAGCCCGCTGCGCGCCCTGCCCGATTGCCGACGAGTCGACCTGCGTCGGCAGGCGGGCCTGATATTCATCTGTAGAAAAGAGCTCTCATTATGAATTTCCAGATAGCCATGCTGCTGGGCCAGGACGGCATGACCAACGGCGCGATCTATGCACTGTTGGCCCTGTCGATCCTCCTGGTGTTCACCGTGACCCGGATCCTGTTGATCCCCCAGGGTGAATTCGTGACCTATGGCGCCTTGACCATGGCCACTTTGCAGAGTGGTCACCCGACTGCTCTGGTCTGGTTGCTGCTCGGTCTGACACTGATCGATTGCGCACTCGATCTGTGGGGCGCGGCGCGTTCGAGCCAAGCCTTTCGGTTCCCCGTACGCATTCTCTTCAAGCTCGGCTATGCAGGGCTGCTGGCGGTACTGATCAACACCTTGCCGCTGGCCGAGTTGCCGATGGCGGTCCAAGCCTTGCTGACCCTGGCGCTGGTGGTTCCGCTGGGGCCGCAGATCTACCGCCTGGTGTTCCAGCCGATCGCCTCGGCCAGTTCGCTGGTCCTGCTGATTGTGTCGATCGCCGTGCACGTCAGCATGGTCGGTATCGCGCTGTTGCTGTTCGGGCCTGAAGGCGCACGCACCCGGCCGTTTTCCGAAGCCGGCCTGGAACTGGGCCCGGTGACCTTCAACAGCCAGACACTCTGGGTGCTGGCAGTGTCCCTGGGGCTGATCGTCGGCCTGTATCTGTTCTTCGAGCGCACGCTGTATGGTAAGGCTTTGCGCGCCACCGCGGTCAACCGCATGGGCGCCAGGCTGATGGGCATTTCACCGACCCTCGCGGGCAAGTCGACCTTCGTGCTCGCGGCCCTGATCGGCACGCTTTCGGGGATCCTGATCGCACCGATCACCACGCTGTATTTCGATTCCGGCTTCGTCATCAGCCTCAAAGGCTTCGTCGGCGCGATCATCGGCGGGCTGGTCAGCTATCCGGTCGCCGCGCTCGGCGCCCTGGCGGTGGGCCTGATCGAAGCATTCTCGATGTTCTGGGCCAGCACCTATAAAGAAATCATCGTGTTCACCCTGATCATTCCGTTCCTGCTTTGGCGTTCGCTCACCAGTCGTCATGTGGAGGAAGAAGAATGAACCCGCGCTATCTGTTGCTTGCCCTGTTGCTGGTGGTGGGCGTCGCGCCGCTGCTGTTGCCGCCGTACTACGTCACCCTGCTCAACTACATCGGCATGTACGCCATGGTGGTGTTGGGGCTGGTGCTGCTCACCGGTGTCGGCGGCATGACCAGTTTCGGCCAGGCTGCGTTCGTCGGCCTGGGCGCCTACACCTCAGCCTATCTGACCACCACCGAACAATTGCCGGCGTGGCTGGCCTGGGCCGGTACGTCTCCCTGGCTGACGCTGCTGGTCGGCGTGGCGCTCACCGCCTCGGTGGCGCTGATTCTCGGCGCGCTGACGCTCAAGCTGTCCGGACACTACCTGCCCCTGGGTACGATCGCCTGGGGTCTTTCGCTGTACTACCTGTTCGGCACCCTGGAATCCCTGGGCGGCCACACCGGCGTCGGCGGCTTGCCCTCGATTTCGTTGTTCGGGCTGAAGCTGGATAAAGGCGAGAACATCTACTACCTGATCTGGACTCTGCTGTTGCTGGCAATCGTCATCACCCAGAACCTCCTGAGTTCCCGCGAAGGTCGTGCCATACGTGCACTCAAGGGCGGCCAGGTGATGGCCGAGTCGATGGGGGTCAACACCTTCCGTTCGAAGATGGTGATTTTCGTGATCTCGGCGGTGTTCGCGGCGATTTCCGGCTGGCTCTATGCGCACACCCAACGCTTCGTCAACCCGACACCCTTCGGCTTGAACATGGGCATCGACTACCTGTTCATGGCCTTGATCGGCGGAGTCGGCAGTGTCTGGGGCGCCCTGCTCGGCGCGGGCATCCTGACCCTGCTCAAGCAATGGCTGCAGGACTGGTTGCCGCACCTGCTGGGTAACACCGGCAACTACGAAATCATCGTGTTCGGTATCCTGATCGTGATCCTGATGCAGCGTGCGCCCGGGGGGTTGTGGCCACTGCTGACACGCCTGGTGCCCGCCCGCTTCAGGGTGCGGGCCAAGGTCCGGAATGTCGACGCCAAGGCTGCGCCCCTGCCACGCCGGCAACTGCCCAAGCATGGTGAGCTGATCCTTGAGGCTCGGCAGGTGACCAAGCGCTTCGGCGGGCTGGTGGCCAACAACGACATGAGCCTGGAAATCCGCTCCGGCGAAATCCTCGCGCTGATCGGCCCCAACGGCGCCGGCAAGAGCACCATGTTCAACCAGCTCTCCGGTGTCGATACCCCGAGCAGCGGCGAAGTGCTGTTCATGGGTCGAAAGATCAACGGCATGAACTCGCGGCAAGTGGCCCGCATGGGCATGAGCCGCACCTTTCAGCACGTGAAGCTGCTGGGCAACATGAGCGTGCTGGAGAACGTCGCCATCGGCGCGCACTTGCGTGGCCAGCAAGGCGTGCTGTCGGCGGCCCTGCACCTGGATCGACGCGAAGAAGCCGAGTTGCTCGGCGAGGCCAGGCGTCAGCTGGAGCGCGTAGGCCTCGGTGACTACCTGTATGAAGAGGCCGGGAGCCTGGCCCTGGGCCAACAGCGGATCCTGGAAATCGCCCGGGCCTTGTGCGCCGATCCGTGCCTGCTGTTGCTCGACGAACCGGCGGCCGGTTTGCGCCTGAAAGAAAAGGAAGCCCTGGGCGTCCTGCTCAGCCGGCTGCGCAGCGAAGGCATGGCGATCCTGCTGGTCGAGCACGACATGGACTTCGTCATGGGCCTGGTCGATCGCGTGGTGGTCATGGAGTTCGGGCAGCGGATCGCCCAAGGCCTGCCCGAAGACGTACAGAAGGATCCGGCGGTGCTGGAAGCCTACCTGGGAGGAGTTGAATGATGAACATGCAAGTGGAACCGCACCTCGCACCGCGCAACCAGGTCGACGACGCCGTGCTGCAGATCAAGGGCCTGAGCGTGGCCTATGGCAAAGTCGAAGCGCTGAGCGACGCCAGCCTGACGGTCGGCAAGGGTCAGATCGTGACGGTAATCGGCCCCAATGGCGCCGGCAAGACCACCCTGCTGTCGGCCATCATGGGCGTGCTCGGCTCCCGGGGTCAGGTGCATTTCGACGGCAGCCTGGAAAGCCTGCCCGAAGTCGAAGTGATGGTCTCCCGGGGCCTGGGCCTGGTGCCGGAAAAACGCGAGCTGTTTACCAGCATGAGCGTGGCCGACAATTTGCTGTTAGGCGCCTTTCAACGCCATCGCCGGGGGGACCGGCGCTACAGCGAGACGCTGGGCGAAGTCTATGAACTGTTCCCGCGCCTGTGGGAACGCCGCGAGCAACTGGCGGCGACGTTGTCCGGTGGGGAACGGCAGATGCTCGCCGTGGGCCGGGCGCTGATGGCCAAGCCCAAGTTGCTGATGCTCGACGAGCCGAGCCTGGGCCTGGCGCCGCTGATTACCCGGGAGATTTTCCGCATCATCACCGCCCTGCGCGAGCAAGGGGTGTCGATCCTGCTGGTGGAGCAAAACGCGCGCGCCGCCTTGCGGGTGGCCGATTACGCCTATGTGCTGGAAACCGGGCAGATCGCCATGCAGGGCCCGGCCCGGCAACTGGCTGACGATCCGCGTGTGATCGAAGCGTATCTGGGCCTGGCCAGCAAGCACCAGGAAATGCTGGCCACCTGATACTCCAGCACGACACCGCCCCCTGTAGGAGCTGGCTTGCCAGCGAAGGCGTTCTATCAGTCAACATCTCAGTTGAATGTGCCGCCGCTTTCGCCGGCAAGCCGGCTCCTACAGGGCGATTGCGGTGGGTCAGTCGACATGTTTATTGACTGGTCGGACGCTTTCGCCGGCAAGCCGGCTCCTACAGGGCGATTGCGGTGGGTCAGTCGACATGTTTATTGACTGGTCGGACGCCTTCGCCGGCAAGCCGGCTCCTACAGGGCGATTGCGGTGGGTCAGTCGATGTATTTATTGACTGGTCGGATGCTTTCGCCAGCAAGCTGGCTCCTACACAGGGGATCGGTGGCATGTGCGGAAGGCATAAACATCCTATCGTCATGAACAGCATTACCGCCTTGCGAGGCCCTTCTGAATAATCCGGAGCTACGATGAACGCTTCCCCCTTGCGCATCGGCATCGCCGGTGCCGGTGCCATCGGCTGCACCCTGGCAGCACGCCTGGCTGTCAGCGGCCACAAGGTCAAGGTACTGGCCCGAGGTGAAACCCTGTCCGTCATCCGCCGTGACGGCATCCACCTGTCCGACCTCGACGGCCAGCACCATGTGCGCGTCGAGGCCAGCGACGACGCCGCCAGCCTTGGCGAGCAGGACCTGATTTTTCTCTGCGCCAAGGCCCAGGCCCTGGCCACTCTGCTGCCGCAACTACAGCCGATGATCGGTGCCGAGACCGTGGTGATCCCGGTGGTCAACGGCGTGCCGTGGTGGTACTTCCACGGCGAAGGCGGACGCTACGACGGGCAACGGGTGAACGCGGTCGATCCGCAGTCGATTCTCAGCCAGGCCCTGGACCTGCGCCACGTGATCGGCTGCGTGGTGTTCATCACCGCGCACTGCCCGGCCAACGCCGTGGCCGAATCGCACACCCCGCACCTGATGATTTTCGGCGAGCCGGACAACTGCCTCAGCCCGCGCCTGGAGCGTGTGCGCGCACTGATCGAAAGTGTCGGGATCGAAGCACGGGCCACCGACCGCATCCGCGACAACCTGTGGACCAAGATCATCGCCAACATCACCTCCAACCCACTCTCGGTGATCACGGGCGCCACCCTCGAGCAGCTTTACAGCCTGCCGGAGCTGCGCGACCTGGTCAGCAGCTGCCTGCATGAAGCGCTGCTGACCGCCGCCGCTTATGGCGCGCGCGTGAGCATCGACCCACGGACCTTTCTTGAGCTGGGTGCCGGCATGGGCGCGGTGCGCACCTCGATGCTGCAGGACTATGAGAAAGGCCGTCCCCTGGAGCTGGCCGCCATCGGCGACGCGGTGCTGGAGCTGGCCGATTACATGGCGATCCCGATGCCCGTCACCAGGCACCTGATTGCCCTGGCGCGCTTTCGCGGCGAACAGGCCCGCCACTGACTCACTACCACAAGGACTTAGACATGGACCACAGCCCAATGACAAAACCCCACGCGTACAGCGACGAAGAATGGGCACTGCGCGTGCAACTTGCGCATTGCTACCACCTGGTGGATTTCTTCGGCTGGACCGAAACCATCTTCAACCATATTTCCGCACGCCTGCCCGGCCCGGCGCACCATTATCTGGTCAACCCCTTCGGCCTCAATTACACCGAAGTGACGCCGGCCAACCTGCTCAAGGTCGACCTGCACGGCAAGAAGCTCGAAGACTCGCCCTACGACGGCAACCCGGCCGGTTTCGCCCTGCACAGCGCGGTGCACGGTGCCCGTGCGGACATCCAGTGCCTGATCCACACGCACACCACGCCGATTTCGGCCATCGTCATGAAAAAGGCCGGCTTTGCCCACCACGACTTTTACGGTGCGCAACTCTACGGACGCATCGGCTACCACACCTTCGAAGGCATCACGCTGTTCGATGACGAAAAAGCCCGGATGATCGACAGCCTCGGCGACAAACACATCCTGGTGCTGCGCAACCACGGCATTGCCGTCGGTGAAAGCAGCATCGCCAAGGCATTCTTCCTGCTGTGGACGGTGCAGCGCGCCGCCGAAATCCAGTGCCAGGCCGGCGCGCTGGGTGGTGAAGACAATCCGCTGCCTGAGGCGATCAGCCAAAAGTGCGCCGAACTCACGGCCATGCTCATCCGGGACAGTGGCTTCGCGGTGAAATTCTTCGACGCCATGGTTCGCAAAATGCGCGCCGAACGCGGCCAGTGCTGGTAATCGCAGGAGCGTTGCGTGGCTAACTGGCCAACTCCCAACTGGACCTGGCCCAGCGCTTTGTTCAGGGCTGAGTTTATCGAGCTTCGAGCATCAGGCCTGACGTCGCAGAGTCTCGGACGGCAGGCAGCCGTATCTCTTGCGGACTTTCGTAGAAGTCTCGAACACAAAGGCCTTACCTGAGGCACGCTCCGGCGTGTCCGCTGGTTTTTTGCAGCCGGCGGCGCGACAATGACGCCCGCTATCAAACCCAGCTCACAGAAAGACTACGCCGACCTTTATGACCACCCCGAAAAAGCGCCTGAGCCGATACAACCCCGCCAGCGAAGACTTCAAGAAGGAAGAGTTTCCCTTCTACTGGCTGGCTCGCCTGCACGGCCGCTACTCCATGGCCATGGAGAAAGCGCTGAAAAAAATCGACATGGACATCCCGCGCTGGCGGATTCTGTTCATCCTCAAGGAAAACGGCGAGTCGAGCATTTCGGAAATCTCCATCCATGCCATCGCCAAGCTTTCGACCATCACCAAGATCGTCTATCGCATGAAAGCCGACGGCTTGGTAGAGACCAACACCAGCGCCAGCGACGGGCGGGTGACCCAGGTCTCTCTCACCGAGACCGGCCGCCATACCATCGAAGAAATCCAGCGGGGCACCAGCGATATCTTCCGCACCAGCTTCAAAGGCCTGACCGAGGCCCAGATCACCAAGCTGAACAGCACACTGGAAAAAATATTCAACAACCTGCCGGAAGACTGACCCGCAACTACCATTGAGCTTCTTTTTCAGTGCTTGACGACGGATGGGGATATGCTTGCCGGCTGGGCGGCAAGACAGTCTAACTTTCCGTTCCACGAAGCTCTGGAGAATGAGTTGTCAAAGAAAAAGGATATGAGCCAGTTACAGATCGATGGTGTTTTCTGCATCAGTCTCCGGGGTCGGACTGACCGCCGGGAGCTTTTGACCCGTGAGTTCGAAGGCAGTGGGCTGAACATCGAGTTTCTGATAGTGGACCGCGACAACGAGAGCCCCGAACGAGGCTGTTTCGACTCCCACGTCAAATGCGCGAAGATGGCCCTGGAGCGCAACTATCGACGTATTCTGGTCCTTGAAGATGACGCCACCCTGGTTGCATTCAAACAGGACCAGCTGCATCAAATGAATGCCTTCATGAACCGGCAAGAACCGGGACTGTTCTACCTGGGAGCAAACCTGGGGAAAGTCTGGTTGACCTGGCACAGGGGAATAGCCCGGGTACGTGCCAAGGGCACCCATGCCTACATTCTGTCCAGTAACGCGTGCGAACAACTGCTGGCGCATGCCCCCTACACCGGCATCGCCATCGACAAGGTTTATTCAAAGCATTTCAAAGCCTACATGGCCTTTCCCATGCTGAGCCAGCAACAGCCCGAGGAAGTCGTTGCAAGCGACGTCCTGGCGGCCAGGTCGTCAGACGGGACCTTTCCTGATGCGGCGTATTGGCGGGACAACTGGCGCAGGCAATATGTACAAGTATTCAAGAATCTCGGCAAGACTGTGTTGCTTCGGGACCTTTGAGCCTGTGTGAAACGGCCCCACCTGAAAACCGCCAATCCCTGGCGGTTTTTTTTTGAACCTTTACGACCTGATGTAGCCCCTAAGCTATGGAACATTGCCACGCATTCTGAGAAATGGAAACGCTCGCTCACAGGAGGAATGACCATGATTGACGAATCGAAAATCCGGCAAAGAGCTTATGAATTGTGGGAAAGGGATGCTCGTCCCGATGGCGCTGAAGTACATTATTGGCTGCTCGCTCGAGAACAGCTTGAGAAAGAGGGGCAGCCGTCTGCTGCCGGCTCTGTTGACCCCGTCTCTGGCGAATGGGAAAGCGGCTCGGACGAACCCACGCAGCCGGCTGAAGGTGGCGAAAAGGCTGACGAGGATGACTGGCCGGCAAAAGGTGAAGCCGCCCGCTACTCAGGCGCGTAGTGGGTGCGCTGATGATCACCAGGCTCTTCATTCAGGCGAGGGAATGAAGAGCTTCTTGATTTATCCCAGTGCGCTATCACAACACTCATGGCCATCATCACCATTTGTCAGAAATGTAAAACATGACACTTCCGACACCCATCAGGACGAACGCCTTGAATATAGGGTACCCAGGCCCCTGGCATGAAACGTACTGATATATACCCGATATCAAAAAAAGTGCTCCTACACACAGCACGATGATTGAAATCCGCCGCTGGACCCGGAATCTGTCTTTTATACTGCCGTACCAAAACATCAAAATCCTCCCTGAATTCCCAAACCTGGCGATACATAGTGCTGCGCGTGCGGCCACGGAGGGCGGCGCCTGACTGGGGACACCCCAAGAGCAATATCCAGACGCCTATTTTATTTGGTTACAACTAATGGCATTTCGCCGCCCAGGCGATCATTATCCAGCACATCTTCAATGAATGGAGTGGAATAATGAGCTGGGAAGTCACGGTTTGCGTCGATAGCGTGATTTATCCGCTTGGCGTTGTGCAAAAAGCGTCCTATGCACTCGCTCGCGTACTGATGATCCAAATCAGACAAGCAGAAAACTTAATCTATCTCGACGCCGCTCCGATCCTGCTGGCAGGGGGAACTGGGTCAGTTATATCCGTGCAAGAGGCCCGCTGGCTGCTTTTACGAAACCTCAATGACTTTGCATTGCGTGCACAAATTCAGCAAGAAACGTCAGGATTGCGGGAGATAATCGCGACTGCGGCCCTTCGCGGTGCGGGCGTTTGAGCACAATGCTGATAGCCAAGGAGGCGAGCTATCGACTGCTTCCGTTTCGATTTGCACGTATCGATGACCATGACAGCGAAAGTATCCTGCTGACAGCTGAAACAGGCGAATACCTTTTCGTCTCGGAAAAGCAGTTGAAGGATCTTGTTAGCAAGTCCTGACCGAGTCCGAGCAAGACTTGGTCACGATGCCGTATCCGCATTGACAACCATCACATCAAAAAGCCTGGAATACCCGGAGGCAATCATTGATGAGTACGTAGCTCGGGGGTTTAACAGCATCTCTCTGCGTCCTTTGAGCCCCTATGGATTCGCCAAGACATCCGAAAAACGCTTGGACTATTCGATGAACGAGTTCATTGGTTTCTATATGAAAGCATTGTCATATTTGATGAAGCTGAATGCTCAAGGGACCTACATTTCAGAAAGCTACGCATCACTCCTGCTGACCAACATACTCACACCGTTTGCCTCCGGGTATGTGGACCTGCGCTCGCCCCTTGGCGCAGGGTTGGGGACTCTCGTCTACAACTACGACGGCGACGTCTATCCCTCTGATGAAGCACGCATGCTCCTTGAAATGGGCGAGGATGGCCTGATGCTCGGGAGCGTAAGCCAACCTCTAAAGGAGCTGCTCCAATCACCAGTGATCGATATGTTGCTTTCTGCGGGTGTGGCAGAAGCATTACCTGGGTGCTCCGATTGCGCGTTAGTTCCCTTCTGCGGAGCTGATCCGATTGAGCATTTCGCCCGCCAAGGAGATCCCATTGGTCACCGCTCGTTCAGCAGCTTCTGCGAGCGGGACAGAAAATAGAAATCCGCATGGTTCTCAGTAAATTGACCACTGCCCGCCTTCCGGAATGGGCGCATTTCCTTTTTCGAAATTTGCCTTTCGTGCACCACGTTGCCCTCATGGGGATTGAAAGCACGGGGCTTGCCAAAAAGAACTACGAACAGCTTTGGATGGATCCGGCGGACTATCAAAAAAACCTGAGCCAAGCCACATTTTTCCTCGATATCCGCGGCATCGCAGTTTCAATTTACAACCTGCCACTTTGCGTATTGGATCCGGTGTTGGGACGTTTCTATCGCCAGAGCATTTCCGACTGGAAAAACTTGTTTATCGATGCCTGCCAGACTTGCTCGGCTACCCACGCTTGCGCAGGTTTTTTCAAATCCCATTCAACAAAATGGCAGAGCCGCAATATCCATCCGCTCTCCGCTGACGACCTGAAACACATGCAAGGAGCACCTTATGAAACTGCTTGATCGCTGGAAGCTTCTGATAGGCCAATCTATCGTCATGATGCCTATTATCGGCAGTCCGATGGCAGACGCCAATCAGGCTCAACTGGCATCAGATGATTGGCTGCCAAATCCAAACAGTACTCCGCCTGCATTCAAGAACACGCTCAACGCGCAAGACGCGATTAACGTCTATGCAGCCCATCGTTCTCACAGTTCTCACCGATCGCATAGCTCGCACAGCTCTCACTACAGCGGTTCTAGTGGCTACAGCGCGCCGCGGGCCTACACGGCTCCCAGCACAAACTACTACACCCCACCAGCTAGCACGGGCAGCACTTATCGTTCAGCCACCAGCAATCCAAGCACGGCAACAGTTCCATCTGGAACTGGATCGACTACGGGATCAAATGCGTACGCCACTACACCTGCAAAACCCACAACCAACGATCTATCGATGCTTGTTCGACGTGTCCAGTTGGCCTTGATGATCAAAAAATATTATTCAGGACCGATTGACGGGATCCTTGGTAACAGCACCCGTGGATCGTTGATGGCCTTCCAGGTGGACTCTGCCATTAGTAGCAGCGGCAAGATGGATACACCGACGCTGAATGCATTGGGCATTGCTATTCCGTAACGTCATCGGCAATCCCGGAAGCCGGTGTGGCGTAGACATAAAGGCGTCAGATCTCCTTCTGTACCCGCCTGTAAATAGATCTGTCACCTTTTCCTCACCTTTTCCGCCGTCACCTTTTCCGCCCCAAATAACCTCGGTTTCAGCTCGCCGACGCTGGAACGATCGGGCTTTTTTCGTATTGCTCGGCAATGACGGTGTATCGGGGTTTATCGAATACCGAAATTCTTCCCCGACCAAATAAACCCCGGCACATGGACATGACCATCAAACAGCAGCCTGGCAGTGCGCAGCAGCCCACAGCCAACCAGCGCGCCATTGTCTGTTTGCAGCTCCACAGTGAACTCGCCGGTTGGATGTTCCACCGACAAGTGCAAAAGCCTTCCGGGCCGAACACGGGCCAGGCCTTGCGCCACGGAACCGCTGATCAAACACGCCGAGGCCACACTGACGGCGCCAAACACGCCGATCGAGGCATGACAGGTGTGGGGGATGAAGCTACGACTGTTGATGGCGCCGCCGGCCGCGGGTTCGGAGACCAGGCACATTTTCGGGACGCTTCGCCGGGTCACGTCCCCCAGGTTCATCAAGGGGCCGGCTTGCAAACGAATCGACTCGATCCTGGCCTTGAGTGCTTCATCGCCCTCTAATTGTTCGCGGCTTTCATAGCCAGTGCATCCCAGGTCGGCAGCGCGCATCAGCGCCACCGGCATGCCGTTGTCGATGCAGGTCACCTCGATGCCATCAAACAGGTCGAGTACGTTGCCGGTGGGCAACAAGGCCCCGCAACTGGAGCCGGCGATGTCGTCGAACTCGACGATCACTGGCGCTGCGGTGCCAGGTACACCATCGATGCCGGCCGCCCCCTGATAATGAACTTCGCCCTGTGGCGTCTGGACGATAGCCGTGGCTGTCTGGCCGGTGTTCTCCATGAATATCCTGACCCGCGTCACTTCGCCCTGGGCCGGAACCAGTCCGCGCTCGAGGGCAAAGGGACCCACCCCGGCCAGAATGTTGCCGCAGTTCTGGCCGTAATCCACTCGTGGCTGATCCACTACGACCTGGGCAAACAGATAGTCGACATCAACGCCTGGACGCTCCGAGCGACGAATGATCGCCACTTTACTGGTCAACGAATCCGCACCACCGATACCATCGATCTGCCGCGAATCGGGCGAGCCCATGGCGGCGAGTAAAACCTTATCGCGCAGGTCCGGTTCACTCGGCAAATCCTCGGCCAGGAAATAAGCACCCTTGGAGGTGCCCCCGCGCATCAACAGGCAAGGAATACGGGTCTGGCTCATGTTCAGCCCTCCAGTTGTTCGAGGCTGTCGTAGTACTTCAGGCCCTTTTCTTCCAGGCGCGGGCGCATGTTGTAGATATCCAGGCCCAACTCGCCGCTCGCCAGGCGCAGCCGCTTCTGTTCTTCGAGGTCGGCGCGCTTGCGACTGGCCTCGATCACTGCCGGCAACTCTTCACGCCGCACAATCACGATGCCGTCGTCATCGGCCAGCACGACGTCATCGGGATTGACCAGTTGCCCGGCACACACCACAGGGATGTTCACCGAGCCCAGGGTTTCCTTGATCGTGCCTTGGGCATGCACGGCGCGGGACCAGACCCAAAAACCCATTTCCCGCAGGGTTCCGGTATCTCGCACCCCAGCGTCCAGCACCAGGCCACGCACCCCACGAGCCTTCAGCGAAGTTGCCAGCAGGTCGCCAAAAAAACCGTCGCTGCAGGGCGAGCTGGGGGCAACCACCAGAATGTCGCCAGGTTTGCATTGCTCCACTGCCACATGGAACATCCAGTTATCGCCGGGCGCGACCAACACCGTGACGGCCGAACCACTGATGGCAATATCCTGCTGAATCGGCCGTATCGATGACGACAGCAGCCCTTTGCGACCTTGAGACTCGTGAACCGTAGCCACGCCGTATCGGGTCAACTCATCGATCAGCCCACTGTCGGCGCGCTCGATGTTGCGCACCACGACACCCGTCTTCCCGACCATGCTCATCCCAGATTCTCCGTGACGCGTGGAAAGATGCTCTGGTAGCCCTCGGCGTAGACGATGTCCTTCTTCGAGGTGATGCCGATGTTGCGCTTTGCCTGCACGCCACGCTGCAAGGCGACACGGGTGTAGTACTCCCACAGGTGTTCCTGACCTGCCATGCACTGAATGGCGGCGTATTTTTTGTCCCAGACCTCAGTGATGTCCAACAGCACATCAGGTTTCCATTCGCACTGTTCCGGCTGATGCGGTTCAAAGCTATACACCGGTGGCGCGCCAACAATCTTCTCGCCCGGCTTGTAGCCTTCGGCCTGGGCGATGATGCGTGCTTCCTGGGTCAGATGGATGGCCAGGGGATGGTCGTAGTTGTAAGGGTCTTTCAGGGAGTGGCTCAACACAAACTCTGGCTGGACACGACGGAACACGTCGGCCAGGCGAAACAGCGTGTCTTTGTCGGCGCGCATCGGGTAGTCGCCGATATCGAAGAATTCGACCGTGGCACCGAGGATATCGGCGGCGGCCTGTGCCTCTTCACGCCGGGCGGCCTTGACCTTGCCCTCGGTCATTTCGCCCTTGCGCCACAGCTTGGCGGACTCTCCTCGCTCGCCGAAGGACAGGCAAACGATATGCACCCCGTAACCCTGCCGCGCATGCAGCGCGATGGAACCGCCAGCACGCCAGACAAAGTCAGCGGAGTGAGCGCTGACGACCAAAGCCGTTTTTGGATTAGTGTGACTCATGTTGGGACTCCCTCTCTTCTTTAAGGGAATGCTGGCATAGCCCGTCGAGGGCGACTAATGCGTTCGAATCACAATGCTATACTTTTTACTTATCGGCGCTTTCGAATGCCTGCCTGACCCACAAGAGTTTTCCTGATGCCCGCCAGTGAACTGCCCCATTTGATGCAAATCCGGACATTCATTCGGGTGGCCGATCATGGAAGCGTTTCTCGAGCCTCGGAAGTCTTGTTGCGAGCCCAATCGGTGGTGACTCGAGCCGTCCACGATCTGGAAACGCGATTGGGTGTGCAACTGTTCGAGCGACATGCCAATGGCATGCTGTTGACGCCTTACGGAAAATGCATCCTGCCCCGTGCACGACGGATCCTCGCTGAGCTGGCGGTGATTCCCGCGATGCTCGGCCAGCCGCCGGTGACCGTGCACGAAAAGCTTTACCTGCTCTATACCCGGCGCCTGGAAATTTTCGTCAAGCTGTGTGAAACGCAGCACATGCAGACCGTAGCCAACGCCTTCGGGCTGTCCCAACCCGCGATCAGCAGCGCACTGAAAGTACTCGAGAGCGGTACCGGCAAGGTCCTGTTCGAGCGCACCGCCCGCGGTTTGCGACCGACCCAGGCGAGCCAGGAAATCCTTTACCCGATTCGGCGAGCCCTCAATGAGCTGCGGCATATCGATGCCGATATCGCCGCACTCAAGGGCTCCCTGCAAGGAACCGTGACCGTGGGTGCCCTGCCGTTGGGGCGTACCCGGATCCTTCCTGAAGCCATCGTGCAGTTGATCAGCAACCATCCTGGCGTTCGGGTCGCGACCAACGAAAGCCCGTTCAATCTACTGGCCCTGGAACTGCGTGCCGGGGATGTCGATTTTGTGTTCGGCGCCTTGAGGCCAGCAGGCTATGCCAGTGATCTGCATGGCGAGCAATTGTTGACCGAAGAAATGGTCGTGCTCGTGCGAAGCGGCCACCCATTGGCAGGCAAGGCCGTCACGGCGAATGACCTGAGCAACGCCCAATGGGTATTACCCAGGGCCGGATCCCCCGCCCGGCTGATCATGGATGCGCATTTCGAGCACTTGGGCCAAAAATCTCCCGAGCCGGTCGTCGAAACGGGTGACCTGGCGATCATTCGCGGAATACTGTTGCGCTCGGACATGCTCGCGGTGGTCTCGCAGCATCAGCTTGAACACGAAATCGCTTGCGGCGAGTTGCAACGCCTGGCGCTGCAACTGCACGACACTCACCGCCCCATCGGCCTTATCTACCGAACCAACGGCCTGCACTCCCCGGCGGCGCAGGCGTTGATCGAGCAGATCCGCGAGGTGGTCGGGCAAAGCACTTCAATCACTGCTTGCCCGCCACCGAATACGTGACTTGCTGATTGCGCGTCTGTTGAAACGCTTCCAACGACAACCCTTTCATGGCGGCGTAAATGTGCAGGTTGGACACCCCTGTCACCGCACCCAGCTTCTCCAGCAGAAAGAAAATCGCGCCGTATTGAATCAGTGCCTGCCAATCGCGGCGACGAACCATGTCGCGTTCCTGGGGGGTAAGCTGGTGTTCATCGAAAAGCTGGTCCTGCACCTCGAGGAAACGCGCACGCCAGAGCGGATCGATCAGGTTGTGCAGGAAGCGGTTGAGCCGGTAACCCTTATGGCTGCGCTCCAGGGTGAAGGGGTAAGTGCCTTGCAGTTTTTCGATACCGGCCAACTGATGATTGATGTGCTTACGGTGGCGTTCGAGAACGTCGACCGGTACCTCCCTGGCCTGGTTTTCCAGGAGCAGTGTGGCGATACCTGTCATTGAAGGCAGGTAATAATCCTGGTGCAGCTTGTTGACGTTGGCTGACAGCGCTCCGCGCATGATCAGCCAGGTGATCACCTCGGAACCTTCCATGCCACCGAGGGTGGCGTATTCAGCCAGGGTCATTTCGGTCAGGCGCTCGGGATCGTTGACGAACAGGTCAACAAATTGCTCGTCCCACTCAGGATTGTTGAAACCGCAGCGCTCCCCATGGACCTGATGGGAAACACCACCGGTGGCAACGATGGCAACCTTGATATCTTGCGGATAGCTTTCAATGGCGCGACGTAGCGCCTGGCCTAATTTGTAGCAGCGTTTGGCGCTGGGGATCGGAAACTGCAGCACGCCGACTTGCAAGGGTACGATCTCGACCGGCCAGCCATCCTTGAATGGCAACAAGGCCGACATCGGTGAGAACAGCCCATGATCAATAGGCTTGTCACGGAAAAACGACATATCGAATTCATCAGCCACCAGGCTGTTGCCGATGTGCCGGGACAGCGCCGCATGACCCTTGATCGAAGGCAGGTCGCGCTTGCCACCGCCCTCGTCGGCGACGTCGTAATGATCGTCCACGCCAAGGGCGAAGGCAGAATAGTGATCGAAGAAAAACGACGTTACATGGTCATTGAAAATATAGAACAGCACATCCGGCTTGTTCTCGGCGAGCCACGTCTTGATGGGCTCGAAGCTCTTGAAAATCGGCGCCCAGGCCGCGTCACCCTGTTTGTCGTGGTCGACAGCGAAACCGATAGTGGGCGTATGTGATACGGCGAGGCCACCGATGATGCGAGCCATGTGCACTTCTCCAGACAATTTGATGACTACCGACCGGGCCCACCGGATGGGACCTTTTATTTTTATCGGTTAAGAGCCCCTGTCCGTCTCAAGGGAAGCACAGGCGGTGTTTCATCATATTCCAGCCAGATGCCTGCCCGACTGCGAAATCCTTAAGCAGGTATCGTTTTTATTTATCTTCATTAACGGAAGGTGCTGCGCAAGCTGACGACGTGGACAGGAGCGTGAGCTTCGGGGTCACGGCCAAATCTGCGGGTGAAGCTGACAAAACCGTAATCTTTTACTCAGCCTTCTGAAAGGTTGCCCCCCTTACCCTCTTCATCGAACTTGGCAGCATCTCCTGTTTGCTCTGTCATCCGACTGACTGGGAACAAAGCGCATGCACCCATTATCAAGACGAACCTTTGTGAAGGGGCTCGCCGCCGCCGGGACTCTCGGTGGCCTCGGGCTATGGCGCACACCTGTCTGGGCGATCACCAGCCCCGGCGAGGCGAATGTCCTGGCCGGTACCGATTTCGACCTGTTCATCGGCGAAACCCCAATCAACATCACCGGCAACCCGCGCACCGCGATGACCATCAACGGCGGCATTCCCGGCCCCCTGTTGCGCTGGCGCGAAGGCGACACGGTCACGTTGCGGGTGAGGAACAGACTCAACGCGGACACCTCCATTCACTGGCACGGCATTCTGCTACCGGCCAACATGGACGGTGTGCCGGGCCTGAGCTTTCATGGCATTGAACCGGGTGGGATGTATGTCTATCAATTCAAGGTCCGCCAGAACGGCACTTACTGGTATCACAGTCATTCGGGGTTTCAGGAACAGTCCGGCGTCTACGGCCCGTTGGTGATCGATGCGAAGGAGCCGGAGCCGTTCCAGTACGCCCGGGACTACGTGGTGATGCTGACCGACTGGACCGACGAAGACGCGGTCGGCTTGATGAAGACGTTGAAAAAACAGTCGGATTACTACAACTACAACAAGCGCACCGTGGGCGACTTCATCCACGACGTCAGTGAAAAAGGTTGGGGCTCCACGATCGCAGATCGAAAGATGTGGGCTGAAATGAAGATGAATCCCACGGACCTGGCCGACATCAGCGGCGCGACTTACACCTACTTGATGAACGGCCAGTCGCCTGACATGAACTGGACGGGGGTATTCCGGCCCGGCGAGAAACTGCGCCTGCGCTTTATCAACGGCTCCGCCATGACCTACTTCGACGTCCGTATTCCCGGTCTGAAAATGACGGTGGTCGCCGCAGACGGTCTGCACGTCAAGCCGGTGAGCGTCGACGAGTTTCGCATCGCGGTGGCGGAGACGTTCGATGTGATCGTCGAGCCGACCCGGGATGCCTACACCTTGTTCGCCCAGTCGATGGATCGCACTGGCTATGCCTGTGGCACGCTGGCGGTGAAGATGGGTGTGTCCGCGCCGATACCACCACTGAACCCGAGGCCGCTGGTGACCATGGATGACATGGGTATGGGCGGTATGGATCACGGTGGCATGGGCGGCGACATGGCGGGCATGAATCACAGCCAGATGACGGGTATGGACCACAGCTCGATGCAACGCATGGACAGCATGGATCACGGCGGTATGGCTGGAATGGGCGAAATGCAGTCCCACCCCGCGACGGAAAGCAACAATCCGCTGGTGGACATGCAAGCCATGACCACCTCACCCAAGCTTGATGACCCAGGCCTCGGCCTGCGTGACAACGGCCGTCGCGTCCTGACCTATTCCGACCTGCGCAGCACCTTCGACGACCCGGACGGCCGAGACCCCAGCCGCACCATAGAACTGCACCTCACTGGTCACATGGAAAAGTTCGCCTGGTCATTCAACGGCGTGAAGTTCTCCGATGCCGAACCCCTGCGCCTCAAGTATGGCGAGCGGGTTCGGGTAGTGCTGGTCAACGACACGATGATGACTCACCCCATTCACTTGCACGGCATGTGGAGCGATCTCGAAGACGAAAACGGCCAGTTCATGGTGCGCAAACACACCATCGACATGCCGCCCGGCTCACGGCGCAGTTATCGGGTGACCGCCGACGCGCTCGGCCGCTGGGCCTATCACTGCCACCTCCTGTACCACATGGAAATGGGCATGTTCCGTGAAGTTCGAGTGGAAGAATGAGGCGCTACCCATGACCAGGATCACTCCGATTTCTTTGGCGCTCGTGGCAGCGAGCCTGACACTTTCTTCGGCAATGGCGGCCACGGGCGACATGCAGAACATGGACCATGGCCAGATGCAGGGCATGGACCACAGCCCGATGCAAAGCATAGGTGATGGCCAAATGCAGCCCGCCGCGCCGACCGAAAGTCGCACGCCGATTCCGGCATTGACCGATGCCGATCGCGCTGCCGTGTTCGCCAGCCCGGGTGGGCATAACGTGCACGACTCCGCCCTCAATACGTACTTCCTCGCTGACAAACTTGAATGGCAGGACGCCGATGGCGGCAGTACCCTGGCCTGGGATATCTCCGGCTGGATCGGGGGCGACATCGACCGTCTGTGGCTGCGCTCCGAAGGTGAACGCACCAACGGCAAGACCGAAGATGCGCAAATCCAGGCTCTCTGGGGCCACGCCATCTCCCCGTGGTGGGACGTGGTGACCGGCGTTCGGCAGGATTTCAAACCCGCAGCCCCGCAAACCTGGGCGGCATTCGGGGTGCAAGGCATGGCGCTGTACAACGTCGAAACCGAAGCTACGGCGTTCATCGGTGAAGGCGGCCAAACCGCCGCTCGACTGGAAGGCGACTACGACATCCTGCTGACCAATCGGCTGATTCTGCAGCCAACCGCCGAACTTAATTTCTACGGCAAAAACGACCCGCAACGAGGCATCGGTTCCGGCCTGTCCAATACCGAAGCGGGCCTGCGCCTGCGTTATGAAATCCGCCGGGAGTTTGCGCCTTACATTGGCGTGACCTGGAACCGCACCTACGGCAACACCGCCGATTATGCCAAGGACGACGGCGAGGACCGCAGCGAAGCACGTCTGGTCCTCGGTGTTCGGCTGTGGTTCTGAAACGCGTCAACTCAACAATCAAAAAATACCGCTGAAAGCGGTTGGAGGCCTTGTATGCGCTTGATCAAAACCACCGCTGTTGCCATCGCATGGTGATCACGCCGCTCTCTTCTTTGCCCGCCGGTAGCTATAAAGTTGAATGGCGCGCGGTGTCCTCGGACACTCATCCGATCACCGGCAACGTTACGTTCAAAGTGAAGTGATTGATGAGCGATTGGGTCAGGAATAACAGAGCTGACTGGAAGGGGTAAGCTACTCGGCAGACGAATGGTGAGCTCCGCCGCACAAACCAGGAAATCCCGATTGAACATCGATACCCGAATCAAATTCCGTCATCTGGTGTGTTTTCTCGAGGTGGCGCGCCAGGGAAGCCTGGCACAGGCTTGCGACAAATTGGCAATCAGCCAGCCAGCCCTTTCCAAGACGCTGAAGGAATTGGAAGTACTGCTCGCTGCCAAGCTGTTTGAGCGCAGCAAAAAGGGTTCGACGCTGACCGAGGCTGGCGTGGCCTTTTTGCGATATGCGGGACCGAGCGTGCAATCCCTGCGCGAGGGGGTCAACAGTTTGCGTTCCGGTGTACACGAGCCAATTACCGTTCGCCTGGGCGTCCTGTCCACCGTTGAAAGCCTGCTGGTTCCTGAAGTGGTCCGGCGTTTACACGACCGACATCCCGGGTTGGCGGTCAGTGTCGTGACCGGGCCAAGCGCCTACCTGCTGGCCCAACTGCGTGTCGGTGAGCTGGACCTGGTGGTGGGCAGAATGACCGATAGCCCCTCGATCCTCGGGTTGACGTTCGAGCACCTGTACAGCGAGTCCATGACCCTGGTGGTACGCAACGGCCACCCGTTGCTGACTGATCCGCTGAGGCATAAAAACCTCGAAGATTATCCAGTGGTATTACCGTTGGCGGGGACAACGATCCGCAAATTCGCCGACGGCCTGTTTGTGCAGCACGGAATGACCCCGTCACGCCAACGTCTGGAAACCCTGTCGGTGACCCTGAGTCGGCGCTACGTGCAATGCAGCCAGGCCATCTGGGTCGCGCCTTTCGACGCTGTCCGACAGGACTTGAGGCAAGGTGAGTTGGTGGAATTGGACTTGGGGATGCGCGAACCTGGCGGTTCTGTAGGGCTATGCACCAACCCTACGAGGCCTGTGACACCCGCAGCGCAGTGGTGCGTGGAGGCACTGCGCGAGGTTGGGCAAGAATATCGCGAGGGCACATATCCATAACCATCTGGATATGGATAAAGTCGGTTTTTTCAATTTTGGGTCAGGGCGCAACAAGGGAGACTGAGCCACAGGTAGCCGCCAATGCAGCGCTGCCTCTGACTAACCATACCGACAGGAAGATCGACATGTCTGATGCGCATGAAAGCCGCTTCGTCATTCGTGACCGTAATTGGCATCCCAAAGCCCTGACACCCGACTACAAGACTTCGGTCTTGCGATCCCCGCGCCAGGCACTGGTGAGCATTCCCCAGTCTTTATCCGAAACCAGCGGCCCGGATTTTTCCCATCTGAAGATGGGCCGGCACGATAACGACCTGCTGTTGAATTTCAATCAGGGCGGCTTGCCTATCGGCGAACGCATCATTGTCGCGGGTCGGGTGTGCGATCAGTACGGCAAGCCGATTCCCCACACCCTGGTGGAGATGTGGCAGGCCAACGCCGGTGGTCGTTACCGGCATAAAAAAGACAGCTACCTGGCGCCCCTTGACCCGAATTTCGGCGGCGTCGGCCGCACGTTGACCGACCGGGATGGCAACTACAGCTTTCGCACCGTCAAACCCGGCCCATACCCCTGGCGCAACGGTCCCAATGATTGGCGACCGGCCCATATCCATGTCTCCATCAGTGGCCCGTCAATTGCCACGCGCTTGATTACCCAGCTGTATTTCGAAGGTGATCCGCTGATCCCCATGTGCCCGATAGTCAAGTCGATCTCGAGCCAGGAAGCGGTGCAGAGTTTGATCGCCAAGCTCGATATGAGCATGGCCAATCCCATGGATTGCCTGGCTTATCGTTTTGATATCGTCCTGCGCGGTCAGCGCAAGACCCACTTCGAAAACTGCTGAGGAGGGCCGTGTATGCCCGTTCAACTGCTGCCTGAAACCCCATCGCAAACAGCCGGCCCTTATGTGCATATCGGCTTGGCACTGGAGGCGGCGGGCAACCCGCCGCGTGAGCAGGAAATCTGCCATGTAATGGCTAAACCTGGTGCGCCGGGTGAGCATATTTTACTGATGGGTCACCTTTATGACGGTAATGGCCAGCTGATTCGTGATGCGTTTCTAGAGTTCTGGCAGGCGAATCACGAAGGCGTCTACGACACCGGTTACGCTCTGGAAAAATCATTCAACTGTTTTGGCCGCACCGCCACTACGGATGTCGGTGAGTGGACAATCAACACCGTCAAGCCTGGCGTGGTGAAAAACGCCTTGGGTTTCCCCATGGCGGGGCATATCAATGTGTCGGTGTTCGCTCGAGGCATCAACATTCACTTGCAGACCCGGCTGTATTTCGACGACGAAACCGAGGCGAATGCAGCGGATCCCGTATTGAATCTGATTGAACAGCCACATCGACGCGAATCCCTGATTGCCAAGCGCTGCAGGGTTGACGGGAAGTTGGCCTACCGGTTCGATATTCATCTTCAAGGCGAATCGGAAACAGTGTTCTTCGACTTCTAACGATCAAAGCCTCCCTCTGCAGGGAGGCTGCTTCAGCGACAAGAACGCTTATCTCCCGTTTGACGTCAGCCACGCTCGCGTAGATCGGCAGGCCAATTCCAATCGCTCAACTGACGCTATCCGAGGCAGCAAGGCCATTGCTCGACACTTTGCTACCGCGGCTCGATGCCTGGAACAAAGTGTCACGCACCTTCGGCATGCCTCGGCAACCCGATAGAAATCAATGCTGCGAGCAGCACGAATGCACTCGATATCCACAAGCACGCCCCCAGCCCATGCACCTGGTAAACCCAGCCGGAGAGCACCGTGCCTATCAACCGTCCCATGGCATTCGACATGTAATAAAAACCCACATCCAGCGACACGCCATCTTCCTTGGCGTAGGACACGATCAGGTAGCTGTGCAGCGAGGAGTTCACCGCGAACAACACACCAAAGACCATTAGTCCGCCGAGCAGCACCACCTGTGGCGACAGCTCGGTGTTCAGCCCGAGAGCGATCGCCGCCGGGAGGCCAGCCAGTGCAAGTGCCCACAGAAATGCCGCGCGACCATCCGGTACATGACCACGTTTCTTTCCCGTGATGCCGGGCGCCAAGGACTGCACGATGCCGTAGCCAATCACCCACGCCGCCAGGAAGCCGCCAACCTGCCAGAAGTCCCAGCCGAAGACACTGCTCAAGTACACCGGCAAGGCCACCACAAACCAGACATCGCGGGCGCCGAACAGGAACATCCGTGCCGCCGAGAGGATATTGATCGCCCGACTCTTGGACAGGATGTCGCGAAACTTTGGCTGGGCTTTCGCTTTGCCCAGGTCCTTCTTCAACAGGATCAAGCTGCTGATCCAGATCAACGCCAGAACACCCGCCATGGCCAACATGGCGCCTTTGAAGCCGATCAAGGCCAGCAAGGCTCCACCAAGAAAGAAGCCGACGCCCTTGAGTGCGTTCTTCGAGCCGGTGAGGATCGCCACCCATTGGTAGAGCTTGCCCTGCTGCCCATCGGGGACCAGGAGCTTGATAGAGCTTTTGGCACTCATCTTGTTCAGGTCTTTGGCGATCCCGGACAACGCCTGAGCGCCCATCACCCAGGGGATGGTCAACCAGGCCGAGGGTACTGTCAGCATCAACAACGCCGCGACCTGCATGCCCAGCCCGATGTTCATGGTGCGGTTCAGACCCAACCGGGCGCCGAGGTAGCCACCCACCAGGTTGGTGATCACGCCAAACAATTCGTAGAACAGAAACAACGCCGCAATTTGCAGTGGGCTGTAGCCCAACGCGTGAAAGTGCAACACCACCAACATCCGCAAAGCGCCGTCAGTGAGGGTGAAGGCCCAGTAGTTGCCCGTCACGAGCAGGTACTGCCGCACTTGCGGCGCGAGGGCTGACAAGGCTTTCATGATCGCTCCTCAGACGGCCAGACCGACCATTCTGGCCAGTTCGACGGTGCGATTGGCGTAGCCCCATTCGTTGTCGTACCAGGCATAGAGTTTGACCTGGGTGCCGTTGATGACCATGGTCGACAGCGCATCGATAATCGATGAGCGCGGGTCGGTACGGTAGTCGATCGACACCAGTGGCCGCTCCTCGAATCCGAGAATGTCTTTCAGCTCGCTCTCGGAAGCGTCCTTGAGGAACTGATTGACCTCTTCGACAGTGGTGGCCCGCTCGACTTCAAAGACACAGTCAGTCAGCGAAGCGTTGGCCAGCGGCACGCGTACGGCGTGACCATTCAGGCGTCCACGCAGCTCGGGGAAAATTTCGGCAATGGCTGTGGCCGAGCCGGTGCTGGTGGGAATCAGGCTCATCCCCGAAGCACGCGCACGGCGCAGATCCTTGTGCGGCTGATCGAGGATGCTCTGGGTGTTGGTCAGGTCGTGGATCGTAGTAATCGAACCGTGACGAATGCCCAGCTTTTCGTGGATGACTTTGACGACCGGGGCCAGGCAATTGGTGGTGCAGGAGGCGGCGGTGACGATGCGGTGCTGCGCAGGGTCGAACAGCTGATGGTTGACGCCCATGACGATGTTCAGCGCGCCTTTTTCCTTCACGGGGGCGCTGACTACTACGCGCTTCACGCCTTGGTCGAGGTAAGCCTGAAGCACGGCGACGGTCTTCATCCTGCCGCTGGCTTCAATCACCAGATCGCAGCCCGACCAATCAGTGTCGGCAATCGCCTTGTTGGCCGTTACCTTGATCCGCTTACCGTCGATGACCACGCTATCGCCTTCGGGGCTGGCTTCGTTGTTCCAACGGCCATGCACCGAGTCGAAGTTCAGCAGGTGCGCATGAGTCGCCGCGTCGCCCGCTGGATCGTTGATCTGAACGAACTCGAATTCTGGCCAGCTCCAGGCTGCTCGCAGGGCGAGGCGACCAATCCGACCAAAACCATTGATGCCAACTTTGATAGTCATGTTGTTGTGCTCTGTGAACAGGACACGGGCTTTGCCGGTCATCGTGAAGTTTCAGATCATATACGGTTTAACGAATATATGTTTTACCGTATACAGTGTAAAGAGTCATCGGCAGATCAGCCCATCAAAGCGATTGAACTGTGCAGGTCTATTCTGAAGACACACCAGGAGAACCTGACCATGTGCGGACGCCTTTCCCAGTACCACGGCATTCACGACTTTGTCGCGGCGCTCAGCATTCCCAACGCGCTGATCAACTATGCCGGCGACCAGCCTTTGGCGTGCTATAACGCCGCGCCGACCACGCAGCTCGCCCTCTTTCACCGCGATGGGGAATACCTGCGCGCTGACAGGGTTCGCTGGGGATGGCGGCCACAATGGGCCAAAGATCGCGTAGCGCCGATCAACGCCCGGGTTGAGAAAGTCGCCCACGGACCATTCTTTAAAGCCATCTGGCCACATCGGGCGATCATCGCAATCGACAATTGGTTTGAATGGGTTTATGAAGGCGGCCCTAAAAAACAGCCCTACCTGATTCGCCATCGTGACCGGTCGCCAATCTTCTGCGCGGCAATTGGCCAATACCCGATCGGCGAACATGAACCAGGAGAGCATGACGGTTTCGTCATCATCACCGCCGACAGCGCCGGGGGCATGGTGGATATCCACGACCGGAGGCCCGTGGCGCTATCGCCGGAACTGGCCCGGGAATGGCTGGACCCAGCCACGCCCAAGGGGCGCGCCGAGCAGATGGTGTTGCTTCAAGGCGAGCCGACCGAGGCTTTCGAATGGTTCAAGGTCGACTGCGCCGTAGGCAACGTGCGGAACCAAGGGTCCGAAGTGATTGAACCGTTGAAAAAACAAAAGCACATAAGGTGACTACAAGGCATTCCCGCCACACTGATTGCGCCATTGATGCGGGATACGATGTTTACGATTAGTCATTTGTACTCAGAAATCTTTTTTCGAAAACGGCTCTTCGCCCGCTTGATCATTGACTATTCTCAGGACGCCTTTGGTCACGAAAAAGGTTGTCGTAGCATCTCCCGCCTCGTAAGAGTTTCGCCACCGGCCCCATTCGTTTGTATCTTTAAGAAATGTTGACCAAACGACCTGCCTGTCTGTGATGTTGCATCGGTAAAGGAACGTATCTCCGTCGTCACGCTGGTACGAGATCTCAGGCACCGGGTCGGATTGCCGGGTTTTCATTGTTTTCGCATCTCGTCCCATCTCTACCGCAATCGCTGCCTTGCATATCTCGATGTTCGAGAAATTATGAGCGTGCACAGAGGTGCAAAAGCTGAGCATTGCAAGCATCCCAACGACCGTCTTCTTCTGCATATCCACTCCCTTCGACGAGGCAATTCGTCAGTGAATGTTCACCCTGATTGAGAGGATAGCTGTCATTCGAACGCTCATCACATTCATGCTCGATGGTGATAGTCCTGTGGGCTTTTCAAGGGATCGGTTTGGCCGGGATCGTCGGGGCGCTGCGGCTCTTCTGAACCGGGCTCAGGCTTGGAGGGAACAGAGCCTTGGGTTTGATCTTCGAAACTCGAATCGATAGACATATCCACCTCGCTATCAAGGTCCAATTTTTTTGGGACCGTACAGGTTGGAATCACGCATCTTGCAGAGGTGCATTCGAATGGATGAGCGGGCTCTACCCCAACGGGCAATAGCTGGCCACTCGATACGTCCCGGCTAGTGCCGGGCGCCTGCACCCCTCCCTCAGCTCTGCAGACCTTCAGTCAGCCTTCAGGACTCAGTCGTCTCCACGATCACGATCACGATCACGATCACGATCATGCCGATGATAATCATCGCGACGATCGTATCGATCATTCCCGCGATCATCATGACCTCGTTCGTAGCCACGACCCTGGTGGCCCCGATCATGCCTGTCTCCACCGTCACGGTGATGCCCGCAGCCGACAAGCAGGATAGAGCCTGATACAGCTAATAAAACCATTACCGCGCGCTTCATTGAAAAATCCTGATGGAAAAAGTCAGTGCTATGACCATGAGGTAACTCAATGATTCATTGGCGAAATACAGTCAGTAAGTGAAATCATGCCCGAGTTCTTTCTGCATCCATTCCAGAAAACGCCTCACGCGGGGGAAGTTTGAGTGGGCTCTGGGAAAGACCAGGTGATGCGCGGTAATTGGGGCGCTTAATTGCGGGGCTACCTCGACCAAAGCACCACGCGCCAGATAGTCCTGCGCAAGCAGCGTGCTTTCCAAGGCAAATCCAAGCCCGTGACTGGCTGCTTCCAGCGTCATGTAAGAGCGGTCAAAACTCAGCGTGTAAGGCTGTTCAGGTCGCGACAGGCCATGTTGTGCGAACAACTGTGGCCACTTGACCAGCGTTGCCTCCGACAAGATCAGATTGCAATCAAGCAAATCCGCGACAGTCCGGACGGGGCGTTTTTCCAGGAGCTTGGGTGACGCCATGACCGCGATGTTTTCATTGCGCACGGTGCGCACCTCGAAACTCGGCCAGTTGGGCATGCCGTGGCGGATATCCACGTCGATCTTGTCACGACTGAAATGCAGCGACTCGTAGGAACACGAGAGGTTGAGCTGAATATCGGGATGGCTCTGGCGAAACTGCTCCAGACGCGGCATCAGCCACAACAGGCCGAAACTGGGGGATGAGTGCAACCGTAGACAATCGAGGCTGACATCACTGGTGGCGCGTTCGGTTGCCACTGCGAGGCTGTGCAGGACGCCGGAAACCTCAGTGAGATATTGCTCACCTACCGGCGTCAATGTCACCCCCCTGGCCGTTCTGAGAAACAGCTGTCGACCAATCATCGCCTCCAGTTTGGCCAACTGGTGACTGACCGCCGAAGGCGTCAGATCAAGTACTTCCGCCGCTCGCGCGACGCTGCCAAAACGTGCCGTTTGCTCAAAGGCCTGAATGGCTTTCAGGGGTGGCAGTATCGGAGGTGCATCACCGGGTGAACGCATGATTGTTGTTATTCCCTTGCAGGAGGCATAAGCCGGGCGTTTAGCCATTCAACCATTCGAGCATTTGCTTGGCGAGTGCTGAATTTTTTTCAGCATCGAGTGACATTCGCGTTATTGCTCAGGGTTGCCCTGAAGAACAAGCTGAGTCATCGGTTCATTGCGGACCGACCCAATAACAACAATCAGAGGTACTCTTCCATGCTTCTTCAAGGCAAAGTCGCGATCATCACCGGTGCAGCCTCCGCACGTGGCATTGGCCGCGCTACAGCGACCACCTTTGCGCAACAAGGCGCTCGCGTCGTGATCCTCGATCTGGACGAATCCGCCGCACGCGACGCTGCCGCGTCCCTGGGCGAAGGCCATCTGGGTCTTGCAGCCAACGTCGCCGACGAGTCTCAAGTTCAGCAGGCTGTGGCGAAAATCATCGAGCACTTGGGTCGCATCGACATTCTGGTCAACAACGCCGGCATCACCCAACCCCTCAAGACCCTGGACATCCGCCCCTGCGATTACGACAAGGTACTGGACGTCAGCCTGCGCGGCACCCTGCTCATGTCGCAGGCGGTGATACCGATGATGCGCCAGCAGTCTGGCGGCAGCATCGTGTGCATGTCATCGGTCTCCGCTCAGCGCGGCGGCGGCATTTTCGGTGGCCCTCATTACAGCGCCGCCAAGGCTGGCGTATTGGGCCTGGCCAAGGCCATGGCTCGCGAATTGGGGCCGGACAAAGTGCGTGTGAACTCCATCGCCCCCGGTTTGATTCACACCGACATCACCGGCGGCCTCATGCAGGACGAGCGTCGGCACGCGATCATCGACGGCATCCCGCTAGGGCGTCTGGGTGAAGCCCAGGATGTGGCGAATGCGGCTCTGTTCCTGGCCAGCGACCTTTCCTCCTATATGACTGGCATCACGCTGGATGTGAACGGCGGCATGCTGATTCACTGATGACACCTGGGCGGGCCTGCGTGGCCCGTGCGGTTCTGGATCGACGACTCAGCCAGGCCTTATGACCTGGCGGTCAATAAAAACAAGAGATCGGACCATCATGACTACCCTGTCGCTCGAAGCGGTTTCGACCGTGCGCTCCAACGCCTACCGGAAAACCGCATGGCGCCTGATGCCGTTCCTGATGCTGTGCTACCTGTGCGCCTATCTCGATCGGGTCAACGTCGGCTTTGCCAAGCTGCAAATGATGAACGATCTGGCGCTCAGCGAAACGGTCTACGGGCTGGGCGCGGGCATGTTCTTCATTGGCTACTTTCTTTGCGAAGTCCCCAGCAACATCATCCTGCACAAGGTCGGTGCGCGGGTCTGGATCGCGCGCATCATGATCACTTGGGGCATCGTTTCAGCCCTGTTCGCCTTCGTCGAAACCGCGTGGCAATTCTATGCGTTGCGTTTTCTGCTTGGCATTGCCGAAGCAGGCCTGGCACCGGGACTGTTGTTGTACCTGACCTACTGGTTTCCGTCCTACCGTCGTGCTCGCATGACCGTGTTGTGGTTTATCGCCATTCCGCTGTCGGGCATGGTGGGTGGCCCCCTTTCCGGTTGGATCATGACCCACTTCGCCGGTATGCATGGCTGGGCAGGATGGCAATGGATGTTCGTGCTGGAGGCCGTGCCCACAGTCGTGGTTGGACTCCTGGTGTTGAGCTATCTCAAGGATGGCGTGCATCAAGCCAGCTGGCTCAACGACGACGAAAAAGCGCTGATCACCCGGGAGCTGGCTGAGGATGACCAGAAAAAAGTCACACACGCCTCTGTAGGTGAATTCATCCGCGACCGTCGTCTCTGGTTATTGGCCGCCATCTACTTCTGTGTCGTGATGGGCCAGTACGCAATCACCTTCTGGCTGCCGACACTGGTGCGTAACGCAGGGGTGTCCGACCCGATGAAAATCGGCGTACTGACCAGCCTGCCCTACCTCTGTGCAATTGTGGCCATGCTGTACGCCGGACGCAGTGGCGACAAACATCGCGAGCGCCGCTGGCACCTCGTCATACCGATGATCGCGGGTGCTATCGGACTCACTCTGGCGGCAATGATGGGCGCAAATGTGATGCTCTCTATTCTGAGTCTTTGCCTGGCCGCATCCGGAATTCTGTCCGCGACATCGATGTTCTGGATGTTACCCACCACGTTGCTCGGTGGCGTGTCTGCCGCCGCAGGCATCGCGGCGGTCAACAGCTTCGCCAACCTCGCCGGCTTCTGCTCGCCTTACCTGATTGGCTGGATTACCACGCTAACCGGATCCAGCGCCATCGGCATGTATCTGATCACCGGCGTACTGGTAGGCGGAGCCCTGTTGGTACTGCGCATTCCCGCCGCCCTGGTCAATCGTTGATTAACGGAGTTTCACCATGACAATCAATTCTTCATACGCTACATCCAAAACCCTGGTGGAGCGCGCGCATAACATTCGCCACCATGCGCTGCGCATGGGTCAAGTTCAGGGACAAGGTTACGTCGGCCAGGCTCTCGGTGCCGCCGACCTACTCGCAGTGTCCTATTTTCATGCCCTGAACTATCGGCCGGAAAATCCGGAGTGGGAGGAACGAGATCGCTTCTACCTCTCCATCGGTCACTACGCCATTGCGCTGTACGCCGCATTGATCGAAGCCGAAATCATCCCGCTCGATGAGCTGGAAACCTACGGCGCGGATGACAGCCGCCTGCCAATGTCGGGCATGGCCGCCTACACCCCGGGCATGGAAATCACCGGGGGCTCTCTGGGTCAGGGCCTGGGTATCGCGGTGGGTGCCTGTCTCGGCCTCAAGCGCAAAGACTCGGCCTCCTTCGTCTACAACCTGCTGTCGGACGGTGAACTGAATGAAGGCTCGACCTGGGAAGCCGTGATGTCGGCATCGCATTGGAAACTCGACAACCTGATCGCCATTGTCGACGTCAACAATCAGCAAGCCGATGGTTATTCAAGTGAGATCCTGTCGTTCGAACCGATCGTTGATCGCTGGCAGGCGTTTGGCTGGTTCACCCAGCGTGTCGATGGCAATGATCTGGATGCGCTGGTCACAGCGTTCGACGCCGCGCGCAACCATCCGGGCAGCCAGCCACGCGTGATCATCTGCGATACCAAAATGGGTAAAGGCGTGCCCTTCCTGGAAACCCGCGAAAAAACCCATTTCATTCGCGTGGAAGAACACGAATGGGATCTGGCACTGAACAATCTTGAAGAAGGGAAAAATCAATGAACAACGCAGCCAACCACCCGGCTTCAATTGTCGAGCCAGCAAAAAAACGCCTGACGACCTCGGCGATGATCGCTTCGATTGCCTCTGAAGGCCAAGCCACGAAATCAGCGCCCTTCGGACATGCACTGGCCGCGTTGGCGGATCAACGTCCGGATATCGTCGGACTGTCTGCCGATTTGTCCAAATACACCGATCTGCACATTTTCGCCAAGGCCCACCCTGACCGGTTCTATCAAATGGGCATGGCTGAACAACTGCTGATGAGTGCGGCGGCGGGAATGGCTCGAGAAGGCTTCGTCCCCTTCGCCACCACCTACGCGGTATTCGCTTCCCGTCGCGCCTATGACTTCATCTGCATGGCGATTGCCGAGGAAAACCTCAACGTCAAGATCGTCTGTGGCTTACCCGGCCTCACCACCGGCTATGGCCCTAGCCACCAGGCCACCGACGACCTGGCAATCTTTCGCGCGATGCCGAACCTGATGATCGTCGATCCGTGCGATGCACTGGAAATCGAACAGGCAGTGCCTGCCATCGCTGCTCACCAAGGGCCGGTCTACATGCGCCTGCTGCGCGGAAATGTGCCGCTGGTGCTGGACGAATACGGCTACAAGTTCGAGATCGGCAAAGCCAAAACCCTGCGCACCGGTAACGATGTCTTGATCATCTCCACCGGTTTAATGACGATGCGCGCGTTGGAAGCGGCCAAAGAACTTCAAGCAGATGGCGTTGATGTGGCCGTGCTACATGTGCCGACGATCAAGCCCCTGGATGAACAAACCATTCTGGCTGAAGCCCGCAAACCGGGTCGCCTGGTGGTCACCGCGGAAAACAGCTCCATTATCGGTGGACTGGGCGAAGCCGTTGCCGGCGTGTTACTGCGCAACGGGGTAACGCCAACTTTCAGGCAGATCGCATTGCCCGATGCCTTCCTGGATGCTGGTGCCTTACCGACACTGCATGATCGTTACGGCATTTCGACTCAGGCTGTCAGAGCCCAGATCAAGGCCTGGCTTTGACCGAAGGCCCGGCCGCCTCCACAGCCTCAGGCTAAATCGAACAATGTGAACCTGAACCTGCAGCAATAGCGACCGCTCTGGAGATTGCTGAGAGACCAGCGCTCAGCAGCTTCCAGGCGGAATGCCATCCTTGTTGAAATTCTTCAGTCGTTTTTGCTCTTCCTCAGTGGAATGCGCAGGCGTCTGATCCTTCGGCGCTTCATCCTCGGGCTCTTTCTTCTTCTCTTCGGTCATTGCCAGATCCTCCAAGTGGTAGCTATTTGGGCAGTTTGCAGGACCGGCAGTTCCGCATTTCAATACTCCAACGCCCCGGCATGACCCGGCATAGGACGCCCCATGCCCAAAGAAAACAAACTCGCCTCGCAGCGCCAGCGCTGCGAGCAGGTCAATCAGGCAATCGCCAGCCAGCTACGGAGATTTGATCCAGCTGTAAGCAACCGTTGGGCACCCGTTCTCACCTGAATTGCGCATATGACTTAAACTCATTGATTCTCATTTCAGATGATCAAGTCATGAAACACATCCTATTTTATGGCTTTCTAGCTATTTGCCTTATTGTGTTCACTGGATGCCTCTGAAATGAGCAAGCGCACAAACATGGTCAGGCTCTGCGACACAGTACTTCTGCGCCATACCAGCCAGGTGGGAAAATAACGGAAGGATTCCGACAACGGCCAGACGTTGACCGTGGTGCGTCCGGGCATACTTTCGAGCATGCCGGCTGAGTTATACCTGAATAAGTATAAGGGAAATGGCAGGGGCGGCTGGATTCGAACCAACGCATGGCAGGATCAAAACCTGCTGCCTTACCGCTTGGCGACGCCCCTGTATCTGTTGCTACGAGTGCCCAGCACTCTCTTCCTGATTTTGCAGCTTGCGAGCAACCTCGAAATGCTGCCTCCTCACGCTATAAGCCCTGTAAGGGCCTCTGCAAGAGGTACGGAAATTTATCAACTTTCGCTTCGCCTGGGAAGACCAAAAACAAAAAATTTGCCTTAAAACAGCTACTTACTGTTGATCTGGGCCTTATTGGCTGGGGGAAATCGGCGATCAAAAGCGCCGGTGGCAACAACTCGCAAATACTGGTGCTGCGCTCCACGTTTCGCTTTTAGGCATCAAGAACATCCGACACGCCACAACCGCGGTTACGGCATCAACCGATAACCGCGGCGGCGCCCGGCATGGACATCGACGCAACAGCCTTACCAGAGCGGCAGGCTGTAGCTGACGATCAGGCGATTCTCGTCGATGTCACTGGCAAAGCTCGAGCGATAGGTCGCGTTGCGCCATTTGATGCCGACGTTTTTCAACGCGCCACTCTGGATCACATAGCCGATGTCGGTATTACGTTCCCACTCCTTGCCGGTTCCCGAAGCTACTCCCAGGTCGACCTCGTCGCCTTTTACATAGCGGGTCATAAAGGTCAGGCCGGGAATGCCGAGGCCGGCGAAGTTGAAATCGTAACGGGCTTGCAGGGAGCGCTCGTCCTGATTGCCGAAGTCGTTGATTTGCAGGAGGTTGACCAGGTACGGATCGGTGCCCTGAACGTTGGCAAAACCGGTGTCGCCGCTCATTTTCTGGTAGCTGAGACCGAAGGCGTGCGCACCCAGTGAATAGGTGAACATGGCGCCGAGCATTTGGTTGTCGACATTGCTGCTGCCGTCATCGGTCGAACGGGCCCAACGCAGATCGGATTTCAGCGCCTGCCCCTCGGCAATGGGCAACACATGCATCACCGTCAGATAATGCTGCTTGTACAGGTCGTCCAACTGCGCGTAGTGGTAGCCGGTACTCAGCGTCTTGCTCCACAGGTAATTGCCACCGAGAAAGTCGAACTGGTCGGTGGTGGCCCTCGCCCCGGTCACGATGTTGCGCCTGGGGCCTTTCATGACTGTCATGTCTTCGCGGTTGGTCGAGTCGCGCTGGTTCACCTGGGTGAGGCGACCGGCGTCGAAGGTCAGACCAGCGAGGTCCGTCGAGTTCAGCCAGCCACCCTGGAAGGTCTGCGGCAGCAGCCGTGTATCGTTGGGTTGCAATACCGGCAGCTTGGGAATCAGGGTCCCTGCCTTGAGGGTGGACTTGAAGACCCGTAGCTTGGCAGTCAGGCCAAGCTCACTGTTGTCATCGGGTGCCCTCCTCGACTCGGCGCCACGCGGTAGCAGACCGGTGGCGCCCGCGCGCTCCGGGCTCGAATCCAGCTTGATGCCGAGCAGACCAAGCGCATCGACCCCCACGCCTACCGGTCCTTCGGTGTAGCCGGATTCGTAGCGCAACAGGAAGCCCTGCGCCCACTCCTCGCCTTTGTTTTGTGGGGCCGCTGGCTGGCGGAAGTCTCGGTTCATATAGAAATTGCGCATGTCCAGACTGGCCTTGCTGTCCGCAAGGAACTCAGCCGAAGCGGGTGAACAAACGCCGAAAGCCCCAGTAAGGCCGGACAGCAGAAAAGCTTGGGTGGGACGAAGTACGTGCATAGCTCTCTCTTCTTGTTAGGTGGTAAATCGGCGATCCCAAACGGCACTACGTCGAGATACCCGGCGAACCGACAGGCATCAGCATCTGCGGATGAGGCATCCAGTTGAATTTTTCTACACAACATCGCGCAAGCCAGAACAGGCCTACGGAAACCGGAATTTGAGTCTCAAACTTCCTTCAATCGATCGGGGTGGCCGCATCTTTCGAAGCCAGCCGCAAGGCATGCTCACGCAGCTCGACCTTGCGCACCTTGCCAGTTGCCGTCTTGCTCAAATCCCCCACGATGACCCGCGCCGGCACCTTGTAATGAGCCAGGCAGGAACGGCAATGGGCGATGAGTTCCGCTTCGCCGATGCTCACGTCAGGGCTCATCTCGACAAAGGCACAGGGGGTCTCGCCCCACTTGGCATGGGGCATGGCAACCACCGCCGCGGTACGGACAGCCGGATGGCGGTAAAGCACTTCCTCGACCTCGACCGAACTGATGTTCTCACCACCTGAAATGATGATGTCCTTAGCCCGGTCTCTGATCTGGATGTAGCCGTCCTCATGCACCACCGCAAGATCGCCGGAATGAAACCAGCCACCCGAAAAGGCCTCGGCGGTGGCCTGCGGATCCTTCAGGTAGCCCATCATCGTCATGTTGCCGCGGAACATCACTTCGCCAATGCTGTGGCCATCGCGCGGCACCGGCGTGAAGTCCTCGGGGTCCAGGACCGCCATATCTTCCTGAGCCGTATAACGCACGCCTTGTCGACCTTTGCGTTCGGTCAGCAAGTCGGTGGAAAGCTCGCTCCATTCCTGGTGCTCGGCACATACCGCAGCGGGACCGTAGACCTCTGTCAGACCGTATATCTGCAAAAGATCGATGCCCATGCGATGCAATGCCGCGATCACCGGCAGTTGGGGCGGAGCGCCACCGATCAGGCCATGAACACGGTGGCTGATCCCGGCTTTCCACTCCTTTGGCGCATGAGCCAGCATGGCGTGCACCACCGGCGCGCCGCAGTAATGGGTAACACCGTGTTGTCGAATCATCGACAGCACGCGTTGCGGTTCACAGCGGCGAAGACACACGTGAGTGCCGGCGTTGACCGCCATAGTCCAGACGAAGCCCCAGCCATTGCAATGGAACATGGGCAGGGTCCACAAGAAGATGGAGTGCCGCGGCATTTGCCAGTCGAGCATATTTGAAAGCGCCGCCAGATAAGCCCCCCGATGGTGATAAACCACCCCCTTGGGGCGCCCTGTGGTGCCCGAGGTGTAGTTCAGGGCAATCGGCTGCCACTCGTCCACGGGTTCCTGCCAATGCCCGTCTGTAGAAGCCGCGCCGATGAACGCCTCATAGTCGAGCTCACCCAGGCGCTCGCCGCCTGGCCCCTCGGTGTCATCGATGTCGATCACCCTTGGCCGGTGCTCCAAAAGTGCCAGCGCCTGCCCGATGGTGCTCGCGTACTCCGTGTCGCTGATCACGAGCCGGGCTTCGCAATGCATCAGGATATAGGCGATTGCCGCAGGATCGAGCCGGGTGTTGACCGTGCACAAGACCGCGCCACACATCGGTACGCCGAAATGCGCTTCGATCATCTCCGGCGTGTTGGCGGCGATCAATACCACCGTATCGCCACGGCCAATGCCCGCGGCCTTGAGCGCAGATGACAGGCGGCAGACCCGATCGTAGGTCTCGGACCAGTTGTATCGACGCGCACCATGGATAACCGCCAGCCGCTGCGGATATACCTGGGCGGTGCGGGCGATGAAGCCCAGCGGCGTGAGAGGCCGGTAGTTGACCGGACTTTGTTCAAGGCCGAGGTCATAAGGATTGGAGCCTGGCATGCTGATTTACCCCGAAGAAAGCTGAACGACCGGCCCCCCAACGGAACCGGCACAGGCTGCAGGACGCGTTTAGCTCAGCACTTGCCTGGAAATGATCATGCGTTGGATTTCGGAAGTGCCTTCGACGATCTCCAATACCTTGGCGTCGCCGAAAGCGCGCGCGACCGGGTATTCCGTCATGATGCCGTTACCGCCATGGATCTGGATCGCCTGGTGAGCCGCCTCCATCGCCCTCTCGGTAGCGAAGAGCTTGGCCATGGACGCCTCGACGTCACATGACAAACCGGCGTCCTTGCGCGAGGCCGCGTCGTAGAGCATCAGTCGGGCGGCGTGGGCATGGGTGGCCATGTCGGCGACCTTGAACTGCAGCGCCTGAAAATGTTCGAGCCGCTTGCCGAAGGCGCTGCGATCCTTCAAGTAGGCGACCGAGCGCTCCATGGAGCCTTGCAGAATACCCAGCCCCAGCGCACCGATCAGGATACGTCCGGTGCTTATGTTGCCCAGGGTCTGCTTGAGCCCCGCGCCTTGTTCGCCGAGTAGATGGTCGGCCGGCAGCACGCAATCTTCGAAGAACAGTTCATAAGTGGTCGATCCACGCCAACCGATCTTCTGCAGCTTGCGCCCCAGACTGAAACCGGCGGTATCGGACGGCAGGATAAAGTTGGAGATTTCCTTGCGCCCGTCGTCCCGCGTGCCGGTAACGGCTGCGATCACGATCGGACCGGTGATGTCGGTACCCGAATTGGTGATGAAGGTCTTGGAACCATTGATGATCCACTGACCGTCTCGCAGAACGGCGCGGGTCTGGATATTGGCGGCGTCCGAGCCTGCATTCGGCTCGGTCAGCCCAATGCAGCCGACCTGCGTCCCGTCGAGGATGGGGCGCAAGTAACGCTCCTTCTGCGTAGGAGTGCCATAGTTGTTGATCAGGCTGGCGGGCGTGGAATTGGCCATCATGGACGACGCCACAGCCGCGTCTACCCGGGCGATTTCCTCCAGCACAATGGTAAAGCCAAGCCAATCCCCGTCACCGCCACCATGCTCCTGCGGGTAGGGAAGGCCGAGGAAGCCCAACTCTCCGGCCTGCTTCCAGACCTGATAGGCAAAATCCTGCTCCTCCCAAAGGCGTTCGGAGACCGGTGCAATCTCCTGCTCGGCGAACCGCCTGACGGCATCGCGAATCATTACATGTTGCTCATTCATCAATAAGACTCCTCGAGCATCCGCAAGTAGTCCTCTGCGGTGGCAGGACGGGGGTTGGTGGCGTGGCAGTGGTCTTTGAGGGCGGCCTGGGCAATCTCAGGCAGCGCAGCCCGGTTCAGGCCCATCGCGCCCAGACTCACGGGCAGGCCCAGGCGGGCGGTCAACCGGGCAATGGCTTCATCCGGGGCGACGCCTGCACTCAGTCCCATGGCTTGGGCCAACGCCTCGTACTTGGCACCGACGACTGGCCGGTTGAAACGCATGACTGCCGGCAGCAGCACCGCATTGAGGGTGCCATGGTGCAAGGAAATGCCGGGCACGGCCCCCAGGGGATGGGACAGGGCATGCACCGCTCCCAGTCCTTTCTGAAACGCCATCGCGCCTTCAGTCGCCGCCATCATCATGTTCCAGCGCGCCTCCCGGTCACTGCCGTCGATCGTCGCGCGCTCGATATTGGCCATGCCCCGACGCAAACCATCCAGGGCGATGGCCTCGGCCGGTGGGTTGATGGCAGGCGCCAGGAAGGTCTCGATGCAGTGGGCGATCGCATCCATGCCGGTAGCCGCTGTCAACATCGGCGGCAGGCCCAGCGTCAGATCCGGGTCGCAAATGGCCACTTTAGGCAGCAGATAAGGGCTCAACAGGCCAAGCTTGCGCCCGGACTTCATCACGATAACGCTGGCCCGCCCTACTTCGCTGCCGGTCCCTGCCGTCGTGGGAATCGCCACCAGTGGCGCGACTTTATCGGTGATTCGCCCGACACCGCCATCCACCACCGAGTACTGCTGCAGCGGCGCAGGATGGGTGGCCAGAAGCGCAGTCGCTTTGCCCAGATCGATCGGCGATCCGCCACCCAGGGCAACGATGCCATCGCAGTCATTGTCCTTGAACATCGCAGTAGCGGCGATGACCGCCTCCTCGGTGGGATTGGCTGGCGTCTCGTCGAAGATCGCGCCGGGAGGCGAGGCCAGGGTCCCGAGTACGCGATCAAGCAGCCCGGCAGCGCGCACGCCTTGGTCGGTGACGATCAAGGGCCGCCGAATGCCCAGGCGATCAAGCTCGGACGGCAATAGCTCGATTGCGCCCTGTTCGAATTGGATGGTGGTCAAATAGTTGATAACAGCCATAGCGTGGAATCTCCTCGTTTATTGGCGCGACGATGGCGTGCTCAGGACTTGAACACGGCCGCATTCATCAGGGGCAAGGGGTTGGCTATGCGCACCGGGGCATAGTCCATCAGATCGAGTACCTGGCTTTGCAGGTCGATCCCGGGAGCGATTTCCGTCAGCACCAGCCCATCGGGCTCGATGGCAAACACCGCCCGCTCGGTGATGAGCATGGCGCGCTGGCCGCGCGTGGCGACGTTGAGGCGCACCGGATAGGTAATTTCCTGCACGTGGCGGGCGAACTTGCGTACCGATCCTTCACGCACGATGCGCAACTCGCCGCCCTCGTACGCCACCTCCAGCCCACCGGTCGTGAAGGTGCCGGTGAAAATCAAGGTTTCAGCGTTGTAGGCGATATCGATGAACCCGCCAGGCCCCGGGTTCGCAGCGCCAAATCGGCTGACGTTGACGTTGCCGTTTTCATCGAACTGGGCGAACGCCAGCGCTGCGACCTTGCAGTTGCCGCCATTGATGAAGTCGAACTGGGCTGGGCCATCGAGCAGCGCCTCCGGATACTTATTGGCGGAGAACTGCCAGCCGCTCATGACGATGCCACCGAAAGGACCGTGCTCTGTCGTAAAGCGGTGACGCAGGAGTCCGTCGCCATCGAAGGCGCCATCTTCCATCATCACGCCCGGGATATCGGAAGATGCGCCGAAGCCAAAGATGCTGGGCACGCCCGGACGAATCTCGCAAGCCGCCCGCCGGGCGATAATCTTGTCGGCACCGGCCGGCAGTACTTCCGAGCAGGCACCAGGAAAGAGCTGCCCCCCCAGGTAGCTGTCGTCATACACGACCTCGGTGGTCATCATGGCTTGAGGGGCAACGACAACACGATCCACCAGTTCGCCGGGAACACGCACAGCGTGCACCGGCCGCGCTTGGCGGGGGACGATCTTGCGGACCTGCGCGATCACTGTGCCGCCACAGGCCTTTACCGCGAGCGCCATGGCCAAGGCGCTGGAGGTGATCGGCTCGTCTTCGAAGCTGAGGTTGCCATACTCATCGGCACTGCTTGCGCGCAGCAAGGCTACGTCCACCGGCCGAGCGGGATAAAACAGATATTCCTGGCCTTCGAACTCCACCAGCTTGACCAGGTCCTCCTCAGCGCACGCCGTATACTTACCCCCTTGCTGGCGCGGGTCGATGTAACTACCCAGGCCGATGCGCGTGAG
The DNA here is from genome assembly GCF_902497855.1 of Pseudomonas fluorescens. Lineage (GTDB taxonomy): Bacteria > Pseudomonadota > Gammaproteobacteria > Pseudomonadales > Pseudomonadaceae > Aquipseudomonas > Aquipseudomonas fluorescens_BI. The sequence goes on from NZ_CABVHU010000009.1 coordinate 284,936, forward strand.
ATAACCCGGACCGCGGCGCGCCACTTCCCGGAGCCAATGCATGGTCGCGCCGATGGGCCAGCAATAGGCTTGGACCTTGTTCTCGCGGATCAGGCGCATCATTTGCGGACGTTTTCCGGTCTTCGGATCCAGCGTATTGATGTAGTTGCCCGAGATGACGCGCTTCATCAAGCCTTCTATCGCGACATGATCCATCCCGCGGATGTCCATCGCGTCGCCAACGCTGACCGGAAAGAAAAAGGTCAGATCCCGGGGCGAGGCACTCTCCTCGAAACGCTGCGCCAGCGCCTGCAGCAAGGTATCCGGCGTGAGCCATCCGATAACACCGACACAGCCAACCGTCTGGCCAGACTGAATATCGGCCACGGCCTCGGCAGCCGAGCATATTTTGTTCATTACACTCTCCTCTTGTTTTTATGAGTGCCGAGGGCGTTACTCTTGGAAGTGAATGATGTGGGTGCCGACGCACACGGTGTCGCCGTGCTGGTTGGTCAGCACCGCCTCTGCCCAAAGCCGCTTCTTCTCATCATCGGCACGGGCAATGCGGTAGCTCACGGTCAAGGTGTCACCAATGAATACGGACTGTGTGAAACGTACCCGGTCGTATCCGTAGGAAACGGCAGGTCGGTCGATCAGCCCCAGGTACTTGGTGACGGCGCCAGCGATGTAACCCACCAACATCGCACCCTGGGCCACCCGAGCCCCCAAGCCGACGCGCTTGCAATACTCCTCGTCGACATGATTGGGATGGTTGTCACCGCTGATCCCGGCAAACGCGTAGATATCGTATTCACTGACTGTGCGGGTGTAGCTGGTCTGCGTGCCGATGAGGGACGAAACCGCTCCGCGACGAGGACTATTGAACTCAGGCATGGTTGTCTCCTTGTGACTGATTTGTGTGCTCATACCCGCTCCGAAGCCAGGCGACCGTCGAGCACCAACAGTGCTTCGAAAAGAAAGTAGTCACCCCAGATCAGCTCGTTTTCCATTGCGACACCGAGCTTTCGATTGAAACAACCATGGGTGAGGATGCCGACGGGACGGGAGTCGCTGGCATCGACCGGGGTCTGATAGCGAAGCACCAATGCCTCAACGATCGTCTCTGCGGACTGCCGATAACGCTCACGTCTCTCCGGCAGGCAGACAGCAAGCTTTAACAATGCAGCGGCGGCGATGGCAGCACCCGAGGTGTCGCGACTGGTATCGGGAATTGCCGGATCATCGAAGTCCCAGTACGCCACATGGTCCTTGGGCTGATGTTCCAACCACCAGTCAGCAACCTGAATGGCGACGTCTCGGAATTCCATTTCTCCGCGATTGAGCGCCTGAGCGAGGGAAACCATCGCCCACGCCTGGGCACGAGTCCACGTGCTTTCGCCGTGAATGCCCTTGTGGGTGTAGCGGCGCAGTAATGCCCCGGTTTGCGGATCGAAACTGGCGGACTGACAGACAGATCCGTCATCGCGCACGCAGAGTGCGATATGTTGGCGAAGGTGATTGCGAGCAATCTCGAGGGAGTCAAGCGCTGCCGCATGCTTGATCAATAGAGGAATCGGCCCTGGCAGCGCATCGATGTTTGCCTCGTTGCTGCCGACATCCGAGGCCTCCTCGGCCTCTTTGCCCAAGGGAATCAATTGCGCTTGGGGGTTGTACATGTCGAGCAACCCGCGAGTGCCTGCCAACGACAAATTGCGCGCCGTTTCGTCTTTCAGAAGCTCAGCGCCCAGCTCGGCGCCATACCAGAAGAGAAAGCCCTTGAACGCCGATTGGGATGAAGCGCGCGGCCCAAGGCGCTCGGCCCAGATCCGCGCTTGTTCGTGGTAACGCGGCTCTTTTGTGTGCCAGGCGGCAAGCCAAAGCATGCCCACCCAAAATCCCCCCGTCCAGTCACCTGCCGGACTACGAGTCCATTCACCCGTGTTTTGGTCGGCGTAATGGGGAAATCCTTGGCCGGGCTGATCGAGGGTCGCGTCAATGCGTGTCAACACTCTATCGATTGCGCGCTTGAGAATCTTGTTATCCAACTTATCTCTCCTATAGTTGCGCCGTTCGGAAATGGCAGAAAAATGTCTTCCGAGAAGAGCCAAAATAATGTATTGAGCAACTGTCTTGATGCCGCGGAAGACATGTTACGAGTTGACTTCCGAGACTTCCAATATATAATTTGACCAAGAATAATATTAAAAAGGTATTAATATGAACCTGCGGCACATGCGCTATTTTATTGCAGTTGCGGAGGAGCTGAGTTTTACTCAGGCCGCTGTACGACTGCACATTGCCCAGCCGCCACTGAGTCAACAGATTCGTCAATTAGAAGAGGAGCTCGGCGTAACGTTATTTCAACGGACCAAGCGCCATGTGCAACTTACAGATGCCGGCCAGGTATTTTATATTCATGCCAAGCAGATTCTACGGGCCACGGATGTCGCGGCACTGGAGGCTCAACGTGCCGAACGCGGAGAGATTGGCCGGCTGTCCGTGGGCTTCTTCGAACATATGTCCTATACCCTGCTGCCGCCGATTTACCGCGCCTTTTGCGAACGCTTTCCGGATGTGGAAGTGGTCCTGCGCTGGTTCCCTGTGGTGGACCAGGCCGATGCGCTCCTGCGAGGCGATGTCGATATCGCCTTCATGCGCCCCACATCGCAATTCGACGGAATCAGCACCGAGACGCTGCTGACAGAACCCTTCGTACTTGCTATCCCGGAGCACCACCCGCTGGCGTCCCAGGACAGCGTGGCGCTGAGTCAGTGCGCCACCGAGCGCTTTGTCCTGTACGCGCCCAAACTGGCTCCCGATTTTCATACCATGATTTATCGCCTTTGCGCAGAAGCAGGCTTCACGCCCAACGCGGCACTGGAGGTCGGCCAGATTTATGCCTGCCTGGGCCTCGTCAGCTCAGGCGTAGGCCTGGCCCTGGTACCGAGTTCTGTTCAGCGCATTCACCTTGAGCACCTTACATACCGGCCTATTCAGGGGCAGATGCCCTTGGTAAAAGTGATGCTTGGATGGCGCACCAGTAACACTTCACCGCTGTTACAGTCGTTTATTGATACCGCAAAAGAAGTGATGACGGCCTTCGAGCACGAGCGACCTTAATAAAAAGGCGCAAGGAAATTGTAGGAGCGAGCTTGCTCGCGATGGTCGTTAACGATAACGCATGTTTGCTGGTTAAACGCGGCGCTCTTGAGTCCATCGCGAGCAAGCTCGCCCCTACAGGGGCCGCATTCGCTTAACTGACTTGCATTGGCCCTTTGTGGCGCCATAGTTTGCAAGAAGAATGTTTTAACCCTTATATACAATCTCCCCGTATCGCTACCGCGAATAGCAATATAGTCCTCCATCGTCGTTGCTCTCAACCGGCCAAGCCAATGCTCGACCGGTTTGAAACCCCAGTGCTTATTTCAAAGTAACAAGCGAGCAACCGCCTGCGGACATCGGCCGAAACGCTTCATCGGCAGGTATTGTGGACAGCAACTTATAATAGTCGCCAGGGTACTTGGACTCGGAGGGCTTTTTCACTTCGAAGAGATAAAGCGGGTGGATCTTGCGACCATCGGCACGAATACTTCCCTCGCCGAAGAGCTTATCCTCGGTTTTGACCGCCTTCATCCGGGCGACTACTGCGGCACCATTCCCATCGTCATTGTTGACGGCAACTGCTCGCAGGTAGTTCGTGACGGCGGAGTAAACACCCGCCTGCGCCATAGTGGGAAATTTTCCGCCGTTGGCAGCAGCGAATGCTCTACCGAATTCACGGCTCGCGTCATTCATGTCCCAGTACCAGGCTGCAGTCAGCATCAACCCTTGTGCCGCCTCCAGTCCCAACGCTTGCACGTCGCTGATGAACACCAACAAACCGGCGAGCTTCTGGCCACCAGCGGTGATGCCAAATTCAGACGCTTGCTTGACGGCGACAATGGTATCCCCGCCGGCATTTGCCAACCCGATTATCTGCGCCCCGGAAGCCTGGGCCTGCAACAAGTAAGACGAAAAGTCGGTGCCCGGGAACGGATGGCGAACCTTGCCCAGCACTGTTCCGCCACTTTTTTCAACGACCGACGCCGTATCACGCTCCAATGCATGGCCAAAGGCGTAATCCGCCGTCATGAAAAACCAGCTTTTGCCGCCACTCCCCACCACCGCTTTACCGGTACCGTTGGCAAGCGCCCATGTATCGTAGGTCCAATGAATGGTGTTCGGGCTGCACGCCCTACCGGTCAGATCGGAACTGCCGCCCCCGGAGACCAGGAGCACCTTGTTTTTTTCCCTCACCACTTCATTGACGGCCAGGATGACCGACGAAGTCGGCACGTCGACGATCACATCCACCTTATCCACATCGAACCAACGACGGGCCACACTGGCCCCAACATCTGGCTTGTTCTGGTGATCAGCCGCCACGACCTCGACCTTCAGGCCATGTTTTTCAGGCTCGAAGTCGGCCACTGCCTGCTTTGCCGCCCAAACCGAGCCCGGACCGGAAAGCCCCGCATAGGTACCTGACAAATCATTCAACACGCCGATACGCACTACACCATCTGTAACCTGGGCTTGCACGGCCGGAGCGGCTACCAACAGCCCGAAGCAGATCTTGCGCAGATGAGTATTCAGTTGTTTGATCATTATTATTTTCTCCTACTCGTTCATTCGGGTGTTTAGTACGGTTTTTTTTATATTTTTCGAACTTGACTGCTCGACATCCGCGTCACGGGTTCGCCTTCCTCGCCGAACCATCCGCTCCCCTTGCACCACCCCCTTTGCGAGAGGCCCCAAGAGACTTTCGGCGGTTTGCATCAGCGCGCCTTGCCGCCAGCCTGCTTTGGTAGAAAGCCGCAAACTCCCCGGCAATACCGCGGCGAAAGAGCAGCACGCAAACGATGAAAATGACGCCCATGATGACTGGCAAGAGCGCGCCTACCTTATCAGCCAATGCGTTCTGCAGAGTCACAACGACGGCGGCCCCTATCAGTGGGCCGAAGACGGTGCCCAGCCCTCCGAGCAGTGTCATCAGCACCACTTCGCCCGAGGTCTGCCAATGGGCGTCGCTCAAGGTCGCGAACTGAAACACCACGGCTTTGGTGCCGCCAGCGAGCCCCGCCAGAGCAGCCGAAAGAACGAAGGCCAACAATTTGTATCGGGCTGCCTGATAGCCCAGGGAAATCACCCTCGACTCGTTTTCTCGAATGGCTTTGAGAATCTGGCCAAAAGGAGACTGGATAACGCGATGAATCAACCAGAAGCCAAAAACAAAGATGGTAAACACCAGGTAGTACAGATGTACGTCGTTGCTGAGGTCGACAAACCCAAATAACAGCCCGCGCTGCACACCTTGTAAACCGTCCTCCCCTCCGGTGAACGGCGATTGCAGGAAGACGAAATACATCATCTGCGCCAACGCCAATGTGATCATCGCAAAGTAGATGCCTGAGCACCGTATCGCCAACAGGCCGAACCCCAACCCCAGCACGGCGGCAGCCACAACCGCTGTAAGGATCCCCAGCTCGGGCGGGAAGCCCCACACCTTGATGCTGTAGGCACTCACATAAGCGGCTGCGCCGAAAAAGACGGCATGACCGAACGAAAGCAAGCCGGTATAACCAAGCAAAAGATTGAATGCACAGGCAAACAGCGCAAAACAAAGCACCTTCATGGCCAGTATCGGGTATATGGCGAAGGGGACAATAGCGCCGCAGATGAGCAGCAGAATACACCCTAATATGCGCGTTCTCGATGACATGTTACTCAGCCCTCCCAAATAGACCGGCCGGCCGAAATAACAGGACGATCGCCATGATAATAAAAACAATGGTTGCGGAAACTTCCGGATAGAACAGTTTGGCCAAACCCTCAATCACGCCGAGTGAAAGGCCGGTAATAATGGCGCCAAAAATTGAGCCCATCCCGCCAATCACCACTACCGCAAATACCACAATAATCAACTGCGAGCCCATCATGGGACTGACTTGTAACACTGGCGCAGCCAGCACCCCGGCAAAACTGGCCAGCGCGACACCGAAACCATAAGTCAGCATCACCATGACAGGTACATTAATGCCGAAGGCCTGAGTTAAAGCCGGGTTTTCAGTGGCAGCACGCAAATATGACCCCAAGCGTGTCCTTTCGATCATGAACCACGTCAGGGCGCATACGGCAAGTGAGGCAACAATCACCCAGCCTCGGTAGACGGGTAGAAACATGAAGCCTAGATTCATTGCCCCTTTCAGTGCATCAGGGACTGCGTAGGGTTGACCGGAAACACCAAATTCATTACGGAAAACGCCCTCGATGATGAGCGCCAACCCAAACGTCAGCAATAAGCCGTATAGATGATCGAGCTTATACAACCACTGCAGCAGAGCGCGTTCGATCACAACGCCGACTATCCCCACCGTGAGTGGTACAAGCAACAGTGACCACCAATAATTGACGCCAAAATAATTGAGACACATCCATGAAAAAAACGCTCCCATCATGAAAAACGCACCGTGCGCGAAATTGATGATGCGAAGCATGCCAAATATAACCGCCAGGCCCAGGCTGAGGATCGCGTAAAACGAGCCGTTAACCAGTCCTAGCATAAGTTGGCCTGTCAAGGCCGACAATGGAACATCGAAGAGTGTTGCCATATTGTTTATCCTGACGATTTGTTATTAGTAGGATATTCGCCGAAGAGCTTGGAATACTTATAGAGTCACACGCTTCAGCCTTACACCCAGAAGGTGCGTATAGGTGTTGCGGGCTTTAAATCCCTGGGCTTGCCACTGGCACTATCTAAACCAGACAAGTGCTTTAGCCGATATTAGATCCCCAAATACTCTTGAAGCAGATCGCTTTTTTGCCCAACTTCGTGCTGGTGAATCTCAGCGATGATCTTGCCGTGCTCGACGATATACATGCGATCCGCGAGGGGGGCGGCAAAACGTGAATTCTGTTCGACCAGAAGGATTGTGAAGCCCTTGCTCTTGAGCTGGCGGATGATTTCGGCGAGCCGCTGGACGATGACCGGTGCAAGTCCCTCGGATATCTCGTCAAGCAGTAGAAGGCGCGCACCAGTGCGCAGGACTCGCGCCAGGGCCAGCATTTGCTGTTCACCACCCGACATGCGGGTACCTTGGCTGTGACGACGCTCGTAGAGGTTGGGGAACATCTCATAGATTTCCTCCAGGCACATTCCATTGTTTCCCAAACGCGGCAGCAACAGCAGATTTTCCTCACACGAAAGACTGGCATAGATACCTCTTTCCTCTGGGCAATAACCCACACCCAGGCGCGCAATCTTATGTGGCGATAGATCGATGGTTTCAGTACCGTCTATTATGATCGACCCCTGGCGCTTCCCCGTGAGCCCCATAATGGCTCGCAAGGTGGTGGTGCGGCCTGCGCCATTGCGACCTAACAAAGTAACGCATTCACCCTGTTTCACAGTGAAGTCAATGCCGTGGAGAACGTGAGACTCACCGTAGAAGGCTTGCAAGTTTGTAACTCGCATGTATTCGGTAGCATCGGTCATATCAATGGCTCCCTGGAGAGCGCAGCTCACTGTCGGCACTCCCCATATAGGCTTCGACCACGAGTGGATTGACTGAAACTTCAGAATAACTACCCTCGGCGAGCACACTGCCGCGAGCAAGTACCGTGATAGTGTCGCAAATCCCCTCCACAACCTTCATGTTGTGCTCGACCATCAGGACAGTGCGGTTGGCGGCGACATTCTTGATCAGCTCCATGACCCAATCGACATCTTCATGCCCCATGCCCTGGGTGGGTTCATCGAGCAACATCAACTCAGGGTCCAGCGCTAAAGTGGTGGCTATCTCCAGCGCTCGCTTGCGGCCATAAGAAAGTTCCATTGCTGTTAGATCGGCGAATGACTCCAACCCCACTTGGGCGAGCAACGCCATCGCTCTATCGTCAAGAGCGGCAAGCGCAGCGCGCGACTTCCAGAAATGGAAGGAAGCCCCCAGGCTTCGCTGTAGCGGAATATAGATGTTTTCTCGCACGGTAAGGCGAGGAAATACAGCCGATATCTGGAAAGAGCGAATCATCCCTCTGCGCGCTACTGCAGCTGGGTGTTCACGAGTGATGTCCTGGCCGTTGAAGCGAATAGTCCCTTGGGTAGGATCGAGAAACTTGGTGAGCAAGTTAAAACATGTCGTCTTGCCGGCACCGTTTGGACCGATCAGGGCATGGATAGAGCCACGCTTTACACGCAAGTTTACACTTTCAACAGCGGTAAATCCTTTGAACTCTTTGGTCAAACCAACAGTTTCCAGAATCGCATCATTAGCCATATTATTTTCAACTCACGTTCTTGCTTTTCTTGTAAGGTGAATCTAAGTCGTCGACTAATACGGGTCCAATATTATTTTAAGGAACCATTTATACGTAAAAAGTCTTTATTTTCTCGAATCCAGCCATTTTTCAGTATTGTGACCGGGGATGGTTAAGCGGCTATAGACATAGCCAACGCTTTTGCCAACCACACCCGGCCCCTGGCATTAGAACCGAGTGTGGGAGAAAGGCACGGGGAGTGCCTTGCCTTGAGCGATGGAGTTTTGCGCGGCCGTCTGCAAGTTTGCCTTGGCGTCTGAATTTCAGGAAAGAACCTGAGCAGACCAGGATTCAGCTGAGGCGATATTCACCCCCCCGCATAGCTATCCACTACCCTCCGGTACTGGCTGGGAGAGGCGCCGATGTGTTGCTGAAAAAACCGCGTGAAATGACCTTGCTCGGAGAACCCGAGGTTCTCCGACAACAGGCCCAAGGTTCCACTGCGCTCACGCTCCAACCAGGCAAAAGCCCGGCGCATGCGCGCGTCGTTGAGCAACAGGGTCGGCGTCATGCCGGTATCTTTCTTGAACAGCGCAAAGAAGTGCGCCCGGGACAGACCACAAGCCCGCGCGGCGTTGTCGATCGGGTTCGGATCATCGAGGTGCTCAAGCAACCAGGCGGTGCCACGGCGCACGCGCGCGTCCCGGAACTCGCCTGAGTTCGGCGCGCCCAGTAGCGACAAATGCCGCCAGCTGGAAAAGTCCTCGATCAGTTCGATCAGGAAGTCGAACAGCATGAACTCCATGCGTTCTTTCGGCACGATCCCGCAGCCATGTGCTTCGGCGACCAGGATGTCGGCCAAGGTGCGATTACGGCTCGACAGCTCGATGCACGACTGGGCAAAAAAGTCCGGCCGACCGCTAAGCGCCAGCGACTGCTGGGCAGTGGCCAGCCAGGCGGGCTCGATGTAGAGCGCCAGGATTACGGTAGCAGCGGCACCCGGCTGCGGATCGTAGAAATGCGGCTCCCAGGCGTTGACCAGCACCGCCGTACGATCGCTGAGCGGCACCCGCCGCCCGTTGACGTTGAAGTAAGTGTCTTCACCGGACACTTTGACCAGCACATGGCATTCGGAATGGGTGTGGGTAACCAGCGAACGATCCATGTTCAGCAAGGCGACCCGACCAAACCTGCCGTGGAATACCCGTTGGGCAATCGACATCAGATTCCTCCGCTCGCTTGAAGCGATATTGTTATCGGCCACAATGAAGGATTATCGCGGCGTCTATCTGTTGCTGGACCCCGGCGATTGCTCAATGGTTCAGCAGCACGTTGCTGGCCACTATCGCGCGCGAATGGCCGAGCGTCTACCTCGACTTTCGCAGCCCCCACGCTCGTCGGAAAAACCGCCTTACAAGGCATGGCGTTCTTTCCCGTGATAAACGCGCAGGATATCGGCCACCACCGCCAGAGCGATTTCCGCCGGGGCCTTGCTGCCCAGATCGAGGCCGATGGGCATGTGCAAACGGGCGATCTGTTCATCCGTCAGACCACCGATGCGTTTGAGCCGCTCGGCGCGCTTGGCCGAGGTTGCCTGAGAACCCATGGCGCCGATGTAAAACGCCGGGGTGTGAACCGCTTCCATCAGCGCCAGATCATCGATTCGCGGGTCGTGAGTCAGCGCCACCACCGCGGTCGCCGCGTGGCAACCTCCGGCGGCAATGAACATCGAGGGCAGCACGCGTTGCATCTCCACGCCTTCGAGCTGGACATGCAGCATCTCTTCCCGGGGGTCGCAGGCGACGACTTCGCAGCCGATGGCGCGGGCAAAACTGGCGCAGACTTCCGCGACCGGCGAGAGCCCTGCCAGAATCAGTCGCAGCGCCGGGCCAACGCTGATGCACACCCTCTCGTCGACGACTTGCACCCGCTCGCTGCCATGCCCGGTGTCCGGGTCCAGGCGCAAGGCACCGCTGCTCAGCTCGACGTGACGCAGCAGACGGCGCTGACCCAGTAACGCCGCTTGCAGACTCTCCAGGTGCGCGATCCATTCGAGACTGGCAGCGCGGTGCTCGACCAGCACGATCAGCACGCCGCCACAGGGCAATCGCAGGCGGTGGCGTTGCTCGACGCTGTCGCCATAACTGACGATCTGCGCCGGTTCGCGTAATTCACCGCGCGCCAGGCTTTCGAGAAACGCCTCTTCGACGCAGCCACCCGACAGCGAGCCAACGTGCTCGCCCGAGCCATTGGTCACCAGCATCGCGCCCGGCGCACGCGGCGCCGAGCCATAGGTGGAGAGCACCGTGCACAGCCACTGGGCCTGCCCGGCGCGAGCCCATTGCAGTGCCTGGTCGATCACCTGAACATCGAGATGACGCATGTTTTGTACCTCAAGCAAAGCGTGGTGCTGCCTGCAGGGTTACGTTTACGGTAACCTGCGAGCAACCTTGTCCAATCGTTGATTCAACATGTCGCCACAACAATTTTTGCAACTTGGGCCGCTGCGTTTGGAATATCGCCACCTGCCTGCGGCTGACCCATCGCGACCGACCCTTGTGTTGTTGCACGAAGGCCTCGGAAGCGCCGACCAATGGAAAGACTTCCCCCTGCGCCTGGCCCAGGCCAGCGGTTGCGGTGTGGTCACTTACAGCCGTCAGGGTTACGGGCAATCGAGCCCCGTAACCCTGCCGCGTCCGCTGAACTACCTGAGCAGCGACGGCCCACGGGAACTGCGCCAATTGCTCGATGCCTTGCAACTGCCGCACGTGGTCTTGCTCGGTCACAGTGACGGCGCATCCATCGTCCTTGCCTACGCCGCCGCCAACGATCCACGGGTGTTGGGCAGCATTGCGCTGGCGCCTCACGTGATTGTCGAGACCGAGAGCCTCGATGGCATTCGCCACACCACCGAGGTGTGGCATCAGGGTGACTTGCGCGAACGCCTGGCACGCCACCATGGGACCAATGTCGACGGCGCTTTTCACGGCTGGAGCGACAGCTGGTTGCACCCGGACTTTTCCCTGGACGATCTTGAAGCGCAGTTGGCTTATATCGAAAAGCCGCTGCTGGTCATTCAGGGTCGCGAAGACCACTACGCCACGCCCGAGCAACTGGTGGTCATCCAGCGACAGGTGCCTGGGCCCTGCCGCTGTGTGTTGCTGGATGACTGCCGGCACTTTCCCCAGACCGAAGCGACCGAGCGGACCTTGCAGCTGATCTGCGAATTCCTTGGGCGCCTCCCCGCCTTTATTTGAAGTTGCCTTGGGTTTCAGGAATCACCACGCTGCCGATCAGGTAGATCACCGACAGGCCCGCGGCGAAAATCGCCAGCACCATGGGAATCTGCGCCGGGCTGCTGCTGACCAGGGACACAAAGGTCGGCATGGTTCCGCCGAGGGCGAAACCGATGTTCCAGGACAACCCGGTGCCGCTGGCGCGCAACTCGGTGGCAAAGCGTTCGTTGAGGAAAATCAGGATCGGCGCGATGATCGCCCCGCCCATGAAGCCGATGCCCACGCAATACAGCGCAGTGCGGGTCAGCGAACCCGGCTCGGCGACACCAAGGAACATCATTGGCAGGCTCACCAGGTTGATCACACCCAGCAGCATGAAGGTCTTCTTGCGACCGATCAGGTCGCTCAGGTAACCGAAGGCCAGTGCGCCGACAATGGTTGCCGCCGACCCATACATGAGCATCTGGGAAGTCTGGGTATGGGGCACTTTGGCGACCACGTTGAGCAAGGTCGGCAGATAACCGCAGGCCAGGTAATACGTGGCACCGCCGCCAAACGTAATCAGCAGGTTGACCAGCATCACGCTGCGGTACTCGCGACCGAACAGACGCTTGAGTGGCGACACGACCACTACCGCCGGACCCTTGGTTTTGCGGGCTTGTTGCAGTTGCTGCCAGACCGGGGTTTCTTCCAGGTAACGGAACATCACCAGACCGAAAAACGTGCTGAGCAAGCCGCAGAAGAACATGAAGCGCCAGCCCCAGACGTCGAATTCTTCCCCGGGAAAGATCTCCGACAACACCAGATAAGTGAATGACGCCAACAGCGCGCCCATGCCGGCACCGGCGCCACCGATCAACCCGGACATCAGGCCGCGATAGCGCGGCGAGATGGATTCGGTGCCGATGGTGTGAGTGGAAGCGACGATGCCGCCAACGAAAATGCCCTGAATGACCCGCAAGAGCAAAAACAGTATCGGGGCCAACACCCCGACCTGGTGAATGGTCGGCAAGGCGCCAAACAGTGCCGTGGAAATACCCACGCCGACCATCGACACCATCAACGCACGCTTGCGCCCATGTTTGTCGGCATACGCGCCGAAAATCGCCGAGCCCAGCGGACGCACCAGCAAGGCCACGGCGAACGAGGCATACACCGCGGCCAGCGACAGTGTCGGGGTGTCCGAGGGGAAGAACAGGCGGCCGATGATCGGCGCCACGTAGAGCAGAATGAACAGGTCAAATAAATCCAGCGCCCAGCCGAATGTCGAGGCAAATGCCGCGAGCAAGGCCTTGCCCGGTGGAATCTGCGGTGTATCGATAGCGTCGCTGGTGGGTGATGCAGTTATTGTTGTTGTCGTAGTCATGGTTGCCTCACACAAACGGTGAATCGAAACGTTCTGCACCCCGTTGCGCGGGTTGCGGGTAATCAGCAGGTCAGCGGTGATACCTTGATGTGCCCTATCAGTTGCATTGAAGGGGCGGCAGGCCCTGCTCCGTAGGGGCGCACGCCGTTGCCGACATGCTCCCGGGCCTGCTCGCCGGTACGCATTTACTCGCCGGTGAACACGGCCACACGCTTGCTGTGAAACGCTTCGACGCCTTCCTTGAAGTCCCTGGAACTGCGCAGACGGCTGTAGCAGTGACCTTCCATTTCGATCGCGACGGTCAGCGGCGCATCTTCGTTGTCGTTGATCAGTTTTTTCGCCGTGCGCTGAGCCAGCGGCGAGAAGCGCCGCAGTTCATCGACCAGCGCATCGACGGTGCTTTCCAGTTCGGCATCCGGCACGACCTCGGTCGCGATACCCCAGGCATAGGCCTGGTCGCCCGTGATGCGTTTGGCGCGCATCACCATGTGCTTGGTGCGGGTGATACCGATGATTTTCTGCAGGCGTGCAGAGCCACCCGAGCCCGGGATCTGCCCCAGGTTCTGCTCAGGCAAGGCGTAGCGCGTGGTTTGCGAAGCAATGCGGAAATCGCAGGCCAGGGACAGTTCGAAACCGACGCCGAAGGTGTAACCACGGTTGGCCACGATCACCGGTTTTTCGCAACGTGCCGGTGCCGCGACGTTCCAGGCCAGCTTCGAAACGTGCTCCGGCGACGCTTCGAGGAAGCCCTTGATGTCGCCGCCGCTGGAGAAGTGTTCACCCACCGAGCGCAGCACGATGACGCGCACCCCCTTGTGTGCATCGAGGGCTTCGAAGACCAGGCGCAGTTGATCGCGCTGGCCCATGGAAATGACGTTCAACGGCGCCCGGTCGAGGATGATGTCGGCGCGCTCGCGGAACAGGTCGACTTCAACCTGGAAGCCATCGAACCGAGTGTCGAGAAATTGCTGGATCGCTTGTTGTTGCATGGGAGTGTCCTCTGGATGATTAGCTGATGGCCTTCAAGGCCTGTTCCTGAAATTCGGCCAGCAGCACGCGCCGCAGCACCTTGCCCACTGGAGATTTGGGAATCTGATCGATGAACTGGTAACGCCGTGGCCGCTTGAATTTGGCCAGGCCCGAAGCGATGCAATGGGCATCGAGGTCGCATTCCGAAACCTCGGCGCGCAGCTTGATAAACGCAGCGATGATCTTGCCCCACTGCTCGTCCGGCAGACCGACCACCACCACTTCTTCCACCGCCGGGTGCAGCGAGAGCATGTTTTCGATTTCCGCCGGGCTGACGTTTTCGCCGCCGGTGATGATCAAGTCATCGACGCGCCCCGTGACGAACAGATCGCCCTCCAGATCGAAGTAGCCGATGTCACCGGTGAAATACCAGCCGTCGCGTAACGCCTTGGCGGTCGCTTCTGGGCGGTTCAGGTAGCCTTCGAACGCTTCGTCGCTGGCCAGGTCGGCGATGATCTGGCCCTCCTCATATGGCTTGGCCAGCACGTCCACCGTTTCCGCATCGATCGGCACCACGCGCACTCGCTGGTTCATTGCACTGCGCCCTGACGAGCCGGGTTTGCGACTGGCCTGCTGGTCGATGGTGAAGGTGTAGATTTCCGAGCTGCCGTAATGGTTGACGAACAATTGCGGCTGGAACGCCTGCTCGACGCGACGCATCAAACCGTCGCTCATCGGCGCGCCGGCAAAGCCGATTTTCTCCACACTGGCGACTCGCTCGCGGGCAAAGGCCGGGTGTTCGATGAGCATGTGGTAGAGCGTCGGCACCAGGTACAGATTGCTGACCTTCTCCCGCTCGATGGCCTGCAGCGTGGCCTCCACATCGAACTTCGGCACACAGACGAAATGCCCGTCGATCAGCGCCATGGACAGCAACGAACGCACGCCCATGGTGTGGTAAAGCGGCATGACACCCAGCGTGCACTCGCTCTGGCGGTAGAGGTTTTGCGCGACGTGGGCCACCGCCGCGGCGCGTTCGGAACGGTGCCGACGGGGCACCCCCTTGGGCTTGCTGGTGGTTCCGGAGGTGTACAGCAGCAGTGAAAAGTCTTCGGCGTCGGCCTGCAAAATGATGCCGGATGGGGTCTGCGAACACAGTTCCTCGAAACTCAGGTCGGTGTTGGCGGCACGGAGACCGGCGGCGATCCGTGGCAGCCTGGTGGCGGCGCTGCAACCGGCCACGGCGGTCACGGTAGCGTCGTCGTAAGCCACTGCACGGATTTGCGCATCTTCGATGCAGTAGCCCAGTTCATCGGCAGTCGAACGCCAGTTCAACGGGGTCATGACGACGCCCGCAAACTGACAGGCCCAATGCAGGGTCGCCATCTGCCAGCGGTTCTGCATCGCTACCAGCAGTCGGTCACCGCGTTGCAGCCCAAGGCATTGCAAGCCCCAGACGGCGCTCTGGATATCGACGAACCAGTCTTCATAGGTTTTCTTCAACGCACCGTCACTGACCGCCACGGCGTGCGGTCGGCGTTCAACGGCAGCGAGGAAACTGCGTCCGAGATCGAACATTATTGTTATACCCCTGTGTTCGTTTGGCGCTGGGCAGCCACTTCGAGCACGGCCTGGACGATGCCGGTGTAGCCCGTGCAGCGACATAGATGCCCCGAAAGCATGTCGCGTACCTGGGTCTCGTCCGGGTTGGGTACCCGTTCGAGGAAATCCACGCAGGACATGAGAATGCCCGCAGTGCAAAAGCCGCACTGCAAGGCGTGATGACGGCGAAAGGCCTGTTGCAGGTCGCTCAGTGTGTCGTCGTCGGCCAGGGACTCGACGGTCTCGATACGCCGCTCGTGCCCCTGTACCGCGAGCATCAGGCAGGAACGCATGGCGACCCCGTCCACCAGCACCGTGCAGGCGCCGCAGACACCGTGTTCGCAACCGACATGGACACCGGTGGCACCGAGGTCGTGGCGCAGGAAGTCGCAGAGTTGGGTCCGCGGTTCGGCCAGCGCTTCGCGGGCGCGGCCATTGAGTTCCAGGCGAATGGCAAAGGTTTGTTCGGCGTTTACACGCATATTCAGACTCCTTCGATCAGCTGATGACCCAGCTCGCGAATCAGTTGGCGGCGATAGGCGGCGCTGGCGTGCACGTCGTCTTGTGCATCGAGCGACCAGGCGGTTTGATTGAGTGCGTCTGGCAGCCCCGCACCCCGTGGCAGGCTGCGACGTTGCGGACGGTCGGCGACCCCGCCGATGCCGAGTTCGACCTGGTCCGTGCCGATGGCCGCGGCCAGGGAAACAATTGCAAAGTCGCCGTGGCGCATGGCG
The DNA here is from genome assembly GCF_902497855.1 of Pseudomonas fluorescens. Taxonomy (GTDB): domain Bacteria; phylum Pseudomonadota; class Gammaproteobacteria; order Pseudomonadales; family Pseudomonadaceae; genus Aquipseudomonas; species Aquipseudomonas fluorescens_BI. Next base: position 301,117 of record NZ_CABVHU010000009.1, read on the forward strand.
ATTTCGCGGAAGCGATAAGTGATGCCTTCGCGCTTGAGCGGAAAACGCACCTCGACGACCAGTTCATCCGCACGCTTGTCGGTGGTGAGAATGCCTTGGAAGAAGTCGGCAGCCTTGACGATGCGCTGGCCTTTTTTCGACTCGAGAACGATCTCGCCGCCCAGCGTCACCAGGCACAGCGGCAACTCGGCGCTGGGGTCGGCATGAGCCACCGAACCGCAGACCGTGCCGCGATTGCGCGTCTGGAAGTGGCCGATCCAGGGCATCGCCAGTGCCAATAAAGGCACCTCGTCCATCAGGGTCGAACGCGCCAGCAACTGCGCCTGTCGCACCCCGGCACCTACCGCCAGGCAATCCTTGCGCAGTTCGATATAGGCCAGCTCGGCCACATGATTGATATCGATCAGCAGCTTGGGTTGAGCCAGGCGCATGTTCAGCACCGCCATCAGCGATTGGCCACCGGCGATGATGCGAGCCTCCTGGCCGTACTCGGCGAGCAGCTCAACCACCTGACGCCGGGTGTCAGCCCGAACGTAATCGAAAGCAGCCGGTTTCATTGCGCACCTCCCTTGCCAAACAGCGCGCCAAGCGAGGCACGCAGTCGCGCCCACCAACCGGTGGAGATGGCTTGGCCGCTGACCCGTTGCGACAGGCGAGTAAAGATTTGTCCGATAATCACTTTCGAGGCCCCTTGCAGCATACGGCCGCCGACCGCGGCGACTTTGCCGCTGACCGCCACCTGGTATTGGTATTCCAGGCGTGTGTGGCCATTTTCCAGTTCGACGAAACGCACCTTGGCCTGGCCTTGGGCCGAGCCCATCGAACTGCTGCCGGAACCGGACAGACGCAATGAATGCGGCGGGTCCAGATCACTCAGGGCAACCTTGGCCTCGAAGCGCGCACGGATCATGCCGACGCCGACGGTGACGTCTGCGCGGTAACGGTTTTCGCCTTCAAGCACGAGGTCGTGGCAACCGGGAATGATCGCCGCCAGCGTCTGCGGGTCGAGCAAGGTATCGAAGACCTGTTGCGGCGGGGCAGGAATCACCACCGAGTCGTTGGCCCGCAGTGCCGGGCCACCGGCAGGTGCTGCGTCCAGGTTTTCATCGGGTTCCATACCGGCGGGCCGTGGCGGCTCGTCGATCCCGATGAGCGTGCGTACTTTCGAGGGCGTCAGTGGCAGACGGATGTCCGGGCGACCGAGGGCGTCGGCCACCGCGTTGGCGATGCACACCGGCGTGCTCATATTGTTGCCCTCGCCCACCCCTTTGGCGCCCAGCGGGGTGAATGGCGATGGCGTTTCCATGTGCAGGATCACCGGTTCGATCACTTCCGGTGCGGTCGGTACCAGATAGTCGGCGAAGGTCCCGGAGAGGAAGCTGCCGTCCTCGCCATAGGCGAACTCTTCCATCAGTGCCGCGCCGAGGCCTTGGGTGAAGCCACCACGAATCTGGCCATCGACCAGTGCCGGGTTGAGCAGGCGGCCGGCGTCATGGCAGGTGACGTAGCGATCGATGTGGATCTCGCCGGTCATGCGGTCGATTTCCAGACCACAGATGTCGAAGACAAAGCCGTAGCACAGCGAGCTATTGACCTGATCCTGGTCGTCCGGTGCCACCAATTGCGGCGGGCTCCAGAAGGCGGTTTCGCGCAGACCGCCGCTTTCACCTTCCGGCAGCAGGCCCGGCGACCAGTGGGTCGCACCGGCAATCCGATGGAATGGCGCCACCGCCCCGCCATTGACGACAAAAATCTTGCCGCCGGCGAAACGAATATCTTCGGGACTGGCCTGCAATTGCTCGGCGGCAATCGCGGCGAGGCGATCGCGGATCTTCAGCGCCGCCTTGTAGACGGCACCGGCCACGGCACCGGCGAAGCGGCTGGAATAGTTGCCCGAGGCAATCGACCAGGCATCCTTTTGGGTATCCAGCTCGACGTTGACCACGATGGATTCCAGCGCAACCCCAAGCACCTCGGCGACGACCTGCGCGACAGTGGTTTGATGGCCCTGCCCTTGCGGTGCCGAGGACACGTGCACACTGACGTCACCCAGCGGGCCGACGTTGATGGTTGCGGTGGCGACAGCGCCGTTTTTCGGACCGGCCTTGCGCCGCTCTTCGGGCGTCATCGCGGTGGTGATGTAACCCATGTTGGAAATCGATGGTTCGATGACTGCGGCATAACCAATGCCATAGATCCGGCCTTCGGCACGCGCCTGATCACGACGTTTGAGCAACTCGTCGAGACCACCGTCAGCCACCGCCAAGGCGATGCCTGCCTGGTAGTTGCCGGAATCGAGCAACGCGCCGGCGGCCGCTTGATAAGGGAAGGCATCGGCCGGCACCAGGTTGCGGCGGATCACGTCCAACGGATCGAGCTTCAACTGCACGGCGATGTGTTGCAGCAGCCGCTCCAGGGCGAAATACACCTGCGGGCCACCGAAACCACGGTTCAGGCCGGAAGGGGTTTTGTTGGTCAGCACCACTCGGTTGCGCACTTGCAAATTACGGATGGCGTAGGCACCCGTCAGATTGCCGTGCATGCGGTAGAAAGTTGCAGGTTCTGGCGCTCTCAGATAGGCACCACAATCGTCGATCTGGTCATAACGCAACGCGGTGATGCGGCCATCCGCTTCGACCGCCGCTTCAATTTCGGTCACCCGATTGGTCGCCGAAGAAGCCCCCTGAAGATGTTCCAGACGGTCCTCGACCCACTTCACCGGTGCACCGACCTTGCGTGACGCCAGGCCCATCATCACCACGTAAGGGAACACCCCTTGCTTGATGCCAAAGCTGCCGCCGGAATCTTTCGGGGTGCGCAAACGCAAGCGGTTGCCGGGCACATTCAGTGCACGGGCCATGACCGTGTGCAACGCATAGGGGCCCTGGAAATTGGCCAGCACGTCATAAATGCCGGTGGCGCGCTCGTACTGAGCCAGCACCACGTAGCATTCAATGGGTGTGCAGGAACTGCGCGGAAACTGCACTTTGAGCGAAACCTTGTGCGGCGCCTGCTCGAACGCCTGCTCCGGCTCGCCATAACGAAAACGCCGTTCGTTGACCACGTTGCTGCCGACGGCTTCGTGCAGGATCGGCGCCTGCTCGGCAGTGGCCAGTTCGGGATCGATGATCGGGGGCAGCGGCTCGTATTCAACGCGCACACCTTCAATGGCGTCTTCGGCCAGATAGCGGCTCTGCGCGATCACCACGGCCACCGGCTCTCCAACGTAGCGCACCTTGTCGACGGCGACGCACCAGTGCTCCATCGGCTGACGCACCCCCACCGGAAACGGCAGCGCCCAGCGTTTGACGTCTTCGCCGACCAGCACGCCGTGCACGCCTTTCATCAGCAGCGCTTTGGAAAAGTCCACCGAGGTGATCCGCGCATGAGCGTGGGGTGAACGGATGATCGCCGCATGTAGCGTACCCGGAGGGATCGCAGCGTCATCGGCATAGCAGCCGAGGCCGCGCAACAAGGCGGCGTCCTCGACACGGACCTGACGGGCGCCGATGTGGCCGGTCTGGCTTTTGGTAGCAGGTTGGAAACTGGTCATTTTTTTCGCGGCTCTTGTTGTTATGCAGCGCGATAGCGTTAGAGCCAAGTGTGTGAGAAAGGCGCAGGGAGCGCCTTGCCTGGGGAGAGGGAGTTCTGCGCTGGAGTCTGGAAATTTGCCTTAGCGTCTGATTTTCAGGACTGGGACCGGACAGAATGGCCGGTCAGGGATGGGATGCGGTGCTATGGCGATACGGGTCACACTGCTGCTTTTCTCCAGACCTCCAGGCGAAAAAAACCCGCCGAAGCGGGTTTTCATCTACGTCCCTGGTCAATCTGGCGAGGCGCCACTCAAATTTTCAATCAATGACGGGGTCACCACTGCGCGATATCCATCAGCATTTGGGTGCAATCCATCCGGTACATACTGCTTAAACAGGTCGGGATTTGATTTCAACACCGCCTCCCACCTTGGGTAATTGTCGATCAGACGCAGGCCCCTGGCTTTTGCGACATCCCGGTACATCTGGAAGTAATCCCTTAACTTCGGTCTCTGCACCGCTGAGGGTCCAATCACTGGATTCGTCACCGTTAAAATGATTTCCGTCGATGACTTGGCAGCCTTGATCCGGTCAATCATTAGCTCAAGGTTTTTCCGTGCTTGTTCCACAGAGGTGTTGTTGGGAACGAAAGCGTCGTTGACCGCGAATTCGATAAACACCGTATCCGGGCTTTTGGAGATAACTCGACTGTCGAGATTTTCAACACCCCATCCCGACCACATCGAACCCTTGCCACTGTTTATAACCGTGGCACGTCCAGGGTAACGCTGATTCAGATCATCCCCAAGCTGCTGCACCCAGGCGCCAAAGGCCGTCAAGCTCGTACCATATGCTACGACGGTCTGCGCCTTGCCCGCATCAAGGTTTGAATAGAGAGCGCTTTGTTGACCAGCAAAGCTGGCCGCGCTAAACGAAAGTAATATCCCAGCAAACAGAGCCTTGGCCCACAAATAATTCATTCGACTGTCCCGATCTTTTCACAGGTGGGAAGGATGAACCTGCGAGCTTGAGGCGTCCAACAGATTTGGGCGGGTGGCATTGGTTGTCATCCCGTAAGGTGCGGGCGAGGATTTCTCGGTTATTGTCCGGAAAGGATGGGCAGAAAATTGCAGAGCTTGCGAACGAAAGCATGGTCAAAAAACTACCGGCAGGACCAGGAAAGTCGTCTGCTCCGAGGCGATTCCTGGCTCGAATATCAGCGAAATCACCGGGGTAGTTTTGCGCGAGTTTGCGCAGACCTGAAACGAGAATGGGGATCAAGCCACTAAGTACTTGATCCCCTTACGAAATATGGTCGGGACGGAGTGATTCGAACACTCGAACCCTTGCACCCCATGCTTGGACCTGAAGCGATCTAACCTATCGTTCTATAAAGAATTAATGCCCTATACAGGGTGGCAAAACATCCGCTTTTTTATGCTTACGCAAACGGTAAACCGTGGCCCACAGCGATGGTTTTGCGCAGGGTAGGCGCGTCATAAAGCGTGCGCGCCTCAATGGTCTATGCTGGGGTGGCCTGGACTGCCCAGGCCTACCAACAGGGAATTGATAATGGCTGATGATTTAAGCAACCGTGGTCCGAAAGACAGAGCCCGCGTGAACACTTCTGAAGCTTGGGAGTTGAAATATTGGACAAAGGAATTTGGAGTCACTGATGCTCAGCTTAAAGCTGCTGTGTTAGCGGTTGGTCCGATGGTAGTAGACGTTCGTAAAAAGCTCGGCAAGTAACGCTTTAGTAGCCCTGCGGTACAACCGTAGGGCTTCTTGAAAGCCGCATGTTGGACCACCACCATGTCAAAGTGCCCCGAAACCGGGACCAAAAAGGGAACTGATGAGGTGAAAGCGAGCGAAATCCCTGCAAAGCGATTCGGTACTCCCGAGGAATTCGATGGGCTTTGCGCCTTTGTCTGCAGCAGTCACGCTGGCGATCTGACCGGACAGAATCTGTTAATCGGTGGAAGGATTCCGACAACGGCCAGACGTTGACCGCGGTGCATCCGGGCATGCTGTCGAGCATGCCGGCTGAGTTATACCTGAATGAGTATAAAGGAAATGGCAGGGGCGGCTGGATTCGAACCAACGCATGGCAGGATCAAAACCTGCTGCCTTACCGCTTGGCGACGCCCCTTTATTTGTTGCTACGAGTGCCCGGCACTCTCTTCCTGATTTTGCAGCTTGTGAGCAAAATCGAGATGCTGCTGCCTTACGCTATAAGCCCTGTAAGGGCCTCTGCAAGATGCGCGGGAATTTATCAACTTTCGCTTCGCCTGGGAAGACCAAAAACAAAAAATTTGCCTTAAAACAGTCACTTAGTGTTGATCCAAGCTAGATCCAATCCTCTCCAGGGCTTTTGAGTCTTCCAGCAGTACCACGAAGGTTGCCGGTGACAGTTCCGGCCCCGGCATGTCAACCATCAGGTTGCGAATGGAAAATCGAGATAGTCATTTTCGATATGGAAAAAGTGGAAAAAGAAGTGGAAAAAGGGAAAAAGGGACGAATTTATTTTCAGCTAAAATAATTAGTGTAAATACATAGTATCTACGTAACGGCTAGCAAGATGTGAATGTATTTAACCCTTGTTTACCCCAATGCAGAACTGAAAAGCCCGACCTTTTCAGATCGGGTTAAGTCATTGAAAAATATGGTCGGGACGGAGTGATCCGAACACTCGACCTCTAACACCCCATGCACGCAGTATCGCTGTAAGACCATGTTAACTGGCTGTTTTATTTGGCGCTCGCTGCAATCGACTGCTCACGAGAGCTTACAAGTGCGTGAGAAAGTCACGTAAAAGTCACGCCCCTCCCCCGGCGTCCTGCGATCGTACACCACTCCTAGCGAACCCGAACTGCACTGCTACGCTGCCCTCATTCATGGATGAATCGCCTATGCCGATTTCAGACCTGCACCCTTCCCTGCTGTTCAAGCTCAACGAAAACCTGCTCGCCCTTGACGCTGCCCGCTACCGATACATCTGATTTCGGATATTGATGTCGCCACGGATCGGCAAGGTGAAACGAGATATCCTTCCATGGCCGCGCCACGCCCCTTTCTCTCATGGTCGCTCGAATCAAGAGCCTCATTTTATTCTGAAGAATAACGACTAGAATTTAGGACAGATGAAATCTCCCACCCCTGAAATAAACCTCAAATGGAGGTTATGATGGCATTCGCTATCAATCTTTCTCTTCTTATACTCGGAACATTGGGTACTCTCGCAGCATTTGGCGGAGAAACCTGGAGAAAAACCAACGACCCCCTTTTACGTCGAATCACTCTCCGAGGCTGGGTAGCACTTATTTGCATAATTTCAACACTTGGACTGGGAATATATAAAGAACGCATGAACTCCGACGCACTTGCAGAATCTATAATTGCAAGAAAAAACTCAGAGGAAGACCTCAGAAAATCGAGAGAACAGCTACAAAAAGTTGCTTTAGAGTTAAGTAATACCAGACTGAAACTCTCGTCTTTAGAGCCGCGCATATTACAGGCAATAGTTACAACTACAACCGGGATTAGACGAGAAACTGATTTTGCCACTCCTCACATACAAAAAAATAGCCAACTAGTAATTACCTCCGGAAAGACCAACAAACCGCTAGTCCTCTATGGCGGAGATTTTATCGACTACAATGTATTCTGTAGAAATTCAAGCGATGCATTGTATAGAACTACTGACCCAAGCAGATCATCTAATCTAATATTATCTGTAGGAAATACCCAATACAAGCTGGGGGAGCATGGTAAAGAAATGATTATTGGTAAAGTTGGAGAAGAAATGACAGCAACCGTAAGTAATTTTGGTCCACCGCTTAATTGCGACCTAAAAATACTAGTCGAGTCGGCCGATAGAACTCGCGAAGCAATCTTACTGAATCCTCTACTCGAATTAATCCAAGAGGCAAAAGCAGAGGCAGACAAATAAACCTCAATGCTAACTCTCTGCACGTTTGTTTCTTGAGCGGGCTTGCAGGCGGCGAGCAATATCAGTCAGTGTTCATCGACATAGGTGAGGCAACCCTCAGCACGACAACTCCCGCTCGACAGCCTGGGCACCAGTGACGAACGCCGAGGTCAATCGGCAGGAACGGGGACGGCAGGAATGGGTGGCAGGAACGGGGACGCCCATTAGCCGGTCTCAAGTCAAGGTTAAAAGCCACCGCGCCCTGCAGTTTTTAACTGCAGGGGTTGCTCTTTAACTGAACCTGGTCGGTTGACCCCGTCGAACCCGTTTCCTCTTCATTGGCTACGACCGAGTCGTGCCTGACACCCATGTTGATCAAGCGGTAGCGATACGGCGAGCACCGCCCTGGCAGTCAACTGCCCCAGAGAAACGTTGGTGCCGCCAATGTGGCCAAAAACATGTCACAGAACTGTGGCTCGTGCAAAAACACGTCCAGTCTCAGCGGGCTCACATGGCGGACGACCCGGTTACAACACACTCAGGCGGTGACAGCCGGTCGCCACTCAGATTTCATGGTTCACGCCCAGTCCCTTTTTGGTTGATCGGCCATCACCTTAACCCGCCTCTTCAGGCGAAACAGCGCTTGGCATCAAATGGCTGTTTCTCCTTCAGGATGTGATAACTCGCCCGCGCCAGTTTGTGCGCCAGCGCTTTGGTGGCGACCACGGCATTGGTCTTGGCTTTCTTTTTCTCGAAAAAACGTTTGGCTTCTTCACTGAAACGCCGAGCAAAATTCGCCGCTTCGATAAACGCCCAGATCAAGTAAGCGTTGCCGTTCTTGGTGTTGCCTTCGCCCCTTTTTCTTACCATTGGAGTAGTGCGCACTCTTTATGCACCGGGCATAAGAGGCGAAGTTGCCCACGTCGGCAAAGCGCTCGATATCGCCAGTTTCCAGCATGATGACCGTGGCCAGCACTTCGCCGATTCCAGGCATCGTTTTTAACAAACAGAACTCCGGCCGCAGGCGAGCTTCATGCAGTAAGCGATCCTCAAGGATGTCAATCTGAGCCTGCACTGCCTGGATGATCGCGATATTGGCTTTCATCGCCAGAGCTACAATCCGTGGTCAGGCCGAGCCTGTCCACGGAGGTAGCTGACAGGCCTTTGACTTCATTGCAACTCATCCCGTGGCCAAACTGGCGCGCCATGATGTTCTCCACCGCCAGAATGTGCTGCGTCCTACTGCGGACCAACTGAATACGTTTACGTGCCAAATCGCGCAGTGCCCGTTCTTGCGGCGGATGGATATAGCCAGTCGGCAATATACCGAGTCGCAATAAATGCGCCAGGAACGCTGCATCATCCTTATCGTCAGAATGCTTTAAACCGTTGTAGCGTTGCGTCGCCACGGGGTTGGCCAGCTTTACCTCGAACCCTGCCGCCTTCAGACCATCGACCAGCCAATACCAGTTGTAGGTCGACTCGACCACGACACCGAGCAATTCGGCACGATGCGGTTCGAGCAGCGGGAGGATTTTCGTCAACTCATTAGGGCAGCGCCGACTGAGCAGGATCTGGTCCGTTTCGTCGGTAACCACCACAACGCTGTTGTTTGAATGCAGGTCTATGCCACAGAATTTCATCACGGCCTCCTCACAGCAAAAGTCTAAGTTCGCACCTTGAATTTTGCGCCACCTCCGTGAGGTGGGGAGGCCGGCTAGATGATTCTAAGATTTATTTTCAAGCGAAGAAGTCAGGCTAGCTGTCGTGAGCTCGCAAATTAAACATCCGCGCATGGCGCGTGTTTAAACGCCCTATTGCTGACCTCCTGAAAGCTACAACACCTTGCGCCGTTGCCTACGGGTACGCCAGAATCCGCCGGCTTGTGCGCCTTGGGGCCGCTAGGTAACTTGATTCGCGTCACTGCCCATCAGTGATCGGGTTTAGTCGCCCGCGTTAACTCGGTTGTGCGTGCATCTGTCATGCAGGTCTTTTATTGCCTGTACTTGATGGTGGCTGTACGTAGGGCGCCTTCGGGCGCGCCGGATTTCTGAGTTTCCCGGTCGACTAACCTGCGTACAGCTGCCTCCCTTTTGTTTAGTCGCTAAAGGGTTGGCACTCAATCAGGAAACTCAGCATATGAAGAAACCTTCACCCAATCCGCCAGACACCGATTCTGCGTCTCTACACGAATCCGATGCAAACACGTCCAACGAGTCTGCCGAGCGGGCTGCTTATTTTCACGTTCCGTCGATTGCCGACATCAAAGCCACGCCTCGTACACCCAGCACCCTGTTCACCGTCGACCCAGAGACCACGACCGAAACCCTTGTGGTTTATCTGGTCGAAACGCTGGCCTCGGTCGATGTGATGGTTCATCACCTGGTGGATCATCTGGACGGTGGGTCGCGTCACGCCTTGTTGGGTATTTCCAACAGCATTATGCTGGCCGAAATTACGGCGAACCGGGTGCTGGATAAGATCGATCCATCCAAGTAGGTGCGGTTGACTGAGGTCGAATGAGTAAGCTCTTTGGGCCGCAGCGGTCTCTTTCTTAGGGAACGCTGCAAACCCTATGACGGGTAGCCGCGGCACCCAGGCTTCGCTCGCGAACCGAATGAGGGGCTGAACGAAGGGACTAACCAAAAGGACGATTTTATTTTAGGGCAATACCTTTTTCCGCAGGGCTGAACATACGTATGCCACATTTTTGTCTGTCACCTTTCCGAAAAAATAGATCCGTCACCTTTTCCGTCCGGTCACCTTTTCCGTCCGTCACCTTTTCCGTCCTGCGCACACGCTATGCACGCCAGCCAAACACGATGCAAGCGGTAGACGCCGTCCTTGACCAGATAGTGGCAACCGGTCGTTTCCGTCGCTCGTCTATGACAGATCCGATAACTGGAAAACCTGTGGAAAGCCTCGCTCTGGTGTGAATAGATGCGCAGTCTTCCCGCTGTCCACCAGAGACCTTCACTGCGTCCACGCCGTATTGCATCGATCTCGCTGATCCAGTCTCGCGCCACCCTGTGAGCATTGATGGTGAGGGTACGCGGACTGCCGGTGTTGATTCCGTACGTCGCACAGTCCGGCTATCGACGTCCAGACGTTCCCGAGGGCTGTCCTGGACACAGGTGAATTTCAGACAATAAAAAACCCGGCGCGATGGCCGGGTGTCGGTGAGCATTTCGCTCAAATAACGGTGAAGCTAGCGCTGGCTGCGAGGCAACTTGAACCCAGGGAATGAATCGTTTCGAGTACAGCGCTTCCGAAGATTTTTCCCATTTTACTATCCCCTTTCGCAGATGAATCCGCTGCGACCGGCATCGCGTGGCTAAGAACAACAGTTTTTACAGCAGCCAAACACATTACTCCGAGGGTTGAGATTGCCATCGCCACGGGTGTCGCACCCGAAAGCCCCAGAAACTGGGAGCCAAGACAGAAGCCTGGCTGAAACTGGATTGTACAAGGGGTTTAGAGCAATCTAAACATTGCAATGAAAAAACCCTGCACTTGCCTGGTCTAGCTATTCGTGCGCGTGTTGCGTGAATTGCGCACTATGGGAAAAGTACGCCCCCCGTCACATCAATATGTTTATGCCGCCTCTTCATCTTTTTCCGCGTGTATCACGTGCCAGACAGGCTGTTGTTCCTGAATATCCACTTCCGCTATCACTTCTTTCAGGGATTCCCACAGATCAAGCCAATCGCGTGTCCAGTTCTTCGGATCGATTGTCACGCCGCAAAACACCTTCATCTCGGCGGCGACTCTGGCCGGCCCCCACTCGGCCGCCCGGCATGTCTCGCTACAAGGTGAGCAGGCATTTGGAGATCAGCGAGACATTGTGCCGACGCCTGATCAACGACTTCGCCCTCGACTTCCCGGCATCAGTCTGATGCGCAGGATGGCACGAGTGCAACAACGCAAACGACAAGCCTGGCTGGATTTGCCGGCCAGCGGCATTGAAGAGGTATCCCATGGCTGTCGCGCAGAAAGATTGATCGGCAAAGACTCGCGGCGAGCAAGAAATCAGGCTGCACTGCATGGCCGGTACTCACCAGGCCCTGGCTGAGCTGATGGCCTGGAGCGGCATCGAGGAACAGGGCGAGGCCATCACGCCGATGATTCACCATCTGCACCGGCTTGGCCCCGTCGGCGCACTCCCCTTATTGAAACCTCCGCGACACGAAATCACGGTTTCGCCGACTGTGGCGCGGGAGCTTGAGCAGTTCCACATTAGTCGGGAGCTGCGTTCGCCTGGAGTGATGCTCGGCGACGACCTGGACAATATTGATCCCGACAGCTAGTTAGCTATGCCGGCCGACAGGTCCTTTGGCTTCGTTGATCCGCTTTGCCAGCTCCCGCGCTTTCAGCCGGGTCTCGCTGTACAACTCCTCTAGCAACAAATTCATGACATCAAATGCGTCCAGTGCGTCAGACCTAGAAAGCGAAGAATCAGAATGGCTCCCATGGTTACCGAGCCACCGGATAGCGTCGAAAAGCGCCTTAACCGCCTCCCTTTCAGGGGGGAGCTGATTGATTCGCGAAGAAAAGCTGAGATAACCACCATCAGCTTTTTTGAGGTCGATCTTCAGGTCCGTAAGAATTTCCTCGGCCGCCGCACGAAGGCTATTGCAGCATGAATCCGGCAGGCAGAAGTACGCCTCACATGCCGCCCAGATCTTCTCCTTTACCGTGTAAGGGGTTTTTTCTGGGCAGTTCACGAGCTTAAGCGGCGGGTGGAAAAATCGGGGGTTGAAGTATTCCACCCACTCGGAAGACCAATCACCGTTTTCGTCAATTTCATGCTCTATTTCAACGCCGCCAGTCCCGACAACGGAAACGATATCGGAGCAGGTCGTGCACACCAACTTCCCGTGAAAGTTCAGAACTACAAGGTCAGGATCGAAGCCGTAATCCTGATCTTTTTTTGATGCCTCGGTCACTTGGCTATCCAGCTTGCCCTCGACTTGGAGGATGCCCGCTTCGCAGTGCGGGCAGGCGTAGGGTGGGACATTGGAAGCGGTGAAGGCATATTCCAGCTGATTCCGTTTCAGTTGCATTTCTCGACACGCCCTTCTAGTTCAGAGCGTGAAATAGATCACAAACTTAGGCATATAACCACCCTGCCGCACCGGTCACAGAGGGCGGCGCCTACCCGAGGTAACCGCAATGCCCGTTCGCCATAGCATCATCCATAAGATCGACAAAAAGCCCGACGGTAGCCCGGCCATCCTGCACCGGAGCGCCGGCGAACTGGTCGAGAGCCAAGCTCGCGATGATCTGATCAGCCAGTTCAATGAAAGCTACAACGCCAAGTCCGGCAAGGCCTGGGGCTTTTTCCACGCCGAATCGGGCGACCACCCTTTCAGTGGCTGGCTCGGCAAGTACCTGGCCGCACCGTAGACTTCATGGAGTTCAGCAACATCGCCGTCGAGCACCTGACAAGGCTCATGGAGGAATCCAACCTGTCGATCGGCGGGAACGCCCTCTTCTGCCACTACCTGTAAGGAATGACCGACTACCTGGTCATTGCCCTTGTGCAGGAAACCGAAGCGGTGATCATGACTGATGGCCTCACGCTGATGCCGATCCGGCGCCTGGATCTGGATCACATCCAGTTGGCCGCGCGCATCAACCTCAGCGAATGGAAGAACAATCCCAAGTCTCGTCAGTACATTTCATTTATCAAGTGTAAAAATGGCCGCCGGGCAAACGAGTACTTCCGCAACTTCATCGGCTGCCAAGAAGGTGTCGACGGCTCAGGAGAAACCCGCATGCTGCTCAAGGCGTTCAGCGATTTCGTTGAAAACGAAGACTTTGGCGAGGACTCGGCTCGCGAAAAGACCAATACATTGGCCGGCTATGCGATGGCTCAGGCCAAGCTGGGCGAGCCGGTGAGCCTGGAAGAACTTTCTGAGCTGATTGACGAGGACAATCCCTACAATTTCGCCGGCTTCATCCGCGACAAGGAATATGGGCTGTCACCGACCATCCCCGCTGACAAGAAGACCCTGAACAAATTCCGGCGCTTCACCGGTCGCTCAGAAGGCATGTCGATCAGCTTCGAACTGCACCTGCTGGGCGACAAGGTCGAGTTCGACGAAGCCGGCGGCACCCTGACGTTGCGGGGTCTTCCAACCCAACTCACCGGTCAGTTGCGGCGCGCTGTCGCCTAAGCCGCCCCACCTATTGCGCTTAGATCCGGCAGACAGCGCGCCGTCCGACATCAGCCTTTCTTGCCTGGCTGAGCATTACCCCGATTTACACCCGAAGGGCCTGGAGTTGTGCTTGGCCAATTACCCCCTGGGCCTGGATGACTCGAAGGGCCGCGCGATGAGCCGCCGGCTCCTTTGCTCGATCCACCAGAACCGCTTGAGCTTTTACCACTTCCGCCTTTGGACATGATGATCTCCTCGGTAATGGGAACTGCCCGTCAAGAGTAGGCCATCGCAGACGTGCACCCACGCCCCGCCTGTCCGGATACCCCACTTCAACGAATCACGCCATCAGGTGCAAGCTGATCAAAATCAGCGAGTTGGGCCGTTTCCAGCAACTTGAGTATCAGTCTTTGAAAAAACACTCTTTAAAGCCCACCCAGATAACACCACTACAGCCGCACCTAATGAGGTAAGAAGGAGCATTAACATACCCCACAAACGGTCATAGTCTAACTTTGAGGACACTACTGAATCATTGAACTGTTTAACTAATGCTTCATGATCATTGTCGCGCAGTCGGTCTGTCTGGTCGGAAGATGATGGTGCTGGCTTTTGTGACGTGCGAACGCTCGTTCTTGAAGGCACGCCATTCGCTGCGTAATACGTTACCGGCCGGGCAGCGGTATTCCTCAGTCTCTTCATTCCAGTGGAAATCGTTGCTCGAGAAACTGTCGTTCTTGCGCTCGGTTTGTCCCATACCGGCACATGCGGTTCGATGTCTTTTCCCCCCACCATCCAGGCCAGCATCGGCGCTGTTCCGTAAGCGGTGTCGCCAATGAGGCGTTCCGGCTTGATGTCGAACCGCGCTTCGACCCGATCAATCATCGTCTTGGTGCTCTCGACTTCTGCGGTTCGATGAGCCAGTGTGGGTTCCACATCCATGATCACGCCGTGCTCGGTATCGATGAGATAATTCGTAGAGTAAGCGTAGAAAGCTGGGCCGCCTGGAGCAGCGGTCCAGCGGTCCAGCGGGCCTGAGGATCCGTCAGCGGCAGGCGCTTTGGTAGCGTTTCGGCCAAAGCCTCTTCATCGAGGGCTTCACGGTACTCACGCACGGCGCGGGTGCTCAGGGTCGGATCGCTCCAGTTGACCTGTTCATCACCCGGTACGCCGCGCTGCCGACTCGCATCCGCTTTGATGATGCTGGCGTCCACGGCGAAGTCTTCGCCCTTGACCAACCCTGCGTCCATGCCGAACTTCCGTACCAGGGGTGGCTGGGTATTATCAGCTCGGGCCGATGCTGCCCGCCGCTCGATTACGAAAGGAAAGGTGAAAGCATTTCTTCTTTTTCCAAATCCTGTCGCATCTCTTGAGAGTCGAGGTTTGGCAACGCGAGCGCCAAAATGCCTCGACTACAGGAGGAACGATGTTTTCAATCGAACAAGCCAAGCAGATGAGGTAGCGCAGATGCTGAAGGTTCGCATGGTATCGCAGGACGTGTTTCGTGCCCTTCGACTGATAAAGCCCATCCGACAGATCGAAACGGTTGAATCGATCACGGCCTCATGCCTGTCGATGGCTTGAGAATCGCGCCACCTGCAATCGAACCCCTCCCGACTAGATAGGTCTGCTCCTGTATAACTTCTTTGGAATTAGATCCTATGTCCGTGCAACAAAGCCTTGTCGTAGTCGCACGAGGTGGATATGCCGCTCGAGGCGCTCTTTATCTGATCATAGGTATTTTCGCTCTGCTGGCGGCTATCGACTCGACGAAACCGAAGGATAGTCACCGGAGCTTGGAAGCGTTGCTGAGCCAGCCGTTCGGTTACGTTTTGGTCGGACTGGTGGTGGCTGGTCTGCTCGCCTTCGCCGCTTGGCGAGTGTTGCAGGCAATACGCGACGTTGATCATCACGGTAAAGAAATGAAGGGGTTGGTAATCCGTGCAGGTTTGTTGGCGGGTGGTGTAGTCAACGGCGCGCTGGCGTTTTTTGCTTTGGGCCTGCTCATCACTGGCATCAGAAGCTCGGGCAATTCCGGAGGTGAGCAAACCAAGGATTTACTGGCGCATCTATTGTCCTGGGAACACTCAAATTTACTGGTGTACCTCGTCGCACTCGTACCACTTGGCGTAGGCATTGCTCACATCATCAAGGGGTGGAAAGCCACATTTGAGCAATACTTTGAAGCGGACGAAGACGTTATGCGGTACGTCCGTCCGGTTTCTCAATTCGGTCTGATCGCCCGTGGTGTCGTCTTTATCGAGATCGCCCTGCTGCTGATGATCAGCGGCTCGAATTACAAAGCCATGAATCCGCCAGGCATGAAGGAGGCCCTCGATGCTCTCCAGAATCTACCGGCGGGAGGTTTGATTTTGATGGTGATGGCCTTGGGGATGATAGCCTTTTCGGTTTACAGCTTTTCCGAAGCGGCTTGGCGCAAGATCAACATGGATGTGCCTGGAATGCCGAGCACAGGCCACTGATCAAGGCGTGGACTGCAGGTTGCCTGAGGGGTGTGTCGGGTCTCTTGAAAGCTGGCAGCGCTATGGCGCTTCCTTGGGAGCGTGAGCAGCTGGAGCCTTTTTAACAACCTCTGATAGACATTCTTTGTAATGAAGAAATGCGAAGCCCTAACTCACCGATGCGCCGTCCTTCTCACGGGGAAAGCACGACGCGCTGTCATAAATTGTCTCGTCGAGGGAGGCTCAGCTAGCAAGCATGGCGTATTCGAAGTCAGGGCTGATGCAGAGGCTGTTTGCGCATTATTGAATGCTGAGCATCCACGGAAAACGAGAGTACGTTACCGCACCGCTTAACCCCCGCTGATCTGCTGGTCGCCCTAACGTCGAGTAACCGTCTGGCATTGGTGAACGTCTAGAGGATCGGAATGGATCCGCTCTCTGACAGGACGCTTTGTAACCGCTCCAGGTTAACCCGCTGGCACTCACGCTCAACTTCTTCTCGGGTCTGATAGGTTGGCTTCAGCCGTAGCTTTTCCTCATTGTCATAGAGGTTGAAGCCTATCGATGCGGTCTGGCAGTAGTAACGCGCCCCGTTACGCATCCAGCCAGTTTCTGTTGGGATCGCAGGAACAACAACAAATCTCGCAGTCATTTAGACGCCCTCTCCAAGCCTTCATCACTATTAGCGGCAATTGGCCACCACAGCAAACAATCTTCAGTAGTTTCCGATGAGAAGCACGAGCGACCTTTAGGGGGCAGGCAGCACCTTAAAAAGGTGAATGCATCGTTTTCTATCAAGCGCCTGCGCAACATCTCACCCCTACGTTCAGTAAAGGTTCCAAAAGTTGTCTACGATTGTGCGTGGATGCCCGACAGAGGCAGCCAGAAACAAGCCATTCGCCGTTGCAAGTCCCGTTCGGATACGCGCCTCTGCACCGATGAAATCCTGGTGGAACTTTCAAGCGCGGCCGACCCCATACAAAAGGCCCTCAAAATGATCGGGTGAGCAACTCTGCGCATTGCGGCACAGCTCCGCAGTGGCAATTGACAGGAGATCCAAATGCTTGTGCTCACGGACATGCAGCGTGCGTACCTCAGGAAAATACGAGCCCTCAGCGAAGACCATCAGGGCAACGAAGTCTTTACTGGCCTGACGCTCGAGGAATCCATGCGATTCAATTTTTTGAGCGAGTCGCTCTTGGGGCAGGAGCATCGGACGCAGGAAGACGTTGATGAGTATCTCTCCCTTGTCCAAAAGCACGAACATACCCGGAATCAAATGCTCAGCGCAGAGGTGGGGGCCCAGCAAAACAGATCGGAGCGCCATTAAGTGTGAAGGCTCAATATTTGAGATCCAACACTCAGCGGAAGGTCGGCCTCGTTCGAGTCGATCCCGTAAGGCGTATTTTTTTCCTACAGCAGCATCGCCTGCCCGATTCTCCGTTACACAAATAATTCACATAGGCAGGTCATCATCGTCAGGGTGATCACCACATGGTGCATTTTTGACATTCGATGTCTCCTTCGAAACCTGCCTGCAGCGCAATTTCAGCTACGATTGCTGATAGAAGAAATGGGGCACTGACCCTATGACTTTCAACAGAGCAAAAACTACCTAAGGGCCTGAACTCTATTTCAGCCATCAGCTCGTCGCGAGAGCCGATTTGCCCAACGACATCGCCATAGGAAGGTTTGCTGGCAATAATTGCCGTGAAATATTCTAGCGGTGTGGTGACGTTACTGACCCGAGCCGGCCTGCCAACGTGACATAGCAGGTTGAGCTGAAAAAATAAAAACAGATCGATCAAAAGGGTTCTGCAATGAACGACACACGAAAGTCTCATCAACCCATAGCCTGTCTCAACCAGGCTCTTGAACGTAACCACCAGCTTTTCAGCGAAGCACAAAGCTTGCGCTGCGCCGCGCTGGATATTCTTGATCGGCCCTACCTGGACACGAGCGCTTTCAGCCAGTACCAGGAAAAGCGACGGCATGCCGATCTTAAATATGATGATGCCATTGAGCACCTGCGATCGTTGATGACGAAATACCAGCTTCCCCCGCACATCCAGCATTTCCGATAACTTAAGGACGCCTTGAATAGCCATGGATGGCGGATTCAACAGGGAGATGAATCGTTATGTATAGAATGAGTGCAGGTTATGCCTGCGTGCTGATGAAAATGCTTTCGGCGCAAGGATTGGATGTTGACCGTCTGTGCCAGGAGTCTGGGCTTGATAGGCAGCTCGCAGCCATACCGGGATCATTTTGCGAACGAAGCACTATCTACCGCCTGCTGGATCTGGCGGCCCAGGCGTCCGGCGATCCAAACATCGGTTTGAGATCGGCCGAGCATTTCCATCCAGGCATGTTTCAGATCGTCGGCTATACCATGATGTCCAGTTCGAACCTGAAAAATGCATTCGAACGACTGACTCATTTCAGCCCGTTGATCGGCACAGGTTTCACCATGTTGGTTGTCCAGGAACAACAGCATTACCGCCTGGCCACGTTCGATCACCATCAACGCGGCTCGATCAAGCCCCGCCAGTACACCGATGCCAGCCTCGCAGCCCTGCTGGGTGTCTACCGCTGGCTGAGTGGTAGCAAATCGCTGAGACCACTGAGTGTGGAGTTCAGCTATCCCCAACCGAAAGACATCCATGAGCATCAACAGCTGTTTGGCTGCGAGCTGCGTTTCGGGGCAGCCTATGACAGCATCCTGTTCGACGGCGAGGAGCTACTGCGTCCGTTGCGCATGGCCAACGAAGCATTGGCCAAGCTCCATGAAAGCTATGCCAACGGTCAGCTCGACCTGCTGAATGACTCTACGGTGGTGTGCAGGATTCGTGCGCTGATTGCCGAACGCCTGAGCCAGGCGCAACCACAGGGGCAATGTAATATGGAATCGATTGCAGCCGCGCTGAGCATCAGCAAACGAACGTTGCAGCGGGCGCTGGAGAAGGCAGGCACGCAGTTCACGAATATCCTGAACCATATGCGTCAGCAACTGGCAGACTTTTATCTGCGCCATTCCCATTTCAATATGCAACACGTGACCTACCTGCTCGGCTTCCACGACCACAGCAGTTTTCACAAGGCTTGCCTGCGTTGGTTCGGCATGACGCCCGGCCAGTATCGAGCCTGTCAAGAATCGCTCGAGGCCAAGGGAAACAAGATTCTTCTAGCCCGTTAAGGGAGGTATTATGCCGTGGGATGAACGCCTTGGTGCTCATTTTGGTTTAGCCAAGGCCAAGTCATCTGGCCGGAAACTCCAAGGCCAGTCTTTGCAGTATTCACGTCAGGTTTTTTCGTACACATGCGCGTAGGTATCGGGAAAATCACCATTGATTAGGTGGGGGTGCCTGCTTCTTTTAAGCCAGGATAATCATCGAGCCCCGTCCCAGCTACTCCATTCTTCGGCTCGGGAACGGGTCTATGAAACCCGATTGGGCGCCAATCGACAGAACTGCGCCTCCCGTTCTGAATGGATGATTTGAAGCCGTTCCATGTTGTGCCGCTGGCACACATACTCCGCCTCTGCTCGGGTCTGATAAGTAGTCTGCAGCCGCAGCTTTTTCTCGTTGTCGTATAGATTAAAGCCTACTGTCGCAGTTTTACAGTAAGCGTCCGCCCAACACACCTTGTGTGATTAAACGGGCGCCCACCTGTGCGGCAACAGCTCGGTTATCTCACTCGCACGCTGCGTCGGCAGGCGTGTAAGAACATCCTTCAAGTAAGCATACGG
>NZ_CABVHU010000010.1 GCF_902497855.1 Pseudomonas fluorescens
CCTTAGAGGCCTGCACATCAGTGCGCCCAACACCAGACAGGAAGCCTCACCATGACCATAAAAGCGATCAACGTTCGTAACCAGTTCAAGGGTGTCATCAAGGAAATCGTGGAAGGCGAAGTGGTTTCCGAAATCGATGTGCAAACCGCCTCGGGCATCGTCACCTCCGTGATCACTACCCGCTCGGTGCGCGATCTTGAATTGAAGATCGGCAGCGAGGTCATTGCCTTCGTCAAATCTACCGAGGTCTCGATCGCCAAACTCTGACCGGGCCGGACCCGCGGCTTCGACACTCTTTTTCCCGCGATCGGTCGGGCAGATATCGAAGCCGTTCATCAGTGTCCAGCGCAATCTGCATAACCATATAATTATATGATTCTTTCATAATTATTCATCGCTAATATAATCAAAATTACTTTTTGGCTGGTCCTCTGAACCTCGCTGGACGCAACACGGCTGACCCGGTTTTTTGCTCGGCCACTTCGAACCAACCCACACCAAGGTCTTTCATGAAGTTGAAAAAACTCATCGTCGCCGCCAGCCTGCTGTTCGCCGCAGCCGGGGCTCATGCACAGCAAGCCATCGATATCAGCTACCAGCGTTCCTCGACCCTGTGGATTCTGCTCAAGCAGAACGGCCAGCTGGAGGAGCGCCTCAAACCCATGGGCTTCACCGTCAACTGGCATGAATTCAGCACTGGCCTGCTCAGCTCCCTGAATGCCGGCAGCGTCGATTTGCATGCCGATGTCGCCGACGCCTTTGCCCTGTTCACCCAGGCTGCCGATGCGCCGCTGACGTATTACGCCAGGGAAAATCCATCGTCCAGCGCCCAGGCGATCATCGTTGCGGACAACTCACCGATCCGTAGTGTTGCTGATCTGAAGGGCAAGACAGTCGCCGTTTCCAAGGGCTCGGGCAGCAACTTCCTGTTGATCTCGGCGTTGAAAAAAGCCGGCCTGACCCTCGCCGACATCACCCCGCGTTACCTGGAAGCACCGGACGGCGGCGCGGCATTCGCCAACGGCAGTGTCGATGCCTGGGCCATCTGGGACCCGTTCCTGGCGACCCAGCAACGGGAGCATCAGGTGCGCGTGCTGGCCGATGGCAAGGAGGGGGTCGCCAACTACAACCGCTTCTACCTGGCAACGTCGAAGTTCGCCAAGGCGCACCCGGACGTGCTGCAGGTCACCTTCGACACCCTGCGCGAGACCGGGCAGTGGGTCAAAGCACACCCGCAAGAGGCGGCCAGGATTCTCGGACCGCTGTGGGGCAACATTCCCCCGGCCACGGTGGAGCTGGCAAACACCCGCCGCAGCTACGACATCGTGCCGGTCAAGGTCGATGAACTGGCCGAGCAGCAACGCATCGCCGACACCTATTACGCGGCGAAGCTGACGCCCAAGCCATTGAAGGTCTCCGACATCGCTGTCTGGACGCCGAAGGCGCAGTAAGGGGGCGTTATGAGTCGTCAAATTCACCTGTCCGCCTTTTTGCTGACCGGGCCTGTGGTCCACAGCCATGCGGTGTGGCGTCACCCTGAAACCGTCGGCAACTACCTTGAGCCCGAGTACTACGCCCGCGTCGCGAAAGTGGTGGAAGAGGGCTTGTTCGACTTTCTGTTTTTCGCCGATCGCCTTGCAGTCGGTGACCAGATGGGCGGCTCCCGGGACCTGGCCTTGCGCTACGGCGCCCAGGATGCGACGCGCCTGGATCCGTTGCCGATCCTGTCCTACCTGGTCGGCCAGACCCGCAAGCTGGGCCTGGGCGCCACCCGTTCCACCACCTATTACGAACCG
Source organism: Pseudomonas fluorescens (assembly GCF_902497855.1). Classification (GTDB taxonomy): domain Bacteria; phylum Pseudomonadota; class Gammaproteobacteria; order Pseudomonadales; family Pseudomonadaceae; genus Aquipseudomonas; species Aquipseudomonas fluorescens_BI. The sequence continues at coordinate 1,797 of NZ_CABVHU010000010.1, forward strand.
GCGCATATCGCCCGGGAATTCGCCACCCTGGATCACTTGTCCAGGGGCCGCGCGGCCTGGAATATCGTGACCTCGATGAACGACAGCGAAGGGCGTCTGTTCGGCAAGGACAAACACCTGGAGCATGACCTGCGTTACGACCGCGCGGACGAATTCGTCGATGTGGCGTTGAAGCTGTGGCGCAGTTGGGGGGCGGATGCGCTCAAGCTCGATCGCGAAAGCGGGGTGTTGGCCGATCCGTCACTGATCCAGTCGGTGCAGCACCAGGGGGAATGGTTCAAGGTCGAAGGCCCGCTGAATATTCCGCGCACCCCACAAGGGCGACCGGTGCTGATCCAGGCCGGTTCATCCGGGCGTGGTCGGCGTTTTGGCGCGCGCTGGGCCGAGGCGATCTTCACCATTCACCCGCACTTGAACGCCATGCGCGCCTTCCGTGACGACGTGCGGGCGCAGGTCGTGCAGCAAGGGCGCGAGGCCGACAGCTGCAAAGTGCTGACGGCGGTCATGCCGTTCATTGGCGGCAGTGAAGCCGAAGCGCGGGCCAAGCGTGATCGGCACAACGCCCTGGCCCGTCCCGAATTGGGCCTGGTGACCCTGGCCTCGCAACTCAATGTCGACCTGTCGCCTTTTCCTTTATCCGCGACCCTGGCCGAGATCGCCCGGTCGCCGCTGATCCATCCGGCCGCCGCCGAAAAGCTGCTGATGCAGGGCCCGGATACCACCCTGGAGCAACTGGGACGGATTTTCGCCAGCAGCGTGCGCGTACCGCAACTGGTGGGCACCGGCGCGCAAATCGCCGATCAACTGGCCGAGCTGTTCCTGGGCGAAGGCTGCGACGGTTTCGTGATCTCGCCGGCTTACCTGCCGGGCTCGTTCAGCGAATTCGTCGAGAGCGTGATTCCTCATTTGCAACGCAAGGGCTTGTTCCGCCGCGCCTACGAGGGCTCGACCTTGCGTGAGCATCTGGGGCTGGCCGGACTGAAGGACTAGTACCTCCATCAATCAAAGGGATATTTGCATGGCTGTTTTCGATCGTTTGACCCGTCGTCACCTGCTGGGCCTGGCCAGCGTCGCCCTGGCGAGTCCGTTGCTGATGTCGTTGCCGCGCGCCAGCCTGGCCGCCGATGAACACGCCGGACACGCTGTCGACAGCGCAAGCGAACCCGGTGGCACCGGTGAGTTCATCCGCCTGGACGCACCGCGGGCGCTGAAGCTGGCGGTCAACCTCAATGCGGTGTGCCTGGCGCCGGTGGTCATCGCCCATGGGCAAGGCTTTTTCAAGAAGCACAACCTGGATGTCGAGCTGGTCAACTTTGGCAACTCCACCGAAGTCCTGCTCGAAGCCATCGCCACCGGCAAGGCCGATGCTGGCGTCGGCATGGCATTGCGCTGGCTCAAGGCCCTGGAACAGGGCTTCGACGTCAAGCTCACCGCCGGCACTCACGGCGGTTGCCTGCGTTTGCTCAGTGCGGTCAATGGCGACGTGCATAAACTCGAAGACCTCAAGGGCAAGACCATCGGCGTCACCGACATGGCCAGTCCCGATCGCAATTTCTTCTCGATCCTGCTGAAAAAGCACGGCATCGATCCGGTGCGCGATGTCGACTGGCGACTGTTCCCGGCGGACCTGCTGGGCACGGCGCTGGAGCGCGGTGAAGTCCAGGCGGTCAGCGGCAGCGATCCGTTCATGTACCGCCTGATCAAGGCCGGCCAGGCCCGGGAGCTGTCGACCAACCTGGTCGAGGAGTACGCCAACCTCAGCTGCTGCGTGGTCGGGGTGACCGGCAAACTGGTGCGTGAGGAAAAGCGCGTGGCGGCGGCCCTGACCCAGGCGATTCTCGAGGCCCACGATTACTCGGTGAAAAATCCCCGGGCCGTGGCCAAGGGGTTCCAGGCCTATGCCCTGAACACCTCGGTCGAGGAAGTCGAGGCGATCCTGCACGATCATACCCACGGCCATCATGCTGTCGGTGCGCTGCTGACCCAGGAAATCACCACCTACGTCAGCGACCTGAAAACCGTGGAAGTCATTCGCCAGAGCACTGACGCCGGCGAGTTTGCCAAGGAGATCACCGCCGATGTCTTCAGCTGAGATTTCAACCCTGGCCCCAGCGGCGACGTCGCGGGCGTTGAAGGTGTGGCGCCAAGGCGCGGTGGCGGTGACGGCCTGGGTCGCGGTGGCGCTGTTGATCAGCTATTGGCCCAACGCCACGCGGGTCTGGCCGATGACCCAGGGCCTGGCGAATCTGTGCCTGGCGGTGGCGGCCTTGATCGGTCTGCTGGGCATTGTCAGTCGCTGGTCGGCAAAGGTCGCCACGCGCATTCGTGCAGCCGGCGCCTGGTTGATCGCATTGCCGCTCCTGCTGGCTATCTGGGAGTTGCTCACTGCCAAGCTGGGCTTGCTGCCGGTGCCATTTTTCGCACCGCCGCAAGCACTGCTCGCGGTGTACGTCGAAGACTGGCCGCGCCTGGCCGAGAGCCTGCTGCATTCGGCGCTGCTGCTGGGCACGGGCGTAGCGCTGGGCGCTGCGACGGGTTTTGTCGCCGGGGTCGCCATCGGTTGGTCGACCAGCATCGGCTACTGGCTGCACCCGGTGTTGCGCATTCTCGGGCCGGTGCCTTCCACGGCCTTGCTGCCGCTGTGCTTCTTTCTGTTTCCCACCAGCTGGAGTGCCAGCGTGTTCCTGATCGCCCTGGCGACCTGGTTCCCGGTGACGGTGCTGACCTGGTCCGGCGTGGCCAGCGTCGACAAGGCGTATTACGACGTGGCCCGGACCCTGGGTGCGAAGCAGGGCTTTCTGATTTTCAAAGTGGCGATCCCTGCGGCGTTGCCCCACGTGTTCGTGGGTCTGTTCATGGGGCTGGGCGCTTCGTTCTCGACCCTGGTGGTCGCGGAGATGATGGGGGTCAAGGCTGGCATCGGCTGGTACCTGCAATGGGCCCAGGGCTGGGCGGCCTACGCCAATATGTATGCGGCGCTGTTGATCATGGCACTGGCTTGCTCGGGGTTGATCTCCGCGCTGTTCCTGGTCCGTGACCGGTTGTTGGCGTGGCAAAAAGGAGCGATGAAATGGTAGCGCTGGCACAAACAACAACGGAGTCGGCTTCGGCAGGACTGGCCCTGCGCATCGACAATCTGAGTCACGGGTTCGCCCTGGACGGTCAGCACTTGCCGGTGCTGGAGCGGGTTTCCCTTGACGTTGCCCCTGGCGAATTCGTCGCCTTGCTCGGGCCTTCAGGGTGCGGTAAGTCCACCTTGCTGCGGCTGGTGGCCGGGCTGGAGCCAGCCGATTCCGGCCGGTTGCTGGCGGACGGAGTGTCGATTGCCGGCCCAGACCCGAGTCGGGTCGTGGTGTTCCAGGATCCCACGCTGTACCCCTGGCGCCGGGTATGGGACAACGTCGCCCTCGGCCTGGAAGCCCAGGGCCTGCTGAAAACCCATTCGGCCAAGGTCGATGCAGCCCTGGAAAAAGTCGGCCTCAGCCAGTTCGCCCGCGCTTACCCGCGGCAGCTGTCAGGCGGGATGGCCCAGCGTGTGGCCTTGGCCCGGGCGCTGGTCAACGAACCGCGCCTGCTGATCCTCGACGAGCCGCTGGGCAAACTCGACTCCCTCACCCGCATCACCATGCAGAAAGAGCTGATTGATTTATGGCAACGCCAGGGCTACACCGCGCTGCTGGTGACCCACGATGTCGAAGAAGCCTTGCTGCTGGCCAATCGGGTGATAGTGTTCAGCGACCGGCCGGCGGCGATCAAGGCGCAATTGACCATCGAACGGCCGTATCCGCGGCATCGCGACGATCCTTACCTGGTGGACCTGCGTCGCCAGATCATGGGCTTGCTTGGCTTGGGGGAAAGCTGGTAATCATGGGTTGAATGCCAGAGACGTCAACGATCACGCGGATTTTCCGGTTAAACACGGCACCCTGTAGGAGCGAGCTTGCTCGCGATGGACGTCAACGATGACGCGGGTTTTCTGGTTAATCGCGGCGTCCTCAGGCCCATCGCGAGCAAGCTCGCTCCTACAGGGGCCGGGCCTTTTCAGCGAACAAGAGATGCAGCGCCAAGGAGATCATCGCCCCATGAGTTTCACTTCCATGCATTGGGGGGCCTACCGCCCGCAGGTCGTCGACGGAAAGCTGGAAGCGATGGACCCGGTGGAGTGGGACCCGGATCCGTCGCCTATCGGCGCTTCGATTCCCGACGCCCTCACATCACCGACGCGAATCCTGCGACCGGCGGTGCGCCGCAGTTATCTCGCGCAGCCCGGTGCTCACCCCGAGCTGCGCGGCCAGGAGCCCTTTGTCGAAGTGTCGTGGAAGGTCGCCCTGGACCTGGTCGCCGGGCAGCTGAAACGGGTCAAGGCCGAGCAGGGCAACCAGGCCATTTTTGGCGGCAGCTACGGCTGGGGGAGCGCCGGGCGTTTCCACCATGCGCAAAGCCAGCTGCACCGTTTCCTCAATCTGTTCGGCGGCTATGTGTTCAGCATGGACAGCTACAGCTTGGGCGCCGGGCGGGTGTTGATGCCGCACATCGTCGGCAACATGGATTGGCTGCTGGCCGCCCATACCTCATGGAAAAACCTGGCCCGCCATTGCGAGCTGTTCGTCGCCTTCGGTGGCCTGCCGGCAAAAAACGCCCAGACCAGCCCCGGTGGCGCCAGTGAGCATCTGCTCTCCCGTGCGCTGGAGGAGATGTCCGAGGCCGGCGTGCAGTTCGTCAACGTCAGCCCCTTGCGCGACGATCTGACCGGGCCGAAAAATATTCAATGGCTGCCGGTTCGCCCCGGCAGCGACACCGCTTTGATGATGGCGCTGTCCTACGTGCTGGTCAGCGAAGGGTTGCACAACGAGGACTTCGTCCGGCGCTACACCGTCGGCTACGAGACCTTTCGCCAGTACTTGCTCGGGCATGTCGACGGTCAGCCCAAAGACCCGCTGTGGGCGCAGGCCCTGACCGACATTCCGGCACAGCAGATTATCGACCTGGCGCGGCGCATGGCTCGCCAGCGCACCCTGATCAACGTTGCCTATTCCCTGCAGCGCGCGGTGCACGGTGAACAGCCGTTCTGGATGACCGTGACCCTGGCCGCGCTGCTCGGGCAGATCGGCCTGCCCGGCGGTGGTTTCGGTTTGGGTTACGGCTGCATGAACAACACCGGCAGCGGGCGCAAGGCATTTTCCGGACCGCGCTTTTCCCAAGGGGTCAATCCGGTCAAGGATTTCATCCCGGTGGCGCGGGTCACCGACATGCTGCTCAACCCAGGCGCGCCCTTCGACTACAACGGCAAGCAGTTGCATTACCCGGACATCCGCCTGGTCTATTGGGCCGGGGGCAATATCTTCCATCACCATCAGGACCTCAACCGTCTACTGGAGGCCTGGCAGCGGCCGCAAACCATCGTCGTCCATGAGCAGTTCTGGACCGCCCAGGCCAAGTACTCGGACATCGTGCTGCCGGCGACGACGGCCCTGGAGCGCAACGATATCGGCAGCGCCGCCTCGGACCGTTTCATGATCGCGATGCACCAGGCGATCGAGCCGGTGGGCGAGTCACGGGACGATTATTCGATCCTGGCGGATATCGCCAGAAGGCTGGGTTTCAGCGACGCCTTCACCGAAGGTCGCGACGCCGAGGCCTGGCTGCGCTTTACCTATGACGAGTCCCGGGGCCGGGCGCAGGAACACGGGATCGAACTGCCTGACTTCGATAGCTTCTGGCGTGACGGCCTGTTCGAAATCGATTACCCCGACAACGATACTGTTCTGCTCAAATCTTTCCGCGAAGACCCGGATGCCCATCCGCTGCCGACACCTTCGGGACGGATCGAAATCTTCTCTGAACGCATCGCCAGCTTCGGCTACGCCGATTGCCCCGGTCATCCGGTATGGCTGGAAAAGCCGCTGGCATCGTATCCGTTGCAGTTGCTGTCGAACCAGCCGAAGACCCGCCTGCACAGTCAATATGATCACGGCGCCTACAGCCGCTCCTCGAAGATACGCGAGCGCGAACCGCTGACCCTCAACCCCGCGGACGCCCGTGCCCGGGGCCTGGTCGATGGCGACGTGGTCAAGGTGTTCAACGAGCGCGGCGCGTTCCTGGCCGGGGTGATTGTCTCGGACGGCATTCGCCCCGGCGTGGTGCAGATCGCCACCGGGGCCTGGTTCGATCCATGGATGCCTGGCGAGCGCAACAGCCTGGAAAAACATGGCAACCCGAACATGATCACCGCCGATGTCGGAGCTTCGAGCCTGTCCCAGGGCTGCTCGGCGCAAACCGCGTCGGTGGAGATCGTGAAGTGGGATCAGGCGTTACCCCCGGTCACGGCGTTCGAGCCGCCGTCGATGGTTTGACGGTGATCGGCGTCCTTCACCGATCTGGTGTTCACAGAAGACCCCCTGTAGGAGCTGGCTTGCCAGCGAAAGCGGTCTGCCAGCCACCACCTCTGTTGAATGTGCCGCCGTCTTCGCCAGCAAGCCGGCTCCTACACGTAATCAGTTTCGTTCACCGAATTCGTGTTCACAGAAGACCCCCTGTAGGAGCTGGCTTGCCAGCGAAAGCGGTCTGCCAGCCACCACCTCTGTTGAATGTGCCGCCGTCTTCGCCAGCAAGCCGGCTCCTACACGTAATCAGTTTCGTTCACCGAATTCGTGTTCACAGAAGACCCCCTGTAGGAGCTGGCTTGCCAGCGAAAGCGGTCTGCCAGCCACCACCTCTGTTGAATGTGCCGCCGTCTTCGCCAGCAAGCCGGCTCCTACACGTAATCAGTTTCGTTCACCGAATTCGTGTTCACAGAAGACCCCCTGTAGGAGCTGGCTTGCCAGCGAAAGCGGCCTGCCAGCCACCACCTCTGTTGAATGTGCCGCCGTCTTCGCCAGCAAGCCGGCTCCTACAGGTAATCAGTTTCGTTCACCGAATTCGTGTTCACAGAAGACCCCCTGTAGGAGCTGGCTTGCCAGCGAAAGCGGTCTGCCAGCCACCACCTCTGTTGAATGTGCCGCCGTCTTCGCCAGCAAGCCGGCTCCTACACGTAATCAGTTTCGTTCACCGAATTCGTGTTCACAGAAGACCCCCTGTAGGAGCTGGCTTGCCAGCGAAAGCGGCCTCGAGCCTTGCAGCGCCCATGCAGACGCCTTCGCCAGCAAGCCGGCTCCTACAGATATTGGCTAGGAGGAATCAGAACGCGTACTGCAGGCGGGTGTAGTAATAGCCTCCCGTAAAACCAAACGGCGAATAACTGCCCCAGTTATCACCAAACGAAGAATTGGGCACGCCGATATGATCGGGATATTTATCAAACAGGTTCTGCGCACCCACAGCCACGGTCAGCTGTTTGTTGATCGCATACGCCACGTCGAGGTCGGTAATCCATTTCGCCGAATATTCGCGATCCAGGCTCGGATCGCTTGAACTGTTGACCTCGGTGTAGGTGCCATAACGAGTCAATCGCAGGTTGACGTCGAAGTCGCGGATCGCCCAGTCGGCGGAGAAAATCATCTTGCTGCTGGGGGAGGTCTTGGTAATCAACGCCCGCGACTGGCGCCCGAGCAATTGAAAGTTGCTGCCCAAAGCCGTGAGCTGCGATGGGGTTTCGTTGACGCTGAGGATTTGCGTGTGGTTGTAGTTCAGCGCCGCGGTCCAGCGCACCGAGCCGAACCGGTTCAGGTCCTGCCGATAGTTACCCACCACATCGACCCCCGAGGTGCGGGTGTTGGCGCCATTGCTGAAGTACTGCGCCCCGGCGGTGGCCGGCACGCCGATGCTGTCGAGCAGGGCGGCGACGCCCGGTCCCTGGAAGCGTTCGCTGAGCACCAGGCGGTCGCGCAGGTTGATCACGTAGCCGTCCACGGTCAGGCTCAGGTCGTCGCTGGGGGTCAGGGCGAAACCGAGGCTGAAGTTGGTCGAGCGCTCGGGCTTGAGCGACTCGGCCCCCAGCGCCTGGGCGCCAGCCGAATCCACCGGCAAAATCACGTAGTTGTAAGACTGGTAGACGCCATTGATGGTATCGAACCCGGTCGAGCGCGCGGTGAAGATCTGGTTGGCCAGCGACGGCGCGCGAAAGCCGTTGCTGATAGTGCCGCGCAGCGAAAACACCGGGTTGAATTCGTAACGGGTGCTGAGCTTGCCGCTGCGGGTTGCGCCGACCCCTTCGTTGTAATGCTCATAACGTGCGGCCACCCCCAGGTACCACTGCTCGACCGGATAGAAACCCAGGTCGATGTAGCTGGCGACACTGTTGCGGCTTATCTTCTGCGCATCGTTCGGGGTGATGCCGTTGGTGACCTGGGCGCCCGGATCGGGGCGTTCCCCGGCGCGTGGATGGCCGGCCGGAAACACGTAGCCACCGTCGATATACGAGGCTTCTGACCCTGCTCGGGTCTCGTAGCTTTCACGCCGATGCTCGAAGCCGAAGGCCACGTCCAGTGGCTTGGCCAGGCCGATCTCGTAGCTGTTTTTCAGGTCCAGGTTGCTGGTCAGCTGATCGGCGATGTAAATGCCGGAGGTGAATTTGTTGGGGGTGTTTTCACCCAGCGACGGGTTCTGGTTGTTGTAGGTGCGTTGCTTGGCGTAGTTGCGGCCATAGGTGCTGCTCAGGTCCCAGGCCCAGCCGCCGATATCGTCGCCCCTGGCCCCGAATGCGGACTGGAAGTCGGTTTCGTTGATCAGCCAGTACGGGCTGTAACCATCGGGATAACCGTTGGGGCCGGTGGTGATGGTGTTGCGCCCGCTCGGCAGGCGGAAGTTCTGGCCGTCGTTGTTCTCTCGGGTAGCCAGGGTCGAGAACGAATACAGGGTAACGGCATCGTTCAGTGGCAGGTCGAGGTTATAGGCGACATCGGCCAACTGACTGCGCGGCAAGCCATAACCTTTGTAGGTGTGATGGCTGGCGGTGGCTTCGCGCGGGTCGGGCGAGCCGTCGGCCAGTGGATAGTAATGCGAGCTGTAGCCGTTGCTGCCGGCCTTGTTGTCGCGTTCCTGGTAGCGGGTGTCGAGCGAGACGTTGAGCACGCCGGCCTCGCCGACTTCAAAACCGTAATTGAGCGCTTCAGTTCCGGTGCCGCGCTTGCCGTCGTAGTTCTGCCCCAGGGTGGTATCGGAACTGCCGCCGGTGGTTTGCTTGAGGATGATGTTGATCACTCCGGAAATCGCATCCGATCCGTATTGGGCCGCCGCGCCATCGCGCAGCACCTCGATATGATCGATGGACGCCACCGGAATCAGGTCGAGGTCGCTGGGCGCCGCGCCGCTGTTGATGCCGTTGATGTTCAACGTCGCACTGGTGTGCCGGCGCTTGCCATTGACCAGCACCAGCACATGGGACGCGGTCAGGCCGCGCAGGGTGGCCGAGCGCACTACGCCGCTGGCATCCCAGCCCGCGCGGTCGGGCAGGTTGAAGGAGGGGATGAATTTACTCAGCGCCTCCAGCAGGCTCGGTTTGCCCACCGAGCGCAGTTGTTCGCCGGTGACCACGTCGATCGGCGTCGGGCTGGTGGTCACGGTGCGTTGCTCGGTGCCACGGTTGCCGGTGACGACCACCGTATTGAGGGTGGGAGCGCTGGTGTCGGCGGCTTCCACGTTGTACGAGGCGAGACCGCAGGCAATCGACAGTGGCAGTAGTAAGGGACGGCAGGTTGGCGCTATTCGGCGCTCTTGGCGTTTGAACATGAGGGTGAAGCTCCTGAAAGTCGGGTGATGCCCATGTCATTGCTTGCGCGCGGCGACAGCCTCGATTTCGACCAGGCCGCCGGGCAGCGGCAGGGCCACCACCTGAACCGCGGTGCGTGCCGGTTTGTTCGGTTGCGCGGCGCTGCCGAAGAATGGCGTATAGCCTTCCTGCAGTCCGGCGAAGTCGAGATTGCCGCCCTTGGCCGGGTCACCCACCAGGAACACTCGCAGTTGCACCACATCGCCCAGGTCCAGCCCTTGGCCCTGCAGCACGCCTTTGAGCTTGTTGAGGATCGAGGTGGTCTGGGTTGCGGTATCGCCATAGGCGGCGAAGGAGTCCTTGGGTGCTTTCGGGTCATGCAGGTCGGCCAATAGGCCACTGACGAACAACAGGTCGGTTTGCGCCGGCACCGACACCGCCAGGGATATCGGAAAATTGGAATTGGGCAGGGCGATGCGTTTGATCTCGTCGGCGTGGCTGGTGAGAGCGGTGGCGGTCATGAGGAGTCCTGTGAGCAACGTCATGGTTTTCATCGTTCAGTCCTTTAATTAACAAAGTCAGGCGGCAACGCCCGGTTGCTGACGTTCGGCATGGCGGCCAATCAGCGAAACGATGCGCCGCGCCGAGTCGGCGGCGCTGTTCTGCCAGATGCCGACGCCACCATGAGCCAGGGCATCGCTGGCCAGATAGGTGCGACCTTGAGGCTCGTTGAGGATCCGATAAGCGCTCTCGCCGACCTCGTCATTGACGATCCACGGGCCGTTGCTGAAAGGCACCTTGGCCCAGTTGATCGCCACCGGTTTTTGCAACTTGGTGCTGTGTCCGGGATGCAGCAGTTCCACCGCTTGCCGGGAAGAGGCGAACTGTTCGGCGAGGGATTTCCTGCTGAAGGCCTGGGCCGACTCGCTGGTGTTGTAGGCCGCCACCAGAATCCCCTGGGCGCTGTTCAAACGATCGCTGGGGTACCACAAGCCTTTGACTTCATGGTCCAGGTAAGAGAGCCCGCCGTAGATGTTGAAGTCGGTTTCCCAGAACCGTGGCGACTGCCAGGCCACCTTGTTCGCCTGATCGCTCTGCGCGCTGAGAATCGCTTGCTTGAAGGGCTGGCTGAAATTGCTTGGCAGTTTGGCCAGTAGCGGCAGGGGCACGGTGACGATGGCGTAATCGGCGTTGAGGGTCTGGGTGGCACCGGTCTTGCGATCCCGGTAGGTGATGCGGCTGCCAAGTTCTGCGGTCTGGATGTCGCTGACTTCGGCGTTGAAGCGCACCGCGTCCTTGAGCTGTTCATGGAACGCATGGGGAATCCGGTCCATGCCGCCCACTGGCTGGAACATGGTCGAGGAGAATTCGGGGATTTCATCGAACACCAGCGCGCCCCAGAGCTTGGGGTTGAGCAGGGTCTGCAGCTCCAGCGGCGCGCGGGTGATGCCGGTCTGGTCGCCGGCACCGGGCACGCGGGTGTAACCGGAGCGCACCGAACCCTTGTATTGCAAGTCGGCATTCAGATCGCCGTAGACCTTGAGGAAACTCAACAGCGCCTGACGGTCGTCGGCAGTCAGGTCCTGGTCCAGCGCTTTGCGGCTGACGGTGCGCGCCAGCAATTCGGAGAGCTGCCCACGGGTGTCGTTGACCGCCTGGCGCAACTGGAACGCCGGTTTTTTCGGGTCCGGCAAGGCCAAGGCGTTGCGGCTGCTGTTGACCAGCACTTGCAGCTCTACACCCAACTCGCGGCAGTAGCCGAGGATAGTCTGGTGATGGCTGGGAATGCGTGCGGGGCCGGCGTTGAAAAACTGCCCGTCATCGAAGTCGACGGTCTGGCTGACACCGTCGTCGAAATCGATCTTGCTGCCGCGCCGCAACGTCCAGTTGCGCCCGCCCACCCGCTCGCGGGCTTCGAGAATCGTCACGGTGAAGCCGGCCTTGCGCAGTTCGTAGGCACTGACCAGCCCGGAAATACCGGCCCCGACCACCACCACATGCTTGCCTTTGCCGCTGCTGCCCAGTTGCAGCGGGTTGAAACTTGCCGCCACGGCCTGAGGCGTCAGCCCCAGTGCACCGAGGGCGCTGACAGCGGCGGAATAGCCACCGACGGCGGCAATGCGGGAGATCAGTTCCCTGCGGGTGAAAGCCATAGTGTTGCTCCTTGGGCTGCCTGCACATCGTTCAAAATGGGTGCAGCGTTGTGTCGTTATGTTTTTTGGCCAAAGCGTTGCCGTAGCCAGGGTTTGCAAGCCATGGCGGGGGCGGCTTGAGCCGGATTCGGGTTTGGGTGTCGCAGTGACCGTGGAGTGATGTCGGCCGGAAAAACGTGCAGTTCCGTGGGCCTCCACCTGGTCAGGGGTCGGTTATGGTTGTAACAATATTTGTATAAACAGGCGCTGTAAAAGTCCAAATAGTTATAAGGTAATTATAAAAAATAGGCATTAAATGTCTGATGTAAATGCGTAAAGCTGATGTTGTTTTCTAACGGCTGCACGGAGCCAATGTGTGTGTGGGCTTGCTCGCGAAGGCGGTGTATCAGACAACATTGATGTCGACTGACACTCCCTCTTCGCGAGCAAGTCGAATCGTCGCACCGCCGCTCCCACATGGATTGCAGTGCCCTTACCCTAAGGGGCTGGACTCAATACCCGCGCTGTACGTTCGCCTGATTCTCCAGCGCCAGGCCATTGAGAAAGCGTTCAAGATTGGCCAGGAAACTGTCGGCAATCTCGTGGCGACTGTTGCTGGAAATCGCCGAGGTATGGGGCGACAGGCGCACCCGTGGGTGGGCGTAGAGCGGGTGCCCGTCCGGCAAGGGCTCGGGTTCGGTGACGTCCAGTGACGCCAGGCCGACGCTGCCCGTGTCCAGCGCCTCCAGTAGCGCCCCATGGTCGAGCAGGCCACCCCGGGCGATGTTGATCAGGTGCAGGCCGGGTTTGGCGCTGGCGAGCACGGCGCGGTCGACGATATGCCGGGTCGAGGTGGTCAAGGGTGCGGCCAGCACCAGGTGATCGGCGCGGGCAAACAGATCATGGATATCCCTTGCTGCTTCGACTCCTTCAACCTCGAACGGCGTTTCACTCTGGCGCAACGCCAACACCTTGATGCCCAGGGCATGGGCCTTGGTCGCCAGGCTGCGGCCAATCGCGCCGAACCCCAGAATCCCCAGGGTGGTGCCCTTGAGCGGCGTCAACGCGGTGAAATTCCATTGCGAGTCATGTACCCAAATGTCCGGCAGACGCTTGGCCGCAGCGAAAATCGCGGCCAGGGCGAACTCGGCGATGTTCTCCGCGGCGCTGCCGCGGGAGGTGCTCACCGGTGGGCCGTTGAACAGCCATTTCGGGTAGAAGTCGATGCCCGAGGACACCACCTGAATCCACTTCAAGCCATAGGGCCAACCTGGTGGTGGCGTATCCGGCGCTTGATAACCGCGCACATTGATCGGCCGCGCCAGCAGGATGCCGACCTCGGCCGGCAGGTCGCTCGGCACTCCAGCCGGCACGCCTATGACACGGGCTCCCGGGTGGCTGTGCGCGAGGCGCTGGCGGATCACTTCGTTGAAATCTTCATCCAGTTGGCTGGCGATGACGAGCGGGCTCATGGGCGTTCCTTTGGCTGGCGCTGGGCGAAGACCGCTTTGCCGACGCCTTGCAGGACGGCGTCGTTTTGCGGCGTGTGAACCCGGCTGCAGAGCACGTCGCGATAATGCCGTTGCAGTGGGTTGGTGCGAGACAGGCCGGGATTGCCGGAGGCCTCGATGGCCAGCTCGACGGCGCGGATGGCGTTGCCGGTGACCAGGAATTTCAGTTGCGCCGCGTGACCGGCCGAGGTGCGGCCCTCGGCGGCGGAATCGAGCAGGCTGCGGTTGGCGAACAGCAGGGTGTCGATGTGGCCGACGGTTTCCTGAAAGCGCGGCAGGGTCGCCAATGCCGCGCCGAGGTTGGACGGTACGCGGGTTTCCAGCCAGCCCACCAGCCAGTCGCGGGCGGCCTGGGCGACGCCGTCGTAGACCGAGGACAGCAACACCGACATCCACAGCAACCCGTCGCCGTCGAGTTCCGGTTGCGGCGCGCTCCAGCGGCTGACGCTGACCGCGTGCTCCAGCGGCACCAGCACGTTGTCGAACACCACCTCATGGCTGCAGGTGGCGCGCATGCCCAGATGGTCCCAATCCTCAATGATGCTGATGCCCGGCGTGTCCTTGTGCACCAGCCAGGCGCCGACCAGCGGGTCTTCGTCGTTGCTGCGCGCCCAGACGCTGAACCAGCTCAGGCCATGGCTGCCGGTGGAGTAGATTTTCCGCCCGCTGATCCGCCAGCCCGCCGCGGTACGCCTGGCGATGGTCGCCGGCAGGCCGCCGCGGGCCGGGGTGCCCAGGTCTGGTTCGACGCGCAAGGCGTTGATCAGCGCGCCATGCTCGACGGCGTCCCGGGCCACCTGCTGGCGCAGCGCGTCGGGCCAGCTTCGACTGTCTTGCAAACGGGAGTGCTGCAGGTATTGCATCACCAGGATCAAGGCGGTGGAGGGCTCGCCCTTGGCGATGGCGCTGATGGCCTTGCGTGCCTGTGCCAGGTTCGCGCCGCCACCGCCCAGGGCTTTGGGCACGGTCAGCGCCACCAGGCCATGCTCGTGCAACAGCTTGAAGTTGTCGTGGGGGAAGGCGCCGCTCTCGTCATACAGGTGGGCCGTGGCGGCCAGTTGTGCGCCGATGTTTTCGAGCAAGGCTTCGAAATTGGCCACGTCGACGGATCGCAGGGGTGGGGAATGTTGGGGAGAAAGACTCATGGTGGATTTACTCGAAAAAAGGAGAGAGCCGGTATCTGTTTGTGCGACACAGCCCCCTGTAGGAGCCGGCTTGCTGGCGAAAGCGGTGGGTCAGACACCATCGATGTGGCCTGATACACCGCTTTCGCTGGCAAGCCGGCTCCTACAGTTGGTCTGTGTTGTTCACACCTTCTGTGTATGGCCTCATGGCTTTAAAGCGGCAACAACGGAAAATTCTTGTCCCACAACGGACTGACATCGAGCCGTTCGCTCAACACGCCCGCATCGAAGAACAGATCGGCAACCTCCTGCTGCGAGGCGATGGCCTGATCGTTCACCGCGATGATTTTCGACGCCTGGCTACGGCTGTTGTACATGTCGAGAAACACCGCCTTGTCCACCCCCAGCAATTGCGCCGATTTCGCCGCCCAGGGCTCGGGGTTGTCGTTGATCCATTCCAGCGTGCGGGCCTGGCGCTGCAGGTAGTCCTGGATCGCCTGCTTGCGCAACGGGTCTTCCAGGGCGGCGGGGCGCGCGGCGATCAGATAGTTGCCCGACAGATAACCCAGGGCGGTCTTCAGCACCCGGGCGCCACTGCGGAATTTCGCCAGCTGGATAAACACGCCGTAGATCACCCAGGCATCGAGCTGGCCGCTCTGGAACGCACTGAAACCATCCTGGGGCGTGAGCGCCACCGGGGTGATGTCCTTCAGGGTCAGGCCTTGTTCCTTCAGCGCCTTGATCAGGAAATAGTGCGAAGTGGTGGAGCGCACGTAGCCGACCCGCTTGCCGCGCAGTTGCGCCACCGATTCCAGGTTCGAATCCTTGGGGATGAGGAACACCTGGTTGTTCACATCGCCTTGCAGCACCGCGATCAGCCGCGGTTGGCGATGGCTCTGGATCGAGAAGATCGGTGGAATCTCGCTCATGCCGCCGACGTCCAGACTGCCCGAGGCCAAGGCTTCGACGATCAGGTTACCGCCGGCGAATTCCGAGTAATCGACTTTGTAGGGGGTATGGGCGGTGCCGGCGTCTTCGGTGAAGTACGAGTCCTGGCCGCGATAGGTGGCGACGCCCAGGGTCAGGTCCGAGAACCTGTTGGCTTGGGCGAATGCACGCGGTGCCAGTCCCAGGGAAGACAGCCCCAATGCGCCAAGGGCGATGGAACTGGCCGTAAGGAAGCCGCGACGATTGAACTGTCCCTGTGTGATCTTTTTCGTCACGGTCAGGCTCTTGTCAGATGGCGAGTCGCAAGGGTGTTTGCCCCAGCAGCTGTTCGACCGCGCGCAACACGGGGTCGGCTTCGGTGCGCACCAGCCAGTCGGGGCTGACTTCGGCGAAGGCCACCGTGCCGTCCCGGGCGATGACCACCACGGTGGGCTGCGGCAATTCCCAGGTACCGGTGCCGGTGGTTTCGCCGATGCCCTTGCCCTTGGCCAGTGCCGCTTTACGTGACGCTTCATCGAAGCTGTAGAGAATGCCCAGGCGCCGGCCGAGGCTATTGTCCGGGTCACTGGCCACTTGCAGTCCAAGGTTATGGCGGGTCTTGATCGCCACCAGTTTTTCCGGCACCTGCGGGCTGACCGCTACCAGCGGCACCCCCAGCGCCTGCAGGTGCGGATAGAGCCGGCGCTGGTAATAGGGCAGGGCGATATTGCAGGCCGGGCAACCGGCGAACCGGAAGAAAATCAGCACCGCCGGACCGTTGGCGAGCAACTCGTCGCGGCTCAGGCTGCCGCCTTCGACCTTCAACAGGGTGAAGGGCTCGAGCGAATCGCCGGCCCTGACGAAGTCGTCGACCCGTGCTTCGTCCACCAGGCGTTGGCGTTGATCGATATTGACTTGCAGGGCCGCCGGCTCCCAGCTCGCCACGCGTTCGGCATGCAGGTTCGCCAACAGGCGGTTGAGGGATTCGCTCATGCCAGTGCCTCGCTGTGCTCTTCAACCTGAGTGACGGAATGTCGGTTGGCCGGTACCTCGAGACCGAGGTTGTCGCGCAGGGTGCTGCCACTGTACTCATCGCGAAACAGACCACGCTGTTGCAGCACCGGCACCACCAGTTCAGTGAAATATTGCAGGCCATCCGGCAATAGCGAGTTGATGATGAAACCGTCCGCGGCGCCATGTTCGAACCAGGTCTGCAGGGCATCGGCCACCTGTTCGGGCGTGCCGACGAAATCACGCCGTGGCCGGGAGAAGCGCAGGGCGACTTCGCGCAAGGTCAGGCCTTCTTCCCGGGCAAGCTGCTTGATCCGGTCCGATCCGCCTTTCTGGCTGTTGGAACCCAGGTCGCCCAGCTCGGGAAACGGCGCATCCAGCGGGTACTGGCTGAAGTCATGGTCGTTGAACGGCCGGCCGAGGGCGACGATGGCATCCTCGATGGTCACCAGTTCCACGGCTTGCCGATAACGGCTTTCAACTTCCGCTTCATCACGCCCGACGATCGGGCGGATGCCCGGCAGGATCGACAGCTTCTGGGCCTCCCGGCCGAAGCCGCTGGCCCGTTGTTTCAGGTCCTGATAGTAAGCACGGGCTTCGTCGAAGGACTCGGGGCTGACGAAAATCGCATCGGAGTTTTCAGCGGCGAAATTGCGTCCCGCCTCGGAGGTGCCGGCCTGGAAAATTACCGGCTGACCTTGCCGGGAACGGGCGATGTTCAGCGGGCCTTTCACCGAGAAGAATTCACCCTTGTGTTCCAAGGCATGCAGCTTGCCGGGGGTGAAAAACTCGCCGCTCTGCTTGTCGTAGGCGAAGGCGTCGTCTTCCCAGGAATCCCACAAGCCCTTGACCACCGCCACATGTTCCCTGGCGATGCGGTAGCGCACGGCATGCGGCGGGTGCTCGGCCTTGCCGAAGTTGTCGGCGGTGCCGCTGAGCCAGGAGGTGACCACATTCCAGCCGGCGCGACCGCCGCTGATGTGGTCCAGGGACGCAAACTGGCGCGCGACCTGGAAGGGTTCGGTGTAGCTGACGGTCACGGTTGCCACCAGGCCGATGTGCCGCGTAGTGGCAGCCAGGGCCGAGAGAATGGTCAGCGGCTCGAAGCGATTGAGGTAGTGCGGGCTGGACTTCTCATGGATGTGCAGGCTGTCGGCGATGAACACGAAGTCGAACTTCGCGGCTTCTGCCAGTTGCGTCTGCTGCTTGTAGAAATCGAAGTTCACGCTGGCATTGGCCAGGGCCTGCGGGTGGCGCCATTCGCCCCAGCCATGGCCGACGCCATGGACCATCGCACCGAGTTTCAGTTGGCGTTGCTTGCTCATGGTTCTACTCCTGGTTCAGTCGCATCGTTAGCGCGATGCCTGGCTAAGTTGGGCGCGTTTGGCGTTGAAGCTCTTGTCGAAGCCTTGGGAGACGTCGATGTGTTTGCTGAGGATTCCCTCTTCCTGATAGATGTCGGCGGTGGTTTGCAGGCCGCTGATGACCTTGTCGTCAATCTCCACGGGTTCCATGTGGGTGCCTTTGGCCACGGCGACATGCACCGCCAGCGGCAAGCCGGTCACTCGCGCCTGGGCGGCGGCGTATTCCTCGGGGTGGGCGTTGGTCCAGCGGTAGGCGCGATCGACCCGGGCGACGAAGTCTTCGAGTTGCTGGCGTTTGCCGGCGATGGCCTGGCTGGTGGCGGCCAGGTACAAATGGTTGGTCAGCAGGGTGGCGCCACTGGCCAGGACCTTGGCCTGATTCTGGGTGGTGGAAATGGTGGTGTAGGGATCCCAGGTCGACCAGGCGTCGGCACTGCCGTTGTCCAGCAGGATGCGCGACTCGCTTGGCAACAAGTAGATGAACTGCACGTCGCTGGTGCTCAGGCCGACGCTGCGCAAGGCCTTGATCGCCAGGAAGTGGCCGATGGAGCCGCGGGTGGTGACGATCTTCTTGCCCTTGAGATCGCTGGCGTCGTTCAGCGGTGAATCCTTGGGCGCGAGGATCGCGGTGGTGTAGCGTCCCTCGGCATGCACGATGCTGACCACCTTGATCGGTGCACCGGCGCCGAGGGCGAACACGTAGGGCGCATCCCCCAGGGCGCCGATGTCCACGGCGCCGGCATTCAGCGCTTCGCCCAACGGGGCGGCGGCCGGGAACTCGGAGAACTGGATGTCGTAGGGCACGTTCTTCAGTTCACCGGAGACCTCCAGCAGCACCTTGATCGAGGACTTCTGATTGGCCACCAGCAAGGGTTGAAGGTCGGCGGCGTGGCTGAATGCGGTGCAGCCCAGGGTGCAGATCAGGCTCAACAACAGGGGTTTGAATGACATGTGGAACTCCAGGCAGGTTGTTGCGCTTCGTGTGGCCTCCGCCTGGAGAAGGGGTCGGTCTGTGGTTGACGTTATCTCTATAAAAACTCGATGTGAAATTCTTTATGGTTATAAGCTAATTATTAAGTTAAGTGATTATGAATGTGATGATTATCAAATAAATGCATTTAATGGTCAGCCTGTGGGAGCGAGGCTTGCCCGCGAAACAGGCACCATGGTTTTTCATGCATTGCGCGTCATCGTTCTTCGCGGGCAAGCCTCGCTCCTACAACTGCCCTCAGAAGTTGTAAGCCAGCCGCGTGTAGTAATAGGCCCCGCCAAACCCGAACGGTGAGAACTGGCCGTATTTGTAGCCCCCGGCCCAATCCTGGATGCCATTCTTGTCCGGGTACACGTTGAACAGGTTATTCGCCCCCAGCGCCACCGTCAGGTGCTTGCTCAGGTCGTAGGCCACATCCAGGTCGGTAATCCACTTGGCACTGAACTTGCGGTCATTCACCGGGTTATTGTCGCCTTCGATATAGCTGCCGAAACGGGTGACGGCCAGGTTCAGGTTGTAGTCCGTGACCTTCCAGTTCGCCGCCAGGATCAGTTTCGATTGCGGCGTGGCGACGGTCAGGTCCTTTTGCAGGCGCCGGTCGAACAGTTGGTAGCCCGAACCCAGGCTGCTCAGTTCTGGCGGGTTGTCCTGGAGTTTCTCGATCTTGGTCTGGTTCCAGTTATAGGCTGCGCTCCAGCGGATCTGGCCGTACCCGTCCAGTTGCTGGCGATACTCGTTGATGATGTCGATGCCGCGGGTGCGGGTGTCGACGGCGTTGGTGTAGTACTGGGCATACAGGCCGGGAGACAGGCCGTTGGCGGCGAGGATCTGCGAGACCGCCGGGCCGCCGAGCAGGCTGGTGGAGACGATGCGGTCGCGGATGCCGATCTGATACAGGTCGGTGGTCAGGCGATAGTTCGGCGTGGGCTCGTAGGTGAAGCCGAAGCTGTAGTTCAGGGACTTTTCCGGCTTGAGCTTTTCCGCACCCAGGGCCTGGGCCTCGGTGGTGTCCACCGGCAGCACCTTGACCGGCACCGAGACCTGCTGGCCGTTGACCACCCCGCCGGAAGTGAAGGTCGAGGAGGCATAAATGGTTTGCGCCAGGGACGGTGCGCGAAAGCCGTTATTGATCGTACCGCGCAAGGCGAAGGCGTCGGTGAACTGGTAGCGGGTGGAGAACTTGCCGCTCCAGGTGCTGCCGATGTCCTGGGTGTAGCGCTCGTAGCGCGCTGCCACGCCGACGTACCATTGGTCCGTCACATCCAGGCCCAGGTCGACATAGCTGGCGACGTTGCTGCGACTGATTTCCCCGGCGTCGGCGGGGCTGGTGCCGTTATAGGAAGCGAGGCCGGGCAGGGGTGTCCTGCCCGCGAAGGGGCCGGTCGGGATGACGTAGTTGCCGGGGGTATAGGACGCATAGTCGCCGGGCTCGATCTGATACTTCTCCCAGCGGTATTCGAAACCGAACGCGGTTTGCAGCGGGTTTTTCAGGCCGATGTCGAAGCCGCGACTGAAGTCGAGGTTGTTGGTCCACTGATCGAAGATCTGCGAGGCCAGGTGGAACGAGGTCGGGCTGGTCGGTCCCCAGGAAGGGTTGAGGGTGTTGCTGGCGTTGAGCGTCGAGTCGTCCTCGCCCCAGGTCGAGCTGGCGTCATAGTTCCAGCCGCCAACCTCGCCCTTGAAGCCACCCGCCACCTGAAAATCGATGGTGCGATTGCGCCGCTGGGCGTGGACGCCATCTGGGTAGGGCGTATTGGGGTCGCCGGCCAGGGAGTAGATGTCATTGGGCCGGTAGTTGCCCGTGATCTTGGTGGTTTCCATGTAGCTGGCGGTGGAAAAGGAATAGAACGTCAGGTCATCCTGGATCGGCAGTTCGAGGTTGTAGCTGGCGTTGGTGACCTTTTCCCGGCCCAGCCCGTAACTCGGGTTCCAGCCGTGGCGATTGACGGTCTGGTCGCGACTATCGGGGAAGCCGGGCAAAGAATAGAGGTTGCCGGTGGCGCTGCCGGAGCGGTCGAAGGGTTCCTGTGTCTTGCTGTCCAGCGCCAGGTTGGCGAAGCCGTCGTTGGGCAGCGCCAGGCCGTAATTGATGGTCTGGTGCACGGTGTCGCCATCGCCGCTGCCGTAGCGTCCGAACGAGGTCTCGGCGCTGCCGCCGCTGTCGTTTTCCTTGAGGATGATGTTGATCACCCCGGCAATGGCATCCGAGCCATATTGCGCGGAGGCGCCGTCGCGCAGCACCTCGATGTGGTCGATCGCCGAGACGGGAATCAGGTCGAGGTTGACCGGCACCGCCGCCGTGCCGATGCGCGCCAGGTTGTTGATCAGTGCGGTGTTGTGCCGCCGTTTGCCGTTGACCAGCACCAGCACCTGATCCCCGGACAAGCCACGCATGGTCACCCCGCGCACCGACCAGGAGGTGCCGCCGCCATTGATCGCCGGCAGGTTGAACGAAGGCAGCAGGCGCGCGAGCAATTCCTTGAGGCCGACCTTGCCGCTGGCCTGCAATTGTTCGGCGCTGATCACATCGATCGGCGAGGGACTGTCGGTGATGGTGCGTGGCTGGCTGCCGCGGTTGCCGGTGACCACCACCGTGCTCAGGGTTTTGTCCGGTTCAGCGTTCTCTGCATGAGCCTGGGTGCTGGCGGCCAGCAGGCTGAAGGCGGCGGCCGCGTAATAATCGTATTTCACTCGGGGGCTGGATGAGCGCATGACGCGAATTCCTGAAAGATTGCACGCACAGGCGAACCCCTTCGCGCACGTTCGCGAATAGCAGGGGCTGGCGGGTAATGTTGTAGGAGCCGGCTTGGCGAAGACGGTGTGTCAGTCAATACATGTATCTACTGACACACCGCTTTCGCCAGCAAGCCGGCTCCTACAGGTTTGTGTGTTTGTTGAGGGGGATCACGCCGCGTTGGCGCGTCTTACCCGATGAGGAATGTCGTCATAAGCGATCAGCACCCGCTCCATGCGGCGCGGGTAATCGCCGTAGTTGTAGACCGGGTAGTGCAGGGTCGAACGGTTGTCCCAGAACGCCACCGAGTTTTCCCGCCACTTGAAGCGCACCTGGTGTTCGGGCTTGTTGAACTCCAGCAGCAGGCGATTGATCAGTTGCTTGCTCTGTTCCGGCGTCCAGCCGATCACCGAAGGGTTTTGCGAGAAGTTGATGAACAGGCCATCCTCGCCGGTTTCCGGATGAGTACGCACCAGCGGGTGGGCCAGGATCGGGTAGTCGTAGCCGACTTTGTCCAGCGAAGACTTGAAGTCGTGGACCACGTGCAGGTCATCGATTTCTTCGCGCAACTCGTCGGGCAAGGCGCGATAGACCGCGGCCGTGTCGGCCCACAGGGTATCGCCACCGACCGGGGGCAAGTCGACCGCACGCAGTACGGCACCGAGGGTCGGCTGCAACAGCCAGCTGGTATCGGTGTGCCAACGGCCGCTGATCCTCGGGCCGTAGAGTTTGCGTTCGTCCTGGGCCTGAATCAGATGTGCTTGCGGTCGCGTCGGGTCGTTTTGTTGGGTGGTGGGGTGAACATAGAGCTCACCGAATTCGCGAGCGAAGGCAATCTGCTGTTCGGTGCTGATGGCCTGGTCGCGGAAGAAAATCACTTTATGCTCCAGCAGCAATCCGCGCAGTTCGTCGCGCAGCGCCGGGGTCAGCGGCTGGCGCAGATCGATGCCGGCAATTTCCGCGCCGATGGTCGGTTCCAGGCGGGTGACCTGCAGTGTGTTGGTGGCGTGTGAAGGGGCGTGGTGCAAGACAGCGGACATGATGTGAATCCTCTCGATTATGGGTTCAGCCTCCGCCTGGAGAGGGGTCGGATGTGTGTAGGAGCGAGCTTGCTCGCGAAGGTCGTGAACGATAACGCGTAAAACCAGATGCCCGGCGGCTCTTTTGGTGTTCTCGCGAGCAAGCTCGCTCCCACAGATACAAAGGCCGCCGGAAGCCGGCGGTTAGATCACAAAAAAGCCATGGGTGCCGTCGCGGGCCAGTTGCTCGACCAGTCCGAACTCCCAGTCCAGATAGGCTTGCATCGCTTCGCGGGGATTATCTGTGCCCTCGTAGGGACGGCGATAACGGTCGATGCGCGGTGAAGCCAGGTGAGTCTCGCCTTCTTCCAGTGCCTGTCCGGCAGCGATCCAGCTGGCGGTGCCTCCACCCAGCACAAACACCGCCTTGCCGGTCAGCGCCTCGACCTCGGCGACCGCCAGCCGTGCCAGCTGGCTGCTGCCGCAGGTCAGCACGTAGCGTTGCACCGTCGGCACCTTCGCCAGGGCGTCGCGCAGTTGGCCACGCAATACCCACCAGGCGCCGGGGATATGGCGTTTGACGTAATTGGCGCTGCTGGTGAAATCCAGCACCGCGGTGTCGCCATGGGTCAGCCAGTCGGCCAGGGTCTCGGGACTGATTTCCTCAGCCTGTTGCGGCGCAGGGACCGGCGCCTGCCAGGCACCCTTTTCACTGAAGTGTGCCGGCTGCAGGTCATCCAGTACGTGCACTTCCCAGCCCAGTTGGGCGAGCCAGGAGGCCGACATGTTGGCGCGCACGCCATCGTCGTCGACCAGCACCAGGCGCGCGCCACGCACACTGGCGAAGTGGTCGGTTTCCTGCACCAGCTGGCCGCCCGGAGTCGAGCGGGCCGAGGGCAGGTGTCCGGCTTCGAATTCTTCCGGCGTGCGCACATCGAACAGGTAGGTGCTGCGTGCCGGCTCCTGTTGCCAGCGTTGCAGGTCGGCCAGGGTGGCGCGGCCCACCAGCGCCTTATCGGCGACGCGACGGGCATCGCCGGCAGCGATTTGTCGATGCTCTTCACTGGTCGGGGCGAAGCGCCGCGATTGGCCGTGTTGCAGTGTTTGACCGGCCAGGGTCCAGCCGATGGTGCCGTTACGCAAAGCTGACACCGGGTTGGCGATGCCGGCATTGATCAGCGATTGGGTGCCGATGATGCTGCGGGTACGCCCGGCACAGTTGACGATGATGCGCGTCGCCGGGTCCGGTGCCAGCTCCCGGGCACGCAGCACCAGTTCCGCCCCCGGTACGCTGATGCCGGTGGGAATGCTCATGGTCTGGTATTCGTCGAAACGCCGGGCATCGAGCACCACCACGTCGGCCTGGCTGTCGAGCAGCGCCTGAACCTCTTCCGCCGCCAGGGACGGCGTGTGGCGCTGGCTTTCCACCAGTTCGCCAAAGGCTTTGCTTGGTACATTGACGTCGATGAACAGTTCGCCGCCGGCGATGCGCCAGCCTTCCAGGCCACCTTCCAGCAGGCTGACATTCACGTAGCCCAGGCCCTGCAAGCGCCGAGCGGCGATCTGCGCCAGGCCTTCGCCATTGTCGTAGACGGTCACTTGGGTATCGAGCCGTGGAATTCTCGAGTACACCTCCAGTTCCAGTTTTGAGAGTGGAATGTTGGCCGCAAACAGCGGGTGTGCCTCAGCGAAGGGGGCTTCTTCGCGCACATCCACCAGCGCCAGTTCTTCATGGTTCAGCAGGGCCTGGCGGATCTCGGAGTAGGAGCGGGTAGGTGCAGTGCTCATAGGGCTTGGCTCTCTTTGGACAAATCCCAGATATTGGGGAGAAAGGCGTTGGAATAACCGGAGATAAACAATTTCTCGCTGCCATCGGGCTGGTACACCGCGCGACGCACGGCACCGATGTTGGCGCCGTAGACATGGATGCTGATCGAGGCCTGATCATCGAAGGCGTTGCTGACTTGATGAATGTCGCCGATCTTCGGCGACACCGCCTCGACCTGACCCGGCACCAGCTGTATACGCGGGCCTTCGGGCACCAGGCTGCCGTCCGGGTTGCGGGCGAACCCTTGCGAGTACTCCGAACCGCGCAACATGCCGATCAGGCCCCAGACCCGATGATCATGGATCGGCGTGCGTTGTCCCGGCCCCCAGACGAAACTGACGATACTGAAGCGCTGGCGTGAATCGGCATGCAGCAAAAACTGTTGATAGCGCTCTGGGTCTGGCTGGGCAAAATCCTCAGGCAGCCAGTCGTCGTGGCTGACCAGTTGCGCGAGCAGCTTGCCGCCGCGATGCAGCAGATCACCCTCGCGGGGGTTGCCGTCGATCAATTCCGCCAGGGCGCCTATGAATGCTCTGAGTCGTTCCGGGTGTCGGGCCTGGGTCATGGCGATTTCCATTGTTCGTTTGAAAGTTGACCCTTTGATTTAAGCATAATGTTTTATATCAATATGCGATTGTTTAATGATTAGGTTATAGCTGAATGGAATTAATAGCCCGGCCACATGGCCTAAGGCGCAGGTGAAAGGTGCTGCGCAACACGGCGGGCTATCCAGACTCCAACAATAGAACTATGCTTTTCAGACATCTTATTGACTGTTCTCTATGTGCGGGCCAAATGAAAATTGATGATATCGACGCCTTTGTCGAAGTGATTCGTTGCCAGTCCATCAGCCATGCCGCCGAGTCGTTGCAACTGACCCAGCCGGCCATCACCCGGCGCGTGCAGAACTTTGAGCAGGCGTTGGGCGTGGAGCTGTTCGACCGCAACACCAAGCCGCTCAAGCCCACCCTGATCGGGACCCGGGTGTATGAGCAGTGCCGTTTGATCCTGCGGGAAATGGATGCGCTGCGCGAACTGGTGGCCACCGACGCGCCGCCTACCGGGCAATTGCGCCTGGGTGTTCCGCAAACCATCGGTGATGTGGTGCTGCTCGATGCGCTCAAGCATCTGCGCATCGAATACCCCGATTTGCGGGCGCGGGTGACCACGGGCTGGGGCAGTCAACTGGTCGGCAAGATCGAGCGCGGGGAGCTGGACGCGGCCGCGGCGCTGTTCCCGGCGGGCAAGATTTTCCCTGACAATATAGTCGGTGAGTCGATCGGCAAGATGGAGCTGGTGGTGGTGTGCGCCAAGGTTCAAATGCCCAAGCGTCCCTGCAAACTGGCCGACGTCTACCAGAATGGCTGGATTCTCAATCCCGATGGCTGCGGCTTCCGTGCCGGCTTGCAACGCACCCTGTCGGACCAGGGCCTGGCCCTGCGGGTCAACCTGGAAACCTTCGGCACCGAATTGCAGCTGGGCCTGGTCGCTGACGGCCTGGGACTGGGCTTGGTGCCGCGTCCGTTGCTGGAGCGCAGCGCGCATTTCGATCAGCTGGCGGTGATGCCGCTCAAGGATTTCAAACCGGTGATGGATTTGTGGCTGATCTATCCGCATTTCCTCGGCAACCTGCAGGGGCCGGTCGACGCCTTCGGCAAACTGGTCGCCGGATCATTGCAGAAAATCAAGAGTGCGGCGTGAAGGAGGCGGCGGAATATAATAAAAAAAAATGATAATTAGCTTAGATTAAAATGTGCTTTTTATTATTTTTTGCCGTGCCATAGGCTTGCTGGAGACCTTAAGGCCATCCAGGAAGTTTTGCCATGAGCAGCGTCAGTCCGTTATCCAGTGTCTCGAAAAATGTTCGCCAGCGCGTCAGCCCCGAAGAATGGGAAGTGCGTGTCAAACTGGCCGCGGCCTATCGGCTGGCGGCCCTGTTCAAGTGGACCGACCACATCTACACCCATTTCTCCGCGCGGGTGCCGGGGCCGGACGAGCATTTCCTGATCAATGCCTTCGGATTGTTGTTCGATGAAATCACCGCCTCCAACCTGGTCAAGGTGGACATCGACGGTACCCTCGTCGACGACCCGACGGGGCTGGGCATCAACTACGCCGGCTACGTGATCCACAGCGCCATCCATGGTGCCCGTCCAGACCTGCAAGCGGTGCTGCATACCCACACCCGCGACGGCATCGCGGTGTCTGCCCAGCGTGACGGTTTGTTGCCGATCTCCCAGCACGCCATCGGATTTTCCGGGCGGGTGGCTTATCACGGTTACGAAGGCGTGGCGCTGGACCTGGACGAGCGCGAACGCCTGGTGGCCGACCTGGGGGATAAAAGCGTGCTGATCCTGCGCAATCATGGGCTGTTGACCGCGGGCATCAGTGTGGAGCATGCGTTTCAGCAGCTGCAGGGTCTGGAGCGCGCCTGCAACATCCAGATCGCGGCGCAGGCTGGCGGTAACGCAGAATTGATCTTTCCGCCGGCGGAGGTGGTGGCCAAGGTCGAGAAGCAGGCCGAGGTGTTCAAGAGTGGGGATGGGCCGGGCGTGGCGCGGCACTGGAATGCGCTGATCCGGCAGCTGGAGCGCACGGATATCGAGTACAAGAACTGAGCCAAATGTAGGAGCCGGCTTGCCGGCGAAAGCGGTGGGTCAGTCAACATCCTTGCTGAATGTGCCGCCGTCTTCGCGGGCAAGCCTCGCTCCTACAGGGGATCGGCGTCGTTCGGCGATGTCGTGTTCGCCGAAGATCCCCCTGTGGAGCTGGCTTGTCGGATCGCCGCACCGCAGCGAAAGCGTCCTGATAGCCAACGCATGTGTTGAATGTGCCGCCGTCTTCGCCAGCAAGCCGGCTCCTACACGGGATCGCTGGCGTTCGTCGATGTCGTTTTCGCTGAAGATCCCCCTGTAGGAGCTGGCTTGCCAGCGAAAGCGGTCTGTCAGTCAACACCTCTACCGAATGTGCCGCCGTCTTCGCCGGCAAGCCGGTCTCGCTTCCACAAGGGTGAGGTGTTGGACACAATCCTTGTGAACACCCACGTTATACAGTCAGTGCTTTCAGGCCACTTTTTCCGCCGCCTGCCGTTCGCGCTCCGCCACCAGTTGGCGGGTCAGCGGGATGAGGCGCTTGCCGTAGTCGATGGCATCGTCGAGCGGATCGAAGCCGCGGATCAGGAAGGTGGTGATGCCCAGGTCGTAATAGTCGAGCAGGGCTTCGGCCACTTGTTCCGGGGTGCCCACCAGTGACGTCGAGTTGCCTTGTGCGCCCAGCAAACCGGCGATCCCGGTCCACAGGCGCTTGTCCAGGCGCGAACCCTGGGCCGCTGCCGCAAGCAAGCGCCGGGAGCCTTCGTTCGGCGGTTCGCGGCGTACAAAACCATTCTGTTCGGCCAGGTCGGTAGCCTGTTGCAGGATACGCTCGGCACGCTCCCAGGCCAGCGCTTCGGTGTCCGCCAGGATCGGGCGCAATGACAGGCTGAAGCGAATCTCGCGGCCATGCCGGGCCGCCTCGGCGCGTACCTGCCTCACCACCTCGCGCACTTGTTCATAGGTTTCACCCCACAACGCATAGACATCCGCATGCTTGCCCGCAACCTCGATGGCTGCTGTCGACGAGCCGCCAAAATATAGCGGAATATGCGGCTGTTGCGGCGACTTCACCGCCGAGTGCGCGCCTTCGACCTGGTAATACTGACCTTGATAGTCGAAGGGTTTTTCACTGGTCCACTCCTGGCGCAGCACATCGAGGTATTCATCGGTGCGCGCATAGCGCTCGTCCTTGCCGATATAACTGCCGTCAGCCCGCAATTCGCCATCATCGCCTCCGGTGATGATGTGCACGGCGGTGCGCCCGCCATTGAACACATCCAGGGTGGCGAACTGTCGCGCGGCCAGGGTTGGCGCAGCGAACCCCGGCCGATGAGCGATCAGGAATTTCAGGTTTTTCGTCACGCTGGCCGCATGCGAGGCAATCAGCGTGCTGTCCGGACTGTTGGAGTGGAAGGCCACCAGGGCGCGATCGAAGCCGGCCTCGTCATGGGCGCGAGCGACTTTTTCCACGTACTCGGGTTGCAGGACAGGGCCGCTACGGGGGTGGATTTCCGAAGAATGGTGGCCGCCGATGTAACCGATGAATTCAATACTCATGGTGAGTTCCTTGTCGTTGTCTGGACGTGATTCAAGCCTCCGCCTGGCAGGGGGTCGGTCTGGTGTGACGAAAGTAGGCGCAGCAGGGCGGGCCTGTGAAATGCCGTTTTGTTCTAAGTTAATTATTAAATTAATGAATTTTTATAAATGCTAGATATCAGCAATGCGCATTTTAACCTGGGTCAACGCCACAGCCCTGAAAGGGCGGGGCCTCGACCCATTAATTATGCAAATAATTTATCTGGAGCATTTTTTATCTGAGTTCTAATCATATTAGGTTATTCCTAAAAAGAATTTCACTGCGTTTTTTTATGCGAATAGCATGAATCCGAAGCTGACGCATGGCGCCTCCAGCCATGTTCTTGATAAGGAAGGAAGCCTGATGACTGAGAAGACCTTCGAAACCCAGAGCGCCAGCTCGTTTTCCGTCGATAAGGCCGCGCGCCGTACAGATGATTTGCTGGGCGCCTCGAGATTGACCCCCAACTGGGTCCGCAACTGGCGCACCCCCGAAGTCTTGCTGCGTTTGCTCAGCCCGATCGCGCTGCTGCTGTTGTGGGAGCTGGCCTCCCAGGCTGGGCTGATCCCGCAACGGGTGATCGCGGCGCCGTCGCAGATCGGCGGCACGCTCTGGGCGATGATCGTTTCCGGGGAGCTGGGCAAGCATTTGCTGGTGTCCCTGCAGCGCGCGTTGCTGGGCTTGAGCATCGGGGTCAGCGTCGGAGTCGTCGCCGCACTGATTACCGGCCTGTCCAAGCGCGGTGAGGTGATCCTCGATTCGCCGATGCAGATGCTGCGCACCATTCCTTCCCTGGCACTGGTGCCGTTGTTCATCCTCTGGTTCGGCATCGGCGAATTCACCAAGATCGCGCTGATCGTCACCGGTACCACCTTCCCGGTGTACCTGAACCTGTTCGCCGGGATTCGCAACATCGACCCCAAGCTGATCGAGGCTGCCAACACCCTGGGCCTGAATCGTCGCGAGCTGATCTGGCATGTGATCCTGCCGGGCTCCTTGCCTTCATTCTTTGTCGGCTTGCGTTATTCCCTGGGGATTTCCTGGCTGGCCCTGGTGTTCGTCGAACAAATCAATACCACCGCCGGCATCGGTTTCCTGGCCAGTGACGCGCGGGACTTCATGCGCACCGATGTGATCGTGATCTGCCTGCTTATCTACAGCGTCCTCGGTCTGTTGATCGACGGCCTGATCCGCACGCTGGAGCGTTTCGCCCTGGCCTGGCGCCCATCTTTTGTGAGGAACTGATATGTCGAGCATCGATTTTTCCGACGCGGCAAAAAACCTGCACTCATCGGCGCCGGTACAACTGCGCAATGTGGTGCGTCAGTTCGGCCAGCAGCGGGTCATCGACGGCCTGGACCTGGACATCGCCCCGGGGGAGTTCGTCGCGTTGCTCGGGGCCAGCGGTTCGGGCAAGACCACCTTGCTGCGCAGCCTGGCCGGCCTGGACAGTATCGACAGCGGTCAGCTGCGGGTGCCCAAGGCCCGCGCCGCGGTGTTCCAGGAGCCTCGGTTGATGCCCTGGAAGCGGGCCTGGAAGAACGTGGTTCTCGGTTTGCACATTCCGGATGCCAAGGCACGTGCGGTGCAGGCACTGACCGAAGTGGGACTGGCCCATCGGCTCGAAGCCTACCCGGCCACACTCTCCGGTGGCGAAGCGCAACGGGTGGCGCTGGCCCGTGGCCTGGTGCGCGAGCCCAAGTTGTTGTTGCTCGATGAACCGTTCGCCGCGCTGGATGCGCTGACGCGGATTCGCATGCACCGGTTGATCATCGAGTTGTGGCGCAAACACAACCCCGCCGTGTTGCTGGTGACCCATGATGTGGACGAGGCCATCCTGCTGGCCGACCGGGTCATCGTGCTGGCCAACGGCAAGATCGCCGAACAGTTGACCATCGATCTGCCCCGGGCTCGGGACACCGGGCAGGAGGGTTTCCAGGCCATCCGTGCGCGGCTGCTGAGTTTGCTGGGGGTTGAAGTGGAAACCCTACCGGTTACCGAGCGTCTGTCCACAAAGGCTACTGTCCGGCGTTTTGCCCATGGTTGAAATCGCTGCCAATCCATTGATACAGGGAAGTACTGTCATGCCGATTCGCGTCTGGAAATCCGCAATGCTGTTGCTGTCTGGCGTCGCGCTATTGCTCGGCGGCTGCGGTGACGCCGTCGAGTCAAAGTCCTCATCCACCGCCCAATCAGACCTGTCCGGCGTGACGCTGGTGCTCGGCGATCAAGCCAAGGGCCTGCGCACGGTAGTCGAGGCGGCGAATGCGCTGGAGGGCATCGACTACAAGGTCGAGTGGGCCAACTTCCAGGGCGCCGCGCCGTTGTTCGAAGCCTTGCGCGCCGGCGCCGTCGACCTGGGGCCGGCGGGTGACACCCCGGTGCTCGCCGCCGCGACCGGGGGCACGCCATTGCGCATCGTCGCCGTTCGGCGCAGTCAATCGAGGGGCATTGCGATTCTGGTTCCCGCCGATTCGGACATCCGCACCGTCGCCGATTTGAAAGGCCGCAATGTCGTGGTGTCTTCGGCCCGCGGCAGCATTTCCCAATACCTGTTGATTCGTGCACTGGCCAACGCCGGGGTCGATGAGAAGGACGTCAAGGTCGGCTTCGTCCTGCCGACCGACGCCTTGTCCGCGTTCAACGCCGGCAAGATCGAAGCCTGGGCCACCTTCGGTATCTACCAGGCGTTTGCCGAGCAGCAGGGCGCGCGGGTGTTGATCAGCGGCGAGGGGATCAATACCGGGCTGACCTTTATCACCGCCTCGGACGAAGTCCTGACCGACCCGCTGAAACGCAAGGCGCTCGGCGACGTGCTGCAGCGTTTCGCCAGGGCGTTCGAGTGGGCGCAGCAGAATCCGGACGAGTACGCCCGGGTCTTCGCCAAGGTCAACGACATCCCGCTGGACGTCTCGCAGCGGCTGCGCAGTTGGGGTGACGAATCACTGTTGCCGGTCGAGCCGCGGGATGTTCAGGCGTTGCAGCAGGTCGATGATCTGTTCGTGGAGAAGAAGATCTTTCCCCATCGTGTCGATGTGCAAAAGCTGACGGACGCTGAAGTGTTTTCGGCCGAGTCATTGGTCCTGAACCGGTAAAAACCTGTGCAGTAGAGCGTTCGGTTGAAATTACCTGGCCCTGTTTAGACCGATTATTTCTTTCGGTTATTTATATAGATGCAAATTGCATATCCATAACCAAGAAATATCTGCTGTCGTGTGCAATACGTCTGTCACTGAAGCCAAATGTTCGCGGTAGCAGACATAATCGTTCCATCCACTCCGCTAAGGTCGCTCCAGCATTCATTCCAGCTGTTCGATCGTCATCTTGTTGCGCTTGGACCATTGCTTAGAATCGGCCCCATCAGCTTTGTCCAACTCTCCATACTCCAGGGAACAACACCATGATGAACGCCATGCAGATGCAAATGCCGATGAATGCCAACATGCCGATGATGCCGATGATGGGCATGCCGATGATGATGGCGACCATGACCTGCGACATGATGGACGACGGCATGATGTGCAAGATGATGCCGGCCGCTGGCATGGACATGGCCATGTTCAAGAACAGCGCTGAAATGATGCAGATGATGATGAACTGCGGCATGCAGATGATGATGCACTGCGGCAACATGAGCATGATGTGCATGTCCCAGGCGAGCATGACCATGCCGATGGCGAACATGATGATGCCGATGATGGGCATGCCGATGCCGTCGATGAAGTGCGTGATGGAATGCACCCTGATGGACGACTGCATGATGTGCAAAATCATGCCGATGGCCGGCATGAACATGGACATGATGAAAAACTGCTGCGCCCTGATGATGAAAATGATGAACGACTGCAGCATGCCGATGATGATGAGCTGCAACGGCATGCCGTTGATGTGCTGCACCTGCTGATCAGGCCATTGAATGACCCGGCTAATGCAGATTAGCCGGGCGTTTGCATTGGCTTTCTGTAGGAGCCAGGCTCGCCGGCGAAGGCGTCATTGGGGGCGCCTTCGCCGGCAAGCCTGGCTCCTGCGGTTCAGTCCAGGCGTTCCGGGTAGGTCACCACCAGATACGCCACCGCCTCACTGTCGGCCGGGTTGCGGTAGCGGTGGGGTTGGTCTGCATAGAACAGGATCGAGTCCCCCGTGGACAGCAGATATCGCTCGTCGTTGACGCTGATTTCCAGCACGCCCTGGGCCACCACCAGGTTCTCCTGAACCCCCGGACCATGCCCCTCGGACTGGTCCTCCCCCAGGGGGCTCAGACGCAGCTCATAAAACTCCGACTGGCGCGCCACATCGAAAGGAAACAGGGCGCGGCTGACAAAAGCGCCATTGGCACTGACCAGGCGTTTGCTCTGGCTGGCCGACAACACCGCCACCCCTTCGAATGCCCGGTGCTCGAGAAACGCCGCCACCGATACCTTCAAGCCCTTGGCGATTTTGCACAGCACCTTGATCGACGGCACGCTGCGCCCGGATTCGATCTGCGCCAGCATCGCCCGGCTCACGCCGCACTGGCGGGCGAGGGCGTCGAGGGACAGATGCCGTTTGCCCCGCAGGCGTTGCAGGTTTTGCGCGACCCGCTCGCAGATCGGGTCTTCTTCCAGTGGCTCCAGGTTATTCAAATCCATTACCGGCTCATCGGCGCTCGCCAGAAAGCGCGAGGGTTGCTGCACGTTCACGCGTGACGCGTCTCGGTCGCTTTGCTCGCTTGCACCCATTGAAAGGCCAGGCCTGCGTTGCGTGCATACATTTCCCACATGGCCCGTGCCCGTTGCTGAGCTTGTTTGCGTTTGCGGTAGCTGGCGAAGTCGCTGAGGTTGTCAGTCGGATTCATGGGGCACTTCACTGTGTAATGAATGACGGGATGGGCTGAGAGTACTCGGATATTTTTATAACGATAAATACTGATTTTGTATTTATTAATTCTTTCTAGTTCTTATGAGCATGAGAAAGAAGACGCCCGAAACGCAGGTATCGGATCACCTAAGCTAATTCCAAAAAAGTATTTACAGATGGTTTTTAAGATCGATTAGCTTTATGCCTCTGCAGTGTTGCGCCCTTGGCGTAACGCCTGTTTTGCGCCAGGCATCCGGTGTTGCCGTCATTGCCTGACGCCCATTCGATTCTCTGGCCTTGGGTGCGAGCGACGTGCCCGAGAGCTGTTTGCCGGGAGCTTGCGTGACAATCATTCAAACCTCTTTGACCACGCCATGGATCGAGTCTGCTCAGCGGCTGGCGCCACCGGGGGGCGGCGCACTGAACGAGGGCGATGTCGTGCTCGAGTTGCGTGAGGTCACCAAGACGTACCGGCGTAAAAAAGGCTCGCCCGCGTCGCCGGCAGTGAGCAATGTCAGCCTGAAGGTGCGTCGGGGCGAGGTCCTGTGCCTGATGGGTACTTCCGGAAGCGGCAAGTCAACGTTGTTGCGCCATATCAACCGTCTGATCGAGCCCACCAGTGGTGAGGTCCTGATCGAAGGCCACGGGATCGGCGGGTTGAACCGCAAAGCGTTGCGTGACTTGAGGTCCCGGCGCATCGGCATGGTGTTTCAGCATTTCGGCTTGCTGCCCCATCGAACGGTGCTGGACAACGTTGCGCTGCCACTGGAGTTGCGCGGCGAACCGGAATCGACTCGGCATGCGGCGGCAGCCGTGCAGTTGCAGGCGGTAGGGTTGGGGGGCTGGGGCGAACATTATCCCCATGAGCTGTCCGGTGGCATGCGTCAGCGTGTCGGCCTGGCGCGGGCCCTGGTCACCGAGCCGGACATCCTGCTGATGGATGAGCCTTTCAGTGCCCTGGACCCGACGATCCGGCGCGATCTGCAGAGTCATTTCCTGGCCCTGGCCCGCGCACGCGGTATCACCACCCTGCTGGTCACGCACGACCCGGCTGAAGCCCTGCGCCTGGCCGATCGCATTGCCGTAATGCGCCAGGGGCGGCTGGTGCAGTTGGGCACCCCGGAGCAGTTGCTCGAGCATCCTGCCGATACCGAGGTGGCGGATTTTTTCCGTGACTGCGGCGTAACGCCCTCTGCACCACGCAGCGCAGGCGAGGTCCGCCTCCAGGCATCACACAGCGAACCGCGCGAGCTGCCGCACACGCCAGGCTTGCCCTGGTGGCAAGCGCTGTTGTTGGGGCCAGCGGCGCTGGCGGCCCGGGGCAAGGGTGGAGTGTTCTGGATCACCTTCGCCAGTGAGCTCGCCGCCCTGGCAGTTTTCAGCCAGGGCATTGTCGACTCGTCGTGGCGGGTGGTGCTGGCGGCACTGGTCGTGTTCGCGGCCAGCCGCTTCGCTGTGCTCTCGCTGAGCAGCCAGCCCGTGCGGCGCGACATTTCGGGATGGGCGCTGCCTTTGGGTGTACTGCTGATCAGCCAGGCCCTGGTGGTCTGGCGAGTCATTACACCGGACACCACGAACGCGTTGCTGCAGTTCCCGGCCAACCGCCAGGCGCTGCTCCTGGCGGCAGAGAGCATCGACCAGTTCATCGGCTGGTCGCAAGTGACGTTCGAGGGCGCATTTGTCGGGGTGATTGTTGCCGTACGCACCGTCATCGAAGGCATCGAAAACCTGCTGGGCTGGTTGCCGTGGCCGGTTTCGGCGCTGGCGCTGGTATTACTGTCCTGGCGTTCGGCAGGCCTGGCGCTGGCCCTGACCAGCAGCGCGGCTCTTCTGTACATCGGCCTGTTCGGTTTCTGGGAGCGCACCATCGCCACCCTGGCCCTGGTCGGCTCTTCGGTGCTGATCGCCCTGGCCATCGGCGTGCCGACGGGTATTTTGCTGGCGAGGCGACCACTGATACGGCGTTTGATCACGCCTTTGCTGGATGTCATGCAGACCCTTCCCACCTTCGTGTACCTGATTCCTGCCGTGGCGTTCTTCTCCGTCGGCAAGACGCCTGCCGTGATCGCGACGGTGATTTTCGCCCTCGCACCGATGATCCGCCTGACGTCCCTGGGCATCCAGGAAGTGCCCAAGGACGCCATCGAGGCGGCGGTCGCGCACGGTGCCAGCCCCTGGCAGACCCTGATCAAGGTGCAGTTGCCGCTGGCTCGCCGCTCACTGTTGCTGGGGATCAACCAGACGATCGTCATGAGCCTGTCGATGGTGGTCGTGGCCGCGCTGATCGGTGCCGGCGGCCTGGGGTATGACGTCATGACAGCGCTGCGCAACATCAAGGGCGGCGAGGGCATGCTGGCCGGCGCGGCGATCGTGCTGTGCGCGCTGATTCCGGATCGAATCATTCAATCGAGCTTGCGCAAGCAAGATCACCTGCCTAACTAAACAGAGACAATTATCGTGAAAACCCACTTGTCGCGCACCCTGGGCGCAGCCGCGCTGCTGGCCTCCCTGACGCTTCCCGCAACGGTAATGGCCAAGGACAAAATCGTCATTGGCGAGCAGAACTGGACGGGGGCTATCGCCATCCAGCACATCCTCGGCGAAGTGATCAAAACCCGTCTGGATGGCGATGTGTCGTATCTGGCGGGGGATGTCCCGGTGCTGTTCAGTGCCGCGGCGAAAGGCGATGGTTCGGTTGATGTGCTGACCGACATCTGGCTGCCGAATCAGTCGGCTGCCTGGGCCAAGTACGTCACCGGCGGCACCCGGTCGTTGGTCCCGAATATTCACGCCTATGCGGGCGAGCAAGGGTTTTATATCCCGGGGTATTTGCAGGACAAATACGGCGTCAAATCCATCTACGACCTGAAAAAGCCGGAAGTGGCCAAGCTCTTTGAACCGCTGGGGGGTGGCAAGGCGCATCTGCTGGTCGGGCCGGCAGGCTGGGAGTCGACCTACATTGGCCAGATCAAGGCCAAGGATTACGGATTCGCCGATAAATTTGAGGCGGTTTCGACCGAGGCCGCCGTCACTTACGCCAAACTGGCCGCGGCTTACAAGGCGCAGCGCGGTGTGGTGTTCTATGCCTATACGCCGGACTGGATTTTTTCGGCCTTTGACCTGCGTCGACTGGAAGAGCCCGCGTTCGACGGTTATGCCCAAGACAACAAAAAAGATGACCCGCTGTACAAGGCCGATGGCTGCTGGAAGTTCATCAGCCCGACGGTCGACCCGGACTGGTTGAACAAGAGCCGGATTACCTGCGCCTTCCCGGACGCCAAAGTCCATGTCCTGGCCTCGGCTGCCTTGCAGAAACGTGCGCCGAAAATTGCCGGGTTCTTGCGCAATGTCGCGATCGAGCCGGCGCAGCTCAATGAGCTGATCCTGAAAATCGAAAAGGAAAAACTGCCGGCTGACGTGGCCGCCAAGGCGTGGGTCCAGGCGAACAGCGCCACCGTCGATCAATGGCTCGCGGCGTCGGCACCGACAGTGAGTTCCAGCCAATGAGCCAGGCTTCCTTGCGTTTGCTCGATGGCGGCATGGGGCGCGAGCTGCAGCGTATCGGTGCGCCTTTTCGCCAACCGGAATGGTCCGCGCTGGCGCTGATCGAAGCGCCGCAGTTCGTGCTGCAGGCGCATCGGGCGTTCATCGATGCCGGTGCCCGGATCATCACCACCAACAGCTACGCGGTGGTGCCCTTTCATATCGGTGACGAGCGATTTGCCGAGCAGGGGCGCTCGCTGGCCGAACGGGCGGGGCACCTGGCTCGTCAGGCTGCGAGCGATAGCGTCGAACCGGTCACGGTGGCCGGTTCGTTGCCGCCAGCGCTCGGGTCCTATCGTCCGGACCTGTTCGATCATCAGCGCTCTGTCGACATCCATCGCGTGCTTATCGCTGGCCTGCAGGAGCATGTGGACCTTTGGTTGGCGGAAACCCAGAGTTCCACTGATGAAGTCCGGGCAGTGGTCGAAGCATTGGGGCAGGATTCCAAGCCGTTGTGGGTGTCCTTTACCCTGCTTGATGACCTCGGCGAGCCACCGCGACTGCGTTCATCCGAGCCGGTGGCCGACGCGGTTCGCGTGGCGGTCGAGCTGGGGGCGAGCGCGGTGCTGTTCAATTGCAGCCAACCGGAAGTGATGGCGGCGGCGCTGGCCGAGGCCCGAAGTGTCATCCAGAGCCTTGCTCAAACCATTGAGCTGGGGGTGTACGCCAACGCGTTTCCCCCGGTCAGTACCGAAGCCAAGGCAAATAGCACGCTGTTGCAGATTCGTCGCGATCTGGGCCCCGAGGCGTATTTGCACTGGTCTCGCTCCTGGGTCGCGGCAGGTGCAAGTATTGTTGGCGGATGCTGCGGTATCGGGCCAGAACACATCGCGCAATTACGCCGGCATCTATTGCCGCACAGAGAGGTTGCTGGAATATGAGTGATCTTCAACAACACAAACCGGTTGCCACGGTGATCGTGCCGCTGGGGGCGTTTCAACTGGCGGAAGAAGGACAGCAGCGATACCTGGAAAAGCACGGGGCAAGCAGCTGCTCACTCTGACTCAGTGCCCGCGACTGCTCTTGATCAACTCATAAGCCCGACGCACCAGCGGATTGACGGTATTGGGCCTGATCCACAGGTGATAGGTCACGTCCGGCAGTCGCGGCAAGCCATCGTTTTCGCCGAGCACGCGCATGTCCGGGCCGAGCATCTCCATGCTTCGCGGGGTAACGCCGAGGCCTGCACGGGTGGCTGCCTTGATGCCGATCAGGTTCGACGCCAGGTACGCCTGGCGCCAGGGAATGTTGGCGCGCTCCAGGGCCTCGAGGGCATAGCGGCGATAGATGCTGGGCTCATCCACCAGGATCAGCGGCAAGGGTTCGCCGGGGTTGTGAATGTACTGCGCCGAGCAGATCCACCACACCGGTGAGGTGCGCAAGGCAAAGCCTTCCAGGCTGGGGTCTTCGCGGGTGGAGATCACCATGTCGACCTTGCCCCGGTGCAGGTCGTCCATCAGGAACGGGCTGCGGCCGACATCGATCTCCAGGCGCAGGCGCGGTGCCGAGCGGGCGATGTGGCTGAGGATCGGCGGCAGGATGGTGTCGGCGATGTCATGGGGCGAGCCGATGCGCAGCACGCCGCTCAAGCTGCTTTCACGCAATGAGTTCAGGGCGTCGTCGTTGAGCGAGAGCATTTGCCGCGCATGACGCAGCAACTGCAGGCCCGCTTCGGTGAGTTGTTTGTGCCGCCCGCGTTTTTCGAACAGGCTGACCCCGACCAGTTGTTCCAGGCGTTGCATGTGTTGGGTGACCGACGATTGCGTGCGGGCCAGTTGCGCGCCGGCTTCGGCAAAACTGTGGTGATCCACCACGGCGATGAAGGTGCGCAGTAATTCGAGGTCGAGGGTAGGTGAGGTCGACATTGGCCATTCCCATCGTTGTTTTTACATCAAGACTGCAAACATAAATATCACAGTTCTTTATGTATTTTTCGAGGGGTTTTCTCGGCTCCCACGTAATACCACATAAATACGGGGTATTAGGAGCGCGCCTGTCAATTTTGACACTGCAAGTTATAACGATATTAGATATTTGAATTTCCGTTACTTCGGCGCTGTACCTAGGATGCCCACCCATCAGGTCGGGGTACGCCGACCATTCCATGAGGGGAAAAACATGTTGCTCGAGCGCTCGCCTGTTAAAAGATTGTTGCCTGTGATGCTGGGCGCCTTGATCTCGATGGTCGGCATGACCAGCGCCCAGGCCGATGCCACCCTGGACAAGATCCAGCAGCGCCATGTGCTGGTGGTGGGTGTGTTGCTGTCCGGCGGCCCGTTCGGCGGGATCGACCCGACCACCCAAAAACCCCGGGGCCTGAACGTCGACCTCGCCCAGGAGCTGGGACGGCAACTGGGTGCCGAGGTGCAACTGGTGCCGGTCTTGCCTGCCAACCGCGTGCAATTCCTGCAGCAGGGCAAAGTCGATTTGCTGATCGCCAACATGGAATGGACCGCCGAACGCGGCGAGATCCTCGGCTTTGTGCCGACGCCGTTCTACCGTGTCGGCGGTACCGCTGCAGTGTTGAAAGACAGCAAGATCAGCCGTTGGGAAGACTTGAAAGATCAACCGGTCTGCACCTCCCAGGGCAGCAGCTACGTCAAGCCGCTCACTGAGCTGGGCGTCGAGATCAAGGCCTTTAAGAGCTCGTCGGAATCCTTGCTGGCGTTGCGTGGCAACAACTGCGTCGCGGCGGTGCACGACGCCACGCTGATCAACCCGTTGCTCGCCGACACCGCCGAATGGCAGGGTTATCGCGCGCTCAGCCCGGAACTCAACCCGGCCCCGTCGGTGATCTGGACCCGCCGTGGCGAAGGCGATACCCAGGCCAGGCTCGATTCCATCGTCAAGGAGCTGCATCGCAGCGGCTGGCTGATCGACGCCCAGACCCGCAACCGCATCACCCCCGCGTCACCGGCCTTGGTGGAGTTGCAGAAACAGTTCCAGGCCAATGGCGCCTGACGGAGCGAGCCATGAGTCATTGGCTGGAGCTTTTTGTCCACTGGACTGCCGGGGTTGGCCTGAACTACGGCTTTGTGCTCGACGCCTATCAACGCGGCAGCCTGGAGCAGGGCGCGCTGACCACGCTGCTGTTGTGCCTGTTCACCATCGTCGGCAGCCTGCTGGCCGGGGTCGGCCTGGCGGCGATGTTGACCTCGGGCAAACCCTGGCTGGCGAAACCTGCACGGGTGTTCATCGAAGTCACCCGCAATACGCCGACCCTGGTGCAGTTGTATTGCGCGTTTCTGGTGCTGAACATGCTGCTGACCCAGGCCGTCGGCGCGGCGAACCCGCTGACGCCGTTCGCCTGGGTGGTGATCGTGATCTCGCTGCACAAGGGGGCATTTCACGCGGAAGCCTTGCGTGCCGGGATCGAGGCGGTGCCGAGCGTGACGATGGAAGCCGCCAGTTCCCTGGCCTTCAGCAGCCGCCAGTTGTTATGGAATGTGCAACTGCCACTGGCCCTGCGCTTCGCCCTGCCGTCGCTGATCAACAACCTGATCGACCTGGTGAAGATGACCGCCGTGGCCTCGGCCATTGCCGTGGGCGATATCACCTACGCGGCGATCATGATCTGGACCCAGAGCGACAACGTGCTGGAGCTGATGATTCTGATCCTGAGCTTTTTCGGACTGCTGAGTTTTATCGTCAACTGTGTGGGGCGCTACCTTGAAGCGCGCCTGAGGATGCCCGGCTATGGCCATTGAATCGTCCGTCGGCGCAACGCTGGCCTGGCCCCGGCGGCATGTCGGCAAGTTGTTGCTGTTGCTCTGCACCGTGCTCTGGCTGCTCTGGTTCGCCCCGCAAAGCCCGGTGTCAAAGGCCTTGTTGCAATGGTCGCCGGCGCTGGCCGCAGGCTTTGGCCAGAACATTCTGATCAGTCTGGTCGCCATCGGCCTGGGCTCGTTCCTGGGGCTGTTGGTGGGTGCCCTGGCGCTGTCGCCCCTGGGTTTGATGCGCTTGCCGGCGCGGATCTGGGTTCAGGTGTTCCGTAACGCGCCGTGGCTGGTGCTGATCTATTTCACCACCTACGTGTTCCCGTTCGAGATCCACGTCGGCAGCACCTATGTCCCGTTCCCGGACTGGGTCAAGGTCACCATCGGCCTGGCGTTGCCGGCCAGTGCCAACGTCGCGGAGATCTTTCGTGGGGCCATCGCCTCGATCCCCAGCACTCAATGGGAAGCGGCGCGTTCCCTGGCATTCACCCGCGGGCAGATTTTCCGTTCGATCATCCTGCCGCAGTGCTTCAAGCGCATGTTGCCGCCGTGGATGAACCTCTATGCGGTGATCACCATGGGCACTGCGCTGGCGTCCCTGGTGGGTGTGCACGACGTGATCGACACCGCGCAGATCGCCAGCAACACCGTGAACCTGACCGGCTTCACCGTGGTGATTTACCTGAGCCTGCTGGTGCTGTTCTTTGCTTACTGCTACCCGATTTCCCGACTCACCCAATGCCTGGAGCGACGTTATGCCTTCTACTGAAACCGTCGCCGAGCCCCTGGTCAGCCTGCGCGACCTGCACCTGTCGTTCGGCACCAACCCGGTGCTCAAGGGCATCGACCTCGACGTGCACCGCGGCCAGGCCGTGTCGATCATCGGCCCGTCCGGCTCCGGCAAGTCGACCATCCTGCGCTGCATCACCGGCCTGTTGCAGCCGCAACGCGGCAGCATCCGCGTCGGCGGTACCGAGGTCCACACCCTGGCACGGGAAGCCCAGCGCATCGAGTTGCGCAAACGCGTGGGGTTTGTGTTCCAGCAGTACAACCTGTTCCCGCATCTGTCGGTGCTGGAAAACCTGGTGATTGCCCCGCGCAAGGTGCTGGGGCGCAACCGCATCGACGCCGAGAAAGACGCCCGGGCCCTGTTGGCCAAGGTGCGCATGGAGCACAAGGCCGATGCCTGGCCGGGGCAACTCTCCGGCGGCCAGCAACAACGGGTGGCGATTGCCCGCGCCCTGGCCATGCGTCCGGAATTGATTCTGTTTGACGAGGTGACGTCGGCCCTGGATCCGGAAACCGTCGGCGAGGTGTTGACGGTGATTCGCGAGTTGACCGAGGAGGGCATGACCTGCGTGCTGGTCACCCACGAAATGCGCTTCGCCGAAGAGATCAGCGACATCGTCTACTTCACCGAGAACGGTGTGATTGTCGAGCATGGCAGCGCCGCGCAGATCTTCCAGCACCCGACCAGCGAGCGGACCCGCGAGTTTCTGCGCCATGCCCTGGGCGATCCGGGCCGCCGGCCGCCCCTCGCCAATGATCCGTATCTGTTGAGCAACCTGAGTCGCTACAGCCTGTCCGTCTGATACCAAGGAGCCTGTCCATGAGTACCGTTAACCGTGCCGCTGTCATTGAGGATTTCCTGAAGAAAATCCGCGTCATCCATCAACGGGGCGTCGACCGCGCCGCGCTGGCGGACATCGTTGCCTTGCTCGAAGCCCTGGCCGAGCGCCGCGATCTGTTCAATTTCGACCAGTTCCCGGCCCCGGTGCCGGGGCAGGGCGGCACCGCGTTCCGCTACCGTCTCAACGACGACGGCGACACGCCGACGCTGTACCTGAATTCGCTGTTGCCGGGCAAAAGCACCATTCCCC
This sequence comes from Pseudomonas fluorescens, assembly GCF_902497855.1. Classification (GTDB taxonomy): domain Bacteria; phylum Pseudomonadota; class Gammaproteobacteria; order Pseudomonadales; family Pseudomonadaceae; genus Aquipseudomonas; species Aquipseudomonas fluorescens_BI. The sequence goes on from NZ_CABVHU010000010.1 coordinate 44,229, forward strand.
ACAACCACGAAACCTGGGCGATCATCAGTGCCGTCGAAGGCCAGGAAATCAACTACGTCTACCGTCGTGATGACGAAGGTCGCGAACCTGGCTTCACCACCTTGCACCTGGAGCACGAAGTGATCGTGCAGCCTGGCACTTCCATCTCGTTCCTCGGCGAAGACCTGCATGGCATTCGGGTCGACGGCGAGCAACCGACCCTGCATTTCCACCTCTACGGCTTGCCGCTGGAATCGCTCGACGGCCGTTACGGCGTCGAGGCCGACGGGCGCATTCTCAATTACAACGCCTCGCAAATGGCGCCGTCGATCAAGGCTTACGCGTGATCGAACTGCACGTTTGGTTTTCCATCTTTCCAACGGGACTCCCATGAGCCAGACCGTAACCCCAGGGCAACTGCAGCAGTGGCTGTTCGACGGGCAGGAAATTGCCCTGTTTGACGTGCGCGAGCATGGCCAGTATGGCGAAGCGCACCTGTTTTTCGGGGTGAACCTGCCCTATAGCCGCCTGGAGCTGGAGGTCCGGCGTCTGGCGCCGAATCCTCAGGTGCGGCTGGTGATTTATGACCAGGACGGTGGGGACGTCGCGACGCGTTCGGCCCGGCGCCTGCAGGCACTGGGTTACCGCCAGGTGCATATTCTCCAAGGGGGCGCCGAGGGTTGGCAGGCCGCTGGTTTGCAGCTGTTTGCCGGGGTGCACGTACCCTCGAAAGCTTTCGGGGAGTTGGTCGAACAGGCCAGCCATACGCCCCATGTCACTGCTCGGCAGTTGGCCGAATGGCAAGCCCGTGGCGAGCCGCTGGTGGTGCTCGACGGGCGCCCGTTCGATGAGTACCGCAAGATGACCATACCCGGTTCGGTCTGCTGCCCGAATGGCGAACTGGGCTATCGCGTGCATGATCTGGTACCGGACGCGCACACGCCGATCGTGGTCAATTGCGCCGGCCGCACCCGCAGCATTATCGGCGCTCAGACGCTGATTGATCTGGGGCTGAAGAACCCGGTCTATGCCCTGGAAAACGGTACCCAGGGCTGGTACCTGGAAGACTTTCAACTGGAGCATGGCAGCAACCGCCGCTATGCCGATGAGGTCTCGACGGCGACATTGCCGGCGCAACGTCTGGCCGCCGCGCAATTGGCCGAGCGCGCCGGAGTGAAAGCCGTCGAGGCCGGGCAGGTCGAGCAGTGGGCCAGGGACGCCGGGCGCAGCCTGTTTGTGTGTGATGTGCGCACTGCCGAGGAGTTTGCCGCAGGCAGTCTGCCGGGCGCACAGCACACGCCGGGCGGGCAATTGATTCAATCCACCGACCTGTACGTCGGCGTGCGCCAGGCGCGACTGGTGTTGATCGACAGTGATGGCGTGCGCGCACCGATCATTGCCAGTTGGCTGCGACAGCTGGGGCATGAGGCGTATGTGCTGGCGGGGGGCGTAAGCAGTGGTCTGGCGTTGCCCGCGCCTGAGATCGCGGTACCGGAAACGCTATCATTGATCACGGTGCTAGCCTTGGCCGATGCGTTGAAGGACGACGCGGTAGCACTGATCGATCTGCGCCCGAGCATGGCTTATCGCAAGGGTCATATTGCCGGGGCACGTTGGTCGATCCGATCAACGCTGGCGAGCGAAGTGGCGGACGAACAGCGGCCGCTGGTGCTGCTAGCCGATGATCCGTTGCTGGCGGCTTTTGCGGCACTGGAGTTGCCCGACACTCAGCGCGCGCAGGTCCGCCTGCTGGACGGCGGACTGGGGGCCTGGCGCGCGGCAGGCCTGGCGCTGCAGGAGGAGGGCAACACATTGGCCAATGAGCGGTGCATCGATTTTCTGTTCTTCACCCACGATCGTCATTCCGGCAACAAGGACGCGGCGCGCCAGTACCTGACCTGGGAAATCGGCTTGCTGGCGCAGATGAACGAGGATGAAATCGCCAGTCTCAAGCCGCTGCGCGCGCAACCTGAAACCACTGCACATGCGCGGGTCCGCACCCGTCTGGTCCATTCGGCGCGCAGCGAAAAAGGCAGCGGCGCGCGGTCGGTCAACGTACCGGTCAGCCGCTTGAGCACGGTGCTGTTCGACAACCTGGCGCAGATGCGCGACGCCCGTGCCCGTCGCGACAGCGAACGGGTCTTGAGCTATGGCGCCCGGGGCAACCCGACGGGCTTCGCCCTGGAAGATCTGGTGACGGAGCTGGAGGGCGGTTATCGCACCCGCCTGTTCGGCACCGGGCTGGCCGCGGTGGCGCAGACCTTCCTGGCCTGCCTGCGTCCCGGCGATCAGGTGTTGATCACCGATGCGGTGTACGCACCGGTGCGGCGTCTGGCCCGGGAATTCCTCGAGCCCTTCGGCATTCAGGTCGGCTACTTCGCGCCGGACGGCAACGACCTGCCAGCGCTACTGCAAGCCAATACGAAAATGGTCTACACCGAAGTCCCGGGTTCCTTGCTATATGAGCTCTGCGACTTGCCGGCCATCGCGGCGCTGTGCCAGCCACGCGGCATTCTGCTGGCGGTGGACAACACCTGGGGCTCGGGCTACCTGTATCGACCGCTGACCCTGGGCGCGGACATTTCGATCATGGCATTGACCAAATACCTGTGCGGCCACAGCGACGTGGTCATGGGCAGTGTCTGCACCCGGCAAGAGGTCTGGCCGGCACTGGCGGCCATGAGCGACACCTTCGGCAGTGCCGTCAGTCCCGACGACGCTTACCTGGTGCTGCGCGGTGCCCGGACCCTGGCGCCACGCCTGGAAGTGCACGAACGCCAGGCGCTGCAAGTCGCCCATTGGCTGCAGGCGCAACCGCAAGTCAAACGGGTTTTCCATCCAGCCTTGCCCGATCATCCCGGTCACCTTCTGTGGCAACGGGACTTCAACGGCAGCAACGGCTTGCTCTCGTTCGAACTGCGCGACGCAGACGCAACGTATGTCGAGCGCTTCATCGATGCATTGCAGTTGTTCGGCTTGGGCGCGTCCTGGGGTGGCTACGAAAGTCTGATTACCGTTGCCGATACCCAGGATCGCCACAGCGCTGTGGATCGGGCATTGAACCCGGTGCTGCGCCTGCACGTCGGGCTCGAGGATGTCGAAGCGTTGATCGAAGATTTGCAGCGCGGATTCGCGGCTGCAACCTGAACTCACGCCCTCGCGTGATGTGGTTTATGCACTAATTGCATATCAGGATAATTAAATATTCTTTTAAGAGATAAAAACTTTCGTTGATGATGCCTGTAGGCAGATAAATTCAAAGTCTACAGGAGTTAATGAATGGGCAATGTCCAGAGCGCCGCAAGTGCCCTAGAGGTGTTTCGGCACCCGGCACCCGGTGGCGAGCTGCTCGACCTTGGCCGGGTTTTCCGCGAGCCCCTGGCGCTGTCGCGGCTGCACAGCACGCCCAAGCGGGTGTTGAGTCGCCGCGAAGGGGTCTTGCTGGGCGTGTTCGCGCTGGTGCTGCATGGCGCGGTGATTGTCTGGGTCAACCAGACACCACCGCCGGCATTGCCAGTGGTGCCACCGGAAATTCCGCCGATGACCATCGAGTTTTCGCAGCCGGCACCACCGGTGGTGGTGCCGCCACCCCCCGAGCCGATTCCCCAGCCAGTGGTCGAACCGCCACCGCCGGTCGAGGATGAGCTGGCTGTGAAACCACCGCCACCCAAACCCGTCCCCAAACCCAAACCCGTGGTTAAACCGGTGCCTAAACCTGTGGCCAAACCGGTGGAGCAGCCGCCTGCGCCTCCTGCGCCGCCACAACCGGTCGCCGCGCCAGCGCCACCTGCACCACCCGCACCACCCGCACCGCAGCCGGTGACCCCGGCATCGGCCAGCGCCGGGTACCTGAAGAACCCGGCACCGGAATACCCGTCCCTGGCGATGCGTCGCGGCTGGGAAGGCACGGTGTTGTTGCGGGTGCATGTCCTGGCGAGCGGCAAACCCGGCGAGATCCAGGTCCAGAAAAGCAGTGGCCGCGATCAACTCGACGACGCCGCCCTGGCGGCGGTCAAGCGTTGGAGTTTCGTCCCGGCCAAGCAGGGCAATGTCGCCCAGGACGGCTGGGTCAGCGTGCCCATCGACTTCAAGATCAAGTAACTCAACCCTATCGAAACAGACCGCGGGCCACCTGACAAAAGGCGCATCGCTACAACCGATTCCATGCCTTGTTGGAGAGCCTGACCATGAACCTGATCGCATCCCCCTTCGAATCCATCGAACACGCCGTCATCTGGCTGTTGATTATCTTCTCCGTCGCGACCTGGGGCCTCGCCTTGCTCAAGGGCGTGCAGTTCACCCGCCTGAAGACCCAGGACCGCAAATTCCACAAACACTTCTGGGCCGCCTCCAGTCTCGATTCCGCCGCTGAACTGGCCCACAGCCAACCGGGCGCCGCCGCTCGCGTCGCACTGGCCGGTTACGCCGCGATCCAGGTCAGCGATCAGCCGGGCACTGACCTCAGTCAGTCGATCAACCACCAGGACCGCCTCGAGCGTGCACTGCGCCAGCAGATCGTGCGTGAACGGCGCTCGCTGGAAAGCGGCCTGGCGATCCTGGCCAGTATTGGCAGCACCTCACCCTTCATCGGTTTGTTCGGTACCGTCTGGGGCATCATGTCGGCCTTGAAAGGCATCAGCGCGGCTGGCTCGGCGAGCCTGGAAACCGTGGCCGGGCCGATCGGCGCGGCACTGGTCGCCACCGGCGTCGGCATCGCCGTCGCGGTGCCGGCGGTGCTGGTCTACAACTACTTCCTGCGGCGCCTGAAACTGACCGCCGCCGACCTCGACGACTTCGCCCACGACTTCTACAGCCTGGCGCAGAAAAACGCGTTCCGCGTGCTGCTGCACCCGGTGCTGAGCAAGTCCGGCGCCACCGTCGCCGGGCAGAAAGTCAAGGAGGCGTCCTGATATGGCCTTCTCCACACAAGACAGCGATGAAGTGCTCAGCGAGATCAACGTCACGCCCCTGGTGGACGTGATGCTGGTGCTGCTGGTGGTGTTCATCGTCACCGCGCCGCTGCTGACCAACGCGATCCCGATCAACCTGCCCAAGACCGAGTCGGTGGCGCCAGTGGAACAGAAGGATCCGCTGGTGGTGAGCATCGACGACAAGGGCAAGGTGTTCATCAACAAGGACGAGATCCAGGCGGAGCTGCTCGAGTTCAACCTGCAGGCGGCCAAGGCGAAAAACCCTGACGTGCGGGTGCAGCTGCAGGCGGACAATGGGGTGAATTATGGCGAGGTAGCCCGGGCGATGGCATCGATTGAGCGGGCGGGGATTACCAAGTTGTCGGTGATTACGGCGAAGTAGGAAATGTTACGGCAAGACCCTGCTTGTTTCTTCCGGCCGCTCTCGAGCGGCCTTTTTTATGGCTGTATGTTTCAGTTTGTAGGCAGTTTCTGTAAATGCGTCGGAAACGTCCTAATGATGCCTCGAGGTATGGAATAGCAGCCTGAGATGATTCAGTATGTTTGTAGGTTGCTGAACTACAGCTGTACCGCACACGCATTACTCGTGGTATCAAAAGGGAATTTACAGGCTGCTGGCGGAAACTATCGAATCGGCTAATGGCGTGGATTCCAGTCGTTATTATTTTGGGTGATGGCGCATGCTGTTACTTGAAGTGTCTGGAGGGATTATGGCTTCAAGCAGTTTTCAAAACGAAGTACCCAAGGCTCGGGTCAATATCAAGCTCGATCTGCACACCGGTGGTGCACAGAAGAAAGTCGAATTGCCGCTGAAGTTGATGGTGATGGGGGATTACAGTAACGGTAGGGAACAGCGTTCTCTGTCGGAAAGAAGCAAGGTCGATGTCAACAAGAACAACTTCGACAGCGTGCTGGCCGAGTTCTCGCCACGCCTGACGCTGGCCGTGGAAAATACCTTGGTCAACGATGGCTCCGATGCCAGCGTCAAGCTGCAATTCCAGAGCATGAAGGATTTTGAACCGGAGCAAGTGGCGCGGCAGATACCGCAACTACGTGCGCTGTTGGCGATGCGTAACCTGTTGCGCGACCTCAAGTCGAACCTGTTGGACAACGTCACCTTTCGCCACGAACTGGAGCGCATTCTCAAGGATGACGCGCTGAGTGACGAGTTGAGAGCCGAATTGGCCGCTCTGGCGCCAGAACAAAATCGTTAATTCACCTCGGTTGGTTTAAAGGGAAGTTTGCACAATGTCCGTAGAAAACTCTTCCGCGCAATCGCGTGGCGCTGCAGTGTTGTCTGAAGAAAATAAAACTGTATACAGTGGCTTGTTTAGCAAGATCAACCTCAGTCCGGTTAAAGAGCTGGGTGCAATAGACGTTTTTCAGAATACTGAAGCATTGTCCGAGGCGTCCACCGATGAGCGAGTGACCGCCGCCGTCAGTGTATTCCTGAAGTTGCTCAAGCAATCGTCGAAGAAAGTCGAGCGCCTGGACAAGACACTGTTGGATGAACACATTGCGTCGCTGGATGCACAGATCAGTCGTCAACTGGATGCGGTCATGCACCATCCGGATTTTCAGCGCGTCGAGTCGACCTGGCGCGGCGTCAAATCGTTGATCGATCAGACCGACTTCCGCCAGAACGTGCGCATTGAACTGCTGGATCTGAGCAAGGATCACTTGATCCAGGATTTCGAAGATGCACCGGAGATCGCCCAGAGCGGGCTGTATGTGCATACCTACACCCAGGAGTACGACACCCCCGGTGGTGAACCGATCGCGGCGGCCGTTTCCAACTATGAGTTCGATCGCAGCCCGCAGGACATCACCCTGCTGCGCAATATCTCCAAAGTTGCAGCAGCGGCGCACATGCCTTTCATTGGTGCTGTCGGCCCGGCGTTTTTCGGCAAGGAGTCGATGGAGGAGGTGGCTGCGATCAAGGACATCGGCAATTACTTCGACCGCGCCGAATACCTCAAGTGGAAGTCATTCCGCGACAGTGACGATGCCCGTTACATCGGCCTGACCATGCCGCGGGTGCTGGGGCGCTTGCCCTACGGCCCGGACACGGTGCCAGTGCGCAGTTTCAACTATATCGAAAGCGTCAAGGGACCTGATCATCACAAGTACCTGTGGACCAACGCCTCGTTCGCCTTCGCGGCAAACATGGTCAAGAGCTTCATCGCCAACGGCTGGTGCGTGCAGATTCGCGGACCGCAGTCGGGCGGTGCGGTCACCGAGCTGCCGATTCACTTGTACGATCTGGGCACGGGCAGCCAGGTGAAGATCCCTTCGGAAGTGATGATTCCGGAGACCCGTGAATTCGAATTCGCCAACCTCGGATTCATTCCATTGTCGTACTACAAGAACCGCGACTACGCGTGTTTTTTCTCCGCCAACTCGGCTCAGAAACCGGCGTTGTATGACACCGCCGATGCCACCGCCAACAGCCGTATCAATTCACGGTTGCCCTACATCTTCCTGCTTTCGCGCATTGCGCATTATCTGAAAATGATCCAGCGCGAGAACATCGGAACGACCAAGGACCGTCGTTTGCTCGAGCTGGAGTTGAACAAGTGGGTCGGTGGGCTGGTGACCGAAATGACCGATCCGGGCGACGATCTGCAGGCGTCGCATCCCTTGCGTGAGGCGAAGGTGACAGTGGAAGACATCGAAGACAACCCGGGCTTCTTCCGCGTCAAGCTGTACGCCGTGCCGCACTTCCAGGTGGAAGGCATGGACGTCAACCTGTCGCTGGTGTCGCAGATGCCCAAAGCGAAAGCCTGAATCAACCCCTAGGGAAACAACGTCATGAAAATCGACCGCCCCCTGTGGGCCGCGGGAGCCTTGCTGTGCCCGCAGCAATTCCAACAGCAGGCGCGCTGGGAGGCCTGGGCCAACGAAAGTCTGGCCCGCCTGTCCATGGTGCACCCCTGGGGTGTCCAGGGGGTGGGGTTCGACCCGCAAGCCCTGCGGCTGGGCAAGCTCAAGGCCACCCAGCTGCGCCTGCGCATGCCTGACGGTACCTTGATCGATACCGATCAGGTGGATCGACTGCCCTCTGCCCTGGAGTTGGCCCGCCTGCTGGCGGATGACGTCCAGGGCGCCACCTTGGTCCTGGCGTTGCCGCTGGAACAGGCCAATGGCAACAACTGCCTGTTCGACGCTGGCAAGGCTGAACGGCCGACCCGCTATCGCCAGGATTGGCGTGACGTCCAGGACGTCTACGCCGACGAGGTGCAATCGATCGGCGTTCTCGAGCACATGCTGAGTCTGCGTTTTGATCACGACGAAAACGGCGATTACCTGACCTGCCCGATTGCGCGCCTGGTGCGTGACGGGCAGGGCGGCTGGAGCCTCGATCCGGATTATGTGCCGCCGCTGCTCGACTTCGCGGCTCATCCCGGCCTGCTGTCACAGCTTGATAACCTGTTGACGCAGTTGTCCGCCAAGCGGCAACGGCTGATGGGCATGCGCCGCGAGAGCAACCAGCGCATGGCCGACTTCGCCGTGGCCGATGTCTCGCTGTTCTGGCTGCTCAATGCCTTGAACACTTACCAACCGGTGTTGGCTGATCTCAAGGCCTATCCTGCGCGACATCCAGAGCAGGTCTATCTGGAACTGGCCAAGTTGGCCGGCAGCCTGCTGACCTTTTCGCTGGAACACGATATCGATCAGATTCCGGCGTATCGACACGAACAGCTGGAGACCGTGTTCCCGCCGTTGATGCGCATGATTTCCACCTTGCTGGAGGCCAGCCTGCCGTCGCGGGTCATTGCCCTGGAACTGCAGGAGATCAGTACCAATCGCTGGCAGGTCACGATCAATGATGCGCGCCTGCGTGAGGATGACGGTGCCGACTTCTATCTGTCGGTGCGTTGCCGTATGCCGGCCGCACAGTTGCAAAGCCAGTTCCCGCGCCTGTGCAAGGTCGGTACACCGGATGATGTCGATCACCTGGTCAACGCCGCACTGGACGGTGTTCCGTTGCAGTCGCTCAGCCACGTGCCGGCAGCCATTCCGCTACGTCTGGAAAACCAGTATTTCGCCCTCGATCTCAGGCATGCCAAGGGCCAGGCCGTGTTGGCCCAAGGGGTCTGTGCCTTCTATGTTCCGAGCACGCTGGCCGATGTGAAGCTGGAACTGTTCGCGGTGCTGCGCACATGAACCGGGTTATCGCCAACACACCGACCGCCACTGCAACGGATGTCGACGCGCTGTTGCAGGACAGCTTCCTGCTGGTGGTAGAGCTGCGCCAAGGGGCTTCGGCGCAGAATGCCGAGCAACTGTGGGATCGTTGCGCCGGACAGATCGAGTTCGTTCGCCAGATGCTCGAGCAGGCCGGCCTGGGCCAGCGCAGCATCGACCACATCAGCCACGCCCAATGTGCCTTGCTCGACGAGACCGTGCTCAGCTGCGCCAAACCCGATGCCCATGCCAAATGGGCCCGCGAACCGCTGCAGGCCAGGTTCTTCAATCGTCACCAGGCCGGTGAGTTTTTGTATGAAGACATGCGCGAAGTGCTGCGCGAACCGGCGCCCGATCCGCAGGTGCTGACGGCCTTCCACCGGGTGCTGATGCTGGGCTTCAAAGGTCGATATCGCGAACTGAATGATCCCGAGCGCGAGCAACTGCTGACAGTTCTGAATGGGCACGTCGCGCCGATGGAGCTGCGCCTTGGCATCAAGACCCAAGCCAGTGGCGCTCACCGGATCGGCCGCCTGCGCGGGCTGCGATCACCGCTGCCGCATGTGCTGGCGGTGGGCTTGTTGCTCGTCGCTGTCTGGTGGGGGCTGGACCGTCTGTTGGGCGGTCTGATCACTACACTCTTGCCCGGTGCAGCCTGAGATGAGGCCGATGGCGCTCAAGCTGACACGGGGTCTTTGGCTGTGGGCGGGTTCGCTCGCCCTTGCGCTGCTGGCGGTTTTTCCGTTGACCGCCGGGACCCGTGCAATCGCGGTCCTTACCCTCCTGAGTCTTGTCGCCCTTGCCTGGCGTCGGGCGGGACGACGTGCGGCGGCGCTGGGCGAATCACTGACGCTGGCCGGTCATGCTTCCTTGCCGCCTGCGGCCTACCCTAAGCCGGTGGTCCTGGTGTGTGGTGATGGTCTGGCGAGTCTGTTTGGCGCAACGGCCGTCGAACAATTGACCCTGCACCTCACTAAAGACGGTTGCTATGTGCGGGTACCCGAGCTGGAACAGCTGCCGTCGGTGACCGCGGGCTTGATGGCCCTGCGTCCGGAATGGGGCGCGCAGCTCAGCGTCATGTTCGTCGTCAACCCCGCCGAGCATACCGACACCGCCGTGCTGGCTGGACAGATACGTGCCTTCAGTTATCAGGTCGGGCTGGTTCGCAAGCGCGGCGTGGTGTTGCCGCTACTGCTGGCGAGTTACCTGCAAGCCTCGCGGGGCGAGGGTCCCTGGTTCAGCTGGCAGGCCGGCGAGGGCAGCCCCAGCGTGCGCGCGGCGGGAGCGTGCGTCAGCCTGGCGGATTGGCAGCAGCAGTCCGCCGACAGCGCAACGCGTGCTGGCCGGTTGCACACCAGCGTCCAGCTGAACAGCGTTGCAGCCTGGCTGAATGAAGCGGTACTGCCCCATTTCGCCCGCGGTGAAACCCGTCATTGCGGCAGCCTGCCGTGGGTCTGCGCCATGACGCTGGTACCGGTACTGCCTCAGGCCGTGGCGGGCAACCTGTGGCAACAATGGCTGCGTAACAAAGTGGCGCTGGTGGACACCAGGCAGGCGGAGCCCGGGGAGGGCACGCGCTTGCCGTTCCCTGATCCCTTGCTGCATCTGCTGCCGGTCCAGGGACGGTTTACCCCCTTACGCCGTGCCAGTGTCATCGCGTCCTGGTTGTTCGCACTGGCCGGCGTCGTCGCCCTGGCCAGCTCGGCCTGGCAGAACACCTTGCTGGTGCGCCAGATCACCGATGACCTGCGGCGGTACACCTCGATTCCCCCGACAGGGCAACGTGACCGGCCCGAATTCGCCCTGCGCGAGGAAGCATTTGCGCAACTGCGCCAGGACGCCCTGCGACTGGATCACTACTACCGACAAGGCGCACCGCTGGCGCTGGGCCTGGGCCTGTATCGCGGTGAGCCTTTGCGCACGCAGGTGCTGGCGACGATTGCCGGTCACCGTCATCCGGCGACGGCGCCGATCCCCGCCGGGAGCCCCAGGCCGGTGCGCCTGGACAGCCTGTCGCTGTTCGGTACCGGAAGCGCCCGGCTCAAGCCGGGTTCGACCAAGGTGCTGGTCAATGCCCTGGTCGGCATCAAGGCCCAGCCCGGCTGGCTGATCGTCATTGCCGGGCATACCGATGCCACGGGCAATGCCGGGCACAACCTGCAGTTGTCCCGGGCCCGGGCGGCCGCGGTGCATGACTGGATGAAGCATATGGGCGACATCCCTGACAGCTGTTTTGCGGTGCAGGGTTTTGGCGCCAGCCAGCCGGTTGCCAGCAATGACACCGAGGCCGGGCGCGCGGCCAACCGTCGCGTCGATATCCGTCTGGTGCCGGAAGTGGGGGCCTGCGTGCTGCCCATGCCGGGGCCGGACGTACAACCCCCTGTCGCATTGCGCGACATTCATGTTTTGAGAGAAGGAGCTTTACATGGCAAATCCCGTTTACCTATGGCTGCAAGATGACGGCGGCGCGAAAATCAAAGGTTCGGTGGATGTGTATCAACGTGAGGGCAGCGTCGAGGTGCTATCCCTGGATCATGAAGTGTCCATCCCCACCGACGACAACACAGGCAAGTTGACAGGCACGCGGATTCATTCCCCGTTTATGTTCACCAAGAGCGTCGATTCTTCCACTGTCTACTTGTTCAAGGCCGCGACCACGGGCCAGACCCTCAAGAGTGCCGAGTTCAAGTGGTACCACACCGGCGAAAATGGCCTGGAAGGTGTGAAATACAGCGCTTTGCTTGAGAACGTCAAAGTGGTGAATGTCGCTTCGAAAATGTACGACATCAAGGACCCCAGCAATAGCAAACGCGATCACTTGGAGGAGGTTGAGTTGCGCTACGAGAAGATCACCTGGACCTTCAGTGAGGGCAACATCATGCACTCGGATTCCTGGAGCGAGCGCAAATCAGGTTGACCTGAAAAGCCGGCGGACGGGCTTCTGTCTGCCGGCACCCGCCGTGTTTGGCTGAGCGTCTGTTCGCGGACGTTCATCCAACTACATCAAGTTACAGGCCCATCGCCTGCGCCATCGAACACACCGAGTCTCAAGAACAAGGACGCGCCCCCATGGCCCCCAATCCCACCCGTTTGCTCCGCCGCCTCAACCCCTATTGCGCCCAGGCGCTGAGCGCGGCGGCTTCGTTGTGCCAAAGCCGCGGCCATGGACAGATCAGCATCGAGCATTGGCTGCTTAAGCTGCTGGAGCAGGGCGAGGGCGACCTGACCCTCATCGCCCGTCGCTACGAATGGGATATGGACGCGCTCTGGCGTGGGCTGCTCGACCATCTCGACAGCCTGCCACGCAGTGTGCAGGGCAAGCCGCAGCTGTGTGGCAAGTTGCAGCAACTGATCAGTAACGCGTGGCTGCGCGCCTCCCTGGACGACGACCACGAGCGCCTGCGTTCCGCGCATCTGCTCGGTGCGTTGCTGGACACTCCAGGCCTGCTCGCGTGCGACGCCGCCTGGCCGCTGCTCAGCCTCAGTGATGTTCAATTGCAGCGTTTGTCTGCGCTGCTCGATCAACACTCCGAAGAGCGTCCGCAAGTTCAGCGAGAAGCTGCCTTGGGCCAGATGGACGTGTCTGCTGGCCAACCGATTACCCCGCCATCCGGTGCCGACATGCAGGATGCCCTGCAGGCGGTGCTGGACAAATTCACCCAGGACATCACCGCCAAGGCCAGGGCAGGGCGGATCGACCCGGTGTTCGGCCGTGACGATGAGATCCGCCAGGTCATCGACATCCTCAGTCGCCGACGCAAGAACAATCCGATGCTGGTCGGCGAACCCGGGGTCGGCAAGACCGCTCTGGTCGAAGGCCTGGCCTTGCGCATCGCCCAGGGCAATGTCCCCGACAGTCTCAAGCCGGTCAGCTTGCGCACCCTCGACCTGGGGCTGTTGCAAGCGGGCGCCGGGGTCAAAGGCGAATTCGAACAGCGCCTGAAAAACATCATCGACGCCGTGCAGCAATCAGCCAGCCCGGTGCTGCTGTTTATCGACGAAGCCCACACCCTGATCGGCACCGGCAACCAGGCGGGCGGCGCCGACGCGGCGAATCTGCTCAAACCGGCCCTGGCCCGCGGGGAACTGCGCACCATCGCTGCCACCACCTGGAGCGAGTACAAGCAATACTTCGAGCGCGATGCCGCCCTGGAGCGACGCTTCCAGACCGTCAAGGTGGACGAGCCGGACGATGCCGGCGCCTGCCTCATGCTGCGGGGCCTCAAGGCGCGCTACGCCAGTCACCATGGCGTGCACATCCAGGACACGGCGGTCCAGGCCGCGGTCAGCTTGTCGCGGCGCTACCTGACCGGCCGGCAACTGCCGGACAAAGCCGTCGACCTGCTCGACACCGCCAGCGCGCGAGTGCGCATCAGCCTCGACTGTGAACCCCAGGAACTGGTCCGGCTCAAGGCCCGGCAGGCCGCCCTGGAACTGGAGCGCCAGGCCCTCGAAGAGGATAGGCAACTCCTGGGCGACAACGCCGGCGAGCGCCTGGCGACGATCGCTGCGCAACAGGCGGATTTGCAAGGTGAACACACCGAGCTCGAACAGCAATACCGGCATGAACTCGACCTGTCACGACAATTGCTCGATGCGCGCCAGGCCGAACCACCGCGGCCGGATGTCTGCGAACAATTGCAACGACGACTGACCGACGCCCAGGGCAACCAACCCTTGCTGGCCCTCGACGTCAGCGCCCGCAGCGTCGCCGAAGTGATCGCCGACTGGACCGGGGTGCCGCTGGGCAGCCTGCTCAAGGACGAACACGCCAACCTGCTGGCACTAGAGCAGCAATTGAGCGAACGGGTCATCGGCCAGGAGCCGGCGTTGAATGCCCTTGCCCAGCGGCTGCGGGCCGCCAGGACCGGCCTGACCGAAGAACAGGCGCCGCTGGGGGTGTTCCTGCTGGTGGGCACCAGTGGCGTCGGCAAGACCGAGACCGCACTGGCGCTGGCCGACTGCCTGTTTGGAGGCGAGAAGTCGCTGATCACCCTCAACCTCTCCGAGTACCAGGAAGCCCACACCGTCAGCCAACTCAAAGGCTCGCCGCCGGGCTACGTCGGTTACGGCCAGGGCGGCGTGCTCACCGAGGCCGTGCGCCAACGGCCCTACAGCGTGGTGCTGCTCGATGAAGTGGAGAAGGCCCACCGCGATGTCATCAACCTGTTTTACCAGGTGTTCGACCGTGGCTTCATGCGCGATGGCGAAGGGCGTGAAATCGACTTCCGTAACACCGTCATTCTGATGACTTCCAACCTCGGCAGCGACCCACTGCAGGTCTGCCTGCAGCAACATCCTGACGCGCCGGACAGCACCCTGCAGGAACTGCTGCGGCCGATCCTGCGCGAGCACTTCCAGCCGGCCCTGCTGGCGCGTTTCCAGACCCTGATCTACCGCCCGCTGCAAGCCGACGCCCTCAAGGGCATCGTCGTTCTCAAGCTGGCCCGGGTGGCTCGGCGACTGCAGCGTCACTACGGCCTGGCCTGCCATATCGACGAGGCCCTCAACGACGCCCTGGTTGCCGCCTGCCTGCTGCCCGACTCCGGCGCGCGCAACATCGACAGCCTGCTCAACCAGCAGATCCTGCCGGTGCTCAGCCAGCAGCTGCTGCAGCGCCAGGCGGCCGGGCAGACAACCGACGGCGTGAGCCTGGGCTACAGCGACGATTACGGCGTGACCCTGCATTTCACCAACGCCCACGACGCCGCGCACCTTGCCGCGATGGAGGGGTGAACATGTCCAGCCAACTGCCCACCTTCTTCGACCACAGCCGGCACACACTCAGCGTCCACAAATTCGACGCCACCCTCGACGTCCTGGCCTTCCACGGCGAAGAACAACTCAGCCAGCCCTTCCACTACGGCATCGAATTCACCTGCACCGAACAGGACATCGCCGCCGACCAGCTGCTCAATCGCGACGCCCGTTTCAGCCTGCACGCCCCACCGCGCAAGCCCAGCTTCCTGACCCGGGACCTCCCGATCAAACCGCTGCGCACCCTGCACGGCGTGGTCACCGGCTTTAAGCGCCTGTCCGGCTCCATCGACGAAGCCCGCTACGAAATCACCCTGCAACCACGCCTGGCCTTGCTCGCCCGCGGCCAGCAGTTCCGCCTCTATCGACACCAGTCCGTGCCGGAAATCGTCGAACACATCCTGCGCAGCCGCCACGATTTTCGCGGCGAGGATTTTTTCTTCAAGCTCACGCGCAAGTACCCCAGGCGCCTGCAAGTCATGCAATACGGCGAAAGCGACCTGGCCTTCATCGCCCGGCTGCTGGCCGAAGTCGGCATCTGGTACCGCTTCACCAGCGACGAACGCCTGCACCTCGACGTCGTCGAATTCCACGACGACCAACTGCATTACCAGTCCGGCATCCAGCTGCCTTGCCACTCACCGGCCGGCCTGAGCAGCAGCGAGCAGGACGGCGTCTGGGCCTTGCAAACCCAACACCAGGTAGTCGAACGCCAGGTCAATATCCGCACCTACCAGCACCGCGACGCCTACGCCCACCTGGACGGCGAGATCGACCACACCCGCGGCGCGACCACCACCTACGGCGAGGCCTACCACTACGCCGAACCCTACACCGCCCTCGGCGACCGCTATCAATTCTACGAAGACCTGCCACCGGAAACCGGCTACTTCTACGCCCGCCTGCAACACGAACGCTACCTCAACGACCAGACCCGCCTCAGCGGCACCAGCAGCAGCGCGACCCTGGCCCCGGGCCAGGTGCTGAAAATCACCGGCGGCGCGCCCCAGGCCTTCGCCCGCGGCACGGTCATCACCCACCTCAGCACCCGCGCCGCCCGCGACGCCAGCTTCGAAGCCCGGTTCCAGGCCATCCCCTATTCGGAAAGCGTGTGCTTCCGCCCACCGCTGCAGCCCAAACCGCAGATCGCCGGCACGATCCCGGCCCGGGTCAGCAACCCGCAAAAACACGACCCCTACGCCGAAATCGACGTCGAAGGGCGCTACTGCGTGCAGTTCCTGTTCGACCGCGACACCTGGAAACCCGGCGAGGAAAGCATGTGGCTGCGCCTGGCCCGGCCCTACGCCGGCGACACCCACGGCCTGCATTTGCCGCTGATCGCCGGCACCGAAGTGGCCGTGGCCTTCGAACAGGGCGATCCGGACCGCCCCTACATCGCCCACGCCCTGCACGACAGCGAACACCGCGACCACGTGACCCTGCGTGCGCGCAATTACAAGCGCAACGTGCTGCGCACGCCGGCCAACAACAAGCTGAGGATGGAGGACACAAGGGGCAAAGAGCACGTCAAGCTGAGTACCGAGCACAGTGGCAAGAGCCAGCTGAATCTGGGGCATCTGGTCGATGCCGAGCAGCAGAGGCGGGGTGAAGGGTTTGAACTGCGCACCGATGGGTGGGGGTCGATTCGGGCGGGGAAGGGGCTGTTCATCAGTGCTAATGAACAGCCGAAAGCGCAGGGCGAAACGCTCGGCATGAATGAAGCTCTGGCGCAACTGGAAGAGGCATTACAACGTGTGCAAGGGTTAGCCCGTAACGCCGTAGTGGCAGGGGGGCTGGAGGCGGATGAGACCGTGCCCAAGCAGCTGAAGGCCGCGTTGGGGCAATTGAAAGAGGCCGGCTTGCTCGTCTCGGCCCCTGCCGGCGTGGCGCTGGTAACGCCAGCGCATATGCAGTTGGCGGCTGGTCAGACCCTTAGCGCAGTGAGCAACAACACTGACTTTAGTGTGCTCAAGCGTCTTACGGTGACGGCAGGTCAAGCCATTGGCCTGTTCGCGCAAAAGCTCGGGTTGAAGTTAATTGCCAACCAAGGCGCTGTAACGATCCAGGCACAGAACGACCGCCTTGAACTGTTGGCCAGGCAAGGTCTGGACATCAGCAGCACCGAGGACGAAATCCGCATCACTGCGAAAAAGAAAATCACCCTCAACGTTGGCAGCAACTACATCACCCTCGATCCCTATCGCATTGAGATTGGCTCACCCGGTGAAGTCGAGATCAAGTCTCCACACTTCGATTACGTCCCGTCGGCGGGCAGATTGAAAACTGCGCTCTCACCATTGGCCGATCCGTTGGCCGATATGCCCAACAGGCTGCTGTTGAACTTCTACGATGCTGCGGCCAAGCCCATTGCAGACGTGCCTTATACCCTGACGTTCGACAATGGCCTGGTGCTGCAAGGGATGCTGGACGAGCAAGGTCACGCTCTGCACAGCCCGGTTCCGGATAAGCCGGCGCGTGTGCAGTACCAACTTCCCGAGCCTGGACCGGATCAGCCTTGGCCTTCCTATGACTTGTTACTACAGCATTCGATTGGTGAACCCGCTGAAATGGAAAAAGTATGAATCAGGAACTGCAAAACGCCATGGCGTTCTACGAGTCTGCTCCGCAGGACGCTTATTCAGGAGTCGAGGGGAAATGGCTTTGGCTGTGGGAAGTGTTACAGGGGGATTTCCATGAAAATCCGACCACGGCACAAACTGTCACTGGAACGTTGATTTTCATGATTCCCCTAGTGGATCAGATCGGCGATGTGCGTGATTTGGTTGCGAATTGTCGAAAAATTAACAAGGACAGCAGCGATACCTGGAGTTGGGTAGCGTTGATATTAACGCTTATCGGGTTGTTTCCGACATTGGGGTCGTTACTGAAAGGTTGTCTTAAAATTATCGTTTTTTCTGTTCGGAAGTACCTTTTCAAAGCCCTGAAGCCTGCGCCGCGCATCGATGGGGCTGTGCTTGATCAGGCGATGCTTCTATTAAATCGTTACTTGTACCATCCAGCAGTAAAGAAAGTCCTAGTATCAATGAAAGTTTACAATCCATGTCATTATCTGGCTGGGAAACTGAATGAGTTAAATAGGAGCCTGTCCGTACAGGGGCTGTTGGCACGACTGGATGAGCTTATGCGGGTCACGCGTCAGTTGTTTAATTTCGTCATGAAGTTCGGGCCGGATGCATTGGGCATCCGGATAGAGCGACTCTGGACAATCATAATGGATGTCAGAAAGAAGGCTGATGAAGGCCTGGCAAAGGCATTGCGCCCGGCGCAGGACTATCTCGACCAGATCATCAATCGCCTTCGGGTCGAAGGGGATAATGCCTACCGTGCGCGGCCAGGTAACAATTCACATGTGCTGGGGCAGCGTCAGGACGCTGAGTTGGAGTTGATTAAGCAGAAAAAGCCGGATTGGGTAGATGAAGTGAAGAGTTTGAGCTATCCAGCCTTGGAAAAACTTCCGTCAAAGTCGTTGAGTCATATTGCCGAAGGCTGGCCAGATATCAGTGCAACCTCCAAGCACAACGGTTTGAAGGGGGCATTCAAAACCTTCGATAAATCCATGCACGCGGCCAAAGTTTCGCCCGGCGAGCGACTCTACCGAGTTCTGGACCCAAGTTCCGGGGACAACAGCATTTGCTGGATGCGCGAGGGCGAGTTCACGGTCCTGCAGTCAAAAAGCCAGTGGCGGCGCGAATTCGCGGTATGGAAGCACTGGAACGAGAATGGTGAGTACGTCATCTATACCGTGCCACCAGGCAAACCGCTCCAGGTTTGGGAAGGACGTGCCGGGACCCAGGTACTCAAACCAAATCCTAGCTACAAGTTAGAGGGCGGACGGCAGCAGATTGTGCTCAATCCAGATGATCTAAATCCTAAGTTTATAGCTCCCCGGCAAAAAACCGGTTGGGGGTATGACGATGGTATTGGCGATTCGAACCTTGACCCGATCAAGCCATTCTTGGGCCTGCCTGAGTTAACCCATAAATGGCGTTTACCTGACACTAGGAAGGAGCCTTGAAATGGCTATTTTGCACCCTCTTGAATGCTACTTGCTGGAAAGTTTTAGCTCCCCCGAGCACTTCGCGGCTACCCGCGATGCAATCATCGACTGGATTGACGCCCACGAAAAGGCCTACGCTCGCTTGCAACACCAACTCGACCCGCGCCAGCGCAACAAACCGCAATGGCAGCAAGGCGATGTCGTCTGGGGAAGCCGCGTGCTGCCCAATATCCGTCCAGATCGGGACTTCTATATCAAAGCCTATATCCAGCGAGTCAACAACGACCCGCTGGCATTCAAGGCAGGTCATGCCATGAACTCCAACAACCGTGGCATCAGCGAGTTCTGGGACGGCTGGATGACCGAAGAAGAACAAGAGCGCATCTCGCTAACGCAAGACCGGGCTACGGAGCTGGATTCTCGGTTGGGGGCAACTGCTGGAGGGCGTTGGGATGAAGGTGATTTGACCTATAACGGACAGGATAGGGTTTATCGACTTGATGAGTTGCCTCAGCGTATTCCGCGTTACGAGCTGGATTTCAGCGTGCGCATCGAAAAGGATGAGCAGCCTAAACATATTGGTATTTACCTACCAGATGAAGATTTTGCAGCTGCACACTTGCTGTATCCCACTGAGTGGGTTGAGGGAGAAGAACAAGTCCGGCGCGGCGTAAGACGTAGCACTTGGATCAATCCTGATACTGGTAAGCGTGACTACGACTGGGAAGACTACGAGAGGGTTAAAACCGGTTGGACACTGATCCGCCGCGTAGAAGACGAATTCATCGACGTACCCGAACGAGGCTTCTTCCCTAAGGGTGAACCGGACGAACTGTACACCTGGCCCGAGCGCGAAGCGCAGTTCATCAGACGGGATAGTGTCTTTATCACGGCTATGTCGGGAGAGCTCGCAAGCCACACCGGCAAATGGTCGATCTTCGGCCGTAAGGGCTTTGAATATCTCGACCTGAAAAAAGGCCAACGCCTGCCGCACAAGGACGAGCAGTCAGTGAAGTGGACCCTGATCCAGCGTGACGATGGTGGCTCATGCACGGAGGCACATCCATGAAAGGAATTATCCGAATCGGCGACAGCACCACCAACGGCGGTGCTGTGCTATCAGGCGCCACGGGGATGCGCTTTGGCGGTATCGGCGTGGCCCGTCAAGGTGATCCGGTCCGGTGTGGTAAACACGGTCCGACAATAATTAGCGAGGGGCATCCTACCTTTCGTAACAACGGCATCCCCATCGCCTTTCATGGGCATGTGTGCGCCTGTGGCTGTGCCTTGGTTTCGTCCTTGCCCAACGCGACGGCGAGCTGATTTTATGCCGGTCAAATTGTACGAGGTACCCCCTGAACTGACCCCGCCACCGGCCCCGCGTGCATGGCGTTGGCTGGTTTTGCTGCCGGTGTTACTGCTGCTGGGGCTCGGGCTGACGTTGTGGTTGGGAGGTGACGCCTTGACTCAGCATCCGCGCCTGCTTTGGCAGATCGGGCTTGGGGCACCCATGGCGATCTGGTTTTTCCTGAGCTTGATCCGTGCCTTGGTGTATCTCGGCCAATTGAGCGTGGCTGACGGCTGGAACGATGAGCGTGAAGCGGACCTGGTTCAGAAGATGCGTCAGGGGCGTCGCTCGCAGCAAGTGCTGGCGGTGAGTTTGCATACCGCATTGCGGGAATCGGGAGCGCACGATGGCGAGGCGCAGCGGGACGCTTTGCTCGACGCGCACAAGGCCTTACGTGTCCAGGCTGCCTGGCAACCCTGTGAAGAGGGCATTCGCCACAGTCGCTTGGCGGTCGAACAGGGCGGTATGCCTGAGGCGGTGCTGCGCAGGGTATTGCGGCAAGTATTAAGTGATCTCGCCCGGGTGCTGCAAGCGCTGCCCGAGGACAAGCCGCTGGCTCTGTTGCTGGAAATGGACACCAGCGTTTCCGAGGAAAACCTCAACGGACTGTGGCAGGACGTCTGGTCCGAGTCCGGTATACGCCAGACGGTCACACGACTTGAAGGCCGCGGGCTGGCAGCGGTGGATGACTGGCTGGATCAGCGTATCCGCGAACAGACGCTGTTGCTGGTGGTGGCGTTTCAGGTTGCGCCCGCGCAAGCGGAAGATACAGCCGAGGCGGTGGTGGGTTTGCTCTTGGGTAACCGCCTGACGCAAACCACGCTGGAGCCGCTGGCTTATCTGCATCGTCCTGAACCGGTGCGCACGCCGACCTCTGAAGGTTTGCTCTATGCCACTCACCAAGCCCTCGACTGGGTCCCGGTGGAGGCGGCATCGATCCGGCATGCCTGGTGCGTCGGAACCGATGCCCAGCGTTCTTCGGCGATTACCACGGCGATCAGCGACGTCGGGATGCCGTTGAAGGTTGAACAGGGGTTGCACGACCTCGACGCCATTCTGGGCAATCCAGGTTGCGCGACACCCTGGGTAGCGATTGCTGCTGCAGTGGAGTCGATCCGCGACGAGGGAGAGCCACATCTCATTTTCAGTGGGGATATCACCGCCGACGCATGGTTGTGGTGCTCGGCCGTCATGCCCCCCTCTCCGAATCAGGAATAAATAGCTGATGCGCAATAGTCGTTCGATAGGGTTGTGGATAGCGCTCGTGGTCATTGTGTTCGGAGTGAGCCTGTGTCTGCTGATCGGGTGGCGACCCGAGTGGCTGGGGATCCACCCGGAGACGCCAGAGCAAACGATGGGCTGGTGGGGCACGATCAGTCTGATCTTGGTAGTGTTGGCACTGGGCGGTGGTTACTTGTTGATGGGCCTGAAGATGGGGCGCGTCTCTTTTCGGCAGCAGAAAGGAGATGACCGCGCCATTTCGGCTCCTGCGCCTGCCGCTGAAAACAAGGCGGACTCCTTTTCTGAATCGGTGCTGCGAGATCATCTCTACCGCAATCACGGTCCCTTCTGGCGCCGCAAAATCCGCCTGCTGCTGGTCGTCGGCGAACCCGAACAAATCCACGCCATCGCCCCGCAACTCACTCAAAAAAACTGGGTGGAAGGCCAGGACACCGTCCTGATCTGGGGCGGCAGCGTGCAAGGCAATGCGGAGGATGCGCCTTTTAAACAGTACCTC
Organism: Pseudomonas fluorescens; assembly: GCF_902497855.1. Lineage (GTDB taxonomy): Bacteria > Pseudomonadota > Gammaproteobacteria > Pseudomonadales > Pseudomonadaceae > Aquipseudomonas > Aquipseudomonas fluorescens_BI. The sequence continues at coordinate 66,188 of NZ_CABVHU010000010.1, forward strand.
AGCCTCAACCGCTGGCGCGCACTCGACGGCGTGATCTGGGCCCTGAACAAAGAGCAGTCCAGCGATGCCGCCGCAATGGGCGCCGGCGTGCGCTACCTGCAAACCCTGGCCCGCCACCTGCAGTGGCAGTTGCCGTTGTACCTGTGGCAGGTTTGCTACAGCGAGTGGCCGCAGCCCCAGCGCACGACCCAACCGGTAGGCTGCCTGCTGCCCGCGCGCGCCACCGCCGTAGACCTGGAAACCTCCCTGGACCAGCTGATCCTGCCCTTGCGCGAATCAGGCTGGGCGCAAATATTCGGCGACATGAAACACGACTTCCTGCTGCGCCTGTCGCGCGATCTGCAGGCCGAAGGCATTGCCCGCTGGCGCCAGGCGCTCGCGCCGCTGTTCGGCGAATTCGCCCGCGGTCTGCCGTTACGCGGGCTGTGGTTCAGCCTGCCGTTGCCCGAACACAAGGATCACGCGGCGCACCATTGGCCCATCGACCCGGCCTGGCAGGGCGTGCTCGAGGACAAGGCCGTGCACAGTCGCCGTTTGGGCCGACACCCGGTGCGCATCGGCTCGGCAGTGGTCATGGGCCTGGCGCTGGTGTGGGGCGCCGGCATGCTGCTGTCCTTCGCCACCCAGCGCGTGCAGATCGCCCAGGTGCAGACGTCGCTGGTCGCCTTGGAGCAGTCGCAAACGGGCGACGCCCAACTGCTGGCCCTCAACGACCTGATGCGCGAACTGGCGCGCCTGGATTACCGCGCCGAACACGGCGCCCCCTGGTACCAGCGCTTCGGCCTGAACCAGAACCAGAACCTGCTGGAAAAAGTCCAACCGATCTATGTCGAAGCCAACCAGCGCCTGCTGCGCGACCCGGCCGTCGCCAACCTGCAGGCCAAACTCAGCGCCCTGATCAAGCTGCCCCCCGGTAGTGCCGAACGCGCGCACCGCGCCCGGGGCGCCTACGACCAGCTCAAGGCCTACCTGATGCTGGCGCACCCGGAAAAAACCGACGCGGCGTTCCTGACCAAAGTCCTGCAAGAAGCCGAACCGACCCTCGCCGGAATATCCCCAGGCGTGTGGCAAGGCCTGGCACCAAGCCTGTGGCAGTTCTACACCGAACACCTGGCCGCGCACCCCGAGTGGCGCATCAAGGCCGACCCGAAACTGGTCGCCCAGGCCCGGCAAGTCCTGCTCGGCCAACTGGGCCAGCGCAATGCCGAAACCAGCCTCTATCAACAGGTGTTGGAGGGGGCGGCCAATCACGCCCCGGCCTTGAGCCTGGCGCAAATGGTCGGCGACACCGAGGCCGGCGCACTGTTCAGCAGCAAGGCCAGCGTCCCCGGCGTGTTCACCCGCCAGGCCTGGGAAGGCCAAGTGCGCCAGGCCATCGAGGCCATCGCCGAAGCGCGCCGCGAGGAGATCGACTGGGTGCTCAGCGACCACCCCGCCGAACTGGATGCCAACCTGACCCCGGACGTGCTGCGGGCGCGCCTCACGCAACGCTACTTCGAGGACTACGCCAGCGCCTGGCTGGATTTTCTCAACCGTCTGCGCTGGCAGCCGGCCGCTAGCCTGGGCGAGGTGATCGACCAGTTGACGCTGATGAGCGACGTGCGCCAGTCGCCGCTGATCGCGCTGATGAACACCCTGGCTTACCAGGGCCAGGCCGGCGTGCGCGGCCAGGCGTTGGCCGAGTCGCTGATGCAGTCCGCGCAGAAACTGGTCGGCCAGACCCCGGTGCCGGCGATCGACCAGCAGCTGCAGGGCCCGAGCGGTCCGCTGGACGCCACCTTCGGCCCGTTGCTGGCGCTGCTGGGCAAGGACGCCGAAGGCGGCGACAGCGACCGCTTGAGCCTGCAGGCCTTCCTCAACCGCGTCACCCGGGTGCGCCTGAAACTGCAGCAAGTGCACAACGCGCCCGACCCGCAGGCGATGACCCAGGCCCTGGCGCAGAGCGTGTTCCAGGGCAAGAATGTCGAGCTCACCGACACCCGGGCCTACGGCAGCCTGCTCGCCGCCAGCCTTGGCGCGGAGTGGGGCCAGGTGGGCGAGACGCTGTTGGTGCAGCCGCTGGACCAGGCCTGGCAACGGGTGCTGCAACCCTCGGCGGCGGGGCTCAACCGCCAGTGGCAGCGCGCGATCGTCAGCGACTGGCACAGCGCTTTCGCCGGGCGTTTCCCCTTCGCCGCCACCAGCAGCGACGCCTCCTTGCCCATGCTGGGGCAGATGATCCGCGCCGACTCCGGGCGCATCGACCAGTTCCTGCAGCAGCAACTGGGCGGTGTATTGCGCCGGGAAGGCAGCCGTTGGGTGGCCGATCCGCGGCACAGCCAGGGCTTGCGGTTCAACCCGCAGTTCCTCACGGCGATCAACCAGCTCAGCCACCTGGCCGACGTGCTCTACACCGATGGCGGCATGGGCCTGAGTTTCGAACTGCGCGGCAAAGCGGTGCGCGACGTGGTGCAAACCACCTTCGTGCTCAATGGCGAGAAACACGAGTACTTCAACCAGAAGGAAAGCTGGCAGCGCTTCAGCTGGCCCGGCTTCAGCAGCCACCCCGGCACCAGTTTGACCTGGACCAGCGTGCAAGCCAACGAACGGCTGTTCGGTGACTACGAAGGCACCTGGGGGTTGATCCGTCTGCTGGAAAAAGCCCGGGTCACCCCGTTGAACGACAGCGACAGCCTACACCGCCTGCAGCTCAAGGCCCCGGACGGCCTGGAGCTGACCTGGAACCTGCGCACGGAACTGGGGGCGGGGCCGTTGGCGTTGCTGAAGTTGCGTGACTTCACCTTGCCCCAGCAGATCTTTCTCAGTGAAAACGATGAGGCGGTCCTCAAGGCGCAAAAGAGGAGGATCAAATGAACCTGCGTACATTGATCGCCCGATGCCTGGGTGAACGCGATGCCCACTCCCTGGCCCACCTGCAAGCCGAGCGTTGGCAGCCCTGGTTGCAGCCCATCAGCACGGACTTGCCCGTGGGTGAGGATCCGGGCTACGACGATGACTTCCAGCGCATGCGTGAGGAGGTCAACAAACTGTCTGGCGCCGATGTCGATCAGGTGGTGCGACTGGCGGAGACACTCATCACCCAACGCTGCAAGGACCTGCGCGTTGCCACCTACTACCTGTGGGCGCGCTTGCACAAAGACGGTGAAGCCGGGTTGGCGGACGGTCTCGGCCTGCTGGCGGCCCTGGTGGAACGCTATGCCGACGAGGTACTGCCCGCGCGTCCCAATAGCCGCAAGGCGGCGTTGGAGTGGCTGACCAGCGGCAAAGTGCTGGACAGCCTTTCGCTGTTTCCGGAAGTGGTCAAGGACGAGGCTGAACGCACCGTGGCGGCGCTGGCCTGGCTGGAACGCGGGCTTGAGGCGTGGCCGCCGGAGCAACGGCCCGCGTTGGGCACACTGTATGGCGCCTTGTCGGCACGCCTGGCGCAGTCCGGTGGCGTGGACGCACTGGTGCCGCAGAACAGCGCCAGTCATGAAACCAGTGCGCAAACGGCTGCGCCCGACGCGCCAACGATCAAATCCGGCCGCGACCTGTTGGACAGCGGCAGAGCCCTGGCTGTTTACCTGCGCGAGCAACCCCTGGGCTGGCTGGCGGCTCATCGCCTGATGAAGAGCCTGCGCTGGGACACCGTGCATCAGGCGCCGCCCCAGGACGCCAATGGCATCACGCGCCTGACGGCGCCTCGTGGCGAATATCGAGCACAACTCAAGCGCCTGTATCTGCAACAGAGCTGGGCTGAATTGCTCGATCAGGTCGAGCGGATGTACGCCGAGGGCGTGAACCATTTCTGGCTGGACCTGCAGTGGTATGCCTGTCAGGCGCTGAGCAAGCAACCCGCCCCCCAGGACAGCTGGGCCGATGTGGCCAAGCGTGATCTGGGCATGTTCATCGAGCGCCTGCCGGGCGTTGAAGCGCTGTGCTGGAGCGACGGTTCACCGTTCGCCGATGAGACCACCCGCGAGTGGATTGCCCGGCATGTCAGCGGCAATCGCCCCCAGCAATGGTTACCGGCACCGACCGTTGCGGCGCCAGGCGCAGATACCGAGATCCTGTCACTGGAAGGTGAGGCCCTGGCTCAAGCCGACAGCGACGGCATCGAGCAGGCGTTGGCCTGGCTGGCCGCGCGCCCCGGCATACAGACCGGACGGCAGCGCTGGTTGCTGCGCCTGCTGATGGCGCGGGTGGCCGAGCAATATGGCAAGAGCGATCTGGCGATCCACCTGCTGGGCGAACTGGACGCCACCGCCCAGCGCCAGGCGTTGGCCGAGTGGGAGCCCGAGCTGAATTTCGAGGTCAAGGCACGCCTGCTCAAATTGTTGCGCTTGAAAGCACAGCGCAACGATGCCGACAAACCCACCCTTGCCCGGCGCATGGAGGCGCTGCTGGCGGCGCTGGTGGCCATCGATCCGGTACGTGCCGCAGTGCTCTGCGGCTAACCTCATTCATCAGGATTTTTTCTTTGAGCATGGACAATCTGACACTGCGTTATTTCGACGCCGAGATGCGTTATCTGCGCGAGGCCGGCAAGGAGTTCGCCGAGGCTTTTCCGGACCGGGCGGCGCAGCTCAACCTGGACAAGGCGGGCGCCCACGACCCATACGTGGAGCGTCTGTTCGAGGGCTTTGCGTTCCTCATGGGACGGCTGCGCGAGAAGCTCGACGATGATTTGCCGGAGCTCACCGAGGGCCTGGTCAGCCTGCTGTGGCCGCATTACCTGCGCACCATTCCATCGCTGTCGATCGTGGAACTGGCACCCGATCTCAAGGAGATGAAGCGTAGCGAACGGATCGCCAGCGGTTTCGAAGTGTTGTCGCAGCCCATCGGCCCGCACCGCACCCAATGCCGCTACACCACCACCCAGGACCTGACACTGCGACCGCTGGCCGTGGAGTCCGTGCGCCTGGCGCATGAGCCCGACGGACGCTCGGTACTGCGGCTGCGCTTTGCCTGCGGCGCGATGACCGATTGGAACGAAACCGACCTCAGTCGCCTGCCGCTGTACCTGAATGCCGATGCGCCCTTGGCGAGTGCGCTGCATCAGGCACTGACCCTCAATACCCAGGCGATGTATGTACGAATGCCGGGACAAACGGACCGTCAGTTGCTGCGTGGCCATTTTACGCCCAAGGGCTTCGCCGACGAGGACCGTCTGTGGCCCAAGGGTGACAGCGCCTTCAGCGGGTATCAGTTGCTGCTGGAGTATTTCACCTTCCGCGAGAAGTTCATGTTCGTCACCCTCTGCGGACTGGAGCAGTTGAACATCACCCAGGGGACACCCTGGTTCGAACTGGAGGTGGTGCTGGGCCAGTCATGGCCTCAAGCGTTCAACCTGAGCGCCGGGCATATTCGCCTGCATGCGGTGCCGGTGATCAATCTGTTCATCCTGGAGTCCGACCCGCTGGACCTGGCACCTTTGCAAAGCGACTACCTGCTGCGCCCCATGCGCTTGCAGGACGGTCATACCGAGATCTATTCGGTGGACCAGGTCACCTCTTCGAGGAACACCGAGCGCCAGGACTATGTGCCATTCACCAGCTTTCGCCATAAGGGCGGCATGCTGCGGGACGAGGCGCCGGAGCGCTACTTCCATACGCGCTTGAAGCGTGGCGCCAATGGTCTGCATGACACCTGGCTGATCCTGGGAGGGGAGGGTTTTGACAAGGACCTGCTACTCAACGATGCCAGCCTGTCATTGCGCCTGACCGGTACCCACGGCCAGCTGCCGCGCAAGGCCCTGCAAAGCACCTTGCTCGATACCCTGGTGCAATCCACCCGGGCCGGCTTGAGGGTGCGCAACCTGTGCGCGCCGACCTTGCCGTGCTATCCGCCGAACCGCGATCGTTTCCACTGGCGCGTGCTCAGCCACCTGGGCTCGAACTTCCTGCCGATGCTCGACAACGCCGAAGTGTTGCGCGGCACCCTGGCGCTGTACGACTGGACGGGCAGCGAGCTGAACCGACGTCGGCTGGCGGCGATCGTCGAGGTGCGTCACCACCTGATCCAGCGTTTCGAAAAAGGCTTCCTGCTGCGCGGCGTGGATATCGAAGTCACCCTGGACGCCAATGGCTTTTCCGGCGAGGGCGACATCAGCCTGTTCGGCGAAATGCTCCATCGCTTCTTCGGCCTGTATGCCGACATTCATTTGTTCAACCAGCTCACGCTGATCCTGCAACCTACCGGAAAGTGCCTGCGATGGAACGAGAACCACAGTCAACGTATTCCCGGCTGAAAGCCAGTGGATTACTGGAAGCACTGCAGGGGCGGGTGGCCGAGGCCAATCTGTATCGCTTCTGCCAATTGCTGGAACAGGCCTTGCCGGATCATCCGCCACTGGGCAGCACGGCGCATCCGGCGGATGACCCGGTACGCTTTCGGCCCGACCCTGGCATGGGCTTTCCGGCCGGGGAATTGAAGGCGATCGAAACCAGCGACGGTCATCCGCAGCGCCCGGCAACGGTGCGCACACGCCTGCTCGGGTTGTACGGGGTCGACTCGCCGATGCCGACGGCGTTTCTCGACGACATCGCCCAGCGACGGGAAGGGCATGAGGCGGTGGAAGCCTTCCTCGATATCTTCAACCACCGGATCTTCACCCAGTTCTACCGCATCTGGCGCAAGTACTCCTATCCGGCCACCTTCGAGGCGGGCGGCACCGATGCGACTTCGCAGTGCCTGCTGGGGTTGATCGGCCTGGGCATTCCCGGCACCGCCCGGCAGATCGCCACGCCGGTATCGCGCTTCCTCGCGCTGCTGAGCGTGATGCGCCTGCCCACCCGCAACGCCGAAGGCATCATCGCGCTGGTCAAGCTGCTGGCTCCCGAAACCCGGGCACGGGTGACGCCCCATTGGCCGCAGAAAATCCCCTTGGCGCAGCCGGCGAGCCTGTGCAGCCGGCGCCCGGTGAGTCTGTCCCAGGGCACGCCCCTGGGCAGTGTCGGGCATGACGCCAATAGCCAGTTGCACCTGGCGCTGTTCACCGAGGATGAAGACGAGGCCCGCGGCTGGCTGCCGGCTGGCCAGTTGCACAACGACCTGCGGGTGTTGCTGCGTGTGTACCTGGGCTGGCGTTGCACCGCGAAGCTGCAATTGTCGCTACCGCTGCGCAGCCTGCCGGCGCCGGTGCTGGGGCGATCGCCGGTACGGCTGGGCATGACCGCTGTGCTGGGCCCGGGCAGTGACGCCTGGGAGGTCGGGGCGCACGACACCATCACCCTCAATCTGGGCCGCTACCAGGGCCTTTCGAAAAATGCCCGGGACAGGGAGATAGAACATGTCACGTACGGTTTTTAAATCATCGATGGTCGTTGCGCTGGGTGCATGGCTCGCCGGCTGTGGGGTGACCCAGTCAGTGACGGACAGCACCACCTCCGCCGCCAGTTCGATTTTCTACAAGCAGGTGAAAACCTTGCACCTGGACTTCAGTGGGCGGGCATCGCTGAACGTCGATGACGCGGACATGAATGCATTGTCGGTCGCCACGCTGGTTCGGGTGTACCAACTCAGCGACAACAAGGTGCTGGAAAAGGCCACCTACGACAGTTTGCTGAGCCATGACGACCGGGTGCTGAGCGCGGATCTGCTGGACAAGCGAACCCTGGTGGTCAAGCCGGGCGAGGGGGCGCAACTGAGCGTGCCCCTGGACGACAACGCGCGCTCCGTCGCCGTGGTCGCGTTGTTCCGCCAACCCGACAGCCAACCGAAGACGTGGCGCCTGACGTTGACCCGTGATGACCTGGATCCGGACCGGGCCCGGGTCATCGAACTGGCGGACAACCGGCTGACCTTGCGACCTTTGGCCAAGGACTGATCGATGACCGACTTCAATCCTTCGCTCTACGAAATGCTGCTGCAGAATTTCGACGGCGAGCTGGACCTGTATCGCGTCGCCGAAGCGGACCAGCACACCCTGTCGGTGCTGGACAACCTCCAACGCATCCTCAACAGCCGGGCGGGCACGCTCGGTCATCTGCCGGATTACGGTCTACCGGATATGGGCCTGATCCTCCAGGGTTTGCCCGCGGCGGCACATGAGCTGATGAAAAGCATGGGCGAGACCTTGCTCAAGTACGAACCGCGCCTGGCGGCGGTGAACATCGAACTGCTGCCGCAGGTGCAACCGGGTCATCTGGAATACGCCCTCGACGTGCAGCTCAAGGCGGGGCAGCGGCTAACGTTCGGTACCACCCTGGCGCCCGAGGGCCGAGTGCTGGTGCGTCACCTGAAGCGGCAGCACTACCTGTCGGCCATGAACCTGTAACGGAAGGGAAGCGCGATGACGGCGTTGTTTGAAATGCGTATACGCGCGGGCGGTGATCCGCGCGGCTTCGGCGAGTTCATGGCGTTGCGTGATGAACTGGCCAAATTGAGCCACCCGGCCTGTCCGGACGTGAACTGGGTCAAGGTCGAGCAGTTGTGCCTGACCTTGTTCCAGAGCAATGGGGCGGATCTGCAAACCGCGGTCGCTTACGCGCTGGCGCGCAGCCAGCGCCATGGCCTGTCAGGCATGGTGGAAGGGGTGGCCTTGATCGAGGCGCTGAGCTGCGAATGGCCGCACCTGTGGCCGCCCGTGGAATCGATGCGCCTGGAGAGCCTGAACGGGCTGTTCGCTCAATTGCAGCCCTTGCTGCGCAGCCTGGCGCTGGATACGCGCAGCTTGCCGGCACTGGTTCATCTGGACACCGGGTTGAGCCGTTTGCACCAGCGACTGGGCGCTCAGGCTCAAGTGCCGATGGTCACGCTGCAGGCTCTGCGCCAGCAGGTCGATAGCCTGATGCGGCGCCTGCAGCAAAGCCCGGCTGCGGAGGCAACCGTGCTGTTGTCGACGAGAGGCCCAGAACCGGCATTCGTGATGCCGGTGGTGATCCTGCCGCCCCCTCGCATGCCCGAAGCGGCAACTGCAGACCCGACGACAAAGAGACGTCAAATGGCCCTGTGGCTGTTCGCTTTGGCGACGGCCATCGCCTTGGCCGGCTGGTTTGGGTGGAAGCACTGGCTGGCAGGCCAGGACGGCGATCATCTGCCTGCCGAGCCCGTGCAGTTGGACAGTCTGATGCTGTTCGATGCCGGCAGCGCCGAGCTCGGATCCGGCTCGACCAAAGTGCTGATCGATGCCCTGGCCGGCATCAAAGCCCGGCCAGGCTGGCTGATCGTCATCGTCGGGCATTCCGACGCCACGGGCGATGCCGGACAGAACCTTGCCCTGTCACGCGCCCGCGCCTCTGCGGTGCGTGACTGGATGCAGCGCATGGGCGACCTCCCGGACCGTTGTTTTGCTGTCCAGGGGCTCGCAGCCAGCCAGCCGGTCACCGGCAATGACACCGAGTCCGGACGCGCCGCCAACCGACGTGTCGAGATCCGTCTGGTGCCGCAAGAGGGGGCCTGTGGAAACTGAAAACAGGCGTGGCAGCCGGCAGAGAAAGTCGGCGGATTCTGGCGTAGCTGTAGGCAACGACACATAATGTTGTAGGCATCGCGAAGGCATTTTGCCGATGATTAAACAAGCGTCGACATTTACGTTGGTTTTGCGCTGTGCGCTTCCCACAGCTGATTAAAACAAGCTGAAATAACAGGAAATGTCCGACGTATTTTTAGGGTTGGCTGTCGGAAGTGCGGCGGTTAGCGTGGTAGCTCTCATCACTCAGCAGAGCGTCACCATGCCCAACGACACACTCAAGACCCTCGAGCCATCAACGGCGCAAAGCACCTCCCCGTATGCCTCCGGCGATTCGAAAAAATTTCACCAGGCCGCCGACCGGGCCCTGGACCATTACCTCAAACCCAGCGCTCCCGAAAACGCCGACAGGCTACGCAAACCCGCGATGATTTTTATCGTTGCCCCCGAAGTCGACAACGAAACGCTACTGGCCCAGGTCTGCGAATTACTAGCGTCAGCCAATGCCATGGTCAGCGATCTGGCCGGGCTGGTGGACGGAACCCAGCGCAACACGATGCTGGCGATTCAGCAGGTCATCATGCTGGGTGAGCTGGCGGTGAATCGGGTACTGGATAATGTGTCGCCGCCGCAAACGACTCAACTGCTGAACAACTGACGGATCAGGTTCGGTGTACGCCCGAGCCAGCGCTTTAACGAGCGCCGCAAGTTCGCCGCATCGTTAAAGCTCAAGTACTGCGCCACCTTGTCGTTGATAAAACCCTCCACTAAACGGGCTCCCTGTGCTCGGAGGAGAATCCAGCTATCCGCCAAATCCAATGATTGCTTTGGTTTCCAGGTATTCTTCAAAGCCGTAGACACCGTATTCACGACCATTACCGGATCGCTTATAACCTCCGAACGGTGCCATTGGATTCCAGGCGGGGTAGTTCAGATGCACTTGCCCCGCGCGGATACGAGACGCCACTGCACGCGCCAGATCAAGGTCCTGAGACTGAACATGGGCGCCCAGCCCATATACCGTGTCGTTCGCGATAGCGACCGCCTCATCGATGGTTTCATACGCAATGATGCAGAGCACCGGCCCGAAGATTTCTTCCTGGGCGATCCGCATGGCGGTATCCACTTCGGAGAAAACAGTCGGCCTGGTATAGAAACCCTTTTCATAACCCGACACGCGTCCTGGTCCGCCGCAAACGAGTTTTGCGCCCTCATTCAGGCCAGCTTCGATCAGTGCTTGCACGCGGTTGAACTGGGCTTCATTGGCAATCGGGCCGAGTACCGTCTCTGGCGATTGCGGATCGCCAACGATGATCGCATTGGCCGTTGCGGCAGCCAGCGATTCGACCTCCGCCAGTCGGTCCTTTGGAACGATCATTCTGGTCGGGGCGCTGCACGATTGTCCGACGTTGCGAAACGCAGCCATCACGCCCAATGGGACGGCTTTGGCAAAGTCGGCGTCGGGGAGCAAAATGTTCGGAGATTTTCCTCCCAGCTCTTGCCCGACACGCTTCACCGTATGGGCGGCCGCCTGTGCAACCAGTGCGCCTGCGCGGTTGGAGCCGGTAATCGAAATCATGTCGATATCAGGGTGTTCAGCCATTGCAGCGCCGACCTCGTGGCCACTTCCGTTCACAAGGTTGAAGACGCCGGGCGGAAGGCCCGCGTCGTGAACCACTTGTGCAAAAAGCAGGGCGCTCAAAGGCGACAGTTCGCTTGGTTTGAGGACCACGGTGCATCCGGCAGCGATAGCTGGGGCGACTTTCGCGGTGATTTGATAAAGCGGCCAGTTCCACGGCGTGATGAGGCCGCAGACGCCTATGGGTTCGCGTTCAATCGCGGTCCCGCCCTCGATTGTCTGGAAACGATAGGTGGACAGCAGATCACGTGCGACCCGAACGTGTTCCGCCGCGAGAGGCACTTGCATTGCCCGTGCAGAACCGATGGCCGAGCCCATTTCGAGAGAGATCGCCTGCGCAAAAACCTCTTTTCGCTCAAGGATAAGGTCATGGATCTTACCCAGGAAATGTGCGCGCAACTCTGTGGAAGTGGCAGACCAACCCGCAAGCGCCGCACGGGCCGCCGCTACCGCCCGATCGACATCCTCGGCAGACCCTCTCGCGACTTGCGCAACGACCTCTTCGTTTGTCGGATTGACCACCGGCAAACTTGCCGGGCTTGCCGGGACAGTCCAACAGCCATTGATATAAAACCGGTGAGACGTTTGCGGATCAATGCTGTAGCTATTCGAAGATTGTGTTGTCATCCAGGGAGCTCCTTTAGAGCGGTAACAGGCACTGTGGGCAGCAGAGGTTGGTCTGTCCCGCGACCTTGCAAGGTCGCTGGAACAAAGGTCGAGCCGAACGTGACCTTGAAGGTTGCAAGCCGGCAGCACATCGCCGTGGGGGCCAGCACGTGGCGATGCCGATTCTTCTCAATAAGCTAACAAAGCAGGCCAGGCGCAATATGCCGTTCTTTAAATGTGCAAAGGATAATCTGCTGTATCTGCACTTGTTTGCGGCACTGCTCAAATGAATCAGTTGCTATGGGCCCGAGATCGGCAAGGGCGTTCAATGTCACTGCGGTCACGCCTTTGACGATACGCGTCTTCAGGCGCACCTTGGTGAGAAGGGCGAGGTGTTTCAGAGCGTAGGGGAGGCAGATGAAGCCGGGCTTTTTATGCGCACGAATTAGCGCGTCTGGAAACCATTTGAGTGTCCGGTGCCTGCAGGTCGCACCGGTCTGGGTCGATCATGCCGGGGTGGAGCGCCTGAGTTCGGACCGTCCCGCAAAGTCTGCTGAACAAGCCCTGTAAAACGGTGGTTTGTACCAGGCAGCCTCTATTTTTAACCGTTTATACAGGGTCTCTTGGTGGTGTAATAAATCCGTGATGCAGCCTTGCGCCGATGTTTCCAGACGGAGCAACTGCTTGCCCTGGTCGCAATCCTCAGCGAATGGCCGGCACACCAGCGCCCCCGGCCCTCAATGGACATCCCAAAATGCCTGCACCTTTAACGCCCGTACAGACGAATCCTGAACTTCCCACGCACGCTGACGTTGTCGTGATTGGCGGTGGCATTATCGGAACTTTTGCTGCCTATTACCTGGCCAAGCGCGGCATGAAGGTCGCACTGGTGGAAAAAGGACGCGTCGGTGCCGAGCAATCGAGTCGAAACTGGGGCTGGTGCCGTCAGCAGAACCGAGACGCTCGTGAGCTGCCGATGTCGACCAAAAGCCTGGATCTGTGGGAGCAGTTCGCCGCCGAAACCGGTGAGGACACAGGATTCAGACGATGCGGCTTGCTCTACCTCAGCAACAACGAGAAGGAACTGGCCGGTTGGGCGCGGTGGGGTGAATTTGCCCGTACTGTCAATGTAACGACTCATATGCTGACCGCTGAACAGGCCGCTCAACGTGGCCGGGTGACCGGCAAGCCCTGGAAAGGCGGGGTCTTTTCACCGAGCGACGGTATCGCGGACCCGTCCCGTGCGGCCCCGGCGGTCGCACGGGCCATCCTCAAGCTTGGGGGCACCGTGCACCAGGGGTGCGCAGCGCGTGGCCTGGAGACCGAGGGTGGCCGGTTGTCTGCAGTCGTCACCGAGAAGGGCACCATTCGCACCAAGCACGCGGTGCTCGCCGGGGGCGCGTGGGCCTCCTCTTTCTGCCGTCAGTACGGCATCCGGTTTCCCCAGGCGACCATTCGCCAGACGGTGATGGCGGTGTCCAAGGGCGGCAAAGAGATACCGGATGCGCTCCACACAAATGACATCTCCATGACCCGTCGCTCTGATGGAGGGTTCACGCTGTCCATCAGTGGCAGTGGGCGTGTTGACCCCACCCTGCAACTTCTGCGCTTCGCCCCGCAGTTCCTGCCGATGTTCCAGCGTCGCTGGCGCAAGCTGGCGCCCGGCGGCCTGCAAGGCGTCCAGTCGGGTCATGAAGGCTTGGGCCGTTGGCAGCTGGACCAGCCAACGCCGATGGAGAGAATGCGAATTCTTGATCCGAAGGCAGACGCCAGGATCGTTGAATTGACTTACAAGCGCGCGCTGGACCTGGTCCCGCTGCTGAAGGCGTCGACGGTCACCGGAGCCTGGGCAGGCTATGTGGACAGCACGCCTGACGGCGTCCCGGGAATCGGCGAGATGGCGACCCTGCCTGGCCTGGTACTGGCGGCGGGGTTCAGTGGCCATGGCTTCGGCATCGGCCCTGGCGCTGGCCACTTGATCGCCGACATTGTCAGCGGTGGCGAGCCTCTGGTTGATCCTCGTCCCTATCATCCGGACCGCTTCCGGTCATCGGCTTGGGGCAAAGTCGCGGAATTCTGAAGACAGGCCACCTGCTGATGCAGATCCGGGTTGGCGGCACAAGGCTTCCACTCGCAAGACAATAAACGGGCGCGTCCTTTCAGGGCCGCGCCCGTTCTTGTTGTGCAGGCGCAGATTCTGCCGAATGAGCGCTTTTTCGCATGGCTGGTCGGTGCACCATGACGGCCCGCAAAGCCCTTGAACAGAGGGTGAGCGCCCGAGTCTGGGGCGTCCCGCACAGTCTGCTGAGCAAGCCCTGCAAAACGGTGCTTTGTGCCAAGCGGCCTATACTTTTAACAGTTTATGCATGGTCTTCAGGTGGTGTAATAAATCCGTGATGCAGCGTTGCTCCGATGCTTCCAGAACGGCGCAACTGCTTGCCCCCTCATGACCTTAACCATCACTCAGGACCGCACTCATGAGCTTTCTTCGTCCCAAGTTCATTACCTTTGACTGCTACGGCACGTTGACCAACTTTCAGATGGGGACCATGACGCGCGAACTGTTCGCCGATCGGGTCCCTGCCGAGCAAATGGATCAGTTCGTCCAGGACTTCTCCGCCTATCGCCTGGACCAGGTGATGGGTGACTGGCGTCCATATGATGAGATCCTCAAGACTGCCCTGGCGCGGGTCTGCAAGCGTTGGGGTGTCGAGTACAAGGGCGAAGGCCAGCTCTATTACGACGCCGTACCGACCTGGGGTCCGCATGCCGACGTGCCGGCTGGCCTGGCGAAAATCGCCGACAAGATTCCCCTGGTGATTTTCTCCAACGCGATGGACGAGCAGATCATGTCCAACGTCGACAAGCTCGGCGCACCTTTCCATAAGGTCTTCACCGCCCAACAAGCCCAAGCCTACAAGCCGCGCCTGGCCGCCTTCGAGTACATGCTCGATAACCTGAACTGCGGGCCGGAGGACGTTCTGCATGTGTCCTCGAGCTTCCGTTATGACCTGATGTCGGCCCACGACATGAAGATCAAGCACAAGGCCTTCGTCGCCCGTGGTCATGAGCAACCGGCGAACGCCGTCTACGGTTACCACCAGATCCCGGATATCGGCGGTTTGGCCGGTTTGGTCGGTCTCTGAGTCTCAGGGCACTCTTCAAGGCAAAAGGGGTTAGACATGGGCAGTGAGTCCTATTGGCTCGATACCGCACCGGCATTCACCGGTGCTCAGTCCGGCGCGTTGCCCGGGCAGGTCGATGTGGCCATCGTCGGTGGTGGTCTCACCGGCCTGGCAGCGGCCCGGGCCCTGGCCTTGAAGGGGGCCAGCGTGGTGGTGCTGGAAGGAGGGCGGGTGATTGGCGAGGCTTCGGGGCGCAATGGTGGCCACTGCAGCACCGGCGTCGCCCAGGACTACGTGGCACTCAGTGCCAGCCTCGGCGCTGACAAGGCGCGTGCTTTTTATCAAGCCTATGAAAGCGCCGTGCAGAGCGTCGTTTCGTTGGTGGAGAAGGAGCAGATCGCCTGCAATCTCACACGCAATGGCAAGCTCAAGCTGGCCGCCAAGCCGATGCATTACGAAAGCCTGGCGCGTACTTGCGAGTTGATTCGGCGAGAGGTGGATGCCGATGTCGAATTGCTGTCCGCGCAAGAGGCCCGTGCCGAAGCCAACTCGATGCAGTTCCATGGCGGCATGCTGCAGCGTAACGGCGTGCAGATGCACATCGGCCGCTTCGGTGTCGGGTTGGCCGAGGCGGCAGCCCGTCACGGCGCGTTGATCTTTCAGGACGTGATGGTGACGGACTGGAAAGCCAGTGCCGGCGGCTATCAGGTCAACACCACCAAAGGCTCGCTGCACGCCAAGCAGGTTCTGCTGGCCACAGGCACATGTCAGCAGGGTGGATTGGGCTGGTATCGGCGGCGGATCGTGCCGGTGGGCAGTTTCGTGATCGCCACCGAGGTGCTGCCGCAGGCCCTGATCGACAGCTTGCTGCCGGCACACCGTTCCTATGTCACCAGCCGCATGATCGGTAATTACTTTCGCCTGACGCCGGACAACCGCTTGCTGTTTGGCGGCCGTGCGCGGTTTGCCATGTCTGACAGCGTGTCCGACGCCAAGAGCGGCAAAGTGTTGCAAGCGGCGATGGTGCAGATGTTCCCGCAGTTGGCTAGCGTCAAGGTCGATTATTGCTGGGGTGGACTGGTGGACATGACCTCTGATCGGTTGCCCCGGGCCGGCCAGCATGGCGGGATTTATTACTCCATGGGTTACAGCGGTCATGGCGTGCAGATGTCGGTGCACATGGGGCAGGTCATGGCTGAGGTCATGGCCGGCAAGGTCGAGGCCAATCCGTGGCGCGAACTCGATTGGCCCGCCATCCCCGGGCATTTTGGCAAACCCTGGTTCTTGCCACTGGTAGGTGCCTATTACCGGCTGCAGGACTACCTGCACTGAGTTCATGGGAACAGATTTCAACAAATTGCGCTAATTGCGAGCAATCGAGCCTTATCACTTACGAAAGGTAGAACTGACATGACTGACAATAAAAAAAATAGCGACTCACAGTTGATCACCGGTGAAGAGAGCCTGCGGGTTTTCGAAGGGCTCAATCGCGGCATGTCTCGCCGCAATGCATTGCAAATGCTGGGGTTGGCCGGAGTGGCCGTCGCGGGCGCCGGTAGCCTGTTCGGTGCCGCCGGCAAGCTGTTTGCCGATGATGAAGCCTCAAGCCCTGGCAAAGGCAAGCCTGGCGGTCGTATCCGCGTCGCAGGCTCGAGCAGTTCCACCGCCGACACCCTGGACCCGGCCAAAGGTTCGTCGTCCACCGACTATGTACGGCATTTCATGTTCTATAACGGGCTGACGCGTTTCGACAGTCATATGGTGCCCCAACTGGAGCTGGCCGAGCGTATCGACACCACGGACGCCACGCTTTGGGTGATCAGCCTGCGCAAGGAAGTGACCTTTCACAACGGCAAGGCGCTGACAGCCGATGACGTGGTGTTCTCCCTGTCGCGGCACAAGGATCCGATCACCGGTTCCAAGGTCCTGGCGGTGGCATCGCAGATCGCCGAAGTCAAGGCGAACGGTCCTCACGAAGTGCAGATCCGATTGAGCGGCCCCAACGCTGAACTGCCATCGGTTCTTGCCATCTCTCACATGTTGATCGTTCCCGCAGGTACGAGCGATTTCAGCCAGGGCGTCGGTACCGGCCCGTTCAAGGTCAAGGAATTCAAGCCTGGCGTGCGTTCGATTGGTGTGCGCAATACCAACTACTGGAAACCCGGCTTGCCCTATCTCGACCAAATCGAATTTATCGCCATTTCCGACGAGCCATCACGGATCAACGCGCTGCTATCGGGCGACGTACATATCATCAACGAGGTTAACCCGCGCTCAACGGTCCGCATCAAGGCCAGCGCCAAGCATCGGGTCGTGGACTCGCCGTCGGGTAATTACACTGACCTGATCATCCGTCAGGACCAGATGCCGGGCAAAAGCCCGGAATTCACCGAGGCCATGAAATTGCTGCTGGATCGGGAACAGATCAAGTCGGCGATATACCGTGGCTTCGCCAGGGTCGGCAACGATCACCCGATCGCACCCGGTGCACGTTTCTTCAACGCTGATTTGCCCCAACGTACCTACGATCCGGAAAAGGCCAAGTTCCTGCTCAAAAAGGCCGGCATGGAAAATATCACCATGCCGCTGATGTGCTCGCCGGCCGCGACCGGTTCGGTGGATGTCGCCGTGCTGCTGCAGCAGTCGGCCAAACAGGCCGGACTCAAGCTCGACGTCAACCGCCTGCCGAGCGATGGCTATTGGTCCAATCATTGGGCCAAGCACCCGCTGAGCTTCGGCAACATCAACCCGCGGCCCAATGCCGACATGCTGTTCTCGCAGTTCTTCCAGTCCAGCGCGCCATGGAACGAATCGGGCTGGAAGAACGACCAGTTCGATCAGCTGTTGTTACAGGCACGCGGTGAAACCGACGAGGTCAAGCGCGGCAAGATGTACGGCGACATGCAAGCCCTGGTGCATGAGCATTGCGGTATCGGCGTACCAGTGTTCATCAGCAATATCGATGGCGCCGACCAGCGGGTAAAAGGCTACGGCACCAACCCCTTGGGTGGTTTCATGGGCTACATGTTTGCCGAGCAAATCTGGCTGGAGGCTTGATGAAGGTCGGATTTTTGCTGCTACATTGCATGAGGATCGGGTGATGAATAGCAACACATTGTGGTTGATCGGCAGGCGCCTGGGCGCGGCGGTCTTGACCTTGCTCATTGTATCCATGGTGGTTTTCGCCATCACGGCGGTGCTGCCGGGTGATGCGGCGCAACAATCTCTCGGGCAATTCGCCACGCCGGAACAAGTGGCAGCCCTGCGCTTGAAAATGGGGCTGGATCAGCCCGGTGTGTTGCGTTACCTGCACTGGTTGATGAACCTGCTCAGCGGTGACATGGGACAGTCGGTGTCCAACGCCATGCCGGTCATCGATTTGATGGCCGGGCGGGTGCCCAACACTTTGATGCTGGCGGCCGCCACGGCGTTGGTGTCAGTGCCGGTCGCGTTGATGCTGGGCATAGGTTCGGCCATGGGCCGGGGCGGGCGCATCGACGGCTTCCTCAGTTTTTTCACGCTGACCATGGTGGCGGTGCCGGAGTTTCTGGTCGCGACCCTGGCGGTGCTGATATTCGCGGTGAACCTGGGCTGGTTGTCGGCACTGTCCTACGCCAGTGACATTACGTCACCCTGGCAATTCATTCGCACTTATGCATTGCCGGTGATGACGCTGTGCTGCGTCATTGTCGCGCAGATGTCGCGCATGACCCGGGCGGCGGTGATCGATCAGCTCGACAGCCCTTACGTGGAAATGGCCCGGCTCAAAGGTGTCAGCAAGACCCGCATCGTTCTGCGCCATGCCTTGCCCAATGCCATCGGCCCCATCGCCAATGCCATCGCCCTGAGCCTGTCCTACCTGTTGGGCGGGGTGGTCATTGTCGAAACGATCTTCAACTACCCCGGCATCGCCAGCCTGATGGTCGATGCCGTGACCAATCGCGACATGGCACTGGTCCAGGCCTGCACCATGTTGTTTTGTACGGCGTACCTGACGTTGGTGCTGATTGCCGACCTGTGCGCGATTCTTTCCAATCCGAGGCTGAGAAATCAATGAACAATATCATTGTGAAATCGCCGACTACGACCAAATCGGCGTTGGGCAAGATTTCCCACGGATCTTCCTGGCTCGGCCTGGTCGGCGCTGCGATGTGTGTGATGTGGCTGCTTGTAGCCATCTTCGGTCCGTGGCTGGCGCCGCATCCGGTGGGGGAAGTGGTCTCTGACAATATCTTCGACAGCCTGAGCGCTGCTTACCCCTTAGGCACCGATTACCTGGGCCGCGACATGCTCAGCCGGATCATGGTAGGCGCACGATTCACCGTCGGCCTGGCGTTGGTGGCCGCGGTGCTGGCCAGCACGTTGGGGACCAGTTGCGCATTGTTGTCGGTGGTGTCGCCCAAGTGGCTGGATGAGTTGATCAGTCGCCTGATGGACGCGTTCATTTCGATCCCCAGCAAAATGCTCGCGCTGATCATGGTGTCGGCCTTCGGCTCCTCGGTGACCTTGTTGATTTGCACGGCGGTCTTGAGTTACACCCCCGGCGCATTTCGTATTGCCCGTAGCATGGCGGTGAATATCGAAGCCCTGGAATACGTGCAAGTGGCCCGAACCCGGGGCGAGCGTCGGCTGTACATCGCCTGCGTGGAAATCCTGCCGAACATACTCAACCCGGTGCTGACAGACTTGGGCTTGCGCTTTGGCTTCATCGTGCTGTTGCTCAGCGGCATGAGCTTTCTTGGCCTGGGTGTGCAACCGCCGGATGCCGACCTCGGGTCGCTGGTGCGCGAGAACATCGGTGGCCTCAACCAAGGGGCGCCTGCCATCGTGATTCCAGCGTTGGCCATCGGCACCCTGACCATTGGTGTGAATCTGTTTATCGACCGGCTGTCGTCGCGACGTAGTCGACGCTCGGGAGGTCATTGAAATGAGCGAATTAATTCGAGTCCAGGACCTGCGAGTGGTCGCCTGTGGCGAGCTCGGCGAGGTGGAAATCGTCAAGGGCGTGAGCTTCTCCCTGGAAAAAGGTGAAGTGCTGGCGTTGATCGGTGAGTCTGGCTCTGGCAAGACCACCATTGCCCTGGCGTTGCTTGGTTATGCCCGGCGCGGTTGTCGGCTGGCGGGTGGCGTGGTGCAAATCGGCGAACACGACATGTTGGCGTTGAGCGAGGGCGAACTGCAGGGTTTGCGCGGCAACCGTGTGTCGTACATCGCCCAGAGCGCCGCCGCGGCGTTCAATCCGGCGAAAAAGCTTATTGACCAAGTGGTGGAGGGCGCGTTGATTCATGGCCTGGGCACCCAGTCTGTGCTTGAGGCCAAGGCCATCGAGTTGTTCCGCGACCTGGCCCTGCCAGACCCCGATCGCATTGGCCAGCGCTACCCCCACCAGGTTTCCGGCGGGCAACTGCAACGAGTGATGGCGGCCATGGCGCTGATCAGCGATCCATTGTTGGTGGTGCTCGACGAACCGACCACGGCACTCGATGTGACAACCCAGATTGATGTGTTGCGGGCGTTCAAACGGGTGGTTCGCGAACGTGGCGCGACGGCGGTCTATGTCTCCCACGACCTGGCCGTTGTGGCGCAGATGGCCGATCAGATCGTGGTGCTCAATGGCGGCGAAATCTTCGAACAGAGCGCTACGGCGCCCTTGCTCAAAGGCCCGGCCCACGAATACACCCGCAGTTTATTGGCGGCGGCGCGGCCGGACACCACGATCCGTCCACCTTGCGGCATCGCAGAAGAGACACCCTTGCTGACCATTCAGGGGTTGACCGCAGGCTACGGCAACAAGAACGCGCAAGGCATGCCGGCCATTCGCGTGTTGGAAGACATTGACCTGACGGTTCGCAGAGGCCAGGCCATTGGGGTGATCGGGGAGTCGGGTTCTGGCAAATCGACCTTGGCACGGGTAGTGGCCGGATTGTTGGAGCCGGCCCTTGGCGGGCTGACCTTCGATGGTCAGCCCCTGAGTGGTAGCCTGTCGTCGCGCACGGAGGAGCAGTTCCGACGCATTCAAATGGTCTTCCAGAATGCCGACACCGCACTCAACCCGATGCACAGCGTAAGCACCATTCTGAGTCGTCCGCTGAAGATGTATTTCGGCCTCAAGGGGGCAGCTTTGCGCGAGCGTATCGGCGAGTTGCTGGATCTCGTTCGTTTGCCGCGCACGATGGCTGAGCGTCGTCCGAACGAACTGTCCGGCGGGCAAAAACAACGGGTCAATCTGGCCCGGGCCCTGGCCGCCAAGCCGGATCTGATTCTGTGCGACGAGGTGACCTCGGCACTGGATACCGTGGTCGGTGCAGCGATTCTCGAACTGCTGCGCGACCTGCGCCAGCAATTGGGGGTGTCCTATCTGTTCATCAGCCACGACATCTCTACCGTGCGAGCCCTGTGTGACGACATCGTGGTGATGTACAGCGGCCACAAGATTCAGGCCGGTACCCGCAAATCGTATGCTGAAGCACCCTTCCATCCCTATACCGACTTGTTGATCCACTCTGTGCCGGAACTGCGCCAGGGCTGGCTGGAGAGCTGCGGAGCAACGACCTGCGACACGCTGCCGCCTATTGGCCCAAAAGCCAACGTACCTGGGCTGTGCACCTTCCTCGGTCGCTGCCCGGTGCGGGTAGACGGTCTGTGCAATTGCGTCGCGCCGGACCGTCGATTGATTGTTGGCGGCAGTGAAATTCTTTGCCATCACGACAGTGCCGAGTTGATGAAAACCCAGCATGCCAACAACATGATCGTGGGAGCCTATGCATGAACGGGCGCGGCTGAGCGGGCCCTCCTGCCACCTTCCTGAGGTGATGGTGTCCACCTGAAGTGGACACCATTTTTTTTAGCCTTTTTTTATCGCTCATGCGAAAAAACGCTGTTTTTATCCAAGTCCTTCAAGAGCCTGACCATAGCCGAGTGCGTACTTTGCCCAGTCCTGGAACTCTCCGCAAAGTCTGCTGCGAGAGGCTTCGTAAACGGTGATTTGTTCCAGGCGGCCTATACTTTTAACAGTTTATGCAGGGTCGCTTGGTGGTGTAATAAATCGGTGATGCAACGTTGCATCGATGCTTTCAAAGCGGGGTAACTGCTTGCCCCCTCATGACCTTAACCATCACTCAGGACCGCACTCATGAGCTTTCTTCGTCCCAAGTTCATTACCTTTGACTGCTACGGCACGTTGACCAACTTTCAGATGGGGACCATGACGCGCGAACTGTTCGCCGATCGGGTCCCTGCCGAGCAAATGGATCAGTTCGTCCAGGACTTCTCCGCCTATCGCCTGGACCAGGTGATGGGTGACTGGCGTCCATATGATGAGATCCTCAAGACTGCCCTGGCGCGGGTCTGCAAGCGTTGGGGTGTCGAGTACAAGGGCGAAGGCCAGCTCTATTACGACGCCGTACCGACCTGGGGTCCGCATGCCGACGTGCCGGCTGGCCTGGCGAAAATCGCCGACAAGATTCCCCTGGTGATTTTCTCCAACGCGATGGACGAGCAGATCATGTCCAACGTCGACAAGCTCGGCGCACCTTTCCATAAGGTCTTCACCGCCCAACAAGCCCAAGCCTACAAGCCGCGCCTGGCCGCCTTCGAGTACATGCTCGATAACCTGAACTGCGGGCCGGAGGACGTTCTGCATGTGTCCTCGAGCTTCCGTTATGACCTGATGTCGGCCCACGACATGAAGATCAAGCACAAGGCCTTCGTTGCCCGTGGTCATGAGCAACCGGCGAACGCCGCCTTTGGTTACCACCAGATCCCCGATATCGGCGGTTTGGCCGGGTTGGTCGGTCTCTGAGTGGGAGCATAAGTATGAGCGGGCGTTTCGTCAGGCTGGCCGAACAGGCTCGTCCAACCGTCCAGCTGACAGTAGACGGTACGCCCATCGAGGCGCTGCAGGGCGATACGCTGATGGTCGCGTTGCTGACTCAGGGCTCGGCGTTGCGCCAATCGGAATTCGATCCGGGGCGCCGCGCCGGCTTCTGCCTTATGGGCGCCTGCCAGGACTGTTGGGTCTGGACCCGGGGTGGCGAGCGTCTGCGCGCCTGCTCCAATGAAGTCCGTGAAGGCCTGGATATCGTCACCACACAACCGGAGGCGGTATGGCCACTGCGCGGCTGAGCACTCGAGTCGTTATCGTCGGTGCGGGACCGGCCGGCACACGCTGTGCCGAAACCCTGGTCGCCGCTGGATTCAAGCCCATCCTGATCGATGAAAATCGCCGGGATGGAGGGCAGATCTACCGGCGCCAGCCCGAAGGTTTTACCCGGGATTACGCCACGCTGTATGGTACCGAAGCCTCCAAGGCCAACGATCTGCACCAGAGTTTCGATCGCTTGCGCGGTCAGATCGACTATCGCCCGGACACACTGGTGTGGAACCTGACACCGGGGCAACTATGCTGTGTCAGTCAGGGCAGACACTCGACAGTGGATTACGACGCGCTGATCCTCTGCACCGGTGCCACCGACCGCGTGATGCCGATCGAAGGCTGGCAGTTGGCGGGCACATATAGCCTCGGCGGTGCGCAGATTGCCCTGAAATCTCAGGCGGTGTCCATCGGCCACCGCGTGGTGTTCATGGGCAGTGGGCCGTTGTTGTATCTGGTTGCCAGTCAGTATGTGAAGGCGGGAGCCAAGGTCGCGGCAGTGCTCGACACTTCACCTCTGAGCAAACGCATCCTCGCCATGCCGAAACTGTTGGCGTGCCCTGGGTTGCTGTTCGCCGGGATGAAATTATTGGCGCAGCTGTACCGGGCGAAGATCCCGGTGCATCTGGGCATTTCGCCGCTTCAAGTGCACGGCGATGCGTCCAGCGGTGTCAGTGGCGTACGCGTGCGCACGGCACGTGGTGAGACCTTGACGGTGGATTGCGATGCCGTCGCGCTGGGTTATCACCTGCGTCCGGAAACCCAATTGGCCGACCTGGCCGGTTGCCGTATGCGCTTCGATGAAGCGTCGAGCCAATGGTGGCTTGCCACGGATGAAGACGGCCGGACCTCGGTCAGCGGTGTCTATGCCGCCGGCGACGGTTCGAAGATTCGCGGTGCCGATGCCGCCGAACACGCCGGGAAACTGGTGGCCATGGCGCTGCTGGAGGATCAGCAGCAACCGGTGAATGCCGGGTTGCGCGACGAACAACGGCATGCGCTGGCGGTGATGGATAAGTTTCGTCTCGGCCTGGCGCAGGCGTTTCCCTGGCCAAGCGCCCAGGCCAAAGCGCTGCCGGACCAGGCGATCGTCTGTCGCTGCGAAATGATCACGGCCGGCGAGTTGCGTCGGGCCGTCAGTGAAAAGGGGGCTTGTGAAGTCAATCGGGCCAAGGCCTTCAGCCGGGTCGGCATGGGCCGCTGCCAGGGGCGTTATTGCTCCCAGGCCGGGGCCGAGGTGATTGCCGCCGCTGCGGGCGTCAGCGTGCAACAGGTTGGCCGACAGCGGGGTCAGGCACCGGTCAAACCTCTATCGATGCTCACCGAGGAGGTGTCGCCATGACGGTACAGAAAGCCGATGTCGTGATCGTCGGCGGCGGCATCATGGGTTCGGCGGCGGCGTTTTTCCTGCGCCAGCGCGGTCAGTCGGTGATTTTGCTGGAGCGCGACCAGATCGGCCAGTATGCCAGCGGCGTGAATTTCGGCAACGTGCGGCGCCAAGGGCGTTACCTCGGGCAGCTGGAACTGGCCAATCGTTCCTGGGCGTTATGGAAGCGCCTGCCGGAGCTGATCGACGACGACCTGGAGTTCATCGCCAGCGGGCACCTGCGGGTGTGTTACCGCGAAGACGAGATCGCCGAACTGCAAGCCTACGCAGATGCTCCCGAGGCGGAGCAGCTGGACTTGAAGATCTTTCGTGGCGAGGAGTTGCACCAGCGCTTTCCATTTCTCGGCCCGCAGGTGAAGGGTGGCTCCTATGCCCCCCACGACGGGCACGCCAACCCGCGTCTGGCGGCCCCGGCGTTTGCCCGGGCGGCACGTCGCTTCGGTGCACGGATTGAAGAGCGCACTGAAGTGGCCGAGGTGCACAAGGTCGGGGACGCGTTCAGCATCAGGACTACCGATGGTCGTGAGTTCAGCGCGGAGCGTTTGCTGGTGACCGCGGGCGCCTGGGGGCAAAAGCTCTCGGCGCAGTTTGGCGAACCGGTGCCGCTGGAGACCAAAGGCCCGCAAATGGCCGTGACCGAACCGGTGCCTTACGCCTTGCCAACGGTGATCGGTGTGTACACCAAAATCGAGGAGGAAATGATTTATTTCCGCCAGATCCCCCGCGGCAACATCGTCATCGGTGGCGGCTACCGCAGCAAGCCCGACATGCTCACTCGTCGGGCCCAGGTCGAGCCGCGCAGCATCCTCAATCAGTTCGAGCAAATGCGTCGTCTGCTGCCGGGTGTCGGCAACCTGAACATCATTCGGGTCTGGAGTGGCATCGAAGGTTACCTGCCTGATTCCCTGCCTGTCATGGGGCCGAGCGGCACCGTCGATGGTTTGTATTATGCGTTCGGTTTCAGCGGCCATGGCTTCCAGCTTGGGCCGGGAGTGGGCGACGTGATGGCGGAACTGATCAGCACCGGTAGCACCAGCACTTCGATTTTGCCGTTTTCCATCAACCGGTTCGCTTCATCAGTCGAGCAACGGAGCAAGGTCTCATGAAATCCCGTGTATTGGAGATTCTCAAACGGTTGATGGCGTTCGACACCGTTTCTTCGGAGTCGAACATGGCCTTGATCGAGTACGTGCGCGATCTGCTGCTGACCAAGGGCATCGAGTCATTGATCGTCAAGGATGAAAGCGGCAAAAAAGCCAATCTGTTTGCCAGCACCGGTCCAAAGGAAGTGCCGGGGATTTTGCTGTCCGGGCACACCGATGTGGTACCGGCAGCGGGGCAGGCCTGGACCTTCCCGGCGTTTCAGGCGACGGTGCAGGACGGGCGGATTTATGGCCGTGGCAGTTGCGATATGAAGGGCTTCGTCGCACTGGCCATCGACGCCATGCTCGATGCCGCCGATCATTCATTGAACCGGCCGTTGCAACTGGCGCTGTCCCATGACGAAGAAATCGGTTGCGTGGGTGTCCGACGCTTACTGGATGTGTTGCATCTGGCGCCGGTGCGGCCGTTTCTGTGCGTGATCGGAGAGCCGACCAACATGCAGTTCGTGCTCGGGCACAAGGGCAAGGGTTCTTACCGCACTTACTGTCGCGGTCTGGAGGCACATTCCTCGCTGGCACCGCGTTCGGTCAATGCTATCCACGTGGCCTGCGATTTCATCGCCGCGCTGCGTCATAGCCAGCAGCAGTTGCAAGAGCAGGGTGCTCAGGACCCCGATTACGATGTGCCCTACAGCACCGTGCATGTCGGGCAGATTGTCGGCGGCAAGGCACTGAACATCGTGCCGAACCTGTGTACCCTGGATTTCGAAGTGCGTAACTTGCCGGCGGACGACCCGGATCAGTTCCTGGAGCAGATGCGCGAACGGGCAGAAATGATCGTGGGCGAAGCGAAAAAGCTGTCCAGCGTAGCGGATATCGAGATCGAAACCCTGAACGTTTACCCGGGCCTCGACACCCATCCGAGCGTAGAAGCGGTGCGTTTTCTGAAAAAATTCGCGGCGCCGGGCACCGGCACCGCCAAAGTCTCGTTCGGCACCGAGGGCGGGTTGTTCAAACAACGCCTGGATGTACCGGTGGTGGTCTGTGGCCCGGGTTCGATAGAGCAGGCACACAAGCCTGACGAGTTCATCGAAATCAGCCAGATGGAGGCCGGCGAGCATTTCCTGCAAGGGATATTGGGCTCGATGCGGTTTTAAGTATCCCGCTTGCTTGCGCTGAACAGGCTTGTTCAGCGATGCCCGCTTGGCATCGGTAGCTCTACATCACTCGATTTTGAGCGGACACATCTGCATCGTCCGATTGCGACGATGGCCCTCACCCACCAACAGTAGAGCCTGCCGTCGAATCCTGATTTTCAGCATTCAACGCTGCCGGGGCGGCGCTTTCAGCATCCTCGTCTGTGGCGACACAATAGACTGAAGGCTGTCTCGGAACAGGACTCGACCATGCTCAAGAATCGCCTGAAAGACCCCAGCCTGCTGGTAGAACTCGCTTACATCGACGGTCAGTGGCTCAGCGCCGACGACGCCGCGACCCTTGACGTCATCGACCCGGCCAGCGGCCAGTTGCTCGCCCGCGTACCCGCGATGCAAGGCAGCGAAACCCGACGCGCCATCGAAGCGGCCGAGCGCGTCTGGCCGGCCTGGCGCGCACGCCCGGCGGCAGAACGGGCGGCGCTGCTGGAGCGCTGGTATCAGGCGATGATCGACAACCTCGACGACCTGGCGCTGATCATGACCTGTGAACAGGGCAAGCCGCTGAATGAAGCCAAGGGCGAGATCCGCTATGGCGCCAGTTTCGTCAAATGGTTCGCCGAAGAAGCCCGCCGGGTTTACGGCGAGACCATACCGGCACCCAGCGGCGACCGCCGTTTGCTCACGCTCAAGCAGCCGGTCGGCGTCTGCGCCGCGATCACCCCGTGGAACTTCCCCAACGCGATGATCACCCGCAAATGTGCACCGGCCCTGGCCGCCGGGTGCACGATCATTGTCAAACCCTCGGACCTGACCCCGCTGTCGGCCCTGGCGCTGGCCGTGCTCGCCGAGCGGGTCGGCATCCCGGCCGGGGTGTTCAGCGTCGTCACCGGCATGCCCGCCGCCATCGGCGAAGAACTCACCGGCAATCCGACAGTGCGCAAGATCTCCTTCACCGGTTCCACCGCTGTCGGTCGGCTGCTGATGCGCCAGAGCGCCGAACACATCAAGCGCTTGAGCCTGGAACTGGGCGGCAACGCGCCGTTCATTGTGTTCGACGACGCTGATCTGGAACAGGCCGTGGCCGGCATCATGCTCAGCAAGTTCCGCAATGGCGGCCAGACCTGCGTTTGCTCCAACCGGATTCTGGTGCAGGACGGGATCTACGAGCGCTTCGCCCGGCGCCTGGTGGAGGAGGTAGGCAAACTCAAGGTCGGTAATGGCCTGGACGCCGACGTGAAGATCGGCCCGTTGATCAATGCGGCGGCGGTAAGCAAGGTCGCCCGGCATATCGACGATGCCTTGGGCCAGGGAGCCCGTCTGCTCTGTGGCGGCATTCCCGCGGGCGACAGCCAGTTTGTCCAGCCCACGGTACTTGGCGAGGCCCATGCCGGGATGTTGTTGGCCAACGAAGAAACCTTCGGCCCGGTTGCACCGCTGATGCGCTTTACTACCGAGGAAGAAGCGCTGGCCCTGGCCAACGCAACGCCTTATGGCTTGGCCGCCTATTTCTTCACCCAGGACTTGCGCCGTTCATGGCGGTTCGGCGAGGCGCTGGAGTTCGGCATGATCGGTCTCAACACCGGGCTCATTTCCATGGAAGTCGCCCCATTCGGCGGTATCAAGCAATCGGGCCTGGGTCGCGAAGGCAGCAAGTACGGCCTGGATGAATACCTTGAAGTCAAAGCCTTCCACATCGGTGGGCTGTGATCCGGTCACCCTTTGAACAGCTATTGAGGAGCCACGATTGATGAGCAAACCATTCAGAATCGCCGCGATTGCCGGCGATGGCATCGGCAAGGAAGTCTTGCCGGAAGGGCTGCGGGTACTGGAGCAGGCGGCGAAAAAATGGCAACTGGATTTGAGTATCGAAGTGCTCGATTGGGCCCACTGCGATTATTACCTGGAACACGGGCAGATGATGCCCGTCGACTGGTTTGAACAACTCAAGGGTTTCGACGCGATCTACTTTGGCGCCGTGGGCTGGCCGGACAAAGTGCCGGATCACATTTCCCTGTGGGGGTCGCTGCTGAAGTTTCGCCGTGACTTCGACCAATACGTGAACATCCGTCCGGTACGCCTGTTTCCTGGCGTGCCGTGTCCGCTGGTCGGACGCGAAGCCGGGGACATCGACTTCGTGGTGATCCGCGAAAACACCGAAGGCGAGTATTCCTCGGTCGGCGGCAAGATGTTCGAAGGCACCGAGCATGAATTCGTGCTGCAGGAGTCGGTGTTCACCCGACGTGGCGTGGACCGGATTCTCAAGTTCGCCTTCGAACTGGCGCAGACCCGACCGCGCAAACGTCTGACGGCGGCGACCAAGTCCAACGGGATTTCCATCAGCATGCCCTACTGGGACGAGCGCACGGCGTTGATGGCCGCGCAGTACCCGGACATCACTTGGGACAAGCAACACATCGACATCCTGTGCGCGCGGTTCGTGCTGCAACCAGATCGTTTCGATGTGGTGGTGGCGTCGAATCTGTTCGGCGACATCCTGTCCGACCTGGGACCTGCCTGCGCCGGTACCATCGGCATCGCGCCTTCGGCCAACCTCGACCCGGAGCGACGCTTCCCCTCGTTGTTCGAACCGGTGCATGGCTCGGCGCCGGATATCTATGGGCAGAACATCGCCAACCCGATTGCGATGATCTGGTCCGGCGCCCTGATGCTGGACTTCCTGGGCAATGGCGATGAGCGCTACCGGGCGGCCCATGACGGTATCCTCAGGGCCATCGAGCAGATCATCGCCGAGGGGCCGATCACCCCCGACCTGGGCGGGCAGGGCTCGACCCAGGATGTCGGCAAGGCAATCGCCGCGGCACTTTGAGCTGAGGAACACCCGGTCGGCTTCACCGCTCTACTCATTCTTGTGTGTCACCCTTGATCGTTCCCACGCTCTGCGTGGGAATGCAGCCCGGGACGCTCTGCGTCCCAACAGCGGACGCGGAGCGCCCGGTCGGTCTCACCGCTCTACTTATTCTGGTATGTCACCCTTTTAGCCCGTTCACACTGCGGGCTTTTTTTTGCGCGCAAAAAAGCTGGACAGTCATTTCTTAAGGCAGCCAGCGGCCGTGCTTTGCTCTCTATCTACGCAACTATCGACCCGGCGCACGGCCCCGGATGGACTATTTGCGGACTATTGAGGGGAGGGTTGTCGTCTTTGTGCGCGCAGAATTGGCTCGAATACAACCGGTCGAACATATCCCATTCGGCCAAAAGCGGTCTACGTACTGGCACGAACAGGAGGTTCGTGAATATTGACGACAATAGCTACTAAAGCAAGCCGAAGTCGCTGTATCCATCCGGTTCGGGCGCTCGTCGCGCCCACAGGCTTCAATGCCGCGATGAGTGATCTCTTGAGAGCCGCCTGGACCATTAATTGCAACTCCCAGCCGACATAGACAAGGGGTCAGTATTTTTTTATCGAGTCTTCGAGCGTGCGCGCCTGAACGTCAATGGGCGGGTCCGTGGGCTCCTCAGTGGATGGCTTATCGTCGCCCATGGATTTGCGCAACCCCCTGATCGTGTCGCCGAGGTCCGAGCCCAAGCCTTTCAGGCGCCTGGTGCCGAACAGCATGATCACGATCAACAGGATGATCAGAAGTTTTCCGGTACTGAAGCCACCTATTCCCATTGTCCATACTCCGTAGCAAATGATTGATCAACTGGGTGGTGGGGCCGGCGGAGGAGAAATCCATCTGCCGGCGCTAATGCCGTTCGAGTTACTTGCAGACGTAGAACTTGCGCACGTAGACGCTGCTCGTCCATGCGCATGGCGCGCCTAGAGCCAGGAACACCGTATCGCCAGTGTTGACCGTCAAAGGGGGCCCGTCCGCCACCTGGAGGGAGATGCTGCCTTCGAGCAGGTGCATCAATTCATGCATCGTGTGCGGTCTTGCCCTGCGGGTATAAGGCGTCGAGTCCCAGACGCCGATGCGCAGGTTGGTCGCTTCTTCGACGAACAAATTGTTCGAGCGACATTGCGGTGTCGGGCTCACCAGGATGTCTTCACCCGGTGGTGTCGAGGGAGAAAGCAGAGCTTGCCGGGGGAGAGGCGTCAGCCCGATATTGCACGCCTCGACAGGCTGGATATCGGCGCAGAATGCCCAGAAGGAGTCGGGTTGCGCTTGGATCTTAACCGAGGTCCCGCGGGCGATTACGGCGCTGTCACCAGGATTGAGTTGCAGCGAGCGATCCTGGCTCTGCAGTGTGACTTGCCCAGCGTGCACCACGATCATTTCGCTGTAGGGATATTCATCGACGCTGAATTGTCCGCCCGCCTGCACCACGCCGGCAGCAATGTCATCCGGCCCGAGATACGCGATCTGCCTGTCGAAAGGGTCGTTGTCCCCTAATGAACCGGGGGTGAATTTTGTTAGAACGGGACTGCCGTCGGCGTGTGCCAACAGCACTGCAGTGGGTTCTAGCATGAGGGTGTTTCTCCAAGGGTGTGTTTTGTGAACGGTGTATGTAAGGGTGGGTTTGCTCAGCCGATGGCCTGAGTTACCAGGGCAAACTGACGCACGCCGCCGATCGCCTGCGGTGGGATGCCACGAGCCATTTGGGCAACGGTGTCGACATGCTTCAGCCCGGCCTCTTCCAGCCAAGGGGACAGTCCGCTGTCGGACGGTATGTCCATGCGCACGAATGCGTCGGGCACCTGGGCCAATAACACCGCGATCAGGTGCCTGGCCTGCTCTGGATTTTCCGCAATGAGCGGGCCGATGCAGCGACCGCGACCAAATGGACGCAGCATGGCGAATGCACGCAGTTGACCCTCGCGCTCGATACCGACCGAGTGCTCGACAGTGTCGAACAGATCATTGAGCACGGCGTGTCGATTCAGGCCGCTGCCGGCGTTGGCCAGGCGGATCTGATCGGCCCGATCGGCTTCGGTCAACGGACGGCAGCGTTCGCCTGTTGGTAGCTCATTGGGTGCAGAGGGCAGTGCTTGCCCCTGATGTTGTTGTATGTGCCCAAAGTCCACGAATCCCTGACTGGCATAAAGTGGAGCGCCGGCCAGCGTCGCATTGAGAATGGCGGTATGCGATCCGCAAGCCTCGAGTGCCAGCTCCATCAGCTTGCGACCTATGCCTTGACCCTGGTACTCGTCGCTGACGATCACCAGGCCGATGGTGGCGTAATCTCCCTGCGGACAGGTGAAGGCGGTACCGATCAAGCGGCCTGCGTCTTCTACGACAAAACCCTGCGCGATGCGCTGCAACATGGCCCAGTCTTCCAGGCGGTGGGGCCATTTCAACTGTACGGACAAGGCATGGGCCAACGGCACATCTGCCGGGGTCATGGGGCGGTAGCTATACGCGGGGCGTTGCGAATTGGACATGACAGATCTCCTTGGACAGGGAGCGTGAGCGGCTGGATTTCTCTGCTGAAAGTAGGGGTATCTCACCTGCCGAGGGGCCTGGCAAGAGGCACCCGTTGATTCGGTAGATTCTGTAAGCGACAGCGCTGCAGGCCACAGTTACTGCTCAAATGGGTGGCGGGATCGGCAGCAAATACCGGGTCGATTTTCAGCAGGCAAGCCAAGCAAATGGCGCTTTGCGGTGGACTCATTGCTGAAAAAAAAAGACGCCCGAATGGGCGTCTAAAGGCTAAAGGGAGCAAAGAGCAAGCCTTCAAGAAAGCACTGGTCGGTCCACAGGTAAAACCGGCCAGGGTCGAACCTTACAGAAGGCTCATCGGGTACTCGATGATCAGGCGGACCTCGTCGATATCGCTCTCGAACGAAGTCGCGCGGTGGGTGGCCTCGCTGGTGTACGCCATCAGGCTGAGGTTGTTGTTGACTTTATAGGTGCCGCCAATGAAGTTGCTGACCCGCCAGTGCCAGTTGCGTGGTGGCGGCAATGACCGCCAGGGAGAGAGAGCTTAGTTTTGCGATGTTCATCGCTTACCCCAATTTATCTTATTAGTGTTGGTTCTCTGCCTATCGAGTTGATATCGGTACTCAGTAACTTCGTTCGCGGTCAATCTGGCCAAGCATCGACTCACCGCGTTGATGTCGGCGGATATTCTCCAGCAGCACGCCAAAGGCACTTTCCGGTTGGGTCATCGCAGCGATATGCGGTGTCAGCAGTATCTGCGGATGGTGCCAGAAGGGATGGTCCGGCGCCGCCGGCTCCTGTTGCAGTACGTCGAGCACCGCCGCGCTGAGTTGACCGCTGGCCAATGCCTCAAGCAGGTCTTCTTCTATCAGGTGCCCACCCCGACCCATATTGACCAAGGCCGCACCTTTGGGCAGGTGCTGGAACAGCTCACGATTGAGAATCCCTTTGGTCTGCTCGGTCAATGGCAGGACACACAGCACGATGTCGCATTGGCCGAGGAAGGCCGGAAGTTGCCCGGCACCCGCAAAGCAATCCACGCCTTCAATCTGATGTTCGCTACGCGCCCAGCCCGACAAGGCAAAGCCAAAAGGCTGCAACGTAGCCAGAATCTGTTGAGCCTGGGTGCCGAGCCCCATCACGCCCACCCGGCGTTTGGCTGCCGGTTGCAGCAGGTGAGCCTGCCAGCACCGGGCCATTTGTTGCTGGCGATAACGGAGCATATCCCGGTGCAGGCTCAGCACCGCAAAAGTGGCGTATTCGCACATGCCCCGGGTGATGCCCGGGTCGAGTAAACGTACCACCGGCAGGTTCGTTGGCAGCTTGGCAAGGTCAAGCTGATCGACTCCCGCCGACAAGGCGAACAGGACCTCCAGGTTTGGCAACGTTGTTTCGAGGTCGTCCGGCGCCTGCCAGGCCGCCAGGTAGCGAATATCCTGCGGATCGCCGATGTCCGGCCAGGCGCGCCATTCGATATCGGGGGCGTGCTCGGCGAACAGGCGCTTCCAGTGTTCGCCGCGCACCGGGTCGGCTTTATAGAGCAGGGCCATGGGTCATTTCTCGCATTAAATAGGGAGCCTCAAGCATGCCCGAGTGACGGAGCAGGATCTGTTGAATGATTCTGGGCAAACGCATGACGCTGCCTTGTAGAGGGCACATATCGGCAGATTCCATGGGGCCGGGCCACAGCTGAAGGATTCTGCTGTTTGCCCGGGTTAAAACAGTCGATCCGGATTTCTCAAGGGCCAAGTTCGGCTTAGACAATTGCGTCGAAAGCTTACCCTGTGAATCACGTCGCAGCCGCTACCCGGTTGCCAGACTCACCATGAGAGATGCCAATGAACAGTAAAGTCGAAGAAACCCCGAATTTGCTCCGTCAACGCGATCAATTTGTGCCCCGTGGGCTGGTCACCGCACACCCGCTGGTCATCGATCGGGCCCAGGGTAGTGAAATGTGGGACGTGGACGGCAAGCGCTACCTGGATTTCGTCGGCGGCATCGGCGTGCTGAACATCGGCCACAATCACCCCAGGGTGATCGCGGCGGTGCAAGCGCAATTGCAAAAGGTCAGCCATGCCTGCTTCCAGGTAGTGGCCTACAAACCCTATCTCGACCTCGTACAACGCTTGTGCGAGTTGGTCGGTGGTGGCGAAGCCTACAAGGCGGCGCTGTTTACCTCCGGTGCAGAGGCTGTGGAGAACGCGGTGAAGATCGCCCGCGCGCATACCAACCGCCCTGCGGTCATCTCCTTTCGTGGCGGTTTCCATGGGCGCACGCTGCTCGGTACGACCTTGACCGGCATGAGCCAACCCTACAAGCAGAACTTCGGGCCTTTCGCTCCCGAGGTTTTTCATACCCCGTACCCTAACGCCTATCGCGGTTTCACCAGCGAGATGGCCCTGCAAGCCCTGAACGAATTGCTGGCGACCCAAGTACCTGCGGACCGCGTAGCGGCGATCATCATCGAGCCGGTGCAAGGCGATGGCGGCTTCCTTTCCGCGCCGCCGGAGTTTCTCCAGGCGCTGCGGGCCCTGACCGAACAACATGGCATCGTGCTCATTCTCGATGAAATCCAGACCGGTTTCGGCCGCACCGGCAAATGGTTCGGTTTCCAGCACGCAGGCATTCAGCCGGATCTGGTCACCGTCGCCAAGAGCCTGGCCGGTGGTTTGCCGATATCGGGCGTAGTGGGGCGTGCACACATCATGGACGCGCCGTTACCCGGTGGTCTGGGCGGCACTTATGGTGGTAATGCCCTGGCTTGCGCGGCGGCATTGGCGGTGATTGAAGCTTACGAACAAGAGCAGTTGCTCGAGCGCGGTGAAGTGTTGGGCGAGCGGTTGCGTCAGGGCCTGCTGCGCTTGCAGGCACGTCACCCGCGCATTGGTGACGTGCGCGGCACCGGCTTCATGTTGGCGATCGAACTGATCAAGGACGATGAGGCCCGCAGCCCCGATGCCGAGCTCACCCAACAATTGATCGATCAGGCCAGGATTGGCGGGCTGCTGGTGATCAAGTGCGGGGTGTACCGTAATGTGCTGCGCTTCCTCGCGCCTCTGGTAACCGAAGAAGACCAGATCGACGAAGCGCTGGCGATTCTCGAGGCGGCATTGTCACGCGTGTTGAATTAAGCTCAAGCTGCGGTTGGCGCATCGTAGCGCCGCGCCAACCGCGGCATTTGGAACGCATGGATTGATGAATGCATCATGGGAGGCTACACACCATGTACCTGACTGATTATCGTGCACTGCTGATCGATTGCGACGAAGTCCTGGTCGATCGGGATTCCGGTATCTGGACAGCCCTGCAACCCTTGCTCGAAAACCATCCGGGCATGCCGGGCAGGGAAGAGGTATTGGCTGAGTTTGACGAGGCGGTGCGTACGCTCTATCCACGGTTTTCCGAACTGGGGTTCAGTGGCTTGTTGTGCTTTGCCCATCGCCAGTTGGCAGAGCGTTTGGGGCTCAAGGCCAGTTGGGAAGAAGGCATGAGTTTCGCCCGTTCGGCGTGCAACTGGTCGTTGTTCGAGGACGCGCCCGGTGCCATGTTGTATTTGCGCAAATTCTATCGGTTGCTGGTGTACTGCGATCGTGATGCCGAAGATCGCGAGCAACTCTGTGAACGTTTGGGGATTGCGCTCGAAGACCTGCATTCCCGAGCCAGCAATCCATTGGAGGATGGCGCTTGGTTGTTGAGCAACAGCCTGGAGCCAAAAAATATTCTGCAGATTTCCAGACCTCCGGCACAGCCACCAAAATCGGCTGGTTTGTGCCTGATCCGGCGTGGTCATGAGAACTATACCCAGGAATATTCCGCGGATTTTTGCATCACCAGCATGGCCGACCTGGTCGCTCAGCATCAGCTATCTTTACGACGCTGAGTTTGCTAAAAACACTGTCTAACCGAATGGCAATCACGAGGTACCCGATGGAAGGTTTAATCAAACTAGACCGAATTGATATCAGTATCCTTGTTGAACTTCAAAAAGACGGTCGAATGACCAACGTCAGTCTGGCCGACGCGGTGGGCCTGTCATCTAGCCCATGCTTGCAGCGGGTCAAGCGGCTTGAATCGGCCGGCTATATTTCCGGGTATAGAGCTCATCTGAACTTAGCCAAGATCACTGACTTCGTCACTGTTTTTACTGAGGTCACACTCAGCGACCATAAGCGGGAGGACTTCGCCAAGTTCGAATCCAATATTCGCCTGGTCGATGAAGTACTCGAGTGCCATTTAGTCAGCGGCGGTTACGATTACCTGGTGCGCTTCATGACCTGCAGTATTCAGCATTACCAGGAAGTGATCGAAGGGCTGCTGGACAAGAACATCGGTATATCCAAGTACTTCAGTTACATCGTCATCAAATCTCCTGTACTCAAGGATGGTGTCCCGCTCCGTCGGCTATTACGTCACTGAGGCTGGCCCGGTAACTTGGTTTTGCTGATTTCCCTGGCCGCTTAAATTCGATGCTTGCCAATGAGGCGGCAGGGTTACAGTTAATTGTGCATTTGGTTCTATAGTTCCAAACTTAAAACTATCCAATGAGAATGGGAATTGATATTATTAACTACAATTCCTGCCGGCTCCTGATGTGCCCGGTAATCTTCTCAAAGGTTGTCT
Source organism: Pseudomonas fluorescens (assembly GCF_902497855.1). GTDB lineage: Bacteria > Pseudomonadota > Gammaproteobacteria > Pseudomonadales > Pseudomonadaceae > Aquipseudomonas > Aquipseudomonas fluorescens_BI. The sequence goes on from NZ_CABVHU010000010.1 coordinate 102,710, forward strand.
GTCCATGCGTCGAACTCTCGTTTCTCTGTGTGTGATCCAAGCCATCTCCCAGACCAGCTGGGCTGAACAATCCTCGACTGAGCCTGCATCGATAGAGTTACAAGCGATCGACATCAATGGCACATTCGAAGAGCAGGCCCTTGGGCCGGTCCAGGGGTATCGAGCGAGCCGTTCGGCCAGTGCGACGCGCACCGACACTTCAATCCACGAAACACCACAGTCCATCAGCGTGGTGACCAAGGACGTCGTCGAAGACCTCAGTGCCACTCGATTGCAGGACGCGCTCGATTACGCTGGCGGGGTAGGGCGGGCCAACAATTTCGGCGGCCAGGGGCTCACGACTTTCACCGTGCGCGGATTTACTACCGGTGAGTTTTATCGCAACGGGTTCCCGATCAACCGTGGCTATCCGAACATGCCCGATGCGAACACCATCGAGCGCCTGGAGGTCCTGCGCGGCCCGGCGACCATGTTGTATGGTCGCGGCGATCCTGGCGGCACGTTCAACGTGGTATCCAAGCAGCCGCTGGCCGAGCGCACCGTCACGCTGGGCAGCCAACTCAATGATCAAGGCATGCGTCGCGGTACGCTGGATGCCTCTGGCCCGTTGGACGAAGAAGGTCGTTTGGCCTATCGCCTGAATGTGGTGGGTGAGGGCGGCGACACCTTCCGCGACCATGTTGAAACGGAGCGCTACGGCGTGACGCCGGTCCTGAGCTGGCAGGCTACCGATGACACCAAGGTTGTGTTCGAGGGTGATTTCATGCGCAACAATCATCCGCTGGATCGCGGCGTGACGCGTTATCCCAATCAAATCGGCACGGCCTCTCGCGACACTTTCTTCGGCGAAAAAGACGTCGGCAAACTGCACAACGACAACAACATGGCACAGCTGCGTTTCGAACACCTGCTGAGCGATAACTGGACCTTGGGCGGTGGCTTCCAGTGGCTGGACGGTACGCTGCAAGGCAATGCCGTTGAAGCCAACGGCGTGGCCGCAGACGGGCGCACTCTAGGCCGCAACTTCAACTACCGCAAACTGGAGTGGACGGACAAGGACACCCAACTCAACCTCACCGGACATTTCAGCGCGGGCGGTTTCGATCACACCTTGCTGGCCGGCGTCGAGTACGAGGATTACGACTACCAGTCGATCATCCAGCGCTCCAGCGGGGCGGTGAGTGCCTACCCGATCGATATCTTCGACCCGGTATATGGCCAGCCCCGTCCGGCCTTGACCCGAACCCCGACCGACGACCAGGAAAACCTCAAGACCTACGCCGCGTTCGTCCAGGATCAGGTGGCCTTGACCGAACGTTTGCGAGTCCTGGCCGGAGCCCGTTTCGAGCGTTTCGAGCATGACTATGAAACCTTCGTGCCGGGCGGCAGAAGCTGGCAGGCCAGCGACAATGCCGTGACCCCGCGCATCGGGGTTACCTATGACCTCACGGACACCGTGGCGGTCTATGCCGATACGGCTCGCTCGTTCAAGCCCAATACCGGTGCCAGTCGCCAGGGCGGTGGGTTTGACCCGGAAAAGGGCAAGTCGTATGAGCTGGGTTTCAAGTGGGAAGCGCTGGACAGTCAGCTGAGTGTCGATGCAGCGATCTATCAGATCGAAAAGCGCAACGTGCTCACCACCGACCCCGTCGACTCGACGTTCAGCGTGGCGGCGGGCGAAGTTCGTAGCCGTGGCTTTGATCTGAATGTGGCCGGCAACCTCACGCCAGAGTGGCGCATTATCGGTGGCTACGCCTATGTGGATGCCGAAGTCACCCAGGACAACGTGCTGAAGTCAGGCACCCGCCTGATGAATATTCCGCGCAACAGTTTCAGCCTGCTGAACGTCTATGAGTTTCAGGACGGAGGTTTCAAAGGGCTGGGCCTGGGCCTGGGAGCCAAGTATGTGGACGAGCGCGCCGGCCAGACCGCGGCCAATGCCTTCTCCATGGAAAGCTACAAGGTGTTTGACCTGCTCAGCTATTACAAAGTCAACGAACATCTGCGGCTTAACCTTGACCTGAAGAACCTGTTCGACAGCCACTATGACGAAGGCGCCTTTGGCAACGTCTACGCGTATCCGGGCGCACCGAGAACCGTGCAGGCGGGAATTTCATACACCTTGTAGAGAGGACTTTGCTGGGGCGCGCGCGGCGTATCGGTTTAACAAGCTGATGGGATAAGCCAGGGGCGCTCAGGATCAATAAAATGACGCTCAGAGAAGTGCTATGATATAACATATCGCTATTGCGCCGGGTTGGGTTCGTCCGTCGTGTTTGCCAAGCCAGAAGAGGAGCAGCGTGATGTTGGCGCCTGAGTTAAATTCTTTGCCCCGCCAGGTAATGGGAACGGGTGCAGAGAGAAAAAAGAAATCGACAACGCTTGCCTCGCTTGGCGCGCTGACCTTTGGTCTTGTGGGCGAAATCGCGTGTGCCATGGAACAGCAGGGCACCGCGTTCACCCTGGAGCCCATTGAGGTTTCGAGCAGCCATGAAGTCGCCGACGGCCCGGTATCCGGCTATCGCGCGACCCGTTCGGCGACGGCTACCAAGACCAGTACAGACATCCGCGATATCCCGCAAAGCATCAACGTCATACCTGCCCAAGTGTTAGAAGACCTCAACGCTACCCGTATTGATCGCGCTTTGGATTTTGCTGGCGGGGTAGGCAGGCAGAACAACTTTGGCGGTCTGACCCTTCTCAATTACAGCGTGCGCGGTTTCATCACCGGCGAACTCTACAAAAACGGCTTCGCAGTCAATCGTGGCAGCTACAGTGCACCGGATGCATCGGGAATAGAACGAATCGAAGTGCTCAAAGGTCCGGCTGCCAGTCTGTACGGCCGCGGAGACCCGGGTGGGATGATCAACATTGTCAGCAAGCGGCCGCAGCCTGAAGCGTTCAGCGAATTCAAAGCCAGCGCCGGAAGTTGGGACCGTTACCGCAGCAGTCTGGACGTCAACACACCACTCACCGAAGACGGCAGCCTGCTGTCCCGAGTCAATCTGGCGGTAGAGGACAACAATAGCTTTCGTGACTATGTCGGCAACCAGCGAAAGATCGTCAGTCCGTCGCTCGGCTGGCAACTCGACTCCGATACGCGCTTGTTTATAGACAGTGAGTTTTCGCGCACCGAGTCGGTATTTGATCGCGGTATACCGGCCGTAAACGGCGAGCTTGGCTCGGTGAAACGCTCCACGTTCCTTGGCGAACCCAATGATGGAGATATCAGGAATGACAACCAGACGCTGGACCTGGCACTTGAGCACTACTTGAACGATGCCTGGAAGGTACGTCTGGCGAATCATTACACCCAAGGTACGCTGCAAGGCGAAAGTTCTGAAACCCAGCGCCTGATTGGCAACAGGGTGACGCGTTTCCATCGAGATCGCAGTTTCGAGTGGAATGACAACATCACCCAGGCCGAATTGCACGGCACCTTCGAGACTGGTAGATGGCAACACCAAACGTTGTTCGGGTTGGAATACGAGAACTATCGCAACAGCCAGAAATACCCGCAGAGCGCGACCTCTCTTGGGTATGGTCTAGACATCTACAACCCGGTGTATGGGCAACCCAAGCCGGTCATCGTCAACCCGAATGACTTCCATGAACGCACAGAAAGCTATGCCCTTAATCTGCAGGACCAGATTATTTTTACCGAGCGGCTGCGTGGCCTGGTGGGTTTGCGACTCGAACATTTCGAACAGACATCACTCAATCGCACCAGTGGGGTCAGCAACGAACAAGAGAAGGACGTTGCCAACCCGCGTTTCGGTCTGCTCTATCAGCTAACACCACAGGTGGGTGTATTCGCTAACGCGTCCACTTCAGTTCGCCCCAATACCATCGGTAACCAGGGCCAAGTGTTCAAGCCGGAGAAGGGTATTGGCTACGAAACGGGCCTAAAGCTCGATCTGTTCGACAGTCGCGTCGGCGGCACCATCGCTCTGTTTCATATCGACAAAGAGAACGTGCTAACCACCGACGCCAATGGCAATAGCATCGCTGCCGGCAAGGCCCGCAGTCAGGGTTTGGATATGCAATTCAGTGGGCAGTTGACCGAGGCCGTACGCATCATCGGCGCCTATGCCTATATCGATGCCGAAGTCACCAAGGGCGACCAGTCGATACCTGCGGGCAGCGACCTGCTTGGTGTTGCCCGCCATAGCGGCAGCCTGTTGGCGGTGTACGAATTTCAGGATGGCGCCCTGCGCGGTTCGGATTTCGGAGCAGCGGCCAACTACGTTGGCGACCGCTCCGGTCAGGCTGGGAGCGACTTCGAATTGCCCGCCTACAGCACGGTCGATCTGCTGGCCCATTACAAGGCCAGCGACGCCATCACAGTCGGCGTGAACCTGAACAACCTTTTTGACCGCAAGTATTACGAACGCTCCTACAACAGTACCTGGGTCATGCCAGGCGATCCGCGCAACGTCAACTTCAGCCTAACCATCAACCTCTAAGTGCAAGGTAGTATTTCATGACTATTCACAAGCCCTCCCTCCTTGCAAGCCTATGTGCTGCCTTGTTTATTGGACAGGTTCAAGCGCATGGTTTGTGGACCGAACAGCGTCGCGGCAATATCGAAGTTATCTATGGTGATGGCGCGGAAGATGATGCGTTCAAAGCGGAAAAAATCAGCGGTGCCTGGGCCTATGACGCAACCGGCAAACAGATTCCGGTAACGATACAGCGCCTCAACGATCACGCGCGCCTGCAACCGATCAAGCCCCCGGCAATCTTGGCCGTGGCTCTGGATAATGGTGCCTGGTCACAAACACCGGACAAGAAATGGGTGAATTCCGGACGCTCGCAAGTTCCGAACTCCGTGCATTCGCTTCATACCTACAAGTACAGCCTGGCCATCTATCAGGAGGGGGCCAGACTGCCGGCTCTGGAGAAAATGAAGTTAGTCATTGTGCCGCAGATCGACCCGCTTAACGTCGGCCCTGGTAAACCACTGCCGGTGCGCGTACTGCTGGACGGCAAACCCGCAGCGGGCGTCAAGCTCATCGGGGACTACCGTAGCGCGCCGCATGAGGTCAGCGCCGAGACAAATGCCGAAGGTCGAGCAGAAATAGTGGTGCGTAACGAAGGCCTCAACATCATCGCTGCAGAAGTCAATGTACCGGTCGAGAATGACAACGATATCAGCGAACGTGGCCTATTCACCTCTCTGACTTTTCTTGGCAGTTCGCACCATGATTAGTACTGCATCTTTGGGCTGAACAAAGCCGCAGCCGCCCCTGGGCGGCTGTATCGCAGCGGCGACAGGGACTGATAAATGACTACAGTCACAGCAGTCGTGTGATTAAAGCCCATTTCAACCCAAGCTTTGAACGTTGGGCGAGGGTTACGCTGCGTTTGCATGGGGCACAAGTCGACACCTTCCATGGGGCTGACTACAGCTGAAGGATTCTGCTGCCTGCCGGGGTGAAAACAGTCGATCCGGATTTCTCGGAGGCCAAGTTCGGCGGCCATGACCCACGAGCGCGTGTTCGACTACCGCCCGGGCGAAGTCTACTGGTGCACCGCCGACGTCGGCTGGATCACCGGCCACACCTACATCGTCTACGGCCCATTGGCCAATGGCGCGACCACCTTGCTGTTCGAAGGCGTGCCGAACTATCCGGACATCACCCGGGTGGCGAAGATCGTCGACAAGCACAAGGTCAATATCCTCTACACCCCGCCGACCGCGATCCGCGCGATGATGGCCTCGGGCACTGCCGCCGTGGAAGGCGCCGATGGCAGCAGCCTGCGTCTGCTGGGATCGGTCGGCGAGCCGATCAACCCGGAAGCCCGGGCGTGTGGACGACGTGCTCAACGTGTCCGGCCACCGTATGGGCACCGCCGAGATCGAAAGCGCGATGGTCGCCCACCCGAAAGTCGCCGAGGCGGCGGTGGTCGGTGTGCCGCATGACATCAAGGGGCAGGGCATTTATGTCTATGTCACGCTGATCGGTGGTGAAGTGCCGACCGAGCAATTGCGCCTGGAGCTGAAAAACTGGGTGCGCAAAGAGATTGGCCCGATTGCTTCGCCGGATGTCATCCAGTGGGCGCCGGGGTTGCCGAAGACGCGTTCGGGCAAGATCATGCGCCGGATTCTGCGCAAGATCGCGACGGCGGAATACGATGGGTTGGGGGATATCTCCACCCTGGCGGATCCGGGTGTGGTGCAGCATCTGATCGACACCCACAAAACCATGAACGCTTCATAAACTACAAATAAGCTATGTCGAGCATGAAGCTTCGTCTGGTACGGGAAGTTCTAAAGCGCAGATTCCCGGCGGGAAAGGGCCCAACCTATTTCAGGTTGGGCCCTTTGGTCACTGATCTTTTTCGCAGTTCACCATCCACGACACCCCAAACCGATCGACCAGCATGCCGAAGCGCGCCGCCCAGAACGTGGCCTCCAGTGGCATTTGCACCTTGCCGTCTTCGGCCAGTGCCGTGAACACGCGCTCCGCCTCGGCAATGCTGTCGACATTCAGCGACACCGAACATCCGGCCATTTCATCCGTGGGGCGATCCGGTGTGGTGTCCGAGCCCATGATCGCCTGATCGCCCACCGACAGGCGGGTATGGATGATCAGGTTGTGCAGGTCCGCCGCAAAGTGTTCGCGCGCGGGGCTTTCACCGAAGGTCATCATCATTTCGATCTGGCCTTGCAGGGCTTGGGCATAGAAGGTGAAGGCGGCTTTGCAGTCGCCATTGAAGATGAGATAGGGATTGATTTTCATGTTTCAGCTCCCGGTCATTGAAGGGTACACATCGGTTGACCCTGTGCCTGGCCTGTGAATTCCGATGTGCGTCGACTCGGGTAGCAAAGCCCTAAAAAGCAGCGGGCGGTTGGGTTTTTTTAGATGTTTTTTCTATGGACGAGGCCAGGCTTATCGCCTCGGGCACCCGTCGCGGCGCGAGCACACGCTCGATGGCGCCGCGCACCAGGCTTTCGAGCAATTCATCACGCTCCGGCTCATCCAGCGCAGGCTGCGCCAGCCAGCTGGGTGCGCTGTTGAGCAAGGCGGCAATCGCATGCCCGGCGGCCAACCGGCCCTGTTCACTGAACCGCGACCGAGTGCCGAGTATCTGCAGCAATTTGCATTCGTACTGCTCGCGCAGTTGTCGCACCCGTTGCTGCTGCTCTTCGTTCAGGCAGCCGCTGTCGCGCTCCACCAGGCGAAAATGCCAGGGCATCTCCTGATGCAGGTTCACATGCGCGCGGATCAGCGCCTGCAGTTTGTCGCGCTTGGCCGGCGCCTGTTGGGCGATACGCCCCAGGGTGGCCAGCAGCTCTTCGTAGAACTCTTCGATCAGATCCAGCAGCAAGTGCTGCTTGCTGGGGTAATGGTGATACAGCGAGCCCGGGGAGAGCCCCAGGCAAGTCGCGAGCTCACGCATGCCGACCTGGCCGAAACCCTTGCTGGCAAACAGCTCCAGGACTTTGTCCCGGTACTCGGCAAAACGTGAACAACGCTCAGGCATAGGCATGGAAGCCGCGCCCCGTTTTACGTCCCAGGTAGCCGGCGGCGACCATTTCCTTGAGCAGTGGAGCAGGGCGGTATTTGCTGTCGTTGAAGCCCTCGTAGAAGGCCTCGAGAATCGCCAGCACGGTGTCCAGGCCGATCAGGTCCGCCAGGGCCAGCGGGCCGATGGGCTGATTGCAACCCAGGCGCATGCCGGCGTCGATCTCTTCGGCGCTGGCCAGGCCTTCCTGCAACACCAGGACCGCTTCGTTGATCATCGGCACCAGGATCCGGTTGACCACGAAGCCCGGGCGGTTGCCGGCGGTGATCGCGGTCTTGCCCAGGGTGGTGGCCATGTCCAGTGCCAGGGCGTGGGTCGCGTCGCTGGTTTGCAGGCCGCGGATCACTTCGATCAGGCCCATCACCGGCACCGGGTTGAAGAAGTGCAGGCCGATGAAACGTTCGGGCTGGTTGACGCTGGCGGCGAGTTGGGTAATGGACAGCGACGAGGTGTTGGAGGCGATCACGCAGTCGGGGCTGACCTGCGCGGCGATCTGTTGCAGCACGCGCAATTTCAGCTCGAGGTTTTCCGTGGCGGCTTCGATCACCAGTTGCACGTTCTGCAGGCTGCTGTAGTCGGTACTGGTACGGATCCGGTCGAGGGTGGCGAGTTTTTGCTCCTGGGTCAGCGTATCCTTGGCGATTTGCCGATCAAGGTTTTTGCCGACCGTCGCAATGGCCTTTTGCAGGGCGCTGTCGGAAATGTCGATCAAGGTCACCTTGAAGCCGGCCAGGGCGCAGACTTGCGCAATGCCGTTGCCCATGGTGCCCGCACCGATCACGCCAATGTCTTGCAGATTCATGTTCTGTGTCCTTGCGCTCAAACCTTGCGATACCTTGGCCGCCGCAACGGCCGAAGGCGTACTATTGGCCACGAGTCTAGAACTGGCAGGGCGGTTGTCCTATGCCGAAACTGTTCAACGCAACTGGTGTTTTTTGCCAGTCGGTCATGGGGAGAGAAGCGTTCAAATGCGGGAAAAAGACTCGGTGGCCGCCTACTTCATGCAGGCCATGGTCCAGGGGAAGGGGAACGATCCACAGCGCGTGGGGGCTGCGCTGGAACAGGCGGGCATCGACCCGGTATCGATGGAACAACCCACGGCACGGGTGCCGGCCAGTGCATTCGCCGCCCTGTGGCTGATCCAGATCCGCGAACTCGACGACGAATTCTTCGGCCTCGACTCCCATGGCATGCCACCGGGCAGCTTCGCCCTGATCTGCCGGGCGCTGATCCAGGAGCCCGACCTGCACAAAGCCATGCGCCAGTGCCTGGTCAACTTCGCCCTGTTCCTGCGGGATTTTCGCGGCACCCTGACCGTGCGCGGCAAACGGGCGGTCATCAGCCTGGAAACCCGCGCGCAAAACGATGACCTCGCCCGTTTTGGCGAAGAGACCTTCCTGATATTGATGATCAGCCTGCTGTGCTGGCTGGGCGGTCGACGCATCCCCATCGATCGTGCGGACTTTCGCCATCAACGCATCTCCCTGAGCGATGACCGTCTGCTCTGGGGGCACAACCTGACCTTCGGCGCCGAGCGCACCGAGATCGAATTTGCCAGCCACTACCTGCGCTTGCCGGTGGTTCAGGACCTGGCCTCGTTGAAAATATTCCTGCGCACCGCCCCGCAATGGCTGGTGATCCGCTTCCGCAACCAGCACGGCCTGGCGTCGCAGGTGCATCAGCGCCTGCGCCACAGCCATTACAGCGAATGGCCGACCTTGCAGGCCTTCGCCCTGGAACAGCACCTGAGTTCCAGCACCTTCCGCCGCAAACTGGAGCGCGAAGGCTGTTCGTATCAGGAGATCAAGGATGAAGTGCGGCGCGGGGTGGCATTCGAGCAGTTGCGCCAGAGCAAGGCGAGCATCGGCGATATTGCCGAGCGGTTGGGGTTCCAGGAGCCGAGTGCGTTTCATCGGGCGTTCAAGAAGTGGACGGGGGAGAGTCCGGGGCGCTATCGGGCGCGGTTTCAGGGGAATTGTCAGAAGGCTCTGACAGACCGATCTGATTAAGCGCGACCCCGATGTTTTCGGTGGTTTCGGGCTGTAGAGTCGCAGCTCCTAGTCTCTGTTCAACGCTGTTTGCAACCGTGAGTCTTGAAGACATGGAAGCTCGCTTTAATCAGGCAACTGCGGATGACTTGGAATGTTCGGTTTCACCCCACTGTAGAAGTGTGTCGAACAGCTCGGAAGCGCCGAAGATCACTCGATCCTCATCAGAGCCACGCCTGGGTCAAGCGAGCAACGTTTAGTTGTTTCCGCCTGCGCAATCTTCCGGCTGAAGTACCATGGCGGCATTGTCGTGTTCAGCGACCTGCCTTTGCCGAGTCCATCGCCCTATGCCTGCGGCCCTTTCCCGCGTCACTACGCTACTCGATCAGGCCAGACGCGCCTTGCTGCTGGTCTGGGGCACCTCTCGAGGTTTGTTCCTGGGGCTGGTGCTGGCCACCCTGATCGCCGGTGTACTCCCGGCCCTGGCCGCCTGGCTGGGCCAGCGCATCGTCGATGCGGTGGTCTTCGCCATGCAGTTGCACGCGCAGCAGGGCAGTGCGCCATTGTGGCCGGTGGTGCGTTATGTGTTGTTCGAAGCCGGCGTGCTCGCCTTGCTGTCCGGGACCCAGCGGGCGCTGTCGGTGCAGCAGTCGCTGTTGCGGGTGCAGCTGGGGCAGAAGGTCAACACGATGATTCTGGAAAAGGCCCAGACACTGTCGCTGGTGCAATTCGAGAATTCCGAGTTCTACGACAAGCTGGTGCGGGTGCGGCGCGAGGCCTCGACCCGGCCGTTGGCGCTGGTGATGAAGTCGTTGGGGCTGATCCAGAACCTGATCGTATTGATCAGCTTCGGTGTGTTGCTGGTGCATTTTTCGCCGTGGGCCCTGGTGCTGCTGGTGGTCGGCGCGTTGCCGGTGTTCTTTGCCGAAGCGCATTTTTCCGGGGATGCCTTCCGGCTGTTCACCCGCCGTGCGCCGGAGAGCCGGCAGCAAAATTACATCGAGACACTGCTGTCCCACGAAGGCTATATCAAAGAGGTCAAGCTGTTCGGGTTTGCGCCGCTGCTGTTGAAGCGTTATCGCGACACGTTCGCCCGTCTCTATGCCGAAGACCGACGGTTGACGCTGCGGCGTGATGGCTGGGGTTTCGGCTTGGGCCTGCTGGGCACCGCGGCGTTTTACCTGGCCTATGCCTGGGTGGTGGTCGATACCGTGCACGGCAGCATCAGCCTTGGCCAGATGACCATGTACCTGGTGTTGTTCAAGCAGGGGCAGACGGCGGTAAGCAGCAGCCTCAGCGCCATCAGTGGTCTTTATGAGGATGGCCTCTACCTGTCGAGTCTCTATGAGTATCTGGCCGAACCGGTGGTGGTCGATACCGGCAGCCTGACGGTGGGCGCGGTGCCCGGCGATGGTTTGCGTTTCGAGAACGTCGGTTTCCGTTATCCGGGAGCCAGTCGCGCCGCGCTGGAAGGCATCGATCTGCACCTTGTGCCCGGCCACAGTGTGGCGCTGGTGGGGGAGAACGGTTCGGGCAAGACCACGCTGATCAAACTGCTGGCCCGTCTGTACCGTCCCGATCAGGGCCGCATCCTGCTGGACGGCAGCGATCTGCAGGCGTGGGAAGAAGACGCGCTGCGTCGACGCATCGGCGTGATTTTTCAGGACTACATCCGTTACCAGTTTTCGGTTGGCGAGAACATCGGGGTCGGCGACACCTTGGCGTTCAATGATGAACAGCGTTGGCAGGCGGCTGCCGCCGAGGGTATGGCTGCGCCGTTTATCGAGCGTCTGGATCGCGGTTATGCGACCCAACTCGGGCGCTGGTTCGCCGGTGGGCAGGAACTGTCCGGCGGGCAATGGCAGAAGATCGCCTTGTCCCGCGCCTACATGCGCCGCGAGGCCGACATCCTGATTCTCGATGAGCCGACCTCGGCGCTCGACCCGGCGGCGGAAGCGGCGGTGTTCGAGCATTTCAGCGAGCACACCGAAGGCCGCATGACGTTACTGATTTCCCACCGCTTTTCCAGCGTGCGCAATGCCGATCACATCATCGTGCTGGATCAGGGTTCGATCCTGGAGCGGGGGGACCACGACAGTCTGGTGGCCGCGGGCGGGCGCTATGCGCAGTTGTTCAACTTGCAGGCCAGGGGGTATCGCTGAGCTTCAGGAATCCTGAGCGCGCCGAGGCACAGCCGGCCCCGCGACCTGGGCCGGCGGTGTCGACTGCATCAAGTTATCCAGTGCCTTGCGGTAGGTTTGCCCACCCCGGCTCATGCTGTTGTTGTGCGATGCGCCGGGCACCAGCAACAGGCGCTTGGGCTCTACGGCCGCATTGAATAATTGCTCGCTGAAGCGCGGCGGCACGTAGCGGTCGTCCAGCCCGTGGACCACCAGCAACGGCATGTTGATCCCGGCGATCTTGTCGATGGAATCGAATTTCTGCGACAGCAGCCAGCGCACCGGCAGGGACGTGTTGGCCATCGCCGTGGCGACATCGGCCAGAGAAGTGAACGTAGACTCGATGACCAGCCCGCGAGCCGGCACCGGGGTCTGCGCTTTTGCGGCTGTCTGGCCCAACTCGGCCGCCAGGTCGATGGCCACGGCGCCGCCGAGCGAATGACCGTAGATCAGCCGTTTGTTCGCGTCCGGTTGCAGCAACGTGAAGCGTTCCCAGGCAACCCGTGCATCTTCGTACACCGTGGTTTCCGACGGCAGGTCGCCGTGACTCTGACCGAAACCGCGGTAGTCGATGGCCAGCACCGAATAGCCCAGTGCCTGCAGTTGCTGGATGCGAAACAGCTGCCCGGTGAGGTTCCAGCGTACGCCATGCAGATAGAGGATCGCCGGCGCATTCGCCCGTTCCGCCGGCCACCACCAGCCATGAATACTTTGCCCGGCCTTGAAGCTTTTCGGCTGCAGCTCGAACTCCTGGACGCTGCTCGGCAAACCGCTGTACCAACTGGCAGTCCCCGGTTCGATGCGGAACAACAGCTCCCGCTCCTTATGCTCCAGCACCGCGCAACCCACGGGCAGGCCGACGAGCAGTGCGGCCATGCACAGCAGCGGCAGCCAGCGTCGGCGTAGACGAGCGAGGAGGGAAGCGGGCATCGGGCGGTCCCCGGTAAAAAAACCGAAGTTCGGGTTTTAACAGAAGCGTGCGCAGGGCGGGAAAAATTTCGACAGCCGTTCACCCGAACCCTGTAGGAGCCGGCTTGCCGGCGAAAGCGGTCTGTCAGCCAACACATTTACTGAATGTGCCACCGCCTTCGCCGGCAAGCCGGCTCCTACACGATGGCGTTGTTCACCCCATCAGATAGCCTGCGTCGTTCCTGCGTCGTTCCTGCGTTTTTCGCGAGCAGGCTCGTCCTGCAGGGTTCTGGGTAGTTTCAGGATCGGGCTCAATCCACCTGCAACACAATCTTGCCAATGTGCTCGCCCGCTTCCATCCGCGCATGGGCATGCGCGGCCTGGTCCAGCGGAAAAACCTTGTCGATCATCGGCAGGCAACGCCCGGCGGCGAGGACGGGCCAGACGTACTCGCGCAACTGCTCGGCAATCGAGGCTTTTTCTTCGCGGGTGCGCGCGCGCATCAGGGAACCGGTGATCGTCGCGCGCTTGCCCAGGATCGCCATCAGGTCGACCTCTTTGGCTTGGGCGCCGCCGAGAAAACCCAGCATCACCAGTCGACCGTCCATGCCCAGCGCCGCGAGATTCGGGTTCAGGTACGAGCCGCCCATGATGTCGAGGATCACATTGACGCCTTTGCCGGCGGTTTTCTCCTGGATGACCTGGACGAAATCCTGCTCGCGATAGTTGATCGCCTCGGCCCCCAGCTTGCGAATCGCCGCACACTTGTCTTCACTGCCCGCGGTGGCGAAGGCCTTGATTCCGAACTCTCGACACAACATCAGCGCGGTGGTGCCGATGCCGCTGGTACCGCCATGGATCAATGCGCGCTGGCCCTGGCTGGCGCCACCGATGTCGAACAGGTTGGCCCACACGGTGAAGAAGGTTTCCGGGACCGCCGCGGCTTGCACCCAGTCCATGCCATCGGGAATCGGCAGCGCCTGACTGGCCGGAGCGACGCAATATTGCGCATAGCCGCCGCCATTGGTCAGCGCACATACGCTATCGCCGAGGATGAATTCAGTGACGCCCTGGCCGATCGCCACGACTTCACCGGCCACTTCCAGCCCGGGGATCGGGCTCATGCCGGGCTTCATCGGGTACTTGCCGGCGCGCTGGATCACGTCGGGGCGGTTGACGCCGGCGGCGTGGACGCGGATCAGTATTTCGCCAGCCGCTACGGTGGGAACGGGTACCTGGCGTGGTTGCAGGACCTCGGGGCCGCCGGGTTGGGTGATCTCGATCTGGGTCATGGTTTGGGGCAAAGTCATGTCGTCTACCTGTCTGGAAGGTGATCTGTAGATGGGATCACTTGAATGTAAAAATCATTCAGTTCGTTACACCGATCAAAAATGTGGGATCGGGCTTGCTCAGGCGGGTTGTGATCGGCACAGGGCTCCAGTCGCTGGCCGGTACAGCAGCCGCATACCCAATTCCAACAACAGCGCCACTACAATCGCCCCCGCCGCAATCACAAACAGCACGGCATGCTGCCCGCCACTGGCGTTGAACAACGCCGAATAGGCAAACCCTGCGATCGCCTGGAACGTGGCGAACGAAACCGTGGCGCGGCTCCAGGCGATCTGCTGCTGATGAGGGTTCGGGATCAGTTCATGCACCCGGGCCAGCGCCAGCGGGACGATGCCCGGCGGGAATGAACCCAGAATCACCGCCAGCAGCGCCAGCGCGGTGAAAGAACTGGAGACTGACAGCGCGCCAACAGCCATGGCCTGCACCACCAGCACCAGCCGAATGCTCAAGCGTGCGCCCAATTGATCGGCGAGAAAACCATAGCTCACCGGCCCGATGATCGCGCCAAGGCCGTACATCACCCAAATCAGCGCGCCGATGTGGGGGCCGGCACCGAGCCCGCGGGCCACGTAATCCACCAGGAACACCATTGCCGGCACCAGGCCCGCCGCCATGAAGGCATATTGGGCAAACAACAGATAGACGCCAGGTGGGGTCGCTGGACTCGCATTGTTGTCCTGCACAGTCGTCGCATGATGGACGGCGGCCGGCCAGCCGAACCAGCTCGCGGCAGTCAGCACCAATGCCAGCACGCCAAGGCCGAACCAGGTGTTCTGCAAGCCAAGGCTCAGCAGCGGCGGAACGAGGGTCCCCGATCCGGCAATGCCCAAGCCTATGCCCAGAAAAATCGCACCGCTGGCCAGTCCTTTGCGAGACGCCGGTACTTGGGGCAATACCGTGGCGGCCACCAGCACCATGATTGCGCCGCCGGCCACGCCGGACAGCAGGCGCCACCCGAAGAACCAACTCAGCGACAACGGAAAGCCACAGGCGAAAAACGCCAGCGTCACCGCCAGCATCATCAGGCGCAGGGCGGTTTTGTTGGAGGTGCGACGGGCCAGCGGATGGCCGATCAAGGCACCGATCAGGTAGCCCACCAGATTGGCCGCGCCGAGGTAGACCACGTCATTGGCGGAAAACCAGTGGGCCTGGATCAGGGATGGAATCAATGGCGTGTAGGCAAACCGCGCCAGGCCGATGCTGACCAGGCTGGCGCAGAGGCCAGCGAAGATCGGCAGCCAGGTCGCGCTGCGTGGGGTGGTCGATGTGCTGTGCATGAGCGGTGTCCCGGGAGTGTTCTCAGGTGTTCAGCATATCGAGATTCCATGATGCAATAATGCAGCGATTTTGCGTTATGCTGATGCAAATACACAGCATCGGAAGACGCTATGAATTGGGATGACGCACGGGTATTTCTCGCGGTTTGCCGTGAGTCCACGCTCAGGGGCGCCGCACGGGTGCTGAATGTGGACCAGGCAACCGTCGGCCGCCGGATCACCGCGCTGGAAAAGTCCTTGAATGCGACATTGTTCCTGCGCACCTCGGAGGGTTATGCGCTGACCGCCGTCGGCGAGGCGGCATTGAAAGCCGTGGAAAAGATGGAGCATTCAGCGCTGGAGCTGCAGCGCCGCATTCAAGGCCTCGACGATCGGCTGACGGGTATCGTTCGGGTCAGTACCACCGATTCCCTGGCCATCGATTTCCTGATTCCGGCCATTGCCCGCTTGCATCGGCAGCACCCTGACGTGCGGGTGCAGCTGGACGCCTCAACGCAGATTCTCAGTCTGTCCAAACGCGAAGCAGACATCGCGGTGCGCAATTCCCGGCCGGACAATCCGGACCTGATCGCCCGGCGCATCGCGCGCTGGCCGGTGGGCCTGTTTGCGTCTCAAGCGTATGTGGACGCCCGCGGCGTGCCGGAGCCGGGTTCGGCCTTCGAGGGCCATGATCTGGTGGTTTATCAGCCGTACCTGCAGGGCAACAAGGACATGACCCTGGTCTCGGAGCCGCCGGGCCGCGGGCGGATCGTATCGAGCCTGAGCTCCAGCCTGCTGGTGCGCCGATCGATTGCCGCGGGGATCGGGCTGGGGGAAATTCCGGTGTACATGGGAGAGAGGGACGGGCTGGTCAGGCTATGGCCGGAGCGCACGCGACCGGTGCCTTATGACGTGTGGCTGGTGACCCACGCCGACTTGCGGCATACAGCCAGGGTGCGTGTGGTCATCGATGAAATTGTCGCGGTGTTTGCGGGGACGGGTGAGTAACGTTTAAAAGAGCGCAGCCTCGCTCCGCTCGAAAGCGCCTACCGGGGATTGGCGTTCCCTGCGGGCGCTCTCGAGCGGAGCGAGGCTGCGATCTTTTGATCTCATGGCATTTGCGGCAGTTCTTGCGGGCGCAGGTCGAACACCAACACCTCGGCATCCACACCCTTGCTCAAGGTCAACAGCTGTTCATCGCGAACCCGCACCCCATCGCCTTCCTGCAACGGCACGCCGTTGAGTTCGACGCTGCCACGGGCCACGTGCACGTAGGCATAGCGATTCGCACCCAGCTCCAGGCTGGCGCTTTCCTTGCCGTCGATCAGGCCGGCATACACCCGCGCATCCTGGCGCACTTTCAGCGAACCATGGGTCCCTTCAGGGGAGATGATCAGCTGCAGACGCCCGCGCTTCTTCTGCGTGCTGAAATGCTCCTGCTGATAACGCGGTTTGGCGCCGCTCAGTTCCGGCACGATCCAGATTTGCAGGAAATGCACCGGCCGTGTCGCCGAGTGGTTGTACTCGCTGTGGGCGACGCCACTACCGGCGCTCATCAGTTGCACATCGCCGGGGCGGATCACCGACCCGGTGCCCAGGGTGTCCTTGTGTTCCAGGGCGCCTTCGAGCACGTAGGAGAAAATTTCCATGTCACGGTGCGGGTGCTGGCCAAAGCCTTTGCCTGCCGCCACGCGGTCATCGTTGATCACCAGCAGGTCGGAAAATCCCTGTTCTTTCGGGTTGCGGTAGCTGGCGAAGGAAAAGGTATGAAAGGACTTCAACCAACCGTGATTGGCGGTGCCGCGATCAGAAGCCTTGCGAAGGGTCAGCATGATGAAGTTCTCCTGTGGGGACGCTGATTCGTCCGAGTGAGGAGAAGGTTAATGGTTACTGGCGGATGCAATAAGTGGCTGAAAATTGAAATACTGTCTTGTTCAGGTTGACAGTAATAGATGGGCAATCGGGTATCCTTATCCAATGCATTTCTTAATGCCATGTGCATACCTTGTGGGAGCGAGCCTGCTCGCGAAAGCAGATTCACATTCAACAATGATGGTGACTGTCAGACCGCTTTCGCGAGCAGGCTCGCTCCCACAGGGTCATGTACCTTGCCAATTTCTTTTTTTGACCTCAGTGATTTTTGACCCATGAAAACCGTGGCAATGGTGCTGTTCCCCGACTTCCTCCTGCTCGACATGGCCGGGCCCATGGAGGTGTTTTCCATCGCCAACCGTTATCTGCCGCCGACGGAGCGCTATGAGCTGTCGACCATCGGCACCGAGCACGGCGCGCTGCGGGCCTCCAACGGCGTCAGCGTCCAGGCCGACCGGCACATCGATCAGGCCAGCGGGGCCTATGACTTGTTACTGGTACCCGGTGGCCCCGGTGCCTATAACGAAAAACATCCGCCATTGCTTGGCTGGCTGCACGGCGCTGTCAGCCGCGCAGGCCGTTATGGTTCGATCTGCACCGGCGCCTTCGTGCTGGGCCATGCCGGGCTGCTCGACGGCTACCGCGTCACCACCCACTGGCACTACACCGAACGGCTGATCAAGGGTTTTCCCAAGGCAAGGGTAGAGACCGACCAGATCTACGTGCTGGACCGCAACCTCATCACGTCCGGCGGTGTCACTGCCGGCATCGACCTGGCCCTGGCGGTGGTCGCCGAAGACCATGGCAAGAAAGTCGCCCAGGACGTGGCCAAGGTGTTGCTGGTGGTGATGAAACGCCAGGGCGGACAGGCGCAATTCAGTCCGTTGACGGCCGCCGTCGCGCCCCAGGAAACGCCAGTGACCCGCGTGCAGAACTATATGCTCGAGCATCTTGATGAGGCCTTCAGCATTGAGCGCATGGCCGGCTTGGTAGCTATGAGCCCACGCCATTTTGCCAGGGTTTTTGCCCGGGAAGTGAACATGACGCCCATGGAGTTTTTGCAGAGTGCGCGAATCGATTGCGCGAGGAACCTGCTGGAAACCAGCGACCTGCCACTCAAGACCGTAGCCTTCAAAAGTGGCTTCGGCAGCGTGCGGCACATGCGTTTCCTGTTCAGTGAAAAGCTCGGCCTGACCCCGACCCAGTACCGCGAACAGTTCAGCTAGAGCGCTCTTGTCCGTTATGCGCCCCCTGATGGCCGCGACGCTCCCACCGAGGTGGTTGTACCGTCACCGAGGCCTGCCAAGATAGCGCTGAACCCTTTGCGATGGAGATGCGGGAGCCTGGATGGCGCGTGCGATGGAGCGTTGCTGCACTGTGCGCCGGCCAGGTTTCAGCACGAGAACGTGCATGAACAGCCTCACGGATTTGAACAGCGAAGCGCTGCTGCGATTCGGCCCCTATGTGTTCCACCTGCGCCAGCGACTGGTCCTGCAGGGTGATCGGCCGCTGCGCATGGGCGGACGGGCCCTGGATATTTTGCAGGTGCTGGTGGAGCGTGCCGGCACAGTGGTCAGCAAGGACGAGCTGATCGCGCGGGTCTGGCCGACGTCGGTGGTCGAGGACATCAACCTGCGGGTGCACATTGCCGCGTTGCGCCGGGCGTTGGCCGACGGCCAGGACGGACAGTGCTATATCGTCAATATTCCGCAGCGCGGCTATAGCTTCATCGCGCCAGTGCAGCACGAACCGGACGGTGCGCCGGTCTCGCTCCAGACGCTGCAGAAAACCCGGCACAACCTGCCTGCGCGGCTCTCGCCGGTGACGGGTCGCGACTCGATCGTCGGCAGCCTGGTGCGGCAGCTGCCAGTTCGCCGGCTGATGACCCTGGTCGGTCCCGCCGGCATTGGCAAGACCACCGTGGCATTGCGCGTGGCCGAGTTGTTGTTGCAGCACTACCAGGATGGCGTCTGGCTGATCGACCTGGCGACGATCGATGACCCGGCGCTACTGGTCGATCATCTGACCCGTGCGCTCGAACTGGACATTGGCACCCGCCTTGATGTGTTGGCGCAACGGCATACGTTGCTGCTGCTCGATAACTGCGAACACCTGCTCGAACCCTGCCGGACTTTGGTCGAGGACCTGCTGATGGCAGCGCCCCGGTTGTCGATCCTGGTGACCAGTCGCGAACCGCTGAAGGCGCAGGGGGAAACGGTGCAGCATTTGCCGCCACTGGCGGTGCCGCCGGTTTTGGCGTTGCACAGCGTGACCGAGGTCATGGGCTACTCGGCGGTGCAGTTGTTCGTCAGCCGTGCCCGTGCCCGTCAGCAAGGCTTTACCCTACGCGAACAGGACCTCCAGGCCGTGGGGGAAATCTGTCGGCGGCTCGATGGTTTGCCCCTGGCCATCGAACTGGCGGCAGCGCAAATCGACGCATTGGCGATGGTCGGTCTGCAAGCCCAGCTAGACAATTGTTGTCAGCTGCTGACCCAGGGTCGGCGCACTGCGGTGCCACGGCATCAAACCCTGAAAGCGGCGCTGGACTGGAGCTATGAACAACTGAGTCCGCTGGAGCAAACCGTATTGCAGCGCCTGGCAGTGTTCAAGAGGGCCTTTACTCTGGAAGCGGCAATCGGCGTGATCGGTTGCGCGCAACTGCTGCCTGGCCGCCTGGTCGAAGTGATCGAACGCCTGGCGCTCAAATCCTTGCTCTCGCTGGAGCAGGGCAGCGGCGTGACTCGTTACCGTTTCCTCAACACCACTCGCAGCTACGCCCTGGAAAAACTCCAGCACGAGGGTAACGCTGTTCAGTTAAGCGCGATGCGCTTAACTGTAGGAGCGAGCTTGCTCGCGATGGACTCAAGAGCACCGCGTTTAGCCAGTAAACACGCGTTATCGTTAACGACCATCGCGAGCAAGCTCGCTCCTACAGGGAAGCGCATTGCGCTTAACTGAACGGCATTACAACAGGAGGGGGACATGCGTGCCTTCGAAATGCCCTACGCCGCTACATCAGCCGGGTGCGCTGGACTTCAAGCGGCCAGCTGGCGCTGCAGGCGGTCGAGTAAGCGACGGGCTGTCGTCAGGTCCGGTGTGGTAAAGCCTTCGGTGAAGCGTTGGTAGATCGGGGCCAGCAGCTCATGGGCTTCACCGTAACGGCCCTGAAGCAGCCACAACTGTGCCAGCGCCGTGGCGCTGCGCAGTTCCCAGGCCAGGGCGCCCTGGGTTTTTGCCACGTTGAGCGCCCTGATCAATACCGCCTCGGCCGCTGCGGTTTTCAACGGGCAGTCTTCGCTTGGCAGTACTTGCGCCCTGGCCCGCAGAATCTCCGCCGTGCTCCAGCCTGCGGCGCCGGTATCGGCCCGATGCAGCAAAGCGTCATCGACGAAACCGCTGTCCAGCGTGACCATGATGTCCTTGATCAACCCGCTGCCCGGTTGTGGCAGCGGCCGCGCTTCGGCTTGGTCGATCACCTGCGCATAGTGGCGAGCCCAGGTGTAGAACAGCAGCACCGAATGTTTCTGGGCTTGTTCCAGCAGCAGGCGCAACAGCTCGCGGGCGGTTCGGGTGTCGCCGTTGTAGTGGGCGATCGGGCAGCCGGCCAGCGCCAGGGTGTAGCAGATGGACGTGCCGTGGTCGATCTGGATCGCGATATCCAGCGCCTGGCGGGCGGTGCGCCAAGCCTGTTCCGGTTGACCCTGCAGCCAGAGAATGCGCGCCAGGATGGTCAGGGCGGCAACGCTCTGGTCGTACTGCACGCCAAAACCATGGGTGAAGCGATTGAGGTGCCCGCTCTGGGCCATGCGCTGCAGGACCTGTTCGGCATTCACCCGTGCCGCTGGCTGATCGCCGGCGAAGTGCAGGGCCAGCACCCGCAAGCGCTGCGCGCTGAGGGACAACAGCGCATCGCCCTGCAACCCCAGTCGGTCGAATTGTCGGCTCTGCTCCAGCGCCGTTTGATAGTTGGCGCAACCGAGGTTGACCGCCATGTGCCCGGACACCGCTCGCAGTTGACCGTCCAGGTTGTTGCACGATTTGGCCAGCGCCCGTGCGTCGACGAAGGCTTCGACCGTTTCCGCCGTACCGCCCTGGGTGTGGTAGCACGAACTGCCAAGGGCCAGCTTGAGGGTCATTTTCAATTGCGCGCAGGGCTCGGGCGCTGCGTCGAGCAAAGCCAGAGCCTTGCGCACATAGGCCCCGTGTTCCTTGAGCAGCGACAGTTCCTGCCACAGCGGCGTAGACGTCGCGGCCAGATGGATCGCCAAGGTCTGCGGTCCTTGGGCAGTCAGGCCCCAGTCGAGGGCCGAGCGAATGTCTTCCAGGCTGCGGGCATAGCGCTCGATCCATAGCCTGGTCGTGATCAGCTCCCAGTCGTGCCGGGCCTGACGCATCAGCGTCAGACAGTGTTCGGCATGGCGTTCCCGGGTGCCCTGCACATCGGCGGCCTGGTCGAGTTTCTCCAGGGCATAGCTGCGTGTGGTGTCGAGCAGACGGTAAAACACTTCTTCGTCGCCCACTTCCACGTTGAGCAGCGATTTGGCCACCAGTTGCGTGATCGAGCCAAACACCTCGCGGGGTTCGATGTGTTCGCCGACAATTACCGCCGCCGCCGACGCCAGGGTGAAGCCACCCCGGAACATCCCCAGTCGGCGCAGGCAGGTCTGCTCGCACGGGCTGAGCAGTTCGAAGCTCCAGTCCAGCGTGGCGCGAAGGGTTTGATGGCGCCCCGGCGTCGAATGACCACGTTGGGTGAGCAGGCGAAAACTGCCTTGCAGTTGCTCCAGCAGACCGCCCAGGCCCTGGCTGCCGACCTGCGCCGCCGCCAGTTCGATGGCCAGCGGAATGCCGTCCAGACGACGGCAGATTTCAATCGCCAGGGGCAACTCGTCATCGGTCAGTTCGAAGCTGTCATGGCTGGCCATCGCCCGCTCGACGAACAATTGCAACGCAGAAAAGCCCAGGGCCTGGGCGCGGTCGGCAATGGGGGGAGGGCAGTCCAGCGAGTCCAGGCGCTGGACGTATTCGCCTTCGGCCCGCAGGCTCTCGCGGCTGGTGGCCAGGATATGCACCTGGGGTGCGCCGCGAAGGATGCTTTCGCTCAGTAGCGCGACGGCGTCGATCAGGTGTTCACAGTTATCGATCACCAGCAGCATCTGCCGCTCGCGCAGGCACGCCGCGAGGCCGCTCGTGGGTTCGGCATCGTGCAGGGACAGGTCAAGCAATGTCGCCAGGTGGTGGATGATCACCGACGGGTCGTTGATCGGTGCCAGGTCCAGCAGGCGAATGCCGTCCCGGTAGCGCCCGATCAGTTGTTCGGCGACGCGCAACGCCACGGTGGTCTTGCCGATGCCGCCGGGGCCGACCAGGGTAATGAAGCGCTGGCGCGCCAGTTGCACCACCAGACTGTCGACCAATGACTGGCGCCCGATCGGGCGGGTGCGGCGCACGGGCAGGTTGTGGCCGCTCGGTGGGGGGGCGTCGTTGCCGGGAGGGGGCGCGACCTGCTCCAGTGAATAGGGCGCTACAAAACTGTAGCCACGCTGGGCGACAGTGACGATGTAGCGCTGGCCGGCCTGACCATCGCCGAGGGCTTTGCGCAACGCCGCCATGTGCACACGCAGGTTGATGTCTTCCACGATGCTTTTTGGCCAGACCCGGGCGATCAGCGCTTGTTTGCTGACCACATTCCCGGCGTGTTCCAGCAGGATCAACAGAATGTCCAGGGCGCGTCGGCCCAGGCGCAATGGCTGGTCGGCCTCCATCACCAGGCGCTGGCCAGGGTAGATCCGGTAGGGGCCAAAATGGATGGCCTGTTCAGGGGAAAGGGTCAACGGGGCACTCCGCGGAAATTCACAACGATTAACTCTTACTGCTTCAGGTCTGCGCCCAAAACTCTCCTATCGGGGCTGATGCGTCAAGAGTGTGCCAAAGATCCCGTGGCGCGTCTGGCGTAGCTCATGAGCCACTGTATCGCGACGCGAACCACCTGCGTACCGACAAATTGTGGGCAACGCCAAACCCTGTAGGAGCCGGCTTGCCGGCGAAGGCGTCTTCATGACCACCGCAGGACTTGAGGCTGCCTTCGCTGCGGTGCGGCGATCCGACAAGCCAGCTCCTACAGGATCACCTGCGTACCGACAAATTGTGAGCAGCGCCAAACCCTGTAGGAGCCCGGCTTGCCGGCGAAGGCGTCTTCAAGGGCGCTGCAGGACTCGAAGCCGCCTTCGCTGGCAAGCCAGCTCCTACAGGTTGGTGCGGGGGAGGGCACGCAAGGTCTGACAGCGCCAGGCAAACGGATTGATGCCCTCGCTACGGGTGAAGTTATGGCAGAAATGCGCCTGGTCGCAGAAGCCACATTCCAGGCTTATCTGCGTGAGCGTCAAGTCAGTGGTGCGTATCAGTTGTTTGGCCCGCGCAATGCGCTGGTGCCGAATCCAGTCCTGGGGCGAGAGGCCGGTACTGCACTTGAACGCGCGGGAGAAATGACTGCGCGAGAGCGCGCAGGCCTGGGCCAGTTCGGTCACTTCCAGCGGCTCACCGAGGCGGTCGAGGATCAGTTGCTTGACCAGGCTTTCGCGCCACGGGGTGAGGCCGCCGGTGTTTTTCTTGGTTTCAGTGACGGGCGCGCGAGCGGCGCTTTGCTGAAATTGAGCCATGGCAGGTGTCCGTGTCGGTGAGAGTCATTCTTGTTCCGGGGCGCTCTGGCAGGCGAGTTAAACGTTGTTAATTCTTCGTTCGTGGCAGGCAGTCTTGAGCAAAGTCAGACACACTCTTCGCCCCCGTGCCTGGCTGAACACACAACGGAACCATACCTATGAGCCATACTTATGAACCGTAACGATCTGCGCCGCGTCGACATGAACCTGCTGGTGATTTTCGAGGCCCTGATGTTCGAAAAGAACCTGACCCGTGTAGCGGAAAAGCTGTTCATGGGCCAACCGGCGGTGAGTGCGGCGCTGGGACGATTGCGCAATTTGTTCGACGATCCGTTGTTGCTGCGCAACGGTCGCGGGATGGAACCGACGGCGCGCGCGCTGGCGATTCTCAAAGAGTTGCAGCCGGCGATGGATGTCATTTCCGGGGCGGTCAGCCGGGCGAAAGAATTTGATCCGGCGACGAGCCGCGATGTGTTTCGCATCGGACTGTCTGACGATGCCGAGTTTGGGTTGTTTGCGCCGTTGCTGCGCCAGCTGCAGGAAGAGGCGCCGGGGATCGTGGTGGTGGTGCGTCGCGCCAATTATCTGCTGATGCCGGCGTTGCTGGCCTCGGGAGAAATATCCGTAGGGGTGAGTTACACCACGGAGTTGCCGGCGAATGCCAAGTGCAAGAAGTTGCGGGATATCCCCTGCAAGGTGCTGCGCGGGGACAAGCGGCCGGGGACGCTGACGCTTGACCAGTACTGTGAACGGCCCCATGCGATGGTGTCGTTCTCCGGTGATCTGAGTGGCAACATTGATCTGGACCTGGCCAAGATCGGACGGTGTCGACGGGTGGTGCTTGGGGTCCCGCAATTCAGTGGGTTGCGGGCGTTGCTGGCCGGGACGGAGATGATTGCGACGGTTCCCGATTATGCCGCGTGCGCGTTGGTCGAGGGTTGTGCCTTGCGCGCGGAAGATCCGCCGTTTTCGATCGAGGCGGCGCAGCTTTCCATGGCATGGAGCGGGGTGCATGACAATGATCCGGCGGAGAAGTGGTTACGATCGCGCATCGGTCAGTTCATGTCTGAGCCGCTGAACATTCCGACCTGAAAAAGAGCACGTACATCCAATTTTCCCCGCCTCCACCCCGGCACTATCAAACCCGGTCCCGGCGCATCGACGCCGGTAGTTTCTGATTTGTTTCACCAGCATCCTTATCTCCGGGCCGGCTGGCGTTCAATGTTCGTCTCTGCGGAGCCTCGCGTCATGCCTGAAGTCAATCGTTTCGAAGAAGTCGTGACCCTGGTCATCAAACACCGGATCAAGGCCGGGTTCGAGGTGCCTTACGAAGCCTGGTTGCGCAACATCGTCAGCATTGCCGGCCAGCAGGAAGGGCACCTGGGGGTGGATGTGATGCGCGGCAAGAACGCCGGTCTCGACCTGTACACCTGCGTGCTGCGTTTCTGCTCCACCGAGGCGATGCAACGCTGGCTCGATTCGTCGCAACGCCAGACGCTGGTCGAGCAAGCCACGCCGATGCTGGCGGACGGTGACCAGACCGAGGTCAACCCGGTCAATGAATTCTGGTTCGCCCCCCAGGCCGATGCGGGTTCGCCGCCGCCACGCTGGAAGCAGGCAGTGGTGACGCTGCTGGTGATACTGCCGCACACCCTGCTGGTGCCGCTGATCTGGGGACCGCTGTTGCAGCTCAACGCGTTCCTCTCGCACTACGTGGTCGCGACGTTCCTGATCACCCTGACCATTGTGGTGTCGGTGGTGTACCTGTTCATGCCGATGGCGACGCGTCTGTTTGCGCCTTGGCTTTCCTCTTCCACTCAGCCTAAGGAAACGCGATGAGCGCCGATCTGATTTTATTCAATGGCCAGTTTCATACCGTTGACCGGGAAAATCCGCGTGCCAGCGCCGTGGCCATCAGCGACGGCCGCTTCGTCGTGGTCGGCACCGACGCCGAAGCCATGGCCCTGCGCGGTTCGGGCACCCAGGTCATCGACCTCAAGAGTCGCTGCATTATCCCTGGCCTCAACGACTCCCACCTGCACCTGATCCGCGGCGGCTTGAACTACAACCTCGAATTGCGCTGGGAAGGCGTGCCGTCGGTGGTCGATGCGCTGCGCATGCTCAAGGATCAGGCCGACCGTACGCCGACGCCGCAGTGGGTGCGGGTGGTGGGTGGCTGGAACGAATTCCAGTTCGCCGAAAAACGCATGCCGACCCTGGAAGAGCTCAACCAGGCGGCGCCCGACACGCCGGTGTTTGTGCTGCATTTGTACGACCGCGCCTTGCTCAATCGCGCAGCGTTGCGCGTGGCCGGTTACACCCGCAATACGCCGAACCCGCCGGGCGGCGAGATTGTGCGCGATGCCAACGGCGAGCCGACGGGCATGCTGGTGGCGCGGCCCAACGCGATGATTCTGTACTCGACCCTGGCCAAGGGGCCGAAGCTGCCGCTGGAATATCAGGTCAACTCGACCCGCCAGTTCATGCGCGAACTCAACCGTCTGGGCCTGACCAGCGCCATCGATGCCGGCGGTGGTTTCCAGAACTATCCGGACGATTACCAGGTGATCGAACAGCTGGCCAAGGACCAGCTACTGACCATTCGCATCGCCTACAACCTGTTCACCCAGAAGCCCAAGGAAGAGCTGACCGACTTCAAGAACTGGACCAGCAGCGTCACCTTGCACCAGGGTGACGATTACCTGCGCCACAACGGCGCCGGGGAAATGCTGGTGTTCTCGGCGGCGGATTTCGAAGATTTCCTCGAGCCGCGCCCGGACCTGCCACAGACCATGGAAGACGAACTGGAACCGGTGGTTCGCCATCTGGTCGAGCAGCGCTGGCCATTCCGCCTGCACGCCACCTACGACGAATCCATCAGCCGCATGCTCGACGTGTTCGAGAAGGTCAATCGCGATATTCCGTTCAATGGTTTGCCCTGGTTTTTCGACCACGCCGAAACCATCACCCCGCAGAACATCGAGCGGGTGAGGGCGCTGGGCGGCGGGATTGCGATCCAGGATCGCATGGCGTTCCAAGGCGAATATTTCGTCGAGCGTTACGGCGCCAAGGCCGCCGAAGCCACGCCGCCGATCAAGCGCATGCTGGCCGAAGGGGTGCCGGTCGGCGCTGGCACCGACGCCACGCGGGTGTCCAGCTACAACCCCTGGACCTCGTTGTACTGGATGGTCAGCGGTCGCACCGTCGGCGGCCTGGAACTGCACAGCGAAGGACTTTCCCGCCAGACCGCGCTGGAGTTGTTCACCCATGGCAGCGCCTGGTTTTCTTCCGAACAGGGAAAAAAAGGCATGATCAAGGTCGGCCAACTGGCTGACCTGGCGGCCCTGAGCGCGGACTTTTTCAGTGTCGACGAAGAAGCGATCAAGTGGATCGAATCGGTGTTGACCGTGGTCGGCGGCAAGGTGGTGTACGCCGCCGGTGATTTCGAAAAACTGGGGCCCGTCAGCGTGCCGGTGCTGCCGGACTGGTCGCCGGTGGTCAAGGTGCCGGGCCACTGGCGCCCGACTTCGCCGATGCAGGCGCAGGTTCACCATTGCAGCGGGCCGTGCGCGGTGCACTCCCACAGCCATGAACGGGCGCGGTTGTCCAACGCGCCGGTCAGCGATTTCGCCGGTTTCTGGGGCGCCTTTGGCTGCTCGTGTTTTGCCTTCTGACCCATCCCAAAAACGCCGGCCCGCTGGACCGGCGTTCCAAGCGACAACCATCCACCGAGGAGTTTTCCATGAGCAACGTTCCCTACAAACGCCTGAACAAAGACGACGCCGTTGTGCTGTTGGTCGACCACCAGACCGGCCTGATTTCGTTGGTCCAGGATTTTTCGCCGAATGAATTCAAGAACAACGTGCTGGCCCTGGGCGACGTGGCCAAATTCTTCAAGCTGCCGACCATCCTGACCACCAGCTTCGAAAACGGCCCGAACGGCCCGATCGTGCCTGAGTTGAAAGAGCAGTTCCCGGACGCGCCGTACATTCCGCGTCCAGGCCAGATCAATGCCTGGGACAATGAAGATTTCGTCAACGCCGTGAAAGCCACTGGCCGCAAGCAACTGATCATCGCCGGTGTGGTGACCGATGTGTGCGTGACCTTCCCGACCCTGTCGGCATTGGCTGAAGGTTTTGAAGTGTTCGTGGTGACCGACGCATCCGGCACCTTCAACGAAACCGTGCAACAGGCAGCCTGGGCGCGCATGGCGGCAGCCGGTGCACAGCTGGTGAACTGGTTCTCGGTGGCGTGTGAGCTGCAGGGCGACTGGCGCAACGACATGGAAGGCCTGGCGAACTTGCTGTCGCCGCGCATTCCCAACTACCGCAACTTGATGAACAGCTATTCGGTGCTGACCTCCAAATAAGAAGTCAACGCACACCCTGTAGGAGCTGGCTTGCCAGCGAAAGCGGTGGGTCAGTCGACACATGTATTAACTGACACACCGCCTTCGCTGGCAAGCCAGCTCCTACAGGGTGAATGTGTGCACCCGCCATTCAACGCTTGTGCAACCACCCCAGAAAACCGCCTTTCTTGATCGGCACCGGCTTGGCCAACAATGCCAACCGGCTGTTCTGCTGCCGCACCGCCTGCAACTTGTTCAACGCCCGACCCACCTCGGCGCGCTGTTCCATGCAGCTGCGGGCCAGGGATTTATCGATCCGGTAAATGATGCACGAGGTCAACGTAGTGAACGTCGCCTGTGACGGCGTATCGGCAAGAATGCTCTGTTCGCCCATCACCTCGCTCGGCCCCATGCGGCCAGCTTCAACGTGCCCGCTGCCATCAGGCACGGTCGCGCTGACCACGCCCGTGGCGATGACCATCAGACTGTCCGGCACTTCACCCAGTTCCAGCACCACCTGACCGGCCGCGTATTGCTGTGCAACCATGCACTGAGCCATTTGATCGCGTTCCTCTTCGCTCAGGGAACGGAAGACTTTCACTTCATCGAGCAATGCCCGGGCGCGGGTCGAGGGCTCGATCACGCCATCGAGCTGCCGGGAAATACCCGCCGCTTCCAGGTGCCGATGGGCCAGGTCAAACAGTTGATTGCGCACTTCGCTTTTTTTGCCCAGCTCGGTGATAAAGCCGCTGGCCACGTATTCGGACATGCTGTCGCCGGCTTCCTTGAGCACCGCTTTCGGGGCCGGGTTGAGCAGCAGACTGCTGCTGCCCTGCAGCGTGCGATCAAGCGCATCGAGCACCCGACGTGGACGAATGTGGTTGGGCACCCGAATGCTGATCGACACGCCATGCATGTTGCTGGGACGACTCAGGTTGACGATCTTCGCCTTGGCCGCCACCGAGTTCGGCACCACTGCCGTGCTGCCGGCACTGGTCAGCAGGTGGGTGGCGCGCCAGTCGATGTCCAGCACCTTGCCTTCCACGCCGTCGATCATGATCCAGTCATCCACCTGATAGGGCTTGGTGGTGTTGAGCACGATGCCGGAAAACACATCGCTCAACGTGCTCTGCAGCGCCAGACCGACCACGATCGCCACCACCCCGGACGTCGCCAGCAAGCCTTTCACCGGCAACTCCAGCACATAGCCGGCCGCTGCCACAATGGCGATCAGAAATACCAGCGCACCAATGACATCCTGCAGCAGCCGGCCGCTGTGACCGATACGACGCATCAGCACCAGGCCGATGACTTCGGTGAGCACCCGCGCGGCGTACAGCCACCAGAGAATCCCCAGCGCCGTGGCACCCAGTTGGGCCGCGCGATCATCGGCAAACACCGGCGCCTGCAACGGGCTGACGCCGGCGTTGATGATGAGCGCGCTGAAAGCCAGGAACACCGCCAGGCGCACACCCACGCGCATGACGCGATGTTTGTACGGGGCGAGGTGCCAGAGCAGGGCATCGATCACCAGCAGCAGGGTGCTCCAAGACAGCAGGTGAGCAAGCAAGAAGGACATGGGAGACTCCGGCGGCAAGAGGGGTGCGGATCAGGCGATACGAGCGTTGTGACACAGATTAATAGGGTGCTGGAAAGGGAAAAAGCGGCTATAAAGTGTATGACTGTCAACCAGGATGTGACAATGAACCCTTTCGAAGACATGCGTATTTTTTGCCAGGTCATGGACTCGGGCAGCTTCACTGCTGCCGCCGATCAATTGGGTCTGTCCAAGCAATTCGTCAGCCGGCGGCTGATGCAGCTCGAAGCACGTCTGGGCGTGCGTTTGCTCAACCGGTCTACCCGGCGCCTGGACGTTACTCCCCTGGGGCAGAGTTACTACGAGTCGGCCTTGCGCCTGCTCGGTGAAGTGGAGCAGGTCGAGCAAGGTATCGCCGGCCAGACCACCGAGCCGCGGGGCACCATTCGCGTGAGTGCGCCATTGTCGTTCGCACTGGCGCACCTGGGCTGTCTGCTGCCGCTGTTCTTGCAGCGTTACCGCGACGTCACGGTGGAAGTCGACTTGAGCGACAGGCCAGTGGACCTGCTCAGCGAGGGCTACGACCTGGCCCTGCGCATCGGCATTCTGGAAGACTCGACGCTGATCGCCCGACGTATCGCCTCCATCCAGCGGGTGTACTGCGCCAGCCCGGCGTACCTGGCCGAACGCGGCACGCCGCTCAAGCCCGAAGATTTGCACAGCCATGACTGCCTGCCGTATGGCCATGGTCGTCAGGTGCAGTGGCGATTTGTTGGGCAGGGCAAGCCGCTGGCGGTCAACGTCACCGGGCGGATGCGGGTCAACAACGGTGAGTTGCTCAAGGATGCAGCGATCGCCGGGATGGGGATTACCTACTTGCCGACGTTCATTGTCGGCGCGGCGTTGAAGGATGGCAGGCTGGTGCCGGTGCTGGACGATTTTCGGCCTGAGCCGCTGACGTTATCGGCGGTGTATCCGCAGCATCGGCAGGGGTCGAGGCCGGTGCGGGCGTTGATCGAGTTCTTGCGTGAGCAGCTGGATCGAGCTGACGAGCCGTTGTAGAACGCCACCGATCCCATGTAGGAGCCGGCTTGCTGGCGAAGACGGCGGCACATTCGGCAGAGGTGTTGACTGGCAGACCGCTTTCGCTGCGGTGCGGCGATCCGAAAAGCCAGGTCTTACAGGGGAGATGTGTGGTGTGGGCGTCGGTTTCGGCGTCCGCCGGATGTGCCTGGGTCCATCAATGAATACTCGAAGCCAATTCAAAAATCGGGATGTACATCAAAATCACGATGACCCCGATCAGCAGGCCGATAAAGGTCATGAGCAGGGGTTCGAACAGCCGCACGAACCATTCGATCCAGCGGCTGATTTCTTCGTCGTAGAAGTCGGCGCTGCGCTCCATCATCTGCCCGAGGTTGCCGGACTGTTCGCCGGCGCGCAGCAGGCGCAGGGATACCGGTGTCACCAGGTGGTTGAGCTCCAGCGCGGCCGACAGTGATTGTCCTTCGCGCACCCGTTCGCAGGCCTGGTCCAGGCGCGCGCGCGAGGCGACGGTCAGCAGGCCGCGGACCATGCCCATGGCGGTGACGAGGGGGATGCCGCCTTGCAGCAGGATACCCAGGGAGCGGTAGAAACGCGCCAGTTCGTACATGAAGATGCGTTGATGGACCGCCGGGAGTTTTTCGATGACCCGGTCCAGGCCTCGGCGAAAGGCCGGTTGGCGCTGGAGGAAGGCGAGGGCGACGATGATCGCGACCAAGGCGCCGAAGAATTCACCCTGGTGGGCGTGCAGGAACATCCCGCCGCTCATCAGGATCTGCGACAGCCACGGCAGGTTCGAGCCCAGGCCTTCGAACACCAGGCTGAAACGCGGCACCACGTAGCCCATCAGAAACAGCACCACGCCGCTGCCCACCACCAGCAACAGCAGGGGGTAGATCGACGCGCTGACGATCTTCTGTCGAACCTCGTCCATGCGCTGGCGATAGCTGACATAGCGGCCGAGGGCATCGCCCACGGCGCCGGTTTTTTCACTCGATTGCACCAGCGCGACATAGAGCGGCGGGAACACCGCCGACAATTGCCCGAGGGCCTGGGAGAACGACTTGCCTTCATACAGCAGGCGCACCAGTTCGCTCAAGGTCTTGCGGGCCTGGGGCGCATGCTCTTTTTCTGCCAGGCTTTCCAGCGCATCGATCAACGGCAGGCCGGCATTGAGCAAGGTGGTCAGTTCCTGGCTGAACAGCACCAGGTTGAACGTCTCGCGCTTGTGCAGGCGCAATGCCCGCCAATGCCGTTCGACGTGCAGGCTCACCACCCGCAAGCCCTGGTCTTCGACGATGCGCCGGGCTTCGCTGTGGCCGGGGGCCTCGACTGTCATCGAGACCACGCCAGCCTTGCCCACGGCCTTGAGGTGAAAGCGCATGTTCGTCCCTCGTCATTGCCAGCTGGTGATTTCGGCGTTTTCGCCTTCGCCGCCGGGTTGGCCGTCCTTGCCCATGGACAGCAGGTCGTACTCGCCGTTCTCGCCGGGGTGGCGGTAGGTGTAGTTGCGGCCCCATGGATCCTGCGGCAGTTTTTTCTGCAAATAAGGACCGGTCCAGCGGGTCTCGTCGCTCGGCGCGGTGACCAGTGCCTGCAAGCCCTGTTCGGTCGACGGGTAATGGCCGACCTCCAGCCGGTACAGGTCCAGGGCCTTGCCCAGGCCTTCGATTTGCGCCTTGGCCACCTTGACTTCGGAACGCCCCAACTGGGCGAAATACTTCGGTGCGACGATGCCGGCCAATAGCCCGAGCACGACCAGCACCACCAACAGTTCGAGCAGGGTGAACCCGCTTTGCGTACGCGGGGTGCAACAAAGACGTTGATTCATGATGACCTCACACAGTGGGCGGAAGGGTCGCCATGTTGGCGTATGCAATTGCCATGCTCACGCCCGGGCAACCTGCCGTAACCCCCGGAATCACGGGCCTTCGCCCAGTCGGCACAGTGCTTGCGTATGGCAGGTGTACGACCGGCCATTGGGGCATTAGCCCCATTTTTCGGGGGCGGTCAGGGGAGGCTGAACAATGAAAACACTTACCATGGGACTGCTCGGGCTGCTGATGCTGACCGACGTCGTACAGGCCGATGTGTTCGTGTCCGTGGACGCCAATGGCAGCTACGTGTTGTCCAACGTCCACCGTCCCGGTCGCACCTATGAACGGGTGATACATGAGCCTGAATCCGCTCAGGTCAGCAGCGACCGGCAACCGCAGATGATTGCCCGGCAACCCTATGCCGAGCTGGTCTCGGCGGCTGCCACGGCCAACCATCTGCCGGCGGCGCTGTTGCATGCCGTGATCCAGACCGAGTCCAGCTACAACGCCAGCGCAATCTCACCCAAGGGGGCCGGCGGGCTGATGCAATTGATGCCCGACACCGCCCGGGAAATGGGGGTGACCGACGTGTACGACCCCAAGGCCAACATCCAGGGTGGCGCCCGTTATCTCAAGCGCCTGATGACCCTCTTCGACAACGATATCAGCCTCGCCGTGGCGGCCTACAACGCCGGGCCGCAAGCGGTGCTCAGCCGTGGCGGGGTGATCCCGCCGTTCGCCGAAACCCAGCGTTATGTGCCGAGCGTGTTGCGCCAGTACCGACGCTTGCAGGGCCTGGCCGTGGATGCACCGTTGTGATCGGCAGCTGTGGGGCACGTTTCCCCAACAGTGGGGCAAGAAGACCCGACCCGTAAAAGGGGGAATGGGTGGGGAATATCCCCCGGATTATCAAGTGACAACACTAACTGATTGATAAACAACAATAATTTTTATGGCATGCGGATTGCTCCACGGGATTTGTCGAGAATTATTCCTGTGAGCACCCACAGCGAGGCCCGTGATCATGACCGGCATACCCCAGGCTCAGTCCCTTTTCAAATTGCTGCTGTTGGTGGCGTCGATGCTCGGCATCGGGGTAGCCGAAGCGGCGCTGCGCTGCGAACGCAATCTGGTGGCCAACGTCGTGGCACTGGATCAGCCACTGATGTTCAACCGCCTCGGCGCGCAGAACGTCAACGGCATGATGTTCGCCCTGCGCCGCGACGTGGTCGACGACCATGACCGGTCCCTGGCCCAGGGCGGGGCGGCGGTGCCGGGCAAGGTCTCGCTGCGGCCCGACAAGCGTCCGCGGCCGCTGGTGCTGCGCGTCGCGGCGGGTGATTGCCTGACCATCAACCTGCAGAACCTGCTGGCGTACCAGGCCAACCCTGGTTCGCATGAGGACGGCGAGGAAGAAGAGGGTGAGGAAGAGGAAGTTGAAATCGGTAACGAAGACAACTTCAAGGTCGACGAGCAGGTCAAGGACCGTCACGTCGGCTTCCAGGTCAACGGCATGCAGGCCGTCAACAGCATTGACGACATCGCGTCCTATACCGGGCGCAACGCCAATACCTTGATTGCTCCAGGTGCCAGCCGTTCCTACACCTTGTACGCCGAGCGCGAAGGGGCGTTCGCCGCCAGCAGCCGCGGCGCGACCTTTGGTGGTGAAGGGGATGCGGGCAACGTTGCCAACGGCCTGTTTGGCCAGGTAGTGGTGGTGCCCAAGGGCGGCCGCACTTATCGCAACACCGTGACCGAAGAAGAAATGCGCCTGGCCAGCGCCGGCCGCACCCCGGCCGGTCACCCGATCGTCGACTACCAGGCGCGTTACCCGCAGCGCGAGCCGTGGATCCGTGAAGGCAAGGCCGGCACGCCGATCATCAATATGGTCGACGGCAACGAAATCATTTCCAGCGAGAGCGACGCGATCGTGATGGGCAGCAATGCCGACGGCAGTTTCCCGCCTTCGACCTACCCGCTGGAAGCCATCGGCAAACGCAACCCGGCGATCCCCAATCGCCTGGAGCCGTTCCGCGATTTTGCTTCGCAGTTCCAGGATGAAACCGCCGCGACCCAGGCGTTCCCCGCGTATTGGGCAGACCCGGTGATGGCCCACGTGCTGGAGCCGACCCGCGACTCGTTCATGATCAACTACGGCTCCGGCGGCATGGGGGCCGAGGTGGTGGCCAACCGATTGGGCGTCGGGCCGATGCACGACTGCCTGTCCTGCGCCTACGAAGAGTTCTTCCTCAGCTCCCACACCGTCGGCGACGTGGCGATGCTGGTGGACGTACCGGCCAACGCCGGCCTGGAAGGCATTCTTCCGGGTCAGGTGCCGAACGCCGATCAGATCGGGGTCAAGGCGACCATGGCGCTGTACCCGTCCGAGCCGTCCAACGTCAACCACAGCTACATCGGCGACTTCGTCAAATTCCGCAACACCCACAACGGCCACGAGCAGCATATTTTCCACCTGCACGGGCACCAGTGGCTGTTCAACCCCAACGACGACAACTCCGATTATATGGATGCACAGGGCATCGGCCCGGGCGCTGGCTACACCTATGAAATCGCCAACGGTGGTTCGGGCAACCGCAACCGCGTCGCCGGCGATGCCATCTATCACTGCCACTTCTACCCGCATTTCGCCCAGGGCATGTGGAGCATGTGGCGGGTGCATGACGTCTTCGAAGAAGGCACCCGCCTGGAAGTCTCGCAACAGGGGCAAGACGGTTATCACAGTGAACCTTACGCCCTGCGCAGCGGTAAACCGGCGGCTGGCGCACGGGCCTTGCCCGATGGCGAGATCGTTGCCGGTACACCGATCCCCGCTGTAGTGCCGTTGCCAGGCAAAGCCATGGCACCGATGCCGGGCAAGGTCGCGGTGGTGCCGAAAATCGGCGAAACCCTGGTGGCCGGTGGTGATGATGACGAGGAGGCTGACGACGGCGAACACCACGGCGGCAGCGGCGGCGCCCAGGCCATCGGTTCCCTGGCCCTGGTCGATCGCAGTGAAGCCAACCGCAATGCCGACGGCAGCCTGAAAAACCCGGGCTATCCGTTCTGGATCGGCGGCATGGAAACCTCGGTCGGCCAACGCCCACCGACCCCACCCCTGGACATGCTGGATGCGGCCAAGGCTCAGTCCTTGAAAACCAGCGGTAATGCCTTGTGGGCCAACCTCGACCCGGCTCAGTCCGGTGGCTGGGACGGTGGCCTGGGGCGCCATTCCCTGGATGGTTTCTCCTCCGGTGGCCAGGCGCACACCATTACCACTTCCCTGGATTTCTCCAAGGAAGTGACCCGTGCCAAACCGATTTACATGCCGGAAGAGGGCACCGAAGTCGAACAGGCGGCCATGGCGTTCCACGCCAAGAAAGACCACCCAAGCTTTGCCGTGCTGCCGGGCAAGCAGGTGGTGGCGCGCAACTTCCGCACCAACGGTGCCTTGCCGATTGCAGGCGCACCGTATTACGAACCGTGCATGGATGACCGGCAAAAACGCCTGACCAGCAGCGCCGGCACCGGCGAGTTCAATAGCGGTGAACGGGTTGACGGCATGTCCTACACCGGTGCCTCGACCTTCACCGCCGACCGTCCACGGGTCTATAAAGCGGCGAACATCCAGTTCGACGCGGTGTACAACAAGGTCGGCTACCACTTCCCGCAAGCGCGCATCCTGGCGCTATGGGAAGACGCCTGGCCGGTGATCACCAAGCAGCGTCCACCAGAGCCGCTGGTGATGCGCATGAACACCTTCGACTGCGTGCAGTACCAGCAAACCAACCTGGTGCCGGCCACCTATGAGATGGACGACTATCAGGTGCGCACGCCGACCGACGTGATCGGCCAGCACATTCACCTGCCGAAATGGGACCTGACCGCCGCCGATGGTTCGGCCAACGGCTGGAACTACGAAGACGGCGTACTTTCCCCAGGTGCCGTGCAAGAACGCATCCACGCCATTCGCGCGTTCAACCAGTGCACAGGCACCGACCCGCGCGACGGCACACCGGCTTGCCCGAAAGCCAAGGCGCACCCGTTCTTCAGCCAGTACGGCCGGGCCGACTGGGTCGGCGCGCGGACGGCGATGCAGCGCTGGTTCGTCGATCCGGTGGTGAACGCCAAAGGTGTCGACCGTGGCCTGGGGACCATTTTTACCCACGACCACTTAGGCCCATCGACTCACCAACAGATTGGTCTGTACGCCACTGTATTGGCCGAACCTGCCGGCTCCACCTGGTTCCACGCCGAAACCGGCGAGCCGTTGTACAGCGGCGCGCGGCAGGACGGCGGGCCGACCTCATGGCAAGCGGTGGTGACCACCGGTGACCTGGACGGCGACGGCAAGAACGACAGCTTCCGTGAGTTCTTCCTTGAGTACAGCGACTTCCAGCACGCCTATGAAGCCGGGGTGTATGTCGGTGCCGGCCCCAATGGCGTGCCCAACCCGCAAGCCTTCCCGGCCACCGCCGACAGTTTCCGCTACGCCATCAACCCGCCGGTGCGCAATAACGCCAGCACCCTGTTGGAAGGGGTTGTCGAAGTGCAGGGCGGGCAGGTTCCGGGCTGCCCAAGCCGGCCATGCCCACAGGCGATCTCGGTCGATGACCCGGGCATGTTCGTGGTCAATTACCGCAACGAACCGCTGGCCCTGCGGGTGTACGACCCGAACAAGGTCGGCCCGGACGGCAAGCGCGGCATGCAGGCCGACGGCCTCGGCGGCGACCTGGCGTATGCCATGCAAAGCCGTACCGACCGTGCGATCCCGGCGATGAACCTGGCGCCGAACCTGGTCACCGCAGCCACCGGCCCCACCGGCGGCACCACACTGTTCCCGCCGCACATCAACCGCGGCGGCGCGGAGCCGGGTGACCCGTTCACCCCGATGCTGCGCACCTACACCGGTGACAACGTGCGGCTGCGGGTGCATGCCGGCGGTCACGAAGAAGAGCACAACGTGACCCTGCACGGCGTGAAATGGTTGCAAAGCGGTTCCGGGTTCGGCAACAGCTCCAACTCGGGCTGGCGCTCGTCGCAGATGATCGGGATCTCCGAACAGATGGGCTTCAATGCGCCGGTGTCGATGATGTCCAGCTCGGCCGCGACCACGGGTGACTACCTGTACTCGATGGACGCTTCCCTGGAAGGTTACTGGAGCGGGATCTGGGGCGTGATGCGCAACTACACGGCCCAGCGCAGCGATCTGTTCGCGGTGCCGAACAACCCGAAACCGATGGGTATGCGCAATACAGTGGCGTTCGATGGCATCTGTCCACGATACAGTGCCAACCCGAATGGCATCGGTACCCGGCCGACCGTGCAACGCAACTATGAAGTGGTCGCGGCGCTGGCCAACGACATTCTGCGCAACCCGCTGAACCTGGCCATCGGCGATCCGGCCGGGCTCGGGCAACACGTCGGCGGGCCGTTGAATCCGGCGGGCGGCACCCTGGTGTTCAACTCGCGGAGCGTCAGCATTCCGCAGGTCACCGTGACCGATCCCGAAGACGGCGAGACTTTCACCATCGGTGGGCAAAGCGGGCCGCTGCATGACCCGACGGCGATCCTGTATGTGCGCAAGGGCGATCTCGATCCGATCACCGGCAAGCTCAAACCCGGCGTGCCTGTCGAACCGCTGGTACTGCGCGCGACGGCCGGTGACTGCATCAACATCACCCTGGAAAACCGTCTGCCCCTGATCATGCCGGACCTGACCCAGACCGCGGTGATGCAAGGCATGGTCAAGCGCGATCGCAACAGCGGCCTGGGCGCGACCACCTTCAGCAACAACCTGATGCGGCCGTCCAGCCACGTTGGCCTGCACGCGCAACTGCTGGCCTATGACATCACCAAGTCCGACGGCACCAACGTCGGCGCCAACCCGATCCAGACCGTGCCACCACGGGTGGGCAACGTCGGCGCTTACCCGACGCGTGCCTATCAGTATTACGCCGGACACCTGGAGCGTGAAGGCAAGCCGATCACGCAACTGGGCCGCAATGTCGACAACATCAACGCCACGGCGGTGGAGTTCGGCGGGTTGAATTTCACCCCGGCGGACGTCATCAAACAGCCGCAGAAAGGCCTGGGCGGGGCGATGAGCATTCTGCCGATCGGCGCGACCTGGGTTGACGATGCGCGCAAAGTGACGGCCACGGTCACCGCACCGGGGCAAACCACCTACCGCGACTTTGCGATGGTCTGGCAGAAAGCCCTGAACATCCGTTGGGCCAATGGTCGGCCGGTGGAAGGCATTGCCGCCGAAGGCCTGGGTGTGCCTACCGACCCGCAGGACAACTCGAGCATGGCCATCAACTACAAGGCCGAGCCGCTGTGGTTCCGCTTCGGGCTGGCACCGGATGCGCCATTCGGGCATGCCGATGGCCATGGTTACGGTGACGTGCCCAATGCGCACATGGCCTACAGCAACGCGCTGGTGGGCGGCGATCCGCAAACGCCGGTGCTGTATGTGAAGCCGGGGCAACCGTTCCGCACCCACATCATGATGCCTACCGGTGGCAGCCGCGGTACCACCTTCCAGCTTGACGGTCACGTCTGGTCGGTCAACCCGTTCCAGTCGGAGAAAAGCGATACCGGCGGTTACCCGATGGCGACACCCGGGGTGGGTTCGGTGCGGTTCGGCTACAACCCGATGTCGATGTACATCGGCGCCCATGAAAGCATCCTGCCGGCGGCGCACTTCAGCTTCATGCACCCGAGCGCCGGGGGCAGCAATGCGATACCGGGCGACTACCTGTTCCGTGACTACGGCGCCTACGGCAACACGGCCGGGCTGTGGGGATTGCTGCGGGTAACCAACGAACCAGAACCGGCTCCGGCCCCGTAGGGGCACGGCTGACCCGCGATGGGATCACCTCGGTTTGGCGGGGTGGCGAATGACGCCACCCCTGTAGGAGCGAGGCTTGCCCGCGAAGGGTTCACCTCGGTTTAGGCGGGGCAGCGAATGACGCCTTCGCGGGCAAGCCTCGCTCCTACAGCGAAGGAGCCACCTCGGTTTGGCGGGGGTGGCGAATGACGCCACCCCTGTAGGAGCGAGGCTTGCCCGCGAAGGGTTCACCTCGGTTTAGCCGGGGCAGCGAATGACGCCTTCGCGGGCAAGCCTCGCTCCTACAGGGGGGCGGGGGGCGGTTAGGCAGGCACAGATCTGTAAGGGGAGAACGATATGAACAGGACCATCATAGTCGCCGTTTGGGCGCTGCTCGTAGGGTTGGCGCTGATCTGGCTGGGCGTATGGCGAGCGTGGCAGCCGGTGATGCTAAGCGAGGCGGCGGTGCCGAAGACCTGGAGCAAGAACACCCTGGTGCGTGACGGGGTGACGGTGGCGTTTGAGCTGAAGCCGCTGGCCGCAAACGCCGTGCTGCGCGAGGGTGAGTTCGCCGACGTGCGTTTTCGGATCACGGACAGCGCGTCCGGTCAGCCCCTGTCGGGCGTCGCCCCCGGTGCCTGGCTCGACCCGCAAGCCATAGCCGCCGACCAGGCCCAGGGTCGTGAGCAAAGCTGCAAGTCCCGGGTCGGGGTGTTCCTGAAATCGAGCATCGGCGCACGGCCGCTGCTCGACCTCAACAGCTACTTCCTGCTGGTGATGAACCGCGATGCCAGCGTCTCGGTGGTCGACCCTTCGGTATCGGTGGGCGGGATCACCAGCACCATGGCCCGGATCGATATCAAGCAACCGCCGATGGACTGGGTGACGCCCCGGGACAACAAACGCGTATTCGTGTCGATGCCCACTGCCGGGGAGGTGGCGGTGATCGACAGCGAGCAATTCAAGTTGATCGACTCGGTAGCCGCCGGCAACAACCCGGTGCGGTTGGCGTTGCAGCCGGACGAACGCCTGCTGTGGGTCGGCAATAACGCCACGACCGCCGAGGCATCCGGGGTCACGGTGATCGACACCCAAAGCCTCAAGGTTCTCAAGCACCTGGCCACCGGTGCCGGGCACCACGAAATCACGTTCAGCAAGGACAGCCGTCATGCCTTCGTCACCAACCGCGACGACGGCACCCTGAGCATCATCGACATTGCCAGCCTGACCCTCAGAAAACAATTGAAGACCGGTTCGCACCCGTTATCGGCCGCTTACTCGTCGCTGTCCCAGGCGGTGTATGTCAGCGACGGCCAGGACGGCACGGTGACCGTGGTCGATGACACCAGCCTGGCGGTGCGCCGGGTGATCAAGATCAAACAGGGGCTCGGCCCGATGGGTTTCAGCGCCGACGGACGTTTCGGCATCGTGCTCAACACCCTGGAGAACCAGGCCGCGGTGATAGACGCGGCCACCGATTCATTGATCCATGAACTGGAGGTGTCCGCCGAACCCTATCAAGTGGTGTTCACCAAGGCCTATGCCTACATTCGCGGGCTGGCCTCGGCCAAGGTGACGATGGTCAACCTGTCGTCCCTGGGTGAAGGCCGCAAGCCGATCAGCCAGGGTTTCGAAGCAGGGCCGCAGGCGCCGCGCCTGGCCGGTGACTTGCCGCTGGCGTCGAGCCTGGCGGTGTCGCGGGACGACAACGCGGTGTTTGTAGTCAACCCGGTGGACAACACCACTTACTTCTATGCTGAAGGCATGAATGCGCCGATGTCCGGTTACCCTAATCACGGCCAAGTGGCCCGTGCGGCGCTGGTCATCGACCGCAGCCTGCGCGAAGTAGAGCCGGGGTTGTACAGCGCCCGGATCAAGCTGCCGGACGCCGGGTGGTTTGACGTGGCCTTCCTGCTCAACCAGCCGAACATCATCCATTGTTTCACGGCGTTGGTCGAGCCGGACAAAACCCGTAGCCAACACCTGGGCATGCCGAAGGTTGAGTTCATGCTCGACAAAGCCACGGCGATGCTCGGCAGCCCTTACGTCGTGCGCTTTCGCATCGTCCACGGCAAACAGAAGGCCCAGCGCAGTGGCGTGAAGGACGTCCAGGTGCGCTACTTCCGCGCCCCGACGTCCCGCGCTCAGGAAGTCGCTGCCCTGGAGGTGGGGGACGGGGTTTATGAAGCCCCGGTGACCCTCGACCAGAACGGCGCCTGGTACCTGCATGTACGCGCCGCGTCCCTCGGCGCGAGTTTCGACGACAAGACGTTTGCCAGCGTTCGGGTCCTGCCCGGCGATACCCAATAAGAGGAAACTGACATGAACCGATTCGCACACCGTGGACTGTTGACGTTCTGCCTGTTAGCCGCCGGTATCGCTCAGGTCCAGGCCCACTCGAAGGATGAGCACGCCGGCCACGAAATGCCGGCCACCAGCGCCAGCTCGGAAAGCGCCCAGGTCAAGTTCGCCGACGTCGCCCTGGTTGATCAGGACGGTCAGTCGGTGCGTCTGGAAAAGGACCTGGTGACCGACAAGATCGTGGTCATGAGCTTCATCTACACCAGTTGCACCACGGTCTGCCCGGTGGTGTCCTCGATCATGGCCAAGGTACAGAAACAGCTTGGCGCCCGGGTCGGTTCCGAAGTGCAGCTGGTCTCCATCAGTATCGACCCGCAGCGAGATGACGCCAAACGCCTGAACGACTATGCCAGCACCTTCCAGAACGGTCCGGGCTGGAGCTGGCTCACCGGCAGTGTCCAGTCGGTCAACGAAACGCTCAAGGGGCTCGGCAGCTTCAGCGGCGACTTCAAAAGCCATCAGCCATTGATCCTGGTGGGGGACGGCAATAGCCGCAACTGGACTCGTTACTACGGGTTCACCGACCCGGCCCTGTTGAGCCGTGAAGTGGAAAAACTCAGCGGCCAGCGCAACACACGCACCAAGCACACGGCCATTGCCATGGAGCGTCACCCATGAAAGCGCTCGCCTTGATTCTCCTGACGATGGGCTTTTGCGTAAGCAGCGACAGGGCGTTCTCCCACGAAGGGCACGCGAGCGCCGCGCCTGCGGTGGCCGCTGCGCAACCGGCTGGCGGCACCCGCGATGCGCAAACCTGGTTCACCGACACGCCGCTGCAGGACCAGAACGGCAACACCCTGCGCTTCTACAGCGACGCGTTGCAGAACCGTGTGGTGCTGCTTAACGTGATTTTCACCAGTTGCACGGATGCCTGCCCGCTGATCACCCGCAAACTCAAGGAGGTTCGCGAGGTGCTGGGTGACAAGGCCGACGGCATCACCTTTATCTCCCTTACCAGTGATCCGCTGCGGGACACCCCGGCGGTACTCAAGGCTTACACCTTGAAGCAGGGCGTCGATGGGCCCCACTGGCTTTTTCTCACTGGTGACAAGGCGCAGATCGACCTTGTATTGAGCCGCATCGGCCAGATCCTGCCGAGCCCCGAGCAGCATTCCACCCAGTTGATCGTCGGTGACGTGGCCAACAAGCGCTGGAGCAAGATCCGTCCCGATGCCCCGGCCGCCGCCATTGCCCAGCGCTTGCAGTTGCTGACAATGCCCGTGGCCGGACGTTGAGCCCGCGCCATGAAGACCTTACTCATCCTCGGCCTGCTACTGCTCGGCGGCATCAGCCTCGCCGCCCATGGGCAGCCCCTGAGCCCCAGCGAAAGCGCCGGTAAACGGCTGTATCGCGAGGGGGTGTCGGGCAGCGGTGAGCCGGTCATGGCCCGGGTCGGCGCGGCGAATATGTTGCTGCCGGCCAGCAGCCTGCCGTGCGCCAACTGCCATGGCGCCGACGGCGAGGGGCGGCCGGAAGGCGGGGTGCGGCCGCCGGACCTGAACTGGTCGCGACTCACCAGCCGCTATGGTCAGCAGCAAATCAATGGCCGTGACTATCCGGCGTATACCGACGGCCTGTTGGCGCGGGCGATCCAGGAGGGGCTCGATCCGGGCAACAACCGGCTCGATCCGGCGATGCCGCGGTTCGTGTTGTCGATGAATGATCAGCGCAACCTCACGGCCTACCTCAAGCGCCTGGCCGATGACCGCGACCCGGGCCTGACCGCCGGGAACCTGCATCTGGGCACATTATTGCCACGCGAGGGACCGTTGAGCGAGGAGGGCGCCACGGTGGCTGCGGTGCTCAGGGGCAGTGTGGCGCGCATCAACGATGCGGGCGGGATTCATGGCCGGCAGTTGTACCTGACGATTGTCGACCCGGGTCCGGACCGCGCCAGTGCCGAGCAGGCGCTGGACCAATTGATCGATCAGGAGCAGGTATTCGCGTTGATCGCGCCGCTGGTCCCGGCACTGGACTCGGACCTGGCTGCACGCCTGGATCGGGCCGGTATTCCCCTGATCGGACCGCTGTCGCTGCAAGGGACGGCCCAGGCCAGTCGGCAGATTTTCGAGCCGCTGCCGGGTTTGCGTGAACAGCTGATCGCCCTGGCCGATTACGCCACCGGCAGTTTGCGAGTGCTTCAGGGGCCGACGCTGATCACCTTTGCGGACGAGCCCGGGCAGCGGCTGGCGGCGCAGAACCTCGGCCAGTATCTGCAGGACCACGCCTGGCAAAAGGTCCGGCTGCAAGCCTACGGCCCGGAGCAGGATGAGTTGCCACTGGGCTCGCGCTCGGTGTTCTACCTGGGCAACGGCGGCGGTTTCAGTCGCCTCGCCACACGCTTGCAGTCCGCGGGGCAGGTGCCCTACCTGTTCGCCGCATCGAACCAGGTGGCCGGCGATCTGTCGCAAGTGCCCAGTGGTTTTTCCCGGCGGGTGTTTCTCGCCTATCCGTTCGTGCCCAGTGACTGGACGCTGGGCGGCCGCCTGGCGCTGACCCGAATGCGCGAGCACCAGGGGCTCGGCGGTCAGCACGCGGTGCTGCAAGTCGGCGCGTTCAGTTCGATGCTGCTGTTCAGCGAGGGCATGAAGCAGGCCGGACGCGACGCCAGCCGCGAGAAGCTCGTCAGCGCCCTCGAGGGCCTGCATGACTTCGAGACCGGGCTGACCCCCAGGATCAGCTTCGGTCCGGGGCGCCGCCAGGGCTTGAGCGGGGCGCACATTGTCACCGTCGACCTGCCCGGCCAGCACTTCTATCTGGTGGCACCCTACAAACCCATTGCCGCCACGCCCTGACCGGAGGTCGATGATGAAACTCAACACTGTGCTGATGTTGCTGGC
Source organism: Pseudomonas fluorescens (assembly GCF_902497855.1). Taxonomy (GTDB): domain Bacteria; phylum Pseudomonadota; class Gammaproteobacteria; order Pseudomonadales; family Pseudomonadaceae; genus Aquipseudomonas; species Aquipseudomonas fluorescens_BI. The sequence goes on from NZ_CABVHU010000010.1 coordinate 147,233, forward strand.
GATGTGGGTGCCCGTGGCGTACTGCGGCAATGGCCCGGCCGCCGCCCGGGTCAACGGCGAGGAAATTTCCGAATGGCGCCTGGAGCGTTATTTCGCCGAATTCCTCGAGGACCAGGGCCGGGCAGTGGCCAGCATTCGCAATCCCAAGGCCTACAAACAATTGCGTCAGGCCGCCCTCGACGCACTGATCGACCGCGAGTTGCTGTGGCAGGAAGCGGTCAAGCGCGGGGTGGTGATCAGCGACGCCATGGTGCACAGCCAGGTCGAACAGACCCGGCAAGCCATCGGCGGTGCCGATAAGTTCGCCCGGCGCCTGGAAGACGCCGGCTTCGATGAAGCCGGTTATATCGAATACACCCGCCGTGAACTCGCCGCCCGTCAGGTGTTCGTCGACCTGACCCAGGTCGCCGGGCCGGACGAAAAGCAGGTCCGCGCCTTCTATGAAGAGCATCGTGCCGAGATGAACCGCCCAGAGGAAGTCCAGGCCCGGCATAACCTGAACAAGGTGGCGCAGGGTGCCGACCCTTCCACAGTTGAAGCCGCGCGACTACGCTTGGAGCAGAACCAACTGGAGGCGACCGATGTCTCGGAGGAGCAAGGGCTTGAGATGGTCCGGACGTACCTTGCCCGGCAACAACAGGCTCAGGCCCGTCGAGACGTTCTGGCGCAGTTACGTTCCAGTAATAAAATCGAGCGAATTGACGATGAATGAAGGTTTACCCCCCACTAGTGGGGAAAGAACTTCAGTGCCCATCCACACGCTTCCCCGCCTTTGGGGGGAGGGGTGGCTGGACGATAGGGCATTGTCTTCAAATTCAAGGACATGAAGAGATAATAGTACCGGCGCCCAGCCTGGCATGAAGTGTGCGTTAGTCCTGTCAAGGGACGCACTCCCAGGGCTGGAACATCGGACCTGCGGTTTCAAGGAGTCGACCTTGTTAAACAAAGTACTGGTTGTCGAAGACGAACAGCTCCTTGCCGAAAACCTCAAGGATTACCTTCAGGCGCAAGCGCTGGACGTCCGGATTGCACATGACGGTGCGACGGGTATCGGCGAAGCCGAACTGTTCGAACCTGATGTGATGGTGTTCGATTACCGCTTGCCCGATATGGAAGGCTTTGAGGTGCTCGATGCGGTCCGCCGGAACAGGAAGTGTCATTTTGTACTGATCACAGGGCACCCGACCGCAGAAGTCTGTGAGCGGGCCCGGCAACTGGGAGTCAGTCATATCCTGTTCAAACCCTTTCCAATGGCGGAATTGGCCCGAGCAGTCTGCGATCTTCTGGGCATGGAACGCGAATCCAAAACAGGCATGGGCAGCGCCGAAGGTTTTGTCGAACGACGCCAGAGCAGGACCGAAAGTTTCCCGCTGCAGTTGTACGACGGCAGTTGGGTGCTGGCAGATCGTCGACGTATTCCATCGACGTCCAATGCACCAGACGACGGACAATTGCTCACCGGGGATTAGGGGCGCGACAGGCTGTAATGGCTCGCCGCGTCGACAGGGCTCAAAGCCCCCGGCGTTGGAGAGCATGCCATGGACCGTCTATCCCTTGCCGTCGAACCGGCGCTGCTGGACTGTGTACCGTCTCGTTTTTCCAGTGAGCAACTGGCCCAGGCCCGGGCCCGGGCCACCAGTTCCGGGGAGCGGGTACTGGAAGCCCTCGGGGTGCTGTGCGAACTGGCCCCCATGCCCTTCATCCAGTGCCTCGGCGCGACCCTGCATTATCCGGTGCTCGACACCGACAGCCTGTTTCAGGCCAACCCGGTGTTCGACCGGGTCACCCTGGCCCAATGCCTCAAGCGCGAATTCATCCTGCTGCGCCACGCCGATGCGGTCATCGGTGTGTTCGCCGACCCCTTCGACACCTCGCGCCTGGCCTGGATCGATGACTGCCTGCATGGCGCGCCGCTGTACCTGGTGCATGCCGACGACCTGAAAGCCTACCTGGCGCGCCACGAAGAGAGCTTCCACGCGGTGGAATCGCTCAACGCCCAGGCCGATGCCAACATCGAAATCGATACCCTGCAAAGCCTGTCCCTGACCAGCATCAGCGAAGACGCCAGCGTGGTGGTCAAGCTGGTCAACTCGACCCTGTACGACGCGCTGAAAATGCACGCCAGCGACATCCACCTGGGCACCACCGGCAGCGGCCTGGTGATCAAGTACCGGATCGACGGGGTGCTGAACAACATCAGCAAGATCCAGGGCAGCGAGTTCGCTGAACAGGTGATTTCCCGGGTCAAGGTCATGGCCGAGCTGGACATCGGCGAAAAACGCGTGCCCCAGGACGGTCGTTTCAAGATCGGCATCAGCGGCCGGCAGATCGACTTCCGGGTGTCGATCATGCCGAGCATTTTCGGCGAGGACGCGGTGCTGCGGGTGCTGGACAAACAGGACCTGGCGGACAAGGTCAGCGGCGTGCAGTTGCAGGCCCTGGGCTTTGAAGAACACACCCTGCGCCAGCTGCGCCGGCTGGCCGCCGAGCCCTACGGCATGGTGCTGGTCACCGGTCCCACCGGCAGCGGCAAGACCACCACCCTGTACGCGATGATCACCGAGATCAACCACGGCGTGGACAAGATCATCACCATCGAAGACCCGGTGGAATACCAACTGCCCGGTGTGCTGCAAATCCCGGTCAACGAAAAGAAAGGCCTGACCTTCGCCCGCGGCCTGCGCTCGATCCTGCGCCATGACCCGGACAAGATCATGGTCGGTGAAATCCGCGATCCCGATACGGCGCAGATCGCCGTTCAGTCGGCGCTCACCGGGCACCTGGTGTTCACCACCATTCACGCCAACAACGTATTCGACGTGATCGGCCGCTTCACCCAGATGGAAATCGACCCCTACAGCCTGGTCTCGGCGCTCAACGCGGTGCTGGCCCAGCGCCTGATCCGCCTGGTCTGCGCCAGTTGCAGCGCGCCGAGCTATCCGACCGATGAGGAACTGCGCCTCAGCGGACTCGATCCACAGCGGGTCGATCATTACCACTTCGTCCACGGCAAGGGCTGCGGCCATTGCCGGGGCACCGGGTACCGCGGACGTACCGCAATCGCCGAGCTGCTGCACCTGGACGACGAGCTGCGGCAGATGATCGTCGAGCGCCAACCCGTTTCGAAAATCAAGGCACACGCTTGCACACGTGGCTTGCGCCTGTTGCGCGAGTCGGCGCTGGAACTGGTTGCAGAGGGGCGGACCACGCTCGAGGAGATCAATCGTGTCACTTTTGTCTCGTGATCGTTTTGTCGCCGTGCTCGGCGCCAGCAGCGTCGGCCTGGGCCAGCGCAAGGGCAACGAAACCCTGTGGCTGGGCAGCGTCGGTTTTATCGACGAAGGCTTCCATGCCTGGGCCGTGGCCCTGGACACCCTCGACCGGTTGCTGGCTGAACACACCCGGGCCGGTGCCGAATTGAGCGTGGTGATTTCCGGGCACTTCAGCCGTTTCTGCCTGGTGCCCTGGAGCGACCAGATCAGCAGCCCTGATGAACTGCAGGGGTTCGCGCACCTGTGTTTCGAAGACCTCTACGGCGTACCGGCTCAACCCTGGAACCTGGTGCTGTCGGCCGAGCCTGCGGGCTACGACCGTGTCGCCAGCGCGCTGCCGCAAGACCTGCTGGCGCGCCTGCGTAGCCTGGCCAGCGAGCGCGGCCTGCGTTTGCGTTCGGTGCAGCCGTACCTGATGGCCGCCTTCAATCACTTCGATAAAAGCCTCGACGCCGGCGACTTCCTGTTCGTGGTCGCCGAGCCGGTGCGCAGTGTGTTGCTGCTGGCCCGGGAAGGGCGCTGGGCCGCATTGCGCTCGGTCGGCACCGGCGACAGCGACGCCGCACTGACCGCGCTGATCGGTCGCGAAAGCCAATTGCAAGCCTCCACCAGCGAGCGGCCATTGAGCGTCTACCTGCATGCGCCGGCGCGGATCGAGGTCCAGCCCGACGTACCCGGCGTGCACCTGCGCACCCTTGAAGAGGACCGGACCGGCGTACGCGATGCCTTGTACGTCATGTCCCGGGCGGTGGCCTGACATGCGCGCCCTGATGCTCGACTTCCAGCCGCGCCGCCGCTCGGGCCCCTTGGGCTGGAGTCTGCTGGCCGGTGGCCTGGTGCTGACCCTGGGCTGCTTCTTCGTCCAGCAGCACCTCAGTGAACAGGCCGCGCAACAGCAAGGCCATCTGCAGACCGCCCAGCGCGTCCTCACCGGCGACTCCGGCGCCAAGACCAGCCTGACCCCGGCCGAAACCCGGGAGCAGGCGCAGAACCTGGCCGAGATGCGCAAGGTGTCGCAGCAACTGCGTCGGCCCTGGGAACGGCTGTTCGCCATGCTCGAAACGATGCCCCGGGATGACATCGCCTTGCTGACCCTGACCCCGGATGCGCGTAAGGGCCAGGTGCGGATCAGCGCCGAGGCACGGGACCTGGAAGCCATGCTCGCGTTCCACCAGCGCCTCGAAGCCAGCGACGAGCTGTCCGATGTGTCGCTGCTCAGCCACGAAATCGTCGTCAAATCGCCGGAGCAACCGGTGCAATTCAACCTGTCGGCCAGCTGGGAGATCGGTGATGCAAATCTCTAGATTGATCGTCCACGAATATTTGCAAGGCCTGGGTGTACCCGGCCTGGCCGGGCTGGCAATGCTGCTGCTGGCACTGATGTATGGCCTGGTGGGCCTGATGCCGGACTGGCAGGCGTTGCAAACCCTCAGCCAGCAGACCCGCGAAGCCGGCGAGTACCTGGCCCGGGTCGAAGACGGCAGCGTCGCCGCCCCGGTGGTGCCGCAACGGCAGCTGGACGATTTTCGCAGCAAGCTGCCGTCGCAGCCCCAGGCCACGGTCGCCATCGACAAGATCTACGCGCTGGCGGCCCAGGAACGCATCACCCTGGCCCGCGGTGAATATTCCCTGGGCATCGACCCCAAGACGCATCTGGCCCGCTATCAGATCCTGCTGCCGGTGCGTGGCACCTACCCGCAACTGCGGCGCTTCCTGCATGCCTTGCTCGGCCAGTTGCCGGCGGTGGTGGTGGAGGACGTGGAGTTCCAGCGCAAGAAAATCGCCGACACCGACCTGACCGGGCGGATCCGCATGACCCTTTACCTGTCGAGGTCATGATGAATACCAAGCGCGTAGTGGGTTGGGTGGCGTTCTTTGGCGTGGCGGCGGCGCTGACCTGGTTGCCCGATTACTGGATGCCGTCGGAGGAAGCCGAGGTCTCGGTGGCCACCGCGTCCACCTCGAGCACAGGCAAAGCCCGCGGCGCACTGCCAGCGGCGTCGGCCGCTAAAAAACCGGCGGTGGTCAAGGATCTGACCCCGGCTGGCGACCTGTTCGCCGCCCGCAGCTGGAAGGCCGCCCCGACGCTTGCCACGGTCACCGAACAACCCGTCAACGTCACCCCGGTGGTGCAAGCCCCCAGCGCACCGCCGATGCCATTCCAGTTCATTGGCAGGCTGGATGACCGTTCCGACCTGCAAGTGTTTTTGCAGAACGGCGAAAAAATATACGTCGTGCGCAAAGGGGATGTGATCGACGAAACCTGGCGGATCGAAGGCATTTCCGATGTGGAACTGAGCTTTATCTACCTGCCGCTGCATTTGTCCCAGACCTTGTCTGTGGGGAGCACGCAATGAACAGATCCTGCCGTAATACGCTAGGCGCGCTGATGAGCCTTTGCCTGTGCACAGCGCTGACCGCGTGCAGTTCGGCGCAAGTGGCCAACGAGGAAGCGTCCGAGCTGATCGAACAGGGCCAGTACGAAGCCGGCCTGGCCCGGGTCGAGGAAGGGCTGCGGGAAAACCCTCGCGATACCGAGTTGCACCTGCTGCTCAATAGCGGCCGCGCCAAGGCGATCACCGCGTTGCTGACCCAGGCCGACACCGATCGCGCACGCAGGGATTTCGCCTCGGCACGCATGGCCTACAGCCGGGTGCTGACCATTGAGCCCAACAACCGCCGTGCCCAGGACGCCATACGCCAACTCGACTACCTGCGCAGCATGGATGACAAGCTCGAACTGGCCCGTGGCGACCTGCGTCGCGGCGACATCTACGGCGCCGACCGCCAGGTGAAACAAATTCTCGAACTCGACCCGAAGAATGACGGCGCGCTGGAGCTGCAAGGCAACATCCGCCTGGTGCAGAGCCGCAATGTGATCGCGTATCCACAGCTGCGCACCCGCCTGGACCGGCCGGTGACCCTGGAGTTTCGCGACGCCAACCTGAAGGTGATTTTCGAAGTGCTGTCCCAGGTCGCCGGTTTGAATTTCATCTTCGACAAGGACCTGCGCCCGGACATGAAAGCCACCATCTTCGTGCGCGACGTGCGCATTGAAGACGCCGTGGAATTACTGCTGCAACAGAACCAGCTGCACCAGAAAGTGGTGAACGAAAACACCTTGCTGATCTACCCGGACTCGCCGCAGAAGGTCAAGGACTATCAAGAGCTGGTGATGCGCACCTTCTACCTGACCAGCATCGATGCCAACACCGCGCTGAACATGATCAAGACCATGCTCAAGACCCGCGACGTATTCGTCGATGAGCGCCTCAATACCCTGACCATGCGCGACAGCGAAGACGCCGTGCGCATGGCGGAGAAACTCCTGCAATCGCAAGACCAGTCCAACCCCGAAGTGGTGCTCGAAGTGGAGGTGATGGAAGTCGCCACCCAGCGGATTCTCGACCTGGGCCTGCAGTGGCCGAACACCTTCGGCGTGCTCAACAGCGACGGTTCGGCAGTGACCTTGCTCGATCAGCTCAAAGGCATCAACTCCGGCCGGATCACCATCAATCCATCGCCCCAGGCCAAGATCAACGCCCAGGACAACGACATCAACACCCTGGCCAGCCCGGTGATTCGCGTCAGCAACCGCGAGCAGGCACGCATCCACATTGGTCAGCGCGTGCCGATCATCAGCGCCACCTCGGTGCCGTCGACCCAGGGCCCGGTGATCACCGAAAGCGTCACTTACCTGGATGTCGGCCTGAAACTGGAAGTGCAGCCGACCGTGCACCTGAACAACGAAGTGGCGATCAAGATCGCCCTGGAAGTGAGTAACGCCACCCCGCTGGAACCGACCCGCCAGGGCACGATTCCGGTGCAGGTCGACACCCGCAACGCCCAGACCACCCTGCGCCTGCATGACGGCGAAACCCAGATTCTCGCCGGCCTGATGCGCAACGACCATGGCGCTACCGGCAACAAGATCCCTGGCTTTGGCGACATTCCCGGGTTGGGCCGTTTGTTCGGCAGCAACAAGGACACCATCGGCAAGTCGGAACTGGTGCTGTCGATCACCCCGCGGATCGTGCGCAACCTGCCATACCAGAGCCCGTCGGACATGGAGTTCCCTACCGGCACCGAAACCAGCATGCACATCCAGGCGCCGGACCGTCGGCTGGAATCTGCTGCTGCGCCTGCGGCGATCGATCGGCCGGTCGCGGTCACCACCCAAGTCGTTATCGAGAAGCCTTGATCATGAACGCCTCGCAACGTGGTTTCACCCTGATCGAAGTCGTGGTGACGCTGGCCCTGATCGGCCTGCTGGCCGGTATGGCCGCGCCGCTGACCGAGACGGTGGTGCGCCGGGGCAAGGAGCAGGAGTTGCGCACGGCGCTGTACCAGATTCGCGACGCCATCGACGCCTACAAACGCGCCTTCGACGCCGGTTACATCGAGAAGTCGCTGAACAACAGCGGCTATCCACCCAGCCTGCAAGTGCTGGTGGACGGCGTGCGCGATGTGCGCAGCGCCAAGGGCGCCAAGTTCTATTTCCTGCGTCGTGTGCCCCGGGACCCGCTGGCCACGGTCAAGCGCGACGACGAAGGCGGCTGGGGCTTGCGTTCCTATGACAGTACGGCTCAAAGCCCGCGGGAGGGCGAAGACGTCTTTGACGTCTACTCCCAGGCGCGCGGCAAGGGTCTCAACGGCATCGCCTACCGGGAGTGGTGACTTATGCATCGGCAAAAGGGTTTCACCCTGCTGGAACTGATGGTGGTCATGGCAATCATCGCGACGCTGATGACCATCGCCTTGCCCCGTTATTTCAACAGCCTCGAGGCCTCGAAGGAGACCACCCTGCGCCAAAGCCTGTCGGCGATGCGCGAGGCGCTGGACCACTACTACGGCGACACCGGGCGCTACCCCGATTCCATCGAACAACTGGTGGAGCAGCGTTACCTGCGCAACCCGCCGATGGACCCGATTGCCGAGCGCAAGGACCTGTGGGTCCTGGTGGCACCGCCGGACGGGGTACCGGGCGGGGTCGCCGATATCAAGAGCGGTGCCACAGGGAGGGCGCGTGATGGCAGCCTTTATGCCGAGTGGTAGGCCTTCGGACCAGGCGGGTTTCACCTACCTGGGCGTGCTGTTCCTGATCATGGTGATGGGCATGGGCCTGGCCAGTGCCGGCGAATTATGGTCGAGCGCCTCGCGCCGTGATCGTGAACGCCAGTTGCTCTGGGTCGGTACCCAATATGCCCAGGCCTTGCGCAGCTATTACCGCAGTTCGCCGGGCCTGGCGCAGTACCCCAAAGAACTGGCGGACCTGTTGCAGGACGAACGTTTCCCCAACGCCAAACACCATATCCGCCAGCTGTACCCGGACCCGATCGGGGGCGGCGAATGGACGCTGATGCGCGGTTTCGACGGGCGCATCACCGGCCTCTACAGCCCCTCGACGGACAAGCCGCTCAAACAGGCGGATTTCCCCAGTCAATGGTCGGACTTCACCGGCATGGCCAGTTACAAGGACTGGCAGTTCGTGGCCGAGAAGGCGTTCCTCGAGGGCACGTCGGGGCCGAAAAGTCCGTCCCGGTCACCACAAGGGGTGATGCCATGAACAGATTCTGCCTGGCCCTGATCCTGCTGCTGGCGACGCCGTTTGCCGCGGCCGCCGAAGAGGACGAAATGATGGGCTTTATCGTCGATGACACCATCTCGCACATCGGCCACGAGTTTTATTACGCGTTCAGTGAACGCCTGCGCGCCACCAGCCCCATGGATTTCAACCTGGTGGTACGCGAACGACCTTCCGCACGCTGGGGCAGCCTGGTGACCGTGGAATACCAACAGCGTTTGGTGTATCGGCGCTTTCTGCCGCCGAACACTGTGGAGCTCAAGGAGGAGGCGTCCGACGCCGCCGACTGGGTGCGCGGGCAGATCGTCAAACGCAAGCTGGAAGCCTTGTTGCAGGACACCACGGACCTAGAGAGGGACGAATTATGAAAACGAGAACATTGTTGCACCGCCCCGGGCTGTCATTGGCCGCCATCTGCTTGCTCGGGCTGGCCAGTGGCGGTCTGGTCCAGGCCACGGAGCTGGTGTACACACCGATCAACCCGACGTTCGGCGGCAACCCGTTGAACGGAACCTGGCTGCTCAACAAAGCCCAGTCGCAAAACGACCACGACGATCCGGACTTGAAAGACCGGGCCTCGCTGGCCGGGACCTCAGCCCTCGAACGCTTCAGCAGCCAGCTGCAATCGCGGTTGCTGGGACAGTTGCTGGACAACATCTCCACCGGCAACACGGGGAGCCTGTCCACCGACGCTTTTATCGTCAACGTCATCGACGACTCCGGCGCACTGACCATTGAAGTGACCGACCGCGCGACCGGCGAAATTTCGGAAATCCAGGTGAATGGCCTGGCCCCTTGAGGGGGCTCGGTCAATGGGGAGACAAGGACATGAAAAAGATCATTGCGCTAGGGCTGATGTTGGCGGCATTACAAGGGTGCAGTCTGCGCGAGCCGATGTCGGCGGAGCAGGACACCGAAACCCCGACCCTGACACCTCGGGCGTCGACCTATTACGACTTGCTGAACATGCCACGACCCAAGGGCCGGTTGATGGCGGTGGTGTACGGCTTCCGGGATCAGACCGGGCAGTACAAACCGACCCCGGCCAGTTCCTTTTCCACCAGCGTGACCCAGGGCGCGGCGAGCATGTTGATGGATGCGATGCAGGCCAGTGGCTGGTTCGTGGTGCTGGAACGCGAGGGGCTGCAGAACCTGCTGACCGAACGCAAGATCATCCGCGCCTCGCAGAAAAAGCCGAATACGCCGATGAATATCCAGGGTGAATTGCCACCGCTGCAGGCGGCGAACATGATGCTCGAGGGCGGGATCATTGCGTACGACACCAACGTGCGCAGCGGCGGGGAAGGGGCCGGTTACCTGGGCATCGACGTTTCTCGCGAATATCGGGTGGATCAGGTCACGGTGAACCTGCGGGCGGTGGATGTGCGCAGCGGGCAGATCCTGGCCAACGTGATGACCAGCAAGACCATCTACTCCGTGGCGCGCAGTGCCGGGGTGTTCAAGTTTATCGAGTTCAAGAAGTTGCTTGAGGCCGAGGTCGGCTACACCACGAACGAGCCGGCGCAGTTGTGTGTGCTGTCGGCGATCGAGGCGGCGGTGGGGCATCTGTTGGCCCAGGGGATTGAACGCAAGATGTGGCAGGTGGCGGGGGACAAGACGGCGCCGCTGCAGGATGAGACGCTGGATCGGTATTTGACTCAGGCCAAGGTGGTGCCTGAGGGTGGGGATGAGTGAACGTGGCGGCCTTCGGGCCGACCAGGTTCTTGTTGGTTGAGTACATATCCGTTGCTGCGGTAACGGCGGCTTATGGTTTCGCCCTTACGGCGAGTCCCTTTTGGCAAACGCCCCAAAAGGAACCAAAAGGTCTCGCCCCGGCGTCCGGCCCCTCGCTAAGGCTCGGGGTTCCTTCGCTCCGGTATTCATCCGGGGACACAGCCCGCAGGTTGGCTTCGCTACGACCTACATGCAGCGTGTTCGACTGCGTCGAACGGCGCTGCGCGCCACTCCCCGGATGAACACCTCCACTCAGCCTCCCGAAGGGGCGGGTGGATCAAGATCAAGAGCTGCAGGCGAGCTAACGCTCGGCCTGATGAGTGGTGAAGAGCGCAGGTGTACGCCGATTCTGTGTAATTGAATGGACTCGCCCAAGCCGAGGCGGCCTGACAGCCGACCTGATCCTGCGGATCTACCCGGACCTTGTAGGAGCTGGCTTGCCAGCGAAGGCGGCCTGACAGCCGACCTGATCCTGCGGATCTACCCGGACCTTGTAGGAGCTGGCTTGCCAGCGAAGGCGGCCTGACAGCCGACCTGATCTTGCGGATCTACCCGGACCTTGTAGGAGCTGGCTTGCCAGCGAAGGCGGCCTGACAGCCGACCTGATCTTGCGGATCTACCCGGACCTTGTAGGAGCTGGCTTGCCAGCGAAGGCGGCCTGACAGCCGACCTGATCCTGCGGATCTACCCGGACCTTGTAGGAGCTGGCTTGCCAGCGAAGGCGGCCTGACAGCCGACCTGATCTTGCGGATCTACCCGGACCTTGTAGGAGCTGGCTTGCCAGCGAAGGCGGCCTGACAGCCGACCTGATTCCACAGATGTCCCCAGATCTCTTGTGGGAGCGAGACCGGCTTGCCTGCGAAGGCGGCAGCCAGCCAGTTTTGTACGGGAGCATGTAATCATCTGTAGGACTGACTTGAGGCTACATCGCCTTGCGCCATTGCCTACAACTACGCCAGAATCCGCCGGCTTGTGCGCTTTGTCCCTGGTCTTTATCGTTGCCCGATCGCTGCCAATTCAGCGATCGGGTTTAGCGATCCGAACAGTTACAGGGAGCAACAGCACTCCACTCTTTTTTGCAGGTTTTTTATGTCTGCAATTTGATCATGGCGGCTGTGCGTCGGAGACTTTCGGGTCTGCCGGGTTCTCCTGTACCCCGGTTCGCTAACCTTCGTACAGCCGCCACCCTTGCTTGTTTAGCGACAGGTCATGGTGGTTTCATTTTTTACAGGAGCTTCACCATGCCCAAACCGACGCCGAATCCCCCGGGATCGCAAACTGAAAGCACTAACGCCAGCTGCGCCTCCAACCTTCACCTCAAACCCGCCATCCTCAAAACATGCGCTCCCCACAAACCCAGCACAGTGTTCGTCATCGCCCCGGATATCGATACCGAAAGCCTGTTGGCCCACGCCTGTGAGTCGTTGGCGTCCGCGAGTGTCATGGCCAGTGATTTCGCGACATTTGTCGAGGGTCCGCAGCGCAGCATGGTGTTGGGCATCCAGCAGGTCATCATGCTGGCTGATCTGGCAGTCAACCGGGCACTGGATAACCTCGATCCCCAAGGTTGAATCCTCAAGCACAGGAACTCGTCAGGTGGATCGCGTTGCGATGACATCCTGACAGCCGACAATCAATTTCGACCGTACTCGATCCACTGTAGGCGCTGGCTTTTCGGATCGCTGCACCGCAGCGAAGGCGATTTCACATTCAACGATGATGTTGACTGATCAGCCGCCTTCGCTGGCAAGCCAGCTCCTACAGGGATCTGCGGCGCACACTCAGTCCATGTGGACGAAAAAAAACCGCGATCCTTAAAAAGAGTCGCGGTTTTTTTTGTTGACGAAATTACTGCTGCAACACAGTCGCCTGGTTACCCGACCCATACTGCTGAACATTCGCCATCTGCGTCATCCCACCCTGATCGACACGGGCAATGTTCCCCGCCCCCTCCTGGGTCACATACGCCACGTTCATGTTGTCGGCCTGTTTCACAGTGATCTGGTTATCACTCCCGTACTGCGTAGTGAACGCCTGGTTATCCATGCCCGACTGATCGTACTCGGTACTGTTGCCCGAACCGTTGCTGGTGCCCTGGGCCAGGTTGGTGGTGCCGCGTTGCGAGGCGATGAGGATGTTGTCGCTGCCGTTCTGGTCGAAGTACAGCTCGTTGTAGTTGTCAGCCTGGCTGACCGTGGTCTTGTTGCCGGTGCCGTTCTGGTTGGTGGTCATGATCTGGCCGGCGCCGGCCTGGGTGAAGCTGGCGATGTTGTTGCTGCCGAGCTGGTTGACGGTCGCACGCTGGTTGGTACCGAACTGGCCACCTGCTTGCGGGCCTTTCCAGTTGCTGGCGTAGACCTTGTTGTCGTTACCCACCGAGTTGGCATTGAGCACATGGCTGTCGCCGCTCTGGTAGGTGAAGTGCACGTTGCTGGTGCCCTGTTGGTAGAGCGCCAGGGTCGAGCCGATGGACTCGAACTGGTCGGCGTAAATCGCGTTGAGGTCGCCGACTTGCAGGATCTGGGCGACGTTGTTTTCGCCGAAGCTCTGGTCGACGATGGTTTCGTTGGTCAGGCCGATCTGGTCGACGGTGACCTTGCTGCTGACGACTTGCGAATCCTGCCAGACTTCGGTGCCGTTCATGTCGCCCAGCTGGTTGATGGTCACAGTGCCGTCGTTACCAAAACTCTGGTCGCCATAGGCGTAGTTGCCTTCGCCGGCCTGGTTGATATTGATCTGGCCGGCCACGTGGCCGACATGTTCGGCGGTGCCGTAGTTCGCGGTGCCGTACTGGATGACGGTCGCGTTGTTGACGGTGCCGTACTGCAGTTGCTCGATGTTGGCCTGGTTGTCGTCACCGAGCTGCACGCTGGTGGCGGTGTTGCCGTCCTGGCCTTCCTGGTAGATGAAGGAGAAGTTGCCGGTGCCTTGCTGTTGTTGCAGCGCCTGGTTGGCGCCGAGTGCGCCTATCGACTGGCTGGCATGGCTGGTGTTCAAGGCGCCGACCTGTTGCTGGACAATGGTGCTGCCGTTTTCATACAACTGCTCGGCATAGCCGGCGTTGAAGTTACCGAGTTGATCCTGGGTAATGGTGCCGGTGGCGTTGTCATGCTTGGCGGCCGCGTTGTTGCCTTCGCCGAGTTGTGTCTGGGTGATGGTACTTAAACTGGCCTGGATTTGCGTCACTTCGGCGATGTTGGCCGTCCCGACCTGGTTCTGGGTGGAAAGGCTGTCATCGGCCATCGCCTGGGCACTGACAATGACCAGTATGGCGGCGGTGAGGGGCGTCAGTTTGAACATGATGAAACCTCCAAGTGGTGCAATGCTTTAGCGATACTGTTTGACCGAAACGCTCATGCCGTCCCCCGACTGGGTCACGGCACTCGAGAGTCCCGTGCCGGCCTGGTCGATGCTGGCGTCGTTGTTGTTGCCGTTCTGGGAAATCTGCGCGCGGTTGTGGCTGCCGTTTTGCGTGATCCCGGCGTTGTTGCCCGAACCTTGCTGGGTGATCAGGGCCATCAGGTCGCTGCCTTGCTGCAGGATGAACGCTTCCTGATTGCTCCCCGACTGGACGATGCGACCGAGCAACGACTGGCCGTTCTGTTGCAGCAGCGCGACGTTGGCCTGGCCGTTCTGGTCGATCAATGCTTGCTGGCCAATCGGCGCCGGCATCTCGCCGAGGTCGGCGCCGGGGGCCAGGTCGTCGTTCTCCATCAGATCATCGGCCCGCACGCCCGCACTGCTGCAAAGCAGAAGCAGGCAGAGCAGGGTGGCGGTCGACGTTTTCATGGCGGTGTCCTTTGGGAGGAGGCCTGCCCCACCGATCGGCCAGATCGGTGGGGCGAGGGCTTACTGCACGGTGACGGCGACCGTGCGCACGGTGCCTTGGGAGGAGCGGATGGTCGCCGTCGGATTGGCCGACGGGATCACCGTGGTGCTGTTGCTCACCGTCAGCCGCCAGCGTCCGGTCAACGGCACGGTGGTGGTACCCAGGGTCACCAGCCCGGTCGGGGTGGTCACCTGGACGGTGATGGTGTTACCCGTAGTCACCGAAGAGGTGCCCGAGAAGTCCCAGTTGAAGCGGTTGTTGGAGCGGGCCTGGACGGTGGCGGCGGTTACCGCGAAGGTTTCCGCTGCAGGCCTTGGCGAGACTTGCACCGTGACCGTGGCCGGCGCCGACTGGGCGCCGAAGCTGTCCCTGGCGATGTAGGTGAAGGTCGTGGTGAAGGCCGTCGTGACCGTGGCCGGTGGGGTGTAGGTGATCACGGTGCCGTCGGTGCTGACGGTGCCGCGACCGGCCGCCGGTTGGGTCTGGATGGCGACGGTTAACGGCACGTTGCCTTCCGGGTCGGTGTCGTTGGCCAGCACGTTGATCGGTACCGCCACGCCCAGGGTCGCGATACTGTCGACGACGGCCACCGGAGGCTGGTTAGGCGCCACGGTGATGGTCACGGTCGCTGGAGCGGTCGAGGCCAGGCCTTTGACGTCTTGAGCCTTGTAGGTGAAGGTTGTGGTCAGCGGTGCATTGACGACGGCCGGTGGGGTGTAGACCACCGCTGCGGTGCCGCTCAAGGCGACGGTGCCCTGGCCGGCGGCCGGTTGGGTCAGCGCGGTGATGCTCAGTGGCGTGTTGCCGTCCGGGTCGCTGTCGTTGCCCAGCAGGTTGAGGGTGATCGGCACCCCGAAGCTGGTGCTGCCGGTGTCGGCCACGGCCAGTGGCGCCTGGTTTTCGCCGGTATCCGGTGCGGAACCGACTACCACGACCGGTTCGGTATCGCTGCCGCCAGCGGCGGATTTGATCGTCACGGTGGCGGGTGGCTGCGGCAGGTCGGCGACGGTCAGGCGTTGCAGGGTGCCGGTCTTCGACAGGCGACCGTAACCCTGGGCGACCATGTCCGGCACCGTCACTTCGTCAGTCGATGTCGCTTCGATCAGCAGGCTGTGATTGCTCCAGTTGTAGCGCGCGGTCTGGACTTTCACCACGTCCGTGACCTTGCTGGATACCGCCGTCGGCCGGGTTGTACCCGTCGGGCTGGTGGCGGTGACCACCACGACCGGAGGCACGTTGCCGGTGAACTGACGCTGGCCGAAGAACAGGCCATTGTTGTCGCCGGTCATGTTGATCAGGCACGGCGACAGCGGTGGGCCGGGTACCAGGGCAATGCTTTCCCGGAAACACAGGTTCGAGCTGTTGCCCGATTTACCGAAGACTTCGACCCGCGTGCCGGTACCGGTGCGCCGATAGGTGGCGCGGTCGATTTCCACCGGGGTCTGGGCACGGTTGTCGAGGACTTTGCCGGACACCGTGAACAGGTTGGTCTCGATGGTCCCGGCCGGTCCCTGGATGCGCACGAAGTTGGTGTTGTTGGGGCTGCCGGTGACCTGTTCGGTGAGGTTCGGATCGCCGACGAACGTGTCTACGGTCCCGGTGTCCGGGTTCATCTCGGTGTAGGGGCCATTCACGCTGCGCAGGAACGGGCCGACGTTGCCGTTCAGCACGCCGCTGAAATTCCCCGGCCCACCGATGCCGATGTCCCGGGTCATATTGATGGCGCGCCGACCCGTGGTGGTGACGTTGATCGTTTCCACCCCGTAAGGGTGGGTGATGGTATAGACCCCTGGCGTCGGCACCGAGACACGCAGGCGGATCCGCGCGAAGGAGACCTGGTCACCGTCCACCGGGGTTTCGGCGCCGAATGCCGCCTCGATCGCGGCCACGTAGACTTCCAGTTCATACCCGCTGTTGCCGACTTGCGGGATCTCGGTCTCCGCCGCAAACCAGAAGGCTTCTCCAGGCCAGTTGTCGGGGAAGACCATCGGCTGGGCGTCGTCGTAAACGCCCGGTTCCGTCGCCAGGACGCACATGTACGACGGTGGGTTGGTGACCGGCACCCGCGAGCTGGCGGCCCGGGACTGGCACAGCTCCAGCTTCAATTGATTGTTGTCCTGATACCACATGGGAAATTTCCCCGTGGCAAAGGTGTAAGGGCCGGGGTCGACGGCGGCGAGTTGCGCGAATGCGCTGCCGGACAGCGATAAAGTCAGTCCCAGGGCGTTGAGCGCCAGGCGTGGCCAATTGTTCATGATGCCTCCTGATGAGGATCTGGGCATGTGAGCGTTCATTGCACGATGACCACTTCTTCGGTGTCGCTGCCGCCATTGGATGACGTCACGCGAACCCTGGCCGGTGGTATCGGCGAGATCCCGGTGGCCAGGGTCTTCACCGCGCCTTCGCCACTGAGGGCGCCGATGGCGGCACCACTGGCGGAGGCGGCGGTCAGCACCGGCGGCGAGGTTTCATCGCTGGTCGAGGCCACGAGGGTCAGTTGCCCGCTGCTGAGGCTGTATTCCGCACGCTGGATCACCACCAGGTCGGTCAGCGCCATGGACAGGGTGGTCGGTGTGCTGGTGGGGATCGCCAGGTGGTTGTCGGCGGTCACCTGCACCGTGCTCGGCAAGGTCGGGTTGGCCGCGGACTGCGCGTACCAGTTGCCGGTGGTGGTGGCTTCGCTCATGTTCAGCACCGGGTTGTTGCTGGTCACGGCGGCAGTCGCCGGCGGCGGGGGCGCCATGACGAACACGTCCTGCTGGGCGATCGGCGCGCTTGCACCGGCTTTGCGCGAGTAGGTGCTGCGCTGGGCGATCATCGGCGTCGGCCGCACCACCGTCGATAACTTGCCGGAGATGCTGAACAGCGTGGTGCGCAGATCAAGGCCATTGGGCCCTTCGATGCGCACGAAGTTGGTGTTGAACGGACTGCCGGTGATGGCCTCTTCGAGGTTCGGGTCGCCGATGAATTTCTCGGCCGCACCGGTCAGCGGATTGGTCTCGGTGTACGGGCCGTTGACGCTGCGCAGGAAGGGGCCGACGTCGCCGCGCAGGGCGCCGTCGTAGGTTTTCGGCGAACCGATGCCGATGTCGCGGGTCATGTTGATCGCCCGGGTGCCCCCGGCGGGCACGTCGAATATGTCGACCCCATAAGGGTGGGTGATGGTGTACGTGCCGGCAGTGGGCACGTCGACGCGGATACGTACCCGGGCAAAACTCATCTGGTCGCCTTCTACCGGTTCTTCAGCGGCGAAGGCTGCTTCGATGGCGGTACCGAACGACAGGTCGATGCCCCGGGCAGCGTCGACGATTTCCGCGTCGGCGGTGAACCAGAAAGCTTCGTCAGGGAAGTTGGTCGGGAAGACGATGGGTTGTGCATCGTCGAATACGCCGGGGGTCGGCAACAACGTACACATGTACGACGGCGCGCCGGGTGCTCCGGGAGCCCTGGAGCTGACCGCCTTGGACAGGCACAGGTCGAGGGTTCGACCGTGGGTGTCCTGATACCAGGCGGCGAACGAGCCATTGGCGGGAAGGTAAGGTCCGGGGTCGACAGCGTACAACGCTGCCTGGGCGACGCCTTGGGCCAGAGCACTCACGACCAGGGCGGCCGCAGTTTTGGACAGTAAGGGGTGCATGAGTTAATCCCTCTATCAGAGTACCTGTCCCGTGGGGATGGGTCAGTTGAGAGGGCTTCGGCAACTTCCGTACCAAGCGGCGAAAACGTTCTTGAGAGGTCCGGGACACGGGCATGGGACGGACAAACGCCGTCAGGCCGTCGCTCGAGCGAACGGGCCATTGTCCCCAGCATTGGGGGCAGGTGGGTATAGCGGGGAACGGTGGGATCGTTGCCATGGGCCAAACCCCGACATCGGGCAAACGGCCATTAGTGGGCTATAACCCTATAGGGGAAACGTCGGGAACAAATGTCCATGAACATGCTTACCAATGCGCTCCAGTCGCAGGAGGGCGATACTCGCCTGCACTCGCGCAAGCCACCGTTCAATCTGTTGCGCTGGTTTTCGCTGATCAGCCTGGCGGTGATCGGCACGGTTGCCGTGGCGCTGGGGTCGGTGTCCACGCGGTTCGTGATTACCGAAAGCGTGCAGCGCGATGCCTTGCTGACGTCCCAGTTCATTCAGGCGATCGCCTCGGCCGAGGTACGCCATGTGTCGATTCCCAACGTGCGGACCATGGGCGAATTGCTCGACCCACGCAAGGACAAGGACTTCCCCGACGTCGACCCCATGGCCCGGGCCAATGCCCGTGGCGAATTCCTCGACCATATCGAACACTTGCCGGACGTGATCCTCGCCAACATCTACGCCCCCGACCGCATGGTGATCTGGTCGACCAACCCGGCATTGATGGGCACCACCATCCATACCGACGACGACCTGGACCAAGCCTTTGCCTCCAAGACTCCGGTGTCGGCCAGCTATCACAACGTCGACCACAGCCGCATGGAGCAAAAGTTCGTAACGCCCCCCGAATACATCTTCATCGAGAACTACATTCCGCTGTTCGATGCCGACGGCGACAAAGTCACCGCGATGGTCGAGATCTACAAGGAGCCCAAGGACCTGATCAATCGCATGGAGCGCGGCCTGGTATTGATCTGGCTGGCCACCGCCCTGGGCGGCGGGCTGATTTACCTGGGGCTGTACTGGATCGTGCGCCGGGCAGCGACTCTGCTGGCGGCGCAACAGCAGCAACTGATCACCAACGAAACCTTTGTCGCTCTGGGCGAGATGTCGTCGGCGGTGGCCCATAGCCTGCGCAATCCATTGGCGACCATTCGCTCCAGCGCTGAACTGGCGCTGGAGTTCGACACTGGCGCGGCGCACAAGAACATCAACGACATCATTGGCCAGGTCGATCGCATGTCGAAATGGGTCAGGGAGCTGCTGCAATCCTTGCGCCCGCTCAACGACGAGGCGGAGTCGGTCAATCTGGTGGTGGCGTTGCATGACAGCCTCATGGCCTTCGAGCAGCAGATCGCCAAGGCCAACGTCCTGGTCGTGTTCGAGCCCAGGGAAACGCCCATGGTCCTGAGCCAGCAGGTGCAGTTGACCCAGATCCTCAACAGCTTGCTGGCCAATGCACTGGAGGCGATGGAGAAGGGCGGCACGCTCACCATCGCCCTGGAGCCGACCGATGCCCAAGGCATTAGCGTGTTAGTCAGCGACACCGGCAAAGGCATGAACGAAGAGCAACGCAGCATGGCTTTCCGGCCGTTTTACACCACCAAACGCGCAGGCCTGGGGGTCGGACTGGTGCTGGTGAAGCGGATCATGGATCGCTTCGGCGGCGCGGTGACCCTGGAAAGCCGCGAGGGCGAGGGCACGACGGTGCGTCTTTCGTTCAAACGGCTGCACTGAAAACGGGTGTGAACGTTCCCCGTTAGCGGGTGTCATTCCCCAATCGTTTTCCGGTCATGGCACATTGATGTTGATAAGCCACTGTTTTGTCAGTCGTTAATTCATTGTAAAAACCTGTTACAAATCTGGCGAGCTACTTGCACATCACCCATACCCCTTAATGACTTCGAGGCGGCGGGTGATGGACAGCAAAGCGCGGTTCCCTTTCAGTGACGAACGACAGCCCGAACCCACCGACCCTTGCGCGTATTACGACGAATCCGCCGATAAACCGGCCGCGCGGAACGCCTTGGGCATGCAGCTGATACTGATACTGGTGAGCTGTCTGCTGGCTACCTGGTTGTTGGTGGCTCACGAGGTGGTCGAAGCGCCCGCTGACGTCGTGACACCTTGGGGCGCCGGTTATTTTCCCAATACCCTGCTGACCGACCAGGACGGTCGGCAGGTGCATTTCTTCGATGACCTGATCCGGGACAAGGTGGTGGTGATCAATTTCATCTTCACTACGTGCAGCGATTCCTGCCCGCTGGAAACCGCGCGCCTGCGTCAGGTGCAACAGTTGCCGGGGGACCGGGTCGGCAAGGACATCTTTTTCTATTCCATCAGCATCGATCCGCTCAGCGACACGCCCGCGGTGCTCAAGTCCTACGCGCAACGGTTCAAGGCGGGGCCGGGCTGGCTATTTCTCACCGGCGACTTCGACGCTGTCACCGAGCTGCGGCACAAGCTCGGGCTGTTCATCGAAGGCGTCGACAACGGACGCAACAAAGACCACAACCTGAGCCTGATCGTCGGCAACCAGGCCACGGGCCGCTGGATGAAAGCGTCGCCCTTCGAGAACCCGTGGATTCTGGCCGATCAGTTGGCCAACACCTTGCAGAACTGGAAGCAGCCCAGTGTCGAGCAAAGCTACGCCAATGCGCCGCAGCTGCGGCCGCCCAGCAACGGCGAAGAATTGTTTCGCACCCGCTGCGCATCGTGTCACAGCCTCGGCCCGCAGGACGGCCAAGGCATCGGCCTGCGCAGCATCGGTCCCGACCTGATCGGCGTCACTCGCCAGCGCGAGCCGGCCTGGCTGGCTCGCTGGATTCGCGAGCCGGACCGCATGCTGGCGGAAAAGGACCCGATCGCGATGCAATTGTTCGAGCGCTTCGACCGGATACCGATGCCCAACCTGCGTCTGGATGAGAACGCGGCGCAGTCCATCCTGGCATTTTTGCAGGAAGAAACCGAGCGCCAGCAGCCGTTGCAGGCTGTGAAAACGCAGTAGCGGCCAAATAATATCAATGGCGCCATCAGTCTCGAACAATGCCACCTACACTGATTCGAAACACGGCTGAAAAGGCTTGTTGCAAGCATCCAGGACCCACCCATGCAGATATTGGATCAACAACAAACAGCTGCGTCGTTGCAGACGCCGGCTACAGGACGCAAGGGCAGGCGTGGGCCGTTCAATTTGCTGCGCTGGTTCTCGTTCGGCAGCTTTTTCATCATCGCTGCCGTGGCGCTGGGGTTGGGCTCTGTTTCCACGCGATTCGTGGTGACCGAGAGTGTCGAACGCGATTCCATGCTGACCGCGCAATTCATTCAGTCCATGGGTGAGGCCGAAATCCGCCATGCTGCGATCAGCCCGAACCGAACCATGGGCGAAATGCTCGATCCGCGCCAGGACCATGCTTATCCCGACGTCGAACCGGCGACCCGAGCCGCCGCCCGCGTCGAGTTTCTCGATCATGTGGAGCATCTGCCCGATCTGCTGCTGGCCACGGTCTATGCCCTGGACCGTACCATCGTCTGGTCGACCAACCCAGAGTTGATCGGCGTGCGAATCGAGGACGATGAAGAGCTGGATGAGTCCTTCGCCATGAAGGAGTCGGTGTCCACCAGTTACCACGAGGTCGTCGAGGAACGCCCTGAGCAGCGATTGCTGCGCGAGCCCGAATACCTGTTCATCGAGAATTACATCCCGATGTTCAATGCCGACAAAAGCCAAGTGATCGCCATGGTGGAAATCTACAAGGAACCGAAGGATCTGGTGGCGCGCATCCAGCGCGGTTTCAAGGCCATCTGGCTGGTGACCGTGCTGGGCGGCGCAGCGATTTACCTGGCGTTGTTCTGGATAGTGCGGCGTGCGGCCAAGCTGCTCGAGAGCCAGCAGAAACAGCTGATCAGCAACGAGACCTTTGTCGCCCTTGGGGAAATGTCCTCGGCGGTGGCTCACAGCCTGCGCAATCCGCTGGCCAACATCCGGTCCAGTGCCGAACTGGCCCAGGACATCGCCAGCCAGGGCGCGCAGAAGAACATCGGCGACATCATCAACCAGGTCGATCGCATGTCGCGCTGGGTCCGGGAGTTGCTGGTGTCATTGCGCCCGGTGAATGACGAGGGTGAAGCGGTGGAACTGGTGTTGGCGATCGACGACACCCTGAGTGCCTTCGACGCACTGATCAAACGCTGCGGGGTCGAGGTGCGTTTCACGCCGCAGAGCTGTCCGCCGGTTGTCAGCCAACGGGTGTTGCTCACGCAGATTCTCAACAGCCTGTTCGCCAATGCCCTGGAAGCGATGCCCAAGGGCGGCGTGCTCAGTATCGAAATCGAATCGCCGCAGCCCGGGCGGGTGTGCATGACCCTGAGCGATACCGGCAAGGGCATGAACCCGCAGCAGCAACAAATGGTGTTCAAGCCGTTTTTCACCACCAAACAAGGGGGGTTGGGCGTAGGCCTGGCCCTGGTCAAACGAATAATGGAGCGTTTCGACGGCTCGGTCGAACTGACCAGCCGAGAGCAGGAAGGAACCCGCGTCAGTCTCAACTTTATAGTGGCAACGGGAGGGGAACATGGAGCGCAGCATACTGCTGGTCGAGGATGATGAACTCCTTGCCGAGAATATTCAGACCTACCTGGAGCGCAAAGACTTCGAGGTGACAGTCTGCCACTCGGCCGAGGATGCTTTGGAGCAATTGAGCACATTCGTGCCGGAGGTGGTGCTCACCGACAATTCGTTGCCGGGCATGAGCGGTCACGACCTGATCCAGAAGCTGCGCATCAGCGCGCCGGACCTGAAAGTGATCATGATGACCGGTTACGGTAACGTCGAAGATGCCGTGACGGCGATGAAAGAGGGCGCGTTCCATTACGTCACCAAGCCGGTGGCCCTGCCGGAGCTCAAGCTGTTGCTGGACAAGGCCCTGGCCACCGAGCGGATGGAACGCACGCTGTCGTTTTATCAGGAACGCGAAGCGCAGAAGTCCGGGGTGCAGGCCTTGATCGGCGACTCGGCGCCCATGCAGTACCTGAAGAACACCCTCGGCCAGTTACTCGACGCCGAGCGGCGCATGGCCAACACCGACCTGCCGCCGGTACTCGTCGAAGGCGAGACCGGCACCGGCAAGGAACTGGTGGCCCGGGCGCTGCACTTCGACGGTCCGCGCAGCAAAGGCCCGTTCATAGAGTTCAACTGCGCGTCGATTCCTTCCAACCTGGTGGAGTCGGAGCTGTTCGGTCACGAGAAAGGCGCCTTCACCGACGCCAAGGACCGTCGGGTCGGGCTGGTGGAAGCGGCCGATGGCGGTACGCTGTTTCTCGATGAAGTCGGGGAAATGGACCTGCTGCTGCAAGCCAAACTGCTCAAGCTGCTGGAAGACCGGACCATTCGCCGGGTCGGTTCGGTGAAGGAGCGCAAGGTCGATTTGCGGGTGATCAGCGCCACCAACTGCAACCTCGAACAAATGGTGCAGCAGGGCAAGTTCCGCCGCGACCTGTTCTTCCGCTTGCGCATCATCTCGATCAAGGTGCCGCGCCTGTATGCCCGGGGCGAAGACATCCTGGTACTGGCACGGCATTTCCTGGCGATCCATGGCAAGCGCTATGGCAAGCCGCACCTGCATTTCAGCGACCAGGCCGAAGAGTTGCTGCTCAACTACAGCTGGCCGGGCAACGTGCGCGAGTTGCGCAACATGCTCGAGCAAACCGTGCTGCTGGCCCAGAACGACACCATTGCCACCCACCAGTTGAACGTGTGCCTGAGCCTGGTGGATGAGCCACTCGCGTACCAGCAGGAACCCCAACACAGCGAACCGCGCCCGGCCTACAACGGCACCGAGTCGATGAACCTGCCGGAAGTGGAGCGCGACATGGTGCGCAAGATGCTCGACAAGACCGACTGGAACGTCACCAAATCCGCACGGCTGCTGGGCCTGAGCCGCGACATGCTGCGGTACCGGATCGAAAAACTCGGCCTCGCGCGCCCGGACAAACGTCAGTGGTAGACCTCGCTCGCCTGTCCCTGGCCGCTGAGGCAGGCGAGCATACAGGTGGGGTCGAGCACTTCTTCGTTGACGTAGACGCCGCGTTCGGCGTCGTAGGAGCGGATGAACACCCGCACGGTGGCATCCGCGACGGTTGGCAATCTTGAGTCATAGAACACATGCTGGCTCGCAATCGGGATGAATTCCTTCGGGGCCGTGGGGATATACGACCGCGGCGGCACGGTGCTCAGGGAGGGTGGAACGGGATGGGCGAAGGGCTGGTTCTCGCCGTAATAGTTGAACCCGCTGCTGTAATCGGTGGTGGGGGTCAGGTCGTCCGCCTGGGCGGTGGTGGACAGACAGAGGGCGAACGCTAGCGTCAGATCGGTTTTGTTCATGGTTGCACCTGCGAAATCGGTATTCGCGCATTTCCCCAAGGTCATTAACTATAGCTTGCATAGGGGCTCGCGTTTGCGATGCCTCGGTTACAAGAAGCCAACAAAACCCGAGTTCTGGAGCGTGCTGCCACTGACGCCTTCGCCGGCAAGCCGGGTCGCCGCACCACCGCGAAGAACGATAACGCGGTGCCGCTGCCGTCCGCTATCCTAGGCTCACTGACCTCAACGAGCCTGCCCCCATGCTGTCGGTCCAAGGCGTCTTCAAAAGCTACGCCACTCCCCAGGGTCCATTACCCGTATTACAAGGTGTCGACCTGACCTTGAAACCCGGCAGCAGCCTGGCGCTGATGGGCGAGTCGGGCAGTGGCAAAAGCACCTTGCTGCATTTGATCGCCGGGCTGGACAAGGTCGATCGCGGCAGCATCGTCAGCGGCGGGCATCGCCTGGAACAGATGAGCGAAGGGCAACTGGCGAACTGGCGGCGGACTGAAATCGGCCTGGTGTTCCAGCAGTTCAACCTGATAGGCAGCTTGCGCGTGGAAGACAACCTGGCGTTCCAGGCGCGGCTGGCGGGGCGGCATGATCCGCGTTGGCAGGCGCACCTGGTGCAGCGTCTGGGGTTGGCCGATGTGCTGCGACGTTATCCGGAGCAGTTGTCCGGCGGGCAACAGCAGCGGGTGGCGCTGGGCCGGGCGCTGGCGTCGCAACCGAAACTGTTGCTGGCCGACGAACCCACCGGCAGCCTCGATGAAGCCACCAGCGACGAGGTGTTGAAGTTGTTGCTGGAACTGCTCGACGACAGCCCCACGTCCTTGTTGATGGTCACCCACAGCCAACGGGTCGCGGCGCGACTGGCGGAAAAAGTGGTGCTGCAGGGTGGCCGGCTGGCTGACGCGGACGAACGCTGACGTGCGGGTCCTTGGCGAAACCTTGCGGGCGCTGCTCAGCCACTGGCGGCAGCACCCGGTGCAATTTTTCAGCGTATTGACCGGGCTCTGGCTCGCTACCAGTCTGCTGGCCGGCGTGCAGGCGCTGAACAGCCAGGCGCGGGACAGCTATGCCCGGGCCAGCCAGTTGATCGGCGGTGAACCCCAGGCCAGCCTCGGTACCCCCAGCGGCGCAACCTTCTCCCAGCAAGTGTTTGTCGATCTGCGCCGTGCCGGCTGGCCGGTGTCGCCGGTGCTGCAGGGCCGGCTGACCCTCAAGGGCCATGAAGACCAGCGCTTGCAACTGATGGGCATCGAGCCGGTGTCGCTGCCAGCCGGTTCCGCGGTGGCCGGGCAGGCACTGGCGATCGAGCGGATCGTCGAATTTTTCAGCCCGCCGGGCAGGACCTGGATTTCGCCGCAGACCTTGCAGGCTTTGGGCTTGCACGAGGGCGAACAGCCTGTGAGCTTGAGCGGCACCGCGTTGCCGCCGCTGCGTGTTGAAGCCGATATGGCGCCGGGTATGTTGCTGGTGGATATCGGCTTTGCCCAGCAGATCCTCGGCTTGCCGGATCAGCTGTCGCGACTGCTGCTGCCCAGGGACTTCAGTGCGACGCTGCCCGATCAATTCAAAGGCCAGCTGCAACTCAAGAGCCGCGGCGAAGAGAACAATCTGGCGCGCCTGACCGAGAGCTTTCACCTGAACCTCGATGCCCTGGGGTTTCTGTCATTCGTGGTCGGCTTGTTCATCGTCCACGCCGCCATCGGCCTGGCGCTGGAGCAACGCCGGGGACTGCTGCGAACCCTGCGCGCCTGCGGGGTCAGTGCCCGGATGTTGATTGCGTGTCTGAGTGTCGAACTGGGTGGACTGGCACTGATCGGCGGTCTCGCTGGAGTCGTCAGCGGCTATCTGCTGGCCAGTGTGCTGTTGCCGGATGTCGCCGCCAGTCTGCGCGGGTTGTATGGCGCCGAAGTGGCGGGGCAGTTGAGCCTCAGCCCGTGGTGGTGGCTCAGCGGCGTCGGCCTGAGCCTGCTCGGTGCCTTGCTGGCAGGTGCCAGCAGTCTGTGGCGGGCGGCGCGTCTGCCATTGCTGGCCCTGGCCGACCCGCAGGCCTGGCATCAGGCCCATGCGCGCTGGTTGCGACGCCAGGGTTGGGTGGCCGGGACGGCCGCGGTGATTGCGCTGCTGGCGTTGCTGCGGGGCGACAGCCTGGCCAGTGGTTTCGTGTTGATGGCCGCGCTGTTGCTCGCCGCCGCGCTGGCGCTGCCGGTGGTGCTCAATAGCGTGCTGAGCCTGGTGTTGCGGCGCAGTCGCTCGGTGCTCGGCCAATGGTTTGTCGCCGATTGCCGCCAGCAACTGCCGGCCCTGAGCCTGGCGTTGATGGCGCTGCTGTTGGCCCTGGCGGCCAACATCGGTGCCGGCAGCATGACCGCCGGTTTCCGCCAGACCTTCAGCCACTGGCTCGAACAACGGTTGACCGCCGAGCTCTACCTCAATCCACAAAACCCGGCCCAGGCCACAGCGCTGCACACGTGGCTCAAACAACAGCCGCAGCTCACGGCGGTGCTGCCCAACTGGCAGGTGTCTGTCCAGGTGCAAGGTTGGCCGGCGGATGTCTTTGGCGTGATCGATCACCCGACCTACCGTCAGCACTGGCCGTTGCTGGAAGCCTTGGGCGACAAGCCGTGGGATCGCCTGGCCAGCGACGATGCGCTGATGCTCAGCGAGCAACTGGCGCGGCGCTTGAAAGTGCACCTTGGCGATCACCTGACGCTACCGACGCCGGGCGGCCCGTGGTCGCCACAGATCGTCGGGATCTACGCCGACTACGGCAATCCCAAGGGCCACATTCTGGTCAACGCCGACCACCTGCTGCGCGCCTGGCCGCAGTTGACCCCCAACCGCTTCAATCTGCGCATCGACCCGCCGTCGATCCCGGCATTCCTGACGGCGCTGCAAGCGCGCTTCAGCCTGGATGACAGCCGCATCGTCGATCAGGCGCGGCTCAAGGGCTGGTCCACGCAAGTGTTCGAGCGCACCTTTGCCGCAACCGCTGCGCTCAACAGCCTGACCCTCTGCGTGGCGGGCGTGGCGTTGTTCATCAGCCTGTTGACCCAGAGCCAGAGCCGCTTGGGGCAGCTTGCACCGCTATGGGCGCTGGGTGTGACACGTCGGCAATTGATGCTGCTCAACCTTGGGCAAACCTGGTTGCTGGCGGTGCTGACGCTAATGCTGGCATTGCCTTTGGGCATCGCGCTGGCCTGGTGCCTGAATGCCGTGATCAACGTCCAGGCTTTCGGCTGGCGCCTGCCGCTGCAGGTGTTCCCGCTGCAGCTGTTGCAGTTGCTGGGATTGGCGCTGTTCGCGACCTTGCTGGCGTCGGCGTGGCCGCTGTACTCGCTGTACCGCACGCAACCGGCGGATTTGCTGAGGACCTTTGCCCATGAGGATTAAGGTCGGTGTGTTGTTACTGGCGTTGCTCGGCGGGTGCGATAATCCGGCGCCTGTCGAGAAAGGCTTCGCGGGGCTGGGCAATCAGGCTGCCGCGTTCACGCCAGTGGTGCCTGGCAGAGCCTTCAGCTTCCCGGCGGATCACGGCCCTCACGATGGTTTTCGCATCGAATGGTGGTATGTCACCGCCAACCTCAAGGACGATCAGGGCAACGAGTTCGGCGCGCAATGGACGTTGTTTCGCAGCGCATTGAGCGCTGCGCCCGAACAAGCTGGCTGGGGTAACCCGATCATCTGGCTGGGGCATGCTGCGGTGACGTCGGCAACGGTGCACCATGCCGCCGAACGTTACGCCCGGGGTGGTGTGGGTCAGGCCGGGGTGAACCTGACGCCGTTCAGTGCGTGGATCGACGATTGGCATTTCAACAGCCAGGCCAGCGCGGACAATCCTTTGGCCGATCTGCAGCTCAGCGCCCGGGACAAGGCGTTCAACTACCAACTGCGGCTGACCTCTGCGCGTCCGTTGGTGTTGCAGGGCGACCAGGGTTTCAGCCAGAAATCCGAACAGGGCCAGGCGTCCTACTACTACAGCCAACCGTTTTTCCAGGCCAGTGGCACACTCGAAATCGATGGCAAGACACATCGGGTCAGCGGCCCCGCCTGGCTCGATCGCGAATGGAGCAGCCAGCCGCTGACTGCGAATCAAACGGGCTGGGACTGGTTTTCCCTGCACCTGGACAGCGGCGAACAGGTCATGCTGTACCGCATGCGGCATAAGGACGGCGAGCCTTACCTCACCGGTACCTGGATCGACGCCCAAGGGCAGACGCAATCATTGCACGCCACCGACATCCTCCTCACACCGCAGGGCACGGCGAACGTCGCCGGCCGTTCCATGCCCGTCCAATGGTCGATCAAAATTCCCGGCAAGCAACTCGACATCACGATCAATGCCCTCAACCCCAATGCCTGGATGGATTTGCGCATTCCCTATTGGGAGGGGCCGGTGCAATTGAGTGGTAGCCATGGCGGGCAGGGCTACCTGGAAATGACTGGGTATTGAGGGACCAGGGAGGTTGCCAGAGCTCGTTGGCCAGCATTTTTCAGGGCACTATCCGTACACCAATGACCTCGGCCAGGTCCAGTAGCCGATTGTAGGCGTCCTCGTCATTGATCACATCCAAGCTGCGTCCATGCTGGACAAGGGCGGTTGGTCCGATTCTGTCGCCGAATAGCACAACCGCTTCTGCCGTATCGTCCTGCCGCGAAATCCAGCGCAGGCCCTGCGCATCAGGTACGGACGCGTGAATTGCCTCGGCCCATAGGCGCGTTGTCGGGTACAGGTTCTTTTCGGTGTCGATAAGTTCGTTGCGGGTTATGTTCAGTGACCGCAAGGCTTTGGAGGACAGATCCACCACAGAAAGCTCTTCAATGACCAGGACATTTGAATACACGAACCCGGCGAGCTTTGCTTTTTGGTAATACTTCGGCGCAGGTTCATAGGTCACATCGCGGAATACGGTCTCCATACCCGCGCAGTCGAATGTACTGCCACCGTACAGTGTGGGGATGATCTCGCCCAGAGCGTTCCGGATCGGGCTGAATCTCGCATTGCCTTTGTCGGTGCCATTGAAATCCGTCGCCTGGAATTTATTCATGTGAAAACGATGCAGTACCCGGCCGGCCTCAATGGTGATCAGGCGCACCTGAATATGTTCGTCGGGAGCAGGCGGGCGCTTTGGCAGCCTTTCAACCATGGATGACCCCGGCTACTTCGTCCTCAGCCGCTTCCAGCACGCCTTGTGGGTCGCTCTGTAGCAGGTCTTTTGGGCGCTTGCCGCCCAAATAACTGTTGGGCGATGCAAACCAGAAGGCCATTCCCCAACCGTCTTTCATGGAGGCCAGAGTCGAAATCACACTCCCAAGCCTGGCGAAAGGTCGGAAGCCGTGCGCGGGGTCCAACCCGTAGATCGGGAAGTAATCGACCCCTTCATGACGCAGGGCGAAAATCTTGCCACTGAGCTTCCATTTGTTCGGCTGAGAACTGGGGTTGCTCGACTTGAACTGGGCAAGCTCGGCGATTTCGTGCGCGGTAATCCAGTCATTGCTGTGGAGGATTTCAGTCTTCGCCTGGACCAGCATCTTTGCTTCGCGCAGAAGGGTGGAAGTGACCGGCTTTTTCGGAACGCACAGAGAGACTATTGTCGAGATAGTTTCCTCCGGGACAGATTGCAACTGCCAACGAAAAGCTGTGGTTAGCATTTCGAGGGAGATGATGTATGCCTGCACAGCCTCGTGGGTGGCCTTGAGTGTGATGACGACCCTTTCGCTGTCTTCGGATGCAGAGTCGGCAACCCCGTCAGGTCGGGATGTGTGCCGGATCTCAATCGATTCGACCGTAGTGGTCATGACGACCTCCTGAAAGTTATTGGCGCGATAGGTAAATGCACATATCCAATCTAACTCTGTTGGGTTGGTCTTAGCAAGCCCTGGGGTGGCTGAGCGGTGCGTAGCGGCGCCAATCAACCGCTTCAGCGGTCGTCTGTCCCAAGTAAACCCGATCCCCGGAACTCCGAACGCCGCCCAACCCTCTACCGTACGAACGCCCAAGCTGGAGCCCGTAATGAGCGACGACCTGAAACCGCCCGACCTTGCGTCGTGGCAGCGCCTGTTCGAAGACAAGGCCTACTGGCAGCAATCCCCCGATGCCCATTATGCCGAGCTGCTGCGAGTGGCCGATGATTTGCTGGGGCAGGGCGCCATCGACCTCGAACAGTGGCAGGCCTTGAAGACCAGGGCCGATCAATCCCATAAAGACTCACCTGCGGTTAACGTCGCCCAGGAAGTCGACGATCCCGAAGCCTGAGGAGAACCATCATGAACCGCAAAGCGCCTGAGACCACGGAACACCCCGACGAGCCGCGGCCACCCGGAGAAGTCGAGCGCGACAATGACGCCCTGCGCCCCACCGATCCGACCCGGCGCAAGGACAGCGGTAAAGGCACCGACAGCGGCGAATCCACTGCGCAGGAAACGGCGAAGACATCCTGATCAAGGTCAAAGCTCGTCGGCATGGACCCGCAAAGGATTGAAGTTCGGAGGAAACGGGAGGATGGCTTGTGACTAGCAGTGAAGTGCCAGTATGAACATTGAGAATTGACTCTATAGTCAATCTTGTACAACTTTTCCGTACAGGATTGATTAATGATCGAACTGGTGAGTTTGAGCGGTAATGATATTTAGGTTGACATTCAATAAAGATGTTTCGATAAATTTCATGTTTATATACGGACATATTATTGAAGTTGCATTAAAATGCCTCCCGTTCGCCCAGTGTCAGGGCTCTTTACCAGTGCATGGATTGCCGAGGCCCTACACTGGGCGAACACCTTTTGAAACAGAGTGTTTAAAAGCTCCAGCATGAAAAATGGGCGGCTGTCATAGTCGCCTATTTTTTTTATTGGCTGATCGATTCTTCTGATTATATAGATGAATCGCTACACTATTGAGCTGCCAATCGATTGGATAATGCACTGCAAAATATATAGGCCCGATCAACTCATCTGGAACAATATTCAGCAGGCTTTTCTACCATTGCGCTAGAAGTTGCGCAGCATTGTGGAGTTTGTTGCACTCAACTGAAGACCATGGTGCGCAGCAGCAAAAGACGGCCTTTTACCGCAGGCAACTGCACGATCTGACGCTCGTCAAGGCCACGTGACATCACTCAAATCCAGCGGGCGACAAGTGAAACAAACTGACACCGTGAAGGGTCCATCACACAGGTCCCTGTGCGCGTTCAGCGTGCGAAAACCCCTGGAATGGAGTGAAAACGACATGAAAATCCTGATGGTGCTAACGTCCCACGATCAATTGGGTGACACCGGCAAGAAAACCGGCTTCTGGCTGGAGGAGTTCGCCGCACCGTATTACGTGTTCAAGGATGCCGGCGCTCAATTGACGTTGGCCTCGCCCAAGGGCGGCCAGCCCCCCCTGGACCCGAAAAGCGATGAGCCGGATGCGCAAACCGCGGCCACCGAGCGTTTTCGTAAAGACTCCGCCGCCCAGTCCGCCTTGGCGTCTACTGCGTTGCTCGGCAGTGTAAGAGCCGAAGATTACGACGCGGTCTTCTATCCGGGAGGCCATGGTCCCCTGTGGGATTTGGCCGAAGACCTGAATTCGATCGCGCTGATCGAGGCGCTGCACCAGGCGGGTAAACCGGTCGCGGCAGTCTGCCACGCGCCAGGGGTGCTGCGTCACGTCAAGGATGCTGATGGCCAGCCGTTGGTCAGGGGCAAGCGCGTGACGGGCTTCACCAACACCGAGGAGGAGGCTGTGCAACTGACGAATGTCGTGCCGTTTCTGGTGGAGGATATGCTCAAGGCCAAGGGTGGTGTTTTTTCCAAAGGCGCTGATTGGGCGAGCTACGTGGTCACGGATGGCCTGCTGCTGACGGGGCAGAATCCGGCGTCTTCGGAAGCGGTGGCTGAGGCACTTTTGGCGAAGCTGAAATAGGATCAGGATCGCAGCCTGCGGGGGGTGTGAACACCAGTAGGAGCTGCCGCAGGCTGCGATCTTTTGACTGCGTTAACGGTTATGCGCTTAATGCTGCGAAACACTGCTCGATCGAACGCCGCTGCGTCTCGGCATACAACCCCAACTCATCGATGGTCGATCGTCCCAGCGCCTCCTCGAATGCCTGCCGGTTCGAATGCTCCCCGTAGTGGCTTTGTGCTGCATCGCCCAGGTTCGACTGAAAAATCCCTGCCGCACTGACTGGCAGGAAGTCCTCGTACACCAGCGGTTCAACCCGCAGATAACCGCCGCTCAGCAGGTCCTCCAGGGATGAAGATTTCAGTTCGTCCGCCCCCAGGCCTTTTGCCGTGACGAAGTAGCGAAAGTACGCCAGTTCCTGGAGCCGCATGCCTTCATAGGTATCAGGGAATTCGCTGAAGTGCTGCGCCATCAATTCGTTGTAGCGGACCGCGTTGGCTTCGTTGGGGAAGTCGTCGAGTTCGTCCCGGGCGGCATTGAGCAGGCGGTCGTAAAGCGCACGGCCCTTGGGGGTGAGCGCGGCACCGCGCTGTTCGATTTCACCGAAGCGGGCGCTGTGGCTGCCGCGAGCGTAGGCTTGATCGGTGAAGGCGACAGGTTCGTCCAGGGCCTTGAAACTGGTCTGGCGCAACAGGATCGGGCACTGACGGCGGGGCGGACCTTCGATCACGGCTTTGGGCGTGATGCCGTGGGCGGGCATTTGCGCCTGGACCCTGTCGATGTCCAGGGTACGCGGTGTCAGGTGATTGATGTGCGGGCCTTTGAACGCCACCACGTCGGCGATCAGGCGATGCTGGGCGCTGAGTTGCCGGTACTGCTCGGCGGTGACGGTGGCGCTGTGGTGCCAGCGAAAGGTTTCCAAGGCCTGCTCGACGAAGTCCCGGGCTTGCCGTTCGGTCAGGCCGCCCTGGCTTTCGGCGAGTTCGATGAGCATCAGCGCTGCCGGGGTGAAAATCGAGCGCTTGTCCAGTACCGACCGGGCGAAGGCTCGCAGTTCCAGGTCTTCGATCAATTCCAGGCGCAGCAGCGAGGTGAACACGCGAAACGGGCTGACCTGCAACGCCGCTTCATGCACGGCACGGAAGGCAGTGGAATGGACCGGTACGCCGGCCGGGGTCAGGTCGTAATAACCCACCGGCTGCATG
The DNA here is from genome assembly GCF_902497855.1 of Pseudomonas fluorescens. GTDB lineage: Bacteria > Pseudomonadota > Gammaproteobacteria > Pseudomonadales > Pseudomonadaceae > Aquipseudomonas > Aquipseudomonas fluorescens_BI. The sequence goes on from NZ_CABVHU010000010.1 coordinate 180,754, forward strand.
CCCATGACCGCGAACAGCCGGGCGAGGGTGGCGAGTTCGGCGGCGGTGCCGACCCGGATCGCGCCATGCCGCTCCAGGTCCAGCCGTTCGATTTCACCGGTGCCGTGCAACTGGCGGGCGATCTGCGGGTCGCTGTCCAGCACATGGCGGTTGGTCTGTTCCACCAGTTCCATCAGCGCGCCATACAACGGCACTTCTTCGCGGTACATGTCGGACATCGCTTTGGAGAAGCGTTGGCGGATCAGGTCAGGGCTGATGAAGTTCGGGTGGCTCATGAAAAAGGATTCCTGGCGCGGTGACGTGAAGGATGAGGGAAAAGATCGCAGCCTTCAGCGGCGCCGACAAACGAAGAATCTTCCGGACTTCATTCTGCCAAGGACTGCTTGCTCAGTGCAGCCGTTGGTCCTGGGGGCTTTCCGAACGCTGGGATGCCAAAAACTCCCGATAGACCCGCGCCGTGTTCGAAGGGTCTTCGACCATCGGCAGATGGCCGATGCCTTCGAGGATCTCCACCCGCAAATCGTCGATGCCTTTACTCCAGATGGCCACGCTGCTGACATCGATCAAGCGGTCCTTGCGTCCCCACAGCAATAGCGCCGGGCACCTGATGTCGGGAAGCCGCGGTTCCATCGGCGCACTGGCGCGATAATCCCGGAAGATTTCTTCCAGTTCATCGCAGGCCTGTTCGTAGCGCTGGGCCATGGCATCGAGCACCACACCGGGAACCCACGGCGGCTGGGCCATGGTCATGGCGTAGAAACGCTGGAATTCTTCTTTTGAATGGATCAGGAACGGGTTGTGACCCTTGCCCAGGTGGCGCTCCAGATCACTGACTTCGGGGGCGGTGACACCGGCCGGGTCGATCAGCGCGACTGAGACAATGCGGTCCGGATAAGTGGCCGCCAGCCACGCCGCCATGTAGCCACCCATGGCGCTGCCGATCACATGGACCTTTTCGACGCCGCAGACGTCCAGCAACTGGATCATCCGCTTGGCCTGCACCGCAATGTCGTAACCGCCGCCCGCCTTGAAGCCGGTTTCCCCATGACCGGCAATGTCGGGGATGATCACCCGATAATTGCCGACAAAGTACCGGGCAAAGCGCAGCCAGATGTTCTTGTCGGCGCCGCAACCGTGGAGCATCAGCACGCTGCTGGACGCCTCGTACGGTCCGCCCTGCCAGGTCGAGACGGTCATTTCCGTGATCGGCACGACGATCTTGTGCAGGCGATACAATTTGGCTTCTGCCGCCATGTTCAGGTCATACAGCCAGTGCCCGATGGCCGGGTAGCTCAACCAGCTCCAGGCCACGAAAACCGCGATTGCGACAACCAACAAAAGCATCAGCGTCTTCCTTCTATCTGATCAGAACAGGTTGTGATCGAATCATTTCAGTGTAGGTCCGTTCCGCTCAGGGGCGAATTTCGATAGGCGCAGACCTGGTTTTTTTCAATGGGCCAATACCGCCAGCCGGTGATGGCTATTTAACGTTGCCCTGATAAACTTCCAGCACACCTGCAACCCCGGTGTGTTCAGGTTCCGTTCAGAGGCATAGAGGCCCCATGGAAAAAACGGGAGGAAAAGGACTTTCACTGGCCAGGAGGCTCTATACATCGCGAATCCTGGGCCTGGCCCTTGGGCTGTTGTGCGTGGGCGCGGCGATGTATCCACTCGATCCGCCACCGTGGGTCTGGGTGTTGATGCTGCTCAACGGCATCCTCTGGCCGCATGTGGCCTACCAATGGGCACGTCGGGCGAAGGTGCCCTTCCACGCCGAACACCGCAATATCCTGGTCGATGCCTTTCTCGGCGGTTTCTGGGTCGCCGCCATGCAATTCAATCCGCTGCCCAGCGCGGCGACGCTGTCGATGATGGCGATGAACAATGTGGCAATCGGTGGCCTGCGTTTCCTGCTGGTGGGGACCGTCGCGCAGGTGCTGGGGGGCGGTATCGGCTGGCTGATTTTCAGGCCGCTGTTCATCCCCCAGACCACGCCGTTGCAGATGTATGCTTGTCTGCCCTTGCTGAGTCTCTACCCGTTGGCGCTGGGCTGGATCTGCTTCCGTCAGGCCACGACCCTGGGCCGGCACAAACGTGAGTTGCTCGCGCTGAGCCGCACTGACAGCCTCACCGGCCTGCTCAATCACGGTGCCTGGAAGGATCAATTGGAGGTCGAATTCCAGCGTTGCCAACGCCAGCATCAGGGTGGGGCGGTTGCTTTGATCGACATTGACCATTTCAAAACCATCAACGACACCTACGGCCATGTCGCAGGGGATATCGTGTTGCGCCAGCTGAGCAAGATGCTCAAGCAGAACCTGCGGGCCGCCGACCTCGCCGGGCGTTACGGTGGCGATGAATTCTGTGTGATCCTCCCGGACCTGCCCCTCGCCAGCGCCGCCGCTGCCATGGATGCCCTGCGAGATCGCTTCGCCACGCTGGGCTATGAGCAGAACCCGGCACTGAGAGTCAGTTTGAGTATCGGCCTGGCGGCCATCAATCCGGCCCACACCGACGCGACCTTCTGGCTCAACGATGCCGACCGGGCGTTGTATGAAGCCAAAACGACGGGGCGCAACCGGGTGATCTGCTGCGGCGACGGCAGGCCTCGTCACGAATTGCTCGACCCGGTCTGAGGGCCTGCACAGACCCCTGTAGGAGCTGGCTTGCCAGCGAAGGCGCCCGGTCAGTCGATACAGATGTTGTCTGACACACCGCTTTCGCTGGCAAGCCAGCTCCTACAGGGGGTTGTGGTCATTCAGGTCCGTATGCGTCGCATTCGGTATGGAGCCGTGCGTCTCAGTCAGGTAGGGTTTCAGCTCCCCTGACACGAAACAAGGATCGATTCATGGCGCTCAATCTACCTCGCTCCCTGCTCGCCACCAGCCTCGGCTTGACCCTCGCCTTCGGCGCTTTCACCCCCGTTGCATTCGCCGAACCCCACAAGCAAGTCCTTGCCGACTCCGAACAGTACAAGGGTGAAGCCCTGAAACTGCTGGAGCGGCTGGTGAACATCGACTCCGGCTCCGGTTATGAACCGGGCCTGACCCAAGTCAGCGACATTGCCATCGACGAGTTGAAAAAACTCGGTGCCACCATCGAACTCGTGCCGAACACCCCGGACAAAAGCAACCATGTACTCGCGACCCTGAAAGGCACCGGCAAGGCGAAAATCCTGTTGATGGCGCACATGGACACCGTATTCAAGGAAGGCTCCGCGGCCGAGCGGCCATTCCATATCAAGGAAGGCCGCGCCTACGGGCCGGGGGTGATGGACGACAAGGGCGGTATCGTCGCCGGCATCTATGCGCTGAAAGTCCTGAATAACCTCGACTTCAAGGACTACGCCCAGATCACCTTCCTGCTCGACGCCAGCGAAGAAACCGGCTCGGACATCGCCACCGACCTGATCAAGAAAACCGCCAAGGCCCACGACGTGACCCTCAACCTCGAACCGGGTCGCCCGGCGGATGGCCTGGTGGTGTGGCGCAAAGGCAGTGCCACCGCGGTGGTCGAGGTCAAAGGCAAAGCTGCCCATGCCGGTGTCGCGCCGGAACTGGGTCGCAACGCCGCGATGGAAGCGGCGCACCAGATTCTGCAACTGGGCAAACTGGGGGATGCGGAAAAGAAAACCACCATCAACTTCACTGTGATCAAGGCCGGCGACCGCACCAACGTGATCCCGGATCAGGCCACGGCCAAGGCCGACGTGCGGGCCGCGGTGCCGGAGGAGTTAGACCGGATCGAGAAGGACCTGGCGCGGGTGTCCAAGGACAAGCTGATTGCCGAGACTGAAGTCACTACCACGCTTCAACGCGGGCTGCCGCCGATGCCGCAAACGGCGGAGTCGGATCGGTTGATGGCCATGGCGCAGGGGATCTACGGTGAAATCGGGCGCAAGTTGACGGAAGAAGGCAGTGGCGGGGCGGCGGATGCCAGCCTCTCGGCGGGTGTGGGGACCCCGACCCTGGATGGGTTCGGGATTGTCGGCGGCAATATTCATACGCCGCAGGAATACGCGGAAGTGGAAAGCGTGGCGCCGCGGATTTATCTGTTGTCGCGGATGATTATGGAGTTGGCCAAGAAGTAAGCTAAGCGCGGGGCAAGCCCGCGGATCTCGCGGTGTAGCGACTGGCCCCTTCGCGAGCAGGCTCGCTCCCACATTGGATCTTTGTCGTACACAATATTTGTATACGCAGGAGATTCAATGTGGGAGCGAGCCTGCTCGCGAAGGCGTCCTGTCAGTCAATACAGCTTTACCTGCCGCACTGTCACTCCTTGACGCTCATGAACTCCTGCGCCCAACGAATATATTCCTCAGGCTGCGTATAGGTATGCGTCAGTTCGGTCGCGCTCAGGTCCGAGGCCTGGGTAAAGATCTGCCGTTGCTCACGCAAACTGTCGTAAGTGGCCTTGATCGCAGCGAAGTACGCACCATGGCCATCGATGGTGACCCGCACACCCAGTTCGGCCAGGCGCTTGTCGTCGCGCAGCAGCGGGTTACCGTAGGTGACCAGCATCAGTGGCACGCTCAGGTGCTCGGCAATCTGCTCCAGCTGGTCGAAATCCTTTACCCCGACCATGCAAATCCCGTCCGCGCCGGCCTGCTGGTAATGCCGGGTGCGGCTGATGATTTCCTGGATCGGCAGGATACCGGCGTTGGTACGGGCGATGATCGCCATCTCCGGGTCGACCCGGGCCTCCAGCGCCGCGCGAATCTTGCCGACACCTTCGGCTACCGTGATCAGGTCGGTGGATTTGCGGCCGAACTGCGCCGGCAGCAGGGTGTCTTCGATGGTCAGCGCGGCCACGCCGGCGCGCTCGAGTTCGACGATGGTACGCATCACGTTAAGCGCGTTACCGTAGCCGTGGTCGGCGTCGGCGATGACTGGCAATTGGGCCACGCGGCCGATGCGAGTGGCCTGCTCGGCGAACTCGCTGAGGGTGATCAAGGCAAAATCGGGGGCGCCCAGTACCTGCAACGACGCAACCGAACCGCCGAGGATCCCCACTTCAAAACCCAGGTCGGCGGCAATGCGTGCCGACATCGGGTCGAAGACCGACGCGGTGTGATAACAGGCATCGGAGGCGAACAGCTGGCGAAAGTTACGGCGCAAATCTTGATGTGAAAGCCTGGACATATGAGTTCCACCAATGGAATGGACGGGCTTGAGCAAAAGTGTCAACGCCGAAGAAGTAAAAGGCTATCACGCGCGAGGGGGAGAAATGATGACGAATTTGCAGGCAATCGCGCGATGACCCCTATTGCTGTGGCAAGCTCCCTCGCCACAATGCCAGTGCCAGCGCGTGATCACGCCGCCACTGCTTGCGGTTGTCGATCGAGCAGCGGCACGGCGCGCACCGAGTTGCCGGGTTGCAGTTGCAGGCGTTTGGCGGTAAGGCGGTCGACGATCAGGCTGTCGCCCACCCGCCGCGCGCGCGCGCTGGTGATGCGGCAGTTTTCCAGGCGGCGGTTGTGGATCAGCCATACCGGTGCTTCGTCGTCCGGCGTTCCGATGGCCAGCACCAGTGGCTGGCTGTCGCGCACGGTGCGGATTGTCGAAATCGGCGCCTCGATGACCGGGCCGGCGTCGAAAATGTCGATATAGCCCTTATGGGCAAAGCCTTCGGCGGTGAGAACTTTCAACGCCGACTCGGTATTCGGATGGGCTTTGCCGATCACCGCCCGGGCCTGTTCGGTCAGCAGGCAGGTGTAGAGCGGCTGGCGTGGCATCAGCTCGGCGATGAATGATTTGTTGCCAGCCCGGACAAGTGATCGGCATGGCTGAAATCCATCTTGAAAAAATGCCGGCCCAGACTGTCCCAGAACGGCGAGCTCCCTTGTTCGTCGGCGCGGCCACGCAGTTCGGCGATCAGTTTGTCGCCAAACAGGTGCGCAAACTCGGCAACGAACAACAGGCGCCCCAATGACAGCAGTCGACCATTGTTGCCCTGGCGTTGATCGGTTCGCAGGAACAAAGAGCAGATTTCCGATTGCCCGGTCATTTCATTGTTCAGGAACAAGGTCGGGATCTGCCGCTGGATCCCCAGGTCCGGCGATGAACTGACCGTGAGCCCGACCCGGTAGTTGTACCAGGGCTCACGCAGGCCGACGGCCCCCGTCAGGGCGCTGACCCCCACCACTTGTTGATCGTCATCTTCGAGCACGAACAGGTAATCGGCATCGGCGCGCTCGACCTGCTCGGCGAAGGTGCGTTGGGCCCAGCGCACCCGGTGGGCCAGGCGTTCCTCACTGGCCGGCAGGGTGGTGAACCCGGGGCCGGCCTGCCGCGCGAGCGCGAGCAAGGCAGGCAGGTCGGTGACGCTGACCGGACGGACAATCATGATGCAGTTCCTTCTTCACGCCTGTTCGGACGCTGTCGTCGGGCACGGGGCCGGAGGCTGCTCACAGGGCGATCAGCCGGATCGGGCTGCCTTGCGTCACCTTCAGCGCCGCGCACATCCGGGCATCCAGGGTCACCGGTTGTCCCGGTCTATAGTCCAGGTCGGCGACGATGGCACGATAGTCCTTGAGTGAATCGTTGCTCACCAGATAGCTGCCACGGGCATCGATGGCCAAGCCCGAATGCGCGACACCGGCCTGGGTCTGCGCAATCGAGCGAATGTTCGAGGTGCGCGCATACAGCGTCGGGCCGCCGTCGAACAGGTCGATGTAATTGTTGGTCTCGAATCCTTCCCGCTGGAGGATATCGAAGGCGTCCTGCCCATCGGGGTGGATGCGGCCGATGCAATCCTGGGCGGCCTGGGGCAGCATCGGCACATAGATCGGGTATTGCGGCATCAGTTCGGCGAGGAAGGTCCGGCTCTCCAGGCCGCAGAGTCGCTCGGCCTCGGCGTAGGGCAAGTCGAAGAAATGCTTGCCCAGGGCATCCCAGAATGGCGACCCGCCTTCATCGTCGCTGAAGCCGACGATCTCGGTGATCACCGTGTCGGCAAAGCGCCGCGAATGAGCGGCAATGAACAACAGCCGTGCCCGTGACAGCAACTCGGAGGCCGGCGTGCGCACCAGCGCTGCATCGATATGAAAGCCCCGAAGCAAGGTGTGGCCGCTGAGGTCGTGGCATAACGACAGCGCGGGTACGCCGTGCTCGATGTTCAGCTCCCGCGAGGCGCTGGTGAAGTGCCGGTTGCGCAGGCTGTAGAAGGGTTCGTTGAAGCCTGCGGTGGCGAGGATTTCCGAACAGCCCGCCAAACGTCGGGTCGAGGGGTCCTCCAGGACGAAGAAGTAATTCTCCGGGCCATTGCCCTGAACGTCGTTTTCGAATGAGGCGCCAGAATCGACAATCCTCCGGCGCAAGCGTTCGGTGTCGTCCGGCAAGGACGTGACGCCCACCAGGCTTTCACGGGCAAGTCGCTGCAATTCGGGCAGATCGGTTAACTCGACTGGGCGTAAGACCAGCATGGATGCACTCCTGTATCAATGGGTTCGGCGGTCGGCACCGGACCTGACTATCACTGTCGGTTTCCACGCATTGAATGGGCGATCGTCTGCATGACTGTCAGACGTCACACTTGTTTTTATCGGACGTTAGTGGGTGAGGCAGCACCGTGCCGGCGACCGGTTTTTGTTGAAATAACCGTTGAGCTTGCAACTGAGCGCAGGGGGAACCGAGGCGTCATTGTGGTCGTTGCGAGAGGGCATCCGGGCTCCTGCTGGATGGGTGGTCGGTTTCAATTGCTGATCCGAGAAAACAGTATTTATTTATCGCCTGTCCCATGTCTAGTTAATTTTTCATGGTGTTTCCAGGCCTGGAAAATGGGGGAAATGCCCGTATGCCGGGGGCTACGGCGATCTCGACTGATCTTGTAGGCCATCGCCTATAAAGCTATCGGAGATTGCCGATTTTCAAGTCGGGACACGCTGTGCAATAGGCTGAAACGAAACGCCCCCGTTTGCGCAACTTGCGGCACAATTACCCGGATATTGACGGTGTGACGCCGTTTTCTTCTTTTAAACAGAGTGATCAATCGTGCAGTCGACCCGTTTGACGCTGATGTGCCACGCTAGAACCGTCGCACAGAAATTTGGGCGTTTTCCTACAGATGAGCCATTGGAGATGGCCGGGCAATCGGCGATGGATTCCCGGCGCGCCCGGTTCAAGGGCACGCCGCGCCTGCTCTGTGGCCCCGAACTGAGGGCCCGGCAAACCGCCGGGCTGTTCGGCAGCGACGTAGAGGTGGTGCCGGCGCTGAGGGATTGCGATTTCGGGCGTTGGAAAGGTGGGCGGATCGACGATTTGCATAAATCCGAACCGGACATGCTCCAGGCCTGGCTCGACGACCCTGATTCGGCGCCCCATGGCGGCGAGTCGGTGGTGCAACTCGGCGCGCGGGTGGCCGCCTGGCTGACGACGCTGGAAGCGACGCCGGGGCACATCGTCGCCATCACCCATCCGTTTGTCATTCGCGCCGCACTCACTCAAGCGCTGCAAGCCGCGGCGTTCAATCTGATCGATGTCGAGCCACTGTCGGCCATCGAGCTACGGTTCAATGGTTGCTGGCGCTTGCGTTTGATCGGCACTGACCTCGAGGAAATACAGTGATGAAAAAACTTCTGGTCATCGGCATCGGTGCCGGCAACCCCGACTACATCACGATGCAAGCGGTGAAAGCGCTGAACCAGGTCGACGTGTTTTTCCTCATGGACAAGGGCCAGAGCAAAGACAAACTGATCGACCTGCGCCGGGAGATCTGCGATCGCTACATCACGGATCCCACGTATCGCTTCGTCGAAGCCCACAGCCCGGAGCGGGAGCGGGGTGATGTGGACTACAAGACCAGCGTGGAAGACCTGAACCTGGCCAAGCAAATGACCTTTGAACGGTTGATCGATGAGGAAATGTCCGACGGCCAGTGCGCCGGTTTTCTGGTATGGGGCGACCCGGCGTTGTACGACAGCACCATTCGGATCCTGCAGGCGATTCTGGCCTCGGGGCGCTGCGTGTTCGAGTTCGAAGTGATCCCCGGCATCACCAGCGTCCAGGCGCTGGCGGCTCGGCACAAAGTGCCGTTGAATCGCATCGGCCGCTCGATTGAAATCACCACCGGTCGACGCCTGGCGGCAGGGCAGGTGAGCGATGCCGACAGCCTGGTGGTGATGCTCGATGCAGAGGATTCCTACCATCAGGTGGCGGACCAGGAGACGCAGATTTACTGGGGGGCCTACCTGGGGACGCCGGATGAGATACTCATCAGCGGCAAGCTCGAGGCGGTGGCGGATGAGATCGAGCGGGTGCGCAAGGCGGCGCGGCTGGCCAATGGGTGGATCATGGATACTTATTTGTTGCGTAAGCCTTGAGGCCTTGGCGCGGGCTTCAAGTATCTCTAAACCGGTTATCACTTTTATATCAGTATTTGTCGCTTAAAGATAATTTGCCCTGGGGAAGCCTATCTAGACTGCCGGCCACTTCGGTGGCTCTCCAACCGCAATCAGCACCCGAGAGCCAATCGAAAGCTGCCAATAAAAGCCTCCGCACACAGGAGTTATAAATGAAGAAGCTAGTGATGTTCGGTGCCCTGGCACTGTCGATGTTGTCCCTGACCGCCATGGCCGATAACGCCAAGCCGATCCGCATCGGTATCGAAGCCGGGTACCCGCCATTCTCGATGAAAACCCCCGATGGCAAACTCACCGGTTTCGACGTGGACATCGGCGATGCGCTGTGCGAACAGATGAAAGTGAAATGCACCTGGGTCGAGCAAGAGTTCGATGGCCTGATCCCGGCGTTGAAGGTGAAAAAAATCGACGCCATCCTGTCGTCGATGACCATCACCGACGACCGTAAGAAGAACGTCGATTTCACCATCAAGTACTATCACACCCCGGCGCGCTTCGTGATGAAGCAAGGCACCGACGTCAAGGACCCGCTGACCGAACTCAAGGGCAAAAAGGTCGGTGTGCTGCGTGCCAGTACCCATGACCGCTTCGCCACCGAAGTCCTGCAACCGGCCGGCATTATCCTGGTGCGCTACGGCTCCCAACAGGAAGCCAACCTGGACATGGTATCCGGTCGCCTCGACGCGATGCTGGCCGATTCGGTCAACCTCGACGACGGTTTCCTGAAAACCGATGCGGGCAAGGGCTTCGCTTTTGTCGGCCCGACCTACGAAGACGCCAGGTACTTCGGCGGCGGCGCCGGTATCGCCGTGCGCAAGGGTGACAAAGAGCTGGCAGACAAATTCAACACCGCCATCAGCGAAATCCGCGCCAACGGCAAGTACAAGCAAGTGCAGGACAAGTACTTCGATTTCGACGTTTACGGCCATTGATCAGACCGTTCAAAAGACTGGCAATCGTTGACGCGGTTGCCATAGTCCAACCGTTGAAGTGAGATCCCTGTGGAGCGAGACCGGCTTGCCGGCGAAGACGGTACTACAGCACCAGACTTCACAGACGAACCTGGGCCCTTGTAGGAGCTGGCTTGCCAGCGAAGGCGGCGGATCAGTCAACATCATCTTTGAATGTGAAATCGCCTTCGCTGGCAAGCCAGCTCCTACAGGGGATTTGCGGCGCACACAAAGCTCATGTACGACAGCGATCAGAAAATGTAGCGAGACCGGCTTGCCGCCGAAGATGGCCCAGACAGCGCTGCCGATCCCCGGGCCATCATCGACATCCTGTTTCACAGTGTTAGGCTCTACCCGAATCCTGCACCTGTGAAGGAAGGTTATGTTGAAGTTTTTTGCTCTGCTGACGCTGCTGGTGTCTGCCGCCGTCCACGCTCAACCCCCGCTGCAAACCGATATGCCGCTCAAGTACCTGGAGCAGATCCACGCCGAATCCCGCGATCAACCCTTGGTGATTTTCCTCCACGGCTACGGCAGTAACGAACAGGACCTGTTCGACATCAAGGACGCGTTGCCCGCGCGATACAACTACCTGTCGGTGCGGGCACCGATGGTGATGGAGGAGGGTAGTTACAAGTGGTTTCGCGAAAAAGGCACCGGTGCCTATAACGGCGAAACCGATGATCTGAAGTCCAGTACGCAGGTACTGCAGGATTTTGTCGCACAGGCCGCGAAGAAATATCACACTCAACCGGACAAGGTATTCCTGGTGGGTTTCAGTCAGGGTGCGATCATGTCCTACGAAATGGCGCTGCGTCAGCCCGAGGCAGTGGGCGGAATCGCGGCGTTGAGCGGGCGGATTCTGCCGGTGCTCAAGTCCGAGCTCAAACCGGATGAAAAACGCCGGTCGCTGGCGATTTTCATCGGTCATGGCACGGCGGACAAACGCCTTCCATACAACGATGGCACTGACGCTGACAGACTGTTGCAGAGCCTGTCACTCAAGCCTGAGTTCCATGCCTACCCGGGTGTTGGTCATAGCATCAGCGCTATCGAAATGCAGGATTTGAGCGCCTGGTTGCAGCGTCTCAATCCCTGATGGCTACTTGCCGGTGACGATCTGTTTGACCAGCGCCTCGTGGCCGGCATTGTCGCTGAGGCGGGAAATCACCTGAACGATCGCCATGCGCTTGCTGGACGCGGCCATCAGCGTGGTGTCGAGGGTTTTGCCGCCGCCCTGGGTGGCGGTGCTGTCGATCTGCCGCAGCCCCAGGCCCGTGCCTTTCTGGGTCAGGCTTTTTTCGCTGAGTTTGGTGAAGTCCGGCAGCGCGGCGGCTTGCTCGGTGGCGAAGTTGGACACTGCGGAGTCGAGGAACTGGCCGTCGTTGTCCTTGACGTTTACGCCGCCGGGAATGGTGTTTTCAGCGGCGATCACTACGGTTTTGGTGGTCTGGTTGGTGTACATGGTACCCGTCGCCCCGGCGGTGCCGGTCGCCGCGTCACCGGCGGGCAATGGGGTGGCGATAAAGCCCTTGGGCAAGGTGAACGTGAACTTGCCGCCCAGCATCGACACCTTCTGTGCCGGCGCCTTGTCGCTAGGGGTCGCCTTGGCGGCCTGTGCATTCAACGCGGCGAGACTGGCGACCGCCATCAGCAACAGGACAACGGTTTTTTTACTCAACAATGACATTCGCAATCTCCAGGGATGATCGGCCGATGATCCCACAGAGTCCGGTGCACTCACACTGTGCCGTGCGTGGCCGGGGATGGATTGCGACAACTGGTTCAGCCGCGGTCCTGTCTGTTCCTTCAGCTTTTCGGGCAAGCTACCTACTTGGCCGGCACCCGTGGTACGGCTTAGCGCCTTGCCGGCCCCCCAACCTCAGGCACGGGGTTCGCCGGCTTTGCCAGCAGGCGCCTGGTGACTCCGAGCATGGCCACCGACACCGCGACACCCAGGCCGAAACCGCTCAGGCCCATGCTGGGCAAGGTCAAGGCGAGGACCAGGCAGAACGCGGCAAACGAATACATCCCGGTCGCGGTTGCCCGCAGCAAGGCTGCAGTAAAAGCCGGTCCACGTGTTTGCTGGGAGAACACCGCCATCACGCTGCCCAGGACCGGGAACACCGCGAGCAGGCCGCTCCAGCGCTCGCCGACAGTGCTGGCCAATAGCGTGACGGCCAGGGTCAGCAGGGCACCGGCCGTCATGCGCAACAGTAATTTATCGGACTTCGGAGCCGGGCCTGCAAGGACGGGCTGCACCTTGGGAAACAACCAGGGCGCGGCCAGCAATGCGATCGCGGCAGCGGTCACCGAGAACGTCAACGACGGCGGGATCAAGGACAGCACCACGGCCGCGCAGGCCCAGACCGACAGCGAAATGACCAGCGTCCACGGCCATCCCGTCCGTTGTGCGACCTGGGCATAGGTCACGCAGAAGGCAATCATGGCGAACATCGCGGACAGCGCAGCGGTCGCCGATTGAGCGGCAAACACCTGGCCTTGCTCGATGGCGAGGAAAAACAGAATCGGCCCGACCACCACCGGCAACCCCGACAGCCAACCGGCGACGCTAGGTCCCCAGCGTTTGCCCGCGAGGGAAATCAGCAAGAGAAATCCGGGAATTACCAGCAGTTTGAGCAGCAGCACGCACGCATCTCCGACCTGAGGGAGAAGTAACGTTAGCATCGTCGAGGAAGGATTGCTTTATATATGGGGTAATATTGTATACAAAGTTGGATATGCAAGGGCCGTGATCTCGCCACGGATCCCTGTAGGAGCTGGCTTGCCAGCGAATGCGGTGGATCAGCTGCATTGATGTTGCCTGACACTCCGCCTTCGCTGGCAAGCCAGCTCCTACAGGGGTGCGGGTTGACAGCCCGGTAAATGGGGGAGACCCGGTGCGACATAAGTCGCACCGGGGGTGTTGCCAGGCTGCGACGGTTCTTCGTGGGCCCCCGCGCAGTCTGTTGAACGCTTTACGCCCGCTCGATCGCCAGTGCCACGCCCTGGCCACCACCGATGCACAGGGTGGCGAGGCCTTTCTTGGCGTCACGCTTGATCATTTCATGCAGCAAGGTCACCAGCACCCGGCAACCCGAGGCACCGATCGGGTGACCCAGGGCGATGGCGCCGCCGTTGACGTTGACCTTGTCCAGGTCCCATTCCAGGTCCTTGGCCACTGCCAGGGATTGCGCGGCGAAGGCTTCGTTGGCCTCAACCAACTCAAGCTGATCGATCGACCAGCCGGCCTTGTCCAGGCAGCGGCGAGTGGCCGAGACCGGGCCGATGCCCATGATGGCCGGGTCGACGCCCGCGTTGGCGTAGGCGGCAATTTTCGCCAGCACTGGCAAACCCAGGGCCTTGGCTTTTTCCGCGCTCATCAGGATCACGGCAGCGGCCCCGTCGTTCAGGGACGAAGCGTTGCCGGCCGTCACCGAACCGTCCTTCTTGAAGGCGGCCTTGAGCTTGCCCAGGGCTTCGGCGGTGGTGCCGGCCCGTGGCTGTTCATCAGTGGCGAACGACAGCGGATCACCCTTGCGCTGGGGAATCAGGATCGGCGTGATCTCATCGGCAAAACGCCCGGCTTCGATGGCGGCCGTGGCTTTCTGCTGGGAGGCGGCGGCGAAAGCATCCTGTTGCTCGCGGGTCAGGCTGTATTTTTGCGCCAGGTTCTCGGCGGTGATGCCCATGTGGTAATCGTTGAACGCATCCCACAGGCCGTCGCTGATCATGGTGTCGACGATTTGCGCGTTGCCCATGCGCAGGCCGGTGCGCGCACCGGGCATGACGTAGTTGGACAGGCTCATGTTTTCCTGGCCGCCGGCAATGATCACCTCGGCATCGCCGCAGCGAATGGCCTGGGTGGCCAGGTGCAGGGCCTTGAGGCCCGAGCCGCAGACCTTGTTCAAGGTCATCGCCGGCACGGTAAACGGCAGGCCGGCCTTGATCGCGGATTGGCGCGCAGGGTTCTGCCCGGCGCCGGCGGTCAATACCTGGCCCATGATCACTTCATCGACTTCGGTAACGTCCAGGCCGGTTTGCGCCAGCAACTGACGGATCACCGCAGCGCCCAGGTCAACGGCGGACACAGTGGCCAGCGAACCCTGGAAACTGCCGATGGCAGTACGGGTGGCGGCGACAATGACGACTTCTTGCATGGAAGGATTCCTCACTGGGCAGCGAACTGCATTTCCGGAACGTGGTCCGGCACGATCAGTTTACCAGCGGTTTTGGCGACGATTTCTTCAACGCTGACACCCGGCGCACGTTCCTTGAGGATGAACGCGCCGTTTTCGATTTCCAGGTAGGCCAGGTCGGTCAGCACGCGCTTGATGCAACCGGCGCCGGTCAGCGGCAGGCTGCAGTGGTCCAACAGCTTGGACTCACCATCCTTGGACGCGTGGGTCATGATGACGATGATGTTGTCTGCGCCGGCCACCAGGTCCATCGCGCCGCCCATGCCTTTGATCAGCTTGCCGGGGATCATCCACGAGGCGATGTTGCCTTGCACGTCTACTTCAAAGGCACCCAGCACGGTCAGGTCGACATGACCACCGCGAATCATCGCGAACGACTCGGCGGAGGAAAAGATCGAAGCGCCGATGCGCGCGGTCACGGTTTGCTTGCCGGCGTTGATCATGTCGGCATCGATGGTTTCTTCAGTAGGGAAGGGACCCATGCCGAGCAGGCCGTTTTCCGACTGCAGCATGACTTCCATGCCTTCGGGGATGTAGTTGGCGACCAGGGTCGGGATGCCGATGCCCAGGTTCACGTAAAAGCCGTCCTGCATTTCGCGGGCGACGCGTTGAGCCATTTGTTCGCGGGAAAGTGCCATTGTTGTTATTCCTTCATTCGGTCCGGGGGCAGGGGTTCACTTACGCACGGTGCGCTGTTCGATGCGCTTTTCGAACGTGCCGCAAATGACCCGGTCGACGTAGATGCCAGGGGTGTGGATCTGCGCCGGGTCCAGCTCGCCGGGCTCGACGATTTCTTCGACTTCGACCACGGTGATCTTGCCGGCGGTAGCGGCCAGCGGATTGAAGTTCTGGGCGGTGTGGCGATAGATCACGTTACCGAAATGGTCGGCTTTCCAGCCTTTGACGATGGCGAAGTCACCGGTGATGGATTCTTCCATCAGGTACTGGCGGCCATGGAATTCGCGCACTTCCTTGCCTTCGGCAACCGGGGTGCCGACGCCGGTGGCAGTGAAGAAAGCGGGGATGCCGGCACCGCCTGCACGCATTTTTTCGGCGAGGGTGCCTTGGGGGGTCAGGACGACTTCGATTTCGCCTTTGAGCAGTTGGTCTTCGAACAGTTTGTTCTCGCCGACATAGGACGCCACCACCTTGCGAATCTGCCGGTCTTCCAGCAGCACGCCGAGGCCGAAACCGTCGACGCCGCAGTTGTTGGAAACCACGGTGAGGTCGCGAGTGCCTTTGCGCTTGATCTCGTTGATCAGGTTTTCCGGGATCCCGCACAGGCCGAAGCCGCCGGCGATCACGGTCATGCCGTCTTCAAGGCCTGCCAAAGCTTCTTCGTAGGAACTCACGCGTTTGTCGAAACCTGCCATATGCACCTCTTTTATTCTTTATGGGCGGCTGGCTAGCCGAATGGGATGGAGTGTCGCGCTGCTGGATTTATTTGTTAAGTTGATTTTTAGGGTAGATTAATAGATAAAACTCACTAATCTGAAGGGGCTGGCTTGCCAGCGAAGACGTCGTCTTGAGCGCTGCAAGACTTCAGGCCGCCTTCGCTGGCAAGCCAGCTCCTACAGGGGATGCGTATTACGTTGGAGACCGTTCATGACAGTCAAGCAGATCCGCGCCTTCCTCGCCGTGGCCCAGAGCCTGAGTTTTGCCGTGGCCTGCGAGCGTTTGCACCTGTCGCAATCGGCGTTGAGCCTGACCATCAAGGCGCTGGAGGAGGGCCTGGGCGGGCGTTTGTTCACCCGCAACACGCGCAATGTGGCGTTGACCCCGGAAGGCGAGTCGCTGGTGCCGCTGGCGCGGCGACTGATTGCCGACTGGGACAATGCCGAGGATGAACTGCGCCAGCGTTTCACCCTGCAGCGCGGTCGCGTGACCCTCGCGGCCATGCCTTCGTTTGCCGGTAATCTGCTGCCACCGATCCTCAAGACGTTCCGCGCAAGGTATCCCAAGGTCAATGTCACCGTGAATGACGTGATCAACGAGCAAGTGCTGGAAATGGTGCGTGACCGGCAGGTGGAACTGGGGGTGGCGTTTGAGCCGACGCAGAGTTCTTCATTGGAATTCACGCCGTTGTACATGGACCGTTTTGTGGCGGTGGTGCCCCATGATTCCGCGTTGGCGGAACTAGGCGACATCGACTGGCAGACCTTGCTCAAGGAGCCGTTCATTACCTTGCAGCGACCGTCGACGGTGCGGGTGATGCTGGAAGAACACTTGCAGGCTCGGGGCATGAAATTGCCGGTGGAGTTTGAAAGCCATCAGTTGGCGACGGTCGGAAGGATGGTCGCCAGCGGGCTGGGTGTCAGCGCGGTGCCAGCGCTGTGCGCCGGGCAGATGCGCGAACTGGGCGCGCGGTGTATTACCTTGCGCGATCCGGTGGTAGAGCGGGCGATCGGGGTGTTGACCAAACCGGGAGGGGAACTGTCGGCGGCGGCGCAGGCGTTGTTCGATATCCTGAAAGAAGAAAACCTGGGCGAGCAGGTTTCCGTGAGCTGATCACAACCCCCTGTAGGAGCTGGCTTGCCAGCGAAGGCGGAGTGTCAGGCAACATCAATATAGCTGACCCACCGCATTCGCTGGCAAGCCAGCTCCTACAGGGTTTTGGGGGCAATCAGGATGAGAGGTGTTGAGCCAGTAAGGGCAGCAATTGCTCACACGACCCCTCAATCTTCAAATCCAGGATGTCATCCGCCCGAGTCTTCCCCAAATTAATCGCAATCAACGGCTTCCCCTGATCCGCCACCGCCCGGCACAACCGAAACGCCGAATACGCCATCAACGAAGACCCCACCACCAACAACCCCGCAGCCTTTTCGACCGCCGCCATCGCTTTGGCCGCCGTCACCTGCGCCACATTCTCGCCAAAAAACACCACATCCGGCTTCATCCGCTCACCCGCGCAATGCGGGCAATGCGGCACCTGAAACCGCGCCTCAAACGCCGCATCCAGCAGCGTGTCGCCATCCGGGGCTTGCACTGCATCCACCCCTGCCAGATACGGATTCTGCGCTTCCATCAACTGCTGGATCGAATCCCGTTCGCTGCGTTTTCCGCAGTCCAGGCACCGCACCCGGTGCAGGCTGCCGTGGAGTTCGATGACGTCATGGCTGCCGGCCTGGTCGTGCAGGGTGTCGACGTTTTGAGTGATCAGCCCGCTGATCTGCTGCGAGCTTTGCAAACTGGCCAAGGCCTCGTGGGCCACGTTCGGCTGGGCCTGGCGCACCCGCGGCCAACCGAGCATCGCCCGCGCCCAATAGCGGCGCCGGGATTCGGGGGCCGAGAGGAATTCCTGGTACATCATCGGTTGCCGGCCACGCCTCACGCCCTGGTTGTCGCGGTAATCCGGAATGCCCGACGGGGTGCTGATGCCCGCGCCGGTCAGGACCACAAATGGCTGGTCGGCCATCCAGCGGCAGAGCTTGTCCAATTCGTAATCGGTGAACATAAGCGCACTCCAGAGACAAAAATATAAAATCTGTTGGACAGCCGAGGGCTCACTGAAGGTTATGGAAAGATTAAAGTATCGATATCCTCACCTAAAGCGAGCATTTGAGATTTCCAGTCTTTCGGGAAACGCTGGATATCAGTTAATAACTGAGAGCTGAACGGTGAAAGGGCAATGCAGCGTGCATCGGCGTCCGGTGGAAGCAGATCGCATTGCTTGTCGATAGACCATTTAAGTTCGAACCCTCCATCATCGATTGCATTGAATAATCGGGTGGCCGGGCAGGGCAATGCTGATAGTTCCAGTAACGACTGGTGGAGCTGCTCTAGGTTGCTATTACACTGATTGTATGCGTAGATAAATGTCGAAAAATTGGATACGGCGACGTCATTGAAGTCGGTTCCTTTATAGGGGTCGAAAATATCCCACCATGTTAGAACGATTTTCAGTATTTTTTTGATCTCGGACGCTTTTGTCGAGGGGAAGATGTCCTTTATTTTCCAGTTACCACTTTCTATAGACTGCTGTGTTGAAAGAAGTTGATTGGCAGCCTTTTGGTAGTTTACGCGTTGCATGGTGAAGTTTTTGTGTTGGTGATTGGTTCGGAAACGATCAAATACCGTCTTTACTTCACACAATAAAAGAGTGTTCGTAGTATTATTGAAAATTGCAATGTCAATATCGCCGATATTCTTTTTTACCCGGCAGGTCGTAATTTCGATGTCTTGGGATTTTTTTAGCTTGCCTGCGAGGTAATCTGATACTTTGGCGGCCTGTGAACCAATGGTGTTGTTCCAGTGCTCGGGAGATCTCTTCATTAATATGGCGAGAAGTGTCAGGTTTGGATGAATGACGCTATACGCAAATGGCCACCACATATACCAATCGCCAATTTTTACAAACGGTACGGATAGACCCCATTCCAATGCTTCCTCCAAAGTTGGAACAAGTTTTTTCAGTAGGCTTTGAACCCTCACCTTTGAGCACTTGGTAAGTTTGTATTGTTTATTTAGCGTCAGTACGATATTTACAAGGTCGTCTTCCTTGAACCAGAATCGATTGACTCTTTGCTGTATGAAAGGTCCAAGTATCTGAAATATAATAAGTTCCTCTTCTGTGAGTTCAAGTTTTTGCAGGAAGTCCATCCATTCTTTCGCAGTTCCTGCGGTGATGGGTTTTAGATCAGTTAGCTTCATTTGGAGTGCTATACCAACAAAGTCACTGTCCTTTCCTGGGTGCTTTAAGAATTTCCTGATGGTATTGGAGCTCGAAAGAAAATCGGCTTTAACAGACAATAAATGCAGAGCTGTTCGCTGACTGGCCGGTGATAGTTCGATTTTATAAGCTGAGTCTGCGTGCCGTGTTACGTGCCATATACCCTCTTCAGCAGAGGTTTTATCGTGAAGCATCATTAGGCGATCACTTTCATAAGTGAAAACATGTTTCGCTTGATCGTCCAGTTTTAAGGCTTCATCAAAAAACGGCTGAAAATCTGAAATTGGATGAGCATGGCTTTGGGAGATGGTAACAAGTAAAGCTCGAAAATTTACTCCGTGATCAGGTGATGAGTATTTTTGAATGTTGTCAACTATTCCGTTGCCCTTTTTGACGGCAGCCGAGAGAAGCATGGGGATCCAGTATCCTGGCGCAGGAAGTTGGGTATAAACCTTTTCCCTGTTATTGCTGTACATGGTTTCAATTTCTGTAATTTGCGAAGAATACTCTTTGTTAGCGTTCAATATGATGTTCCTTTTCATTTTGTGAACAATGAGCGTTGTCAGCCTTTGGGTGGTGAAGCAGATTGAGTTTAAACTGCTCTGATACTAACGTATTGAACATGAAAGTCGGAATTACGGATAAAAAATATTATCTGAGTTTTAGCGATTTTTGCAGACGGGTGAGGGCCCTCACCCGCCTAAACAGCTTGGAAATTACTTGCGCGCCTCCAGAATCAGGTTGAACGGCGTTTCCGTCGCCCGCCGGAACGTCTTGAAGCCCGCCTCGGTGAAGACCTTGCGCAACCGCGCCTCGCCCGCCTGGGCACCGAGGCCGAGCCCGACTTCCTGGGACAGCGAGTTCGGGGTGCAGATGAAGGTCGAGGCGGCGTAGAACAAGCGGCCAACCGGGGTGATGTTGTCGTCGAGCGAGTCGTTGGCGAACGGTTCCACCAGCAGTACCGTGCCGTCCGGTTTCAGCGACTCATAGGCATGCCGCGCCGCGCCCACCGGGTCGCCCATGTCATGCAGGCAGTCGAAGTAGCAGACCAGGTCATAGTCATCGCCGGGGTAGCTTTTTGCCGTGCCCTGGAAGAACCGCGCACGACCGGACACGCCGCCTTCTTCCGCGCGCTGGGTGGCCACGGTGACGGAGGGCGCGTGGTAGTCGAACCCGACGAACCGCGAATCCGGGAACGCCTGGGCCATGATCACGGTGGAAGCACCGTGGCCGCAGCCGATGTCCGCTACCTTGGCGCCCGCTTCCAGTTTGGCGACCACGCCTTCGAGTGCCGGCAGCCATTCGGCGATCAAATGCGCTTTATAGCCAGGCCGGAAGAACCGCTCCGTGCCGCTGAACATGCACGGATGGTGATCGCCCCAGGCGAGGGCGCCGTTGCCGCGCATGGCGTTGACCAGTTTGTCCTTGTCATGGAAAAACGACGCGACCACCCCGATACCGCCCGCCACATAGACCGGCGAGTCTTCGTTCGCCAGCGCGAGGGCTTGCTCTTCGGGCAGGCGGAACTGACCGTCGCTGTGTTCCATGTACCCGGAGGCAGCGTGGGCACTGAGCCATTCACGTAGCAAGCGAGTGTTGCAGCCGGTCTTTTCGGCGAGTGCTTCAGGGGTGATTGGCTGGCTGTCGGCCATGGCCCGGTAAAGTCCGAGTTCTTCGCCGAGGATGACATTGGCCAGCATCGCCGCGCCGCCCATGTCGTTTACCAGTTTACCCATGAAATCATTAAGTCGGGCCTCGTCCATCATGTGTGCTCCTGTGGTGGATCACGGTCCAGAGGCGAGGTTTTTCGAGGCGTTCAGCCCTGGGCTGTGGTCGTGGGAATGATCAGGACGATGAGTACGTCCTGCGTGCACTAAGTTTAGTCCGGGGGCCGTGCAGCGTTGGCTTCAGCGACGAAAGTGCCTGCGAGCCAAATCTCCGTGATCCACGCCGGTCCCTGTGGGAGCGAGCCTGCTCGCGAAAGCGGTGGGTCAGGCAACATTCTGGTCGACTGGACTACCGCTTTCGCGAGCAGGCTCGCTCCCACAAGGGGTCGGGGTGTCGCTTGACGAAACGAAAACCCGCGGCGCCTTCCTTCGTGGTACCGAATGTATCCCACTGTATCCAACCCTCTCCTCGATACAGTACCTCCCATTCCGGGGTGCGGCAGAACACAGTCCCGATACACCCCCGCGATCAACTGTGGTTCCGTTCGGCAACCTTGAGATCGACACCATGCACACCCCCCTCACATCAGCGAAGGCCAGCGTCGGGCTTGGCCTGCGTCGCGGATTAATGAAAGACCTGCAAGCGGCGCCGATGGGCGACTTCGACTTTCTGGAAGTCGCGCCAGAGAACTGGATCGGCATCGGTGGCGCCCATGGCCATGCGTTGCGGGCCCTGGCCGAGCGCTATCCGTTGTCCTGTCACGGCTTGTCCCTGTCACTGGGCGGGCCAGCGCCACTGGACGTCGGTTTTCTGCAAGAGGTTCGGGTTTTTCTCGATCACTACAAGGTGCCGCTGTACAGCGAACACCTGAGCTACTGCAGCGATGACGGCCACCTTTACGACCTGCTGCCGTTGCCGTTTACCGAAGAAGCGGTGCATCACGTGGCCGCGCGGATTCGTCAGGCCCAGGACATCCTCGGCCGGCGCCTGGCTGTAGAAAACGTCTCTTATTACGCCGCGCCCCAGCAGGACATGGACGAGGTGACGTTTACCAACGCGGTGCTACGCGAAGCCGATTGCGACCTGTTGCTGGACGTCAACAATGTGTACGTCAATTCGATCAATCACGATTTCGATCCCCAGGCCTTTCTCGCCGGTATCGACTCGGACCGCGTGGTGGCGATGCACGTGGCCGGGCACTTCGATGAGTCCGACTCCTTGAAAATCGATACCCACGGCGCGTCGGTCAAACCGGTGGTCTGGTCGTTGCTGGCCCAGGCTTACAGCCGGTTCGGCGCGCAGCCAACCTTGCTGGAACGGGATTTCAATTTCCCTGCGTTCTCGGAGCTGGTGGCCGAATTGCAGACTATCCGCCGCCTGCAGGCCGTGGAGGTGAACCGTGGATAAGCACTCGCTGCATCAGCAGCAAACGACGATGGGGCTTTACCTGCGCGATCCCGAGCATTGCCCGCCACCGGCCGGGATGGACGTGGCGAGGGCCGGGGTATACCGCGAGCTGGTTTTCTCGAACCTGTCATCGTTGCTCAGCGGGACCTTTCCGGTGCTGATCAAGGTGCTTGGCGATGAGCATTGGGGGTCCCTGGTGCGGACCTTCCTGCGGGACCACCGGGCGCGCACGCCGAAATTCGGCGAAATCGCCGAGGAATTTGTCGAGTTCCTCGGTTCTGAAGCGCACGCCTTGACTGCAGGGCCGTGGCCGCCGTTCATGGTCGAACTGGCGCATTACGAATGGATCGAGATGGCACTGCAACAGTCCGAAGCCGAGCCCTTGCCGGCCAGCGATGCCGGGTTGCTGCTGGATCGCCCGTTGCAGGTTTCGCCGCTGGCCTGGCCCTTGGCCTATGCCTGGCCAGTCCAGTTGGTCGGACCCGATCATCGACCTGAAGCGCCACCGGTTCAGCCGACGCTGCTGTTGGTGCGCCGGAGCGAGGACTGGAGCGTGAAGTTTTCCGAACTGAGCCCGTTGGCATGGCGGTTGTTGCAGCGGATCGGCGAGTTTCCGGAGCTCAGTGGCCGCGCGCAGCTGGAAGGGCTGGCGGTGGAGGCGGGAGTCGCCGGGTCGCCTGCGTTCATCGACAGTGGGCTGGCATTGTTGCGGCAAATGCATGGGGAAGGGGTGGTGGGCGTCATCGCCTAGGGCGCAATCGCCCAATCACCACCAATCAATTGTAGGAGCTAGCTTGCTAGCGATGGCCGTCAACGATAACGCTGTAAGCCTGACACCCCGTGGTGTGCTTGAGTTTATCGCGAGCAAGCTCGCTCCTACATTAGGACTTTTCAACGCCCCGCTTTATTACCCGGCAACCTGAGCTCCGCGCACAAACCACCGCCTTCACGATGACTCAAGGTCAACGAGCCCCCGAGCGCCAACGCCAATTGCTGCGCAATCGCCAAGCCCAACCCGGTGCCGCCGGTGCTGCGGTTGCGTGAATTTTCCACGCGGTAGAACGGCTCCATCACATGGGCCAGTTCCTCTTCGGCAATCCCGGGCCCACGGTCCATCACCTTCACCGACAAACTGCCGTCTGCCGTCGATGCCACCCATAACTCGGCGGCACCGGCGAACTTCAGTGCGTTGTCCGTCAGGTTCACCAGCACCCGGCGCAGGGCATGGGGCCGGGTGTTGATCACCGCGTCGCTTTTGCCGCTCAGCTGCACGTCCTTGCCCATGTCCTGGTAATCGAACACCAGGCTGTCGAGGAAAGAATCCAGGTCGGTGCGACGACTCTCCTCCGTGGAGCCGTGCACGCTGCGGGCATAGGCCACGCCTTCGCGCACCAGGTGTTCCATCTCGCCGAGGTCGTTCCACAGTTTGTCTTTTTCGCTGGAATCGTCCATGAATTCGGCGCGCAGTTTCATGCGGGTGATCGGGGTTTGCAGGTCGTGGGAGATCGCCGCCAGCAGCTGCATGCGTTCCTTGAGGTAGGCGGCGATGCGCGCCTGCATGGCGTTGAACGCCTTGGCGGCATGGGCGACTTCGGTCGGACCTTTCTCGTCCAGGTGTACCGCGTGGGTGTTGGGGTCCAGGGTCTCCACCGCCTGGGCGAGGCGGGTGAGAGGGCGGATGGCGATTCTCACGGCCAGCCAGGTGCAGGCGATCATCAGCGCCAGTTGGCCCAGCAACACCATGGGCAACCACGGCGACAACGGCAGCATCGCCGGTCGCACATCGATGGTCACCGGGCTGCCGTCAGCCAGCTTCAGGTGGACCTGGAAGTGTTTTATCGGCCCGGGAATGTCGGTAACGGTCATCGGGTAATCCATGCCGATGGCGTCCTTGATCGAGGTCACCGCGATCGGGGTATCGCTCATGGGCATGCCCGGTGAGCCCTCGTCCAGCAAATAGCGATAATTGCGCCGCTCCAGTTGCTTCAGCCAGCTGGCACGTTCTTCGGCCGGCAAGCGGTCGAGGATGGCGATGGAGGTCGATACGTCGGTTTCCAGATTGCCCAGCATGGTGTTTTTCGCGCTTTCGTAACGCTCGTAATACTGCGCGCCGAAGGACAAGGCCTGCGCGAGGATCAGGCCGATCAGAAAAATCAGCGACAACCGCGAGGCGAGGGTGCGGGGCCAACGTATCGCCAGGTTCATGATGGCGCACCCAGCACTTCCACCGGCAGGGAAAATACATAACCTTCGCTGCGCACGGTCTTGATGTAGGCCGGCTCCCGTGCGTCGTCCAGCAAGCGCTGACGCAGGCGACTGACCAGCAAGTCGATGGACCGGTCGAACAGGTCGGCGTCGCGGCCCTGGGTCAGGTTCAGCAACTGGTCGCGATTGAGCACTCGCTGCGGATGATCGAGGAACACCCGCAGCAGCCGGTATTCGGCGCCACTGAGCGCAACCATGGTGCCGTCATCATCGAGCAGGTGCCGTGCGGAAGTGTCCAGGCGCCAGCGGCCGAAGGCCAGCAATCGCCCGCTTTCGGTGACCACCAGGTTGGGCGGCAGCATCCGCGTGCGGCGCAGTACGGCGTTGATGCGGGCGAGCAGTTCACGGGCGGCGAACGGCTTGACCAGGTAATCGTCGGCGCCCATTTCCAGGCCGATGATACGGTCGGTTTCATCATTGCGCGCGGTGAGCATCAATACCGGAGTGGCCCTGTGTTTGCCGGCGCGCAATTCCCGGCAGAGCATCAGGCCATCGTCGCCGGGCATCATGATGTCGAGCACGATCAGGTCCACCGGCGTGGATTCGAGAAAGGCGCGCATTTGCCGCCCGTCCGCCACGACCGTGGTGCGAAGGCCGTTCTTCTTCAGGTAGTTGCCTACCAACTCTCGAATCTCGCGGTCATCGTCCACGATGAGAATGTGATCGACGTGTTCCATGGGGCCAGGCCTCTGCAGATGGGGGATGTTGCGCAGTCTATCGAGCCTTGGTGCGCCTGCCCGCAACCCTTTGTATTGCAGTGTATCTGGTGTAGCAGCGGATACATGCAGACGCAAAAACACTGTTTTTCTGCGGTTTTGTATCGCTGTGTATCAGGGGGCGGCTCTGATACGTATCGATTTACACGCGCCTGTTTTCGACACAGACGAGATACCTCGCGGGCTTCTAATGAGTTCCATCGGGGCAAGCCAGAACGCCTCGGCCCAACCAACGATTGACCCATCGAAGCCTTGAGGAAACCACCATGAACACCAAAGCCGTCGTCGCCGCCTGCCTGTTTGCCGCCCTGAACATCTGCACCCTGTCGGCCCGTGCCGAAGCGCAGGTCACCCCTGAAACCTACACCTACGGCACGCACCTGGACATCAAGAAGGTGATCTCGATGAAACAGGACGCCGCGCCTTCCTGCGGGATTGTAAATGCGCAGCTGACCTATCTGGACTCCGGGAATAAAACCCAGGTCCTGGATTACCGCAAGTTTGCTGACGGCTGCAACGACGACAACTGAGTCCCTCGCTGGCCGATTGCCCAATCCCTTTGCAACAGGAAGAACATCATGAACAACCTATCGCGCTTTTTGACCGCTGTTGCCTTCTCCCTGGCTGGCGCTGCCGCCCATGCCAACGCCGTCGTGGAACAAGGCAGTTGTGGCAGCAGCACCTGCTTCCAGCTGACGCCGGTGGCGAAGCAGGGCGCCGATGCCTTGCTGGCACAGGATGGTTCCGGCCGTACGCCGCAGGGGCAACTGCTGGATAACCAGACTGCCTGAATCAACACGGTTCCCCCCTGTAGGAGCTGGCTTGCCAGCGAAGACGGCGGCACATTCAACATAGATGTGACTGACAGACCGCTTTCGCTGGCAAGCCAGCTCCTACAGGGGCCAGCTTTGCGGCGAAGACGGCGGCACATCCGACATTGATGTGACTGATAGACCGCTTTCGCTGGCAAGCCAGCTCCTACAGGGGCCAGCTTTGCGGCGAAGACGGCGGCACATCCGACATTGATGTGACTGACAGACCGCTTTCGCTGGCAAGCCAGCTCCTACAGGGGCCAGCTTTGCGGCGAAGACGGCGGCACATTCAACATAGATGTGACTGACAGATCGCTTTCGCTGGCAAGCCAGCTCCTACAGGGGCCAGCTTTGCGGCGAAGACGGCGGCACATTCAACATAGATGTGACTGACAGATCGCTTTCGCTGGCAAGCCAGCTCCTACAGGGGGATGTGTGTGAATCGCCACCCTCGTCTATTCAAGGTGATCCCATGTTACTCATCGCATTCCTGGGCGGCATATTGACCGTCCTCAGTCCCTGCATCCTGCCGGTCGTGCCGTTCCTGTTCGCCGGGGTCGACCGCACGCGGTCCTCGATTCTGCTCACCCTCGGGGGCATGGTCCTGACCTTCGCCCTGATCTCCAGCCTGGCGGTGGTCAGCAGCGAGTGGGTGGTGCAAGCCAGCAGCACCGGTCGCCACGTCGCCCTGATGGTGATGGCGTTGTTCGCCCTGTCGCTGATTTCCGCCCGTGTCGGCGGCTGGCTGGCGCGTCCGTTCGTCGTGCTCGGCAATCGCCTCGACCCCGACACCCGCAAGATGTCCGGCCCGCTGGGCTCGGTCATGATCGGCGTCGCCACCGGCCTGCTGTGGGCGCCGTGCGCCGGGCCGATCCTCGGCGTCATCCTCACCGGCGCCATGCTGCAAGGCGCCAATGCCCAG
Organism: Pseudomonas fluorescens; assembly: GCF_902497855.1. Classification (GTDB taxonomy): domain Bacteria; phylum Pseudomonadota; class Gammaproteobacteria; order Pseudomonadales; family Pseudomonadaceae; genus Aquipseudomonas; species Aquipseudomonas fluorescens_BI. The sequence continues at coordinate 207,723 of NZ_CABVHU010000010.1, forward strand.
ACCAGTCTGTTGCTGGTGGCGTACGGCCTGGGCAGTGCGTTGTCCCTGGGCACCCTGATCTTCGCCGGTCGCGGCCTGGTCAATCGCTTGAAAGGGTCAATCCCGGTCACCGGTTGGCTGCGTCGTGGTGCCGGTGTGGCCGTGCTGGCCGCCGCGGCGGTGATCTCCACCGGCGCCGACAAGACATTGCTGGCCGGCACCTCGTCCGAAGGCCTCGGCAGCCTCGAGAAAGGTGTGCTGGAGACCGTACCGAAAGTGGTCGATTACTTCGTCAGCAAGGTCAAGGCCGACTCGTCGATGGATAACGCCCAAGGTGCCATGCCATCCCTCTCCGGCGCAGTCGAATGGCTCAACTCGCCAGCGCTGACCAACGAATCCCTTAAGGGTAAAGTGGTACTGGTGGATTTCTGGACCTATGACTGCATCAACTGTCAGCACACCCTGCCGTACGTGAAGGACTGGGCGAAGAAATACGAGAAGGATGGCCTGGTGGTGATCGGCGTCCATACACCCGAATACGGCTTCGAACGCATCATCGCCAACGTCAAGGATCAGGTGAAGAAGCTCGGCATCACCTATCCGGTGGCGATCGACAACAACTACGCGATCTGGCGCAACTTCGACAACCAGTACTGGCCCGCTCACTACCTGATCGACGCCAAGGGCCAGGTGCGTTTCACCCACTTCGGCGAAGGCCGCTACGAGACCCAGGAGAAAATGATCCAGCAGTTGCTGGAAGAGGCCAAGGCCGACGCCAAAGCCCCCGCTGCAGCGTAAATCCAAAAGCGTGACGCAGAGCGTCACTGGAGGCGTTACCACGCAGAGCGTGGGAACGATCATGGAGGAGGGTGCCGATCGTTCCCACGCTCTGCGTGGGAATGCTGCTCGGGACGCTCCGCGTCCCTTGGATCAATGGCTCACAGGCTGCGCACCGTGGGCCATTGGTTTTTTCTCCTGACTGCGTCGCCACGCCGCCGGGGGCGCGCCGAACTCACGACGAAATGCCCGACTGAACGCTGTATCGGTCTGGTAACCCACTTCCTCGGCAATCCGCATCAATGAACTGTTACTGCTGCGTAACAGGTTCGCCGCCAGCAACATCCGCCACTGCGTCAGGTACTGCATCGGCGAAATCCCTACCAGTAGCTGAAAGCGTTCCGCCAACACCGATCTTGAGGTGCCGGCGGTGCGCGCCAGCTCTTCCAGCGTCCAGGCATGACAGGGTTTATTGTGCAGCGCGTTCAGGGCGGCGCCGACGATCCGGTCGTTCACGCCCGCCAGCCAACCGGTCCGGCCTTCGCCCTGTTCGTGCATGTACAGGCGCAACACCTCGATGAACAACACCTCGGCCAGCTTGGCCAGGACACCTTCGCCACCAGCGCGCGGCGAGCGAGCTTCGGCCAGCGCGTAACGCACCGAGGATTCCAGCCAGATCCCGGCATTCGAACCCCGTACGTTGACCTTCACTATGGGCGGCAGCCCGGTCAGCAGCATGCCCGCCAGCCGTGTGTCGCACGCCAGATAGCCGCACACCAGGCGCGTGACCGCGCCACCTCCGCCATAACTCAACTGCCGGGGACGGCGCGCCAGCACCACATCCAGTCGGGAGCCGGTGGCGGGCGGGAGTCCCGGCCTGGAGCTCATGCGATGGGCGTCTCCCTGGGGAAACACCACCACGTCGCCAGCCGTCAGCAGAAGGGGCGGATCGGCACCCAGCTCGACGTAACATTCGCCTTCGGTGATCAAGTGGAAGATCACCACACGTTCGGCGCCGGGTTCCAAAAAGGGCGCTGCGGTGTCGGCACTGGGCGACTGGTAGCACCAGGGTGCGGTGAACCTGGCATTGATGAAGATCGCGCCGACCAGGCGGACGACGCGCAAGGTCTGGGACAGGGCGTCCATGAGGGTTTTTCCCCTGTGCTCGGGTGCCGCTTTTCAAGGGTGAGTCTGATTGTGAGCCTGTCGCGACAGAAGGTGAAATCTCCGGACGATCGGACAGGGTTGGCCGACGATCGGGCAGGACGCCGACGATCCCCGGCGCGATAGTTGGCACACAGGGTTAGCCGACCCTGTCATCAATAACAAGAATGAGAGGTTGCCATGCCGAAGTTCGTCATAGAACGCGAAATCCCAGGCGCTGGAACACTGTCAGAACGGGATCTGAAAGCCATCTCGCAAAAGTCGCGCAAGGTCTTGCGCGACTTGCCAGAGGTGCAATGGCTGCAGAGTTACGTCACCGGCGACAAGATCTACTGCGTGTACATCGCGCCGAATGAGGAGCTCATCCGGGAGCATGCCAGGCAGGGTGGATTCCCCGCCAACAGCGTATCCCAGGTCATGAACATCATCGATCCCACGACGGCGGAGTAATCGAACGCCCGTTGCTGGTCCGTTGTTCCAACCCGCCAGAGACAGTCTCCATGAGTACACCCATTGATCTTACTGCCCTAAAAAACCGTCAGATGGCCGCTTGGGCCAGCGGCGACTATGCTGTGATCGGTACCAAATTGCAGATCGTCGGCGAGGAACTTGCCGAAGCCTGCGACCTGCTCTGCGACGAACGCGTGCTCGACGTCGCCGCCGGCAATGGCAATGCGACGCTGGCCGCCGCACGCCGTGGTTGCGAGGTTACCTCCACCGACTACGTGGCGGCGCTGCTCGAGCGCGGCGAAGACCGGTCCAGGGCAGAACGCCTGGAAGTGACGTTCCAGGTAGCCGATGCCGAGGCATTGCCTTTCGAGGACGCCAGCTTCGATGCCGTACTGTCGACCTTTGGTGTGATGTTTACGCCGGACCAGCCCAAGGCCGCCGCGGAACTGGCGCGGGTCTGTCGTCCTGGCGGCCGGATCGGCCTGGCCAACTGGACGCCCGAAGGCTTCGTCGGCCAGATGTTCAAGACCCTGGGCCGGCATATGCCGCCACCGCCGGGGGCGCAACCGCCTTCGAACTGGGGCACCGAGGCGTGGCTGCACGCGCAATTCGATGAGCGCGACTTTCTGCTGCAGGTGACGCGCAAGCACTTCAACTTCCGCTACCGCTCGGCCGCGCATTTCATCGACACGTTCCGCACCTGGTACGGCCCGGTCCACAAGGCGTTCGGGGCACTGCCCCCGGAAGGCGCCCAGGCCTTTGAAAAAGACCTGACCGAGCTGCTGAACAGCTTGAACCGGGCGGGAGACAAGTCGCTGGTGGTGCCGAGTGAGTACCTCGAGGTGGTGATCACCCGGCGTTGAACCTGGTTAGCACGGACAAATGTAGGAGCTGGCTTGCCAGCGAAAGCGGTGTGCCAGTCGATACATGTGTTGGCTGATAGACCGCCTTCGCTGGCAAGCCAGCTCCTACACGGGGCCGGGTGCATCGCAGCTATTCATCCAGCCGCTCGGTATACACCACCCACACACTGCACGGCATTTTGTACAGCAGGTGCTCCACCGTGCTGCCGATCAGCCGGCCCAGCCCGCGATGGCCGACCCGCCCCATGACAATCACATCGGTGTCATAGGCCTCGGCAAAGCGGATCAGGACCTTGCCTGGACTGCCCATGATCATGTGCCGCTGTTCCGGCGAAATGCCGTTGCGCTCGGCCAGTTCGTGGAAGGCATCTTCCTGGTAGTCGTACAGGGTCTTGGCCTTGCCCGACGAGAAAAACGCTGATCCGTTGTCGAAGCCGAACTCGTCCGCGCTGATCGAGGAAAGGTCGTAGGCATACACCACGTCGAGCTCGGCATTGCAGGCGCTGGCCAGTTTCGCCGCTTCATGCAGGATCCGGTCGTTGAAGGTCTTGTAGTGATCGTCGCGATGGAACGGATCGACCGCGGCGACGATCTTGCGGGGCAAGGCGTGCACCGCGTGGCTGATGAAGTGTAAAGGCACCGGACACTCACGCAGCAAATGCACATCGAGCGGGGTGAACATCAGCCGCGACCACAGCGATTCATGCTCCAGCGCCTTGATCAGCACGTCCATCGGCTGCTCCTTGAGGTGCAGCAGGATTTCCTCCAGCGGGCGTTCGACCCAGGCGACCTCGGTGGTGACGTGGACACCGATCTTGCGCAGGGGACGGGCCTGTTCCTCCAGCCACAGCCGATGGCGGTCGACGTAACCCAGGCGCATCTGCTCCAGGGCCTTTTCGTTGACCAGACTGGCAGTCGCCAGCCCCTCCAGATAATCGAAAGCGACGATGTGCAACGCCGCATCCTCGGCCTTGGCCAGCGCGGCGGCGCGGTCGAACGCGGGGCTGTGTTCCATCAGGGGCGAGGCGACCAGCATGAATCGTGATTGCTCAGACATGACAAACCTCCCGTGGGTTGACGAGCAGGTGCCGGCACCGCTGTAACGACCAGGGGTTGCGACCTTGCCGCCCGATGTGCAGTCATTTCATAGCCATTCAATTCCCTAAGTATTGACCATGATCAGCCTTCCGTACGTCAACCTGGTGCTGGCTGCGGTTTGTGCTGAACGCATGCGTTGTCGTTGCGAGTACTCCGCAGGTTCAAGCTCGACGGTATCAAGGCGACGCTTGAGCTGTTTTCGCATTGGGGCGACGGGTAATGAAGGTGGTGATTGCACCTTGAGCACCTGACCGCACGGTCAATGGGAGTTTTCGAGCTAAACGAGGCTGCGACCTTTCGACTATAAACTTAAAAACAAAACCAAAAAATCGCCGCTTCTTTGCACTTTGCAGTCCCTACACGTTTCTACAGGGGTGAAGTTACGGCACGAGTGGTATCACGTATTGTGATGAATCGTTTTTTACGCATCGCAAAGATCTTGAATGCTTCTTCACGCACACCGTACGAGAAGACGTAGATCTAGTTGTAGTTAGTCTGTCAGCCCAGAATTAACCTCAGTGAGGCATTGTTGGCCTGCCAACATAATATTATTGGGTGCTCGTCCGAAATTAAGTTAAGTGGAATCAGAGACTTAGTTGGTTGTAAGAGGATTCTGTTGAGTAAAAAGAAAATTCCTACAGATTTACAAGAATTGTCCTGCCTCTAAAAATTTGATTTTTTTTGTTGCGTTGTTAGTCTTCCGATTAAGCGAGGTTGGCTGGCTGTGCATGATCATGATGTGAGTTTGACTTTTGTCAGAGATTGGGTTTTTGACGACCAATAAGCGAGGTTGAAAAAATGAACGCTATTATTCTGGAAGACACAACTTTACGTGACGGCGAGCAGTCGCCAGGCGTGGCATTTTCTAAGGAAAGGAAAATTGCAATATTCTCCTCCTTGATTGAAGCAGGAATTAAGTGGATTGAGGTTGGCATTCCGGCCATGGGTGGAGATGAGCTAGACACTATAGAAACGTTGCTTGAGCGTAAAAACGAGGGGATGTTAGTAGCGTGGAACCGTGGCGTAAAAAATGACGTTATTCAATCTTTGAAGCTGGGATTTGATGCTATTCATATTGGTCTTCCGACGTCTAATAACCATTTGGGTGATAACCTAAAAAAAGACAGGACGTGGCTGCTAAAAACAGCTTCTGAATTGATAAAGTTAGCCAAGGATAGTGGCGTTTTTGTGTCAGTCAGCGCTGAAGATGTAGGCAGGTCAGAGCTCAGTTTTGTTGAAGAGTACGCCGCCCATGTTGCCGAGTCTGGAGCTGATAGAATCCGGCTTTCAGATACTGTAGGAATATTAACACCTGAACGGTATGGTGCAATTGTAGGACGCGTAAAGCGTGCATCAGGAATAGCAGTGCAATGTCATGCGCATAATGATTTTGGTCTTGCTACGGCAAATACGTTAGCGGGAATTCAGGCAGGAGCTACATTTTTTCATGCTACCGTGAATGGTATTGGTGAACGCGCTGGTATGCCCGATCTCGCTCAATGCGTATTGGCATTGAAGATTTTATACAATATAGATTTAGGTGTCGATGAAACCAAGCTTATATCCTTAAGTCAAGTTGTTGCACAAGCTACCCGTGTTAAGTGTTATCCATGGCAACCTATTATAGGAGAAAATGTATTTGCTCATGAGTCAGGCATACATGCGGATGGTATATTAAAAAATAATACTAGTTTTGAACCGTTTCTGCCAGAGCTTGTCGGTGGCGTCCGTCGCATTGTAATTGGTAAGCACTCCGGGCGTGCAGCTCTCAAGTATGTTCTTCAGTCACTAGGTGTGATGTTCACGGATAGTGAGTTGATTGAATGTCTGCGATTGACGCGTGCATTGTCTATTAAAATCGAAAGGGGATTAAGGGATGAGGAGTTGTTAGGTGTTGTAGCCGCTGTCAGACAGGGCTCTTGCTTTAATAAATAATCTTGTGAATAGAGGGTGCAATTATGTTGGTAGATACCCATGTCCACTTATTAACATCAAAAACATCCAGGCCTGACTGGGGTGAAATAGCTTACACGTTCTTTGCTGCGAGAGAAAAAAATATTGATGTGTTATGCCTTACAGAGCATAGGGATGCTGTAGGGTTTGAAGAGCTATATTTAGAATTATTTAGTGAGAATAGATTTGGTGGGGAGGTCAAGCCAAATGGAACGTTAACGTTGTCGTCCGGAATTACTATTAGTCCAGGTGCTGAGGTTTCGTTGTCTGGAGGAGGGGATATGGGCGTCCATGCTGATTTAAGTACAGTGATGGGTTTTGATCGGCGAAAAAATTCATATACCGCGGCAGAGCTTCTTAAATTGCTAAGTGAAGGTGGCAGTGGTTATGTTTCTGTAGCGCATCATCTGTTACTTGACGGTAAATGGTGGAGGGATTTTGAGCAGGTGATAGGCCATGTAGACGCAATTGAAGTGCCTGGAAAACAAGCGACATCTATGGTCAGTTATTTAGAACTCGCGAATAGGTATTCAAAAGGCCAGTTGAGTGGTAGCGACGCTCATACCTGGGTTCAATTAGGTGCGGGATTAACATTGATTAAAGAAGGCGAAATGACGCATGGGGGTGAAAGACTATTTGATGTTTTTGAGTTAAAGAAGCTTGTTGTTGAGCATGAAACGGTTCCGTGTGTAAGTGACGTGGCCGATGAGTTAATAAAAATATCTAAAATTTACAAGGCGCGGTCTACTTGGGTGCATAGTTTGGGAGAAGGATATGAGTATTAAGATTGGTATTGCGAAGATTGAAGAGTTGGCTGCCAGTAGGAAAATGTCTGTTGACGAGGTTTTGAGAGCAATAAATGCAGTGCGTACAGAATATGTCGTGATCGATTCCATGAGTGAGTTACAAAAACTTGCCGATGTTTTAATAATTCCCATGGACGAGGTCCTCCGTGGTCTGCGCAGCGACCTAACAAACGGGGTGAAAATTTTTAAACGCAACGAAGGTTTTCGCAAGGTAAGCAGTAGGGATGGAAAAAAGTATTATACGTACCAGCATCTTGCTACTACAAATAGCGCTCCAGAACTAATGGCATTGAAAGTTACTTTGCACTGTGGAAGTTTAGAGGATGTTGTGCTGAATGAAGGGCACTCTTCTCGAGAGGTTGTATATGTATTAAAAGGAGCCGTACGAGTTGACTGGGGGGATGGTGTTGAGGCTGAAAGGCAAGCTGAAGTTTTACTGGAGGGAGATTCAATTTATATAAGTCCAAATGTACCGCATAGTTTTATGGCGCTTGAAGGTAGTTCGGAAATACTAGCATTTAACTACAGCTTGCCTTGAGTTATGGAACTTTGTTAAAGGGTGGCAATTATGATCAATGTCTCTGTGATAGGTGCAGGCGTTCTCGGTGAAGCCCTGATTGAACGTCTATTGAATTGTGGATTCAGTGTCTCGGCATATAATCGGACTAAGCATAAACTGGAAAAATTGATATTGAAGGGGGTTAGGCCGATTGAAAGTCTGGACAAGGCTTTTGTTTGTGAGCAAAAAATATGGATTTTATGTTTACGAGATGAAAAAAGTATTCGTGAGGTTTTTTCATGCGAGAAGATAATAGAGGCCTTAAAGCTTAACAAGTTTTTAATAATTAACACAAGCACGATCGGCCCGAAGGGGTCAGCAAAACTGGAGGGTTTTTTTAAAGAATTCAACGTAGAGTATATAGAGTTGCCTGTCTCTGGAGGAATTGAAGGTGCCCTTTCAGGGCAGCTGGTTGGTTACATTGGTAATTATCCGAAGTATCTAAGGCGGGAATTTGATTTCGTTTTGCGAGCGCTACTTAAAGGTCACTGTTTGATGCAGTCTAACCAAGCTGCTCAAGCGATGAAGGTTGTTAATAATTATTGTGAGTCGATAAATCTGGTAGTTGCTGCAGAAGCGTTATTGCTAGCAGAGACATATGGAATTTCTAAAGAGGTAATTGGGGGGTCGTTAGGTTTAGGTAGAGGGCGATCAGTGTATCTTGAGCTTTTATTGGAAAGATACATGAGTATGAAGTGTTGTATTTCAGTACCCTTGGAAATAAGGATTAAAGATCTTGAGCTGGCCGGTGAGTTGTTTCACGAGCTAAGTATCAAAAGTAGGTTTTATGATGATGCACTTGAATTATACAAGAAGACATTGTGTTCTAGTTCCTTGGCTTTAGATCAGATGGATTGTTTCGCTTTTTTGTCAAGTAGCGTTAAGCGAGGTGCTAGATGAAATTTTCTTGTTCGTCATGTCTTGGCAGTAATAAGCACTGCGAGCTTTGTGCCTTGCTAAGCCTAGATCATTATGCAAAAGCGAGAGGAACTAAAGTTTGTTTGCCTGATTTTACCGGGCCCATAGCGAGACAGGCTCCTCAAATATTTTATGGCAGTGTTTTTCCTAATAGAAAAGGCCGATTGAGCTATCAGTGTGAAAGTAAAAAAGAACCTATCAGAGCTTATCAAGGGGCTAGTGACTTTTTCTTGGGGCCAGGTGAAGAATTAAGAGTTTCAGAAAATCTGGATCTGGATTTTGAACCGGAGTTGGCAGTCATCACTGATGCTGTACCGGCGGGGGTTTCAGTGGCTGAAGCAGAGTATCATATAAAACTATTGACTGGCTGTAATGATTTTACTTACAGGAAGCTTGTAAGCTCAGATAGAGAATCGGGTTTTGGTTTTATTCAGTCTAAACCGTTAACAAGTTTTTGTGGTTTTGGAGTATTACCCAGTTCGAATAAAACTATGTGGAATAAAGGGATGCCGATTCTAGGGGTGAAAATAGCAATAAATGGCGAAATTTTTTCCGATATTTCAACGTTTGATATGTTGTACAGCTTTCCAGAGCTTGTCGCATATTGTGCTAAGACGCGTGATTTGCCCGCAGGAACTATTATTACCTCGGGAGCTGTTTCGACGTGCGAAATAGATTCACTAAGCGATGGCTGTATCGCAGAGAAACAGATGCGCGAAAAAATAGAGGGCCAAAACCTCGATTTGGTTTTTTTAAAGGCCGGGGATTTTGTTAAGATTGATTTTTATATCTTGGATGATATTGAAGAGTTGCCCCAAAAGTCTTTGTTCGGGACTCTCGGAAACAGAGTGGTCGCGCGATGAAATCTAAAAAGGATGTTGCTGTATACTTTAGCCTACTCCTAAGTACAGCTAATATCTTAGGTTCGTCCGGGTTGATGGTTTGGATTGACCACACGATACAATTAAAGGATATAGGGCTGTCGGCATACTACCCCCTGGTTTCTTATTTGTTAGGTTTGTCTTTTGGGTGTTGTCTTGTAGGGCTAATAAGTGCAAAAGATTTAAGGGTTGTCTCTAATGAGTTTTTTTTAGTTTCTTTGGTTTTTGCTTTTTGTATCTGCGTTACTTTGTCAATGGGTGAAGATGGTTTTTATAATTGGTTCGGCTTGTTCTTAAGGTTTTTGTGGGGCTGGACAAGTGGATGTACTGTAATTTTAGGTAGATCAATGCTAGCCTCGTCGGAACGAAGTAGTTATGCACAGAAAAATTTCTCAATCCTGAGTTTAGCTCTCGCAACTCTCCCTCTAATAGTTCCAATGCTGTTTGCATTTCTTGGATTTTATCAACGCTCAACATCCGCTATTTGTGCTTCGTTGATATATGCAATTACGATAATCTTTTTTTTGTTGAGTGATGTGCGCATAGGCGTTGGTGATTCATGGCTCGTCGCTAACGATCGGGATTCGCAAGTCGGTGTTGGGAGTTGCATAAGTCTTATAGTTTTAAATGTTTGCTTCTTTTTGACTTTGATGCTGGTTCCAATGGTGAGGGTTCTGAGTTTTCCAGATACTTCGTTAGTGTATTTGTATTTGATAGTGCTATGTTTATGGATATTTTTTGGTTGGTTGGCAGTGAGGTATTGTCAATATATTTCAGTTAGGTTGAGGTTGAGAACGGGGTATATACTTCAGTCAATAATGCTGGCGTGTTGTTGTTGGATGCTTTTTTGGGGTGATTATTTCATTTTTGTTTTTTTGATATTTTTGATATTTTTATCTAGCATGTTGATTCAGCCAATATTGTTTTCGTTGCTGGGTCGGCACTCTAGAGGCAAGTTGTTGCTATTTGGTGTTCAGTCTGGGTTATATATTTTCATTGTATGCGTGGTGTTGATGGCCGCCGTTTTTTTTGTATTTTCCATAAAAGCAATTATTTGGCTTCTGTCAGGTTTTATTGTGTTGTCGCTTACTTGCTTTAATTTGTTTTTAACTAATAATCAAAAAACGAATGTTTGATTGTTGATAAGTTTAGCTTTAATTATTGAGATCGGAGGGTGCTATGAGTGATGGTATGTTAGGGGGTATAACTGCGGAAAATAGATGTGCTGCTTTAGATAAATTGTTGAGATGGAATGCTGGCGTGCGCGTCATGGAAGTCCATAGCCCGTTATGTGCATTACTGGTTGAAAAGATTTTTCATATGGAAAAAGGGGTGCGAACCGAGTTTGATGCGTTTTGGTCTAGCTCTCTTACTAATTCAACGATGTTGGGAAAGCCGGATATCGAATTGATCGGTGTTTCTGAACGATTCTCCAGTGTGTCGGACATTTTTGAAGTGACTACGAAACCGTTGATTTTTGATGCGGATACTGGCGGGTTACCGGAACATCTTTCTCACCATGTTCGGTCTGCCGAGAGGCTAGGTATATCAGCGTTCATTATTGAAGATAAAACAGGATTAAAAAAGAACTCTTTACTAGGGAATGACGTGCGTCAGACTCAGGCATCGGTGCTTGAGTTTTCAGAAAAAATCTCCGAGGTGAAGAGAAGTCAACTCACCTCTGAGTTTTTATTAATTGCTCGAGTGGAAAGTCTGGTGTTGGATGCAGGGATGAAGGATGCAATATATCGCGCCTTGGCTTATGTAGAGGCTGGAGCAGATGGGATTATGATCCACAGTCGGGAAAAGTCACCTTTCCAAGTTCTAGAGTTTGCTCGCATATTCAGAAGTTATCACCAGAATGTTCCATTGGTTTGTGTACCTACTACGTTTAATGATATTCACTATGATGATTTAATAGAGAGTGGTTTTAATGTGGTGATTTATGCGAATCACTTGCTTCGTGCCGCTTATCCAGCAATGCATTTTGTAGCATCTGAGATACTAAAAAAAGGATGTACTGCTGAGGTTGAAAAACACTGTTTAGCAATTAAGGATATTTTGAACCTTGTTCCTGGTACACGATAAAACTTCCCAAAAAGCCGGCTTAGCATGAATCCACCGAAACGGCGTTCTTGCCTTCGAATACTGCGACTTCATTGTCCAGGTTTTGACCGCCGGTCCGATGTTCTCCGTGTGGCGCGTCCAGAACAATGAAATTTCACCGAGGTCAGGACGTCGTGTTTATCGAACTGGGTTTGGTACGGCAGGCCCACCGCGATGAACTTGTAACTGTTATCACTTGTGCGTATGCGCAGTTATCGGCTGGCCCGTGGGGCCAGCAGGCCTGCGTTCAGGGCATCGACGCCGCGACTAATGCCTAGCACTAGCGGGCTCAAGGCCGCTCAAGATCAAAAGATCGCTGCCTTCGGCAGCTCCTACGGGGCATGTGGTGTTCGTTCTACCTATACCAGCTTGGCGCCGCATGCCTTCAGCAACTCCCGCAATACCGACCGATGGCAGTGTGCTTCTTACTCGCAATAACATCCCATAGCCAGCGAGGTTTGATGGGAGAGGGCGGCTAACAGATCCAGCAGTTGGGCGAGGGCGGGATTTGTTCATTTCAGCCTTGATCTTGCGTAGAAACGCCTCCCACGCTTTTTCGTCCTCGGCGGCTTTGGCTTGCGCAACCAGTTCCGCACTGGGCGACAGCGGCGGTTGCCGCACATCATAAAAATCGCGGCTGGCAAACTCAGCTTTCGGCACGCCTCGTGTCGGGCGGCGTACCGTGCCTATCCTCAGGCCTTCATCGGGCAGGCGCGGGGAGCCGAGCCGGACGATATGAATGGGCATGGCGACCTACTTGTGCCGTGACGTTTCAAACCACTCCAGCGCCGCGCGCCAGATGCAGATCCCCAGGAAATAAGCCGACATCAGCAGCCAGAGCCCCATCACCGGCGGGTTGATCACCGGGTGATTGACCATGATCAACCTCCCGTCCGTCAACCCCGCGCAAGCTACGGTTCGTGCTGAACTCATGCGCACGCGCACACTTGGGAGAATTGCCATGGCAACCATGAAAGCCGCGATATTCGTTGAGAAAAATCGCATCGTGCTCGACGACAAGCCGATCCCCGAAGTCGGTCCGCTGGACGCGCTGATCCGTATCACCACCACCACAATCTGCGGCACCGACGTGCACATTCTGCGCGGTGAGTATCCCGTGGCCAAAGGGCTGACCATCGGTCATGAACCGGTGGGCATCATCGAGCGGCTCGGTTCTCAGGTGCGCGGCTTTGTCGAGGGGCAAAGGGTGATTGCCGGCGCCATCACCCCCAGCGGGCAAAGTTATGCCTGCCTCTGTGGCTGCGGCTCACAGGATGGCGCGGACACCCGCCACGGCTTCAAGGCCGCCGGCGGCTGGAAGTTCGGCAATACCATCGATGGCTGTCAGGCCGAATACGTGTTGGTGCCGGATGCGCTGGCCAACCTGTGCCCGATTCCCGACGGCCTGAGCGACGAACAGGTGCTGATGTGCCCGGACATCATGTCCACCGGTTTTTCCGGCGCGGAGCGGGGCGAGGTCAACATCGGCGATACCGTCGCGGTCTTCGCTCTCGGGCCAATCGGTCTTTGTGCCGTGGCCGGTGCGCGTCTCAAAGGGGCGACCACCATCATTGGCGTCGACGCCGTGCCCGAGCGGATGAGCGTAGCGCGACAGTTGGGCGCGACCCATGTGATCAACTTCAAGGACGGCGACGTGGTCGCGCAGATCATGGCCCTGACCGATGGTCGTGGCGTTGACGTGTCCATCGAGGCGTTGGGCACCCAGGGCACTTTCGAGTCCGCGCTGCGGGTGCTGCGCCCGGGTGGCCGGTTATCCAGCCTGGGGGTTTACTCCAGCGACCTGCGTATCCCGCTTGATGCCTTTGCCGCGGGCCTGGGGGATCTGAGTATCGTCAGCACCCTGTGCCCCGGAGGCAAGGAGCGGATGCGACGGCTGATGGCGGTGGTGGAAAGTGGCGGGGTCGACCTGTCGCCGCTGGTGACGCACAGGTTCAAGCTCGACGATATTGAAGAGGCCTATGAGCTGTTTGCGCATCAGCGGGATGGGGTGATGAAGGTGGCGATAACACCCTGAAGCCATCAAACACAACGCAACCCACTGTAGGAGCTGGCTTGCCAGCGAAGGCGATCTGTCAGTCACATCAATGTTGAATATGCCGCCGCCTTCGCTGGCAAGCCAGCTCCTACAGGGGGTTGGGGTGCCTAAACAAGCTTGGCGCCACGTGCCTTCAGCAGCTCGCGCAACACGGAGCGATGGCAGTGCGCCTCCTCCTCGCAATAACATCCCACAGCCAGCGAGGTTTGATGGGAGAGGGCGGCCAACAGATCCAGCAATTGGCTCGGCGCTGGATGGTTCATTTCAGCCTTGAACTTGCGCCGAAACGCCTCCCACGCCTTTTCGTCCTCGGCGGCTTTGGCTTGCGCAACCAGTTCGGCGCTGGGCGACAGCAGTGGCTGCCACACATCATAAAAATCCCGGCTGGCAAACTCAGCCTTCGGCACGCCCCGTGGCGGGCGGCGTACCGTGCCTATCCGCAGGCCTTCATCGGGCAGACGCGGGGAGCCGAGCCGGACGATATGGATGGGCATGGCGGCCTACTTGTGCCGCGACGTTTCAAACCACTCCATCGCCGTGCGCCAGATGCAGATCCCCAGGAAATAAGCCGACATCAGCAGCCAGAGCCCCATCACCAGCGGGTTGATCACCGGGTGATTGACCACCAGCGACAAGCTGCACAACAGCCAGATGGCCGTCACCGCGATGTTGATCGGCATGAACTTGCGCACGCGGAACGGGTGCAGGAATTTCATCCGGGTCACGGTCAGCAGCGCCAGGCCGATAACGGTGAGCAGGGTGATCCACGGCGATGGGGCGATGATGTACAGGCATAGAGCGACCACGTTCCAGGCGGCGGGGAAGCCCTGGAAGTAGTTGTCCTTGCTTTTCATGTTGACGTTGCAGAAGCAGAACAGCGACGAGACCAGAATCAGCGACACGGTCAACAGCAGCGTGTAGTCCGGCAACGGGATGTAACGATAGATGAACAGCGCCGGGATAAACACATACGTCAGGTAGTCGATCACCAGGTCGAGGACCGAGCCATCGAAACTGGGCAGTACCGACTGGACATTGACCTTGCGCGCCAGCGCGCCGTCCAGCCCGTCGACGATCAGCGCGACGCCCAGCCACAGCAGGCAGTTGGTGGGCTGGTTTTCCAGCAGCGCAAGGGTCGCGAGAAAAGCAGTGACCACGCCAGTGGCGGTAAAACCATGGGCGCCCCATGCTTTGAGCCTGGCGATGTGTAGAGTCGAAATCACGGGGGCGTTCTCCAGAAAGTGAAGCAAGCCGGTCATCACCCACACTATCGGGGGCGGCGGCAAACCTAGTCGGGTTGCAGGTATCGACCGAAAATCCGGGAATAAGGTTCACCACTCATGAATCTTAGCTGCGCCACACTAAAATACCCCGGATAAATCGGCAGGCCCATGGACCCGCGCGTCAGGTCGCTCTGCCAGGGTAGGCCGCGTGCACGGCACGGGTTTCACGTCAGCCAAACGGTGGTGGCGCATTTGTCTGCGAGGACTATCGTTGCCTGACTGGATAACTCCAACCAAAGAGGATGCCGTCATGATCACCAGCGATCTGCTCGAACAACTTCTGCGCGGTGCCGGCCAGGGCTCGATGCCGCAACAGGGCGGCCGTGGTGCTTCGGCCCAGGGCGGGCTTGGCGACCTCGGCGGGTTGCTCGGCGGCCTGTTGGGCGGGGGGGCCGGTTCCAGCGCCAGCGGCGGTGGGCTGGGTGGCTTGCTCGGTGGCTTGCTGGGCGGCGGCTCAGCCTTGGGCGGTTCGACCCGGAGCCGGTCAGGCGGTGGTGCCAACTACGCGGCGCTGGCATCGCTGGGGATGATGGCGTTCCAGGCGTATCAGGCCTGGCAACGCAGCCAGGCCGCGGCACCGCAACAGGCACCACGCACCGTAGACCTGCTGTCCGGCCCGGAAGTCGAGGACCACAGTAACGCGATCCTTCGGGCATTGATTGCGGCGGCCAAGGCCGATGGCCGGATCGATGAATCGGAAAAGCAGATGATCAGCACCGAGATCGGTCGTCACACCGATGATCCGCAGTTGCAGCAATGGCTGGACGATGAAGTCGCCCGGCCGCTGGACGCCGCCGATGTGGCGCAGTCGGCCACCGATCCTGGCATGGCGGCGGAAATGTACCTGGCCAGTGTGATGCTGGTGGACGATCAGCAGGACGCCGAGCGCAGTTACCTGGATGAACTGGCGGCGGCTCTGGGTATTGATCCGGATTTGCAGGTGCATCTGGAGCAGCAGGCGAAGGGTGGCGTAGCCTGAGGTGCATCCTTGAAAAACCGGTTGGCTGTCAGGCCGCCTTCGCGAGCAGGCTCGCTCCCACATTAGATCGTGTTGACCGATACGACTCGGTCAACTGTGGGAGCGAGCCTGCTCGCGAAGAACGATAACGCGGTTCAACTGCTGCCCCCCCTACAGCGCTGCGGAGGGTTTCGGCACCAGAAACGTAACCCCATAACGCTCGGCCACCTCAAAAATCCGTGCTAAATCCTCCGGTACCTTGAGCTGATCCATCGCCGCAAAAAACTGCCCGCCCCGCGGATCGGACACCACGCCGATGATCTTCGCCGTGGTGCTGAGGTTTTTGTAGGCGTGGATGGTCCCGGCAGGGATATGCACGTAACCACCGCTCGACACCCTGTTGGATTGGCCATCGACCGTCACTTCCACCTGCCCGTCGATGACATAGAACGCTTCATCCCAGGGATGAAAGTGCGGCGGCGGCCCTCCACCTTGCACCCCTTGCTGGATGTGCACTTCAAAAGGCTTGGACAGATCACCACCGGCGAGAATCGTGATTGCCTCACCCACGACGTTGACCGGTTTGGGGATGTTATCCGCCTCGATGACATGAACCGTGCGCATGATTGCTCTCCGAAGGATGGCTCCACACCCGTTGAGTATATTCACTCCAGTGCAAGCCAAGTGCCGCACCGGCAGCCGTCTGTCCGGGCTCTTTTAACCCCGATGGAATTTTTCTGCGCCGGGGTCGCTCTGCTGATGTAGAGACGTACTGATCGAGCGTCCTGCCACTGGCCTCAGACCGAGAGATTGCATCCATGACTGCCCTGACACGACTTGAATCCAGGCCTGCCCACGAACACCCGATTGGCGGTGCCGGTTGCATTAGGCAAATCTACCAGCAGCTGCTGCTGAGCGACGATGCGCAGCAGAGGCACGCACTCGCTCAACGCTTCCTGCAGGCTCAGCTTCAGTGCGCCGCGGACTTGCCGGACGAGCTGCCGCAGGAACTGTCGGCACTGCAAGATTTTGTCGAACAACACAGCATCGCAGTCGCCCGGCAGTACGCCGACTACCTGCAACAGCGCAAGGAAGGCGGGCCCCGGCAGTTCTTCAGCAACAAGGCGCACGCGCTGTTTTTTCTGCAGGCCGTTGCCCCGACCAAACTGGTGGACGGCGCCTGGCTGTACGGCCTGCTGCGGCACTGGCGCGACCCGCGTTTCGAGGGCCTGATCTGCACGTATCTGGAGGAGCTGGGGGAGGGCAATCCGGCCCAGAATCATGTGGTGATCTACCGTAAATTGCTCGCCGAGCATGGCTTGCAGGACTGCGCAGCGATCCCCGATGAGCGTTATCTGCAAGGCGCCGTGCAACTGGCGCTGGGTGAGAGCGGCGATGAGTGCCTGCCCGAAGTCATCGGCTACAACCTCGGGTACGAACAACTGCCCCTGCATTTATTGATCAGTGCCTATGAACTCAGCGAGCTGGGCATCGATCCGTATTATTTCACCCTGCACGTGACCATCGACAACGCCAGCACCGGCCACGCGCACAAAGCCGTGCAGTCGGTGTTGCAGCTATTGCCATTGGAGGGCGATCGCGAAGCGTTTCTGCGCAGGGTCGCGCTGGGTTATCGGCTTAACGATCTGGGACAGGGCAGTCGCGCGATCATCGAGTCGTTCGACTTGTACGCTGAAGTCCTGAACATGCTTGAGCGTAAGCGCCCGTTCGGCCAGCACATGCATTCCGACTACTGTCGTTTCGAAGGCAAGACCGTCAATCAATGGTTGTCGACGCCCGAGCAGTTGCCAGGCTTTCTCGCGGCGCTGCAAACCAAGGGCTGGATCAAGCGTCACCAGGACCCGCAGGCCAGCCGCTTCTGGCAACTGATCGACGGCGACGGCGCGGCCATGTTCGGGGTGTTCAGCCCTTATGAAAAGCAGTTGCTGCATGACTGGATCGCCGGCGACTGGCTGCCTGAGCGTTCAACCGCAACGACCCGGGGTAGCGCCAGTGGCGCGGTCGAAACTTCGGTGCCGGTCAACGACCCGGATATCCAGAGCCTGCACAGCGCGCTGACTGGCGTTTGCGCCCACGAGCAGATGCAAGTGCTGATCCCGTGGCTGTCAGCCCACCGACATTCCCATCCTGCCGGGCTGTTCGCCACTCGACGCTTCATCGAACTCAAATCCAGCCTTCGATAGGGAGCCTGTGATGAATCAGGAAGCACTACTGGGCGCTGCCGATCTGGCATTGCTGCAGCTGGGACGCCGCTTGCAGGCCGACGGCTATCGTTTCATCACGCCGACGCCGCTGACCCACCAACGGGTCAATGATCGCGCCTTCGGTCAAAGCGCCCGGACCCTGCGGGAAATTTTTGGCTGGTCACGATCGTTCGAGCCCGGCCTGTTGTCGGTGGACGAACAACGTCAGTTGGAGCAAGCGGGCGTCCTCGAGCAGAGCAATGGGCGGTTGCGAAGTCGAGTGCGCTGGTCCAGCCTGGATGACCTGCTGTTCGTGCATTCCGGGTTCCCCACCGATGCCGCCGACGCGGTGTTCTTCGGTCCCGACACCTACCGTTTCGCCCAGTTGATACATGCCCATCTGCAACAGAGCTTCGCCCCGATCAGGCGCGCCGTGGACATCGGTTGCGGCGCGGGTGTCGGGGCGATCGTGATCGCGCGCGCGCGGCGCGAAGCCGAGGTGCTGGCCGTCGACATCAACCCGGCGGCGCTGCGTCTGACGGCGGTCAACGCCGCGCTCGCCGAAGTGGCCAATGTCAGCATCGAAGCCAGCGATGTGCTGCAGGATGTCGATGGCAACTTCGACCTGATCGTCGCCAATCCGCCTTACATGGCCGACCCCGCCGAACGTGCCTACCGCCACGGCGGCGGGGCGCTTGGCGAACAGTTATCGCTGCGTATCGTCGAGCAGGCCCTGTATCGGCTGGCCCCTGGCGGTTCGCTGGTGCTGTACACCGGTGTGGCGATGATCGATGGTTGCGACCCGTTCCTGGACGCACTGACCCCGCGCCTGGAGTCGCCGCTGTTCGCCTGGACCTACCGCGAACTCGATCCCGATGTGTTCGGTGAAGAGTTGTTGACCCAAGGCTATCAGCGCGTGGAGCGGATTGCCGTGGTCGCGTTGACCGTCACGCGCATCGGCCCCGGCATCGGGGGCATCGTTACCTCGCCTGCAGGTGCGCCATGAACAGGAATCTGGACGATTACAACCGCATGCGCGACTTCTCGGCGACGTCCGAACCGGCCGCCAAGCGCTCGGGCAAAAAAAAAGCGCAGGACCATGCGCTGCAATTCTGCATCCAGAAGCATGACGCCTCGCGCCTGCATTACGACTTCCGCCTGGAACTGGACGGCGCCCTGAAGAGCTGGGCGGTGCCCAAGGGGCCGTCGCTGGACCCCAAGGTCAAGCGCCTGGCCGTCCACGTTGAAGACCACCCGCTGGACTACGCCACGTTCGAGGGCAGCATCCCCGAAGGGCATTACGGCGCCGGTGACGTGATCGTCTGGGACCGTGGCGTATGGATTCCCCAGGAGGATCCGGCCAAGGCCTACGCCAAGGGCAAGCTCAAGTTCGAGCTGCAAGGCGAGAAGCTCGGCGGTCTGTGGAACCTGGTGCGCACGCACATGCCGGGCAAGCAGGAGCAATGGTTTCTGATCAAGCACCAGGACGGCGCGGCCAAACCCGAAAGCGAGTACGACGTGGTCGCCGCCGAGCCCGACAGTGTGCTCAGCGATCGAACCATTCTCCCCAAGAAGTCGAAGACCGCGGACAAACCCAAGCCCGTGAAGAAACCGGCCGCCGCAGCGCGCAAGGAAAAGGCGACGCCTTTGACCGGCGCCCGCAAAGCCAGACTGCCGGAACAGCTCAAGCCGGAACTGGCCACCCTGGTCGAGAAAGCCCCGGGTGGTGACTGGAGCTACGAGATCAAGTTCGACGGCTATCGGATCATGGCGCGCATCGACCACGGTCAGGTCCAACTGTTTACGCGAAATGGTCACGACTGGACCCACAAGCTGCCAGGACAAGCCGAGGCGCTGGCAGCACTGGGTCTGGAATCAGCCTGGCTCGACGGCGAAATGGTCGTGGCCAACGAGCAGGGCGTGCCAGACTTCCAGGCCTTGCAGAATGCGTTCGATTCGGGCCGCAGCGGCGCCATCCTTTACTACCTGTTCGACATGCCCTACCTCAATGGCGTGGACCTGCGCGAGGTGCCTGTCGAGGAGCGCAGGGCCGCGCTGGCGACCGTGCTCAAACCCAATGAGCACCCGCTGCTGCGGTTCTCCGACGCGTTTGGCGAAGAACCGGAAGCCTTGCTCAACAGTGCCTGTCAAATGCGCATGGAAGGGCTGATCGGCAAGCGCCAGGGGTCGCCCTACGTGTCCCGGCGCAGCAGCGACTGGATCAAGCTCAAGTGCAAGCATCGCCAGGAATTCGTGGTGGTCGGTTTCACCGACCCCAAAGGTTCGCGCAATGGGTTCGGTGCCTTGCTGCTGGGGCTGCATGACCGTGACAGTGGCGAATTGCGCTACGCAGGCAAGGTCGGCACCGGGTTCAACGAGACCACGCTCAAACATATCCATGAGCAACTCAAACCCTTGCAGGTGAAAAAGCCGTCCGTGGCCAACCCACCGACCGGCTTCGACGCCAAGGGCGTGCATTGGCTTAAACCGACGCTGCTGGCGGAGGTGGCCTTTGCCGAAATGACCAAGGAGGGCTCGGTGCGCCATGCAGTGTTCCATGGCCTGCGCGACGACAAACCTGCCGAAGACATTACCGAGGAGCGTGCGAAAACCGTGAAGACTTCGACCTCGAAAACGGCTGCTCCGAAGGCTGCTGTGAAAACTGCTGCGCAAAAGACTACTTCGGTGAAAACGGCTGCTCCGAAGGCGGCCAATCCAGAAGCTGCTGCTGCGAAAACCAGTGCTGCAAAAACTGCTGCTACCAAAAAAAACGCCGCTGAAAAGCCAGCCACCAAGATGAAAACCACCGAACCCGCACCTTCACAAATCGGCCTGGGCAAGGGCAAGGTACGCATCACCCACCCGGACCGGGTGATCGACGCCAGCAGCGGCACCACCAAAGTGCAACTGGCCGAGTACTACGCCAGCGTCGCCGAATGGATATTGCCCGAGCTCAAGGACCGGCCCGTGGCACTGGTGCGCGCCCCGGACGGCATCGCCGGCGAGCTGTTTTTCCAGAAAAATGCCGAACGCCTGGCCATTCCGGGGATCACCACACTGGACAAGGCACTCACCGGCCAACCGGTGATGATCATCAACAACGCCGAAGCCCTGATCGGCGCCGTGCAGATGAGCACGGTGGAACTGCACACCTGGAACGCCACGTCCGACAACCTCGACAAACCCGACCGCTTCGTCCTCGACCTCGACCCGGACCCGGCGTTGCCCTGGAAAAGCATGGTCGAGGCGACTCAACTGACCCTTTCGGTGCTTGATGAACTGGGGCTCAAGGCGTTCCTCAAGACCAGCGGCGGCAAGGGCATTCACCTGGTGGTGCCGCTGACCCGCAAGCTGGGTTGGGATGAGGTAAAGGACTTCAGTCATGCCATCGTCAGCCACATGGCCAAATTGCTGCCGGATCGTTTTTCCGCGGTTTCCGGGCCGAAGAATCGGATCGGGCGGATCTTCATCGATTACCTGCGCAACGGACTGGGCGCCACCACCATCTGCGCCTATGCCGTGCGGACTCGCGAAGGGTTGCCGGTGTCGGTGCCGATCTTTCGCGAGGAGGTGGGTGAACTCAAGGGCGGCAATCAGTGGAATGTGCAAAATGTGCATGAGCGGCTGGGCGAAGTGGGCGATGAACCCTGGGCGGACCTGAAGAAAACCCGCCAGACCATCACCGCAGAGATGCGGCGGCGGGTGGGAATGAAAAAATAGTGAGTCATGTACCGATGAATTGTGGTCAACGCCAAACCCTGTAGGAGCCGGCTTGCCGGCGAAGGCGTCTTCGAGGGCACTGCAGGCTCAAGACCGCCTTCGCCGGCAAGCCAGCTCCTACATGATCCCCGGTGTATCGATGAATGGTGGTCAACGCCAATCCTGTAGGAGCCGGCTTGCCGGCGATATGCGCTGCATGGCTCCAGGCGGTGCTTGCAAGGAGGGCGACGAGCAGGGCTCGCCGCCCTCGATCATTACCTGGCTACAACCGCTGCCAACAACGGCGCCGCCTGCTCATCGGTCAACGCCGCGTGGACTTCCATGTTCATGAGGTCATTCCATTGCAGCACCCACTTCTGAATCTGTACCACGTCATCGGTTTCCGCGATGCCAAAGCCGCTCGAACCACCGACGGCGTGCCAGCGCCCCAGCATCTTCACGCCTTCGGGTGGAGCCCCCTTGGTCTCGAGAAAGCGCTGGATCACGCTGTTGCGGTTTTGCGGGCTGATAGTCCAACTGACCATGAATAACATTCGCCACCTCCCGTTACGGATTGGCACCTGTTGATCTTCGCGCACCTGGCTGGCGCCGGGACCACGGTCACGCCTGTCTTGCCAGCTTCATCCTGGCCGGCCTGAAACAATTTCTCCCATGAAAAGGCATAGCAGCGGGCCAGAATCCGCGTATGACCGCTGATCCTGTTTCGTTGTCTTTGCAAGAAAAGGCCCGGGAACAGGGCCAAGGATCAGGCATCCCGCAACAGGTCGTTGGCATTGAGCAGCTCGTAGGCAACCTCGGGCCGTTTCTCCAGCCCGCGGCGAATGGCGGCCGGAATCGATTGCCGGGTCTTGCGGCACAGTCCCGGCAGTTCGCCGATGGAAATGGCGATGCCGCGCATGGTTCGCACTTCGTTGAACCCGGGGGCGATCTCCACCCGGATACCCAGCTGCTCGTACATCCGCTGCTGCAATCGTTCGAGGTCGCTCAGGCTTTGCAGGTTTTCCAGGCGCTCGACCAGGCGCTTTTCCTCCGAGCGGGTCAGGAACAGAATGCGCACGTCCGCGCCCGGGGTATCCAGCAGCGGGTCACGCCCGCAGTCGCAGGCGCCGGGCGGGCAGGGTTGGCGGATTGGCGGTGTGGTCGTCATGGGGATCAATCATAGAGCGCTCCGGTCAGGTTTGCCCATAGGATCGCGAGTCTGCGTCTACGCGCTTGAATTCAAGGCGCTGTTCATCCGTCTGCGCGAACGGGAGGGACCAGCCCTCCCGCTGACATTCAGTCGCGATACACAGGGAAATCCCTGCACAACGCAGCGGCCTGACGGGCGACATTGGCCTCGACATCGGCATCGCCGAGGTGATCGAGGATGTCGCAGATCCAGCCCGCCAGCTCGATGCTTTGGGCTTCCTTGAAACCACGGCTGGTGATGGCCGGGGTGCCGATGCGCAGGCCGGAGGTCACGAACGGCGATTGCGGATCGTTCGGCACGGCGTTCTTGTTCACGGTGATACCGGCGCGGCCGAGGGCGGCGTCGGCGTCTTTGCCGGTCAGGCCCTGACGGATCAGGCTGACCAGGAACAGGTGGTTGTCGGTGCCGCCGGACACCACGTCGTAGCCACGGTCGATAAACACCTTGGCCATGGCCTGGGCGTTGCGGATCACCTGGGCCTGATAGGTCTTGAAGGCGGGCTCCAGCGCTTCCTTGAAGCACACGGCCTTGGCGGCGATCACGTGCATCAGCGGTCCGCCCTGGCCACCGGGGAACACCGCGGCGTTGAGTTTTTTCTCCAGTTCCGGGTTCGATCTGGCCAGGATCAAGCCACCACGAGGACCGCGCAGGGTCTTGTGGGTCGTGGTGGTGACCACGTCGGCATACGGCAGCGGGTTCGGGTACAGACCGGTCGCCACCAGCCCGGCGACGTGGGCCATGTCGACGAACAGGTAGGCACCGACTTTATCGGCGATCTGCCGGAAGCGCGGGAAGTCCAGGGTCTTGGAGTAGGCAGAGAACCCGGCGATGAGCATTTTTGGCTGGTGCTCGACCGCCAGGCGCTCGACTTCGTCGTAATCGATCAGCCCGGTCTTGGTGTCGATACCGTACTGCACCGCGTTGTAGAGCTTGCCGGAAAAGCTGACCTTGGCGCCGTGGGTCAGGTGGCCGCCATGGGCCAGGCTCATGCCCAGCACGGTGTCACCGGCCTGCAGCAACGCCAGGTACACCGCGGCATTGGCCTGGCTGCCGGAGTGCGGCTGGACGTTGGCGTAATCGGCGCCAAACAGCTGTTTGGCGCGATCGATGGCCAGTTGCTCGACCACGTCGACGTGCTCGCAGCCGCCGTAATAACGCTTGCCGGGATAGCCTTCGGCGTACTTGTTGGTCAGGCCGCTGCCTTGCGCCTCCATCACCCGTTGGCTGGTGTAGTTTTCCGAGGCGATCAATTCGATGTGGTGCTCTTGCCGCGCGTCCTCGGCGTTGATCGCCGCCAGCAGTTCATCGTCGTAGCCTTTGATCTGGTCGTGCTTGCTGAACATGGTGGAGTCCTGTTTTCAGGGTGATGTAGATCCCTGTAGGAGCTGGCTTGCCAGCGAAGGCGGCCTCAAGTCGTGCAGCGCTTATGAAGACGCCTTCGCCGGCAAGCCGGCTCCTACAGGGTATGCGGTGTCCTTGCCATCGCACGCGGGGGCTTTTTGCGTTCTGATGAGCGTGGCTTGAAGTTGAAAAGCAAGGGTGGTGCCAATAACGATTACTCTATTTAAATCAATAGGATGGGGTAACTTGGTGAGAAATGACTGATCTTTTTGTATTGAAATCAATACAGGTGATCTGGCCGTATGTAGAGCAGAGAGGTTCCTGGTTGGAAGATGCGGGGTTGCGGCGGTATGTACCGAATTCAATACGGTGTATCGAATTTAACACGCGCCAGATTGCTCACAGTTGGTCAGCTGCAATGAAATCAGAGGCGCTTTATCGCCAAGCATCACGCATGCGGTTGAAGTTCGCTCAACAGCACCTTGATTGCCGACCTGTGGACCAACTCACACCACGGCCGTCATCGATAATCGCGCCGTCCTGCATGACGATGACTCGGTCAAAACGATACAGGTGGCGAATATCGTGAGTGACACAAATCAATCCGCGCTCGGCGAAGGTGTCGAAAAGCAAGTCCCACACTGGAGTGGCGAGCTTCGGTTCAATCGACGCACTTGGCTCGTCGAACAGGTTGAAGTGTCCTGGCCTGTTGATCAGGCGCAGCAGTGACAGGCGTTTGGCTTCGCCTCCGGAAATATTGGCCGCGTTTTCGCTGAGGTTTCGCCGGGAAACAATGTCTTCTAGGTTCAATCGTTGTATTGCCTGTTGCAGATGTGGCGAAGGATCGATTCCGAACAGAACCGATCGGTCGAAGGTGCCTTCCAGAAACTGCGGTGATTGAGGGCAGTATCTCAGGCAACTCAAGTGAGTAAGGGCGCTCAACCTGGAAACCGGCAGGCCGTCGATGCTTAACTGACTTCTGACCGAAGCATTCAATCCGGCCAGCGTTTCCAGCAAGGTGGTTTTTCCCGCACCACTGGGACCGGTAATGGCAACCGATTGGCCTTGTTTAAAGGTAATGGCATTGGTGATGGATAACCGGACCGCTCTGTTATCGGTCACAACGCAGGGGGCGAGCACCATAGTCGAGGCGTGCCGGGACGTGATTTCGACATGACGGTTGTCATGGTCAAAGTTTGGCAATGCCAACAATTGCTGCAGTCGTTGCTGGTCAGCGAGAAATTGGTCAAGTACTCGATAACCTTCGGTAAGCGCGGTGATGTTGAGTAAAAAGCTTCCCGCAATGGAAAATATGGCGACCAGTTGCCCGACGCTGATGCTTGGCTCGCCCGACAATTGATCGAAAACACCCCAGCCCAGCAATCCTGCCGTGGAAAGGCTGACAAATAAGATCTTTGCCGCGCTCAGGAAGCCGCCGGAGCTTGTCACGGTTACGGCGGCGTTGGCATATTGCGCAAAGGCGCGGTTCAACGGTTGTGTTGCCGTGTGTTCGGCTCTTTCCAGTTTTATCGATTTCCCCGCGGTCAGGGTATTGAACACAATTGCGCTTAACTCATCTTCTTGCTCGTTGACTGCATCAATATGCTTTCTGCGCCACCTGATAATTTTATGGGCGACAAACAGGTAGACGATGCCAATACCGGTCAATGCGAGAAAAATTCCGGTACCACCCATATAAAGAAAAACACCGCCCACGATCAAAAACTCCAGACACATGGGGATTCCGACAGTGACGAAGAATGTCAATAATTGTTCATGGGCGGTGATGCCGCGCTCCACGGATTTGATGATGTGTCCAATGCGCCACGAATCGAAATGACAAAATTCCTTGCGCATCAACTCTGCCATCCAGTCTATGGACGCATTCATTACGATCTGCTGCACCAGCCTGGATAAAAGAAAAACCTGCAGTGGATTAATGATCGCTTGAATGCATCCAGCCAAGGCAAACCCTGCTATCAGGGTAAGTAGCGTGTTGAGGGTTGTATGGCTATCACTGTTCAGCGCGTCGACCACTTTGCCCAATAGCAGAGGCGGAGCTAGCGCTATGAGCTTGAGCACTATGATGGTGGTTATTGTTGAAGCCAACAGTGTCGCGTGTTTTTTACAGGCCGTTTTGATGAGTGTCTGCATGGGGCACCTGGCGGCTGTGTTTTTGCGCAGGTGGATTAATAGCAGTGAGTTTTCATATGTTCAATTGTTGGAGCGGATCCAGCTTCCCATGATTATGTAGGACCGTTCCTGTTTGCGGTTAGGATAAATCCATTAGGTATTACGTGGATGTATTTACATATCGATTTACAGGCCCGAAGAAGTCATCAGCAAACACATCAAAGCTTCCCCGGAATCCCATACTTACGCAACCGAATAGCAATCGCACTGTGCGAAGTCTGCAACCGTGCAGCCAATAACCGGCTCGACGGATAGCTGCGGTAAAGCTGTTCCAACAGGTTTTTTTCAAAGTCACCAACGGCCGCCTCCAGACTGCCGACCTCACCGGCGTTCTGCCGCTCCATGGTCGTGCGGGCGATGTCGAGGTCGTCGATGTCCACCAGCGGGTTTTCGCAAATGGCGGCGGCGCGGAAGATCACGTTCTGCAGTTGCCGGACGTTGCCCGGCCAGCGGTTGCCGAGCAGCGCCGGATACGTGCCCGGCGCCAGGCGGCAGACCGGGCGCTGGATTTGTGCGCAGGCCTGTTGCATGAAGTGATTGGCCATCAGCAGGATGTCGTGGCCGCGTTCGCGCAGCGGTGGCACTTGCAGGTTGAGCACATTCAGGCGGTAGAACAGGTCTTCGCGAAAGCCGCCTTCGCTGACCATTTTTTCCAGGTCACGGTGGGTCGCGCTGAGGATCCGCACGTTGACCTTGACCTCGCGATCGCCACCCACGCGACGGAAGCAGCCATCGCTCAGGAAGCGCAGCAGCTTGGCTTGCAGGTAAGGCGACATTTCGCCGACTTCGTCGAGGAACACCGTGCCCTGGTCGGCCAATTCCAGCAGGCCGAGTTTGCCTCCCCGTTGTGCGCCGGTGAAGGCGCCGGCGGCGTAGCCGAACAGCTCGCTTTCGGCGAGGCTCTCCGGCAGTGCCGCGCAGTTCAGGGCCAGGAAGGGCGCGTCACGCCGGGTGCTGATGGCGTGGCAAGCACGGGCTACCAGCTCTTTGCCGGTGCCGGTTTCGCCCTGGATCAGCAGCGGTGCATCGAGGGTGGCCACCCGCTGGGCGCGGGCCTTGAGGGTACGAATCGCCGGGGACTCGCCCAGCAGCGCATCGAACCCTTCGGCATGGTCATGGTGCAGCGCCGAGAGGCGTTCGCCGATGCGGTTCGGTTGATACAGGGTCAGCAGGGCGCCGGCATCGGTGATCGGCATCGCATCGAGCAGCAAGGTCTGGCCGGCGAGACTGACCTCGTGCATGGGCAGGCGGTAGCCGTGTTCGATCAGCGTGCGCTGCAAGTCGGGATCATCGAACAGTGCCGTCAGCGGCTCACCCGCCGGTTCACGGCCACACAGGGCGATCAGCGCGGGATTGGCCAGCAGCACATGGCCGCGGTCATCCACCGCCAGCACCGGGTCGATGCTGGCCGCGAGCAAGGCGTCCAGTTGCAGGCGGCGACGTTGTCCCGGGAGGATGTCGACCAGGGTCACCGCCTGTACGCCCTTTACGCCGAGCAAGGTCTCGCGCAGTTCCTCCAGCACATCGGCACCGAGGGTCGGGGCATCGATGTACACGTTCGGTGGCACCATCTCGACGGCGTCCAGATTGAAACTGCGCCCGCCGAGCAGGGCCAGTACTTCCTGGGTGATGCCGACGCGGTCGATGAAGGTGACGTGGATGCGCATGACGGGCCTGCAAGGTGAAGAACGGGATGACTGCGCCGATCAGTATGCCGGGCGCTGTTCGATTGTGGCGAGCGGTGTCTGTCAGTTAACGGTTGCCTTGCGCGAACAGGCGTCCAGGTCCTCGAGGAAAGCTTGAAGGATCGGCGGCGGGGCAGTGCCGCGTCGGGTGATCACATCGAACGGCGACATCAACTGCAGGCTGCTGGGCGCCAGCTGATGCATGTCGCCGGTCTTGACCCACTGGGTGGCGAAGTGCACGGGTAGAAAGCCCAGATAAGCGCCGGAAATCAGCAGGATGGCCAGCGCTTCGATGTTGTCCACGGTGGCCGCGGCCTTGCTCACGCCCAGGTGCTCCAGGTCGTATTGCTGCATGTAGCCCCTGACCACGATCCGGCTCGCGGCAATTTCTTCGAGCAGTTCCTCTCCCTCCGCCTGGTTGCCGTACAGCGGATGCCGCCGCCCGCAATACAGCCCCAGGGCCTCCTGATACAGCGGTGACTGCAAAAGGCCGGGAACGTGGATCGGGAAGTGCCCGATGGCCAGGTGCAGGCGGCCGTCGAGGACGCGTTCTTCCAGTTCCGCCGGGGTGCCGACGTACACGTTCAGGTGCACGTCATGCCCGCGGGACACGAAGCGCTGGGTAGTGCGCGGCAGCGGTGAGTCCGGGTCGGTGATGGTGGTGTCGATGATGCCCAGGTTGAGCTTGCCGCTGATGTGCTGCTTGAGTACGTCGGCGTCCATGCAGAAGTTCTCCACGGCCGAGAGCAGGCGCTGGGTGGCTTCATGGATGGCTACGCCTTGCTCGGTCAGGCGAAAGCCGCTGCGCCCCCGTTGGCAGAGTTTGACCCCGAGCCGGGTTTCCAGGTGAGTCATCTGTTCGCTGATGGTCGACTGGCCGGCATTCAATGCCGCCTGCGCGGCGGAAAACCCGCCGCACCTGACAATCGTGGCAAACACCCTGAGCAGTTTCAGATCGACATCGTGCAGCTGGATCACCTTGGACCTCCCGGGAATGGATGCATCGGTAATGCCGATATGAGTATCTGATGTTTAGCATTTTTTCCACGAAAACCTGCGCCCATAGTCACTTCAACGGCGGTCGCCTTGCAGTCCGCCAGGCCGATAACAAGAAGTGGAGAGGCTTGAAATGTCGAATAACGGTTATGAATCCGGTCGCCTGAACCTGCCATTCGTGGGGCACTGCACCTTTGGCAAATCCCCGGTGTGCACCGATTGGGATGCCCTGGATGCCGACGTCGCAATACTCGGCGTGCCCAACGACATGGGCACCCAGTGGCGCTCCGGCGCCCGCTTCGGGCCACGGGGCATTCGCGAGGCATCGACGCTGTTCTCCTTCGGCCATGCCGGCGCCTACGACCACGAAGATGACGTCATGTACCTGACTGCCGCCGACGTGCGCATGGTCGATGTCGGTGACGCCGATATCGTGCACACCGACATGGTCACCAGCAACGAGAACACCGAATACGCGGTGCGCAAGATCCTCGATGCCGGCGTCATGCCGGTGGTGCTCGGTGGCGATCACTCGGTTCACGCGCCGGTGATCAAGGCCTTCGAGGGCCGCGGCCCGATTCACATCATCCATTTCGATGCGCACCTGGACTTCGTCGACGAACGTCACGGCGTACGTTATGGCCATGGCAACCCGCTGCGCCGTGCTTCGGAAATGAACCACATCGTCGGCATGACCCAGATGGGCATCCGCAACGTGTCTTCCTCCAATCGCGACGACTACGAAGCGGCCCATGCGGCGGGCTCGAAGATCCTCTCGGTGCGCGACGTGCGGCGCCTGGGCGTCGACGGTGTGCTGGCGCTGATCCCGCAGAACATCAACTACTACATCACCATCGACATCGACGGTTTCGACCCTTCCATCGCGCCCGGCACGGGCACCCCCAGCCATGGCGGTTTCCTCTATTACGAAGTGCTGGAAATCATCCAGGCCCTGGCCAAACGCAGCCAGGGCAACATCGTCGGCATGGACCTGGTGGAGGTAGCGCCCGTCTATGACCCGACCGGCATGACCTCGATCCTGGCGGCGCAACTGCTGCTCAACAGCATCGGTTTCATCTTCCACGAGCGGGCTCAGGCGCGGCATGTCTTGAGCGCAACCACCACGGCCTCGGCGTGATCTGACCGCCGCACAGAGAGACTGAAAATGGACACGATCGTCAAAAATTACCTGCAGAAATTCGGCGTCTCCGAAGCCACCCAGACCTTCCTCGGCAAGGCGCAGAAGATGTTCATCGGCGGCGCCTTTGTCGACGCCAGCGACGGGCAGACCAGCGATGTCATCGAACCTTCGACCGCAGGCCTGATCACCCGGATTCCCATGGGCACCACCCACGACCTGGATCGCGCCGTGCAAGCCGCCCGGGCGCAATTCGACGGTGGCGCGTGGCGTCAGGCCAAACCGGCAGAGCGCGAACGCATGATGCAGCGCCTGGCCGACCTGATTGAAAGCAACGCCGCCGAACTGGCCGAAATCGAATCGATCGACATGGGCAAGTCAGCGTCCTTCGCCCGGGATGTCGATATCCAGGGCACGGTCGATACCCTGCGCTATTTCGCCGGTTGGGCCACCAAGCTTCACGGCCGCACCGTCGAGCCATCGCTGCCGGGCAACTACCTGGCCTATACGCGCAAGGAAGCGGTGGGTGTGGTCGGCGCCATCGTGCCCTGGAATTTCCCGTTGCAGACCATGGCCTGGAAGCTTGGCGCCGCATTGGCGACCGGTTGCACCGTGGTGGTCAAACCCGCCGAACTGACCTCGCTGTCGGCCTTGCGATTCGCTGAACTGGTACAGGAAGCCGGCATCCCGGACGGCGTGATCAACATCGTCACCGGCCGCGGCAGTGTGGTCGGTGCGGCCATGGCCACCCACCCGGGCATCGACAAGCTGACCTTCACCGGCTCGACCCCGGTCGGTCGCACCGTCGGCCGCGCGGCGCTGGACGAAATGAAGCGACTTACCCTGGAACTCGGAGGAAAATCACCGGTAATCGTGCTGGCCGACGCCGACGTGAAAGCCGCCGCCCAGGCCATCGCCAACGGCGTGTTCTTCAACTCGGGCCAGGTGTGCGATGCCGGTACCCGGGCTTATATTCATCGCAGCGTCCATGACGAATTCCTGCGCGAACTGATCGCCTACACCCGGACCTTGAAGATGGCGCCGGGGCTGGATCCGGATTGCTTCATCAGCCCGCTGGTCTCGGCGTTGCAGCAGCAGCGAGTGACCGACTACATCGAAACCGGCAAGCAGGAAGGCGCCGAAGTGGTCTACGGCGGCCAGCCTGTGGAGGGCCCCGGTTTCTTCGTCGAGCCGACCATTTTTGCCCATTGCCGCAACGACATGCGCATCGTCCAGGAAGAGATCTTCGGTCCGGTGCTGGTCACCGCACCGTTCGACGATGAGGAAGAGGCGCTGGCCCTGGCCAATGACTCGCCCTACGGCCTGGCGGCCGCACTGTACTCCAATGACCTTGGCAAGGTGCACAGCCTGATTCCACGGTTGAAAGCGGGGTCGGTCTACGTCAACGCCCACGGCACCCTCGATCCGTCGATGCCGTTCGGTGGCTACAAGCAGTCCGGCTTCGGCAAGGACCTGGGCGCGGAGCAGCTCGATTATCTGCTCGAGACCAAGGCGGTCTGGATCACGCTGCCCTGAGTCGCGGCGGATGCTTTGAAGGAACGCAATTCCTGTAGGAGCAAGCTTGCTCGCGATAGCGTAGGGACAGGCGCAGATGCAGTGACGGATAAGACCTCATCGCGAGCAAGCTTGCTCCTACAGGGGGGCGTCGTTCACCGGAAAGAATGCAGTTTTCTCGTCATGATCTTCCAAAAATAAGAGCCCATCATGAACATTGACGCCAAAGCCACCCCCAGCCTGTCCATCCTCGACGACAAACCCATAGTCGAAGGGCATTCGATCGATTTCATCCCGGAAAACGAGCGTACCGACAAACTGTCAAGCCAGGGCCCGTTCTGGTTTCTCGGCAATTTCACCTTCTTCACCATGACCATCGGCTTCGTGGGTCCAAGCGTCGGTCTGACCGCGTTGTGGACCACCCTCGCCGGGACGCTGGGCATCATGTTCGGCACGCTGTTCATGGCCTTTCACGGTTCGCAGGGCCCGCACCTGGGGCTGCCGCAGATGATCCAGTCCCGTGCGCAGTTCGGCTATCGCGGGGTGATTCTGGTGCTGCTGGCGACGCTGTTCGTGTTCGCCGGTTTCAACATCGTCAACCTGGTGTTGATGATGCAGGGTCTGCACACGCTGTTCGGCTTCAACCCCATTGTAGTGGCGGTGGCCGTGACGCTGCCGGCCGCTGTCCTGGCGATCCTTGGTCACGACTGGATGCACCGCAGCTTCAAATGGGCGTTGTTCCTGTCGCTGCCGCTGTACGGCCTGGTGACCCTGGCGGTGCTGATGGGTTGGGTGCCCGATGCGCCGATGCCGGTATTGGCCGCCGGTGAAGTGGCTGCGGCACCCTTGGGTTTCAACTGGACCGGTTTCATCGCCCAGTTCGCGGCGGCGGCGAGCTACAACATCGCCTACGCGCCCTATGTGTCCGACTATTCGCGCTACCTGCCGAAGAACACCTCCAGCGGTAAATTGATCGCGGTGGTGTTTCTCGGCGCCTCGTTGTCCGGTGCCTGGATGATTTCCGTGGGTGGCTGGCTGGCCGATCACCTGCACTCCACCGACGTGCTGGTCGCCCTTGGCCAGGTGGGTAACACCGTGTCGCCGTTCATGGGCACGGCCGTGGTGGTGGTCACGATCCTGGCGTTCCT
This sequence comes from Pseudomonas fluorescens, assembly GCF_902497855.1. Taxonomy (GTDB): domain Bacteria; phylum Pseudomonadota; class Gammaproteobacteria; order Pseudomonadales; family Pseudomonadaceae; genus Aquipseudomonas; species Aquipseudomonas fluorescens_BI. The sequence continues at coordinate 240,703 of NZ_CABVHU010000010.1, forward strand.
GCCGGTGATCGCGATGAACATCTACAGTGCCAAGCTGACCACCCTGACCTGCGTCGACTCGATCAAGCACATCGAGCCGACCCGCAAGGCACGGATCCTGGCCATCGCGTTCGTGATCCTGCTGCAACTGGGCGTGGCCCTGAGCATCCAGAGTTCGGGCAAAGGCCTGTCGGTGCTGGGGATCTACCTGGTGGTGATGTTGTACTTCCTGGTGCCCTGGACCTCGGTCAACCTCACCGACTATTTCTTCGTGCGCAAGGGTCGCTACGCCATCCCGCACTTCTTCATGCCCCACGGCAACATTTACGGCAGCTGGGGCCTGCGCGGTATTGCCGCCTACGCCATCGGCTTCGTTTCGATGATCCCGTTCTTCTACATCTACGACGGCGTCGAGCAGCGCGAGGTCTATGTCGGCCCGCTGGCCAAGGCGCTCGGCAGCATCGACATCGCCTGGCTGGTCGGGCTGATCGTCTCGGGGCTGGCGTACTACTGGCTGAGCCGCTCGATCGACCTCGAGCGCGAAGAAAGCGTCATCCAGCACATTGAAAAAACATCCCCGCAATACACCACCGGCGACCGGCTGACCAAGCCCTCGTTGCCAGTGTTCAACGAATCGACGGCCGGGAGATAACCATGGCTACGCAAGAATACGACTACATCATCATCGGTGCAGGCTCGGCCGGTTGTGTGTTGGCCAACCGCCTGAGCGAAGACCCGGCCACCTCGGTGCTGGTACTGGAATTCGGTGGCAGCGACCGCAGCGTGGTGATCCAGATGCCGAGTGCGTTTTCGATCCCGATGAACACCAAGAAGTACAACTGGCGCTACGAAACCGAGCCGGAACCTTACCTCAATGGCCGGCGTATTCACTGCCCGCGCGGCAAGGTGCTGGGCGGCTCGTCATCGATCAATGGCCTGGTGTACATCCGCGGCCATGCGTGTGACTTCGACGAATGGGAATCCCTCGGTGCGCAGGGTTGGGGCTACCGCAATTGCCTGCCGTATTTCAAGCGGGCCGAGCATTACGAGGAGGGCGGTGACGGCTATCGCGGCAGCACCGGGCCGTTGCACACCACCAACGGCAATCACATGAAAAACCCGCTGTATGGCGCCTGGGTCGAAGCCGGTGCCGAAGCGGGCTACATCAAGACCGACGACTGCAACGGCTTCATGCAGGAAGGATTCGGTGCCATGCACATGACGGTAAAAAACGGCGTGCGCTGCTCCACCGCCAACGCCTATCTGCGCCCGGCCATGGGCCGTCCGAACCTGACCGTGATCACCCATGCGATGACCCGCCAGATCATCCTCGAAGGCAAACGTGCCGTCGGCGTCGTGTACGACCACGAAGGCCAGACTCACCAGGTTTATTGCAACCGTGAGGTGCTGATTTCCTCTGGGCCCATCGGCTCACCGCATCTGCTGCAACGCTCCGGCATCGGCCCGGCCGAGGTCCTGCGCAAAGCCGGGATCGGCGTGCGCCATGACCTGCCGGGGGTAGGGGAGAACCTGCAGGATCACGCCGAGGTCTACATCCAGTTCGGCTGCAAGGAGCCGGTGACGCTCAACAGCAAAATGGACCCGCTGAGCAAGCTGATGATCGGCCTGCGCTGGCTGCTGTTCAAGGACGGGCTCGGCGCCACCAACCATTTCGAGGCCGGTGGTTTCATCCGCTCCGACAAGGGCCTGCGCTGGCCGGACATTCAGTTCCACTTCCTGCCGGCGGCCATGCGTTACGACGGCAACAAACCGATCAAGGGTCACGGTTTCATGGTGCTCACCGGGCCGAACAAACCCAAGAGCCGCGGCCATGTACGGGTACGTTCGGCGGATCCCTACGAGCATCCGCAAATTCAATTCAACTACCTGCAGCGGGAAGAGGATCGTGAAGGTTTCCGCCGCTGCATTCGCCTGACCCGGGAGATCATCGGCCAGCCGGCGATGGACCGCTTCCGCGACGGTGAGATCGCACCCGGGCCGCTGGTCAATACCGATGAAGAGATCGACGCCTTCGTCCGCGAGAACCTGGAGAGCACCTACCACCCTTGCGGCTCGTGCCGGATGGGCGAGGACGACATGGCGGTGGTGGATTCCGAGCTGCGGGTGCGGGGCATCGCGGGTCTGCGGGTGATCGACTCGTCGGTGTTCCCGACCGAACCGAACGGCAACCTCAATGCGCCGACCATCATGTTGGCCGAGCGTGCCTCGGATCTGGTTCGCGGGCTCAATATGCTGCCGGCGTCCGATGCGCCTGTGGGCTTGGTGGAGGATTGGGAAAACAGTCAGCGATCGACATTGCCGGGACGCAATGTGAGGGTTTGATCCCGGCCTTCGGGACGCGAATTCCATTGGCTGAAGAAGATCCCATGTAGGAGCTGGCTTGCCAGCGAAGGCGGTGGGTCAGCTGCATTGACGTTGCCTGACACTCCGCTTTCGCTGGCAAGCCAGCTCCTACAGGGTTTGTGTAAGCCCGAGAGGCCTGCTTACCTCACTTCAACACCAGCAACCGATAAACCCCGCCCTCGCTTTCGATCCCATGGGTGTCATGGGTGAACCCGGGAAAGGATCTGTCGAAGCTTTCCAGCGCCCTGAGATAAGCCAGCAATGGCCCGTCCGCCGGCCCTGCGTTCTCACCCGGCATCAACAATGGAATGCCCGGTGGATAGGGCACGATCCCGGTCGCGACGATCCGCCCGGCGGCTTCTTCCAGGGTCACCAGCTCGACCTGGTTTTTCACCAGTTTCTCGTACGCCTCCACCGGACTGTATTCGGCCTGCGGCAGCATGCCGAACGCCTGGGCCATGGTCGCCGTGGTCTTGTGTTGCTTCATGGCGGCGAAGATGTCCGCGGCGAGGTCCTTGAGGCCCATGCCGGCGTAGCGTTGCTGGTTGACGGTCAGCAGGTCCGGCAGGCAAAGTTCGAGTTCGAGGTTGGCGTCATAGTCGCGCTTGAAGTCGAGCAGGGCGTTGACCAGGGTGCCCCATTTGCCTTTGGTGATGCCAATGGAGAACAGGAAGAGAATGGTGAAGTCGGTGGTTTTCTCGACGACGATGCCCTGGCGTCCGAGGTAGGCGGTGAGGATGCAGGCGGGGATGCCGACGTCCAGCAGGTTGCCGTCGTCCCCCATGCCGGGGCTCAGCACCGAGACCTTGATCGGGTCGAGCATGCAGTAGCCGTCCTCGATGTCGCCGAAACCGTGCCACACCTCGTTCGGGTGCAGCACCCAGCAGTCCGGCTCGGTTTTCAGCAGCCCCGGATCGACTTCATGGAAAGGTACCGCTGCGCCACCCACCTGCACTGACGGCGGCTGCCAGCAGGTGAAAAACCACTCATCCTTGCCCTGCATCTCGTTGTTCATGCGTGAGATGACCTGGCGGAAAGCGATGGCTTCTTCGATGGATTCAGTGGTCAGGATCTGCCCGCTGGGCGCTTCCATCATCGCCGAGCTGACGTCACAGGAGGCCATGATCGCGTAGTTGGGCGAGGTCGAGGCGTGCATCATGAACGACTCGTTGAAGCGCCCGTGGGGGATCGGGTTGCGGCCGTTTCGCACGTGAATCATCGAGGCCTGGGACAGCGCGGCGAGTAACTTGTGCGTCGATTGCGTGGCGAACACGGTCGGGCGCGACTCATCGTGATCGGCCGGGCTGCCGTGCATGGCGAAGCGGTCGCGATACAGTGGATTGAACCGCGCATAACCGTACCAGGCTTCATCGAAATGCAGCCGGTCGACACTCTGGCCCAACAGCTCTTCGACTCGGGTGACGTTGTAGGTCAGGCCGTCGTAAGTGGAGTTGGTGATGATGGCGTGGATCGGCGTCGGGTCGATCCCGTCCTTGACCAGCGGGTTCTCGGCAATGGCGGCTTTCACGCTGGCGGCGCTGAGGGTCTGCGGCAGGATCGGGCCGATGATGCCGTAGCGATTGCGGGTCGGCACCAGGTAGGTCGGAATGGCCCCGGACAAGGTCATCGCGTGCTCGGCGGATTTGTGGCAATTGCGGTCGCACAGCGCGATCTGGTTGCGCGTGACGCTGGCCATGAGAATGACGCGGTTGGACGTCGACGAGCCGTTGGTCACGTAATAGGTGCGGTGCGCGCCAAATACCTTGGCGGCATAACGCTCGCCCTGACCGATGGGGCCGCTGTGATCGAGCAGCGAACCCAGTTCGCCGACCGAAATCGACAGGTCGGAACGCAGCAGGTTTTCGCCGAAGAATTCGTAGAACGCGCGGCCTGCGGTGCTCTTGAGAAACGCCGTGCCACCGGCATGCCCGGGGGTGTGCCAGGAGTATTCATAGGTGCGGGAGAATTTCACCAGCGCTCCGAACATCGGCGGCAGCGCGGCCTGGCGATAGCGTTCGATGGCCGCCAGGATACGCCCGCTGAGGAAGCGGCTGGTGTCCTCGGGCAGCCAGATAAAGTCATCGGCGTGCTGCATGACCACCAGCGGAATGCTCGAGGCCGTGCTGCGGTCGCTGATCAGGAACACCGGCACCCGGGTGTTGCGTTCGCGCAGGCTGGTCAGCAGCTTGATGCATTGCTCGTGGCCTTTGCTGTCGTCCATTTCCCAGCTGAGCAGCACGCACTGAATGGCCGGGTCCGAACTCAGGATCGAGGTGGCATCGCTCAGGCTTTCCGACACCAGCACGCTGACGGCGCGTTCCTCCACGCCACTGATCAATTGATTCAGGGCGCGACCGAATACAGTCCTTTTGTCCGGCGGACTGCTGACCAACAGCGCGAGCATTCCGAGCGAATGTCTATATTCCGTCATGATTGAGTCTCCATTGTGGCAGTTTTCAGATTGTTCACCGGCACCGGTTCGCCGTTGATGTGCTGTGCACTGACGGTCTGCGTCGGTACGCTGTTATTGAGTGCTTCGAGGCGAATCAGGCGGTTGTTGACGAAGCCGAACAGCGTGTAGCCGAAGATGGTAGCAACGCCGCCAAGCATCAGCGCCTGCTCACCCGAGCTGTACAGCGCCAGATAGCTGTAAGCCGCCGCGATCAAGGCGATGATGTTGGTAGCCAGTGCTTTGCTCGGCGGCACGTTGGAAACCTTTTGCATGGTAATCAAGGCCGCCATGGACAGGATGTAGGGCACCAGGTTGGTGACCACCGCGAGGTTGACCAGAATATCGAACTGCTTGCTCAGGTCCGGGCTGATGGTAAGAAAACCCAACGCCGTTTGGCCCGCCAGCAGAATCAACATGCCGACAATCGGCGTGCCAGCCTTGTTGGCCTTGGCGAAGATCGGCAGGAAGTAACCGGTGTCCGCCGAGCTTTTGAACACCTGGGCGATGGTGAACTGCCAGCCCAGCAACGAACCGACGCAGGCCAGCACCATCGCCGCCATCACGATGTCGCCCACCAAGGGGGTGAACATCTTGGCAAACACCAGGCCGAACGGCGCAGTGGAGGAGGCCAGTTCCGGGTTGTCGACGATACCGGCGATGACGTTGGTGGAAACGATGTAGATCACCGCCGCGCCGAGGGTGCCACCGAGTACGGCGATCGGCACGTTCTTCTCCGGATTTTCCACCGCGTCGGTGTTGGCGCACGCCGACTCCAGGCCCAGGAATGCCCACAACGTGATCGCCACCGAGGCGCCCGCGGCTTCCAGCCAACCCATGTTGTGCGGGTTCCAGCCGGCGGCGTAGACACTGCTGTCGAACCAGAACCAGCCGATGGTGGATACCAGCACCACCGGCGCAATTACGCCCCAGACCGTGATCGCACCGATCCGCCCGGTAATCCGCGCGCCGCCGAAGTTGGCAAAGGTGGTGAGCCATAACAACGCGATGGTCGCCAGGCCCACTTGCAGCGAACCCAGCTGGACGTCGAACAGCACCTGGATATAACCGACCGCGGTGATACTGATGGCCACGTTGGCGATCAACAGCGAGAGGCCATAGGTGTAGTTGGTCAGGTAGTTGCCGGCCTTGCCGAAGGTGTACTCGGCATAACCGCCCATGCCCCCGGTCTTGCGACTGAGCATGCCGCAGCGCGCGAAGGCATAGGCCAGCGCCAGGGAACCGGTGGCCGTGATCAGCCAGGACAGAATGGAAATACCGCCGACTTCGGCGAGTTTGGTCGGCAACAACACGATGCCTGAGCCCAACATATTGACGGCCGTCAGCATCGTCAGCTGCCCCACGGTCATTTTCTTTGCGACTGACATTCCTTTGCCTCTATGGATTGCGTTTGGAACATTAGCTATAGCCAAGGTTTGAGAACTCGCAAGAAGCGCTCCAACACGGGAAATCAGGCTATCGCGCACTCAAGGCATTTTGCTGGCCCCGAAGTTTCGATTTTTTGACCAAAATCAATTTATTTTCAGATAGTTAGGATCGAATGCAAATGCGGAATGTGTTGATCGCACTCATGTCGTGCGGGCTGGCGAGTGCTGCTGCCTCCGTCCAGGCCAGGGAGCTGGTGGAAAATGACCGCTACATGTGCAGCTGGGGCGCGGGAACGGCGGCCAAGGCCCAGGAACTCAAACTGTCGGGCGTTTCGCTGTATGCCGCGCGTCAGAAGTTGCAGACCTATAAATTCAGCAAGCCATGGATGCGCATGATGGCCATGGGCATTACCGAGCAGACCTACGACAGTCAATCGCGGCTCAAGCCGGCGGCAATCCGGCAGGGTTTTTACGATGACTGCGTCCGCTACAAGGTGGCGCGTAAATAGCAGCAGGCCGCAAAGCGAAGCGTCCAACGTCTCCTATACTGGAACGCCTGAGAGTTTCCCTACCCCACATAACGAGGAGAACGAACATGGCAATCCGCATTGGCGACGAAGCTCCGGACTTTACCGTCGAGAGCACCGAAGGCACGCTTAACTTCCACGAATGGATTGGCGACAAATGGGCGATCCTGTTCTCGCACCCGAAGGACTTCACCCCGGTCTGCACCACGGAACTTGGCTACATGGCCGGCCTCAAGCCCGAGTTCGACAAGCGCAACACCAAAATCGTCGGGCTCAGCGTCGACCCGGTCAGTAACCATCAGAACTGGGCCAAAGACATTGAAGAAACCCAGGGCCACGCAGTCAACTACCCGATGATCGGTGACGAGAACCTGGTGGTGGCCAAGCTCTACGACATGATTCATCCCAACGCCAGTGGCGGCGCACGGACCGCCGTGGACAACGCCACGGTGCGTTCGGTGTTCATCATCGGCCCGGACAAGAAGGTCAAGGCAATGCTGATCTACCCGATGAGCGCCGGGCGCAACTTCGATGAAGTGCTGCGACTGCTCGATTCCCTGCAGCTGAATGCCAAACACACCGTCGCCACGCCGGTGAACTGGCGGCCGGGGGATGACGTGATCATTCCAACGTCGGTGTCCGACGAGGATGCACGCAAGAAGTATCCGGAAGGCTTCAAGACCGTGAAACCCTACTTGCGCACGGTGGCGCAACCTAAGTAACCCGTCCCTGATGCCGGGCACCCGCTCACGCCGCGGGTGCCGGCTTGGCCAGTTCAATTCCGGCGGCACCCAGGCGCTTGAGGATCTCGAACAGCAGGTCGCTTTTGGTGGTGCTGACAATTCTCGGGCTGCCGACATAACCGGTGACGGTCAGCGTGATGCCTTCGGGGGTCAGTTTGCTGAACCGGACCACCGGCGCCGGTTTGTCGAGAATGGTCTCGTGCTCGCAATAGGTGTCGTACAGCAGGTTTTTCACCTGCTCGGGGTCGATGTCCAGGGGGAAGGTGAGTTCGAGTGTCGCCACCCCCTGGGCGCTACCGCCCAGGGTCACGTTGCGCAGGTTCTGCGAGATCAACTGCGAGTTCGGGACGATGACGATCGAGCGGTCGCTGAGCTGGATTTCGGTGGCCCTCACGTTGATCCGGCGGATGTCACCTTCGACGCCGCTGATACTGATCAGGTCGCCCACCTTCACCGGCCGTTCGGTCAGCAGGATCAGGCCGGAGACAAAGTTCTTGACGATCTCCTGCAAGCCAAAGCCGATCCCCACCGACAAGGCGCTGACGATCCAGGCCAGATTGGTCCACTGCACGCCCAGGGATGACAGCGTCAGCAGTATGACCAGGGCATAGCCGATGTTGGCGAACAGCGTGCTGAGCGAGGCCCGCATGCCCGGGTCCATGTCGGTTTTGGGCAGAAATTCGTTATCCAGCCAGCGGCGCAACGATCGAATCAGGTAAACGCCAATCATCAGCGCCAGCACCGCATTGAGCAGGTGGCCCGGGATAATGTTGAGTTTGCGCAGCCCACCGCCGCCGAGCATGGAAAAGACATTGGTGATCAGTTGTCCCAGCGTCGTTCCGATGCCCCCGACAAGCAGGGTGACCGCCGCTAACAGCAATAGCCCGGCCCGACCGACCCCCGATAGAATGACCTCGATCTGGTCGAGTCGACGATCATCGATGCCCAGCATCTGTTTCAGCGCCTTGCCGCTCGGGCTTTTGGGCGAAAACAGGTACTCGCAGGCGTCCTTCGCCAGCTGCATCAATATATAGAAGCCGCAGATAATGAGGAATGACCAGACCAGTTCGTAAGTGATGAACCTCGCCAGAGAAATGTAGCCGCTGAGCAGTGATATCAGGGCAATCAACAACGCCAGACCGGTGAGGGCATAGAGCAAGCCGGCGAAGGTCGTGCGGGCTTCGGTCGCCTCGCCGCTTGCCACCACTTGTCTTCGGACTTTTCCGGTGCGCACCATGAGTACAATGATAATCAAGGTGACCGTCAGCGCGATGACGCCTCGGCCCGCGACCACCAGATCACTGCCCATGCCGGTGGCATTGGCCACCTGGATAATCGTCATCAGCACCAACAGGGTTGCGGCGAACAACCGGGGAAAGGGTTTGAGCGCAAGCGCCACCGGATCGGAAATCCCCGGCAGGCGCCAGGAGGGGTGTTGGGTGGACAACAAGGCGCGGCTCAAGGCGGTAATCAGGACACAGGCATAGACGACTTTTTCGAATTCCTGGGAGAAGGTGGTCAGCATCGGTGTCAGTGGACTTTGCCGCGTACAGACAAAAAACAGCAATTGCAGGGAAAAACCGACGGTCAATACCGTGGCCAGCACCGAGGCCAGTGCGAGGGAACTTCGGCGCAGGCGGCCTTCCGGCATGCGGTGAATGCACAGCCAGGTCAGCCCCCGTTCCGCGAGCCTGCGGCCCAGCGTCCAGATGACCAGGGCCAGCAGCAACAGCACGGTCGTGACCAGACGCTCACCGGGTTGCCAGGCGGCCTTGAGGACATCTCCCGCCTGTTCGATGAAAAGGCTCAAGCGTTGCCGGTCGTCCGCCGTTGGGTTCAACAGCGGTGCCCAATACCCGGGGTTGAGGATGCTTCGGGTGCGCAGGGTCAACTCGCTTTCCAGCAGGTTGCGTCGAATGCCGGCGATCTGGGTGAGGAGGTCGGCGGCACTTTGTTTCAGTGCTGCCAGGGTTTTCAGGGTTGAGTCGATTTTGGTTTTCTGCTCGGCGAGCGCCGTCCTTTGCGCGGCAATTTCGGATTGCTCGGTGGCAACGTTGTCGAGCGGTGCGGACCCCAGCACACTCAGTTGGGCATTGAGTTGAGTCTGCAGAGGCAGCAGCGAAGCCGACAGGCGATCGACATCAAGCATGAATGCACGAACCAGATCCTGAGGGCCTTCCAGCTGGTTGTAGTTGTGAACCAGCGAGATCTGCTGTTTGAGGCTGTCCAGACGAAGTTGCAACGCCTGAAGATCGCTCTGGGAAACTGCAAGGGCGGCGATCCCCGGCCTGGGCGCTGGAACGTCCGGCAGGTCGGCCGCCGACAGCGTTCCGGGACTCGCCCCGAAAAGCGTGAAAGCGACGAAGAGCATGGCTTTCAATGCTGCGCGCATAAGCGTGATCGACTCTGTTATTAGTCATTCAGCCTATGAGGTTAGGTCATCGCGCCCAGGTTCGAAGGATAGTTTGTCGGGTGCATTGACCCTGCCCCCGTCAGACGGGGGCAGGGGCGTCGATCAACATGGGCTGGTTAGACGCGTTCGAACAACACGGCAATGCCCTGGCCGCCGCCAATGCACATGGTCGCCAGGGCATAACGCCCCTGGACACGGTGCAGTTCGTGAATGGCCTTGGTGGCGATAATCGCGCCAGTGGCGCCCACCGGATGACCCAGGGAGATCCCCGAACCGTTGGGGTTGACCTTCTCCGGGTCGAAGCCCAGTTCTTGCGCCACGGCACAGGCCTGGGCGGCGAAAGCCTCGTTCGACTCGATGACATCCAGGTCGGCAACGGTCAGGCCGGCGCGCTTGAGCAGCAACCGGGTGGCGGGAATCGGGCCCAGTCCCATCAATTCCGGCTCGACACCGGCATGGGCATACCCGACCAGTCGGGCCATCGGCTTGAGGCCTTGCGCACGGACCATTTCACCGGTAGCCAGGATCAACGCACCGGCGCCGTCATTGAGGCCAGAGGCGTTGCCCGCGGTGACGCTGCCGTCTTTCTTGAAGGCCGGTTTCATCTTGCCCAATTGCTCGGCGTTGACTTCGGCGCGCACGTGTTCGTCGGTGGCGAAGGTCACCGTACCTTTGCGGCTAGCCACTTCGATCGGTACGATCTGCCCGGCAAACCGCCCTTCGGCAATCGCCCGGGCCGCACGCTGCTGGCTCAGCAGGGCCAGCTCATCCTGGGCCTGACGAGTGATGCCATAACGCTCGGCGATGTTTTCCGCGGTGATGCCCATGTGGAAGCCGGCAAAGGGGTCCTGCAGCACGCCGAGCATGAAGTCGATGGCCTGCACGTCACCCATGCGTGCGCCCCAGCGTGCCTGCGGCAACAGATAGGCGCCGCGGCTCATGGACTCGACGCCACCGGCCAGCGCCGCCCCGGCATCCCCCAGCATCAGGCTTTGTGCTGCACTGACGATCGCCTGTAAACCGGAACCGCAGAGACGGTTGACGTTGAAGGCCGGCGTTTCCTTGGGCAGGCCGGCATTCATTGCCACGGCTCGGGAGATGTAGGCATCCCGGGCTTCGGTCGGGATCACATGCCCCATTACGGCGTGACCGATGTGCTCGGGTGCCAGGCCTGAGCGCTCAATGGCGGCGCGGCAAACGTCGGTCGCCAGCTGGATGGGGGGCACATCCTTGAGTGAGCCGCCAAAGCTACCGATGGCCGAGCGCACGGCGCTGATAACAAAAATATCGGATGGGTTCATGGTGGTTCTCCTGGATCAGCACCGGATTTTATTAGTTTGGATGCCTTTATAGGAGGGCGAGTCTAGATTCGGCAAAGTGTTGCGCCTATGCCGAAACTGCTCAAAGGCGCTGGTGTTTTTTGCCATTTTTTCTGAGGTGTTCGCAGTCCACTGCATGAGCTGACTGGTCAGATCGCCGGATGTAGGAGCCGGCTTGCCGGCGAAAGCGGTCTGTCAGTCAATACCTCTACTGGATGTGCCGCCGTCTTCGCCGGCAAGCCGGCTCCTACAAGGGATCGGTGGTGACAACTGGAACGTTTCAATTTTGCGTCTTTGTCAATGATCACTGATGCACCACACACCCTGGGCCTGGTAATCCAGCACATGCTCGCGCCCCTGGGGGTCAAGGTAAGTGAATCGTGCGGGGACGATGCCGCATGCTTGCGTGATATCGGTGCTGGTCAGCTCTTTGGCGACGTCCAGGTGGACGAAGAAACCGGTCTTGTCCTGGATGACAGGGTCGGTGGTGTGGGTATCGGCCAACGCCGGGCTGGTGGCGAGGAGGGTGGCCATGCCGAATGTGAGCACTTTCATGATGATTCCCTCTGTTCAGGGCTGATGGGCTGCCGGAGTGGCCTGGCAGTGAGTTCAGGTTAACCAGTTGATCCGCACAGCCGATCAACAGTTGAATGACCATTTTGTAATGAAATGCCGCAGCGGTTACGGCTGGCGACCGGCGGCTCCCGGTGGGGGGACCGACGCCATCACGGTAGGAAGCGAGGGGGCTGGCTACGCTGACAACTCGATGACAAGTTTGTAATCTCCATGGCTTCAACCCTCTACGATGGAATCGAGTGGAGGCCATTCACACCGCTCAAGGAGGTGCGCCATGTCCCAGCCCATCAGGTCCGGCCTGGCCAGTTTGATGAACTCGGTGCTTCAATCACTGGGCGCCGGCGATAACGCGGCAAGCATCGGCTTGCCACGCTGCAAGCAAGTGGTGTTGTGTCTGGTTGACGGGCTGGGCGCGCAACTTCTGGACCGTTATGCCCACAGAGCGCCGTATCTGAGCTCACTGGTAAACAGGGGGGAGGAGCAAGTACTGCGTTCGGGCTTCCCGTCGACGACGGCTGCCAGCCTGGCTTCGCTGGCAACTGCAGAAGACAGCGGCAGTCATGGCATAGTCGGTGCGGCTTTCAACGTGGAGGCGTGGCAGTTCAATCCTCTGTCCTGGCAGCTCTTCGACCCGCGCACCGGTCGACTTGACGCAGCCGCCGCCTGTACCGAAGAGATCGTGGCCAGCCAGTCGGCCTGGGTGAAGGCGGCCGCCGGTGGCTTGTCGATCAATGCATTTCTGCCTGTCGCTATTGCCGGTTCGGCCTATACCCGGACCGTGTTCAACGGGGCCAAAGTCATTGCGTTCACTGATCCCGACGATCTGATTGCACGCGTTCGTTCGGTGTCAGGGGGCAATGATCGACAACTGACGTACGTTTATTTCGGTGAACTCGACCTGTGTGGACATTTGCATGGGCCAGGCTCCGGGAAGTGGCAGGACACGCTCGAAGATATCGATCAACGAATCCGCAGTCTGCGCGATCAATTGGCGCAGGATGCGCTGCTGATAGTGACCGCTGACCATGGTATGACCACGATCGATGAGGCCAGGACCTTTGATTTTGACTTGATGCCGGACCTGCAACGGGGAGTAGCCAGTATCTGTGGTGATATTCGGGCGCGGCATGTTTATCTTCAAGACCCCACCGATGCCGATGTAGTGAAGCGCTGGCGCGACATTCTCGCAGGCCATTTTGAAGTGCTAACGCGAGAACAGGCCTTGGTCCTTGGCCTGTTCGGGAAAAACGTGACGGATGCCGCGTGCAAGCGCATTGGCGATCTGTTGCTGATAGCCGGGGACAATGCCGGCTTGATTCGCTCTGTCCGGGAGCCCTTTCAGACTTCCTGGAGGGGGCATCATGGCGCGCTGTCGGATGAAGAACAGCTTGTTCCCTTGATTATTGCAACCGGGGGGTGAAAACGCCGAAACGCGTGCCCTGAACCGAGATCAAGGTCAATGAGCTGAACGCCGTACGTCGGAATCGAGGAACGGCCATACATGAAAAAACTTCCAACAACAGTCACAGCCGGGAGTTTGACCATGAATGATGATCAGAAAGCGCAGGCCCTGGATGCCTGGTATCAGCTCCTGAAAGAACCCCAGATCCGCATGGATCCCGAAGAGCAGTACGACGAGTTGCTCAAGGCCGCCGATAAGATGGAGCGCGATGGTCTCATCAACAGCGTTGAGTGGCGTGGACTGGTCCGGCAGGCCGGCAGTGCTTTTGCCAATGCGATAGAAGGGTTGGGGCGCGGCACCTAGGGCTCAAGGTGTTTGAGCGGGCGCCTTCACGCCCTGATGCGAGTCAGTTCAGCGCAATTCATGGGGGAGCCGTTCGGTCTGCCGGGCGAACCATTGCATGATCAGCCGACACGCCGGGTGAGAAGCTGCTGAAGGCTGCAGGTTCAGCGCGTAGATTCCGCGGGTTTTCAAGGGGGGGCCGAAGGGTATGACCAGCACGCCCCGTTCGATGGATTCGACCGCCAGGGTCAAGTCGGTCATGGCCACCCCCAATCCTCGCGCTGCGGCATCGAGTGCCAGCTCGTCGAGGTTGAAGGGGATGTGCCGGTAATTCTCCAGCGGCTTGCCGTCATTGGCTGCCAGCCATTGTGCCCAGTCATGCTTGTCCGCCGAACGGTGCAGCAGCGCGAAACCCACCAGATCCTCCACGGACTGCAACGGTCGGGTCGGGCTGGCCAGGCCCGGGGCGCACACCGGCACCAGCGCTTCCTCGAACAGGGTCAGGCAATCCGCATCAGCGGACGGCGCCGGCAGATAGAGGATGTAGGCATCGCTATCGATCGCCGGCTCCACCACTTCAGTCGCCACGGTTTCGATCGACAGCAAAACGTCCGGGTGACTGCGATAGAACTCGCTCAACTTCGGCAGTAACCATCGCACCGCCAGCGATACATGCATGCGGATGCGGAAAGGACGTTTCTGCGGTGCAAGCCGATCCTCCAGTGTTTTCAGTTGCGCCAGGATAGTGCGCGCGGTGGCCAGCACCTGCTCACCTTCCGGCGTCAGTCGGACATGGCGGCTATTCCTCACGAACATGGGTAAGCCGAAGTGGCTCTCCAGTTGCTGGATTTTGCGGCTCACGGCGCTTTGGGTCAGGCACAGCGTTTGTGCAGCCTGGGTGAAGCTACCGGTGTCGGCGACTTCGACCAAGGCCTGCAAAGCCTGGAGCGAAGCAAGATGGCGAATTTTATCCATGCGTTTTCTGAATGGCTCGATGATTTTATAACGTTGGTTGTATTGCCGAAGGCCTTATAGATTCTAGCTCTAGCTACCGTCATCTCAAACCACTGATGCGATTGTTGCATGAGGTTGTGCGTTGAACAGAGACGGCCCGCAGAACGACAGTCGAATGAGGTGACGCATGGAAAATAGATGTGGCTGGATCGCGCAAGCGGGAGATTCACCGGCCCGCGCTTGCCTGAGCGGCACGCAAAAGGCTGACTGGCTGATTATCGGTGCCGGTATCACCGGCCTGTGTGCCGCTCATTCGCTGGCAGACATGCACCCTCAGGCACGCATCGTGGTCGTCGACCGGCAACGGGCAGCGCAGGGGGCTTCTGCGCGCAATTCAGGCTTTGTGGTCGGCCATGAACACCCAACCGATGACGAATTGATCGGCCGGCGGGGTTTTGCTGATTATGCAGTGGATACCGAGATTTCCCGGGTCGCCAACGAGGAAGTACGCCAGCGCATTGTCCGGCATGGCATCGAGTGCGATTTCCGCGATTCGGGTTATTACTTCGCCGTCAGCGATCGGGGCAAACTGACCCAGGTCGAGGCCAAGCTGCAAACACTCAGTGCAGTTGGCGCCTCTGCACAGTTTCTGCAAGGTGAAGCACTGGGCAAGAAGCTCGGAACCAGGCATTACCAGGCCGCGATCTGGTGTGGCAATGGCAACGCACTGCTGCAACCGGCGAAGTATGTGAAGGGGCTGCTCGATACGCTGCCGGACACCGTCACCCTCTACGAAAACACCGACATCAGCGGGCTGGAGCGTCTGGGTAACGGAAGCCTTCGCGCCAATGCTGTCAATGCGAGCATCGAGGCGAAGCAGGTGCTCGTCTGCCTGAACGCGTTCATCCCGCGCGCCGGCATCGCGGACAGCGGCACCTTCGCGATGGAACTCAGTGCCAGCCTCACGCGGCCGCTCAGTGACCAGGAGTTCAGCGCCATGGGCGCTGTCGAACCCTGGGGCGTGCTCTCTACCCGGCCACTCGGGGCCACGGTGCGCCTGACGCCGGACCGTCGGGTGATGATCCGCAATACGGCGGAATACCGTTCCCGGGACTTGTCCGGCAGTGAGCTCGAGCAGCGTCGAAAACACCATGTGCTCGGCTTGCAGCGACGTTTTCCATGGCTCAACGAGCAGGACATCCAATACACCTGGACCGGACACCTGAGCGCCTCACGCTCCGGCCAGCCTTACTTTGCCAAGGTCGAAGAGGGTGTTTTTGCCGTGGCCGGCTGCAACGGGTCGGGCGTCGCGCGCGGCACCCTGTGGGGGCGCCTGCTCGCTGAACTGGCATCTGGTGCCAGCTCGCCGATCCTGACATCGGTCATGCACAGGGCTCGGCCGGGCTGGTTGCCGCCGCGGCCCTTGCTCGATATCGGTGCCATGCTGCGAATGCGCGTGGAGGCGGTCAGGGCCCGAACAGAAGTCTAGAAACCCCGGCAATCGACAAACAATAAAAAGCTCATCAACAACCAGGTGATTGAACATGCGCGTCAACAATATTCCGCTGATGGTCGTGCTGACGACGTTGTCGGCAGCCTGCTACGCCGACGAAGTCGTCAACATCTCGAACTGGAACGGCTACATCGCCGACGACACCCTGACCACGTTCACCAAAGACACCGGGATCAAGGCCACCTACGACATTCACGACAGCAACGAAGTGCTGGAGTCGAAGTTGATGACGGGCAATACCGGCTACGACGTGGTGAGCCCTTCGAACCATTTTCTATCCCGGTTGATCAAGGCCGGGGCCATTCAGAAGCTCGATAAAAACCAGCTGCCCAACTGGAAAAACCTTGACCCGGCACTGATGAAAAAACTCGAGGTCAATGATCCGGGCAACCAGTATGGCTACCCCTACATGTGGGGCACTGCGGGTATCGGCTACAACGTCGAGAAGATCAAGGCAATCTTCGGCAACACTGATGTCACCCGCTCCTGGGATCTGTTTTTCGATGAAAACAACATCAAGAAGTTGAGCCAGTGCGGTGTGGCGATTATCGACAACCCCACGCAGATCCTGCCGATCACCCTCAACTACCTGGGCCTGCCACCCCATAGTCACGAACCCGCGGACTATAAGAAAGCCGAGCAGGCACTGCTGAAAATCAGACCCTACGTGCAGTATTTCCACGCCTCCAAATACATCAGCGACCTGGCGAATGGCAACGTCTGCGCGGTGATCGGTTTCAACGGGGACGTGGTGCAGGCGGCGGCCAGCGCCAAGGAAGCCAACAACGGTATCGACATCGCCTATTCGATTCCTGACGAAGGATCGACCCTGTGGTTCGACATGGTGGTAATGCCCAAGAGCGCACCGCACGAGAAGAATGGCTACGCCTACATGAATTACCTGCTGACGCCGCAGGTCATCGCCAACATCAGCAACAGCATCCACTACGCCAACCCCAACCTCGCAGCGGATCAGTATGTGGTTCCAGCCGTGAAACAGGACCTGGCAATCTACCCGCCGAGCAGTGTGCTGGACAAGTTGTTTACCGTGGAGGAACTGCCTGCGGCCATCGCACGGTTGAGTACCCGGTTGTGGACCAAGCTGAAAACCAATACCTGACGATACAAGGTACTGAGTGACATCGGCGACCCGGTTCTCGATCAGTCGGTCAGAGCCGCCGGAGGTGAGTTGGCTCAGGTATACGCCAGGAGTCGACCGCAGAGGATCACGGTCACCCATAGCGCGATCGAAAACAGCGCCTGGATCTTTGCGATGCCAGGCGCTGCAACGGCGGTGTTCCATCGGTTGACCGAGCGGTAGACACCGACGTGGAACAGGGCGGCATTGACGCCCGCCGTAGCGATCAGGCACAGCTTGAGGATAAACACGCCGTTGGAGGCGAAATCATGGGGATGGGCGGAAAACATCAGCAGCCCGGCCGGCACGACCAACAGCAGGGCCGCAATCGACCAGGTCAGGAGGTGGCGAGCCAGGGCCGTGACCGCAATGTCTTTCGACAGCCCGAGCACCCGCAGATCGAACATCAGGACCGCGCCGAACAGCACCGAGAAACCGATGATGTGAACCACCTCGACCATCGGATACAGCCACAGGTCGCCGCGCATGGCTGCCCCGAGCGACGAGTCGCCCAACCAGTCCAGCCAGTTGTCCTGACCCGTTCCACCGCTGCTATCGACGGCCTGCATCATCGCAGCTCCGTTTTTTTGTCGTCGACCGTGATACGTTCGGCGCGCAATTCGTCAGGCTTGGTGCGATTCTGATAGCCGACCACGGTGGCCGTGTTGCCCACACTCAGCATGTCCCGGGTCAGGCCGCGATTCTCCATGCGCGAGGGCGGTGCGAGGACGACGGTCCAGGTCTTGTCCGCTGTCTTGAGGCGCACGAAACCATGGGGATGGGAGTAGCCGGATTCTTCTATCGTGCCGTTCAGTGTCAAGGGGTTGCTGGAGTCGTATTCACTCCAGCCGTGATGGGCGAATGCCGCCGTTGCCGTCAGTAAGAGCGACAATCCAATGCTGCCGAGCATGCCTTTCATAATACGTTTCCTGTTGCTGGTTATTGATCAACTTGACGCCTGACGCACCAGGTCAGGGTTTCAGCGCAGATGGTTTTAGAATAACTCGGCATTGTTCAGCGCTGTACCGCGCCAGCAGGGATAAGTGTTTCTGGAAAAAACCCCTGTAGGAGCCGGCTTGCCGGCGAAAGCGGTTTGTCAGAAGACACCTCTACCGAATGTACCGCCGTGTTCGCCGGCAAGCCGGCTCCTACAACAGCCAGCCCGCGACCCCGCTTGCGATCACCACCAGCCAGGGCGGGAGTTTCCAGAACATCAGCGCCACCAGGGCAACCAGCGCCAGGCCAAAGTCCTGGGCCTGGAAAATGGCACTGGTCCAGACCGGCTGATACAACGCGGCCAATAACAGGCCGACCACCGCCGCATTCACCCCGCCCAGTGCGGCCTGGGTGCGCACACTGCGACGTAAGCGCTCCCAAAAAGGCAAGACGCCCATGATCAACAGAAAAGCCGGCGCGAAGATCGCCAACAAACAAATCATGCCGCCGATCCAGCCCGAAGGGGCGAGGCTCATCGACGCGCCAAGGAACGCGGCGAAAGTAAACAAAGGTCCGGGTACCGCCTGCGCGGCACCATAGCCGGCCAGGAAGGCATCGTTGCCGACCCAGCCGGTGGGCACCACTTCGGCTTGCAGCAGCGGCAGAACGACGTGACCCCCACCGAATACCAGTGATCCGGCCCGATAGAAGGCATCCACCATCGCCACGGTTTGATTGGGCAACATCTGGGCCAGGAGGGGCAGGCCAACCAGCAATGCCAGGAACAGCATCAGCCAGATTGCCCCGGTCCGGCGTCTGATCGTGATCGGCAGCGGATCGTGGCCGGCACTCTGCCCGGGCTTGAACAGCAGGAGGCCGGCAACGGCCGCGGCGGCGATCACGCTGACCTGGCCCCAGGCCGACGGTTCGAGCAGGGCGACGCACGCCGCGATCGCCATGAGGGTGACTCGCGGCACGTCCGTGCACAGGTTTCGCGCCATGCCCCATACCGCTTGCGCGACTACCGCAACGGCCACGACCTTGAGGCCATGCAGAGCGCCGGGGGAAATGGCAGTGCCATATCGGGAAATGCCCAGTGCAAACAGGATCAGGGCAATCGCCGAAGGCAGCGTAAAACCGGCCCAGGCCGCCAGCGCCCCGCCGTATCCCGCCCGGGACATTCCCAGCGCAATGCCGACCTGACTGCTCGCAGGTCCCGGCAGGAATTGGCAGAGGGCGACCAGATCCGCGTAACTGCCTTCGCTCAGCCAGCGCCGGCGTGTGACGAACTCATCGCGGAAATAGCCCAGGTGCGCAATCGGGCCGCCGAAAGAGGTCAGCCCGAGGCGCAGAAAGATCAGAAACACCGACCACGCACTGCTGCGGTCATCGGCAAGAGCGTTGGCCATGTATTCGCCTTCCTGATAAACGGATCCGGTTCAATAATCCAACGACGATAGCGAGGTTGGATGACTGTAAAACACGCTCCCTTTCGAAGCGACTCATCGTTGTATGCCGTCGTCCCGAGCATGGCCTACGCTTATCCGCAGGCCAGGCTTCATTGAACAGGGATTGCGCCCTGATCGACGTTCAGCCGGCGACGATAAAAATAATGCAATCGGGAGACGACTCATGTCCGCTTTGTTCCATCGATTCAATCGTTACCTTGCAGTCGGCATTACTGCTGCGGCCCTTGCAGCACCGGCCTTTGCCCTGGACACTGTCAAGTTCATGGCCCCGGGCTCCGTGGGTGGCGGTTATGACCAGACCGCACGGGTGCTGGGCAAAGCCCTGGTCGAGGCCAAAGCGGCGAAATCCACCACCTTCGAGAACAAGGGCGGAGCAGGGGGGACCCTGGGGCTGGCGCAATTCGCCAACAGCACCAAAGGCGACCCGAATGCGCTGCTGGTCGTTGGCGCGATCATGGTGACCGCCATTGAACAGAACAAGCCGCAAATCACCTTGAAGGACGTGACTCCGATCGCCCGGCTGTTCACCGAATACAATGTGCTCGCGGTACGCAAGGAGTCCGAATTCAAGACCTTGGAGGACTTGCTCAAAGCCTTTAAAGACAAGCCGACCAGTATCGCCTGGGGCGGTGGTTCCAAAGGGTCGATCGATCACATCGGGATTGCCGAGCTGGCGGGCAAAATGGGCGTTCCGGTCAACAAGGTCAATTACGTCGCGTTTGCCGGTGGCGGTGAAGTCGTTGCCCAGGCCTTGGGTGGCCAGATCAAGGTAATCACCGGGGGGTATGCCGAACTTGGCCAGTACATCAGAAACGGCCAGTTCCGAGTACTGGCGATCGGCGCGCCCGAGCGTGTGGCCGGCATCGATGCGCCGACGCTCAAAGAGAGTGGTTATGACGTGACAATCGGCAACTGGCGTGGCGTTTACGGCGCAGCAGGCCTTACGCCGCAGCAGCGTAAGGAAGTGACCGACGCGGTCGTGGCCGCGACCAACAGTAAAGTCTGGAAAGACAATATCGACACCAACAAATGGTCAGCCAACGTCCTGACCGGCGACGAGTTCGGCAAATTCGTCGACGAAGAGCACGTGCGGCTGCGTGCGATGCTGGTCGAGGTCGGGCTGGTTGCGAAATGACTCAGCCTCGCGCGATTGTGCCGACTCAACTGGCGATTGGCATCGGCGTGATGGCCATCAGCGCCGTGTTGGCGTTCGGCGCGTATCGGTTTCCCCCGGAGATGGGGTTCGTCATCCTCGGGGCGCACGTCTATCCCTTTGCCGTAGCGGTATTCCTCGGCGCCGTGGGCCTGTTCCTGAGCTATCAGGCAATCACGGGTGGATTTCGCGAACTGGCCGACGACACCGACGGGACGGCTGGCGTTATACCCGGTGGAAAGGCCGGTGCGGCCTGGGTCACGGCGGGCCTGCTGGGGGTCGCCTTGCTCATCAACTTCATCGGGTTCGTGTTGGCCGCCGCGTTGTTGTTTGCCTGTTCGGCACGGGGTTTCGGCAGCCGCCGCCCGGTGCGCGATCTCGCCATCGGCATGGCCCTGACCCTGCCGATTTACTGGCTGTTCAACGCCGGGCTGGGGGTTTCCCTTCCGCCCCTGGTCAACGCCTGGATCTGAACCGGGCCGAAGGAGATCGATAGGGTGGACATTCTCGCAAGCCTGGCGATGGGGTTTTCCTCGGCACTGACGCCGATCAATCTGATGTGGGGGTTTATCGGCTGTTTGTTGGGCACTGCAATTGGTGTCTTGCCGGGGATCGGGCCGGCGCTGACGGTGGCCCTGCTGTTGCCGATCACCGCCAAGGTCGATCCCACCGGGGCCCTGATCATGTTTGCCGGTATCTATTACGGCGCCCAGTTCGGCGGCTCGACCACCTCCATCCTGCTCAACACCCCCGGTGAATCGTCGTCCATGGTCACGGCCCTGGAGGGCAATCTCATGGCCCGCAACGGTCGTGCGGGGCCGGCCCTGGCCACGGCGGCGATCGGCTCATTCGTGGCTGGCACCATCGCGACCGTACTGCTGACCCTGTTTGCCCCTCTTGTGGCCAAACTCGCGCTCAAGTTCGGTCCCGCGGAGTATTTCGCGATTCTGGTGCTGTCCTTCACTACAGTGTCTGCGGTACTCGGGGCTTCGATGCTGCGAGGTTTCGCGTCATTGGGGATCGGCCTGACCGTGGGCTTGATCGGCCTGGACTCGACTTCGGGCATTGCCCGGTACACCTTGGGAGTCCCCGAGCTGGTGGATGGCATTGAGGTGGTGCTCGTGGCGGTCGGGTTGTTTGCCGTGGGCGAGGCCTTGTACAGCCTGCTCTATCAAAAAGAAGCAGCAGCCGGCCGGCATCGGTTGACCTCGTTGTGGATGACGCGCTCCGACTGGAAGCGTTCGGTGCCCGCCTGGCTGCGGGGCACGCTGATCGGTTTTCCCTTCGGTTCCATTCCGGCCGGTGGTGCCGAAATTCCGACCTTTCTGTCCTATTCGACCGAACGCAAGCTCAGCAAATACCCGAAAGAATTCGCCGCCAGCAAGGGCGAGGGCGCCATCGAAGGCGTCGCCGGCCCCGAAGCCGCCAACAACGCGAGCGCCACCGGTTCTCTGGTGCCGCTGCTGACGCTGGGCATTCCCACCTCCGCCACCGCGGCGATCCTGTTGGCCGCGTTCCAGAACTACAACCTGCAACCGGGACCGATGCTCTTCGAGACCTCGGGGGACCTGGTCTGGACATTGGTGGCCTCGCTGTACATCGGCAACGTCATTCTGCTGGTGTTGAACCTGCCGCTGGTGGGCCTCTGGGTCAAACTCCTGCAGATCCCCCGGCCGTACCTGAATGCCGGCATTCTGGTGTTCGCCACCATCGGAGTGTATGGCATGCGCCACTCTTCCTTCGATCTGTTGCTGATGCTGGCGATCGGTTGGGGCGGGGTGCTGATGCGGCGCTTCGACTTCCCCGTCGCCCCGGTGATCGTCGGCATGCTGCTGGGGCCGATGGCCGAGAAACAACTGCGTAACGCCTTGTCCATCAGCGAGGGAGACTGGACGGTGTTTTTGACGCAACCCATCTCGGCGGCGTTCCTGGCGCTGACATTGCTGGTGCTGCTGGTGCCTCATCTGCTGCATGCGCGGGGTATCAAGTTGCATGAGGATGATTGAGACGGTCGTTGCGGTGAACGCTTGCGTCAGGCCTTGACCCAGCGTTGACGGCTCCAGCTGCTCAAGGTGTCGACGGCGAATACCAGGATCAGCATGGCCAGAATCACCGTGCTGGCCTGAGCTTCCTGGAACAGGCTGAGGCTGACATAGAGCATTTGTCCCAAACCCCCGGCGCCGACGAAGCCGAGCACGCTGGCCATGCGGATATTGTTTTCCCAGCGGTACAGGATGTAGGCCAGCAGCTGTGGAAACAGGTTGGGCAGGGTCCCGTAACAGAACGCCAAAACCGCATTGCCGCCCTGCAGGCGGATGGCTTCGGCGGGTTGCGGCGGGGTATTTTCCAGCGCTTCGGCGAACAGCCGGCCGAGCACGCCGGTGGTGTGCAGGGCTAATGCCAGGGTACCGGCATTGGGCCCGAGGCCGGCGGCAAGCACCATCAGCGCGGCCCACACCAGTTCCGGCACCGCGCGCAGGGCATTGAGCACCAGGCGCGATGCGCTTTGCAAAGGCCAGCCGAAGCGTCCAGCCGCGGGCAATGCCAATAGCAGACCGAAGACCGCCGCGAGCAGGGTGCCCAGGGCAGACATGGCAATGGTTTCCAGGGCGCCGTGACCGATGGCTTGCAGATGGCCCGCGCTCAGGTCCGGGCTGAGAAAACGCTGGGCATAAGCGCCCATCCGGTTCAGGTTGCCACTGCCGCCGAGCTCGCCGAGGTCGATGCCCAGGTAGATGAACGAAGCAACGACCGCTGCGCCGATGCACAGCAGCAGGACCAGGTTCAACAGGCGATTCATGTCAGCCTCCAGCGCAGCAGGCGGCTGAGTTGATCGGCGAGCAGCACCAGCACGAGGAACGTCAGCAACAGACTGGCTACCTCACCGCCGGCGAACATGCGCAACGACAGGTCCATTTGCTGGCCCAGGCCGCCGGCCCCGACGAAGCCCATCACCACCGAGGCGCGGATGGCGCATTCCCAGCGGTACACCGTGTACGACAACAGCTCTGCAGCGACATTGGGCAGGATCCCGTAGCAAAAGGCGGCCAGCCGACCGCTGCCGGACTGCAGCAGCGCGTGGGCCGGGCGTTGGTCGACCGATTCGAAAATTTCCGCGTAGACCTTGCCCAACATGCCGCTGTAGGTAATGGCAATGGCCAGCACCCCGGCCGTCGGACCGAGGCCGACGGCGCGCACGAACAGCAGGGCCCAGACGATTTCCGGCACGCTGCGCAGGAAGATCAGCACGCCGCGCACGGGCCAGCGCAGCAGTCGGCCCCAAAAAACCGGGTGGCCGGCACGGGAGGCAGCGGACAGCGACAGGGCACGACTGGCCAGCAGGCTGGCGGGGATTGCCAACAGCAACGCCAGGGCCATGCCGGCCGTGGCGATGGCCAGGGTCTGCAGGGTGGCTTGCAACAACAGCTCGATGAACGCCTCGTCATGGGCGGGTGGCCAGAAGGCTGACACGAACTTGCCGATCTCGCTCTGGCTGTCACTGGCTACCAGTACGCTCAGGTCCAACTCGCTGAAGTGGATGCCAGGCCATAGCAGGACAAGGGCCAGCAGCGTGAGGAGCAGGCGGGGGCGGGTGGCGGGATCTCGGGTATCGCGACTCAGCATCGGGGAATCTGCACAACCAAGGGCGCCGGAGGCACTGGCGACGACTGCAGCTGCTCATTGGCGTAGAGCTTGTCGAGCAGCTCGCGGTCGACGGCATCGGCGGGCAGGTCGAACAGGATCTGCCCGTCACGCAAGCCGATGATCCGCGAAAAATGCGCCAGGGCCAGTTCCACCGCATGCAGGCTGGCGACCAGGGTGACGTTGTGTTCCCGGGCATGGCGGCACAGCACCGACAGCGTGTGCTCGGCCAACACCGGGTCCATGGCCGATACCGGCTCATCGGCCAGCAACACCTCGGGCGCTTGATACAACACCCGGGCGATGCCCACGCGCTGCAGCTGGCCACCGGACAGTTGCTGGCATTGCGCAAACAACTTGTCGCCCAGGTCCAGCCTGGCCAATGCGTTGCGCGCGCCCGGAATATCCAGCGGATGCAACAGATTGAGCAGGCTCTTGCCCAGACTCCACTGGCCCAGCTTGCCGGCAAGGACCGCGGTGACCACGCGCTGGCGTGGTGGCAGCGGGGGCGCTTGATGGATCAGCCCGATGCGCGCGCGCAGACGCTGGCGCTGCCGGGCAGACAGCTGCCAGGCCCGCTCGCCGAGCACCTGCAACTCACCGCTGCCAGGGCGCAGGGCGGTGGCCAGCAGGTTGAGCAGGCTCGACTTGCCCGCCCCGGACGGGCCGATGATGGCGACCTGTTCCCGTGCCGAGATGTGCAGGTCCACGCCATGCAGCGCCCGGACGCCGTTGGCGTGGGTGAGGCCGACCTGGGTCAGGTGCAACGTCATTTGAGCAGGTCGGCGGCGCGTGCGGCTTCTTCGATGCCCTTGTAGTTGTCAGGGTTGGTTTCGATGAACCGGCTGGCGGCCTGTAGATCGAGGATTTCCTTGTCCTTCGGTTTCGCCGGGTCGAGCGCCAGGAAGGCGGCCTTGATCTTCGCCGCCAGCGCCGGGTCGAGGGTCCCGCGCACCGTCCAGTTGTAATCGAAGTAGGCCGGGGTGGTGGCAAACACTTTGACCTTGGTGGTGTCGACCTTGCCGGCGGCGACCAGTTTTTCCCAGACGCTGGCGTTCAGGACTCCGGCGTCCACCTTGCCGGCCTGGACCCAGGCGACGGTGGCGTCATGGGCACCGGAGTAGCCCACTCGACTGAAGTAGGTTTCCGGCTTGATGCCGTCCTTGAGCATGAAAAAGCGCGGCATGAGGCTGCCTGAAGTGGAGGACACCGAGCCGAAGGCAAAGGTCTTGCCCTTGAGGTCGGCCAGCGACTTGACGGCCGGGTCGGCCGTGATGAATTTGCTGGTGAACTGAGCGTCCTGTTCGCGCTGTACCAGCGGTATGGCATTGCCGGTTTTCAGGCGGGCCTGCACAAACGTGAAGCCGCCCAGCCAGGCCATGTCGATCCGGTCGGTAGCGAGCGCCTCGACCACGGCCGGATAGTCGCTCACGGGCACGAACTCGACCTTCATGCCTAATTGCTGTTCCAGGTAAGCGCCAAGCGGCTTGAACTTGCGCAACAGTTCGGTGGGCGCTTCATCGGGAATGGCGCTGACTTTCAGGGTGTCGGCGGCCTGGGCCAGCAGGGTGCAAAAAGACAGGGTCAAGCCGACGGCCAATGCCAGGGGGCGTTTGAACATGAAAATTCTCCGGTACATTAACGCAAGAATGTCAAGGCGCCGGGCACAGGCTAATGCTGCAAGGCGCTTGGTGAGGGTAGACGAAATGGAGCGATAATGACCGCCCGGGCCCAATTGCCACCCATCGTCAAGGGTGACAATCAACCCAGGGCGGACCGGGCCTGCCCAGTCCGCGAGGCAGGATCAGCTTTGGCAAAACCGAATCCGGTTACCGAAAGGGTCATGGACTTCCAGGACTTGGCCCCAGCCCTGCTGAACAATTTCCGGCCGTCCGTAGCCATAGCGTTTGGCTAGCAATTCATCCCGCAGCCGTTCGATATTGTGCATGGGCACAAATACCGTGGAACCGGGGCTCGCATCGCCATGATGTTCGGACAGATGCAGTTGCAGGCCGTCTCGGCTGATCCCCAGGTACAGCGGGAGATCGGCTTCGAAGCGGTGCTCGAATTCGACGCTGAAACCCAGGAAATCCAGGTAAAACTCCCGTGCCTTGATTTCGTCGAACATCCGCAATATCGGGATGGGTTTGTCGAACGTAATCGCGGGTGGGGTGTGTTCCTGGGGCAGCATCGCTGACGCGGTGTTCCAGTCCTTGTAGCCCAGTTGCTGCGCAACCAGTTCAAGCGCGGTGGCGTGAGGCACCGCTTGATTGCGCGTCTCCAGCGAGGCACGCAGCCGCTTGGCCATCTGCTTGGCTTGTTCGATCGAAAACATCGTTACTCCTGTAGTCGAGGCATTCTGGTGCTCGCGTTGCCAAATCCCGACCGTCAAGAGATACGACATGATTGGGAAAAAACAGATGCTTTCACCTTTCCCGGCGGAAGCGAGCGGCGGGCAGCAGCGGCCCGGGCTGATGATACATAGGCGCTGGCGGGTGCGGAAGGTTTTCCTGGCAGTTCGTCACCGTCACGGGGGACTTCAGTGAAGACATTCAATGGCCAGGGTACTGGCGAATCGAGAACAAAGCGTCTGTTGTCCTTTTGGCGGCATCTACTGGCTTATTGGCGTTAGCCGGTCAACAGCAGGCAGGTTACAGTCGTCGCTACGTTCCCGGCGCCCGGATGATGCTTATGACCCGCCCTCGCTTCTTGCCTGACAACTTCACCCTGACCTTGATCGGCGTGGTGGTTCTCGCCAGCATCCTGCCGGCCAGCGGTCAAATAGGCGTCGGCTTTGGCTGGCTGACCAACATCGCCATCGGCCTGCTGTTTTTCCTCCATGGCGCCAAGCTGTCGCGCGAGTCGATCATTGCCGGTGCGGGACATTGGCGCCTGCATCTGCTGGTGTTCGGCCTGACCTTTGTCCTGTTCCCGCTGCTCGGCCTGGCGCTCAAACCCTTGTTGTCACCGCTGATCGGCAACGATCTGTACATGGGCATGCTCTACCTCTGCGCACTGCCCGCCACTGTACAGTCGGCGATCGCTTTCACCTCTCTGGCCCGTGGCAACATTCCGGCGGCGATTTGCAGTGCGGCGGCGTCCAGCCTGTTCGGGATCTTTCTCACGCCATTGCTGGTGACCTTGCTGCTGGATGTGCACGGTGAGGGCGGTTCGACCCTCGATGCGATTCTGAAAATCAGCGTGCAACTGTTGCTACCGTTCATTGCCGGACAGATTGCCCGGCGCTGGATCGGTGCATGGGTAACGCGCAACAAGCACTGGCTGAAATTCGTTGATCAGGGCTCGATCCTGCTGGTGGTCTACGGTGCGTTCAGCGCGGCGGTAGTCGAAGGCATCTGGCATCAGATTCCGCTCTGGGCGCTGGCCGGGCTGGTGGTGGTGTGCTGCATCCTGTTGGCGTTGGTGCTGGTGATCGCCACCGTGTCGGCCAAAGCCCTGGGCTTCAATGAGGAAGACCGCATCACCATCCTGTTCTGTGGTTCGAAGAAAAGCCTGGCGACCGGTGTGCCGATGGCCCAGGTGCTGTTCGCCGGCAGCACCCTGGGGGTGTTGATCCTGCCGCTGATGCTGTTTCACCAGATTCAGCTGATGGTGTGTGCGGTGTTGGCGCAGCGCTTCGCCAATCGCTCGGAAACGGTCGCGGAACTGATGGGCCAGGTCGATCCCTGATCGTCAGGACTTGAGCCACCCAAACCATCATCCGCGTTTGGGCAGCTTCCAGTCCGGCCGGATGAAATGGCAGGTGTAGCCGTTGGGATAGTGTTCGAGATAGTCCTGATGCTCCGGCTCCGCTTCCCAGAACGGGCCGGCGGGCACGATCTCGGTGACCACCTTGTCGGGCCAGAGACCGGAGGCATCGGCGTCGGCCACCGTGTTTTGGGCCACGCGCTGCTGTTCTTCGTCGAGGTAGAACAGGGCAGAGCGGTAGCTTGTACCGATATCATTACCCTGACGGTTCTTCGTCGTCGGGTCGTGGATCTGGAAGAAAAACTCGAGGACCTGGCGATAGCTGATCAGGTCCGGATCGAACTCGATCTCGATCGCTTCGGCGTGGGTGCCATGGTTGCGATAGGTGGCGTTGTCCACATCGCCGCCGGTATAGCCCACCCGCGTGGACAACACGCCGCGTTGGCGCCTGATCAGAGCCTGCATGCCCCAGAAACAACCGCCGGCCAGAACGGCCTTTTCAGTTCGCGTGCTCATTTTACAGTCCTTGCGCTCAGTGAATTTGCCCGGTGAATGTCTCGGCGCAAATGCTCTCACCGGGCTGCCGAGTATCGACCCCGGCCCGTGCGAACGTCAATTTCATCAGTGGGCGGCTGGCCATAGTATTTTTGCTTCCAGCCGCCGTTTTTCATGAAGGAAATCGGTCTAAAAATCGAGTTCAACGTTTAGCGCTTCTTTGCTACTCTGAAGTTGTAGGTGAAGACGCAGACTGATGCGCAAAGCGGATAGCGAGGAAACGTGGGGCGCGTTCCGAAGGGTACACGGTTAGAAAGATCTCCGCGCTGAGATCCAGCCCTTATGCCGTGTGAAGCAGAAGAGCGCAAAACTCTTCTGTCAGAGTCCTGATAAACCTTGTAAGCCAGAGACCAGCGCTGGCCACCTACTCAACTTTCACTCACTAAGCCCGCCTTGTGCGGGCTTTTTCGTGAGGGCTGCGGGTGGCGTATTTGAATCGACGGGACACGGATTCAACGATCCGCCATAAAGCGGCGATGAAGTTGAGCCGGCGCCGCGAGGCTCTGTGTCACGCTGCATTTCCCGCGCCGGATCGGGTAAATCCTAGTTGATGCTTGAATGGTCGGCCTTTGCCTCCAGTCTGGAAGCCCGTTTGCTGACCTCGCTGATGTCGACAGGACTCAACGTGGTATAGGCGCCACCGACGCGGAAGGTTGCGGGGATGCCCTCCTTATAAAATTCGCGGCGTTTTTCGTTGCCTACGGCGAACCATCCATCAGCGCGCAGTGCTTTTTCCAGAGCCTCGCGCTCTTCTGGTTGAAATTCCAGGCGAATGGATCGGTAGGTCAGTTTCTCCAGTGCCACATCCGTGATCTTGGGGCTTCCCATAGGATCTGCCTCGATGGAAAAGTTGTCCGTGACATCCAGTGTTATTTCAGCGCTACTGGCGGTTGCGCCAAAAACGACCATTGGCTTGCTGCGTGTGCACGATAGGTAGTTTTGGAAATCAACGCACTCTGTAAATCCTTGCGCTTTCCCCAGCGCTTGGGATCCAGGAACAAAGAGTCCCGAAACCTGAACGGTTGTCAGACGTTCAGCAGAATGGGCAGTGCCTGCCACGAGTAGAAGAAAGATCGCGCCCAGCTTGTTCATATCCCAGCTCCTTCAGACCTTTTGAGTTTGAAATGAATCGTGGATCGCCTGCCGATCTCTAGTGCTCTACTCGCTATACCGTGCTGGCAATTTCCTCACGTGGGGATGTTAGCCGTTAAAATAGCTTGCGGTCGTTGCGTGACACATTAGTTCAGAATCTGCACTGTTCCTGAAGCAAGCTCAGATGGAGATGTAGAAAGGTATAAGTTTGACCAAGGCGATGCGTGTTTATTCAAAACGAAATACTGTTTTGGGTGTAAAGTCAGGTTAACAATCAGGGAGAAATATCTCATGTCCAAACTCGCAGAATTTCGTCAGCTTGAAAGACATTTGGCCGAGCAGCTCCAAGCGCTTGAGGCCTTGAAGGGTGACGCAGGCCTGAAGCAGGAAATCGAGTTTGAAACGAAGCTTCGTGCCCTGCTTGCCAAGTATGGCTACAGCTTGAAAGACATCGTCAATTTACTCGATCCCAAGGCTGGTCGCCGCGCACCCGCTGCGGAGTCGAAGAGCGGCACCCGCAAGCCACGCCAGGTGAAGGTTTACAAGAATCCCCACACTGGCGAAGTCGTCGAAACGAAAGGCGGCAATCATAAGACGCTGAAGGAGTGGAAAGCAGAACATGGCTCAGCCACCGTTGAGTCCTGGCTGACCAAGTGATGTTGGAAACCGCAAGACATGCCTTGGCGTGTCTTGCGGTTATTTCAAGCAATGCTTACCGATGCAATAGGCTCCCGCGAGGCTGCGCGTGCAGCCAGGAAGGCAAGAACGGCCGCCACGCCTAGCAACGTGGCGCTCAATTCGAAGGTCGCTTGATAGCCGCTCGAGTCGAAGACCAGCCCGCCAACGGTTGCGCCAGACGCAATAGCGAGTTGGATGATCGCCACCATTAAACCGCCTCCCGCTTCAGCAGAGTCTGGCAACGTTCTAGCCAGCCAAGTCCACCATCCCACGGGCGCTGCCGTGGCAACCAGTCCCCACAGGCCAAGCAAGACAGTCGTGGTGGCCGCCGAACTACCGAATGAAACAAGCGCCAAAGCAATCATCGCCATCAAGATCGGGATGACGATGAGGGTTCGATACAGGCCGTTCTTCAAGAACGCTTCAATCAGGAAGGTTCCGGCAAGTCCCGCCAGGCCCAGAACGAGCAACATAAAAGACAGCATGGAGACACTGACGTGCGTGACCGTTTCAAGGAATGGGCGCAAATAGGTAAACAGCATGAACTGGCCCATGAAAAACACACTGACCGCCACCATGCCTAACGCGATCGGCGTGCTTTTCATCAACTTGAAGACGTTGCCGGTGCCTGAACCGCTTTGCGTTTTCATCCGTGGAAGGCTGGACAATAGCCATATACAAGCGATTATCGCGACCGGGATGACGCACAAGAATGCACCACGCCAGCCAATCAAGGCGCCGAGAAAACTGCCCAATGGTGCTGCAATCACAGTCGCCAAAGCATTGCCGCCGTTGACGATTGCCATGGCGCGTGTGACCTGGTCATCAGGCACTAGGCGCATGGCGGTTGCCGCCGACAGTGACCAGAAGCCACCAATCGCAACACCGATCAGCGCGCGCCCGATCATGAATACCCCGTAGTTCGGTGCGAACGCGACCACTGTTCCGGAAAGGATCATCAACAGCGTCAGTGAAAGAAGTAGCGGTTTACGGTCTACCCGCGCCGCCACCAGCGGGATAAGAAGGCTGGTGAATAAGGCAAACAGCCCCGAAACGGAAATGCCCTGACCGGCTTGTCCTTCGGTGATATGCAGATCGGCGGCGATGGGTGTCAGCAGGCTGACGGGCATGAACTCCGATGCCACCAGCACGAAGGCGGCGAGCGACATGGCGAATACGGCACCCCATGATTTATGGGGCGCGGGGAGGGAGTGATCAGTCATTGCTTGAATCCTTTGTTGCGTGAAGCGTCGTAGCCCCGAGGACGAGGCTATGAGAGAGGCGATGCCCGGCCAGGGCACCGAAAAGGCTACTTCAGGTTCAATCAACCAAAGTGGAGTTGTCGATCACGAAGCGGTACTTGACGTCACCCTTGAGCATTCGCTCGTAGGATTCATTTATCTGGTCTGCTCGAACCAGTTCGATGTCGGCGACGATGCTGTGCTCGGCACAGAAATCCAGCATCTCCTGTGTTTCCGGGATGCCTCCGATCATCGAACCGGCAATCGTTCGGCGCTTCATGATCAGGTTGAACACGTTGGGCGATGAGTGTGGCGAGGCGGGCGCACCGACCAGCGCCAGAGCCCCATCACGCTTGAGCAAAACCAGAAAAGCATCAAGATCGTGGGGGGCTGCGACGGTGTTGAGAATGAAGTCGAAACTCTTGGTGTGTGCAGCCATTTCTTCAGCGTTGCGCGATACGACGACCTCATCGGCGCCTAACGCTTTTGCCGCCTCGCGCTTGGATTCAGAGGTGGTGAACGCCACGACGTGGGCGCCCATCGCGTGGGCCAACTTGATACCCATGTGACCCAGGCCACCGATGCCGACCACACCTATTTTCTTGCCTGGGCCGGCGTTCCAGTGACGCAGAGGCGAGTAGGTGGTGATGCCTGCGCACAGCAGCGGGGCGACGGCAGCTAGTTGCGCCTCGGGATGGCGGATGCGTAACACGTAGCGCTCATGCACCACGATGTTTTGCGAGTAGCCGCCCAACGTCCAGCCAGGTGCATCCGGTGTCGGGAAGTTGTAGGTGCCGACCATCTCATCGCAGTAGTTTTCCAGGCCTGTGTCACAGTCGTCACAGTGTTTGCAGCTGTCGACGACGCAGCCGACACCGACCAGATCGCCGATTTTGAAATCCGCTACATGTGCGCCCACCGCCGATACGCGACCGACAATTTCGTGCCCAGGTACACAAGGAAATTGCGTGCCTGCCCACTCGGCGCGCACTTGGTGTAAATCCGAATGGCAGATGCCACAGAAGGCGATATCGATCTGAACATCATGGGCTGCAGGCGTGCGGCGATTGATCTGCATCGGCTCAAGGGGTTTATCGCCAGCGTGAGCGCCATAGGCTTGTACAAGCATGGGAGAGACCTCAAAGGATTTGTCGGATGGACATTTTCCCGGTCGGCCAAGGCTTCCTGTAGTGCATTCCACTGGATTACTTGCCTGATGCTATGAGTCTTTGCTTTTTTGCAGGACGCTCGGGAACTGGCGAGTTAGAGTTCGGCGAAGAGGTACAAGACGAATATGACGAACGCATCCAACACCGATTCTGTACAGACATCGCCACAGGAAAAACTTGCGCAGATCATCGGCGCGCAGGTCTCGACGCCAGGTGATTACGGGACGGCCATTACCGGTCTCGGCTTCTTCAGGCGCGAACATCCCGCACCGCCCACTGTCTGCATGGTCGAGCCAAGCATCATCCTCGTCGCCCGGGGTGAGAAACAGCTCTGGGTAGGTGGCGAAGGCTACCCGTATGACAGGTCGCAGTTTCTGATCACGTCATTGGACTTGCCTGCCAATTCAGAAGTGCTGGCGGCAAGCCCGGAACAGCCATGCGTGGGGCTGACGATGAAACTCGATCTGCGCATGCTGGCTGAGCTGATAGCGCAAAGCGACCTGCCGCCAACCCGTGATCGATCCGTCGCGAAGGGGGTAGGAATTGGTTCGGTGACCCCTGCGATGCTGGCGTCATTCGAGCGTTTATTGGCATTGCTCGATGAGCCGGAGTCCATCCCTGTTCTGGCCCCCTTGATCCAGCGCGAGATTCACTACCGTCTCTTGCAGAGTGATCAGGCGAGCCGGCTTCGACAAATAACATCTGTCGATGGCCAAGGTTATCGGATCGCGAAAGCCATCGATTGGCTGAAGTTGAATTACACCTTGGCACTTCGCGTCGATGAACTGGCGGCGCGGGTGCAGATGAGCACGCCGACCTTTCACCACCACTTCCGCCAACTCACCGCAATGAGCCCCTTGCAGTACCAGAAATGGCTGCGTCTGAACGAGGCAAGGCGATTGATGCTCAATGAGCACCAGGACGTATCCAGTGCGGCTTTCAAGGTCGGATATGAAAGCCCGTCTCAGTTCAGTCGTGAATACAGCCGTCTGTTTGGCGTTGCTCCCAAGCGAGACATTGCGGCGTTGCGAGGGCATGGCTAGATAACTATCGCTGTGACGCTGATCGTACGCCTACGTGTTGGATGG
This sequence comes from Pseudomonas fluorescens, assembly GCF_902497855.1. GTDB lineage: Bacteria > Pseudomonadota > Gammaproteobacteria > Pseudomonadales > Pseudomonadaceae > Aquipseudomonas > Aquipseudomonas fluorescens_BI. Next base: position 274,541 of record NZ_CABVHU010000010.1, read on the forward strand.
CTCATCGGTCAGCATACACCTAGCATGGGTTGCGAAAAAAAACGAACTTGCAGGGTGAGCTTTTCTCGAAGTTAAGGAGCCAGTGGTGGGTCCTGACTTGGGAGAAGAACGCCTGAAATGAACAAATCGATCAGTGCCAGCGATCTCGGTATTCATCTGAACCGCGGCGGTGCTCTATTGAACCAGGCGAATCAAGTCCCCTTGGTGTACGTAGGGTGTGCCGGCTGGAGCCTGCCCCGGGAACACTGGCCGACGTTTCCTGAACACGGCACCCATCTGCAGCGGTATGCCTCGCAACTCACTGCCGTTGAAATCAACAGCTCCTTCTATCGCCCGCATCGCTCGCACACCTATTGGCGCTGGGCGCAGTCGGTGCCGGCGTCGTTTCGGTTCTCGGTCAAAGTGCCCAAACTCATCACCCATGTTCAGCGCTTGCAGGGCTGCGAGCTGTTGCTGGACGAATTTCTATCCCAATGCACGGCGTTGGGTGATGCCCTGGGTTGCCTGCTGGTGCAGTTGCCACCTTCGCTGGTTTACGACGAACGCATTGCCGCGGCGTTTTTCCAGGCACTGCGGCAACGTTACGCCGGGGCGGTGGTGCTTGAGCCACGGCATGCGAGCTGGCTGGACGCAGATGCTTTGTTGGTCGAGCTGCGAATAGGGCGGGTCGCTGCCGACCCGTCGCCCATTACCGGCGGCGACATGCCGGGCGGGTGGTCGGGGATTCAATACTGGCGCTGGCACGGCTCGCCGCGCATTTATCACAGCGACTACGACCGGGGCCGATTGGAGTCGCTGGCACGGCAGGTGCAAAATCCGGCGCAGGCGGGCACAACCCGCTGGTGCATCTTCGATAACACCGCCAGCGGGTTTGCGCTGGCCAACGCGCTGACCCTGCAAGCACTTCTCGGCCTCGAGGCTAAGCTACCTGGGCGATGACACCTCGCGTGCCTTCGTCGGCGTGCAAAACGATCCCTGGGATTCGCAGAAGGACATGGCGCTCGCCGTCGCTGGCGCGTTCATCAGCCTGCTGCTGGTTTCCCTGTGCGGGAAACGCGCTAAAACAGTCGATGACGACCGCATGTCGTAAAAGAAACGAGCGTATGCAAATAGCCTTCAATTAGCGCCCGGCACAGTCGATAACCTGTTCAGAGAAGCCCTCCGCGCAGGGCTTTACCCAACTGTCAGGGAACCCACAACGTGTCGATAAAAATTCGCTTGCTGTTGTTGATTGGCACCGGCCTGCTCACCGCCTTGATCATGAGCCTGGTCAGTTACCTGGGAAACACGCAGATGGCGCAGGCGGTGAATGACAACGAGGTCAGCATGACCGCGCTGCGCAATCACCTGGAAGCCGACATGATGCACGACGCGTTACGCGCCGACGTGCTCGCCGCGATGCTGGTCGGGCTGGGCAAAAGCACCAGCAGCGCCACCGAAGTGCGCAGTTCCATCGAGGAACATGCGGCACACTTTCGCGAAGTGCTGGGTGAAAACCTCAAGCTGCCGGTCAATGCCACCCTCAAGGCCGGCCTGGAGAAGGTCAAGCCGAGCCTGGATACCTACATCAACGCCGCCGAACGCATCGTCGGGCTGGCGCTGGCCAATCCCGATGCCGCGCAAAAAGAACTGGGTAGCTTCAATGCCGCGTTCAGTCAGCTGGAAGACCAGATGGCCGCCCTGAGCGAGCAGATCGAAACCGACACCCGACAGACCAGCGCCGGTACCGCGCAAGCCATCCGCAACGCCAGGTTCGCCATTGGCGGTGTACTCATCGCCAGCCTGCTATTGCTGCTCCTCCAGGGCCGCTGGGTGATTCTGAGCATCATGGGGCCGTTGCAGACCGCCAGCCGCATTGCCGACAGCATCGCCCATGGCAACTTGAGCGAACCTATTGTCGAGCCCACCCGCAACGACGAAGCCAGTGCGCTGATTCGTAGCCTGGCGACCATGCAGCGCGACCTGCGCGGCATGATCGAGGCGGTTCGCAGCAACGCCCATGGCGTGAGCGGCATGAGCCGGCAATTGAGCGACGGCTGTCACGAGGTTGCCGGCAGCAGCCAGCAGCAAAGCGCCGCGGCCAGCACCATGGCGGCGGCCGCCAGCGAAATGACCGCCAGCATCGAGGAAATCACCCGACACGCCGAGCGGGCGCTGAACATGGCCAATCAGGCGGAAGCACTGGCCAAGGATGGGGGTCGGGTGATCCATCAGGTGGTCAACGACATGGACGGCATCGCCCGTTCGGCCCAGCAATCGGCCCAGGTGATCCGCACGCTGGACAAGGAGTCCGAAGGGATCTTCAGCATCATCCAGGTGATCAAGGGCATTGCCGATCAAACCAACCTGCTGGCGCTGAACGCCGCCATCGAGGCTGCTCGCGCCGGTGAGCAGGGCCGGGGTTTTGCCGTGGTGGCCGACGAAGTGCGCAGCCTGGCGGGACGCACCAGCGCCTCCACCCAGGAAATTGCCGCCATGGTCGCGCGTATCCAGCTCAGCACCCGTGAGGCGGTGACCAGCATGGAAGCGGGCGTGGCCCAGGTCGACAAGGGCATGGCGGTAACCGCCGACGTCGAACGCGCCATCCGCGAAATCCTCGACGCGACGCTGAGTACCACGCAACTGGTCAACGACATCACCCGCACCATCGGTGAACAGAGTCTGGCCAGCAATGAAATCGCGCACCAGGTGGAAATGATCGCCGGCATGTCCGAGGGCAACAGCCAGGTCATCGGCCGCACGGCGACGACCACTGATGAACTGTCCACCCTGGCGGGCAAGCTGTCGCAGTCGGTGGATCGGTTTCGGCTTTGAGTTAGCGCGCTGCAAATCGCAGGCGCCGAGATTGATTGCGCGGGGTCAGATCACACCGCACGCTACACGGTCGCCGCCACCGCCCAAGGGTTTTGGCAGGTCCGAATGGTTATCGGCACCGGCGTGGATCATCAGTGCGTGACCTTTGATTTGCGCGAGCGTCTTCAGCCGCGGCGCCAGTACCGGATAATTGGCGATGCCGTCGGCTGTCACGTAGACCGCCGGCAGATCGCCCAGGTGCCCGTCGGCATACGGGCCCAGGTGCTTGCCGGTTTTCTGCGGATCCAGGTGTCCCCCGGCTGCCAGCGCAGCGCCTTTGACCCCATCCTTCATGCCTGCTTCGCAGCTGCCGTTTTCGTGCACATGAAAACCATGCGTGCCCGCCGGCAGGGACTTGAGATTCGGCGTGAACAACAGGCCATAGGGCGTCTCGTTGACCGTTATCGTGCCGATGGCCTGAGGCACACCCTCGGCGCTCACCAGATTCATGGGCACTTCCTGAGAAGCTGCGTGTGCCGTGCCGGTTGCCAGGGTAGCGATCAATCCAAACCACATGGAGCGTTTCATAGGCGATTCCTGAAAGGGTGTGTGAGGGTTTTTGCGAGGCGAATTCATAACCTGAGGGCATTAACTGCCGATGAAATGCATTTTGAAGATGCAGGTAGGTTCGCCGCGAAAAAGTGAGAGTCGGGGGGGATTCAGAAGTTTTACGGGATTGCTGGCGTAATTGTTACGAGAAGCTTTAAAGCGCAATCGGGGGAGGGGTAAGGGTTGCGACACCTGGTGATTTTTGCATTGTTTATGAGGGCCTCTTCGCGAGCAGGCTCGCTCCCACATTTGATCTCGGGTGTTCACAAATTTTGTGTCCACCGAAGACCCATGTGGGAGCGAGCCTGCTCGCGAAGGCGTCATTCCTAACGAGTCGACCTCCTGTATTCCTCCTAGAGATACTTATCCGTCACAGCACCTTCCGAAGCACTGGACACGGTCTTCGCATACTTGGCCAACACCCCGCGCTTGTACTTCGATTCCGGCCGCACCCAGCGGGTCTTGCGTTCGGCCAGCTTGGCGTCGGACACGTCGACTGTAATCTGCCGGGTTTCAGCATCGATCGTGATCCTGTCGCCGTCTTCGATCAGCGCAATCGGCCCGCCCTCGAAGGCTTCCGGCGTGATATGCCCCACTACGAAACCGTGCGAACCGCCGGAGAAACGGCCGTCGGTGATCAGCGCCACATCCTTGCCCAGTCCCTTGCCCATCACCGCCGATGTCGGCGACAGCATTTCGCGCATGCCGGGCCCGCCCTTGGGGCCTTCGTAGCGGATCACGATCACGTCGCCGGCCTTGACTTCGCCATTGAGAATGCCCGCCAGCGCGCCTTCTTCGCCGTGATACACCCGGGCAGTGCCTTCAAAACGCAGGCCTTCCTTACCGGTGATCTTGGCCACCGCGCCCGTGGGCGAGAGATTGCCCCGCAGCACCACCAGGTGCGAGTCCTTCTTCACCGGCTGGTCGAAGGGCAGGATCACGTCCTGGCCGTCGGGGTAGTCAGCGACATTTTCCAGGTTTTCGGCCAGGGTCTTGCCGGTGACCGTCAGCACATCGCCATGCAGCATGCCGGCAGCCAGCATGCGCTTCATCAACGGCTGGATGCCGCCGATGGCCACCAGTTCGCTCATCATGTACTTGCCGCTGGGTCGCAGGTCGGCCACCACCGGCGACACCTTGCCCAGCTCGACGAAATCATCCAGCGTCAACTCGACATCCACCGCATGGGCCATGGCCAACAGGTGCAGCACCGCATTGGTCGAGCCAGCAAGGGCGATCACCACCCGGATCGCATTTTCAAACGCCTTGCGGGTCATGATGTCCCGGGGCTTGAGGTCCAGCTTGAGCAGCTCCATCACCTGCTGGCCGGCGCGGAAACTGTCCGAGGCCTTGTCGCTGCCCACCGCGTCCTGGGAGCTGGAACCGGGCAGGCTCATGCCCAGCGCCTCGATGGCCGAGGCCATGGTGTTGGCCGTGTACATCCCGCCGCAGGAGCCGGGCCCGGGAATCGCCACTTCCTCGATCTGCTTGACCTGGATCTCGTTGATATCGCCCCGGGCATTCTGGCCCACCGCTTCGAACACGGAAATGATGTCGGTGTGGCCGGCACCGGGGCGGATGGTGCCGCCATAGACGAAGATGGAAGGGCGATTCAGCCGCGCCATGCCGATCAGGCAGCCCGGCATGTTCTTGTCGCAGCCACCCACGGTTACCAGCCCGTCAAAGCCCTCGCAACCGGCGACGACTTCAATGGAATCGGCAATCACCTCCCGCGACACCAGCGAATACTTCATGCCTTCGGTGCCGTTGGCGATGCCGTCGGAAATAGTGATGGTGTTGAAGATCACGCCCTTGGCACCGGCGGCATTCGCGCCTTTTTCCGCTTCGATCGCCAGCTTGTCGATGTGCATGTTGCACGGCGTGACCATCGCCCAGGTCGAGGCGATGCCGATCTGCGGTTTCTTGAAATCCTCGTCGGTGAAACCTACGGCGCGCAGCATGGAGCGGCCGGGCGCGCGCTCTATGCCGTCCACCACTTGAGAGGAGTATTTGCGCAAATCGACCTTATCGCTCATGACAGTTCCTCACCGGCTCAACAGAAAAATCAGGATCAGTATAGTGGCGCCCGGCGCCCGTGCCCGGACCATCGAACAGGGAACAGACGCGCGGGTTTGCCATGTCGTGATATTCTTCGCACTAACTTGCTTTGACCTATTCAGTTTGCGTGTCCGAAAGACGCGCCAACAGAATCACTGTCGCTCAAGAAGCTGAGGCCAATAATGATAAGAAGTCAGTTCAGCAGGGACATATAAACTGGGGTCGATGGATCACGTCGGCCTTGTGTGCCCACCCTCCAATCCTTGTGCGGGAACCCACGCCAGGCTGCCTGCCTGCCGTGAACCAGGGGCCTGATGCATGGGGATGGAAGGGCGGATGGCGTTTTATCATAGGTGCAACAGATGTTTAAAAAAATGAACACAGCCCTGCTGGGGCTCGCTTTGTCGATGGGGATCACGTCCGTTCAGGCGGAAGAGGCAAAGAAGGTCGACGTGCTGCTGATTGGCGGCGGGATCATGAGCGCGACCCTGGGTGTGTGGCTCAACGAGCTGGAACCTGGCACTTCGATGGAAATGATCGAGCGCCTCGACGGCGTCGCCCAGGAAAGCTCCAACGGCTGGAACAACGCCGGTACCGGTCACTCCGCCCTGGCCGAGCTGAACTACACCCCGGAAGACGACAAAGGCAACGTGCAGATCCCGAAAGCCGTTGAAATCAACGAAGCCTTCCAGATCTCCCGTCAGTTCTGGGCCTGGCAGGTTCAGCAAGGCGTGCTGAAAAACCCGCGTTCGTTCATCAACTCCACGCCGCACATGAGCTTTGTGTGGGGCGACGACAACATCAAGTTCCTGAAAAAGCGCTACGAAGCCCTGCAAGCGAGCCCGCTGTTCGCCGGCATGCAGTACTCCGAAGACCCGGCTGTGATCAAGCAGTGGGTGCCGCTGATGATGGAAGGGCGTGACCCGAACCAGAAAATCGCCGCCACCTGGTCGCCGATCGGTACCGACGTCAACTTCGGCGAAATCACGCGCCAGTTCGTCGCGCACCTGCAAACCACGCCGAAATTCGACCTGAAACTGTCCAGCGAAGTGCAGGACATCACCCGCAACGAAGACGGCAGCTGGCGCGTCAGCTACAAAAACCTCAAGGACGGCAAAAAATCCGAAACCGACGCCAAGTTCGTGTTCATCGGCGCCGGCGGCGGTGCCCTGCACCTGCTGCAGAAGTCCGGCATTCCTGAAGCCAGGGAATACGCAGGCTTCCCGGTAGGCGGCTCGTTCCTCGTCACCGAAAACCCGACCCTCGCCGAACAACACCTGGCCAAGGCCTACGGCAAAGCCTCGGTCGGCGCACCGCCGATGTCGGTGCCGCACCTGGACACCCGTGTCCTCGACGGCAAGCGCGTCATCCTGTTTGGCCCATTTGCGACCTTCAGCACCAAGTTCCTCAAGGAAGGCTCGTACCTGGACCTGCTGAGCACCACCACCACGCACAACGTGTGGCCAATGACCAAGGTCGGCATCAAGGAATACCCGCTGGTCGAGTACCTGGCCGGTCAACTGATGCTGTCGGACGAAGACCGCCTCGACGCCCTGAAGGAGTACTTCCCGAACGCCAAGGCCGAAGACTGGCGCCTGTGGCAAGCCGGCCAGCGCGTGCAGATCATCAAGCGTGACGAAGCCGCCGGTGGCGTGCTGAAGCTGGGTACCGAGATCGTCGCTTCGCAAGACGGCAGCATCGCTGGTTTGCTGGGTGCGTCGCCGGGCGCTTCGACGGCTGCGCCGATCATGCTGACCGTGCTGCAGAAGGTGTTCAAGGATAAGGTGGCTTCGCCGGCTTGGCAGGAGAAGTTGCATCAGATCGTGCCGAGTTATGGCACGCAGTTGAATGGTAGTCCGGAGAAGGTGGCTGAGGAGTGGGCTTACACTGCCAAGGTGTTGGAGCTGACTCCGCCGCCGGTGATTGGTCAGGCTGCAGTTCCTGCTGTGCCTGCCGCTGCTGAACAGCCGAAGGCTGTGAAAGAGAATGCTGCGAGTGATATGGCTTTGTAAGTAAAAAAGCTGTTTGGAAGCCCGCTGAACCGGTGACGGTCAGCGGGCTTTTTTGTGGGTGTTAGTTTTTTTGATATTTGAGCATCTGAATAACAGCTGCCGGCCCATGCATAAATTTTCACATCTGGATGCGATGTAATAACAATAAAATACTGAATTCAGGTGTCAGGCTGTGCAAGTAAGATACTTCCTACAGATGTCGTGAAGTTTAGCGTGTGAAACTTCCTTTGTTCACAAATGGACCTTGAAATTTTTCCAGGTTTTATTGTTTTAAGAAAACCGTTTGATATAAGGTGAATGATTAGAAGTTTCCGCGCTGTTTGATACCAGGTTCATGTCTGTGGCCATCAGCTTCGCCAGTACTTCGTCCTTGTCAGGAAGACACAGAATGGCGCTTTGGAACATCGTGCCCACATGGTTTGAAATAGAAGATCGGATAACTCACGACATGGGCTATCAGGGAGGACACTCCCGTATTCACCTCAATGAATACAAGTCCTCCATAAGCCTGAATATTCGGCGAATCCACGGCATCAGGACGGCATTCACTCGAGCAGAGTGGGAGGCCGCCAATTCCTTGAGGCAACGCTTCCACGACCTCGACATCGCCAGCGTCCTGAACGAACTGATCAGCGTCGTTAATCAAATGGCAATGATCGTTGCCGGCAGTGTCCTGGCAGGCGGCGCAATGGGTGCCGGCGTAGGCGCGTTTGCAGGAGGCGCGGGCGCCATCCCGTTGGGGATGGCTGGCGCTGCAATGGGCTTGCAAGTCAGCGCCTGGATACTGGGAGCACTCGGCCTGGTTTCCGTTGCCGAGTTTTTCGTCGAGGGCCTGCCGCGCATTGGCGAGTACTACCTGGATGGCATCAACATCGCGTGGAGAGGGACACAGGGCGATGAGGGATTAAATCCCTACAGCCATGATGATCCTTTTGCCATAGACCGGGCCGCCCAGCACATCGCACGGGGACATGAGGAAGTCGTCATCCTCTTGCTCGGAGCAATCGTTGAGTACCTCATGCGAGGGCGAGGCAATGCCCACGTTCTTGCCAGTCAGATGCGAGCAAGCTCCAAATGTGCGCGACTGGGGCAGTGGATGCTCAAGCATGAAGAAGCACTAAAAAAACATCCGGACCTGCAACCGCCGAAACCACGAAGAGGCGCATTTGCACCGCAAGAATCGACGTCACCTACTCCTCGCCAACCCGATCACCCTTCTCCGAAAAAACCGGTGGGCATGCCAGAGCACAAGGTGCCATGCTTTAACGTGAACAAGATGCACGCAGGGAAGATCCCGGAATTTGATCGGCAACTGGCAGGGCAGGAAAAAGGGCTCAATGATCTGAGTGTTGATGAGTATTTGAAAGGAAGGGAGGCGTTCACGGCGAAGAACGTTGTGAGGGATCCGAAGGTTGCTGCAACAGCGCGAAAAAAACTCAGCCAAGAGATGGAGGTTGAGCTCCGCGACAAACTGAGGGCAGAAGGTGTATTACCCGAACAGGCAAAAACCTTGGCCAAGGATATGACTTCGCGAAAAATGGCAACGTTAGCCGCTTTACATAATCCCGACCTGTTTGCAGGAGGAAAGGACATCATCAGTGATTTTGGTGATCGACGTATCAATGCAAGCATAGGGCCCCAGTGGCCTAGCCGCATAGGTGGTCTGGATGCTGCCGCTAATGATGTGCCCGAGGCTATGCGCGGCGCCACAAAAATGAGTGCAAAACTTGAAAGATGCAAATAAGGAGTTGGCTTTGGACGAAGATTATGCTTTTTTTATCAAACAGTTCGGCGCTCCAACCACACGCCAGGAAGTTCCGGAATCGAGCGTGGCTCGGTATGAAAACAAACTTCCCGGACAATTGATCGAGTATTGGAAAGAGTTTGGGTGGTGCGGATACGGGGACGGGTTGTTTTGGACGGTCAACCCTCAGGAGTACGAAGCCGTACTGGCGCAGTGGTTGGTTGATACAGAGCTTTATCACCAAGATAACTACTATGTTATTGCACGTAGTGCATTTGGTGATCTTTATGTGTGGGGAGAAAAAAGCGGGTATTGCGTGACGATCGCTGCTTATATGGCACGTTTCTCCACCCGTGTCTCCATTTTTACAGGTGAGAAACTTGATTTTGGGGTGCGTGTGTTTTTTTCATCCATGGATCCCGATTATAACGACTTGGATTTTTTGTTTAAACCGGCTGTGGAGAAGTTAGGCAAACTTAAAGCTGACGAAATGTATGGGCTGGTGCCTGCTTTGGCTCTCGGTGGATCGATAGATTTAGAGCATGTTGAAAAGGTTAAAACGATAGAACACTTGGAGTTTTTGTCTCAACTGTCGCCACTTACCGACTGGGACTTTCCGAAAATTTGAAACATCATAGCTGCCGCAAAGTGGTAGCACGAATGTCTCGGAGATTTCCTACAAGCCAATAGGCTTGCCTCTCGGAAGTCCCCTCGCTAATCTTCCGCCGTCGCTGCCAAGGCAGCGATCGGGTGTGGTAGCCCGTATATCTCATAGGAACCCCTTCCATTGGAGTTCCAGATGCTCAACGACAACGCTAAGACGTCCCATACCACAGAGTCACCAAAATTCGATCCAGAGTCTCCATCCCGCAAGCCAGCCATGGCCGAGCGTCGTCCCAATCCCATCTTCACCATTGTCCCCACCGTAAATAGCGAGACCCTCCTGGTTCACGCCTGTGAAACCCTTGCCTCAGCCAGTGTCATGGCCAGTGAATTGGCGTTTATCCTTGAAGGTCCTAAATGTAATTTGGCGTTGGCGATTCAGCAGATGATTTCGTTGGCGGAGTTGTCGGTGAATCGGGTGTTGGATCAGGTTGATCCGCAGGAGTAGGTGAGGTTCAAGACTGTATCTACAGGGAGAAGAGTACGGTCGATATGGATAGGTTGGCTGCCAGGACGCTTTCGCTGGCAAGCCAGCTCCTACAGTTGGATTGCGTGCGGACTGGAGAGCCAGGCCAGCCATCAGGACGCCATCGCGGGCAAGCCACGCTCCCACAGGGGCCGGGTGCGACAGCATTGTTTAGGGTGTCATCGAGCTTGGGGGAATCTGATCTGTATTTTCCTGCGCCATCTGCCGCTGTAATGCACAGCGCCAGCGGCTCACAATGACGGCACGGTTCGCAGTGTCGCCAGCTACTGCACCGCAAACTCATAACGTAGGAGGCCCCATGGGCAAGATGGCATTTTTCCTCGGTGGATTTCTGGTGTTGACCATTTTGATCGGCGCCCTTGCCACCATCTCTCCCGTTTAGTCCTTCCCGCAGTGCCGCCGCCGATCAAACTTCCCGCCAGCGCCGCGCCTGAATCAGCAATGCAGGCGCGAAGTGCAGCATGACCATCCGCACCAGATGATGAGTCAGGATAAACACCACGTTCAGCCCGCCACTGAAAGCGACAAGGGTGATGGTCTCGATGGCGCCAGGCATGTACGCCAACCACAACGTCAAGGGATCGCCGCCCAGCACCCGCCCGGCCACGCCGGCAAAGGCCGCCGCGATCAGCAGCATGATTGATACGGACATCAGCCCGGCGCGACCGTGGCGGATGAGTTCCGTCAGCGGGATGTCCTTGAACTTCGAGCCAATCAACACACCCAGCAGGACAACGGCACTGTCGACACTCCATTGCGGCATGTGGAAGGTTTGCAGATAGCCCATCTTGATGTAGACGCCGGTGACGACAATCGCGGTGAGCATGAAGGGTGCGGGAACGCCGATACGCAGCAGCAAACGGCCGAGCACCATGCTCAAGGCGATCAGCGACAGCAGGGTCAGTGCCGTATCCGTGCCCAGCGGAGGGCTCTCGGCGACCAGCGCGGCGGTCTGCGCGGGAATGCAAAAACTGACCAGCACGGTGATCGTCAGCAGGCGGACCAGGTGCACGACGATCACTTTGCCGGACGCGCGTTCGGACTCCAGCAAGTCGAACACGGCGGCGAGGGCGCCGGGGTAGACGGCCAGCAGGCTGTCCTTGCGGTTCCATCCCGAGACCCTGAGCAGCCAGAAACCGGCCACGGCGCTCTGGACTGCCAGGGCCAGCAGCATGAACCCCAGGCTGGGCAGCATGGTCGCCGCCGTTTGGCTGTCCCACGACTTGAACATCAGGCCGGTTGCGACTCCCAGGACAATCTGCACGTAGCCGAGGCTGAGGGGCAGGGTGGGCGAAAAACGCAGGTTGCTGGCGAACAATGCGGTCGCGAGTATCGAGCCCAGCAACAGGCCATGGGGGATACCGGCGTACTGCAGCGCGATACCGACGCTGATGGCGATCAGCAAGCAGAAGAGGGTTTTCATGGGGCTGACGAATCGTCCTTAATTCTTGAAATAACCCAACGTTTGCATCGTAATGCTGTTCAGTTAACGACATTTGTAGGAGCGAGCTTGCTCGCGATGGTCGCTAACGATAACGCATGTTTGCTGGATAACACGCGATGCTCTGGAGTCCATCGCGAGCAAGCTCGCTCCTACAATGTCCAACGCTTGCATCGAGTTTTCTATCCGGGCACACACCTTTTCCCACTTAACGGCTTGAAGCGTCAAGTGCGTCGGGCTCAATGCGGAGACAGACCTCGCCAGCCAAAAAGCACAACGCCTCCACAGTGGGAGGCGTTGCGGGTTTTCAGCAGTACCTTTCAATTATTTGAGATCGAAGCGATCCAGGTTCATTACCTTGGTCCAGGCTGCAACGAAGTCTTTGACGAACTTCTCCTTCGAATCGCTGCTTGCATAGAATTCGGCCAATGCTCGCAGCTGCGAATTCGAACCGAAGACGAGATCGACACGGGTCCCGGTCCACTTCACTTCACCGGTTTTACGATCCCTTGCTTCAAACTCCTCATTAGCCTCCGAGACCGGCTTCCATTCCACGCCCATATCCAGCAGGTTCTTGAAGAAGTCGTTGGTCAACGCTTCCGGCTGCTGGGTGAACACGCCGTGTTTGGTTTGTCCGGCGTTGATGTTCAACACGCGCAGGCCGCCCAGCAGCGCGGTCATCTCTGGCGCGCTGAGTGTCAGCTGTTGTGCCTTGTCGATCAGCAAGGCCTCGGCGGGCACGCGGTAGCGGGACTTGAGGTAGTTGCGGAAACCATCGGCAATGGGCTCCAGGAAACCGAAGGATTCCACATCCGTCTGCTCTTGCGAGGCGTCCATCCGTCCTGGTGTGAACGGCACCGTGACGTCGTGGCCGGCATTTTTCGCCGCCTGCTCGATACCGGCGCTGCCGCCCAGGACAATCAGGTCCGCCAGCGAGATCTTCTTGCCGCCGCTGTTGAACTCGCTCTGGATGCCCTCGAGTTTCGCCAGCACGTTCGCCAGTTGCTCAGGCTGGTTGGCCTGCCAGAATTTCTGCGGGGCCAGACGCAGGCGGCCACCGTTGGCGCCGCCGCGTTTGTCGGAACCGCGGAAGGTGGAAGCCGCCGCCCAGGCGGTTGATACCAGCTGCGAGACCGTCAGGCCCGACGCCAGCAGTTTGCTCTTGAGTGCGGCCACGTCGCTGTCGTCGACCAACGGATGGTCGACCGCTGGGATCGGGTCTTGCCACAGCAGCTCTTCGTTGGGCAGTTCCGGGCCGAGGTAGCGCGACAGTGGACCCATGTCACGGTGGATCAGTTTGAACCAGGCGCGGGCGAACGCGTCAGCCAGTTGATCCGGATTCTCCAGGTAGCGCCGGGAGATCGGTTCATAGATGGGGTCGAAGCGCAGCGACAGGTCGGTGGTCAGCATGGTCGGATTGCGCCGTTTCGACGGGTCGTGGGCATCGGGAATGATGCCGGCGCCGGCGCCGTCTTTCGCGACCCACTGGTTCGCCCCGGCCGGGCTTTTGCTCAGTTCCCACTCGAAACCGAACAGGTTCTCCAGGTAGTTGTTGCTCCACCGGGTGGGCGTGGTGGTCCAGGTCACTTCCAGGCCGCTGGTGATGGTGTCGCCGCCTTTGCCGGTGCCGAAGGTGCTCTTCCAGCCCAGGCCCTGTTGTTCGAGGCCGGCGGCTTCGGGTTCGGCGCCGACATTGTCGGCAGGCCCGGCACCATGGGTTTTGCCGAAGGCATGGCCACCGGCGATCAGCGCCACGGTTTCTTCATCGTTCATGGCCATGCGGGCGAAGGTTTCGCGGATGTCCTTCGCCGCGGCGAGTGGATCCGGGTTGCCCTCGGGGCCTTCCGGGTTGACGTAGATCAAACCCATCTGCACTGCAGCGAGCGGGTTTTCCAGGTTGCGCCCCTGCTCGGTGCGGCTCTCCTCGTTTTCCCCAGGTTCGGCCACCAGCGGGCCTTCGCCGGGCTCTTGCATGGGCTCGTTTTCCTTGCCGTAGCGGGTGTCGCCGCCCAGCCATTTGTTTTCCGAACCCCAGTAGACGTCTTCGTCCGGTTCCCAGACGTCCTTGCGACCGCCGGAAAAACCGAAGGTCTTGAAGCCCATGGACTCCAGCGCGACGTTGCCGGTCAGGACGATCAGGTCAGCCCAAGAAATATTGCGGCCATATTTTTGCTTGATCGGCCACAGCAGCCGGCGCGCCTTGTCGAGGCTGACGTTGTCCGGCCAGCTGTTGAGTGGCGCGAAGCGCTGTTGACCGGAGCCCGCACCGCCGCGGCCATCACCGGTGCGATAGGTACCGGCGGCGTGCCAGGACATGCGAATGAAGAGGGGCCCGTAGTGACCGAAATCCGCCGGCCACCATTCTTGTGAATCGGTCATCAGTGCGTTGAGGTCTTGCTTGAGCGCCGCAAAGTCCAGGCTTTTGAATGCTTCGGCGTAGTTGAAGCCTTCGTCCATGGGGTCGGTCAGGGACGAGTGCTGGTGCAGGATCTTCAGATTCAGTTGGTTCGGCCACCAGTCGCGGTTCGTCGTGCCACCGCCAGCGGCGTGGTTGAACGGGCATTTCGATTCGTTTGCCATGTGTGAGCTACCTTTAGGTCGTGTTCATCCGGCTATCCGGCCCGGTATGGGCGCGCAATAGCGACGAGCAAAATCAATGACTTAGGCGGCAGGGCCAGCAGTTTGATCAACTGATTGTCTTGACCACACGGGAATTCTGAACAGCGGCAATCGAGTTGCCTGCGCGGTGGCCCACGGGTGCCCTAGTCAAGCTTCGGACTCATTCGGTGTTTCCTGATCAGCGCTAAACCGGCCAGCTTATAATGCCAGCGCTGGATTAAGGTTAGACCCGAGTGCGGGAGTCAGCTAATAGGTGGAGTATTCGGTCTTGATAGGCAGAATCTTTCAGCTGAGCCTTGGGGTGAAGCAAATGGCCTCTTCGCCGTCAAGCCGGCTCCTACAGGGTTGTGGCGTTGGGGTGAACACTGCAAACCCTGTAGGAGCCGGCTTGCCGGCGAAGGCGTCCGCACTATCGATGAGACTTTCAGGCCGGTACTTTTGCTTCGACCTTGTTGACGGCCTTGCGATACGTCAGCAACACAATACCGGTGACAACGATCACCCCACCCATCACCTGGCCCGCACTGAGCATCTGATCCAGCACGATCCAACCCATCAACAAGGTCGCCAGCGGCTCGATGTTCATCACCGGTGCATTGCGCGGCATGTCCAGGCGCGGCACCGAGATGAACAGCACGATGAACCCCGTGCCATAGAGCACCACCAGCGTGGCGAGCGCCAGCCAGCCGGTGGTGGTGGCCGGCAGGTTAAGGCCGCCGGGGAGGGCGTCGGCCAGGCCGGCGAGGTTGACGCTGCTGAAGACGATAAAAATGGTCAGCAGGCTGCGCACCGAGCCGCGCACCTGGGACAGTTTGTGATCGGTGATCCACAGCGCGCAAGCGAACACGCTGGCGGCGCAGAAGGCGAGGGCGACGCCGAGCAGCCATTGCGGGCCGGCGCTGCTGTTGGCCGAGAGGCGTCCCGGCACGTCCAGCACGAACACCAGCCCGAGCAGAATCAATCCCATTAATGAGGCGGTGCGCGCGGTCGGTCGTGGCCCGCCCAGCGCCCAGGTCAGTAGTGCCAGGAGGATGGGGAAGACGTTGGCCACCAGCAGTGCAAGTGCCACCGGCACCCGGGCGACGGCGGAGTACAGGCACAGGCTTTGCGCAGTGATCAGCAAGCCCAACAGCAGCTGCCAACGCCAGGCGCCTGCGGGCAGGCGCAGACTCTGGCGTTGCCAGAGTACCAGCGCGGCCAGCACCAGCACGGTTGCGCCCGAACGCATCAGGATCGCCAGCAACACGCCGGCACCGTCATCGAACGCCACCCGCGCGGCCACATGGTTGCCGGCGAAGGCGCAGCCCATGCATAGCAGGATGAGCACGGCGAGGTGGCGGGGGAAGGGGGG
>NZ_CABVHU010000011.1 GCF_902497855.1 Pseudomonas fluorescens
CCCCCAAGCAGATTATCTGTGCGGCGATGCGCAAGCTGCTGCACTTCGTTTACGGTGTGCTCAAGTCGGGCCAACCCTACGACCCGAAACTTGCGCTTGCCCGGTGAGGTTCAAGACGGTATCTACAGAGGGGGTTGGTTGCTTAACCTTGTCTGGCGGCTTTAAAACATTTCAAATCATTGAAATCCTTGCGCACCCCATCGATCTTTTTCAGCAATCGCTGCCGTTGCTCCGGCGTGCTCTCAGCCATCAAGTCCACGAACAGCGACCGCGCCTGGGCTTCGGTGTTGGCGTAGGCTTGGCGATAGGCGGGAGTCCACAACATCTCTCGATTGACCAGCAGCGTCTCGATGCGCTGTGGGAACTGCGGGCTTTGGCGCTGCGCAACCGCCGCACTGAATTGCTTTTGCCAATGGACGCGGTTGGCGATCCATTGCGTGTTCTGATCGCCCAAGGCAGTCGACCAGGCAACGACCCGTTGCTGCTGGGTCGGGCTGAGCGGGCCGAGCCAGTCGTTCAAGCGTTTTTCCATGCGCTCGCCACGCTCCTTGATTTGCTGGGCAAGGGACGGTTTGAGGTATTGCTCCTCGCGTTTGCGCTGGTCCTTGGCGAAGGCGTCATTCATTTCCGCGACTTGCTTGTCATTCAGCCCCTGCAACAACTCGATGGCCGACGGGGTGATTTCCCTGGCGGTCTGGGCGATGGCCTGTTTGGCTTCCCGAGTGCGGGCTTGCAGCGCAACATCGGTGACCTGGTTGCGCTCGACCATGTCCTGCAAGCGGTCCAGCCAGTCGAGGTAGCCCGGCAGTTGCGTGGTGCAGTGCCAGCTCAGGTGCTCTCGGAGGCGTTCGTTGAACCAGTCCTTCTGCTCGCCGTTCATGTTCAGGTAATCGCCGAGCGTCCACGGGATGATCACGTCGAGATTGCGATAGGCCAGGCCCATGCGGCTGCACGCGCCGAGGGCAAGACTGAGGGTGATAACAACGGTAAGACACGTAAGCCAGCGCGACATGGGCAAGTCCTTGCGAAAGCGTGGGTTCTCATGTGGACGCGGGATGAGCTCGCCAGTTCAGCCAGTCAGTAGAAGGCATGTTGAGCCTTCAGGGTGACCAGGCCATCGCACTGGCTGTTGTGCCCGGAATAGGCGGAGCAGTCGCTGCCACTGAGGCTGGAGTCGCTGTAGATCAGGTCCAGGTCGATGCCCATGAATGGCCGGGAGAGCTTCACTGACCAATCGGTGAAACTGCCGACATATCCACCCTCGACGGACACCGGCGCGTTGAGTTGGTGCGTGGTGTATTTCATGCTGACCCCGATGCCGAAGGGCTGATTGCCGCTCAGGTCGGCGAAGAGCGTGCTGTTGCGTTTGTCCGGATCGTTGCTGAACGCCGCGCCGAACCGACTGCCCAGCAGGGTCAGGCCACCGAACAGCTCCTGGCTGTCGAGCGTCTCCACGGTCGGGTAGCTGTAATGGATCATGCCTACTTCGTAGCCGAGGCTGTGGTCGAAGGGTTGTTTAAAACCCATGTAGGAATCGACTTCAAGGTTGTTGCCCGGACTCAAGCCCGCGCTCGGGGACCATTGGCCCACGTAAAATCCGCTATCGTGGCTCAGGTCGAGACCGCCGTGGAACGAGCCGGTGCTGGAAGGTTTGACCAGGCCCTGGGCCATGCTGCGACTGGGGCTGGTGCCCAGCTTGAGATCGAAATCGCCCAGCTCACGCTGGAAGATTTGCGCATTGGCGACCGAACACGCCAGCAGGCTGGCGAGCAGGAAAAGAGAGGGTTTGAGCATGCGTCACTCCATGAACAGCGAGGAGCAGGAGAAAAACCTGCTGAAACGCTTGATCTAGACGTGTGCAAGGATACCGGCGAATGCTCGGCATTGATGGCCGTTCGTCGATTTTTGATGGATGGGTGTTGGGCGGGATGTTGCAGGAGGGTTCCAGTCCAAGCGCTTCAAAGCTCAAAGCGCTTAGGGACCAGTTATCGCGGAGAAATCTTGTAAAGTTACTTTTTGCCCAAGGTGATCTGCTTGGACGGGCCGAACGTCTGGCCGCTGACGCCTTTGGCAATTTGCTGGATCTCGCCGCCGGACTTGAGGAACGCAGCAATCTGGTTATTGATCGATTCGCTGGTTTCAACGGCTGGAGCTGGCTTTGCTTTGCTGTTGGATGCTTTTACACGCATG
Source organism: Pseudomonas fluorescens (assembly GCF_902497855.1). GTDB lineage: Bacteria > Pseudomonadota > Gammaproteobacteria > Pseudomonadales > Pseudomonadaceae > Aquipseudomonas > Aquipseudomonas fluorescens_BI. The sequence goes on from NZ_CABVHU010000011.1 coordinate 2,191, forward strand.
GCGGCCATTAACCTGTAGAAATTAACTTGGCCAGGCATAGTACAGGAAATACTTGACAATTGCTTGGTAAATATCCTCCCAAAATACAGATCGCAGGCGAGTGAGGGATCGCAAGTTAATATTTGGAAAAAGCCCCTAAGCTACTGTTTTAACTAAAAAGAACAGTGAGCAATCAGCGGTTTTTGCCTGGCTGACAGGCGCGAGCAGCGTCCGCGTGGCCTGACGAGTGGCCAGGCATGCGGGATAAAAATCAGGAAAATTAAGGGCTTCAGAGGATTTTCCTGCGCCATCGGGCTGGCCGCCAAACGCGACCCGCAAAACCGGGTAGAATGCCGCCCACGCAATGAGGGTATTGGACATGGCTTTAGTCGGGCGTTACAACAGTTTGCAAGTGGTTAAACACACTAACTTCGGTTTATATCTGGACGGTGGCGCGGATGGCGAAATCCTCCTGCCCAATCGTTATATTCCCAAAGATATTCCCAGCGAAGATGAAGACTGGCTCAACGTTTTTATTTATCTGGACAGCGATGACAAACTCATCGCAACTACCGAAAAACCGAAAGTGCAGGTCGGTGAATTCGCCAGTTTGAAAGTCGTTGAAGTCAACAGCATCGGGGTTTTCCTGGATTGGGGCTTGCCGAAGGATCTGTTGCTGCCGTACTCCGAAGAAAAGCGTCAGATGACCGCTGGCGAGTATGTGGTGGTGCACGTCTACCTCGACAAACACACCCGCCGCATCACGGCGACGGCGCGTCTGGACCGCTACCTGGACAAGACCCCGGCCACCTACACCCCGGGCCAGGAAGTTGACCTGCTGGTTGCCGAAGCTACCGACATGGGGTTCAAGGCGATCATCAACAACAAGCACTGGGGCCTGATCCACAAGAACGAAATCTTCAAGTTCATGCGCGCCGGTAAAGAAGAAAAGGGCTTTATCAAAGAAGTCCGGGCCGATGGCAAGATCAGCCTCAGCCTGCAACCGGTCGGTGAAGAAGCTGCCACCAGCCTCAACTCGAAGATCCTCGCCAGGTTGCGCGACAACAACGGCACATTGCCGGTGAGCGACAAGAGCGATCCGACGGTGATCACCAGCATGTTTGGCGTCAGCAAGGGCAACTTCAAAAAGGCGATTGGTGCGTTGTACAAGAACGGCCAGATCGTCATTCATGCAGACCGCATTGAGCTGAGCTGAGCTGGTACACCGCCCCCTGTAGGAGCGAGCTTGCTCGCGATGGACTTCAAGTCGCCGCGTTTAACCAGAAAACCCGCGTCATCGTTGACGACCATCGCGAGCAAGCTCGCTCCTACAGGGGGGGCGAGTATGCAGGACGGCGCGGCACCTCCAGGTGATCGTCGGCCCCCGCAATGACTTTCAGAAAATGACGCAACCAGGAATCCCAAGGTCTCTGGCAGGCGGCATTTTCTGGCCATCTGGTTAATAATCGGCAGCACAATTTTTCGCCCCGGCGCTTTCCCGGCAAAAAAACCGGGGCTTTGCTTTTACTGTCGAGTCACTGCCATGGATTGTGTTGTCGAGGTGTTCCGGTGAGCGCCACCCGGCGTAGCGCCGACGGGTTTGCCCTGCAAGTGATGATGGGGCTGTGCCTGATCTGGGGCGTCCAGCAAGTGATGATCAAATGGGCGGCACCCGACATTGCCCCGGTCATGCAAGCGGCAGGGCGGTCGGGCATTTCCGCATTGCTGGTAGGATTGTTGCTGTGCTGGAAGGGTGGCTGGGATCAGGTCGGCAGTACCTGGCGCGGCGGTTTGCTGGCCGGATCATTGTTCGGTCTGGAGTTTTTCTTCATTTCCGAAGGCCTGCAACTGACCACGGCGGCACACATGTCGGTGTTCCTCTACACCGCGCCGATCTTTACCGCGTTGGGTGTCAACTGGCTATTGCCGAGCGAACGTTTAAGACCTGTCCAGTGGCTGGGCATTTTTCTGGCGTTCGTCGGGATTGCCGTCGCATTTGCCGGTGGCGTGTCTTGGGATAATCTCGATCGGCGCATGCTGCTGGGCGATGCATTGGGCGTGCTGGCCGGCGCGTCATGGGGCGCGACGACCGTGGTGGTGCGCGCTTCGCGCCTGTCGGAAGCGCCGGTGACCCTGACCCTGTTTTATCAACTGATCGTCGGTTTCGTCGGCCTGCTGCTGATCGCAATCCTCAGCGGCCAGGTCAGCCACGTCAGCTTGACCACTGTAGCGGTGGCCAGCGTGCTGTTCCAGGGACTGGTCGTGTCGTTCTTCAGTTACCTGACCTGGTTCTGGCTGCTGCGCCGTTATCTGGCAGCGAACCTGGCGGTATTTTCCTTCATGACACCATTGTTTGGCGTCACGTTCGGCGTAGTGCTGCTGGGTGAAGAGTTGAGTCTCAACTTCGTCGTCGGCGCGGTGCTGGTGCTGTTGGGCATCACCTTTGTCAGTGCCGAACAGTGGGTGCGCCGCCGTCTACGCCAAGCCTTGGGGCAGCACTGAGGGTATCGGGCAGCAAAGCCCCCGGGCCCACCGAATGCGTGGTTCAAGTGGCGACAGACGGTCTATCCGGGGCCCCGGCTCGCGTTCAGCTGACGGCTTGAACTAACGGTCAGGTATTTGGATCAATTCAGTAACAGATCATTGCGACTTTTGGCGAGCATTGTGCAGGACTTCGGACTATTATCAGTGCGAAGGGGCTACAGAATTTTCAGCCGCTCGGCACTACCCTGAAGGGGGCACCATGAAAGAGAAAATCCAAAACTGGCTGCATGACCTGGGTGTCGCACTCGGTTTGATCGAACCGCCTCTGCAACCTGTACCTATTCGTACTGACGACGAACAGCGCCGACGCCAGCAGCGTCGCCGGTAATGCGTCAAGGTCTGAAAAGCTCGCAGCCTTCAGCAGCTCCTGCAGGGGAATAGTGCAAAGGTTGCGATTGCGAGTGTTCCTGTAGGCGCTACCGAAGGGTCGGGCCGCGTTCGGACGAACTTGGCGATCTACAGGTTCCATCAATAGGGCGGTATTCAATGCCGCCCGATCTCCAGCAAAAACCGGCTCAAGTCATTCACCGTCCTGGCAGTCTTGAGCATGTGATCTTCTTCGGCGGTAAACGCCGTCAAACCCAGCTCATCTTCCAAATGGAAGATCAGTTCTTCGATATCCTCCCTATCCAGTCCCAACTGCGCCAGGCTGGTGTTGTCGTTGAAGTCATCCTGACCCTCCAGCAGACGACTGATCAAGCGATGCACGGCGGCACGAACGGCGGCTTTTTTCATGGTTGTCTTCGAGGGCGTTATCGTTGTTGTCCCTGCGCTTGAGTACAGCAGGCTTCAGCTGTGCGAGCGCTGCCACTCGTCAATCATCCTGCGTAAATGTTCCCCGGAAAAGCTGCCGAAATGCCCGCCGTGCACCGTGCGGATCGACAACGCACGCAAGCGTTGCAGACTGTGGGCGTAGTCGTCGAGGTTGGAATGGTAAGCGTCCTCGATCAGCGGACCGTCGTAGATGATGTCGCCACTGAACAGTGTCTCGGTCGCCGCCTCGTATAGGCTGATGCCGCCCGGTGAGTGCCCCGGTGTGTGCAGCACCTGCAGGACCCGATCGCCCAGGTCCAGCACGTCGCCTTCTTCAATCATTCCCGTGGCCGGTGCGGCCTTGACCCGGTATTCGGCGTAGCACAGCGGGCAGTCGGGATGAGCCTCGAACATGTCATCCCCGACGAACGCCGTGCTCAGTGTATTTTCACCATCGGGAGCAGCGAGGATCTGCGCTTCAGCCGGGTGCACCAGGCGTTCGGGGAATTCGTGATGGCCGGCGATGTGGTCGAAATGGCAATGGCTCGCGACGACTACCAACGGCCGCTCGGTGATCCACGGCAATTGCTCGCGCAAGCTCACCAGCCCGGACCCGCTGTCCAGCAGCAGGTCCTTGTCGCGGCCCTGGATGTGCCAGAGGTTGCAGCGATAGAAGGGGCGGATGTACGGCTCGTGAATCAGGCGGATGCCGTCACTGAGCGGCTTCACCTCGAACCACTGATCACGGCTGACGATCTTCATAAGCTGATTCCTTCAGACGAAAAAAAACGAGTGTGGCAACCGACGCCACACTCGTCGAAGAAAAAAGTTAATCCATTCTTTTCAGCTTAGATGGCGCTCGCTGCCGAAGCCGATACCGATGCCGGGCGGCGGGACAGCAAGCTGACCACGACGAAACTCACCAGGCCGACGCCGAGGCTGTAGTAGATCGGGGTGTTGGCGTCCATGCCGTCCTTGATCATGAACACCAGCGCGGTGGCAAAACCCAGGCCCATGCTGGCGATGGCGCCGGCGGTGGTGGCGCGTTTCCAGAAAATCGCACCGATCAGCGGGATCAGCATGCCGCCCACCAACAGGTTGTAGGCCAGGGTCAGGGCGCTGATCACGTCATTGACCACCAGGGCGATACCCAACACGACGAGACCGGTGAGCAGGGTGAACAGACGGTTGATACCCAGGCTCGACTGTTTGCCACCGCGCAGTTTCGGCAGCAGGTCTTCGGTCAGGGTGGTGGACGCAGCCAGCAGGCCGGCGCTGGCGGTGGACATCATGGCAGCCAGTGCAGCAGCGATCACCAGTCCACGGATACCGTCTGGCAGCGACAGTTTGACGATGGCGGCGAAGGCGTTGTTGACGTTGTCCAGGTCCGGAATCAGCACATGAGCGGCCATGCCGATCAGGGCGCAGGCCAGGCCGTAGAAGATGCAGTAGATACCGGCGAACGTACCGGCATACTGCGCGATTTTGGCGGTCCGGACGGTGAACACCCGCTGCCAGATGTCCTGGCCGATCAGGATCCCGAAGAAGTAGATCATGAAGTAGGTGATGATGGTGTCCCAGCCGATGGTGCTGAAGTTGAAGGCTGCTTCCGGCAGTTTCAACACCAACTCATCCCAGCCGCCGACACGGTACAGGCAGATCGGCAGCAGGATGAACATCAGGCCGACGGTCTTGATCACGAACTGGACGATGTCGGTGAGGGTCAGGGACCACATGCCGCCGATGGCCGAGTAGACCACCACCACACCACCGCCGAGCAATACCGAGACCCAGAATGGCAGGCCGAACAACACTTGCAGCACGGTGCCGATCGCCAGGATCGAGGTCACGCCGATCATCAGCGCGTACGCCAGCATGATCGCCGCGCTCGCCGAGCGGGCCATCGGGTTGTAGCGTTTTTCCAGGACCTGGGTAACGGTATAGATTTTCAGTTTCAGCAGCGGTTTGGCGAGGAACAGGTTCAGCGCCACGATCCCGCAACCCAGTGCGGCGCAGAGCCAGAAACCGGAAATGCCATGGACGTAGCCCAGGCGCACGGTGCCGACGGTGGACGCGCCACCCAGGACGGTTGCGGCCATGGTGCCCATGTAAAGGGTCGGGCCGAGGTTACGACCGGCGACCAAGTAGTCTTCGTTGGTCTTGGCCTTGCGCATGCCAAAGTAGCCGAGCACCAGCATCGCGGCGGCGTAAATGAGAACGACGAATAAATCCAAAGCCATGATGGCGTGTCTCCGATTGTCTTTTTTATTGTGAGGCGAAAATCAATCCCTTGTGGGAGCGGCGGTGCGACGATTCGACTTGCTCGCGAATCAGGCGCTGCGGTCTTTCAGAAACACCGCGTTATCGTTCTTCGCGAACAAGCCCGCTCCCATACAGGTAATGTGTCGATCAGGCGGCTTGTACCTGATCGCGTTGGTTCATGACCGATCCTCAGCGGTGGGTCACGCCCGGCAGTACGCAGAGCATTTCGTACAGCAGATTGGCGGCCAGCAGCGAGGTATTGCCGGTGGTGTCGTAGGCGGGCGAGACTTCTACCAGATCGCAGCCGATCAGGTCGAGGCCTTGGCAGCCGCGCACGATCTCAATCGCCTGAATGGTCGTCAGACCGCCGATTTCCGGGGTGCCGGTACCTGGTGCCCAGGCCGGGTCGATGCCGTCGATGTCGAAACTCAGGTACACCGGACCGCCGCCGACTTTCTCGCGGACTTCGGCCATCAAGGGGGCCAGGGATTTGTGCCAGCACTCTTCGGCCTGAACCACGCGGAAGCCTTGTTTACGGCTCCAGTTGAAGTCTTCGGAGGTATAGCCCTGGGCGCGCAGACCGATCTGTACCACGCGATCGCAGTCGATCAGGCCTTCTTCGGCAGCACGACGGAAGGTGGTGCCGTGGGCGATTTTCTCGCCGAACATGTGATCGTTGACATCGGCGTGGGCGTCGATGTGCACCAGGCCGACCTTGCCGTGCTTCTTGTGGATGGCACGCAGGATCGGCAGGGTGATGGTGTGGTCGCCGCCCAGGGTCAGCGGGATCACGTTGTGTTCGAGGATGGCGTCGTAGGACTCTTCGATGATCCGTACGGCGTCCAGCAGGTTGAACGTGTTGATCGCCACGTCACCGATGTCGGCCACCGACAGCGAGTCGAACGGGGCAGCACCGGTGGCCATGTTGTACGGGCGGATCATCACCGATTCGGCACGGATTTCACGTGGCCCGAAGCGGGTGCCGGGACGCAGGGAGGTGCCAATGTCCAGCGGCACGCCAACGAAGGCGGCGTCGAGGCCGACAGCGGTAGGCACATGGGGGAGTCGCATCATGGTGGCGATGCCGCCGAAGCGCGGCATTTCGTTGCCGCCCAGTGGTTGGTGAAGAATCTTGTCCACGGGTAAGGCCTCATCGTCGTTGTTTTATTTATGCAGGTAAGCCGCTCGGGGAGAGGCGGGCACCGCTGTGGGCCGATTCTGCGAAATGTAGTGGCCGGGAAGAATCGCTACGGGCAAATACTTAGTTCAGAATTTTCTAAACTAATGGCGATGGCGGAGATAGACTCTTAAGCGTGATCGTTCCCACGCTCTGCGTGGGAATGCATCCACGGACGCTCCGCGTCCAGCTGTTTCCTTCATGTGACGCAGAGCGTCACGGGCGGCATTCCCACGCAGAGCGTGGGAACGATCTATCCTGCAACCGGAGCCCCCCATGGCCAACGCTTTACCCGACCTGAAACTGTTGCGCATCTTCGTCAGCGTGGTCCGCCATCAAGGATTCGCCAACGCGCAGCAGGAGCTCAACCTCTCGACCTCGGCCATCAGCACTTACATGAGCCAGCTCGAAGCCGCCCTGGGCCTGGTGCTGTGCCATCGCGGTCGCGGCGGTTTCAGCCTGACCAGCAAGGGCGAGTTGTTCCATCAGGAAACGTTGCGTCTGCTCGGCGAACTCGAAGGTTTCGAGCAATACGCCGCCGCCCTCAAGGGCGAACTGCGCGGTACGCTGAACCTTGGGGTGATCGATTCCACCGTCAGCGACAAGGCCTTGCCCTTTGCCGAAGCCATCGGCGCCTACACCCAGGAGCACCCGGCCGTGCATTTGCACTTGTCGGTCATGAGCCCCTACGAATTGCAGCTCGGCGTGCAGGACAATCGCCTCGACCTGGCCATCGGCGCGTTCTCCACGCGCATGAGCGGGCTGGTCTACATGCCGCTGTACCGTGAGCAGCACTGGTTGTATTGCAGCAGTCGACATCCGCTGTTCGCCGAACGGCGTATCCCCGAGCAGGTCATCACCCAGCAGCGCATGGTCGGCCGAGGTTACTGGAGCCAAGCGGAACTGGCGCGCCATGGTTTCAAGCACAGCGCTGCGACGGTGGAAAGTATGGAGGCGCAGCTGATTCTGGTGCTGTCTGGCGCTTATATCGGTTACCTGCCGGAACACTACGCCCAGGCCTGGGCCGACAAGGGCGACTTGCGCGTGCTGCTGCCAGCGACCTTCGGTTATCAGGCGCCGTTTTCCATGATCGTGCGCCGTGGGCGCAGTCGCGAGCCGCTGATCCAGACTTTTCGCGACTTGCTCAAAGCGCAACTGAATCAGGCTTGAGAAGATGTCCAGAATCCAATGCCCGCGCTGCCTGCGCCCACACAGTCATTGCCTGTGCCCGCTGATCCCGAGCCTCGATAGCCGCACTCGGGTGTTGCTGCTTCAGCATCCGAGCGAAGTGAACCATGCGCTGAACACTGCGCGCCTGGCGGCGTTGGGCTTGAACAATGCCGAGCTGATCGTGGGCGAGGTGTTCGAGGATTTGCCGGCGTTGGTGAATCAACCGGGCTATCGGGCACGGCTGTTGTTTCCTGCCGATGATGCGCAGCCGTTGCAGGCATACACCGAAGCCGAGGAGCCGCTGCTGCTGGTGGTTCCGGATGGCACCTGGCGCAAGGCGCGCAAGATGCTGCACCTCAATCCGTTGCTGGCGGCGCTGCCCAGAGTAACCCTGGCGGAGGGTGGCGTGTCCCGGTATCGGCTGCGCAAGGCACCGGGGCCGGGGGCGTTGTCGACGGTGGAGGCGATAGTGCAGGCGTTGCAGACGCTGGAAGCGCCCATCAGTTTTGAACCGTTGTTAAAGCCGTTCGAAGCATTGATCGAGGGGCAGATTGCGGCGATGGGGGAGGAGACCTACCAAAAGAATCACATGCCGAAATGACCGTTGGTTTTGAGGGCCTCTTCGGGGGCAAGCCCGCGAAGAGGCCCGCACAATCACCTAAAATCCCGGCCAGAAACTACCGCTCCCGCATCGCCTCGGTCCGCGCCTTCAGCACCGGCTTCAGCAGATAATCCAGCACACTCTTCTGCCCGGTAATGATATCCACCGTCGCCACCATCCCCGGAATGATCAGCAGCGGCTTCACATCCCCGCCCAAATGATTTTTATCGGTCCTTACCTGAATCAGATAAAAACTGTTGCCTTTGTCATCGGTAATCGTGTCCGCCCCGATCAACTCCAGCTTCGCGCTCAACCCCCCATAAATCGTGTAGTCGTAGGCACTGAACTTGACCATGGCTTTCTGCCCCGGATGCAGGAACGCCACGTCCTGGGGCCGTACCTTGGCTTCGATCAGCAGGTTATCTTCCAGCGGCACGATTTCCACCATGTCGCTGCCCGGCTGAACCACGCCGCCGATGGTGTTGACCTTCAGCATCTTGATAATCCCATGCACCGGCGACACCACCGTGGTACGGGTCACGCGGTCGTCGATGGCGATGCTCGACGCGGTGATTTTCGACAGGTCGGTGCGCTTCTCGTTCAGCTCCTTGGCCGCGTCCGAGCGGAAGGATTGCTCCGACTCATCGATCTTGCTCTTGATCTCGTTGATCGCCGACTCGGCCCGGGGAATCGCCAGGGTCGTGGCGTTCAGCGAGCCGCGAATCTCTACCGCGCTGCGTTTGAGCCGCAGGATCTCCACAGGCGAAACCGCCCCGGTGCCCACCAGCGGTGCGGACATGTTCATCTCTTGTTGCAGCAGTGCCAGGCTGGAACTGTATTGCCCCTGTTTCGAGCGGAACTCCGCCAGTTCCTGGGTTTTCTGCCGAAGTTGTTCCGACAGGGTGCGTTGTTCGCTGGCCAGCCGCCGTAGCCGTTGTTCGTGTAGCGAACGCTCGTCCTCGGCCACTTGCGGCGCCTTGGCGATGACCTCCGGCGACAGTTTGAACGGCCGTCCTTCCGCTTCCGCCGAAAGCCGTTCGACCTGCGCGGTCAGCGCATAGCGATCGGCCTCGCTTTCGCCCTTGTTCGACAGGAAACGCGTGTCATCCAGGCGCAGCAAAGTATCGCCCTTGTTCACCATTTGCCCTTCGCGGACGAAGATTTCGGTGACGATGCCACCCTCCAGGTTCTGGATCACCTGAATCTTGCTCGACGGAATCGCCTTGCCTTCGCCCATGGTGACTTCCTGCAACACGGCGAACTTGGCCCAGACCAGGGCGGTGATAATCAGCGCGGCGGTCAGCCACACCGTAATCCGCGACCAGCGCGGGGAATCCTGCAACGCAGCGCTGGCGGTTTCCGGCATGAACTCGCTTTCGGCGCTTTTGCTGAAACTGCCGAAGTAGCCGCGCGACTCCGAATCGGAGGGCGACGCGTCGGAGGATGAACGGGCCATGGCAAGCTCCTAGACAGCCGCAGAGCCGACGCGGCCCTTGCGCAGTGCATCGATCACCGCCTCTTTCGGACCGTCGGCGACGATCCGCCCGTTGTCCAGCACCACCAGCCGATCCACCAGGCTGAGCATCGAGGTGCGGTGGGTGACCAGCAGCAGGGTCTTGCCCTGGACCCAGCCGTGGAGTTTTTGCCGCAGGACGTCTTCGCTGCTGTTGTCCATGGCGCTGGTGGGCTCGTCGAGCAGCATGATCGGCGGGTCGAGCAACAAGGCGCGCGCCAGCAATACCGCCTGGCGCTGGCCGCCGGACAGCAGTTGCCCACGTTCGCCTACAGGCCGGTCGAACCCTTGCGGATGTTGGCGCGCCAGCTCGGTGACGCCGGTGAGTTCCGCCACTTCGAGCATCCGCGCATCGCTGATGTAGCGTGCGCCCAGGGTCAGGTTGTCGCGCAGGCTGCCGGCCAGCAGGGGCAGGTCATGGGCGACATAACCGATCTGTTGGCGCAGGTCGGCGACGTCCAGCTGCCGCAGGTCCAGGCCGTCCAGCAGCAGTTGGCCTTCTGCAGGTGCGTAGAACCCCATCACCAGCCGCGCCAGGGTGCTTTTGCCCGAACCGCTGCGACCGATGATGCCGATCCGCTCCCCGGGTTTCACGCTGAAGCTGACATTGGCCAGCGCCGGCGCGCCCTGGCCGGTGTAGTGGAAGGTCACACCGATGACATCCAGCGCTCCCTGCAGTTGCGTGCGTTCCAGCGGTCGTTGTCTGGCGTCGCGTTCCTGGGGCAGGGACATCAGCGCGTCGGTGCTTTTCATGGTCAGTTGCGCTTGCTGGTAGCGGGTGATCAACCCGGCGATCTGGCCCAGCGGCGCCAGCACCCGGCTGCCGAGCATGTAGGTCGCCACCAGCGCACCGACGCTGAGGTTGCCGGCGATGATGCTGTAGACCCCGGCGACAATGGTCGCCATGCCGGAAAACTGCTGGATGAACAAGGTGCCGTTGGTGGCCAGGGCCGAAAGATTGCGCGCATGGCTGTCGAGGCGGGTGAGGGCGCCGTGGGTGCTTTCCCACTGGTGCTGGCGTTCGCTTTCGGCGCTGCAGGCCTTGAGCGTTTCCAGGCCGCCGAGGGTTTCGATCAGCAGGGCCTGGCGTTCGGCCCCCAGGGTCAGGCTTTTTTGCACGGTGTCGCGCAGGCGGGCCTGAATCACTATGGCGAACATGATCGTGACCGGAAACGCACACAGTGGAATCACCACCAGCCAGCCGCCGAGCAGACCGATCACCACCAGCATCAGTACGGCGAAGGGCAGGTCGATCAGGCTGGTCAGGGTCACGGCGGTGAGGAATTCCCGCAGGCCCTGGAAGTCATGGATGCTTTGGGCGAAACCGCCGATGGTCGCCGGCCGCGCTTTCATGGCCATGCCGGTAATGCGCTCGAACAGCGTGGCCGACAGGATCACGTCGGTTTTCTTGCCGGCGGTGTCCAGCAAGTGTGCGCGCACCACCCGCAGCACCAGTTCGAAACCGGTGCCGATCAGCAGGCCGATGGACAGCACCCACAAGGTCGATGTCGCCTGGTTCGGCACCACGCGGTCATAGGTCTGCATCACGAACAGCGGCACCATCAACCCCAGCAGGTTGATCAGGAAGCTCGCGAGGATCGCATCGCCGTACAGCCATTTCGACAGCTTCAACGTATCGCGAAACCAGGCTTCGACGCGTGGCACCAGGGGCGAGCGCAAGTCTTCGAGTTCATGGCGCGGTCGGGCGAACAAGGCCTGGCCGCTGTAGTGCTCGGCCAGCTCTTCGCGGCTGACCCATTGCTCACCGCCGTCGGCTTCGCTCGGCAGAATCAGCGACCGGCCGTCATCGCCCCAGCGCCGTAGAATCGCGGTGCGGCCGTTGTTGAGGATCAGCATCACGGGGAGGTTGAGGGCGGAAATATCCGCCAGTTCACGGCGCAGCACCCGCGCCTGCAAACTGGCCCGGGCTGCTGCGCGCGGCAGCAGGTCCAGGCTCAGGCGCTGGTGCGCCAAAGGCAGCCCGGCACTCAGGCTGGCGCGACTGACCGTCGCGCCGTGGAGTTTGCAGAGGATCAACAGACCGTCCAGAAGCGGGTCATCGAAGCTCAGCCGCGGATCGACACCGATGTTGCCCGATTCCATGCTGGTCACAGTGACGCTCCCGTTGCGCTATCTCAGTTCAGGCAGGCGAGCTTCGTTTTTCACTTCGGCCTGGGCGATCGCATCGGCGGGCAGCACCACACGCTGTTTGCTCAGCAACTGGCCCATGTTCGCCAGCACGCGGTACATCGAGTACTCCTCGACGTAGCGCACTTCGGTGTAGCGCCGGTTGGCGTTGTACAGCTCGTTTTCACTGTCGAGCACATCGAGCAAGGTCCGTTGGCCGAGGCCGAACTGGTCCTGATACGCAGCCCGAACCCGGGTGGTGGTCTCGGCGTATTCGCGGGCGGTCGGGGTTTGTTTCTTCGCGTTGACCATGGCGTTCCACGCCAGGTGGATGTTCTCGTTGAGCTGGCGCAGGGCGTTGTTGCGGATGTCCATCGCCTGATTGATCCGGTGCGCGTTGCCGGCCAGGCGGGCCTTGTCGCTGCCGCCGCGGAACAGGTTGTAGTTCATCACGATCCCGACGCGCCATTCGTTGTCGTGACCTTCCTCGCCTTGCACGTTGTTGTTCGCGCCCACCGCGGCTTCGGCATCGAAGCGCGGGTAGAACGGCGACTTGGAGACTTCGTACTGGCTCTCGGCCGATTGCACATCGGCCTGGGCCGATTTCAGGTACGGGTTGTTATCCACCATGCTCTGCTGGGCGTCCGACAGGCTGGCGGGCAATTCACCGCGAATCGACGGCAGCGTTTCCAGCTCATCGGGCATGCGCCCCACGACGGCGAAGAAGTTCGATTCGGCATCGGCCAGATCGACCTCGGCGGTGTCGAGGTTGTTCTCCGCCAGCGCCCGGCGGGCCGTGGACTGATCGGCGTCGGCGTTGCTGCCGATACCGCGCTGGGTGCGCAGGCCGATCTGGTCGTTGACCCGCAGGTGGGCTTGCAGGTTGTTCTTGGCCAGGGTCACCAGTTCGCGGCGCTTGAGCACTTCGAGGTAGACCTCGATGGTGCGCAGGGCCAGGTCCTGGGCGGTGCCCTGAGCGTAATAGGCCCGGGAGTTGACTACGCCTTTGGTGCGCTCGACTTCATTGGCGGTATTGAAACCGTCGAAGAGCATCTGGCGCAGACGCAGTTCCGACTGGGTATAGGTGAGGATTTCCTTGTGATGATTGCCGAACGCCCGGGTGTTGGTGTTATCGCTGTAGCCGCGCCCGTAGGCGGCGTTCAGATCAACCGATGGATAAAAGCCCCCTCTGGCGACTTTCACGTCTTCATCGGCCGAAAGGCGACTGTCCACCCGGGACGCCAGCTCCGGGTGAGTCGCAATGGTGCTCTGGATCGCTTCGGTCAATGACATCGCCTGCGCCTGGCTTGTACAAACCATGGCCAGAAGAATCGCGCTGCAAAGAGGGGTCAAAACGCGCATGGAGCATCTCCCTGAAGTCCTTGATGGTGCTTATCAATCGCCAATTATTTGACGATTTTTCTAGTCAAACCGTTTCATGCTTGTAACAACAGAGCTAAGAACATTCTGGCGCCAACCTGAGAAGTATTTCTCATAAGGCTTATGCCAAAAAAAACTTATGCACTCTGAAAAATCCAGCACATTGTTCTCTACGAAAGCCCTTGATTCAGGAGCTTTAGGGAGCTTCTCAGGGCTTGAGGAAAGTTCATTCCATTTATCGACATAGGGCGGGAAAGTGCTGGAGGGGAGGGAAACGTGACGGTTTTAGGGTGACGGTTTTTTGTCACTCTGCTGCTTCACCACCGTTACGCATCACTCGCAGGCAACCTGTTGCGCAAGTGGACCCCGATGCCGTTGATTGCACAGGGTTTATCCCGACCGCACAGGTAGCTCGCGAGTGGCACGCATGGCGAGTCTGTCGCCAGGGCAGCGGCTTACTTCAGGTAAGCCCTGCCCAGTGACGATCCGACCTGCGACCTGCTTGAGCCATGAGCACGTTCTTCGCAACCACAGAGTTCCGACAATGGTTGGCAGCGGAGGAAATGCACATGGCTAAGCTCATCGGTATCGTCAGTCAGGTCATCGGCCAGGTGTTTGCGGTCTCGAGCGACGGCTTCCGACGCGCCCTGATCGAGGGCGATCGGCTGTTCGCCGGCGAGCTACTGTTCACCGGTACCGAGGGGGCGGTGGCGGTGCATCTGCAGAATGGCCGGGAACTGACGCTCGGCCGTGGCAGCAGTTTGCAAATGGACGCCCAGCTACTCGCTCACCAGGTGCCCCATATGGACACCACGGAGGTGATGACGCCGAGTCAGGCGCAACTGACCGACGTCGAGCAATTGCTGAAAGCGATCGCGGCGGGGGCCGACCCGACGCAGACCGGCGAAGCCACGGCGGCCGGCCCCGGTAATGGTGATGCCGGCAAAGCGTTGGGCGGCGGCCACAGTTTTGTGATGCTGCAAGAAGTGGCGGGCCGGGTCGATCCCACGCTTGGTTTCGCCACGGCGGGCTTCAATCGCATCGTGGAGTTGCCCCGTGAGCATGTGGTCGATGGTCCGGGCAATGTCGACGGCGGGGCGGTCGGTGCAGGCGGTACAGGTGTGGTTCCGGTGGTGCCGGTGCCGGTGATTCCGGTGATTCCGGTGGTTCCGGACGTTGTGGATAATCCGGTTATCATCAAAGGCCTGGACATCGAGTGTGGCGAGCTGACGGTCTATGAGAAAAACCTCTGCGACGGCTCTTGTCCCGATGCGGACGCCCTGACCCAAAGCGGCAGCTTCTGCGTCACCGCGCTGGACGGTCTGTATACCCTCACCGTGGGCGGTATCGCCGTCATGATCGGCGGGGTCGCCGCCGGCTTCCCGCAATCGATCGTGACTGCCTTGGGCAACACCCTGACCATCACCGGCTACGACCCGGCCACCGGCGTCGTCAGCTACAGCTACACCCTGCTGGATAACGAAACCCATCCGAACGCCACCGGTGCCAACAGCATCAGCGAAGACTTCAATGTGGTCGCCACCGACACGGATGGCAGCTCCGCCTCGGGGCAGATCAACGTCAACATCGTCGACGACCTGCCCCAGGCCGTGGACGACAGCCATGCCCGCACGGCCTCGGAAGCCCGGCTGAACCTCCACGGCAACGTGCTGAACAACGACGAGCAAGGCGCCGACCATGTGCCGACCGGTCACGGCAGCGGCCCGATTACCCCAGGCACGTTCAACGGTACCTACGGCACCCTGGTGCTCAATGCCGACGGCACCTACACCTACACCCTCAATCCCCGCGATGCCGACTTCAAGGCCCTGCACGGTGGCGGCGACGGCACGGAAACCTTTACCTATACCCTCACCGATGCCGATGGCGACACCAGCACCGCCAACCTGGTGCTGAACGTCCACAACAACAATGACCCGGTCATCATCAAGGGCCTGGACATCGATTGCGGGGAGCTGACGGTCTATGAGCAAAACCTCTGCGACGGCTCCTGTCCCGATGAATCGGCCCTGACCCAGAGCGGCACCTTCACCGTCATCGCATTGGACGGTCTGCAAACCCTGACCGTGGGCGGTATCGCCGTGGTGACCGGCGGCGTGGCCGCAGGGTTTCCACAATCGATCGTGACTGGCTTGGGCAACACCCTGACCATCACCGGTTACAACCCGGCCACCGGCGTGGTCCATTACAGCTACACCCTGGTGGATAACGAAACCCACCCGAATGCCCGCGGCGCCAACAGCATCACCGAGAACTTCAATGTGGTGGCTACCGATAGCGACGGCAGCAGGGCGTGGGGCCAGATCAACGTCAACATCGTCGATGACGTGCCCAAAGCCGTCGCCGCCGAACATTCGGTCGTCGCCGCGGACGTCGACACCAACCTGCTGCTGGTGATCGACGTGTCCGGCAGCATGGCCGACGCTTCCGGCGTCAATGGCCTGTCGCGGCTGGCGCTGGCCAAGCAGGCGATCTGCGCCTTGCTCGACAAGTACGACGACCTGGGCGACGTGAAAGTGCAGATTGTCACCTTCAGCAGCAACGCCTCGGACAAGACCTCGGTGTGGGTGGATGTGGCGACGGCCAAGTCGATCATCGCGGGCCTGAGGGCGGGCGGGGACACCAACTACGACGCGGCCGTGGCCGTGGCGAAAACCGCGTTCGACACCGAAGGCAAACTGACGGGGGCGCAGAACATCGGTTACTTCTTCTCCGACGGCAAACCCAACGAAGGGTCTATCGGCAGGTCGGATGAAGCGGCCTGGAAAGCTTTCCTTGAAGACAATGACATCAAGAACTACGCGATCGGCCTGGGCAAGGGCGTCAGCAATGACAGCCTCGATCCACTGGCCTATGACGGCAGTACCGGCACCAACACCAATGCCGTGATCGTCAAAGACCTCGGTCAACTCAACTCGGTACTGTCGGGCACTGTGGTCGGCGTACCGGTCACCGGCTCGCTGCTGGGCGAAGGCGGATCATTCGGCGCCGATGGCGGTTTCATCAAATCCATCACGGTGGATGGCACGACGTACACCTATAACCCCAAAGGCAACGGCCACCAGGGTTCGCTGAACTTCAGCGGTGGCGCCAATCACGGCACCTTCAACACCGCCAACAACACCCTGAGCATCGTCACCGACAACAAAGGCACGCTGCTGGTGAACCTCGACACCGGCGAGTACAGCTACACCTCGCAGAAAACCACGGCGGTGGTGCTCACCGAAAACATCGGCTTCACCCTCAGCGACAACGACGGCGACCTGGCCAGCTCGACGCTGGTGGTCAAGGTCATTCCAAACGGGGCACCGGTGGCGGTCGACGACCACGTCATTACCAACGTGCTGTCGGGCAGCGTCGTGCTGCCGGGTGAATTACTGCTGGCCAACGATACCGATCCCGATGGTGATCCGCTGACGGCAGCACCGACCACCTTCAATACCGGTTGGATTGCCAAGGGTGCGGATTTCAGCGGCACCGGGGCGATCAACTTCACCGGCGGCCAGAATTGCGCGCCGAACCAGACGTTGGCGAACGTACGCAGCGCCTTTACCGCGAATGCGGCCACCATGACCGCGGTGCTCGTCGTCAGCGGTTACCTGGGCAAAGTCACCCACGCCAATGCCAACGATGAGGACCGCATCACCGTCGACCTCAAACAGGGTGAAACCCTGAACCTGGACCACAACCTGGCGGCCGGCCAAATCGCCATGGAGTACTCCGTCAACGGTGGCGCCTTCATTGCCATCGCCGATGGCCAGACCATTACCGCCACTTCGGATGCCACTTACCGGATCCACATCACCAATATTCCCGACGGCCCGGGACACGGTGGCAACGGTTCGGAACACTACACGTTGACCATGACCGTCAATTACTCCGGCGCCCATGACGTCACCCCGGATTACCACGGCACCTACACCGCCAGTGACAGCCATGGCGCCAGCGACAGCGCGGCCGTGACCATCAGTTATCAGGAGGGCCACACGCTTGTCGGCACCGCGGGCGATGACGTGTTGGTGGCGGGCGCCGGTGACAACCTGATCAATGCCGGCGACGGCAATGATGTGCTGACCGTCCGCAGCGGCAACAACACCTTGCATGGCGAGGCCGGCAATGACCGGTTGTTCGGCGGATCGGGCAACGACATCCTCAACGGCGGGGATGGCGATGACTTCCTGGTCGGCGGCTTGGGCAACAACACCCTCACCGGCGGCGCCGGCGCGGACACCTTCCAGTGGCTCAAGGGCAACAGCGGCCACGACGTGGTCACCGACTTCACGCCAGGCACCGACAAGCTTGATCTGTCGCAACTGCTGCAAGGGGAAAACGGCACCGCGGCCTCGCTGGATGACTACCTGCACTTCAAAATCAGCGGTAGCGGCGACTCGCTGGTCACCCGCATCGACGTCAGCGCCATGGCCGGCGCCACGCCGAACCAGACCATCGACCTGGCAGGGGTCGACCTGGCCAGCCATTACGGCGTCACGCCAGGGGCGGGCGGGGTGGTTGCGGGGGGGCACGATACGGCGACCATTATCAACGGGATGTTGAACGATCATTCGTTGAAGGTGGATACGGTCTGATCTGAAACGAAAAAACCGCCATCTCCGGTTAAAGGGGTGGCGGTTTTTTGTTGTCTGGTGGGAGGTGGGTTGGCCTCACATCGGCTCCGGCGGCCCGATCAACCGTCCCATTACACCAAACACCCCCAACGCCCTGATCACTTCCAGCTCGCCCTTGCTCTCGACCATTTCCGCAATCAGCGGCAAATCGATGCTGTTCGTCGCCCGATAAATCGCCTCGATGAACAGCCGCTTGTCTTGCTGCTCATCGATGCCCCGAATGTAGGCCCCATCGATCTTCAGGTAAGCCAGCCCCAGTTGCGTGAGGTTGCCGATCTGGCTGAAGCTGCCACCAAAATGCTGCAGGCCGATGCGGTAGCCGGTGTTGAGCAAACCATGGCTCAGACGCTGCAATTGCTCTGGAGGAGGCAGTTGGCGTTCGTCGATTTCCAGGGTCAGCAGCGGGGCGAGTTCAGGCAGTGACTCGAGCATTTCCAGGATCTTGTGCAGGTGCGCCTGATCGCGCAGGGTACTGCCGGACAGGCTCAACGCCAGGGGCCAACGGTTGACCAGCAGGTAGTCGAGGGTGGCTTCGAGCATGGCCAGGTCGAACCGCGCCGACCAGCCGAGACGTTCGATCCACGGCAGGAAATGGCCGGCGGCAATCGCCTCGCCCCGGGGATCAAGCAGGCGCGCGAGGACTTTGTGATGCAGCACTTCACTGGTGTCGGCGCATTGCACTACCGGTTGAAAATACAGCTGCATCTTGCCTTCGGTCAGGGCATCGTCGATCCAGGTTCGCCAGTCGTGATCAGTCTGGTTTGGCCCAATGTCGCTGTGGCTCAGCAGTCTCCACGGCCGCTCGGGGTGGTGCCGGGCTTCAGTCAGCGCCTGATCCAGCCGCAGCAGCACGTCCCTGGCCGATTCGCCGGGCTGGAAGGCGACCATTCCCAAATGCGCCACCGGCGTGCAATCGCTGGCACCGGTCAGGCGCAGGTTTTCCAGGGTCGCGCTGATTTCGGCAGCCAGGCGGCCGGCATCCTGACTGTCCAGGCCCGGTGCCAGCAGGCTGAATTCGCCACCGCGATTACGCGCCGCCAGCCAGGTACGGCGCTCGGGTACCTGAGTCAGATGCGTCAGCAATTCACCGACGGTGCTGATCAAGGCGTCAGTGCGCTGGCCACCGAGGCGCTGGTTGAGGCCGACCAGATCGTTGATCCGCAGCATCAGCAAATGGCCGTCGCTGCTCTGCTCGCCGACCAGCAAATGGTCGGCCAACTGTTCATCCAGCAAGCGCCGGTTGGCCAGGCCGGTCAGACTGTCCTGATAGGACTGCGCCCGCAGTTTTTCACTGCGGGTGGCCTCTTCGGTGAACAGCGCCTTGAGTTTCTCGACCATCTGGTTCATGGCCAGCACCACGCGTTTCAGTTCAGGTGTACGCGGCAGTCTCGGCAGGCTGAGGAACTCGCGTTTACTGATGGCTTCGGCCTGTCTGACCATGGCCTCGAGCGGGCGAAATTGCCGCCGCAACAACCAGCCACCGAACACGGCGCTGAGCAATCCGCACACCAACAGCCAGATCAGGCTGCCCAGTGTGCTGTCCCAGAGCCTGCCCAGGGCGAACTGCGGATTGCTCAGCACTTCAACGCGCGCCACCTGTTCCCAGCCGCGCATGATCAGGGCGTCGCCGCCCTGTGGATGCAGCTTGACCAGACTGACAAACCAGCCGGGAACGTCCTCGGCCAAGGCCGCTGCGCTGCGTTCGACCAGCACCTGCTCATTCTCGATGTCGATGATCCGGATGCTGCTGAAATAGCCGCTGTCGAAAATCGAACTGACCATCAACTGGGTCATCGCCGGGTCGTTGATTTGCGCGGTCAGCGATAACCCCAGCGCCGTGGCGGTGTCCTGGGCGTGGGAGCGCAACTGGCCGAGCATGTGTTCCCGGGAGCTTTCCAGGCTGACAAAAAAACTGCCGCTGAACGCCACCAGCAGGAACAGGCAAATGGCGAGAAACAATTGTTTGCGCAGTGACATGAACACGCTCCTTGCTGTGGCGACTAGCCGCCGCCCATGGCGAACCCTTCGGCTTGCATCTTTTTCAGCACATCTTGCCAGCGCGACAGGCTTTTCGGGTCGCGGCTGGGTTTGCCGCCGCTGGCTCCCGGCAAGTACAGGCCTTCGGCATTGAAAGCGTATACCGGCAACAGGTCCTGGCGTTGGGAGGCGGGGCGGATTTCGCCAATCAGGTTGTCCAGGACCAGTGGATCGGCCGTGGGGCTGCTGTAGAAGGTCAGCACCATGTGCGCTTGATTCCGGCTCAGGGCTTTGACATAGGTTATACGCAGTTTTTCGCTGGGAATGCCCAGGTGACGCAGGCTGAAATACTTCGCCAGGGCATAGTCCTCGCAGTCGGCGGCACCCTTGATCAGGGATTCGACGGGCGAGGCCCAGTAATCGGCCTGGTGCCAGATGCGCGTATCGTTCTGAAAGCTCAGTTGCTGGTTGAAAAAGTGATTGACCGCGTTCAGTTGCTCGCGCACGGGTGCGTCGCGTTCGCCGTGCAGCATCTGGCTCCAGGCCTCGATCCGCCCCTGAGCCGGGCCGAGTGGCCCGTAGCGTTTTTCGGCGGTTTGCAGGATCAGCGCAAAATCGCGATCGGCCCGGATGCTGCCCGGTCCGGCCAACAGAAAACTGCCCAGCAGCAACCATCCGCCGAGCCGAAGCCGGAACCTTGACCATCCTGGACTACGCCGGCGACGAGGCATGTCGGGCTGCTCGTGTGCAGATGGGAGAAGTCTAGGTGGTGTTTTCGGCGCAGGCGGGCAGATCGTCGGTGTGGAGCGCAAAGATCGCTTGAGGCTCAAGACTTGTGCAAGGTTTTCTGCCGGAGGATATACACCGTCACCAGCACCGCACTGGTCAGCATGAACGCGCGAGCCCAAGGCAGGGGCACCAGGTAGCAGGAGAGCAGGATGCTCGCCCACATCAATCCGATGGCATATACCTTGCCCTTGAGCGGGATGCCATTGCCGTCGAGGTAGTTGCGAATCCAGGGCCCAAGCCGCGGGTGCTCCACCAGCCAATGGTAGAAGCGCGGGGAACTGCGGGCGAAACAGGCCGCCGCCAGCAGCAGGAAGGGCGTGGTGGGCAATACCGGCAGGAAAATCCCGATCACCCCCAGCGCTACGCTCAGCCAGCCGATGGCCAGCAGCACGTAACGCAACATCAAGGAGCGGTTGCCTATGGGGTTGTCCATAGGCAGAACCTTAGTGGTGACGTGGCTTGAGGATCGCCGGTTTTTCGTCTGGCGCCTGGCACAGCAGGTACAGCGCGGTCAGGGCTTCCGGGATCTGCACGATCATGTCGTCCATCAGGTTGGCGTCTTTGGCGATGTCTTCGAACTCAGGCTGTTCGTCGAACAGACCCGAACCGACCATGATCGGCAGCAGCATTTCGCTGACTTCGTCTTCGGCGGTTTCGAACCAGGCCGCTTCGCGCAGGAACACGCCTTCCATGAAACCGATGCACCAGCCGCGCAGGTCGGAATCATCCGGCTCTTCGCCCAGGTCCAGGTCGCAGGGCAGCTCGAACTCTTCATCGGACGCCAGTTGGCGAGCGATGTGAGCCTTGAGGGCCAGCAGGGTGGTTTCGATCGCTTCACGCTCGGTGTCGTCGGCGTAATGCGGCTCTTCGGCGAAGAGCGCGTCGATCCATTCACGGTCGGGAACGCTTTCGGAACAGATCGACAGCGCAGTGAGGTAGCCGTGGGCGGCCACGTAGTCCAGCGCCTCGTCATGCAGTTCGTCGGCGTCGAGGAAGACTTGCAGGCGGGTTAGTTGCTCAGCGAAGGACATTAAAGGGCTACCTTGGGGAATTAAACAGATGCGGGAATTCTAGGCCTTCTTGAGCAGTCAGGCCAGCCGCGCGGCATATTTGCCCCCCGACACACTGCTCCTGCAGGGTGGAAAACGCCGAACCCTGTGTACCGATGGGTTGTGGAACGCCGAACCCTGTAGGAGCTGGCTTGCCAGCGAAGGCGTTTTCATGAGCACTGCAAGACTCGAGGCCGCCTTCGCTGGCAAGCCAGCTCCTACAGGAGATCGGCATTGGCTTGCGTGTGTCTTCTCAGCGGCACCCTGTGGCGGACGGGCGTCGGGTATACTCGCGCGTTTTGTGATGCCCTGCTGGCGCCACGGCTGAGATGTGAAGCGTCATGCAATGCGCACTTACTATTCGTCAGTGCAGCCTGCGTGGTTCTGAACCAGTCTTGCAGGGATGTTTTTGGTGATTTCTGGAGTTTTTATGCTCGAACAGGCTCAACGCGTCCTCAAGGACATCTTCGGCTACGACAGTTTCCGTGGCCGCCAGGGTGCAATCATTGAGCGCGTGGCCAGCGGCGGCGACGCCCTGGTGCTGATGCCTACCGGCGGCGGCAAGTCCCTGTGCTTCCAGGTGCCGGCACTGCTGCGCGAAGGCCTGGCGGTGGTGGTCTCGCCGCTGATCGCACTGATGGACGATCAGGTCGCGACCCTTGAAGAACTGGGTGTCGCCGCGGCTGCACTCAATTCCACACTGAGCGCCGAGCAGCAACGGGACCTGGCTGCCCGGATCAAGCGCGGTGAAGTGAAGATGCTGTATCTGGCACCCGAGCGCCTGGTTCAGCCGCGCATGCTGGCGTTCCTGCAAAGCCTTGAAATCGCCCTGTTCGCCATCGATGAAGCGCATTGCGTGTCCCAGTGGGGCCACGACTTCCGCCGTGAATACCTGCAACTGGGCCAGCTGGCGGAGCTGTTTCCGCATGTCCCGCGCATCGCCCTGACCGCGACCGCCGACAAGCGCACCCGGGAAGAAATCGTCGATCGCCTGCATCTGCAGGACGCCGAGCGTTTCCTCTCGAGTTTCGATCGCCCGAACATTTTCTACCGTATCGTGCCCAAGGAGCAGCCGCGCAAGCAATTGCTCGCGTTCCTGGCCGAACGGCGCAGCGATGCCGGCATCGTCTATTGCCTGTCGCGCAAGAAGGTCGACGAAGTCGCGGTGTTCCTCAGCGAACAAGGGTTCCCGGCGCTGCCCTATCACGCCGGCCTGCCCAACGATACCCGGGCCCACCACCAGAAACGCTTCCTCAACGAGGAAGGCCTGATCATGGTCGCCACCGTGGCATTCGGCATGGGCATCGATAAACCCAACGTGCGCTTCGTCGCTCACCTCGATTTGCCCAAATCCCTTGAAGCGTATTACCAGGAAACCGGTCGCGGCGGCCGTGACGGACTGCCGGCGGATGCCTGGATGGCCTACGGCCTGCAAGACGTGGTGATGCTCAAGCAGATGTTGCAGAACTCCGAGGGCGACGAACGCCACAAACGTCTTGAGCAGCACAAGCTCGACGCGATGCTCTCGCTCTGCGAAGAAACCCGCTGCCGCCGCCAGACGCTGCTGGCTTATTTCGACGAAGACATGCCCGAACCCTGCGGCCATTGCGACAACTGCGTCGACGGCGTGCAGACCTGGGACGCCACCGAGCCGGCCCGCCAGGCGCTCTCGGCGATCTACCGCACCGGCCAGCGCTATGGCGTCGGGCACCTGGTGGACGTACTGCTGGGCAAGGACAACGAAAAGATCCGCAGCATCGGTCATCAGCACCTGTCGGTCTACGGTGTCGGCAAGGCGATGGCCGAAGGTGAATGGCGCTCCCTGTTCCGCCAGCTGGTTGCCCGCGGCCTGGCCGACATCGACCTCGAAGGCTACGGCGGCTTGCGCCTGAGTGACAGCTGCCGGCCATTGCTCAAGGGTGAAGTGACCCTGGAACTGCGCCGCGACCTCAAGCCGCAAACCACTGCCAAAAGCAGCAAGAGCCAGGCGAGCCAGCTGGTTCGCGGCGAAGAACGCGAACAGTGGGAAGCCTTGCGCGCCCTGCGTCGCAAACTCGCCGAAGAGCATGGTGTGCCGCCGTACGTCATCTTCCCCGATTCGACGCTGCTGGAAATGCTGCGCAGCCAGCCCACGTCGCTGGCGGAGATGGCCACGGTCAGTGGCGTCGGCGCACGCAAACTGGAGCGTTATGGCCAGTCCTTCCTAGAAGTGCTTGGCGGCCAGGTCGAGGCGCCGAAAGTGGTGGCCGACGTGCGCCATGAGCTGATCACCCTGGCGCGGGCCGGCATGACTCCGCTGCAGATTGCCGGTCAACTGCAATGCTCGGAAAAGAATGTCTACACCATGCTCGCCGAAGCGATTGGCAAGCAACAGTTGTCGCTGGAGCAGGCGCTGGATCTGCCAGAAGACTTGATGGGTGAAGTCCAGGACGCGTTCCTTGACGGCGAAGGTGAATTGCCACCCGTGTCGGAGATTGCCGCGCTGTTCGCCGGGCGAGTGCCGGAAGGTGTCTTGTACTGCGTTCGTGCCGCTCTGCAGTCGGAATTTGAAATCTGAATGACTTGGTATACAGATGTAACGATTCACTAAATGGCAACCCTTGCCTATAGCCAAAGGTCATGCTTAGCTGACTAATTATTAGTATTTCTCTATTTCAGCCTAATCATGAGTGTTTTATGCCGTTCACCGATCAACACCGTTTTGGCATGCAACTGGCGCAGATGTCCCGCGGCTGGCGTGCCGAACTGGACCGCCGCCTGGCCGGCCTCGGACTGTCCCAGGCACGCTGGCTGGTACTGCTGCACCTGGCACGTTTCGACGATGCACCCACCCAGCGCGAACTGGCGCAAAGCGTCGGCGTAGAAGGGCCGACCCTGGCCCGGTTGCTCGACAGCCTGGAAAGCCAGGGGCTGGTGCAACGTCAATCGGTGCTGGAAGACCGTCGGGCAAAGAAAATCGTCCTCTGTGCCCCGGCCCGGCCCCTGATCGAACAAATTGAAACAATTGCCACCCAGTTGCGTCACGAGCTGTTCGAAGGCGTTGATGAAGCGGATCTGAAAATCTGCATGCGGGTCCACGGACACATACTGGCCAACCTGGAAAAGTCTTGAGGCATCACCGCGTGCCGGACTTTTGAGATACCCCGTTGGGCAGACTATAAAGAACTAGTCGGCAATATCGTGTTCGTACCGGATGTGCGAACACGTACAAGGTTGGTTCCGGTTATCCAAGGGATGCTCATGCTCGAGAGTTTGCACGTGGTATTGCGGTGTTGCGCCAGGCTGCTGCTGGTCGGTGGTGCTGTTTCCTGGTCGGCATTGGCGCCCGCGCTGGGCTTGGGCGAAATCACCCTGCATTCGGCGCTGAATCAGCCGCTGCGTGCCGACATCGCCCTGATGGACGCCGCGGACCTTGCGGAGGGCGAGTTGTCGGTCGGCCTGGCGACGGCAGAAGAATTCAATCGTGCCGGCGTGGATCGGGTGTTCTTCCTCAACGATCTGAGGTTCACGCCGATCCTGCGTGGCGACCGCCGGCTGATCCGGGTGAGCTCCAACAAGCCGGTCAATGAGCCCTTCCTCAATTTCCTTGTGCAGCTCAATCAGCCCAACGGACGCGTGCTGCGCGAATACACGGTATTGATCGACCCGCCGGGCTCGCCGGGGATTGTGCCGGTGGCTGACGAACCGGTTGCCAGCACGTCATCGTCCGCCTTCCCCAGCGTCGAGCCGGCCGTTGCAGTGCCACCTGCGGTGAAGAGCAAAAAGCCAACCACCCCGCCCGTCGAGCAACCTGCTGCTGCGCCTGTCACTGATCCTGTTGCCGAGCAACTGGCCATCAGCGTCCTGAAGAACCAGGCGTTGCAAACCACGATCGATGAGCTGAATGCAAAATTGCAGGCTCAGAACGAGCACATTGCCGGCCAGAAAAAACAGGTCACCGAGTTGCAGACTCAACTGGCGCAAGTCACACAGGCCTCGGTGGCGCCAGTTGCACCAGACGTCGCGGCGCCAGCGCCGGTTGTTGTTGAAAAAATCGAGATGACTCACTGGCCGCTCATCTACGGAGTGCTGTTGCTGGTGGCCCTGACGTTGCTCGGATTGTTCGTTCGCCGTCGGCGACAGCAGGTTCAGGCCGTCCCTGAGCCGTTAGCCGTTGTGCCGTCGCAGCATGAGCCGGTGCTGAACCGGGAAGCGCAAGCGCCTGCTCCGGCCTCCGGCCAGGGCGAAGAGTCGTCGGCGGGCGATGTGCTCGAAGGGGTCGGCATTTATCTGGCCTATGGCCGTTTTTCCGAAGCGGCCGGCTTGTTGCGAGAGGCGTTGTTCAAGGAACCGAATCGCACCGATCTGGCCGTGCAGCTGCTGGAAGTTCTGGGCAGGCAGGGTGACGTGTCCGCCTATGAAGCCCAGGAAAACAGCCTGCGTGACGCAGGTTTCGACCCGCAGAAGCTTCAGGAGATTCGTGAGCGTTATCCGAAACTGGGCACTGTCGCCGCCTCGACCATTGCACCCACCATCACACCGCCCGCGGTTGCGCAGCCCCCGGCAGCCGCCGCCAGCGATGAGTTCCAGTTGAACCTGGATGACCTGTCGATGGATTCGAACTGGGACCTGATCAGCCCCTTCGACCATGCACCGCTCCCCGCCGATTCCCCGAAGGAGGCGTCACGCACCCACGAGCCGGAATTCACCTCGAATCTGCACGTCATGCCCGATGTGTTCGAAATGCCTGACCAGTCGGCGCTGGACGAACACGCGTTCGAGTGGGTGGCCGAACCTGATGCGCAGCCTCTGGATGACGACTTTCTCGACGAATTCGCCGATGCCGGCTTGTCGTTGGAGCTTGAACCGTTGAGTGCCGAGGATCTTGATCCATCCGGACCGAGCCATGCAGGCAAACTGGAACAGGCCCAGACCTGCATCGATGACGGCGACCTGGACAGCGCCATCGAACTGCTCAACGAGCTGCTCAAGGACGGCGACGAGCCACTCAAACAGACCGCCCGGAGTTTGTTGGCCGGCATCCGTTGAAGATCAAACGAAAAAGCCGGCTATGATAGCGACGCCCCCTGGCTCAGGAATCCTGCCCATCATGACCGCGCTAAAACCGGAAATCGTCATCACCTATTGCACGCAATGCCAATGGCTGTTGCGTGCGGCCTGGCTGGCGCAGGAACTGCTCAGTACCTTTGGCGACGACCTGGGCAAAGTGTCCCTGGTGCCCGGCACCGGCGGGGTCTTTCACATTTTTTGTGACGAGGTGCAAATCTGGGAGCGCAAGACCGACGGCGGTTTCCCCGAGGCCAAGGTGCTCAAGCAGCGGGTCCGCGACCGGATCGATCCGGACCGCGACCTGGGGCACAACGACCGGACTCAGTGAGACGGGGCTTGTGCCGCAACGGTCTTTTTGCTTGAACCGCCAGCGAGCCGGCTGGACACCACAATCGCAACGATGATCAACGCACCGCCGAACAGCATGCGCAGCGTCGGGTTTTCATCGAACAGCAGCCAGGCCATGGTGATCCCGTAAACCGGCTCCAGGGCGAACACCACCGCGGCGGTTCGCGCCTTGATCACTGCCAGGCTGGCGACGAACAAGCTGTGAGCGACGCCGGTGCAGAACACTCCGAGCAGACCGATCCACAGCCAGTCGAGGGCGCGCACTTCACTCAACTGCGGTGCCGCCGCCGGCAACAGACACAGCGCGACCACCACGTTCTGACACAACGCCGCCTGCACCGGCGGGATGCGTGCGGAGCTGGCGCGGTTGGTCAACGACAGCAGGGCGAACAGCAAGCCGGAAGCCACCGCCCACAGCAGGCCGGTGGTGGCGCCACTGGCCAGGTCGAAGTCCGGCGTGACCAGCACCAACCCGACACTCACCAGCACCACCAGCAGGATTTCGTTGGCGCGAATTCGCTCGCGGAAGAACAGCCCTTCGAGGATCACGGTAAACGCCGGGAAACTGGCAAAGCCCAGGGTGGCGATCGCCACGCCGGCGACCTTCACTGCAATGAAAAAGCTGACCCAATGCCCGGCGAGCAGCAAGCCGCTGAGCAACAACCGGCGCCAGTCCACGGCCTCGAGCTTCTGCCAGCGCGTAGGGCTGGCGAACCGCGCAAAAAACGCCAACGCCAGCACGGCAAATGCGGCACGCCCGAAAACGATGACGGCGGGGGAGGCGGCGGCGAGTTTGCCGAACACACCGGTCAGGCCAAACATCAGTGCGCCGATATGCAGGGCGCCAAGGGCGGTACGGGGAGTCATTGCAATCCTTGATGAACGTATCGAGCCCCATTTAAGCGTGTGAAGGCCGCCGTGTCTGTCGGCAAACTATCGTGTTTTGTCGCCAGCCTCGCGCCGCAATTTGCCCGGCGAGGCGCCAAATTCGCGCAGCACCGCGGCCGCGAAGGCACTTTGGGAGCTGTAGCCGACCCGACTGGCAATCTCGCCGATGGGCAACGCCGAATCCCGCAGCATGCCCACGGCCATGTGCAATCGCCGGCTGCGGATATAGTCCATCGGGGTCTGCCCGCATTCGGCAACGAACCGCGCATGCAGCCGGGCGCTGGACAATCCGGCGATACGCGCCAGGTCGGCGACTTGCAGCGGGTAGGCAGCATACTGATCAATGTGTGCATTCAGCGCTGCATAGGGCAGACGCCGACCGCCCACGACCTGCGGCTGGGCATTGTTCAGGCTGGCCAGCAACAGCACGGCACCCTGTTGCGCGATCACTGGGTCACTGACCTGGCTGGCCGCCAGCCAGTTCACCAGTTGGCTTTGCCCGGCATCCAGCGGCAGGCGCCCGGCGTTGTCGAGCAAACGCCGGCTGGCTTGCGCGTGATCGCCCAGTGACTGCACGACCCACTCGTCGCCTGGCACATCCAGCACCAGGCAACGGCTGCCATTGGCGCTGCCACAGGCATGGTGAAAACCGGACGGCACCACCACGAAACTCTGCCGGACCACCTGGCTGCCATGCCCGTCGACCTCGAAATCCAGCGCGCCGGACAGCCCGAACACCAGTTGCGCGTGGTCGTGGCTGTGGACGATCAGCTCGTCGCTGTACTGGCGTAGCGTGAGGATCGGTCTCATCGCAGGTCTCCCGAATAAGGCTGCCAGTCTACACCGAGGGCGTACGCGAGCGTTGTCACGGGACTGACTTGTCACTGTCATGGGCCATTAATCCGGCCGGCGCAAGCTTGCCCAATCAATCGCAGAGGGTTGCCCATGACCAGCGCCGAGTTCGCCAAACCCAGTCGCAAGCAACGTGTGCGGACCTTGTGGATTTCCTATGTGCACCTGGGCACCCGGGATTGCCAGGCCGAACACCTGTCGCAGTTTCTCAAGGGCTACCATGCGGACAAGGTCTACCTGGTCGGCGACATCATCGACGGCTGGAAACTGCGTGGCGGCATGTATTGGCCCCAGGCGCACACCAATGTGATTCGCCGGTTGTTGACCATGAGCAAGCGCGGCACCGAAGTGATCTACGTCACCGGCAACCATGACGAGTTCCTGCGCCGTTACTCGAAGCTGATCCTGGGCAACATCCAGTTGGTGGACGAAGCCGTGCACGTCACTGCCGACGGCCGTCATTTGCTGGTGATCCATGGCGACCAGTTCGACGTGATCACCCGGTACCACCGCTGGCTGGCCTTTCTCGGCGACTCGGCCTACGAATTCACCCTGACCCTCAACCGCTGGCTCAATCATTGGCGCGCCCGTTATGGCTATGGCTACTGGTCGTTGTCGGCATATCTCAAGCACAAGGTGAAGACCGCGGTCAGCTTCATCAGCGATTTCGAAGAAGCCATTGCCCACGAATGCGTCAAACGCGGACTGCATGGCGTGGTGTGCGGGCACATTCACCATGCCGAGATTCGCAAGGTGGGCGAGGTGGATTACCTCAATTGCGGGGACTGGGTGGAGTCGTGTACGGCATTGATCGAGCATTGGGATGGCTCGATCGAGTTGTATCGGTTGGCGGATGCCCAGGCGCGGGAGGCGAAATTGAAGGTTTTGAAAGTCGCGGAGCCTGCATAGGTTCGGCTTTTGTGGCGATCTTTCAGGCCGGCGAACGCTCTGCCATCGCCGCCTTGTAAATCGAATTCTTCGGCTGCGCAAACAACCGCTCCATCATCGGTTGGAAAAAACTCAACGGCAGCGTGTCGTACGCCGGATCGAACGCCGCCGCATCATATCTGGCGCAGAATTCGATCGTCGCCTGATACTGCGGATGCCCGCTGAACTGCTCGCGCAAATGCCGATCCATGCCCAGGTGATGGAAGAAGTAATACCCCTGGAAAATCCCGTGTTTCTCCACCATCCACAGATTCTCGGCGCTGACGAATGGCTTGAGGATCGCCGCGGCGATGTCCGGGTGGTTGTAGGAACCCAGGGTGTCGCCGATGTCGTGAAGCAGGGCACAGACCACGTACTCTTCGTCGCGACCATCGCGCCAGGCGCGGGTGGCGGTTTGCAGGGAGTGGGTCAGGCGATCCACCGGGAAGCCGCCGAAATCACCCTCCAGCAATGTCAGGTGCGCCGCAATCCGCGTCGGCAGTTGTCGGGCGTAGGCACTGAAGTCGGCGGCGATGATCGCCCAGTCTTCCTGCGTGCCGTCCTTCATGTGGGTGAAACGGGCATTGGCATTCATCGACTGTCCTCTGTTGACCGATTGTCCCTAGAACGGCACGCGACCCAGGATCATATCCCGGTACATGACGAAGTCGCCGAGCAGGCTGTAAAGCGGGTGCTGGAAGGTCGCAGGGCGGTTTTTTTCGAAGAAGAAATGCCCGATCCAGGCGAAGCTGTAACCCGCCAGCGGCAAGGCCGGCAACATCAGCCAGGTGCCTTTGACGAGGGTCAGGGCCAGGATGAAGATCACCAGCGTCGTGCCGATAAAGTGCAGTCGTCGGCAGGTCCTGTTGCTGTGTTCGCTGAGGTAATACGGGTAAAACTCAGCGAAACTGTTGAATCGTCGGACGTTTTCCACGACTGCGATCTCGGTGGTTATTGTTCTGACTGCAAGTTGTGCTGCGGGTAGCTTATTTAAGTCTAGAGTGAACAATGGCATCAGCCACTGACAATGGGCGCCACTTTAGTATCCTTCGAAAACCGGTCGCCGTAGCATGCGGCTCATCATTTAAGAAAACGCCATGAGCGAAAGAACGACATCTGCAAGCTGGGCAATGGGAATTGTCAAGGCACTGGAAATGGACGGCCTGGATTGCCGGGTGCTGTTCAAACAACTGGGACTCGACTACGCGGCGCTGGATGATCCGGACGCGCGCTTCCCGCAAGATTCCATGACACGCCTGTGGCAGCGTGCGGTCGAGATGTCCGGCAACCCGGCGATTGGCCTGAACATGGGCAAGGTGGTGCGGCCGGCCTCCTTTCATGTGGCGGGCTATGCGCTGATGTCCAGCCAGACCCTGGCCGAAGGTTTTCGGCGGCTGGTGCGTTATCAGCGGATCATCGCCGAAAGCGCCGACCTGAGTTTCCGGTTGCTGGATGAGGGGTACGCGCTGATTCTGACGGTCCATGGCGACCATCTGCCACCCACCCGGCAGAGCGCCGAAGCTTCATTGGCCTGTGCCCTGGCGCTGTGTGGCTGGTTGACCGGGCGAGTCCTGCAGCCGCGCAAGGTGCTGTTGCAGGGCAATGAGCCCATCGATCTCGCACCCTATAAACAGGCCTTCCACGCGCCGATGGAGTTCAGCGCGCCCTATGACGCCTTGATCTTCGAGCGCGCCGATATGGAAGCGCCTCTGCCGACCGCCAACGAGGCGATGGCGCTGCTGCATGACCGGTTTGCCGGCGAATACCTGGCGCGGTTCTCGGAAAGCCGGGTGACCCACAAGGCGCGGCAGGTGTTATGCCGGTTGCTGCCCCAGGGCGAACCCAAGCGCGATACCGTGGCGCAGACGCTGCACCTGTCCCAACGGACCTTGCAGCGCCGCCTGCAGGAAGAGGGCACGAGTTTTCAGACGCTGTTGGACGACACCCGGCGCGAACTGGCGGAGCAGTATCTGGCGCAACCGGGCATGACCCTGCTGGAGATTGCCTACCTGTTGGGGTTCGCCGATCCGAGCAACTTCTTCCGCGCTTTTCGACGCTGGTTCGATGCCACCCCCGGCGAGTACCGGGTGCGGCTGATGGAAACGCCGACCCCGGTCAATGACGCCAGAACGCCGGTATGCACAGGACAAATACCGTAATGATCTCCAGTCGGCCAAGCAACATGCCGACCGACAGAATCCATTTGGCGGCGTCCGGCAGGGAGGCGAAGTTACCTGCCGGGCCGATGGTCTCGCCCAGCCCCGGACCGACACCGGACACGGTACTGGCCGCGCCGGTGAGGGCGGTCATCCAGTCCACGCCGAGCAGCGACAGCAGCAGGGCGATCACGCAGATGGTGATGGCGAAGAAGAACGAAAAGGTCAGGATCGAGCGCACGATCTCTTCGTCGAGGCGGTGACCGTTGTACTTCTGCTTGATCACCGCACGCGGGTGAATCAATTGGTTAAGGTTGGCCTTGAGCAGGATATAGGCGACCTGGAAACGGAAAATCTTGATCCCGCCAGCGGTCGAACCCGAGCAGCCACCGACAAAGCCCAAATAGAAGAACAGCATCAGCGAGAAATTTCCCCACAGGCTGTAGTCCCCAAGCGCGAAGCCTGTCGTCGTCACCACCGAGGTCACGTTCAGCGCCACATGCCGCAGCGCATCGAGCCAATGCAGCTGGGTGGTCCACCAGTACCAGGTGCCGAGCACCAGCCAGGTCACCAGCAACATGCCGAGCAAGCCTTGCACCTGCTGATCCCTGATCAGGGCCTGGCGATTACCGCGCAAGGTCGCCACGTACAGGGTGAACGGCAGGCTGCCGAGAATCATGATGACGATGGCTACCCAATGCACCGCCGGTTGCGTCCATTTGGCCAGGGACTGGTCGGAGGTGGAGAATCCGCCGGTGGAAATCGCCGACATCGCGTGGTTGATCGCATCGAACGGGCTCATCCCGGCCCACCAGAACGCCAGGCTGCCGAAAATGGTGATGCCGACGTAGGCCGCTACGATCAGGCGCGCCACCATGTGCGAGCGGGGCATGACCTTCTCGGAACGGTCCGACGACTCGGTCTGGAACAGGCGCATGCCACCGATGCGCAGCAGTGGCAGGATCGCTACCGCCATGCCGATAAACCCGATGCCGCCGATCCAGTGCAGCAACGAGCGCCACATCAGGATACCGGGGGACATGTCATCCAGGCGGTTGAGCACCGTCGCTCCGGTGGCGGTAATGCCGGACATGCTTTCGAAGAACGAGTCGGTGTAGCTGATATGTTGCGTCAGCAGAAACGGCAGCGCGGCGAAAATGCACACCACCAGCCAGCTGCTGACAGTCAGCAGGTACATGTCCCGGGGGCGCAGGTGCACATGTTCGGGACGCCCGGGGATGACCAGGGCCAGACCTGCGACAAAGGTGATCATGCTCGCCCAGAGGAACGACGGCAGGTCGCCGGTGCGCTCGAAGATCAGCAGCGTGGCCATGGGCACGACCATGGCAACGGCCAGCGTGATCAGGAAGATGCCGATGATGAAACCAATGGTCCGTAAGGTCGGCAACGCCATGAAGTCCGCTCGGGCTGAAATAGGGAAGGGCGCCATTCTACCTGCGGCGCAGGGCATGTAAACCGGCAGGGTCTGCGCACTTGCAGCTAGAATAGCCAAACATTTTTTCAGGAGGTGGCCGATGCAGGCTCTCGACGCGTTGCTCAACCGTGTTTCCGTTCCACGACTGCTTGAACCGGCACCCACCACGGAGCAGCGTGAAGTGCTGTTTGCCGCTGCGATGCGGGCACCGGACCATGGCCACCTGCAGCCTTGGCGTTTCCTGACCGTCGAAGGCGCCGCGCGCGAGCAGATGGGCGAGTTGCTGGCCGAGGCGGCGAGGCTGCAGGACAGCGAAGTGTCCGAAGCTGCGCTGGACAAGGCGCGCAACGGCCCGCTGCGTGCGCCGCTGGTGGTCGTGGTGATCGCCCGTTTGCAGGACCACGTCAAATATCCGAAGTCCGAACAGTTGCTCGCGGCGGGTTGCGCGGCGCACGGGATTTTGCTGGCGGCCTATGCGCAAGGGATTGGCGCGGTATGGCGCACCGGTGAGCTGGCGTATGCGCCGCATGTGGCCAAAGGGTTGGGCCTGGCGGAAGGGGAAGAGGTGATAGCGTTTCTTTACCTGGGCACCCCGCAGAAAGAGCCGCGGGTGGCGGAGAAGGTCGATCTGGCCGAATTTGTCAGCGCCTGGCCGGGCAAGTCCTGACCACACCGATCAACTGTGGGAGCGAGCCTGCTCGCGAAGGCGATTTAATGTTCAATGGATATGTTGACTGAACCGGAGCTTTCGCGAGCAGGCTCGCTCCCACAGGGATTACGGCTGGACTACGGCGCCGGGCACCAACGGCAAATCGAGGCTGGCGATAAACCCACCCTGCGGATGATTGGCCAGCACCAGGCTCCCGCCATGGCGTTCTGCCGCACGACGGGCAATCGCCAGCCCCAGGCCATGCCCCGCCGCAGTCTGTCCCGGTGCCCGATAGAAGGGTTCACCCAACTGGCTCAAATGCTCGGCCTCCACACCGGGCCCATGGTCGCGCACACTGACGACAATTCGCTCACCCTGGCGTGACGCCAGCATTTCGATCGATTGCCCTACGGGGTTGAAGCGCTGGGCGTTGCGCAGCAGGTTGTCCACCGCGCGCTCGATCATGGTCGGCCAACCTTTGAGGTTCAGTTGCGGCTCGGCCTCAAGGCGCACGTTCTGTTCCGGCGAACCGAGCTGGGCATCTTTTTGCAGGGTGCTGAGCAGGGCATTGAGGTCCACCTCTTCGGCGCTGGCGTTGTCGGCATCGACCCGCGCCAGCACCAGGATTTCGCTGATCAGCGCTTCCAGCCGGTCGCATTCACGGGTCAGGCGTGGCCAGAGTTTTTCCCGTTCCTCGGGGTTGGCCCTTTCGGCCAGCGCCAGCGCAATGCGCAGTCGGGCGAGGGGCGAACGCAGCTCGTGGGACACATCGCGCAACAGTTGCCGCTGACTGCCGATCAGACTTTGCAGGCGGGCGCCCATGCGGTTGAAATCGTTGGCGAGCACGCCGAACTCATCGCGCCGGTTGGCCAGTTTTACCAGGCTGTTCTGTTGATAGGTGGTTTGCCCCAGGTCATGCACGGCACCGCGCAGGCGGCTGAGCGGCCGAGTGATAGAGAAGGTCACCAGCAGACTGAACAGGGTCAGCACCACCAGCGCAATACCTAATGCACTCAACGGCCAGAGCAGGCTTTCGCGGTGCCAGGCGTCCAATTCCGGGTGCGGGATCCGATAGATCAGCAGGTAGGTGTCACCGGTTTTTTCACTGGTGTATTCAGCGGTCAGACGGCGCCACGGCAGGCGGCGATCGTCGTTGTTCTGCCGCGCTTCAAAGGCTGCCGCACGGCGGGGGAAGGTGCCGCGCACCACCGGATCGCCGCTCTCGTTGAGCACCTGAACGTCGATGTGATACTGGCGCTTGCGCTGTTCCAGAATATCCTGGGCCGCTTCCTCTCCCTGGGCTTCGTAGGTGTGCGTCCACTGTTCGGGCAGGGTGTTGAGACCCGGATGGCGGCTGAGAATCCACGCGTCCTGATTAAGCATGTGCCCGAGCAGAATGGACAGCCCCGCCACCAGGGCGATGGCCAGCCAGAAGCTGGCCAGGATACGCCAGAACAATGAGCGCACAGAAAATCCTCGAACAAACACAAAGCCAATGTAGGAGCTGGCTTGCCAGCGAAGGCGGCGTAACAGCTAATACATGTATCTACTGACACACCGCTTTCGCTGGCAAGCCAGCTCCTACAATTAAACCGAGTAGCACCAGACCCAACGGTGTTTAGCCGTTGGGTCCGGGGTCAGCGCATTATTGCGCTTTTTGCGGTTGTTGCGCTTTCCAGGCCTTGAACTCGGCCCATTCCGCGCGGCGCTCGGCCTTTTTCTTCTGGATCTCGTCGAATTGCTTCTGTTGATCCGGTTTCAGCAGGGCACGCACGTCGGCTTCGGCTTTCTTGTGGTTGGCGGCCATTTCGTCTTTCATGGCTTTCTGGTCGGCTGGCGACAGTTTTTCCAGGTACTTGTCGACCACTTGCTTACGCTCGTGCATCTGCTCGCCCATGATCTTGCGGATCTGCTCGCGCTGTTCGCGACTCAGGTCCAGCTGGCTGTAGGGGCCTTTGCCGTGCATGCCGTGCATCTGGCCGCCGTGGCGCGAGCCGTCCATCGGGCCCATCGGGCCGGCGCCTTCAGGCATGGCCATGGCAACGGTCGGCAGGGCGGCAGCGAACATCAGAGCGATAAGAGTCTTGCGCATGGTGAATCTCCTTGTCTCGTTCCCGGTACGTTCCGGATGTGTGCAGATTACGCAGATCAAGGTCAGCGGCGGTCAGCGGAGCGTAAAGCTTGGGTAAAGACGATTTCGTGCCGTCCTGACAAACGCCCCTCCGGCAGACGCCGGCTTGCCGGCGAACCAGGCGACGCGGTCTGTAGGAGCCAGGCTTGCCGGCGAACCAGGCGACGCGGTCTGTAGGAGCCAGGCTTGCCGGCGAACCAGGCGACGCGGTCTGTAGGAGCCAGGCTTGCCGGCGAACCAGACGACGCGGTCTGTAGGAGCCAGGCTTGCCGGCGAACCAGGCGACGCGGTCTGTAGGAGCCAGGCTTGCCGGCGAACCAGACGACGCGGTATTAGTTACACCGCCTTCGCCCCTGTAGGAGCTGGCTTGCCAGCGAAGAACGCATAGACCACGCGTTCTTCCAGTGAGCACGCGTCATCGTTAACGACCATCGCTGCGGTGCGACGATTCGACAAGCCAGCTCC
Organism: Pseudomonas fluorescens; assembly: GCF_902497855.1. GTDB lineage: Bacteria > Pseudomonadota > Gammaproteobacteria > Pseudomonadales > Pseudomonadaceae > Aquipseudomonas > Aquipseudomonas fluorescens_BI. Next base: position 39,058 of record NZ_CABVHU010000011.1, read on the forward strand.
TACAGGGGGCTCCTGCACCGGGGATCGCGTCTGTTTCAGAGACTTCTGATTCAGAGGCTGTAGTAATAACCACGGCTGCGCAGGGCAACAATACGCGGTCGGCCATCGGGGTGCGGGCCGATTTTTTTGCGCAGGTTGCTGATGTGCATGTCCAGGCTGCGGTCGTACAGGGTCAGTTTGCGGCCGAGGGCGATCTGCGCCAGATCCTGTTTGTCCAGCGGTTCACCGGGTTGCTTGAGCAGCGCTTCGAGCAGGCGGCTTTCGGAAACGGTGAGGGTGAATTCCTGGCCATCGATGCTGACCACGCCGCGCACCGGGCTGAAACACAGGTCGCCCAGTTCAAGCTGGCTGGACACCGCCGTCGGATGACTGCGGCGCAATACGGCGCGCAAACGCGCTGTCAGTTCCCGTGGATCGCAGGGTTTGGCCAGGTAATCGTCGGCGCCGAGTTCCAGGCCGAGGATACGATCCAGGGGCTCGCCCCGGGCCGAGAGCATCAGCACCGGCAAATCCGGATGATCGCTGCGCAGTTGCTTGAGCAGTTCCAGGCCGCTGCCGTCCGGCAGCATCACGTCCAGTACCACCGCTGCCGGCGAAGTTTCAGCCAGCGCGCGACGTGCGCTGCGGCCATCGTGGCAGGCGCGGACGTGGAAGCCTTCCTGGCTCAGCCAACTGCTCAAGAGCTCACACAGCTCCTGATCATCATCAATTAATAACAACTCGCTCATGAATCACTCAATTTAGCCATTGCCGACGTTCTGCTTGTACCACTGGCGAAGATACCGCAGAGCAGGGCCAACCGCACCGATGACGAACCATTGTTGCCGGTCAGTCAATGGACGCGGCAGCGCACTGGGGGGCTGACATGACCAGCATCAGACACAACGGCCCTTTGCGTATCGCGACCCCTGGTTCCAATACGGGTACTGGGCAGGTTGTCGGCCGGTGAAAGAGAATAATGAGCGTTGAGAGCGCGATGAACCGGGAAGGTTCATCGCGCGGGGGATATTACGGGAGGACTTGCTTGAACGGCTTGACCGAAACGTTGGCGTAGACGCCGGCGGCGATATACGGATCGGCGTCGGCCCAGGCCTGGGCGGCGCTGAGGGAATCGAATTCGGCGACGATCAGGCTGCCGGTGAAACCCGCGGCCCCCGGATCATTGCTGTCGACGGCCGGGTGCGGGCCGGCCAGTACGATGCGGCCTTCGCCTTTGAGCACTTGCAGGCGCTCAAGGTGGGCAGGCCGTGCGGCCAGGCGGGCTTCCAGGGAGTTGGCGACGTCTGTGGCAATGATTGCGTAAAGCATGTCAGTCCTCGGTTTTTGGCGTTGTGGTATCGGCGTCGTGCAAATGGCGGGACAGGTAGATGCCCTGTGCGACCAGGAACAGCAAGGTCATGCCCAGGCTGCCGAAGACCTTGAAGTCGACCCAGTAGCTCTGGAAGGTGAACGCGACAAACAGGTTGGCGGCGCCACAAAACAGGAAAAACCCGATCCAGGCGATGTTCAGGCGGGTCCAGACCGGCTCCGGCAGGGTCAGTGCGTGGCCCATGATGCGCTTGATCAACAATTGATCACCAACGAAGTGGCTGCCGATGAACGCCAGGGCAAACAGCCAGTTGACCACGGGGGCTTTCCATTTCAGGAAGGTCTCGCTATGGAACGCCAGGGTCAGGCTGCCGAAGACCAGGCAGGCGATGAGGGTCAGCCATTGGCTCTTTTCCAGCTTGCGCTGCTTGATATAGAGCGCGCCGTAGACCACCAGGGAACTGACGATCAGCATCGCGGTGGCGCTGTAGATACCGCCGACGGTCAGTTGATGACCGGCGATGTCGACGACCCGTGGATCGATTTTGAACACAATGAAGAACAGCAGGAGCGGGATGAAATCGATGAATTGTTTCACAGTGGCAGCCAGAAGCAGGATGTGGCGGCATAATAACAAACATATGGGCGCGCGATAGCGCCAGCTGATTTGAGGTAACACATCCCCGTGAATGTTGATTTGCACTGCCACAGCACGGCCTCCGATGGCGCCCTGGCGCCTGCGGTCCTGGTTGCGCGTGCGTTCGAGAAAGGCGTGCGAGTCCTGGCCTTGACCGATCACGATACCCTCGAAGGCCTTGCCGAGGCCCGCAGCGCGGCGTCCGCGCTGGGCATGCAACTGGTCAATGGCGTCGAATTGTCCTGCACCTGGGGCGGCGCGACCATCCATGTGTTGGGCTACGGATTTGATGTGAATGCACCACCGTTGGTCGAGGCGATTGCCAGATTGCACGATGGCCGCTGGCTGCGGTCCGAAGAAATAAGCCGCAAGTTGGCGTTGAAAGGCATGCCGGGAGCGCTGGAAGGTGCCCGGGCCATTCAGCAGGAACTGGGCGACAGCGGCAACGCGCCGGCCCGTCCGCATTTCGCCGACTGGATGGTGCGCGAGGGCTACGTCAAGGATCGCGCCGAAGCGTTCCGCAAATGGCTGGGCGCCGGCAAGCTGGGGGACGTCAAGCAACACTGGCCGACCCTGGAAGATACCGTCGAAACCCTGCGCGCGGCGAAAGCCTGGGTCAGCCTGGCGCATCCCTGGCATTACGATTTCACTCGCAGCAAACGTCGCCGGCTGATTGCCGACTATATTCAAGCAGGGGGCCACGCCATCGAAGTGGTCAATGGCCATCAGCCCGCCGAGCAAGTGGGCAGCCTGGCGATTCTTGCTCGCGAGTTCGGTCTGCTGGTCAGCGCCGGCAGTGATTTTCATGGCCCTGGAGGCTGGTCCGAGATCGGCGAATATCGCCCGCTTCCGGAGGATCTGCCGCCATTGTGGTGTCGATTCAAACATGACCCAATTATTGCCGCCGTCTGAACAGGTAGAGAATGTGAGTCAATTTTTCCAGATTCATCCGGAAAACCCGCAAGCGCGCCTGATCAAACAGGCTGTCGAGATCATCCGCAGCGGCGGGGTGGTGATTTATCCCACAGACTCCTCCTACGCCATTGGTTGCCAGATCGGTGACAAGAACGCCGTGGAGCGCGTGCGCCGCTTGCGTCAACTGGACGAGAAGCACAACTTTGCGCTGATTTGCAGCGACCTGTCGCAACTGGGCTTGTTCGCCAAGATCGACACCGGCACCTTCCGCCTGCTCAAGGCGCATCTGCCGGGCCCCTATACCTTCATCCTCAACGCCACCCGCGAAGTCCCGCGCCTGCTGTTGCATCCGAAAAAACGCACCATCGGCCTGCGCGTGCCGGCCCATCCGATTGCCCTGGCGCTGCTGGAACAGCTGGGCGAGCCGTTGATGAGCGTGACCCTGATCATGCCCGGCGACACCGACCCGATGAGCGATCCTTACGAAATGCGCCAGTTGCTCGAGCACCAGGTCGACCTGATCATCGACGGCGGTTTCGGCGGGATCAAGGCGTCCACCGTGATCAACCTCGCTGACGGCGAGCCCGAAGTGATCCGCGTCGGTTGCGGCGATCCCACGCCATTCATGGCCGAGGCCTAGATGTCCGTAGTGGAACCCGTCGACGATCAGGCCGGAGCCCAGCAAGAGCTGCCCTTCGCGATGGTCTATGGCCAGGCGGTCATGGAAATGCCGCTGGACCTGTATATCCCGCCGGACGCGCTCGAAGTTTTTCTCGAGGCCTTCGAAGGCCCCCTCGACCTGTTGCTGTATCTGATCCGCAAACAGAACATCAACATCCTCGACATCCCGGTGGCGGAAATAACCCGCCAGTACATGGGGTATGTCGAACTGATGCAGTCGGTGCGCCTGGAGCTGGCCGCGGAATACCTGGTGATGGCCGCGATGCTGGCCGAAATCAAGTCGCGGATGTTGCTGCCCCGTGCCGAAACCATCGAAGCCGAAGAAGACGATCCGCGCGCCGAGTTGATCCGGCGTTTGCAGCAGTACGAACGCTTCAAGGCGGCCGCCGAAGGCATCGATGGCTTGAGTCGCGTCGGCCGTGACGTGGTGGTGCCCAAGCTCGACGCCCCAGAGGCCCGGGCGCGCAAGCTGTTGCCGGATGTGAGTCTGGAAGAATTGCTGATGTCCATGGCCGAGGTCCTGCGCCGGGGCGACATGTTCGAAAGCCACCAGGTCAGCCGCGAGGCATTGTCCACCCGCGAACGCATGAGCGATGTGCTGGAACGGCTCAAGGGCGGCGGTTTCGTGCCCTTTGTCGAGCTGTTCACCGCGGAAGAAGGACGCCTGGGGGTGGTGGTGACCTTTATGGCGATCCTCGAACTGGTCAAGGAATCCCTGGTCGAGCTGGTGCAGAATGAGCCGTTCGCGGCGATCCACGTCCGGGCCCGAGCCGAATAACGAGTTGAATCATGAACCTGAGTGAACCCCGCGAGCTGGCGCCACTGCTTGAGGCCTTTCTGTTGGCCTCGGGAAAACCGCAATCGCTTGAACGCCTGTTCGAACTCTTCGAAGAGGCCGAACGACCGGAGCCGCCGGTTTTCAAGAAAGCGCTGACGATTCTGGCCAAGTCCTGCGACGGCCGCGCCTTCGAGCTGAAGGAAGTGGCTTCCGGGTATCGCCTGCAGATCCGCGAAAAGTTCTCGCCGTGGGTAGGACGTCTGTGGGAAGAGCGGCCGCAACGCTATTCCCGCGCCATGCTCGAAACCATGGCCCTGATCGCCTATCGCCAGCCGATTACCCGGGGCGAGATCGAAGACGTACGGGGTGTGGCGGTCAACACTCACATCGTCAAGACCCTGCTGGAACGCGAGTGGATCCGCATCGTCGGCTACCGCGACGTGCCTGGTAAACCGGCGATGTTCGCCACCACCAAAGTTTTTCTCGATCACTTCAACCTGAAGAACCTCGACGATCTGCCGCCGCTGGCCGAGCTGCGCGAGCTTGAACCTGATCCGGTGCTGGATTTCGACGACGCACCGGTGCCTGCCGGGTTGCAGGAGCTGGCGGACGCCAGTGCCGAGCCGGAGGAGCCGAAGGAGGAAACCAGTTTCCATACGTTGTTGCAGGAGCTGGACACGATGGAGGAGGGGCTCAAGACTGATTTCGACGACATCCTGCGCGATGGGGCGGTGACTGAGACTGAAGAAGTCCTGGAACAGTTCGAGCCTGGGGCTCAGATCGAAGTTGAACTTCAGGTCGAGCCTGAAGCCACAGTCGAAGAAGAGCTTGAAGATGACGTGCTCGGTGTTGCCGAAGCTCGAGAGAAGCTTCTGGCCGCCGTTGCCGCGCTCGAACAGTCCAAACCCGAGCCCGCGTTGACCGACGAAGAAGCCGAAGCCCGGGCCCTGGCCGAAGCGATCGAGGCCGAACGCCGCGAATTCGACGACTGACCACACATTCTGTGGACACTGAGATTCCCTGTAGGAGCCGGCTTGCTGGCGATGGCGGTGACACATTCAACACATGTGCTGGCTGTCAGGACGCCATCGCCAGCAAGCCGGCTCCTACAAGGGTTTGTGTTGACTGGAGTATTCGATGAGCTCAACCAAAGACCCCTGCATCAGCGTCTGCAAGTTCACCGATGACATCTGCATCGGCTGCGGTCGCAGCAAGCGCGAGATCAAGGTCTGGAAGAAACTCGACAAGGTCGACAAGCGCACGGTGCTGGCCGAAGCGGCGCTGCGGTTGATCAAGCTCGGTGCCACCGGTCGGCGGAAAAGCAAATAACCTGGCCTCCATCGACTAGTCTCTGATGCGCGAACGCCCGCATGAGCGTATGATTCGCGACCCTCCGGCGATCCCTTCGCCCGAGTGCCCAGCTTTCAACGCTTCAGGCCCCTCACCTCAGAGCTGCCTGAACAGACCACACCGGGAGGTGCCCAGATGAGTATCAAAGACCAGAAAGACGACCAGGAAATCGGCCCAGCAGGCGAAAAACTGCAGAAAGTCCTCGCCCGTATCGGCGTCGGCTCGCGCCGTGACGTAGAAGCCTGGATCAGTCACGGCCGCATCAAGGTCAATGGCAAAGACGCCACCCTCGGCCTGCGCGTCGACCTGCACGACGCCATCACCATTGATGGCAAGGTGATCAAGCGCGAAGAAGCCGCCGAGTCGGTACGCCGCGTGATCATGTACAACAAGCCCGACGGCGAAATCTGCACCCGCCTCGACCCGGAAGGCCGTCCAACCGTTTTCGACAAGATGCCGCGCCCGAAAGAAGGTCGCTGGATCAACATCGGCCGCCTGGACATCAACACCACCGGTCTGCTGATGTTCACCACCGACGGTGAACTGGCCAACCGCCTGATGCACCCGTCCTACGAAATGGACCGTGAATACGCAGTCCGTGTGCGTGGCGAAGTCGATGACGAAATGATCGAGCGCCTGAAGGCGGGCGTCGTCCTCGAAGACGGCCCGGCCAAGTTCACCGACATCAAGCAAGCTCCGGGTGGCGAAGGTTTCAACCACTGGTACCACTGCGTGGTCATGGAAGGTCGCAACCGCGAAGTCCGTCGTCTGTGGGAATCCCAGGGCCTGGTGGTCAGCCGTCTGAAGCGCGTGCGTTTCGGCCCGGTGTTCCTCAACTCCGACCTGCCGATGGGTCGCTGGCGCGAAATGAGCCAGTACGAAGTCGACATTCTGAGTGCTGAAGTGGGCCTGACGCCGGTGGCCATGCCGCAGATGAACGCCAAGAGCAAAGACAAGCTCGATCGCATGCAGCGTAAATCGTCGCGTCCGATGGGCAAGACCGAGCGCGTGCGTTCGTTGCGTCCAGCCATCGGTAACCAGACCGCTGCTACGCCGCGTGACTCCCGTGAACCGCAAATCGAAGGCGAGCGTCCAGCCCGCAAGCCAGCAGCACCTCGTGCTGACGGCGAGCGCGGTCCACGCACGCCACGTCCGGCCAACGGTCGCACCGAACGCGGTGAAGGCCGTGGTGCGCCAAGCGGTGGTCGCAGCGATCGCGGTGCGCCTGCAGGTCGTGGCGAATCTCGTGGTGATGCGAGTCGCGGTACGCCAGTGGCGGACCGTCCGTCCGACACCAAGCGCCCGGCCAAGCCTGCGCCGAAGAAACGCCCGGGCATCGTCCTGGTCGACAAGGACGCGCCATCGGGCAAACGCCGCGGTGCGCCAGCCGGCTCCGGCCAGCGTCCTGGCTTTGGTCGTCGCAAGCCTGAGTAAGCGGTAAGCGCTTGATAAAAAACGCCAGCCTTCGGGTTGGCGTTTTTTTTTGCTGCTTTCACTTGATGAGGTGGTGCCTGTACTGACGCCTTCGCGAGCAGGCTCGCTCCCACAGGAAATCGGGTGCTACTGGCTGAATGCGACCCATTGTGGGAGCGAGCCTGCTCGCGAAAGCACCAGTGGCAACTCCACTGAACTCGAAATGGAAAACCAGCGTTACGCCCTGTAACGAATATCTGACGGAATCTACTGATGGGTCCTTTCGATTCGAGGTTTTCCAGACACTGTAAGGAAATACTTCCATCTTGCGGTAGTCACGAACCCTTCCCAGCCTTCTGCCCCGCTTGTTTCAAAGCCTCATCAAGGATCAGATGCGCCCCATGCCTGTCGTGCAGGTGCATAACAAGAAGGAGGCGCAATGTACGCCATGACTCATCTTTATCTCTTCCCGTGGGGCGATTTTTCTGCCGTCCCTGTCCAGGACCTGCATAGGTCTGACTCTTTTTTTGCAGCCGCCCGAGACACTCGGGGCGGACACAGGCAATCCCGGCAAACGACACGTTGATCCAACGGTGTCTGGCAGCAGGGGGTTACAGGTGTACAATGCGCCGCGTTTTAACTGTGACCTCCTGCGCATCTGCGCAAACCTCAAGGTTATCCGCCTTGTTCACTCCGCCACGTCACGAGCGTGTCGGGTCCGATTTCGTCACAGATAAAAACAAACAGGTGACGCATGACCGTTGTAAAAACGCTGGACTCCCGGTGCCTGCGCTGGGGTTTGATCGGCGCTGCTTGAAGCCGTAACCGAGCAGCAACGTCTAACGAACATCATCAAACCTTGCGTGAGACCCTTTTCATGAGTGGACAAAACTCGCATTCAGGCGAGCTGCAGCGCGGCCTGAAAAATCGCCATATTCAACTGATCGCCCTCGGTGGCGCGATCGGTACCGGACTGTTCCTCGGCTCGGCCGGCGTACTCAAATCCGCTGGCCCGTCGATGATCCTCGGCTACGCCATCTGCGGCTTCATTGCTTTCATGATCATGCGCCAGCTCGGCGAAATGATTGTCGAAGAGCCGGTGGCCGGTTCCTTCAGTCACTTCGCGCACAAGTACTGGGGCGGTTTCGCCGGCTTCCTGTCGGGCTGGAACTGCTGGATCCTGTACATCCTGGTGGGCATGTCGGAGCTGACCGCGGTCGGCAAATACATCCACTACTGGGCGCCGGACATCCCGACCTGGGTCTCGGCCGCGGGGTTCTTCGTCCTGATCAACCTGATCAACCTGGCCAACGTCAAAGTCTTCGGCGAGGCCGAGTTCTGGTTTGCGATCATCAAGGTCGTGGCCATCGTCGGCATGATTGCCCTCGGCAGCTACCTGCTGGTCAGCGGCAACGGCGGACCGCAAGCGTCGGTGAGCAACCTGTGGTCCCACGGCGGCTTCTTCCCGAACGGTATCAGCGGTCTGGTAATGGCCATGGCGATTATCATGTTCTCCTTCGGCGGCCTGGAAATGCTCGGTTTCACCGCGGCAGAAGCCGACCAGCCGAGAACCGTGATCCCCAAGGCCATCAACCAGGTGATCTACCGCATCCTGATTTTCTACATCGGTGCGCTGGTCATCCTGCTGTCGCTGACCCCGTGGGACAGCCTGCTGGCAACCCTGAACGCCTCTGGCGATTCCTATAGCGGCAGCCCGTTCGTGCAAGTGTTCTCGATGCTCGGCAGCGATACCGCCGCGCACATCCTCAACTTCGTGGTCCTGACCGCGGCATTGTCGGTGTACAACAGCGGCACCTACTGCAACAGCCGCATGCTGCTGGGCATGGCGGAGCAGGGCGATGCGCCCAAAGCCCTGGCGAAGATCGACAAGCGCGGTGTGCCTGTGCGTTCGATCCTGGCGTCGGCGGCAGTGACGCTGATCGCCGTGTTGCTGAACTACCTGATTCCCCATAGCGCCCTGGAGCTGTTGATGTCGCTGGTGGTCGCGACCCTGGTGATCAACTGGGCAATGATCAGCTTCTCGCACTTCAAGTTCCGCCAGCACATGGACAAAACCAAACAGACGCCGCTGTTCAAGGCCCTGTGGTACCCCTACGGGAATTACATCTGCCTGGCGTTCGTGGTGTTCATTCTGGGTGTGATGCTGTTGATCCCGGGGATCCAGATCTCGGTGTACGCGATACCGGTGTGGGTCGCATTCATGTGGGTCTGCTACGGCATCAAGAACAAGCGCAGCGCGCAGCAGGTAACCAATACTGCTCCTGCCGTGAAGTAGATAAACCTCGCGAAACAATAAACCCGGCGTTGGCCGGGTTTATTGTTTGTAGGATTTATCAATATTGTCTGTAGGAGTTAATTACACTTATCCGCTATCGATATCGTTGCTGAATCTCGGTTGCCGGGGTGGTCGATAAAAGGTGTGTAACTGGGTGCCCCCTGTTTCAACTGGCCGTGCTCGTCCCAATCGGTGGGCGAATTAAATCGAAGTACTGCTGCTTGATCAATATCGGCACAGAACGAACTGTAGCGCCGCAGTTCCTCGTTCAAGTCACGTCCCGATGCCGTACAGTCTGCCCAGATGCCGTGTACCAGATACGACTGCAGCACATCGAAACCAACATAACGAAAGGCGTACTGGATCGGCCACAACAGCAGGTGGGTGTTGCCCTCTCGACCGTTCGGCGCGCATTCGTGCGCCGACGAGCCAGTCGTTACACACAGAAGCACTTTCTTTCCCCAACACACGCCTTGTTCGAAGCGCCGTTCACTGGAGTAAAGTCCGCCGTACACCAGTACCCGATCCATCCACCCCTTGAGCATCGCGGGGGCGCCGAACCACCACAGCGGCGGAATCAGCCGCGATGGGATGTCGCGTGCTGTATCCTGAGGGACCTGAACCCGGACCTTTTTCCATGCTGGTGATTTCCAACAACGTGCATCTGCCGGATGCCGAGATCGAATTGACGGCCATTCGTGCCCAGGGGGCGGGTGGGCAGAACGTCAACAAGGTCTCCAGCGCGGTGCACCTGCGCTTCGACATTCCGGCCTCGTCCTTGCCCGAGTTCTACAAGGAACGGCTGCTGGCGCTGCGGGACAGCCGGATCACCAGCGAAGGCGTGTTGATCATCAAGGCCCAACAATACCGCACCCAGGAAGCCAATCGCGCCGATGCACTGGAGCGCCTGATCGAGTTGATCCTCAGCGCCACCAAGGTCGAAAAGAAACGCCGTCCGACCAAGCCGACCCTCGGTTCGAAAAAGCGCCGGCTCGAATCCAAGACCAAGCGCGGCAGCATCAAGGCCGGGCGGGGCAAGGTCGACTTCTAGCGCGCGTCCCGTTCTTCGCGGTGCTTCTCACTGAGGTGTTTTGGCGCCTGTCGGTACAGGTAAACGCTCAGTGCCAGGCCGCTCAGGGCGGCGAGGGCGGCGAACAGGAAGATCGAGGCAAAACCGAAACCTGCCGCAATCGCACCGGCCAGCGGACCGGTAATCCCCAGCGACAAATCGATGAACAACGAATAAGCCCCGACCGCCGCGCCACGGCTGGAGGCCGGCACCAGGTTGACCGCTTCCACCCCCAGTGCCGGGAACACCAGCGAGAAGCCAAAACCGCTCAATGCCGCGCCGGCCAGCGCCCAATTCGCGTCCGGTGCCAGCCACAGTAACAGCAGGCCCAGGGTTTCCACCGATAGGCAGGCAATCGCCACGCGAAAGCCGCCGAGGCGGTTGATCAGGTTGCCGAACAGCAACCGGGCGCCGATGAAGCTGGCGCCGAACAGGCTCAGGCACAGCACCGCGTTATCCCAGTGTTGCGTGGCGTAATACAGGGTGATGAAGGTCGCGATAGTGCCAAAACCGATGGAGCCCAGCGCCAGTCCGCAGCCATGGGGCAGTACGCGCCCCAGCACATGCATGAACGGCAGGCGTTCACCGACCACGATCGGCGCCGCGGTTTTTGGCCAGGCCAGCGCCAGTCCGAGGACGGCCAGCAGCACGATACTCACGCCCATGCTCCACAAGCCCAATCGACTGACCAGCCACACCCCCAGTGGTGCACCGATGGCCAGGGCGCCATAACTGGCGATGCCGTTCCAGGAGATGACCTTGGCGGTGTTCGCCGCGCCGACCCGGCCGATGCCCCAGCCGATCGAGCCCGAACCGACCAGGCTTTCCGCACTGCCGAGCACCAGCCGGCCGATCAACAGGCTGATCAGGCTCAAGGTCGGCAGGCTCTGGGTCCAGGCCGACAGCAGCATGAACACGCCGCTCAAGCCGCAACCGGCGAGGCCGTACATCACCGCGAGTTTGCTGCCCTTGTTGTCGATGATCTTCCCGGCATAGGGCCGGCTGAGCAGGGTGGCCAGGTATTGCACGCTGATCACCAGGCCGGCGATCACGGCGCCGAAACCCAGGTCGCTGTGGACGTAGCCCGGCAATACGGCCAGGGGAATGCCGATGTTGAGATAGCCGATGAAGGTAAACAGGACGATGGAGACGACTTGCAGCGTGACCGCCAGGGGGCGCTGGTTTTCAGACATGAGGTATAGGTCCACGGGGCAGCGGGATAGATAGGCTGCTTATGATAGCGGCGCGAGCGGCCGCGGGTCGTGGAAAAAGTAAAACTATTTGCCGGAAGGGGTTATTCAGGGTTCTGCGGGGCGACCAGCTGCGTCGTGACCAGGGCGGCCAGGGCGTTTTCTTCGCTGCCGAAACGGGCGAGCAAGGCGGCTTGTTTCTCGGGGGACAGGCGATTCCAGATCTCGATCATCTTCTCGGCGGTGCCGATCAGGAGGCTGGCCTGGCTCTCGTTGAATTCATTGGTCATGGGGCGGGGCTCTGGGGTTCAGGCGGTGTGGAAAGCGCATGTTAGCGCTTTCCACACGGTCTGGCATTGCAGGTGTATCAGTCTTCGCTGTCGGCCTGGCGGCGTTCAGTTGCTTCTTCCTTCTCGGGCTGTTGGGCACCGGCTTGTTGCGTGGTCGTCTGCTCAGTTTCGTGCAGGCTTGGGAAGGGGAGATTAGGAATCTCGTGCATATCGCGCTCCTCGCAAAGTCTGTTGATAGATCTGGGTAGATCCGCGCTTTTAAAAAGCCTGGGAAGGATACAGCAGTAGAAAAGACAAATAGACTTTTATATCCATTTGTTTCGACGGATGGGGTTGTATAGACAGGCTGGTTGCTGTTGCGCGGCTGGGCAATATATAAATCGACTGATACACCGCCCCCCTTGTAGGAGCTGGCTTGCCAGCGAAGACGGTGTATCAGCCAATACATGTATCGACTGACACACCGCTTTCGCTGGCAAGCCAGCTCCTACAGGGGGGGGCGGTGTGTCAGCCTGTTTGTGTGTCGACTGACACGCCGCCTTCGCTGGCAAGCCAGCTCCTACAGGGGGTGGCGGTGTGTCAGCCTGTTTGTGTGTCGACTGCCACGCCGCCTTCGCTGGCAAGCCAGCTCCTACAGGGGGTGGCGGTGTGTCAGCCTGTTTGTGTGTCGACTGACACGCCGCCTTCGCTGGCAAGCCAGCTCCTACAGGGGGTGGCGGTGTGTCAGCCTGTTTGTGTGTCGACTGACACACCGCTTTCGCTGGCAAGCCAGCTCCTACAGGGGGTGGCGGTGTGTCAGCCTGTTTGTGTGTCGACTGACACGCCGCCTTCGCTGGCAAGCCAGCTCCTACAGGGGGTGGCAGAGGGTTACTTGCAGACCTCGGCGATCGCCTCGGCCAGCAGGGCCAGGCGCGTCGCATCAATCCCCGCCACGTTGGCCCGGCCAGTGCCGACCATGTACACGCTGTGCTGATCACGCAGTTTTTTAACCTGCTCCGGCGTCAACCCGGTGTAGGAAAACATTCCGCGCTGCACGCCAATATGCGCAAAACGTTCGCGCAACCCGTGCGGCTCAAGGGCTTCCACCAGGCCGCTGCGCAGTTGGGCGATACGCAAGCGCATCGTCTCCACTTCATCGGCCCAGAGACTTTTCAGCTGCGGATCGCCAAGGATGGTCGCCACCACGGCGGCGCCGTGATCCGGCGGCGTCGACCACAGGTTGCGGGCGATGTTGGCCAGTTGACTGCGGATGTCCACCAGCTTGTCAGCGGTTTTCGCGCAGACAATCAACGCGCCGGTACGGTCGCGATACAGGCCGAAGTTCTTCGAGCAGGAACTGGTGATCAGTACTTCCGGCAACTCGGCGGCGAACAGCCGGGTCGACCAGGCATCCTGTTCCAGGCCATCGCCGAAGCCCTGGTAGGCAAAATCAATCAGGGGCAACAGGTCGCGGCTTCGCACCACCTTCAACAACCGGCGCCAGTCGTCATGGGACAGGTCGAACCCGGTCGGGTTGTGGCAGCAAGCGTGCAGCAGTACGACATCACCCTTGGGCGCTGCTTCGAGTGCGGCCAGCATGGCGTCGACGTCGAGACGGTTGTCGCTGCCCACGTAAGGGTAGTGACTGACCTTGACGCCCGCCGCGGCGAAGATGGTTTCGTGGATCGGCCAGGTCGGACTGCTCAACCACACGCCACGGCCCGGCAGGCACTGGGCGATGAAATCCGCGCTCAAGCGCAACGCCCCGGTGCCGCCCGGCGTCTGCGTCACGCCGGCCCGTTGTTCGGCGATCAGCGCAGAGTCGGCACCCAATACCAGCTCATTGATGACTTTGCCGAACGCCGGTTCGCCATGGCCGCCGATGTAGGTCTTGGTGGCCTGGCGGTCCACCAGTCGCGCCTCGGCGAGTTTCACTGCCTGAGGGATCGAGGTCAGGCCCTGGGCATCTTTATAGACGCCCACGCCGAGGTCGAATTTGCGCGGGTTCGGGTCCAGCGCATAGGCCTCCATCAGGCCGAGGATCGGGTCGCCGGGTACTCGACCTATGGCGTCGAAATGCATTATTTGCGGCCCTCGGCGTCCTTGGCCACTTCGTCGGTGCGCGCGGCCATGATGAAGTCGTTGCGGTGCAGGCCCTTGATGGAATGGCTCCACCAGGTCACGGTGACTTTGCCCCACTCGGTCAGCAGGCCCGGGTGGTGACCTTCGGCCTCGGAGATTTCACCGACGGCGTTGGTGAACGCCAGGGCGTGCTTGAAATTCTTGAACAGGAAAATCTTTTCCAGCTGCATCACGCCGTCGCGAACTTCGATGTTCCAGTCAGGGATCTGCTTGATCAGTACCGGCAGTTCTTCGTCGCTGACTTGTGGGGCATCGGCGCGGCAGGCTTCGCAGTGGGCTTGGTTCAATGTGGACATGATGGGTTCCTGAAATCGAATTATTGGAAATCGGCCGTCAGTTCCACCACGCTAAACCAAAGCGTGGGTTCCGGACAGGCTCACTTGATTCTAAAAGCTGCGGATCACGCGGCTTTTGGCGGAAATTTCGGGGTGTGCAAGCCCAGCTGCATGCCTTGCTTGACCATGCTCATGATGTCTTCATGGGCCACATCGAACAGGCGCTTGAGGTTCGGCAGGACAAAGTACAGCGGCTGCAGGATGTCGATGCGATACGGCGTGCGCATGCATTCCAGCGGATCGAACGTGTGATGCTTAGGTTCGTCCGACAGGCAGTACACGGTTTCTTTAGGCGAGGAGAGAATGCCGCCGCCGTAGATGCGCATGCCCTGCGGCGTATCGACCAGGCCAAACTCGATGGTCATCCAGTACAGGCGCGCCAGGTACACGCGCTCTTCCTTGGTCGCCTGCAGGCCGAGTTTGCCGTAGGTGTGGGTGAATTCGGCAAACCAGGGGTTGGTCAGCAGCGGGCAGTGACCGAAAATCTCGTGGAAAATATCCGGCTCTTGCAGGTAATCCAGCTCTTCGCGGGTACGAATAAAGGTCGCCACCGGAAACTGCTTGCTGGCCAGCAATTCGAAAAAGGTCTGGAAGGGAATCAATGCAGGCACCCGGGCGACTTGCCAGCCGGTGGTTTCACCGAGGACCTTGTTGATCTCGCCCAGTTGCGGAATGCGGTCGTGGGGCAGACCGAGTTTTTCGATACCGTCCAGGTATTCCTGGCACGCACGCCCTTCGATCACTTTCAGTTGGCGAGTGATCAGCGTGTTCCACACCGCGTGTTCTTCGGCGGGGTAGTCGATAAAACCTTGCGCATCGGGCTCGCGAGCCACGTAGTGCGTCTGCTTCATGCTGCTCTCCTGCTAGGGGATTTCGTTCTTGTTATGTCCTGCTATGGACTTAGAAATACCCCAAGGCGTTTGACGTTGCAGCAGGTGGTTTGAGTCGGGCGCAGGAAAAAACCACGATTTTCGTAAAGTATTCGTTACGGATTGCCGGTTGCCGCGCAAGTATTGAGATCTGCGGGTTTGAAATGGCGTCCAGGTGTCACATAATCTTGACGACTATCTGAGCTCCGCAGCAGAAAAACACGCTCAAAGGCATTGGCACATCTGTAGGAGCTGGCTTGCCAGGGAAAGCGGTGTGTCATTCGATACATGTATTGGCTGACACACCGCCTTCGCTGGCAAGCCAGCTCCTACAGGTGTGCATCCGGCATCAATCTCAATCACCGCTTTTTCAGGTCTTTATATGCGTATCAAAGTCCATTGCCAGAACCGCATCGGCATCCTGCGCGACATTCTCAACCTGCTGGTGGAGTACGGGATCAAC
Source organism: Pseudomonas fluorescens (assembly GCF_902497855.1). Lineage (GTDB taxonomy): Bacteria > Pseudomonadota > Gammaproteobacteria > Pseudomonadales > Pseudomonadaceae > Aquipseudomonas > Aquipseudomonas fluorescens_BI. The sequence goes on from NZ_CABVHU010000011.1 coordinate 54,773, forward strand.
GTCGCTCGCGGCGAGGTCGGCGGTGAGCATGGCAACGCCATCTACCTGCATTGCCCGAACCTGATCAACATCCAGTTCCAGGCGTTGCGGCCGAAATTCGAATCGATTGCCGGGGTCTTCGGGGTCAAGCGTGTCGGGCTGATGCCCAGCGAACGGCGGCACATGGAGCTCAATGCCTTGCTCGGCGCGCTGGAGTTTCCGGTGCTGTCGATCGACATGGGCGGCTCGATCGTCGCCGCCAACCGCGCGGCGGCGCAGTTGCTCGGGGTGCGCGTCGACGAGGTGCCGGGGATCCCGTTGTCGCGGTATGCCGAGGATTTCGACTTGCCGGAACTGGTGCGCGCCAACAAGTCGCGGATCAATGGGCTGCGGGTCAAGGTCAAGGGCGACGTGTTTCTCGCCGACATTGCGCCGTTGCAATCGGAGCATGACGACAGCGAAGCCATGGCCGGCGCGGTACTGACCCTGCATCGCGCGGATCGGGTGGGTGAGCGCATTTATAACGTGCGCAAGCAGGAACTGCGCGGGTTCGACAGCATCTTCCAGAGCTCGAAAGTGATGGCCGCCGTGGTGCGTGAAGCCCGGCGCATGGCGCCACTGGATGCGCCGCTATTGATCGAAGGCGAAACCGGCACCGGCAAGGAGTTGCTGGCGCGCGCCTGCCACCTGGCGAGCCCCCGTGGCCAGTCACCGCTGATGGCGCTCAACTGCGCCGGCCTGCCGGAGTCCATGGCCGAGACCGAGTTGTTCGGGTACGGCCCCGGGGCCTTCGAAGGGGCGCGGGCCGAAGGCAAGCTCGGGCTGCTGGAGCTGACGGCGGGCGGTACGCTGTTTCTCGATGGCGTCGGGGAAATGAGCCCGCGCCTGCAGGTGAAATTGCTGCGCTTCCTGCAGGACGGTTGCTTCCGTCGTGTCGGCAGCGATGAAGAGGTTTATCTGGATGTGCGCGTGATCTGCGCGACCCAGGTCGACCTGTCCGAGTTGTGCGCGCGCGGGGAGTTTCGCCAGGACCTGTATCACCGCCTGAACGTGCTGTCGTTGCATATCCCGCCCTTGCGCGAGTGTCTCGACGGGTTGACGCCGCTGGTGGAACACTTCCTCGATCAGGCCAGCCGGCAGATCGGTTGCCCGCTGCCGAAGCTCGCGCCGGCGGCGATGGAGCGGCTCAGCCACTACCACTGGCCGGGCAATGTCCGGCAACTGGAGAACGTGTTGTTCCAGGCGGTTTCGTTGTGCGAGGGCGGGACGGTGAAGGCCGAGCACATTCGATTGCCGGACTACGGGGTGCGTCAGCCCCTTGGCGATTTTTCGCTGGAGGGCGGGCTGGACGAGATTGTCGGGCGCTTCGAGAAGGCGGTGCTGGAGCGGCTGTATTCCGAGCATCCGAGCAGTCGGCAACTGGGCAAGCGGTTGGGGGTTTCGCATACCACCATTGCCAATAAGTTGCGTGAGTACGAAGTTGGTAAAGAACCCGGCGCCTGACAGATCGTACCCACGCTCCGCGTGGGAATGCCTCAACGGACGCTCTGCGTCCGCTCTTGGGACGTGGCGTCCCGGGCTGCATTCCCACGCAAAGCGTGGGAACGATCAGGCGGCAGAAACCGTGATTGCCGCCTAGCGGCATGACACCGCCGGTTTTTCGTCTCCAACCCATTCCCCCAATCCCCTCGGAACCCCTCAACACCCTTGTTTCCCGGTCCCCCGCGCCGTCAGAAAAAAGTTGGTCTGCAAATTGCTTATCGCTCAGCAACACAGCACTGGGCGGCAAACGTCCGGCAGGCAGAGGAAAGAGTGTGGACAAGTACCTTTATGTGGCAATGACCGGCGCCAGCCAGAATGCACTGGCGCAAAAGGCTCATGCGAACAACCTGGCGAACATCTCCACCAACGGCTTCCAGAAAGACCTGGAGCAGGCGCGTTCGATGCCGGTGTTCGGTGACGGCTTTGCGGCGCGTGCGTTTGCCTTGTCCGAGCGTCCGGCCACCGACTTTTCCCCTGGCGCGCTGGTAGAGACCGGCCGCGACCTCGATGTCGCCGTGCAGGGCAACGGCTGGATTGCGGTGCAGAACCCCGACGGCGGCGAAAGCTACGTGCGCACCGGCAGCCTGAACGTCGACGCCCTCGGCGTGTTGCGGGCCGGCAACGGGATGCCGGTGCTCGGCAATGGCGGGCCGATTGCCGTGCCGCCCGAGCAGCAGATCGAGGTGGGCGAGGACGGCAGCATCAGCATTCGCGCGATGGGCGAGGGCCCGCGGGTGATGGCGCAAGTCGACCGCATCAAGCTGGTCAACCCAGACTTCAGGAACATGACCAAAGGCCTGGACGGTTCGATCCACACCAAGGACGGCCAGCCGGCGCAGGCCGATGCCAACGTCAAGCTGGTGTCCGGCTTCCTCGAGTCGAGCAACGTCAATGCCGTGGAAGAGATGACCTCGGTGCTGGCCCTGGCCAAGCAGTTCGAACTGCACGTCAAGATGATGAACACCGCCAAAGAAGACGACCAGGCCATGGCTCGGGTCTTGCAGATCTAATAATCATCAGAACGTCGCGCCGTAAAACAGGCGCACGAGGAGAATCGAATGCTTCCGGCTCTATGGGTTGCCAAAACAGGCCTGTCCGCCCAGGACACCAACCTGACGACCATTTCCAACAACCTGGCCAACGTCTCGACCACGGGTTTCAAACGTGACCGCGCCGAGTTCCAGGACTTGCTCTACCAGATCAAGCGCCAGCCGGGCGCCCAGTCGACCCAGGACAGCGAACTGCCGTCGGGACTGCAAGTGGGTACCGGTGTGCGCATCGTCGGCACCCAGAAAAACTTCACCGCCGGCAGCCTGCAGACCACCGAGCAACCGTTGGACATGGCCATCGACGGCCGAGGTTTCTTCCAGATCCTGCAGCCGGACGGCACCACGTCCTACACCCGTGACGGCACCTTCCACCTCGACTCCAACGGCCAGATCGTCAACGCCAGCGGCTTCGCCCTGGAACCGGCGATTGTCATCCCCAACGACGCCCAGACCTTCACGGTCGGTCGCGACGGCACCGTGTCCATCACCGTGGCCGGCAACCCGGCCGCCCAGGTGATCGGCAACTTGCAAACCGCCGACTTCATCAACCCGGCCGGCCTGCAGGCCGTGGGCAACAACCTGTTCCTGGAAACCGCCGCCAGCGGCGCGCCGCAAGTCGGCACCCCGGGCCTGGCCGGTTTCGGCACCACGCTGCAGAACACCCTGGAAACCTCCAACGTCAGCACCGTTGAAGAGATGGTCAACATGATCACCACTCAACGCGCCTACGAGATGAACTCCAAGGTGATTTCCACCGCCGACCAGATGCTCTCGTTCGTCACGCAGAATCTGTAATCAAGTCCATGGGGCGGCCACGAGGTCGCCGGCAACACCGTGAGGTAGGGTCATGAATCGCTTTGTATCTGTCCTGGCACTGAGTGGGATCACCGCGCTCGCGGGTTGTGTCGCCCCTCCGCCCAAGCCCAATGACCCTTACTACGCCCCGGTGTTGCCGCGCACGCCGCTGCCGGCGGCGGCCAACAACGGCTCGATCTACCAGGCCGGTTTCGAGCAGAACCTGTACAGCGACCGCAAGGCGTTCCGGGTCGGCGACATCATCACCATCACCCTGAACGAGCGCACCCAGGCCAGCAAGAACGCCAATTCGCAAACCGCCAAGAACAGCAAGACCGACATCGGCCTGAGCTCGTTTTTCGGCGGCGGCCTGAGCACCAACGACCCGGTGGGCAGCGGTAACCTGAGCCTCGACGTCGGTTACGCCGGTGATCGCGCAACCAAGGGAGACAGCAAGTCCGGCCAGAGCAACAGCCTGACCGGTTCGATCACGGTGACCGTCGCCGACGTCTTGCCCAACGGCATCATCGCCGTGCGCGGCGAGAAGTGGCTGACCCTCAACACCGGCGACGAGCTGGTGCGGATTGCCGGCCTGGTGCGCGCCGATGACATCGCCACTGACAACACCGTGTCCTCGACCCGGGTCGCCGACGCGCGCATCACCTACTCGGGCACCGGTGCCTTTGCCGATGCGAGTCAGCCAGGCTGGTTCGACCGGTTCTTCCTCAGCCCGCTGTTCCCTTTCTAGGTGGCCACGTTGAATTTGAGAAGCCTCATCGTTGCGGCCTTGATGGTGTGTGCAGCGTCCAGCGCCCAGGCCGAGCGGCTGAAAGACATCGCCAGCATTTCCGGGGTGCGTTCCAACCAATTGATCGGCTACGGCCTGGTGGTCGGGCTTAACGGTACCGGCGACCAGACGACCCAGACCCCGTTCACCCTGCAGACCTTCAACAACATGCTCTCGCAGTTCGGCATCAAGGTGCCGCCGGGTTCGGGCAACGTGCAATTGAAAAACGTCGCGGCCGTGTCCATCAGTGCCGACTTGCCGGCGTTCGCCAAGCCGGGCCAGCAGATCGACATTACCGTGTCCTCCATCGGCAACTCCAAGAGCCTGCGCGGCGGCACCTTGCTGCTGACCCCGCTCAAGGGCATCGACGGCAACGTCTACGCGATCGCCCAGGGCAACCTGGTGGTCGGCGGCTTCGATGCCGAAGGTCGCGACGGTTCCAAGATCACCGTCAACGTGCCCTCGGCCGGGCGCATCCCCGGTGGGGCCTCGGTCGAGCGTTCGGTGCCGAGCGGGTTCAACCAGGGCAACAGCCTGACCCTGAACCTCAACCGTTCGGACTTCACCACCGCCAAGCGCATCGTCGACAAGATCAACGACCTGCTCGGCCCCGGCGTCGCCCAGGCCATCGACGGCGGCTCGATCCGGGTCAGCGCGCCGCTCGATCCAAGCCAGCGCGTCGACTACCTGTCGATCCTCGAGAACCTCGAAGTCGACCCGGGCCAGGCGGTGGCGAAAGTCATCATCAACTCCCGCACCGGCACCATCGTGATCGGCCAGAACGTCAGGGTGTCCCCGGCCGCCGTGACCCACGGCAGCCTGACCGTGACCATCACCGAAGACCCGATCGTCAGCCAGCCCGGCCCCCTGTCCAACGGGCAGACGGCGGTCGTGCCGCGCTCGCGGGTCAACGCCCAGCAGGAAGCCAAGCCAATGTTCAAGTTCGGTCCGGGCACCACCCTCGACGAAATCGTCCGGGCAGTGAACCAGGTCGGCGCCGCGCCGGGTGACCTGATGGCCATCCTCGAAGCGCTGAAACAGGCCGGCGCCTTGCAAGCCGACTTGATCGTGATCTGAGGATGACGACCATGGACATGCGCAAGGGATTGGGCGTCAGCAGCAGCGACTCGGGGTCCTATTCCGACCTCAATCGCCTGAACCAGCTCAAGGTCGGCGACAAGAACAACGACGGCAACCTGCGCAAGGTCGCGCAGGAATTCGAGTCGCTGTTCCTCGGGGAAATGCTCAAATCCATGCGCTCGGCCACCGACGCGCTGGGCCAGGACAACCCGCTCAACACCCCGGCGGCCAAGCAGTACCAGGAAATGTATGACCAGCAACTGGCCGTATCCATGTCCCGCGAAGGCGGCGGCATCGGCCTGGCGGACGTGCTGATGCGGCAGATGGCGAAGAACAAACCGCTGGCGCCGGGCGAGGCGGCTGCCGCGTCCGCCGCCAAGCAGGCTGCCGCCAAAGCCGCGGTGGAAACACCGATCGCCGCCGGCACGACCGCCACTCACGGGCCACTGTCGCGCCTCAATGGCGAGCGGCCGCTGTGGGCGTCGCGCTCGGTACAGTCGGCATCGAGCGCGGGCGAGGGCGCGCATCACAACGACATGGCCCTGATCAACCAGCGGCGCCTGGCCCTGCCACCGAAACTGGCCGACCGCTTGCTCGCCGGGCTGGTGCCATCAGCGTCGACCAAGACGTCGACCACCGCGCCGTCCGCTACCACCGCGCTGCACAAGATCCAGGCGCCGCCAGGCACCCCAACCGGCGCCGGCCCCCTGTACAACGGCGACTGGCTGACCGCACAAACCGATAGCACCGCCAGCGGGCGCCTGCAGGTCCATGGCCGTGCCATGGCGCAAATCCCCCTCGCGCCGGCGAAAAAGGCCTTCAGCTCCGCCGACGACTTCGTCAACACCATGCTGCCCATGGCCAAGGAAGCCGCCGACCGCATTGGCGTCGATCCCCGTTACCTGGTGGCCCAGGCCGCCCTGGAAACCGGCTGGGGCAAATCGGTCATGCGCGCCCAGGACGGCAGCAGCAGCCACAACCTGTTCGGCATCAAGGCCGGCAGCAGCTGGCAGGGCGACTCGGCGCGGGCGATCACCAGCGAATTCAGAAATGGCGAAATGGTCAAGGAAACGGCGCAATTCCGTTCCTACGCCTCCTACAAGGACAGCTTCCATGACCTGGTGACCTTGCTGCAATCGAACAATCGTTATCAAGACGTCGTGAAATCCGCCGATAACCCGGAACAATTTGTGCGCGAGTTGCAGAAGGCCGGTTACGCCACCGACCCGGACTACGCCAGCAAGATTTCGCAGATAGCCAGGCAGATGACCCGTTACCAGAACTACGCTGCGGCGGGCGTTTCCACCACGCCTTTATAGGCATAAGGGTCTGAATCATGAGTTTGCTCAATATCGGGATGTCGGGTCTGAACGCCAGCCAGGTGTCGTTGGCGACCGTCGGCAACAACATTGCCAACGCCAACACCGCCGGCTATTCACGCCAGCAAACCATTCAGAGCAGTAATACTTCGCACCTCAATGGCGGGGTGTTTATCGGCAGCGGTACGACCCTGGCCGATGTGCGTCGGGTCTATAACGCTTACCTCGACAGCCAGCTGCAAACCTCCACCTCGCTGAGTAACGATGCCAACGCCTACCTCGAGCAGGTAAGCCCGCTGGACAAGCTGTTCTCCGACAAGACCACGGGGATCAGTGCGGTACTGAGCAGCTTCTTTGCCTCGGTGCAGACCTCTGCCGGTGCACCGAGCGACAACGCTGCGCGGCAGTTGCTGCTGACCAATGCGCAAACGCTGAGCAACCGCTTCAACGCCCTGGCGTCGCAGATGCAGCAGCAGAACGAAGGCATCAACAGTCAGTTGACCACCATGACCGACAAGGTCAACCAACTGACGTCGTCGATCGCCGCGTTGAACCAGCAAATTTCCCAGGCCAGCAACTCGACCGGCAGTGGTCCCAGCAACTTGCTCGATGCGCGCAATGAAGCTGTGCGCACACTCAATGAATTGGTCGGTGTCAATGTCCAGGAGTACAACGGCAGCTACAACGTTTCCCTGGGAACGGGGCAGTCGCTGGTGATGGGCAACACGGCCAATACACTCTCGACCGTCAGAAGCGGGATCGACAAGAATCAGCTGAATATCCAGGTCAACTCGCCGTCGTCGGTCAGTGACGTGACGTCGGTGATCAGCGGCGGCAAGATCGGTGGGTTGTTGCGCTATCGCAGTGACGTGTTGATCCCGGCACAGAACGAGTTGGGTCGAGTCGCGCTGGTGGCAGCAGATAGCATCAACTCGCAACTGGGGCAGGGCCTGGATGCCAATGGCCAGTTCGGCGCGTCGCTGTTTTCCAGCATCAACAGTGCAGCCGCGATCAGTCAGCGCAGCCTGGCTTCGTCAGGCAACGACCCCAAGTCCGGCAACCTTGATGTGACCATCGTCACCAGCGGCAACCTGACGATCTACGACTATCAGGTTACCTTTACGAGCGATAAAGCCTACAACGTGGTGCGCTCCGATGGAACAGCAATGGGCAGCTTCAGTCTTGACGATGACCCGGCCAAGGAAATCGACGGATTTTTGCTAAACCTGCACGTACCCATCGACGCAAATGAACCCGTTAAAGGCGTGGCCAAGGGCGATAGCTTCAGGATCATCCCGACACGCAACGCCGCCAGCGTCATTACCACGACCATGACTGATGCCAACAGGCTGGCCTTTGCTGGCGCGATCACGGCCACCACTGGCACCGGCAACAAGGGCACGGGCGCCATCGCCCAGCCGACGCTGAGCAGCACCCTGGATATCTACGATACCGGTCTGGCAGAAAGCCAGTCGTTCATCAAGGACGCTTTGCCCGTCAGGCTGGTGTTTGGAGCGGTCACTAATGGCACCCAGACTTACACCGTGTATGACGCCAGTGGCAAAGATATCGGCAGCAGCGGCAGTTTCGTGCCCGGCCAATCAAAAGAACTGGCCATTAACGTGAAAATGCTCGATGAGAAGGGCGACCCGATTCTCGACGCGAACGGCGACCCCAAGCATTTCGAATTCAAAACCACCGTGTCCGGCTCTCCTGCCAATGGCGACAGCTTCACCGTGGCGTTCAACGTCGATGGCAAGTCGGATAATCGCAACGCTCAATCGCTGCTGGAGCTGCAGACCAAGGCCACGGTCGGTGTCAGTGACGGCAACGCCGGCATGAGCATGGGCACCGCTTACAGCAAACTGGTGGGACAGGTCGGCGCCAAGGCCAGCCAGGCCCTGGGCGACAGCACGGCGAGCGGTGCGATTCTGGCCCGGGCCAAGTCCGAAGTCGCCTCGGTGTCCCAGGTCAACCTCGACGATGAGGCCGCCGACCTGGTCAAGTTCCAGCAGTACTACACCGCGTCGTCGCAGATTATCAAGGCCGCGCAAGAAATCTTCAGCACGCTGATCAACAGTCTTTAAGGGAGTATTCGACGATGCGAATTTCTACAGCCCAGTACTTTGAGACGAGTGCGGCCAAGTACCAGAATAACTTCTCCTCGATCGTCAAGACTCAGGAGCAGATCACCTCGGGTGTGCGCATTCAAAGTGCCGGGGATGATCCTGTGGGCGCGTCGCAGTTGCTGATGTTGCAACAGCAGAAGGCGATGCTGGGGCAGTACAGCAGCAACATGGGCAGTATCAAGAGTTCGCTGGCCACCCAGGAAAGTGTGCTGGATAGCGTCAACACCGCGCTGCAGCGTGCGCGCGAGTTGGCGCTCCAGGCGGGTAATGGTGGCTACAGCGATGCCGATCGAAAAACCATTGCCAACGAGATAGGCGAGATTGAAGCGCAAGTATTGGGCTTGCTCAACAGCAAGGACGCGTCGGGCAACTACATGTTCGCCGGCTCGAAAACCTCGACACCGCCTTATGTGCGCAACAACGACGGCACCTACGCCTATCAGGGTGATGACACCCGGTTGAACCTTCAGGTGTCGGACACTTTGTCCATTGCCACCAGCGATACGGGTAAAAACATCCTCGAGTCGGCGACCAACTCGGGGCGCACCCAGGCGATTGCTGATCCGTCGAAGCCTAATGACGGTACCGTTTCAGTGTCCGCTGGGTTGATGAAATCGAATGCGGCCTACACCAACGAGTTTGCGGCTGGAGAACCCTACAAACTGACGTTTGTAGATAGCACTCATTACACTATCTTGGACAAGGATGATAACGATGTGACGTCCAAGGTGACGGATAATGGCGTATTCGATTCGAAAAAAGAAGGTGGCTCGACCATCAGCCTGTTGGGAGTAGAGTTCGACATCACCTTGCGACTCAAGGCGCCTGTCGATCCTGCGACCGCCCTGCCAATGACGCCTGACCAAGAGGTCAAGGGTTACACTTTCTCGTTGGGTACCAAACCTGACAGCTTCAACGCATCACGGACACCGAGCAACGATTCGACGGCTCAGATCACCAAGTCCGGCGTTCTGGACCAAGCACAAGCACGCGACGACTACGTCAAAGGATTTCCCAACAGTGGTGTGGTCATCAAGTTCACCGATGCCACCAACTACAAAGTCTATGCCCAGCCTATGGGGGCAGACAGCAAGCCGATTGGCGAGGGTGGCCTGACTGCCGGCTCGCTCACGTTCGCGGGCGTGAAGTTTGATTTTACCGGCGACCCGCAAGCGCAGGATCAGTTTGTGGTGGGGGCCAGCAACCACCAGACGCAAAGTGCACTGGATACCTTGAGTCAGTTACGCCAGGCGCTGGAAACACCGTCCGATGGCAACGTTCAGGCACAGATCAAGCTGAAGGACACGATAGCGGCGTCAATCAGCAACCTGTCCAATGCCAGTGAGCAGGTCGATAACGTTCGAGGCTCGATCGGTGCGCGCTTGAACGCCATTGATATCCAGAGCGCCGAGAATGTCAGCCAGGGCTTGAGCAACACCAGCACCCAGGCGGCGATCGGTGATACGGATGTCGCCACGGCGTCCATCGAACTGGCCTTCCAGCAATCGCTGCTGCAGGCATCGCAGCTGGCGTTCGTGAAAATCGCCCAGTTGAGTCTGTTCAACAAGCTTTGATCCATGCCCGGTAGCCGGCACGCTCTCGCGGGGGGGGGGGCGCGCTTCCCGCTTCTTTCTGTAGGAGCAAGCTTGCTCGCGATGGTCTCAAAGGCGACGCGTTTATCCAGGATAAACGCGTTATCGTTAACGACCATCGTCGGAACGCCGCCCGGAGCAAGCTCGCTCCTACAACGGCAATCTCGCTGGCCCTTTTTTCCATTCGTCGCTGGTTTCTGCCCTCCGCTCGGCAGCTGATCGCCTGTTTCCGCCTGGATGTTTGGCACAAGGCACGCATAATGCGTGACCTGCGAGTCATAATGAGCATCTTCACTGTATTGTGTCAGAAAGGATGGGCAGGGGGCTGACCCTTGTCGGACGTGTTTTCAGGGTTCCTGAAGCGTCTGCACCGTATTTTTTCCCTCGGTGAAATCCAGTATTTTCAGTACCTCTCGGTCTGCGAGCGGTGATCTCCAGCTATTTAGTATTGGGAAGCCACAATGATTGGCATAAAAAGCATTGCCAGCTACGTGCCAGCGAGTGGGCTGGATAATTATGCTCAGGGCGCGAAATTCGAGAAGGATGAAGAGTTCATCCTGGGGAAAATCGGGTCGGCGTTCCTGCCGCGCAAGGACGCTGCGCAGGAAACCTCCGACCTGTGTGTCGAGGCAGCCAATGCCTTGTTCGCGAATAATCCGCAACTCGATCGTCAATCCATCGACGTGCTGATCGTCGTCACCCAGAACGGCGACGAAGAAGGCCTGCCCCACACCTCCGCCATCGTCCAGGACAAGCTGGGCCTGTCGACCAACGTCGCGGCCTTCGACATCTCCCTGGGCTGCTCCGGCTACGTCTACGGCATCTACGCCATCAAGGGCTTCATGGAAGCCGCCGGCCTGAAGAACGGCCTGCTGATCACCGCCGACCCGTATTCGAAGATCGTCGACCCGGAAGACCGCAACACCACCATGCTGTTCGGCGACGCCGCCACCGCCACCTGGATGAGTGAAGACGCGGTCTGGCAGCTGGGCAAGGCCAAGTTCGGCACCGACGGCTCCGGCGCGCCTCACTTGAAGGTGACGGACGGGGTGTTCTATATGAACGGGCGGCAGGTGTTCAACTTTGCCTTGCTCAAGGTGCCGGCGCATTTGCACGAGTTGCTCAACGAGTCGGGCCTGACCTCCCAGGACGTTGATGCGTTCTGCATTCACCAGGGCAGTGCGGCGATTGTCGATGCCGTGGCGCGGCGTTTTGAAAGTGAGCCGGAGAAGTTCATCAAGGACATGGTCGAGACCGGCAACACCGTGTCTTCGAGTATTCCGCTGCTGCTGGAAAAACACATGTTCGATTCCAGCTGGAAGCGGGTGGCGATCAGTGGTTTTGGTGTGGGCCTCTCCTGGGGTTCGGCGATTATCCACCGCCCTTGATCCGCGAATAACGGCTACAACGAAACGCCCATGACCGAAAGGTCATGGGCGTTTTTGCGTTTGGGGCAGGGTGATGTAAGGCATTGAATCTAAAGAAGTGGCACGGTGCTAGTAAATATTTCGAAAAAAGCCCTCAAGCAAATTGCGTTCACGACGATAACCCTTACGAAGGTTCTCTAGGCCACACCCGGCGGTTGCCAGGGCCGGAAGCCGCAGCATCCAACCAATGAGGATTTCGTAATGTCCATGTCAGTAAATACCAACCTCACCTCCCTGACCGTCCAAAAGAACCTGAACAATGCCGGCGATAAGCTGAGCAACTCGATGACCCGTCTGTCTTCCGGCCTGAAAATCAACAGCGCCAAAGACGATGCGGCTGGCATGCAGATCGCCAACCGTCTGACCTCCCAGGTTAAAGGCATGAGCGTGGCGATCGCCAACGCCAACAACGGCACCTCGATTGCACAGACCGCTGAAGGCGCGATGCAAGAGTCGACCAACATTCTGCAACGTCTGCGTGAACTGGCCCTGCAGTCCGCGAACAGTGACAAAAGCGACGCTGACCGTTCCGCCCTGCAGCAAGAATTTACAGCGAAAACCGGTGAATTGACCCGTATCGCCCAAACAACTACTTTCGGTGGCCGTAACCTGCTGGACGGCTCGTTCCAAAATCAGGCGTTCCAGATCGGCTCTGATGCCAACCAGACGATCTCGTTTGGCATGAGCGATATCAGCGCTACGGGTTTGAAGGGTTCTTTCAGTGAAGCCTCTGTGGGTGGGGCGGCGATGAAAAACCTGGAAGCCACTTCCGTGGGGGCTGTGCTGACAAATGCAAGTAGTGTCACGACCACCTCGACCTTCGCTACTACAACGGGTACAGCTGTTGGTACTCTAACGACTGGTGGCGGGGCCTCGGTGATGACTGCAGCAGATGCCATTACTATTAATGGTCAACCCGTTGCTGTCACAGCTGCGATGAAGGGTACTGCGCTTGCTGCTGCTATCACTGCTGCCGATTCTACGGTTACGGCAAGCTTTAATGATGCGACCGGTGAAATGACGCTTACGTCAGCGTCAGATATCGTCATCGCTGGTGCTGACGTCGCTAAAGCAGGTCTGAGCGCGACTACAATTACAGCTTCAGCTACAGCTACAGGCGCAGCTGTTTCTACTCTAACGACCGGTGGTACTGCCTCTACCCTAACTGCAGCAGACGAAATTACCATCAACGGTAACAAAGTTGCTGTGACAGCGGGTATGAAAGGTGCTGCTCTTGCCGCGGCGATCACTGCTGCGGACACGTCCGTGACAGCTGCATTTAACAACACCACTGGCGTCATGACGCTTACTTCGTCGGCAGCGATCGCCGTTGGCGGTGCTGACGCAGCTAAAGCAGGTCTTATCGATACAGGGCTTCAAGCTACGACTGCTGCTTCAGGCACCCCCAAAAATGGCACCTCCTTTATGGGAGGGGACGGGTCCATTTCCATTAATGGTAAGGCTGTTGCCTGGACTGCGGACGAGACTGTCGATCAGGTGTTGGGGAAAATGAGCGCTGTAGACGGGATTAAGTCTGCGACCATCAGTGCTGAAGGACGTGTTGAGCTTAAGTCTACAGACGGTAACGACGTTAAGTTGGCCAATGCTGCTGGCGGCTCGCTGGCTAAGCTGGGTCTGTCGGCAGGTACTTCTCAGGCCAAGCTGACTGCTGATACATCGATCGAATTGAACGGCGTTGAAGTCAAGTTCAAGAAGGGTGACACCGCCGATTCCATCGTATCGTCGATCAACAGCGCCAGCACCGGTGTAACAGCCAGCAAAAACGGTGACGGCACTTTGAAATTGTTCTCTAACAAGGACATCACCATCAAGGACGGCAGCGCGGGTACAGGTTTAGAGGCTTTGGGTCTGACGCCGGCAACTGGCAGTACTGGCACAACTGCAGCAACCACTGTAGAAACCACCGTTTCCGACCTGAGCGTTCTAACTGCCGCTGACTCCCAGCGTACCGTCCAGGCTCTGGCCGACGCGATCCAACAGATCGACACCCAACGTTCCGCTCTGGGTGCCGTTCAAAACCGTTTGACCAGCACCGTGGCCAACCTGCAAAGCATCACCGAGAACTCCACTGCTGCACTGGGTCGGGTTCAGGATACTGACTTCGCTTCCGAAGCCGCTGAACTGACCAAGCAACAAACCCTGCAACAGGCATCCACTGCGATCCTGTCCCAGGCTAACCAGCTGCCATCCGCTGTGATGAAACTGCTTCAGTAATTTCAGCGCTTGGTTGAGAACAGAAGGGCGCGTTTACGTGCCCTTTTGTTTTTCCGGCTTTCAGCGTTTGAAGGTGGCACGGATTGTGATGCTGTCTGCCGCATCGGCCTTGCTCGCCAATAAAGCAGCAGCCACCGGCTAAGGAGAATTACAGATGGCCAGTTCAACCATTACGGGTGTCGGTTCAGGTTTCGATACCGTCGGGATTGTGACTGCCTTGGTGAATGCTGAAAAAGCACCCAAGCAAAGCCAGATTACCAAACTGCAAACCAGTACCACGACTCAGTTGTCGGCGGTGGGTACGGTAAAAGTCGCGCTCGAAAGCTATCGTACGGCGATTGCAAAACTTAACAGCGAGTCCAGCTTTAACGGTTTGGCCGCTTCGACTTCTGACGAAAAAATTTCTAAAGTCACAATTGATGACAAGGCTTCCAGCGGCAAGTACGCGCTGGACGTCACTCAATTGGCGACGTCTTCCAAAATCACCAGCAAGGTGTTTGAAGGTAGCTCGGCGGTTGTTAACTCGAGCGAAAAAGACGCGACCCTGACCATCTCGCAGTCCGATAACGACTACAACGTCGCGATCCCGGCGGGTGCGACCATGCAGCAGACCCGTGACGCGATCAACACGCAGCTGCAATCCAAAGGCATCAGTGCCAACGTCCTGACCGACGCCAATGGCTCACGCCTGGTGATCAGCTCGCAGACCACGGGCAAGGGCACCGACATTACCATCAGCGGTGACTCTGAGTTGTCGACCGGGTATAGCGCCGGTAAACCGCCGGTTAATGCCGAATACACCATCGATGGCATCGCCATGGAATCGTCGAGCAACAAAGTCACGTCGGCCATCAGTGGCGTGAGCCTTGAGTTGATTGACACCAAGGCCTCGACCATCACCGTGGCCTCCAACACCGGCACCCTGAAAACCTCGGTTCAGTCGTTTGTGACGGCGTACAACGCGCTGCTGACCTCGATCAACACCCAGACCAAAGTCACGGCGACGGGTGATGCGGCGACTACCACCTCGGGCGCGCTGACCGGCGATGCTTCCATGCGCCAGTTGGTCAACGGTATTCGCAACGAACTGCTGCAAAACACCAGTGGGTCGAGCATCGGCAACTTGTCGCAAATGGGCATCAGCACCGACCAGAAAACCGGGTTGCTGACCCTGGATGACAAAAAATGGGACGCCGCGGTGGCGACACCTAACGGTGCACTTGAGATTTCCAAGGTGTTTACCGGTGACGCCGGTCTGGTGGCGCGCATGACCAAAGCCACGGCTGCCTACGTTGGCACCTCGGGCCTGCTGGCATCGCGTGCCTCGGACTTGAACGCCAAGCTGACCGACCTGACCACTGAGCAGGGCGACCTGGATCGCCGTATGGAATCCTTGAAAAGCACCCTGAGCGCCAAATACACGGCGATGGACACCTTGATCGCGCAGATGAATGCCAGCAGCTCCAGCATCATGACCACGCTCAACTCTTTGAATAACCCTAAAGACGACTGATTTGGCTCAATCTCGTGGCTAAAGTTTTTCGCGCCACCGTCGACATAGAGAGCATGTCCCAGTCATTTTGCCTGTCATCTGTAATGAGGTAGAAACATGAACCCGATGCGCGCCCTTCGCCAGTATCAGAAGGTTAACTCCCACGCTCAGATCTCTGAAGCCAGCCCCCATCGCCTGATTCAAATGCTGATGGAAGGCGGTCTGGATCGCATGGCGCAGGCCAAAGGTGCGATCAGTCGTGGTGATCTCGCGCAGAAGGCACTGTTGATTACCAAGGCTATCGACATCATCACCGGCTTGCGTCAGGGCCTGGATGAAGAAAAGACTGAAGACAAGGCCGCCTTGCAGCAGCTGGACAGCCTGTACGAATACATGACTGTGCGTTTGACCCTGGCCAACGCGCAAAACGACCCTGAAATCATCGACGAAGTGGCCCGCCTGCTGATCACGGTTAAAAGCGGCTGGGATGCAATTGCGGATCAACAAGTCGGCTAGTTTGAGGATGACGCCATGAGTCAAGCACTGCAACGGATTGAACAAACCCGCGAAGCCCTGATCGATGCGCTGGCCGAGCGTAATTGGGATGCGATCGGCGAGCTGGATATGGCGTGTCGTGCATGCGTCGACGAGGTGCTCACCGAAGCGCCAATCGACGAAGCGGCGGTGCGGACCAACCTTGAAAGCCTGCTGGCGGTCTACAAGGATTTATTGACGGTGACGATGGGCGAACGCCAGTCGATAGTCGACGAAATGTCCCAGATGACCCAAGCGAAGAACGCGGCAAAGGTTTACCATCTGTTCGGTTGAAAAACCGACTAGTCCAAATTGTACTGCGCCATAAATTTGACTGTGTACGGTTTTTTGACTTAACTAGTGGCTGTTTCCAGATTTCAGGCGACTACAGGCTTTTCGGTCTGCGAGCGTCTGGCTTGCCCACTCATTTCGGGCACCGGGTTGACTAGGGAAGTAGCTATTGCATGTGGCGTGAAACCAAAATTCTGCTGATCGATGACGATAGCGTTCGCCGCCGGGATCTGGCGGTGATTTTGAATTTTCTTGGCGAAGAAAATCTACCCTGCGGCAGCCATGACTGGCAGCAGGCGGTCGGCTCGTTGTCGTCAAGTCGAGAAGTCATCTGTGTCCTCATCGGCACGGTCAGTGCGCCTGGCGCACTTCTGGGCTTGTTAAAGACACTCTCGACCTGGGATGAGTTCCTTCCGGTGTTGTTGATGGGCGATAATTTTTCCGGTGACCTGCCGGAAGACTTGCGTCGTCGCGTGTTGTCGACCCTGGAAATGCCCCCCAGCTACAGCAAATTGCTCGACTCGTTGCACCGTGCCCAGGTCTATCGCGAGATGTATGACCAGGCGCGCGAGCGCGGTCGTCATCGCGAGCCCAATCTTTTTCGCAGTCTGGTCGGCACCAGCCGGGCGATTCAGCACGTGCGGCAGATGATGCAGCAGGTTGCCGACACCGATGCCAGCGTGCTGATTCTTGGTGAATCCGGCACCGGCAAGGAAGTGGTCGCGCGCAACCTGCACTACCACTCCAAGCGCCGTGACGCGCCGTTCGTGCCGGTCAATTGCGGGGCGATTCCGGCCGAGTTGCTGGAAAGCGAATTGTTCGGGCATGAGAAGGGCGCCTTTACCGGGGCGATCACCAGTCGGGCCGGGCGTTTTGAACTGGCCAACGGCGGCACGCTGTTCCTTGATGAAATCGGTGACATGCCGCTGCCGATGCAGGTCAAGCTGTTGCGGGTGTTGCAGGAGCGCACCTTCGAGCGCGTGGGCAGCAACAAGACTCAGAGCGTCGATGTACGCATTATCGCGGCGACCCACAAGAATCTCGAAAGCATGATCGAGATCGGCTCGTTCCGTGAAGATTTGTATTACCGCCTGAACGTGTTCCCGATTGAAATGGCGCCGCTGCGCGAGCGTGTCGAGGACATTCCGCTGCTGATGAACGAGTTGATCTCGCGCATGGAGCATGAGAAGCGCGGTTCGATCCGTTTCAATTCCGCGGCGATCATGTCGCTGTGCCGACATGGTTGGCCGGGTAACGTCCGTGAGCTGGCCAACTTGGTGGAGCGCATGGCGATCATGCATCCGTACGGGGTGATCGGCGTGGTCGAGTTGCCGAAGAAATTCCGCTACGTGGACGATGAAGACGAGCAACTGGTCGACAGCCTGCGCAGTGATCTTGAAGAGCGGGTGGCCATCAACGGGCATACCCCGGACTTCAGCGCCAGCGCCCTGCTGCCGCCGGAAGGCCTGGACCTGAAGGACTACCTGGGTGGCCTGGAACAGGGGCTGATTCAGCAGGCGCTGGATGATGCCAATGGCATCGTCGCGCGCGCCGCGGAACGCCTGCGTATTCGTCGCACCACCCTGGTGGAGAAGATGCGCAAGTACGGCATGAGCCGGCGTGAGGGTGATGAACAGGCGGAGGATTGACGCCTGTTTTGCCCCCCTGTAGGAGCTGGCTTGCCAGCGAAAGCGGTATGTCAGTCAACACATGTATTGGCCGATAAACCGCTTTCGCTGGCAAGCCAGCTCCTACACGTGCGCGATGCAGCCGCCGGTTTATGTATCGCCTGACACGCCGCCTTCGCAGCGGTGCGGCGATCGGACAAGCCAGCTCCTACAGTTTCCTTAACTGTTTTCAGGCACGGGTATTGCTACAGCCCTCGCAACGTTCCGTTTATCTGACGGTCGAGCCCAGCGAGTGAGCACACGATGCCCCAAGCCGCCCAGATGTCTCCTGTCCCTGACGCTTCGGGGCTCCCGTCCGTAGAGCAGGCAAGCCGGCTTGGCCTTGAGCAGTCGTTTGCACTGTTTAACCAGATGTCGAGCCAATTGACCGACTCCTACAGCATGCTCGAAGCCCGGGTCACCGAGCTCAAGGGTGAGCTGGAAGTGGTCAGCGCCCAGCGCCTGCAGGAACTGGCGGAAAAAGAACGCCTGGCCAACCGCCTGCAAAACCTCCTCGACCTGTTGCCCGGCGGCGTCATCGTGATCGATGCCCAGGGCATCGTGCGCGAAGCCAACCCGGCGGCCTGTGAGCTGCTGGGGCTGCCCCTCGAAGGCGAGTTGTGGCGGCATGTGATTGCCCGGTGCTTCGCGCCCCGGGAGGACGATGGCCATGAAGTGTCCCTCAAGGATGGCCGGCGCCTGTCGATCGCCACGCGCTCGCTGGATGCCGAGCCGGGGCAGTTGGTGTTGCTCAACGACCTGACTGAAACCCGGCACCTGCAGGATCAACTGGCGCGCCATGAGCGGCTGTCGTCCCTGGGGCGCATGGTCGCCTCGCTGGCCCATCAGATTCGCACGCCGTTGTCCGCGGCCTTGCTCTATGCCAGTCATTTGACTGAGCAAACGCTGCCGGTCGAGACCCAGCAACGGTTTGCCGGGCGCCTCAAGGAGCGTTTGCATGAACTCGAGCACCAGGTGCGCGACATGCTGGTGTTCGCCCGCGGCGAGCTGCCGCTGACCGATCGCATCACGCCGAAGATGCTGTTGCAGGCGCTGCAGGCGGCGGCGCTGACCCAGGTGCAGGGTTTGCCGATCCGCTGGCAGTGCGACAGCCATGCGGGCGAGCTGCTGTGCAATCGCGACACCCTGGTGGGCGCGCTGCTGAATCTGATCGAGAACGCGATTCAGGCCAGTGCCGGTGATGTGCGTTTGAAGGTCCATTTCTATACCCGCGATGACAGCTTGCGCGTCGTGGTCAGTGACAGCGGCAGTGGCATCGACAGCCAGGTGCTGGCCCGTCTGGGTGAACCGTTTTTTACTACCAAAACCACCGGTACCGGTCTCGGCCTGACCGTGGTCAAGGCGGTGGCGCGGGCTCATCAGGGCGAATTGCAGCTGCGCTCGCGGCTGGGTCGTGGAACCTGCGCGTTGGTGAGCCTGCCGCTGTTTTCGGCTGACAAGCCGGGCGTGCGGGGAGCGCAATGACCAACATGGCGATCAAGGTGTTGCTGGTCGAGGACGACCGCGCGTTGCGCGAAGCCTTGGCGGATACGCTGATGCTCGGCGGTCACGCTTACACCGCGGTGGGTTCGGCGGAGGAGGCGCTGGCTGCCGTCAGTGTCGAGGCGTTCAATCTGGTGCTCAGCGACGTCAACATGCCGGGCATGGATGGCCATCAATTGCTCGGCTTGCTGCGGGCGCGTCAGCCGCAATTGCCGGTGTTGTTGATGACGGCCCACGGCGCGGTAGAGCGGGCGGTCGATGCGATGCGTCAGGGCGCGGCGGATTACCTGGTCAAGCCGTTCGAACCCAGGACCTTGCTCGATCTGGTGGCGCGGCATGCGCTTGGCAGTCTCGGTGCGAGCGAGGGCGAAGGGCCGATCGCGTTCGAGCCGGCCAGTGCGCAATTGCTGGAATTGGCCGCGCGGGTCGCGCGCAGTGATTCCACGGTGCTGATCTCCGGTGAGTCCGGGACCGGCAAGGAAGTGCTGGCGCGGTACATCCACCAGCACTCCCGGCGTGCCAGTCAGCCGTTTATTGCGATCAACTGTGCAGCGATTCCGGACAATATGCTCGAGGCCACGCTGTTCGGTCATGAGAAGGGCGCGTTCACCGGTGCCATCGCGGCGCAGGCCGGCAAGTTCGAGCAGGCGGATGGCGGGACCATCCTGCTCGACGAAATTTCCGAAATGCCCCTGGGTCTGCAGGCCAAGCTGTTGCGGGTGTTGCAGGAGCGGGAGGTGGAGCGGGTGGGTGCGCGCAAGCCGATCATTCTGGATATTCGGGTGCTCGCCACCACCAACCGTGACCTGGCCGCTGAAGTGGCGGCGGGGCGGTTCCGTGAGGACCTGTACTATCGGTTGTCAGTGTTTCCGCTGGCCTGGCGTCCGTTGCGCGAACGCACTGCGGATATCCTGCCGCTGGCCGAGCGTTTGCTGGCCAAGCACGTGCACAAGATGAAGCATGCCGCGGCACGCCTGTCGCCCGAGGCGCAGGCGTGCCTGATCGGTTATCCATGGCCCGGCAATGTGCGCGAGCTGGATAACGCGATTCAGCGGGCGCTGATTTTGCAGCAGGGCGGTTTGATTCAACCTCAGGATTTCTGCCTGACCGGGCCGGTGGCCTGTGCGCCGTTGCCGGCCCTGGCGCCTGCTGCGGTGCGTGTGGTTGAGGTTGAAGCCGAATCTGCCGGGGCTTTGGGCGATGATCTGCGGCGCCGTGAGTTCCAGATGATCATCGACACCCTGCGCGCCGAGCGTGGGCGGCGCAAAGAGGCGGCGGAACGCTTGGGGATCAGCCCGCGGACCTTGCGTTACAAGCTGGCGCAGATGCGCGATGCGGGGATGGATGTGGAAGCCTGCCTGTTCGCGACCTGATCCAGCAGGTCGCAACACGACCCCCTGTAGGAGCTGGCTTGCCAGCGAAGACGGTCTATCAGCCAATACATGTGTCGCCTGACACGCCGCCTTCGCTGGCAAGCCAGCTCCTACAGGGGTGGCGGTGTGTCAGCCTGTTTGTGTGTCGCCTGACACGCCGCCTTCGCTGGCAAGCCAGCTCCTACAGGGGTGGCGGTGTGTCAGCCTGTTTGTGTGTCGCCTGACACGCCGCCTTCGCTGCGGTGCGGCGATCCGACAAGCCAGCTCCCACAATGGTTTTTGCAGTGAGCCCACAAGGGCTTTTGTTTTTCAGGGCCATGGAGCTGGCACCCTTGTTGCTAACACCTGACTACCCGCCGAGTGAGCGTCAAAAAATTGCGGGTCGCCAGAGAGAGTAGACGATGAGCCAAGGTATTGAATTCAATCGGTTGATGCTGGACATGCGGGCCATGCAAATGGATGCCATGTCTGCGCCGAAACCGACGGCTGCCGTCCCGCAACTGCCGGGCAGCAGCTTTGCCGACATGCTCGGTCAGGCCGTCAATAAAGTGAACGAAACCCAGCAGGCTTCCAGCCAGTTGTCCACGGCGTTCGAGATCGGCAAAAGCGGTGTCGATCTGACCGACGTGATGATTGCCAAGGAAAAAGCCGGTGTGTCGTTCCAGGCGATCACCCAAGTCCGTAACAAGCTGGTCCAGGCTTATCAAGACATCATGCAGATGCCGGTTTAAGGACGGTATCGAGTCATGGCAGATGCAGGCGCTGATCACGTTCCGGCCAAGGCCACGCCGATAGGCGGCAAACCGCCGCTGTTCGGCTTGTCCTTCCTGGAAAATCTCTCCGAGATGACCATGCTGCGTCAGGTAGGCCTGTTGGTCGGTCTGGCGGCGAGCGTGGCGATTGGCTTCGCGGTGGTGTTGTGGTCCCAGCAACCGGACTACCGGCCCCTGTACGGCAGCCTCGCCGGGATGGACGCCAAGCAGGTCATGGATACCCTGGCGGCCGCCGATATCGCCTACTCCGTCGAGCCCAATTCCGGCGCCTTGCTGGTCAAGGCCGAAGACCTGTCCCGCGCGCGCCTCAAGCTCGCGGGCGCTGGTGTCACTCCCAGCGACGGCAATATCGGTTTTGAAATCCTCGACAAGGACCAGGGCCTGGGCACCAGCCAGTTCATGGAAGCGACCCGCTATCGGCGCGGCCTGGAAGGCGAACTGGCACGGACCATCTCCAGCCTGAACAACGTCAAGGGTGCCCGCGTGCACCTGGCCATTCCGAAAAGCTCGGTGTTCGTGCGCGATGAGCGCAAGCCCAGCGCGTCGGTGCTGATCGAGCTGTATGCCGGCCGTTCCCTGGAACCTGGCCAGGTGCTGGCGATCATCAATCTGGTCGCCAGCAGTGTGCCGGAGCTGAGCAAATCCCAGGTCACCGTGGTCGATCAGAAGGGCAACCTGCTGTCGGATCAGGCGGAAAACTCCGAGCTGACCATGGCCGGCAAGCAATTCGACTACAGCCGCCGCATGGAAAGCATGCTCACCCAGCGCGTGCATAACATCCTGCAACCGGTGCTGGGCAACGATCGCTACAAAGCCGAAGTTTCGGCCGATGTGGATTTCAGTGCCGTCGAGTCGACCTCCGAGCAGTTCAACCCGGACCAGCCGGCGTTGCGCAGCGAACAATCGGTGAACGAACAACGCACCACCAGCAATGGCCCGCAAGGCGTGCCGGGTGCCCTGAGCAACCAGCCGCCCTCGCCGGCGTCCGCGCCTGCAACCACCGGTGGCGGCACCGCGTCGGCCGGCATGGTCCAGCCTGGCCAGCCGTTGCTGGACGCCAACGGTCAGCAAATCATGGACCCGGCCACCGGCCAGCCGATGCTCGCCCCGTACCCGGCGGACAAACGTTCCCAGTCCACTAAAAACTTTGAGCTCGACCGCTCCATCAGCCATACCAGGCAGCAGCAGGGTCGGTTGAATCGCCTGTCGGTGTCGGTGGTGGTGGACGATCAGGTCAGGATCAACCCGGCCAACGGTGAAACCACCCGTGCGCCATGGACCGCCGATGAGTTGTCGCGCTTCACCCGCCTGGTGCAGGACGCCGTCGGGTTCGACGCCAGCCGTGGCGACAGCGTCAGCGTGATCAACATGCCTTTTTCCACCGAGCGCGGTGAAGTGATCGCCGATGCGCCGTTCTACTCCCAGCCGTGGTTCTGGGATGTGATCAAGCAAGGGCTGGGCATCCTGTTCATCCTGGTGCTGGTGTTCGGTGTGCTGCGTCCGGTGCTCAACAACATCACCACTGGCGGCAAAGGCAAGCGTCTCGCCACTATCGGCAACGATGTCGAGCTGGGGGTCATGGGCGGCCTGGATGGCGAGCTGGCCAACGATCGCGTCAGCCTTGGCGGCCCGACCAGCATCCTGTTGCCGAGCCCGAGCGAAGGCTATGACGCCCAGTTGAATGCAATCAAGAGCCTGGTGGCAGAAGACCCGGGTCGTGTGGCCCAGGTCGTGAAAGAGTGGATTAACGCCGATGAATGATAGAGCCGCTGCCGCCAAACTGTCCAAGGTCGACAAAGCCGCGATCCTGCTGCTGTCCCTGGGCTCCACCGACGCCGCCCAGGTGTTGCGCCACATGGGCCCGAAAGAGGTGCAGCGGGTGGGCGTGGCCATGGCGCAGATGGGCAACGTGCACCGCGAGCAGGTCGAGCAGGTGATGAGCGAGTTCGTCGACATCGTCGGCGACCAGACCGGCCTGGGCGTCGGCTCCGACGACTATGTGCGCAAAATGCTGACCCAGGCCCTGGGCGAAGAAAAGGCCAACGGCCTGATCGACCGCATCCTGCTGGGCGGCAACACCAGCGGCCTCGACAGCCTGAAGTGGATGGAACCGCGCGCCGTCGCCGACGTGATCCGTTATGAGCACCCGCAGATCCAGGCGATCGTGGTCGCCTATCTCGACCCGGACCAGGCCGGTGAGGTGCTGGGCAACTTCGACCACAAGGTGCGCCTCGACATTATCTTGCGGGTGTCCGCGCTCAACACCGTGCAACCCGCCGCCCTGAAAGAACTCAACCAGATTCTCGAGAAGCAGTTCTCCGGCGCCTCGAACGCCTCGCGTACCAACCTGGGGGGCATCAAGCGCGCGGCCGACATCATGAACTTCCTCGACAGCTCGGTCGAAGGCCAGTTGATGGACTCGATCCGCGAAGTCGACGAAGACCTGTCCGGGCGGATCGAAGACCTGATGTTCGTGTTCAACAACCTGGCCGATGTCGACGACCGCGGGATTCAGGCGCTGCTGCGCGAAGTGTCCTCCGATGTGCTGGTGCTGGCCCTTAAGGGGGCGGACGAAAACGTCAAGGAAAAGATCTTCAAGAACATGTCCAAGCGCGCGGCCGAACTGTTGCGCGACGACCTCGAGGCCAAGGGCCCGGTGCGCGTCAGCGACGTGGAAACCGCGCAGAAAGAAGTCCTCACCATTGCCCGCCGTATGGCCGAAGCCGGAGAAATCGTTCTCGGCGGGAAGGGCGGCGAAGAGATGATCTGACCTCGCTATGGCAACCGAACATGATGAGTCCCAGTCCGACCTGATCCGAGCCAAGGACGTCAAGGGCGTCGATATCTGGTCGTTGCCCAGTTTCGATCCCTACGTCCCCGAACCCGAGCCGGAGCCGGAACCCGAGCCGCCGCCCATGCAGGAAGTGCCGCTGGAAGAAGTCCAGCCGCTGACCCTCGAAGAGCTCGAAAGCATTCGCCAGGAAGCCTACAACGAAGGCTTTGCCACCGGCGAACGGGAGGGCTTTCACAGCACCACGCTCAAGGTCCGCCAGGAAGCCGAAGCGGCGCTGACGGCGAAGCTTGCCGCGCTGGAAAAGCTGATGGGCCACCTGCTGGAACCCATTGCCGAGCAGGACATCGAGATCGAGCAGTCCCTGGTCCACCTCGTGCAGCACATCACCCGCCAGGTGATCCAGCGCGAACTGGCCATCGACTCGACACAGCTCGAACACGTCATGCGCGATGCCCTCAAGCTGTTGCCGTTGGGCGTGGGCAACGTGCGCCTGTACATCAACCCGCAGGATTTCGCCCAGGTCAAAGCTCTGCGTGAGCGTCATGAAGAAACCTGGCGCATCGTCGAGGACGAGGCATTGTTGCCGGGAGGGTGCCGGGTCGAGACCGAGCACAGTCGCATTGACGCTTCGATTGAAACCCGGGTTGCGCAGGTGATGGACAAGCTGTTCGATCAACTGCACGAACAGGCGCGGCACCCGGCTGCGCCGGACCTGAGCCTGGAACTGCCGATGGGCAATACAGCGCCAACCGCCCCCGTACCGGATGTGCCCGATGCGCCTTGACCGCACCAGCTTCGCCAAGCGCCTGGGCAGTTACGCCGAGGCCACCACGCTGGCCGGCGCGCCGATCCTCGAAGGCCGCCTGCTGCGTATGGTCGGCCTGACCCTCGAAGCCGAAGGCTTGCGCGCCGCCATGGGCAGCCGCTGCATGGTGATCAACGACGACAGTTACCACCCGGTGCAGGTCGAAGCCGAAGTCATGGGCTTCTCTGGCAACAAAGTCTTTCTGATGCCGGTCGGCAGCGTCGCCGGGATCGCCCCCGGTGCGCGCGTGGTGCCGCTGGCGGATACCGGGCGCCTGCCGATGGGCATGAGCATGCTCGGGCGGGTGCTCGACGGCGCCGGTCGGGCGCTGGACGGCAAGGGCGGGATGAAGGCCGAAGACTGGGTGCCGATGGACGGCCCGACCATCAACCCGCTCAAGCGCCACCCGATCAGCGAGCCGCTGGACGTGGGTATTCGGTGCATCAACGGCTTGCTGACGGTCGGTCGCGGCCAGCGCCTCGGGTTGTTCGCCGGTACGGGCGTGGGCAAGAGTGTGCTGCTGGGCATGATGACCCGCTTCACCGAGGCCGACATCATCGTGGTCGGGCTGATCGGCGAGCGCGGTCGTGAGGTCAAGGAGTTCATCGAGCACATCCTCGGGGAAGAAGGCCTCAAGCGTTCGGTGGTGGTGGCATCGCCCGCGGACGACGCGCCGCTGATGCGTCTGCGCGCGGCCATGTACTGCACGCGCATCGCCGAATATTTCCGCGACAAGGGCAAGAACGTGCTGTTGCTCATGGATTCCCTGACCCGATTCGCCCAGGCCCAGCGGGAAATCGCCCTGGCCATCGGCGAACCGCCCGCGACCAAGGGGTATCCGCCGTCGGTGTTCGCCAAGTTACCGAAACTGGTGGAGCGGGCCGGCAATGCCGAGAAGGGCGGCGGTTCGATCACCGCGTTCTACACCGTGTTGTCCGAAGGCGACGACCAGCAGGACCCGATAGCCGACTCGGCCCGGGGCGTGCTCGACGGGCACATCGTGCTGTCCCGGCGCCTGGCGGAGGAAGGTCACTACCCGGCAATCGATATCGAAGCCTCCATCAGCCGGGTCATGCCGTCGGTGGTGTCAAAGGAACACATGGCTCGGGCCCAGTACTTCAAGCAATTGTGGTCGCGTTATCAGCAAAGTCGCGACCTGATCAGCGTCGGCGCCTACGTCGCCGGCGGTGACCGGGAAACCGACCTGGCGATTGCCCTGCAGCCGCAGTTGGTCAAATACCAGCGCCAGGGCCTGAACGACAGCATCAGCCTGGGTGAAAGCGAAGCCTACCTGGGTACGATCTTCGCCCCCGCGGCCGGCGGCTAACCGGCCATGGCCCAGAGTCGCGCAGCCCGCCTGGCCCCGGTGGTGGACATGGCCGAAAAGGTCGAGAAAGCCGCGGTCCAGCGCCTGGGACATTTTCAGGGGCAGGTCCGTCTGGCCGAAAGCAAACTCGCCGACCTCGAAGCGTTTCGGCTCGACTATCAGGAGCAATGGATCGTGCGCGGCAGCAACGGCGTTACCGGCCAATGGTTGCTGGGGTATCAAGGCTTCCTGGCGCAACTGGGCACGGCCATCGATCAGCAACGACAGAGCCTGGCCTGGCATCAGAACAATCTGAACAAGGCACGGGAAACCTGGCAGCAGGCGTATGCCCGGGTCGAAGGGTTGCGCAAGCTGGTTCAGCGCTACAGGGATGAGGCGCTGCGGCTGGAAGACAAGCGCGAGCAGAAGCTGCTGGATGAATTGTCCCAGCGGTTGCCGCGGCAGGATCCGTATTGAATCAGTGAGACCGCGTTATCGTTCTTCGTGGGCAAGCCTCGCTCCTACAGGTTTAGCGTTGCTCACGGGAATTACGAACGACGCTGCACCTGTAGGAGCGAGGCTTGCCCGCGAAGGCGTCCTGGGTCCCACCGCAAATGCCAGCCTTGCCCCCATCCCCGGCAAGTGCTAAACCTTCTACACGTACGTTCCCCAATGACAAGGAAGCCGTTCATGTCAGTTTCATCAGAAGTATCCCAAGATGGGCAAAAGCTGACGATTTCGATCAAGGGGCGATTCGATTTCGCCAAGCATCAGGAGTTTCGTGAGTCCTACGAGGACAGGAAACTCTCCGCAGTCGTCGTCGACTTGAAAGAAGCCACCTACCTCGACAGTTCGGCACTGGGCATGTTGCTCCTGCTGCGCGATCACGCCGGTGGCGACAATTCCGACATTCGCGTGGTCAACAGCAGTTCCGACGTGAAGAAGATCCTCGCCATCTCCAATTTCGACAAACTGTTCGATATCAGTTGAACGGCATGCAGTCGCCGCTCGAATCACTGACGATCCTGATCGCCGAAGACAGCGCGGCCGATCGCATGCTGCTGTCGAGCATCGTCCGGCGCCAGGGCCATGACGTGCTGACGGCCGCCAACGGTGCCGAGGCGGTCGAAGCCTTTCGTCAGCAACGCCCGCAACTGGTGCTGATGGACGCGATGATGCCGGTGATGGATGGCTTCGAGGCGGCGCGGCAGATCAAGGCGTTGGCCGGGGAAACCCTGGTGCCGATCATCTTCCTGACCTCGCTCACCGAAAGCGAAGCCCTGGCCCGCTGTCTGGAGGCCGGGGGCGACGACTTTCTGGCAAAACCCTACAACCAGGTGATCCTCGCCGCCAAAATCAAGGCGATGGACCGTTTGCGCCGGTTGCAGGCCACCGTGTTGCAGCAGCGAGACCAGATCGCCAGGCACCACCAGCACCTGCTCAACGAGCAGCGGGTGGCCAAGTCCGTATTCGATAAGGTGGCCCATTCCGGTTGCCTGAATGCCCTGAATATCCACTACCTGCAATCGCCCTACGCGCTGTTCAACGGCGATCTGTTACTGGCCGCGTATACGCCTGCCGGCGACATGCACCTATTGCTCGGGGACTTCACGGGCCATGGTTTACCGGCGGCTGTCGGGGCCATGCCCCTGGCTGAAGTCTTCTATGGCATGACGGCCAAGGGTTACGGCATGGCCGAAACCCTGCGCGAGATGAATGCCAAGCTCAAGCGCATCCTGCCGGTGGGCATGTTCTGCTGTGCCACCCTGCTGCGCCTGAGTTTTCAGCGGTGTTCGGTGGAGGTGTGGAACGGCGGGATGCCGGACGGTTACCTGCACAGCATCGCCAAGGGTGAGCGCACGCCGCTGCAGGCTCGGCACTTGCCGCTGGGCGTGCTGAGCCCGCAAGCCTTTGACGATCGCACCGAAGTGTTTCCGATGGCGGTCGGCGATCGGGTGTTTCTGTTATCCGACGGTGTGGTCGATACCTGCGATGCCAACGAACAACTGTTTGGTGTCGAGCGGCTGCAGCGGGTGTTTGCCGCCAATCGTCAGCCTGATGAGTTGTTCGCAGAGATAGAGCAGGCGCTGCGGGACTTTCGCAGTGAAGCCCGTGATGACGTCAGCATGGTCGAGGTCAGCTTTCTGGAGGGGGAGCAGGTGAGCCCGCCGGCGTTGATATATTCCGACAGTGGCCAGTCCTGCCCGCTGGACTGGTCAGTGAGTTTCGAGTTTCGCGCGGCCACGCTCAAGCGCTTCAACCCGCTGCCTTATCTGTTGCAGTTGCTGCTGGAGGTTCATGGGTTGCGGGCGCAAAGCGCGGCGCTCTACACGGTGCTGGCGGAACTGTACTCCAACGCCCTGGAGCATGGCGTCCTGGGCCTGGATTCCAGCCTCAAACGGGATGCCTCGGGTTTTACCCGTTACTATCAACAGCGCAGTACACGCCTGGATGAATTGCAGGATGGCTTCATCCGGGTACATATGCAGGTGACACCGAATGGCGAGGGCGGTTGCCTGGCGGTTCGCGTCGAAGACAGTGGCAATGGGTTTGATGTCGATCGGGTGCTGCAGCGGCCCGCTGATGGGGCCCGGCTGTCGGGACGAGGCCTCGGTCTGATCCGTCAATTGAGCCGTAATGCCAGCTGGTCAGACGATGGTCGAAGTGCCCGCGTGGAATTTTTCTGGGAGGCTCTGGCATAATCCACACATTCTTGATCAAGGAGTGAGCAAGTGGCTGACACACATCTGGACCGCGACGTGCTGAGCGCGTTGCAAGAAGTCATGGAGGATGGGTATCCGGAGTTGCTGGATACCTTTCTTGCCGACGCCGAAGAGCGTTTATGCATCTTGCGACAGGCTGAAGATGCCGCGCAACTCATGAATGCTGCCCATAGTTTCAAGGGCAGCAGCAGCAACATGGGCGCCATTCGCCTGGCTGAGTTGTGCCATGAACTGGAGCAGCGTGCCAAGAATAAAAACCTCTCGGGTGTGGAAAAACTGGTCGGTGAAATCGACGGTGAATTCGCCATAGTCCGACCGCTGTATGAAGCCGAGCGTCAGCGCACTTTGTCGACCACCACGAGCGTCCAACGCTTTTAGCGCCTGACACTAAACCTGGCGCGACCCTTGCTTCCATCTCCGTCACCTGTACTTACAATCCCAGTGCGGCGGAGACTGTTCCATGCCCGTAACCCCCAACATTCTTCTCCAGGCCACCGCCCGGTCCAAGGCCAAAGCGGCTAGCGCCAATCCTCCGGTGCCGGTCGCCGAGCCCGGGGAAAAGGCATCCGGCTTCGCTCATGTCTACGCCAATCAGGCTCGCAATACCCCTTCTGCGGTGAACGAAAGACCGGTCAAGCCAATGCGCGACAACGTAGCGCAGGGGCCGGTCAAACAGGACGTCAGCCGCGACAAGGCTGCCGCCGCGAAACCGGCCGTTGCCGATAGCGGCAAATGCTTGCCCGCTGATAAACCGGCGGCCGATGACAAGATTGCCAGCGAAGGTTCAGATGCCGCTGGCACTTCTGTCACCGAGGCGGCGGTCGACCCGACCACCGATCCTGCAGAGCCCGCACTCGTTGCGCAAACTCCGCCAGGGATAGATGCCGTGCCACCCCAAGGCGAACAGCCGATTGTTGTGGCAATGGCCGCGGCCGCCGTCACCGCTGATGCCGGATTCGATCCCCAAGCCGACCCCCTCGATGCCCTGCCAGCCTTGCGCATGGCCATGGAGCAGAGCGGGCATGTTTCCGCTTCCAGCCAGGCTCAGCCACAAGCGCTGCCGACCTCGGTCGAGGCCGATGGCGACGGCGAGTCGGCTTCGGCGCAAAACCTGGGCGCCGGCCTGGCGCGCATGCTTGACGTGCAGCCCGAAAAGGACAGCGCCGAGGGCGGGGACAAGGCCTTCAGCGGCCTGCTCGATGACGGCTTGAAGGACTTGAAGACCGCCAGCAGCGACACCCGGGTCGATGATTTTGCCAACCGCCTGGCGGCGCTGACCCAGGCGGCCACGCCGAAAACCGCGAATGCGTTGCCGGTGAACCAGCCGATCGCCCTGCATCAAAGTGGCTGGACCGAGGAAGTGGTGAACCGGGTCATGTACCTGTCCAGCGCCAACCTCAAGGCGGCCGACATCCAGTTGCAACCGGCCGAACTCGGGCGCCTCGACATTCGGGTGAACATGGTGCCGGACCAGCAGACCCAGGTCACCTTCATGAGCGCGCATCCAGGTGTTCGCGAAGCGCTGGACGGGCAGATGCATCGCTTGCGTGAAATGTTTGCGCAGCAGGGCATGGGGCAGGTTGATGTCAACGTGTCCGACCAGTCCCGTGGTTCGCAAGGACAGGACCAGGCACAGCAACGTCACGGCGGGCGGACCAGCGCCAGCGGTGATCGCCTCGATTCCATGGATGACGAGCGTGCGCCAACAGTCACCGAAGTGGCGGCCAGCACGACCAGCATCATCGGCTCCAGCGCCGTCGATTACTACGCCTGATCAAACGCCCCCCTGTAGGAGCTGGCTTGCCAGCGAAGACGGCGTATCAGCCAACACATGAATCGACTGACACACCACCTTCGCTGGCACCCCCCCTGTAGGAGCTGGCTTGCCAGCGAAGACGGCGTATCAGCCAACACATGAATCGACTGACACACCACCTTCGCTGGCACCCCCCCCTGTAGGAGCTGGCTTGCCAGCGAAGACGGTCTACCGGCCAATACATCCATCGACTGACACACCGCCTTCGCTGGCAAGCCAGCTCCTACAGGGGGAGCGCGGTGTGTCAGCTAATGCTCGTATCGACTGACACACCGCCTTCGCTGGCAAGCCAGCTCCTACAGGGGGAGCGCGGTGTGTCAGCTAATGCTCGTATCGACTGACATGCCGCCTTCGCTGGCAAGCCAGCTCCTACATGGCATAACACTTGCTCTTGCCAAGCCTGCAACGGTGAAACCCCGATTAGTGACGGATTATTGGCATGGCGATGAGCGAAGACGCGGTTAAAGACCCCGCAACCAAACGCAAGATCAAGCTGATCATTGCGACAGTGGGCGGCCTGCTGCTGGCGATCGGCTTGTCCGTGGGGGCCACCTGGTACTTCATGCACAGCCCCCGGAGCACGCCAGTCGACGCATCGGAAACCGCGGTCGTCGGCAAGCAGCCGGCGATGTTCGTGCCCCTGCTTCCGGCGTTCATTGCCAACTACAACCAGAACGGCCGCCAGCGCTACATGCAGGTGAGCATCACCCTGCAGGGGCGCGACCAGGCCGATCTGGACGCGCTCAAGGCGCACATGCCGGTGATCCGCAATAACCTGGTCATGCTGTTCTCCGGGCAGGACTTCGCCACCCTGGCCTCGCCGGTCGGCCAGGAAATGTTGCGACAGAAAGCCACGGCCAGCGTCCAGGAAGTGGCGCAAAAAGAACTCGGCAAAGTGGTCATCGAACAATTGCTTTTCACTAATTTCGTACTGCAGTAGGAACACGACATGGCCGTGCAGGACCTGCTGTCCCAGGATGAGATCGACGCGCTGTTGCACGGCGTCGACGATGGTCTGGTACAGACCGATATCGCTGCCGAACCCGGCACCGTCAAAAGCTATGACCTGACCAGCCAGGATCGCATCGTCCGGGGACGCATGCCGACCCTGGAGATGATCAACGAACGATTCGCCCGCTACACCCGCATTAGCATGTTCAACCTGCTGCGCCGTTCGGCGGACGTGGCCGTGGGTGGGGTGCAGGTGATGAAGTTCGGCGAATACGTGCACTCGCTGTACGTGCCGACCAGCCTCAACCTGGTCAAGATCAAACCCTTGCGCGGCACCGCGCTGTTCATCCTCGATGCCAAGCTGGTGTTCAAGCTGGTGGACAACTTCTTCGGCGGCGACGGCCGTCACGCCAAGATCGAAGGGCGTGAATTCACCCCGACCGAACTGCGTGTCGTGCGCATGGTGCTCGAGCAGGCCTTTGTCGATCTGAAGGAAGCCTGGCAGGCGATCATGGAAGTCAACTTCGAGTACATCAACTCGGAAGTGAACCCGGCCATGGCCAACATCGTCGGCCCGAGCGAGGCCGTTGTGGTGTCGACCTTCCACATCGAACTCGATGGCGGTGGCGGCGACCTGCACGTGACCATGCCCTATTCGATGATCGAGCCGGTGCGCGAAATGCTCGACGCCGGCTTCCAGTCGGACCTCGACGACCAGGACGAGCGCTGGGTCAACGCCCTGCGCCAGGACGTGCTGGATGTCGACGTGCCGATCGGCGCCACGGTTGCCCGTCGCCAGTTGCGCCTGCGGGACATCCTGAACATGCAGCCGGGGGACATTATCCCGGTCGACATGCCGGAAGAAATGATCATGCGCGCCAATGGCGTGCCTGCGTTCAAGGTCAAGATGGGCTCGCACAAAGGCAACCTCGCGTTGCAGGTGATCGAGCCGATCGAGCGCCGTTGACCGGCGCGTTGCACATTCGCTTTTAACTGACGGCTCCCCTGTGCAAGGGGTGCCCGCCGAGGACACACGATGGCTAACAATATGCATACCCAGGACGACCAGGCACTGGCTGATGAATGGGCTGCGGCCCTGGAAGAAGCCGGTGACGGGCAGGCCGACATCGATGCCCTGCTGGCTGCCGATGCAGCCAGCTCGTCGTCCAACCGTCTGCGGATGGAAGAGTTCGGCGGCCTGCCGAAAAACAACAACCCGGTCACCCTCGACGGCCCGAACCTGGACGTGATCCTCGACATCCCCGTGTCGATCTCCATGGAAGTCGGCAGCACCGAGATCAATATCCGCAACCTGCTGCAACTCAACCAGGGCTCGGTGATCGAGCTCGATCGCCTGGCCGGCGAGCCGCTGGACGTACTGGTCAACGGCACGCTCATCGCCCACGGCGAAGTGGTGGTGGTCAACGAGAAGTTCGGCATCCGCCTGACCGACGTGATCAGCCCAAGCGAACGCATCAAGAAGCTGCGCTAAGTGAAAAAGGTTCTGAAGGCTTTACCAGGGTTGGCGCTGGCCTTGCCGTTCAACGTGCTGGCGGCCGAGCCGCTGGCGACGGCCGCCACGGCGGCGGCACCGGCGGTCAGCAGCGGAGTGGCCGGGCAATTGACCCAGCTGGTGTTCGGCTTGCTGCTGGTGCTGGGGTTGATTTTCTTCCTTGCCTGGCTGCTGCGCCGGGTGCAGCAGGCCGGGCCGGCCGGCAAGGGGCAGGTGATCGAACTGATCGGTTCCCGCGCGCTCGGTCCCCGTGACCGGCTGATGCTGGTGCAGGTCGGCAACGAGCAGATTCTGCTCGGCCTCAGCCCCGGCAGCATCACCGCCCTGCATGTGCTCAAGGAGCCGGTGCAGGTGCCGAGCACCGAGAAGACCACCCCCGAATTTGCCCTGCGCCTGATGGAGCTGATGGGCAAGGATCACAAGGATAAGAAGTGATGGCTGCGTTACGCATCGTCTTGACGCTGGCCCTGATGCTGGCCGCGCCGCTGGCGTACGCCGCCGACCCGTTGTCGATCCCGGCGATCACCCTGGGCACCAATGCCGAGGGCGCCCAGGAATACTCGGTCAGCCTGCAGATCCTGCTGATCATGACCGCGCTGAGTTTCATCCCGGCGTTCGTCATGCTGATGACCAGTTTCACCCGGATCATCATCGTCTTCTCGATCCTGCGCCAGGCCCTGGGCCTGCAGCAGACGCCGTCGAACCAGATCCTCACGGGCATGGCGCTGTTCCTGACCCTGTTCATCATGGCGCCGGTGTTCGACCGGGTGAATCAGGACGCCTTGCAGCCCTATCTGGCGGAAAAACTCACGGCCCAGGATGCCGTGGCCAAGGCCCAGGTGCCGATCAAGGACTTCATGCTGGCCCAGACCCGCAGCAGCGACCTGGAGCTGTTCATGCGCCTGTCCAAGCGCACCGACATCGCCTCGCCGGACCAGGCGCCGCTGACCATCCTGGTACCGGCCTTTGTCACCTCCGAGCTGAAAACCGCGTTCCAGATCGGCTTCATGATCTTCATTCCCTTCCTGATCATCGACCTGGTCGTCGCCAGTGTGCTGATGGCCATGGGCATGATGATGCTGTCGCCGCTGATCATTTCCCTGCCGTTCAAGATCATGCTGTTCGTGCTGGTGGATGGCTGGGCGTTGATCATCGGCACCTTGGCCAGCAGCTTCGGCGGTGTGTCGCCATGACCCCGGAAGTGGCGGTCGACATCTTCCGCGAAGCGCTGTGGCTGACCACCATGATGGTGGCTGTGCTGGTGATCCCGAGCCTGCTGGTGGGGCTGCTGGTGGCGATGTTCCAGGCCGCGACCCAGATCAACGAACAGACCCTGAGCTTCCTGCCGCGCCTGCTGGTGATGCTGGTGACGCTGATCGTGGCCGGCCCGTGGCTGGTGCAGACCTTCATGGAATACATCCTGCAGTTGTACGGCAGTATTCCCCAGGTCATCGGCTAGACCATGTCGCTGTTGCAGCTGACCGATACCCAGATCAGCACCTGGGTCGCGACGTTCATGTTGCCGCTGTTTCGTGTGGGGGCATTGCTGATGGTGATGCCGATCGTGGGCACGACCCTGGTGCCCGTGCGCGTGCGCCTGTATTTCGCACTGGCCATCACGGTGGTGATCGTCCCGGGCCTGCCGCCGATGCCGCCGGTCAACGCGCTGGACTTGAGCGGGCTGCTGCTGATTGCCGAGCAGATCCTCATCGGCGCGGTGCTTGGGTTCGCCTTGCAGCTGTTCTTCCAGGCCTTCGTGATCGCCGGGCAGATCGTCTCCATTCAGATGGGCATGGGCTTCGCCTCGATGGTCGACCCCACCAACGGCGTCTCGGTGGCGGTGATCGGGCAATTCTTCACCATGCTGGTCACGTTGCTGTTCCTGTCCATGAACGGCCACCTGGTGGTGTTCGAAATCCTCACTGAAAGCTTCACCACCTTGCCGGTCGGCAGCGGGTTGGTGGTCAATCATTTCTGGGAGCTGGCCGGCAAGCTCGGCTGGGTCCTGGGCGCTGCACTGCTGCTGGTGCTGCCGGCGATCACCGCGTTGCTGGTGGTCAACATCGCGTTTGGCGTGATGACCCGGGCCGCCCCGCAGCTGAACATCTTCTCCATCGGCTTCCCGCTGACCCTGGTGCTCGGGCTGTTCATTGTCTGGGTCGGGCTGGCGGACATCATCAACCAGTATCAACCGCTGGCCTCCGAGGCCTTGCAGTGGTTACGCGAACTGGCACGGGCGCGCTGAGTCATGGCAGAGAGCGAAAGCGGTCAGGACAAAACAGAAGACCCCACGGAGAAAAAGAAAAAGGACGCCCGGGAGAAGGGCGAGATTGCCCGCTCCAAGGAACTCAACACCCTGGCGATCATGCTCGCCGGTGCCGGTGCGCTGCTGATCTTCGGCGGCGCGCTGGCCCAGGACCTGATGGAGCTGATGCGGATGAACTTCTCGTTGTCGCGGGAAGTGATCCTGGACCAGCGCGCCATGGGCACCTACCTGCTGCACTCGGGGCAGATTGCCCTGTTGGCGATCCAGCCGGTGATGATCACCTTGTTGCTGGCTGCGGTGATCGGCCCGATCTCCCTGGGCGGCTGGCTGTTCTCCGCCGGCACCATGGCCCCCAAATTCAGCCGGATGAACCCCGGCGCCGGTCTCAAGCGCATGTTCTCGGCCAAGGCCGTGGTGGAACTGCTCAAGGCCCTGGCGAAGTTTTTCATCATCCTGTTCGTGGCGCTGGCCGTGTTGTCCTCGGACATCGACGACCTGCTGCGCATCGCCCATGAACCGCTGGACATGGCGATCATCCACAGCCTGCAAGTGGTCGGCTGGAGCACCTTATGGATGGCCTGCGGCCTGATCATCATCGCCGCGGTGGACGTGCCGGTGCAGCTGTGGGAAACCGCCAAGAAACTGAAGATGACCAAGCAGGAAATTCGCGACGAGCACAAGGACCAGGAAGGGCGGCCGGAGGTCAAGCAACGGATCCGTCAACTGCAGCGCGAGATGTCCCAGCGGCGGATGATGGCCGCCATACCGGACGCCGACGTGGTCATCACCAACCCGACCCACTACGCCGTGGCGCTCAAGTACGACCCGGACAAGGGCGGGGCACCGATGCTGGTGGCCAAGGGCAGCGACTTCCTCGCGTTGAAGATGCGCGAGATTGCGGTGGCCAACGAAGTTATGTTGCTCGAATCCCCGGCGCTGGCGCGGTCGATCTACTACTCCACCGAACTGGAGCAGGAGATCCCGGGCGGCCTCTATCTGGCCGTTGCGCAGGTATTGGCCTACGTCTACCAGATCCGCCAGCACAGGGCAGGCAAGGGCAAGCGACCGGATCCGCTCAAGGATGACCTGCCGATCCCACCGGATCTACGCCGCGATTCCTGACAAGTCCAACCCCGTCAGCCAACCCACACAAAACCTGTAGGAGCGGGCTTGCCCGCAAAGAGGCCATCCCAGCCATTAGAGATCTTGACTGACACACTGCCTTCGCGAGCAGGCTCGCTTGAATCTTTAACTAGCCCTGCGGATCAATGTTATCCAGCGCCCGATTCACCGCCAGTTCTCCCAGCATGATGACCTGCTGAATCGCCAACATCGTATTGCGCTGCGACCCCTCCAGACCTCCCGCGAAATCACTGGCCAACACACTCGCCGAAGCCAGCGACTCACAGGCATGGGCCAACAGGCTCTCGGTATCAATGCCGGGTGCAACGACGAACATCGTGCTGGGCTTTCGCGCGGTGGCGTTTATTTGAGCGGACAGGTTGATGTACTCATCGAGGGCACGGTCGGCGGCTTCCTGGAGTTTTTGCGGATCGATTGAGGTGTCTGGGGGAACGTCTTCGGTTTCAGGCGGGTTGGGCGTTACTTTGAACATAGATGGAACTCCATATGTAATTGGAAGAGCCATCACCTTCGCTACCAAACGAGAGGTGGCGGCCATACGCAGGTTGGTAGACCGGCCCACATGGAAAAACCGGCGCGCCCGAGGGCACCCTGCGCACAGCCACCATAAAGCAGATGCCGATAAGCACCTGGACAAGGTGACGCTGTGCGCCATGTGTGAGCGGCGGGCTACCAAACCCGATCGCTGTTTTCAGCGACCGGGAAACGATAGAGCCCGGCCCTCAGGCGCACAAGCCGGCGGATTCTGATGCAGACGTAGGCTGCGGCGCAAGGATGTGTAGGCTCTGTAAGTATCCCGAGATGTCGATTAAACATAGATGTTTAAAATCAAAACTTCGCAGCCCGGCAGTTCAACAGATCGCATACATCCTGTAGGAGCTGTCAAGTGAAACGAGGCTGCGATCTTTTGATCTTGAAGCGGTTGGCTGGTTGTCACCGCCTAAGTGTGTAATAACCGGGTCGTCTGCCAAGTGAGCTCGCAAGGACTGGGCGTGTGTCGTGCACAAGCCACAGTTCTGTGACACGTTATGAACACATTGGCGGCACCAACGTTTCTCTGGGGCAGTTCGCTTCCAGGGCGGCGCATGCAGTATCGCGACCGTTTTATCCATAGGTGTCAGGCACGACTCGGTCGTAGCCAATGGCGACAAAACAGGTACGACAGTTTCAACCAGCAGGTTGAGAGAGGGGATAACCCTGCAGTTAAAAACTGCAGGGAGAGTTGGCTTTTAGCCTTGACGCGAGACCGGCTAAGAGGTGTTTCCTTTTTTACTTGTTTTTAATGTCAATCGCTGAAATCGCTATCCACAAATTCGTCTAATCGTGTTTTGTAGTCGCCAATACTTTCCAGATACTGTTCTCTTTCATGTCGGATGTCCCTTGTCAAGCGCTCAGGCTTTTCATTGTAATACGCGTAACTCGCAATCCGCCGTTGCCGATTCGATTCCGTCGCTACATCACGAGCAATCGAGGAGGGTAGTATTTGTTCCGGGTTTACTCCACGCGCAAGCGAGGGCGGTAGTATCTGTTTCGGGTTTACTGCACTGCGAGCGACGGCTGATCTGCTTAACTGATAAAGAGTTTTTGGTTGGTGCTTTCGTGGATCCAAAGCGAGGGCGGTTTCCTCAAATGATAGAAGTGGTGATGCTTGCCGTGGTGCCAAAGTCGTCGTTCGAGATGAGAATGTTCCCGAGCGTGGTATCGCATTGAAAAAATCATCTGCGAAATCAAACACTCCGAAAATAAGAGCATGTCCGGTAGGGTCGCGACTATTGATAGGATCCCCCGAACAATACCCATACGCATTGAGCCCACCTTCATCAAACGGGCTCAAATTGTCTGGACTGTTAAATCGCATCAACACCGGATTAAAAGCACGATACCCATTCCCCAGCATATAATAGCCAGTCACTGGGTCCGGCCGTTCGCCGTTGAATCCGAGCAAGCTGAGTAATCCGTTTTCAATAGAGCGATGACCATAGGGCGAATAAGCGATAGGTGTACGCGGATGATCGGCTTTGAGCGTCTGCGACACCGAACGCTGCGGATCCGTGGCCAGCAGCGTGGTATCGGTTACATCACCCTCACTTCGCTGTTGCGCCAACAACTGATCACCATGCTGAACGATTGAATAGCGCATCGCCCCCTGTATCTCGGTAGCCAGCCTGCTCTTGCAGTAAAAGCGCTGGCGCTCGGGGCTATCTGGCAGCGCATGACTGATCAGTCGGTCAAGAGGATCGTAGCGGTATTGGCAGAGTACGGTCTCGCCCGGCGATGTCATGGGAGGTTGCTCCGAAGGTCCGAAGTGCAGGAGCTCAGTATTGGCGGTTTTGCGAGGGTTGGGTACTAGCAGAACTGATAGGTTCGAGTGAGTTAATCTGTTCAATTTGTGAAGTTCGCAGCCCGTCCTGAGAGGTGCAGCTGCAATGCCGGCCCCATCGCGGGCAAGCCCGGCTCCCACAGGTTTTGTGTTGGTCGTGAATTGGGCAGCAGCAGTGCGGGCGAAATCGGGGACGGGCGAAATCGGGGACGGCGAAATCGGGGACGGATTTATTTCGCGAAATCGGGGACGGATTTATTTCGGGAAATCGGGGACGGATTTATTTGCATTGAAGACAGTCGGGATTTTTACTTTTCCTTTCATCGGCTTTGCGATCTTTTGCGGGCCTGCCTGGCTCTCGATTTATTATTCGACGCCCTGTGATGTGTTCTATCTCGTCTACAACACAACGGGGACAGATTTATTTGCCTATCAAGTCGGAGGCGGGTTTTTACCCTTCCTTTCATTCTCTCTGAGATTTTTTTTTGCGGGCCTGCCTTGCTTTCGACTTATTATTCGACGCCCGGTGATGTGTTCTATCTCGTCTACAAAGCG
Organism: Pseudomonas fluorescens; assembly: GCF_902497855.1. GTDB lineage: Bacteria > Pseudomonadota > Gammaproteobacteria > Pseudomonadales > Pseudomonadaceae > Aquipseudomonas > Aquipseudomonas fluorescens_BI. The sequence goes on from NZ_CABVHU010000011.1 coordinate 94,532, forward strand.
GCAAGTTCCTGTCAACTGCCCGCGTTGAAGAGCGCCTCTTATGAGCTCCAGCTCTCCATTCGGCGTTACCTGCTCGACGAAGTCTCTATAGCGATTGCGGCGGAGCAGTTCTGATGCGCCAAGGGCTTTAAAGCATGGGTCAATATCCAGCCAGTTGTTTTCTGAGGGCTCCAATAGGCGAAGACGATAGCTTGACCATGGGTAGTCCTCTGCGCGTAACGCTATACGAGCTCTGACGGGGTTCAGCTCAATGTACCTGCTACACGCGAGAAGATATGTATCAGACACAACGGGGACAGATTTATTTGCCTATCAAGTCGGAAGCGGGTTTTTACCCTTCCTTTCATTCTCTCTGAGATTTTTTTTTGCGGGCCTGCCTTGCTTTCGACTTATTATTCGACGCCCGGTGATGTGTTCTATCTCGTCTACAAAGCGGCAAGTTCCTGTCAACTGCCCGCGTTGAAGAGCGCCTCTTATGAGCTCCAGCTCTCCATTCGGCGTTACCTGCTCGACGAAGTCTCTATAGCGATTGCGGCGGAGCAGTTCTGATGCGCCAAGGGCTTTAAAGCATGGGTCAATATCCAGCCAGTTGTTTTCTGAGGGCTCCAATAGGCGAAGACGATAGCTTGACCATGGGTAGTCCTCTGCGCGTAACGCTATACGAGCTCTGACGGGGTTCAGCTCAATGTACCTGCTACACGCGAGAAGATATGTATCAGATTGAACAACACTGGATTTGTAGCGACTCTCCCATAACGTGCCTGAGCGACCTTCAAGCTTGTTTCGATAGCGAGTCATGCGAGCTGCCAGGGTTTTCATCAGTTGCCCGAGGGTTGATGGGATGTCACCAGGTGCGAGCAGTAGATGGACATGATTGGTCATCAAACAATAGGCGTAAACCTTTACGCCAAAGGCTTCTTTTAGCTCGCGCAGGTCTGAGAGGTAGCGCTTGAAATCAACGGCGTCAGCAAAAACGACCTGCCGATTGTGGCCTCGCTGTACGACATGGTGAGGGTAGTTTGGCAGTACAACACGTCCTGTTCTGGGCATACATGGTCCTACGTCCTTGTAGTGAAGAGGGAAGCGTAGTTGAGGCGAGTGATTTCGCTGGTGGTTTGTTGTAAATAAATCTGTCTTTTGTTTTTTTTAATAATCCCCCTTCTTGTCCTTAATAAATCCGTCCCCGTTTTTGTTAATAAATCCGTCCCCGTTTTTGGTCCTGATGGTTCCAGCAGGCGAAGACGATAGCTTGACCACGGGTAGTCCTCTGCGCGTAATGCAATACGAGCTCTGACGGGGTTCAGCTCTATGTATCTGCTGCACGCAAGAAGATAGGTATCCGATTGAACAACGCTGGATTTGTAGCGGCTCTCCCATAAAGTGCCTGAGCGACCTTCAAGTTTATTTCGATAGCGAGTCATGCGAGCTGCCAAGGTTTTCATCAATTGCCCGAGGGCTGACGGGATGTCACCAGGTGCGAGCAGTAAATGGACATGATTCGTCATCAAGCAATAGGCGTATATCTTTACGCCAAAGGCTTCCTTTAGCTCGCGCAGGTCTGAGAGGTAGCGCTTGAAATCATCTGTGTCAGCAAAAACGACCTGCCGATTATGGCCTCGCTGTACGACATGGTGAGGGTAGTTTGGCAGTACAACACGTCCTGTTCTGGGCATACATGCTCCTACGTCCTTGTAGTGAAGAGGAAAGCATAGTTCAGGCGCGTGATTTCGCTGATGGTTTGTTGTAAATAAATCTATCTTTCGTTCTTTTTAATAAATCCGTCCCCGTTTTGCGAATCCGTCCCCGTTTTGCGCGTTTTAATAAATCCGTCCCCGTTTTGCGTCCCCGTTTTGCCGTTTCTTTAGCAGATTGAGAGAGGGGGGAACCCTGCAGTTAAAAACTGCAGGGAGAGTTGGCTTTTAGCCTTGAGTCGAGACTGGCTAATGGGTGTTCCCTTTTTGTCCTACGCCCGCCGGAAAAAATCTGAATTTGTAAGTATATCATCTCCATTTTTGCCTCTGATATAACGTATTTTATTAGCAAGTCTTGCGCGACCCTCAGGTGATTTATTGGTTCGATGAAGTGCTCTAAGAATTTTCACATAAGCGTTATTCGTCGACTCACCTAGAACGAAGGTGGAGAGCTGGCCAGTATGTTGCTCTTGACGAGTATATGAGGTGGATGAAGTAGATGAAATACTATCGAGCGAAGGCCGCCTTCCGTCGGCAGCGGGAAAGCTTGAGGGGGAATCACTGTTTATTGATGCTAGTGAAGATTTTGGCGATTCAGAATGCCTTGGCTCAAACATGTCCGAATTCAGTTTGGCTCGTGGGGTTTTGTACTCCATTGGATGATCCCTCTGAGAGCTACTGCTACTACTGTTGCTGTTGCTGTTGCTGTTGCTGTTGCTACTGAATTTGCGAGCAGTATTTGACGATGCTGGAGCGTTTGCGAGATCGGCAGTTCTCTGTGCGGCAGCGGGAGTCGATGTGCTAAGTTTACGAGGTGTTCTACCAAATAAACTTTTTAACCCCTTCCAAACGCTAGCAATTGTCCAGTGTCCTGTAGGATCGCTCCCAAGTACTGGCTCTCCCGCGCAGTAGGCGTATGCATTCAACCCACCCCTTCCAAACGGACTCAAACTATCCGGGCTATTAAATCGCATCAACGCTGGATTAAACGCCCGATAGCCATTTCCCAACAAATAACACCCGGTCACCGGATCCGGCCGTTCACCGTTGAAACCAAGCAGGCTGAGTAACCCGCTTTCAACGGGGCGGTGGCCATAGGGCGAATAGCCGATGGGCTGCGGTGGATGATTGGCCTTGAGCGCCTGCAACACCGAACGCTGCTGATCGATGGCCAGCATCGTGCTATCGGATGTATCACCCTCACCTCGCTGTTGCGCCAACAGCTGATCGCCATGCTGAACGATCGAAAAGCGCATCAACCCCTGTATCTCCGTGGCCAGCCTGCTCTTGCAGTAAAAGCGCTGGCGCTCGGGGGTATTTGTCAGTGCGTGGCTGGTCAATCGATCAAGGGGGTCGTAGTGGTATTGGCAGAGTACGTTCTCGCGCGGCGATGTCATGGGAGGTTGCTCCGAAGGTCCGAAGTGCGGGAGCTCAGTATTGGCGGTTTAGCGAGGGTTGGGTACTAGCAGAACTGATAGGTTCGAGTGAGTTAATCTGTTCAATTTGTGAAGTTCGCAGCCCGTCCTGAGAAGTGCGGCGGCAATGCCGGCCCCATCGCGGGCAAGCCCGGCTCCCACAGGTTTTGTGTTGGTCGTGAATTGGGCAGCAGCAGGGGCTGCCTCTTCGCGAGCAGGCTCGCTCCCACAGTTTGATCTCTGTTGTACGCAGGATATGTGATCTGCACCGGTCCCCTGTGGAAGCGAAACCGGCTTGCCGGCGAAAGCGCCAGTCCTGCCGCCACAAACTCCCGTTAAAACACCCCCCGGCCCCAAAACCCCGCAAAAGTTGGAAGGTTTCTTGCAGTACCCCCTCTACGCCGGCACCCGGCGTCAAAAGTTTGCTTTAAAGGCACGGGGAAAAACCGGTGGATCGCTCTCAGCTACTCAACACTGCTCGCACCAACGTTGCCGACTTGAGTCGGGGCAATCTGGGCGTGCCGTTGTTGTTGCTGGTCATGCTGGCGATGATGATGTTGCCGATGCCGCCGTTCCTGCTGGACGTGTTTTTCACCTTCAACATCGCCTTGTCCATCGTAGTCCTGCTGGTCTGCGTCTACGCCTTGCGCCCCCTGGATTTCGCGGTGTTCCCGACCATCCTGCTGGTGGCGACGCTGCTGCGGCTGGCATTGAACGTGGCCTCCACACGGGTGGTGATGCTCCACGGTCAGGACGGTCATGCCGCCGCCGGCAAGGTGATCCAGGCCTTCGGCGAGGTAGTGATCGGCGGTAACTACGTGGTCGGTATCGTGGTCTTCGCGATTTTGATGATCATCAACTTCGTGGTGGTGACCAAGGGTGCCGGGCGGATTTCCGAGGTGAGCGCGCGTTTCACCCTCGATGCCATGCCCGGCAAACAAATGGCGATCGACGCCGACTTGAACGCCGGTTTGATCGACCAGAACCAGGCCAAGGCCCGACGCTCCGAAGTCGCCCAGGAAGCCGAGTTCTACGGTTCCATGGACGGTGCCAGCAAGTTCGTGCGCGGTGACGCCATTGCCGGTCTGTTGATTCTGTTCATCAACCTGATCGGCGGCATGGCGGTCGGGATCTTCCAGCACGGCATGACCTTCGGCGACGCCGGCAAGGTGTACGCGCTGTTGACCATCGGTGACGGTTTGGTGGCGCAATTGCCATCACTGTTGTTATCGACAGCCGCCGCGATCATGGTGACCCGTGCTTCCGGTTCCGAAGACATGGGCAAGCAGATCAATCGCCAGATGTTCGCCTCGCCGAAAGCACTGGCGGTCGCGGCCGGTTTGATGGCGGTGATGGGGCTGGTGCCGGGCATGCCGCACTTCTCCTTTCTCAGTATGGCGGCCCTGGCGGCCGGCGGCGCGTATCTGTTCTGGAAGAAGCAGAACAGCGTCAAGGTCCAGGCCTTGCAAGAGGTCCAGCGTCAACAGGAGCTGCTGCCGTCGCCGGCCCGCGCCCAGGAAACCAAGGAGCTGGGCTGGGATGACGTCACGCCGATCGATATGATCGGCCTGGAAGTCGGCTACCGCCTGATTCCGCTGGTGGATCGCAACCAGGGGGGGCAGTTGCTGGCGCGGATCAAGGGCGTGCGCAAGAAGCTGTCCCAGGACCTGGGCTTCCTGATGCCGACCGTGCATATCCGTGACAACCTCGACCTGGCGCCGAGCGCCTACCGGCTGACCCTGATGGGGGTGATCCTGGCCGAAGCGGAGATTTACCCGGACCGGGAGCTGGCGATCAACCCGGGGCAGGTCTACGGTACGTTGAACGGCATAAACGCCAAAGATCCGGCTTTCGGTCTGGAAGCGGTGTGGATCGAAGTCAGCCAGCGGGCCCAGGCGCAATCCCTCGGTTACACCGTGGTCGATGCCAGTACCGTAGTGGCAACCCACTTGAACCAGATTCTGTACAAGCACTCCAGTGAGCTGATCGGCCACGAAGAAGTGCAGCAACTCATGCAATTGCTGGGCAAAAGCTCGCCAAAACTGGCGGAAGAGCTGGTGCCGGGCGTGGTCTCGCTGTCGCAGCTGCTCAAGGTGTTGCAGGCATTGCTGGCCGAACAGGTGCCGGTGCGGGACATTCGCAGCATTGCCGAGGCGATCGCGAACAACGCGGCCAAGAGTCAAGATACCGCCGCGCTGGTGGCCGCCGTACGGGTTGGCGTCTCCCGCGCAATCGTCCAAAGCATTGTAGGCACTGACTCCGAGCTGCCAGTGATCACACTGGAGCCAAGGTTGGAACAAATATTGCTCAATAGTCTGCAGAAGGCGGGACAAGGCTCGGAAGAGGGCGTTCTGCTGGAGCCAAGCATGGCTGAAAAGCTGCAGCGTTCGTTGATCGAGGCGGCGCAGCGCCAGGAAATGCAAGGTCAACCGGTGATTCTGCTGGTAGCCGGTCCGGTTCGCGCGATGCTGTCGCGATTTGGCCGGCTCGCGGTCCCGGGTTTGCATGTGTTGGCGTACCAGGAAATCCCTGACAACAAGCAAGTGACCATCGTTGCGACAGTAGGGCCCAACGGCTGAGGTAAGGGTTCATGCAAGTTAAGCGTTTTTTCGCCGCCGATATGCGTCAGGCCATGAAGCTGGTTCGTGATGAGCTGGGCGCTGATGCCGCCATCATCGGCAACCGCCGGATCGCCGGTGGTGTCGAGCTGACGGCTGCCCTGGATTACAAGCTGTCGGCGCTGGCGCCGCGTGTGCCGAACATGGAGCTCGAGGACGAACTGCGCAAGACCCAGTCGCGGATCGTCACCGCCCAGGCCGAATTGAGCCTGCGCAGCGAAGGCGAGAGCGACAAGGGCACCAATCGCCAGCTGTTCGCCGGCCTGCCGTTGACCGCCGCCGAACCGCTGGTCGAGCCGACCTATACCGAGCCTGCGCGTCCTCAACCGGTGCCTGCCGCGGCGGCAACCGGGGGCGTCGACCCGCGCGCCTTCGACTCGATGCGTTTCGAACTCAACAGCCTGCGCGAACTGATGGAAGTGCAGCTGGGTTCTTTGGCCTGGAATCAGCTGCAAGGCAGCCGTCCGGCCCAGGCCAACCTGTGGCGGCGCATGCAACGCATCGGCCTGTCCGGCCCGCTGTCCCGGGATTTGCTGGCAATGATTCCCGACATTGAAGAGCCTCGCCAGGCCTGGCGCATGTTGCTGGCGCACCTGGCGCGGATGATCTCCACGCCGGACATCGAACCCTTGGAAGAGGGCGGCGTGATTGCCATGGTCGGCCCCGCGGGCATGGGCAAGACCACCACCCTGGCCAAGCTCGCGGCCCGTTACGTGCTCAAGTACGGCGCGCAGCATATCGCGCTGGTGAGCATGGACAGCTACCGGATCGGTGCCCAGGAACAGCTCAAGACCCTCGGCCGCATCCTCAATGTGCCGGTGACGCACGTCGACCCGGGGCAATCGTTGGTGCAGGCGCTCGATCCCTTGCTGCGCAAGCGGGTGGTGCTGATCGATACCGCCGGCCTGCAGGCCAGCGATCCGGCGCTGCGCATGCAGCTCGAAAGCCTGGCCGTGCGTGGCATCAAGTCAAAGAATTATCTGGTCCTGGCCACCACCAGCCAGAAACAGGTGCTGTCGGCCGCTTATCACAGTTACAAACGCTGCGGGCTCGCCGGGTGCATCCTGACTAAACTGGATGAAACCGCCAGTCTGGGCGAGGTGTTGAGCCTGGCCATCAGCCAGGATTTGCCGGTGGCTTACCTGACCGATGGCCCGCGGATTCCGGATGATTTGCATCTGCCGCGTCGTCATCAGCTGGTCAGCCGTGCAATCAGTGTGCAAATGCAGGAAGAACCCAGCGAAGAAGCCATGGCTGATATGTTCGCTGATATTTATCACAGCCCGACCAAACAAGTCGGCTGAGGTATTAATGAATAGTTTTTGTACCTACATCGATGGCCTGCCATGCATTGTTCAGTTGGTGAACGCGCAGCCAGTAATGTGGCCTCCGTCTATGCAAGACAAGGTAAAGAAATAACATGGGCAGCATGCATCCCGTACAGGTGATCGCGGTGACCGGCGGCAAAGGTGGCGTCGGGAAAACTAACGTGTCAGTGAACTTGTCCCTGGCTCTCGCTGAGCTCGGCCGGCGCGTCATGCTGCTGGACGCCGATCTGGGGCTGGCGAACGTCGACGTCCTGCTGGGACTGACACCCAAACGGACCCTGGCCGACGTGATCGAAGGCCGCTGCGAGCTGCGCGACGTTCTGTTGCAAGGCCCCGGCGGCATTCGTATCGTCCCGGCCGCGTCCGGCACGCAGAGCATGGTGCATCTGAGCCCGGCGCAGCATGCCGGCCTGATCCAGGCGTTCAGCGATATCGGCGATAACCTCGACGTATTGGTGATCGACACCGCGGCGGGCATCGGTGAATCGGTGGTCAGTTTCGTTCGCGCCGCCCAGGAAGTGTTGCTGGTGGTCTGCGACGAACCGACCTCGATCACGGACGCCTACGCCCTGATCAAGTTGCTTAACCGCGATTACGGCATGAACCGCTTCCGCGTCCTGGCCAACATGGCCCAGAGCCCGCAGGAAGGGCGCAACCTGTTCGCCAAGTTGACCAAGGTCACCGATCGCTTCCTCGACGTCGCCTTGCAATACGTCGGCGCCGTGCCGTACGACGAAAGCGTACGCAAGGCCGTGCAGAAGCAGCGCGCCGTCTATGAGGCCTTTCCGCGATCCAAGTGCTCCCTGGCCTTCAAGGCGATTGCACAGAAGGTCGATACCTGGCCGCTGCCGGCCAACCCCCGCGGGCATCTGGAGTTTTTTGTCGAACGCCTGGTGCAACAAACCGCAGGACCGGTGCTATGACAGCCAGTGGCTACAAATTTTACAAGCAGTCGGCGCGTGACGCGCAGTACGAGCTGATCGAGCGTTACGCGCCACTGGTCAAACGCATTGCTTACCACTTGCTGGCGCGTCTGCCGGCCAGTGTCCAGGTCGAAGACCTGATCCAGGCCGGGATGATCGGCCTGCTGGAAGTGTCGACCAAATATGACGCCGGCAAAGGCGCCAGCTTCGAGACGTACGCGGGCATTCGAATCCGCGGCGCGATGCTCGATGAAGTACGCAAGGGAGACTGGGCGCCCCGTTCGGTCCACCGCAATACCCGCATGGTCAGCGACGCGATTCGCTCGATTGAAGCTAAAACCGGTCGCGACGCTAAAGATCACGAAGTTGCGGCCGAACTCCAATTGAGTCTCGACGATTATTACGGGATTTTGAACGACACCCTGGGCAGCCGGCTGTTCAGTTTCGACGATCTGTTGCAGGACGGCGAACACGAAGGGCTGCACGAGGATGGCGCGAGTGCGCATCCGGAGCCGTCTCGCGATCTGGAAGATGAACGCTTCCAGGCGGCGCTGGCGGACGCGATTGCCAATTTGCCCGAGCGTGAGCGCCTGGTGTTGGCGCTGTACTACGACGAAGAGCTGAATCTCAAGGAAATCGGCGAGGTCCTGGGGGTCAGCGAATCCCGGGTCAGCCAGTTACACAGCCAGTGCGCGGCCCGTTTGCGGGCGCGTTTGGGGGAGTGGCGAGCGCGCTGAAGGCAGTGGGGGGACACTGCGAACGTGGCTGGCGTGGGGGTGAACCGCGCCGGTCTCGATCTGTTGTGCTCCAGACAGTCATCGAGTGCATCGCCGGATTGATTGAAATGGCGCGTCCAGGTGCTGGGCGCGTTTAAGACTGCTTGGAGGTCGAATTGGACAAGAACATGAAGATCCTCATCGTTGATGACTTCTCAACGATGCGGCGGATCATAAAAAACCTGTTGCGTGACCTTGGGTTCACCAACACGGTCGAGGCGGATGACGGCACCACGGCCATTCCGATGCTCAACAGCGGCAGCATCGACTTTCTGGTCACCGACTGGAACATGCCTGGCATGACCGGCATCGACCTGCTGCGCCACGTGCGCGCCAATGAAAAGCTCAAGCACCTGCCGGTGCTGATGGTGACCGCTGAAGCCAAGCGCGAGCAGATCATCGAAGCGGCCCAGGCCGGCGTTAACGGCTATGTGGTCAAACCCTTCACGGCCCAGGCGTTGAAAGAAAAAATCGAGAAGATTTTCGAACGCATTGGTTGAGCAACGGCGCCACGGGGGAGCTATGGAGCAAAGAGAATCTTCACAGGGCGATTTCGAGTCGACCCTGAAAAAACACGCGGTCGAACTGGTCGCAAGCCTTGAAAAAGGCAAGTTCGGCGACGCGGTGCAACTGATCCATGAGCTCAACCAGACCCGTGACCGCGGCCTGTATCAGGAAGTGGGCAAGCTCACTCGCGAGTTGCACAGCGCGATCGTCAATTTCCAGATTGACCCGCACATGCCGCAAGCCGAGGAGGTGTCCCAGATCACGGACGCCACCGAGCGCCTGGGCTATGTGGTCAGGCTGACCGAGGCCGCGGCCAACCGCACCATGGACCTGGTAGAGAACGCCACGCCGCTGGTCAACGGCCTGAGCGACGAAGCCCAGGCGCTGAGCACGGACTGGGGGCGGTTCATGCGTCGCGAAGTCGGAGCTGAAGAGTTCCGCGAACTGGCGCGGCGGGTCGACGGTTTCCTGACACGCAGCAGCGTCGACAACCGCATCGTGTCGAGCAACCTCAACGATATATTGCTCGCTCAGGATTATCAGGACCTGACCGGTCAAGTGATCAAGCGGGTGACCCAATTGGTTACCGAAGTTGAAAGCAACCTGCTCAAACTCGTGCTGATGGCCAGTCAGGTGGACCGCTTTGCGGGCATCGAACATGACCGTGAAGCGATGCGGGCAGAAAAAGATCCGCAAAAAACGCGCTCTCAGGGTGAAGGTCCGCAGATTCATGCCGATAAGAGAGAAGACGTTGTGTCCGGTCAGGACGATGTGGACGATTTGCTTTCCAGCCTTGGATTTTAAGACCTGTTAGGAGCACCCCCCTTAATGAGCTTCGGCGCCGATGAAGAGATCCTTCAGGATTTCCTGGTTGAGGCCGGCGAGATTCTAGAGCAACTGTCCGAACAGCTGGTCGAGCTGGAAAGCCGACCGGATGATGCGGACTTGCTCAATGCAATTTTTCGCGGTTTTCACACTGTAAAAGGGGGCGCCGGCTTCCTCCAGCTCAACGAGCTGGTGGAGTGCTGTCACATCGCCGAGAACGTGTTCGACATCCTGCGCAAGGGTGAGCGTCGCGTCGACTCGGAACTGATGGACGTGGTTCTCGAAGCGCTGGACGCGGTGAACGGCATGTTCACCGAAGTCCGTGAACGCAACCCGGTCACCGCCGCCACGCCTGCATTGCTGGCGGCCCTGGCGCGGCTGGCCGAGCCGCAATCGGCGGACGAAGCGGCACCGGTAGCCGCCGTGGCGCCTGTGGCTGACAGCGCGCCGGAGGACATCACCGACAATGAATTCGAACAACTGCTGGACTCGCTGAACGCGATCAAGGCGCAGGCCGAGGCGGCGCCTTCCGCGCCGGCGCCGGTCAGCCCTGATACGGCGGCCAGCGACGACATCACCGATGCCGAGTTCGAGTCGTTGCTCGACCAGTTGCACGGCAAAGGCCGGTTCGCCGTCGACGCCGTGGTTGCGCCAGCAGTACCAGCAGCGCCCGCCGCACCGGCCGCGCCGAAAGCGGCAGGCGACAGCTGCGACATCACCGACGAAGAATTCGAAGCGCTGCTCGATCAACTGCATGGCAAGGGCAACTTCGCGGTCGAAGCGCTGGAGTCGGCGATTGCTTCGGCTCCGGTCCCGGCCGCGCCAACGGCCGCAGCGGTGGGCAGCGACCTGATCTCCGATCACGAGTTCGAAGCGCTGCTCGACGAATTGCACGGCAAAGGCAAGTTTTCTGACATCGGCACCGCGACCGGCGCCAGTGCGTCGGTGGCCACACCGGTCGCCAAGGCTGCAGCGCCCAAACCGGTCGCCAAAGCCCCCGCGCCACAAGTCGAAGCCGCGAAGGCCAGCCCGGCGCCTGCGCGTGCACCCGTGGCGCCACCGCCTGAGAAACCCACCGGCGGCGAAGCCGAGACCACCGTACGGGTCGACACCGCTCGGCTCGACGAAATCATGAACATGGTCGGCGAGCTGGTGCTGGTGCGTAACCGCCTGGTGCGCCTGGGTGCCAACAGTGCCGATGAGGCCATGTCCAAGGCCGTGTCGAACCTCGACGTGGTCACGGCCGACCTGCAGACCGCGGTCATGAAGACCCGGATGCAACCGATCAAGAAGGTCTTCGGACGTTTCCCGCGCCTGGTTCGCGACCTGGCGCGCCAGCTCAAGAAAGAGATCAACCTGGAGCTGGTCGGCGAAGAAACCGACCTCGACAAGAACCTGGTCGAGGCGCTGGCCGATCCGCTGGTCCACTTGGTGCGCAACGCCGTCGACCACGGCATCGAATCGCCGCAAGAGCGCGAAGCCGCAGGCAAGTCCCGCGGCGGCAAGGTGATTCTCGCGGCCGAGCAGGAAGGCGACCACATCCTGCTGTCGATTTCCGATGACGGCAAAGGCATGGACCCGAACGTCCTGCGCGCCATCGCGGTAAAACGCGGGGTGATGGACAAGGACGCGGCCGAGCGCCTGAGCGACACCGAGTGCTACAACCTGATCTTCGCCCCGGGGTTCTCGACCAAGACCGAGATCTCCGACGTGTCGGGTCGTGGCGTGGGCATGGATGTGGTGAAAACCAAGATTTCCCAGCTCAACGGTTCGATCAACATCTACTCGGCCAAGGGCCAGGGCTCGAAGATCGTCATCAAGGTGCCGCTGACCCTGGCGATCATGCCGACGCTGATGGTCATGCTCGCCAACCAGGCGTTCGCCTTCCCGCTGGTGAACGTCAACGAGATCTTCCACCTCGACCTGTCGCGCACCAACGTGGTTGACGGCCAGGAAGTGGTGATCGTGCGCGACAAGGCGCTGCCACTGTTCTACCTCAAGCGCTGGCTGGTCCGTTCCGCCGCTCACGAAGAGCAGCGTGAAGGCCATGTGGTGATCGTTTCGGTGGGCATCCAGCGGATCGGCTTCGTCGTCGATCAACTGGTGGGCCAGGAAGAAGTGGTCATCAAGCCATTGGGCAAGATGCTCCAGGGAACCCCGGGCATGTCGGGCGCCACCATCACCGGTGACGGCCGCATCGCGCTGATTCTCGATGTTCCGAGCATGCTCAAGCGTTACGCCACGCGGCGTATTTGATTCTGGGGCGGCGGGGCGACAAAGGCCCCGCTGCGCCTAATGGAGTGTTTATGGCAGTCAAAGTCCTGGTGGTGGACGATTCGGGGTTTTTCCGCCGCCGCGTCTCGGAAATTCTTGCAGCCGATCCGAACATCCAGGTCGTCGGCACGGCGACCAACGGCAAAGAGGCGATCGATCAGGCGCTGGCCCTCAAGCCGGACGTGATCACCATGGACTACGAGATGCCGATGATGGATGGCATCACCGCCGTGCGGCACATCATGCAACGCTGCCCGACCCCGGTGTTGATGTTCTCCTCGCTGACCCATGAAGGCGCCCGGGTCACCCTGGATGCACTGGACGCCGGCGCGGTGGATTTCCTGCCGAAGAATTTCGAAGACATCTCGCGCAACCCGGAGAAGGTCAAGCAACTGCTGTGCGAGAAGATTCTGAGCATCTCGCGCAGTAACCGTCGTGTCAGCGCCTACAGCGCTCCGGCTCCGGTCCCGGTCGCCGCGCCTGTGCCTACGCCTGCGCCTTCGAGCGTCAGCAATTATGGCAGCAGCGCGCCTGCACGTCCGGTACCCGCTCCGGCGCCGATTCCAGCGCGTACGCACGCCCCGGCATCGTCGTCGCCAGCACCCAGGCGTAAAGCCTACAAACTGGTCGCCATCGGCACCTCCACCGGCGGCCCGGTTGCCCTGCAGCGGGTGCTGACCCTGTTGCCGGCCAACTTCCCGGCACCGATCGTGTTGATCCAGCACATGCCGGCGGCCTTCACCAAGGCATTCGCCGAGCGGCTGGACAAGCTCTGCCGCATCCACGTCAAGGAAGCCGAGGATGGCGACATCCTGCGTCCGGGCCTCGCGCTGCTGGCTCCGGGGGGCAAGCAGATGATGATCGACGGCCGTGGCGCGGTGAAAATCCTCCCGGGTGACGAGCGCCTGAACTACCGGCCGTGCGTGGACATCACCTTCGGCTCGGCGGCCAGGTCCTACGGTGACAAAGTTCTGGCGGTGGTGTTGACCGGCATGGGCGCCGACGGTCGCGAAGGTGCGCGCCTGCTCAAGCAGAGCGGCAGCTCGATCTGGGCTCAGGATGAAGCGAGCTGCGTGATCTACGGCATGCCGATGGCCATCGTCAAAGCCGAACTGGCCGACGCGGTGTATGGCCTGGACGAGATTGGCAGGCACCTGGTCGAGGCGTGTGTCTGATGGATGTTCTGAGCCTGATCGGGATCATCATGGCATTTGTCGCGATCATCGGCGGCAACTACCTTGAAGGCGGTCACCTCGGTGCACTGGCCAACGGCCCGGCGGCATTGATTGTCATCGGCGGGACCGTCGGCGCGGTACTGCTGCAGTCGCCGATGAGCGCCTTCAAGCGCGCCCTGCAGATTCTGGTGTGGATTTTGTTCCCGCCGCGGGTGGACCTGGCCGGCGGTATCGATCGCGTGGTGGGCTGGAGCCTGACCGCGCGCAAGGAAGGTCTGCTCGGCCTGGAAGGGGTGGCCGACGCCGAACCCGACAACTACTCGCGCAAAGGCCTGCAACTGCTGGTGGACGGGGCCGAGCCGGAATCGATCCGCAGCATTCTGGAGGTGGATTTCTACACCCGGGAAAGCCGCGACATCGAGGCCGCCAAAGTCTTCGAAAGCATGGGCGGCTACGCGCCGACCATCGGTATCATCGGTGCGGTAATGGGCCTGATCCACGTCATGGGCAACCTGGCCGATCCGTCACAATTGGGCAGCGGCATTGCCGTGGCCTTCGTCGCCACCATTTACGGCGTGGCCAGTGCCAACCTGGTCCTGCTGCCGATTGCCGCCAAGCTCAAGTCTGTCGCCCTGCGCCAGTCGCGTTACCGCGAGATGTTGCTGGAAGGCATCCTGTCGATCGCCGAAGGTGAAAACCCTCGCTCTATCGAGTTGAAGCTTCAAGGCTTCATGGATTGATGGAGGTCATGGACGATGGCTCGTCGCCGGCAACCTGAAGAAACCGTCAATCGCGAACGCTGGCTGGTGTCCTATGCGGACTTCATCACCTTGCTGTTCGCCTTTTTCGTGGTGATGTACTCGATCTCTTCGGTCAACGAAGGCAAGTACAAAGTGATTTCCGAAGCGTTGATCGGCGTCTTTACCGACGCCGACCGCGCGCTCCTGCCGATTCCCATCGGCGACGAACGACCGAAGACCGTGACCCCGGCCAAGCCGCTGGTCAAGGACAGCGAGCAGATCGACGCGGGCATCGCCCAGGCCGCCAACGATCCGCTGAACAGCATCGCCGATGACATCAGCGCGGCGTTCGGCGACCTGATCAGCGCCAACCAGATGACCGTGCGCGGCAATGAGTTGTGGGTCGAGATCGAGCTCAATTCCAGCCTGTTGTTCGGCAGCGGCGACGCCATGCCCAGCGACATCGCGTTCAACATCATCGACAAGGTCGCCGCGATCCTGAAGCCGTTCGACAACCCGATCCATGTCGAAGGTTTCACCGACGATCGTCCGATCCGCACCGCGCAGTACCCGACCAACTGGGAGCTGTCCTCGGCCCGGTCGGCGAGCATCGTGCGCATGCTGGCGATGCAGGGGGTGAACCCCGGCCGTCTGGCGTCGGTGGGTTACGGCGAGTTCCAACCGGTGGCCAACAACGCGACCGCCGAGGGCCGGGCGCGCAACCGTCGCGTGGTGCTGGTGGTGTCGCGAAACCTGGATGTGCGTCGCAGCCTGACCGGCACCGGAACCGCCCATGCCAAGCCGGATGCAGCCTTGAAGCGTGCTGGCACACAAACTGCACCGACCCTGGTCAAGTCGCCGGGACGAGAGAGCGCCGTCAATTCTCCGTCACCTGCATTAATACGCTGAGCTATTTCTCGGTCGTATCTGTCGACCGGGAGGAACAATCCAATGAGAGTCTGGGCAGTCGCCAATCAAAAGGGTGGTGTCGGTAAAACCACTTCCTCCATCGCTCTAGCCGGGTTACTGGCCGAGGCGGGCAAGCGCGTGGTCGTGGTCGATCTCGACCCCCACGGCTCCATGACCAGTTACTTCGGTTATGACCCCGATAAACTGGAACACAGCGTCTACGACCTGTTCCTGCACAAGGGTAGCGTGCCCGCGGATTTGCCCGGCCAGCTGTTGTTGTCCACCAGCCATGAACATATCTCGCTGTTGCCGTCGAGTACCGCGCTGGCGACCCTCGAGCGCCAGTCGCCGGGCCAGAGCGGCCTGGGCCTGGTGATTGCCAAGACGCTGGCGCAGTTGTGGCAGGACTTCGATTACGCCGTGATCGACAGCCCGCCGTTGCTCGGCGTGCTGATGGTCAATGCCTTGGCGGCGAGCCAGCAGCTGGTTATTCCAGTGCAGACCGAGCACCTGGCGGTCAAGGGCCTGGAACGCATGGTCAGCACCCTGACGATGATCAACCGCTCGCGCAAGCAAGCGCTGCCGTTCAGCATCGTGCCGACCTTGTTCGATCGCCGCACCCAGGCCTCCCTCGGGACGTTGCGGGTGTTGCGCGAAAGGTACCCGGAGGAGATCTGGCAGGGCCACATCCCGGTCGACACCCGCTTGCGGGACGCCAGCCTTGCTGGCATGACGCCTTCGCAATTCGACAGCAAGAGCCGCGGCGTCCTCGCCTACCGCGCCCTGCTCAAGCACCTGCTGGCGGCACAACTCGTTCCGCAGGTGGCCTGAGATGTGCCTGCCCCCGGTAGGAGCAAGCTTGCTCGCGATGGTCGTCAACGATAACGCTAAAAACCTGACACCCCACGGCGCTCTCGTGTTTTTCGCTGTAGGAGCAAGCTTGCTCGCGATGGTCGTCAACGATAACGCTAAAAACCTGACACCCCACGGCGCTCTCAGGTTTTTCGCTGTAGGAGCAAGCTTGCTCGCGATGGTCGTCAACGATAACGCTAAAAACCTGACACCCCGCGGCGCTCTCGTGTTTTTCGCGAGCAAGCTCGCTCCTACAATGGGTGGGCGTCAGTGAACAGGCCGGCAAAGATCACTTCACGCCCGCAACTGGCGCTGCAGTCCTATCTGGACAACTTGCTGATGGACGCGACCGACGAGTTCACGGCGGACGTCCCCGAGGTGGTCGAAGACGACAGTGCGCTGGATGAATTCCAGGCGGCGGTGCTTGAAGAGCAAGCCCGTGATGCGCAGATCGTGCCGGTGCCATTGGCGAAGATCCCGGTGACCGTGGTCGACGCGCCAGCACCGGTTCCGGCACCCGTTCCCACCGTCTCTGCGCCGTTGCAAACCCTGGTACCGCCGTTAGTCGAAGTCCATCAAGCTCCCGCCGCAACACCACCAATGATTGAAACAAACGGTCGTCCTTCATGGGCCGCCGAGCCATTCGAATGCCTGTTGTTCGACGTCGCCGGGTTGACCCTGGCGGTGCCGCTGGTGTGCCTGGGTTCGATCTATTCGTTGGCCGGTCACGAACTGACACCGCTGTTCGGTCAGCCGGACTGGTTCCTCGGGATCCTGCCGAGCCAGGCCGGCAACCTGAAGGTGCTGGATACCGCGCGCTGGGTCATGCCCGATCGTTACCGCGACGATTTCCGCCAGGGCCTGCAATACGTCATTTCGGTGCAGGGCCACGAGTGGGGGCTGGCGGTGCATCAGGTCAGCCGTTCGTTGCGCCTGGACCCGAACGAAATCAAGTGGCGTAGCCACCGCGGTCAGCGGCCATGGCTGGCGGGCACGGTGATTGAACACATGTGTGCATTGCTCGACGTTACCGAACTGGCCGAGCTGATCGCCAGCGGCGGGGCAAAGCACATGGGCGGCAGCAAAGCCGGCCCGTCAAACGACATAGAAGCTACATGACAATCAGGGGGCGGCACTCCATGTCGCCGCACAGAACACACACCGCCAGGGCGGTTTATCGAAGGATCAGGGTATGAATGATAAGGCGTCGTCTGCAAAAGGTTCCGAAGATCCGATCCTGCAATGGGTAACCTTCAAGCTGGACAATGAGACCTACGGCATCAACGTGATGCGCGTTCAGGAAGTCCTGCGCTACACCGAAATCGCCCCGGTCCCGGGTGCCCCGAGTTACGTGTTGGGCATTATCAACCTGCGCGGCAACGTGGTCACCGTGATCGACACCCGTCAGCGCTTCGGCCTGATGAACGCCGAGATCAGCGACAACACCCGTATCGTCATCATCGAGGCCGACAAGCAAGTGGTCGGGATCATGGTCGACAGCGTGGCCGAAGTGGTTTACTTGCGTCAGTCGGAAATCGAAACCGCGCCGAACGTCGGTAGCGACGAGTCCGCCAAGTTCATCCAGGGCGTGTGCAACAAGAACAACGAATTGCTGATCCTGGTCGAACTGGACAAGATGATGAGCGAAGAAGAATGGTCGGACCTGGAGAACATCTGATTGATGCTTGAGGTGGCGGTCGTTGTCCTGTTCCTTTTATGGGCAGGCATGCTGGCGATGTTCCTGGCCTACGTTCGCGCGCAAAAGCTGATCGCCGCGCAACAAGCCCGGGGCGATGCGCTGCGCGATCAGCGCATCAAGGACCTGGCCAGGCGCCTCGACGATTACCAGAACAGCAGCGTGCGCATGGGGCAGGAGCTGCAAGAATTGCGCGCGGTGGTCGGGCCGTTGCCGGACAAGCTGATCCAGCTGGAACAGCGCGACCCGTCGAGCCTGTCGTTCGCCCAGGCGGCTCGCCTGGTGGGCATGGGCGCGAGCGTCAACGAACTGACTCAGTCCTGCGGCTTGACCCAGGCTGAGGCAGAGTTAATGAGCAAGCTGCACAAAACCTGAAAGACTGTTCACGATCCCCTGTAGGAGCTGGCTTGCCAGCGAAGGCGGCCTCAAGCCATGCAGCGCTCATGCGAACGCCTTCGCCGGCAAGCCGGCTCCTACACGAGTTGGCGTTGCCAATTCATCGATACACAGCTGATCCCTGTTGCAAACTCGCTCCTACAAGGTGGCGTCCTCGACATCTCAGTAGTCATCCCCGCGATCGGTGATGTCCTTCTCGACCGCAGGCCCATCCGGATCCTGTCCCTGGGGAAACTTACCCTTCAAATTCCACGCAAACGCAATAATCTCGGCAATCGTGCGATACAACTCCTCCGGAATACTTTCCCCCAATTCCATCCGCGCCAGCAACTTCACCAGTTCGGCGTTCTCGTAAATCGGTACTTCATAATCGCGGGCAATCTTCAAAATGGCTTCGGCCAGGGCATCGTCACCTTTCGCCGTGAGGGTAGGGGCGTGGCTGCCATCGTATTTGAGGGCGATGGCCTGGCGCGGGATGTCAGGGGTTTTCATGCGGTTTCGTCGACCCAGCGTTGTTCGAGATTGGTTTGGGCGCCTTGCGGCGGTGTGCCGAGGTGGCAATCGATGTCGCCGACGTTCAGGCCGCAGGACAGCAGGCGTTGGCGCAGACCGGCCAGATTGCTTTCGATCAGGCGGGCGGTGCAGGGGCGCTCGGCCCATAGCTGGCTGGAGAGGCTGCCACTGATCAACTGCGCTTGAACCTGCAATGGCCCCAGTGGCTCCATGTCGAACGCCAACTCGACGCGCCAGAGGTGTTGCTTGGGCGGGCGTTCTTCGTGACGTTCTTTTGGCTGCTGCTGTTCGGGCGCTTCTTCGCGCTGGAACTTGACTTGCAATGGCACGATGTCCTGCAGATTGCGCATCGGTATTTCCAGCTGCCAGGTGCTCATCTGGCGCCCGTCACTGGTCACGCCGGTCTGTTCCAGGCTCGACAGCTGATGATTTTGCAAGCGTGACACCGCTGCCGCGGCCAGGCGCAGCAGGTGTTCGAGATCGTCCTCGCCATCCGCGCTTTGCAACAGGCGCTCGGGCAGGGGGAAGCTGGTCGGCGACGGTTTGGCGCTGACCTGCCCCAGCATGCCGAGGGCGCTGCGCACGAAACCCGGCATGGCCTGGGCCAGGGTATTGGCGGCTATGATCGCATTCAGATTGGTGTTGGCCGCCAACCCCGGGGTCAATTGTGCGATCAGCCTGAGCAGGTCGCCCTTCATGTCCGGCGCCAGCGTCGGGTTCTGCCCGCCGAGCAGTTTCGCTTCGAGGAACAGCCCGCTGCCGGCCAGTGCCTGGGCCAGGCCCTTGGGCGTACTGAGTTGATGCACGTCCGGCAGGCCGGCGAGCAGCTTGTCCACGGCAGCGCGCACTTCGCTGGATGTCTGATCGGCGGGCAGGTTTTGCAGCAGTTTCAACAGCCCGTCGATCGAACCCTGGCGACTCTGCTGGCTGACCAGTTGCTGGCTCACCGCCAGTTGTTCCTGGCGGCTGCTCAACGGCACGAACTTCAAGGTCTGGGCGTCCTGCACCCGCGCGCTCAACAAGGTGCCGATGGGCAGTGGCTGTGGGCTGTCGATGCTCAGTGTACTGCCGCTCAGCGCCGTATTGAGCAGGCTCACCATCGAACGAAAGACCGTTGCCTGACCCGGAACCTGGGGCATCACTTGCGAGGTCAGCACTTTGCCTTGCAGCAGGGTGCCGGCCGGCAGTTGTACGGTGTCGATGCGGGTGAGGGTGGCGATGCTGGAGGCGACGGCCTGTTGCACGCTGATCGCCAGGTTGCCTGCCGATGGCTGGGTGATCGCCAGGTGGGTGCCCTGGAGCAGCGGCTGGGTACTGGTGGCCTGGACCGTGGTCTGGCGGCCACTGTCGAGGGTGACCTTCAGCAGCAGTTGAAACGTCTGTTCCGCCTGCTTGAGCGACAGCACTTCGGCCTTGGCGCCCTGACCGGTGCCGATCAGGCCCTCCATCGGCGTCAGCAACTTGAGCAACTCACCGCCGACCGCCTGCGCACGTGGCGTCGCAGGCGCGGTTGGCGGTAGCGGAAGGATGTTCATTTCGCCTGTCATATGCGGTCACAACCTGAGGAAATTGCCCTCTTGAGAGTAGGGCATGGCATGTATAATGCGGCCCCGTTGTATCCGGGGCGCTGAAATCATTTGCAAATACTTGATCTGGCGCCTTAGACCGAGCCGCCAAAGCATTTATCCTGCATCTCTTTAGCGGCCGCACCGCTGCCGACTTGAACCCTAAAGGCCCGTGATCTCTTGACCAGTCCTGTCCTGCAAACCGTTGCCCTTGCCTGTGAGCGAGACCTTCGGCTGCTTTTCGAAAATCTCGAATTGAGACTGGCCAGTGGCGAAATGGTGCAAATCAGTGGCCCTAACGGCAGCGGCAAGACCAGCCTGCTGCGTCTGCTTTGCGGTCTGATGCAGCCGACCGCCGGCCAAGTATTGCTCAACGGCCAGCCGCTGAACGAGCAACGCAGTGAACTGGCACACAACCTGCTGTGGATCGGCCATGCCGCCGGGATCAAGGACCTGCTGACCCCGGAAGAAAATTTGAGCTGGCTCTGCGCCCTGCATCAACCGGCCTCCCACGAGGCAATCTGGCACGCGCTGGCCGCGGTCGGATTGCGCGGTTTCGAGGATGTTCCGTGCCATACCCTGTCCGCCGGCCAGCAGCGCCGCGTGGCATTGGCGCGGTTGTACCTGGAAAGCCCGGCGCTGTGGATCCTCGATGAGCCCTTTACCGCGCTCGATAAACAAGGCGTGACGCAACTTGAAGAACACCTGGCCGCACATTGCGAAAGCGGTGGCATGGTGGTGCTGACCACGCACCACACCCTGAGCCGGATGCCGGCCGGTTATCGCGACATTGATCTGGGGAACTGGGCCGTATGACTGTCTTCGGCCTGTTGGTCGCCCGCGAGGCCCGTTTGCTGTTCCGCCGTCCCGCGGAATTGGCCAACCCGCTCGTATTCTTCGCGATCGTCGTTTCGCTGTTCCCGTTGGCGGTCGGGCCCGAGTCTCAATTGTTGCAAACCTTGTCTCCGGGACTGGTCTGGGTGGCGGCCCTTTTATCGGTTTTGCTCTCGCTGGACGGGCTCTTCCGCAGTGATTTCGAGGATGGTTCCCTGGAACAGTGGGTCCTTTCGTCGCACCCCCTGCCTCTTCTGGTATTGGCCAAGGTACTGGCACACTGGGCCTTCTCTGGCCTGGCACTGGTTTTGCTCGCACCACTGCTGGCGTTGATGCTCGGTTTGCCTGCCGCCTGTCTGCCGGTGTTGCTGCTTTCGTTATTGCTGGGTACACCGGTGCTGAGCCTGCTCGGTGCGGTGGGCGCGGCGCTGACGGTGGGGTTGAAGCGCGGCGGCCTGCTGCTGGCGTTGCTGATCCTGCCGTTGTACATCCCGGTGTTGATCCTGGGCAGTGGCGCCTTGCAGGCGGCCCTGCAGGGCATGCCGGCGACCGGTTATCTCCTGTGGCTTGGCAGCCTGACCGCCCTGGCGATAACCCTGACACCTTTTGCAATAGCTGCTGGCCTGAAGATCAGCGTCGGCGAATAATAATGAGGCCTGGTCAAATTTTGACCACTTCTTTGGAAGAAAGGCAGACTCCTGGCGCTTGAAGCCAGGAGCAACCGTGATGGAAACAGCAATGAACTGGACCTGGTTTCATAAGCTCGGCTCACCCAAATGGTTTTATGGCATCAGCGGCAAGCTGCTGCCATGGCTCAGTGTCGCGGCGTTGCTGCTGATCGGCGTTGGCGTAGTATGGGGGCTGGCCTTCGCGCCGCCGGACTACCAGCAAGGCAACAGCTTTCGCATCATCTATATCCACGTCCCGGCCGCCATGCTGGCGCAATCCATCTATGTGATGCTGGCCGTGTGCGGCATCGTCGGGCTGGTCTGGAAAATGAAACTGGCGGACGTCGCCCTGCAATGCGCGGCGCCCATCGGTGCCTGGATGACCGCCGTGGCGCTGGTCACCGGCGCGATCTGGGGCAAACCGACCTGGGGTTCGTGGTGGGTCTGGGATGCGCGACTAACGTCCATGCTGATCCTGCTGTTTCTGTACTTCGGTCTCATTGCGCTGGGCAACGCGATCAGCAATCGTGACAGCGCGGCCAAGGCCTGTGCGGTGCTGGCGATCGTCGGTGTGATCAATATCCCGATCATCAAATACTCGGTGGAGTGGTGGAACACCCTGCACCAGGGCGCGACCTTCACCCTCACCGAAAAACCGGCGATGCCGGTGGAAATGTGGCTGCCATTGCTGCTGACAGTGTTGGGTTTCTACTGTTTCTTCGGCGCCGTGCTGTTGCTGCGCATGCGCCTTGAAGTGCTCAAGCGCGAAGCCCGAGCGAGCTGGGTCAAGGCCGAAGTGCAAAACAGCCTGGAGGTCGCGCGATGAGTTTTGCTTCATTCGGCGACTTTCTCGCCATGGGCCATCATGGCCTGTATGTCTGGTCGGCCTATGGCATTTGCCTGGCGGTACTGGTCCTCAACGTGGCGGCGCCGGTCCTGGCCCGCAAGCGGTATCTGCAACAAGAGGCGCGTCGTCTGCGCCGGGAGAACGGCAAGTGAATCCCCTGCGTAAAAAGCGTCTCATCATCATTCTCGCGATCCTGGTCGGTGTCGGCGCTGCCGTCGGCCTGGCCCTGAGCGCCCTGCAACAGAACATCAATCTGTTCTACACCCCGACCCAGATCGCCAACGGCGAAGCCCCGCAAGATACGCGCATCCGCGCCGGCGGAATGGTCGAGAAAGGTTCGCTGCAACGGTCCGGCGATTCCCTGGACGTGAAATTCGTGGTCACCGACTTCAAGGAGTCCGTGACCATCAGCTACCGCGGCATCCTTCCGGATCTGTTCCGTGAAGGGCAGGGCATCGTCGCCCTGGGCAAGCTCAATGCCGATGGCGTGGTGGTGGCCGACGAAGTGCTGGCCAAGCACGATGAAAAATACATGCCGCCTGAAGTGACCAAGGCTTTGAAAGACAGCGGTCAATCTGCTCCAACGCCCGCGAAGGAGGGTTGAACCATGACTTCCGGCATTTTTATTCCTGAGCTGGGCCACCTGGCCATGATCCTGGCGCTCTGTTTCGCGCTGGTCCAGGCCGTGGTGCCGTTGCTGGGTGCCTGGCGCGGCGACCGCTTGTGGATGAGCCTCGCCCAGCCGGCCGCCTGGGGGCAATTCGCGTTCCTGCTGTTTGCCTTCGGTTGCCTGACGTACGCCTTCATGGCGGACGATTTCTCCGTGGCCTATGTCGCCAGCAACTCCAACAGCGCCTTGCCGTGGTACTACAAATTCAGCGCGGTATGGGGCGCCCACGAAGGCTCGTTACTGCTGTGGGCATTGATCCTCGGTGGCTGGACCTTCGCCGTGTCGGTGTTCTCCCGGCAGTTGCCGCAAGTGATGCTCGCCCGCGTGTTGTCGATCATGGGCATGATCAGCATCGGGTTCCTGCTGTTCCTGATCCTGACGTCCAACCCCTTCGAACGGATCCTGCCGCAGGCTCCAACGGACGGTCGTGACCTCAATCCCTTGCTGCAAGACATCGGCCTGATCGTTCACCCGCCGATGCTGTACATGGGGTATGTCGGTTTCTCCGTGGCCTTCGCCTTTGCCATCGCCGCGTTGCTCGGCGGTCGTCTCGATGCGGCGTGGGCGCGCTGGTCCCGTCCGTGGACCATCGTCGCCTGGGCCTTCCTCGGTATCGGTATCACGCTGGGCTCCTGGTGGGCCTATTACGAGCTCGGCTGGGGCGGCTGGTGGTTCTGGGACCCGGTGGAAAACGCCTCCTTCATGCCATGGCTTGTCGGCACGGCGCTGATTCACTCGTTGGCGGTCACGGAAAAACGTGGCGTGTTCAAGAGCTGGACCGTGTTGCTGGCCGTCGCCGCGTTCTCGTTGAGCCTGCTCGGCACCTTCCTCGTGCGTTCCGGCGTGCTGACCTCGGTGCACGCCTTTGCGTCCGATCCCGAGCGCGGCGTGTTCATCCTGATCTTCCTGTTGTTCGTGGTCGGCGGTTCGCTGACCCTGTTCGCCCTGCGCGCACCCGTGGTCAAGAGTCACGTCGGCTTCAACCTCTGGTCCCGGGAAACCCTGCTGCTGGGCAACAACCTGGTGCTGGTGGTGGCGGCTTCGATGATTCTGCTCGGCACTTTGTACCCGCTGATCCTCGATGCGATGACCGGGGCCAAGCTGTCGGTCGGCCCGCCGTACTTCAACGCGTTGTTCATTCCCTTGATGGCGTTGTTGATGGTGGTGATGGCGGTCGGCATGTTGGTGCGCTGGAAGGACACCCCGGTCAAATGGCTGATGGGCATGCTGACCCCGGTGTTGCTCGGCAGCGCCGCGCTGGCTGTGGTGGCCGGCGTCGCCTACGGTGATTTCAACTGGGCGGTGATCGCCACCTTCATGCTCGCCGCGTGGGTATTGCTGGCCGGCGTTCGCGACATTTTCGACAAGACGCGCCACAAGGGCCTGATCAAGGGCTTGCCGACCTTGACCCGCAGCTATTGGGGCATGCAGGTCGCGCACCTCGGCATTGCCGTATGCGCCCTGGGTGTCGTGCTCTCGAGCCAGAACAGTGCCGAGCGCGACCTGCGCCTGGCGCCGGGCGAATCCATGGCCCTGGGCGGTTACCAGTTCGTGTTCGAAGGCGCCAAACACTACGAAGGCCCGAACTTCACCTCCGACAAGGGCACGGTACGCGTGATCCGTGATGGCAAGGAAATCAGCGTGCTGCACCCGGAAAAACGCCTCTATACCGTGCAAAACTCGGTGATGACCGAAGCCGGGATCGATGCCGGTTTTACCCGCGATCTCTACGTTGCCCTCGGCGAACCGCTGGGCGATGGCGCCTGGGCCGTGCGTGTGCACGTCAAGCCGTTTGTGCGCTGGATCTGGTTCGGCGGCCTGCTCACCGGTCTCGGCGGGTTGCTGGCGGCACTGGATCGGCGTTATCGGGTCAAGGTGAAAAGCCGCGTGCGTGAAGCATTGGGCATGTCGGAGGCGACGGCATGAGACGTTGGCTGATGCTGTTGCCCCTGGCGATTTTCCTGGTGGTTGCCGTGTTCCTGTACCGCGGCCTGTACCTGAACCCGGCCGAGTTGCCCTCGGCGATGATCAACAAGCCGTTCCCGGAGTTTTCCCTGCCGGCGGTGCAGGGCGACAAGACCCTGACCAGGGCCGACCTCCTTGGCAAGCCGGCGCTGGTCAACGTCTGGGGCACCTGGTGCATTTCCTGCCGGGTCGAGCACCCGGTGCTGAACAAGCTGGCCGAGAAGGGCGTGGTGATCTACGGCATCAACTACAAGGACATCAACGCCGATGCCTTGAAGTGGCTGGATGAATTCCACAACCCGTACCAGCTGGACATCCGCGACGACGCCGGCACATTGGGCCTGAACCTCGGCGTGTATGGCGCCCCGGAAACCTTCTTCATCGACGCCAAGGGCATTATCCGCGACAAGTTCGTCGGGGTGATCGACGAGCAGGTCTGGCGTGAAAAACTGGCGGCCAAGTATCAGGCGCTGGTGGATGAGGCCAAGCCATGAAGCGCTGGATAGCTGCTGTGGTGTTGGGCTTGAGCATGGCCGGCGTGGCGCACGCGGCCATCGACACCTATGAGTTCGCCAAAGAAGGTGATCGCGAGCGTTTTCGCCAGTTGACCAAAGAGCTGCGCTGCCCCAAGTGCCAGAATCAGGACATCGCCGATTCCAACGCGCCGATTGCCGCCGACCTGCGCAAAGAGATTTTCCGCATGCTCGGCGAGGGCAAGGACAATCAGCAGATCATCGATTTCATGGTCGACCGCTACGGTGATTTCGTGCGCTACAAACCCGCGCTGAATGCCAAGACCGCCGTGCTCTGGTTCGGCCCGGCCGGCTTGCTGCTGGGCGGTTTCGTGATCATCGCCGTGATCGTCCGCCGTCGGCGCGTGCAAAGCGCTGCCACCAAGGATGAGCTTTCTGTCGAGGAGCGTGAGCGCCTCGACCAACTGTTGGATAAAACCAAGAATGATTGATTTCTGGCTCGCTGCAGGTCTGCTGCTTCTGGTTGCCCTGAGTTTTCTGCTGATCCCCGTTCTGCGTGGCCGTCGCGCCCAGCTTGAAGAGGATCGTACTGCCCTCAACGTCGCGCTCTATCAGGAGCGCGTGGCCGAACTGCAAACCCAGCAGGAGGAGGGCGTGCTCGATGCCGGGCAAATGGACACCGGCCGTGCCGAAGCCGCCCGCGAGTTGCTGGCGGATACCGAAGGCGTCGAGGCACCGCGGGTATCGCGCCTGGGCAAACCGTTGCCCTTGCTGGCGGCGATTCTGGTGCCGGTGCTGGGCCTTGGCCTGTATCTGCATTTCGGGGCCAGCGACAAGGTCGAACTGACCCGGGAGTTCACCCAGGCGCCACAGTCGATGGAAGAGATGACCCGTCGCCTGGAGCGTGCGGTCGAGGCGCAGCCGGATTCGGCTGAAGGCCTGTATTTCCTCGGTCGCACCTACATGGCTCAGGATCGTCCTGGGGATGCGGCGAAGATCTTCGAGCGCACGGTCAAGGTGGCCGGTCGCCAGCCGGAGTTGCTCGGCCAGTGGGCCCAGGCCCAGTACTTCGCCGATGGCAAGAAGTGGTCGGACAAGGTCCAGGCCTTGACCGACGAAGCGCTCAAGGCCGATCCGAAGGAAGTCACCAGCCTCGGTCTGCTCGGGATCGCCGCGTTCGAAAGCGAGCGTTACCAGGACGCCATCGACTATTGGAATCGCCTGCTCGAGCAGTTGCCGGCGGATGATAATTCCCGTGCCGCGCTGCAAGGCGGGATTGCGCGGGCCAGCGAAAAACTCGTCGCCAGCGGCGGCAAGGTGACCGAGGCGCCAGTGGCCAAGGTCGCGGCGGTGCTCAAGGTCCGTGTGGATCTTTCACCCGAGCTCAAGGCCAAGGTCCAGCCGGGCGACAGCGTGTTCATCTTTGCCCGCGCCACCTCCGGCCCACCCGCGCCACTGGCGGCCAAACGCCTGACCGTGGCCGACTTGCCGGCGACCGTCGAGCTGGGCGATGCCGATGCCATGATGCCGCAGTTGAAACTGTCGAACTTCCCTGAAGTCCAACTGGTTGCACGCATCTCCCGCGCCGGCCAACCCACGGCGGGCGAATGGATCGGTCGCAGCCAGCCCTTGGCCAGCAGCACCACCGCGCAGCAACAATTGACTATCGACAGTCCGGATAAATGACAGGAAATGCAACCATGACCGCCATCGCTCGTATCACCCTGCTCAGTATGGTTTTGGGGTTAAGCGCTTGCGCGGTCCAGCGGCCCGAGCCGACGCCGACGCCACTGCCGCCGATCCCGCCCTCGCAGCCCCGCCCGACGCCGTCTACCACGCCGACGCCGAGCAAGCCGAGCATTCCGGCCAAGCCCGCCAAACCGCTGCCCCGCACCTCCGCCAGTTTCGCCCCGCCGCCCGGTGGCAACAGCCACTGGGACCCCAAGCTCGGCGTCTACGTGCTCGAAGATCAGACCAACACCTTCTACCGCCAGCGCACCTACTACCGCTGGAACAACGGCTGGAGTCGTTCGATCAGCCCCAACGGGCCGTGGGAAGACACCACTATCCAGGGCGTACCGGGCGGGTTGGGACGACAGTTCGGGCAGTAACTAGTCAGCACGGAACAAGGCGACCTTCGGGTCGCCTTTTTGATCAAATAGACACGGAGCCAGGACGGTCTGCCGGTGGTCCGCCAAGTGTGGCGACAGGCACAGAGGGTGTATTGATGGCAGGCAGGTTGATCTATCTCATCGGACCTTCGGGTTCAGGCAAGGATAGCCTGCTGGATGCGGCACGAGCGCCGTTGGCCGATCGCGGCTGTCGCATGGTGCGACGGGTCATCACCCGTTCGGCGGAAGCCGTGGGGGAGGCGGCACATGGCGTGAGTGCGCAACGGTTTGCCGAGATGGAGGCACAGGGCGCGTTTGCCCTGAGCTGGCACGCCAATGGCCTGGCGTACGGCATCCCGCGGGAAATCGACGACTGGCTGGCAGCAGGGCAGGACGTACTGGTCAATGGCTCCCGTGGCCATCTGCCGGCTACGCGCCGGCGTTATCCAAACCTGCTCGTGCTGTTGCTGACCGTCGATCAAGCCGTTTTGCGCCAGCGCCTGCTGGCGCGGGGGCGGGAGTCGGTCACCGAGATCGAGGCGCGGCTGGCGCGCAATGCCCGCTTCAGCGAACGCGTGCTCGCCAGGCACGATCCGGCAGTGCGCGTGATCGATAACTCCGGGCCGCTGGAGCACACGGTCGAGCATTTGCTGGCCTGCGTCGACGGACAATCCGAATGCGCCTGACGTGCTGGGCACAACATAGGGTCATGGGAGCATCATTCAGAGTATGGCTGAGTAGAGTGTCAATGCTTTGCTCGACTGAACCAGACCCTGGCGCAAAAGGAGATCAAGATAGGTGCCGACGTCTATCGGTGGCATCTTCAACTGCTTTCGTTGACGTTGGGCCGCCGCTATCACTGCTGCAGGGTCCAGGTCAAAGAGGTTGTCGACGAACTGGTCAGGATGCTGAGCCTCGATACCGAAAGGACCTAGTACCTCACGAGGAAAGTCTTTCTGATTGAAAGTGACGATGACACTGGCATTGCAACGAATGGCGGCTGCCAGCACGTGTCGATCATCGATGTCGGCCAGCGTTAATCCTTCAATCAGGTCTTCGTAACCCGTTACACAAGCGTCGGGTAACGCCTGATCCATCAGCTCGGACGTGCGATCGAGTTGCTCTGCGGTCAGATCCTGACGGTTTTTCAGCAGGTTGCGCTTCCATTCGTTGTGTATCTCCAGAGACCATTTCGCTCTGAAACATCCAGAGAGCGCAAGCCACATCAGAAGATCTCTCAGGGGCGCGGGGTAGAGCACACAGGCGTCATAAACAGCGGTAAAAGAGGAGTGCCTCACTCGTATCCTGTCCTTAAGGCCTGTGCCTGCTCGGCAAGAAGCATCATTGCTTGCTCGCTGGCAGTGTCGCGCCGGTCTTTATAGTCCATCAAATCGACAAAGCGCACACGTCGGTGCTTGCCTGTTTTGTGGTAGGACAATTCGCCGGATTCAAGCAGCTTGATCAGGTGGGGACGTGAGACGTTGAGCAGATCCGCCGCTTCCTGGGTAGTCAACTCAGCGTGGACCGGGACCACCTTGACGGCGTTGCCGACTGCCAGCTCGGCCAAAATATCGACCAGCAGTCGCAATGCCGAGGTGGGCAGCTCAACGCTATGAGCTTCATTCTGTTGGTCAAAAATCTGGATGTGCTGAGTTTCGATTTGAGTCGTGAGGAAGGCAGCCAAGGTGCGCTGGCCTTCGACTGCAGCCTGCACCTCACGCTCCATGGGTAAGGTAATTGGGGGATGGGTGGCGAGTGACATGGCGGTTTCCAATAGTCTGAATAACTGAAGCTGGCAGGCTATTCGAATTATTCGAAAATCGCAATAAACGAAATATGCACCTGTGCGGTGCCCCCTGGCGATTTCACCAATGCGTCCAGAATCGATGAGGATAAGACTCATGCTGGGTGGGAACTTTAATCACACGCCGTAAAACAACGCATTTTGACGTTTACGCGGTAGCGAGCGAACGCTTCTCTGAAACACTCAAAAACCGCAACAACGCCAACAATGGAAACGCACTGCCGACGATCACGATCCACAACCAGCCGCCATGCTCATACACCGCGCTGGCCACCGACGAACCAAACGCGCCACCGATGAAGATGCTGGTCATGTATAGCGCATTCAAACGGCTACGACTCTTGGCGTCGAGGGCGTAGACCGCGCGTTGGCCGAGGACCATGTTCATCTGTACGCAGAAGTCGAGTACCACACCGGTGATCGCCAGGCCGATGACGCTGTAGACCGGATGGATGAAGGCCGGCAGGAAGCTCAGGCTGGCGAACAGCAGCGCCAGCAACGAAGCGATGCGGGTATGGCCGGCATCGGCCAGGCGACCGGCGATGGGCGCGGCAATGGCGCCGATGGCCCCGACCAGGGCGAAGATCGCGATCTGGGTTTGCGACAGGCCATGATTGCGCGCCAGTTCCAACGGCACGGCGGTCCAGAACAGGCTGAAGGTCGCGAACATGCAGCCCTGGTAAAACGCGCGCTGACGCAGTACCGGTTGTTTACGCAACAAGGTCCAGAGAGAACCCAGCAACTGGCCATAAGTAGCGCTGTGATCAGGCTGGCGCTTGGGAATGGTCACCGCCAAAACGACGCTGATCGCCGCCATCAACACTGCCGCAATCACGAACATCGCCCGCCAGCCGAAATGGTCGGCCACCACGCTGGACACCGGTCGCGCCAGCAGAATCCCCAGCAGCAAGCCGCCCATGATCCCGCCGACCACACGACCGCGAGACTCTTCCGGCGCCAGGTGCGCAGCCAGGGGAATCAGGATCTGCACCGACACCGAACTGAAGCCCACCAGCAGCGAAATCAGCAAAAACACGTTCGGCTGATCGGTGAACGCCGCGCCCAGGAGGCTGGCAATCGCCACCACACTGGTGATGATCATCAGTCGGCGGTTCTCGAGCAGATCCCCCAGCGGCACCAGGAATAACATGCCCAACGCATAACCGATCTGGGTCAGCGAAACGATGAAGCTGGCCATGGAGCTGCTCAGGCCGACGTCCGGAGCGATCAGGTCGATGATCGGCTGGGCGTAATAGAGGTTGGCCACAATGGCGCCGCAGCAGAAGGCGAACAGCAGGACCATGCCTCGGGTCATTGTCGCGGTGGCGTGGGGCACCCGGGTTGCTGGGCTCATAACGGGTCTCGCTAAACTGAAGGGAAGGCACGCAGGCTAAGCGGCAAGCCAAAACGGCGGAAGAGGGATTGGCGTGATAGTCATCATGCCTGTGGGGAATGATTGACCCCCGCTTGCAGGGTTGCCGAACTACCTTATGTCAAAAATTCGCGGCCTGATGATACATTCCCGCAGAAAATCCACAAAAAAAGGCGACCTCTGCAGGTCGCCTTTTTCGTTGGGCTTAGCGATTACTGACCGCTGTAAATCTGATCAAAAACCCCGCCATCATTGAAGTGGGTCTTCTGTACGGTGCGCCAGTCACCAAAGGTTTTCTCCACCGACAGGACGTCGACTTTCGGGAAGCGGTCGGTGTACTTTGCCAACACCGCCGGGTCACGCGGTCGCAGGTAGTTCGCCGCGGCGATCTCCTGGCCTTCCGGCGACCACAGGTACTTCAGGTATTCCTCGGCGGCGGCGCGGGTGCCTTTCTTGTCGACGGTCTTGTCGACCACCGACACCGGTGGCTCGGCTTCGGCGGAGACGCTTGGGTAGATGACTTCGAACTGATCGCGGCCAAACTCGCGAGCGATCATTTCCGCTTCGTTTTCAAAGGTCACCAGCACGTCGCCAAGCTGGTTGGTCATGAAGGTGGTGGTGGCTGCGCGGCCACCGGTGTCCAGCACCGGCGCTTGTTTGAACAGCTTGCCGACGAAATCCTTGGCCTTGGTTTCGTCACCGCCATTCTTCAGCACATAACCCCAGGCCGAGAGGTAGGTGTAGCGGCCGTTGCCCGAGGTTTTGGGGTTCGGCACAATCACTTGTACGCCATCCTTGAGCAGATCCGGCCAGTCTTTCAGGGCTTTCGGATTGCCTTTGCGCACGATGAACACGGTGGCCGAGGTGAAGGGCGCGCTGTTGTTCGGCAGGCGAGTGACCCAGTTGTCCGGGATCAGTTTGCCGTTGTCCGCCAGGGCATTGATGTCGGTGGCCATGTTCATGGTAATGACGTCGGCCGGCAGGCCGTCGATCACGGAACGCGCCTGTTTGCTGGAGCCGCCGAAGGACATCTGCAGGGTGATGTTTTCGTTGTGCTCGGCTTTCCAGTGTTTCTGGAATGCAGTGTTGTAGTCCTTGTAGAAATCTCGCATCACGTCGTAGGACACGTTAAGCAGGGTCGGTGCGGCTTGAGCCACGCTGGTCAATGCCAGGCCGGCGGCCAGAAGCGAGGCGCCAAAGAGTTTTTTCACTGCGCATTCCTTGTTGTGTGTGTAGGAGCGAGCGATGCGGCGATCCGACTTGCCCGCGAACCAGGCACCTCGGTGTTTCTGCTGCACCGAGGCGATCCCTTCGCGGGCAAGCCTCGCTCCTACAGGGTTGTTTTTCAGTCATTAACAGAGTGTTGCCACCGTTTTGCCAGCGACTATAGCCGGGCGTGCATAGTCCTTTAAAGATTAAAAAGTACTTTGCTTATTCCAGTTTCTTAAACAATGCATTGCCGCATCGCGAGCAGAACGCCGCCCCCTGTTCGTGGCTGTTTTTCTTGCACACCGGACAATCGGTCTGCTGCTGCTCACCGCGCATAGCGTTCGCCAGTTCGGCGGTGAAAATCCCGGTGGGTACGGCGATGATCGAGTAGCCGGTGATCATCACCAATGACGAAATCACCTGGCCCAATGGCGTCTTGGGCACGATGTCGCCGAAGCCTACGGTAGTCAGCGTCACGATAGCCCAATAGATGCCTTTGGGAATGCTGGTGAACCCGTGTTCCGGGCCTTCGATCACGTACATCAGCGTGCCGAACACCGTGACCAGGGTGCAGACGCTGACCAGAAACACCACGATCTTCTGCTTGCTGCCGCGCAGCGCCGACATCAGGTAGTTGGCTTGCTTCAGATAAGGGCTGAGCTTGAGCACGCGGAAAATCCGCAGCATCCGAATGATCCGGATAATCAGCAAGTACTGTGCGTCGCTGTAATACAGCGCCAGGATGCCGGGCACGATGGCCAGCAAATCCACCAGCCCGTAGAAGCTGAACGCATAGCGCAGCGGCTTGGGCGAGCAATACAGGCGAAGACCGTATTCGATGGCGAAGATGACGGTGAAGCCCCACTCGATATACGCCAGCACATTGGCGTAGTTCTGGTGGACCGTGTCGATGCTGTCGAGCATCACGATCACCAGGCTGGCGAGGATGATCAACAGCAAAATGCCGTCAAAGCGCCGCCCGGCCTTGGTCTCGCTCTGGAAAATCATGACGTAAAGCTCTTCACGCCAGTTTTTGCTGCTGTCCATGGAAAACGCCTGAACCGGGAATCAGCGAAGCCTAGGGTGATTCCCGGTGGTTGCGCAAGGCGCACTGTCCCACGGGGGCCTGGCGCAGTACCCGAATGCTCGCCTGGACCAGCCAGCAGGCGAGGATGAAAGGCGCGGTCAAGGTGGCCAGGCCGAGTGCGGCGAAGCCTGGTGTGAGCAGTATGGCCAGGACAATGCCCAGCAGCGGCAGCCAGGGCTGGCGGCGCACCTGACTCAAGGCGAGGGCGGCGAGCGCCGGGTTGTAGCCGCTCAAACCCAGCAGCGCATTTGAAGTTTCGTGATGTAACAGCGCGAATCCGAGGCCGGCCATCGAGCCGAGCAGCCCCCAGAGAAAGGCCCGACGATCAGCGATCAGCAGGCCTGCAGCTATCAGTGCACCGGCCAACGGATGACCCAGAAACATGACCTGGCTGAGCCCTTTCAACGACGCTGCGAGCAGGTTGAGCGTGTTCATTTCGATCAGCGGTGCGGGTTGGGCCGGGGCGGCAAAGCAGAGTAGCAGCCAACTGATTCCGACAAAGGGCGCAGTGTAGGCGGGCAGGCAACGGTGATCGCGGGCGCGTTTGAGCCATTGTTGAGTAAACATTGCACTCAGGCCGCCAGCGGCGATGATCAGTGGCGGCAGCATGGCGGACCAGGGCAAACAAAGGCTCAGCAGCAGGCCGAGCAAAACGCCGTTGTAACAGAACAGCCCGGCCTGGCGATCGGCCTTGGCGTAGCCGCGACGCTGGGCGGTGAGCAATCCGGCGACACCACCCAGCAGCGCTCCGCCAAGCAGAGAGGGCGCGGTGAAAAGAATCGCCAACAGGCACAGCAGACCGCACAGCGGGTGTCGCTGGAGGAAGATCTGGCTGAAGCCGTTGAGCAGGGCGGTGGCCCAGTCGGGGCAGTGGGTGTTGAAGTGGTGGGCAGGCATGATGGGGTCTATGGTTACAGATCGTTCCCACGCTCTGCGTGGGAATGCCTCAATAGACGCTCTGCGTCCGCTGTTGGGACGCAGAGCGTCCCGGCTGCATTCCCACGCAGAGCGTGGGAACGATCAGGGGCTGTTAGCGATGCTAAATCAACGTCTCGATGCGCAATGAGTTAGTCGACCCCGGCTGCCCAAACGGCACACCCGCGGTGATCAACAACGTATCCCCGCGCTGAGCCATCCCTTGCGCCTGGGCAATCTCCAGCGCCGTCGAGCACACTTCATCCACCTGCCGCAGCCGATCATTGACCACCGAGTGCACGCCCCACGCCACCGTCAACCGGCGCGCGGTCTGCCGGTTCGGCGTCAGGTTGAGGATCGGCACCGTCGGCCGTTCCCGCGCCGCCCGCAAGCTCGAAGTACCCGACTCGCTGTAGTTCACCAGCACCGCCACCGGCAGCACGTTGCTGATGCGACGGATCGCACAGCTGATGGCGTCGGATACAGTGGCCTCCGCCTTCGGTCGGCTGACGTCGAGTTGCGTCTGATAATCCGGGCCGTTTTCCACCTGGCGAATGATCTTGCTCATCATCTGCACGGCTTCCAGCGGGTACTCGCCGGACGCGGTTTCCGCCGACAGCATCACCGCATCCGCGCCTTCGGCCACGGCGTTGGCAACGTCGGTCACCTCGGCACGGGTTGGCGCAGGAGAGAAGCGCATCGACTCCAGCATCTGCGTCGCCACCACCACCGGTTTGCCCAGCTCGCGGCAGATGCCGATGATGTTTTTCTGAATCTGCGGCACGCTTTCGGCCGGCACTTCCACACCCAGGTCACCGCGGGCGACCATGATCGCGTCGCTCAGTTCGGCGATTTCCCGCAGTTGAGTCACCGCCGACGGCTTCTCGATCTTGGCCATCAAAAACGCTTTGTCGCCGATCAGCTCGCGAGCTTCGCGTATGTCTTGCGGACGCTGTACGAACGACAACGCCACCCAATCCACGCCCAGCTCCAGGCCGAAGCTCAGGTCGCGACGATCCTTGGCGGTCAGCGGACTCAGCTCGAGCACCGCTTGCGGCACGTTCACCCCTTTGCGGTCCGACAATTCGCCGCCATTGAGCACGGTGGTGTCGATGGCGTCGGCGTATTTGGTGACCACACGCAGCCGCAGTTTGCCGTCATCGAGCAGCAGGTCCATGCCCGGTTCCAGCGCCGCGATGATTTCCGGGTGGGGCAGGTTGACCCGGCGCTGATCCCCCGGCGTCGGGTCCAGGTCCAGGCGCAACGCCTGGCCGCGATGCAGTTGCACCTTGCCGTCGGCGAACTTGCCGACCCGCAGTTTCGGACCTTGCAGGTCCATCAGAATGCCCAGCGGATAATTCAGCTGGCGCTCGACTTCACGGATCCACTGGTAGCGCTGGGCGTGGTCGGCGTGATCGCCGTGGCTGAAATTCAGGCGGAAAATGTTGACCCCGGCCCGCACCAGCTCACGGATGTCGTCGATCCCGTCCGTGGCCGGACCGAGGGTGGCGAGGATTTTGACCTTTTTGTCAGGCGTCATTTTTTGTGCTCTCGAGGATCAGGATGGCGCGGAAGTCGTTGACGTTGGTGCGGGTCGGCTCGGTGACGATCAGGGCGTCCAGCGCCTCGAAATAGCCATAGCCATTGTTGTTGTCCAGCTCGTCGCTGGCGCTCAGGCCGAGAGCGGCGGCGCGGGCGTAGCTGTCCGGGGTCATGAGCGCGCCGGCGTTGTCTTCGGAGCCGTCGATGCCGTCGGTGTCACCGGCCAGGGCGTAGACGCCGGGCAGGCCTTTGAGGCTGTCGGTCAGGCTCAGCAGGAACTCGGCGTTGCGTCCGCCACGGCCGTTACCGCGCACCGTGACGGTGGTTTCACCGCCAGAGAGGATCACGCAGGGTGCCGCCAATGGCTGGCCATGCAGCACGATCTGACGGGCGATGCCGGCGTGGACCTTGGCCACTTCCCTGGCTTCGCCTTCCAGGTCACCGAGGATCAGCGGACTGAAACCGGCCTGACGGGCTTTCACCGCAGCGGCCTCGAGCGATTGCTGGGGGCGGGCGATCAATTGGAAATGGCTGCGCGCAAGGCTCGGATCGTCGGGTTTGACCGTTTCCGATTCCGGGCTTTGCAGCCAGTTGCGCACCGATGCAGGGATTTCGATGCCGTAGCGCTTGAGGATCGCCAACGCTTCGGTGGAGGTGCTCGGGTCGGCCACGGTCGGGCCGGAAGCGATGACCGTGGCAAGGTCGCCCGGTACATCGGAAATCGCGTAGGTATAAACAGTGGCAGGCCAGCAGGCTTTACCGAGGCGACCGCCCTTGATCGCCGAGAGGTGTTTGCGTACGCAGTTCATCTCGCCAATGGTGGCGCCGGATTTGAGCAGGGCTTTGTTGATCGATTGCTTGTCAGCCAGGGTGATACCGGCAGCGGGCAGGGCCAGCAATGCGGAGCCGCCGCCGGAGAGCAGGAAGATCACGCGGTCATCTTCGGTGAGGTCGCTGACCAGGTCGAGCACGCGTTTGGCGACCGCCAGGCCGGCGGCATCAGGCACCGGATGCGCGGCTTCGACCACTTCGATTTTTTCGCACGGGGCGCCGTGGCCGTAACGGGTCACCACCAGACCGCTCACTTCACCCTGCCAGCAACGCTCGACCACCCGGGCCATGGCCGCCGCGGCTTTGCCGGCGCCGATGACGATCACCCGACCGCTGCGGTCAGTGGGCAAATGGGCTTCGAGGACTTGCTGTGGATGGGCGGCGTCGATGGCTGTGGTAAACAGCTCGCGCAGCAGTTGTTGCGGATCGACCGACATGGCGGGCTCCCAATCTTGTTGTTCTTGGTTTACGCAGATGATCGTTCCCACGCTCCGCGTGGGAACGCAGCCCGGGGCGCTCCGCGTCCCATGCCGAAGCGGACGCGGAGCGTCCATAGAGGCATTCCCACGCGGAGCGTGGGAATGATCATGGGATGGCTTATTTATCGCGAATCGAGAAATTCGCCATGTGTTCCAGGCCCTTGATCAGCGCCGAGTGGTCCCAGTTGCTGCCGCCGATGGCCGCGCAGGTGCTGAACACTTGCTGGGTGTTGGCGGTGTTCGGCAGGTTGATCCCCAACTCGCGCGCGCCGGCCAGGGCCAGGTTGAGGTCCTTCTGGTGCAGGCTGATGCGGAAGCCAGGGTCGAAGGTGCCTTTGATCATGCGCTCGCCGTGCACTTCGAGGATCTTCGACGAAGCGAAACCGCCCATCAGGGCTTCACGCACCTTGGCTGGATCGGCACCGTTCTTCGAGGCGAACAGCAGGGCTTCGGCCACGGCCTGGATGTTCAACGCCACGATGATCTGGTTCGCCACTTTCGCGGTCTGACCGTCGCCGTTGCCACCGACCAGGGTGATGTTCTTGCCCATGGCCTGGAACAGCGGCAACACGCGTTCGAAGGCATCGGCATCGCCGCCGACCATGATGCTCAGTGTCCCGGCCTTGGCGCCGACTTCACCGCCGGACACCGGCGCGTCGAGGTACTGCGCGCCTTTTTCGTTGATTTTCGCCGCGAAGGCTTTGGTGGCGGTCGGCGAGATCGAGCTCATGTCGATTACGACCTTGCCTTTGCCGACACCGGCTGCGATGCCGTCGGCGCGGAACAGCACGTCGTCCACCTGCGGAGTGTCCGGCACCATGATGATAATGAATTCGGCTTCCTGGGCGACTTCCTTCGGGTTGGCCAGGGCGACAGCGCCAGCGGCGATCAGGTCGGCCGGGGCGGCGTCGTGGTGCGCCGACAGGAACAGGCTGTGACCGGCTTTCTGCAGGTTCAACGCCATTGGATGGCCCATGATGCCGGTGCCGATAAATCCGATTTTAGCCATGAGAAATTCCTCTTGTTTTTATTGCTGTTTCAAGCAAATGGGAGACTGCCTTTGTAGGAGCCGGCTTGCCGGCGAAGGCGTCCGCGTGGACAGCACAAGTCTCACGGGCCTCTTCGCTGGCAAGCCAGCTCCTACAGGGAAATTGCGTCAGATTGCGTTATGGGTTTTCAGCCAGCCCAAGCCCGCTTCAGTGGTGGTCAGCGGCTTGTATTCACAGCCGATCCAACCCTGGTAACCGATACGGTCCAGGTGTTCGAACAGGAAGCGGTAGTTGATTTCACCGGTGCCCGGTTCGTTGCGCCCAGGGTTGTCGGCCAACTGGATGTGGTTGATCTCGCCCAGGTGCGCGGCCATGGTGCGGGCCAGGTCGCCCTCCATGATTTGCATGTGGTAGATGTCGTATTGCAGGTACAGATTGGCGCTGCCGACCTGCTCGCGAATCGACAGCGCTTGCGCCGTGTTGTTCAGGTAGAAACCGGGGATGTCGCGGGTGTTGATCGCTTCCATCACCAGTTTGATGCCCGCCTCTTGCAGCTTGTCGGCTGCGTACTTGAGGTTGGCGACGAAGGTTTTTTCCACGGTGGCCTCGTCGACGCCTTGTGGACGGATACCCGCCAGGCAGTTGACCTGGGTATTGCCCAGCACTTTGGCGTAAGCGATCGCCAGCTTGACACCGGCGCGGAACTCTTCGACCCGGTCCGGCAGGCAGGCGATACCGCGCTCGCCCTTGGCCCAGTCACCGGCCGGCAGGTTGAACAGCACCTGGGTCAGGCCGTTGGCATCGAGCCTGGCCTTGATCTCGGCGGAGCTGAAGTCGTAAGGAAACAGGTATTCGACGCCACTGAAGCCAGCTTTGGCGGCCGCTTCGAAACGGGTAAGAAAATCCTGTTCGGTGAACAGCATGGACAGGTTGGCTGCGAAACGCGGCATGGTGGTTTCCCGTTAATGTTTTGTTGGGGTCGCTCCCACGCTCTGCGTGGGAACGCCTCAATGGACGCTCCGCGTCCGCTTTGGGACGCGGAGCGTCCCGGGCTGCGTTCCCACGCAGAGCGTGGGAACGATCATCAATCAGCAATTAATCGAGCAGCGAAATCGCGGTCGGCGCATCGTTGCCGACCAGCGCCAGGTCTTCGAATTCATTGACGGCGTTGATCTCGGTGCCCATGGAAATGTTGGTCACGCGCTCCAGAATAACCTCGACGATCACCGGCACCTTGAACTCTTCGATCAGTTCCTGGGCCCTGCGCAGGGCAGGCTGGATCTGAGCCGGTTCGAACACACGCAGCGCCTTGCAGCCGAGGCCTTCGGCCACCGCGACGTGGTCGACCCCGTAACCGTTGAGTTCCGGCGCGTTCAGGTTATCGAAGGACAACTGCACGCAGTAATCCATGTCGAAACCGCGCTGGGCCTGACGGATCAGTCCCAGGTACGAATTGTTGACCACCACGTGGATGTACGGCAGCTTGAACTGCGCGCCCACCGCCAGTTCTTCGATCATGAACTGGAAATCATAGTCGCCCGACAGTGCCACGACCTTGCGGGTCGGGTCGGCCTTGACCACGCCCAGCGCCGCCGGAATGGTCCAGCCCAGAGGACCTGCCTGACCGCAGTTGATCCAGTGACGCGGCTTGTAGACGTGCAGGAACTGCGCGCCGGCAATCTGCGACAGACCGATGGTGCTGACGTAGCAAGTGTCTTTGCCGAACACCTGGTTCATTTCTTCATAAACACGCTGCGGCTTGACCGGCACGTTGTCGAAGTGAGTCTTGCGCTGCAGGCTGGCCTTGCGCTGCTGGCAATCCTGCAGCCAGGCGCTGCGGTTTTTCAGCTTGCCGGCGGCTTGCCATTCGCGAGCGACTTCGATGAATACGGTCAACGCGGCCGCGGCGTCGGAAACGATGCCCAGGTCCGGGTTGAACACGCGGCCGATTTGCGTCGGCTCGATGTCGACGTGGATGAACTTGCGGCCTTCGGTGTACACGTCGATCGAACCGGTGTGACGGTTGGCCCAACGGTTACCGACGCCCAGCACCACGTCCGACTTCAGCAGCGTGGCGTTGCCGTAACGGTGCGAAGTCTGCAGGCCAACCATGCCGACCATCAGCGGGTGATCGTCCGGGATGGTGCCCCAGCCCATCAGGGTAGGGATGACCGGGATGCCGGTCAGCTCGGCGAACTCCACCAGCAACTCGCTGGCGTCGGCATTGATGATGCCGCCACCGGCGACCAGCAATGGGCGCTCGGCCTGATCGAGCATGGCCAGGGCCTTCTCGATCTGCACGCGGTTGGCGGTGGGCTTGGCCAGCGGCAGCGGTTCGTAGGCGTCGATGTCGAATTCGATTTCGGCCATCTGCACGTCGAACGGCAGGTCGATCAGTACTGGACCTGGACGACCGGAGCGCATTTCGTAGAACGCTTTCTGGAATGCGTACGGCACCTGGCCCGGTTCCATGACGGTGGTTGCCCACTTGGTCACAGGCTTGACGATGGCGGTGATGTCGACCGCCTGGAAGTCTTCCTTGTGCATACGGGCACGGGGTGCTTGCCCGGTGATGCACAGGATCGGGATCGAGTCGGCCGAGGCGCTGTAGAGCCCGGTGACCATGTCAGTCCCGGCAGGGCCGGAAGTACCGATGCACACGCCGATATTACCGGCCTTGGTGCGAGTGAAGCCCTCGGCCATGTGCGAGGCGCCTTCTACGTGGCGAGCGAGGACGTGATCGATGCCACCGACCTTCTGCAAGGCGGAGTACAGCGGGTTGATCGCGGCGCCCGGGATGCCGAAAGCGGTATCAACCCCTTCACGGCGCATCACCAGAACGGCGGCTTCGATTGCTCTCATTTTGCTCATGGTTTTGTGCCTCTTACGTTTTGTAATTGTATACAAGTGGCTGTGCGCTGAGTGTATTCACGGCGGACGGCGCAGGTCAATCCATTTTCTCAAGCGTCTGTTCCATTTGTCGGAAGCCTGCTCTGCTGTGGCTTTTCGTCGCATGTGGCGCTTTTCGAGAATTATTGTATACAAAAAAATAGTTCATTGTGTTCTATTTGTTGCAGCGGACTGTTGCACAAAAAGCAGTCCAACGGCTTTCCCTATAACAAAATGAGGACAGCACCATGAGCGCTTTAACCTTGAACGTTGCAGTCAACCTGACCAGTCAGGCCATTTCCGCCGGCCGCGCCATCTCTGCGGCCCCTTTGACCATTGCCGTGCTGGACGCCGGAGGCCACCT
Organism: Pseudomonas fluorescens; assembly: GCF_902497855.1. Lineage (GTDB taxonomy): Bacteria > Pseudomonadota > Gammaproteobacteria > Pseudomonadales > Pseudomonadaceae > Aquipseudomonas > Aquipseudomonas fluorescens_BI. Next base: position 135,784 of record NZ_CABVHU010000011.1, read on the forward strand.
GCTGAGCCTGCAGCGCGAAGACGGCGCCAGCCTGCTGCGCCCGCAGATTGCCATTGGCAAAGCCTGGGGCGCGATTGCCCTGGGTAAAGGCTCACGCCTGCTGGCACTGGACGCCCAACAGCGCCCGGCATTCATTGCCGCACTGAACAGCCTGGGGCAGGGCAGCGTCGTGCCGGCCCCGGGTGGGGTGTTGATTCGCGATCAGGACGGGAATGTGTTGGGGGCGGTAGGGATCAGCGGGGATCTGTCGGATGTCGATGAGCAGTGCGCGATCAGTGCGATCGAGGCGTTGGGGTTGCGGGCGGATGCTGGAGTCACAGCTTGAATTTGTAATGATTGACTGACCGCTTTCGCGAGCAGGCTCGCTCCCACATGGGACAGTGGTGGACACAAAATGTCTGAACACTGCCAATCCACTGTGGGAGCGAGCCTGCTCGCGAAGGCGATCTTCCAGACACATTCAGCTAACAGTCTGCCTCACCCTCCGGCAATCACAGGTCTAGCTTTTCTCATGACTTCATCATGAAAAGGGCAAAGGAATGCCGGAATTATCTGCTTCGCACCGTCTCCGCATCGGCCGCTTTGCCGAGCAAAACCGTATCTACCTGCTGACCACCAACACACTTGATAGAAAACCTGTTTTCAAGGATTTCTTCTTGGGTAGATTAGTCGTTGAGCAATTTCGTGCCGCGCAGGACCTGGGCTCTGCTAACTCATTGGCCTGGGTTGTGATGCCTGATCACTTTCACTGGTTGATCGAATTGCAGCGAGGGTCGCTGAGTGCACTGATGCAAAAGACGAAATCGTTGAGTACCAAAGCGGTGAATCTGTCCACGGGTCGTGAGTTCAGCCTTTGGCAGCAAGGCTTCCACGATAGAGCGCTGCGTCGTGAGGAAGACTTGGTCAAGCTGGCTCGGTATATCGTAGCCAACCCATTAAGGGCGGGACTGGTCGAGAAACTTGGCGACTATCCGCTGTGGGATGCGATTTGGATTTGAATTGAAACCGAGTTGCCTTCTTCGCGAGCAGGCTCGCTCCCACAAGGAATTTGTGTCCTGCATAAAATTGGGATCCACTACAAAACCCTGTGGGAGCGAGCCTGCTCGCGAAGAAGGCAACCCGGTCTTTCAGTCCGGCTCACACCCCTTCAATACCAACCGGATAATCGTCTGCGCCGCCGCTTCATAATCGCTTTCATCAAGCTTGGCTTTGCCGGTTATAGCGGTGATCTGCCAGTCAAAGTCGGCATACGTCTGGGTCGCGGCCCAGATGCTGAACATCAGGTGGTTGGGGTCGATGGGGGCGATCTGGCCGCGGTCGATCCAGGTCTGGATGCAGTCGATGTTGTGCCTGGCCTGGCCGTTGAGTTGGTCGACCAGGTCGGGACTCAGGTGCGGGGCGCCGTGCATGATTTCGCTGGCAAACACCTTGGAGGCGAAGGGCAGGTCGCGGGAGATGCGGATTTTCGAACGGATGTAGCCGCTCAGCACTTCACTGGGCACACCGTCGGCATTGAACGGCGTCGACGCCTGCAGGATCGGCTCGATGATGCTTTCCAGGACCTCGCGGTAGAGGTTTTCCTTGGATTTGAAGTAGTAGTAGACGTTGGGCTTGGGCAATCCCGCCTTGGCTGCGATGTCACTGGTTTTGGTCGCAGCGAAGCCCTTGTCGGCAAATTCTTCACTGGCGGCACGCAGGATCAGTTCTTTGTTGCGCTCGCGGATAGTGCTCATAAACCAGGTGGTTCCTTGCCTGTACTGGCGGTTGCGCATGGTAGCACCGGCCTCGCGCGACGCTCAAGAATGCCCCGCAGCCGGTTGAGCCGCGCTATGCTGCGCAGCATTCATTCAAGAAGGAAGCCAGATTCATGGCAGGAAGCAGTTTGCTGTTGCTGATCGACGACATTGCCGCGGTGCTCGACGATGTGGCGTTGATGACCAAAATGGCTGCGAAAAAGACTGCCGGCGTGCTGGGTGACGATCTGGCGCTCAATGCCCAGCAGGTCAGCGGCGTACGCGCGGAGCGGGAAATTCCGGTGGTATGAGCGGTGGCCAAGGGCTCGTTCATCAACAAGCTGATCCTGGTGCCGTCGGCCCTGGCGATCAGTGCGTTCATCCCGTGGCTGGTCACGCCGTTGTTGATGGTCGGCGGCGCCTACCTGTGTTTCGAAGGCTTCGAGAAGCTCGCCCATAAATTCCTGCACAGCAAGGCCGAGGATCAAGCCGAGCATGCAGAGCTGGTCGAAGCGGTCGCCGACCCGGCCATCGATCTGGTGGCGTTCGAGAAAGACAAGATCAAGGGCGCGATTCGCACCGACTTCATCCTGTCGGCGGAAATCATCGCCATTACCCTGGGTACCGTGGCGGACGCCTCGCTGACCCAGCAGGTCATCGTGCTTTCAGGCATCGCCATCGTCATGACCATCGGTGTCTATGGCCTGGTGGCCGGTATCGTCAAACTGGATGACCTGGGGTTGTGGTTGACCCAGAAACCCGGGCAGATGGCTAAAAGCATCGGCGGCGGGATTCTGCGTGCGGCACCGTACATGATGAAGAGCCTGTCGGTGATCGGCACGGCGGCGATGTTCCTGGTGGGCGGCGGGATCCTGACCCATGGCGTGCCGGTGGTGCATCACTGGATTGAAAGCGTCAGCGCGGGGGCGGGCGGTGCCGGGTTCATCGTGCCGACGTTGCTGAATGCGTTGGCGGGGATTGTGGCGGGTGCGGTGGTGTTGGCGGGGGTGATGGTGGCAGGCAAAATCTGGAAAGCCATCAAAGGCTGAAGGTGGCACTGTTCCACTGTGGGAGCGAGCCTGCTCGCGAAAGCGGTGTATCAGTCAACATGGATGGCGACTGACACTGCCTCTTCGCGAGCAGGCTCGCTCCCACAGTGGCGTTGTGGTGTTTGGAACACCTCATCAAAAAAGGCCATTCGATTCGCACCGAATGGCCTTTTTTGTGGCCGATGGATTTACTCGGCGATCTGCAACTTGCGCGATTCGGTATACACGTAACGCACCTTCTCGTACTCGAACGGCGTATTCAGCTGGCCGTAGCGAAAGCCGGTCTGATAACGCTTGTCGATGCTGCGCAGGAGCCAGACCTCGGGATGGTTGGCGCTGACTTCGGCGACGTTCAGGAAGTTGATCGCGTTCTCGGCGGTGAAGTCGACGGCCAGGCCGCCGGTGTCGCGGATGTTCGAAGGGCCCAGGATCGGCAACACGAAGTAGGCGCCACCCGGTACACCATAGAAACCCAGGGTCTGACCGAAGTCTTCGTTCTGGCGCGGCAAGCCCATGGCCGTGGCCGGGTCCCACAGGCCGGCGATACCGACGGTAGTGTTGAGCAGCAGGCGCGCGGTGGTTTCCATCGAGCGCTTGCCCTTGAACTGCAGCAGGCTGTTCATCAGGTTCGGCACATCACCGAGGTTGTTGAAGAAGTTGCTGACGCCGGTGCGCAGGAAGCTTGGGGTGATGTAGCGATAACCGTCCACCACGGGCAGGAACACCCATTGGTCGAAGCGGTAGTTGAAGTGGTAGACGCGACGGTTCCACTCTTCCAGCGGGTCGTAGACGTTCAGCGCGTTGAGCGTCGAGCGCTCGAACTCGCGCTGATCCAGCCCCGGGTTGAATTTGAGTTTGCTCAGCGGCTCCTTGAAGCCGTCACTGTCGATCACGACCGGGGCGTTGGCTTTGCTGTTGTCGGCATTGGCGACGCTTGCACAGAGTAACGCGGCGATAAGCAGGGGGTATTTAGCCACGGAAAAACTCCAGCATGGCGTCGCTGTTGACGCGGTAGTTAAGGTTGCCGCAGTGGCCGCCCAGTGGATAAACAGTCAAGCGATCGCCGAAGGTCTTGCGCAGGAAGCCAAGGTCGCCAGGGCCGAGGATCACGTCGTCGGCGTTGTGCATGACCGCGATTTTCGGGCTGTCGCGCAGGTAGTCCTTGAGCGCATACAAACTGACCTGGTCGATCAGTTGCAGCAGGCTGCCGCCGTCGGTGCGGGCGCGCCACATCGGGATGACCTGTTCGGTGATGTAGCAATCGAAGTCGCATTGCAGTGCGCGCTTGAGGAACGGCGTGAGGGTGGTGCCTTCGGTGATCGGGTATTTCGGCGGCGTGATCAGGCCGCGACGGTTGATCAGGTCCGAGGTAAAGGCAATATCGGCCGCCGAGAAGCGGAACGAAGTGCCGATCAGCATGGCCATCTGTTCGTTGCTCAGATGCTGCTTGGACTGCTGGAAATCGTAGAGCAGCGCATCGTTGAGGTCGATGTAGCCCTTTTGCTGGAAGTAGCGGGTCAGTTTGTCCAGCACCAGTTCATAGAAGGTGGTGGAGTTGTTGATGCCTTTGACCTCGGTCTGGACCAGCTTGTCCAGATTGGTGATCGAGGTGTAGAGGTTGACCGGCGGGTTGAGCAGCAAGACTTTCTTGAAGTTGAAGCTGCGACGGGTTTCGTCAAGGTGGGCGACGAATGCTGCGTCCAGTGCGCCCAGGCTGTAGCCGGTCAGGTAGTAATCGGTGACGGCGACATTGGGGTTTTGCGCCCGCACGGCCTGCATCACCCGGTACATGTCTTCGGCGTCTTCCTTGGTGATGCCGGGCGTGGCAAAGCGTGAGGCCGCGCTCATGAAGTCGAAGCTGGTGGGCGACGACAATTGCACCACGTGGTAGCCGGCCTTGTAGTAGAGCTTCTTCAGGTATTCGTTGAGGGTGCTGTCATAACGCGCGCCGGTACCGGCGATCAGGAAGATCAGCGGCGCGGCTTTATCCTGGGTGGCGATGCGGTAAGTGAGTTTCTTCACCGGCCAGAAGTTGTCCGGCAGCTGGAATTCACGCTCCGGGCGCAAGGTGACGCTACGGGTTGACTGGTTGATGTCATCGTCAAGCGGCAGCTCCGGGCGCAGGTCCGGTGGCGTCGTGGCAATGGTCGCCTCGAACGGATTGGTCAAGGGGTAGCCATAACTGGCGGCGTCGATATCGACCGCCAGTGCGGACGCACTCAAAATAATGCCGCCAAACAGGGCGGCGAAGCGCAAGGAACGGAGCATGACTAGATCCCTTAGAGGAAGGTGCCGAATGAAGTTCGCAGGCTATGACCACGGGTTTTGCGCCAAAGTGCCATGGATCGGCACCAATCAGGCCTAATTTCGGAGTAATGGTAGCTGGACGATACACTTTGCAGCTGTTTCGTGACCAATTTTCTGTGTCGCGCGTTTGCTAACCGCTGCCGGGGGATTAAGCTGGCCGCCGTTTTCGCGTATTGGAGTGTTTCATGTCCCGCCGTCTGCCCGTGATTCTGCTGCTTGTTTTGCTGCCATTGTGGCTGGCCGCCAGTTATGGCGCGCGTTATGGCTTCATGGAGGATGCCCAGTGGGTCGGCATCTGTGTGGACGAGGCGAACCGTTGGGAGTGCCAGGTCCGTTCGAACCTTGGGTTGATGATTCATTTCAGGGTATTGGGCTGGGCTGCGCTGGCGGCAGCTGTGATCGGTTTTGTACTGCCGGGGCGGGCGGGGTGGTGGTTGGCCGTGTTGGCGCTGGTGTTCGGCTTGCCGGCGCTGGCGTTGTACAACACTACGTTGGCGGTTTTTGCGGTGGTGATTGCTGCACTGCGTCTGGTCCGAGCTTCCTCTAGCGTTTGATAGTCAGTCTTCGCGAGCAGGCTCGCTCCCACAATAGATCTTCAGTGTGCACAGAGTCCGTGTACGACGAAGATCAAATGTGGGAGCGAGCCTGCTCGCGAAGAGGCCAGTAGCCGCGCTGAAGATTACAATTTGCGAACCCGCAAACTGCGCCACAACGCCCCAACCATCAACACACTCACCAACGCCCAGCCCCAAGCCTGCTGGTTCTGCAGCCCTTCCTGATACAACTGCGGCGCAATCCCCGCACCGATGATGAAGGTCAGCAGGGCGATCTCCCGACGCGGCGCGCTCACCGGACGGCACAGGTACACCAGCGCTGGCAGGATGAACGCAACACTCGGGAAGCTGCGATAACGCGGATCGAACACCAGTTCCAGCATCGTCACCGCCGCGGCGAACCCTGCTGCTGCCAGCCACCAGCCAGCCCGACGTTCCAGGAAGTTGAAAGCCCGCTCACGCCAACCGGTACGAGCGCTCAATGTCAGTGCCGCATGGGCCAGCACCAGCAGGTTCAACGCCGTCAACAAGCCGACCCACAGCCACTCGCTGGCGAAACGGGTGGTGACACGGGCCAGGTCGCCCCAGGCGCCGATCGAGCAGGCGGCCAGCGCGCCGAGCAGTGGCAGCACCAGCGCCGCGCGCGTGTTGCGCACACGACCGCCGAGGATCAGCGTGCCGATGAAGATCAAGCCACCGACCGCCAGCCACTGCGACCAGTACGGTACGTTCGACACCGGCCCCGCCAGCACGCCCTTGTCCTGGCGATCGGCATCGAACAGCCCCCAGTAACCTCCGACCGCACCTTCGCTCGCGCGTTTCCACGGTTGGTCGAAGGCTTCGATCAGGTTGTAATGCCAGCCTTGCTGCTCGGCCATGATGACAAATCCGCGGATGAACCTGGCTTCATTGACCCGGCTCGGCAGGGCGGTTTTACGTTGGCGGCCTTCGCTCGGCCAGCCGGTTTCGCCAATCATCACGTCCTTGGGCGCGAACATGCTGCCGAAAGACCGACGCACGGAGGCCACCTGCGACAGGGCGACGTCGATGTCCGAAGGGTGATCCTCCCAGTACGGCAGCAAATGAATAGTGATGAAGTCTACCGCCGGAGCAACTTCCGGGTGCTTTTGCCAGAACTCCCAGACGTCGGCATAAGTGACAGGCTGTTTGACCTGGCTTTTGACCCGGTCAATCAGTTTCACCAGCTGTGCACCAGTGATTTCCTTGCGCAACAGGGTTTCGTTGCCAACGATGACCGAGGTCACCACGTCCGCATTGGCATTGGCCGATGCGATCAGCAGGTCGACTTCTTTGGCGGTGTCCACCGGGTTGCTGTTGACCCAGGCGCCAATCATCATCTTCAACCCGTGCTTGCGCGCCAGGTCAGGCAGGGCCTCGAGGCCGGTCATGGAGTAGGTGCGGATGCATTCGAAGCTTTTGGCCAGCAGCGCGAGGTCGGCGTCCATGCGTTCGGGGCGCAAGTTGAATGGCACATCGAACGGTGACTGGTCCTTGTCGAACGGGGTGTAGGAGGCGCATTGCAGCTTGTGCGTCGCGCTGGCGACGTCCGGCAGAATCACGGGTTTGCCGAGGCCGTACCAGAAGCCACCCAGGGCAAAAAGCCCCAGCAGGCACGCAAACAGATAAGCAAAAAAAGGAAAGCGCGATGTCGCGGGCATGGTCAGGCCGTCTGGGAGCAAAGCCGCGCATGTTACCTGCATTTGCCGCGCGCTTGGTGGCCTGCATGATTTTGACATGCAAAGTTCGGGCGGATTGGCCAGGGCACTTTCCGTGGTCTAGATTAATGGCGTTCTGATGTCGTTTCTCGATGCCTTGAGGTCGCTGGCAGAGCAGGTCGTTGTTGGCGTCAGGTTGATTATCGAGGCGTCAGTGCTCTCATGAAAAATCGCACTGAAGTTCGAACGGGTTTGCGGTGAGGCGCGATGGGGGCGCTGCGCACCATAACAATACGTTGACGCGACTCGGCATCCGTCGAGCGCAGCACTTTCGGGGAAGTAACGATGAAGATGCGACGACTTTTAGGCGCAAGTGCCGCTCTGGTGCTTGCGATCGGCTCCACCCAGGCGTTTGCCGCGAAGAACACCGTGACCATCGGTTACGTCGACGGCTGGTCCGACAGCGTTGCGACCACCCATGTGGCAGCCGAAGTGATCAAGCAGAAACTCGACTACGACGTGAAGCTGCAAGCGGTCGCCACCGGGATCATGTGGCAGGGTGTCGCCACGGGCAAACTCGACGCCATGCTCTCCGCCTGGCTGCCGGTGACGCACGGCGATTACTGGACCAAGAACAAGGATCAGGTGGTCGACTACGGCCCGAACTTCAAGGACGCCAGGATCGGCTTGATCGTGCCGGAGTACGTCAAGGCCAAGTCGCTTGAAGATCTGAAAACCGACGACAGCTTCAAAAAACGCATTGTTGGCATCGACGCCGGTTCGGGCGTGATGCTCAAGACCGAGCAGGCGATCAAGGACTACGATCTGACCGGCTATCAGCTCAAGGCCAGTTCCGGCGCCGGCATGATTGCCGAGCTGACCCGTGCCGAGAAGAAACAGGAATCCATTGCCGTCACGGGTTGGGTGCCGCACTGGATGTTCGCCAAGTGGAAACTGCGCTTCCTGGACGACCCGAAAGGCGTTTATGGCGCGGCTGAGACCGTGAACAGCATCGGCAGCAAGGGCCTGGAAGCCAAGGCACCGGAAGTGGCCAAGTTCCTGAAGAACTTCCAGTGGGCATCGAAAGACGAAATCGGCGAAGTGATGCTGGCGATTCAGGAAGGTGCCAAGCCTGAAGCGGCGGCGAAGGACTGGGTGGCCAAACACCCGGAACGGGTTGCTGACTGGACCAAATGATTTGAGCTGACCCTTCTGGTCAGTACCTCCCGAGGCCGCTTGGCGTTCATGCCAAGCGGCCTTTGCTTTTTCATGTGGGAGCGAGCCTGCTCGCGAAGGCGTCGTGTCAGTCAACATTCATATCGACTGACACGACGCCTTCGCGAGCAGGCTCGCTCCCACATTTGTTTAACGCATGCCTGGCCTGTCATGTCGTTCTAATACTAAGGTCGTCTGGAACCAGTTCCGCAGCCGCATAGAGTGGATGACGTTACAACTTCAACTGTGCTGCGAGGATAAAAACAATGAACGACAGCATTTACCTCTCGATTCAAAACAGCCCGCGCTTCAAGGAGCTGGTTAGTAAGCGAGAAAGGTTCGCCTGGATTCTTTCGGCGATCATGCTTGGGCTTTACTCCGGATTCATCCTTTTGATTGCTTACGGGCCGCATATCCTGGGCGCGAAAATCAGTCCTGAGTCATCTATTACCTGGGGCATACCCATTGGTGTCGGGCTGATTCTCTCGGCCTTTATCCTGACGGCAATCTACGTACGACGCGCCAATGGCGAATTCGACGACCTGAACAATGCGATTCTCAAGGAGGCTCAGCAATGATCCGGCGTCTAATGGCTCTATTGACCATCGCAGCCTTTGCACCTGGTGCCTGGGCAGGTGAAGCCCTGACCGGCGAAGTGCACAAACAACCGCTCAACGTTTCCGCGATCCTGATGTTCGTCGCGTTTGTTGGTCTGACCCTGTGCATCACCTACTGGGCTTCCAAGCGCAACAATTCGGCGGCCGACTACTATGCGGCGGGTGGCAAGATCACCGGCTTCCAGAACGGTCTGGCGATTGCCGGTGACTACATGTCCGCGGCGTCCTTCCTGGGTATTTCCGCCCTGGTGTTCACCTCCGGCTACGACGGCCTGATCTACTCGATCGGCTTCCTGGTGGGCTGGCCGATCATTCTGTTCCTGATCGCCGAGCGCCTGCGTAACCTGGGTAAGTACACCTTCGCCGACGTGGCGTCCTACCGCCTGGGGCAAACCCAGATCCGCACGCTGTCCGCTTGCGGTTCGCTGGTGGTGGTAGCGTTCTACCTGATCGCGCAAATGGTGGGTGCCGGCAAGCTGATCCAGCTGCTGTTCGGTCTCGACTACTACGTCGCCGTGATCCTGGTCGGTATTTTGATGTGCATGTACGTGTTGTTCGGCGGCATGCTGGCGACCACTTGGGTGCAGATCATCAAGGCTGTGTTGCTGCTGTCCGGTGCCTCGTTCATGGCGCTGATGGTCATGAAACACGTCAACTTCGACTTCAGCGCGCTGTTCTCCGAGGCGATCAAGGTTCACCCTAAAGGTGAGGCGATCATGAGCCCGGGCGGCCTGGTGAAAGATCCGGTCTCCGCGTTCTCCCTTGGCCTGGCGCTGATGTTCGGTACCGCTGGCCTGCCGCACATTCTGATGCGCTTCTTCACCGTGAGTGACGCGAAAGAAGCTCGCAAGAGCGTGCTGTATGCAACCGGCTTCATTGGCTACTTCTACATTCTTACCTTCATCATCGGCTTCGGCGCGATCCTGCTGGTCAGCACCAACCCGGCCTTCAAAGATGCGGCTGGCGCGCTGTTGGGCGGCAACAACATGGCGGCGGTGCACCTGGCCAATGCGGTGGGTGGCAGTATTTTCCTGGGCTTCATCTCGGCGGTGGCCTTCGCGACCATTCTGGCAGTGGTTGCCGGTCTGACGCTGGCTGGTGCCACGGCGGTGTCCCACGACCTTTATGCCAGTGTGATCAAGAAGGGCAAGGCCAACGACAAGGATGAGATCCGCGTCTCGAAAATCACCACCATCTGCCTGGGTGTGCTGGCGATCGGTCTGGGGATCCTGTTCGAAAGCCAGAACATTGCGTTCATGGTGGGCCTGGCGTTCTCGATCGCGGCAAGCTGTAACTTCCCGGTGCTGTTGCTTTCCATGTACTGGAAGAACCTGACCACCCGTGGTGCGATGATCGGTGGCTGGTTGGGTCTGGTGAGTGCCGTTGGCTTGATGGTGCTTGGGCCGACCATTTGGGTGCAGATCCTGCATCACGAGAAGGCGATCTTCCCGTATGAGTACCCGGCGCTGTTCTCCATGGCCATTGCGTTTATCGGGATCTGGTTCTTCTCGATCACCGACAAGTCGAAGGCGGCTGACAACGAGCGGGCGCTGTTCTTCCCGCAGTTTGTTCGTTCGCAGACGGGGTTGGGGGCGAGTGGGGCTGTTGCTCACTAAGGCTTCGGGTTTCTTATATATAAGCTGAGCTGGATGAAATGCCCTGGTCGAGAGATCGGGGCATTTTTTTGTGGGCGGTTATCGGACTTTGTTGGGTTTAGGTGCGGCGGTGGATTGAAGCGAAGGCGATTTCACATTTAACGATTATGTTGACTGATATACCGCCTTCGCTGGCAAGCCAGCTCCTACAGGGGGACAGGTACGCTTCAACGGATAGGCCGGCCGGGGCAGGCCGCCTCGCTTTGCTTTTGCGGTGTGCGCCCCCTTGAGAGGCTTCGTTCCGGTTCTGCGCAGTGGGCAACCCGGCACAAACAAAAACGGCCCCTATAAATAGAGGCCGTTCCCGGTACAGCTCAAGACATTATCGCAAGACAAGTCTTATTTGCGGTCTTCCAGATCAGGAATGTCACGCGACTTGGAGCCAATGTATAACTGCCGCGGACGGCCGATCTTGTAAGGGCTGGAGAGCATTTCTTTCCAGTGGGAGATCCAGCCGACGGTCCGCGCCAGGGCGAAGATCACGGTGAACATGCTGGTTGGAATACCGATCGCCTTGAGGATGATCCCCGAGTAGAAGTCGACGTTCGGGTACAGCGAGCGTTCGATGAAGTACGGGTCGGTCAGGGCGATCTCTTCCAGGCGCATGGCCAGTTCGAGTTGCGGATCGTTGGTGATCCCCAGCTCCTTCAGCACTTCGTCGCAGGTCTGCTTCATCACGGTGGCGCGTGGGTCGCGGTTTTTGTAAACCCGGTGACCGAAGCCCATCAGTTTGAACGGATCGTCCTTGTCCTTGGCCTTGGCGATGTACTGGTCGATGTTCGAGACATCGCCAATTTCGTCAAGCATGGACAGAACGGCTTCGTTCGCGCCGCCGTGGGCAGGGCCCCACAGTGCAGCGATGCCGGCGGCGATACAGGCGAACGGGTTGGCACCCGAAGAGCCGGCCAGGCGTACGGTGGAGGTCGAAGCGTTCTGCTCGTGGTCGGCATGGAGGATGAAGATCTTGTCCATGGCCTTGGCGAGTACCGGGCTGATCGGTTTGATCTCGCACGGGGTGTTGAACATCATGTGCAGGAAGTTTTCCGCGTACGTCAGGTCGTTGCGCGGGTACATCATGGGTTGACCCATGGAGTACTTGTAAACCATCGCTGCCAGGGTCGGCATCTTGGCCACCAGGCGGATCGCGGAGATTTCGCGATGCTGCGGGTTCTTGATGTCGAGGGAGTCGTGGTAGAACGCCGAGAGGGCGCCCACTACACCGCACATGACGGCCATCGGGTGGGCGTCGCGACGGAAGCCGTTGAAGAAGGTCTTCAGCTGCTCGTGAACCATGGTGTGGTTCTTGACGGTGCTGACGAACTGGGCCTTTTGTTCTGCAGTCGGCAACTCGGCGTTGAGCAGCAGATAGCAGGTTTCCAGGTAGTCCGACTTTTCAGCCAACTGTTCGATCGGGTAGCCGCGGTGCAGCAGGATGCCGTTGTCGCCGTCGATATAGGTGATCGCCGACTCGCAGGAAGCGGTCGACATAAAACCAGGGTCGAAGGTGAAACGGCCCGTGGCCGTCAGGCCCCGAACATCGATAACATCGGGACCAACGGTGCCGGTTAAAATGGGCAGCTCGACGGGGGCTGCGCCCTCGATGATCAACTGCGCTTTTTTGTCAGCCATGTGGCCTCCTATTTATGCTTGAAATCATCAGACAGACCCCCCACGCAGGGCCCGCACCACTATAGTGAGATAAATTCGAATGTCAATTTGCCTAAACTCTTGCTCCAGAAGGCTTTAACCGGACTTTTTCCTCGAAATTGACTGCCATTTACGCCTTTTATCCCACTTGTGCAATGCGCTATTGGGGGTAGGCGAACGCGTTGTCATTAGTAGCCTAACTGTCTATACTCGGCCACCGACCGCCAGGGGCTTTTGGGCCTGCTTTATTGGGGGTCGCATCCCTGGGTGGTGGTTACCTGACCAGTGCACTCCCCAACAACTTTGCCCTGATTGTTAGGGGCTCTTCAGTGTGAAAAAAAAGCCGTGAAAAGCCAACGACCTGTAAACCTAGACCTAAGGACCATCAAACTCCCCATCACCGGCGTTACGTCGTTTCTTCACCGTGTTTCCGGCATCATCCTCTTCCTGGGCCTTGGCTTCATGCTTTATGCATTGGGCAAATCCCTGGGTTCCGAGGAAGGTTTTGCCGACGTGAAGGCAACCTTGACCAGCCCGCTGGCCAAGTTCGTAGCATGGGGCCTCCTGTCCGCTCTTCTGTATCACCTGGTAGCCGGTGTGCGCCACTTGATCATGGACATGGGCATCGGTGAGACGCTGGAAGGCGGCACACTGGGCTCGAAAATTATCATCGCCATTTCCGTGGTGTTGATCGTTCTGGCAGGAGTTTGGATATGGTAACCAGCGTTACGAACCTTTCGCGTTCCGGTCTTTATGACTGGATGGCGCAACGTGTGTCTGCGGTCGTTCTCGCGGCTTATTTCATTTTCCTGATCGGATACCTCGTTGCGAACCCGGGCATTGGCTACGACCAATGGCACGGCCTGTTCGCTCACAACGGGATGCGTATCTTCAGTCTGCTGGCCCTTGTGGCCCTGGGCGCTCACGCCTGGGTCGGCATGTGGACCATCGCGACCGACTACCTGACGCCAATGGCGCTGGGCAAGTCCGCGACTGCAGTACGTTTCCTTTTCCAGGCAGTATGCGGCGTTGCGATGTTCGCTTACTTCGTCTGGGGTGTGCAGATTCTCTGGGGTATCTGATTCATGGCTAACATTCCAACGATTTCTTTCGACGCCATCATTATTGGTGGTGGCGGTGCCGGCATGCGCGCAGCGCTGCAACTGGCGCAAGGCGGTCACAAGACTGCCGTGATCACCAAGGTTTTCCCGACCCGTTCGCACACCGTTTCCGCTCAGGGCGGCATTACCTGCGCCATCGCCTCGGCTGATCCGAACGATGACTGGCGCTGGCACATGTACGATACCGTCAAGGGTTCCGACTACATCGGTGACCAGGACGCTATCGAATACATGTGTCAGGAAGGCCCGGCTGCGGTATTTGAACTGGACCACATGGGTCTGCCGTTCTCCCGTACCGAACAAGGTCGTATCTACCAGCGTCCATTCGGCGGCCAGTCGAAGGATTACGGTAAAGGTGGCCAGGCTGCCCGTACCTGCGCCGCGTCCGACCGTACCGGTCACGCGCTGCTGCACACGCTTTATCAGGGCAACCTGAAGGCCGGCACCACGTTCCTGAACGAGTACTACGCTGTTGATCTGGTGAAGAACCAGGACGGCGCATTCGTCGGCGTGATCGCCATCTGCATCGAAACCGGTGAAACCAGCTACATCCGCGCCAAGGCCACCGTTCTGGCCACTGGCGGTGCCGGTCGTATCTACTCGTCCACCACCAACGCCTTGATCAACACCGGTGACGGCGTCGGCATGGCCCTGCGTGCAGGCGTGCCGGTGCAAGACATCGAAATGTGGCAGTTCCACCCGACCGGCATCGCCGGCGCTGGTGTACTGGTTACCGAAGGTTGCCGTGGTGAAGGTGGTTACCTCATCAACAAGCACGGTGAGCGTTTCATGGAGCGTTACGCTCCGAACGCCAAGGACCTTGCCGGTCGTGACGTTGTTGCCCGTTCGATGGTTAAAGAGATCATCGCCGGCAACGGTTGCGGTCCGAATGGCGACCACGTATTGCTCAAGCTCGATCACCTGGGCGAAGAAGTACTGCACAGCCGCCTGCCAGGCATCTGCGAACTGTCCAAGACGTTTGCCCACGTTGATCCGGTGGTTGCTCCGGTTCCAGTCGTTCCGACTTGCCACTATATGATGGGCGGCGTTCCGACCAACATTCATGGTCAGGCGATCACCCAGGATGCCGAAGGCGTCGACACCATCATTCCTGGCCTGTTCGCAGTGGGCGAAGTGGCTTGCGTGTCGGTTCACGGTGCCAACCGTCTGGGCGGCAACTCGTTGCTCGACCTGGTTGTGTTCGGTCGCGCGGCGGGTCTGCACCTGGAAAAAGCGCTGACCGACGGTATCGAATACGACGACGCCACCGACGCCAACATTGAAACGGCCCTGGCCCGTCTGTCCGCTCTGAACGAGCGTACCGATGGCGAAGACGTGGCAACCCTGCGTCGCGAGCTGCAAAGCTGCATGCAGAACTACTTCGGTGTATTCCGTACCGGCGAATACATGCAGAAGGGTATTGCCCAGCTGGCTGACCTGCGCGTGCGTATCGCCAACGTCAAGATCAACGATAAGTCGCAGGCGTTCAACACTGCACGTATCGAAGCGCTGGAACTGCAGAACCTGCTGGAAGTGGCCGAAGCCACCGCTATCGCTGCAGAGATCCGCAAAGAGTCCCGCGGCGCTCACGCCCGTGAAGACTACGAAGATCGCGACGACGAAAACTGGCTGTGCCACACCCTGTACTTCCCGGGTGACAAGCGCGTGACCAAGCGTGCTGTGAACTTCTCGCCGAAGACTGTTCCGACTTTTGAACCTAAGATTCGGACTTATTAAGGGTGGCCGCCATGTTGAAAGTCAGTGTTTATCGCTACAACCCTGATCAGGACGCTGCGCCGTTCATGCAGGAATTCCAGGTCGATACCGGTGGTAAAGACCTGATGGTGCTGGACGTGCTTGCCCTGATCAAAGAGCAGGACGAAGGTTTCTCCTATCGTCGCTCTTGCCGTGAAGGTGTTTGCGGTTCCGACGGCATGAACATCAACGGCAAAAACGGCCTGGCGTGCGTCACGCCGCTGTCTGCCGTCGTAAAAGGTAACAAGTTGATCGTTCGTCCGCTGCCAGGTTTGCCGGTTATCCGTGACCTGGTCGTCGATATGAGCATCTTCTACAAGCAATACGAAAAAGTTCAGCCTTACCTGCAGAACGACACGCCGGCTCCGGCCATCGAACGTCTGCAAACCCCGGAAGAGCGTGAAAAGCTCGACGGTCTGTACGAGTGCATTCTGTGCGCTTGCTGCTCGACCTCCTGCCCGTCCTTCTGGTGGAACCCGGACAAGTTCCTGGGCCCGGCTGCCCTGCTGCAAGCGTACCGCTTCCTGGCAGACAGCCGCGACACCAAGACTGCCGAGCGTCTGGCTGCGCTGGATGACCCGTTCAGCGTATTCCGCTGCCGGAGCATCATGAACTGCGTCAACGTATGTCCGAAAGGCCTGAACCCGACCAGGGCCATCGGTCACATTCGTAACATGCTTCTGCAAAGCGGCGTGTGATTCAGCTGTAGTACCCGCAAGACCGCTGTACCCGTAGATGCTGCGGCGCAGGCTTCAACCGGCGCCGTAGTTTTAACCTGAGCAGCAGCTTGAAAGGCTGCGGCTCTTATTTTGAAGAAATGAGACAAGCAGGGGCATCCGGGCTGGTACCCGGACTATCAGTGTGATCCTAGTGGCTTGTTTTGGTCGCTGCATTCGGACTTCTGCAAGTTTGCTCGGTGTCGACACCGGTGGTGTTCCCCTAACCGAGGGTGACCAAGCATGCAAGAAAGCGTGATGCAGCGCATGTGGAACAGCGCCTACCTATCCGGTAGTAACGCTGCCTATGTGGAAGAGCTCTACGAGCTCTACCTGCACGACCCTAACGCTGTGCCAGAAGAGTGGCGCACCTACTTCCAGAAGTTGCCTGCTGACGGCAACTCTGCCACCGATGTTTCGCACTCCACGATTCGCGATCATTTCGTCTTGCTGGCAAAGAACCAGCGCCGCGCCCAACCGGTTTCCGCCGGCAGCGTGAGCAGTGAGCACGAGAAGAAGCAAGTTGAAGTGCTGCGATTGATTCAAGCCTACCGTATGCGTGGCCATCAGGCAGCCCAGCTTGACCCGCTGGGGCTGTGGCAGCGTCCTGCACCTGCAGACCTGTCGATCAATCATTACGGCTTGACCAATGCCGATCTTGATACGACCTTCCGTGCCGGCGACCTGTTCATCGGCAAAGAGGAGGCGAGCCTACGCGAAATTCACGAAGCGTTGCAGCAGACATATTGCCGCACCATCGGCGCCGAGTTTACGCACATCACCGATTCCGAGCAGCGCCAGTGGTTCCAGCAGCGTCTGGAAAGCGTGCGTGGCCGTCCGACGTACTCCGCCGACATCAAGAGCCACCTGCTCGAGCGCGTGACCGCCGGCGAAGGCCTGGAAAAATACCTGGGCACCAAATACCCGGGCACCAAGCGTTTCGGCCTGGAAGGCGGCGAGAGCCTGATTCCGATGCTCGACGAGCTGATCCAGCGTTCCGGCTCCTACGGCACCAAGGAAATCGTGATCGGCATGGCCCACCGTGGCCGTCTGAACGTGCTGGTCAATACCTTCGGCAAGAACCCGCGCGAGCTGTTCGACGAGTTCGAAGGCAAGAAGAAGGTCGAGCTGGGTTCCGGTGACGTCAAATACCACCAGGGCTTCTCGTCCAACGTGATGACCACAGGTGGTGAAGTTCACCTGGCCATGGCGTTCAACCCGTCCCACCTGGAAATCGTTTCCCCGGTGGTCGAGGGTTCGGTTCGCGCCCGTCAGGATCGTCGTAACGACCCTACCGGCGAGAAGGTCCTGCCGATTTCCATCCACGGTGACGCGGCATTCGCCGGTCAAGGCGTGGTCATGGAAACCTTCCAGATGTCGCAGACCCGCGGTTTCAAGACCGGCGGTACCGTGCACATCGTGATCAACAACCAGGTCGGTTTCACCATCAGCAACCCGCTGGACTCGCGTTCCACCGAGTACGCCACCGACGTTGCGAAGATGATCCAGGCGCCGATCCTCCATGTGAATGGTGATGATCCGGAAGCCGTATTGTTCGTGACCCAGCTGGCCATCGACTACCGCATGCAGTTCAAGCGTGACGTGGTGATCGATCTGGTCTGCTACCGTCGTCGCGGCCACAACGAAGCCGACGAACCAAGTGGCACCCAGCCGCTGATGTATCAGCAGATCGCCAAGCAGCGCACCACCCGTGAGCTGTATGCCGATCGCCTGACCCAGGGCGGTGTGCTCGACGCCGAGCGTGTTCAGGCCAAGGTCGACGAATACCGCAACGCGCTGGACAACGGTCTGCACGTAGTGAAAAGCCTGGTCAAAGAGCCGAACAAAGAGTTGTTCGTGGACTGGCGTCCGTATCTGGGCCACGCCTGGACCGCCCGTCACGACACGCGCTTCGACCTGAAAACCTTGCAGGAACTGTCCGCCAAGCTGCTGGAAATTCCGGAAGGCTTCGTGGTTCAGCGCCAGGTCTCGAAAATCTACGAAGACCGTCAGAAGATGCAAGCCGGCGGCCTGCCGATCAACTGGGGTTACGCCGAAACCATGGCGTACGCGACCCTGGCGTTCGAAGGTCACCCGATTCGCATGACGGGTCAGGACATCGGTCGCGGTACGTTCTCGCATCGTCACGCTGTCCTGCACAACCAGAAAGACACGGGCAGCTATATTCCGCTGCAGAATCTGTACAAAGGTCAGCCACGCTTCGACCTGTACGATTCGTTCCTGTCCGAGGAAGCGGTCCTGGCGTTCGAATACGGTTATTCGACCACCACGCCTGAGGCGCTGGTTATCTGGGAAGCCCAGTTCGGTGATTTCGCCAACGGTGCCCAGGTGGTTATCGACCAGTTCATCACCAGTGGCGAGCACAAGTGGGGCCGTCTCTGCGGTCTGACCATGTTGCTGCCTCACGGTTATGAAGGCCAGGGTCCGGAGCACTCGTCCGCTCGTCTGGAGCGTTACCTGCAGCTGTGCGCCGAGCACAACATCCAGGTAGCTGTACCGACTACGCCGGCTCAGATCTACCACTTGCTGCGTCGTCAGGTGATTCGCCCGCTGCGCAAGCCGTTGATCGTGCTGACTCCGAAGTCGCTGTTGCGTCACAAACTGGCCATCTCGACCCTGGAAGATCTGGCCGAAGGTTCGTTCCAGACCGTGATCCCGGAAATCGATGCACTGGATCCGAAAAAGGTCGAGCGCGTTGTTCTGTGTAGCGGCAAGGTCTACTACGACCTGCTGGAAAAACGCCGTGCCGAAGGCCGTGACGACATCGCCGTCGTGCGTATCGAGCAGCTGTACCCATTCCCTGAGGACGACTTGAAAGAAGTCCTGGCTCCTTACACCAACGTCAAGCATGCCGTTTGGTGCCAGGAAGAGCCGATGAACCAGGGTGCGTGGTACTGCAGCCAACACCACATGCGTCGCAGCATCAGCAACCTCGACAAGTCTCTCGTACTCGAGTACGCGGGCCGTGAGGCTTCTGCTGCACCTGCATGCGGTTACGCATCGATGCACGCCGAGCAGCAGGAAAAACTGCTGCAAGACGCCTTTACTGTTTAACGCCTTCGCGCACCTGAAACCGAATTTAAGGACCCACAGATAATGGCTATCGAAATCAAAGCCCCCACTTTTCCGGAATCGGTTGCCGATGGCACCGTTGCCACCTGGCACAAAAAGCCGGGCGACGCCGTCAAGCGCGATGACCTGATCGTCGACATCGAAACCGACAAAGTCGTACTGGAAGTGTTGGCTACCGCTGATGGCGTGCTGGGCGCTATCGTCAAGAACGAAGGCGACACCGTTCTGTCCGACGAAGTCCTGGGCTCCATCGAAGCGGGCGGCGCTGCTGCCGCTCCAGCTGCTGCCGCTGCTCCGGCCGCTGCACAAGCTGCTGCTCCAGCCGCCGAAGGCGAAGACGATCCTGTTGCTGCACCGGCTGCTCGCAAGCTGGCTGAAGAAAACGGCATCAACATCGCTTCCGTTGCCGGCACCGGCAAAGGCGGTCGTGTGACCAAGGAAGACGTTGTTGCCGCTGTAGCTGCCAAGAAAGCCGCTCCGGCTGCCGCGCCTGCCAAGGCTGCTGCACCTGCCGCTGCTGCCCCGGTGTTCGCTGCCGGCGATCGCATCGAGAAGCGCGTACCGATGACCCGCGTGCGGGCCACCGTTGCCAAGCGTCTGGTTGAAGCTCAATCGAACATGGCGATGCTGACCACTTTCAACGAAGTCGACATGACCGAAGTCATGGCCCTGCGTTCGAAGTACAAGGACCTGTTCGAGAAGTCCCACAATGGCGTGCGCCTGGGCTTCATGTCCTTCTTCGTCAAGGCTGCCACCGAAGCGCTGAAACGCTTCCCGGCCGTCAACGCGTCGATCGACGGTGCCGACATCGTTTACCACGGCTACGCTGACGTCGGTGTTGCTGTTTCCAGCGACCGCGGCCTGGTTGTACCGGTTCTGCGTAACGCCGAACTGATGAGCCTGGCTGAAATCGAAGGCGGCATCGCCACCTTCGGCAAGAAGGCGCGTGACGGCAAGCTGTCGATGGACGAAATGACCGGTGGCACGTTCACCATCACCAACGGTGGTACCTTCGGTTCGATGATGTCGACGCCGATCGTCAACCCGCCGCAAGCGGCCATCCTGGGCATGCACAACATTCTGCAGCGTCCTATGGCGATCAACGGTCAGGTGGTTATCCGTCCGATGATGTACCTGGCGCTGTCCTACGATCACCGTCTGATCGATGGCAAAGAAGCTGTGACCTTCCTGGTTACCATCAAGAACCTGCTGGAAGACCCGGCTCGTTTGCTGCTGGATATCTGATAGAAGCCGCTACAGGTTTCAGGCCACAAGCTGCAAGCAATTGCAGCCTGGCTTGAGGCTTGTGGCTTCAAGCTTGTTGCCAAAAGAGGATTTTTTGAATGTCGCAGAAATTTGACGTAGTAGTGATCGGCGCGGGCCCTGGCGGCTATGTGGCTGCCATCAAGGCCGCGCAGCTGGGTCTTTCGACGGCCTGCATCGAGAAGTACACCGACAAGGAAGACAAGCTGGCTCTGGGCGGTACCTGCCTGAACGTCGGTTGCATTCCTTCCAAGGCCCTGCTGGACAGCTCCTGGAAATACAAGGAAGCCAAAGAAGGCTTCGCGATCCACGGTATCAACCACGCCGGCGTGACCATGGACGTGCCAGCGATGGTCGGCCGCAAGGCCAACATCGTCAAAGGCCTGACCTCGGGTGTTGCCACCTTGTTCAAAGCCAACGGTGTGACCTCCATCCAGGGTCACGGCAAGCTGCTGGCCGGCAAGAAAGTTGAAGTCACCAAGCCTGACGGTTCGGTAGAAATCATCGAAGCCGAAAACGTGATTCTGGCGCCAGGTTCGCGTCCGATCGACATTCCACCGGCTCCGGTTGACCAGAATGTGATCGTCGATTCGACGGGCGCGCTGGAATTCCAATCCGTACCAAAACGTCTGGGCGTGATCGGCGCTGGCGTGATCGGTCTGGAGCTGGGTTCGGTCTGGTCCCGCCTGGGCGCAGAAGTCACCGTTCTCGAAGCGCTGGACACCTTCCTGATGGCCGCTGACGCTGCCGTTTCCAAGGAAGCGCTGAAAACCCTGACCAAACAGGGTCTGGATATCAAGCTGGGCGCTCGCGTCACCGGTTCCAAAGTGAACGGCGACGAAGTCGTGGTGAACTACACCGACGCCAAGGGCGAACAGACCATCACGTTCGACAAGCTGATCGTTGCCGTTGGTCGCCGTCCGGTGACCACTGATCTGTTGTCCGCCGACTGCGGCGTGACCCTTGACGAGCGCGGTTTCGTGCACGTTGACGATCACTGCGCCACCACCGTACCGGGCGTTTTCGCGATCGGCGACGTGGTTCGCGGCATGATGCTGGCTCACAAGGCCTCGGAAGAGGGCATCATGGTCGTCGAACGCATCAAGGGCCACAAAGCCCAGATGAACTATGACTTGATCCCTTCGGTTATTTATACTCACCCGGAAATCGCGTGGGTCGGTAAAACCGAGCAGACCTTGAAAGCCGAAGGCGTTGAAGTTAACGTCGGCACCTTCCCGTTCGCAGCCTCTGGCCGTGCCATGGCTGCCAACGACACCGGTGGTTTCGTCAAGGTCATCGCAGATGCCAAGACAGACCGCGTATTGGGCGTCCACGTGATTGGCCCGAGCGCTGCAGAACTGGTTCAGCAGGGCGCGATCGGTATGGAGTTCGGCACCAGCGCTGAAGACCTGGGCATGATGGTTTTCTCCCATCCGACCCTGTCCGAAGCCTTGCACGAAGCCGCTCTGGCAGTGAATGGCGGCGCCATTCACATCGCCAACAAGAAGAAGCGCTGAAAACTATGTGAAAACGTCGCGAGCGACGGAAAGACAAGGCAAAAATAGGCGAGGAAGCGGAGTTGACGTCAGTCAATGAGCATTTCGAGCCTGTTTTTAACGCAGTATTTCCTAGCGCAGCAGTTTTCACATGTTTGAAGAGACAATAAGAAACCACGGCGGAGTGGCCCGTCGTGAGCCTTGCAAGCAAGACTCACCGCGGAATATCCGCTGGACGCAGTCTTGCGTAGCTGCACCGGTTGTCCGGGAAGGCTACGCAAGCAGCAGTCACAGGTGGTGCGGCACTTGAACGAGTGCAGCACCGAATGCGCAGTACCTAACGAAGACGGTAATAAGCATGAATCTTCACGAGTATCAGGGTAAGCAGCTGTTCGCTGAATACGGCCTGCCAGTATCCCAGGGTTTCGCCGTAGACACCCCGGAAGCAGCAGCAGAAGCATGCGACAAGATCGGCGGGACCGAATGGGTTGTCAAAGCCCAGGTTCACGCAGGTGGTCGCGGTAAAGCGGGCGGCGTAAAGCTGGTTCGTAGCAAAGAAGACGCCAAGGCATTCGCTCAACAGTGGTTGGGCAAGCGTCTGGTGACTTACCAGACTGATGCCAATGGTCAGCCAGTCACCAAGATCCTGGTTGAATCGTGCACTGATATCGCTAAAGAGCTGTACCTGGGCGCTGTCGTTGACCGTTCGAGCCGTCGCATCGTGTTCATGGCTTCCACCGAAGGTGGCGTGGACATCGAGAAAATCGCTCACGACACCCCTGAGAAAATCCTCAAGGCCACTATCGATCCACTGGTTGGCGCTCAGCCATTCCAGGGTCGCGAGCTGGCATTCCAGCTGGGTCTGGAAGGCAAGCAAGTTGCTCAGTTCGCCAAGATCTTCGTTGGTCTGGCCAAGCTGTTCAAGGATCACGACCTGGCTCTGCTGGAAGTGAACCCGCTGGTGATCAAGGCTGACGGCGATCTGCATTGCCTCGACGCCAAGATCAACATCGACGCCAACGCCATGTACCGTCAGCCTAAGCTGAAAACTTTCCACGATCCGTCGCAAGATGATCCGCGCGAAGCGCACGCTGCCAAGTTCGAACTGAACTACGTAGCGCTGGAAGGCAACATCGGTTGCATGGTCAACGGTGCTGGCCTGGCCATGGGTACCATGGACATCGTCAACCTGCATGGCGGCAAACCAGCCAACTTCCTCGACGTGGGCGGCGGTGCTACCAAAGAACGCGTTACCGAAGCGTTCAAGATCATCCTGTCCGACACTAACGTCGCTGCAGTATTCGTCAACATCTTCGGCGGCATCGTTCGTTGCGACATGATTGCCGAAGGCATCATCGGCGCTGTGAAAGAAGTCGGCGTGAAAATCCCGGTTGTTGTTCGCCTTGAAGGCAACAACGCTGAGCTGGGCGCTAAAGTACTGGCAGAAAGCGGTTTGAACATCATCGCTGCTACCAGCCTGACCGACGCTGCTCAACAAGTTGTCAAAGCTGCGGAGGGCAAATAATGAGCGTCCTGATCAATAAAGACACCAAAGTTATCTGCCAGGGTATTACCGGTTCGCAAGGTAGTTTCCACACCCAGCAAGCCATCGAATACGGCACCAAGATGGTGGGTGGCGTAACTCCGGGCAAAGGCGGCACCGAGCACCTGGGTCTGCCAGTGTTCAACACCGTGAAAGACGCTGTAGCTGCCACTGGCGCCACCGCCAGCGTGATCTACGTTCCAGCTCCTTTCTGCAAGGACTCCATCCTGGAAGCAGCATTCGGCGGCATCAAGCTGATCGTTTGCATCACTGAAGGCATTCCTACCCTGGACATGCTGGATGCCAAGGTCAAGTGCGACGAGCTGGGCGTAGTCCTGATCGGTCCTAACTGCCCAGGCGTGATCACCCCAGGCGAATGCAAGATCGGCATCATGCCAGGTCACATTCACTTGCCAGGCAAGGTCGGTATCGTTTCCCGTTCCGGCACCCTGACCTACGAAGCTGTGAAGCAGACCACTGACGCCGGTTTCGGTCAGTCGACTTGCGTCGGCATCGGCGGTGACCCTATCCCGGGTTCGAACTTCATCGACATCCTGAAGCTGTTCCAGGAAGACCCGAAGACCGAAGCGATCGTCATGATCGGCGAGATCGGCGGTTCGGCTGAAGAAGAAGCGGCGGCCTACATCAAGGCTCACGTGACCAAGCCGGTTGTTTCCTACATCGCTGGTGTGACTGCCCCTGCGGGCAAGCGCATGGGCCATGCTGGCGCAATCATCTCTGGCGGCAAAGGCACTGCAGACGAGAAGTTTGCTGCCCTGGAAGACGCAGGCGTGAAAACCGTGCGTTCGCTGGCAGATATCGGCAAGGCTCTGTCCGAGCTGACCGGCTGGGCGATCAAGTAAGCCTCGCGCTTAGCTTGTAGCTCTGCTGACAAAGGCCACCTTCGGGGTGGCCTTTGTCGTTTCCGACCGAATCAAATGAAGCATCGGTCCCTGTAGGAGCCGGCTTGCTGGCGAACCAGGCGACACGGTGTATCAGACGTACCGCCTTCGCTGGCAAGCCAGCTCCTACAGGGTTCACCGTGGGATGAACGTTATGTATGAAAACGCGACATCGAAATGTCGTGTATCGGATAGTTCGCACCCTAACAGTGCGTTTCCTGCTCAAATTCGTTAGTCTAGCCGCCATTTTGCGTCCGCAGCCCACAAGGCCGCTACGCGCTAAACGGGTCAGTCCTATACGGGCCGACAGCATTTCCCTCACCCATAAGGGAAATCCCTCTCTAAATTCCGATTCAGTAGTGTGGTATTTCCTTAATGAAAGTGTTGAAAGGCCAGGACATCCTGGCACTTGGATTCATGACCTTTGCCCTGTTTGTCGGGGCTGGCAACATCATCTTCCCGCCTATCGTCGGCTTGCAGGCCGGACCTCATGTCTGGCTGGCGGCGCTGGGCTTCCTGATCACCGCAGTCGGTCTGCCGGTGATCACCGTGGTCGCCCTGGCCAAAGTCGGCGGCGCCATGGATGCCTTGAGCAGCCCGATCGGTAAAGTCGCCGGGGGCCTGCTGGCCGCTGCGTGCTACCTGGCCGTCGGCCCGCTGTTCGCGACGCCGCGCACCGCGACCGTGTCCTTCGAAGTCGGCCTGGCGCCGCTGACCGGCGAAAGCCCGCTGGCACTGTTCCTCTATAGCTCGGTGTACTTCCTGCTGGTGTTCTTCATCTCGCTGTATCCCGGCCGTTTGCTGGATACCGTTGGACGTTTTCTCGCACCACTGAAGATCATCGCCCTGGCTGTACTGGGCATCGCGGCGTTTGCATTGCCGGCAGGCGACATTGGCGCGGGCACCCCCGAGTACGTGGCGGCACCGTTCTCTCAGGGCTTCATCAATGGTTACCTGACCATGGATACCCTGGGCGCGCTGGTCTTCGGCATTGTCATCGTCAACGCCATCCGCTCCCGTGGCGTCGAGTCGCCGGCGCTGATCACCCGTTACGCGATCATTGCCGGGCTGATTGCCGGCGTGGGCCTGGCCCTGGTGTACGTCAGCCTGTTCCGTCTCGGTTCGGGCAGCCATGAAGTGGCCGCCGGCGCGACCAATGGCGCGGTGGTCTTGCATGCTTACGTGCAACACACCTTTGGCTCCCTGGGCAGCGGCTTCCTGGCGGTGTTGATCTCCCTGGCCTGCCTGGTCACGGCGGTCGGCCTGACCTGTGCCTGCGCTGAATACTTCAGCCGTGTGCTGCCACTGTCCTACAAGACCCTGGTGATTATCCTCGCCGCGTTTTCCCTGCTGGTGTCCAACCTGGGTCTCACCAAGCTGATCGCGTTCTCGATCCCGGTACTGACCGCGATCTACCCGCCGTGCATCGCCCTGGTAGCCCTGAGCTTCTGCAAGGACTTCTGGCATGAGCAAGGCCGTATTGTCGGCCCGGTGATGTTGGTGTCCTTCATCTTCGGCCTGATCGATGCGCTCAAAGGCGCCGGTCTGGCGGATTGGCTACCGACGCAGCTGGCTAACCTGCCGTTGAGCGAGCAAGGCCTGGCGTGGTTGGTACCTTCGGTCATGACGCTGGTGGTCGCGGTGGTGTGTGATCGTTTGCTGGGCAAGCGCGAAGAAGCGCTGGCTTAAGCAGCTGCCAGGGCCGCCACAAGCGGGCCTGTGAAAGCACAAACAGAAATGCCCCGTATCAATCGATGCGGGGCATTTTTTATGGGCATGATGCAGTGTCTTTTTCCTTGAACTAACGTCGAACCAATACCTTGTAGGAGCGAGGCTTGCCCGCGAAGGCGGTGTGTCAGGCGATAATTGTTCTCCAGTGACACCGCCTTCGCGGGCAAGCCTCGCTCCTACAGGATTCAATGCCAACGTCTCACAGGGAATTGCATGTCGTTCATCCTCGCCAACCTGATCCACATTCTCGCCGCCGTCTGGTTCGTCGTCTGTTGGGGCGGCTACACCCGTTATGCGACGTGGAAAGCCCGCGACACCGCGTGCCTGGCCAGCGTCCTGCACCTGTATCGCGAAGACTGGATGCGCCGCATGCTGCTGCGCGATAACCGTATCGCCGACGCCAGTGTGATCGGCAACCTGGAGCGCAACGCCTCGTTCTTCGCTTCCAGCACGCTGATTATCCTGGCCGGCATTCTCACGGTACTGGGCGCTTCCGAAAGAGCCGTGTCGTTGCTGGCGGATATCCCGATGGTGCAGCAAGCGTCCCAAGGCATGTCGGAAATCAAGTTGTTGTGCCTGGCGCTGGTATTCGTCTATGCGTTCTTTACCTTCAGCTGGTGCATGCGCCAGTACAATTTTGCGGCGATTCTGGTGGGTTCGGCACCGATGGTCGGTGAACGGCATGTTTCCGAACTGGAACGCAAGGCCTTTGCCGCCCGGGCAGCCCGGGTGATTTCCATGGCCGCCAACCAGTTCAACTTCGGCCTGCGCTCCTATTACTTCGGCATGACCATGCTGGCCTGGTTCGTCAGTCCCTGGCTGTTCATGTTGATGAGTGCCGGCGTGGTATTGGTGCTCTATCGCCGGGAGTTCCACTCCGACGTTCTCGACGTGATGGTCTATACCCCTACAGAGGCACCCTTGCCCGAGGCGAATAAAGAGGTCGCTTGATGAGTATTCCGTTCTGGTGTGTGTTTATCAGTGCCTTGCTGATTTATGTGGCCCGCATCCCGGTGGCCAAGGCCATGAAAGAGCAGGGCGGTTACGATAATCACCTGCCGCGCCAGCAGCAGGCGCAACTCACCGGCTTCGGTGCCCGGGCGCTGGCGGCGCATCAGAACTGTATCGAGGCATTCATACTGTTTGCGGTGGGGGTGTTGATGGCGCACACCACGCAGACGGCGGGGTGGCTTATCGATTCGCTGGCAATCATTTTCGTGATAACACGAATCATTTATTTGTTGTGTTATTGGACAGATCTGGCCTGGCAGCGCAGCCTGGTGTGGTTCATCGGGTTAGTGTGTTCGTTGTTGCTGATGATTAGTCCGACTTTTAGAAGCATTTTGCTCTAGCGCCGGATTGCAGACAAAAGAAAACCCGCATTTGGCGGGTTTTCTTTGTCACGCTAAAAACGTTTTAGTTTTTAGGTGCCTCTTTTGCAGCCGCTTCGTTCGATTCAGCCTGAGCTTTGGCAGCTTCGGCGTTTTCTTTCGCTGCGTCGTTCACTTTATCCTGAGCTTTGTTCATGTCTTGCTGAGCTTGCTCAGCATGTTGGTTAGCATCTTGAGCTTTGTCCTCGGATTTTTTATCGCAAGCAGCGAGACCGAGGGAAGCGGTCAACATCAAGGCAATAGCTAAAGTCTTACGCATGGGGTGTTTCTCCTTATGGAAAATATCTACTGGCCTTTCGAGCACAGCGCTTAGCGTTAAGTTCCTCAATTCATACAGATATATAAGAATATTCCGGCGGGAACTTTTACTCAAAGCGCCTAGTGCGATCTCAGGACACTAATAAGAGTTTTTATCAAATGGCCGAAAACCCCGTTTTTGAGCGTGCGACACGATTCCTGTCGGCGCTGCGACATTGTCAAGTACTCGGGCTGCGGGTTCACAGCGCGAGTTGTGACGGGCTCACTGTGATATTGCCGTACAGCCCGCAAATCGTCGGCAATCCGCAAACCGGCGTAATCCATGGAGGGGCACTGACGTCGCTGATGGACACCGCTTGTGGCATGTCCACCCTTTGCGTGTTGCCCGAGTTCGAAGTGTGTCCGACCCTGGACCTGCGCATCGATTACATGCACGCCGCCGAACCGCACAAAGATGTCTATGGATTCGCCCAGTGCTACCGGGTTACCACCGATGTGATCTTCGCCCGCGGCTTTGCGTACCAGGACGACCCTGAACACCCCATCGCCCATGTCGTCGGCACCTTCATGCGCATGGGTAAGGCCATCAAGGGCACCAAGGGTTTTGGCGGTGTGATCGCCGGAGCTGCGCAATGACTGACAACTTCAAACAACAACTGCAACAGGCCCATGAACAGGGGGACTACGCCTCGCTGCTGCACCTGGTTCCCTATGCCAAACTGATCGGCATCGAGTGTTCGCGCGTGGGGGATGAGTTGCTGTTTCGCTTGCCGGCCAATAAAGACAACATTGGCAACCCTCTGCTGCCGGCGATTCATGGCGGCGTGATTGCCGGGTTCATGGAGTTGGCCGCGGCGCTGCACCTGCTGGTTTTCACCGGATCACCCGGCGTGCCGAAGATCATCGACTTCTCCCTCGACTACCTGCGCGCAGGGCAATTTCGTGATACCTGGGCCAGGTGCCAGGTTTGCCGCCAGGGGCGGCGCGTCGCCAACGTAGCGATTACGGCCTGGCAAAGTACCGAATCCGAGCCGATTGCCACGGCCCGGGCCCACTTCAAAATCGAAGAGCCCTTGAAATCCTGATCTGAGCCCCCAACTTTGATGACAACCCGCCGCCGACCGTCAAGGTTGCGGCTTATGCCATCTGATTGGAGTTTGATGACCATGAGTGTGGAAACTCAAAAGGAAACCCTGGGCTTCCAGACCGAGGTGAAGCAGCTGCTGCACCTCATGATCCATTCGCTGTATTCCAACAAGGAAATTTTCCTTCGCGAATTGATCTCGAACGCCTCTGACGCTGTCGATAAATTACGCTTTGAAGCCTTGGCCAAGCCTGACCTGCTGGAAGGTGGCGCCGAGCTGAAAATCCGTGTGAGCTTCGACAAGGACGCTAAAACCGTCACCCTCGAAGACAACGGCATTGGCATGAGTCGCGAAGACGCGGTGACCCATCTGGGCACCATCGCCAAATCCGGCACCGCCGATTTCATGAAACATCTGTCCGGCGACCAGAAGAAAGATTCGCACCTGATCGGTCAGTTCGGTGTGGGCTTCTACTCTGCGTTCATCGTCGCTGACAAAGTCGACGTGTACAGCCGCCGTGCCGGCCTCGCTGCCAGCGAAGGCGT
Organism: Pseudomonas fluorescens; assembly: GCF_902497855.1. Taxonomy (GTDB): domain Bacteria; phylum Pseudomonadota; class Gammaproteobacteria; order Pseudomonadales; family Pseudomonadaceae; genus Aquipseudomonas; species Aquipseudomonas fluorescens_BI. The sequence goes on from NZ_CABVHU010000011.1 coordinate 165,136, forward strand.
ACATTGGTCGTCCAAGGGCGAAGGCGAATTCGAAATCGCCACCGTCGAGAAAGCCGAGCGCGGTACCCGCATCGTCCTGCACCTGAAATCCGCTGAAGACGAGTTCGCCGATGGCTGGCGTCTGCGCAACATCATCAAGAAGTACTCCGATCACATCGCTCTGCCGATTGAGTTGCCGAAAGAAGCGGCCGCTGTTGAAGGCGAAGCTCTTGATGGAGAAGCGGGGCCGGCCGTTGAATGGGAAACCGTCAACCGCGCCAGCGCCCTGTGGACCCGTCCGCGTACCGAGATCAAGGACGAGGAATACCAGGAGTTCTACAAACACGTCGCGCACGATTTCGAGAACCCGCTGAGCTGGAGCCACAACAAGGTCGAAGGCAAGCTGGAATACAGCTCGCTGCTCTACGTACCGGCCCGTGCACCGTTCGACCTGTACCAGCGTGAAGCCCCTAAAGGCCTGAAGCTCTACGTGCAGCGCGTATTCGTCATGGATCAGGCCGAGTCGTTCCTGCCGCTGTACCTGCGTTTCATCAAAGGCGTGGTCGATTCCAACGACCTGTCGCTGAACGTGTCGCGGGAGATCCTGCAGAAAGACCCGATCATCGACTCCATGAAGTCGGCGCTGACCAAGCGTGTGCTCGACATGCTGGAAAAACTGGCGAAGAACGACCCTGAGCAGTACAAGAGCTTCTGGAAAAACTTCGGTCAGGTCATGAAAGAAGGCCCGGCAGAAGACTTCGCCAACAAAGAGAAAATCGCCGGCCTGCTGCGTTTCGCCTCCACTCAGGGCGAAGAAGGCGAGCAAGTGGTTTCCCTGGCCGAATACCTGGCGCGCGCCAAGGAAGGCCAGGACAAGATCTACTACCTGACCGGCGAAACCTACGCACAGGTCAAAAACAGCCCGCACCTGGAAGTCTTCCGCAAGAAAGGCATCGAAGTGCTGCTGCTGACCGACCGCATCGACGAGTGGCTGATGAGCTACCTCAGCGACTTCGACGGCAAGAGCTTCGTCGACGTGGCGCGCGGTGACCTGGACCTGGGCAACCTGGACTCGGAAGAGGACAAGAAAGCCGCGGAAGAAGTCGCCAAGTCCAAAGAAGGCCTGGTTGAGCGCCTGAAAACCGCTCTGGGCGATTCGGTGGCCGAAGTGCGGGTTTCCCACCGCCTGACCGATTCCCCGGCGATTCTGGCCATCGGCGAGCAGGACCTGGGCATGCAGATGCGTCAGATCCTGGAAGCCAGTGGTCAGAAGGTTCCGGAGTCGAAGCCGATCTTCGAATTCAACCCGGCTCACCCACTGATCGAGAAACTCGACAACGAGCAGAGCGACGAACGCTTCGGCGACCTGTCGCACATCCTCTTCGATCAGGCGGCCCTGGCGGCCGGCGACAGCTTGAAGGACCCGGCCGCGTATGTGCGCCGCCTCAACAAGCTGCTGGTTGAACTGTCGGTTTAACGGCGTTGTACAAAAAAACCCGCTTCGGCGGGTTTTTTTTGGATGCTGTTAACAGGGTGCAGAAGTGGATGATCATTCCCACGCTCTGCGTGGGAATGCCTCCAGGGACGCTCCGCGTCCAGTGACGCGGAGCGTCACGGGCTGCATGCCCACGCAGAGCGTGGGAACGATCATTACAACGGGGTCGGCTCGCTTCGGTGTTTCGGCAGCTCGATCCGCTCGCTTTCCCCCGGCACCGTCGGCCAATCCCCGGCCGCCCAGCGTCGCCGCGCTTCTTCGATGGCCGCCGGATCACTCGCCACAAAATTCCAGTTGATCCGCCGCGGTCCATCCAGCGGTGCGCCGCCGAACAGCACGGCGTGGCAGTCGCTCTCGGCGAACAGCGTCATCTCTTCCCCGGCAGGCAACACCGACAGCGTATGGGGTTCCAACGGCTCGCCATCCAGCTGCGCCTCGCCACTCAACACATACAGCGCCCGCTCTTCATGCTCGGCAGGTATGAGCAAAGTGGTGGCCGTTTGCAGGTTCAATTCTGCATACAGCGTAGGAGAAAGCACCGGCACCGGCGATTCCAGGCAAAAGCCTGACCCGGCAATCATCCGGATCTTCACGCCAAGGTTATCGCTGACCGGCAGTGTGGCCGCCGGATGGTGGCTGTAGTGCCCCGGGCCTTGTTCATACTCCTTGGGCGACGCCAGCCAGATCTGCAGCCCATGCATCCTGAACCCTCTGTCCTTCAGCGCCTGCGGTGTGCGCTCGACGTGGGCAATTGCGCTACCCGCTGTCATCCAGCTGACATCCCCGGCCTCGACCACCTGATCGGAGCCAAGGCTGTCTTTGTGCTGGATTTGCCCTTCGAACAAGTAGGTGAGGGTGGACAGGCCAATATGCGGATGCTGTCGGATGTTCATGCCATGGCCTGCCGGGTACAGGGTTTCCAGCATGTGGTCGAAAAATACAAAGGGCCCGACACTGCGGCATTTGGCTGACGGCAAAGGGCGAAGAATCGGTTGGCCTTCGACGTCTTCGGCGCGGGGACGGATCACGAGCGGAGTGTTCATGGTGCATTCCAGGCTGAGCGGGTGACGCGTGGAGCATAACCCGCTTGCGCAGCCCTTGCCGCTATTGGCTGAACGCACCTTCGGACAGATGGGTTTCGATGCTGACCTCAGTGCTGGTCATCAGCTTGTGTACCGGGCAGCGATCGGCTACGCGGTGCAGTTCGTCGCGCTGGGCGTCGGTGAGTACGCCCTTGAGGGTCAGTTTGACGTGCAGGGCATATTTGCCTTTCTGTTCTTCGCTGTTATCGCGTTTGACCTCGACCGTGACACCGGTCAGCGGGATGTCTTTCTTTTTGGCGTACATCTTCAGGGTCACGGCCTTGCAGGCGCCGAGGGCGGCGTCGAAGTAGTCGTGGGGCTCTGGCGCAGTGCCTTCGCCGCCGATATCTTTGGGGACATCGGCAAACAACTCGTGCTCATCGATCTGGATGCTGTGACGAAAACCTTCGGCGGAAACGGTATTGACGGTAACAGTCATGGGAAACCTCGTAGGCTAGGAAAAGTCATTCAGTCAAAAAAGACCTTGAAGGTATAGAGCATTCCTACAAGTATGCGTTCCACTTTCTTGCCTTGATGAACCCTGGACCTTGCGGTGGGGTCTACGCTGTTCCTACATTCCGGAGATCGCCCGTGCCTGTGTTCCGCTACAGCGTTGCCTGCCTGTTGGTCTTTGCCAGCCACGTTGCCAGCGCCCGGGAATATGCCTACAGCGATGCGCACCTGCATTACGTGGACTTTTTTCAGGAAACGGCCGGCATGCCGAAATTGCTCAAGGCCATGGCCGACAACCGCATCGAGCATGTGATGATTTCCGGCATTCCGGTGGCCAAGAAATGGCACGAAGACGAACCCAAGCGTCCACGTTATTACGCTGGCGATGATGCCGATGCCTACTGGTACAGCGCCACCGATGTCATAGTCGCCGCTGCTGTGAACAGCTTGCCCCCCGAGCAGCGTCAGTACTTTCACCCGTTCCTGTCAGGGTTCAACCCCAACGACAAGAACTCCGCGGCGCATATCCAGCGCATGCTCGATCTCAATCCCGGTCTGTGGCAGGGCATAGGCGAAGTCTTTACCCGCCATGACGACCTGACTGCGCTGACGTCCGGCGACACGCCACGGGCGAATAACGAAGCGATGACGCGGATCTATCACCTCGCCGCCGAAAACGACTTGCCGGTCATGCTGCATTCCAACATCACCTCCAAGCGCGAAAGAAATCCACTGTACCTGGCGGAAGTCGAAGAGCCGCTGCGCAATCATCCGCACACCCGATTCATCTGGGCCCACGCAGGTACCAGCGCCGAGATTCATCGCCACCAGACCCGGCTGGACTTTCTGCTGCCAACGTTGACCCGCATGCTTGATGCTTACCCCAACCTGTTCGTCGACCTGTCCTGGAGCATGCTGACGCCCTATCTGCTCGATGAGCAGGGCAAGCCTCGGGGCGAGTGGTTGAAGCTGGTGGAGCGCTTCCCGGAGCGCTTCATGCTCGGTTCCGATGTGGTGGGACGTTTCAACAAGCTTGGTAAGGAAATGCGCAGTTTCGATCCGTTTCTCGATGCGTTGCCGGAAGAGGTTGCCAGAAAAGTCGCGCGGGATAACTTCCTGGCGATCCTGCCGCGCTCCCTGTAGGAGCCGGCTTGCCGGCGAAGGCGGCCTCAAGCCTTGCAGCGTCTATGAAAACGCCTTCGCCGGCAAGCCGGCTCCTACAGGGAACGTATTGCACAGGGGGGTATTTGACAGGCGAAAAAAAGCCCCGCATCTGCGAGGCTCTTACGTATCGACCGGATCAGCTGCCTTTGACAGCCTTGCCGTTGACCGTGCCATCGAGGAGCATGATGTTGTACTCCTTGCCGTCCGTCTCGACTTGTTGCAGGCGGACCAGCAGGTAGTCCCAGTCCTTGGCGAACCACAGCACGGTGATGCGTTTGCTCTGTGTAGGATCGCGCACGCGCTCGACCTTGATCGCATCGATCTGGCCGGCCTTGGTGTCGACTTTTTCCGAACCCAGTACGCGGAAGTCATAGGTATCGACTTCGCCATCATCGACGACCTGATAGCTCATGCTTTTCTTGCCGGCGGCCACGTCATGCTGCAGTGCCAGCTGATAAGTGGATTTGTCGACCATGCCGCGGTTGAGCGGGAGTTTGACCGGGTCGCCGCGATCGGTGCCGGTGACCATTTTGTTGGTCCAGTCGAAGTCCAGGTCAGCCTTCTTGGCTTTGCCCAGGCCGCCACGTTCGAAATGGTAGGACTGGGGCAGCAAGGTGTCCTTGTCCAGGGTCAGGGTGCTTTCTTCGGTCAGGCTGGCGATCATCATCGAGGCCTTGAAGCTGAGCTTCCAGGCGCCGTTGGCTTGCTTGGTCAGGCTGCGCTCCGCGGTGCCGCTCATCGGCAGCTGCTTCCAGTCGGCGGTGTAGCTGGCGGAGAAAGGTTGAAGTTCTGCAGCCTGCGCAAAAGGCAGGACGAGCAGAGCGCAAGCGAAGAGCAGGGCGCGACGCATAAAATCTCCTAGGTTCGAATCAAGTGGCCGCTGGCGGCGAGTAGCTTCCCATCCAGTAAAGCACCTTGCTCGCCGAGTGATAAACGACCTTCGGCAAACCAGCGTACAGCCATCGGGTAGATCAGGTGTTCCTGGCCATGGACTCGCTGCGCCAGACTCTGCGGCGAATCCTGCAACTCTACCGGTATTACTGCCTGTACGACCAGTGGTCCGCCATCGAGTTCCTCGGTGACAAAGTGCACGGAGCAGCCGTGCTCGGTGTCGCCGGCCTCCAGCGCGCGCTGGTGAGTGTGTAACCCTTTGTATTTGGGCAGCAGCGAGGGATGGATATTAAGCAGGCGACCCTGGTAATGGCGCACGAAACCGGCGCTGAGAATGCGCATGAAGCCGGCCAGGACCACGAGTTTGGGATTGAAGGCGTCGATCATTTCGGTCAGCGCGGCATCGAAGGCCTCGCGGCCTTCGAAAGCCTTGTGATCCAGGCAGCGGGTATCGATACCCGCGTCCCTGGCGCGTTGCAGGCCGTAGGCGTCGGCGCGGTTGGAAATCACCGCAGCGATGCGGGCCGGGCTGTCGCCGGTCCGCGTGCTGTCGATCAAGGCCTGCAAGTTACTGCCGGTGCCGGACAACAGCACCACCACATCACAGGTCTGGGACATCCGCTCTTGCATCAGTGTGCCTTGAGGTTTTTCAGTTCGACCTGGGCCGCGCCTTCGGCAGCGGTGGCGATCTGGCCGATGACCCAAGGCTGCTCGCCAGCTTCACGCAGCACGTTCAGCGCGGTTTCGACGTGCTCTTGAGCGACGCAGATGACCATGCCCACGCCGCAGTTCAGCACGCGGTGCATTTCGTTTTCGTCAACGTTGCCTTGCTCTTGCAGCCAGTCGAACACGGCAGGGCGAGTCCAGCTTGCCACGTCAACCACCGCTTGAGCGCCTTTTGGCAGAACGCGCGGGATGTTGTCCAGCAGGCCGCCGCCGGTGATGTGGGCCATGGCCTTGACCGCGCCGGTGTCCTTGATCAGCTTGAGCAGCGGCTTCACGTAGATGCGGGTCGGAGCCATCAGCAGGTCGGTCAGCGGCTTGCCGTCGAGCTGGATGTTTTCGATGTCGGCACCTGCCACTTCGATGATCTTGCGGATCAGCGAGTAGCCGTTGGAGTGCGGGCCGGAAGACGGCAGGGCGAGCAGGGCATCGCCGGCAGCGACTTTCGAGCCGTCGATGATTTCGGATTTTTCCACGACGCCGACGCAGAAGCCGGCCAGGTCGTAGTCTTCGCCTTCGTACATGCCTGGCATTTCAGCGGTTTCGCCGCCGACCAGGGAGCAGCCGGACAGTTCGCAGCCGGCGCCGATGCCGGTCACGACCTGGGTCGCGGTTTCGACGTTGAGTTTGCCGGTGGCATAGTAGTCGAGGAAGAACAGCGGCTCGGCGCCGCACACCACCAGGTCGTTGACGCACATGGCCACCAGGTCGATGCCGATGCTGTCGTGCTTGTTCAGGTTCAGGGCCAGGCGCAGCTTGGTGCCGACGCCGTCAGTACCGGAAACCAGCACAGGCTGCTTGTAGCCGGCCGGGATTTCGCAGAGGGCGCCAAAACCGCCCAGGCCGCCCATGACTTCCGGGCGCGCAGTGCGCTTGGCGACGCTCTTGATGCGTTCGACCAATGCTTCACCGGCGTCGATGTCTACACCGGCGTCCTTGTAGCTCAGGGAGGGTTGCTTGCTCATGATCCAGGCCTTTAGGGGGGATTCAGGGGTAACGACCGAGTCCAGCGGGACCACTTGTACAGGCGAGGGCGATTGCCGAGCGCAAATTCAAGGGCCCGGCTGTTGCCGGTCTGCGAAGGCGCGCGATTTTATCAGGCTTGAGGCACAGCGGCCATCCTCAGGCCGACAGCAGGGGCATATCGGTTGAAAAAAACTGTAATTGCCCGGGTTGGTGCAATCGTGCAGGGCTGTATAAGGTAGCGCTATTAACCGTCTATCGTTAGGGCAGTGCGAAAAACTTACCCGGGCCGTGTGAATGTTTTGCATCGAGCGAGGGTCACAGCCTTGCTCCTTTGTCTTCATGCGGTCTGTTCCAGCCGCTCTCGTTGTCAGGAATCTTCCATGCGTTTTCTCAAATTGCTGTTTATGGGCGGTTTATCCTTGGTCAGCCTCGCCAGTCAGGCCGAAACCGTCAAAGGCCTTTATCAGGTGCGCGAGCCTGTCAACAGCCAGGCGCCCGAGGAGCGCGATCAAGCCACCCAGCGGGCGCTGGATACCCTGGTATTGCGCCTGACCGGTGATCCCAAGGCGGCGCAAAGCCCGGGGCTGGCGGCGCTGCGCAAGGATCCGCAACAGATCATCAGTCAATTCGGTTTTGAGGCCGGCCCGCCGGAAGTACTGAAGGTCGATTTCGACCCGGCCACCACGGAGCAGGCGTTGCGCCGTGCCGGGTTATCGCTCTGGGGCGCGAACCGACCGTCGATCCTGGGCTGGTGGTTGAACGATGCGACCGAGGGCTCGAGCCTGGTGGGCGATGGTCAGGCCAGCGCGACGCCGTTGCGCAGTGCGGCACGCTACCGTGGTTTACCGTTGCGCTTGCCGCTGGCGGACCTGAATGAGCAGATCGTTGCCACCGCGCCGAATCTGGAAGGCACGGATCCGGCGCCGTTGCGCGGAGTTTCGGAACGTTACAATGCCGATGCCTTGCTGGCCGTGCATGCCCGTGAAGAGGGGGGGCAGTGGCAAGCCAAGTGGCGCTTGTGGCTGGGCGATCAGAAAGAGGCTGGCAGTGTGCAGGGTGCGGATCAGGCCGCCGTGGCCGATGCCGTCATGTTGGCGGTCAGTGAGCGTCTGGCGCCGCGGTTTGTGGTCAAGCCGGGTGCTTCGAGTGAACAATTGCTGGAAGTGCAGGGCATGAACCTGGAGCGCTATGCGGCCCTTGGGCGTTTGCTCGAACCTTTTGGCGCGCGCCTGCAAAGCGTCGATGGCGACCGGATTCTGTATCGGGTCAAAGGTAGCGCCGAACAGTTGAAGGCGCAGTTGTCCCTGGCCAGGTTGCAGGAAGTGCCGGCCGGTGAGGCGCCTGCCCCCGCGGCCCCGGCCCAGCCTTCGGCCGATGGCTCGGTACCTGCCGTGGCGCCGAAACCGACGCCGCAGCTGCGTTTCCGTTGGTAAGTTGTTCTTTCCTTATATAGAAGCTGGAGTGGTTCATGGCCGATACGCGGCGTTGGTTCTGGTTGGGTGGGGTGATCCTGCTCTGCGCGTTTTTCTGGCTGTTGCATCCGATCCTGACGCCCTTTCTGGTCGCGCTGCTGCTGGCCTATCTGTTCGACCCTCTTGTCGATCGACTGGAGAAAGCCGGTCTGTCCAGGACCTGGGGCGTGATCGCGGTGTTTGCGCTGTTTACCGTGATCTTCACCACCTTGCTGTTGGTGTTGGTGCCGATGCTCGCCAAGCAGTTGTTTCGCTTGTATGAGCTGACGCCACAAATGCTCGACTGGTTGCAGCACAGCGCACTGCCTTGGGCGCAATCGAAATTTGGCCTGTCGGATGGTTTCTGGAAATTCGACAAGCTCAAGGCAGCGATCAGCGAACACATGGGCCAGACCACTGACATTGTCGGCGTGGTGCTGAGTCAGGCGACGGCTTCCGGGCTGGCATTGATCGCTTTGCTGGCGAATCTGGTGCTGATCCCGGTGGTGATGTTCTACCTGTTGCGGGACTGGGACCTGATGATGGCCAAGATCCGCGGCCTGCTGCCCCGTGATCGCGAAGCGCGTGTGATGACACTGGCCGGTGAATGCCATGAAGTGCTGGGTGCATTCGTGCGCGGGCAGTTGCTGGTGATGGTGGCGCTGGGCGTGATCTACGCGGCGGGCCTGATGCTGATAGGGCTGGAGCTGGGGCTGTTGATCGGTCTCATTGCCGGTCTGGCCGCGATCGTGCCGTACATGGGTTTTGTCATCGGGATTGGTGCGGCATTGGTTGCCGGCCTGTTCCAGTTCGGTGGCGACCTGTACCCGATGGTTGGCATCGTCGCAGTATTCATGGTCGGTCAGGCGCTGGAAGGCATGGTATTGACGCCTTTACTGGTGGGAGACCGGATCGGTCTGCATCCGGTGGCGGTGATCTTCGCGATTCTGGCGGGGGGCGAGCTGTTCGGCTTCACCGGCGTGCTGCTGGCGTTGCCGGTGGCGGCGGTGATCATGGTGCTGGTGCGTCACGTGCATGATTTGTACAAGGATTCAGATATGTACAGCGGCGGCGTCGACGAGCCCGAGCTCTGAGGTAGGTGGACCGTTGCTCGCGGGCAGCCTGGTTCATCGCCGGGTTGACCTGCCGCTTTTGCATCGCTTTTGCCCTTGGCGCCAAAAAAACTGTCATAAAACCAGTGCATTAACGCAAACCGTTGATTTTGCTTGTGGTCTGTCGCATTGTGCGGTCAGCTTCACGGGTATAAACTTCGCAAACTTTACACAGAGGCCACTAACGGTTCCCCTGGAACTGTTCAGTCAGCATGAAACCGATTCAGCTGCCCCTAGGTGTGCGTCTGCGTGATGACGCTACCTTTATCAATTACTACCCAGGCGCCAATGCCGCTGCACTCGGCTATGTCGAGCGGCTATGCGAAGCCGACGCCGGCTGGACCGAAAGCCTGATTTATCTCTGGGGCAAGGACGGGGTAGGGCGTACGCATCTGTTGCAGGCGGCCTGCCTGCGTTTCGAACAGCTGGGAGAGCCGGCGGTGTATCTGCCGTTGGCCGAGCTGCTGGACCGTGGCATCGAAATCCTCGACAACCTCGAACAATACGAGCTGGTCTGCCTGGATGACTTGCAGGCGGTCGCCGGGCGTGCGGATTGGGAGGAGGCGCTGTTCCATCTGTTCAACCGTCTGCGTGACAGCGGTCGGCGCCTGTTGATCGCCGCTTCGACGTCGCCGCGTGAGCTGCCAATCAAACTGGCGGATCTCAAGTCCCGTCTGACCCTGGCCCTGATCTTCCAGATGCGCCCGCTTTCCGACGAAGACAAATTGCGCGCCTTGCAACTGCGCGCTTCTCGTCGCGGCTTGCACCTGACCGACGAAGTCGGGCATTTCATCCTGACGCGGGGCACTCGCAGCATGAGTGCGCTATTCGAGTTGCTCGAGCGCCTCGACCAGGCGTCTCTTCAAGCCCAGCGCAAGTTGACGATTCCGTTCCTCAAAGAGACGTTGGGCTGGTGAAACCCATGTCTGACGCAGGTTTCGGCAGTTTTCCGACGCCAGCAAAGCTGCATGCCTACAGATCTGCAGGCTGCGCGACGACTAAATGGGGCTTAAGCGCTTAGATGTAATCGAGAAGCCGGGAAGTCACATAAAGGTCGATTGAATTTGCAAATGAGCATGATTGCGGGCATAGTCGCGGCCTCTCTTATAACTATCAGCCACGGTCGTGCTCATGCTAAAGCGCTTCGCACCCCTCGTGCCTCTCGCACTCGTCACCCTGTTGTTTGGTTGCGCTGCTCATTCTCCAGTGCCCCAGCAAGAGCAAAAACAGCAGGTTATCAATTCAGTTACCGCCCAATCGACTTCCGTTCTTCTCCAGGAAGCCATTGAGCAAGAGGCGGCCAGCGATAAAGAACTGGCCAGCTTCGGCAATGGCAAGTCCTACCAGCTTCCGGTTCTGGCCGACAGCATCCTCGAACGCGGCATGTCCCTGATCGGCACCCGTTACCGTTTCGGTGGCACCTCCGAAGCCGGTTTCGATTGCAGTGGCTTTATCGGTTATCTGTTTCGTGAAGAAGCCGGTATGAACCTGCCGCGCTCCACCCGCGAAATGATCAACGTGGACGCCCCGCTGGTGACCCGCAGCGATCTGAAACCGGGTGATTTGTTGTTCTTCGCCACCAACGGCCGTCGTGGGCGCGTCAGTCATGCCGGGATCTACCTGGGCGACAACCAGTTCATCCATTCCAGCAGCCGCCGCAGCGGTGGTGTCCGGATTGACAGCCTGGGCGACAGCTACTGGAGCAAAACCTTCATCGAAGCCAAGCGCGCACTCGCCATGGCGCCGGATTCGATCCCGACGATCGTCACTGCCCGCAAGTAAGCGGACATTTTGTAAGGTGAACTTAAAGTCTTACTTGAAGTTTGCCGTGCAGCAGCTAGAATCTTGATCTAATATTGATGGCAAACCGCCTGCGTCCTGCGCAGGCGGTTTTCTTTTCTGCCCCGCCGGTGGAAAAGCCGCAGCCAGATCAGGGTGTTCTGTTATGACGATGTCAGCCCGCTTCGCAATCCTGCTCTTCGCCGCGCTGCTCAGCGCCTGCGCCAGCCGCACACCGCCACCCCCTGCGCCGGTGATTCGCGCGCCGCTGGTTTTCGGCCCCTCCCAAGCCTTTTCTCCCGCCGTGGAAGACGTACTGTTTCGTGCGCTCGGCCTCGTCGGCACGCCCTATCGCTGGGGCGGCAACACGCCGGATTCGGGGTTTGATTGCAGCGGGTTGATCGGGTACGTCTACCGGGATGTGGCCGGTATTTCCTTGCCGCGCACGACTCGCGAGATGATCGGTATGCAAGCGGCCAGTATCGGCAAGGAAGGCCTGCAAACCGGCGACCTGATTTTCTTCGCGACCAATGGCGGCTCCCAAGTCAGCCATGCCGGGATCTATGTCGGTGAAGGCCGTTTTGTCCATGCGCCGGCCACGGGCGGTACGGTCAAGCTCGACAGCTTGTCCAAGGCTTATTGGCAGAGGGCTTATCTGAGCGCCAAGCGTGTGCTTCAACCAGAGCATCTGGCGCATAACCCATAGATTGCAGAGTTTGGTCATGACCGCTCGCACGCTCAATCTCGACGATTCCCTGTATCAATACCTGCTCGACGTCTCTCTCCGGGAGACGCCGCTGCTCAAACGCTTGCGCGACGAAACCCAGGCGTTGCCCATGGCGCGTTGGCAAGTGGCGCCGGAGCAGGGGCAATTCCTCGCCTTGCTGGTAAAGCTCACCGGCGCCAGGCGTGTGCTGGAAGTGGGCACCTTCACCGGTTACAGCGCCTTGTGCATGGCGGCGGCATTGCCGGAGGACGGTTCGCTGATCTGTTGTGATATTCCCGGCGACTACAACACGACCGCACGCCGTTACTGGCAGGAAGCGGGTCTGGCGCAGCGGATCGACCTGCGGTTGGCGCCAGCGTTGGAGACCCTGGCGGAGCTGGATTGCCCGGGACAGTTCGACCTGGTCTTCATCGATGCCGACAAGGCCAATTACCCGTGCTATCTGGAGCATGCGCTGCGTTTGCTGAGGGTCGGCGGCCTGGCCGTGTTCGATAACACCCTGTGGAGTGGGCGGGTGCTCGAGGACAATCCTGAAAGCGCCGACACCCGCGCCATCCAGGCGCTCAATCGGGCCTTGAAGGATGACGTGCGGGTGGATTTGTCGCTGTTGCCTGTAGGTGATGGGTTAACGCTTTGCCATAAACGCTGATCTCCTGTGGGAGCGAGCCTGCCCGCGAAGTGGCCAGCAAATTCAACCTCATTTTTGGCTGATCGACCGCTTTCGCGAGCAGGCTCGCTCCCACAGGTGCTATGCGTCTCCTGTAAGTGATGGGGTATTGCAGTTATTTGGCAGTCGACACCCGCCACACCTTGTTCCCCACATCATCCGCCACCAGCAAACCGCCCTGCCGATCGATCACCACCCCCACCGGACGACCCATGGCTTTTTCGTCATCGGTGAGGAACCCGGTGAGCACATCGACCGGTTGCCCGACTGGTTTGCCGGCGCTGAATGGCACGAAAATCACTTTGTAGCCACTGTGCGGGTCGCGGTTCCACGAGCCGTGCTGGCCGACGAAGGCGCCCTCCTTGAACTGCGTCGGCAGGGTGTTGCCTTCAGCAAAGGCCAGGCCCAGCGATGCCGTGTGCGGGCCGACTGCGTAGTCCGGCGCAATGGCCTTGGCCACCAGGTCCGGATTCTGCGGGGTCACGCGCGCATCGACATGTTGTCCGTAATAGCTGTAGGGCCAGCCGTAGAACCCGCCGTCCTTCACCGATGTGATGTAGTCCGGTACCAGGTCGCTGCCGATTTCGTCGCGTTCATTGACGGCGGTCCACAGCGCTCCACTCCGGGGTTCCCAGGCCAGGCCGTTGGGATTGCGAATGCCTGAAGCGAAGATCCGGTGGTTGCCGGTGGCGCGGTCCACTTCCCAGATCGCCGCGCGACCTTCTTCCTGGTCCATGCCGTTTTCGGCGACATTGCTGTTGGAGCCCACCGTCACGTACAGCTTGCTCCCGTCCTTGCTGGCGATGACGTTTTTGGTCCAGTGATGATTGAGCGTGCCGCCCGGCAGATCGACCACTTTGATCGGTGGCGACTTGATCGCCGTCTCGCCATTTTCATAGTGGAAGCGCAGCAAGCGGTCCGTATCGGCAACGTACAGGTCAGTGCCGACCAGGGTCATGCCGAACGGCGAATTGAGGTTTTCCAGGAACACCGTACGGGTTTCGGCGATGCCGTCGTGGTCCTGGTCCCGCAGCAAGGTGATGCGGTTCGGGCTCGGTACGGCAGCACCGGCACGGCCCATGACTTTCTTCATGACCCAGCCTTTAACGCCCTTGCCATCATCGGGCTTGGGTGGCGCGTTGGTTTCGGCGACCAGCACGTCGCCGTTGGGCAATACATACAGCCAGCGCGGGTGATCGAGGCCTTCGGCAAAGGCGGCAACCTGAGTGCCCGCCGCGGCGACGGGTTTCGCGCCGTCTGGCCAGCCGATCGCCGGGGCGACGTTCACCGTCGGGATCAGGGTCTTGTTCGGTTTCGGCAGCCTGGGCGACGGTCCGGTGCCGTCCATGACTTGCAGGCTGGAGGTTTCACCACAGGCGGCAAGCCCTCCGGCGAGCGCGATGACGAGAACGAGCTGGGGCTTGCGCATGCTGATCTTCCCTATGGACGCGTTGATACAATCATAGAGAAGCCCAGACGCGCGATGGTTCAACCGGTCAGCCGCGGGGCTCTTTCTCAATTGACGCTCCACCCCCAACCCTCTAACCTTCGCGGCTTGTTTCAGGTGCTCTGTGGCCATGGCCGACAGAGTGAAACAGGGAAGTCGGTGAGTGACAGTCTTCGAACGATGAAGCGTCATGATCCCGACGCTGCCCCCGCAACGGTAAATGAGTGAAGACTGCGCCTTGAGCCACTGTGTCGAAAGCCGACATGGGAAGGCGCGCAGTCCGGCCAGCGCCGCTCATGAGCCCGGAGACCGGCCTGATCCATCCAGCGGCATCACGGTGGGCGATGCCAGGCTTTTTGCCGTCTATTCTTGTGCCTGCCCGCCGTTATCCAGCCTCAACGGAGAGCTCCCCCATGACTGATACCCCCGATCGTGATGAACGTCACCTGGCGCGCATGCTGCGCAAAAAAGCCGTGATCGATGAACGCATCGCCAATTCCCCGAACGAATGCGGCCTGCTGCTGGTGCTGACCGGCAACGGTAAAGGCAAGAGCAGTTCGGCCTTCGGCATGCTCGCCCGCTCCCTGGGCCATGGCATGCAGTGTGGCGTGGTGCAGTTCATCAAGGGCCGCAACAGCACCGGCGAAGAATTGTTCTTCCGCCGTTTTCCGGAGCAGGTGCGGTTTCATGTGATGGGCGAGGGTTTCACCTGGGAAACCCAGGACCGCCAGCGTGATATCGCGGCCGCCGAAGCCGCCTGGGCGGTGTCCCGGGAACTGCTGAGCGATCCGTCCATCGGCCTGGTGGTGCTCGATGAGTTGAACATCGCCCTCAAGCACGGTTACCTCGACCTCGATCAGGTGCTCAGCGACTTGCAGGCGCGCCCGCCGATGCAACATGTAGTGGTTACCGGTCGCGGTGCCAAACCGGAAATGATCGAGCTGGCCGACACCGTCACCGAAATGGGTGTGGTCAAGCACGCGTTCCAGGCCGGGATCAAAGCGCAAAAAGGCGTCGAATTGTGAGTCAGCCACGTCATTGCCCGGCGGTCTTGATTGCCGCGCCGGCCTCCGGTCAGGGCAAGACCACCGTCACCGCCGCGCTGGCCCGGTTGCACCGCAATCAAGGGCGCAAGGTGCGGGTCTTCAAGTGCGGTCCGGATTTCCTCGACCCGATGATTCTCGAGCGCGCCAGCGGTGCGCCGGTGTATCAACTGGACATGTGGATGGTCGGCGAGCAGGAAAGTCGTCGACTGTTGTGGGAAGCCGCTGCTGTTGCCGACCTGATCCTGATCGAAGGGGTCATGGGGCTGTTCGACGGTACGCCGTCCAGCGCCGACCTGGCACGGCACTTCGGTGTGCCGGTGCTGGGGGTGATCGACGGCACTGCGATGGCCCAGACCTTTGGCGCGCTGGCCCTGGGGCTGGCGCGCTATCAGCCGGACTTGCCGTTTGCCGGGGTGTTGGCCAACCGCGTGGGCACCTTACGGCATGCGCAATTGCTCGAAGGCAGCCTGACGGAAGGCCTGCGCTGGTATGGCGCCCTGTCCCGGGAAACCGGGATCGAATTGCCGAGCCGTCACCTGGGGCTGGTTCAGGCCAGCGAGTTGAACGATCTTGATCTGCGCCTCGACGCGGCGGCCGATGCCCTGGCCAGCAGTTGCGAGGTGGCATTGCCGCCGGCCGTGGAATTCGCCGCCCCTGATGTGATCCCTGCCGAGCCGTTGTTGGCCGGCGTGCGGATTGCCGTGGCCCGTGACGAAGCCTTTGCCTTCACCTACGGCGCGAGCCTGGATTTGCTGCGCGCCATGGGCGCCGAGTTGCTGTTTTTCTCGCCGATCCGGGACACCGGATTGCCGCAGGCGGACAGTCTGTACCTGCCGGGCGGTTATCCGGAGTTGCACCATCTGGCGCTGTCGCGGAACACATCGATGCTCGACGCGATTCGCGCTCACCATGGGGCGGGCAAACCGTTGTTGGCCGAGTGCGGAGGCATGTTGTATTTGCTGGATTCGTTGACCGATGTCGAAGGCACCCGTGCCGAATTGGTCGGCTTGTTGGCCGGCGATGCGGTGATGCAAAAGCGTCTGGCTGCGTTGGCTTTGCAGGCGGTTGAACTGCCGGAAGGTTTGATGCGTGGGCACACTTATCATCATTCGTTGACCAGCACCGGGCTTGAGCCGATTGCCCGTGGGCTGAGCCCGAATGGCGGGCGCGGGGCGGAGGCGGTTTATCGTGAGGGGCGGATGACGGCCTCTTATGTGCATTTTTATTTTCCGTCCAATCCATCGGCGGTTGCCGCATTATTTGCGCCTGACCGTGAGGCCGCCTTCGCGAGCAGGCTCGCTCCCACATTGGTCAATGAGTTGTCTGACGAAACGCGGTCCCCTGTAGGAGCTGGCTTGCCAGCGAAGAGGCCATGACAGACAACGCCTTCTCCGAAGCCGAACGCGAAGCGGTCTACCGTGTGATCGCCGAACGCCGCGACATGCGCCACTTCACCGGCGGCACCGTCGCGCCCGATCTGCTGCGGCGCCTGCTCGAAGCCGCCCACCAGGCCCCGAGCGTGGGCCTGATGCAGCCCTGGCGCTTCATCCGCATCAGCGACCGCGCCCTGCGCGGCAAAATCCAACAGCTGGTGGAAGAAGAACGCATCCGCACCGCCGAAGCCCTCGGCGAGCGCAGCGACGAATTCATGAAGCTCAAGGTCGAAGGTATCAACGACTGCGCCGAAGTGCTGGTCGCGGCGCTGATGGACGATCGCGACCGGCATATCTTCGGCCGCCGCACCTTGCCGGAAATGGACATGGCCTCCTTGTCCTGCGCGATCCAGAACCTGTGGCTGGCCTCCCGTGCCGAAGGACTGGGCATGGGTTGGGTCTCTTTGTTCGAGCCGCAAGCCCTGGCCGCCTTGCTGGAAATGCCCGTTGGCGCCAAGCCGCTGGCCGTGCTGTGCCTGGGGCCGGTGAAGGAATTCTATCCAGCACCGATGCTGGCACTCGAAGGCTGGGCCCAGGCGCGTCCGCTTGGCGAATTGCTGTATGAAAATTATTGGGGAGTGAGTCAATGAGTGTGGCGTTGTTGAGTGTCGCCGCGGTGGCGCTGGATGCGCTGCTGGGTGAGCCCAAACGCTGGCATCCGCTGGTGGCGTTCGGCCGTTTTGCCGACCGCATCGAGCAACGTTTCAACAGCGAAGGTCGCGGCTGGCGCAGTCACGGCGTCACCGCCTGGGTCATCGCGGTCGTGCCGCTGACCTTGCTGGCCACGGCGTTTTCCTGGGCGCCTTATGTCGGCTGGATCGTCGAAATCCTCGCGCTCTATTGTGCCCTCGGCATGCGCAGCCTCGGTGAACACGTCGAGCCAGTGGCCAAGGCCCTGCGCAGCGATGATATTGAAGAAGCCCGCAAACGGGTGGGTTATCTGGTCAGCCGCCAGACCAGCGAACTGGATAAAACCGAAGTCGCCCGCGCCGCTACCGAATCGGTGCTGGAGAACGGCAGCGACGCGGTATTTGCCGCGCTGTTCTGGTTCGCGGTAGCGGGGGCGCCCGGGGTGGTGCTCTATCGCCTGAGCAACACCCTCGATGCGATGTGGGGTTACCGAAACGACCGCTTCGAACGTTTCGGCTGGGCCGCGGCCAAGATCGATGACGTGCTCAATTACATTCCCGCACGCCTGGTGGCGTTGACCTACGCACTGCTCGGCAAGACCCGCCTGGCATTGAAATGCTGGCGCACCCAGGGCCCGACCTGGGACAGCCCGAATGCCGGGCCGGTGATGGCCGCCGGGGCTGGCGCGCTCGGCGTCGAGTTGGGCGGGGCGGCGATCTATCACGGTGAACTGCATCAACGCCCGCAACTGGGTGAAGGCCCGCCGGCGGATGCCGACTCCATCGACCGTGGCTGGCAATTGGTCAAGCGCGGGGTATGGTTATGGTTGCTGATCCTTTGCGTGGGGGCTGAATTTTATGCTTGAGCACGGAGGTCGATTGCGCAGGGCGGCGCTCGAATACGGCATCGCCGAAGCCGACTGGCTGGACCTGTCCACCGGTCTTGCACCCTGGCCGTTTGCAGTCGCGCAGGTGCCATTGCGCGCCTGGGCACGATTGCCGGAAACCGATGACGGTCTGGAGCAGGCGGCCTGCGACTACTACGGCGCCGCACAGGTGCTGCCGGTGGCCGGTTCGCAAATGGCGATCCAGCTGTTGCCGCGTTTGCGTCGCATCGGCAAGGTCGGCGTGCTCTCGCCCTGTTACGCCGAGCACGCCGAAGCGTGGCGCCGCAACGGTTATATCGTGCGTGAAGTGCTGGAGCAGGAAGTCGACTTCTTTCTCGACAGTCTCGACGTGCTGGTGGTGGTCAACCCGAACAATCCCACCGGCCTGAGCCTGACCCCGAGTCGCCTGCTCGACTGGCATGCGAAACTGGCTCAGCGCGGTGGCTGGCTGGTGGTGGACGAGGCGTTCATGGACAACACGCCACACTTGAGCCTGGCGCCTTTTGCCGATCAGGTCGGGTTGATCGTGCTGCGTTCCTTCGGCAAGTTTTTTGGCCTGGCCGGTGTGCGCCTGGGCTTTGTGCTGGCCGAGCGCCGGCTGCTCAAGTTGCTGGCCGAGCAAGTAGGACCGTGGGCGGTCAGCGGACCGACCCGGGTAGTGGGGCAGGCTTGCCTGTTGGACACCGAAGGCCACACCCGCCAACGGCAGCGCACCGAAGCGGCCAGCGAGCGCCTGGCGCGGCTGCTGGCACAACAGGGTTTCGCACCCCAGGGCGGCTGCGCGCTGTTTCAATGGCTGATCACCGAGCGCGCCGAAGCACTGCATGAATTCATGGCGCGGCGCGGCATTCTGCTGCGGTTATTCACTCACAACAGCAGCCTGCGATTCGGCTTGCCCGCCGACGAAGCCGACTGGACACGTCTCGCGCAAGCGTTCGAAGCCTACGCCAAGGAAAGCCAATGACGACGTTGATGGTGCAAGGCACTACATCGGACGCGGGTAAAAGCACGCTGGTGACGGCGCTCTGTCGTTGGGTCACCCGGCAGGGCGTCAGCGTCGTGCCGTTCAAGCCACAGAACATGGCGCTCAACAGCGCCGTGACCGCCGATGGCGGTGAAATCGGTCGCGCGCAAGCGGTGCAGGCCCAGGCGGCCAACCTTGAACCGCACACCGACATGAACCCGGTGCTGCTCAAACCCAACAGCGATACCGGCGCCCAGGTGATCATTCATGGTCGCGCCGTCACGACCATGAATGCGGTGGCCTATCACGACTACAAATCCATCGCCATGCAAGCGGTGCTGGCTTCCCATGAGCGCCTGAGCGGGGCTTATCCGGTGGTCATGGTCGAAGGCGCCGGTTCGCCGGCCGAGATCAATCTGCGTGCCGGCGACATCGCCAACATGGGGTTCGCCGAGGCGGTGGACTGCCCGGTGGTGCTGATTGCCGACATCAATCGCGGCGGGGTTTTCGCCCATCTGGTGGGCACCCTGGAATTGCTGTCGCCGAGTGAACAGGCGCGGGTCAAAGGGTTCATCATCAACCGCTTCCGCGGCGACCTCGCGTTACTGCAGCCGGGGCTGGATTGGCTGGAGGCGCGCACCGGTAAACCGGTGATCGGCGTGTTGCCGTATGTGATGGACCTGCACCTGGAAGCCGAGGACGGTATCGATCAGCGCCAGACCGACAAGGCGGACCAGGTGCTCAAAGTGCTGGTGCCGGTGCTGCCGCGGATCAGCAACCACACCGATTTCGATCCGCTGCGTCTGCACCCGCAAGTGGACTTGCAATTCATCGGCCCGGGCCAGGCTATCCCGCCCGCCGACCTGATCATTCTGCCCGGTTCGAAAAGCGTGCGCAGCGATCTGGCGTATCTGCGTGCCAATGGCTGGGACAGCGCCATCAGTCGTCATCTGCGCTATGGCGGAAAAGTGCTGGGCATCTGTGGCGGCCTGCAGATGCTCGGTGAGCAGGTGCATGACCCGCTGGGCCTCGAGGGTGCGCCGGGTTCCAGCGCCGGTTTGGGTTGGCTGGCCTTCGACACGCAGCTGGAACAAGAGAAGCAGTTGCGCAATGTCCGCGGGCGTCTGGCGCTGGAAGATGCGCCGGTCACCGGCTATGAAATCCATGCCGGGGTGACTACCGGGCCGGCGCTGGAAAACGCAGCCGTGCAGTTGGACGATGGTCGCTGCGATGGCGCGCAAAGTCTTGACGGGCAGATCTTCGGCACCTATCTGCATGGCCTGTTCGAATCCCCGGCGGCCTGCAGTGCGTTGTTGCGATGGGCGGGTTTGCAGGCTGTGCAGGAGGTGGATTACCACGGGTTGCGCGAGCGCGATATCGAGCGGTTGGCGGATCTGGTGGAGAAACATCTGGATACCGGGTTGTTGCGTCAGCTCTGTGGGATTTGAGTTGATTTTGAAAGCGCCTTCGCGAGCAGGCTCGCTCCCACATTCAATCGGTGGCGAACACAGATTCTGTGTCCGCTGGGAATCAGTGTGGGAGCGAGCCTGCTCGCGAAGGGGCCAGTCGCTACAACGCCTATTTAAAGGGATATGACCATGCTCCAACTGATCCTCGGCGGCGCCCGCTCCGGCAAAAGTCGCCTGGCTGAAAAGCTGGCAACAGACACCGGACTCCAGGTGACCTACATCGCCACCAGCCAACCCCTGGACGGAGAAATGAACGATCGGGTCGCCCATCACCGTGCCCGTCGTCCGGCCGAATGGGCGTTGATCGAAGAACCCGTCGAGCTGGCCCGCGTCCTGCGCGAAACCGCCAGCGTCGATCGTTGCCTGCTGGTGGACTGCCTGACGCTGTGGATGACCAATCTACTGATGCTCGAAAATGCCGAGCGTCTGGTGGCCGAACGCGAAGCCCTGCTCGACTGCCTGGCATCGCTGCCGGGCGAGATCATTTTTGTCAGCAACGAAACCGGAATGGGGGTCGTGCCGCTGGGCGAATTGACTCGCCGTTATGTCGATGAAGCCGGCTGGCTGCATCAAGCCTTGGCCGAACGTTGTCAGCGCGTCGTCCTGACCGTCGCCGGCCTGCCCCTGACTTTGAAAGGAACTGCGTCATGACTCAATCCTGGTGGCTGAACCCGTGCAAGCCGATCGACGCCCAAGTCGTCGAACAAGCTGAGGCGCGACAGCAGCAACTGACCAAACCGGCCGGCTCCCTCGGTCGTCTCGAGTCGGTGGCAGTGCAATTGGCCGGGCTGCAGGGCCGGCTGAAGCCGAGCCTGGATCAGCTGTGGATCGCAATTTTCGCCGGTGACCATGGCGTGGTCGCCGAAGGGGTGTCGGCGTTTCCCCAGGCGGTCACCGGGCAGATGCTGCTCAACTTCGTCAACGGCGGGGCGGCGATCAGCGTGCTGGCGCGGCAACTGGGGGCCTCCCTTGAAGTGATCGATCTGGGCACCGTGACGCCGTCGTTGGAGCTGCCGGGCGTGCGTCACCTCAACCTCGGCCCGGGCACCGGCAATTTCGTGGACGGTCCGGCCATGACTCGCGCCCAGGGCGAACTCGCCTTGCAGGCCGGTCGCGACAGCGTGCAGCGAGCCATCGCGGCGGGCGCGCAGTTGTTCATTGGTGGTGAAATGGGCATCGGCAACACCACCGCGGCCAGCGCCCTGGCCTGCGCCTTGCTCGATTGCCCGGTGCTGCATCTGGCCGGGCCGGGTACCGGGCTCGACGCGGCGGGGGTCAGCCATAAGGCGCAGGTCATCGAGCGCGCGTTGGCGTTGCACGGCGCTCAGCGTGGCGACGTGCTGCAAACCCTGTTCAACCTCGGTGGTTTTGAGATCGCGGCGCTGGTCGGCGCGTATCTGGCGTGTGCCCAGGAAGGTGTCGCGGTGCTGGTGGACGGGTTCATCTGCAGTGTTGCCGCGCTGGTCGCGGTGCGCCTGAACCCGGATTGCCGCGAATGGCTGTTGTTCGGCCATCGCGGTGCCGAGCCGGGTCATCGCCATGTGCTGGAAACCCTGAACGCCGACCCCCTGCTGGACCTGGGGCTGCGCCTGGGTGAGGGCAGCGGCGCCGCGTTGGCGGTGCCGTTGCTGCGCCTGGCCTGCGATCTTCACGGGCAGATGGCGACCTTTGCCGAAGCCGCGGTAGCGGATCGTCCGGCATGACCTTGCACCTTGATCTCTTGCGCCACGGCGAAACCGAACTCGGCGGTGGCCTGCGCGGCAGCCTCGACGATGCGCTGACCGATAAAGGCTGGGCGCAGATGCGCGCGGCGGTCGTCGAGCAAGGGCCTTGGGATCGCCTGGTCAGCTCACCTCTGCAACGCTGCTCACGGTTCGCCGAAGAGCTCGGAGCACAACTGGGTCTGCCCGTGCAATTGGATAAAGATCTTCAGGAGTTGCATTTCGGGGCCTGGGAAGGGCAGAGCGCCGCGACGCTGATGGAGACCGATGCCCAGGCGTTGGGTTTGTTCTGGGCCGATCCCTATGCGTTTACGCCGCCTGAGGGAGAGCGGGTCGAGGATTTTTCGACGCGGGTGTTGGCCGCGGTCGAGCGTTTGCAGGCAACCTGCGCGGGGCAGCGGGTCTTGCTGATCAGCCATGGCGGTGTGATGCGTTTGTTGCTGGCCCGGGCGCGGGGATTGCCGCGTGAACAGTTGCTCAATGTCGAAGTCGGTCATGGTGCGTTGTTCTCGCTGGCCATCGGGGCTGACGGCTTGTTGACGGAAGCGAGCTGAACATGCTGCCGTTCTGGATTGCCCTGCAGTTCCTGAGCAGTCTGCCGATTCGTCTGCCGGGCATGCCTACGCCACAGGAAGTGGGGCGCTCGCTGCTGTTTTATCCGCTGGTCGGTTTACTGATCGGCGTGATTCTGTGGGCGCTGAACTGGCTCTTGCTAGGCACGCCTTTGTTGCTGCACGCGGCGTTGTTGTTGACAGCGTGGGTGTTGCTCAGCGGCGGGTTGCATCTCGATGGCCTGGCCGACAGCGCCGATGCCTGGCTCGGCGGGTATGGCGACCGTGAGTGCACGCTGACGATCATGAAAGACCCTCGCAGCGGGCCGATCGCGGTGGTGACGCTGGTGCTGGTGCTGCTGCTCAAATTCGCTGCGTTGCTGGCGTTGATCGAGCAGCCACACAGCGTTGTGCTGATCATCGTTCCATTGATCGGCCGTGGCGCGATGCTGGGTTTGTTCCTGACCACGCCTTATGTGCGTCCCGGCGGTTTGGGGCAGGCACTGGCTGACCATTTGCCGCGTCTGGCGGGTATGCAGGTGTTGGCGGTCAGTGTGGTGGCCTGTGTACTGGTGGCGGGTCTCGGTGGGGTTTTGGCCGTGGTGCTGGCAGCGCTGGTATTTGCCTGGTTGCGGCACGCAATGCTGCGGCGATTGGGCGGGACGACGGGCGATACGGCGGGAGCGTTGCTGGAGTTGCTGGAAATGATAGTGATCGTAGGCCTCGCGGTAATCCTGTAGGAGCGAGGCTTGCCCGCGAACCAGGCGCCGCGGTGTATCTATCGCCCCGCGTCATCGTTCTTCGCCGGCAAGCCTGGCTCCTACAGCGAACCAGGGCGCCGCGGTGTATCTATCGCACCGCGTCATCGTTCTTCGCCGGCAAGCCTGGCTCCTACAGCGAACCAGGCGCCGCGGTGTATCTATCGCCCCGCGTCATCGTTCTTCGCCGGCAAGCCTGGCTCCTACAGGCGGTGTAATGTCTAAAAAATTTGCTTTCATTTAACCGCGGGTATATACACGCACCATGCTCGACTCCCAATGTTTATGCATCAACCTGCGTCGCGCCGCCCGTGGCGTCAGCAGGCACTACGACGGCGCTCTCGACGGCTTCGGGATCAACGTTGCCCAGTATTCTTTACTGTGCAATCTGCAACGCCTGGATCAACCGAGTATTTCCACCCTGGCCGAGGCCATGGGGCTGGATCGCAGCACCCTGGGACGCAATCTGCGGGTGCTGGAGGGCGAAGGGCTGGTCATGCTGGTCGAAGGCGCAGACATGCGTAATCGCATCGTCAAGCTCACCGAGGCCGGCGCGGAACGCCTGACAGCGGCGTTGCCCGCCTGGGAGGCGGCGCAACAGCGCCTGGTTGATCGGCTGGGCGCCGAAAAACGCGAAACCTTATTGAAGCTGTTGGACGAACTGGCTTGAAGCCGGTTTTTCCGATTATAAGCGGGTATATACCCGCAACTGGGGAACAAAAATGACATCGATGTGGCGTACGTGCGGATGGGTGCTGTTGGGGAGTGCGCTGATTCTCGCGTTGTCTCTGGGCGTACGGCATGGCTTCGGGCTGTTTCTGGCGCCGATGAGTGCCGAGTTCGGCTGGGGGCGTCAGACATTTGCCTTCGCCATTGCCTTGCAGAACCTGATCTGGGGCTTGGCGCAACCGTTCACCGGCGCCCTGGCCGACCGCTTCGGTGCGGCGAAAGTGGTCGCCATCGGCGGTGTCCTCTACGCCTTGGGCCTAGTGTTCATGGGCCTGTCCGACTCGGCGGTGACCTTGTCGCTCAGTGCCGGTCTATTGATCGGTATTGGTCTGTCGGGCACCTCGTTCTCGGTGATCCTCGGCGTGGTGGGGCGCGCGGTGCCGCCGGAGAAACGCAGCATGGGCATGGGCATCGCCAGTGCCGCCGGTTCTTTCGGCCAGTTCGCCATGTTGCCCGGCACGCTGGGCTTGATCGGCTGGCTGGGCTGGTCCGTGGCGTTGCTGGTACTGGGCCTGCTGGTGGCGCTGATCGTGCCGCTGGTGAGCATGCTCAAGGACAAACCCCTGCCGGTCCTCGGCCATGAGCAAACCCTGTCCGAAGCGCTGCACGAAGCCTGCTCCCACTCGGGCTTCTGGCTGCTGGCGTTCGGCTTTTTTGTCTGCGGCTTCCAGGTGGTGTTCATCGGCGTGCACTTGCCGGCTTATCTGGTGGACCAGCATCTTCCGGCCACCGTCGGTACCACGGTGCTGGCGTTGATCGGGCTGTTCAATATATTCGGTACCTACACGGCGGGCTGGCTCGGCGGGCGGATGTCCAAGCCGCGTTTGCTCACCGGTCTTTACTTGCTGCGGGCGGTAGTCATCGGGTTGTTCTTGTGGGCGCCGGTGACGACGACCAGCGCCTATCTGTTTGGCATGGCGATGGGTTTCCTGTGGCTGTCGACCGTGCCCTTGACCAACGGCACGGTCGCGACCTTGTTCGGCGTACGAAACCTGTCCATGCTCGGCGGGATTGTGTTCCTGTTCCATCAGCTCGGATCATTCCTCGGCGGCTGGTTGGGCGGGGTGGTGTATGACCGAACCGGGAGTTACGACTTGATCTGGCAGGTAGCGATTCTCTTGAGCCTGTTGGCCGCCGCCCTGAACTGGCCGGTGCGTGAGCAGCCGGTGGCACGCCTGCAAAGCCGGATGAGTGCGATATGAACAGCCTCTGGCCGCGGATTGCGCTGACGGCTGTCTGCGCCTCGCTGCTGGCCTTGGCGTGGTGGGGCTGGCATCAGGGCGGGCTGGCCTTGATGCAGTTGGGCATGGGTGCTTGCTAGCAGGCTGTGAGGGCGAGTAACGTCGTGACTGACGACTCTCCTCAAGGATGCACCGACATGCTGATGCGCTGGCTTGCAGTTCCCGCGTTAGTGGTAGCCTTTACCGGATTGGCTCACGCGGCAGAATGCCCCGATCTGTTGCAGGGGTCGTTACCCAAGTTGCGCGCCAAGGAAACCATCGACCTGTGCCAGCGCTTTGCCGGCAAGCCGCTGGTGGTGGTCAATACGGCCAGCTTCTGTGGCTTCGCCCCGCAATTCAAAAGCCTTGAAGCGCTGAATCAGCGGTACAAGGATCAAGGGCTGGAGGTGATCGGCGTTCCATCCCATGACTTCAAGCAGGAATCGAAGGATGGTGCCGAGACCGCCAAGGTCTGTTACGCGAATTACGGCGTGACCTTCACCATGACCGAGCCGCAGAAAGTCCGTGGTGACGACGCCACTCACCTGTTCAAGGTCCTGGCCAGGCAGAGCAGTGCGCCGAAGTGGAATTTCTATAAGTACGTGGTCGATCGCCAGGGCAAGGTGATCGCCGATTTCTCCAGCCTGACCAAGCCCGACGATCCCGAATTCATCGAAGCCGTGGAGAAAGCCCTGGCTTCGCAACCCTGATCGACACCCCTTGTAGGAGCTGGCTTGCCAGCGAAAGCGATGTATCAGTCACCATTAATGTTGGATGGAATATCGCCTTCGCTGGCAAGCCAGCTCCTACAGGGGGAGCAATCATAGTCCGATAAAAAGCCCCGCCTCTGTTCAAGAGCGCGGGGCTTTTTCAATTCAGGCGGCGAGGGGTTCAGGCTCGCCGTGAATCATCAGAAACGGTAGGTCGCGCCTACACCGAAACCATTCGCATAGTTTTCATACTTGGCGTCGTAGGCTTGGCGGCCGTTGTTGTCGTTGACCTTGACCGACTCTTCATGCAGGTACGAATACGCCACATCGATGGTCAGGTCATCGGTCGGGCTCCAGCCGGCACCGAGGCTGAAGATTGTGCGATCGCCAGTCGGGATGCGTGGGGAGCGGTTTTCGTTGTTGGTCGGCGCCTGGTCAACGGACAGACCGGTACGCAGTACCCATTGCTTGTTCAGCTGGTACGACGCGCCAATAGCGTGAGCCCAGGTGTCGTGCCAGTTCTGCTCTTCGGTGATGGTGCCGAAGCCGCGTGCGGCCAGAGCGGCGGGAACGCCTTCGTTCTCGACGGAGATTTCTTTCAGGCGACTCCAGCGAGTCCAGGTGCTGCCTGCGTAGAGGGTCCACTGGTCGTCCAGTTTGTGGGTAACCGAGAAGTCGACCGATTCAGGCGTAGTGATGTCCAGCGAAGCGTCGAACTTCTGGTTCGGGTTCTGACCCAGGGCGCCGAGGAGGCCGTAGTTGACCTTGGTATCACCATCCAGCTTGTACTTCACTTTCGAGTGATAGGTCATGCCGACGCTGGTGCTGTCGGTGGCTTGAACCAGGATACCAACGTTGTAGCCCAGCGCGGTATCGTCACCCTTGATCTTGACTTCGCCGTCCGGCGCGGCCGGGTTCAGCGACAGGTTCGATTCCAGCTTGCCGTCGATGCGGTTGATGGTCGGGCCGAAACCGATGGAAACCTTGTCGTTGAAGGCGTAGCTGACGGTTGGCTGGAGGGTGACGATCTTGACTTCGCTCTTGCTGCCGAAGTAACGGCCGGCAAAGCCGTTCTCGTAATCGGTCACCAGGCCGAATGGAGCGTACACGCCGATGCCGAATGCCCACTGGTCATCGATTGGCTTTACGTAGTAGCCCATGGGTACACCCATGAAAGGGACCATGTCACCTTTGTTGGTGCCACCGTTCGGACGGGAGCTGGCATCACTGATGTCAGTGTGTGCATCGATAAATGCAACACCGCCGGTCACTTGTTCGCGTTTGAGGCGAGACATGCCGGCAGGGTTGCCAAAAATGGTGGATGCGTCGTCGGCAGAAGAAGATCGCCCGGCAAAACCTGTACCCATCCCGCTGATGCTTTGTTCGTTGAGGGCAAAGCCACTTGCAAAGATCTGGGTGGATGCCAAGGCAACGGCGAGGCTAATGGTGGTTTTGAGCATTACTTTTTTCATTATTAGAACTCCTGGTGATCACCGGGGCGAAAATTACCAAGAATTTCGTTCGGGCGCTATAGGCTGTATCGCTTGATTTAGAGCGGTTTTGTAGGACAATCCGACCAGATTCGCGACATGTTGCGCGATCTTTCGAAAAGGAGGGTCAGCAGGCGACCTGATTCAGCGGTGAAACACAGGTTTGCCAGGCGAAGGTGAAGTCACGCAGGCGTCCTTGAGGCTGGAAGGTCTGGCGCCAGATTCGGGCCATTCCCATCAGGTCGTCTGCGGCTTCGGGGAGCGGGGTATTCTGTTCTTCTACCAGCAGCCAGGCGATGGCGGTGGCGTAACGCAGGTTGACGGTCAATTCGAGGTGCGGGCTACTGAGGAATGCATGCTGGCTGGCCAGGCCGCGAACCAGGCTGGCACGCTCCGGGTCCAGTGCCAGGTAGTGGTCCCAGAGCGCCTGGTGGCGGAGTTCGGCAATTCGGTACAGGCCGTGTCCACGGCGGTCATGCAGGGCGGAACCAAGGGCAGACTGGCTGGCGGCAATGCCCAGCAGCAGGGATTCGGCAGTTGCGCTATGGCGCCCGAGGTAAATCAAGGTCGGACGGATCACATAACGGCACAGTTCGCTGGCAGCGATACCCATAACACCCTCGAAACGCGAAGTAGTCGGCGAGTCCTGAAGGGGCCTTGGCAGCAGTGGATCGGCTCAGGCTCGCCGGAAGCGGAACAGGCCGCTTGAGTTGAAGTGTAGTGTCATATTCGCGCCGTAAAGGACTGTTTTTAAAATATTTCCGGCTTCGAGTTATAACCTTTATATCGGTTAGTGCTTAGGCAGTGGCGAGGCAATGGGAAACATCGGGCAATAAAAAGCCCCGCTTTTTTGAGCGAGGCTTTTACGGTTTTCAGTCTTGCTGGCGTATCAGGCAACCAGTGCCTGACGGGTACGCTCGATCACGGCCTGCAGCGGCTCGGCGCTGGAGTATTGATCGGGGTACAGGCGTTCGCTGTGACGGGCGATGCCGTGTTCGTTGACCAGGGTAAAGCTGAAGCAGCCTTTGCGGGCGGCCATGATCAGGCAGTTCATCGGTGCAAAAGCGTTGGTCAGGGTGCGGATAGCATCCTGGGTGTGGATTTGAGTAGACATAGTCATTGGGTGTTCCTACAAGCGACACGGATAAGAGCCGTGCAAAATTAAAACGTTCCAGTGACGACGACCACCGTTGGTCGAACGAAGAACCCGACTGGAACAAAGCAGCCAGTTTGAAGCGCTGATAATTGGCGCGCTTGGGCTGGCAGGTAGGTACTTAGGAGGGCAGGCAACACATCAAGGGCAAAGGTTCTGGGCCCGGGGTGAAGATCCTGATCAATTTGCAGGCTGGTTCGGTCAGAGTAAGTGATCTTCGCAACACCCTTTGCTTTCGATTCAAAGGCTGTGTTGACGCAAGGTTTACCTGGAAACCATCGAGGTGGTCGATCCCGCTTTTTCGGTGGAGGCTTCCTTGGGGAAGGCTGACCGGGGGGATTTGTTCGACCAGAATTGACTTTCAGCTTGGTACTAACGCCGCGGATAGTAACGCAATGATTGGGCAAAGGGAAGGGTTCTGGCAAAAAAGATGCCTGCCCTCGCATTTTCCGCCTCGCGCGTCGGGCGTCTTGGATAGCTCAAGACCGGCGTTTTCGCGCTGTGGTAGCACAGATTCCGATATTCGGTCGTCGATATTCGTCGAGTTCGCACTGGGCTGGATCAGGGGTTTTGCCAGGGTTTATCCCCAGGACCGACACGAAAATGCTCCGAAAAAACGTCCCGATATAACTGCCCGAAAGGTACTTGTGCACATTAGTTGCGCGGGCTGTCACCCCACTGTCATCTAGCCTTCAACCCGGGTGGGTGCCTGTATCCGAAATTTAAGTCAATGAAAAACATCGCTTTTTTTTACTGGTGAAAAAATCGTCAGTTTGACTGCGAGCCCCATTCCATAGGGCTTTGCGAGAGTTAAAGGGAGGTTGTCCACTGAGTTATCCACAGCTTCTGTGGATTGTCCCGAGCGCTTGCTCTAGGACGGGCGTGCCGGGTTTTTTTAGGCTTTACCTGTAAGAAAAAAAGAGTAGAGTGGCGCGCCTTCCGATCTGTCCCACAGTGCTTTATGAAGTTTCGCTCAGTATCAATCTCAGTCACTTCCACACCCGCCCCTGTTACTCCGCCCAAGCGTTTTTCGATGCGTGTGGCCGAGTGGTTGCTGGACAGCCCGCGTCTGGGTGAAAACACCAACGTCAAACACTTCGCCGGACGTTTGCTCAAGCAACCGGCCCGTGAAGGCGTCGTCGCCGCGCAAAGTCGGCTCGGTCAGCTGATGTGCCGCGAGTGCGGCAATGCCCGGGATCGCCGAATCGGTCAGGACCTGCTGCGCCAGGCTGCGCGGGCAGGGGATCGACGCGCCCAGCAGGAACTGGGTCTGATCGAAGACTGAGCTGTCCAAGACCTGACGCCTTGGTTAACCTTCAAGTTTTATCGAATGGGCAGGATTGGCTATGGCTATGGACTTGACCAGCGCGTTACTCGGTCTGGCGGGTGCTGCGCTGCCGTTGCTGGTATTGGCTTGGCAATTACAGCGCCGGGCGAGCGCGATGCAGTCGCAGGTGGCGTTGCTGGAAGAGCGCCTGACCACCGCCCATCTGGCTCAGGATGGACTGAACGCCCAACTCGAAGCCTGCCGCGATGAAATCGCCGATCTGGGCCAGGCCAACACGGCCCGGCAAGCGGACCTGGCCGCGGTGCGCCGTGAAGTCGAACTGCTGCAGATCGAGCGCGACGACGCCCGCGATGCCGCTCACGCGTGGAACCTGGAGCGCGCCGGCAAAGAAGCCGAGTTGCGTCGTCTGGACGCCCAGGCCGCCTCGCTCCACGCCGAACTGCGTGAGCAGCAGGAAAGCCATCAGCAGCGTCTCAGTGACCTGCAGGGCTCGCGAGACGAGCTACGCGCGCAGTTTGCGGAGCTGGCCGGCAAAATCTTCGACGAGCGTGAGCAGCGTTTTGCCGAAACCAGTCAGCAGCGCCTGGGGCAGTTGCTCGATCCTTTGAAGGAACGCATCCAGTCCTTCGAAAAACGCGTCGAGGAAAGTTATCAGGCCGAAGCCCGGGAGCGTTTCTCCCTGGCCAAGGAGCTGGAGCGGTTGCAGCAGTTGAACCTGCGCCTGAGCGATGAAGCAACCAACCTGACCCGGGCCTTGAAAGGCCAGAAAACCCAGGGCAACTGGGGTGAATTGATTCTGGAGCGGGTGCTGGAACATGCGGGCCTGGAGAAGGGGCGCGAATACCAGACCCAGGTCAATCTCAAGGGCCCGGACGGTGAGCGATTCCAGCCGGACGTGATCATTTATCTGCCGGGCGACAAGCAGGTGGTGGTCGACTCCAAAGTCAGCCTGACGGCCTATCAGCAATTCGTGGCGGCCGAAGACGATGCCATCGGCCAGATCGCGATCAAGCAACACGTGCTGTCGCTGCGCAATCACGTCAAAGGCTTGTCCGGCAAGGACTATAAGCGGCTCGACGGTTTGCACAGCCTGGATTTCGTCTTGCTCTTCGTCCCGATCGAAGCGGCGTTTTCCGCCGCGCTGCAGGCTGAGCCGACGCTGTTCCAGGAGGCTTTCGACCGCAATATCGTGATCGTCAGCCCGACGACGCTGCTGGCGACGTTGCGTGTCATCGACAGCCTGTGGAAACAAGAGCGGCAAAGCCAGAACGCCAGGGAAATCGCCGAGCGAGCCGGGTGGCTGTACGACAAGTTCGTGCTGTTCATCCAGGATCTGGATGAGGTCGGCAATCGCTTGCAACAACTGGACAAGGCCTATAGCTCCGCGCGCAACAAGCTGACGGAAGGGCGTGGCAACCTGGTCAGTCGCAGTGAGCAGCTCAAGTTGCTGGGCGCGCGGGCGAGCAAGAGCCTGCCGGCGGACCTGCTGGAGCGGGCGATGACGGATGTGGATGGTTTGGCCGAGTTGCCGGAGTAGATGATCGTTCCCATGCTCTGCGTGGGAATGCATCCCGTGACGCTCTGCGTCACAGCTGCTGAAGCGGACGCGGAGCGTCCGTGGCGGCATTCCCACGCAGAGCGTGGGAACGATCTCTGCCACCCTACAACGGCAAATGCCGACTCAACAACGCCCGCAACGCCGCCGGTTTCACCGGTTTGGCCAGGTAATCCAGCCCGGCCGCATGCACCTGCGCCACCATCTCGGGGCGCCCGTCCGCACTGATCACCACGCCCGGCACCGGTTCGCCCAATCGCGTCCGCAGCCAGGCCATCAGCTCGGTCCCGGTCTCGCCATGGTCCAGGTGGTAATCCACCAGCGCCAGTTGCGGACGCATCCCGTCGCTGAGCAACGCCGCGCATTCGTCGCGGTTGCGTGCGGTCCAGACCTGGCAACCCCAGCGTGTCAACAGGCTGTTCATGCCAATCAGGATGCTGTCTTCGTTATCGATACACAGTACCTGCGCGCCGCTCAACGGTTTGCCGTTGAGTTCGACGACCTTGGCCGGCGTCGCGGTTTGTGCCCGGGCCAATGGCACGCTGACGCTGAACACGCTGCCGCGCCCGGGCCAGGAGCGAACCTGCAGGGTATGGCCCAACACGCGACACAAGCCGTCAGCAATCGCCAGGCCCAGCCCGAGGCCTTTCTCGGCGCGGGTCTGGTGGCTGTCGAGACGTTTGAATTCCTCGAAAATCACCCGTTGCTTATCTTCCGGAATGCCCGGGCCACGGTCCCAGACCTCCAGGCACAATTCGCCCTTGCGCCGCCGAACCCCCAACAGCACCGGCCCTTTACCGTAGCGGAAAGCGTTGGTGAGGAAGTTCTGCAAGATCCGCCGCAACAGTTTGCTGTCGCTGTCGACCCGCAACGTACTGCCCCTGACCCGGAATTTCAGCCCCTGGTCTCGGGCCAGCGCCTGGAATTCGGCACTGAGGACATCGAACAACTCATTGAGCACGAATGGCTTGGGATCCTTGTTGATCTTGCCGTTTTCCAGGCGGGATATGTCCAGCAAGTCGCTGATCAGGTCCTCGGCCGAGCGCAGCGAGGTGTCCAGGTGATGCACCAGTTTCTGCGCCTCGCTGGACAAGCCGTCGTCCTGGTGAGTCAGGGCGGCGGAGAATAGCCGCGCCGCGTTCAGCGGTTGCATCAGGTCATGGCTGACCGCGGCCAGGAACCGGGTTTTCGACTGGTTGGCCGACTCGGCGGTGCCCTTGGCTTCGGTCAGGGCCACGTTGAGCTGCGAGAGTTCGTGGGTCCGCTCGGTGACCCGTCGCTCCAGGCCTTCGTTGGCTTCGGTCAGCGCCTGTTCGGCCTCGCGGAACGCGGTGATGTCGGTGAAGCTCATGACGAAACCACCGCCCGGCATCGGGTTGCCGATCAGCTCGATCACCCGGCCATTGGGGAACAGTCTTTCCGAAGTATGGGCGCGGCCTTGGCGCATCCAGTGCAGGCGGCGGGCGACGTGCACTTCCGCTTCGCCGGGGCCGCACAGCCCGCGTTCGGCGTTGTAGCGAATGATGTCGGCAATCGGTCGCCCGACGCTGATCAAGCCGTCCGGATAGTTGAACAACTCCAGGTAACGCCGGTTCCACGCCACCAGCCGGAGTGACTGGTCGACCACGCTGATGCCCTGGGTGATGTTCTCGATCGCGCCTTGCAGCAGGGCTCGGTTGAATTGCAGCACTTCCGAGGCTTCGTCGGCGATTCGCACGACATCCTCGAGTTGCATCTCCCGACCTTCGATGGCCGCCTTCACCACCGCGCGAGTCGAGGACGCGCCGAGCACACCGGCCAGCAGGCGCTCGGTGTGGGCGATCCATTCGCCGTCGGCGTTCTGGTTCGGGTTGAAGCCTTTGCCCTGGCGGTAGGCGAAACGGATGAAACTCTGACGGGCGCGTTCTTCACCGACGAAACGGGCCGCCAATTGCAGCAAATCGTTGATCTGTACCGCCAGCATGGAGCGGGAGCTGGGACGGGCGCTGATTTCCTGACCGATGAAGCGACCGGCCTGCCAGTGTTCCGACACCCGGGTGCGCGATAGCACCGACACCCAGGCAAACAGGGTGAAGTTGCCCGCCAGGGACAGCACCACGCCTTGGGTCAGCGGGGTGATCGGCAGGTGCAGCGGGTTGCTGTGCAGCCAGGTCAGGCCCGGGAAGCTGCTCAAGGACCACCCCAGGCTGTGGGCGGCGATCGGCAGGATCAGGGTGTAGAACCAGAGGAACGTCCCAGCGGCGAGACCGGCGAATACCCCCCGACGGTTGGCCTGTTTCCAGTACAAGGCGCCGAGCATGGCCGGGGCCAGTTGGGTCACGGCGGCGAAGGCAATCTGGCCGATGGTTGCCAGGCTTGCGGTCGAGCCCAGCAGGCGATAGCTGACGTAGGCCAACAGCAGGATCACCACGATGGTGACCCGGCGCACCGAGAGCATCCACTGGCGGAACACTTCGAACGGCCGCTCGGCGTTGTTGCGTCGCAGCAACCACGGCAGCAGCATGTCGTTGGAGACCATGGTCGACAGCGCCACGCTGGCGACGATCACCATGCCGGTCGCCGCCGAGGCACCCCCGATAAACGCCAGCAATGCCAAGGCCGGATGAGACTGCGCCAGGGGCAGGCTGATGACAAAAGAATCCGGCAAGACCGAGCTGGGCAGAAGCATCTGGCCGGCGAGGGCGATCGGGACCACAAACAACGCCGCCAGCGCCAGGTAAGCCGGGAACACCCATTTGGCCACCCGTAGATCCTGAGGGTCGATGTTTTCCACCACGGTTACATGGAACTGGCGGGGCAGGCAGATGATCGCCATCATTGCCACGCCGGTCTGGACGACCATGGACGGCCAGTTGATGGTTTCCTTCCAGTATTCCTCCAGGCGTGGGGCGAGCATGGCCTGATCGAACAGGTCGCCGGGACCGTCATAGAGGCCGTAGGTCACGAACGCGCCGACCGCAAGAAACGCGAAGAGTTTGACCAGGGATTCGAACGCAATCGCCAGCACCATGCCGCGGTGGTGTTCCGTGGCGTCGAGGTTGCGGGTACCAAAGACAATGGTAAACAGCGCCAGCACCAGCGACACGACCAGCGCCGTATCCTGGGCGCGAGTGCCCGTGGCGTCCGCGCCCGCGCCGATCAGCAGATTCACCCCGAGCACGATGCCCTTGAGCTGTAACGCGATATAAGGCAGTACCCCGACCAGGCAGATCAGCGCCACCACCACCGCCAGCGCCTGGGACTTGCCATAGCGCGCGGCGATGAAGTCGGCGATGGAGGTGATGTTCTCCTGCTTGCTGATCATCACCATTTTTTGCAGGACCCACGGCGCGCAGACCAGCAGCAGGATCGGCCCGAGATAGATCGGCAGGAATGACCAGAGTTGTTCGGCGGCCTGGCCCACGGCGCCGAAGAAGGTCCAGCTGGTGCAATAGACCGCCAGTGACAGGCTGTACACCCAGGCACGCACGCGCGGCGGCAAGGGCGCGCTGCGCCGGTCACCGTAGAAGGCGATGGCGAACAGGATGGCCATATAGGCCAGGGCGACGGTGGCGATCAGCCCGCTGGACAGCGACATGGTAACTCCGGACAAAAGACGCCCGGGACTCCCGCCCGGTGAGACAGTCTCGCACGAGCGCCGGCGTTAGTCAGTGTCGACCAAGGTCGTGGCGTGGCGGGGTGTCGCGGGGGGCACCCAGATCTTCGGTGTCTGTTCGGGCCTCTTCGCGAGCAGGCTCGCTCCCACAGGGTTCTCTGTGAGTGGCAAATAGTGTGCACACCGAAGATCCCTGTGGGAGCGAGCCTGCTCGCGAAGGCGGTTTCACTGACCCAACGCCATCTCGATCAACCGATGCAACTCCCCAACCTCCAGCGGCGCTTCTGAAAACAGGATGCGAAACACCGTAGGCGCCGCCACCAGGTTGATCAATCGATCGACGCTCGGCTTCGGCTGAGCGGGATAACGATCCAGAATCGTCTGCAACTGCGCGCCAATGATGGATGCGCAATAGATCGGCAGCGTGCTGCTTTGCACATCGCGCAACATGTTGCGACCGGGTTGCGAGCTCATCTCGTCCAGATACTGCTCTGCCCAGGCCATCACGTCGCCACGTAGGCTGCCGGTGTTGGCCGGTTCATTGTCCGGGCGCATGCGGGCGAGGGCGACATCGGCCAGCAGCGCCGACAAGTCTCCCCAGCGCCGGTAAATGGTCGACGGCGTGACCCCCGCGCGAGCGGCGATTTGCGGGACGGTCAGGGTAGAGCGCTCCTGCTCCTGGAGCAGGTCACGGACGGCCGAATGAATCGACTCTTGCACCCGGGCGCTACGGCCACCGGGGCGTAAACCTTCTTTAATAGCCATGCATCGGACCTTAACACAAAGAATTTGCTTTAAGCGTTCGCCAGTAGCACACTCCGCAAAAGCAAAAAATTAGCTTTTGCGGAGTGTGCAATGCTTTCTTCAAAGTCGAACAGTTCTGCTTCCAGCCGTGCAAGCCTGTGGTTCCTGGCGATCACCTTGCTCAGCTTTCTCGCCGCTTCCACTGCCCCGACGCCCTTGTATCACCTGTATCAGGAACACCTGCAGTTCTCGGCAGCGACCCTGACCGTCATTTTCGGTGTATACGCCATCAGCTTGCTGGTGGCGCTGCTGACGGTCGGTTCCCTTTCGGATTACCTGGGCCGCAAACCGGTGATTTTCACCGCTGTATTGCTGAACATGCTCGCGATGCTGCTGTTTATCAATGCCGACAGTGTGGCGTGGTTGATCAGTGCGCGGGTGCTCCAGGGATTTGCGACGGGGATGGCCACCGCGGTTTTGAGTGCCGCATTGCTCGATACCGATCGTCAGCAAGGACCACTGATCAACAGTCTCGCGCCGTTGCTGGGCATGGCGGTCGGAGCCATGGGCTGCGGGTTGTTGGCCGAGTTTGCGCCCTTGCCGTTGCAACTGACCTATTGGGTGTTGCTTGCGCTGTTCGTGATGCAGGGGCTGTACGTCTGGCGCCTGCCTGAAACGGTCAGTCCACAAGCGGGGGCCTGGGGGGCGCTGCGGCCGACCCTGCATGTACCGATCCAGGCACGGTCCACCTTGTGGCGGGTGTTGCCGCTCAATATCGCGACCTGGGCGCTCGGCGGTTTTTATGCATCGCTGGCACCTTCGTTGGTGCGCACGGCCACCGGCTCGGACTCGAACCTGATTGGCGGCGCGACAGTGGCGGTCTTGACCCTGACAGGTGCGTCGATGATCTTTACCCTGCGCAATCGGCCCGCCGCCAGGGCGCTGCTGTTGGGGGGCACATTGCTGCCAGCGGGTGTCGTATTGATTTTGCTGGGGGCGCACGGTGCCAGCCTGCCCTTGTTTTTCCTCGGCACTCTGGTGGCCGGTTGCGGATTCGGCGCCGGGTTCCTGGGGGCGGTGCGCAGTCTGGTGCCGCTGGCGCTGCCCCACGAGCGGGCCGGGTTGATGTCGGCGTATTATGTGCTCAGTTATCTGGCGTTCTGTTTGCCGTCGTTGCTGGCGGGAAACCTGACACGGACGTTCGGCCTGGTGGCAACCACCGACGGGTATGGCGCGGTATTGATCGTGCTATCGCTGGTGGCGTTGCTGGGGTTGATGCATCAGCGGTCAGTCAAGGTCTGTAGCACCGATGTCGGGTGATCGCAATATCTATGAAGTAGATAACAGTTAGAGATATTACCCGTTATATAGATATTCGATTTGGTTCTACGATGAATTCCACCTCAACAAGAGGACAGGAGTTCGCCATGACATACCCCAACACCGCTACAGCCGGTTTCAAACCTTTCGGTCATTTGCAGCACCCGCGTGAAGTGATCCGCCAGTTCACCCCGAACTGGTTCGCCGCCACCATGGGCACCGGTGTGCTGGCATTGGCCCTGGCGCAATGGCCTGGTGCGAGTCCCGGCGTGCAGGGGATCGCTGAAGCCCTCTGGCTGTTCAATATCGTACTGTTCGTGGTCTTCTCAGCGCTATACGCCGCACGTTGGCTGCTGTTTTTTGATGAGGCGCGGCGGATTTTCGGTCATTCAACCGTGTCGATGTTCTTCGGCACCATCCCGATGGGCCTGGCGACCATCATCAATGGTTTTCTGGTGTTCGGTCTGTCGCGCTGGGGCGATGGCGTGATCGCTGTTGCCGAAATACTGTGGTGGCTGGACGTGGCGATGTCCGTGGCCTGTGGCGTGCTCATCCCGTACCTGATGTTCACCCGCCAGGAGCACAGCATCGATCAGATGACGGCAGTATGGTTGTTGCCGGTGGTGGCCGCCGAAGTCGCCGCCGCCAGTGGCGGGCTGTTGGCGCCGCACCTGGCGGATGCCCATTCGCAATTAGTGGTGTTGGTCGCCAGCTACGTGCTCTGGGCCTTTTCCCTGCCGGTGGCATTCAGCATCCTGACCATTTTGCTGTTGCGCATGGCCTTGCATAAACTACCCCACGAAAACATGGCCGCCTCGAGTTGGCTGGCGCTCGGTCCGATCGGCACCGGTGCGCTGGGCATGTTGCTGCTGGGCGCCGACGCGCCGGCGATCTTCGCCGCCAACGGTTTGCCTGGGGTCGGTGAAATCGCCGCCGGGTTGGGCCTGGTGGCCGGGATCACGCTGTGGGGATTTGGCCTGTGGTGGATGCTGATCGCGCTGCTGATCACCGTGCGCTACCTGCGCGCCGGGATTCCGTTCAACCTCGGCTGGTGGGGGTTTACCTTCCCCTTGGGCGTGTACGCCCTGACAACCTTGAAGCTGGCCAGTGTGTTGAACCTGTCCTTTTTCAGTCTCTTCGGCTGTGTGCTGGTGGTGTTGCTGGTGGTGATGTGGCTGATCGTCGGCAAACGGACGGTACAGGGGGCATGGAGGGGAGAGCTATTTGTCTCGCCTTGCATTACAGGATTAAAGAAATAACCGCCCAGGATTAGGTAATGTGTGGCCTGGATCGACGTTCGGCATTCCAATCAACGTATCCACGCCACTCTCTACCAAAATCAGGGACACGGAAGATGAGTCATCCCTCACAGTTCACCTTGCTTCGCACCCGGCGCTTCCTGCCGTTTTTCATCACGCAGTCGCTGGGTGCGTTCAACGACAACATCTTCAAGCAGTCGTTGATCCTCGCCATTCTGTACAAGCTGACGATCGACGGTGATCGCTCGATCTGGGTCAACCTGTGTGCACTGCTGTTCATCCTGCCGTTCTTTCTGTTCTCGGCGCTGGCCGGACAGTTCGGCGAAAAATTCGCCAAGGACGCGTTGATCCGTCTGATCAAGCTCGGGGAAATCGCCATCATGGCGGTCGGAGCGGTCGGTTTCATGTTCGATCACCTGCCGCTGATGCTGGTGGCGCTGTTTGCCATGGGTACTCACTCGGCGTTGTTCGGCCCGGTAAAATACTCGATCCTGCCCCAGGCCTTGCACGAAGAAGAGCTGGTGGGCGGCAACGGTCTGGTGGAAATGGGCACCTTCCTGGCGATCCTCGCCGGAACCATCGGCGCCGGGATCATGATGTCGTCCAGTCATTACGCGCCCATCGTTTCCACGGCGATCATTGGCACTGCGGTCATCGGTTACCTGGCCAGCCGCAGCATCCCTCGTGCCGCGGCCGCCTCACCGCAAATGCGCCTGAACTGGAACATTTTCAGTCAATCCTGGGCCACCCTGAAGCTGGGTCTGGGCCAAACCCCGGCCGTGTCGCGATCGATTGTCGGCAACTCATGGTTCTGGTTTGTCGGGGCGATTTATCTGACACAGATCCCCGCCTACGCCAAGGAGTGGATGCACGGCGACGAAACCGTGGTAACGCTGATTCTCACGGTGTTCTCGGTCGGTATCGCGCTCGGCTCGATGCTCTGCGAGAAACTGTCCGGGCGCAAAGTCGAAATCGGCTTGGTGCCGTTCGGCTCGTTCGGGCTGACGGTGTTCGGGTTACTGTTGTGGTGGCATTCCGGCGGCATCCCCGGCAGCGTCGACGGCCATGGCTGGGTCGAGATCCTCGGGTTTGGCCATACCTGGCTGGTGTTGATCGATATTCTTGGCCTGGGGATGTTCGGCGGTTTCTATATAGTGCCGCTGTACGCGCTGATCCAGTCACGCACTCCCGAGAACGAGCGGGCGCGGGTGATTGCAGCCAACAACATTCTCAATGCGCTGTTCATGGTGGTCTCGGCGATTGTCTCGATCGTCTTGCTGAGCCTGGTCCAGCTGTCGATCCCGCAGCTGTTCCTGGTGGTGTCGCTGCTGAACATCGGTGTCAACGCCTACATCTTCAAGATTGTCCCCGAGTTCAGCATGCGCTTCATGATCTGGCTGCTCAGCCATTCCATGTACCGCGTGGAGCATCGCAATCTGCAACTGATTCCCGATGAGGGCGCGGCGTTGCTGGTCTGCAATCATGTGTCTTTCGTCGATGCGTTACTGATCGGTGGTGCGGTGCGTCGGCCGATTCGCTTTGTGATGTACTACAAGATCTACAACCTGCCGGTGCTGAATTTCATCTTTCGCACAGCGGGGACGATTCCAATCGCGGGGCGTCAGGAAGATATCCAGATTTACGAAAAAGCCTTCACGCGCATTGCTCAGTATCTGAAGGACGGTGAGCTGGTGTGCATCTTCCCTGAAGGCAAACTGACTGCCGATGGCGAGATCAATGAATTCAGGGGCGGGCTGACGCGGATTCTTGAAGAGACACCGGTGCCGGTGATTCCGCTGGCATTGCAGGGGTTGTGGGGCAGTTTTTTCAGTCGCGATCCGGACAAGGGGGTGTTTCGTCGGCTGTGGTCGCGAGTGACCCTGGTGGCGGGCCCTGCGGTGACGGTAGAGGCGGCCGAACCGGCCAGGTTGCAAGGGTTGGTGGGCGAGTTGCGCGGCGCTGTCCGTTAGCGCCACTCAGCCAGCGCGGGTCGCCCTGGCGGCCTTTACCCCGCCATCGCCAACCGGTTGCGACCTGCGCGCTTGGCCACATACAGGGCGCTATCGGCCCGTCGCAGCAAGCTATCGGCGGACTCGCCGGGCAACAGGGTCGAACAGCCGAGGCTGATTGTCAGTTCGATCGACTTGCCGTCGGCGGCGAAATCCTGCGTCTGCGCGGCAAATCGCAAGCGCTCGCCGATCATGGCTGCCGCCTCCCGGCCGGTGTTGGAAAGCAGAATCAGGAACTCTTCGCCACCAAAGCGGAACACCATGTCCACGTTGCGCAACTGGTGCTTGATCGAGCCGGCAACCGCCTTCAGCACCTCATCGCCAGCGCTGTGCCCGTGGTTGTCATTGACGTGTTTGAAGTGATCGATGTCCAGCATCAACAGCGACAAGGGTTGCAGGTGCTGGCGCGACATCTCGATTTCCCGTTGCAGGGTCTGGTCCATCGCGATGCGATTGCCGGTGTCCGTGAGCGGATCACGCAAGGCGCTTTGGGTAGCGGCGCGGTAGAGCAGGGTATTGCGCATCGGATACAACAATGCCGACAGGATCGACTCGAGGTGGCCTTGTTCCTGGTCGTTGAATGGCTGCTTGCGGCGGAATACCAGCTGCCCCAGGTGCTCGCCCTCATGGCTGAGGCTGTAGCTGATCGCATGAGCGGCGCGCTCGCCGAACTCCAGGCGCAAGTCGCTGGCCTTGTGCTCGTAACTCAAGGCGTCCAGTGGGACCATTCGCTGGATCTCGCGAAAAAACAGCCCGAGGATGCGTTGCGGCTCAAGACTGGTTTGCAGCAGATGGCTCAGCTGCTGGCGCATTTGCGCAGGGCTGACCGACCTCTCTGGACGGGGGGGCTGTTGACCAAAGCCCAGGCGTTGCAATTTGGCGCGATCGAAGTCAATTGCGTTGGTCTGGGAAGGTGGTTTCATATGGCGTGCGCCCCTGAGCAGTAAGACCGTCGTACAGGCTGGGTGAGAGCGGCTTTGGGCTGCGCGTCATACTGATCCATCAGTCCCGTAGGACATCTCCTACAAGTCTAATCCGCTTTGCCGAAGATAAAGTAACTATCGACGTCCCGTCTGCTTTCACACTGCGTGTCTAAGCAGATTTAGAGCGAAAGTCATGCAAGAATGTTCCACTAGATTATAACGTTATAATTCAATGGCTTGAGAGTTCTCCTGGAGGGGGTGGCGCGCGATGGCGGTTGTTTGACCCGCAATCCGCTGTAGTTGCGGGGGTGTTTCAAACGCCACGACAAGGAGACTGTCGCGGCGAAAAAGCGACGCACGGTGTTACTGGGCGTTGAACGCCTGGCCGTTGATGCCGGTGCTGTCCGGGCCCATCAGGTAGAGATAGACCGGCATGATCTCCTCCGGCGTCGGATTGTTTAGCGGGTTTTCCCCGGGGTAGGCCTGGGCACGCATGCTGGTGCGGGTGGCGCCGGGGTTGATGCTGTTGGCGCGCACCGGTGCCACGGTATCGACTTCATCGGCCAGGGTTTGCATCAAGCCTTCGGTGGCAAATTTGGAAACCCCGTACGCACCCCAATACGCACGCCCCTTGCGGCCGACGCTGCTGGACGTGAACACCACCGAGGCGTCCTGGGACAGCTTGAGCAGCGGCAGCAGCGTACTGGTGAGCATGAACACCGCGTTGACGTTGACGTGCATGACGCGCATGAAGTTTTCACCGGACAGCTGCTCGATCGGTGTGCGCGGGCCGATAATCGACGCGTTGTGCAGCAGGCCGTCGAGGTGGCCGAATTCGGTTTCGATCATCGCTGCCAGCTCATCGTATTGATGGGGCAGGGCGGTTTCCAGGTTGAACGGGATCACTGCGGGCTGTGGATGACCGGCGGCTTCAATTTCGTCGTAGACCTGAGTCAGATTGGCTTCGGTCTTGCCCAGCAGCAGCACGATGGCGCCGTGGGCGGCGTAGGTTTTCGCCGCGGCGGCGCCGATACCACGACCGGCACCGGTGACCAGGATGACCCGGTCCTTGAGCAGTTCGGGGCGGGCGGAATAATCAAACATAAAAACCTCTAAAAATAGAAATGGCCGCCGTTACACGGTCCCTGTAGGAGCGAGCTTGCTCGCGATGGTCGTCAACGATAACGCGTCAAGCCAGACAGCCCGCGGCGTTCT
Source organism: Pseudomonas fluorescens (assembly GCF_902497855.1). Taxonomy (GTDB): domain Bacteria; phylum Pseudomonadota; class Gammaproteobacteria; order Pseudomonadales; family Pseudomonadaceae; genus Aquipseudomonas; species Aquipseudomonas fluorescens_BI. The sequence continues at coordinate 207,740 of NZ_CABVHU010000011.1, forward strand.
CGGGTTTTTCGCGAGCAAGCTCGCTCCTACAGGGGGCAGGCTCAGCAGCCACAAAGGGCGCTATCAAGCACTTTGCGCAACTCCAGCGGATGATCCACCACCACATCCGCGCCCCAGTGTCGCGGGTTATCGTTCGGATGGATGTAGCCAAAGGTCACCGCCGCAGTCCTGGTGCCCGCATCGCGACCGGATTCGATATCGCGCAGGTCATCACCCACGAACAGTACGCTGGCCGGGTCCAGGTCGAGCATCTTGCAGGCGAGGATCAACGGCTCCGGGTCCGGCTTGCTGTTCTTTACATGGTCCGGGCAAATCAGCAGCGCCGAGCGCTCGGCCAGCCCCAGCCCCTGCATGATCGGCTCGGCGAACCGCAGTGGCTTGTTGGTGACCACGCCCCAGACCAGATTGGCTTTCTCGATATCGGCCAGCAGTTCGCCCATGCCGTCGAACAATTTGCTGTGAATGGCGCAACCCACGAGGTAACGCTCGAGGAACTCCAGGCGCAATGCCTCGAATTCCGGCGATTGCGGGTCCATGGCGAAAGTCGCGGCGACCATCGCCTTGGCGCCACCGGAGATTTCGTCGCGAATCTGTTTATCGTTGATCGGCGGCAAGCCGCGGTCGGCACGCATCGCCTGGCAGATGGCAATGAAGTCCGGCGCGGTGTCGAGCAGGGTGCCGTCCATGTCGAAAAGGACTGCTCTGATACGCATCGGCTTACTCCTCCCGCAGGGTCTGGATCATGTAGTTGACGTCCACGTCGGACGCGAGCTTGTAGTGTTTGGTCAGCGGATTGTAGGTCAGGCCGATGATGTCCTTGACGGTCAGCCCGGCCATGCGGCTCCAGGCACCCAGCTCGGAGGGGCGAATGAATTTCTTGAAGTCGTGGGTGCCGCGCGGCAGCAGCTTCATGATGTATTCGGCGCCGACGATGGCGAACAGGTACGCCTTCGGGTTGCGGTTGATGGTGGAGAAGAACACCTGGCCACCGGGCTTGACCATGCGGAAGCAGGCGCGGATCACCGAGGAGGGATCCGGCACGTGCTCGAGCATTTCCAGGCAAGTGACCACGTCGAACTGCTCGGGCATCTCTTCGGCCAGGGCTTCGGCGGTGATCTGCCGGTATTCGACACTCACGCCCGACTCCAGCTGATGCAGTTGCGCGACCGCCAGCGGCGCTTCGCCCATGTCGATACCCATCACGGTGGCGCCGCGCTGGGCCATGGCTTCGCTGAGAATGCCGCCACCGCAGCCGACGTCGAGGACTTTCTTGCCGGCCAGGTGGACCCGTTCGTCAATCCAGTTGACCCGCAGCGGGTTGATGTCGTGCAGCGGTTTGAATTCGCTTTCACGGTCCCACCAGCGATGGGCCAGGGCTTCGAATTTGGCGATTTCGGCGTAGTCGACGTTACTCATGCTTAAGTCCTCTGAAACTTGAAAAATCCTGTTGCCCCGACCGGGGGCTTACGATTCGGTACGGCCGCTGATGCGCTGGCCCCAGGCCTTGGCGGTGGCACAAAGCTGGTCTTCATCCAGGCGGGTCAGGCGGCGGTCGTCGAGCAATTGCTTGCCGGCAACCCATAGGTGTTTCACGCAGTCCCGGCCAGTGGCGTATATAAGCTGCGAAACCGGGTCGTAGACCGGTTGCTGCGCCAGGCCGGAAAGGTCGAATGCGACGATGTCCGCGGCTTTGCCGACTTCCAGCGAGCCAACCTCGGCTTCGATCCCCAGCGCGCGGGCGCCGTTGAGGGTGGCCATGCGCAGCGCGCGATGGGCGTCCAGCGCGGTGGCGGAGCCGGCGACGGCCTTGGCCAGCAAGGCCGCGGTGCGGGTTTCGCCGAGCAGGTCGAGGTCATTGTTGCTCGCCGCGCCATCGGTGCCGATGGCGACATTGACGCCGGCCTGCCACAAACGTTCCACCGGGCAGAAGCCGCTGGCCAGCTTAAGGTTCGATTCCGGGCAATGGATTACGCTGGTATTGCTTTCTACCAGCAACACCAGGTCCTCATCGCTGATCTGCGTCATGTGGACCGCCTGGAAGCGCGGCCCCAGCAGGCCCAGGCGCCCGAGGCGGGCCAACGGGCGTTCGCCGTATTGCTCGACCGACTGCTGCACTTCGAAGGCGGTTTCGTGGACATGCATGTGAATCGAGGCGTCCAGTTCTTCGGCGATCACCCGGATTTTTTCCAGGTTTTCGTCGCCCACGGTGTAGGGTGCATGGGGGCCGAAGGTAATTTTGATACGCTCGTGGTGCTTGAGATCGTTGAACAGTTCGACGCCCTGGCGAATGGCGTCGTCCGCCGTGCTGGCGCCCGGGATCGGAAAGTCGAGGATCGGAATGGCGATTTGCCCGCGAATGCCGCTCTCATGGATGCACCCGCTGGCAATCTTCGGGAAGAAATACATGTCGGAGAAGCACGTGATGCCGCCTTTGATCTGCTCGGCGATCGCCAGGTCGGTGCCGTCGCGAACGAAGGTTTCGTCTACCCATTTGGCTTCGGCCGGCCAAATGTGCTGTTCCAGCCAGGCCATCAGCGGCAGATCGTCCGCCAGGCCGCGGAACAGCGTCATTGCGGCATGCCCGTGAGCATTGATCAGGCCAGGGCAGAGCAGCATGTCCGGCAATTCACGGATTTCGCTTGCCTCAAGCTTCAGTGCCGCGGCGCGCGGGCCGATAAAGACGATGCGCCCGTCGCGGATGCCCAGAGCGTGCTCCTTGAGGACAACACCAGCGGGTTCGACGGGTACCAGCCAGGTCGGCAGTAATAGCAGGTCGAGCGCAACGGCAGTGTTCGGCATCGAGGATGGGTTCCAGTGCTTTTATAAAGGATGGCGAAGTATACCCGAGCGTGTTCACGGGGGGATCGCTATAATCGGCGGCTTTTGTGTCTGAGTGCGGGGTGGGGAATGCGCGATCGATTGTTGGCTGCGGAGAAGGTGAAGGCCATCGATTGGCGTGATGGCGCCCTGTATCTGCTGGATCAACGTATTTTGCCGTTCGAGGAAACATGGATCGGCTATACCGGCGCCGCGGGTGTGGCCGAGGCCATTCGCTCGATGGTCGTGCGCGGCGCACCGGCCATTGGCATCAGTGCCGCTTATGGCGTGGTGTTGGCGGCGCGTGCCCGGTTTGCCGAAGGCGGGGACTGGCGGGCGGCGCTGGAAGAGGATTTCGCGCTGCTCGCCGATGCCCGTCCCACCGCCGTCAATCTGTTCTGGGCCCTGGGCCGCATGCGCGAACGGCTTGGGCGTCTCAAGCATCACGCCGATCCGCTGGCGGTGCTGGAAGCGGAAGCCATTGCCATTCATGACAGTGATCGCGAAGCCAACCTGACCATGGCGCAGCTGGGGGTGGACCTGATTCGCAAGCACCAGGGCAATGCCCAGGCGTTCCTGACCCATTGCAACACCGGAGCCCTGGCCACCGGCGGCTTCGGCACGGCGCTGGGGGTTATTCGCGGGGCGTTCATTGAAGGCATGGTCGAACGGGTATACGCCTGCGAAACCCGGCCCTGGCTGCAAGGTTCGCGCCTGACCGCGTGGGAATTGGCCAACGAGGGCATTCCGGTCACGCTCAATGCCGACTCGGCCGCTGCCCACATCATGAAAACCAAGGGCATTACCTGGGTGATCGTGGGGGCCGACCGCATCAGCGCCAATGGCGACGTGGCCAACAAGATCGGCACCTATCAATTGGCGGTGAACGCCATGCACCACGGCGTGCGCTTCATGGTCGTGGCGCCGAGTTCGACCATCGACATGAACCTGGCCAGCGGCGATGACATTCCGATCGAAGAGCGTGACGGCCGCGAGCTGCTGGAGGTCGGCGGTACGCGGGTCGGGGCCGATGTCGCCGCGTTCAACCCGGTGTTTGACGTGACGCCGGCAGACCTGATCGATGTGATCGTCACGGAAAAGGGCATTGTCGAGCGTCCGGATACGGCGAAAATGGCGCAGTTGATGTGTCGCAAGCGGTTGCATTGATGGTCTGTGGTGCCTGATAAATCGCCTTCGCGAGCAGGCTCGCTCCCACAGTTGATCGGGGTGTTTGCGCAATTACCGGCACAACAGCGATCCAGTGTGGGAGCGAGCCTGCTCGCGAAGAGGCCCTGAAAGTCAACAAACAAGCCTCAATCAAGCCTGAAATCTGCATTCAACGACTCTCTAAGCCTCTCTCGTCCCCTTCAAGCCTGTCATCGGTCAACTAACTATGCTCCATGCGCATCAGGGGGATAGGTGCGTGGCGGCTCTTGTGATAACATCCGGCGTTTTCCGAGGCAGTCCCGCGGGGTTGTCTTCACTGCGCAGATCCATGGCATAACTCGTTGATTTGTCGTAAGTCGTTGCACGGCACTCAGCCTGCAGCGGCGAGCTTCGTTCGTCCCATATGGATGTGACGAAGTTTCACCAGAAAAAGGAATCAGGCTTCTCATGGGCGAACTGGCCAAAGAAATCCTCCCGGTCAATATCGAAGACGAGCTGAAGCAGTCCTACCTCGACTACGCAATGAGCGTAATTGTCGGGCGGGCACTGCCGGATGCGCGCGATGGCTTGAAGCCCGTGCACCGGCGTGTGCTGTTCGCGATGAGCGAGCTGGGCAACGACTTCAACAAGCCGTACAAGAAATCTGCCCGTGTTGTCGGTGACGTGATCGGTAAGTATCACCCGCACGGTGATACCGCGGTGTACGACACCATCGTCCGGATGGCGCAGCCATTCTCCCTGCGCTACCTGCTGGTAGACGGCCAGGGCAACTTCGGTTCGGTGGACGGCGACAACGCCGCGGCCATGCGATACACCGAAGTGCGCATGACCAAGCTGGCGCACGAGCTGCTGGCCGACCTGCATAAAGAAACCGTGGACTGGGTGCCGAACTACGACGGCACCGAAATGATCCCGGCGGTCATGCCGACCCGTATCCCCAACCTGCTGGTCAACGGCTCCAGCGGTATCGCCGTGGGCATGGCGACCAACATCCCGCCGCACAACCTCGGTGAAGTCATCGACGGTTGCCTGGCGCTCATCGACAACCCCGAGTTGACCATCGATGAGCTGATGCACTACATCCCCGGTCCGGACTTCCCGACCGCCGCGATCATCAACGGTCGCGCCGGCATCATCGAAGCCTACCGCACCGGTCGCGGGCGCATTTACATGCGCGCCCGCTCGATGATCGAAGACATCGACAAGGTCGGCGGCCGTCAACAGATCGTCATCACCGAACTGCCTTACCAGCTGAACAAGGCCCGCCTGATCGAGAAGATCGCCGAGCTGGTCAAAGAGAAGAAGCTCGAGGGCATCACCGAACTGCGCGACGAGTCCGACAAGGACGGTATGCGCGTCGTGATCGAGCTGCGTCGCGGCGAAGTGCCAGAGGTGATCCTCAACAACCTCTACGCCCAGACCCAGCTGCAAGCGGTGTTCGGTATCAACATCGTCGCGCTGATCGACGGCCGTCCGCGGATCCTCAATCTCAAGGACCTGCTGGAAGCCTTCGTTCGTCACCGTCGCGAAGTGGTTACCCGCCGGACCGTGTTCGAGCTGCGTAAAGCCCGCGAACGGGGTCACATCCTGGAAGGTCAAGCGGTTGCCCTGTCGAACATCGACCCGGTCATCGCCCTGATCAAGGCCTCGCCGACGCCGTCGGAAGCCAAGGAAGCGCTGATCAAGACCGCGTGGGAATCGTCCGCCGTGGTCGCGATGGTCGAGCGCGCCGGTGCCGACTCGTGCCGTCCGGAGACCCTGGACCCGCAATACGGCCTGCGCGAAGGTAAGTACTTCCTGTCGCCGGAACAGGCGCAAGCCATTCTGGAACTGCGTCTGCACCGCCTGACCGGCCTGGAACACGAAAAGCTGCTGGCCGAGTATCAAGAGATCCTCAACCAGATCGGCGAACTGATCCGCATCCTCAGCAGCGCCACGCGCCTGATGGAAGTGATCCGCGAAGAGCTGGAAGTGATCCGCGCCGAATACGGCGACGTGCGTCGCACCGAGATTCTCGATGCCCGTCTCGACCTGACCCTGGGTGACATGATCCCGGAAGAAGAGCGCGTCGTGACCATTTCCCACAGTGGCTATGCCAAGACCCAGCCGTTGGCTGCGTACCAGGCCCAGCGTCGTGGCGGTAAAGGCAAATCGGCCACCGGCGTCAAGGATGAGGACTACATCGCTCACCTGCTGGTCGCCAACAGCCACACCACGCTGCTGCTGTTCTCCAGCAAAGGCAAGGTGTACTGGCTCAAGACCTACGAGATTCCGGAAGCGTCCCGCGCTGCCCGCGGTCGTCCGCTGGTCAACCTCTTGCCATTGAGCGAGGGTGAATACATCACCACCATGCTGCCGGTCGATCTGGAAGCCATGAAGCGGCAGGCTGACGAAGAAGAAGCCGAAGGCGCCGAGGCTGATGTAGAAGAAATCGAAAACAGCAACGAAACCGACGAAGAGCGTCGTGCTCGTATCAAGGCAGCTGACCGTAAGAAGGCGCCGTTCATCTTCATGTCGACCGCTAACGGTACGGTCAAGAAGACGCCGCTGGTGGCTTTCAGCCGTCAGCGCAGCGTCGGTCTGATCGCGCTGGAGCTGGACGAGGGCGACATTCTGATTTCCGCAGCCGTGACTGACGGCGAGCAGGAAATCATGCTGTTCTCCGACGGCGGTAAAGTGACTCGTTTCAAGGAATCCGAAGTTCGCGCCATGGGCCGTACCGCCCGCGGTGTGCGTGGTATGCGTCTGCCGGAAGGGCAGAAGCTGATCTCCATGCTGATTCCGGAAGAAGGTAGCGAGATCCTCACGGCTTCGGCCCGTGGTTTCGGCAAGCGCACGGCGATCACCGAGTTCCCCGAGTACAAGCGTGGCGGTCAGGGCGTTATCGCCATGGTCAGCAACGAGCGTAACGGCCGTCTGGTCGGCGCGGTTCAGGTGCAGGACGGTGAAGAGATCATGCTGATCTCCGACCAGGGCACCCTGGTACGTACCCGTGTCGACGAAGTCTCCAGCCTGGGTCGTAATACCCAGGGCGTGACCCTGATCAAGCTGGCCAGCGATGAAACGCTGGTGGGCCTGGAGCGGGTTCAGGAGCCGTCGGAAGTCGAAGGCGAAGAGCTGGAAGGCGAAGAGGGCGAAGAAGGTGCAGTGTTCGACGGTGAAGTCGTGATCGACGACGTTGCCGAAGACCAGCAACTCGACGCCGCCGCTGACGAAGAACCACAAGAGTAAGCGGGCAAACAGGGGGCGGATGAAAATTCGCCCCCTTGTTGTTTGTCCCTTTGGAAATACTGAAATCCCATGTAGGAGCGAGCTTGCTCGCGATGGTCGTCAACGATAACGCAGGGCGTCTGGTGCACCCTTGCGCTCTCAGGTTTTTCGCGAGCAAGCTCGCTCCTACAGTGTTACCACCAAATCAGAGCGAGATTGGATGTGAGCAAGAGAGCCTATAACTTCTGCGCCGGTCCTGCGGCGCTTCCCGAAGCTGTCCTGCAGCGCGCCCAGGGTGAACTCCTTGATTGGCACGGCAAGGGCCTGTCGGTCATGGAAATGAGCCATCGCAGCGATGAGTTCGTGTCCATCGCCACCAAGGCCGAGCAGGATCTGCGTGATCTGCTGAATATCCCCTCGAACTATAAAGTGCTGTTCCTGCAGGGCGGCGCCAGTCAGCAATTCGCGCAGATTCCTCTGAACCTGTTGCCGGAAAGCGGCACCGCCGACTATATCGACACCGGTATCTGGTCGCAGAAAGCCATCGAAGAAGCGTCGCGCTACGGCCACGTCAACGTTGCCGCTACCGCCAAGCCTTATGACTATTTCGCCATCCCCGGTCAGAACGAGTGGAACCTGTCCAAAGACGCGGCCTACGTTCACTACGCACCGAACGAAACCATCGGCGGCCTGGAATTCCAGTGGATCCCGCAAACCGGTGACGTTCCGCTGGTGGCCGACATGTCCTCGGACATCCTCTCGCGTCCGATGGACATTTCGCGCTTCGGCATGATCTACGCCGGCGCCCAGAAGAACATCGGCCCGAGCGGCCTGGTCGTCACCATTATCCGCGAAGACCTGCTGGGTCGCGCCCGTTCGCTGTGCCCGACCATGCTCAACTACAAGGTCGCGGCCGATAACGGCTCGATGTACAACACTCCGCCAACCCTGGCCTGGTACCTGTCGGGCCTGGTGTTCGAGTGGCTGAAAGAGCAGGGTGGCGTCGAAGCCATCGGCAAGCTCAACGACGTGAAACAGCGCACGCTGTACGATTTCATCGACGCCAGCGGCCTGTACAGCAACCCGATCAACAAGTCGGACCGCTCGTGGATGAACGTGCCGTTCCGCCTGGCGGACGACCGTCTGGACAAGCCGTTCCTGGCCGGCGCCGACGAGCGTGGGCTGCTGAACCTCAAGGGTCACCGTTCCGTGGGCGGCATGCGTGCCTCCATCTATAACGCCGTCGATATCGTTGCGGTCAACGCACTGGTTTCGTACATGGCAGAGTTCGAGAAGGAACACGGCTAATGTCTGAGCAAGAACTCAAGGCACTGCGCCTGCGCATTGATGCCCTGGACGAAAAAGTCCTGGAACTGATCAGTGAGCGCGCACGCTGCGCCCAGGAAGTTGCCCGGGTAAAGATGGCCTCGCTGGCCGAAGGCGAAGTGCCGGTGTTCTATCGTCCCGAGCGTGAAGCTCAGGTGCTCAAGCGCGTGATGGAGCGCAACCAGGGGCCGCTGGGCAACGAAGAGATGGCGCGGCTGTTCCGCGAAATCATGTCCTCGTGCCTGGCTCTCGAGCAGCCGCTGAAAGTGGCTTACCTCGGCCCTGAGGGGACCTTCACCCAGGCGGCGGCCATGAAACACTTCGGTCACGCGGTGATCAGCAAGCCGATGGCCGCCATCGACGAAGTGTTCCGTGAAGTCGCGGCCGGCGCGGTGAACTTTGGCGTGGTCCCGGTGGAAAACTCCACCGAAGGCGCGGTCAACCACACCCTCGACAGCTTCCTAGAGCACGACATGGTGATCTGTGGCGAAGTCGAGCTGCGGATTCACCACCACCTGTTGGTCGGTGAAAACACCAAGACCGACAGCATCAGCCGCATCTATTCCCACGCCCAGTCCCTGGCCCAGTGCCGCAAGTGGCTGGACGCCCATTACCCGAATGTCGAGCGCGTGGCGGTGTCCAGCAACGCCGAGGCGGCCAAGCGGGTCAAGGGCGAGTGGAACTCGGCGGCGATTGCCGGCGACATGGCGGCAGGTTTGTACGGGCTGACCCGTCTGGCGGAGAAAATCGAGGATCGCCCGGACAACTCCACGCGATTCCTGATGATCGGCAGCCAGGAAGTGCCGCCGACCGGCGACGACAAGACTTCGATCATCGTGTCCATGAGCAACAAGCCTGGCGCGCTGCACGAGTTGCTGGTGCCGTTCCACGATAACGGCATCGACCTGACGCGCATCGAGACCCGTCCGTCGCGCAGCGGTAAATGGACCTACGTGTTCTTCATCGATTTCGTCGGCCACCACCGCGATCCGCTGGTAAAAGGTGTGCTGGAAAAGATCAGTCAGGAAGCAGTGGCACTCAAGGTGCTCGGTTCCTACCCGAAAGCAGTTCTATAAGGGGTAGCAAATGAGTGGCGACTTCCTCGCTCTGGCACAGCCGGGCGTGCAACAACTTTCGCCTTACGTTCCGGGCAAGCCCGTGGACGAACTGGCGCGCGAGCTGGACATCGATCCGGCCAGCATCGTCAAGCTGGCGAGCAACGAAAACCCGCTGGGCGCCAGTCCCAAGGCTCTGGCGGCGATTCGCGAAGCATTGGCCGAGCTGACCCGCTATCCGGACGGCAATGGTTTTGCGCTCAAGACCCTGCTGGCCGATCAGTGCCGCGTCGAGCTGAACCAGGTGACCCTGGGCAACGGTTCCAACGACATTCTCGAGCTGGTCGCGCGTGCCTATCTGGCGCCGGGCCTGAACGCAGTGTTCAGCGAGCACGCGTTCGCGGTCTACCCGATCGTGACCCAGGCCGTTGGGGCTGACGCGCGGGTTATCCCGGCCAAAGACTGGGGTCATGACCTGTCGGCCATGCTGGCCGCGATCGATGCCGATACCCGCGTGGTGTTCATCGCCAATCCGAACAACCCGACCGGGACCTGGTTCGGTGCCGAGGCGCTGGACGAGTTCCTGCAGGATGTGCCGGAGCACGTGCTGGTAGTGCTGGACGAGGCCTACATCGAATACGCCGAGGGCGGTGACTTGCCGGATGGCCTGGACTACCTGGCGGCGTACCCGAACCTGCTGGTCTCGCGCACCTTCTCCAAGGCCTATGGCCTGGCGGCGTTGCGGGTCGGTTATGGCTTGTCTACCGCAGTGGTCGCGGACGTGCTGAATCGCGTGCGTCAGCCGTTCAACGTCAATAGCCTGGCCCTGGCTGCGGCGTGCGCTGCGTTGCAAGACACCGATTACCTGGCCGAAAGCCGTCGCCTGAACGAGTCCGGCATGCAACAGCTGGAAGCAGGTTTCCGGGAGCTGGGGCTGAGCTGGATTCCATCCAAAGGCAACTTCATCTGCGTCGATCTGGGTCGTGTCGCGGCACCGGTCTTCCAGGGCCTGCTGCGCGAAGGCGTGATCGTGCGTCCGGTGGCCAACTACGGCCTGCCAAACCACCTGCGCGTCACCATCGGCCTGCCGGCGGAAAACAGCCGCTTCCTCGAGGCGCTGACCAAGGTCCTGGCCCGTGGTTGATGTTACGGCGCTGCACTCTACTACACCTGTGATCGGGCGCCTGGTGGTGGTCGGTCTGGGCTTGATCGGCGGCTCGTTTGCCAAGGGCTTGCGTGCTAGCGGCCTGTGCCGCGAAGTGGTCGGGGTCGATCTCGACCCGCAGTCGCGCAAGCTGGCAGTCGAGTTGGGCGTGGTGGACCGTTGCGAAGAAGACCTGGCCGCCGCTTGCCAGGGCGCCGACGTGATTCAACTGGCCGTGCCGATCCTCGCCATGGAAAAAATGCTCGGCCGCCTGGCCGGCATGAACCTGGGGCAAGCGATTCTGACCGACGTCGGCAGCGCCAAGGGCAACGTCGTGCGTGCGGCAACCGCCGCGTTCGGTGGCATGCCGGCGCGTTTTGTGCCGGGCCATCCGATTGCCGGTTCCGAGCAGAGCGGGGTGGAAGCCTCCAATGCCGACCTGTTCCGCCGCCATAAAGTGATACTGACCCCGCTGGATCAAACCGATCCGGCAGCCTTGGCCGTGGTCGACCGCCTGTGGCGCGAACTGGGCGCCGATGTCGAGCACATGCAGGTCGAGCGTCACGACGAAGTGTTGGCGGCAACCAGCCATTTGCCGCACTTGTTGGCGTTCGGCCTGGTCGATTCATTGGCCAAGCGCAATGAAAACCTTGAGATCTTCCGTTACGCTGCCGGCGGTTTCCGCGATTTCACAAGAATCGCGGGGAGCGACCCGGTCATGTGGCACGACATCTTCCTCGCCAACCGCGAAGCTGTCCTGCGCACACTCGATACATTTCGCAGCGACCTCGACGCCTTGCGCGACGCGGTCGATGCAGGGGATGGGCACCAATTGTTGGGCGTGTTCACGCGCGCCCGGGTTGCCCGCGAACATTTCAGTAAAATCCTGGCCCGCCGGGCTTATGTGGACGCTATGAATTCCAACGACCTGATTTTCCTGGCACAACCTGGTGGCCGCCTGACTGGGCGGATTCGTGTACCGGGCGATAAATCGATTTCCCACCGCTCGATCATGCTGGGCTCCCTGGCCGACGGCGTCACCGAAGTCGAAGGCTTCCTCGAGGGCGAAGACGCCCTGGCGACCTTGCAAGCCTTCCGCGACATGGGGGTGGTGATCGAAGGTCCGCACCACGGTCGCGTGACCATTCACGGCGTCGGCCTGCACGGTCTGAAACCAGCGCCGGGCCCGATCTACCTGGGCAACTCCGGCACCTCGATGCGCCTGCTGTCTGGCCTGTTGGCTGCACAGGACTTCGACAGCACCCTGACCGGTGACGCATCGCTGTCCAAGCGCCCGATGAATCGCGTGGCCAATCCGCTGCGTGAAATGGGCGCCGTGATCGAGACCGCCGCCGAAGGTCGTCCACCGATGACCATTCGGGGCGGCAACAAGCTCAAGGGCCTGACCTACACCATGCCGATGGCCAGCGCCCAGGTGAAATCCTGCCTGCTGCTGGCGGGTTTGTACGCCGAAGGCAAGACCACCGTCACCGAGCCTGCACCGACCCGCGACCACACCGAGCGCATGCTGCGTGGCTTCGGCTACCCGGTCAGCGTCAACGGCGCTACGGCGTCGGTCGAGTCCGGCCACAAGTTGACCGCCACCCACATTGAAGTCCCGGGCGATATTTCCTCTTCCGCGTTCTTCCTGGTGGCCGCTTCGATCGCCGAAGGTTCGGAACTGGTGCTCGAGCACGTCGGCATCAACCCGACCCGTACCGGCGTGATCGACATCCTGCGTCTGATGGGCGCTGACATCACCCTGGAAAACCAGCGTGAAGTCGGCGGCGAGCCGGTAGCGGACCTGCGCGTACGTGCAGCTAAACTCAAGGGTATCGAGATTCCCGAAGCGCTGGTTCCGCTGGCCATCGATGAGTTCCCGGTGCTGTTCGTGGCCGCGGCCTGTGCCGAAGGGCGGACTATCCTGCGCGGCGCTGAAGAGCTGCGAGTGAAGGAGTCGGACCGGATCCAGGTCATGGCCGATGGCTTGCTGGCGCTGGGTGTCAAATGCGAACCGACTCCGGACGGCATCATCATCGACGGCGGCCAGATCGGCGGCGGCGAAGTGCATGGTCACGGCGATCACCGGATTGCCATGGCCTTCAGCGTGGCCTCGCTGCGCGCCACTGCGCCGATCCGCATCCATGACTGTGCCAACGTCGCGACGTCGTTCCCGAACTTCCTTGCGTTGTGCGCGCAGGTCGGTATCCGTGTAGCACAAGAGGCTCAGTCGTGAAAATCATCGCACCGGTCATCACCATTGATGGGCCAAGCGGCTCTGGCAAAGGCACGGTCGCCGGGATTCTGGCCAAGCGTCTGGGCTGGAACCTGCTGGACTCCGGTGCGCTTTATCGACTGCTGGCGTTCGCGGCGTATAACCACGGCGTCGACCTGACCAATGAAGAGCTGCTCAAGAAACTCGCCGCTCATCTGGACGTGCAGTTCATCGCGGCGACCGACGGTCAACTGCAGCGCATCATCCTTGAGGGTGACGAGGTCAGCGATGTCATCCGCACCGAGAGTATCGGTTCGGGTGCCTCCCAGGTCGCGGCGCTGCCCGCCGTGCGTGAGGCGCTGCTGCAGCGCCAGCGTGCATTCCAGGAAGCCCCGGGCCTGGTTGCCGACGGTCGCGACATGGGCACGGTGGTGTTTCCCGGCGCTCCGCTGAAGATATTCCTCACTGCCAGTGCCGAAGAGCGTGCGCGCCGTCGATACTTGCAGTTGAAGGACAAAGTCGATGGTGTTAGTCTGTCGAGTCTGCTAGATGAGATCCGTGCACGCGATGAGCGTGACACCCAGCGCGCAGTGGCCCCGCTCAAGCCGGCGGCCGACGCGATACAGCTGGATTCCACGGAGTTGTCCATCGAACAGGTGCTTGAACGCATCATGAGCGAGATCGCAATTCGCGATATCGCCGGGTGACCAAGAAACGACCCAGGGGACCAGTCATAGTCCTGTGTCGCTTCTTTAAATGAACGTAACCCACGTCGTCTGGGATGTGGAGCTGGGCGTATCCTTCGCCCTTATTCAACAGGAATTAAAATGAGCGAAAGCTTTGCGGAACTCTTTGAAGAAAGCCTAAAAACCCTGAACCTTCAGGCAGGCTCCATCATCACCGGTGTTATCGTTGATATCGATTACCAGGCTCGCTGGGTAACCGTTCACGCTGGCCTGAAGTCTGAAGCACTCATCCCGCTTGAGCAGTTCTACAACGATGCTGGCGAACTGACAATCAACGTCGGTGACGAAGTTCACGTTGCTCTGGACTCGGTTGAAGACGGCTTTGGCGAGACCAAGCTGTCCCGTGAAAAAGCCAAGCGCGCTGAATGCTGGATTGTTCTGGAAGCAGCCTTCGCAGCCGAAGAAGTGGTCAAGGGCGTTATCAACGGTAAGGTTAAAGGCGGCTTCACAGTCGACGTTAACGGCATCCGTGCGTTCCTGCCAGGTTCTCTGGTTGACGTCCGTCCTGTGCGCGACACCACGCACCTGGAAGGCAAAGAGCTGGAATTCAAGGTCATCAAGCTGGACCAGAAGCGCAACAACGTTGTCGTTTCCCGTCGTAGCGTCCTGGAAGCCGAGAACTCCGCCGAGCGCGAAGCTCTGCTGGAATCCTTGCAGGAAGGCCAACAAGTCAAAGGTATCGTCAAAAACCTCACCGATTACGGCGCATTCGTCGATCTGGGTGGCGTCGATGGCCTGCTGCACATTACCGACATGGCTTGGAAGCGTATCAAGCATCCTTCCGAAATCGTCAACGTTGGCGACGAGATCGATGTCAAGGTTCTGAAGTACGATCGCGAACGCAATCGTGTTTCCCTGGGCCTCAAGCAACTGGGCGAAGATCCATGGGTTGCTATCAAAGCCCGTTACCCAGAAAGCACTCGCGTTACCGCTCGTGTAACCAACCTGACCGACTACGGCTGCTTCGCTGAGCTGGAAGAAGGCGTTGAAGGCCTGGTACACGTTTCGGAAATGGACTGGACCAACAAGAACATCCACCCTTCGAAAGTCGTACAAGTCGGCGACGAAGTGGAAGTCATGGTTCTGGACATCGACGAAGAGCGTCGTCGTATCTCCCTCGGCATCAAGCAGTGCAAATCTAACCCATGGGAAGATTTCTCTGGCCAGTTCAACAAGGGCGATAAAATCTCCGGCACCATCAAGTCGATCACCGATTTCGGTATCTTCATTGGTCTGGACGGCGGCATCGACGGTCTGGTTCACCTGTCCGACATCTCCTGGAACGAAGTGGGCGAAGAAGCCGTACGCCGCTTCAAGAAGGGCGACGAGCTGGACACCGTTATCCTGTCTGTTGACCCAGAGCGCGAGCGCATCTCCCTGGGTATCAAGCAACTGGAAAGCGATCCGTTCTCCGAGTACGTTCAAGAGAACGACAAAGGCGCAATCGTTAAAGGCATCGTGAAAGAAGTTGACGCCAAAGGCGCCATCATCACTCTGGCCGACGATATCGAAGCGACTCTGAAAGCCTCCGAAATCAGCCGTGACCGCGTTGAAGACGCGCGCAACGTTCTGAAAGAAGGCGAAGAAGTAGAAGCCAAGATCATCAGCGTTGACCGCAAGAGCCGTGTAATCCAGCTCTCCATCAAGTCGAAAGACGTTGAAGAAGAGAAAGAAGCAATCCAGAGCCTGCGCGACAAGCCAGCTTCGGACACTGCTGCTCCTGGTCCTACCACTCTGGGCGACCTGTTGCGTGCACAAATGGAAAAACAGAACTAAGTTCTGTCAGACCATAGAAAAAGGGCGACTTCGGTCGCCCTTTTTTGTGCCTGCGATTTGGCGAACGCACCGCTGTAGGAGTTGCCGCAAGCTCGAGCCGCGTTCGGACGATCTTTTGATCTTCTGCCGCTCCCCTGCATCCTGCGATGAACCGCGGTCCCCTCGAGCTGTCTCTTTCTTTAACAGGATCAATCGTTTAATTGCAGCTAGTCTATAGCTGAAGTAAACGACAGTCGGGCAACGCGTCCGGCATAAGGAAGTGAATGAACAAGCTCATTGTCGCAGTGGCAGTACTGGCATTGGCGGGTTGTACCACTAACGTCAAGACACACGCAAAACGCGGGGTCAGTGGCATCGAGGTCGATTGCTCCGGGCTTGGCTCAGGCTGGGAGAAGTGCCGCAAACGAGCGGACAAGGAGTGCAAGGGCGCTGGCTATAAAGTCGTGACAAGGTCCGATGATGCCAAGGAAGAGGATGAATATCCTTTCGGCTTCAATCCTGCCGGCTACCTGACCCGCACCATGCTGGTTATCTGCAGATGAGCCAATAAGGGAGCGATCGGCATCCACTTGTTCCACAAAGGGGTCGTTCACAGCTGGTAAAGATATGTGAAAACTCGGGCTGTTCAAATCCATCCGGGCGTGCTAAAACCTTTGAAGCGCTGATCTAGCTGCTTGAAAAAGAAGGGAAAAATATGACGAAGTCGGAGTTGATCGAACGAATTGTCACCCATCAAGGGCTGCTCTCATCCAAGGATGTGGAGCTGGCCATCAAGACCATGCTCGAGCAAATGTCCCAATGCCTGGCCACCGGTGATCGCATCGAGATCCGTGGATTTGGCAGCTTCTCATTGCATTACCGCGCGCCGCGGGTAGGGCGTAATCCGAAAACCGGGCAGTCGGTGAGCCTGGATGGCAAGTTTGTTCCGCATTTCAAGCCGGGGAAGGAGCTGAGGGATCGGGTGAATGAGGATGAGGAGGAGGGGCTTTGATCGTCGCTGCTGCAATTGAAGGATCCGTTCATGCGTAATTTCAAACGCGTAATGCTCGCTGTATTCGTCCTGTTGCTGGTTCTGGCAATTCTGGCGTTCGTTCTGGAGAATCAGCAATCGGTTTCATTGCTGTTTCTTGGCTGGGCCGGGCCGCAGTTGCCGGTATCGTTGGTCATGGTTATTACGCTGCTGATCGGCATGGTAATCGGGCCGATTCTCGGCTGGTTTCTGGGGCGTACATCCAGAGCCTCACGCAAGCGGCTTGTCTGATTGCCACATGACCGGGAGGCGCGCCGACTCCAGCCACAGCTTGTCCATATCCATTAGTAAAACCTTCATTAAGCTGTAAAATACTGCGCTTGTCCGATAATGGCATTTTCCCACATCGGTTCAGATTGACACGGTCAGAAGCCTCGGCAGGCTTAATGGCTTTTGCATTCATGGATCAGACGGAACTCGGTTGCCGGTCCTGTCAGTAACTAAAGGGTATGGTTTCGCGTGAAAATTCTAGTAACGGGCGGCGCCGGGTTTATCGGCTCGGCAGTCATCCGACATATCGTCTCCAACACTACTGACTCCGTCGTCAACGTCGATAAGCTTACTTACGCCGGGAACCTCGAGTCATTGGCCGAGGTCAGCCAGAACTCGCGTTATGTGTTCGAACGCGTCGACATTTGCGACCGTGACCAGATCGACCGAGTCCTGCGTGAACACCAACCAGATGCCATCATGCATCTGGCTGCAGAGTCCCATGTCGACCGCTCGATCTCCGGCCCGTCTGAATTCATTCAGACCAACATCATCGGCACTTACACTCTGCTGGAAGCGGCCCGTCACTATTGGGCAGCGCTGGACGATGCGCGTAAAGCCGGCTTTCGGTTCCACCATATTTCGACTGACGAAGTGTACGGAGACCTTGAAGGTCCGGAAGACCTCTTCACCGAAACCACGCCCTATCAGCCAAGTTCGCCATACTCTGCCAGCAAGGCCAGTTCCGATCACCTGGTTCGAGCATGGAGTCGTACTTACGGCCTGCCGACCCTCGTCACCAATTGCTCGAACAACTACGGTCCGTGCCACTTCCCGGAGAAGTTGATCCCGCTGATCATTCTCAATGCACTGGAAGGCAAGCCATTGCCGGTCTATGGCAAGGGCAATCAGGTCCGTGACTGGCTGTACGTCGAAGACCATGCCCGCGCACTGTACAAAGTCGTCACCGAAGGCGTTATCGGCGAGACTTACAACATCGGTGGTCATAACGAAAAGCAGAACATTGAAGTGGTGCATACCCTTTGTGCGCTGCTGGACGAACTGCGTCCAGACTCCGCTCATCGTCCACACGCCAGCCTGATCACCTACGTTCAGGATCGCCCGGGCCATGATCAGCGTTATGCGATTGACGCCAGTAAAATCCAGCGTGAGCTGGGGTGGACACCGGAAGAAACCTTCGAAACCGGCATCCGCAAGACTGTCGAATGGTACCTGAGCAACACTGAATGGGTTGCCCATGTGAAGAGCGGCAGCTACCAGCAGTGGATCGATCAGAACTACGCCGATCGTTCGAACAAAGCATGAAAATCCTTCTGCTGGGAAAAAACGGCCAAGTGGGTTGGGAGTTGCAGCGCTCGCTTGCGCCGCTCGGCGAGCTGATCGCCCTTGATCGTCAAACGGTCGATGGTTTATGTGGCGACCTGGCTGATCTCGACGCCTTGCGCTCGACCATCCGCCAGGTAAAGCCTGACGTAATCGTCAATGCAGCTGCTTATACAGCCGTCGATAAAGCAGAGTCCGAAACCGAGTTGGCCGATCGTGTAAACGGCCACGCCTGCCGAGTCATGGCCGAAGAAGCTGCCTCCCTGGACGCGTGGCTGATTCATTACTCAACCGACTACGTCTTCAGTGGCCAAGGGTCGACACCCTGGCAGGAGGCGGACGCAGTGGCGCCCGTGAATCATTACGGCACCAGCAAGCTGGCTGGTGAGCAAGCCATTATCGCCTCGGCGTGCAAGCATCTGATCTTCCGCACCAGTTGGGTCTATGGCGCTCGGGGCAACAATTTCGCGAAAACCATGCTGCGCCTGGCTAAAGATCGTGAAACGTTGAGCGTTATCGCAGACCAGATCGGAGCTCCGACGGGTGCAGACCTGATCGCCGATGTGACTGCACTGGCCATACAACAGGTCATGCAGCGCCCTGAATTAGCGGGCCTATATCACCTGGCGTCCGCTGGCGAAGTGTCCTGGCACGGCTATGCCAGCCATGTGATCGGCTTTGCCAAAGCCAATGGTGAGCAACTCGCCGTTGCGGCGATCAATCCGATTGAGACGACCGCGTACCCAACCCCTGCACGCCGCCCTCTGAATTCGCGTTTGAATACCCGGAAGCTGCGTGACAATTTCTGTCTACACTTGCCGGATTGGCAAAGTGGCGTAACCCGAATGCTAATGGAAGTTCTGAATAAATGACCACGACAAATCGTAAAGGCATCATCCTCGCGGGCGGCTCGGGCACTCGTTTGCACCCCTTGACCCTCGGTGTGTCCAAGCAGATGCTGCCGATCTACGACAAGCCGATGATCTTTTATCCGCTGTCGGTACTGATGCTCGCGGGTATGCGTGAAATCCTGATCATCTCCACTCCGGAAGATCTGCCGTGCTTTCGCAAACTGTTGGGCGATGGCAGTCTGTACGGCATCAAGCTGACCTACGCTGAACAGCCTAGTCCAGACGGTCTGGCACAAGCCTTTATCATCGGCGAAAAGTTTATCGGCAAGGATCCATGCTGCCTGATACTGGGCGACAATATCTTTTACGGTCAGCACTTCTCGGATAATTTGCGTTCGGCCAGCACTCAAGAGCTTGGCGCGACGGTATTTGGTTATCACGTGTCCGACCCGGAACGTTTCGGCGTTGTGGAATTCGATGCAACGGGCAAGGCGCTGAGTATCGAAGAAAAGCCACTGAAGCCAAAATCCAACTATGCGGTGACAGGTCTGTATTTCTACGACAACGACGTTGTCGAGATTGCCAAGAGCATCAAGCCGTCCGAGCGTGGCGAACTGGAAATCACTGACATCAATCGTGCCTACCTAGAGCGTAATACGCTCAATGTCGAAATGCTAGGCCGCGGCTTCGCCTGGTTGGATACCGGCACCCATGATTCGCTGCTGGAAGCCAGTCACTTCGTGCACACCATCGAGCAGCGCCAAGGCTTGAAAGTGGCCTGCCTGGAAGAGATCGCCTACCACAACGGTTGGATCACTGCCGAGCAGTTGGGCACACAAGCTAACGCCCTGAAGAAGACTGGCTATGGTCAGTATCTGCAGAAACTGCTGGATTTACCTTCCCATTGAGATGAGAGCGTTGTTTCTGGGCAACCATCGGATCCGTACATTGGGGGGCATGCTAGTCATACAAATCAGTGTTGAAGTTTACTGGGCGCTTACGATCGTATGCAGTGTATCGAGAAGCTAGTTCATCGATCCTTGCCCAATGACCAGCATACTCAACGGGTAATGTCGATGTTGATTCCCGGCTTCTGATGGCGTTTCGCTAAATCATATGAATGGATGCTGAAGAGGTAGAAGCTTGCGTCCAATCCACCGAAAAACTGAAAAGGTTAAACCTGATATGGCGAATAACCCGGCAACGATGCAGGGCGCGAATGAGATCAATCTGTTTGAATTGATTGTGGCGTTATGGGCTCAAAAATTTCTGATAATCAGCGTCACCTTGATCGTGACCTTAGCTGCAGCAATGTACGCTTTCTTTAGTAAGCCGATTTACGAAGCGCGTGTTTACCTGCAACCGCCTACCTTGAACGGTATTGCTGATTTCAACTATGGCCGAACCAAGAATGCAGAGCTAACGCCCTTCACGATTAAAGATGTGTATGAGGTTTTCACTCGTAACCTGCAAAGTGAATCATTACGTCGGTCCTTTTTCAACGAGGTTTATTTGCCTTCACTACCTGCGTCCGAACGTGGCGGATCGCAGGATGCATTGTATTCCAGTTTTTTGAGAGCACTGACCATCGGTTTTCCTACTAAGGAGCAGCCAGATCGCTATTCCGTTATCGTTGAGGGCGAGGACCCTGCCCAAGTCACCGCTTGGATAAAAACATTTATAGAAAGGGCGGGTGCTGCCGCGGAAAAGGAAATGATTAGCAATACCACCCGTGAAGCGGAAGTGCGGGCACGCAACTTTGGTCAACAGATCAGTACCCTGCAAGAAACCGAAAGTCGAATTCGCCAAGACTCCATTACGCGATTGCGCGAAGCGCTGACAATTGCTGAGGCGATTGGCCTGCAGAACCCGCCCATTATTACTGGCAATCTTTCTGCAGAGGTTTCCGCTGCTATGGATGGGCAGCTAACCTATATGCGGGGTAGTAAGGCACTCAAGGCTGAAATTGATAACCTTCAAAATCGTAAATCTGATGATCCTTTTATAGAGAAGTTAAGAGCGCTGCAAATCAAGCAAAGCTTTTATAATGACTTGAAGGTAAGCCCAGACACCGTATCGGTCTACCGCCAGGACGGTCCCATCGAACAGCCTGACCGCCCTACAAAGCCAAAAAAGGGCCTGATTATACTGCTGGGTCTGGTCTTGGGCAGCATGCTGGGCTTCATGATCGCGCTGGTTCGCCATTTGGTTCTGGTCAAGCTAAGCAGGGTTTGAAATATTGGGAGTGAAATGCTCATTCCGGGTCGTTCTGAGAGGTAGCGTGGGCTCAACCCGATCCTGAATGCTACCAAAAGCAGCGGGGATAGTGTCCATGCGATCCGGACTGGGGCTGCCGTTATCCGCTAAGTCGGCTAGATCGGAGTGAGACTGATACCAGACATAAAAGTTGACGCTTTGCGCATGGGAACCACAAGGTTTGGTAGAATTTCCAGCCGACATGGCGGTTGGTTGTGAGAGATGAGGCGCGGGCTGCGGTATCGAGTAGGCCTAAAAATAGCACCGGCCGGGCTTAGGAAAACCTATACCTCTCAAAAGTCAGCGACAGAATTGCTTACAGTTTATAGACATTGCGGCAACGAGTGAGTGACTTCGGTCCTAATGTCCTTGGTCGGGTGTGTTAGTGAACACGGCGTTCTCAGGAAACCGACGGTAAATCCTGGGGCGGTAGCGTGTTTTTTATTTTCTTTCCATGGTGTCCGCTCTTTTTTGGGCAGGAAGCTCAAAGGTCAGAATAACGCGGGAAGATACCTACTACCGGCGAGGCAGGTCTGTCAGTTTGGCAGTTATCGTCAAATCATCCGGTTTACCGCCAACTCGACGATGCGACTGGAATAATCAACCGGCGTCGGCAACCTTGAGTCAATTGCAGAGTCGAGAAAGGTTCACATGAGTTATTAGAATGTCTCTCAGAAAAAATACGTTATGGAATTTGTTGGGCAGCGGCGCACCATTTTTGTTAGGAGCAGTCACGATACCTTTCTTGCTCAATAGAGCGGGTGTTGAGGTCTTTGGGATTTTAACGCTCGTTTGGGTCTTGATTGGATATTTTAGCTTGTTTGATTTTGGTCTCGGTCGTGCGTTAACGCAAACCGTAGCTCAAAAACTTGCGAGAGGTACAATCGATGAAGTGTCAAGAGTTATAAATCTTGGTCTTATCATGGTTTT
This sequence comes from Pseudomonas fluorescens, assembly GCF_902497855.1. Taxonomy (GTDB): domain Bacteria; phylum Pseudomonadota; class Gammaproteobacteria; order Pseudomonadales; family Pseudomonadaceae; genus Aquipseudomonas; species Aquipseudomonas fluorescens_BI. The sequence goes on from NZ_CABVHU010000011.1 coordinate 229,817, forward strand.
AGTCGCTGGCTTATTTGGAGGTGCACTTCTCGCAGTTGCTGCCATACCTTTAGGGGGTACCTGGTTAAGTGTAAGTGTTGGACTACGGCATGATGTCATTGTATCTCTCTTCATCGCATCAATAGGTATACCTCTTACTACCCTTACTTCTGGGCTGCGGGGTGTCCTAGAAGCTTATGAAGAGTTTGGGAAGGTTAATATACTGAGGGTGTTGTTGGGGCTTGCAAATTTTGGTATGCCCGCTATCACGGTATTAATTTGGGGCCCGGCTCTGCAATGGATGGTCGCGAGTTTGGTCTTGGCAAGGTTTATTGTTTTCTTAGCGCATGTTTATTTGGTGTATCAGAAAACAGAGTTTTTTTGGATACCGCCAAAGTCGCATCCAGAGGAGGCCAAAGGTTTGCTGACTTTTGGATCTTGGATGACATTATCGAATCTAATAAGTCCATTGATGGTGACGGCGGACAGGTTTGTGATTTCATCTGTAGTTGGCGCTAGTTTGGTGGCCTATTACACTGTTCCATTTGAAGTTCTGATCAGGTTTCTGATCTTGCCTGCGGCACTAACTGCCGCCCTGTTTCCAAAATTGGCAGCACTAATTGTGGTGGATATTGCCAGTGCGGAGAAGCTTTTTAAGAAGTCTGTATTGTTGATAGCAGGAGTAATGTTAGTTGTTTGTGCAATCGCTTCAGTGGGTTCATTATGGGGGATGACACTATGGTTGGGGCAAGATTTCGCGGGCCGCTCTTGGCATTTGGCATCAATAATGGCAGTTGGAATCCTGTTTAATTCAATAGCACAAGTTCCTCATGCTGCTGTGCAAGCTGCAGGAAATGTAAAAGGCACTGCCCTTGTTCATTTGGCGGAGTTTTGTATCTACTTTCCGTTGTTATTCATATCTGTACATAAATTTGGCTTGGTGGGAGCTGTCTTGGTCTGGGTATTGAGAGCCTTTATCGACATGTCTCTAATGTTTTTTCTAGCGCACAACGTATTTTCAGGGAATAAGAAGGAAGCCATATGCGCCATGAAGTAGCCGTTGGTATTGTCGTGTATAACGCAGGCGACAACCTGCTTGATCGCTTGAAGATCACCGTGTCGGCAGGCTACAGCGTCTATATTTTTGATAATTCACCTTCTAATGGTACAGTCAAAGAGTTGGCTAAACGGTACGAAGGTATTAACTATTTTACCTGCGGTAGCAACGTAGGCCTGGGATATGGTATCTCAACTGTGTGCGCCCAGGCTGAAGTAGACGATTTTAAGGCGATGGTATTTTTCGATCAAGATACGGGGTTCAGTGAAGAAACCTTAGATTTTATTGAGCAATTTTACTTAGATAGGAAAGAGCTTGCCAATAAGTACAGTGCCTTTCTTTTCAATGCAAAAGACAATGTCGGTCAGCCTCAGAATGTGGAAGGGTTGAGGGATGTCAGCTTGGCGATAAATAGTGGAAGTCTCTACTTTCTTGAGAATCTCAAGCGGCAGGGGTGGCATGATTGCAGCTATTTTGTAGATGGTGTGGATTATAAGTTCTGTCTGGATTCGGCCAGGCATCATATGAAAATAGGGGAGTGCTCTTACACGCCAGGATTTGATCATGTAACGGAGCAAGAAGATAGCATATATTCTCTGTTTGGGAAGGATTATCAACTTAGGCCTTATTCTTGGCGGCGCATCATGGATACCTCAATTTCGAGTATGAGGTTAATCGGATCTTCGGTGCTTAGTGGAGAGTGGAAGTTTTCCAAGATTTTAGTTCGGCTGTTTTCGATATACCTCGTCACCCAAATTTATGTTAGGGTTGTTAATTTCTGGAGGCGCAAGAAAAATGTCTGATTCGGGCAATGCAGAAAATATAAATTATACTGTTTTTACAGTCTGCAATTTGGCGTATTTGCCGAAGGCATTAGTTTTAGCCGAGTCATTAGCGGCCTTCAACCATCCGAAGTTGAAAATCTTTTTATTTGATAAGAAAGTTGAGGGCGAACTACCACATGAGTTGGCAGAGTTTGAGTGGGTAGAAGATCTTGGGTTAACAAATTTTAATCAATATGCATTTAAGTACGATATTACCGAGCTTAGTACAAGTCTCAAGCCGTGGTTGACGTTGAGGCTTCTAGAATCAACCAAAAAAGTAATATTTTTAGATCCTGATACATGTTTGTTCAGTTCGCTAGATCCGATTTTGGGTTTGCTCGAAGAAAAAGAAATAATACTGACGCCACATTATGTTACGCCTCATACAGACGGCGATATAGGTATGATGAGGTTTGGTTCTTTTAATTTGGGTTTTTTTGCGGTTAATAGTTCTTTAGAGAGCCTGCGATTTTTAAAGTGGTGGAATGAACGATGTCTTGATCTTTGTTATTTTGAAACTCAATTTGGCTTGTCTACAGATCAGAAATGGGTAAGCATTGCGCCGTGTTTTTTTCCGACACTACATATTTCTTTTGATCTTGGCTATAATGTTGCATTTTGGAATGCGCATGAGCGTATAATTTCAGTCAACCCTAATGGCGGATATCTGGTTAATAACAAATACCCCTTGATATTCTTTCATTTTAGCTCATTTGATGAGAAAAATCCGAACTTGTTGAGTAAGCGTGCGTTTGCCGACAGAGAATCGGGGCGTACAGATTATACAGAACTGGCTAACAGCTATAATAATTCGCTGCAGCGATTGAAGATCAAGATTTCAAAAACAAAGTATGGGTTTGACTTCATGTCTAACGGTGATTATATATCACCGACACTCCGGCGTGCCTACGCTAGTGTATTAAGTGACCTGCCGCTCGGGCATGATCCGTTCGACTCAAATGGTATAGTCGCGGATTTTGCAAAAAAGAATTATCTTGTTAGCGATAAATCAGGATATCAACCTAGTGGTTTCGGTGACGTTGAAAGTAATAAAAGAAAATTTTATTTGGTTAATAAATTGATGAAGATGGCGCTCTATGCACTCGGGCCAAACCGGTTTATGAATTTTTCTCGTTTGCTCGTTTATCTTTCAAGCTTCAGGCTGAATCGTGATATGTGGAAGCTATAGTGTTTTAATAGAATCCTAGTGGTGAGAGTTGGTTCAATCAAAGCTGGCTCCGAGAGCTGTTAGGTAATGTGGGCGCGCCGAAGGGATTCAACACATTCCCTGCGCGCTCAAGTTGCGAAGTTTTTACTATCAGAATCGTGCGGATCTGACATTGTATAATCAAATCGAAAATTCCAAAGCACCGAAGCTAGGCATACTATCAGTTTATTTATTGTGGATTGCGTGCCTGTTTGATCCGATTGGACAAATTTATCATATTAAATTTATCGCTATAGGTTTGGTTTATGTTGTTCTTGGTGTAACCGTAGCTCTCGAAAGCGCCAGAATGCGCATTGATATTTTCTATATTTTTTCTTTGGTATTGTTTGTTCTTTATCTTCCTGGATATGGTTTGTTATTGGCTGTATTGCGAGGAGGAGTTCCAGGTGAGTTTATAGACACCTCGTATATATCTGCCTCGGTCTATATGGTTTGCTCTTTGTTGTATTTGGCTCCTGGATATATGTGGTGGGCCTATCGTGCTCTCGTAGTATCGTTGCGTCTGTTATGTGTTGTGATTTTAGTAAGTTTTCTTTTTACCGCCGTCGATATTTTTACAGACTTCGTTTTCTTTTTTGTTGAGAATGGTGTGGCTTACATTGGTGAGCGAGAATATGCGGGCGTATCTTTTTACTATATCTACTTTATTGCATCGCCTATGCTGGTTTTTTTACTGTGTCATGAAACATGGAAAATGTTGGAAAGACCCTCTTTAAAATCATGCGTAGCTCTGCTTTTACCGGTATTTGCATTGTTCTTGTCCGGTACCCGGGCTAGCATAATACTATCATTCTGCGCGCCCTTTTTTGTGTGGATGTGGTATCGGTTTGGTCGAGGGGCAATTGTTCTTGTTTTTTGCACCATTGTATTGGCGATGACGGCGTTGTTATTTATCGATGTGCCTATAATATCCGAAATGTTTGGTGCTAGAGAGCAGAGTAACGCTACAAAAATAGGATATCTCAGCAGTTACAGTGAAATTTTCGCTAGTCCTCTAACAGTGCTATTTGGGCAGGGGTTCAATGCACATGTATGGTCCCCAGTTTTACAAAATATGTTGCCAGAAGGCGCCAGTAAAACAGAACTTACTTATATAGAATTGCTTAGGGTGTTTGGGTTGTTCGGTAGTGGAATGTTGGCATTTTTGCTTGCTTATCTTTCACTCAGCGGGAAAGTAGCGAGGTCAAGCTACCCATGGATTGCTCCTTCTATATTTCTATATTCTGCTGTATCTGCTATTAATCCCTACATATTTTCTTCGAATGGGATGCTTTTGATCGGTTTTGCGACTGCTGCCATTGCATTCACGCCGCCTGGAGCCATCGGAGACTCATTGCAGGATAATAGTGGCGATGGAACGATTGTTCCTAATAGGCTATGATCATACGATTAGTACTTTTGACTTTATAAGGGTTTGGCAATGTTCGAGAATAAAACGCTCCTTATTACCGGTGGGACGGGTTCCTTTGGGAACGCCGTGTTAAAGAGATTTTTGTCTACTGAGATTAATGAAATTCGGATTTTTAGCAGGGATGAAAAAAAACAAGATGATATGCGCAAGCGTTATGCCAGTTCAAAACTCAAATTTTATATTGGTGACGTTCGTGACTATCAGAGTGTTTTAAATGCAACCCGAGGCGTTGATTACATTTTTCATGCAGCAGCGCTCAAGCAAGTCCCTTCTTGCGAGTTTCACCCAATGGAGGCAGTTAAAACCAATGTCATCGGGACTGACAACGTGCTCGAAGCTTCGATCCAAAATGAAGTAAGACGTGTTGTATGTCTGAGCACGGATAAGGCTGTATATCCTATTAATGCGATGGGCATCTCAAAAGCCATGATGGAAAAGGTCATGGTCGCAAAGTCACGAAATGTCGATGAAGCCAAAACAGTTATTTGTGGTACACGCTACGGCAATGTCATGGCTTCGCGCGGTTCGGTCATCCCTTTGTTTATTGATCAAATTAGAGCAGGTCAATCGCTGTCAATTACAGATCCAAACATGACTCGCTTTATGATGACTCTGGCTGATGCAGTCGATCTTGTTCTGTACGCTTTTGAAAATGGTAACAATGGAGATCTCTTCGTTCAGAAGGCGCCGGCTGCGACGGTGGAAACCCTTGCTCTCGCTTTGACGTCCATGTTGGGGCAGCCCGAACATCCGATCCAGATAATCGGTACGCGACACGGTGAAAAACTATATGAAGCTCTCTTGAGCCGAGAAGAAATGGCGTGTGCAGAAGATATGGGCGATTACTTTCGAGTACCACCAGATTTGCGAGATTTGAATTACAGTAAATTTGTGGAGCAAGGTGAAGAGAAAATTTCTACTATGGAAGATTATAATTCGCATAATACTGAGCGTTTGGACGTTGAGGGCATGAAAAAATTACTCTTGAAACTTGATTTTATGCGTGCCATTCAGCGCGGCGAGCACGCGGTACCTGAGGAGTAAAGCATGAAAGTATTGATCACCGGTGCCAATGGATTTGTTGGCAAGAACCTTATTGCTCATCTGCAAGAGCGAAAAGACATCGAGGTGTTGCGATTCTGTCGTGAAGATGAAATCGCCAGTCTGCATTCACTCGTATCTGAGGTGGACTTTATTTTCCACTTGGCCGGTGTCAATCGTCCTCAGCATGTCGAAGAATTTAAGGTCGGTAACGCCGATTTGACTCAAACGTTATGCGCAGCGGTCGCGGCGAGTGGACGTAATGTTCCTCTACTGTATACCTCCTCAATACAAGCTGAGTTGGGCAACGCTTACGGCGATAGTAAACGCGAAGCTGAGGACGCTCTGCTGAACCTTTCTACGAAATTCGGCAATAGTGTGCATTTGTTCAGATTGCCAAACGTATTTGGGAAGTGGGCTCGGCCTAACTACAATTCGGCCGTAGCGACTTTCTGTCATAACATTGCAAATAATTTGCCTGTCAGTATCAACGACGCCAATGCGAAAATTTCACTGGTTTACATTGACGACGTAATAAGCAGTTTTATTTCTGTAATGGACGGTGAGCAGTCAGGTAATCCGTTTGTACAGGTCGAACCAAATTACTCGATAACCGTAGGTGAGCTCTCCGCGCAACTGTATGCATTTAAAGAGAGTCGGCAGTCGATGGTGACTGCACGCGTGGGTACTGGTCTCGTGCGGGCGTTGTACTCGACCTATCTCAGCTATTTAAGGCCGGAAGAGTTCACTTACGAAGTTCCTAAGTACGGAGACGCTCGCGGCGTTTTCGTGGAGATGCTCAAAACCAAGGATTCGGGTCAGTTTTCATACTTCACCGCGCACCCGGGTATTACTCGAGGCGGTCATTATCATCATACGAAAACAGAAAAGTTTCTGGTTATTTCTGGTAAAGCCTGCTTCCGATTTCGCCACATAATATCGGGCGAATTCTATGAGTTATTCACAGATGGTGAATCACCAAAAATTGTTGAGACCGTGCCAGGTTGGAGCCATGACATCACCAACGTTGGCGAAAGTGAAATGATCGTCATGCTGTGGGCGAACGAGATTTTTGATCGTGAGCTCCCGGACACCTACACTATGCCAGTGGGCACCGAAGCCTGATCGTATTAGGAATGAGTATTACAATGAAAAAGTTAAAGATCGTTACTGTTGTGGGTACCCGTCCTGAAATCATTCGCTTGTCGCGCGTCATCACCGCGCTGGATAAGTATTGCGATCACGTACTGGTTCACACAGGTCAAAATTACGATTATGAGTTGAATGAAATATTCTTCCAGGATCTAGGGATCCGCAAACCGGATCATTTTCTCAATGCCGCGGGCAGCAATGGTGCTGAGACCATAGGGAATGTGATCATTTCTGTGGACCGAGTCCTTGCTTCTGTTCAGCCTGAAGCTTTGCTGGTTTTGGGCGATACCAATAGTTGCATGGCTGTCATTCCTGCCAAGCGTCGCAAGATTCCAACTTTTCACATGGAAGCTGGTAATCGTTGTTTTGATATGCGAGTGCCTGAGGAAATCAACCGGCGGATCGTAGATCATACTGCTGACATTAATCTGACTTACAGCACTATTGCGCGCGATTACTTGCTCAAAGAAGGTCTTTCACCTGATATGGTTATCAAGACTGGTAGCCCGATGTTTGAAGTCCTGAATTATTATCGCGATGGAATCGAATCTTCGGACGTGTTGAAACGTTTGGGGCTTGAGGCTGGTAAGTTTTTTGTAGTAAGCGCACACCGCGAAGAGAATATCGATTCTGACAAAAATCTCCTGAAATTAGTCGATGTTCTCAATACCGTAGCGACAACCTTCGGTTATCCGGTCATTGTTTCTACTCATCCACGCACTCAGAAGCGTGTTGATGCCATGGGAATTGTATTTCACGAAAACGTGAAACTTCTTAAACCTTTGGGTTTCAAAGATTACAACAAGCTGCAGTTGGAATCCAAAGCGGTGCTTTCTGACAGCGGTACCATCAGCGAAGAGTCTTCGATACTTAATTTTCCTGCGTTGAATATACGTGAGGCCCACGAGCGTCCAGAAGGAATGGAGGAGGCTGCGGTGATGATGGTGGGGCTCGAGGTCGAGCGAGTACTGCAAGGACTGATGGTTCTGGATACGCAAGCTTCCGGTACGGAGCGTACCCTGCGCCTGGTCGAAGATTACAACATGCCCAATGTGTCCGAAAAAGTAGCCCGGATCGTTCACAGTTATACCGACTATGTAAATCGTATCGTCTGGAAGCGCTACTAATTCGAGTTGTGATTATGCCTGAGAAGAAACTGAGAATCTTGGTGGTTACGCAATATTTTTGGCCGGAAAATATGCGTATAAACGATCTGGTTCGTGATTTTATCGATAAAGGACATTCGGTCACCGTGTTGACGGGTCTGCCTAATTACCCGGAAGGAGCAGTATTCGATGAATTTCTGGCAGCGCCTGAGCGTTTCAATGACTACTTTGATGCCAGAATTGTCCGGGTACCGATGCTTCCGCGAGGTAAGCGCAGCATTAATTTGGCATTGAATTATCTCAGTTTCTTTACTAGCGCCTCAGTCGTTGGTGCCTACAAGTTGCGTGGCGAGCAGTTCGACGCAGTCTTCGTATATGCAGTATCACCGATCATGGCTGCCATTCCGGCATTGGTGATTGGTCGGTTGAAAAAAACCCCCGTATTTGTGTGGGTTCTTGATCTCTGGCCTGAAACACTCAGAGCTGTAGGCGTTTTGAAAAAACCTGCGCTGCTGTCGTTGGTCGGTAAAATGGTTTCATGGATTTACAACCGTACTGATTATTTGCTTCTGCAGTCGCATGGTTTTTTTGACAATGTTCAAAAATATTGTACGAAAGATATATCTCCCCAGCGACTAGTCTATTTTCCAAGTTGGGCTGAAGATGATTTTTCTGCAGTCGAAGATCGAGACTCAACCTTGCTGGCACGTGACAATACGGTCTTTACTGTATTGTTCGCGGGCAATCTAGGAGAAGCACAAGATCTTCCCGCTGTGTTGGATGCGGCCGAAGCTTTGGTTGACAAGGTAGCTGTGCGCTGGGTAATTGTTGGCGATGGGCGCATGAGCCATTGGCTAAGTCAACAAGTCCAGTCCAGAGGGCTAGGTAACGTGTTGCTATTAGGTCGACATCCTCTGGAGGAGATGCCAGCTCTTTTCGCTTGTGCAGATGCTTTGCTCGTGTCACTTAAGACCAACGACGTTTTTGAGAAGACAATACCTGGAAAAGTACAGGCTTATCTTGCCTCAGGCAGGCCGCTGTTAGGGATGATCAACGGAGAGGCAGCAAGAGTGATTGGAGACTCGGGTGCCGGTCTCACATGCTCTTCTGGTGATTCGAAAGGCTTGGCAGAGATTACGTTGGCGCTGGCGCAATCGGACGCAAATCAGTTGAAGGCAATGGGTGAATCCGGTCGGCAATATTACTTGAGTAATTATTCGAAACCCCTCCTTCTAGCCCGACTGGAAGATCTTTTCAGAAGCGCCACCTTAAGAAAGGCCAGCCATTGATGCAGTATTCTATTTTGTTGACTGGGGCGACGGGGTTCGTTGGCGGCGCCATTCTCAAGCGCTTATACAACGAAAAAAAATATCCTGTTGCTGCGGTTGTCCGAGGTGAATCCCAGCTTCCGGTACAGGACATTCCGACGGTACGCATCGGCTCCTTTGATGGCGAAACCCAGTGGAAGGAAAATCTCATAAAATTTAACGTGATTATTCACTCTGCTGCACGGGTTCACGTCATGAATGAGGCCGAGTCCGATCCGTTGGCGGCGTTTCGCAAAGTGAATGTTGAAGGTACTTTGAATCTTGCTCGTCAGGCGGCCGCCTCTGGTGTGCGGAGATTCATTTTTATCAGTTCTATTAAGGTCAATGGAGAGGGGACGACTGCGGGCGCTGCCTACACTGGCGATGATGCTCCCGCTCCGGTAGATCCCTACGGTATTTCGAAAATGGAGGCTGAACAGGGACTTCGACAGCTTTCTGCGGAAACCGGGATGGAGGTGGTTATTATCCGGCCGGTCTTGGTCTATGGACCGGGAGTCAAAGCAAATTTTCTGAGCATGATGCGCTGGCTGGACAAGGGAATTCCCCTACCTTTCGGCGCAATTTACAATAATCGTAGTCTCGTTGCTCTCGATAATCTGGTAGATCTGGTAGTGACCTGTATTAGTCACCCAGCAGCTGCCAATCAGACCTTTCTTGTGAGCGATGGGGAGGATTTATCCACGACCGCATTGCTTAGCAGGATGGCGAAAGCGCTTCACAAGCCGGCGCGACTTATTCCTGTACCCAGCTGGGTGCTTCAGGGTGGCGCAGCGTTGTTGGGTAAGAAAGCACTCTCCCAGCGTCTATGTGGATCGCTGCAAGTCGATATTTCCAAGACCCGCACTCTTTTAGGCTGGACGCCGCCAGTCAGTGTTGATGAGGCTTTGGCGGCAACTGCATTACATTTTCGGGAACATCAATAACAATGATTTACTTGTGGCTAATTCCAACTGTTGCCGTTCTTTCATTGGGGCTCACTGCAGCTTTACGTCGTTATGCTCTGAGTCGAAGCATTATCGATATCCCTAATGCGCGAAGCTCTCACTCCATCCCAACCCCACGCGGTGGTGGAGTGGCAATCGTCATCGCTTTTCTCGTATCGCTACCCGTTCTTGGTTATGCAGGGTTAGTTCCATGGTCGCAGCTCATTGCTGTAGGCGGCGCGGGTGTTTTAGTCGCCGTAATAGGGTTTATGGATGATCATGGTCATATAGCAGCTCGTTGGCGGTTGCTTGGTCATTTCAGTGCAGCTGTATGGGCGTTGTTATGGACAGGAGGCTTTCCTCCTATAGTCCTTTTTGGTCTGAGCGTAGACCTGCACTGGATTGGCCATATTCTTGCGGCAATTTATCTGGTTTGGGTTCTCAATCTCTGCAACTTCATGGATGGGATTGACGGAATTGCCAGCGTTGAAGCTTTGTGCGTGTGCCTTGGCGCCTGCTTGCTTTATTGGATCAACGGCGTTCCAACACTGATCTGGGGCCCGCTGGTTTTGGCAATGGCGGTTCTCGGTTTCCTTTATTGGAATTTCCCTCCTGCGCGCATTTTTATGGGGGATGCGGGGAGTGGTTTCCTGGGGGTTGCCCTGGGTGTGTTGTCTCTACAGGCCGCCTGGCAATCGTCAGAACTATTCTGGGCATGGTTGATTCTTTTAGGCGTCTTCATAGTCGATGCCACGTTTACTCTGTTACGTCGATTGATCCGCGGCGACAAAATTTACGAGGCGCATCGTAGTCACGCCTATCAGTTCGCCTCTCGACAGTTTGGCAAACATTTACCTGTGACCTTGGCTGTAGGTGCAATCAATCTGTTCTGGTTGCTCCCCATTGCTTACTGGGTGACCTACTGGGGACTTGATGGCGCTCTTGGTTTGGCTGTGGCGTACTTCCCATTGATCATTCTCGCTGTGAAATTCCACGCAGGGCAGCTCGAAAGCTCCGTCTCGGCGTCATCCAGTTAAGCTTTGGAGACTGATTTAGCAGGTGTCGGTTGGGTTCGGAAAGGTACAATGATCGAGTCATATCCAGTTTAGGAGCGGGACAAGGTGTTTGAAGCGTTTATGGATAGGTTACGAGCTCTTTTACTGGGGCTACCACGCCGCCAAAAGCGACTGATTCAGGTTTCGACCGACGTTGTTTTGGTATGGGCTGCTCTGTGGCTGGCGTTTGTGGTTCGTCTTGGCATTGACGAGATGGTGAACCCATTTCTCGTCCATCCTTGGCTTTTCCTGATTGCTCCAATTGTTGCAATACCGTTGTTTATCCGCTTCGGCATGTATCGTGCGGTGATGCGCTATTTCGGCAATGATGCGCTAATCGCCATTATCAAGGCCGTGAGCTTGTCATCGCTGATTCTTGGGGTAATCGTTTATTGGTACAGCAACCATCAGAATATCGTCCCTCGTTCGATCATCTTCAATTATTGGTGGTTGAGCATGATCATGATTGGCGGCTTGCGATTGGCAATGCGGCAGTATTTCCTGGGGGACTGGTTTGCTGCAGTCCAGCATGTGCCATTTGCCAGCCGGGACGATGGACTGCCAAGAGTGGCTGTTTATGGCGCCGGTGCTGCGGGGAACCAGCTTGTTGCCGCATTGCGCATGGGGCGGGCCATGCGGCCGGTCGCGTTTATTGATGATGACAATGGCATTGCCGAGCGGATTATCTCAGGTCTGCACGTCTACAAGCCAAAGCACATTCAACGAATGATCGACGTCACCGGAGCGCAAGAAGTTCTCCTCGCGATTCCATCGTCTAACAGAGGCCGTCGCCGCGAGATCCTTACTTTCCTTGAGGGTTTCCCGTTGCATGTTCGAAGTGTGCCGGGTTTTATGGATCTGGCCAGTGGCAGAGTTAAGGTCGATGACATTCAGGAAGTCGATATCGCCGACTTGTTGGGTCGTGACTCCGTGCCAGCGCAAGGAGAATTGCTCGAACATTGCATCAAGGGGCAGTCGGTCCTTGTCACCGGGGCAGGAGGCTCCATTGGTTCTGAGCTTTGCCGTCAAATACTGGCGTTGCGGCCCACAACACTTTTACTGCTTGATCATAGCGAGTTTAATCTCTACAACATCTTGTCAGAACTGGAGCAGCGCATCGCGCGCGAATCCTTGCCGGTTCGTCTGCTACCAATTCTTGGTTCCGTTCGCAATCCGGACAAGCTGCTGGATGTGATGAAAACCTGGCGCGTAGACACGGTCTACCATGCTGCCGCTTACAAACACGTGCCTATGGTCGAGCACAACATTGCCGAAGGCGTTCTGAACAATGTGATCGGGACGCTCAATACCGCTCAGGCTGCCCTTCAGGCCGGTGTTGCCAACTTTGTGTTGATCTCCACGGACAAGGCCGTGCGGCCGACCAATGTGATGGGCAGTACCAAGCGCCTTGCCGAGTTGACGCTGCAAGCACTGAGCCGTGAGGTTGCCCCGGTGCTCTTTAGTGACACGGGCAATGTGTCGCGGGTTAATAAAACCCGCTTCACCATGGTCCGGTTTGGCAATGTGTTGGGGTCTTCCGGCTCGGTGATCCCGTTGTTCCACAAGCAGATCAAGTCGGGTGGACCGCTGACCGTTACTCATCCGAAGATCACTCGCTATTTCATGACGATTCCTGAAGCTGCCCAGTTAGTGATCCAAGCGGGTTCCATGGGGCAGGGAGGGGATGTGTTCGTGCTGGACATGGGTGAGCCTGTGAAAATCGTCGAGTTAGCAGAGAAGATGATTCACTTGTCCGGGTTGAGCGTTCGTTCGGACAAGAATCCCCATGGCGATATCTCGATTGAATTCACCGGTCTACGGCCTGGCGAAAAGCTTTACGAAGAGTTGCTGATCGGGGACAACGTAGCAGCGACTCAACATCCAATGATTATGACTGCAAATGAAGACCATCTGGCTTGGGATGTACTCAAGGCTAAGCTGACCGAACTACTCAATGCTGTTGAAAAGGATGACTACGCTCGCGTCCGCCAACTCCTGCGCGAAACCGTCAGCGGCTACACCCCTGACGGCGAAATCGTCGACTGGATCTACCAGCAGCGTCGCCTCGAACCCTGATTGTTTCACATCCTGCAACAGACACATTTTTGACAGTCTCCATCCATCGCCTAAGTTTGGAAGGCAGCTTCGGAAAAAGCTGCTTTCCCAATCGATGTCATGGAGCGTCATTTATGCGTACTGGCTACTTCTATTCTCTGGTTTTCGCCCTGCTCACCAGCGCCTCTATCGCCGCTGTTGCTGCGCCAGCAGTCAAGCCCGAAGCTGGCAATGCACCCCAGGTGCAACAAATGTCCCCCGAGGCACAGTCCGGTAAAGTCGATCTCAACAAGGCGGATGCGTCGACCCTGCAGAGTGAGCTGTCCGGTATCGGGGAGGCCAAGGCCCAGGCGATTGTTGCGTATCGTGAGAGTAATGGGGCGTTTTCGTCAGTGGACGAGTTGCTTGAGGTCAAAGGGATCGGCAAAGCCCTGCTCGATAGGAATCGCGAGAAGCTTGTAGTGAACTAAGCTACTAAGACAACGCCAGAGGCCGGTCATTTGACCGGCCTTTTTGCATTTGGCGAACGGCCAAGACAGTGCACCTTCTGTCAGCCCGAGGAAAATTACGACTATCATATTCATATAATATTATGTATATAATAAATTGATCGCCCACTGACGGGTTTTGAACCCGGGCGCTTGTCTTTCCTTCGAGCCTCTTTTATCCAGGAGCACTGTCATGAACTCTGTCCAATCCCAGGGAACAGCCCTCGTCACCGGTGCCTCCTCCGGCATCGGTGCGATCTACGCCGAGCGATTGGCGGCGCGTGGTTTCGATTTGTTGCTGGTGGCTCGCGATCAGGAGCGGCTGGAAGCGGCGGCGAGCACGTTGCGCGCCGAACATGGCGTTCAGGTTGAGGTGCTCAGGGCTGATCTGACGCAAAAGAATGATGTGCTCAAACTTGAGCAGCGCCTGCGTAGCGACTCCAGTATCAGTTTGCTGCTGAACAACGCCGGTGTTGCAGCGGATGGCTTGCTGGCCAATGCCGATATGGATCAGTTGGAGCAATTGATCCAGCTGAACGTTACAACGGTGACGCGGCTGGCGTCGGCGGCGGCGGCTGGTTTTGCCAAGGCGGGCAGGGGAACGATCATCAATATCGCCTCTGTGGTGGCCTTGTTTCCCGAGCGCTTCAACGCAACTTACAGCGCCAGCAAGGCTTATGTGTTAAGTCTGACCCAGTCGTTGAACGCCGAGCTGGATGGCACCGGGGTCCAGGTTCAAGCCGTGTTGCCTGGTGTAACACGCACCGAGATCTGGGAACGCTCCGGTATCGATGCTACCCAGATCCCGGCGGATATGGTGATGGAGGCGGGGGAGATGGTGGATGCGGCGTTGTCGGGGCTGGACCAGGGTGAGTTGGTCACCATTCCTTCGTTGCCGGATGCCGCCGACTGGGATGCCTTTGTTGCAGCGCGTCACGTGATGGCGCCGAATCTTTCCAAAAGCAAGGCCGCCTCGCGTTACAAGTGAGGTGCCATCCATTGGTTTGAGGTAATTGCGGTATGAGTGATCGTCGAGTGGTTGTAACAGGCATGGGCCTGGTGTCGCCGTTGGGTAGCGGTGTAGAAGCCGTCTGGCAGCGTTTGTTGGCGGGACGTTCCGGGGTGCGCAATTTGCCCGACGAGGTGGTTGCCGATCTGGCGACCAGGGTCGGTGGTGCAGTGCCGACCCTGGCTGAAGATGCCGAGGCCGGTTTTGACCCGGACCGGGCCACGTCGCCCAAAGAGCAGAAGAAGATGGACCGCTTTATTCTGTTTGCCATGGAGGCGGCTCGTCAGGCAATCGAGCAAGCGGGTTGGCAGGCGCTGGACGCCAATGCCCAGGAGCGTACGGCGACCATTATCGGTTCCGGCGTGGGCGGTTTCGGCGCGATTGCCGATGCGGTGCGGACCACGGACAGCCGGGGCCCGCGGCGATTGTCGCCGTTCACCATTCCTTCGTTTCTGGTCAACCTCGCGGCCGGTCATGTGTCGATTCAGCACGGTTTCAAGGGGCCGTTGGGTGCTCCGGTGACGGCGTGCGCGGCCGGGGTCCAGGCGATTGGCGATGCGGCGCGGCTGATTCGTTGCGGTGAAGCGGACATTGCGGTGTGCGGCGGTGCGGAAGCGGCGATCGATCGCGTCAGTCTGGCCGGATTTGCCGCGGCTCGCGCCTTGTCCAGTGCGTACAACGACACCCCGGAGCGTGCTTCGCGGCCGTTCGACAGCGGTCGCGATGGCTTCGTCATGGGTGAGGGCTCCGGTCTTCTGGTGATCGAATCCCTGGAGCATGCCCTGGCTCGCGGCGCGCAACCGTTGGCCGAGCTGGTGGGTTACGGCACCAGCGCCGATGCCTTTCACCTGACTGCCGGACCAGAGGATGGCGGCGGTGCACAGCGAGCCATGTTGCTGGCATTGGCACAGGCGGGTATTTCACCTGCGCAGGTGCAGCATCTCAATGCCCACGCAACCTCGACGCCGATTGGAGATCTTAGTGAGCTGGCCGCCATCAAGGCGGTGTTCGGTACGGATAACAACATTGCGGTGTCCTCGACCAAATCTGCCACCGGGCATTTGCTCGGTGCGGCAGGCGGAATCGAGGCGATCTTCACGCTGTTGGCGATTCGTGATCAGGTAGTGCCGGCTACCCTCAATTTCGATAACCCGGACCCCGCTAGCCAAGGCGTCGACATCGTCCATGGTCAGGCACGGCCGATGGCCATTGAATACGCATTGTCCAATGGCTTCGGCTTTGGCGGGGTCAATGCCAGCGTGCTGTTCAAGCGCTGGCAGGGTTAATCCCCGGTTCGTTTGAGATAGGCGCGGGTGATGTCGAGAATCCGCTGGGCGAACTGCGGATTTTCGACACTGCGCGATAGCAGCAGCGCCCCGACCAGGGTCGACATGATGACAATGGCGCGGTCGGCGGCATCCTCGCTTTCGAGGGTGGCTTGCACTTGGTCGAGCCGTGCATTGAGCACCGCGTCAGAGGTCGGGCTTGGCTGACCGCGCAGGCCGAGTTCCGACGACATGGTCGGCAGCGGACAACCTTCATCCGGTGAAGTCTGGTGCCATTCGGACAAATAGGCATCAATGAATGTTTCCAGCGGTTGATCCTGGGCAAACAGTTCGGCGCAAATAACGTCTACCTGATCTCCCGCCGCTTGCAGGGCTTTTTCTACCAGTTCGTCCTTGGACTTGAAATGCGAGTAGAAGCCGCCGTGAGTCAAACCCAACGCTTTCATCAGCGGCTGCAGGCCGGTCGCGCCAATCCCATCGCGACGAAAACGCGCTGATGCTTCCTCGATGATACGTCGGTGGGTCTGAGCTTTATGGTCCTGCGAGTAACGCATTTCGAATCTCCGCAACAATGCACCATATTAACCAATGAAAATTAAATGGTGACTGTACTTCTACTGCTAAAAAGCATGCAGATGCGTCAAACTTAGTCTTAGCTACATTGTTTTAGCTGGCACGAATAGTGATTACTTGTTAACCGACGATTGTTGAACAATCAGGAGGTAACAAGCATGAGCAGCGAATTGTCCCTGGCTGACCACATTACATTTGAGCTGCGCGCCGACATTATCGGTGGGCGTTTGCTGCCTGGCATGGCGCTGGTGGAAAACGATCTGGTATCAGCCTACTGCGCATCCCGTAACACTATTCGAGAAGCGTTACATCGCCTGGGGCAGGAAGGTCTGACCCGTTATGTGCGCAACAAAGGCGTCATGGTTCGCCAACTGGGCGTCGAGGACGTGCGGGACCTGTTTAATGTGCGTCGCACTCTGGAATTGCAAGCCATCAGCGCGAGTCGGCCGTTGCGCGACGCTCAATCTGATCGGATGCTCCAAGCCCTGGAAGCCACCGAGCTGGCCCGGGAACGCGAAGATTGGCGTGCCGTCGGTACCCACAGCCTGGCGTTTCATCAACACATCGTCGGGTTGCTGCGCAGCCCTTTGTTCGATGAGTTTTTTACCAATGTCGTCGCGCAGTTGCGCCTGGTGTTCAGCACCGCCCCTGACGAATCACGATTTCAGGCGCCGTGGCTGGTGCGCGATCGACAGATACATGAGTGGCTGGTCGAAGGCGACAAACGCGCGGCCGAGGACGCCATGAGCCTGTATCTCGACGATTCCGAACAGCTCTTGCTGCAGATGCTTGCCCCAATCTCCCAACACTGATCGAGGATTCGTGCCATGTACAAAGACTATCCGGCGGCCTACCAGGTCAGCAAGGGTTCGGCCTTGCAGGTGGACACAGCGTTTTACGAGCGGATCCGCGATACGAAGGATGGGCGCACGCTGATTGAAGCCTTTGAGGTGCCGATCCGCACCGGTCGCGCGTGGAAGGTGCCAGCCGGGCATGTGTTCCGGGTCACGACGCCAGTGGGCCCGCAGGTCGGGGATTTCAATGTGTGGAATGCCAATGACCCGCGCGAACGCTTGTGGGCGGCCCGGACCCGACAGCTGCAAGGCGCGCATGTCAGTACCCATGACCGGCTCTGGTCGAACCTGCCGTTTTTACGGCCGCTGATGACCATCACCGATGACAGCCTGGCCGGTTACGGTATCGATGAGCATGGTGGTCGCTTGCACGATTTGCTCGGCACCCGATGCGACCCCTATGTGAACAAAATGCTCACCGGGGAAGACTTCCATCATCACTGTCATTCGAACCTGACCCGTGCGGTGTTGCCCCATGGTTTGACCGAGTTCGACGTGCATGACGTGTTGAATATTTTCCAGTGCACCGGCCTGAATCACGACGACATGTACTTCATGAAGGCCTGTCCGGCACAGAAGGGGGACTACCTGGAGTTCTTTGCCGAAATCGATCTGCTGTGTGCGTTGTCAACCTGTCCGGGCGGCGATCTTTCGCTGGCCATGTGGGGGCCGGATGCGCAGGATCCGCTGAGCGTATGTCGACCGCTTGGGGTGGAGATTTATCGGTTGGAGGATTCGCTGCTTGCGGGCTGGAGCCAGCCGGAGCGTGCGGCGTACAAAGGGCTGCATGGCTTGCACATTGCCAAGGCGGATTGGGAGAAATAAAAAGCGAAAAAGATCGCAGCCTGCGGCAGCTCCTACGGATTGTGAATCCCTCGCAGGTTGCGATCTTCAGATCTTCAGATCTTTTGATCTTTAGATCTAGCGGTCCTGCGCATCCTTGGCATCCGCTTGCGCGTTGCGTTCAGCGACGCGTTTGCGTTGCTCTTCGGTCAGTTCGACCTTGTGCGCGGTGTCGCGCAGCATCATCAAACCGCCAACGATCGAGCCGATTGCAACGACCAGAATCAACCAGGCATACCAGGGCATAGGGCTCTCCTTGAGGGCAGGCCGGTTGGCGGGTTTCGCCAATCGATCGTGCATACCACTTTGAGCGATTTATTTTCGCGGTGGTTCCATTCTATGCCTGTTATGCCCGATGCATCTGCGCCAATCGCTTAGGGTTACGCAAAAACCTCCGCGTCCTTTAAGAACTTCGCAGCCTGATCCTTTGCAGACAGTTGCGGAGCTTCGTCCAGTTGCCAGTCAATGGCCATGTCCGGATCGTCCCAACGGATGCTGCGCTCGGCAGATGGCGTGTAGTAGTTGGTGGTCTTGTAGAGAAACTCGGCGAAATCACTCAACACCACAAAACCGTGGGCAAAACCTTCCGGGATCCAGAGCTGGCGATGGTTGTCGGCGGACAGGCGCACAGCAACCCATTTACCGAAGTGCGGCGAGCTGCGGCGAATATCCACGGCTACATCGAGTACTTCACCGGCCGTCACGCGAACCAGTTTGCCCTGGGCGTTTTCCAGTTGGTAATGCAGCCCACGCAATACGCCTTTTCGCGAGCGCGAATGATTGTCCTGCACAAATTGAGTGTTAAGGCCAGTGGCATCCTCAAAAGCCTTGGCGTTGAAGCTCTCGTAAAAGAACCCTCGTTCATCACCGAAGACTTTCGGTTCGATGATCAGAACACCGGGCAAATCGGTGGCAATTACATTCATGGGTATTATTCCGGCAATAGTCTTCAATGGCCGACATTCTTGCTTAAAGCGTGCGCTGATGCGAGTAGCAGGTGTGGACACTGCTGACTATTTGGCGTTGACCGGTCCGGAGTCGCGGGTTGATCGCGCAGAGCTCCGCCCGAACACCACCGTAATCTTTACGCTTTCTTTATACCCCGCCACCCCCCTCGATCTCGTTCCTTTACAGCCTCCCTGCCGACAATGACTGCACACGCGGCAATACGCCGTAACACGGAGAATTTCCATGAGCGTTCTGGATGGAGTGTCGCTGCTGCTGGCAGTGGGGCTGTTCATTTATCTGTTGGTTGCGCTGTTGCGCGCGGATCGGAACTAGGGGCGGCCATGCACAGTTATGACTATTGGCTGATTCTCGCCTTCCTGGCCGTGGTGCTGATCCCGGCGCCGTTTCTCGGGCGGTTTTTTTACCAGGTCATGGAGGGGCAGCGCACTTGGCTGACCCCGATCCTCGGACCGGTCGAGCGCGGGTGCTACAAAGTGGCCGGTGTGGATCCGCAGGCCGAACAGAGCTGGCAGACCTACACCCTGGCCTTGCTCGCCTTCAACCTCGCGGGCTTCTTGTTGTTGTTCATGATCCTGTTGTTTCAGGACCATTTGCCGCTCAATCCGCAGCACTTGCCGGGTCAGGAATGGACCCTGGCGTTCAATACCGCCATCAGTTTCATGACTAACACCAACTGGCAGGCTTACAGCGGTGAAGCGTCCCTCAGCTACCTGAGCCAGATGGCCGGCCTCACCGTGCAGAACTTCGTCAGCGCCGCGACCGGCCTGGCGGTATTGGTGGCGCTGTGTCGCGGTATCGGTCGCAAGTCGACCGCAACCCTGGGCAACTTCTGGGTCGACATGACCCGCGCGACCCTCTACGGCCTCCTGCCGCTGTGCGTGCTGCTGGCGCTGTTTCTGGTCTGGCAGGGCGTGCCACAAACCTTCGCCCAGTACGTGAATGCGGTGACGATGCAGGGCGTCGATCAGGTGATCCCGCTCGGCCCGGCGGCCAGCCAGATTGCGATCAAGCAACTGGGTACCAACGGCGGTGGCTTCTTCGGCGTCAACTCGGCGCATCCGTTCGAGAACCCGACGGCCTGGAGCAACCTGTTCGAGATGGCGTCGATCATCCTGATCCCGGTGGCGCTGGTGTTCACTTTCGGTCACTACGTCAAGGACCTGCGTCAGAGCCGCGCGATCATCGCCTGCATGCTGGCGCTGTTCCTGATCGGCGGCACGACTTCGCTGTGGGCCGAGTATCAGCCCAATCCGACCCTGGACAACGTCGCCGTCGAACAGACCGCGCCGCTGGAAGGCAAGGAAGCGCGGTTCGGCACCACGGCCACAGTGCTGTGGTCGGTGACCACCACCGCGGCGTCCAACGGTTCGGTCAATGGCATGCACGACAGCCTCAACCCGCTGAGCGGGATGGTGGCGCTGGTCAACATGATGGTCGGCGAGGTGATCTTCGGCGGCGTCGGCGCCGGGCTGTACGGCATGTTGCTCAACGTGCTGATCGCGGTGTTCCTCGCCGGGCTGATGATTGGTCGCACGCCGGAATACCTCGGCAAGAAGCTGCAGGCCAGGGAGGTGCAACTGCTGGTGGTGACCTTGCTGGTGATGCCGGTCGGCGTGCTGGTGCTCGGCGCCATTGCGGCCAGTCTGCCCGGCCCTGGCGCCGCGGTGAGCAATCCCGGCGCCCATGGTTTCAGTCAGTTGCTGTACGCCTACACCTCGGCCAGTGCCAACAACGGCTCCGCGTTCGGCGGCTTCGGTGCGAACAGCGCGTTCCATAACCTGATGCTGGGCCTGGGCATGTTGATCGGTCGTTTCGGTTACATCCTGCCCGTACTGGCTTTGGCCGGCAGCCTGGCGATGAAGAAGACCGCGCCGATCGGCCAGAACAGCTTCCCGACCCATGGCCCGCTGTTTGTGACTTTGCTGACCGTGACCATTTTGCTGGTGGGTGGCTTGACCTTCTTGCCGACCCTGGCGTTGGGCCCGATTGCCGAACACCTGAGCATGGGCTTCTGAGCCTCTTTATTTTAGGAGCAGGATGATGAATATGCCCGTCACTGAAACCGCCACCGTCAAGGCCCCTGAACAACCGAAAACCGCAATCTCGGCCCTGTGGCGCCCGGCGCTGGTGCAAGCCTTCGTCAAGCTCGACCCA
The DNA here is from genome assembly GCF_902497855.1 of Pseudomonas fluorescens. GTDB lineage: Bacteria > Pseudomonadota > Gammaproteobacteria > Pseudomonadales > Pseudomonadaceae > Aquipseudomonas > Aquipseudomonas fluorescens_BI. Next base: position 251,152 of record NZ_CABVHU010000011.1, read on the forward strand.
CGGCAATTGCAGCGTGCGCCGGTGATGCTGGTGGTCGAACTGGCCGCCGTCCTGACCACCGTGTTGTGCTTCATTCCCGACAGCGCCGTGCCGACCTTTGTCGCTGCGCAAATCGCGCTGTGGCTGTGGTTCACCGTGCTCTTCGCCAACTTCGCCGAAGCCCTGGCCGAAGGTCGCGGCAAGGCTCGCGCCGACAGCCTCAAGGCCGGCAGCGAAGGTTTGAGCGCCCGGCGCCAAACCGCCAGCGGCGCCTTCCAGGTCGTGCCCGCGGCCAGCTTGCGCAAGGGCGATGTGGTGCGCGTCGAAGCCGGGGAAATGATCCCCGGTGACGGCGAGGTGATCGAAGGCATCGCCGCGGTCAACGAAGCGGCGATTACCGGTGAGTCCGCGCCGGTGATTCGCGAGTCCGGCGGCGACCGTTCGGCCGTCACCGGCAACACCCGCCTGGTCTCCGACTGGCTGCTGGTGCGCATCACCGCCAACCCCGGTGAGTCGACCCTGGATCGCATGATCGCCCTGGTCGAAGGCGCCAAACGCCAGAAAACCCCGAACGAGGTGGCGCTCGACATCCTGCTGATCGGTCTGACGCTGATCTTCCTGCTGGTGGTCGTCACTCTGCAACCCTTCGCCCACTTCGCCAATGGCAGCCTGCCGCTGGTGTTCCTGGTGGCGTTGTTGGTCACGCTGATTCCGACCACCATCGGCGGGTTGCTGTCCGCCATCGGGATTGCCGGGATGGATCGTCTGGTGCGTTTGAACGTGATTGCCAAATCCGGTCGCGCGGTGGAAGCGGCGGGGGACGTGCACGTCCTGCTGCTGGACAAGACCGGCACCATCACCTTCGGTAATCGGCGTTGCACCGCGGTCCATACCGCGCCGGGTGTCAGCGCCAGGGAACTGGCCGAAGGCGCGCTGTTCGCCTCGCTGGCCGATGACACGGCGGAAGGCAAATCTATTGCCGAGTATCTGCGCCTGACTTATCCACAGCCCGAGCCGGCCCTCGAGCTGCTGACAGCGGTGCCGTTCAGTGCCGAGACTCGCCTGTCCGGTGTCGATTATCAGGGACGGGTCTATCGCAAGGGCGCGGTGGATTCGCTGCTGGCGTTCGTTGGCGTTAAACGCGGCGATCTCGCTCCCGCGCTGTCCCGTGAAATCGACAGGATCGCCCAGAGTGGTGGCACCCCGTTGCTGGTCTGCGCCGAAGGTAAATTGCTCGGTGCGATCCACCTCAAGGACGTGGTCAAGCCCGGCATCCGCGAGCGTTTCGCCGAGCTGCGCAAACTGGGGATCCGCACCGTCATGGTGACCGGCGACAACCCGCTGACGGCGGCGGCGATTGCGGCCGAGGCCGGCGTGGATGACGTGTTGGCCGAAGCCACGCCGGAGAAGAAACTGGCGCGCATTCGCCATGAGCAGAACGACGGTCGCCTGGTCGCCATGTGCGGTGACGGCGCCAACGATGCCCCGGCCCTGGCCCAGGCGGATGTCGGCATGGCGATGAACGACGGCACGCAAGCCGCGCGCGAGGCGGCCAACATGGTCGACCTCGACAGCGACCCGACCAAGCTGCTGGACGTGGTGCAGATCGGCAAGGAATTGCTGGTGACCCGCGGCGCCTTGACGACCTTTTCCATCGCCAACGACGTGGCCAAGTATTTCGCGATCCTGCCGGCGCTGTTCGCCTCGATCTACCCGCAACTCGGCGTGCTCAACGTCATGCACCTGAGCAGTCCGCAGAGCGCGATCCTCTCGGCGATCGTATTCAACGCCTTGATCATCGTGGTGCTGATCCCGTTGGCCTTGCGCGGTGTGCGGGTGCAGGCGGCGAGTGCGGCGGCGTTGCTGCGGCGCAATCTGCTGATCTACGGGCTGGGCGGGATTGTGGTGCCGTTCGTGGGGATCAAGGCGATCGATATGTTGTTGACGGGGTTGCATCTGGTTTGACCGAACACCCCCTGTAGGAGCGAGCTTGCTCGCGATGGTGGTTAACGATAACGCGCCCTTTCTGACACAACACAGCGCTTTCAAGTCCATCGCGAGCAAGCTCGCTCCTACAGGGTGGGATATCCATGAATTCGAGGAGTTTGAAATGTCCACTCTGATACGTCCGGCCTTGAGCCTGTTGGTCCTGATGACCCTGATCACCGGCGTCGCCTACCCCTTGGTGGTCACCGGTGTCGCCCAGGTCGCGTTCCCGGATCAGGCCAATGGCAGCCTGGTGCGCGACGCCGACGGCAAGGTCCGTGGCTCGGCGTTGATCGCCCAGGATTTCGTCGGTGACGCCTGGTTCCATCCTCGGCCGTCGGCGGGTGCATTTGCCACCGTGTCGAGCAGCGCCAGCAACCTCTCGGCGAGCAACCCGGCCCTGGCCACGCGGGTGATCGATGAGGCCGATAAACTGCTGGTGCCGGGCCAGGGTGCGGTGCCGTTGGCGCTGCTGACCACCTCCGGCAGCGGCCTTGATCCGCACTTGCCTCCGGCGGCGATTGCCTATCAACTGGCGCGAGTGGCGGCGGCGCGCCATTTGCCGGTGTCCGGGCTGCAGCAGTTGCTGGAGGCGCACATCGAGCGGCCGTTGGTGGGGCCGCCTGTGGTGAATGTGTTGGCGTTGAACAGGGCGCTTGAGAACCTGTAGATCGGCGGTGGCGCATTCGCGAGCAAGTCGGATCGCCGCACCGCCGCTCCCACAGGAATCAACAGTGGTCACAAATTTTGTATCCACCATTGTCCCCTGTGGGAGCGGGCTTGCCCGCGAAGAGGGCGTCACAGACACCAAATCACTACCTGAAAAAAGAGATCCGAAAGCATGAGCAACTCCGGCCGCGCCGACGCGCTGTTAGCAGACCTGCCCCGGGATGGCCGTGGCCGGCTCAAGGTTTTTCTCGGCGCCGCGCCTGGCGTCGGCAAGACCTACGCCATGTTGCAAGCGGCCCATACCCAACTGCGCCAGGGTGTGAAAGTCATCGCCGGGGTGGTCGAAACCCATGGCCGCGCCGAAACCGAAGCACTGCTCGGCAGCTTGCCGCAGCAGCCACTGGTGCGTTCGGAGTATCGCGGGGTGATGCTCGAAGAAATGGACCTCGACGGGCTGCTGGCGGCCCGGCCGAAACTGGCGCTGGTGGATGAACTGGCCCATAGCAACGCCCCCGGCAGTCGCCACGCCAAGCGCTGGCAAGACATCCAGGAGCTGCTCGCCGCCGGCATCGACGTGTTCACCACGGTCAACGTCCAACACCTGGAAAGCCTTAACGATCAGGTGCGCGGCATCACCGGCGTGCAGGTTCGGGAAACCTTGCCGGACTGGGTGTTGCAAGAGGCCTACGAATTGCTCCTGGTCGATCTGCCGCCGCGCGAGCTGCTCGAGCGCCTGCGCGAGGGCAAGGTCTACGTGCCGGAGCAGGCGCGGGCGGCCATTGATGCGTTCTTTACCCAGACCAATCTCACCGCCCTGCGCGAACTGGCGATGCAGACCGCTGCCGCCCAGGTCGATAACGATCTGGCCCAGGGCTATCGCCAGCTCGGCCAGGCAGCACCGGCGGTGCGCGGTCGTTTGCTGGTGGGCGTCGACGGCGATGCCCAGGCCGAACGGCTGGTGCGTCACGCCAGCCGCGTCGCCCAGCGGCGGCATCTGCCGTGGAGCCTGGTGCATGTGGACAACGGCAGCGTGCGCGACGAGCAATCGCGCCTGCGCCTGCAAAGCGCCCAGCAACTGGCCGAACGTCTCGGCGGTGAAGTGGTGTTGCTGCGCGCCGGCGAGGTGGCGAAAACCCTGATCCAGCACGCCGCCGAACGACGTGCCAGCCTGGTGCTGGTGGGCCAGTCCCGGCAGCGTTGGCATCGGCGCCTGTTCGGCGGTGGTCTGGCGTCACGCTTGCTGCGCAATGCCCGCGGCCTGGAAATCAACGTCCTCGACAGCGAGCAACAAGCGCATCAGCCGCGCCAGCGTTCGGCGCAGTCGCTGGTCTGGTTCGACTACGCCCTGGCGCTCGTGGCGACGGTGCTCGCCAGTGCGCTGGCCTGGGCAGTGGCGAGTGTTCTGCCGCTGCCGAATATCTCGCTGGTGTTCCTTGCCGCCGTGTTGCTGGTGGCGGTGCGCAGCAGCCTCGGCCCGGCGCTGGCCTGTGCGGCGCTATCGTTTCTGACCTATGACTTTCTGTTCATTCCGCCGAATTTCTCACTGAGCATCCAGCGCGAAGAAGACGTCCTGACCTTGCTGTTCTTCCTGCTGATGGCGGCGCTCACCGGCAATCTCGCGGCCCGGCAGCGCCGGCAATTGCGGGCGTTGCGCGACACCCAGGAAGAGACCACGGAACTGCTCGACCTGTCGCGCAAGCTGACTGCCGCCACCGATCGCCAGGCCGTGGTCAACGCGGCGGCCCAGCACCTCAACGGCTGGACCGATCTGAAGGTGTGCCTGCTCAATCGCGACGGGAACAGTGGCTGGACAGTCGAAACCGGTGGCCCGCTTGAGTTTTCCGAAGCTGAACGCGCCGCTGCCGATTGGGCCTGGCAACACGACCAACCGGCTGGTGCAGGCACCGGCACCTTACCGTTCGGCCGTTGGTGGTGGTGGCCGCTGTCGGTGGAGGATGGACCGCTGGCGCTGCTCGGGGTATGTGCCAGGGAAGGTCAGGCCTTGGGCGGCCAGCGTCGGCGTTTGTTGACCGCGTTGAGCCAGCCGCTGGCCCAGGCGCTGGCCCGTGCGCAACTGGCCGAGGACCTGGAAGCGGCGCGGCTGCACGGCGAAACCGAACAATTGCGCAGTGCCTTGCTGGCGTCGGTGTCCCATGATTTGCGCACGCCGTTGACCTCCATGCGCGGTAGCATCGACAGCCTGCTGGCCCTCGGGGAAGCCATCCCGCTGGAGGATCGCCGAGAGCTGCTCGAGGGCACTCGCGATGAGGCTGAACGTCTCGATCGCTACATCCAGAACCTGCTGGACATGACGCGCCTCGGGCACGGCGCCCTGAAGCTGGCACGGGACTGGGTATCGCCGGCCGACATCGTCGGCAGTGCGCTCAATCGCCTGCGGGCGGTGCTGGCACCCTTGCAGGTCTGCACCGAAGTGCCTGTGCAGTTGCCATTGCTGTTCGTCCACGCCGCGCTGATCGAGCAGGCGCTGGTCAACGTGCTGGAGAACGCTGCACGCTTTTCACCGGCTCAGGGGCGCCTGCAATTGCGCGTCGGCGCCGACGACAGCGAACTGTTTTTTTCGGTGAGCGATGAAGGGCCCGGGATCCCGGAAGAGGAACGGGCGAAAATTTTCGACATGTTCTACACCGCTGCGCGGGGCGATCGTGGCGGACAGGGCACAGGGCTGGGGCTGGCGATCTGTCAGGGCATGGTCGGTGCCCATGGCGGGCGGATCAGCGTCGCCGACGGCATCGAAGGGCGCGGCACCTGTATCACCCTGCACTTGCCGGTGCAGGAACAACCGGGCTTTGAAAGTGAAGCCTGATACCCTTTGCTTCTCACCTTGCCGCGATCGCACACCATGAGCCAGACCGCGACCATTCTGGTCATCGACGACGAACCGCAGATTCGCAAATTCCTGCGCATCAGCCTCGCTTCCCAGGGCTACAAAGTGCTGGAAGCCGGCACCGGTAGCGAAGGCCTGGCGCAGGCCGCGCTGAACAAACCGGATTTGCTGGTGCTCGACCTCGGTTTGCCGGACATGGACGGTCAGCACGTGCTGCGCGAGTTTCGCCAATGGTCGGCGGTGCCGGTGCTGGTGCTGTCGGTGCGTGCCGGCGAAGGGCAGAAAGTCGAGGCCCTCGATGGCGGTGCCAACGACTATGTGACCAAGCCGTTCGGCATCCAGGAATTTCTGGCGCGGGTGCGCGCCTTGTTGCGTCAGGCGCCGGCCGGTGAAGCGCAGCAGGCGGCACTGACATTCGGCCCGTTGACCGTGGACCTGGCGTATCGCCGGGTGCTGCTCGATGGCCTCGAAGTGGCGTTGACCCGCAAGGAATACGCGGTGCTGGCGCAACTGGCGCGGCATCCGGGGCGGGTCATCACCCAGCAGCAATTGCTCAAGGATATCTGGGGGCCGACCCATGTCGAAGACAGTCACTATTTGCGGATTGTGGTGGGGCATCTGCGGCAGAAGCTGGCGGATGATCCGACCCGGCCGCGGTTTATCGTGACCGAGGCGGGGGTGGGGTATCGGCTTTTGAGTGAGGATAACCTGTAGGAGCGAGGCTTGCCCGCGAAGAGGCCTTTAGATCCACCCGAGAACTTCAGGAATCACGCTTCTGCTCATTCTCATACCGATCCAGCGTATCCCGCGCAATCTCCCGCCCCAGCGCGATCAGCTCCGGCGCCTTGTAGAACTCGAAAAACCGGCATACCCGCTTCGGTACGTTGATCAGGATATCCGGCGGATAACCGGCAATCTTGTACTGCGCCAACGAGGTCTGCATCACCTCGAAACTCTGGTTGATCAAGTCCAGCAACGACGCCGGGCCCACATTGTCGATGATGAACGAACCGGTGGCGGACTTCGGCGCGCCGTCGCGTTCAGGCGCGGCCGCCGGTTGCTGCGCTTCGGGCTCGGCGGATTCGATCCAGGGGTTGATGTCAGCCCCTTCGGCCAGCAACGCTTCCTTTTCCAGCAACAGCAATTGTTCCGCCTGTTTGCGGCGAAATGGCAGTTTCGATCCGAGCGAATTGATCAGGCTGTCGAATCGGGTCTTGAACGCGGCCGGGCGCTGGATCACCGGCAGTTGATAGTGGCGCTGGTTGGTGGAGTTGAGGTTGACCGCAATGATCAGGTCGCAATGGCTCGACACCACCGGCACGATCGGCAAAGGGTTGAGGATGCCGCCGTCCACCAGCATGCGATTGCCTTGCATCACCGGGGTGAACAGGCTGGGGATCGCCGCCGAGGCGCGCATGGCCTGGTGCAGGCAGCCTTCCTGGAACCAGATTTCCTGCTGGTTGGTCAGGTCGGTGGCCACCGCGGTGTACGGAATGCGCAGGTCTTCGATATTGATTTCGCCGACGATCTTGCGGATTTGCCCAAAGACCTTCTCCCCGCGAATCGCACCCAGACGAAAACTCACGTCGACCAGGCGCAACACATCCAGGTAATCGAGGCTCTCGATCCAGTCGCGATAATCGTCGAGTTTGCCGGCGGCGTAGATCCCGCCGACCACGGCGCCCATCGAGCAACCGGCAATGCAGGCGATGTCATAGCCACGCCGCTCGATCTCTTCAATGACCCCGATATGGGCATAACCCCGTGCTCCACCCGAGCCCAGTACCAGTGCGACACGCTTTTTCATGAATCGCCCTCGTCTGACAAGGTTCAACAATGCACCTATCGAGGGTCGCGCTTCAATCGCCAAGGTCGCTCGGTGGGGCAATCGCGTCGTTTTTTCGACACTCCATGGCGGCAGATGGGTATTCTTCCCAGCGCTGTCGTTTCCGTGACGGGGTCAAGGCACTTTTCCCGTGCCATACCGTCTTACCTGCACGACTGTTTACCTATCTTTGAGGTGTGAGTGATGAAAGCCTGGATCTGTGTGCCCCTGATTGCGCTGGCACTCGCCGGATGCGCCGGCAAAACCGCCTATCGCGACAGCTGTGCCAGCGGAATCGATGCCGCGTGGCGCGAACTGGACCTGGCCAAGGCTGAAGGGTTTGCCGGGACCGTCAGTTATTCCAAGGCGCTGTCGCTGTTGACCGGCGCCAAGACACAGCAGCAATTCGAAGCGTTCGAAGGCTGCTCGAAGAAGGCCGAGAAGGCACGTTTCTATATTCGTGAGTCGCGCGCCGGCCGTTGAGGCATGATGCGCCACTGGGGAAATTCGATTCCGGGAGCTAAATGATGTCTGCCTTGGTTGATCGGTTGGTGGCTCGGGTCCTGGGCCTGGAAGTTCGTTTGCTGGCCTGCCAGGCGCGCCTGAGTGCCCGCACCGACCCTGAAGCGTTGCATGACCTGCGCACCACGGTTCGCCGTTTGCGCAGTCTGCTGCGGCCATTGCGCGGCTTGCCCGGCGTCGAACAGCTGGAAGCGGCGGCGTCTGCGGTGGGTGATTTGTCCACGCCATTGCGCGATCGCGAAGTGTTGGCGGCGTATTTGCTCGAGCACGGTCAACCCGAGGCGGCGCACCGGCGCATGGCGCAAATGGCCGAAGCCTATCCGGCAGTGGCGGCCAGTCCCGAGCTGGGGCAATTGCTGATGATTCTCGACGCTTTCCCGCGGTTTTTGCGGGCTTCCCAGCGCCAAGGCTTGCTCAAGGGCTTGCGCACACGCATTGAAAAGCGCCTGGCCAAACAATGGAAAAAACTGGATAAGGCGCTGCATGACCCGGCCCATGATCGCCACCGTCTGCGCCTGCTGATCAAGCGCGTGCGTTACGGCATCGAAGCGTATCCCGAGCTGGACCGTTTACCGAAGGCGGCCATGCCCAGGTTGAAGGCCGCCCAGGGTGCCTTGGGCGATTGGCACGATTGCTGGCAATGGCTGGCCAGGGCCGAAGAGGACGCGGATTTGCAGCCTTGTGTGGCCGGTTGGAAAACCGATCTGGCCAAGGCCGAAGAACGCGCCGATCTTGTTCTCGACAAACTCGACGCCGCCTGTTTCAAATCCTGAAAACCCCGCGGAGTAAAAGGGCCTTGCCACAATAGGTGCGGGAAATACGGACCCCCTGTAGGAGCTGGCTTGCCAGCGAAGGCGGTCTGTCAGTTGATATTGATGTTGCTTGGCACACCGCTTTCGCTGGCAAGCCAGCTCCTACATTAGTTTTGTGTTGGGCATGAAGTCGGTGTTCAAACCGAGCGCGGCTTATCTGTCAGTCAATTTGGCCAGAATAAGCCCTGTGCCGTCCTCGCCGGCTGGTTAAGATCCCTGCATCCTTTTCCCGTTCTTGAGGTTTCCATGCGCTTTTCCGATCTGCTCGACACCGTCCGCAGCCAGCCGCGCGAGCTGTCTATCCCGGCCGAATGGGCTCAAGGCCGGGCCAGTTTTGGTGGCCTGGTGGCCGCTTTGCAATACGAAGCCATGCGCGCCAAGGTGCCGGCGGATCGTCCGGTGCGTTCCTTGGCGATCACCTTTGTCGGGCCGGTCGAGCCGGAAGTGCCGGTCAGCTTTGAAGTCGATGTGTTGCGAGAAGGCAAGGCCGTCAGCCAGGTATTGGGCCGGGCAATGCAAAAGGGCCAGGTCGTGACCTTGATCCAGGGCAGTTTCGGTGCCTCGCGTCCGTCCGAAGTGGCTGTGACCGCCGACCCGGCACCGCAGATGAAACACTGGGACGATTGCCAGGAATTGCCCTATATCAAAGGTGTGACACCAGAGTTCATGCGTCATCTGGCGATGCGCTGGAGTGTCGGCGGGCTGCCGTTTACCGGTAATAAATCCCGCGAGATGGGCGGCTGGGTGCGTTTGCGTGGGGATGTGAAGGAAGAGGCGGTCAGTGAGTCGCATATTCTGGCACTGGTCGACGCCTGGCCGCCGGCGCTGCTACCGCACCTGAGCAAACCGGCGATGGGCAGTACGCTGACCTGGACCATCGAATTCGTTCAGCCGTTGCTTGAACTGAGCACGCTGGACTGGTGCAAATACCTGGTTGAAATCGAACATGCCGCTGACGGCTACGGTCATGCCGCCGCGAAGCTATGGAATGCAGACGGGCAGTTGATCGCCATGAGCCGACAGACCGTGACGATTTTTGCCTGAATCAATGACGACGGTGGCGCTCACGCCAGGCGCGCCACCAGCCGCCGCTCAGGAAGAACCGGGGAAAGGTCAGGAATTGCTCGACCAGCAAGCGTGATACCGCATCCTTGCGATCACTGAACGGCTCGGAGGCTTGCGCCTCCAGGCTGTGACCATGGCGTTGCAGGACCAACGCAGCCAACAGGCCGATAATGCCGATGGCGAAATTGCCCAGGTTCAGGCTGAACACCCCGCAAATCAGCAGCAGGACACCGACGATGAACAGCGGCACGGCAATCAGGTGCAACACCAGGTTGGTCGGGTGCTGATGATTGTTCGGGTACGCTCGCCATTGCCAGGCGGGTAGGTTGGGGTGACGTTTGCCCATGATGCCGATCCTCGATCCATGCGTGACTCATGATTGAAGAATAGGCCCGGCGCCTGCGGGGGGCGAATCAAAGGTGGCTATCGAAGTGATAGGGATCATGGTCAATATTGATGTTGGCCGGGCTGACGCCATCGTCGGATCGCCGCCCGGGGCAAGCCCGCTCCCACAGGTCTGTGTCTTGCCCACATTTTTTGGCCATTGAAGATCACTGTGGGAGCTGGCTTGCCAGCGATGGTCGTTAACGATTACGCGTGCATATAGGTTGAACGCGTCGCCCTCAGGTTTTTCGCTGGCAAGCCAGCTCCTACACGGGACTGGCGTGTGCCTGGATCCTGCGATCGGCACGGCAGCCTATGGGAGCGGGCTTGCTCCGGGCGGCGATCTGACGATGAGGCCCTCAGAGCTTGAGCTGCCCTATAGCCCTGTTCAATTCCCCCGCCAATGCCGCCAGTTCATTACTGGTAGTCGCCGACCCCACCGTCTGCTGCACCGTGTTCTCGGTTACATCGCGAATGCTCACCACCGCCCGATTCATCTCCTCCGCCACCTTACTCTGCTGCTCGGCCGCCACCGCGATCTGCGTGTTGCTTTCGCGCATCTGCGCCACCGCGCTGGTGATTTCGGCCAAGGCTGCACCGGCCTCTTGTGCCTGGCGCACGCAATCATCGGCCTTGAACGAGCTTTCCTGCATGAAATCCACCGCATCCCGCGTCCCGGCCTGCAACGCCGTCACCATGAGCGTGATTTCGTCGGTGGAGGTCTGCACGCGCTTGGCCAGGTTACGCACTTCATCGGCGACCACCGCAAAGCCACGTCCCATTTCACCGGCCCGGGCCGCTTCGATCGCGGCATTCAGCGCCAGCAGATTGGTTTGCTCGGCGATGCTATGGATAACACCGACCACGCCGTTGATCTTCTGACTGTCCTCGGCCAGGCGCTGAATCATCTCGGCCGTCTGCTGCACCCCGGTGGACAACCCGCTGATCGACTGCTGTACCCGGCTGACCACTGCCTGGCCGCTGCCGGCGAGGGTATCGGCGGTTTGCGAGAGGTCGCGGGTGGCGCCGGCGTGCTGGGCGATGTGGTAGACGGTGGCAGTCATTTCGTTGATCGCGGTGGCGGCCTGGTCGGTTTCGCTTTGCTGGCCCAGCATGCCGAGGCGCACCTCGTTCATGCTCGACGCCAGTCGCGCCGCGCCGACATCCAGTTGCCGGGCGGTGCTGGCGACGGTGCCGACCACCCGTTGGTAACCCGCCTGCATCGCGTTGAACGCGTTGGCCATCTGCCCGACTTCGTCTTTGCAGGCCAGCGGGACACGGGCTGACAGATCGCCGGTTTTCTCGACGTGGAGCATCACGTCCTTCAAGGTGTTGAGCTGACTGAGCAGGAAGCGGATCAACAGTTGCGAAGCCCCGAGCATCGCCACCATCAGGATGAACACCGCCGCCGCATAGTGGGCGAAACGTTCGCCGAACACCTGGGACAGGCTCGGCCCATAGGCCATTACCGCGACCTGCTGACCATCGGCCCGCCTGAATGCCTCGGCGCCCATTAACGGGTTGTCGCCGAACAGGGGCATGGCATTGATCTCGACCCAGCCGTTGGCATCGGCCAGTTCCAGTACCGGTTGGCCATTAATCAGCGGCGCCTGTCCGGGATTGAAGGTCAGCAGGTTTTCGGCCTGCGGTAACGGTTGTCCGGCAGGCCACGCTGTGAGCAGTCGTGCCTGGGCCTGGGCGGAATCCCGGGCATCCTGGCTGCGCGACTGTTGTTCAAGCTGTACGGCGTACAACACCAACAACAAGGTGGTCACGAAAGCGACGGCGTTGACCGCCCAGAATTTGTACTTCAACGAGATATTGCTAAGCCAGGCACCCATGGAGGTCTTCTCTGATAGCGGAAACAGTTTCGGCAAGGTGCCAGCATTGTGCCGCTACCAATTCTGCCGGACCTTGATATGGGTCAACATCCCCCGACAGTGCTCCCGTTCAGCCACGGCGGGGCGGAATGCGCTATCCTTCGCGCCTTCAAAATTCCCTCGCTACAGGATTCCGCCCCATGAAAGCCGCACTCGTCGAACTCATCAGCAAAATCAGCTCCGGGTGCATGAGCGATGACGAAATCCTGAAAATCGCTGACGAAGCGGCCCAGGCCTACGCCGATCCAGCGGCTTTCCTGGCGGCCAACCCGGATATCAACTACGACGACAGCTTCCCGATTCCCCTGGGCGAGTGGGTGGTCGTCGGCAGCCTGCCGGAGACCGTGCTGTTCCAGGCCGACACCTATATGGATCTGTTCGCCCGGATCGTTGCATCGTTCGGCCCCGGCGTTGATTTCAATATCAAGCCCAAGCAATTGGCCAAGACCGAAGCCCTGACCGCGCTCAATCGCATTCAGGTGCAGATGAGCAGCATGAACAAGGAAAACGGCGGCTACGTGCTGATGAACTTCAGCCAGTTGCTCGACGACGAGCTGCAAGTGGTGCTGGTCTACGGCAATGACGTGCCGCGGGTGCTCGAGTTGTGTGCCGAGGTCGGCATCGCTGCCGCCCCTTCGCTGGAAGCCCTGAAAGTGGCGATCCACGTCTGACGCCCACCCTGGGCTGAATAAAACGGAACCCTCGCAGGGGAGAGCTATCCTAAGAGTGCACACCATTCTTAGGGAGCGACACCATGGGTTCCACGTTCAATGGTCTGGTTGGCCTGATCATTCTTGCCCTGGACATCTGGGCAATCATCAACGTGCTCAAAAGTGGCACCGACACCGGGATGAAAATCGTCTGGGTGCTGTTGATCCTGCTGCTGCCGGTCCTGGGTCTGATTATCTGGGCCATCGCCGGACCGCGGGGTAATGTGCGGGTCTGATTGCGTTCCGAAAACGACACCGACCCTTGTAGGAGCTGGCTTGCCAGCGAAGGCGGCCTGATAGTCACCTACGATGTGACTGACACACCGACTTCGCCGGCAAGCCGGCTCCTACAGGGTAATTCGTCAGCATCAGGCTGACGCGCTGTAAACCCGTTGAACGAACAGGCAAGGCAAAAGTCCAGATACATGTAAGCCCATTTGCGGGTTTGTTCGAGGAGGCACTGATGCAAAAGTGGAAAATCACTTTCGTGGATGATCACGGTGAAACGGTCGACGAAGTCTTCGAGTGCGACGAATGCCCGGACAACGAGCACGCCGCCAAACTGATCAAGGCCCGTCTCCTTCCTGTCGCTGCCGAACTGGATCTTAATGATCTGGAAGGGCGAACCGCAGATGCGAGCGTCAAAAGTCTCAAGAACCAGTACAGCATACAAATCCTCGGCATTACTCCCGTCTGAAATACTTCCTGACACATTCGTGAAACAACCAGACCTTGGCAGCGCCTCTCTCTTGGGGCTACTCTGCAAGCGAGATCAGCGAACGGATCGCTAAGGTCTGGTCTTGTCAGCTACATGCTTGCTTCCCACCGGCAATAGTGTTGCCGCATCACGCGCACCATTCGATTGCGTGTGCCGGGAATACGGAAAGTCTATCCATCAATGTGAGGGGGACGTTTCATGAGCACAGCCTATCAAGAAGACATCAGCAGCAGCGTGCTGCGCCGCATGAAAGAAGGCGGTTTCGACTTTTCACGGTTCCATCCCATCGAGTTCTACGCCATTTTTCCCGACGAGGAGCGGGCGCGCAGGGCGGCAGGGCATTATTGTGGTGAATCCTTGAATGCCCAGATCAGCGTGCGCGATGACGGCGCGTGGTATCTGGAATTGAGTAAAGTGATGTACGCCACCTACGACGGTATCGGCGACTTCGAGCAGGACTTCGAGGCAGTGGTGGAGCCCCTGGGCGGGATCATCGAAGGGTGGGGCGTCAAGCAGGAGGTACGAGGGCGACTCGCATAACATTATGAACAGCGACAATATCCACTAACGGCTGACCTTCGGGTTGGCCGTTTTCGTTTTCGGGTTTGTGAAAAGCAAGAGCAAAAGAGCGCAGCCTCGTTGCACTCGACAGCTCCTACAGGCAACGAGGCTGCGATCTTTTGATCTTGTTCGTGATTTGACTATGCTGCTGAAGGACAAGGACATTGCTTCGCAATGAAGCGGGGGCGATCAGCTTGGGGCATTTACCGCACAGGATTGGTGCGGTGGTTGCGGCTTCATTATCCAACTGATTGATATCTAAGCGTTTATGCCGATGGCACGGGCCTTGCGAAGGCCTGGAGGTCCGGGTGACAAGGAGTACGGCATGATCCGCACCTATTTTGATGAAATGTACGATGCCGGCGGCCAGGTCCGCCCGCATTACCGGGAGTTTGCCCGTTGGCTGGCCGAAACGCCTGATGAGCTGTTGGCCCAACGGCGACGCGAGGCCGATCTGCTGTTTCATCGCGCCGGGATTACCTTCACGCTCTACGGTGACGAGCAAGGGACAGAGCGCCTGATTCCCTTCGACACCATTCCCCGCAGCATTCCCGCCAGTGAATGGCGAGTCGTCGAACGGGGCTGTATCCAGCGGGTCAAGGCGCTGAACATGTTTCTCGCCGACCTCTATCACGAACAGCGCATCATCAAGGCCGGCATCATCCCGGCCGAGCAAGTGCTGGCCAACGAGCAATACCAGCTGGCGATGCAAGGGCTGGACCTGCACCGGGATATCTATTCGCACATTTCCGGTGTCGATCTGGTGCGCGATGGCGACGGCACGTACTACGTGCTCGAGGACAACCTTCGTACACCGAGCGGCGTGAGCTACATGCTCGAAGACCGCAAGATGATGATGCGCCTGTTCCCCGAATTGTTCGCGGCGCAACGCATTGCACCGATCGATCACTATCCGAACCTGTTGCTCGATACCCTGAAAAGCTCAAGCCCGATCGATAACCCCAGCGTGGTGGTGCTGACGCCGGGCCGCTTCAACAGTGCGTTTTTCGAACATGCCTTTCTCGCTCGGGAAATGGGCGTGGAACTGGTGGAAGGCGCGGACCTGTTCGTGCGTGACGACAAGGTGTTCATGCGCACCACGGACGGGCCGAAAGCCGTCGACGTGATCTACCGGCGCCTCGACGATGCGTTCCTCGACCCGCTGGCATTCAATCCGGACTCGATGCTTGGCGTTCCGGGGCTGTTGTCCTCCTACCGTTCCGGCAACGTGGTACTGGCGAATGCCATCGGCACCGGGGTGGCGGACGACAAGTCGGTGTACCCCTTCGTCACGGACATGATCCGCTTCTACCTCGACGAAGAGCCGATCCTGAAGAATGTGCCGACGTGGCAGTGTCGTAATCCCTCGGAACTGTCCCACGTACTGGCCAATCTTCCAGAGCTGGTGGTCAAGGAAACCCAGGGCTCCGGCGGCTACGGAATGCTGGTGGGGCCGGCGGCGACGACGGCGGAAATCGACGCTTTCCGCGCGCGGATCAAAGCCAAGCCCCACGCATACATCGCGCAACCGACCTTGTCGTTGTCGACCTGTCCGACCTTTGTCGAAAACGGCATCGCTCCACGCCATATCGACCTGCGTCCGTTTGTATTGTCTGGCCGCGAAACCCGGGTCGTACCCGGCGGCTTGACCCGTGTCGCCCTGCGAGAAGGCTCCCTGGTGGTGAATTCCTCCCAGGGCGGCGGAACCAAGGACACCTGGGTGGTCGAGGATTGAAGGAAGCCTGCCATGTTAAGTAGAACTGCCTCGGATTTGTATTGGATGTCGCGTTACCTGGAGCGGGCGGAAAACCTCGCACGGATGCTCGATATCAGTTATTCGCTGTCGCTGATGCCACAGGATGGTCGCGGTGACGGTTTGCACGAACTCGCCATGCCGTTGCTGATTACCGGCACCCTGGACGATTACCTGGAGCGCCATGGTGACCTGCATGCCGAGCGGCTGCTGCATTTCTTCGCCCTGGACGCCGCCAACCCGGCAAGCATCTACAGTTGCCTCGGTGCCGCGCGGGCCAGTGCCCATGCGGTACGGGGGCGAATCACCGCCGACATGTGGGAAAACATCAACGCCACCTGGCTGGAAATTCGCGGGATCGCCGACCAGGGCTTGAGTCGCTACGGCATGAGTCGTTTCTGCGAGTGGATCAAGGAACGTTCCCACCTGTTCCGCGGCGCGTCCTACGGCACCATCATGCGTAACGACGCATTCCGCTTCATTCGCCTGGGCACCTTTATCGAAAGGGCGGACAACACCTTGCGCCTGCTCGATGCACGCTACGAAATGGCCGGCGACCAGGCCGAAGCGGTCAGCGACGGCACGGCCCACGCCTATTACCAGTGGAGTGCCTTGTTGAGGGCCTTGTCCTCGTTCGAGGCCTACACCGAAATCTACCGCGACGCGCCCGGTGCCCGGCATGTCGCCGAGCTGTTGCTACTGCGTGCCGACGTCCCGCGTTCGTTGCGGGCCTGTACCGAAGAGATCGACCAGATCCTCGCCCAGCTGCCGGGGGCCAACGGCCGACCGGCACAACGCCTGGCGGCGGAAATGGACGCGCGCCTGCGCTACACCGGCATCAGCGAAATTCTCGACGAAGGCCTGCACACCTGGCTGACCGAGTTCATCCCGCTGGTGCGCCAGTTGGGCAACGCCATTCACAGTTCTTACCTGGAGGCTGCATGAGACTTTCCATTAGCCACGAGACCACCTATCGCTACGAAGACCAGGTGCGGGCGAGCATCCAGTACCTGCGACTGACCCCCCACGACAGCGAACGCCAACACGTGCTCAGCTGGCAGCTCGACCTGCCGCGTCCAGTGCGCGCACAACTCGACCCGTTCGGCAACATCCTGCATGTGCTGACCATGGACGAGCCCCACGAGGCCATCATCATCGGTGCCCGGGGCCAGGTGGACATCGATGAGCTGCGCGAAGCCGAGCATGAGAGCCAGTCGGCGCTGCCGTTCCTGCGTTTCACCCGGTTGACCGAAGCCGACGAAGCCCTGCGCGCGTTTGCCCGCAAGCACTGCAAGCAACGTCGGGATCGTACGGCGCTGATCGACTTGATGCACGGCTTGAACCAGCACATGACCTACACGCCGGGCTCCACCGCAGTGGACACCAGCGCCGCCCAGGCCTTCGCCGGACGTTCGGGCGTATGCCAGGACCACACCCATGCATTCCTCGCCTGCGCCCGCAGCCTGGGGATTGCGTCGCGTTATGTGTCGGGCTATCTGTACAGCGAGGACTGCGAGCACCTGGCCAGCCACGCGTGGGCTGAAGCCTGGCTCGATGACGCCTGGTACAGCTTCGACGTGACCAACGAACTGGCGCGGCCGGAGCGGCATTTGAAATTGGCGGTAGGGCTGGATTATCTGGATGCCTGCCCGGTGCGCGGCATGCGTCGGGGTGGGGGGAGTGAGCAGATGCATGCGAAGGTGTTTGTTTCGCCGACACCGATGCCGATTATCTCAGTCCAACAACAATAATCTGATCACAGCATAGCCCTGTAGGAGCCAGGCTTGCCGGCGAAGGCGGCCTCAAGCCTTGCACCGCCCATGAAGACGCCTTCGCCGGCAAGCCTGGCTTCCTACAGGGGTATGTGTCAGGGCTTCACTTTGCGCCCGGCCATATGCTTCAAATACCCCACCAACATCTCCAGGTCCCCGTCCGGCAACACAGCCGCCGTAAACCCGGGCATCTTCGCCTGCGGCCACTGCCGCAAACTCTGCGGGTCACGAATGTAACGCGTGAGGAAGTCCGCCCCGAAGTACTCGGTCGGGTTGAACGGAATATTCAAATCCGGCCCGAACTGCGCATCCCCGGCCCCATTGAGCCGATGACAGGCCAGGCAGTTCTTCTGAAACAGTGCAAAGCCCTTGTTCACCGGGTCATCCACCGCCAGGGCAGGGTCGGGCAGCAGGGCAGGGAAGCGCTGAGCCACCGGCGCCATGCGCTTGATGCTCGCCACTTCAAATGGCCATTGCTCAGGACTGATATTGCCCGCTTGCGGCTCGGTCCAGACCAGATAGAACGGCCCGGCGCTGTGCTTGCCCTCGGACAATGCCGGCCAGGGGTTGGCCGGGTCTTCAATCGCCAGCCACGCCCGCGCGCCCTTGGCATTGAGCAGCGGCGCCGCCGACAACTCTGCCGCAAACCCGTCCAGCGCCACGGCTTGCAAGTGATCTTCAGGCTGGATACCCGTCAACAATGCCGCCAACGGAACAGCGCGATAGCTCATGTCCCGTTTGTAGGAAACGTCATTGGTGATGGTGATGGTCTGAACCTGAGGATGCGTGAGCAATTCCCCGGTCTGCCAGTTGCGACTGTTCGCGCCCAGCTCCAGGTTCAGCTGTGCGGCAAGGAGGGGGGTGCTCAGCAGCAAGGCCCCGAACAGAACAAGCGTTTTCAAGTGATCGCCTTCCATGTCGTGCAAGTGCCACAAAGATTGGCACACCCACGCTGGCCCGGGTAGCGAGCCAGTCACATTTTTAATGAGGCGATATGAAAATAAAAAACCGACGCCGTATTCTTAAAGAGTAATTAGCCGATCACCTTGGTCAGGTTCGGCAAAATCAACAATAGTGTGGTGGCAAATAGAATGAGCCCGGCTTGACGTACTTTCGATTGCTTGAACATGGCTGACCGCCTTTTTGTTGTTATTTCCTGATGCCTGCCTGCATAGCTCCACGACGGCAAGGCGTTGCACTTCCTGTAGGACGAGCGCCTCGGCAAAACCCGACGACAACTTCGTACAACTTCACATTAGAGCCCGCGTCACGCTTGGTTTAGATCCATTTCATATGGTGTGGTGACTATTTGCTGTTAAAAAGATATGAGGCCTATTGCCAGCTTCTTGGGCGCCCGTTTGCTAGACAGCTTGGTGTCCTGAATCGGTTAATAGATGGCGAACTACCGTCCGTCTGAGCGTGAACGTCAACGCGACTGAGCGTTGCGGTCATTGAATCGGTTACGGCTCGGCATAAGGTGAGTACCACTCACCTACAGGTTCGAGAACATCATGACCCAGGCTTTGATTTTTGACGCGTTACGCACGCCCCGCGGCAAGGGCAAATCCGATGGCGCCCTGCACAGCGTCAAACCGGTGAACCTGGTGGCCGGGCTGCTCACGGCATTGCAACAGCGCACCTCGCTCGACACCCGCCAGGTCGATGATGTGGTGCTCGGCTGCGTAACGCCGATCGGCGATCAAGGCTGCGACATCGCCAAAATCGCGACGCAGGTGGCCGATTGGGATGTCAGCGTGGCAGGTGTGCAGATCAACCGCTTCTGCGCCTCAGGGCTGGAAGCCGTGAACCTCGGTGCGATGAAAGTCCGTTCCGGTTTCGAAGAGCTGGTCGTGGTCGGCGGCGTCGAATCGATGTCGCGTGTGCCAATGGGCAGCGACGGCGGTGCGTGGGCCTTGGACCCGGAAACCAACCTGCAGAGTCATTTCACCCCTCAAGGCGTGGGCGCCGACCTGATCGCCACGATCGAAGGCTTCAGTCGTCAGGACGTCGATGCCTATGCGCTGCACTCCCAGCAGAAGGCCGCACGGGCGCGGGCGGACGGTTCGTTCAGCAAGTCACTGGTGCCGGTGCAGGATCAGAACGGCATCATCCTGCTCGATCACGATGAATTCATCCGCGCCGAATCGACCCTGGAAGCCTTGGGCAAGCTCAAGCCGAGCTTCGAGACGATCGGGCAAATGGGCTTCGACGCCACCGCATTGCGGGTCTACAGCCACGTGGAACGAATCAACCACGTCCATACGCCGGGCAACAGTTCCGGGATCGTCGATGGCGCGGCCTTGATGCTGATCGGTTCCGAAGCCAAAGGCCGGGCGTTGGGCCTGCAACCACGGGCACGGATAGTGGCCGCGGCGGTCACCGGCACCGATCCGACCATCATGCTCACCGGTCCTGCGCCGGCCACGCGCAAGGCCTTGGCCAAGGCCGGGTTGCGGGTCCAGGACATCGACCTGTTCGAAGTCAACGAAGCCTTCGCCTCCGTGGTGCTCAAATTCATCAAGGACATGGCCATCGACCCGGACAAGGTCAATGTCAATGGCGGCTCCATCGCCATGGGCCACCCGCTCGGAGCCACCGGGTGCGCGATCCTCGGCACGCTGCTCGATGAACTGGAAACCCGCCGCCTGCGTTATGGCCTGGCGACCCTGTGTGTCGGCGGCGGCATGGGCATTGCCACCATCATCGAACGCCTCTGAGCCCCGACTTCAAGGAACTACTGCAATGAGTGAAGCCATTCGTTACGAAAAGGGGCAGGACCAGATCGTCGTCCTGACCATGGACATGCCGGGCCAGAGCGCCAATACCATGAACGCGGTCTACCGTGACGCCATGGCCGCCTGCGTCGCCCGACTGATCGCCGACAAGGACGCCATTGCCGGCGTCATCATTACCTCGGCCAAGAAAACCTTCTTCGCCGGCGGCGACCTCAATGAGCTGATCAAGGTCGGCAAGCCCGAAGCCCAGGCTTTCTACACCATGGTGCTGAACCTCAAGGGGCAACTGCGCACCCTGGAAACCCTCGGCAAACCGGTGGTTGCCGCGATCAATGGCGCGGCGCTGGGCGGTGGTTGGGAAATCTGCCTGGCCTGCCATCATCGCGTGGCGCTGGACCATCCATCCGTGCAACTCGGCCTGCCCGAAGTGACCCTCGGCCTGCTGCCCGGCGGCGGGGGAGTGACGCGCATGGTGCGCATGCTGGGCATCGAGCAAGCCCTGCCGTACCTGCTTGAAGGCAAGAAAATCCGGCCGCAACAGGCGTTGCAGGCGGGTTTGATCGATGAGTTGGCGCAAGATCGCGACGAGTTGCTGAGCAAGGCGCGCGCCTGGATTCTGGCCAACCCGGCAGCGGTTCAGCGCTGGGACGTGAAGGGGTATCAGATCCCCGGAGGCACACCTTCGAACCCGAAAGTCGCGCAAATGCTGGCCATCGCGCCATCGATCCTGCGCAGCAAGACCCAGGGCTGTCTGCCTGCGCCGGAGAAGATCCTCTGCGCCGCGGTTGAAGGCGCCCAGGTGGATTTCGACACCGCGCACCTGATCGAAAGCCGATACTTCACCGAACTGACCACCGGCCAGGTAGCGAAGAATCTGATCGGCACCTTCTGGTTTCAACTCAACGAAATCAATGCCGGCGGTTCGCGGCCCCAGGGGTTTTCGCCCTATGTGACACAAAAAGTCGGTGTGCTCGGCGCCGGGATGATGGGCGCCGGCATCGCTTTCGTCAGCGCATCGGCCGGCATCGAAGTGGTGCTCAAGGACATCAGCCTCGCCGCCGCGCAGAAGGGCAAGGCGCATTCGGCGGCGCTGCTGGACAAGAAAGTCGCGCGCGGTCAGATGAGTACAAAACAACGCGATGACATTCTGGCGCGAATCCATGCCACGCAAAGCGATGCGGACCTGACCGGGTGCGACCTGATCATCGAGGCGGTGTTTGAAGACCGGGAATTGAAGGCCAAGGTCTCACTGGCGGCGCAAAAAATCGTCGGTGCCGACGCGGTGATCGCCTCCAACACGTCAACCCTGCCGATCAGCGGGCTGGCCACGGCAGTGCCGGACCAGAGCAAGTTCATCGGCCTGCATTTCTTCAGCCCCGTAGAAAAAATGCCCCTGGTGGAAATCATCAAGGGCGCCAACACCAGCGACGAAACCTTGGCGCGTGGGTTCGATTTCGTCCTGCAAATCAAGAAGACCCCAATTGTGGTCAACGACAGTCGCGGGTTCTTCACGTCACGGGTGTTCGGCACGTTCACCAATGAAGGCATTGCCATGCTGGGCGAAGGCATCAGCGCGCCGATGATCGAGACAGAAGCCCGCAAGGCCGGCATGCCTGTCGGACCTCTGGCAATCTCCGACGACGTTTCCCTCAGCCTCATGAGCCATATCCGCCAGCAAACCGCCAAAGACCTGCAGGCGGAGGGGAAACCGCTGATCGAGCACCCGGCGTTCGCCGTGATTGACTTGCTGCTCAACGAGTACAAGCGTCCGGGCAAGGCCGCTGGAGGTGGTTTTTACGAGTATCCGGCCAATGGCCAGAAGCATTTGTGGCCGCAACTGAAAACCCGCTTTGAAAAGGCTGAAGGGCAGATTTCGCCAAAGGACGTGCGCGACCGGCTGTTGTTCGTGCAAGCCATCGAAACCGTGCGCTGCCTGGAAGAGGGTGTGCTGACCTCGACGGCGGATGCCAACGTTGGCTCGATCTTCGGGATCGGCTTCGCGGCCTGGACCGGCGGCGCACTGCAGTTCATCAACCAGTACGGCCTGAAGGATTTCGTCGCCCGCGCCCAGTACCTGGCCGGGCAATATGGCGAGCGATTCAATCCACCTGTGTTATTGCTGGAGAAAGCCGCAAAAGGGCTGACGTTCTAAGGGACCGATGACGCATTCCGGACTTGCCTCGCCACCCTGTTTCGAGGCACGCTCTGGGTGTGCATTATTCCCATCATGTGTCAGGTATTTTTTATGTCGTTACGCATCTGCATTCTGGAAACCGACATCCTGCGTCCAGAACTGGTCGATCAGTATCAGGGTTACGGGCAGATGTTCCAGCGTCTGTTTTCGCAGCAACCCATCGAGGCCGAGTTCACCGTCTATAACGTGATGCAAGGCGAATATCCCGGCGATGAGCTGACCTTCGACGCTTACCTGGTCACGGGCAGCAAGGCCGATTCCTTCGGTACCGACCCCTGGATCGAAACCCTCAGGGCTTACCTGCTCAAGCGCTATGAGCGCGGCGACAAGCTGCTGGGCGTGTGCTTCGGCCATCAATTGCTGGCGTTGCTGCTGGGCGGCAAGAGCGAGCGCGCGACCCAGGGCTGGGGCGTCGGCACGCATAACTACAAGCTCGCTGCCAAGGCGCCCTGGATGAGCCCGGTGAGGGAGGAACTGACGTTGTTGATCAGTCACCAGGACCAGGTTACGGCGCTACCGGAAAATGCCACGGTTATTGCCTCGAGCGACTTCTGTCCGTTCGCCGCGTACCACATCAACGACCAGGTGCTGTGCTTCCAGGGGCATCCGGAGTTCATTCACGATTACTCGCGGGCGTTGCTGGATATCCGTCAGGAAGCGCTGGGCGAGCAGATTTACAGTAAAGGCATGGCGAGCCTGGAGCATGAGCACCACGGCGCTACGGTTGCGGAGTGGATGATGCGGTTTGTGGCGCACAAGCCAGAAGCTGTTTGAAGCTGAAAGCTTCGCTGGCAAGCCAGCTCCTACAGGGGACCGCGTTCCATTGTAGGAGCTGGCTTGCCGGCGAATGTTACAGACGCCTCGGTCTCGGCTACAACCACCCTGATTTTTTGAAACTCGCCCACAAACTCACACACCCCACCGCAATAAACCCCAATACCCCGAAATACCCGTAGTGCCAGGTCAACTCCGGCATGTTCTGGAAGTTCATCCCGTAGATGCCAGCCACCGCCGTCGGGAAAGCCAGGATCGCCGCCCACGCCGCAAACTTGCGCTGCACCACGCTCTGGCGTGACGCCTCCAGCAACACCCCGACCTCGATCGTCTGACTGGCAATGTCCGCCAGGGTCGTCAGGTCTTCCATCTGCCGTGTCACGTGGATCTGCACATCGCGAAAATAGGGGCGCATGTTCTTGTCGATGAACGGGAAACTCAACTTCTGCAGTTCCTCGCCGATTTCCACCATCGGTGCCGCGTAACGCCGCAGGCGCAGGACATCACGGCGCAGACTGTGGAGTTTTTGAATGTCGCGCTCGTTCAGGGAGCCGCACATGACGTTGCGTTCCAGCTCGTCGATCTCGGCATGGATCGCTTCGCCCATGGGCTGGTAGTTTTCGATCACGAAGTCGAGGATGGCATAGAGCACGAAGTCTTCGCCGTGCTCCAGCAGCAGCGGACGCGCCTCGCAGCGCTGGCGGACATAGGCGTAGGACGCGGAGTGTCCATTGCGGGCGGTAATGATGTAGCCGTTGCCGGCAAAGATGTGAGTCTCGATGAACTCCAGTTTGCCTTCATGGCGGATCGGCGAATAAGTGACGATAAACAGTGCGTCGCCGAAAGTTTCGAGTTTCGGCCGACTGTGTTTTTCAAGCGCGTCTTCGATGGCCAGTTCATGCAGGTTGAACTGGCGCTGCAGATTGAACAGCTCCTGGGCGTTCGGCTCTTCGAGTCCGATCCACACAAAGTGGCCCGGCTTTGCCGCCCAGGCCGCGCCTTCGTCGAGGGTGATATTGGTGACTTTCTTACCGGCGCTGTAAACCGCAGCAGCAACAACTCTACCCATGATGGTGGTTCACTTCTTATAAGCAGATGGCAGTGGCAGGCAATGTTCAGCTTAGCCTTGTCTGCTGCTTGAGAGTCAGCAAAGTCTGCAGAGTTCGTAGGCAAAAGCTCGCGGGCAAAAGAAAACCCGCACCAGGCGGGTTTCATTCAAGCGGCCTGCAGCTGCCGGTCCATCGAGGCGATGCACTCGCGCATCTGCTCGCGGCACTGCTCAATCAGCAGCGGCATGTCATCCAGGCTCAATCCCGCCGTAGGAATCGCCGGCAGCGAGCGGATCAGAATTTTCCCGCTGCGCCAGCGGTTCAAGCGCATGTGTTTGACGTAAGTGCTGACACACACCGGCACGATCGGCACGCCCGCAGCAATCGCCATCTGGAACGCGCCTTTCTTGAACGGCAGCAATTCTTCGCCGAGGTTGCGCGTGCCTTCCGGGAACACCCAGATCGAGGTGTCTTCATTTTGCAGGGTATGGGTGGTGGTCAGCATCGACTGCCGCGCCTTCTGCGCATTGCCACGATCAATCAACACATTGCCCGCCAGCCAGAACAGCTGGCCGAACAGCGGCACCCACTTCAAGCTTTTTTTGCCAATGCACACGGTGCGGCGCGGCACGACATTGCCGAACACGAACAGGTCGTAGTTGGACTGGTGGTTGGCAATGATCACGCAGCTGTCGGGTTTATCCATCAGCGGCCCGACCTCGGCCTTCACCCGCAAACGCAAGATACACATCGCCGGCCACGCATATAGGCGCGCGCACAAACGGCTGTTATCCGGGTTGAACGGGCGACACAGGCCCAGCAGTACGCCAAGCACCCCGGCCAGAATAAAGTGCAGCCCCATCAATAACATACGAAACACAAACAGCATTACAGGCCCCACCGGGACAAAAGGTGGCGCAGTGTACGGATGTGCACTGTTTTCGGCAATTGCCGCTAAAGAGTCAGGAGATGGCCGATGTTTGAGTGCATGTTTCTGGCTTGTCGGTCAGGTGCGGTTTAGGGCTGCTAACAGGCTTTTAAACAGGAGCGAGATGATCGATGTGGATTGTGTGTATATCCGTTTCTGCGGTAACGGCCGCTTTTGGTTCCGCCCTTACGGCGGGTCACTTGGAAAAGCGCCAAGTAACCAAGCGCTCTTGCCACTTTCGTTCGGTGCCTCGCCCAGGCTCGGCATGCCCTCGCTCCGGTCCTGCTCCGTGGGCCCGCCGCCATCGGCCATCCATGGCCGGGGGCGGCTAACCCGGCATCCATGCCGGGTTGCCCACTGCGCAGAACCTCCACTCGGCCTCTCG
>NZ_CABVHU010000012.1 GCF_902497855.1 Pseudomonas fluorescens
GTCTGACTCCACAAGCACCCACACGAATTGCTTGATTCAGTTGTTAAAGAGCGGTTGGTTAAGATCTTTCGTCTCAACCGAGGCGCGCATTCTACGCTTTCCTCTGCTGCTGTCAAGCGGTTATTTTTAGAAGCTTTCAAAGTTTCCTTTGCAACTTCAACCACTTGCGCTTCCGATCTCTCGTCAGCGGGAGGCGAATTCTACAGCGTTAGTCGCTGCTGTCAACACCTCTTTTTCTCCGCTTTCGACCGAGAAGATCGAACCGTCAAAAGAGCCAAACAACACCGCTCTCTCAACTCCTTCTGGGCTTCGATGAACTGAAGCAACCCGCTGCCGAAAACTGCGTAACTCTTTGTTTACCAAGGAGTTTTCCGTTTCGACTGCGCCGGAAGTGGGGCGAATTATAGACTTCCAGAATCTGCCGTCAACCCCTGATTACGCTTTTCTATCAAGATCGTCAAAAACGCCGCTTATATATAGACGCGCCTGCAACGAATGCGCAGTATATTGCCCAACTACACTCTCGCTTTCCTCTTCGGACGATGCCACGCATGAATGACCACCCCCGCAGCCTTGCCTCGACCCTGTTCTCGGTTGGCCTGCTATTAATAGCCATGGCATCGATCCAGTCCGGAGCCTCCCTGGCCAAAAGCATGTTTCCCGTTGTGGGCGCTCAAGGGACCACGGCCCTGCGCCTGGTTTTCGCCAGCGTGATCATGCTGTTGATACTGCGACCATGGCGGGCGACGCTCACGGCGAAATCCCTGCGCACCGTCATCGTCTACGGCATGGCGTTGGGCGGCATGAACCTGCTCTTCTATATGTCCTTGCGCACCGTGCCCCTGGGCATCGCGGTGGCACTGGAGTTCACTGGTCCCCTGGCGGTTGCCATCTATGCCTCACGACGGGCCATTGATTTTGTGTGGATCGCCCTGGCTGCCGTCGGCCTGATGCTATTGATACCGACTGGAGCCACCTCCGCCAGTATTGACCTGGCAGGTGCCGGATATGCCTTGGGGGCGGGCGTCTGCTGGGCGCTGTATATCCTGTTCGGGCAAAAAGCCGGTGCCGACAATGGCGTGCAGACCGCTGCACTGGGGGTGATGATTGCCGCATTGTTCGTCGCCCCGATCGGCATCGTCCACGCGGGCGCCGCCCTGCTGACTCCGTCGCTGATCCCCATCGCCATTGGTGTCGCCCTGCTGTCCACCGCAGTGCCCTACACATTGGAGATGGTCGCCCTCACCCGCATGCCGGCCCGGACCTTTGGCACGTTGATGAGCATTGAACCTGCGTTCGGCGCATTGTCCGGCCTGCTGTTCCTCCAGGAATACCTCTCGCTGTCACAATGGATGGCTATCCTGTGCATCATTTTGGCGTCCGTCGGTGCGACCATGACCATGGGCAACGCCGTCAAGCCCGCCGTCGCGGCGGATTGATATCAGCATTTAACGAGGGTCTGGTATTTACCGCGCAATTAGGCCATGTTTAGCCCCGTAATCCGGTGCCAGGCATGGATTTTTAACGAAAGGGACATCGGACACGCTTGCAGCGAAAGCGAATACGGCCAGACCCGGGCATCAAGATCCGGGACGCTATAAGGACAGTAATGAAACGAATTTTGATACTGATCGCCGTACTGGCGGTTGCGGGCTGCGCGGCGACGTCGAAACCCACAATCAAACATGGCAAGAAAGGGCTGCATATCAACTGTTCCGGGCTGTCGTCATCCTGGGACAAGTGTTACACCAGCGCTGCCAATTCGTGTGCACCCAAAGGTTACAAGGTCATCGCCAAGTCGGGGGACTCGGTGGAAGAACCCGGCGACTATCCATTTGGTCTCAATCCTGCCGGCTACACCAGCCGCAGCATGATCGTCATCTGCAAATAGGCCGCCTGGTCAGGTTCGCGGGCCTGCGATCTGGCGGCCAATCTCTTCATGACTGGACATCAGCACCCTGCGCTGCAGCTCTGGAGTGGCCAGCATGCGCGCCACGACCAGCGCACCGATGCATTGCGACAGTATCGCCCAGGCCAGGCTGTCACTCCCCAGGACCTGCGCCCAACTCTCCTGCAACTGACAAATCCAATGCTCCGCCTGCTGGCGAATCGTAATGTCCGAACGGGCAATCTCCGCGCCCAGGGCCGGTAACGCACAGCCGGAGCCCGGATGCTCGACATGGGCCATGGTCAGGTAATGCTTCAGGCAACGTTCAAGCTTGCCCCGATCCTGTTCAGCCCCCAGCCGAGCCAGGCTTTGGCTTAACTCGCGCTCGACGATGGACGCGAACAGTTCATCCTTGGACGAAAAGTGGCTGTAAAAAGCCCCGCCGCTCAAGCCGATCGCTTTCATCAAGCCGTCGACACCTACCGTTGCAAAACCGGATTGCTTGGCCGACACCGCACTGCTTTGCAGCAGCTTCTCTTTGGTTTCCTGCTTGTGACTGGCCGAGTAACGCATTGCCTTGCCCTCAGAGTTGATCGCCTTGACGCCTGCCGAATCGTAGCATAACGTTCGTTTAGTTAACGATCGTTTATCAAAGGGATCTACCATGAACAATCAGAAGGTCGTACTGGTGGTCGGCGCAGGGGATGCCACTGGCGGCGCCATCGCCAAGCGTTTTGCCCGGGAAGGCTTTGTGGCCTGTGTCACTCGGCGCAGCGCGGACAAACTCCAGCCACTGGTGGAGGCCCTCCAGGCCAGTGGCGCACAAGCCCACGGATTCGCCTGCGACGCGCGCAAGGAAGAAGAGGTGATTGCGCTGGTCGAACAGATCGAAACCGAGATCGGGCCGATTGAAGCGTTCGTCTTCAACATCGGCGCCAATGTGCCGTGCAGCATTCTCGAAGAAACCGCCCGCAAGTATTTCAAGATCTGGGAAATGGCCTGCTTCTCAGGGTTTCTCAATGGCCGTGAAGTGGCCAAGCGCATGGCCAAGCGTCAACGCGGCACCATCCTGTTCACCGGCGCCACCGCCGGCTTGCGCGGTGCGGCGGGGTTTGCGGCCTTTGCCGGCGCCAAACACGGGATTCGCGCGCTGGCCCAAAGCATGGCCCGGGAACTGGGCCCGATGAATATTCACGTCGCCCATGTCGTCGTCGACGGCGCCATCGATACGGACTTCATCCGTGACAGCTTTCCGGAGAAATACGCGACCAAGGCGCAGGATGGCATCCTCAACCCCGAGCATATCGCCGAGAACTATTGGTACCTGCACAGCCAGCCCCGGGACGCCTGGACCTTCGAACTGGACTTGCGCCCTTGGAATGAGCGTTGGTAAGCCCTCCCCTACAACAATAAGCAGAGCACATCGACCATGAGCAAAACCCTGGAGTTCTTTTTCGACCTCGGTAGCCCCGCGACCTACCTGGCCTATACCCAGCTGCCGAAAATCTGCGCGCAGACCGACAGTCGCCTGATCTACATTCCGATCCTGCTGGGTGGCGTCTTCAAAGCCACCGGTAACGCCTCCCCGGCCACCATCCCGGCCAAGGGCCGCTATATGTTTCAGGATCTGGAACGCTATGCCCGGCGCTACGGCGTGCCACTGAAGTTCAACCCGCACTTTCCCATCAATACCCTGATGCTCATGCGCGCCGTCACGGGCATGCAGTTGCGCCATCCGGAACGCTTTCAGGCTTTCATCGACTGCCTGTTCCACGCCCTCTGGGCTGAAGGCCGCAGCCTCGATGATCTGGCGACGGTCGCGTCGGTGCTGACCCGGAACGGCTTCGATCCGGATGAAGTGCTGGCCCTGACCGGCGATGAGCAAGTCAAAAACGCACTCAAGGACAACACCGAGAAAGCGGTGCAACGGGGTGTGTTCGGCGCACCGAGCATGTTTGTCGGTGATGAGTTGTTCTTTGGCCAGGATCGGCTGGAGTTCGTGCTTGAGGCCCTGAGTCAGGTCTAGACAATGAGTTCAGGCGCTGGCAACAGCGCCCTGAACTCACGCCCATCAAATAGCCGCGGTCCGGGTGTTCAACCACTCCAGGGCTGTACCGTCGAGCAAGGGGCTCAGGCGTTCGCGCACCTCGGCGTGGTAAGCGTTGAACCACTGCTTTTCATCTTCGGTCAGCAGCGACGGTTCCAGGCAGCGAGTGTCGATCGGGCACAGGGTCAGGGTCTCGAACTTCAGGAACTCACCAAATTCGCTCTTGCCCGCCTCGCAATTCAATACCAGGTTCTCGATCCGTACGCCCCAGCGGCCCGGACGGTAAGTGCCCGGTTCGATGGAGGTGATCATGCCTGGCTGCATGGCCGTTTGCGGCGCGGCTGCCGCCTGATAGGCGATGACCTGCGGTCCTTCGTGCACGTTGAGGAAGTAGCCGACGCCATGACCGGTGCCGTGACCGTAGTCGACGCTGTCGGCCCAGATCGGCGCACGGGCGATGGCATCCAGCAATGGCGACAGAATGCCTTTCGGGAATTGTGCCCGGGACAAGGCAATCACTCCTTTGAGTACCCGCGTGCAATCGCGTTTCTGCTCATCCGTCGGCGTGCCGACCGGGACCATCCGCGTGATGTCGGTGGTGCCGCCCAGGTATTGGCCGCCGGAATCGATCAGCAGCAGACCGTCGCCCTCGATCACCGCGTGCTCTTCTTCGGTGGCGTGGTAGTGCGGCATCGCGCCATTGGCGTTGAATGCGGCAATGGTGTTGAAGCTCAGGGACACATAACCCGGGCGTCGGGTACGCGCGGCCGTCAGGTGTTCGTCGATGGTCAGTTCGGTAATGCGCTCACGGCCCCATGCCGACTCCAGCCAGGCGAAGAATTCGCACAACGCCGCGCCGTCCTGCTCCATGGCCTGGCGAATGTGCTCGGCATCGGCCAGGCTTTTTTGCGACTTGGCCAATGTCGTCGGGTTCAGGCCCTCGACCAATTTCACGCCGCTGTCCAGGTTTTCCAGCAGACCCGCCGTCACCCGCGCCGGATCGACTTGCAGGCTGGCGCCGCTCGGGACGGCACGCAAGGCGTCGGCCACTTCGCTGTAATCGCGAAGGGTCACGCCGTCCTGTTCGAGGACTGCGCGCAGTTCGCTATCGACCTTGCTCAAGGCGACGAACAAGGTGGCTTGCTGCTGGTTGATCAAGGCGAAAGAGACGAACACCGGGTTGAACGACACATCGCCGCCGCGCAGGTTGAACAGCCAGGCGATGTCATCGAGGGTGGCGATGAAATGCCAGTCGGCACCGCGCGCCTTCAATACTTCGCGCACCTTGGCGAGCTTCTCGCCGCGGCTGACAGTCGCCTGCGGCGGCAAGTGTTGATAGATCGGCTCGTTCGGCAGGTTCGGGCGGTCGCGCCAGACTTCGCTCAGCAGGTCGATGTCGGTACGCAGGCGGGCGCCGCGCTCTTCGAGCTTGCCACCCAAGGTACGCGCCGAGGCCACGGCCATCACGGCACCATCCACCGCGACGACGCCGCCTTCAGGGGTTTGCTCGGCCAGCCAGTCCAGCGGGCCGGGTTGACCCGGCTGCAGCTTGACCAGTTCGATGCCGCTGCCCTGGAGTTCCTTGGTCGCTTGTTCCCAGTAACGACTGTCAGCCCAGACGCCGGCAAAGTCCCTGGTCACGATCAGCGTACCGACCGAGCCATGGAAGCCCGACAACCACTGCCGCCCTTGCCAATAACCCGGCAGGTATTCCGACAGGTGCGGGTCGGCCGACGGCACCAGCAGAGCGTGAATCCCCTCCCGGCTCATCAGTTCGCGGGTGTGCGCCAGGCGCTCGGGCACCGATCCATTGATCGAAGGCTGCGTACTCATCGTGTCTCCTGCTAACCACTTCATCATTATTGTCGAGTGCCGATCCAAGCCGGCGCTTTATGGCCCTGTCGCCCAGAATGCCGGAGCACTGGCGCAGGCCGATTTGATCAGGTGTACCGCTTGATCGATGTCCTGCTCGGTGGTGAAACGTCCAAGGCTCAAGCGGATGGTGCGGCTCGCCGAGCGGGCGTCGTGTCCCAGGGCCAGCAGTACATGGGAGGGCGCATTGCTCGCGGAGTTACAGGCCGAGGTCGCGGAAAAGGCGATCGAGGCGCTCAACGTCGCAGAGCTGAACTCGCCTTCGTTGAAGGTCAGGCTCAGGGTATGGGGAATGCGCCGGGTCGGGCTGCCATTGAGGCGGATACCGGGAATGCCCAGCAGCGGCTCGAGCAGACGTTCGCGCAGACGCTCGACCATGGCTTTTTCTTCATCGAACAATTGCCCCGCCAACGCGAAGGCCAAGCCCATGGCAGCAATCTGGTGGGTCGCCAGCGTTCCGGAGCGCAAACCACCTTCGTGGCCGCCACCGTGGATCTGCGCCTGCAGGCGCTGCTGCGCGCGCGGGCCGACGTACAACGCACCGATGCCTTTGGGGCCATAAATCTTGTGGGCGGAAAACGACATCAGGTCCACCGGCCATTCGGCCAGGTCGATCGCCACTTTACCCGCACCCTGAGCCGCGTCGACATGGAACAACGCATCGCGATCGCGCACGACCTGGCCAATGGCGGGGATGTCATTGACGGTGCCCAACTCATTGTTGACCAGCATCAGCGAGACCAGGAAGGTGTCCTCGCGCAGTGCTTCGCTGACGGCTTGCGGGGTAATCAGGCCTTCGGCGTCAGGCACCAGATACGTCACTGCAACACCGGCGTCCTGCAATTGTTTCGCCGTATCGAGGATAGCCTTGTGTTCGATCTGGCTGGTGATGATATGGCCGCCGCCAACGCCGCGGGCCTGGGCCACGCCCTTGAGCGCAAGATTGTTCGATTCGGTGGCGCCGGAGGTCCAGACGATCTGCTCCGCCTGGGCACCGACCAGCTCCGCCACCTGACGCCGCGCCTGCTCGACCGATTGCCGGGCCTGCTGGCCGAACGCATGGGCGCTGGAGGCCGGGTTGCCGAAATTGCCGTTGAAACCCAGACATTCGATCATGACCTGGATGACCCGCTCATCCACCGGCGTGGTGGCGGCGTAGTCGAAATACAGTGGACGTTTATTCATAAATGACTCGCAGAGCGTGTTCCGGGATCGGGAAGCTCGTTACCGAACGGTCGAGGCGCAACCTCGTGAGCTGCGCCGATCGTCCGGAACCTTAGAAATACCTGATCGGAGGCCGTTAAAGAAGAACAACTTCATTTAAAAGTGCGTAGGAACGCTCCTGAAGTCGAGCTTAACAGGCATAGGGCAACCGGTTGAAGCAATGCTCAGCTAAAGCTTTCGAGCAATATCGGATAGAGCGAAGCCACCAGCAACGCGGCCATGCCCCAATTGAACAGGCGCAACCAGCGGCGATCCTTCAGCACGTTGCGCAACAGCGTGCCGCAAGCGGCCCAGACACCGACGCTCGGCAAGTTGATCAGGGCAAAGACCGCGGCAATCACGATCACGTTGGTGAAATAGCCCTGCAGGGGCGTGTAAGTGCTGATGGCACCGATCGCCATGATCCAGGCCTTGGGGTTGACCCACTGAAACGCCGCCGCCCCCAGGTAGCTGATCGGCTTGGCGTCGCTCTGCCCGGCATCCGAGACCGGGCCTGAATGCGCGATTTTCCACGCCAGGTACAGCAAATACGCGGCACCGATGTAACGCAGCACGGTGTAAAGCAATGGATAGGTTTGAAACACCGCGCCCAGGCCGAAACCCACGGCCACGACTAACACGAAGAAACCGCAGGTGATGCCCAGCATATGGGGGATAGTCCGGTTAAAACCGAAGTTCACTCCCGATGCCAGCAACATGGTGTTGTTCGGGCCCGGGGTGATCGAGGTCACCAGGGCAAACAGGGCGAAACCCAGCAGCAGATCGAGCGAGAGCGTCATCGGTGGCAGTCCATCAGGGGCAGTCAGGTATTGACCCTATCGCACACCTTGCGCGAAACCCATGGACAGTTGGGTGAAACTTCGAGCAGTACAGTCGCTCAGCTCGGGCGACCGTGAAGTTGCACGGCACGTTCGGCGTTCATTTCGGCTTGTTTGTCGAAGCTGAACGACTGCTGCGGCTCGCCCAGCAGTTCAGCTTTTCTGGCGTGGTATTCATCGAAGGACAAGCCACGACGATTCAATGCCTCCAGCGCCAGTTCCTTGCTTTCTTCAGCGGTGTAGGGCCGCAGTTCCGGGGAACCGTGGCTGGCACATCCGGCAAGGACGGAAGCGGCAAGCAGCAGGAAAGTGGCGAGTAGGTGTTTCATGGTCTGGCGTCCTGACATCCGGGTTCGAGGCAATGAACACAGGCTACTCGCGCCATTGGATGGACAGAAATCAACGCTCTCGATAGTGGGTATTGGATTTGGCTAACGTTGCAGCGGGAGCTCATAGGAGCAGACGCATGGTTACCGCAGGTTGCGATTTTTTTGTGAACTTGATGGCTGTCAGAGATCAAAATCAAGAGATCGCAGCCTGCGGCAGCGCCTACACTTTCGGCCGCAGACCGACAAAACCTCGTCAACTCACAACAAAAAGGGAGATCCGTCATGAGCGTCAAACCTATTCCAGAGGGTTATCACAGCGTCACCCCGTATCTGGGCATACAGAAAGCGGCTGAAGCCATCGAGTTCTACAAGAAAGCCTTTGGCGCCACCGAAGTCATGCGCCTGTCCATGCCGGATGGCGGCATCGGCCACGCTGAACTGCGCATCGGCGATTGCCCGATCATGCTGGGCACGCCTTGCGATCAAGGGCCGTTGAGTAACCCGGACACATCGCCCTCCGTTGGGCTGCACCTGTACGTGAACGATGTGGACAAGTCCTTTAAACAGGCGATTGCAGCAGGCGGCACGGTGGTGTCCGAGGTCAAGGACCAGTTTTATGGCGACCGCTCCGGGACCTTGAAGGATCCCTATGGGCATTTGTGGTTCCTGGCTACGCACAAGGAGGACCTGACTCAGGAGCAGATTGAGCAGCGGGCCAGGGAGATGTTTCAACAGGGTTGAAATCTTCGGTGACGTGTCGGGCCTCTTCGCGAGCAGGCTCGCTCCCACATGGATCTTCTGTGAACTCACTTATATGTGAACGCCCAAGATCAACTGTGGGAGCGAGCCTGCTCGCGAAGAGGCCCGACCCGTCACCGCCGGCCTCCTTGAACACACTTCATGAACAATCGCACCACACTTTGCGACTTGTCCTTGCGCGCCGACAATTTCAGGATGCAGGCCACTACAATAAGGAGTCACCCCATGTTTGCCGGATTCCTCAAAGACCAGCGCCACGTCAACGGTGTGGACATTGCCTGCCGCATCGGCGGCAGCGGGCCGGGCCTGCTGCTGTTGCACGGTCACCTGCAGACCCACGTCATCTGGCACAAGGTCGCCGAACAACTGGCCGAGCACTTCACGGTGGTCGCCGCCGACCTGCGCGGTTATGGCGACAGCAGCAAACCACCGGCCGACGACCGGCACAGCCACTATTGCAAGCGCGAAATGGCCAGGGACAGTGTGGAGCTGATGAAGTCCCTTGGCTTCGAGCGGTTCTCGGTACTGGCCCACGACCGTGGCGCCCGGGTGGCCCATCGCCTGGCGCTGGATCATCCCGCCGCCGTGCACCGCATGGTGCTGCTCGACATCGCACCCACCCTGGCGATGTATGCACAAACCAACGAAGCCTTCGCCCGCGCCTACTGGCACTGGTTCTTCCTGATCCGCCCCGCGCCATTGCCGGAAACCCTGATCGAAGCCGACCCCGAAGCCTATCTGCGCAGCGTAATGGGCAGTCGCAGCGCCGGGCTCAAGCCCTTCACCGCCGAGGCCTTTGGCGAATACCTGCGCTGCCTGACACTGCCGGGCGCCGCCCGCGGTATCTGCGAGGACTACCGCGCCAGTGCCAGCATCGACCTGGAGCATGACCGCGCAGACATCGACGCCAGTCATCACCTGGATCTGCCATTGCTGGTGCTGTGGGGCGCCGAAGGTACGGTCGGGCGCTGTTTCGAACCGCTCAAGGAATGGCAACAGGTGGCCACCGATGTCCGTGGCAAGGCGCTGCCCGCCGGCCATTACATCGCTGAAGAAGCCCCTGAATTGCTGCTCACCGAAGTGCTGGGTTTCCTGCTCTGACCTCGAGACTTCTCTGAGCTGAATCTTCCCCGCACTGGCCCTCATCGACCGGCGCGGGGGTGTCCTGTCCAAAGAAAACCGGTTTTCGCGAAACACGAAACATTTTCTTTCATATCCCCCTTCGGGATTTCCGATGCTCATTCGTCTTATATAGATGCAGTCGGGCCGCGTAGGCAAAAGCCACGGCCGGACCTTCCATGGACCTCAACGCTGGGAAGCCCGCAGCAGAGGCCCTCTCATCGAAACAAGACCTTTAATCATGTCGAAGAAATCCCGCTCAAAACTCTGGTTTCTGGTGCATAGCTGGCTGGCCCTGCCCATCTGGTTTTTCGTGCTGATTGTCTGCGTGACCGGCACCCTGGCGGTGGTCAGCCAGGAAATCGTCTGGCTGGCCAACCCGCAGATGCGCGCCAGCCAGCCTTCGGACGATGCGCCGCTGCTCAGCTATGACCAGATCATCGCCGCCATCAAGAAGGCCGAACCCAACACCCTGGTCGAGTCCATCAGTCGGCCTGACGAAGCACACTTCGCCCTCGACGTGGAGGTCAGCTACCCCGACGGTCGTTCGGTGACGGTGTACGTCAACCCGTACACCGGCATGATCCAGGGCACGGCCCCGCAGTTCAATTTCAAGGCCTTTACCCGCGCCCTGCATGGCTGGTGGCTGGTGCCGTTCACCAACGGTTACAGCTGGGGCTGGTACCTGGTGTCGTTCCTCAGCCTGCCGTTGCTCGCGTCCCTGGTCACCGGGCTGGTGGTCTACAAGCGTTTCTGGAAGGGCTTTCTGCGACCGACCCTGCGCATTCGTCAAGGCGCCCGGATCTTCTGGGGCGACTTTCACCGCCTCAGCGGCATCTGGTCGATCTGGTTCATCGCGGTGATTTCCGTCACCAGCACCTGGTTCCTGATCGAAGCCTTCATGTTCGATAACCAGATTTCGATTTCCACCGCGCCGGTGGCGTTGGTGGTCCCGCGCGAAAGCGTGCCGATGACCGCCGATGGCGCGCCGGCGCCGATGATCAGCCTGGAGGCCGCGATTGCGCAGGCCAAGGCCAGCATTCCAGGGCTGGAAGACAGTTTCGTCAGCCTGCCCGCCAATGCCTACAGCTACCTGTCGGTGGGAGGGCGCAGTTGGTACCCGCTGATGTTCCAGACCGCGGAGATCAACCCGTACACCGGCGACGTCGGCGCGACCCGCCTGCTGTCGGACCGCTCGGGCCTGGAACTGGTCACCGAATCCATGCGGCCGCTGCACACCGGCGATTTCGGTGGCCTCTGGATCAAGCTGATCTGGTTCTTCTTCGGCCTGATCCTGAGCATGATGGTGCTCAGCGGCCTGTTGATCTGGACCAAACGCACCGCCCTGGCCACGGCCAATGCCCTCAAGCGCGGCAACAAAGCCCCACGCAAACAGACCGCTGCGGCCACCAGCCGTGAAACCACGGAGGTCAGCCAATGAGCCTGTTCGCCGCAGAAAAACCAGGCTCGAAATTGAGCCGTTTCTGGCACAAATGGCGTTTCCACATCAACGTCCTGCTGTTGCTGGTGCCACTGGGGTTCATGCCCAAGTACTTCGCCGATGCCGCACTGTTTCGCGGTGATACGGGCCTGGGCGAGCGGGAAGTCGGTGAGGTTCAGGTCGGGCCCTGGAGCCTGCGCCTCGCCGAGCTGCGCAATGAAGCGCCAAGGCTCGATGGCCCGGCCGGCTATATGAAGAACTTCAACGCGGCGCTGTGCGACAGCTGCCGCGATCAGGTCAAGGCGACTTACCTGCGTATCGGCAAGCCACGCAGCCTGCGCGCCGCCGGGGTGATTTTCTTCGGCACGCCGTACCGCATGGGGGCGATGCTGCCGATCCCCGAGAAAACCAAGGCCGACGCCGAGCTGTGGATCACCATGGAAGGCTGGGACGGCACTATGCACCAGGCATCCATCCCGCTGAGCCAGGCCTCCCCGGCTACTCTCGCCTGGCTGAACCAACAAGGAGGCAAACCATGATCATCCGTCCTCTGAGCGCCGCGTTGCTGGTGCTTTGCGCCGGTTTCAGCGCCAGCGCCCTGGCCCACAACCCGATGTGCGAGTGCAAGGCCATCGATGCCGAGCAGATCCGGTGCACCGGCGGCTTTTCCGATGGCAGCGGCGCGCCGGGCGTAACCCTGGATGTGATCGGCTACGACGAAACCATCCTGGTGCCGGGCAAGCTCGGTGCCGATTCGACCCTGACCTTCAAGAAGCCCGGCGCCGAGTTCTACGTGCTGTTCGACGCCGGTCCCGGTCACGTCGTCGAGATCGACCAAGCGGACATCGAGGCCCCATGAGCACCCCAACCACCCACGTCGTCCGCCCGGCCGGAGCCGGCCATGAAACCCTTTATGTGCTGCTGTTGTGCCTGATGATCCTGGCGGTGGCCGGCTCGGTGGTCGCCTGGCGCCATGAATCCCAGGCAGTGAGCAACGTCAACAGCCATCAACTGGATGCCCGTCGCGACCTGAGCGCCTCCGAGCAAGGCATCTACGCCGACCTGCGGGTGACGCTGGACGAAATTCACCTGCTGCGCCAGGAACAGCAAACCCTGCCGACGCCTGAAGTCCTAGCCGACGAAGGCTTCGCCCCGTTTGCAAGGGACGCCAGCTCCGTCAGCCGTGGCGGCCATGCCTGGCAATTGCTCGAGGCCAGGGCTTACTTCGGTCAGAGCCAGGCACCCACGGTGGCCGGCTCGTTTCTGATGCGCCTGAGCGCTGACGATGATGCGCCGGACATCTGGCTCAACCCCGGCAAAACCCTCGCTGCCCCGACTGACCTCTCCGACGCCGCGCTCGAAAGCGCCGGCTGGCAGCCGATCGTCGCGCAATTCGATGCCGGCGTGACCCGCCAGCACCGGCACTGAACCCTCGCCTTCACCCGAGAGAAGACCGCTTTCCCATGCCTAGTTCATCTCAACGCTCATTGCTGCGCCTGCTGCTGGTTGGCCTGCTCGCCTGCCTGCTGTCACCCCTGGCCAGTGCCGACGAGGCCAAGCGCCTGCGCATCGGCATCACCCTGCACCCTTATTACAGCTATGTGGCCAACATCGTCGGCGACAAGGCCGAAGTCGTGCCGCTGATCCCGGCCGGTTTCAACCCGCATGCCTACGAGCCCCGTGCCGAAGACATCAAGCGCATCAGCGGCCTGGACGTGGTCGTGCTCAATGGCGTCGGCCATGACGACTTCGCCGACCGCATGATTGCCGCCAGCGAAACGCCGAACGTCCCGGTGATCGAAGCCAATGAAAACGTCCCCTTGCTGGCCGCCACCGGCGTCGCCGCCCGCGGTGCCGGCAAGGTCGTGAACCCGCACACCTTCCTGTCGATCAGCGCCTCGATTGCCCAGGTCAACAACATCGCCCGGGAACTGGGCAAGCTCGATCCGGCCAACGCCAAGACCTACACCCAGAACGCCCGCGCCTACGGCAAACGCCTGCGGCAGATGCGCGCCGACGCCCTGGCCAAACTGACCCAGGCGCCAAACGCCGAACTGCGGGTGGCAACAGTGCATGCGGCGTATGACTACCTGCTGCGCGAATTCGGCCTCGAAGTGACCGCCGTGGTCGAGCCGGCCCATGGCATCGAGCCAAGCCCGAGCCAGCTGAAAAAGACCATCGACCAATTGCGTGAGCTGGACGTGAAAGTGATCTTCTCGGAGATGGATTTCCCGTCTACTTACGTCGAGACCATCCAGCGTGAATCCGGGGTGAAGCTCTATCCGCTGTCGCACATTTCCTATGGCGAGTACACGGCTGACAAGTACGAAAAGGAAATGACCGGCAACCTCAATACCGT
This sequence comes from Pseudomonas fluorescens, assembly GCF_902497855.1. Lineage (GTDB taxonomy): Bacteria > Pseudomonadota > Gammaproteobacteria > Pseudomonadales > Pseudomonadaceae > Aquipseudomonas > Aquipseudomonas fluorescens_BI. The sequence goes on from NZ_CABVHU010000012.1 coordinate 13,857, forward strand.
GGTCCGGGCGATCCAGGAGTCCGGCGCATGACGGCGAAAGAAACACTCAGCGAATCCCCTGTGGGAGCGAGCCTGCTCGCGAAGGCGTCCAGTCAGTCAACATCATCGCTAAATGAGATACCGCAATCGCGAGCAGGCTCGCTCCCACAAGTTTCCGGGCCGACGCTTGATTTCGCGGAGGTCAGCCTGACGCTGGGCCGCACGACGATCCTCGACCAGGTGACTTTCCAGGTCCGGCCCGGCAGCGTGCATGCGCTGGTCGGTCCCAACGGGGGCGGCAAAAGCTCGCTGATCAAGACCCTGCTCGGGCAGATGCCGCATCAGGGTCGCCTGAGCCTGCACTGGCCGGGTACGCCCGGGACCATCGGCTATGTGCCGCAAGCATTGGAATTCGACCGCGGCCTGCCGATGACCGTCGACGATTTCATGGCCGCGATGTGCCAGCGGCGCCCGGCGTTCCTCGGTTTGAGTAAGCATTACGCGGCCGCGATCGGTGAAGCACTGGAGCGGGTCGGCATGCAGGACAAGCGCAAACGACGCATGGGCGCCTTGTCCGGCGGCGAACGCCAGCGCGTGCTGTTGGCTCAGGGTCTGATCCCGGCGCCGCAATTGCTGGTGCTGGATGAGCCGATGTCGGCCCTCGATGAGGCGGGCATCCGGGTGTTCGAACGGTTGCTCGGCGACTGGCGCCAGAGCGGCATCACCGTGCTGTGGATCGAGCATGACCTGGAAGCGGTCGGGCGCCTGGCCGATCGCGTCACCGGACTCAATCGCCGGGTACTGTTCGATGCTACTCCGCAACAGGCCCTGACGCCGGAACGCCTGCTGACCCTGTTCTCGACCCATCCACGGAGCGCTGCCTGATGAGTTACGAAGCCTTTCGCTTGACGGTCCAGGGTTGGGCCTCCTCGGGTTATCTGCCCGAGGCGCTGGCCTACGGATTCGTGGTCAACGCCCTGCTCGCCGGCTTGCTGATCGGCCCGGTGCTGGGCGGCCTGGGCACGCTGGTGGTGGTCAAGCGCTTCGCGTTTTTCTCCGAAGCGGTGGGTCACGCGGCATTGACCGGCGTGGCCATCGGCATCCTGCTCGGGGAACCCTACACCGGACCTTACGGCAGCCTGTTCGGCTACTGCCTGTTGTTCGGCATCCTGCTCAACTACCTGCGCAACCGCACCGGCCTGGCGCCGGATACCTTGATCGGCGTGTTTCTCTCGGTATCCCTGGCATTGGGTGCGAGCCTGCTGCTGATCCTTGCCGGCAAGATCAACGTGCACATTCTGGAAAACGTCTTGTTCGGCTCGGTGTTGACGGTCAACGGCAATGACCTGCTGGTACTGGCCATTGTCGGTTCGCTGGTGATGGCGCTGGCCCTGCCGCTGTACAACCGCATCATGCTCGCCAGTTTCAACCCGCAACTGGCGGCGGTGCGCGGTGTGGCGGTGAAGACCCTGGATTATCTGTTCGTGATTCTGGTGACCCTGATCACCGTGGCCGCGGTTAAAGTCATCGGCGCGATTCTGGTCGGCGCCCTGCTGGTGATTCCGGCGGCCGCGGCACGCTTGCTGAGCCAGTCGTTGAAGGGCTTCTTCTGGTGCTCGGTACTGATCGCCACGGTCAGCACCCTGTGCGGGATTCTCGCACCGATTGTCTTCGACCTGCCTATCCCGTCCGGTGCCGCGATCATTCTGGTGGCCGGTATCGCCTTCGCCCTGGCCGCCATTGCCCGTGGCGTCGTCCCAAGTCTGAAAGGGAACCTTGGATAAATGTCTTTTTCTCTGCGTCAATTGAGCCTGGCAGTGGTCTTCACATTGCCCCTGTGCGGGCTGGTCCATACAGCCAATGCGGCGGACGGCGCCAAACCGTTGCGCGTGCTGGCGTCCTTGCCGATCACTTACGGTCTGGGCGAAGTCTTGCTCAAGGGCACTGACATCAGCCTTGAACGGGCGGCGCCGGCGAACCTGCCTGGCAGCCGTCAGACCGCCTACTTCACCGGACGTGGCGCGCCGGCGCTGGCCAAACTGGCGAGCGATGCCGATGCGGTCATCGGTCTGCGGTCGCTGTGGGCGGATGATCCGCTGTACCCGATCTCCCGGCGCAGCAATATCCGTATCGTCGAAGTCGATGCCGCCCGCCCGGTGGACGGCGCCCTGCCCGGCATCGCCGTGCAGCCGGACAACAAGGTCGACGGGTTGAACAGTCAGCCGTGGTTTTCCAGTAACAACATGGGGCGGATGGCAGACGTGATGGCGGCGGATCTGGTGCGCCTGGCGCCGGAGGCCAAGCCGCAGATCGAGGCCAACCTGGCGGCGCTGAAACAGCGCTTGCTCAAGTTCAGCGCCGATAATGAGTCGCGTCTGGCCAGTGCCGACAACCTCAGTGTGATGAGCTTGAGCGACCACTTCGGCTACCTGATTGGCGGGCTCAATCTTGAGCTGATCGGCGTCGATGCGCGACCGGATGCCGAGTGGACACCTGAAGCGCTCAAGGCATTGGGCGCTACGCTGAAAGACAATGATGTGGCGGTGGTGTTGCATCATCGACAGCCTTCAGAGGCGGTGAAAGCGGTGATTGCCGAGGCTGGGAGTCGGTTGGTGGTGTTGAGCGTGGATGCGGCGGACCCGGTGGCGGAGCTGGAGGGGAATGTGGATTTGCTCATCAAAGGATTGAGCGGGGGATAGCATCTGTAGGAGCCGGCTTGCCGGCGAAGGCGTCTTCATGTGCGATGCATGTCTTGAAGCCGTTTTCGCTGCGGTGCGGCGATCCGACAAGCCAGCGCCTGCACGTTGATCGGAGTACCTCTGCGGGACGGGAGATGGTCAGGCACCGCGGCTCTCAGACCAAAAAAAAGCCCGCTGACCTTACCGGACCAGCGGGTTTTTTTTGCATGCCGACTCAGTGAGCCACAGTCGCCTGCTCTTCCATCTTCTGCCGCAGGCTCAGCGGACGCATGTCGGTCCAGGTCTCTTCGATGTACGCCAGGCATTCCTTTTTCAGACCGCTTTTACCCACGGTGCGCCAGCCTTGCGGCACGGCCTTGTAATCGGGCCAGATCGAGTATTGCTCTTCGTGGTTGACCACGACCTGAAAGAGGATGTCCTCGCGGTCGAATACTGACGTCATGGTGTGTCTCCATCGCTGTAGGGGTGGGCTGCACTGCGTGCGCAGCCGGTCTGTAGAAGGAACGTTCGAGGGGCCGGAAAATTTACAGGCCGGCGGTCGCTGCAGCCATGGCCCGGCCGAAAATCTCGGCGACCCGATCGATTTCCGCAGCGGTAATCACCAGCGGCGGCAGGAAGCGCACCACGCCGCCGTGACGGCCGCCCAGTTCGAGGATCAGCCCGCGCTTGAGGCATTCGCGCTGCACCAGCGGCGCCAGGCGAGCAAAGATCGGCGGGTGCCCCTGGGCATCCGGTGCGCCGGTCGGGTCGACCAGTTCTACGCCAAGCATCAAGCCACGACCGCGGATGTCCCCCAATTGCGGGAAGTCCCGCTGCAGGATGCGCAGGTGTTCGCTCAAGCGTTCGCCCATGGCGGTGGCATGCTCGCAGACTCGGTGTTCGGTCAGGTAACGCATCACCGCGGAGCCCGCCGCCATCGCCATCTGGTTGCCGCGGAAGGTCCCGGCATGGGCACCCGGAAGCCAGGTGTCGAGCCAGTCGCGATAGACCACCACCGCCAGCGGCAGGCTGCCGCCGATGGCTTTGGACAGCACCACCACATCCGGAATGATCCCGGCATGCTCGAAGGCGAACATCTTGCCGGTGCGGGCGAATCCGCTCTGGATCTCATCGACGATCAGCGCCACGCCAGCCTTCTCGGTGATGCGGCGCAAGCCACGCAACCAGTCGAGATCGGCCGGGATCACCCCGCCCTCGCCCTGCACCACTTCGACGATCACCGCCGCCGGCAACTGCACGCCGGCTTCCGGGTCATTGAGCAGGTTTTCCAGGTAATTGAGGTTCACCTGCACCCCTTGCGCACCGCCGAGACCGAACGGGCAGCGGTAATCATAGGGGTACGGCATAAACTGCACGCCGCTGCTCAGCAAGGCGCCCAAGGGTTTTTTCGGCCCCAGGCTGCCCATCAGGCTCAGCGCGCCCTGGCTCATGCCGTGGTAACCGCCCTGAAACGACAGCACGGTGCTGCGGCCCGTGGCGGTGCGCACCAGTTTCAGCGCCGCTTCTACCGCGTCGGTGCCGGTGGGACCGCAGAACTGGATTTTCGCTTCAGTGGCCAAGGCAGGTGGCAGCAGGCCGAACAGATCCTGGACAAACCGATCCTTGACCGGGGTGGTCAGGTCGAGGGTGTGTAATGGCAACTCATCGCTCAGCACTTGCTGGATCGCTTCGATCACTACCGGGTGGTTATGCCCCAGCGCCAGCGTGCCAGCGCCGGCCAGGCAGTCGATAAACGTTCGACCTTCGACGTCCTCGACGTAGATGCCCCTGGCGCGCTTGAGTGCCAGGGGAATGCGGCGCGGGTAGCTGCGGGCATTCGATTCCTGCTGGCTCTGGCGGGCCAGCAACGGCGATTCGTTGAACTGATAAAGCACCTCGGTCGGCGCCGGAGCGATCCGGGCCGGCTGATCTTGCACAAGGCTGGTAGCGACTGACATCTCTCGACCCCTAATAAAGGTTTTCCTGTTGTGGAAACGCATCAGGGTCGCGGGGATTTAGCCCTCTGATCAGCTTTGCGTAAAGGGGGCGACAAGCCTTTGTGCATGGGAATCGCTTGCAGGCCCGCGACCAGGAACGATTGGGCGCAAGGCCGGTAGCCCAGATGTCGGTAAAACGCTTCGCCGGTGCGGGTGCTGTTGAGTCGCGCCTGGCACCAGCCCTGATTGGCCAGCCAGCCTTCAAGGTCCTGTACCAGCGCTTGCCCGGCCCCCCGTCGAAACCATTCCGGCTGTACATAGCAGAAGGCGATCCTGCCGCTGATCGAGGCCATGGCAACGCCGACGGGCTTGTCTTGCAGCAGGGCGATATTGAGGTATAACCGCGGGTCGCTGAGCCAGGGCTGGATGTGTTCGATGGTCTTGCTATGGGTCCAGGTGGCAACGGTTTGCGGATGGTTGCGGTGATCGAGCGCGCAACCGACGCGGATGGAGCGCTCGACGATGCGGCTGATGATGCCGGCGTCGGCGGCGGTTGCCTTGCAGATGTGTATCGATGCATCCATGGCGCTGTTACCTCAATCCATTGAGTCAAAGCTGGCGGAGACGATAGCGCCGGAGGGGGCTCGAATGCCAATGGAGAGGAGTTACATTTGATGAGCGACACAGATCCCTTGTAGGAGCCGGCTTGCCGGCGAAGGCGGTGTGTCAGGCGCCGTTGATGGTGCGGGTGATGGCCTTTTCGCTGCGGTGCCGGGATCCGACAAGCCAGCTACTGCAGGGGATTGTGTCGATGGCACAATTGGCGGTGTGTCAGGGACCATTGATGTCGCCGGTGATGGCCTCTTCGCTGGCAAGCCAGCTCCTACAGGGGGGTTGTGGTGTTGGTCAGGTGGGCTGCAGCGGCATGGTCAACTTGACCCGCAACCCATCCGGTCGGCTGTCGAAATGCAGGGTACAACCGCAGCGCTGTACGATCGCCTGGACGATCGCCAGTCCCAAGCCGCAACCGGTGCTCTGGCCGTTGCGCCAGAAACGCTGGGTCAGGTGTTGCAGATCATCGTCGGCAATGCCCGGCCCATGGTCGCGCACCACAAACTGCACGCGATCGCCGGTGGTTTCCAGACTCAGCTCCACCGGCCCGTCGTTGGGGGTGTGACGCAGGGCGTTGTCCAGCAGGTTGCGCAGGGCCGCGATGGACAATACCGCCGGCATTTGCACCGGGGCATGAGAGATTTTCGACGGTACCTGGAATCTGATTCGCTGGCGATCACCACTGGCGGCGTCCTGAATCGCCAGTTTAGCCACTTGCTCGGCGCTGCATTGCGCACCATCGTCGAACGACAGACTGCCCTCGACCCGCGCCAGCAGCAGCAATTGCTCAAGGGTCCGATGCAGGCGATCGGCGCCCTCTTCGGCCCGGGCCAGGGACTGATCCCGGGCCGCGCCTTCGGTCATGCGCGCCACTTGCAGGTGGGTCTTGATCGCTGTCAGCGGGCTGCGCAACTCGTGGGCCGCGTCACCGGTCAGGCGGCGCTCGCGCTCGATGGTCTTGCCGATCCGCTGCAACAGCTGGTTCTGGGTATCGAGCAAGGGTTGCAGTTCACTGGGCAACGGCTGGATCTGCAACGGCTCCAGGGAGTCGGCGCTGCGCCGTTTCAAGGCATCGCGCATGCGATTGAGCGGTGCCAGTCCCTGGCCGATGCCCAGCCACAGCAGGCACAGGCAACCAAGCAACGCCACGCCTACCGGCACCGAGGCGGCCAGCAGGATCGACATGTTCAGGGCTTCGCGCTCGATCTGACGGTCGGCCGTGGTGATGCGCAGATCGCCGCGGGCCAGGGTGAAACTGCGCCACGGCGCGCCGTCGATCATCTGATCGTGGAAGCCCATCTTCTCGGCTTCCAGGGTTTGTTGCGGGTCGGTGTGGCTACGGGCGAGGATTTCGCCGCGCAACGAGCTGACCTGACACGCCATGCCACCGGGGATAGTCAGCTGTTCGGCGCTGAAGTGAGTGCCCTCGCCCTTGCTCGGCAACGCCGGCAATTGCTCCATCAGACCGGCGACCATGCGCGCCGACGCCACCAGCCGCTGGTCGAGGGAAAACATCATTTGATTACGCAGGTCGCTGAGCATCCAGGCCGCCGCCAGGGCCCAGATCAGCGCAAAAGCGGCGCCCAGGGTGAGGCTCAGGCGCAAACGCAGGCTCATCACTTCGATTGATCTCCGCCGTCCGCCGGCCCCAGGCGGTAACCCAGGCCGCGCACGGTCTCTACAATGCCGTTACCCAGCTTACGCCTGAGATGATGGATATGAACATTGAGGGCGTTGCTTTCCAGTTCGTCGTTGAAGCCGTAGACGCTGTCCTTCAGTTGTTCGGTGGACAGCACCCGTCCACGATTATGCAACAAGGCTTGCAGCAGTGACTGTTCACGACGCGACAGGTCCACCGGCTGCCCGCCGAGCCTGGTTTCGCGACTGCTGGGATCGTACGTCAGCGCACCATGCTCGATCAGGTTGACGCTGCGCCCGGCCACACGGCGCAACAAAGTGTGCAGGCGCGCCGCGAGTTCACGCAGGTCGAACGGCTTGAGCAGGTAATCGTCGGCACCGGCCTGCAAACCGTCGACACGGTCGGTGACCGAGTCCCGGGCGGTGAGGATCAGCACTGGAATTTCGAGACCACTGTGACGCAACTGCTGCAACAGCTTCAGCCCGTCCTCATCGGGCAGGCCGAGGTCGAGCACCATCACATCAAATTCGGCGACCTTCAGCATCGCCCGGGCCGCCGAGGCGGTAGCCACGTGCTCCACCGTCAGGCCCTGTGCGGTCAAGCCGGCGACAATGCCGCTGGCGATCAGCTCATCGTCTTCGCAAACCAGTACGTGCATGCTCAAACCTGTGGATAAAAGGTGATTAGGCCGGCGCCCGATTAAGCGGACATTATGCCGCAAGTGCCACGGCGACAAGACCATCGCGGTTAATCATCGGTTAATCGCCATTCGTCACTGTGCACATCACTTGCACAGGGACAAGGCCTACCCATGCTTCGACTGTTTCTATTTTTTGCGCTCTTGATCTCGGGCCTGGCCCAGGCAGGGACTGATCCGTTCGCGACCAAGCCGGACTTTCTTCCCGTCGACAAAGCGTTCGTTTTCACCTCTGAACGTCTCGAGACCGGTGAAACCCAGCTCTATTGGCAGATCGCCGACAATTACTACCTCTATCAGCAACGCCTGAAATTCGACGGGTTGGACCCGGCGTTCAAACCTGCGCTGCCCGAAGGCGAATCTCATAGCGACGAGTTCTTTGGCGAGCAGCAGGTCTATCGCCAGGGCCTGGAGTTGAAAATTCCGGCGGGCGCCACGGGCCAGATCAAGGTGGGCTTCCAGGGTTGTGCCGATGCCGGCCTGTGTTATCCGCCGCAAACCCAGGTGGTGGATCTGGGTGCAAACGCTGCGGCATCGGCCGTCGGCGAAGCACCTGATCAAGCCTTGGCCAGCGGCCTGCAACAGCGGGCACTGGGCTGGAGCCTGCTGGTGTTCTTCGGCCTTGGGTTGCTGCTGGCCTTCACCCCTTGCACCCTGCCCATGCTGCCGATTCTCGCCGGTTTGATTGTCGGCAGTGGCGCCACGCCCCGACGAGGGTTTGCCTTGGCCAGCAGCTATGTGATCTGCATGGCGCTGGTGTATGCGGCGATGGGTGTGCTGGCAGCGCTGCTTGGGGCCAATCTGCAGGCATTGCTGCAGAATCCCTGGTTGCTGGGCACCTTCGCCGCGGTGTTTGTGCTGCTGGCGTTGCCGATGTTCGGCTTCTTCGAGTTGCAATTGCCGGTAGCGGTGCGCGATCGCCTGGAAAATGTCTCTCGCAACCAGCGCGGTGGCAGCCTCATCGGCGCGGGTGTCCTGGGGGCCGTCTCCGGCCTGCTGGTGGGCCCCTGCATGACCGCTCCGTTGGCCGGCGCCCTGCTCTACATCGCGCAAAGCGGCAATGCGTTGCATGGCGGGCTGATTCTGTTCGCCATGGGCATCGGCATCGGCGTACCGCTGCTGTTGCTGGTGACGGTGGGCAATCGCTTCCTGCCTAAACCCGGCGCGTGGATGAACCTGCTCAAAGGCGTGTTCGGCTTCCTGTTCCTCGCCACCGCGCTGCTGATGCTGCGTCCGGTGCTGGCCGAATCCCTGTGGGTCGGGCTGTGGGGTGCATTGTTGTTGATCGCCGCCTACAGTGCCTGGAAACAGTCGGATGGGTTCGGGCGCGTCGCTCACCTGTTCGGTGCCAGTTCGCTATTGCTCGGCGTATGGGGCAGCCTGCTGATGATCGGTGCCGCCGGCGGCAGCGATGATCCGTTCAAACCGTTGCAGGTCTATAGCGCGACAAACCCGGGCAGCGCCACAAGCCCTGTCGGTCACGACGCCTTCACCACGGTCAAGGACCCCGCCGCCCTGCAACGGGAGCTCGATGCGGCACAGGCACAAGGCCAATGGGTGCTGCTGGACTACTACGCCGACTGGTGTGTGTCGTGCAAGGTCATGGAAAAACAGGTGTTCGGCAAAGCCCATGTGCTGCAAGCCTTGAGTGATGTGCGCTTGCTACGGCTGGACGTCACGGCCGACAATGCCGCCAGCCGCGAACTGCTCGCCCGGTACAAAGTGCCGGGGCCACCGAGCCTGTTGTGGATCGGCGCCGACGGCATCGAGCGCCGCAGCCAGCGCATCACCGGCGAGGTCGATGCCGACACCTTCCTGCAACGTTGGACCACCACCCGAGACGCTCGTTAATGCTGACTTTTACCCTCGGCACCTTTGCCATTGCGCTTAATCACCTGCTGCTGATCAGCGCCTTGGCGCTGGCGACCTTTGTCGGCTGGCGGGTGGCCAAGCGCGGTGGCGAGAATCCCGAGTCGGCGCTGTTCAGTCTGTTCCTGCTCGGCATGCTGGCGGCGCGAGTGGGGTTTGTCGCCCATTACTGGCCCCATTATCGGGACGATCCGTGGCAGATGATCGACCTGCGCGACGGCGGTTTCCTGGCCTGGCCGGGCGTGATCGTGTTGCTGCTCGCGGCCTTGTATCGAGGCTGGCGTCGCCCCGGCTTGCGCCGTCCCCTGGGATTTGGCGTGGCCAGCGGCTTGGCATTCTGGCTGCTGGCGACGTTCTCCCTGACAATTTACGAGCAAGGCACGCGCCTGCCGGATATCGCCCTGCGCAATGCCGCGGGTGAAACCGTGCAACTGGCCGACTACAAGGGCGGCCCGCTGGTCATCAATCTCTGGGCCACCTGGTGCCCGCCCTGTCGCCGGGAAATGCCGGTGCTGGAAGAAGCCCAGCAACAGCGCCCGGACCTGACCTTCCTGTTCGTCAACCAGGCCGAAAGCATGCAAAGTGTCAGCACCTATCTGGAAACCCAGGGCCTGAGCCTGTCCAACGTGCTGTTCGATGGCAGCGGCCGATTGGGCCAGGCCGTCGGCTCCATGGCATTGCCGACTACGCTGTTCTATAGCCCCGAAGGTCGTTGGCTGGGCAGCCATCTGGGAGAGCTGTCGGACGCCAGCCTGGCCCGCGCCCTGGAAAACTTCGACACCTCTAATCCTGCCGCACCAGCCACTTCTTCAAGGAAATTGCCATGCCCCGCCTCCGCCACCTGTTAACGCTGACCCTGGGCGCCACCCTGCTGCACCTGCCGTCGGTGCAGGCTGCCGAAGAACTGCCCGAAGCGATCAGGAAGATCGAAGCCAAGGGTGCGAAAATCGTCGGCCAATTCGATGCCCCCGACGGTTTGCGCGGCTATGCGGCGCAGTACCAGAACCGGGGCCTGGCCCTGTACCTGACCCCGGATGGCAAGCATGTTCTGCTGGGCAATCTGTATGACGCCGAGGGCAATGACCTGAGCAGCGCGCCATTGCAGAAGCTGGTTTATGCACCGATGGCGAAAGAAGTCTGGGCCAAACTGGAAACCAGCCACTGGATCGCTGACGGCAAAAAAGACGCACCGCGGGTCGTCTATATGTTCAGCGACCCGAACTGCCCTTACTGCAATATGTTCTGGGAACAGGCGCGGCCGTGGGTGAAGTCCGGCAAGGTGCAACTGCGCCACATCATGGTCGGCATCATCCGTGAAGACAGCCCAGGCAAATCGGCGGCGCTGCTGGCTGCCAAGGACCCGCAGAAAGCCTTGCAAGACCATGAAGGTGCCGGCAAGGGCAGCTCGCTCAAGGCCTTGAAAGAAGTGCCGCCGGCGATTCAGGCGAAGCTTGCAGCGAACATGCAGATGATGGAAGAGCTGGAGTTGTCCGCGACCCCGGCGATTTTTTATATGGATGACAAAGGTGAACTGCAACAGCAGCAAGGCGCGCCTTCGCCGGACAAATTGGTGAAGATTCTCGGGCCCAAGTAGGAGCGAGCTTGCTCGCGATGGTCGCCAACGATAACGCGTTCTTTCAGGATGCACGCGTTGTCCTTGCGTTTTTCGCGAGCAAGCTCGCTCCTACAGGGGGCTGCGATTTTTTTTCAATGCTCCGCTGAATTGCTCTGGGCCAAAAACGTCAGCAGTTCATCTGTGACGAACTGCTGATTCTCCAGATTGGAGATATGCCCCGCCTCCGGCACCAGCACGTACGGGCATCCGATCAACTCGGCCATTTCCCGGGTTTCCGCCGGTGGCCGTGGTTGATCCTGATCCCCACACATCAGCAGCGTGGTCTCAGCGTCCAGCTCGTCCAGACGCGGCAGCAGATCGTCCCGGCCAAACGTGATCCGCCCCATCGGCACGATGCTTTGGCGCAGACGCTCCGACGGCAGCGCCGCCAACGACGCACGGAAATCCTGATAAAGCGCCGACTCCCGGTCGATATCAGGATGGAAGAAAATCGGCACAATGATATCCAGCAGCTGTAGCGTGATCACGCCGGCTTCTTCGATCTGCTTTAACAATGAGAAATAATAATCGCGAGTCGGCACGGGCTCATCACCTAGATAGGTGTCCATCAGCACCAGGCCGTTGATTCGCCGGGGTGCCGACAAGGCCAGGCGCGCGCCCCACATGCCACCGACCGAAAGCCCCACCAGCGTGACGCGTTCGATGTCCAGATGATCGAGCAAGGCCAGTCCCTGACGAGCGATGTCATCCAGTGAAGTGGTCGTTTGCGGTAGCGGCCCGGACTGGCCATGGCCCCACAGGTCCGGGGCGATCACCCGGTAGTGTGGCGACAGGGTGGCAATCTGCGGCGCCCACATGGCCTGGTCCCACAGATAGCTGCCGGCCAGCAGCACTGCCGGGCCAGTGCCTTGATCGATGTAGTGCAGCGGTTGTCCATCTATTGTGACGAAGGGCATTGACTGTTTCCTTGGTGAAATGGGATTCACTTAAAGAGCAGGGGCAGCCTGAGCTGGGTGGAAACGGCAGTCAACGCGCAAATATGCGCAAAATGTGCCGGCCCCTTCGCGAGCAGGCTCGCTCCCACATTGGACCGTATGTTCCGAGAGTACGCGGTCCAAATGTGGGAGCGAGCCTGCTCGCGATGGGGCCTCTGCAGTCGCTAAAGAATCAAAGCCCCTCCAACTCCGCCATCAGATCATTCAACCGATCCACCTTCTCCTCGGTGATGTCACTCGCCGCCAACCCATCGATATGCTCGGCCAATTCCTCCACCGTGCTGCACTCGAACATCGCGCGCAACGGCACATCGCGTTGCAAGGTTTTCTGCACCCGCGAAGCAATCTGCGTCGCCAGCAGCGAATGCCCACCCAATTCGAAGAAGTTGTCGCGAATGCCGACCTTCTCGACCTTGAGCACTTCGGCCCAGATATCAGCCAACGTCTGCTCCAGCGCATTACGCGGCGCCTGGTAGTCCTGGCTCTGCAACTGGCCGATCTCCAGTGCCGGCAAGGCTTTGCGATCGAGTTTGCCGTTGGCGTTGAGCGGCATCCGCTCGAGCCACAGCCAATGCAGCGGCACCATGTATTCCGGCAGCTCGGCGCGCAGGCGTTGCTTGATGCGCTCCAGGCGTTCGCTCGGATTCAGCGTCGTCTCGGCCGCTACCAGGTACCCCACCAGATGCTTGCCGTTGCTGCCCTCCTGCACGCCGACCGCCGCTTCACGGACCTCCGGTTGCTCGTGCAAACGGGCTTCGATTTCACCCAGCTCGATGCGGTAACCGCGAATCTTCACCTGGTGGTCGATGCGCCCGACGTATTCCAGCACGCCGTCACTGCGACGACGGGCCAGGTCCCCGGTGCGATACAGGCGACCGCCCGGCGCACCAAACGGATTTGGCACAAACACCTGCGCGGTGCGCAACGGATCGCCGACATAACCGCGACCCACCCCGGTGCCTGCGACGCACAACTCGCCCACCGCCCCCCAGGGCACCAATTCCAGCGCGCCATCGAGCAGGTACAAACGGTTGTTGTCGGTCGGCGTACCGATCGGCAAATAACTGCCGCGCGTCGACGCCAGGTCCACACGGAAGAAGGCCACGTCATCCGAGCACTCCGCCGGGCCATAGGCATTCACCAGTGCGATGTCCGGGTAGCGCAGCAGCCATTGGTGCGCCAGTTCCGGCGGCATCGCTTCGCCGGTTGGCAGCATCCAGCGCAGACCGCCCGGGCTCATGCGTTCCTGGGCGAGCATGCCCTGGATCAGCGACGGCACGCTTTCCAGCACGGTGATGCCCTGGCTCTGCACATGGGCCAGCAAACCTTGCGGGTCATGGGCGATGGTGTTCGGCACGATGTCCACCCGCGCACCGAACAATGGCGCGGCAAGGAACTGCCAGACCGAAATGTCGAAGCTTTGCGAGGCGGTCTGGGCGATCACGTCGGCTTCGCTCAGGTTCAGGTACGGTACCTTGCTCAGCTGGTTGTTGAGCATGCCGCGCTGCTCGACCATCACCCCTTTCGGCAAGCCGGTGGAACCCGAGGTGTAGATCACATAGGCGAGATTGTCCGGGCCGCTGTAGATGCCAGGATTCACCACCGAAACATCGCTCGCTTGCACCTCTTCCCAGACCAGCAACTTCGGACGATTGGCGCACCCGAACTCATCGAGCAATGCCATGGCCTGCTCGTGGCAAGCTTGAGTGCAGACCAGCAACGGCGTACGGCTCAGGTCGATGATCCGGCTCAAACGCTGACTCGGCAGTCCCGGGTCCAGCGGCAAGTAACCGGCGCCGGCCTTGAAGCTGCCGATGATCATGCCCAGCAGATCGAGGTTGCGTTCCGCCAGCAACGCCACCGGTTGATCCAGCCCGACGCCGGCCGCGACCAGTGCATGGCCGAGGCGGTTGCTGCGCTGGTTCAGCTCGAGGTAACTGTGCTGCCGATCCAGGCAACTGGCGGCCATCCGCTGCGGATGCCGGGCGACCTGCGCTTCGAACAACTCGACGTAACTCTGCTCCAGCGGGTAATCGTGCTCGCTCTGGTTGCAGCCATGGATCAGGAAGTCCTGTTCCTCGGCCCCCAACAGCGGCAGATCGGCCATGTCGCCATGGAAGCCTTCGACCAGTGCCAACAGCAAACGCTTGAACTCGCCGAGCATGCGCTCGACGGTCGACTCGTCGAAATAACGCTGGTCGTAGGACAGGTGCAAGCCCAAGTCATCGCCCGGATAGCACACTGCGGTCAACGGGAAGTTGGTGTGGGTGCGGCCCGAATCCGAGGTCGCATTGAGGCTTTGCGCACGGTCCAGCACCGAGACTTCCACCGGGGCGTTTTCGAACACGAACAGGCTGTCGAACAACGGCTGGCCCTTGGGCAGTTCGCTGTTTTCCTGAATGTTCACCAGTGGCAGGTACTCGTACTCGCGCAGCTGCATGTTGCTGTCGAGCAAGCTGCTCAACCACTGGCGCACGCTGCAGCGCTGGTCGTCTTCCGGCATCTTCACCCGCAGCGCGATGCTGTTGATGAACAGGCCGACGGTACGCTGCATCTGCGGCATGTCCACCGGGCGCCCGGCCACGGTGACGCCGAACAGCACGTCGCGATCACCGCTCAGACGTCGCAATACCAGGGCCCACGCCGCCTGGGCGAAGGTGTTGATGGTCAGCTGATGCGCCTGGGCCAGTTCGCGCAGTCGGGCGCCATCACGGGCATCGAGGCGGGTATAGCGGTCGCCGACGAGCATGCCGCCGCTGTCACCGGCGTGTTCGCGCAGGAACGGCCGGTCACTCGGAATCGGGGTGGTGCGTTCGAAGCCTTGCAGGTTGTGCTTCCACCACTGCCGAGCCTCGGCCAGGCTCTGGCGTTGCAGCCAGCCGATGTAGTCGCGATAGCGCGGTGGCACGGCCAGCTGCGCTTCCCGGCCTTCGCCAAGGGCGCTGTAGATCTCGAAAAAATCGTTCATCAGCAGCGAACGGCACCAGGCATCGATCAGGATGTGGTGGTTGCTCATCATGAACCAGTAGCGCGCCGCGCCGACCCGGATCAGACGCAGATGGAAGGGTGCCTGGTTGAGCAGATCGAACCCGGCCTCGCGCTCGCTTTTGAGCAGCGCCTGCAACTTCGGCTCCTGTTCGGCTTCGGCGATAGCGCTCCAGTCCAGGTACTCGATCGGCGTGCTGCCCGGTTTGTGGATCACTTGCAGCATGTCTTCGCCGACGTTCCAGCAGAACGACGCACGCAGGGCTTCGTGACGGGCGATCACCGCTTGCCAGGCCTGGGCGAAACGCTGCGGGTCGAGCTCGCTGTTGATGCGGTAGCGATCCTGCATGTAGTAGAGGCCGGTGCCCGGTTCCAGCAAGGTGTGCAGCAGCATGCCTTCCTGCATCGGCGTCAGCGGGTAGACGTCTTCAATGACCGAGGCCGGCACCGGCAACGCATCGAGTTGCGGCTGGGTCAGCCTGGCCAGCGGGAAGTCCGACGGCGTCAGGCCGCCCGCGCCGTCCTGCAGGCAATGCTCGATCAGACTTTGCAATTCGCCAAGGTAAGCGTCCGCCAGGTCGGTGATGGTTTGCCGATCATGGCGTTCGACGCTGTAGGTCCAGCGCAGCACCAGCTCACCGCCGTACACCTGACTGTCGACGCTCAGCTCGTTGGGCAGCGGCGCTTTCGGATCGTGTGCGGCGCCGACCGGTTCATCCAGCGGACGGAACAACGCATCGTTGCCAAAGCTCTGGTCGAACTGGCCGAGGTAGTTGAAGGTGATCGGCGCCACCGGCAGTGCAGCCATGGACTGGCGGCACGGCTCATCGGCCAGGTAGCGCAACACGCCATACCCCAGACCTTTGTGTGGCACCGCACGCAGTTGTTCCTTGATCGCCTTGATCGAGGCGCCCTGCTCTTGCATCGGCATCAGGCGCAGCGGATACGCACTGGTGAACCAGCCGACGGTGCGGGTCAGGTCGATCTCATCGAACAGGGTTTCGCGGCCGTGGCCTTCGAGTTGAATCAATGCTGATTCATGCCCGCTCCAGCGGCACAACACGCGGGCCAACGCGGTCAGCAACAGGTCGTTGACCTGGGTGCGGTAGGCGGCCGGTGCCTGCTGCAGCAATTGGCGGGTATGCTCGCTGTCGAGGCGGACGCTGACAGTGTGTGCATGGCGATTCTGCCGACCGCCCTCGGGACGTTCGCACGGCAAGTCAGCAGCCGGACCGGCCAGTTGCGACCGCCACCAGCGCAGTTCTTCGCGCAGGGATTCGCTGCCGGCATAGGCTTGCAAACGTGCCGCCCAGTCCTTGAACGCACTGGTTTTTGCCGGCAGTTGGACGGACTGTCGAGCGTCCAGTTGGCGATACACCGTTTGCAAATCGTCCAGCAACACCCGCCACGAAACCCCGTCAACCACCAGGTGGTGAATGGCGATGAACAGCCGCTGTTGCGCCTCAGGACCATCGACCAGCAGCGCGCGCACCAGCGGCCCTTCCTCAAGGTCGAGGCTGCGCTGGGCATCGGCGAAGAGTGCCGCGCATTTGTCCATGGACGAAACGCGCACTTGCCACAGCACCGGCGCCTCGGAAACCGCTTGGTGCTCGGCCTGCCATTGGCCTGCATGTTCAGCGAAACGCAAACGCAAGGCGTCGTGCTGTTCGATCACCGCCAGCAGTGCCGCTTCAAGGCGATGGGGTTCCAGGGGCGCTGTCGGTTCCAGCAGCAACGCCTGGTTCCAGTGTTGGCGCTGCGGGATCCTGGTGTCGAAAAACCAGTGCTGGATCGGCGTCAACCGCGACTCGCCGGTGATCAGGCCTTGTTCGGCGCTGAGTTGTTCGGCATGGGTCGCCACAGCCGCCAGGGTCTGCACGGTCTGATGCTGGAACAGGTCCCGCGGGCTGAAGTTAATGCCCTGCTGCCGCGCCCGGCTGACCACCTGGATCGACAGAATCGAGTCGCCGCCCAGTTCGAAGAAGTTGTCGTTGAGACCGACCTGTTCGACGTTCAGCACTTCGCACCAGATGTCGGCCAGGGTCAGTTCGAGCTCGCTGCCCGGTGCCACGTATTGCTGGCGGTTCAGTTCCGGATCCGGTGCCGGCAGTGCGCGGCGGTCGAGTTTGCCGTTGGCGGTCAGCGGCCACTGAGCCAGCAGGATCAGGTGCGTGGGCACCATGTAATCCGGCAGTTGCGACTTGAGGTGAGCCTTGAGGGATTCACGCAGTTCGGCTTGTTGCCTTTCATCCTGTTCGGCGAACTCGGTGACAACGTAGCCGATCAGTTGCTTGCCACTCGATGCATCGAGCGCCAACACCACCGCTTCACGGACCGATTCGTGCTCCAGCAGTCGGGTTTCGATTTCCCCCAATTCGATGCGGAACCCGCGAATTTTCACTTGATGGTCAATACGTCCCAGGTACTCCACCAGCCCATCGGCGCGCTGACGCACGAGGTCGCCGGTGCGGTACAGACGCCCGCCATCGGCGGCGAATGGGTCGGCGACAAAACGCTCGGCTGTCATCCCCGGACGCTGGTGATAACCCTGGGCCAGACCGGCGCCGCCGACATACAACTCACCCGTCGCGCCTTGCGGGACCAACGCCAGGTCGGCATCGAGAATATAGGCCACACGAGCGCCGATCACACTGCCGATCGGTACGCTGCCCAGGCCTTCTGCCAACTGTTCCGGCGCCAGGCTGGCCAGCGGCATGACCACGGTTTCGGTCGGGCCGTAGGCGTTGAAGAACAGGCTCGGCTTGAACGCCGCGCGGATTCGCTGCAGGTGTTCGCCGGTCAGGGCTTCGCCGCCGGTGATGCACATGCGCACCGGGAGCGTCTCGTTTCGAGTCGCCAGCCATTGCGCCAACTGGCTGCCGTAGCTCGGGGTGAAGCCGAGGATGTTGATGTGGTGACGGCGGATCAGACCGCAGATTTCTTCCGCGTCCCACTGGCCTTGGGCACGCAGGACGACCTGGGCGCCGCTCAACAACGGCACGAGCAAACGTTCGGTGGCGGCGTCGAAATTGATCGAATAAAAGTGCAACTCGCAATCGTCCGGGCGCATGCCGAAACGTTCGATCACGGCGCGGCAGTGCATGGCGATTTCGCCGTGGGATACCACCACGCCTTTGGGCTTGCCGGTGGAGCCGGAGGTGTAGATCAGGTAGGCCTGATGTTGCGGCAGGCTGATAAACGGCAGCTCGCTGGCCGGATAGTTGATCAGCTCGGCAGAGTCTTCGTCCAGGCACCAGCGGACGACAGTGGAAGGCAACTCACCCAGTGCGTCGAACATCGCCGCATCGCTGAGCAGCAGACCGATGCCGCTGTCTTCGATCATGTAGTGCAGGCGATCCAGCGGGTATTCCGGGTCCAGCGGCACGTAGGCGCCGCCTGCCTTGAGGATTGCCAGCAGGCCGATGACCATCTCCAGCGAACGCTCAAGTGCCAGGCCCACGCGGACCTGCGGGCCAACCCCGCGTTCGCGGAGCATCCAGGCCAGGCGATTGGCGCGGCTGTCGAGTTCGGCGTAGCTCAGGGTGTGTCCGGCAAAGGTCAGTGCCGGGGCATCCTTGCGCAGCAGCGCCTGCTCGCTGAACAGGTGATGGATGCACTGATCCAGGCGATGCTCGCCCGGCGCGACGCCGAGGCTGTCGAGCAGCTGTTGCTGTTCGCTCGCCTCCAGCAACGGCAGCTCACTGAGGCGCTGTTGCGGATCGGCCAGCAGCGCTTCGAGCACGTTGCGCCAATGCGCGGCCATGCGCGCAATGCGCGGTTCGTCGAACAGGTCGGTGCTGTAGGTCAGGCAGCAACCCAGGCGATGATCGAGGTCGGTGACTTCCAGGTTGAGGTCGAACTTGGTCGCCCTCGCATCGTTGGCCAGGTACTCGACGGTCATGCCGGCGAGGGTGCGGCTCTGTTGAAACTCCCAGCGCTGCACGTTGCACATCACCTGGAACAGCGGGTTGTAGGCAGCGCTGCGCGGTGGCTGCAAGGCCTCGACCAGATGGTCGAATGGCAGGTCCTGATGGGACTGGCCCTCGATCACGGTGTGGCGAACCTGCTCGAACAACTCGCCGACGGACATCTGGCCGTCGAGCTGGCAACGCAGCACCTGGGTGTTGAGGAACGCACCGATCAACCCTTCGCTTTCCGGACGGATCCGGTTGGCGACAGGGGCGCCGATGCGCAGGTCGGTCTGGCCGCTGTAGCGGTACAGCAGCACGGCCAGCGCGGCAGTCATGGTCATGAACAGGGTCAGGCCGTGGTGTGCATTGAAGGCGCGAACCCGGGCGGCAAGCTCATCGCTGAGGTCGAAACGAAACAGTTCGCCCTGATGGCTTTGCACCGGCGGCCGCGGACGGTCAGCGGGCAATTCCAGCAGCGGATGTTCGCGGCCCAGTTGTGCGGTCCAGTAGTCGAGCTGGCGCTGGCGTTCGCCGGACTCCAGCCACTGGCGCTGCCACACGCTGTAATCCAGGTACTGCACCGGCAGCGGTGCCAGCGGCGACTCGCGGTCCTCGACAAAGGCTTCGTACAGCGCGCTCAGTTCCCGGGCGAAAATGTCCATCGCCCAGCCTTCGGTGACGATGTGGTGCAGGGTCAGCACCAGGTAGTGTTCCTGCCCGGCGGTCTTGACCAGGCAGGCGCGCAGCAGCGGTCCGGTTTCCAGGTCGAATGGCGTGTGGGCTTCGCCGTCGGCCAGTTGCTGGACTCGCTGTTCACGGCTGTCGGCATCCAGCGCAGAGAAATCTTTCCAGTCCATGCGCAAGCCGGTTTCTGCATGAACCTGTTGCCGGGCCACGCCATCGACGCTCGGGAAGGTCGTGCGCAAAGTTTCGTGGCGCATGATCAGCGCCTGCAACGCCGCTTCAAAACGCCCGACGTCGAGCACCCCGCGCAACCGCGCCATGCCGCCGACGTTGTAGGCTGGGCTGTCCGGTTCCATCTGCCAGAGGAACCACATGCGTTGCTGGGAATAGGACAACGGCACCGCCAAGCTGCGATCGACTGTCTCGATCGGCGGCTGCCGGTTGGTCTTGCCGCTGGCCTGGATCAATTGAACCTGTTCGGCAAATGCCCCCAGTTCGCTGTTCTCGAACAATGCGCGCAGCGGCAACTCGACGTCGCAGGCCTGACGGGTGCGGGAAATGATTTGCGTGGCCAGCAGCGAGTGGCCGCCGAGGGCGAAGAAATCGTCGCGCAGACCGATTTTCGCGAGGCCAAGAACTTCGCGCCAAATAGCGGCGACTTTCTGTTCCAGCGCGGTGACCGGCGCGACATGTTCGCCGCCTTGCCACTGGGGTTCCGGCAAGGCGCGACGGTCGAGCTTGCCGCTCGGGCCGAGGGGCATCTGGTCCAGACGCATCAGCTGCGCCGGGACCATGTATTCGGGTAACTCGGCGGCCAGTGCGGTTTTCAGGCGCGCGGTTTGCGCCTCTTCAGTTTCGCTGGTTTGCGAGACGGTGTAGTAACCGATCAACTGTCCGCCGGCCGCCGTTTCACGCACCAGCACCACGGCTTGTGCAACGCCCGCCTGGATCAGCAGCCGTGCTTCGATTTCTTCCGGTTCAACCCGGAAGCCGCGCAACTTGACCTGCTGATCGAGGCGACCGAGGTAGTCGATCACGCCATCGGCAGCCCAGCGGACACGGTCGCCGGTGCGATACAGACGCGCACCCTGCTCGCCCAGCGGATCGACGACGAAGCGTTCGGCGGTCAGGCCTGGACGACCCAGATAGCCTCGCGCCAGGCCGATGCCGCTGATGCACAATTCACCCGGTACGCCGACCGGAACCGGATTGAGATCACCGTCCAGCACGCGGCACACCACGTTGCCCAGCGGACGCCCGATCGGCGAACGCTCGCCATCGGCGGTGGTGCACTGCCAGTGAGTGACGTTGATCGCTGTTTCCGTCGGGCCATAGCGGTTGTGCAATTGCACCACCGGCAATTGTTCCAGTACCCGATTGCGCAACTCGGCAGGCAAGGCTTCACCGCCGCAGAACACACGCCGCAGGCTGGCACAGCCGGCGGTCAGCGGTTCGTCGATGAACAGCGCCAGCAACGGCGGCACGAAGTGCAGCGTGGTCACGCCGTAGGTTTGAACGAGTTGCGCAATGCGGTGCGGATCGCGGTGTTCACCGGGGCCGGCGAGCAGCAACCGACTGCCGGTGATCAGCGGCCAGAAGCATTCCCACACCGACACGTCGAAGCTGATCGGTGCCTTTTGCATCAACACGTCGGTGTCGTTCAGGCGATAGGTGTCCTGCATCCATTGCAGGCGTTCGGCGAGGGCGGCGTGAGTGTTGCCGACGCCCTTGGGCTGACCGGTGGAACCGGAGGTGTAAATCACATAGGCAAGGTTGTCGCCGTGCAAATGCAGGCCCGGCGCATGGCTCGGCCAGCCATCCAGATGCAAGGCGTCCATGGCGATCACGCTGACGCCGTCGGCAGCCGGCAAACGGTCGAGCAGTCCAGTCTGGGTCAGCAGCAATTCGACGCCGCTGTCGTGGAGCATGTAGGCCAGGCGTTCGGCCGGGTAGTCCGGGTCCAGCGGCACATAGGCGCCACCCGCCTTGATAATCGCCAGCAGGCCGACCAGCAACTGCGGCGAACGCTCGGCGGCGATGGCCACGCAGACATCCGGGCCAACGCCTTTGTCGCGCAGGTAATGGGCCAGACGGTTGGCCTGACTGTGCAGTTCGGCGAAGTCGAGTTGGCCGCCGTCCCACATCAACGCGACGCGTTCCGGCGTCAGGCGCGCCTGTTCGTGGAGCATCTCTGGCAACCATTGGCTGGCCGGCTTGCAGGGTGCCGCGCTCCAGCTTGCTTGCTGATCGAGCTCACTCGACGTCAGTAATGGCAGATCGGCAATGGCGGTTTGCGGCTGTGCGCACACCGCCCGCAGCAGGTTGCTGAAATGCTCGGCCAGCCGCTCGATGGTGGCGGCGTCGAACAGTTCGCTGGCGTAGTCGAAGGACAGGCTCAGACGACCGTTGCGGTCTTCCTCGCTGTGCAGTTGCAGATCGAACTTGGCTTCGCGGCTGTGCCATGGCAGTTCTTCGGCAAGCAGCCCCGGCAGACGCTTTAAGGCGCCGAGGTCCCGTTGCTGGTGGTTGAACATGACCTGGAACAAGCCTTGTTCGCGAGCCTGCGGGAAGGCTTCGAGCAGTTGTTCGAACGGCAGGTCCTGATGTGCTTGAGCACCCAACGCGGCCTGGCGGACCTGCGCCAGCAGATTCACGAATGGCAGCCGCGGATCGACCTCGGCGCGCAGCACCTGGGTGTTGATGAAAAAGCCGATCAGGCCCTGGGTTTCCAGGCGCGGACGGTTGGCATTGGGCACACCGATGCGGATGTCGCGCTGGCCGCTGTAGCGGTGCAGCAGGCTCTGGAAGGCGGTGAGCAACAGCATGAAGGTCGTCGATTCATGGGCCTGGGCGGTCTGGCGAATGGCATCGCTCAGCGTTGCGCCAAGCTTTATCGAATGACGGGCGGCACTGTGGCGGTGTTGCGCCGAGCGCGGGTGGTCGGTGGCCAGCGTCAGTGTCGGATGCTCATCGCCCAGCTGTGTTTTCCAGTAGGCCAGTTGCCGCTCGCCCTCCCCTTGCGCCAGCCATTGGCGCTGCCAGCTGCCATAGTCGGCGTATTGCGTGGGCAATGCCGCAAGCGTTGCCGTTTGTCCCTGGGAAGCGGCAGCGTACAGGCGCGAAAACTCGTCGATCAGCACGTTCAGCGACCAGCCATCGGCGATGATGTGGTGCAGCGTCACCAGCAGCTGGTGATCCTCATCATCGAGGCGCACCAGCGTCACCCACAACAGCGGACCTTTCTCCAGG
This sequence comes from Pseudomonas fluorescens, assembly GCF_902497855.1. Classification (GTDB taxonomy): domain Bacteria; phylum Pseudomonadota; class Gammaproteobacteria; order Pseudomonadales; family Pseudomonadaceae; genus Aquipseudomonas; species Aquipseudomonas fluorescens_BI. The sequence goes on from NZ_CABVHU010000012.1 coordinate 36,668, forward strand.
TCGAATTGGGTTCGGGCTTCGTCCTCACGGATTTGCCGCGCGCGAGCTTCACGCTCGATCGCTGGCAGGTGGCTGATATCGATCAATTGCAGGTTGAATTCGGCGACGGAATCGACCTGTTGCAGGGCCACGCCGTCACGTTCGAAGAAGCGAGTGCGCAAGGATTCGTGACGTTCGATCAGTTGCTGGAAACTGGCGCGCAACGCGTCTTGATCCAGCTCGCCGCGCAGGCGCAAGGCACCGGGAATGTTATAGGCGCTGCTTTGCGGATCCAGTTGCCAGGTGATCCACAGACGGTTTTGCGCCAGGGATTGGGGGATGGCTTCGCTGCGCGACAGTAGGGTGATCGAGCCTTGGGCCAGGCCACCGTCCTGTTGCCGTTTAACCACTGCAGCGGTAAACGCACCGAGGGTTGGCGCTTCGAACAACAGGCGCAGGTTCAGCTCCAGGCCAAGTTCTTCGCGCAGACGCGCGACCACTTGCGTGGCGGCGATGGAGTTGCCGCCCAACAGGAAAAAGTGATCGTCGGCATTGACCTGTCTGACCTGCAATTGCTCGCACCAGATCTGGCCGATCAGGGTTTGCAGCCCGGAGCTCGATTCGGTTTGCGCCTCATGCTCGCTGCCCACCGTCGGGAACAGCGCATAACTGTCGAGGCTGCCGTCCGCCAGACGATCGCGGCACGCCGAGCGTTGCAATTTACCGCTGGAGGTCTTGGGCAACGCGCCCGGGTTGAGCAGCACCACTACGCCAGGCGCTTGCTGGTACGCCTCGGCCACCGCTTGACGGATGGCTTTGATCAGCGCGTCGGGCGCGAGGATTTTTTGCACGCTGCGGCTGATTTCCGCCGCGATGCCGATGCCTTCCTGCCCGTCGATGTTCACGGCGAAGGCGGCGACGCGCCCCTTGCGCACCACTTCCACTTCGCGCTCGATGGTCTGTTCGATGTCCTGCGGATAGAGGTTGTGCCCGCGCACGATCAGCAGGTCTTTCAGGCGCCCGGTGATGAACAGCTCGCCGTTGCGCATGAAGCCCAGGTCGCCGGTGCGCAACCAGGTACGGCCGGTGTGCTGGACGAAGGTCTTGGCGGACGCTTCGGGGTTGCGCCAGTAGCCGTGGGCGATGCTCGGGCCGCTAGCCCAGACTTCGCCGACGGCGTTGTCCGCCAGTTCGTCGAGTGTCGAGGGATCGACGATCAGTATCCCGTGATCCGGTTGGCCAATGCCGCAGCTCATGATCGCGCTGCCCTCCCCCGGCTCGGCACGATGTTGCGCCAGCGCCCAGTCATCCACCCGCAGGTTGCCGATACCCTGGCCGCGAGGGCTGCCGGCGACGAACAGCGTGGCTTCGGCCAGGCCATAGGACGCCATGAAACTGTCCGGGGTAAAACCGCACGCCGCGAACTTCTCGGCAAAGCGCTCCAGGGTGTCGAGGCGAATCGGTTCGGAGCCGGAATACGCCACGCGCCAGCCGCTCAGGTCGAGGCGCGCCAGGGCCGATTCGCTGACCCGCTCGCTGCACAGCCGATAGGCAAAATCCGGCCCGCCGCTGATGGTGCCGCCGTACTCGCTGATCGCTTCCAGCCAGCGCAACGGCCGGCCGAGGAAGTAGGCCGGCGACATCAGGATGCACGGCACGCCGCTGAAGATGGGCTGCAACAGGCCGCCGATCAAGCCCATGTCGTGGTACAGCGGCAACCAGCTGACGATCACGTCGTCGGGGTTCAGATCGATGCCGAAGCCGTGGCGAATCAGCAATTCGTTCGCCACCAGGTTGCCGTGGCTGACCTGCACCCCTTTAGGCAAGGCGGTGGAGCCGGAGGTGTATTGCAAGAAGGCAATGTGGTGGGCCTGCAGGTCCGGCGCGACCCAACGCTCGGCCAGGGCGCTGTCGAGGGTATCGACGCACAACAACGGCGGCGCGCCTTCGATGTGCAACAACGAATCCCGCAGGCCGGCGCTGGTCAGCAACAGACGCGGTTCGGCATCGCTGATGATCGACAGCAGACGTTCCTGATGATGACGACGGGTCGATTCCGGTGGATAGGCCGGCACCGCGATGACACCTGCGTACAGACAGCCGAAGAACGCCGCGACGTAATCCGGACCACTGGGGAACAGCAGCACCGCGCGATCGCCAAACTCGGCCTCGGCCTGCAACGCGCCGGCAATGAGGCGTGCCCGCCGATCCAGTTCGCGATAACTGAGCACCCCAGCCTGATCCTCGGTTTCGGCGAGAAAACGCAAGGCCACCCGGTCCGGCGTCAGGGCCGCGCGGCGCTGAAGGGCTTGGACCAGGGTGCTGGGGAGTTCGAACGCGTCGGTCATGGGGTTTCCTGCCTGAATTCGGCTGCAGGAGCGAGCTTGCTCGCGAAAGACCGGAGAACGCCGCGGGGGGACCCATCGTCATCGTTAACGACCTTCGCGAGCGAGCTCGCTCCTACAGGGTTATGAGGATTGCGCTGTGCTATTCACCAATGGGAACGGATGACGTTCGCAAATAATTAGTCGACTGGCCGGATCGCCAGCCCCGCTGCGGTGCGTCAGCGTGTCGCAGTTCTCAGTTTGCACCTTTGCAGAGCATTAATTCTCTTTCTCAATTGACAATCATTATCATTCAACATAATTTGTCGCTCGATGTGTAGGACGGCACCGGTCTTCCAGGCGTCCCACTAACCTATTTGCAGCAGGGTGATTTCCATGACGGAACAAGTGTCCACAAGCCGATGCGATTCACCGCTACTTCAGGCATTCGTCGACAATCGACTGATTCTGGTCAAGATTGCAGCCCGTATCACTGGGTGCCGCTCGCGCGCTGAAGACGTGGTGCAGGATGCGTTCTTCCGCCTGCAGTCGGCGCCGCAGATCACGTCCTCGTTCAAGGCTCAACTCAGCTACCTGTTCCAGATCGTGCGTAACCTGGCGATCGATCACTACCGTAAACAGGCACTGGAACAGAAATATTCAGGGCCTGAAGAAGAAGGCCTGAACGTGGTGATTCAAGGCGCGTCGCCGGAAACCTCGCACATCAATTTCTCGACCCTGGAAAACATTGCCGACGCGCTGACGGAGTTGCCCAGCCGCACCCGTTACGCGTTCGAGATGTACCGCCTGCATGGCGTGCCGCAGAAGGACATCGCCAAGGAACTCGGGGTTTCGCCGACCCTGGTGAACTTCATGATTCGCGATGCTTTGGTGCACTGCCGCAAGGTGTCGGGGAACCGAGTGGATACCTTTGCCCGGCGCTAGGATCTAAAATTTGTGTCGCTCCCTTCGCGAGCAGGCGGGCTCCTGTAGGAGCTGGCTTGCCAGCGAAGGCGTCCTTCCAGCCAAGAAAGATGTTGCCTGATCCACCGCCTTCGCTGGCAAGCCAGCTCCTACAGGGGCCGAGCTTGCTCGCGAAAGCGGACTCAAGACTACAACGGATCTTGAGCCTTACACTTCAAGCCAACTCACACCGCTCAAAAAACCGCTCCCGCCCCAACACCATCAACGCCGCACGCTTATGCGGAAAATCAAACTCTTTCTCACAATGAAAACGCTGGCCCTGCATATACCCGATCATCTTGCCGTTGTCGGCCCGAGGCTCGGCAACCACTCGCCGGGTACGGGGATCATCGAGAAACAGGTAATGCACCAGCGCCGATAACCAGCTCGCCACCTTGTGCGGGCCGCGGTGATGCTCTTCACCGACCAGCATGTGAATACCCCGGTCGTAATCGTGCGCTTCATAGAAAGGTGCGATGCGATCTTCCTTGGCCCAATAGGCCTCGAAATAGGCAAACGGCTGATCATCGAAACAGCCGATCAGGGTCAGGGTGTGGGGGTCGGCCTCGAGCTTGCCCAGGTATTCGCGATGCTGCTCGAGACTGCCCTGCTCCTGCCAGAAACTCGCGACCCGCGCACTGTTCTGCCAACGATTGAACCGTTCAAGGTCATGGTCGATGTCCAGCGTGCGCAGGGAAATCCACGCGCCCAGGCGTGCATCGAAACGTCGATAAACTTCACCCTGCGGTTTTACCCGTCGCAACGGATGACGTTTGCCGCCACTGATGACCATGTGCTGCGGATAGCTGCCGGCCAGGGACTGACCGAGCCAGGGTTGCGGCAACTGCCAGAACAGCGTGCGTTCGCAGCGATACTGGCCCGCGGTTTCGGTGGCGACCAGCAAGCCGTTGCGCAAGGCATCGACAGGGACTTCATCCAGCTGCCAGGTCAGACGCTGACAGGCAGGATCGCGGGCAAACAGCCAATAACAGGCTGTGTGCAGTGCATCGCCATCGGGGTGGTCGAAGTCTTGCTCCAGCTGCACCAGCAATTCGGGTTCACGGGCCAGACGCAAGCTGATCAGCGGCTCTCCATCCAGGTCGAGGCTCAGCCGGTTTTCGGTTTCATCAGCTACAAGACGGCTGCCGGTGGGCAACGCCAGGGCAGTCAGGTCATTCGGAATGGACATGGGTCGGGCTCACGTTAATCGTCGACAGTTACGTGAGATAACGTGAGCCAGCCCTGAAAATTTAACGCAGCTCGCAACAGAACTCAGGGTGACTTGACCCAGATTTCGCGAATGATGTAATCATTACCGAGGCCAGTGGCGACGTGGCTGACAATCTGCAATTCCATCTGCGATGAGCAGGCTGTAAACGTGCCTTTGAGCACTACAAAGGAATATATAGATGTAATCTGCGTCGGCGGCGAAACGACTTGTATTCCGGTATTGAGGGACAGAACTGGCGCTTCATGCTGACCCAGCCAACGGCGCACGTTTAACGCGAATTCGTAGGTTCGTCCCACCTCCAGGTTCTGAAAGTTCTTTTTCAACACAACCCCGGCGGAATCCATGGTGTACGTTTTGTTAAATAAAGAGTAGCCATCCTGATCCCTGCTGACCACGAGGTCTCGAGGATCGGAACTCGCCTCTCCCCTCATCCAGCCATTCCAGTTATCGGTACCATCTCCCTCACTGAACGTCGTTCGATCTTCGTAAGGCTCCTGGATCTCAAGACTCAGCGGTGGAAATAACGTCGGGCAAGCACATTCGTTTTCGTCAATCACGGCCTGAAAAACAAACGTGAGGTGACTGCCGTGTTCCAACCCTTGCAGTAGCTCCCAATTGATACTTCGAGACCAGCCAGCCACAGTTTCTGCCTGTGTAACAGGCTCGGCGTCAACGACAAGCAGCATCATTGTCGAGCCGTCGAAATTTTTCCCGGAGACATGCAAAGTGGTGGGTTGACCCTGCGCAATAGACCGCCAACGTGCCACCTTAACGGTGATACCGGAGGCCCCATCGGGCTTTTGCAGGGTCAATATTTTGGCGACAGCTTCAGCAACCTCAGGGCTTGGAAGGCGCGGAACAGCATTCAGTTGACGATTTGACATGGCAGACGTCCTTTCTGATGAAGGTCAGACCCGTCAACGGGTCTGGCACCGGAAAGTCATCTAACCGTGGGTCACAACGAGCGTCTACTGTCATATTTGACAGTGCGGGCACCCTAAAACCCGCTGCCCGACGAATGGTGGGGCGCTATGTTATTCAACAGGTAAATCGCGACCGGTCAATCATTGAGCACCGGTACCACGGCAATCCTGTACGGATCGAAAATCTTCAGCATCTGGCCGTTCTCGCGCAAGTCTTGCAGCAACTTGCCAAATGCAACGCCACTGATGGGCGCCGTCGGGCGGAGGATGGCGTAGTGGTGATAAATCTGATCGACCCGCTCCGACACCAGCAACTGATTGGCAACCTGCTCGTTGCGCAGCAGGTAGTCGCTCAGGTAAGAGCGCGTCACCAGGGCAATGTCCGCTCGCCCGCGCAGCACCATCAACAGGTTGCTGTCATGGGAGTAGGTCAGTGTGGCGTTGTAGTTCTGCGCGAGAAATTTCGGGTCGGCATTGAAATTGGAAAACTCATAGTGATAGCCGCTGAACAGCGCCAGGCGTTTGCCGGCGAGCGAGGCAAAATAGCTTTGCTGGCGATCGGGCTCGCGTTGCGCGACAAAAATCTCGGCGTCTTCCAGCCCCATGTCGACGGTGGTGTGGGGAATGTCCTTCCAGCCCCAGTCCGGGTTCTCGAAGATCGCCATGTCCACCCGGGCTTGCTTGAAGTCACCGAAGCGCCGGGGAATCGAAGTCGGCACCAGGACAAATCGATAGTCGCTCTGCAAGGCATTGAGTGCCTCGACCAATTGCGGCAACAAGCCGGTGTCGGCACCGGTTTCCGGGCGAACCGTGTAGGGCGGGAAATGCGCGGCGCCGATCCGCACCAGCTGTGCAGCCTGGGACGGTACTGCCCCTATCGACAAAAGCGCTGCGAGCGAAAGCACCGAGGCCGTCCGAATTGGCGAAGACATCAAACAACCCACTCCCCTGAAAATACGCTTCAATGCATTCAAGCCAGGCGGTTTCAGCCACTTCACCAGTCTAGTCGTATTTCGGACAACACTAGGGTTTCTCTGCCAGCACCAGAATCAAGGCTTCGTCGGCCAATTGATCGAGGCTCAGGCTGCCGCCGTCGCGAAACCAGGTGGTGGTCCAGGACAGTGCACCGGTCAGGAACCGCCGGGTAATGGACACGTCGCCGCGGATAAACCCGGCGTCCTTGGCCTCCCCGAGCACCTGCAGCCACAGGTCTTCGTAGATGTCGCGCAGGGCCAGCACCCGCGTCTGCCCTGCTTCGGAGAGCGAACGCCATTCATACACCAGCACCGCCATGGCCTCGCCGCTGCCGCCCATGATCGATTGCAATTCGCACCGAATCAGCGCCAGCACCCGCTCGCGCACGCTGGTGGCCTCGGCCAGTTCCGCGCGCATTAACGCCGTGTTATAGCGAATGGTCTCCTCCATCACCGCCCGCAGGATCTCGTCCTTGCTTTTGAAGTGATGAAAAATACTGCCGGACTGGATGCCGACGGCTCCGGCCAGATCGCGCACGGTGGTGCGCTCGTAGCCTTTGTTGCGAAACAGATGGGCCGCCACTTGCAGCAGTTTGCCGCGGGCGCTGTCCGGGTCGGTCAATTGGCCGTTGTCGACCAATTCGCGCATCACCCTCAGGGCTTTTTGCTCGTCCACCCATTCTCTCCTACAGTCGATCAATCCAATTCGCCGCTCATGTAGGAGCGAGCTTGCTCCTGCAATTTCGTGGGGTTGCGCGGGCAATTTAAGCTGGCGGGGGCGACCAAGCAAGCGCTCGGGCAGAAGATAGTTCAGCCGTTTACAAACCAAGCGCTTGCTTGGTAGTCTCGATATTCTTCTGTCGGAGGTGGCTATGGCGTTGACGGGCTCCAAAACACTTCGCATCGGTTGCGCCAGCGCCTTCTGGGGCGACACCTCGACCGCCGCCGCGCAACTGGTGGCAGGCGGGCGCCTGGATTATCTGGTGTTCGACTACCTGGCCGAGATCACGATGTCGATCATGGCCGGCGCGCGAATGAAAGACCCCCGGGCCGGCTACGCCAGCGACTTCATCGAAGTCCTCAGCCCGCTGCTCGCGCAGCTCGCCGAACAGAGCATTCGCGTCATCAGCAATGCCGGCGGGATCAACCCACACGCTTGCGCCGCTGCCCTGCAGGCAGCCTGTGACCAGGCCGGGGTGGCGCTGAAAATAGCCGTGCTGCTGGGTGACGACCTGCAACCGCAGTTCAAACAGCTGATTGGCCTTGGCCTGCTGGAAATGTTCAGCGGCGCGCCGCTGCCGCCGATGTGCGTCTCGACCAACGCCTACCTGGGCGCACCGGGCATCGTCGAGGCCCTGCGCCTGGGCGCGGACATCGTGATTACCGGGCGCGTGGTCGACAGCGCCGTGGTCAGCGCCGCGCTGGTGCACGAATTCGGCTGGTCCTGGCACGACTACGACAAACTCGCCCAGGCGGCGCTGGCTGGCCACCTCATCGAATGCGGCGCCCAGTGCACCGGCGGCAACTTTACCGATTGGCGCGATGTGCCCGACTACGAACACATCGGCTTTCCCATCGTTGAAGTCAGCGCCGACAGCCAGTTCATCGTCAGCAAACCCGAAGGCTCCGGCGGCCTGGTCACGCCACTGACCGTCGGTGAGCAGCTGCTGTATGAAATCGGCGACCCGCAGGCCTATCTGCTGCCGGACGTGGTCTGTGATTTCACTCAGGTCAAACTGGTGCAACAAGGCAAGAACGCGGTTCAGGTGCACGGCGCCAAGGGCTTGCCGCCGACCGGTCAATACAAGGTCAGTGCCACGTACCCGGACGGCTTTCGTTGCACCGCCAGTTGCCTGATCGCCGGAATCGATGCGGTCGACAAGGCGCGGCGGGTCAGCGCAGCGATCATCGACAAGACCGCGCAAATGTTCAGCCAGCGCGGCTGGGCACCTTACACTGAGGTCAACATCGAGTTGCTGGGCAGCGAGGCCACCTATGGTCCCCATGGCCAGCGCCAGGACAGCCGCGAAGTGGTGATCAAGCTCGCCGTACGCCATCCGGACAAACAGGCACTGACCCTGTTCTCCAGGGAAATCGCCCAGGCCGCCACCGGCATGGCGCCGGGGCTGACCGGGATCGTCGGCGGGCGGCCGACTGTGTATCCGCTGATCCGGCTGTTCTCGTTCCTCATCGACAAAAGCGCCTGCCCCCTGCAGATCGACTTCGCCGGCCAGCGCCATCCGTGTGCCCTGCCCGCCGTCGACAAGCTTGACACCGCGCAGTTGCCCATTCCCCTGGACCCACCCAAACCCATGGGCCTGGCCGACGCCAGCGTCGCCCTGATCAAGCTCGCGGTGGCGCGCTCCGGCGACAAGGGCAATCACAGCAATATCGGGGTCATGGCGCGCGACCCCGACTACCTGCCATGGATCGCCGAAGCCTTGACCCCGGAAGTCATCGTCGACTGGATGAGCCATGTCCTCGACCCGGTCCACGGGCGAGTCGAGCGCTGGTACTTGCCCGCCACCCACAGCCTTAACTTCCTGCTGGAAAATGCCCTGGGCGGTGGCGGTGTGGCCAGCCTGCGCATCGATCCGCAAGGCAAGGCCTTCGCCCAACAACTGCTGGACATCCAGATTCCGGTGCCGCAGCACATCGCCGACCAGGTCAACTAGAGGGCAGCCGCCGTGGCCTACGATTCGATTTTCAAAGCCGATCTGTTTGCCGGCCAATACCATCCGGTCAGCGCACTGACCCGCAAGCACGGCCCGATGTGCTCAAGGACAGGGAATAAGCCATGCCGGTGATCCAGTCGCAAGTGGACCCCTCCAGCGCCCCGTTCGCCCGCAATCGTTCGGCGATGCTGGTGGGCATCGAGCACGTCCGCCAACTCGAACAGAACCTGCTGGACAAGGCTGCAGAAGCCAAAGCCAGGTTCGAGAAGCGCGGCCAACTGCTGCCCCGCGAGCGCCTCAACCTGCTGCTCGACCCCGGCGCCCCCTTCCTCGAACTGGCGAGCCTGGCCGGCTACAAGTTGCACGACGACAAGGATGGCAGCTCGGCCGGTGGCGGCCTGATCGCCGGGATCGGTCATGTGTCCGGGGTGCGGGTGCTGGTGGTGGCGAACAACAGTGCGATCAAGGGCGGGACCATTTCCCCCAGCGGCTTGAAAAAATCCCTGCGCCTGCAACAGATCGCCATGGAAAACAAACTGCCGGTGATCACGCTCGCCGAAAGCGGCGGCGCCAACCTCAATTACGCGGCGGACATTTTCATCGAAGGCGCACGCAGCTTTGCCAATCAGGCGCGGATGTCGGCCATGGGCCTGCCGCAGATCACCCTGGTTCACGGTTCGGCCACTGCGGGCGGTGCCTATCAACCAGGGTTATCGGATTACGTGGTGGTGGTGCGCGGTAAAGCCAAGCTGTTCCTGGCCGGCCCGCCGCTGCTCAAGGCGGCCACTGGCGAAGTGGCCAGCGATGAAGAGTTGGGTGGCGCCCAAATGCACGCGCAAATCGCCGGCACCGCCGAATACCTGGCCGAGAACGATGCCGATGGCGTGCGCCAGGTGCGGGAGATTGTCAGGTTGTTGCCGTGGAATGCGCGGCTGCCTGCGATCCCTGCGCGACAGTGGGAAGAACCGCTTTACCCCATTGATGAGTTGCTCGGGTTGATTCCCGATGATCCGAAGAAGCCTTATGACGTGCGCGAAATCATCGCGCGGATTGCCGACGGCTCGAACTTCCTTGAATTCAAGGGCGAGTTCGATCAGCAAACCGTCTGCGGTCATCTGCAGATCCAGGGCCGCGCCTGTGGCTTCATCGGCAACAACGGCCCGATCACGCCCAAGGGTGCGAGCAAGGCGGCGCAGTTCATTCAGCTCTGCGACCAGAGCCAGACGCCGCTGCTGTTTTTCCACAACACCACCGGGTTCATGGTCGGCACCGAAGCGGAACAGCAAGGCGTGATCAAGCACGGCGCCAAAATGATCCAGGCGGTGGCCAATGCCCGGGTGCCGAAACTGACCATCGTTGTCGGCGGCTCCTATGGCGCCGGCAACTATGCGATGTGCGGCCGCGGCCTCGACCCGCGCTTCATCTTCGCCTGGCCCAACAGCCGCACGGCGGTCATGGGGGGCGCCCAGGCCGGCAAGGTGTTGCGGATCGTCACCGAAGCCAAACAGCTCAAGGACGGCCTGGTGCCCGACCCGACCATGCTCGACATGCTGGAAAAGGTCACCGCGCAAAAGCTCGACAGCCAGTCGACCGCGCTGTATGGCAGTGCCAGTCTGTGGGACGACGGGCTGATCGACCCGCGGGATACCCGGACCTTGCTCGGGTACTTGCTGGATATTTGTCATGAAGCCGAAGTGCGATCACTGCAAGCCAACAGTTTTGGCGTAGCGAGGTTCTGATCGTTTCCACGCTGATCGTTCCCACGCTGATCGTTCCCACGCTCTGCGTGGGAATGCAGCCCAGGACGCTCCGCGTCCCAAGGGCGGACGCAGAGCGTCCCTAGAGCCGTTACCACGCAGAGCGTGGGAACGATCATGGATCACAGGAGAACAATAAAAAATGATCTTCACCCAGGAACACGAAGCACTGCGCCGTACCGTCCGCCAATTCGTCGACCACGAGATCAACCCTCACGTCGAAGAATGGGAAAAGGCCGGGCGCTTTCCCATCCACGAGGTTTTCCGCAAGGCCGGCGAGCTCGGCCTGCTGGGGATCTCCAAACCGGAAAAATTCGGCGGCATGGGGCTCGACTACAGTTATTCGATCGTCGCCGCCGAAGAATTCGGCACCATTCATTGCGGCGGCATCCCGATGTCCATCGGGGTGCAGACCGACATGTGCACCCCGGCACTGGCCCGTTTCGGCTCCGATGAACTGCGCGAAGAATTCCTGCGCCCGGCGATCATCGGCGAGCAGGTCGGTTGCATCGGCGTCTCCGAAGTCGGCGCCGGTTCCGATGTGGCGGGATTGAAAACCAGCGCCCGCAAGGACGGCGATGATTACGTGATCAACGGCAGCAAGATGTGGATCACCAATTCGCCGAGCGCCGACTTCATGTGCCTGCTGGCCAACACCTCGGACGATAAACCGCACCTCAACAAATCGCTGATCATGGTGCCGATGAACAGCCCCGGGATCAGCCTCGGCACGCACCTGGACAAACTCGGCATGCGCAGTTCGGAAACCGCCCAGGTGTTTTTCGACAACGTGCGCGTGCCGCAACGTTACCGCATCGGCCACGAAGGCGCGGGCTTCATGATGCAGATGCTGCAGTTCCAGGAGGAACGCCTGTTCGGCGCGGCCAACATGATCAAAGGCCTGGAATACTGCATCGACAGCACCATCGAGTACTGCAAGGAGCGCAAGACCTTCGGCAATGCGCTGATCGACAACCAGGTGATTCACTTCCGCCTGGCCGAACTGCAAACCGAAATCGAATGCCTGCGAGCCTTGGTCTATCAGGCCACCGAGCAATACATCAAAGGCCAGGACGTCACCCGCCTGGCGTCGATGGCCAAACTCAAGGCCGGTCGCCTGGGCCGCGAAGTCAGCGACAGTTGCCTGCAATACTGGGGCGGCATGGGCTTCATGTGGGACAACCCGGTGGCCCGGGCTTACCGCGATGTGCGGCTGGTGTCGATCGGCGGCGGGGCCGACGAGATCATGCTGGGGATCATCTGCAAACTCATGGGCATCCTGCCGGGGAAAAAACAATGAGCACCTTGCCGGTTTGCCAGACCCTGCTGCTGGAACTGCACAACGGCGTCCTGCACATCACCCTCAACCGCCCCGAAAGCCGCAATGCCATGAGCCTGCAGATGGTCGCCGAACTGCGCGCGGTGCTGGCGGCCGTGCACGATGACCGCGCAGTGCGGGCCCTGGTGATCGGTGGTGCTGGCGGGCATTTCTGTGCCGGCGGCGACCTCAAGGACATGGCCAACGCCCAGGCTCAAGGCCTGAGCGCCTGCCGCGAGTTGAACCGCGCGTTCGGCACGCTGCTGCAGGCAGTGCAACACACCCCACAAGTGGTGATCACCGTCTTGCAAGGTGCCGTACTTGGCGGTGGCTTGGGCCTGGCCTGCGTCAGCGATGTCGCGCTGGCCGATCATCAGGCGCAATTCGGCCTGCCGGAAACCAGCCTCGGTTTGCTGCCCGCGCAGATCGCGCCGTTCGTGGTCCAGCGCATCGGCCTGACCCAGGCCCGTCGACTCGCCCTGACGGCGGCGCGCTTCGATGGCACCCAGGCCAAGCGGATCGGCCTGGTGCATTTTGTCGAACATGACGCGCAAGCCCTGGCCGAGCGTCTCGATGAGGTGCTGGCCCATGTGTTGTGCTGCGCGCCGCAGGCCAATGCGCGGACTAAACAGCTGTTGCTGGCGAGTGCGGGGCAGCCGGCGGATGCATTGCTCGATGAAGCGGCCGGGTGGTTCAGCGAAGCGGTGACCGGGGCTGAAGGAGTCGAGGGGACCCAGGCCTTCGTGCAGAAGCGTAAGCCGGGGTGGGCGCCCTCTTAAAAGCTTCGCTGGCAAGCCAGCTCCTACACGGTTCTGTGTCGTTCACAAAACCCCTGTAGGAGCTGGCTTGCCAGCGAAGAGGCCGTCACATTCACCGCAAAACCAAGGGACCAAACCATGCCCGGATTCAGCAAAATCCTCATCGCCAACCGCGGTGAAATCGCCTGCCGCATCCAGCGCACCTCCCAAGCCCTGGGCTATCGCACCGTCGCCGTTTTCAGCGATGCCGACGCCGATGCCCTGCACGTGCAGATCGCCGACCAAGCCGTGAACATCGGCCCGGCCCCGGTGCAGCAGTCCTACCTGAACATCCCGGCAATCCTCGACGCCGCCCGGCGCACCGGGGCCGACGCGATCCACCCCGGCTACGGTTTCCTCTCGGAAAACGCCGGCTTCGCCCTCGCCTGCCAACACGCCGGCATCACCTTCATCGGCCCCAGCCCCGACGCCATCGAGCTGATGGGCAGCAAACGCCTGTCGAAACTCGCCATGCTTGCCGCCGGCGTGCCCTGCATCAAAGGCTATCAGGGCGCCGAACAGGACGACGCGACCCTGAGTCGCGAAGCCGGGCGTATCGGCTACCCGCTGATGATCAAGGCCAGTGCCGGCGGTGGCGGGCGCGGCATGCGCCTGGTCCAGGGCGCCGCTGACTTGCTGGCGCAGATCCGTAGCGCGCGCTCCGAAGCGCTGCACGGGTTCGGCAGTGACGAGCTGATCCTCGAACAAGCGTTGATCGATCCCCGGCACGTCGAGGTTCAGCTATTCGGCGACCGGCACGGCAACCTGATCCACCTCGGCGAGCGCGACTGTTCGATCCAGCGTCGCCATCAGAAAGTCATCGAGGAAGCGCCCTGCCCGGTGATGACCACCGAACTGCGCCAGGCCATGGGTGAAGCGGCGCTCAAGGCGGGGCGCGCGGTGAGTTACGTCGGCGCTGGCACCGTGGAATTCCTGCTGGATGCCAGCGGCCATTTTTACTTCCTGGAGATGAACACCCGGTTGCAAGTGGAACACCCGGTGACCGAATCGATCACCGGGCTCGACCTGGTGGCCTGGCAGCTACAGGTCGCCGCAGGGCTGCCCCTGCCGCTGCGTCAGGAGCAGTTGCAACTCAACGGCCATGCCATTGAAGTGCGCTTGTATGCCGAAGACCCGGCCCAGGGTTTTCTGCCACAGACCGGGCGCATCGCAACCTGGGAGCCCGCCCTGCAAGACGGTGTGCGAATCGACCACGGCCTGATCGAAGGCCAAGGCATCAGCCCCTTCTACGACCCGCTGCTGGGCAAGCTCATTGCCCACGGCGCCACCCGCGAAGAAGCCCGGCGCAAGTTGTTGCGCGCCGTGCAGGACAGCGTGTTGCTGGGCGTACAGAGCAATCAGCGCTTGCTCGCCAGCGTGCTGCAACACCCGCGGTTCGTCAGCGGCGAGTTTGATACCGGCTTCATCCCCAGGTATTTTTCCGACCATGACTGCCTGCGCCCCCCGGTACCCGCCGCCGAAGAACTGGCGATCGCAACGGCCCTGTTTTATCAGGCATCGGCGCAGACGCACCTCGCGCCGCTGGCCGGTTGGCGCAACAACGCCAGCGCGCCGTTGCACTATCGCATCGGCCTGGAAGATCAGGATTGGCCGGTGCAATTGCACGCAGTGCCTGGCGCGCCCTACCGGATTCAAATGGCCACCCGCACCCTCGAATTGAAGGTTATCCAGTGCGACGGACGCTGGGCCACCCTGGAGATCGACGGCATCCGCCAGCGTCATGCCTACCGTCTCGAACCCACACAACTCTGGTTGTTCACCCGGCCTGGCAGCCTGCGACTGGTGGATCGGACGCAGGCCCTGGTCGGCACTCAGGCCAGCGTCAGCTCCGGCACGCTCAAGGCGCCGATGGACGGGGCGATTGTCGATGTGCTGGTCGCCGAAGGCAGCCCGGTCTGTAAAGGCCAGTTGTTGGTGGTGCTGGAGGCCATGAAAATGGAGCATCCCCTCAAGTCAGCCATCGACGGCGTGCTCAAACGCTTGCAGGTCAGGGTCGGCGACCAGGTGAAAAATCGTCAGATATTGTTGGAGGTCGAATAAGCCGCTAGGCGGATCCGCCGGGTTTGGCTACGCTCAAGCGCTATCAGGACGCGGATACCAGGAACCCTGCGATGCCTCACTGGCTGGTCATTGATCTGGAAGCCACCACCGATGAGGGTGGCTGGCCAGTTACGGAAATGGAAATCATCGAAATCGGCGCCACGCTGGTGGATCGCAAGGGACGAGAACTGGATGCATTCCAGCGCTTCGTGCGGCCCTTGCGGCGGCCCTTGCTGACGCCGTTTTGCCGGGAGCTGACGCACATCACCCAGGCCAACGTCGACGGTGCCGAGCCGCTCGGCGAAGTCTGGGCGTCGTTCGAGCGCTGGCTCGGCCAGCATCACGCGCGGCTGGAAGGCTGGGTCAGTTGGGGCGACTACGACCGCCAGCAACTGCTTCAGGAATGGCAGCGCCTGCAGCTCGACAGCGCCCTGAGCCGGGTGCCGCACATGAACCTCAAGCAGCGCTTTGCCAAGGCCCGTCGGCTGGAACGCCCGCTGGGGCTCAATGGCGCCCTGCAACTGGCGGGCATGCAGTTCACCGGGCAACAACACCGGGCGCTGGAAGACGCGCGCAATACGGCACGCCTGTTACCCCTGGTGCTCCCCTCTGGCGCGTGACGGCGCCAAGGGCCTTGTGCATACTGGCCAGCCCTTTTCAGCCCTTTTCGAGGAATCGCCCATGTTTAAAGTCAACGAGTACTTCGACGGCACCGTCAAGTCGATCGCCTTTGGCACTGCAGAAGGCCCGGCGACCATCGGCGTCATGGCGCCAGGCGAGTACGAATTCGGCACCAGCCAGCGTGAGATCATGCACGTGGTGACCGGCGCCCTGACCGTCAAACTGCCCGATAGCAGCGACTGGGAAACCTTCGCCGCGGGCAGCCAGTTCAACGTGCCCGCCAACAGCAAGTTCCAGCTGAAAGTGGCTGCCGACACCGCTTACCTGTGCGAATACCGCGGCTAAACCGCCCGGATTCAACAGCGCAAAAAAAAATGCCCGTGTCCCAGGACACGGGCATTTTCATTGTCGCGTTTACTCCAGGATCGTCACCGGCATGCCGACTTCGAGCTGGCCGTCGCCATCATTGACCAGATTCTGGCCGAACATCGCCCCCTCTTCCTGGGCTCGGTATTTCTGCAAGGTGGCCAGAGGTTCACGATCGCCGCTGCGTAGACCGGTTTGCGGGTCGACGGTGGTCAGGATGCAGCGCGAACAAGGCTTGACCACGCGAAACTCGACATCGCCGATACGGATACGCTTCCAGCCATCCTCGGCGTATGCGTGCGTGCCCTCGATCACCAGGTTCGGTCGAAAACGCAGCATCTCCAGCTTTTGCCCGACTTTTTGCGACAGATCCTCAAGGGACGCCTGCCCGATCAGCAACAGCGGGAAGCCATCGGCGAACGCCACCCGATCGTCATCCCTGCCGTAGCCCGCCTGGGTGATCCGCGCGCGATCGAGCGGTATTTGCACCAGGCGAGTCGGCTTGCCAATGAACTCACTGACCCAGGCCCCTGCCTCATCACCGGCATCGGGGACCCGCAAATTGTCGTGAAAGATGGTCACGCCCCGCAGTTGCGCGTCACTGCCTGGCAAGGCGATATCAATCGGTGAGCGGCCCGGCGCACTCAGGGTCAAGCCGCCTTCGGCATTCCACAATGCCGACAGCTGGCTCATCTGCCCCACTGCGCGCTGGCTCAGGAACCGCCCGCTGGCCTCGTCCACCAACATCCAGCGTCGATCCCCTTCCAGCCCCAGCTGGTCCAGGCTGGCCTGCTGCAGGATCTCGCCCTTGCCGGATTTCAGCGGATAACGATAAAGCGCGCTCAGACGCAGCATGGCCAACTCCCCGGAAAGTAAAAACGCCACCCTATACGAGCTCCAGCGCCGAATCAAAGGCCAAAAACCCTGTAGGAGCGAGCTTGCTCGCGATGGACTTAAGAACAACACGTTCATCCAGGATGAATGCGTTATCGTTCACGTCCATCGCGAACAAGCTCGCTCCTACACGAGCATCAGGCGCTGGCGCACCACATCGACCAGTTTGTCCGGCTGGAATTTGGAGAGGAAATTGTCGCAGCCGACTTTCCTGACCATCGAGTCGTTGAAACTGCCGGACAAGGAGGTGTGCAGCACCACATACAGGCCACGCAGACGCGGGTCGTTACGGATTTCGGTGGTCAGGCGGTGCTGGTTACGATCAGGCTTTATCGACCCTCAGTCGTTCGAGTACCGCCGAGCAGCGGCGAGTTTTCCGGCAGGTGCACGCGCAGTGCCGCCGCCCGCGCAGAGAACCGCAGACTGTCGCCTTCCAGAGGTTCGCCATCCAGGTTGATATAAAGACCTTCCGCGACCTTGATCTCGACCCATGGCAAACGGGCGCGCACAAACATGTTGTCGATACCGAAACCGTCAGCCAACAGGGTTTTCAAGGTGCCCACCAGCTCCTGCGGCGCAGGCAGGATGCTGATATCCAGCAGGCCATCGTCTGCCAGTGCATCCGGGCACAGCACATGCCCACCGCCAGCCTGCCGGCCATTGCCGATACCCAATGCCAGGAGCTCGCCACTCCATTGGAAATCAGGGCCCTGCAACTCGCCGTAGGCCGCATGCAACTCACTGAAGCGAGACAACCCGGTGAATAGATAAGCCGCCCCGCCGAGGATTTTTTTCAGGTCTTCCGAGGTATTGGCCGTCACCTGGCTGCCAAAGCCGCCCGTGGCCATATTCAGGAAGACCTGACCGCCCACTTCGCCCAGATCGATGGCGCTCGGCGCAGTGTCCAAAAGATCCAGTGCCTGATCAGGCTCCAGTGGCACACCGGCGGCGCGGGCAAAATCATTGGCCGTCCCCAAAGGCATCAATACCAGGCTGGCCTGCGTCGGGTGTGCGGCCATGGCCTCGGCAATATCACGCAAAGTGCCATCCCCGCCGCCGGCGATGATGTGCCTGTAGCCTGCCGTCAACGCCTCCTCTACCAGCCGTTGTGCGTCCCCGGCTTCCCAGGTCAGTCGAACGGCCAGTTCCCAACCCTGTTGGCGCTTACCCTCGACGGCGGCGCGAACCGACTCGTTGAGCGCTTGCTTGCCATGAAGAATCAATAGCGCCCTGCGTTCGCTCATTGTGCTCACTCCCATGAATTGAATTCGTACGGGAGATATTGACCTCACCGCCCTTCAGAAAAGTCGATGGGAATTGAATTAATTCGAATCGAGCAGTTTTGCGCCCTGAAACAAGGAATTTTCTTACAAAACGTTAGGAATCAGCTTAATTGACCAGCCTGTCGTAATTGGTACAACGTGGCGACTGCATTTATCAGTCATCAGTAGAAACAAACAGGGACGTGCCATGCAAAACCATGACATCAGGCCACCGCTCATTCCGGTCACACCACTCGCAGAGAAACGCTCCAGTCATCAGGCTGAATTAAAAAACAGCCAGGCACCCACCGGCGGCATCGCCATGGACCCGCGCGTCACTGAATTGCAGGCGCACCTCAAATACATGCGCAGAGACATGGATGAAATGCGTGACAACGTCAGATCCATCAAGCACCGGCTGGTCTATTCAACTGGCGGAACAGCCGTGGTCCTCGGGCTTCTGGTGTGGATCGGCAACAGCCGTTTCGATCAGCTCGTGACGCTTCTTCTGGGTCGATAAGGATTCGTCATGAACGCAAAAGCCGCCGGGGTTGAGGTCAACCCGCAAAAAATGCGGCGGACGCAGGGGGCAACCCGGCATGGATGCCGGGTTAGCCGCACCCGGATCTCAGCCCAGGACTTCACTCAATGGAATGAAGCTGACCCAGTCCCCCTCGACCAGCGTGCGGTCTTCCAGCACTTCAACCAGGCCATCCGCCCAGGCGGCGCTGCGCAGCACCCCGGAACTCTGATTCCTGTAAATGATGGCCCGCCCGTTCTCCAGCCGTCCACGCAAGTACTCGCGCCGATTGCCGGCTTTGGGCCAGTCAAATCCCGCGGGAACCTGAAACTTCAGGGGCTCGACTGCCTTCACCCCCAGACGACGCATCAGATAGGGCCTTGCCAACAGGGCAAAGGTCACCAGGGTCGACGCCGGGTTGCCGGGCAAGCCGATCACCGGGACGCCGCGAAAATGCCCGAAGGTCAACGGTTTGCCTGGCTTGATGGCCAGCTTCCACAAGGTCAGCTCGCCCTCTTCGCGCAAAGCGATCCCGAGAAAATCGGCTTCACCAACCGAAACGCCGCCGGTCGAGAGGATCAGGTCGACATCCTTCAACTCGCCCAGGCGGGCGCGGGTGGTCGCCAGGTCGTCCGCAAGAATACCGGCATCAATCACTTCACAACCCAGGCGTTGCAACCAGCTGCAAAGCAATACTCGATTGCTGTTGTAGATCTGTCCCGGGCCCAGCGCCTGACCCGGTTCAAGCAACTCATCCCCGGTAGACAAGACTGCAACGCGAATCTTGCGAATCACCTCCAGCTCTGCACAACCCAGCGATGCCGCCAGCCCCTGCTCGATCGGTCCCAGGCGCGTGCCGGCGGGCAGAATCAGTTCACCGACGGTGGTTTCCTGGCCTTGCGGACGGATGTTTTGTCCCGGGGCCATGGGTTGGATGAAACGCACTCGCTCATCCGCCTGGACCTCGGCGTTTTCCTGCATCTCGACGCAATCGGCACCGGCGGGAACCGGGGCACCGGTGAAGATTCGTGCACAAGTGCCCGGTTTCAAAGGGCCCGGGGCCTTGCCTGCGAAAACTTTCTGACTGACCGGCATCGGCTCTCCCGTCCAGTCAGCCACGCGCAAGGCATAACCGTCCATGGCACTGTTGGGCCATGGCGGCAGGTCAAGCGTCGACACCAGGTCATCGGCCAGTACGCGGCCCTCTACCTGCGCCAACGGCAAGCGTTCACGCTCGCGAATCGGCGAAGCTTCGGCCATTTCGAGCAAGCGGGCCAGCGCCACTTCGACCGCCATCAGGCTGCCGGTCTTGCCTGGCTTACCCACGGGATTCACAGGGCGCCGCCTGTTTCAGATGAGGCACGAAATTGCACGGGCGGTGCCGCGAATCCAGCTGCTCGGAAAGAATGCCGTCCCAACCGGTGCGTACGGCATTGGTCGAACCGGGCAGGCAGCAGACCAGCGTGCCATTGGCCAGGCCGGCCAGGGCCCGGGACTGCACGGTCGAGGTGCCGATATCGGCCACCGATATCTGCCGGAACAATTCACCAAAGCCGTCGACCTGCTTGTCCAGCAGGCAGCTCACGGCTTCAGGGGTGCTGTCGCGTCCGGTAAAACCGGTGCCACCGGTGATCAGCACGACCTGCACGACGTCGTCGGCAATCCAGTTGGCGACTTGCGCACGAATTTTGTAGAGGTCATCTTTGAGCAATACCCGGGCCGCCAGGTTGTGACCGGCGGCAATCAGGCGGTCGACGAAAAGCTGGCCTGACGTGTCGGTTTCCAGGGTACGGGTATCGCTGACCGTCAGCACCGCGATGTTGAGCGGTGCAAAAGGTACATCAGCCTTGGCTTTCATAGGCTCGTCCAGTTGTAGGAGAAACAGCCCGGTGTTATATCACAGCGCCTCATTTTTTCACCGCCCCCATGGAGACCTCCCATGACTTCGATGATGGATTTGCCGCCCTGCTCCATACTGCTCCTGGCGGGTGGGCGCGGCCAACGCATGGGCGGTCAGGATAAAGGGTTGCTGCAATGGCACGGTGAACCACTGATTGCTCATCTGCACCGCAAGACCCGCGCATTGAGCGATGACCTGATCATCTCCTGCAACAGGAACCCGGAGCGGTATGCCCCCTACGCCGACCGGCTGGTCCATGACGACGAAGGGGATTTTCCGGGGCCTTTGGCCGGCATCCGGGCTGGCCTGAAGGCCGCCAGGCATGCGCAGCTGATGATATTGCCTTGTGACGTCCCGCGCATCGATGCCGCGTTGCTCCAGAGCATGCGCGAAACCGCCAGCCGGCATCCGGACAAACCCTTGATGCTGCGCCAGGGCGAACATTGGGAGCCCTTGCTGTGCATCATCCCCGTGGCACTGTCCGACGCTTTTGAGAGAGCCTGGCACGACGGTGAACGTAGCCCGGGTCGCCTCATGCGCAAGCTGGGGGCCCATGCACTGCAATGTCCCGACAATGACCCTCGCCTGGCAAACCTCAATACCCCGGAACTGTTAAGTACCCCTAACGTTGTGTCAGACTGACACCACCGACGGAACTTGCACTGTTTGTATACGTCTCAAGCTCAGTAACCAAAAGAATTCAAATTCGGAGACACACTCATGACTCAACGGACCCTTGCCACTTTCATGCTCGCACTGGGCCTCGCCACCCTTGCCGGTTGCGCCTCGCCAACAGTGATCACCTTGAATGACGGTCGCGAAATCCAGGCCGTCGACGCACCAAAATACGATGACGAATCAGGTTTCTACGAATTCGAACAACTGGATGGCAAGCATAATCGCGTGAACAAGGACCAGGTGCGTACCGTCAAGGAGTTGTAATTCTTGCGCTGACGACCGGATACTGAAAAGCCCGCTTTATGCGGGCTTTTTCGTGGCCACTTTTCGTTCCCAGGAAGCGCTGCTTACCACTGCAGCGTGATCGCGCTTTCGAAGCTTCTTTCCTGACCGTCCACCGGATCGACAAAGCGCAGCCCCTGGGCCAGCAGCTTCAAGGGATTGGCATAGTCATCCACGACGCCCTTGAGCACCTGAGGATAGAAGGGGTCATTGCAGATACTCGCGCCCAGGGCGGTCATGTGCACGCGCAATTGATGCTTCTTGCCCGTCACCGGGTACAGCGCATACCGCCACAGATCACCGTTCTTCTCCCGGACCTCGACGGCCGTTTCGGTATTGCTGGCACCCGGACCTTCCTGCATGCGGAAGAAAGGCTCGCCATCGATGAGCCGGCTCTTGTGCACCAGTGGAAAGCAGAGGTCAGGCAATGCCCCGGCAATCGCCTCGTAGCGCTTTTCGATCTGCCGCGCAGGAAACAACGACTGGTACGCCGACCGGCTCCGCGGGTTGGCTGAAAACAGCACCAGCCCCGCCGTGTGCCGGTCGATGCGGTGCAAGGGCACCAGGTGCGGGTTATCCAGGCGGCGAATCAACCGTCGCAGCAGGGTCTGCTCCACATATTCGCCGGCCGGCGTCACCGGCAGGAAATGCGGTTTGTCCGCCACCACCAGATGCTCGTCCGCGTACAGGATCGACTCGACCACCGGGATCGGCTTTTCGTCCGGCACCTCTCGAAAATAGTGGATCCGCAGACCTTCCTTATAAGGCAGATCAAGGGCAATCGGGGCGCCATGCCCATCGAGGACCCGCCCGCGGGCGATTCTGTCCAGCCATTGTTCACGGCCAATGGCGCTGAAGTGTTCACACAGGCAATCAAGCACGGTCTGCCATGGCCCCGGCGGCAGGGAGAGCGTGCTGGCCTGGGTGTGTGCTGCAGTAAAAGATGAAATGGACATACGAACGTTCTGACCCTCGATACAGGGCGGCATTATCCTACAGCAGCCGGATAGAGCCTAGTGTCCTCAAGCCGGCATGGACCGGGTCTGCGCTGCCGCGTCGGTGAACTCCTTGAGCCAGCGCAGCACGTCGACTGCCTCCCAGCGACCCGGATCGTACAGGGCATACAACAAGCCCTGATAACCCACGACATCCAGCTGCCTGTGATAGCCCGCGCGCTGGAACAAGGCTTCGATTTCGGCGAAACAGGTGTTGAAATGCAGTTTATTGAAGGGGGTTTTGCCTTCGGTGACCAGGCCATCCAGACGCAATTCGGTGACGGCCTCGCGCACCACGTCCGCCGACATCCGGTTCACGCTGTTCTTCAATTGTTCGACATTGACCAAGTTCATCCCTCTCACTTCGGGGATCGCCTGCCAATCCCTCAGGAGGGACGCATGGCAGGCAATCGGAATAGCTGTATGCACATACAGTAGCCGATTAACCTGCTTTTCGCCAAGGGAGGAACGAGAACGGCGACGGGTGGGCCGCCACCGATAGCGTCCGATCACCCCAGGAACGCCACGACCTGCTCGGAATCGAAAGGCCAGAAGAGTTCAGCGCCGTTATCACGGCGCCGCAATACAGGAATACGCAAACTGTAATCTTCGAACCAGGTTTCGTCGTCAGCGATATCCACCAGTTCCACCAGCAGACCGCGCTCGACAAATTCCATCAGCATGGCTTCGGCCACTTCACACAGATGGCACCCTATGGTGCCGAACAGCTGACATTCAGGAGGCATGACGACAAGACCCGACTAAGTAGGCGTTTATTCTAGGCCGGCGAGCAAAAGCAGTCGAGGCAATGAGCCAAGCGTCTGAGCAACGGTGGATTTCAGAAGATTTCGGCAAACTGCTGACTCAAATCATTCGTGCGCGGTGGAACTTGCGCGATGCTCATGGCCTTTTTGCCTCTACGCTTGAGTAGCCAGACCTGAATGCGGAGAGTTTTGTGTTCGCCAACCTGTTGATCATCTTCGCCGCCTCCCTGGTGGTGATTGCACTGTTCCAGCGCCTGCGCTTGCCGCCGGTGCTGGGCTACCTGTGCGTGGGGCTGGTGATCGGGCCGTCCGCATTCAATTGGGTCAATGAAAGCGAAGACTTGCCGGACCTCGCCGAACTGGGGGTGGTTTTCCTGCTGTTCTCCCTGGGGCTGGAGTTTTCCCTGACGAAAATGCTCGCGTTGCGCCAAGTGGTGTTTGGCCTCGGCAGCCTGCAAGTGCTGGGCACCGCGATGTTGCTGGGTGGCATTCTGATACTGCTCGGCATCTCGACCTTGCCTGCGCTGTTGCTCGGTGCCGGCTTGTCGTTGTCCTCCACCGCCATCGTCAGCAAGGAGCTGGGCAGTCTCGGCGAAATTTTCAGCAGCCACGGCCAGAATGCCATCGCCGTGCTGCTGTTCCAGGATGTGGTGGCGGTGTTGCTGCTGACGATGGTGCCGGTGTTCGCCGGCAGCAGTGACCAGGCCTGGTACTGGGCGCTGCCACTGACGCTGGGCAAGACCGTGGTGCTGTTCGTCGGTCTGCTGCTGGCCAGTCGCTGGATACTGCCACGGCTATTCCATGAAGTAGCGGCGGCCCGCTCCGCCGAGTTGTTCGTGCTGCTGGCGCTGGTGATCGTGCTGCTGACGGCCTGGTTGACCCACCTGCTCGGCCTCTCACCGGCCCTGGGTGCATTCCTGGCCGGCATGCTGTTGGGCGAAAGCCACTACCGGCACCAGATCGAAGCCGACATTCGCCCTTTCCGCGACATCCTGCTCGGCGTGTTCTTCGTCAGTATCGGCATGCTTATCGATTTGCGGTTGTTCGCCAGCCATGGCCTGCTGATTCTCGGCCTGACCCTGGGGTTGCTGCTGCTCAAGGGCAGCGTCGTTGCGCTCCTGGTCAAATGGCGTGGCAGCGATGGCGAAACCGCCTGGCGCAGCGGCCTGGCGTTGGCCCAGGGTGGCGAGTTCTGCTTTGCGCTGATGGCGCTGATGCAGCAAAACAAACTGATGCCCGCCGATTTTGGCGGCCTGCTGCTTGCCGCCACTTTCTGCTCGATGCTGTTGACGCCCTTGCTGTTGCGCGCCGCACCCCGCATCGCAATACACCTGCACCGCAAGCCCAACGAAGAAGCGAAACTCGAGGAAATCAGCGCACTCACCGCCGACTTGCATCACCATGTGGTGATCTGTGGCTATGGTCGTGTCGGCCAGTCGATCGGACGCGCGCTAAGCAATGCGCAGCAACCCTATGTCGCACTGGACACTGATCCGGTGCGTGTCCAGGAAGCCGCCGTGGGTGAAACCTGTGTGCATTATGGCGACTCACGCCGCGGTGAACTGCTGGTCGCGATCGGGCTGGAGCGCGCCAGGCTGCTGGTGATCGCCGTGGATCAGACCGACATCGCCTTACTGATCCTCAAGGAAGCGCGGCGACTCAACGCGGCCGTGCCGATCCTGGTGCGCACCCGCGACGACAGTCAACTGGCCGAGCTGAAGGCATCCGGCGCCAGCGAAGTGGTGCCGGAACTGCTGGAGTCAAGCCTGATGCTCGCCTCCCACGCGCTGATCATGCTGGGGTTACCCGCCCATCAGGTGCAGGAGCGCGCCGACCAGATCCGGCACGACCGCTATCGCCTGTTGCACGGCTTTTATCCCGGCGCCGACGATGAAGAGCATTGACTCAGTCCTGGCTGACAGCGCCGATCTTGTGCACCGACAAGTCCGCGCCGTAATACTCTTCTTCCTGACTCAGGCGCAGGCCATGGAACGCCTTGATCACGCCATACACGGCAAAGCCGCCGACCAGCGCCACCACCACGCCCAGCGCAGTACCGATCAATTGGCTGATCAGGCTGACCCCGCCCAGGCCACCCAATGTCTCCTGGCCGAAGATGCCGCAGGCGATTCCGCCCCAGACGCCGCACAAGCCATGCAATGGCCACACCCCCAGGACATCGTCGATCTTCCATTTGCCTTGGGCGGCGGTAAAGCAACCGACAAACAGCGCACCGGCAACGGCACCGGTCACCAGCGCACCCACCGGGTGCATCAGGTCGGAGCCGGCGCAGATCGCCACCAACCCGGCCAGCGGGCCGTTATGCAGAAAGCCCGGGTCATTGCGCCCGACGATCAGCGCGGCCACGGTGCCACCGACCATGGCCATCAGCGAATTTACCGCCACCAGGCCGCTGAGACCTTGCAGGGTTTGCGCACTCATCACGTTGAAACCGAACCAGCCGACGATCAGGATCCACGAACCCAACGCCAGGAAAGGAATGCTCGAGGGGGCGAACGCGACCAGTTTGCCGTCGCGATAACGACCATTGCGTGGCCCGAGCAACAACACAGCCGCCAGTGCCAGCCAGCCCCCCATGGCGTGGACCACCACCGAACCTGCAAAATCATGGAAGCTGGCGCCAAAGCGTTCCAGCAACCAGGCTTGCACGCCAAAGTTGCCGTTCCAGATCATGCCTTCGAAAAACGGATAAATGAACGCCACGATCAAGGCCGTCGCGCACAACTGCGGGACAAACCGGGCTCGCTCGGCGATCCCGCCGGAAATGATCGCCGGGATCGCCGCGGCAAACGTCAGCAGAAAGAAAAACTTCACCAACCCGTAGCCATGATCGGCATTGATCACCGCCGCCGGTTGCATGAAGCTGACCCCATAGGAAATCCAATAGCCTATAAAGAAATAGGCCAGGGTCGAAATCGCGAAGTCGCTGAGGATCTTCGACAGGGCGTTGACCTGATTCTTCTGGCGGACCGTGCCGACTTCCAGAAAGGCAAAACCGGCGTGCATGGCCAGTACCATGACCGCGCCGCCGAGAATGAACAAGGTATTGGAGCTATGGATCAGACTGTCCACAGCGCTTTGCAGATTTTCCATGGATTGGCAGACCTGAAGGCTAAAAAAGCACCAAAGCAGTTCGCACAGACAATTCATGCACCAAGTTGCAACCTTTGCGGATCGGTACGGGGATCCGATGAGCCACTTTGGCGCACAAGGCTGAAGCCTTTGCGCGAGGTTTCGTTATTTGAGATAAGGTTTCGCTCGAATCATGCCCGGCAACAGCGCAACGGCGCAGGCGCACGCACCATGACATAGCAAAAGTTGTACCAGTCATTTGTACTGAACCTTCAGCCAAGGCTCATACTCGAACGCAACAGACGCCACCTACGGAGATCCACCCATGGCCAGCATCAAGGCAAAGACTGCTCAAGAAATTCTGATGAATGACTTTCAAACACTGGTCAGCGACACCGAGCGGTTGCTGGAACACACGGCGACGCTGGCCGGGGATCAGGCTGATGAATTGCGTTCGCAAATCCACGACAGCCTGCTGCGTGCCCGGGAAACCCTGAAACTGACCGAAGATTCCCTGCGCGAACGCGGCAAGGCCGCCGTCACCGCGACTGAAGACTATGTTCAGGCCAACCCATGGCAATCGGTCGGGATCGCGGCGGGCGTGGGCTTCCTGATTGGCCTGCTGGCCACTCGGCGCTGATTATGGCTATCGGCGAATCCGGCTCGTCCGCGACGGGCCCAAGCTCCTCACCGCGGCGCCTGGGTGCCGCTTTTCTTGGACTGCTGCACAGCCATGTCGAACTGTTCGGCATTGAATTGCAGGAACAAAAAGCCCGCACGGTCAGCCTGTTGCTGTTCGCCGGCCTGGCGCTGGTGTTTGCCTTGCTGTTGCTGGTCGGCTTGTCGACGATGGTGTTGATCCTGTTCTGGGACACCTATCGCCTGCCGGCCATCATCGCGCTCTGCGTGTTTTATACCCTCGCGTGCGTCTTCTGCGGCATGCGGTTGAGAGCGGCGATTTTCGATGAGTCCTCGCCCTTTCACAACACGCTGGAAGAATTGGCCAATGATCGGGAGCGCCTGCTGCCATGAGCTTGCCTGCATTGCCTCATAACAACTCGCGCACGGAAATGCGCAAGGCATTGATCCGCCTGCGGATGGAAATGCATCGCCAGGAAATCCGCCACGAATCCGCGCAATTGCTGCAACCCCTGGCGCGCGTGCGCGGGATGACGCAAAACCTGCAGGATGGTTTCGGCATCAAACATGCACCGCTATGGGGCGTGGCGGCCGTGACCTTGCTGGGTTTTCTGACCGGCAAGGGCGCCAGGAGCGGCGGGGCCAGTGGCCTCACCCGCCTGGTTCGGCTGGGGACCACGCTGGGTCCGTTGATCAAGCTGGTCATGCAAGGCTCCTCGCGCAATCACCACTAGGCCACAAACTGGCTGCATGCTGGTAATGTCACCGGGATGAGCCTCTTTATCGAAGGGGTGATCCCGGTGACGGCTGCAGTGCCAGACATGCCGTCATCGCCGGCACGCCATGCGCCTGCAGGTGTGTGCGTGTTTTCCCCTTGCAGGCCATCGCGCGAACCCGGAAGCTAGGGATTCAGTCACCTGACAGAGAGCACCCGCCTTGGATTGGCAAACCCTGCTTACTCGCGAACGCCTCGGAAAGCCACTGCACAGCCCGGAAGAACTCGGCCGCAGCCCATTCCACAAAGACCACGACCGCATCATTTTTTCGGGAGCGTTTCGCCGCCTCGGGCGCAAGACGCAGGTTCATCCAGTCTCCAGCAACGATCACATCCACACGCGCCTGACCCATTCGCTGGAAGTCAGTTGCGTCGGCCGCTCGCTGGGCATGCGCGTCGGTGAAACCATCCGCAGTGCCCTGCCCGACTGGTGCGAACCCAGTGACCTGGGGATGGTCGTGCAATCGGCCTGCCTGGCCCACGACATCGGCAATCCACCCTTCGGCCACTCCGGCGAAGACGCCATCAGGCACTGGTTCCAGCAAGCCGCCGGCCGTGGCTGGCTGGACGCCATGAGCGAAGTCGAACGCGATGACTTCCTCAATTTCGAAGGCAATGCCCAAGGCTTCCGGGTACTCACGCAGCTGGAATATCACCAGTTCGACGGCGGCACCCGGCTGACCTACGCCACCCTGGGGACTTATCTTAAGTATCCATGGACGGCAAAACACGCGGACTCACTGGGCTACAAGAAGCACAAGTTCGGCTGCTATCAGAGTGAACTGCCGCTGCTGGAGCAGATCGCCCACAAGCTCGGCCTGCCGCAACTGGAGGACCAGCGCTGGGCGCGCCACCCGCTGGTGTACCTGATGGAGGCCGCCGATGACATCTGCTATGCGCTCATCGACCTGGAAGATGGCCTGGAGATGGAGTTGCTGGAGTATGCCGAAGTCGAATCGCTGCTGCTGGACCTGGTAGGTGACGATTTGCCGGAAACCTATCGCCAGCTCGGTCCGCGGGATTCGCGCCGGCGCAAACTGGCGATCCTGCGCGGCAAAGCCATCGAACACCTGACCAATGCCGCGGCCCGTGCCTTTGTCGAGCAACAGGACGCGTTGCTGGCGGGTCTGCTGCCCGGCGATCTGGTGGAGCACATGCATGGCCCCGCCAAGCAATGCGTGTTGAACGCGAAGGACATGGCACGCAAAAAGATCTTCCAGGACAAGCGCAAGACCTTGCACGAAATCGGCGCCTACACCACCCTGGAAATCCTGCTCAATGCCTTCTGCGGCGCGGCACTGGAACAGCATGACGGTCGCACGCCCTCCTTCAAGAGCCGGCGCATCCTCGACCTGTTGGGCAACAATGCGCCCGATCCTCAAGGTCCCTTGCACACTTCGTTCCTGCGCATGATCGATTTCATCGCGGGCATGACCGACAGCTATGCCAGTGACATGGCATTGGAAATGACCGGTCGTTCCAACCATTGACAGCAACCGGCTGATCTGGCCATTTCGACAGTTGAAATGGCCGATCAACGCTTGAAAAGCCAAGTACATTCAACGCTCGCTGAATCCCCCTACAGCTCGTGGTAAGTGCACTGATCGTCTGTGTGGGCTTCTCGCTCAATAATCACACTCCACTGTACTCGACAGATGAAGCGTGAGTAATCCCATGTTCGAAGACGATCTGCGCATCCTGCTGGTAGAGGATCACCCTTTCCAGCTCAGGGCGACCCAGTACCTGCTCGAGAGTTACGGCTTCACTCAATTGACCCCCGCCGACAGTGCCGAAGGCGCGATGCTCCATATGTTCAGGGCGGCGCAACCCTTCGATATTCTTTTATGCGATCAATGCCTGCCCGACCTTCCAGGCCTCGAGTTGATCGAATACGCCAGTCATCGGGGAATGATCAGGCAAGCCATACTGCTAAGCAGCCTGACAGCCGTTGAACTGGACGGATTAAAACAACGGGCCAACGAACATCAGCTGCCCCTGTTGGGTTGCCTGGTCAAGCCGTTGAAACAATCCGAATTTCTAAACTTGTTGACCTTGGCCTCACCAGGAAAAAAGTTTAATCCCAGACACTAGAACCCGGTCCAAAACACAATTTGAAACTTCCGAAACAAACATTCAAACATCTCGCCTAAACACCCACCACTGTCACCTTCTCCACAAAAAATCCAGTTGATACGTAGTCCTATTCTTTTTCGCTCGTAGGAATATTCCTAGATTGCTGCAGCAGGTCCGTCAGTTCATGCGTCACCTCAACTATCTGAGCTAAGGTGCGTGCTTTATTCGCGCTCGTATGGGATTTGATTATGAACTCCGTTTTTATCGTCGACGATCACCCTGTCATCCGCCTTGCCCTCCGAATGCTGCTAGAACATGCAGACTTCAAAGTCGTCGGCGAATCGGATAATGGGGTCGATGCCATGCAGATGATTCGCGAATGCATGCCTGACCTGGTCATTCTCGATATCAGCATTCCCAAACTCGACGGACTGGAAGTTCTTACTCGTATCAACCAAATGTGTACGCCGATAAAAACACTGGTACTCACGGCACAATGCCCGAAACTTTTCGGTATTCGCTGCATGCAATCCGGCGCCTCCGGCTATGTGTGCAAACAGGAAGAGCTCAGTGAACTGGTCAGTGCCATCAAGGCGGTATTTTCAGGTTACAACTATTATCCAAGTGAAGCCCTGAGTCCTGTTCGTGGCGATGATGCGCATTATGCCGACCTGGAGTTGTTCAAGGCCGTCAACGATCGTGAACTGATGGTGTTGCAACTTTTTGCCCAAGGCCGCAGCAACAAGGAAATTGCCAAAGGCATGTTTCTGAGCAACAAGACGGTCAGCACCTATAAAAAACGACTCATGCAAAAACTCAGGGCCAAATCCCTGGTTGAACTCATCGAGATGGCAAAACGTAACGCGTTAGTGTGAGAAGCAGGATGCCCAGCCGCATAAAGGACTGCCTGATACTCATGGCCGCTGGTTTAAGCCTGAGCACCTCGCTGCCCGCTGCACAGACCGCCAGCAACAATCTCACCCTGCTCAGTCGTTCATCGGCCGGGCACCTGGAGATGCAACTGGATCAATCCCAACGCCAATGGATCAAGAACAAGGGTGAACTGATTCTCGGCACTTCGGCCCCGGATTATCCGCCCTTCGACCTGACTGTCAGCGGTCACGAGTATGAAGGCTACACCGCCGACTATGCCGGCATCCTGGGCCAGTCCACCGGTTTGACCATCAAGGTCCGGCGCTTCGAGTCCCGGGGGGCGGCGATCGAGGCACTCGAAAACGGCGAGGTCGACCTGCTCGGCACCGCCAATGGCTTTGAAGCTCACAATGCCCTGGACATCGTGCTGTCCGAACCCTACGCCGTGGATCAGCCGGTGCTGGTGACCCGCGAAGACGAAAGCAGGTCCCTGAGCGAAGGTCTCGCCGGTCTGCGGCTGAGCATGCTGTATCACTATTTGCCGTTGGAGGAAGTCAGGGCGGTCTATCCCAAGGCGATCATCACGTCCTATCCGTCCTACCAGAACGCGATCAATGCCGTGGCTTTCGATCAGGCTGACGTCTTCCTCGGCGATACCATTTCAACCCACTACATGATCAACAAGGGCTACCTGAACAACATCCGCATGGCCAATTTCGGCAAACACGAAGCCCAGGGTTTCAGCTTTGCCGTGAACCGGAACAACCCCGAACTGCTGGGGATTATCAATGCGATGCTCAAGGCTGTCCCCAGCGGCGCGCGAGAAAGCATTGCCAAGCGCTGGAGCGCTGGTAGCGACATTCTGCTCACCGATCAAAAGCTGCAGCTCAGTGACAACGAAGAACGCTGGCTGACGCAACACCCGGTCGTGCGGGTGGTAGTCAATGAAGCGTTTGCGCCGCTGACGTTTTTCGACAACGACGGCAACTTTCGCGGCATTACCGCAGACCTGCTCGAACTGATCAGGCTGCGTACCGGCTTGCGTTTCGACATCCGGCGCAGCCGCAGCGATGGCGAGATGATCGAGCAGGTCAACACCCGACAAGCCGAGCTGATCGCCGCCCTGCTCCCCAGCGCCCAACGTGAAGCAAGCCTGAGTTTCACCCGCCCGTATCTGCAAAACTCCTACGTCCTGCTGACCCGCAAATCCGCCAATAGCCCGACCAGCCTTGCTCAATTGCACAACAAACGCCTGGCGATCGCTCAAGGCAATCCCATGGTGGATGACTTGCGCCGCGAGTTCCCGCAGATCAAGTTGATTGAAACCCCGGACACCTTCAGCGCCGCGGAACTGCTGGCCGAAGGCAAGGTACAGGGTGCGGTGAGCTCACTGGTGGTTGCCAACTACTTCCTGTCATCGCGGATTTTCGAACACACGCTGCGAATCAGCAGCACCCTCGGAACCCGGCAGGCCGCCTTTTCCCTGGCGACCGGACGGGACGCCCACGAGCTGAACGCCATCCTCGACAAGGCGCTGCTGAGCATCTCGCCGGAAGAACTGGGCATCATCAACAGTCGCTGGCGTGGCTATTCGGCGACCTCGCAAAACCCCTGGCGCAACTATCACCGGCTGTTTTTTCAGATCGTCATCGGCGCCGGCGTACTGCTGCTGATTTCCGTTGCCTGGAACGCTTACATGCGTCGACAGATAAAGCAGCGCCAGGCGGCCGAGCGTGCGTTGAACGACCAATACGAATTCATGCGATCGCTGGTCAACGGCACCCCGCATCCCATCTATGTGCGCGATCGCCAAGGGCTGCTGCAAAGCTGCAACGACAGTTACCTGGAAGCCTTCTGCGCGAAACGTGAAGAGGTCATCGGCAAAAGCGTCATGCAGGGCACCATGAGCAACGCCTTCGAAGCGCGGGAATACCAGGCCGACTACCAGCGCGTCGTGGCCGAGGGCATACCGCTGATTCTCGACCGGCCGCTGCATATCGGTGGTCGCCGACTGACGATCTACCACTGGATTATCCCTTACCGCGATTCCAGCGGTGAGGTGCGGGGCATCATTGGCGGCTGGATCGACATCAGCGAGCGGCGGCAACTGTTCGATGAGTTGCGCTGTGCGAAAGAACGGGCCGATGAGGCCAACCGGGCCAAAAGCACGTTCCTGGCGACCATGAGCCATGAGATTCGCACGCCGATGAACGCGGTCATCGGCATGCTCGAACTGACGCTCAAGCGTATCGATCACCAGCACCCGGACCGTCCGGCGATCGATGTGGCCTACAACTCGGCAAAGGACCTGCTCGAACTGATCGGGGACATTCTCGATATCGCGCGGATCGAGTCCGGCCGCCTGAGCCTGAGCCCGGAACGCGTCAATCCCGGTGAGATCGTGACCTCGGTGATACGGATTTTCGATGGGCTGGCGCGTCAGAAAAATCTTGAACTGCTATTGGAGTTTCACCCTGCCAATCCGCAGGTCGATGTCGTATTGGACCCGTTGCGCTTCAAGCAGGTGCTGTCCAACCTGGTCAGCAACGCCATCAAGTTCACAGAGCTCGGTCAGGTCAGAATCAGCGTGACCCTGCAACCCACCGACGAACCCGAGCGAGTCCGGATGTTGTTGCACGTCCAGGACAGTGGCATCGGCATCAGCGAACAGGATCGGCAACGGTTGTTCGAACCCTTCGCTCAAGCCGATCACTGTGAACGGTCAAGCAGGGGTGGCGCAGGGCTGGGCCTGGTGATCAGTCGCAGCCTGTGCGAAATGATGGGCGGCAGCCTGCAATTGAGCAGCCAGCCGGGTGTCGGTACCCGGGTCCAGGTGTCGCTGTGCCTGGCAACGCTGCCATGCGAGCAGCTCCCTGAGGCTGTTGAAGCGCCCATCCATTGCACAAGGTCCCCCCTGAACGTTCTGGTGGTCGACGATCATCCGGCCAATCGCTTGCTGATGTGCCAGCAGCTTGAGTTTCTGGGGCATCGATTCAGTGTCGCAGCGGATGGCGCAGCAGGATTCGAGGCGTGGCAAGCACAGGCATTCGACCTGGTGATTGTCGATTGCAACATGCCGATCATGAATGGCTACGAATTGGCCCGCGCCATTCGCCGGCAGGAACAGCACACGCAACGCCCACCCTGCACCGTCCTGGGGTTCACCGCCAACGCACAGCCGGAAGAAATACAGCGCTGCAAACAGGCCGGCATGGACGACTGCCTGTTCAAGCCCCTGACGCTGACAGCGTTGAGCCAATGGGTTGAAGGCATCGAGCCCACCGTTTGCGATCCGGCCTTCAGCCTGAAAGCGTTGCACCCGTTGACGGGAGGCAACCCGGTTCTGGAGCGGCGACTGTTGACCGAACTGTTCAACAGCAACCAGCTGGACCGACAAGCGTTGCTGGGGTTGTCCGGGTCCGGGGATCGGCAGTCATTTCTCGATATTGCCCACAAAATCAAGGGCGCCGCCCGAATAGTCCAGGCCACCCGCTTGATCGACAGCTGCGAGGCGCTGGAGAACGCCTGCCATGAAGTGTTCCATCGCGCCACAGTCACCGAATGCAGCAAAGCCATGGAGAGCGCCATGCTCGAATTGGAGCAGGCGCTGCAACAGCAACTTCGACAAAACGACAACAGCAGAATGAAAGAGGCTTAACTATGCTTGGACGCTGAGCAGTGCGCCAACCATCATGGAGAGACCTGCAATGCCCAGCCCACTGCGCCCGGATCCGCGCCGGTTTCCCCTGCACGTCCATATCAGCGTGACGTTCACCTGCCTGCTGTTGCTGACCGGGGTGGTGCTGGGCATTTTCAACTATCGGCAAACCACGCAGATCATTCTTTCCAGCAGTGAGAAACTCTTCAACCGCATCGAGCAGGACGTCCGGCTTGACCTTCACGCCACGTATGAGCCGATTCGTCATCTGTTGAGCCTGCTGGTGGACAATCCGGCAGCGGCGGCGCCCGACCTGGAGCAACGGCTGGCGCTGCTCAAACCCTTCAGCCAGTCGCTCAAGGACAACCCAGACCTGGCCTCGCTGTATCTGGGTTACGACAATGGCGATTTCTTCATGGTCCGTCCGCTGCGCACCGCCGATCTGAAAACCCGGCTGAAAGCTGCGGATACGGCGGCTTATCAAGTGTGGAGCATCGAGCGCAACGGCAGCGACAGTCAAATGCATTCCCAATCATTGTTTTTCGACCAGGACCTGAACCTTATCAGTCGTCAGGAGCACCCCGACGAAACCTACGATCCGCGAACCCGCGCCTGGTTCTCCAGCGCCCGCAGCGACAGCGATCAGATCACCACCGAACCCTACGTTTTTTTCTCCACCCAAAACGTCGGCACGACCCTGGCCCGACGCAGCGGCGAACGTGCTGTCATGGGCGCCGACCTGACCCTGGCCGAGCTCTCGGCAACCCTGGCCAAACATGTGGTGACCCCCGGTACCGAAATCGTCCTGTTCGATGCCAAGGGCAATGCCATCGCTTATCCCGACAGCCGCCGACTGATCATCGATGATCGGACCGCCCGCCTCATCAAGGCCGCCGACCTCAGCCCCAGCCTCGGGGCGCTGCTTGACAGTCCTCCCGTTGGCAATCGGCTGCAGGCCGCCGGCCGTCAATGGATCGTTGCGCGCAGCCGCATCCAGGAGGGAGGTCCCCAGGGCCTGCAACTGGCGCTGCTGGTGCCCGAAGACGAGTTGCTCGCCGATGCCTACCGCATGCGCTGGCAAGGCGCGCTGATTACCTTGGCCACGCTCTTGTTATGCCTGCCGCTGGGCTGGCTGACCTCCAGAATGCTGGTCAAGCCGTTGCGCGCACTGGTGCAGGAGGCCGACGCGATTCGCAGTTTCGACTTCAACTTTCCCGCCTCCCGTCGCTCGCCGGTACTCGAGATCGACCAGTTGAGCGTGTCGATGGCGCGCATGAAAGACACCCTGGCGAGTTTTTTCCGGATCACCGACAGCCTGAGCGCCGAGACCCGATTCACCCCCTTGCTGGAACGGGTTCTGTTTGAAACCGTGAAGATCGGCCAGGCCCAGGCCGGCCTCATTTATCTGCGGGAAAATGATGGCGATCGCCTGGAGCCCCATGGCCTGGTGATCAATGGCGCGCCACAGGCGTTGGCGTCATTCGATGTCCAGGGCCGCGCACTGCAGGATCAGCAGAGCCCGGCCTGGCTGCAACAGCTGTCGAAGGCCGACAGCGTCGTCACCCACCTCGTCTTCGAACAGGCGGCCGATTTGCAGAAAGTCCTGCTGGCGTTGGAATGTCCCCGGGTTCATCTGATCGGCATCCGGCTGCACAATCGTCAAAACGAAACCGTGGGCCTGCTGATCCTGTTGTTGGCCGATAGCGGTCTGCCAGGCGACCTGGAAAACCTGCGCCCGGACCGCATCGCGTTTATCCAGGCGGTTTCCGGCGCGGCCGCCGTGTGTATCGAAACCCAGCGCCTGCAAGCCCGACAAAAACAGCTGCTCAATTCGTTCATTGAACTATTGGCCGGTGCCATCGATGCCAAAAGCCCCTACACCGGCGGGCACTGCCAGCGAGTCCCGGTGCTGACGCTGATGCTCGCCCAGGCCGCCGCGGCCAGCCAGGAACCCGCCTTCAGCCGCTATCAACCCACCGAAGACGAGTGGGAAGCCCTGCACATCGCCGCCTGGCTGCACGACTGCGGCAAAGTCACCACGCCGGAGTACGTGGTCGATAAAGCCACGAAACTGGAAACCCTGAACGACCGCATTCACGAAATCCGTACTCGCTTCGAAGTCCTCAAGCGCGATGCCTGGATCAACTATTGGCAAGCCATGGCCCTGGGGGGTGACGCGCCACACCTGGCCGAACTGCGCAACGCCACCCTGGCCGGGCTGGATGATGATTTCGCCTTCGTCGCCCGCTGCAACCTGGGCGGCGAGGCGATGGCCGAGTCCGACCTGCAGCGCCTGCGCACGCTGGCCAGGCGCACCTGGACCCGAACCCTGGACGACCGGCTGGGGGTGTCCTGGGAAGAGAACCGGCGCCAGACCCGAACGCCCGCGCCAACCCTGCCGGTCAGCGAACCGCTGCTGGCGGACAAACCCGAGCATCTGTTCGAGCACGCCGAAGCCGAACTGATCCCGCACGACAATCCCTGGGGCTTCAAACTTGACGTGCCCCGCTACAAATACAACCGGGGCGAACTCTACAACCTGAGCGTTGCTCGCGGCACCCTGACCCGCGAGGAACGTTACGTCATCAATCATCACATGGTGCAGACGATCCTGATGCTCAGCCACTTGCCCTTCCCCGGGCACCTCGGCAACGTCGCGGAGATCGCGGGCGGCCATCACGAAAAAATGGACGGCACCGGTTACCCCAAACGATTGAAGCGCGAAGAAATGAGCCTGCCGGCGCGGATGATGGCCATTGCCGATATTTTCGAAGCGCTGACCGCCGCCGATCGCCCCTACAAGAAGGCCAAGCCCTTGAGCGAAGCGCTGGCCATCATGGCGACCATGTGCCGCGATGCTCACATCGATCCGGAGCTGTTCGGGCTGTTCATCAGTGAGCGGGTTTACCTGCAATACGCCGAGCAATTTCTCGACCCACGACAGATCGACGCGGTGGATCCCTCAAGCCTGCGG
The DNA here is from genome assembly GCF_902497855.1 of Pseudomonas fluorescens. Classification (GTDB taxonomy): domain Bacteria; phylum Pseudomonadota; class Gammaproteobacteria; order Pseudomonadales; family Pseudomonadaceae; genus Aquipseudomonas; species Aquipseudomonas fluorescens_BI. Next base: position 74,037 of record NZ_CABVHU010000012.1, read on the forward strand.
GTCAAGGCAGGCTTGAATCCATGATCAGCAGTCGGTCAGGCGCAGGAAAATCGCCGCCAGTCGTTCGATACCGGCTTGATCTTCAGCGGTAAACCGCGCGAGCTTCGGGCTGTCGAGGTCCAGTACGCCGATCAATCGGCCGTTTTTGACCAGCGGTACGACCAGCTCGCTATTGGACGCGCTGTCGCAGGCGATATGCCCCGGGAACGCGTGCACGTCTTCGACCAACTGGGTTTGCAAGGTCGCCGCCGCCGTCCCGCACACGCCGCGACCGAAGGCAATTCGCACGCAGGCGATCTGCCCCTGAAACGGCCCCAGCACCAGCTCATCATCGCGATTGAGGTAGAAGCCGGCCCAGTTCAAATCATCGAGCTGGTGGTACAGGAACGCCGAAAACTGCGCGGCGTTGGCAATGAAATCCCGTTCATCGGCCAGCAATGACTCCAGCTGCGCCCACAGCATGCCGTAGCCTTCGAGGCCCTGGCCGCTCTTTTGCAAATCGATCATGCCTTGTGCTCCAACAGCTTGAGCCCGACCCAATAGCGGGCGAATTGATAGGCGCATCGCCCGTTGCGATTGCCCCGCCCCGTGGCCCAGCGCACGGCGAGGATGTCCAGTGCGGCATCACGCTGCCACTCGAGACCGGCCTTGTCGGCCAGTTGGCCGATCCAGTGCTCGACGACGTTGAGGAAGTGGTCCTGGGTGAACGGATAGAACGACAGCCACAGGCCAAAACGGTCCGACAGGGCAATCTTGTCTTCCACCGCCTCGCTGGGATGCAGTTCGCCGTCGACCCTTTTCCAGTTTTCGTTATCGCTTTCCTTTTCCGGCACCAGGTGGCGACGATTGGAGGTCGCGTAGAGCAACACGTTATCCGGCGCCTGTTCGAGAGAACCGTCGAGTACGCTCTTGAGTACCCGATAATCGCCCTCACCCGACTCGAACGACAGGTCATCGCAGAACAGCACGAAGCGCTGGGGCAATTTGCCAATCTGCTCGACTACGCGTGGCAAGTCCGCCAGGTGATCGCGTTCGATCTCGATCAGCCGCAGCCCCGCCTGGGCGTGTTCGGCCAGCAAGGCGCGCACCAGGGACGATTTGCCCGTGCCGCGCGAGCCCCAGAGCAAGGCGTGGTTGGCCGGCATGCCGTCGAGGAACTGTTGGGTATTGCGCCCCAATTGCTCCACTTGCCGATCGACGCCGATCAGGTCGGACAAACGCATGTCGAGGCTGACGTGCAGCGGCAACAGGAACCCGCTGCGCCCTTCGCGTTGCCAGCGTGCAGCCAGGCAGTGCCTCCAGTCGATGGCTTGCCGGGGTGCGGGCAACAGCGGTTCGATACGGGCCAGCACGGCATCGGCGCGTTCAAGAAAAGCATTCAATCGGGAATCCACGTCTTCTCCTCGGGCACGTTCACGGTAATGATGCGTTACAGCGATCCAACACAGCGTACGATGGCCTTTTCAGCCCTTGAACAAGGGTTGCGCGGGAACATCGGGATCCATGCATGATCGACTATGCTTGAGCAGCGAAGGGAAACGGAAGTGGTTCAACACCCCATGGATATCAAGTTCACTAACCGACTGTCCTATAAGCAAGCCCGGCTGACCGTACTGGTCGGCTTCATTCTGGGCACGCTGCTCAGCCTGCTGCAAATAAGCATCGATTATGCCAGTGAAGACGCCTCCATCAACCGCGAAATCCTGTCATTGCTGGAAATCAGCCATAACACCGCTTCGCGCATCGCCTACAACATCGACGCCGAACTCGCCCAGGAACTGGCCCTGGGCCTGTTGCGCTCGCCCGCCATCATCGGCGCGCAATTGACCGACAACAACGGTACGGTGTTGGCCAAAGTCAAGCGCCCTGGCTCGCAAAGCGGTTACAGGGTGATCAGCGACTTTCTGTTTGGCGCCAACCGGCGCTTCGAAGACCGCCTGTACCTGGATAATCTACCGTCCGAATCCCTCGGCACCCTGCGCCTGGACGTCGACACCTATGCCTTCGGCAGCCGGTTCCTGAGTCGGGCAGAAGTGACCCTGCTCAACGGCTTCACCCGTAGCCTGCTACTGACCGGCATCCTGCTTGCCCTGTTCTATGTGATGCTGACCAAACCCTTGGTACGGGTGATCCGTGAACTCAGCGGCCGCAATCCGCGCAGTGTCGAACCGACGTGGCTGGAGTGCCCCGCCGGTCATGAACACGATGAGATCGGCGTGCTGGTCAAAGTTGCCAACCAGCAATTCGAAAACATCGCCACCGAAATCCAGCAACGGCGCAATGCCGAAAACCGTCTGACCGAATACCTCGGCCAACTGGAAAACATCGTTTCGGCCCGGACCGCGGAATTGAAGGCAATCAACACCCGGCTCAGCCAGTCCAACGAGGAACTGGAAGTCGCCCGCAGCACCGCCCTGGACATGGCCGAAGCGCGCTCGGCGTTCCTGGCCAACATGAGCCACGAAATCCGTACCCCCCTCAACGGACTGCTGGGGATGATCGCGCTCTCACTGGATGGCCCGCTCAATGCCGAGCAACAGCAACAGCTGTCCATCGCCCATGACTCGGGAAAAGTGCTGGTGGAATTGCTCAACGATATTCTCGATTTGTCGAAATTCGACGCGGGTCAGCTTGAACTCGAGCACATTCCGTTCGACCTCGGCGCGCTGATCGAAGACACCGCCAACCTGCTGTCGCAGAACGCGGCACCGAGCGTCGAGCTGACCTGCCTGATCGATCCGCACTTTCCGGCGCTGGTGCTCGGTGACCCGACCCGGGTCCGGCAGATCGTCAGCAACCTGTTGTCCAACGCCCTCAAGTTCACCCGGTTCGGTCGGGTCGATGTGCGCCTGTCCACGTTCGGGGACGGCGTCAGGATCGAGGTCTGCGACACCGGCATCGGTATCGCCCAGGAGGCCCAGGTCAAGATCTTCCAGCCCTTCACCCAGGCGGGTTCCGGCATTACCCGACAATACGGCGGTACCGGCCTGGGCCTGGCACTGACCTACAACCTCTGCGAAGCCATGCAAGGACGCCTCACAATCAGCTCCGAAGCCGGCTTCGGCAGCCAGTTCTGCGCCGACCTGCCGCTGCCGTGCCACACCCGCGCCCTGACGCCGGCAAAGTTGCCGGGCAAGGTTATCGCGATCACCGCCGCCAGCAGCGGTCTGGCGGAATTGCTCAAGAGCCTGTTGCCGGGTTGGGGCCTGGAGTATCAGCAGCGGTCGATCGACGACTCGTTGATCGGACTGGACCCGGATGTGGTGATCACCGACTGCCCCGAATGCCTGTTCGGCTTGCGGCCCACCTGCCCTGCACCGATTTTGCTGGTGACCGCCTATGGCAGCTTCTTGCCCAGCGAAGAAGCCAGCGCCCTGGCGCCCTTGCAGCAACAGGCACGCCCCCTGGCGCGTAATGCGCTGTACCAGACACTGCGGCGGGTGCTGCAGCCGGACCTCAACACAATCAACGATGCCCGGCTCGATCATCGCTCAGCCTTGCGACGCGGACGGGTGTTGCTGGTGGAGGACAATCCGGTCAATCAACTGGTGGCCAAGGGCATGCTTGGCAAACTCGGCTGCGAGGTGGTCGTCGCCGCTCACGGTGGCGAGGCCCTGGATCAACTCGATCAGAGTGAGTTCGATCTGGTGCTGATGGACTGCAACATGCCGGTGATGGACGGTTACGAAGCCAGCCGGCAAATCCGGCGCAGCGGGCGCTGGCCACAGTTGCCCATTGTCGCCCTGACCGCCAATGCGATGTCCGAAGAACGCGAACGCTGCCGTGCAGCGGGCATGAGCGACTACCTGGCCAAACCTTTCCGCCGCGAAGAGCTGGCCGCCCTGCTGGATTTGTGGATGCCGACTACGACAGTGCCTTGATCTGGCCCAATAGATGATCGAGGCCCTCACGCAGATCATTCAGGCGATCCAGATCGACACCGCTGTCGCACAACAGACGCGCCTTGAGCGGCCCCACCCGGGCGCGCAACGCCTCGCCGCCGGGTGACAGGCTCAGGTGCACTTCACGCTCATCCCGCGCCGAACGCTGACGCTGCACCAGCTGCAACTGCTCAAGCCGCTTGAGCAGCGGCGTCAACGTGCCGGAATCCAGCGCCAGGCGTGCGCCCAACGCCTTGACCGTCGGCTGCTCCGGGGTCGCTTCCTGCCACTCCCACAACACCAGCATCGCCAGGTATTGCGGGTAGGTCAGGCCGAGCTGATCGAGCATTGGCTTATAAGCGCGGATGACCGCCCGGGAAGCGGCATACAGCTTGAAGCAGAGCTGGCTGTCGAGCTTCAGGGAATCGACGGACAAGGTATTCATTTGAGCAGGGCTTCAATCTCGCCGCTCAGGTCCTGCGGCTTGGTCGCCGGCGCGAAGCGCTTGACCAACTGCCCGTCCCTGCCGATCAGGAACTTGGTGAAGTTCCACTTGATGCCCTGGGAACCCAGTACGCCCGGTGCGCGTTTTTTCAATTGCACGAACAGCGGATGGGCGTCGGCGCCGTTGACTTCGATCTTTTCGAACAGCGGGAAGCTGACGCCGTAGTTCAATTCGCAGAACTCGGTGATTGCCCCTTCGTTACCCGGTTCCTGATTGCCGAACTGGTTGCAGGGAAAGCCGAGCACGACCAGGCCTTGGTCCTTGTAGGTTTGCCATAGCTCTTCCAGCCCTTTGTACTGCGGAGTGAAGCCGCATTTGCTTGCGGTATTGACCACCAATACGGCTTTGCCGGCGTAATCCGCCAGGGTCTTTTGCTCGCCCTTGATGGTGGTGCAGGGAATGCTCAGCAGACTGTCGCTCATGATATTGACTCTGAAGGTAAGGCAGGTCTGACAAACATAGCGAGCAATTGAATTGTGTGCAATTTAATAAATCGATCTTCCGCCGTGCAACACGAACTGTAGGAGCTGGCTTGTCGGATCGCCGCACCGCAGCGAAGGCGGACTCGAGCCTTGCATCGCCAACGCAGACGCCTTCGCCGGCAAGCCGGCTCCTACAGGGCTCGCTGAACCGACCAAAAATCCAGGTTAGGTACGCGGCACCAGGTCCAGGCACACCGAGTTGATGCAATACCGCAGCCCGGTCGGCGGCGGACCATCCGGGAACACATGCCCCAGGTGTGCATCGCACTTGGCGCAAACCACCTCGGTGCGAATCATGCCATGGCTGACATCACGGATCTCGACCATGGCACTGTCGCCAATCGGCGCGTAGAAACTCGGCCAGCCACAGCCAGAGTCGAATTTGGTCTTGGAGTCGAACAACGGCTCGTTGCAGCAAATGCAGTGATAGACACCGTCAACCTTGCTGTCATTGTATTTGCCGGAAAACGGACGTTCGGTGCCCTTGAGGCGGCAAACGTTGTACTGCTCCGGATCGAGCATCGCCTTCCATTCTTCCAGGGTTTTTTCCAACTTTTCCATTGTCACACCTCAGCGGCTGAAAAAGCCCGATCTGTACCTTTTCCACGGATCGGGCGGCACGTATGATTGCGCCTCGTCAAACGCCAGTCTGGCAGCCAGACCACGCGCATTCAAACGGATTTATGGGTGCTGCATCTCAAGGCGTCAGGCCTGCGTGAATACGCAGGATTCCCAGCACGGTCGTTCACACGCCGCCTGGATCGTTCATTTTCGGGAACACATCGCCATGCAGGTCAGCAAATCGAACAAGCTCGCCAACGTCTGCTACGACATTCGCGGCCCAGTGCTCAAGCACGCCAAACGCCTGGAAGAGGAAGGCCATCGCATCCTCAAGCTGAACATCGGCAACCCGGCGCCCTTTGGTTTCGAAGCGCCGGATGAAATTCTCCAGGACGTGATCCGCAACCTGCCGACCGCCCAGGGTTATAGCGACTCCAAAGGCCTGTTCAGTGCACGCAAGGCCGTCATGCAGTACTACCAGCAAAAGCAGGTGGAAGGCGTCGGCATCGAAGACATCTACCTGGGCAACGGCGTTTCCGAGCTGATCGTGATGTCGATGCAGGCCCTGCTCAACAATGGCGACGAAGTGCTGGTGCCGGCCCCTGACTATCCGCTGTGGACCGCCGCGGTGAGCCTGTCGGGGGGCAACCCCGTGCACTACCTGTGCGACGAGCAGGCCAACTGGTGGCCGGACCTGGCCGACATCAAGGCCAAGATCACCCCGAATACCAAGGCGCTGGTGATCATCAACCCGAACAACCCGACGGGTGCCGTGTATTCGAAAGAAGTCCTGCTGGGTATGCTGGAACTGGCCCGTCAGCACAACCTGGTGGTGTTCTCCGACGAAATCTACGACAAGATCCTGTACGACGATGCCGTGCACATCTGCACCGCTTCGCTCGCGCCGGACCTGCTGTGCCTGACCTTCAACGGCCTGTCCAAGTCCTACCGCGTGGCCGGGTTCCGCTCCGGCTGGATCGCCATTTCCGGCCCGAAACACCACGCCCAGAGCTACATCGAAGGCATCGACATGCTGGCCAACATGCGCCTGTGCGCCAACGTGCCGAGCCAGCATGCGATCCAGACCGCCCTCGGCGGGTATCAGAGCATCAATGACCTGGTGCTGCCCCAAGGTCGTCTGCTGGAGCAGCGCAACCGAACCTGGGAACTGCTCAACGACATTCCGGGCGTGAGCTGCGTCAAGCCGATGGGCGCACTGTATGCGTTCCCGCGGATCGATCCGAAAGTTTGCCCGATCCACAACGACGAGAAATTCGTGCTCGACCTGCTGCTCTCCGAAAAACTGCTGGTGGTGCAAGGCACGGCCTTCAACTGGCCATGGCCGGACCATTTCCGAGTCGTGACCCTGCCGCGGGTGGATGACCTGGACATGGCCATTGGACGTATCGGCAATTTCCTCAAGTCCTATCGCCAGTAAGCGAGATGTCACCCTGCGGCGCGTATCGAAGTCGAAAGGTGATTGATTCAGCAACATATCTTTTCGCCCTGTCTTCCATCACGCCTCCCACGGCTGACAGAGGACAGGTTGCTTGCTCGCGCCTAACAACGACGGGGCCTGCGAGGTCAATTGGCTGAAAAACACCTCCCCCCATCAGCGTCGGAAATGTCCTTCAACCAGCTAGACTCTTGCTGTAGGACACAGTTTGAAATAGTCACCCGGTTGAATAGCCCGGTGCAGCACCTTATATACCCCGCAGTACGCTACATCTTTAGCATGAGGAGATTTCTACAACCATGATGCGCATCCTGCTGTTTTTGGCCACTAACCTGGCGGTCGTGCTGATTGCCAGCATCACCCTGAGCCTTTTCGGCTTCAACGGGTTCATGGCGGCCAACGGGGTTGATCTCAACCTCAATCAGCTGCTGATTTTCTGTGCGGTCTTTGGTTTCGCCGGTTCCCTGTTCTCGCTGTTCATCTCCAAGTGGATGGCGAAGATGAGCACCAGCACCCAGATCATCACCCAGCCGCGCACACGTCACGAGCAATGGCTGCTGCAAACCGTTGAGCAACTGTCCCGGGAAGCCGGGATCAAGATGCCGGAAGTCGGGATTTTCCCGGCCTACGAGGCGAACGCCTTTGCCACCGGCTGGAACAAGAACGACGCGCTGGTCGCGGTCAGCCAGGGCTTGCTCGAGCGATTCTCGCCGGATGAAGTCAAAGCCGTGCTGGCCCACGAAATCGGCCACGTGGCCAATGGCGACATGGTCACCCTGGCGCTGATCCAGGGCGTGGTGAACACCTTCGTGATGTTCTTTGCACGGATCATCGGCAACTTTGTCGACAAAGTGATCTTCAAGAACGAAGAAGGCCAGGGCATCGCCTACTACGTGGCGACCATCTTTGCCGAACTGGTCCTGGGCATCCTGGCCAGCTCCATCGTCATGTGGTTCTCGCGCAAACGGGAATTTCGTGCCGACGAAGCCGGAGCACGCCTGGCCGGCACCAGTGCAATGATCGGCGCTCTGCAACGCCTGCGGGCGGAACAGGGGTTGCCGGTGCACATGCCGGACACCTTGAATGCCTTCGGCATCAACGGTGGCATCAAGCAAGGGTTTGCCCGCATGTTCATGAGCCATCCGCCGCTGGAAGAGCGCATTGACGCATTGCGTCGTCGGGGCTGATCAGGCTTCGCACTAAAAGAAAAGGCCCGCAGTGAATGCGGGCCTTTTTTTGTCTGCTGATTTTTGCAGTGTTCATTCGGGTCGGTACAAACAACACAAATCTATCGGCTGGAAACCCGATAAACCCGCTCCTCAAGCCGCGTCACCCCCGCCTCCAGAAACTTCCAGCTCTCCCCCAGCACATCCTGGTCTTCCAGAACCTTCAGCGACCACACCCCCCCGAAAAACCGCTGCACTTCGTCATCGAGCACGGCAAACGGCGGGCCTTCCATTTGCGCCTGGTCGTAGTCCAGGGTAATCAGCAGCCCCAGCGAATCCTTCGGAAGAATCCGCTTCAGATGCTCGGCGTACTGCTCGCGCATTGTCGGCGGCAAGGCGATCAATGCAGCGCGGTCGTACAACGCACTGCAATCAGCGACATCGCCGGCCGTCAACGCGAAGAAATCACCACACCAGATCTCGATCGAGCCCGCCCGATAGACAGTGAAGGGGCCTTGGTCGCTGACGTCCGGATCAAATTGATGCTCGTGGAAAAAGTCTTCCACCGCTTTTTCCGACAATTCGACGCCCAACACCTCGTGACCGCATTTTGCCAGCCACAGCAGATCCAGGCTTTTCCCACATAACGGCACCAGTACGCGCGAGCCCTCTTCCAGGCCCAGCTGCGGCCAGTACCGTTGCAGATATGGATTCACTTCCGGCAGGTGAAAGCCGATCTGATTCGACGTCCATCGCTTGTGCCAAAACTCCGGCTGCATAATTAATCCCGAAAATTCGATCAAAAGACCCTAAAACTTATATTAGATTTAGATCAATGATCTGACTGAAGATGATGCCATCTTACCCCTCAGGAGCTCATTCATGTTCCCCAGCCTGTACATATCCCATGGCTCGCCCATGTTGGCACTCGAACCGGGCGCCAGCGGGCCCGCCCTGGCTCGCCTGGCCGCTGAATTGCCGAAACCCAAGGCCATCGTAATTGTATCCGCGCATTGGGAAAGCAATGAACTACTGGTCAGCGGCAACCCAAAACCCGACACCTGGCATGACTTCGGCGGGTTTCCACAGGCCTTGTTCGAGGTGCAATACCCGGCGCCCGGTGACCTGCACCTGGCGACAGAGGTGGTCGAGCGGCTGGAAAACGCCGGCCTGCCCGCGCGCATCGACCCCAAGCGACCGTTTGACCATGGAGCCTGGGTGCCCCTGTCGTTGATGTATCCGCAAGCCGATATCCCTATCGTGCAAGTCTCGCTACCCACCCACGGTGGCCCGGCCCTGCAAACCCGGGTAGGTCAAGCCCTGGCCGGTTTACGCGAACACGGCGTGCTGCTGATCGGGTCCGGCAGCATTACCCACAACCTGCGCGAACTGGACTGGCACGCCGGCCCGGAAAGCGTCGAACCCTGGGCCAGGGAATTTCGCGACTGGATGGTGGAGAAACTCGAGGCCCAGGATGAAGTCGCGTTGCACGATTATCGTCGGCAAGCGCCGAACGCCGCGCGCAACCATCCGAGTGATGAACATTTGTTGCCGTTGTACTTTGCCCGCGGCGCCGGAGGCACATTCAGCGTGAGCCACGCGGGATTCACCCTGGGCGCCCTGGGCATGGATATTTATCGCTTCGGATGACGCATGGACCTCACCACCTGCGGCGGTCAGGCTCAGACCACATCGACTCCGACATGAATTGCATCATGCCGCCAGAACTCCAGGTCACAATCGATCAGCCGTTGATGCTGATCGTAATTGACCCGGGCAATCCGCAGCCCCGGACTGCCCACCGACACCCGTAGAGCCGCCGCCGCATCCACCGACAGCGCCGTCGGCACGATCTCGAAACGCACCCGCCCATAATGCAAATCGTAATGCCGGGCATACAGCTCGGTCATCGACTGATTCAAATCGAACTGCAGAATCCCCGGAAAATAGTGCGGATTCAAATAGTGCTCGACATACAACACCAGCCGCTCATCAATGCGCCGCGCCCGGCAAATCTGGATCACGCTCGACAACGCCGGCAGTTGCAACCAGGCACAGACCGCCGCCGATGCCGGCTGCAGCCGCGCCGAAATCACCTCGGTGGACGGCACTCGCCCCTGGGCGCTGACCATGGCGTGAAAGTGACTGCGCTGCATCAGGTTGTACGCCAGGCGCGGTGGCGATACGAACCAGCCACGACGCTCCTCCCGATAAATCTGACCCTGGGCTTCCAGCTGTAACAACGCCTCACGCACGGTGATCCGGGTGGTACCGAACAACTCACTGAGCTTGCGCTCGGCCGGCAACTTGCTCCCGGGCGCCAACAGGCCATGGCCAAGCTGGTCCTGCAGGACCTGCCCGATCGCTGTCACCGCCTTGGTTGTCTCGATGCGCATCAACGTTACCTATCTGGACTAGACCAGCGCTGCTTCAGGGCAGAACCGCGCGTCAAACCGGCTCCATCAACTCTGTGCAAGCCTAGGCACTGCACATGACTGACAGATGACAAAGTTGCCGAACGGTTGCTCCAGGCATTTGCACCTGCACCTGCAAATACATGGCCAAGTCCTTTCATTTCAGGTCTTTAGCCATGGTCTACGCTTATCTCCAACCCTGAGGTATCCAGCGCAGGAAACCTGGGCAGGCCAGCGCTCGACATCAAAATGTCATCCCGGCCGCCTAGATTGGCTCAGGTATTGCTGACCTAGACCAACACAACCGCAATCGCAGCGTTGAAAACGCCCAAAGGAGCTTCGGATGAAAAAGCTTTTCCTGGCATCACTGTTAGGCTCGACCATTGCCATGTGCACCGCTGCCATGGCCGCTGACACCGACCTGAAAACCCTGGAAGCCGCGGCGAAAGCGGAAGGTGAAGTCAACAGTGTCGGCATGCCCGATAACTGGGCGAACTGGAAAGGCACCTGGGACGATCTGGCCAAGCTTTATGGCCTCAAACATATCGACACCGACATGAGCTCGGCCCAGGAACTGGCCAAGTTCAAAGCCGAAAAGGACAATGCCACTGCCGACATCGGCGACGTCGGTGCCGCCTTCGGTCCGATCGCGGTCAAGCAAGGCGTTTCGCAACCCTACAAGCCAAGCACCTGGGAGCAGATCCCGGCTTGGGCGAAGGATAAGGATGGCCATTGGGCGCTGGCTTACACCGGCACCATTGCCTTCATCATCAATAACAAGCTGCTGCACGGCTCCGAGGCGCCGACCAAATGGGCCGACCTCACGAAGGGCAAATACAAGGTGACCATCGGTGACGTGAGCACTGCCGCCCAAGCCGCCAACGGCGTACTGGCTGCGGCCATTGCCAAAGGTGGCGACGAGAAGAACCTGCAGCCGGCCCTGTTGATGTTTGCCGAGATCGCCAAGCAAGGTCGTCTGTCGATGTCGGACCCGGTCATCGCCAGCATGGAGAAGGGTGAAGTCGAAGTCGGCGTGGTCTGGGACTTCAACGGCCTGAGCTACAAGGCCAAGATGGCCAATCCTGATGACTACACCGTGCTGATTCCATCCGACGGCTCGGTGATCTCCGGCTACACCACCATCATCAACAAGTACGCCAAGCACCCGAACGCCGCCAAGCTGGCGCGCGAATACATCTTCAGCGATGCCGGCCAGATCAACCTGGCGCGCGGCAATGCCCGTCCGATCCGCGCCGAACATATAAAACTGCCGGAAGAGGTTCAGGCCAAACTGCTGCCGAACGAGCAGTACAAAGGCGTGACGCCGATCAAGGACGCGGACGCGTGGGAAAAAACCTCCAAGGCCCTGCCGCAGAAGTGGAACGAAGAAGTCATCGTCGAAATGAAGTAATGCTGGATCTGTAGGAGCCGGCTTGCTGGCGATCCAGACACCTCGGTTTCTCTCTGGGCACCGTGGTGATCCAATCGCCAGCAAGCCGGCTCCTACAGGTTTGAGAGAACCCACGGAGTTCCGCCCCTATGAAGCACAACGTCATCCTTGTCGTGCTCGACGGCCTCAATTACGAAGTCGCGCGTCACGCCATGGGGCACCTGCAGGCTTACGTTGGCGCAGGACGCGCGGCGCTCTATAAACTGGAGTGCGAACTGCCGGCCCTGTCCCGACCGCTGTATGAATGCATCCTGACCGGCGTCACGCCGATCGACAGCGGCATCGTCCATAACAACGTCTCGCGCCTGTCCAGCCAGCGCAGCATCTATCACTACGCCACCGACGCCGGCCTTGTCACTGCCGCCGCGGCCTATCACTGGGTCAGCGAGTTGTATAACCGTTCGCCGTTCGTGGCGGCCCGGGATCGTCACACCGACGATCCGGACCTGCCGATCCAGCACGGCCATTTCTACTGGAGCGATCACTACCCGGACTCGCACCTGTTCGCCGACGCAGAAAACCTGCGCCTGCGGCATGCGCCAAATTTTCTCCTGGTCCACCCCATGAACATCGACGACGCCGGGCACAAGCACGGCCTCGACACTGCGCAATACCGCAACAGCGCCCGCTCGGCGGACATCATCCTCGCCGACTACCTGCAAGGCTGGCTCGATGCGGGATATCAGGTTCTGGTGACCGCCGACCACGGCATGAACAACGATCGCTCCCACAACGGCCTGCTGCCCGAGGAACGGGAAGTGCCGCTGTTCGTTCTCGGCGACGCCTTCACCTTCAATGCCAATGCCGCACCGAAACAGACTGAAATCTGCGGCACCGTCTGCGAACTGCTCGGCGTGACGCACGACAAACCTGTGTGCCGGGAGCTGCTCAAGTGAACGCCATGACTCGCGGCAAATGGCTGGCGGCGCTGTGCCTGGTGCCTTTCACGCTGTTTTTCATCGTGTTCCAGATCGCCCCGCTGACGTGGGTGATGATCAATAGCCTGGAATCGGAAGAGTTCGGCTGGGGCCTGGCCAACTTCATCAGGATCTTCAACTCGAAGTTCTATTTGCAGGCGATCCAGTACAGCCTCGAGATCAGTTTCTGGTCCAGCGTGTTCGGGATCATCATCGCCGTAATTGGCGCCTACTCCCTGCGCCGCGTCGACTCGAAACTGCGCAACTTCGTCAACGCCTTCGCCAACATGACCAGCAACTTTTCCGGCGTCCCCCTGGCCTTCGCGTTCATCATCCTGCTGGGCTTCAACGGCAGCTTCACCCTTATGCTCAAGCAGGCCGGGATCATTCAGGACTTCAACCTGTACTCGAAAACCGGGCTGATCATTCTCTACACCTACTTCCAGATTCCTCTCGGCGTGCTGCTGCTTTACCCGGCGTTCGACGCCTTGCGCGAAGACTGGCGCGAGTCCGCCGAATTGCTCGGCGCCAACGGCTGGCAGTACTGGCGGCACATCGGCTTGCCCGTGCTGACGCCGGCGCTGCTGGGCACTTTCGTGATCCTGCTGGCCAACGCCCTGGGTGCCTATGCCACGGTCTACGCGCTGACCACCGGCAACTTCAACGTGCTGACGATCCGCATCGCGGCGATGGTCTCCGGTGATATTTCCCTGGACCCGAACCTGGCCAGTGCCCTGGCCGTGGTGCTGGTGGCGTTGATGACCCTGGTGACCATCGTGCATCAGCTGCTGTTGAAGAGGAGCTACCATGTCCAGCGCTGAACCGGGCCCTGCCGGTATCTACCACCGGGTGGTGGTGTACCTGCTGTTCGCCATTCTATTGCTGCCCCTGCTCGGGACGCTGATCTACTCGATCTCCAGCAGCTGGTCGGCGACCATTTTACCCAGCGGCTTTACCTTCAAGTGGTACGTGCAACTGTGGAGCGACCCACGCTTTCTTCATGCCTTCGGACAATCGTTGCTGGTGTGCGTGGGTGCACTGGTGCTGTCGGTGGTGCTGATTCTGCCCTTGCTGTTTGTGGTGCATTACCACTTCCCGAAACTCGATGCGCTGATGAACATCCTGATACTGCTGCCCTTCGCGGTGCCGCCAGTGGTGTCATCGGTGGGCCTGTTGCAGCTTTACGGTTCGGGACCGTTCGCAATGGTCGGGACGCCGTGGATTCTGATTGGCTGTTACTTCACCGTGGCGCTGCCGTTCATGTACCGGGCAATCACCAACAACCTGCAGGCGATCAACCTGCGTGACCTGATGGACGCCGCCCAACTGCTCGGGGCCAGCACCTTTCAAGCGGCGTTCCTGGTGGTGCTGCCAAACCTGCGCAAGGGCTTGATGGTGGCGTTGCTGCTGTCGTTCTCGTTCCTGTTCGGCGAGTTCGTGTTTGCCAACATCCTCGTCGGCACCCGCTACGAAACCCTGCAGGTCTACCTCAACAACATGCGCAACAGCAGCGGCCATTTCACCAGCGCGCTGGTGGTTTCCTACTTCTTCTTCGTGCTGATTCTGACCTGGGCGGCCAATATCTTGAACAAGGACAAAAGCGAATGAGCTACGTCAGCGTCCAACACCTCCAAAAGAGCTATTTGGGCACCACGGTCTTCAGCGACATCAACTGTGAGATCAGCAAGGGTGAATTCGTCACCCTCCTCGGCCCGTCCGGTTGCGGCAAGTCCACACTGTTGCGCTGCATCGCCGGGCTGACGCCGGTGGACGGCGGCAAGATCCTGCTCGACGATCACAACCTCGTTCCGCTGAGCCCGCAGAAACGTGGGATCGGCATGGTGTTCCAGAGCTACGCGCTATTCCCCAACATGACGGTGCAACAGAACGTCGCCTTCGGTTTGCGCATGCAGAAGGTCAACGCCGACGACAGCCACAAGCGCGTCGCCGAAGTGCTGAAACTGGTGGAGCTGAACGACTTTGCCGCCCGTTATCCGCATCAACTGTCCGGCGGCCAATGCCAGCGTGTCGCCCTCGCCCGCTCCCTGGTGACCCGTCCGCGCCTGTTGCTGCTCGACGAACCGCTGTCGGCGCTCGACGCGCGAATTCGCAAGCACCTGCGCGAACAGATCCGTCAGATCCAGCGCGAACTCGGCCTGACCACGATCTTCGTCACACACGATCAGGAGGAAGCGCTGACCATGTCCGACCGCATTTTCCTGATGAATCAGGGAAAGATCGTACAGAGCGGCGATGCCGAGACGCTTTACACGGCGCCTGTCGATGTCTTTGCCGCCGGCTTTATCGGCAACTACAACCTGCTGGACGCCGACAGCGCCTCGAAATTGCTGCAACGGCCGATCACCCATCGCATCGCGATTCGCCCGGAGGCCATCGAGCTGAGCCTCAATGGCGAACTCGACGCGCAGGTCCGCAGCCACAGTCTGCTGGGCAATGTGATTCGCTACCGTATCGAAGCCCGGGGCGTGGAATTGGTGGTGGATGTGCTGAATCGCTCGGCGGCCGACCTGCATCCCGATGGTCAGCGCCTGGCGCTTTCCATCGATCCGACGGCCCTGTGTAAGGTAGCCTGATGCCCTTGCTGATGTTGAAGAGAGAACCGTACTGATGGCCCTGGCAATTTTTGATCTGGATGAAACCCTGATTCACGGCGACTGCGCCACCCTCTGGAGCGAGCAAATGGGCCGCCTGGGCTGGGTCGATCCCGAGTCGTTCATGCGTCGCAACAACGAACTGATGGACGCCTACAGCCACGGCAAATTGCGGATGGAGGAGTACATGACCTTCAGCCTCGAGCCGATGATCGGCCGCACGCCGGAAGAAGTCGACCATCTGGTCGGGCCTTGGGTGGAAGACTTCATCGAACCGATCATCTTCAGCGATGCCACCAAAGCCATCGCCGCTCATCGCAAGGCCGGAGACCGAATCCTGGTGATCTCCGCTTCCGGCACGCACCTGGTCAGGCCGATCGCCGATCGCTTGGGCATCGACGAAATTCTCGGCATCGAACTGGAAGTGACGCACGGCGTTTATAGCGGCAACACCGTTGGCACGCTGACCTACCGCGAAGGCAAGATAACGCGCCTGCTGGAATGGCTGGATGCGGAAGAAGAAAATCTGGAAGGAGCGAGTTTCTACTCCGACTCACGTAACGATTTGCCGCTGCTGCTAAAGGTGGACTTCCCACACGTGGTGAATCCGGACCCGGTGTTGCTCGAACACGCCGAAAAAGCCGGCTGGCCGATCCATCTCTGGAAGTAACCGCCACCCCCTGTAGGAGCAAGCTTGCTCGCGATGGACGTTAACGATAATGCGTTTTTTCTGAATGAACGCATTGTCCTTGAGACCATCGTCGGAACGCCGCCCGGAGCAAGCTCGCCCCTACAAAAGGATCACGTGAGGCTAGCGTCGATTATCAGCACCAACTTCCCCGCCACCTTATTGCTCGCCAGCTCCGCAAACGCCGCCTCGGCATCCTTGATTGCAAACGTCTTCGCCAGTTGCGCACTCAACCGCCCTTCGGCAAACAACGGCCAGACATGCTGGCTCAAGTCACTAAACAAATCCGCCTTGAACCGATCGTCGCGACTGCGCAGGGTCGAACCCAATAATTGCACGCGTTTGGCCAGTACCTGGGCCAGATCCAGCTTCGCCTCACGGCCGCCCATCAACCCGATCAGCACCCAACGGCCATCGCGAGCCAGCAGCTTCAGATTCAGCTCAGCGTAATTGCCACCCACCGGATCGAGGATCACATCGAACGGCCCCAGATCATTCAAACTCTGCAGATCGCCGTTGCGCACCACGCCGCCCTGCGCGCCCAGCGCTTCGCAGTAAGCCAGGCGCTCGGCGGAACCGACGCTGACCCAGCATGGGTTGCCAAACGCCTTGCACAGCTGAATGGCAGCTGAACCGATTCCACTTGCCCCCGCGTGCAGAAGAACTTTCTCACCTGGTTTGAGCGCAGCTAATTGAAACAAATTCAGCCAAACGGTCGCGTACACTTCGGGTAGCGCTGCCGCCTCGGCCAGCGACATTCCGTCGGGAACCGGCAACACATGCCGTCCGTCGACAACCACCTCTTCGGCCATCCCGCCCCCGGCCAGCAAGGCGCAGACCCGATCACCGACCTGCCAGGAGGAGCCCGGACCGACCTCGCTGATGACCCCCGAACACTCAAGACCCAGTACCTGACTGGCTCCCGGCGGTGGCGGGTAAAGACCCGCTTTCTGTAACAAATCGGCGCGATTGAGACCCGCTGCCGCCACACGAATGCGGACTTGTCCTACATCACACGTAGGACTGGGCTCTTCCACCCACTCCACTCGACCTTCCACGCCTTGCAATGCTTTCACAGTGCCTCCATAGTGAGTCTGGACTGAGCCCGTAGCTGTAGCGCCGGGCTTTTTGCATTATGCGACCGGCCTTTACGGAACCGGCGACTTCAAAGACGGCCTAATATGCGTTATCAATTGTCCCCGCGTCGAATCAGCATGAAGCATTTGTTCCCCAGCACCGCCCTAGCCCTGTTTATTGGTATCGGCCTGATGCCGATGTCGAGCAATACATTCGCAGCCAATAGCTGGGACAAGCTTCAGCCTGACCGTGACGAAGTGATCGCCAGTCTGAACGTCGTCGAATTGCTCAAGCGCCACCACTACAGCAAGCCGCCGCTCGATGATGCGCGCTCGGTCATCATCTACGACAGCTACCTCAAGCTGCTGGATCCGTCGCGCAGCTATTTCATGGCCAGCGACATTGCCGAATTCGACAAGTGGAAAACCCAGTTCGACGACTTCCTGAAAAGCGGCGACCTGAACGCCGGGTTCACCATCTACAAGCGCTACCTGGACCGCGTCAAGGCGCGTCTGGACTTTGCCCTTGTCGAGCTGAACAAAGGCGTCGAAAAGATCGACTTCACCACCAAGGAAACCTTGCTGATCGATCGCAAGGATGCCCCTTGGCTCAAATCCACCGCGGACCTCGACGAACTGTGGCGCAAACGCGTCAAGGACGAAGTCCTGCGGATGAAGATCGCCGGCAAGGACTCCAAGCAGATCCAGGAAACCCTGACCAAGCGCTACAAGAACCAGTTGGCGCGCCTGGACCAGACCCGTGCCGAAGACATCTTCCAGGCGTACATCAATACCTTCGCCATGTCCTACGACCCGCACACCAACTATCTGTCGCCGGATAACGCGGAGAACTTCGACATCAACATGAGTCTGTCCCTCGAGGGCATCGGCGCCGTGTTGCAGAGCGATAACGACCAGGTGAAAGTCGTGCGCCTGGTGCCGGCAGGCCCGGCCGACAAGACCAAAATGGTTGCTCCGGCGGACAAGATCATAGGTGTTGCCCAGGGCAACAAGGAAATGGTCGACGTGGTCGGCTGGCGCCTGGACGAAGTGGTCAAGCTGATCCGGGGTCCGAAAGGCACCGTGGTGCGCCTGGAAGTGATTCCGGCCAGCAATGCACCGAACGACCAGACCACCAAGATCGTCCCGATCACCCGCGAAGCGGTGAAGCTTGAAGACCAGGCAGTGAAGAAGTCGGTCCTCAACCTCAAGCAGGATGGCAAGGATTACAAGCTCGGCGTCATCGAGATCCCGGCGTTCTACCTGGACTTCAAGGCCTTCCGTGCCGGTGATCCGGACTACAAGAGCACCACTCGCGACGTCAAGAAACTGCTGACCGAATTGCAGAAAGACAAGGTCGACGGCGTGGTCATCGACCTGCGCAACAATGGCGGCGGTTCCCTGCAGGAAGCCACCGAGCTGACCAGCCTGTTCATCGACAAAGGGCCGACCGTGCTCGTGCGCAATGCCGATGGCCGGGTCGACGTGCTTGAAGATGAAAACCCGGGCGCGTTCTACAAAGGCCCGATGGCGCTGCTGGTCAACCGCTTGTCGGCCTCGGCTTCGGAGATTTTTGCCGGTGCCATGCAGGACTACCACCGCGCTCTGATCATCGGCGGCCAGACCTTCGGCAAAGGCACCGTGCAGACCATTCAGCCGCTGAACCATGGCGAACTGAAACTGACCCTGGCCAAGTTCTACCGGGTTTCCGGCCAGAGCACCCAGCATCAGGGCGTACTGCCGGACATCGACTACCCGTCGATCATCGACACCAAGGAAATCGGCGAAAGCGCCCTGCCGGAAGCCATGCCGTGGGACACCATCCGCCCGGCGATCAAGCCTGCGCTCGACCCGTTCAAGCCGTACCTCACCCAGCTGCAGTCCGAGCATGACGTGCGCACGGCCAAGGACGCCGAGTTCGTGTTCATCCGCGACAAGCTGGCCCTGGCGCAGAAACTGATGGCGGAAAAAACCGTCAGCCTCAATGAAGCCGACCGTCGTGCCCAGCACGCCGATATCGAAGCCAAGCAGCTGGCGATGGAGAATCTGCGTCGCAAGGCCAAGGGCGAAGAGCCGCTCAAAGAGCTGAAGAAAGAAGATGAAGACCTGATCGCTGCCGAACCGGACAAGACCAAGCCGGAAGACGATGCCTACCTGAGCGAGACCGGGCGGATTCTGCTGGATTACCTGAAACTCAATACGGCGGTGGCCAAGCATTGAGATGATGGCAACTTAATGCTGACGCTCCCCGGAGCGTCTTCATCAAGTCGTGAAGAAAGGACCGAGTGCAATTTGCACCCGGTCCTTTTTTTATTGCCAGAGATCGCCACCACAACCGAGTGCCAGCGCTTCTACCGCAGCGAATGTAGAATCAATCCGCAGAACCACGAGACGCCAGCGCTTTGAGTTTGATCTCTGCCAACGGATGCCCCGCCTTGGCAGCCATCTCCCAGAACCGCGCCGCTTCAACCGGATCCGGTGCCTTGCTCGCCGTCCCCGCCAGGCTGATCACGCCCACCTGATACGCCGCCTTGCCATCCCCCGCCAACGCCGCCAGGCGCAACAAGCGAACGCCTTCCTCACGCGCCCCAAGGCCAACGCCGCGAAAGGTCAGGATGTGTCCATAGAAGCTCTGGGCGCCAACGTCACCCAGGTTCGCCATGCGTGCGAACTGGCCCTCGAGCCAGCTCCAGCCACGGGGCTGGCGGACGAACCATGACCAGTGAAACAAGCGCCGGGCGAGCCAGTAACCGGCTCGCGCCTTGAGTCGCAGAAACATTCAGGCTTCCGCCGACTCGGGGTATTCGTACTCGAACACTCGCACCACTTCCGAAGCATGCCAGGAGGCAGCAGCGACACCATCGGAAGGCCCGGAAAAACGCCCCAGGCGTTCGACACATTCGAAGAAGCCGGTGCGCGGCAGGCGACTGGCACCCTGGCTGATCACCAGCGAACTGCGCAGGGGTTGTTCGGCCTTGGCGTCCAGCGCGGCCAGATGTTCAAGGGCGGCTGTCAGGGTTTGCATGGCCGGCGTCGGAAGCTGCAGACGCTCCAGCAATGCGCGATAAGTCAGAAGGTGACGCTGACGACGGGCCTGATCCAGCTCGCCGAGTAATCCATCCCAATGGTGACGACTGATGCGTACGCTCACGATTCATCCCTCCACCCTGGCACCGTCAATTCCCAGGCCAGGCTGCGGCGAATCGCAGCGTCGGGTTGACGCTCGCCACTTTCGATCAAGGCCAGATAAGACGGGCTGATGCCTACCGTGCGGGCCAGCGCCTCAATGGCGATGCCCTTCCCTTCGCGCAAACTGCGTAGTTGGTCCAGACCCGGAAGAATCGGGTCGGCTGATGCCGCATGACGCTCCGGAGTGACCTGCGGCAGTTGCTGGTTGATGCCTGCTGCTTTCAGTAGAGCCTGATACTGAGCCCACGGCAGAACCGCATACTCGGGCTCGCCTTCGCGTGTGATTATCTGAATATCCATGACTTCCCCGTAGGACAACGACACTTAGCGAGTCGGCACTTTTCCCTAGAAGTGTAATCCTAACAGCGGCTAAGGTCGCGAGGGGTTTGAATATAAGGACGTCTTGAAGGGGCTCAGTGCTTTTTCGGGTGCTGAAGCTTGAGTTGCTCCGGGGTATCGGGCAGGCGCTCGACAATGGCGAGCTTCTCCGGCAGCTGGCGTTTGCGCCAGGCGCGGAAGGCGTTGAGTTCGTCGTCGAGGACTTTCATCAGCCAGGCCAGCACGGCGATGTCATCGAGCATGCCGAACATTGGAATGAAGTCGGGAATCGCATCCACCGGACTGAGGAAGTACATCAAGCCTGCGACTACCGAAATCAACGCTTTCGGGCTGATGGCGCGGTACTCGCCTCGCCAATAGGCCAGGCACAGCGCTTGTAACAAGCGCAGATCATCCTTGAGCTTGCCCAGCCGGTTGCCTTGGGTGGCACCTTTGCTGGCAACCGCGAACAACAAGGTCGGCAAACGTCCACGCGCGAGCAGACGTCCGGCGAGTGGCAGAAAACGAGCGAAATTCCAGGGTGCTTTCATGTTTTCCTCCCGCTGAAATGTTATCCACACAAATTGTGGATAACCTTGTGAACAGAGCTGCATTTCGCGGCTGAAGGCCCCGTTTCATAAGGGCTGAGCTCAGATCGGGCGTTTTTTACTCACATAAAAAAACCCAAGATTTCATTGACTTGGCGCTCTGGCGCGAATAGCACGGCGCCCTCAATGGCTATGACTCCAGCGTTCGGCATCCGTTCGCATTGTTTACCCTTGCTGAACCTCAGATGCAACAACGCCTCGCATGAGCGAGGCGTTGCAGGTGGAACAGACGCCGATTACTGGGCAGCGTCGTCCTGTTTTGCCGGATCCTTGATCGCCAGCAGTTCCAGGTCGAACACCAGCACCGAGTTGGCTGGAATCGCCGGGCTCGGGCTTTGGGCGCCGTAAGCCAGTTCGCTAGGAATGTACAGTTTGTACTTCTCGCCAACGTGCATCAGTTGCAGGCCTTCGACCCAACCCGGGATCACACCGCTGACCGGCAGATCGATCGGGCTGCCACGCTCGACGGAGCTGTCGAAAACGGTGCCGTTGGTCAGGGTACCGGTGTAGTGAACGGTCACTACATCAGTCGCCTTGGGCTGTGCGCCATCGGCTTTCTTGACCACTTCGTACTGCAGGCCCGAAGCCGTGGTAGTGACACCGGCTTTCTTGGCGTTGTCTTCGAGGAACTTCTTGCCGGCGGCTGCCGACTCTTCGCTCATCTTGGCCATACGTTCTTCAGCACGCTTTTGCAGTGCTGCAAAGGCTTCAACCAGCTCTTCGTCCTTCAGCTTCTGTTCTTTCTTGCCAACGGCATCTTCGATGCCCTGGGCAACGGCTTTGGAGTCCAGATCATCCATGCCTTCCTGAGCCAGGCTCTTGCCCATGTTCAGGCCAATCCCGTAGGAAGCTTTTTGCGCCGGGGTTTTGAGCTCTACGCTGGTCTGCGAATCACAACCCGCTAGTACCAGGCCAACCAGGGCCACCGCCGCCGCCAACCGATGCTGTTTCATGCTATTTCCTTGTTCATGCGCCTAAAGGGCAATCGAGTAAAGCCGCGAGCTTATCAGGCGGCCACGACCAATGGCTACCGGCATGAGAGCAGGAAATAGCTGATAAGTTCAGGTGTTTCAACGCATTTCTGGAATCGGAGGATGAAGAGTCTGTCATCTTCGTCTGTAGGAGCCGGCTTGCCGGCGAAGGCGTCTATCCGGCCAGCGAATGGCTTGAGGCCGCCATCGCCGGCAAAGCCGGCTCCTACAGGGGTCTTGTGGCGACGCTGGCAAAAGCCAATCTCCAGACAGCAAAAAGCCCGCACTAGGCGGGCTTTCCGTGTGGCGATCTGGCGTTCAGCATTCCAGATAACCGAATATGGCGCAGCGGACGGGACTCGAACCCGCGACCCCCGGCGTGACAGGCCGGTATTCTAACCGACTGAACTACCGCTGCGCGTAGCGTTGAAAGTGGTGGGTGATGACGGGATCGAACCGCCGACATTCTGCTTGTAAGGCAGACGCTCTCCCAGCTGAGCTAATCACCCTTTACCTTCGTTGCGGGGCACATTATGCCACGGTTTTTCATAAAGTGTTGATTTAATTGATAAATTTTTCAAAAAAATCTGAAAACCCGTGAAACGATGCATCCTGCAGGAACTTCAGACAGAAAAAAACCCGCGTGAGCGGGCTTTTCCGTGGTGACCTGGCGTTCAGCGTTCCAGGTAACCGAATATGGCGCAGCGGACGGGACTCGAACCCGCGACCCCCGGCGTGACAGGCCGGTATTCTAACCGACTGAACTACCGCTGCGCGTAACACTGAATGCGAATGGTGGGTGATGACGGGATCGAACCGCCGACATTCTGCTTGTAAGGCAGACGCTCTCCCAGCTGAGCTAATCACCCTTCACGTTCGGTGTGGCGCGCATTCTACGGAGCACCCCCACCTCTGGCAAGTACTTTTTTAAATAATTTTTGCAGGCCTTCCAAAGGCTTAGCTAAGGGTTGGCCTATGGCGCCGCGAAGAGAATAATGCCCCCCTTTGTATATAAGGAGAGACTCACCCCATGTGGTTCAAAAACCTGCTTCTCTATCGCCTGACCCAAGATCTGCCTGTTGATGCCGAGGCGTTGGAAGCTGCACTGGCCACCAAACTGGCGCGTCCATGTGCAAGCCAGGAGTTGACCACCTACGGTTTCGTCGCGCCGTTCGGCAAGGGCGAAGATGCACCGCTGGTACACGTCAGCGGTGACTTCCTGCTGATCAGCGCCCGCAAGGAAGAACGCATTCTGCCGGGCAGCGTCGTGCGCGACGCGGTGAAGGAAAAGGTCGAAGAAATCGAAGCCGAGCAAATGCGCAAGGTCTACAAGAAGGAACGCGACCAGATCAAGGATGAAATCATCCAGGCCTTCCTGCCGCGCGCCTTTATCCGTCGTTCGTCGACCTTCGCCGCCATCGCGCCGAAACAGGGCCTGATCCTGGTCAATTCGGCCAGCCCGAAACGCGCCGAAGACCTGCTGTCCACCCTGCGTGAAGTGATCGGTACGCTGCCGGTGCGCCCACTGACCGTGAAGATGTCCCCGACGGCGACCATGACGGAATGGGTCACCACCCAGAAAGCCGCGGACGACTTCTTCGTGCTGGACGAGTGCGAACTGCGTGACACCCATGAAGACGGTGGCATCGTGCGTTGCAAGCGCCAGGACCTGACCAGCGAAGAAATCCAGCTGCACCTGAGCACCGGCAAAGTGGTCACCCAGTTGTCGTTGGCCTGGCAAGACAAACTGTCGTTCGTCCTCGACGACAAGATGGTGGTCAAGCGCCTGAAGTTCGAAGACCTGCTGCAAGACCAGGCGGAACAGGACGGTGGCGAAGAAGCCCTGGGCCAACTGGATGCCAGCTTCACCCTGATGATGCTGACCTTCGGCGACTTCCTGCCGGCGCTGGTTGAAGCGCTGGGCGGGGAAGAGACTCCGCAGGGGATCTAAAAACAACGCGGCACCCCATGTAGGAGTTGGCTTGCCAGCGAAGAGGCCCTCAAGTCATGCGCAAGGCATGCTGACGCCTTCGCTGGCAAGCCAGCTCCTACAGAAACATAACTCCCATAACTAGGATCAGGCCATGCGCGCACTGGCTGCATTGAGTCGTTTTGTCGGCAACACCTTCGCTTACTGGGTACTGATTTTCGCCGTCGTGGCCTTCCTGCAACCGACGTGGTTCATCGGCCTCAAAGGCGCAATCGTCCCGCTGCTGGGGCTGGTGATGTTCGGCATGGGCCTGACCCTGAAGCTCGAAGACTTCGCCGAAGTCGCCCGCCATCCGTGGCGCGTGGCCCTGGGCGTGGTTGCCCATTTCGTGATCATGCCCGGTGTGGCGTGGTTGCTCTGCCAGGTGTTCCACCTGCCGCCGGAAATCGCTGTCGGTGTGATTCTGGTCGGTTGCTGCCCGAGCGGTACCTCGTCGAACGTGATGACCTGGCTGGCCCGCGGGGATCTGGCGCTGTCGGTCGCCATTGCCGCCGTCACCACCCTCCTCGCGCCGCTGCTGACCCCGGCATTGATCTGGCTGTTGGCCTCGGCGTGGTTGCCGGTGTCGTTCATGGAGCTGTTCTGGTCGATCCTGCAAGTGGTGCTGCTGCCGATCGTGCTCGGCGTGGTCGCCCAGCGTGTGCTCGGTGATCGGGTTCGCCATGCGGTGGAAGTGTTGCCGCTGGTGTCGGTGGTGAGCATCGTGATCATCGTCACCGCGGTGGTCGCCGCCAGCCAGGCGAAAATCGCCGAGTCCGGCCTGTTGATCATGGCCGTGGTGATGCTGCACAACAGCTTCGGCTACCTGCTGGGCTACTTCACCGGCCGGCTGTTCAAGTTGCCCCTGGCCCAGCGTAAATCCCTGGCGCTGGAGGTCGGCATGCAAAACTCCGGACTGGGTGCCGCCCTGGCCAGCGCGCACTTCTCCCCGCTGGCGGCAGTGCCCAGCGCGTTGTTCAGCGTCTGGCACAACATTTCCGGAGCGCTGCTCTCGACGTATTTCCGGCGGATGAGCGAGAAAGCAGACAGGGCAACAGCGGCCAAGGAAGCCACTGACTGATCCATAAACTTGATCCCCAGGTTAATAATGGGCACTATTCTGCGCAACGCGAGGACGACCTCGCGGCTCGATCGAGTCATTTTATCTGGGGACGACCCCGTCAATCGATGGAGGTCTCTCATGTCCTGGATCATTCTGTTTTTCGCCGGCCTGTTCGAAGTCGGCTGGGCCGTCGGCCTGAAGTACACTGACGGCTTCAGCCGCCCTCTCCCCACCGCATTGACCGTTGCCGCCATGGCCATCAGCCTGGGGCTGCTGGGCCTTGCCATGAAGGAATTGCCGCTGGGCACGGCCTATGCGATCTGGACGGGCGTGGGCGCCGTCGGGACCGTGATCGCCGGGATCATTCTGTTTGGCGAATCCATGGCGCTGTTCCGGCTGGCCAGCGTGGCGCTGATCATTGCCGGACTGGTGGGACTGAAAGTCAGCGCCTAGACATTTACAGCGGCCACTAAAAAGCCCGCTCCCCTGCCGATACGGACAGGAGCGCGGGCTTTTTCAATGCAGCGAATAACGGATCAGCTTTCCGCCAGCGCCATCCGCTCACGCATCACCGGGGCCCTCTCTGCATGCTCAAGCTGCATACAGCGCTCCAGGAACAGGAACATGTAGTCGTAGCTCTTGCAGACGGCCTGACGCAACTCCATTTGCAGGGACTTGCTTGGGTTCATGCCCGCCAGCGTGCAGATGATTTCCAGCGCTTCCCACGGATGGGCATCGTCATACTGGGCATGCATCTTCAGCCACTTCATGGCCCGCTTGCGATCTTCCTCGGGAAACGATGCCGCATAAACGCCACTGGAACAAACCAGCGCCGACCACTCTCCGGTCGCGCCTTCGATGGCGTAGTTGGTGGCGGCAATGGCAACGATCAGTGAATCCGCGGAACTGGTATGCCAGCACCAATGGCTCAGGGCATGCAGTTCCGGGGCAACCTGCTGCGCTTGCAGATCTTCCAGGCTGACACCGTGGGCACGGCTCCAGTGCACCCAGTAATCAGCGTGATTGAGTTCCACGCGAATATTACGCATCAGCCAGCGACGCGCCATGTCTTCGCCTGGATGGCGGGCAAAGCGAGTCTTGGTCAGGTTCTGTGCCATGTATAAAGCGAACTGTTCGACCACCGGCCAGCCACCAATCAGGTAGTGGCGCATGGTCTTTGCACTGAGCTTGTTATCACGCAGACGCTGGTACAGTTCGTGTTCGACAACCCGGCGCTTGCTCTCGCTGCAATCCTGGATCAGGCGCTGAGCCCAGGCGGGATAACTTGCAGCTTCCATGAGTGGTCCGGTTCTGTTGAATGTGTCGATCACTGTCGAGCTCCTTTTGATTGTGATTGTAAGGACCAGCGAGAGTTTCAGCGGAACGTGCCAGGCGCCTTGAACAACAAGGGCCGAGGCCGGGCAGGACGACGTTGCAGACTGTCGCAGGTAAACGGATGCGGGCGTTCAATCACATACCCTTGAGCGTAATCCACCCCGATCTCCAGCAATGCCTGCTCGATCTGGGGTGTCTCTACAAACTCGGCAATCGTGCGTTTACCCATGACATGACCGATGTGATTGATCACTTCGACCATGGCGCGGTTAATCGGGTCGTCCAGCATATCCTTTACGAAACTTCCGTCGATCTTCAGGAAGTCTACAGGCAAATGTTTCAAATACGCGAATGAAGACATTCCGGCGCAAAAATCATCCAGCGAAAAGTGGCAACCTAACCCCTTGAGTTCATTGATAAATTTTATTGCACTCCCAAGATTCGAAATGGCGCTCGTCTCTGTGATTTCAAAACAAATCATTTCAGGCGGAATCGCATACGTAACAAATTGTTCACGCAAGAAGTCGAGGAACGCCTCATCTCCGATCGTGGTGCCTGACAGATTGATCGCACACATCGCCAATGGACAGTTGCGCTTTTCAGCCCTGCATTGGGCAATGATCTTGAACACGTTCTCCACGACCCAGCGGTCAAGAGACGTCATCAGCCCATAACGTTCGGCAGCCGGAATAAAACTGTCGGGCAAAATCATCCGCCCGGCTTCGTCATGCAGGCGCAACAAAATTTCGATATGCCCGCTGCCCTGATCCGTAGGGCCGAGGGGCGCGATTTCCTGGGCGTATAAACAGAAGCGGTTGTCTTCCAGCGCCATGTGCAAGCGTTGCACCCAGGCCATCTCGCCAAAGCGCAGGGACAGTTCCGAATCGTCGGCATGATAGACCTGAACCCGATTGCGCCCCTTTTCCTTGGCCATGTAGCAGGCCATGTCCGCCGCGCGCAGAGAGGCTTCGAGGGTGGTCGGGCTCTGCGTGACATGCACCAGGCCGATACTCACCGTGGTCACGAAGGGCCGGCCTTTCCAGACGAAATGCAGGTTCTGTACGGTCTGGCGCAACACCTCGGCAATTTTCTCCGCGGCTTGCGGGGCACAGTTTTCCAGCAGGATGCCAAACTCGTCGCCCCCCAACCGGGCCAGGGTATCGCCCTCGCGCAGGCCCGACTGCAACAACGCACAGATATGACGCAGCAACTCGTCACCGGCCGCGTGACCGCAGGTATCGTTCACCAGTTTGAACTGATCCAGGTCGAGGAACATCAGCGCATGGCGTCCTGAGTGCCGCGTCAGGTTGTGCAGCGCCTGCTCCAGGCGATGCTCGAACTCGCGGCGGTTGGCCAGCCCGGTCAGGGCATCGTGAGTCGCCTGCCAGGACAGATTGGCGATGTATTGCCGTTCCTGGGTCATGTCGTGCAGTACCAGCACGGTGCCACTGACCTTGCCGGCATTGCGGATCGGCGCACCGACCAGGGTGACCGACACCGTGCTGCCGTCCAGGCGTTGAATCAATTTGGAATGTTCGCTGCCACCGCTGAGCTGTCCGCTCAAAATGTGCTCGATCAAGGTAAAACCGTCCGCCTGGGCGTTCTCATCCAGCAGATTGAACAGCGCCGCCAGGGGCAAACCTGTCGCCTGCTCGGCCTTCCAGTGCGTCAACGCCTCGGCGGCCGGGTTCATATAGGCGATCGCGCCTTCGACATCCGTGGTGATCACGCCATCGCCAATCGATTGCAGCGTGATCTGCGCCCGGTCTTTCTCCAGCTGCAGTGCGTCGGCGAACGCATGGCGCTGCTTGAGCAGCTTGTGGGTGCGCATCAGCGCCAGGACGATCAAGCCCAGGGCAGTGGCGAGATTGATCGCCAGCAACAGGCGCAGAATCACCCGCGAGCCTTCGCCCAAGGCGTCACTGAACGCTTTCGCCGCCGGCGTCACGCCATTATTGATGGCAAATATCTGCGCCTTCCAGCGCTTGATGTCGGCATCCGTGGCCTGATTGGCTATGACGCGCCGGTGCATCTGCTGCGCAACGTCGTCGAGTTGCACCAGGTAGGCGTCCCCCACTCGCCAGAGGTCGATGGCTTTTTCCAGGTAGCTGAAGTGGCGGAAGTTGAGGTACAGCCAGATCACACTGGAAACGTCATCCGGGTGGTTGCCACCCTTGAGAATCGCCACTCGCGCCGCTTCGATATCCGGTGGCTGATGATCCAGCGCCAGACGCAACTCGTGGCCTCCCTCAGGCACGGCAATGGCGCTCTCGTACTTGTGGAATATCGCCTCGTCACGACTGTCGGCGTAGAGGTTAAGGTAGTAGATGGCGTCTTTCTGGCCCTTGGACCACAGGCTTTCACCGGCAACGTAGCCGCGAACCGCGGAAAGCATGTACAGGCTGACGCCACCCAGCAGCGCCTGAAACACCACGACAGCGATAAAAGGCCAGACGATGCCCAACAACCGGGGCGTTCCGAGAGTCCGTGTCTGATTCATGAGGTCCCTTGCATTAGCACTGCCCGTTCGTCGTCCGGACGAAATCGCTACAGCCAGACTAGGATGGGTTCTCATTCTAGGCAAGCGGCACAACCCAAGGGCAGCATAGTAACCGCACTCCAGCGACGAGTTTCAGAGCGATGTGACGACGGCGGGAAAAATGCCCTGATTGTCCGGCGACACTGATCTAATGTTGCTGCAAATGCCCATAAAGCTTGGCGTACAACCCCCCATCGGCAATCAATTGCTGATGGTCGCCGTCCTCGGCAATTTGCCCGCCATCGAACACCAGCACCCGGTCCGCCTGCTTCACGGCCGACAACCGATGCGCAATGATCAAGGTGGTGCGGTTGCTCAGGAACCGCGCCATTGCCTGGTGCAGGTTGTATTCGGTGGCCGCGTCCAGGGCGGAGGTGGCCTCGTCGAGGATCACCACCTTGGGCTCGGCCAGCACCATCCGTGCAATCGCCAGGCGTTGGCGCTGCCCGCCGGACAAGCGCACGCCGGAGCGGCCGACAATACTGTCCAGGCCATTGGGCAATTCACGAATCGTGGCGTGCAGCTGGGCAATGTCCAGCGCCTGCCAGCACGCCTCGTCGCTGCGTTCGCGGCCCATGGTCAGGTTGGCGCGCACGGTGTCGTTGAACAGCGCCGGGTGCTGCAGGACCACGGCGACGTTTTCCCGCACGGTTTCCAGGCCGATCTCCTGCTGGGTCGAACCGCCGAAGCGGATGGTCCCGGCGAGCGGCGTGTAGAGGCCCAGCAACAGCTGCACCAGGGTGCTTTTGCCGCCACCGCTGGCGCCGACAATCGCGACCTTTTCGCCGGGGGCGATCGACAGGTTCATCTGATCCAGCACCAGCTCGTCACCGTAGCCGAAGCTCAATCCCTGGACTTCGATACCGACCGTTTCGCGACCGTTGAACGGGTCGACACCGCCCGGGTATTCAGGCTCGTCGGCCCGGGCCAGCAACTCATTGATCCGCGACAGTGCGCCACCGGCAGCGTAAAAGGCGTATTGCAGGTTCAGCAGTTGCTCCACCGGGCCGATCATGAACCACAGGTAGCTGAACACCGTCAGCATCTGCCCGATGGACAGGTCGGAAAACAGCACGGTGAGCATGGCGGCGGCACGGAAAATATCGATGCCGAACTGGAACAACAGGCCGCTGGCACGGTTCGACGCATCGGTTTTCCACTGCGAGCTCACCGCGTAGTCGCGCACTTCACGAGCCCGCTGGCCAAGGCGCCCGAGGAAAAAGCCCTGGCGGTTGCCGGCGCGCACTTCCTGGATCGAATCGAGGGTTTCGGTCAGTGCCTGGGTGAACCGCGAGGTACTGTCGTTCTCGAGTTTCTTCAGGTGCTTGACCCGCTTGCCCAACTGCACCGTGGCGTAGATCACCAGCGGGTTGAACAGCAGGATCAACAGCGCCAGTTTCCAATGCATCCACATCAGGATGCCCGCGGTGCCGACCAGGGTCAGCATGGCCACGAGGAAACGGCTGAGGGTTTCGCCGACGAATTTATCCAGGGTGTCGAGGTCGGTGACCAGGTGCGTGGTCACCGCGCCACTGCCCAGGCTTTCGTATTCACCCAGCGAAATGCGTTTGAGTCGTTCGATCAGGCGTACACGAATGCGGTACACGATGTCCTTGGCCAGCGCCGCGAACAGCTTCGCCTGCACCAAGTTGAACAGCAGTGCAGCGCAACGCAGGCCCAAGGTCACGAAAAGCATCAAGCCTATGTAGCCCGCGGCTTTCTGCCAGGCGTCGGGTAGCGCGTGGTTCATGATTTTCAGCGCGCTGTCGCCATGGCCCAGCAACACTTCGTCCACCAGCAGCGGCAGCAGCAAGGGGATCGGCACGCTGCACAGGGTCGCCAGCACGGCCACGCCGTTGGCGATCCACAGGGACTTTTTATGCTGAAGGGCCAGCCGCCGGATTTCCGCCCAGCTCAGTCGATCGACGCGCTTGGGGACTGGCGCGTCATCGGGCAGGTCATGCACAGGCCGCGCGCTCCAGCCAGCGGCCGAGCAATGGGGACAGCACACTCAGCGGCTGATAACCGTTGGTCAACAGCGCCAGCTGACCATCACGCTCGGCCAGCAAGGTCGGGAAACCGGCGATGCCCAGGTCCTGGACCCAGGTGAAATCGGCCGCCGTTGCAGCATGCTGATCCGCACGGTCGAACGCGGCGGCAAACTCGATGCGCGGCAGACCGGCCTGCTCCGCCAGTTCCACCAGCACGCTGGCATGGGTGACATCGCGCCCTTGCGCATAGAACGCGTGCTGAATCAGCCCGAGCAGTTTCCACGCGCAATCCGGCGCCAGGCTGCGTGCCGTCACCAGTGCCCGACACGCGGGCTCGGTGTCGTACACAAAACCCTCGGGCAATGCGCCTTCCTGCTTGAATGGCTGGCCGGTGGCTTCAGTCACCGCCTGCCAGTGTTCCAGGATATAACGCCGGGTCGTCGGTTCCAGCGCGGAGCCACTGCCGGTGCGCAAACCGCCGACCACCAGATGCACCTCCACCCCCGCTGCGCGCGCCTGCTCGACCAGCGCGTTGGCCACCGGGGCAAAGCCCCAGCACCAGGAACACATCGGGTCCATCACATAGAGCAGGCGTTGCGCAGACATGGTTCAGGCCTCTGAAGGGGTTTGCTTGTAGTTGTAGCCGATCGGGTGAGGCAGGTTGCGCGCCTTGGCCAGTTCGATCTGCTTTTGCCGGTCGATGGCACTGCGGCGGGTCTTCTCGCTCAGCTTATCCCAGCAATGCGGGCAACTGATGCCGGCCACGTAGTGCTCGGATGCGCGGTCGTCGACGCTGATCGGTGTGCGACAGGCATGACATTGATCGTAGTCGCCTTCGCTGAGGTCATGGCGTACGGTCACGCGGTTATCGAACACGAAGCAGTCGCCCTGCCATTTGGTTTCTTCCTGCGGTACCTCTTCCAGGTACTTCAGAATGCCGCCCTTGAGGTGATAGACCTCGTCGAAGCCCTGGCTGAGCATATAGCTCGAAGCCTTTTCACAACGAATGCCGCCGGTGCAGAACATCGCGACTTTCTTGTGCACGGCCGGGTCGAAATGGGCTTTGATGTAGTCGGGGAATTCGCGAAAACTGGTGGTCTTCGGGTCGATGGCGCCTTCGAACGTGCCGATCGAGACTTCGTAGTCGTTGCGGGTGTCGATCAACAGCACTTCGGGATCGCTGATCAAGGCGTTCCAGTTCTCTGGATCGACGTAGGTGCCGACCTTTTTGTTCGGGTCCACGCCTTCGACGCCGAGGGTGACGATTTCTTTCTTGAGTTTGACTTTGGTGCGATAGAACGGCTGGTCGTCGCAGTACGACTCTTTGTGGTCGATGTCGTCCATGCGTGGGTCGTTCTTGAGCCAGGCCATCAGCCCGTCAATGCCTTCGCGGCTGCCGGACACGGTGCCGTTGATGCCTTCTTCGGCGATCAGCAGCGTGCCTTTGATGCCGTTGTCGACCATCGCTTGCAGCAGTGGCTCGCGCAGGGCGACGTAATCTTCCAGGGTGACGAACTTATACAGTGCCGCCACGACAATCTGTTGTGTCATGGGTGATTCTCCAGGTGGCTACCCTCGTAAGGGGTGAACCGGATGCGAAAAAAAACGCGCCGGGTGAGCGGCGCGTTGCGGATTCTAGCAAAAATAACGTCATCGCTGTAGGAGCCAGGCTTGCCGGCGAACCAGGCGCTGCGGTGCAACTGCTGTACCGCATAATCGTTCTTCGCCGGCAAGCCTGGCTCCTACAGGGAGGGTGTATCAGGATTTGCTGCCGCCAGCACAGGTCGGCGAGGCCGGGGCCGCGTCGATCCGGGCCCATTCCTCTGGCGTGTAGGTATGCAACGCCAACGCATGGAACTCGCCCATCAGCTCGCCGAGCGTGCCGTAGACCTTCTGGTGACGCTTGACGCGGTTAAGCCCTTCGAACTGCGCGCTGACCACCACCGCCTTGAAGTGGGTCTGCAACCCACGGCTGTGCATGTGGCTTTCATCCAGCACTTGCAGGTGCTCGGGCTGTAACAGGCCCAGCGTCGATTCGATGCGTTGTTGCATGGTCATACCCAACTCCGCTTACGGCTTTTTCTTGGCTGGAGCGGCGCCTTTAGGCTCCAGCTCGGCCGTCATGTCAGCCAGCAGCTTGTTGACCACAGGCACGGCGCTTTCCAGCTTGGCCTGGGTCATCTGGGCCGATTGCTGGGTCAGCTGCGGCATTTTTTCCAGGACTTTCTTGCCCAGTGGCGACTTGTAGAACGCGACCAGGTCCTTGAGCTCGGATTCACTGAAGTTGGTGGTGTAGAGCTTGACCATGTCCGGCTTCAGCTTGTTCCAGCCAATGGCTTGGTCCAGCGCGGCGTTGGCTTTGGCCTGGTAGGTTTCCAGCAGGGCTTTTTTCGACTCGGGGGCTTTGGTCTGTTCAAAGCGCTGAGCGAACATTTGCTGCACTTGCATGTACACCGGAGTGCCCAATTTGTCAGCGTGCGCCAGGGTCAGGAAAGCCTCGGCACTGGCGTTGTGGCTGGCGGTATCGGCAAAAACAGGGCCGCTGGCGCAAACCAGTGCAACCGCGGTACAGATGGCACGAAGACGAGTCATCGAGTTTCCTTTTCTAGCAGGCGAGGTAAAACCCCAAGGGCGACCATTCTGCGCCTAAAAAACCGTGTGGCTCAACCCCAAGCCTTGTCGGGCCTGATTTAGAGGGGGTGAACGGTCAAATTCCAGACTGATGGAACCACAGCGATAGATCACGGCCTAAACTGCGCTATCAGACCAACAGGAGTGTGCATGATGAGCCGTATCGAAACCGACAGCCTTGGCCAGGTTGAAGTCCCGGATGAAGCCTACTGGGGCGCTCAGACGCAACGCTCGCTGATCAATTTCGCCATCGGCAACGAACGCATGCCGCTGGCGGTGCTGCATGCGCTGGCGCTGATCAAGAAAGCCGCGGCGCGGGTCAATGACCGCAACGGTGATCTGCCCGCCGACATCGCCCGGCTGATCGAACAGGCCGCCGATGAAGTGCTCGACGGCAGCCACGACGACCAGTTCCCGCTGGTGGTCTGGCAGACCGGCAGCGGCACCCAGAGCAACATGAACGTCAATGAAGTGATCGCCGGCCGTGCCAATGAACTGGCCGGCAACCCGCGCGGCGGCAAGACCCCGGTGCACCCCAACGATCACGTCAACCGCTCACAGAGCTCCAACGACTGCTTCCCCACTGCGATGCACATCGCCGCGGCCCAGGCCGTGCAGCAGCATTTGCTGCCGGCGATCAGCGAACTGTCCGGTGGGTTGGCCGAGTTATCCGCCCGGCACATGAAGCTGGTCAAGACCGGCCGCACCCACATGATGGACGCGACCCCCATCACCTTCGGCCAGGAACTGTCGGCGTTCATCGCGCAACTGGATTACGCGGAACGGGCGATCCGCAGCGCGCTGCCGGCCGTCTGCGAACTGGCACAAGGTGGCACCGCCGTCGGCACAGGGTTGAACTCGCCCCACGGATTTGGCGAAGCGATCGCCGCTGAACTGGCCGCCCTCTCCGGCCTGCCGTTCGTCACCGCACCGAACAAATTCGCCGCACTGGCTGGCCATGAGCCACTGACTACCCTGTCGGGCGCGCTGAAAACCCTCGCCGTCTCCCTGATGAAAATCGCCAACGACCTGCGCCTGCTGGGTTCCGGACCGCGTGCCGGTTTTGCCGAGGTGAAACTGCCGGCCAATGAACCGGGCAGTTCGATCATGCCCGGCAAGGTCAATCCGACCCAGTGCGAAGCGCTGTCGATGCTGGCTTGCCAGGTCATGGGCAACGACGTCGCCATCGGTTTTGCGGCGAGCCAGGGTCACCTGCAACTGAACGTGTTCAAACCGGTGATCATTCACAACCTGCTGCAATCGATCAGGCTGCTGGGGGATGGCTGCAGCAACTTCCAGCAGCATTGCATCGCTGGCCTGGAGCCGGATGCGGCGAAAATGGCCGAACATCTGGAACGCGGACTGATGCTGGTGACGGCGCTGAATCCGCATATCGGTTATGACAAATCGGCGGAGATTGCCAAGAAGGCGTACGGCGAAGGGCTGACCTTGCGGGAAGCGGCGTTGCAGTTGGGGTATCTGACCGATGAAGAGTTCGATGCGTGGGTGAGGCCGGAGAATATGCTGGAGGCCGGGGCCAAGGGCTGAGCCTCCACCGAACCCGATCATTCCCACGCTCTGCGTGGGAATGCTTCAATAGACGCACCGCGTCCGCTTCGGCAGGGACGCGGAGCGTCCCGGGCTGCATTCCCACGCAGAGCGTGGGAATGATCAACCTGCAGCCATCCGAACCCGCCGGGCCCTTAGCCCCGCCATCAACGAAGGCCCCAACGCCACCAGCGCCGACCCCAGCACCACCAGCACCGCCCCGCCATACCCCAGACCATTGATCGTCTCGGCATGCACATACTCCGGCCACAACCACGCCGCTACCGCCACCGCCGCAAAGGTCACCAACGGCGTGATCGCCAGGGTGGCACTCACTCGCGAAGCTTCCCAATGCGCCAACGCCTCGGCAAATGCGCCGTAGGCGATCAGGGTGTTCATGCAACACGCCAGCAGCAGCCAGCCTTGCAACGGACTGAGTTGCAGCGCCTCCAGCGGATGCACCCAGGGCGTCAGCAACAACCCGCAAAACAGGTAGATCACCATCATCACCTGGAACGAATTCCACACCGTCAGCAACTGCTTCTGCCCCAGGGCATAGAAGGTCCAGACGGTGGAGGCCAACAGCACCAACAGGACGCCGGCCGTATAGTCGGTCAGGGACGTGAACAACTCGACCAGCCGCTGGTTGAAAAACAGACCGAATCCGACCAGCAGCACCAGCAGACCAATCCCCTGCCCCACGCTGAACCGCTCCTTGAACACAAACAGGCTGGCAATCAGCAACATGATCGGGCCCATCTGCACCACCAGTTGCGCAGTGCCGGGGCTGAGCAGGTTCAACCCCATCAGGTACAACACGTAGTTGCCCACCAGACCGAGCACCGCCATCAACACCAGCCAGCCACCGCGCGGGCCGAGAACTTTGCGACTGGGCAGGCGCCGGGTCGCCGCCAGGATGATGAACAGGCACCCGCCGGATACCATCAGGCGAAACCAGGTCACCGTCACCGGATCCATCACCAGCAGCACTTGCTTGAGCTTGATCGGCAGGATTCCCCACAGCAACGCGGTCAACAAGGCCAGGAACAGACCATAAACCCAGCGACCCGATGAAATGTGCATGCAAACCCCGATGCCAATTGGCGAGAACCTCATTCTAGGCGCAGAGCCGCTCGGCACACAGGGACAGTTGTCCACTGGCCGCAAATGAAACTGTGCTGGTCGCAACATTCAAAGGGCGATAGGCCGTCGATCGGTTGGCAAGGCATGGCAAGGGGTTCGTGCATAAGCTCTCCCCAACGCCCCCCTACAGGAGATCGCCATGTACGGCATGCGCGCCGAGGACAATGCCCCCGCCACCCACTTTCGCAGTGACCGGATGTGTCGTGTGAACGGGGAGTTGTATTTCAGCACCCGGAAAAACACCCTGGAGGGGCCGTTTGAAGACATGGAGAAGGCTGAGGTACAGATTCAGGCTTATATAGAGCGGATGCTGATGTTGCGGATGAACCAGTAACCGCGGCGCCTGCATTCGCGAGCAGGCTCGCTCCCACATTGGATCTCTGTCGCACACCAGATCCCTGTGGGGGAGCCTGATCCCCCATTGGATCTCTGGTCGCACTTCATATCCTTATGGAAGAGCCTGATCCCCCATTGGATCTCTGGCTTACAACAGATCCCTGTGGGAGCGAGCCTGCTCGCGAAAGCGGTTGATCAGGTAATGGATCTTTCGAATCTAACGCACCGCTTCAAACAACCCGGTTGCCCCCATCCCCCCGCCCACGCACATGGTGACAATGCCGTAACGCAAACCGCGCCGCTGCAGCTCGCGCACCAGATGCCCCACCTGCCGCGAACCGGTCATGCCGAACGGGTGGCCGATGGAGATCGAGCCGCCATTGACGTTGTACTTCTCGTTATCGATCTCCAGCCGATTGCGGCTGTGCAGGCACTGGGACGCGAACGCCTCGTTGAGCTCCCACAGATCGATGTCGGCTATCTGCAAGCCCTTCGCCTTGAGCAACCTGGGCACCGAGAACACCGGGCCGATGCCCATTTCATCCGGCTCACACCCGGCCACGGCAAAGCCGCGGAAAAAGGCTTTCGGCTTCAGTCCCAGTTCCAGGGCTTTTTCCAGGCTCATCACCAGGGTCATGGAGGCGCCATCGGACAGTTGCGAAGAATTGCCGGCGGTCACCGAGCCGTCTTCGGCAAACACCGGTTTCAATCCGGCCAGGCTTTCCAGCGTGGTGTCCGGGCGGTTGCAGTCGTCGCGATCGACGATGCCGTCGAGAAGCTGCACTTGACCGGTGGCCTTGTCTTCAACCCGATACTTCACCGCCATGGGCACGATTTCATCGTCGAACAATCCGGCGGCCTGGGCCCGAGCGGTGCGTTGCTGGCTTTGCAGGGCGTACAGGTCCTGGTGTTCGCGGCTGACTTGGTAACGACGGGCGACGATTTCGGCGGTCTGGCCCATGGGGAAGTAGATGCCCGGCGTTTGCGCCTTGAGCAGCGGGTTGATCAGGTGGTCGGTGTTGACGCTTTTCATGGTCAGGCTGATGGACTCGACACCGCCGGCGACGATGATGTCGCTGCAACCCGAGGCGATCTGGTTGGCGGCGATGGCGATCGCCTGCAAGCCTGAGGAGCAGAATCGGTTGAGGGTCATGCCGGCACAGCCGACGCCCAAACCCGAGAGCACGGCGACATTGCGCCCGATGTTGTAGCCCTGGGCGCCTTCGTTGGAGCCGGCACCGACGATGCAATCCTCGACGCTGGCCGGGTCGATACCCGTGCGAGTCAATAAGGCGTCGACACAATGCGCCGCCATATCGTCCGGACGGGTCATGTTGAACTTGCCGCGAAAGGACTTGGCCAGACCAGTCCGCACGCTGTCGACGATCACCACTTCACGCATGGCATACCTCATTGTTGTTGTCGGTTTAGAGTGGACCGAGCATAAGCCCACCAAATGACCAACCGCGACAATCATTCACCCTGCGTATGCGCAACCATTGACTCACCCCTTGTTCTTTTTCGCCTTCTTGTCGGATTTCCTGAACGCTTCTTCCAGTGCCTGGTTGATGGTGCGCAACACCTTGATCCGGGCCCAGCGCTTGTCATTGGCCTCCACCAGGGTCCAGGGCGAGATCTCGGTGCTGGTGCGATCAACCATGTCGCCGACTGCGGTCCGATAGTCGTCCCACTTTTCCCGATTGCGCCAGTCATCTTCGGTGATCTTGAAGCGTTTGAACGGCGTCTGTTCCCGCTCCTCGAATCGCTCCATCTGCGTCTGTTTGTCGATGGCCAGCCAGAACTTGACCACGATCACTCCGGCATCGGCGACCTGCTCTTCGAAGTCGTTGATTTCACCGTAGGCGCGCAGCCAGTCCGCCGCGCTGCAAAAACCTTCGATGCGCTCCACCAGCACCCGGCCATACCAGGAGCGGTCGAACACGGTGAACTTGCCCCGCGCCGGAAGATGACGCCAGAACCGCCACATATACGGATGCGCCCGCTCCTCTTCGGTGGGCGCGGCGATCGGCACGATGCTGTACTGGCGCGGGTCCAGCGCCGCAGCGACCCGGCGGATGGCCCCGCCCTTGCCCGCCGCGTCATTGCCTTCAAACACGGCGACCAAGGCGTGACGGCGCATGCGTTTATCGCGCATCATCCCGGAGAGCCGCGCCTGCTCGGTGATCAACTGTTCTTCGTAATCGTCCTTGTCCAGATTCAGGCTCAAGTCCAGGCTGTCGAGCAGGTTCATCTGGTCGACGCTGCTGACCAACGGCGCGGCGCTGACTTTGTCCGGGTGAATTTGGGGGCGCTTCAGGGCGCCTTGCAGGCCCTCGAGCAGAATCATCCCCACCGCCAGGCTGCGATAGCGCGGGTCCATCCCGGCGATCACATGCCATGGTGCGTAGTCGCGGCTGGTGCGCCGCAGGATGCGTTCGCCGTACTTGACGAACTTGTCGTAGGTCTGCGACTGCTGCCAGTCCAGCGGGCTGATGCGCCAACTGTGCAAGGGATCGTCGGCCAAGGCCTTGAGCCGCGCGCGCATTTGTTTCCTGGAGAGGTGGAACCAGAACTTGAAGATCAGCGCGCCTTCGTCGCACAGCATCTTCTCCAGGCGCTCGGCGGCGTTGATGCCTTGATCGAGCCGCGGATCCTTGAACACGCCATGGACCCGGTCTTGCAGCATCTGGCTGTACCAGTTGCCGAAAAAGATCCCCATGCGGCCCTTGGCCGGGAGCATCCGCCAATAACGCCAGGCCGGTGGCCGCGCCAGCTCTTCGTCGGTCTGTTGATCGAAGGTACGGACCTCGATCAGGCGCGGGTCCATCCATTCGTTGAGCAGCTTGACCGTCTCGCCCTTGCCCGCGCCTTCGATGCCGTTGATCAGGACGATCACCGGAAAGCGCTTCTGCTGCTGCAGTTCGAACTGCGCCTCAAGCAACGCCTGGCGCAGCGCTGGCACTTCAGCGTCGTAGGTTTCTTTGTCGATGACGTGACCGATTTCAGCAGATTCGAACATGGACGGCTCCCTTCCCGGATTGAGCAAGACTAGCGGGTTGACCGCCTGAACACAGGACAAATTCATTTTCGAGACGGATATGAAACCTGTGGCGAGGGAGCTTGCTTGCTCGCCACAGTGCCATGGATCAGGCACCACCCCGGCGATCGGCTAGAATGGCCGCCTTGCCGTTACCGAGCCTGCCATGAAACCTGTATTGCCCCACGCCCAGCTCGACTGGGACGACCAAGGGCTCCCGCGTTCGCGGGTGTTCGACGATGTCTATTTTTCGGACAAGTCGGGCCTTGATGAAACCCGTTACGTCTTCCTCGAGCAAAACCATCTGCGTGAACGCTTCGCCGCGTTGCCGGTGGGCGGGAGGCTGGTGATCGGTGAGACCGGTTTCGGCACCGGATTGAATTTTCTCTGCGCCTGGCAGTTGTTCGAACAGCACGCGGTGGCGGGGGCGCGGTTGCATTTCGTGAGTGTCGAAAAGTATCCGCTGAGCCTGCCGGACCTGCAGCGGGCGCTAGCTTTGTGGCCCGAGCTCAAACCTTTTGCCGAGCAACTGCTGGCGCAGTATATGGCGATCCATCAAGGCTTCCAGCGGCTGATCCTGGACAACGGCCGGGTCGT
The DNA here is from genome assembly GCF_902497855.1 of Pseudomonas fluorescens. Lineage (GTDB taxonomy): Bacteria > Pseudomonadota > Gammaproteobacteria > Pseudomonadales > Pseudomonadaceae > Aquipseudomonas > Aquipseudomonas fluorescens_BI. The sequence continues at coordinate 114,520 of NZ_CABVHU010000012.1, forward strand.
CCTGACCTTGTTGATCGGTGATGCCCTGGAGCAATTGCCGCAGCTGGATGCACAGATCGACGCCTGGTTTCTCGACGGCTTCGCCCCGGCGAAAAACCCCGACATGTGGACCGCCGAACTGTTCGCCGAGCTGGCGCGCCTGGCCGCGCCAGGCTCGACCCTCAGCACCTTCACCAGCACCGGGTGGGTGCGCCGGTTGCTGAATGCCGCAGGCTTCAAGATGAAGCGCACCCCAGGCATCGGCCACAAATGGGAGATCCTGCGCGGCACCTTCCTCGGCTGGCCTGAACACGCCCTGGCTCCCGCCGTTGCCAAACCCTGGTTTGCCCGCCCGGCACCGCTGACCGGCGAGCGTCGGGCGCTGGTGATCGGCGCCGGCCTGGCCGGTTGCGCGACGGCCGCCAGCCTGGCTGCCCGGGGTTGGCACGTCAGTCTGCTGGAGCGTCACGATGCGCTGGCACAGGAAGCGTCGGGCAATCCCCAGGGCGTGCTGTATCTCAAGCTTTCGGCCCATGGCACGGCGTTGTCGCAATTGATCGTCAGCGGCTTTGGCTACACCCGACGCTTGCTTGAGCATTTGCAGCGTGGGGTGGACTGGGACGGTTGTGGCGTCCTGCAACTGGCGTTCAACGCCAAGGAAGCCGAGCGTCAGGCGCAACTGGCGGCGGCGTTTGCCGAGGACTTGCTGCACACACTGGATAAAGACCAGGCGCAATCACGCGCCGGTATCGGTCTGCAATGGGGTGGCCTGTTTTATCCCGAAGGTGGTTGGGTGCATCCGCCAGCCCTGTGCCAATGGCAAGCCGCGCACCGGAACATACGGATCCTGACGCATCACGATGTGCTTGAGCTGCGCCGAACGAATGGCCAGTGGCAAGCGTGGGATGGCGAAAAATTATTGGCCGAGGCACCCATAGCCGTGCTGGCCGGGGCCGCCGAGATCAAGCGTTTCACCTACAGCAGCGATCTGCCCCTCAAACGCATTCGCGGGCAGATCACCCGCCTGCCCCAAACAGCCGCCAGCCGGAGTCTGAACACGGTGGTCTGCGCCGAAGGTTACGTCGCGCCGGCACGGCTGGGCGAACATACCCTGGGTGCCAGTTTTGATTTCAGCAACGATGACCTTACACCGACAGTCGCCGAGCATGCCGGCAACTTGAAGATGCTCGAAGAAATATCCCACGACCTGGTGACACGACTCGGCGCGGACACCCTGCAACCGCAAATACTCGAGGGCCGTGCTGCTTTTCGCTGCACCAGCCCGGACTACCTGCCCATTGTCGGCCCGCTGGCTGACGGGCAGGCGTTTGCCGACGCCTACGGTGCCTTGGGCAAGGATGCCCGCAAAATCCCGGACACCCCTTGCCCATGGCTGGACGGCTTGTATGTCAACAGTGGCCACGGTTCGCGAGGGTTGATTACCGCCCCCCTGGCGGGCGAGTTGCTGGCCGCCTGGCTCGATGATGAACCCCTGCCACTGCCCAGGGCCGTGGCCGAGGCTTGTCATCCCAATCGCTTCGCCTTGCGTCGATTGATTCGAGGTAAAGCCCAGCCGCTCAATCCAGGATAAAACAGGTCTTCGCCTCCTCGGCCTTGATGGCTTCCTCTGTCAGCTTTTTCAACAGGCCGTTTTCAGCCTGCTGCTGCTCGGCCGCGATGCCATCGATCTGCGGGCGATATTGCGCGCCAAGCGTGACCTCGGTAGCAAACGCCGTCTCCAACCGCGTGTAGAAAGGCGCGACAAGGTCGTTGAATTGTTGACCATGATGCTCGCGCAAAAAATCGCCCCAGAATGTGCGGTTGCTTATGTAATCGAGAAGTTCGGGGGAAGCTTCTGCGGCTATGACCCGGTCGTACGCAACGTCCAGGTCTTCGGAGGTTACGCCGCTAGCCGAAGCAAACCGCATATGGCGGGGCTGGCCGACAAGGTCGAGTTTTTCCGCCAGGCCGCTGCGATAGGCTAATTCCACTTCAACCGGATCGAGCTTGGAATTGGCCTTGACCCGTTCCCGAGCGACCTTGGCAAGGTAATCCAGGCGGAACAGACGTCGTCCCAGGCTCAACAAGCGAGCCGCCTGATCGTGAGTGTTGACGGACTGGCGAACCACAGTGTCGATATCGACTGCCACCTCCAGATTACTGAAAATCGTCGCCGCAGCATCATCGCAATTGGCTTTCACCGCCAGCGACAGCAACTGATCGCGTAACGCCGAGTCGGTCTGCATCGCCCCAATCACACGCCAGACCCGGCGAGTCATGTCTTCGCGCACAAAGCGGCTATCCGCCGTGCGTCCAACCTCTGCCAGCAATTCAAAAAAACCCTTCGACCCGGGTTCGTTCTTCAACGCGATCCAGGTGCGATTGCGACCGGCATAGCTTGTCTCATCCGCTCGAGGCATCCAGAGGTCTCGAGCTACTTGATCATCGATCACTGCCGCATTGTTCAGGAAACCCATACCGACGCCTGTGCTGGCACGGTAGGCTTGCAGCTTTGCCTGGCTCGCCGTGGACAACGGGTTATGCCGCAGGTTGACCGTTTGAGCGAATCGTTTCGGGACATCGAACAGCCAGGCCGGCAACTCCCGAATCTCGTTGCCGTTCAGGTCCACCTTGTCCAGATTCGGCAATAGGGAAAGCCCCACAGGCAATTCCGTGGCGAAGGTATCGCTCAGGAACAACGAGCGCAGATGGAACATTTTGCTGACATCGGGGGTGGCCCCCAGTCGATTGCCGCTGAGCTCAAGCGTGCGTAAATTGCGCAGGTCGGCCAGCTTGCGCAACGTGTGTTCGGTCAGCGCCAGTTGATTGCCGTTCAGACTCAAGTGCTGAAGGTCGGGCATGTGCGACAGCACTTCAGGCAAGCGTGTCAGCCGATTACGGTCCAGCTTCAGACTGACTAGCCCCTTGAACGGTTTGAGGAAGTACGCCAGCTCATCGCCGGCCTCCATGTCCTTGATGGAAAGGCTGCGGACATGGGCAACATCCTCCTCGGTCAGTGTCGGCAGCTGCCCCACGGGGGTGCGCTCCAGCTTGAGCGAGGTCACCGGCTGACCGTGTGGCAATCCGGGGGGTGATACCCGACGCCAGCAGTTTTCGATGGCGTTGGCCACCTGGCGACGGCTGACACGCAGATCGTTGAGCGGCCCCAGCTTCTTCATTTGCGCCTCATCGTCGCGCCAGGTGCGCAGCACCCCGCTCAGTGTCTTAAGCTGTTGTTCAAGCGCCTCGATTCGATTAACCCGCGCCATTTCGGTACTGCCGGCTTCGTCGAGCAAGGATGAAACCTGGGCAGCAGTGAACAGCGGATACAGCTTTTTGACTTTGCGAATCAAGCCTTTGGCATGGGAACCCACAGCGGGTGGGTCTGCCTGGACACAGCTGCGAAGGTGTTCCGGTGCTTCACTGGGCTCATCCCGCAGCACTCGACCGGTGCGTTCCGGATTGCCGGTGGCGGCCGCCGACAGACGTTGTCGTAGCGTGGGCACATCGACGGTGGCGGTTCCGGAGAGACCCATGCGGGTGCGCCGGGCTGCGGGCAAGGCATGGAATATCGACGCCATGAGCGTTTCGCTGGTTTGAGTGGTTTGCAAAGTGCCACTGCCTCGGGTGACCTGATAGCCGGTGGACGTCTTGACGATCACCCCGCTCAACGGCGCATCGACTTTACCCACACTGTCCAGCAAGGTGCCGGTGGGTAAGCCCTGGCGCAGTTCCAGCCGATAACCGTCGTCCCAGCCTTGCACCCGATCCATCAGCCTGAGGGCCAGGGTATCGGTGTCGGCATTGGCCAGTTGCGGTAGATGCAAACCCGTCAGCGCACGGTCGAGCCTTATCGCGGACTGCGCTTGCGCGACCTGCTGCGCCAACCCCATGCCCGGAAATCTGCGGTCACGAAGAAAACTGCGGTCCCTGCCGGAGGCGCTATCCAGCAGCTCCTGACACACTCGGATGGGCACGTCGGCGGCGTATTCACGCAGTGTCGCCACATCGCCGGTCGCCTCGCCATCATAGGTTTTATAGAGCCACTCCAGCAGCGGCCGGCGATCACTGTTCAAGGTGCCGGCGATTTTAGTCGCCAGCAGCCCTGGCTTCGACCCGGTCGTCGTGGAACCGACGATCGCTGCGACTTCTTTTGCGTCGAGGCCACCGATGACGGTATCAAGCAGCTGTCCCGCGCTCAGCTGCGCCTGAGACACCTGCACAGGCTTGACGTCCTCACCACGCGGCACCGTCTTCGGGAAGCGGGATACGACCAGATTTTTTTCATCGCGCACTTCAATGAAGCGCTTTGCGGACCAGCCGGGCAGCCGGGGCAGTGTATGCAGTTGCTCTTGTACAAAATCCGTATTCGCGGTCTCTCCCCGTTCCATTGCCGCGATCAGGTCGGTGATGCGCCGGTTCAGCCTGAAGCGCTCGATACAATCATTAAGCCGCTGCGGCAGCTTGTGGTTGCTTTCATGCAGTCGGTACAGCTCGGCAGGCGTGATCCCGGTGATGTCGGCCGCGTGCGACAGCTCGTCATGGGAGAAACTGCTCAAACGTGGCGCCGTTCGTTTCAATGCATATCCGTTGTCGGGCCATTCATGCGCATGCTCATGGACATGTCGCCAGCCACCTTCGACGTTTTGCTCGATGGCAGGCTCGAATGCATCCTGGCGCACGGGATGCTTTATCTGCCACGCTTGTTTCGCAACATTGTGGGAGACGCGGTAGGCCGCATCATCCATGACGATTGAGCTGTGTTCGCCGTCCTTGTAGATCCCCTGCGCATCAGGCAGCAACGTTTCTGGCAATGGGGAGGTCTGCTTATAGGGTCGAAGGTCGGGTTTCCACAGTTTTGACGTGCCATCAGCGCGGGTCACCGCTTCGAAGCCGTCAAAAAACGCCGCCTGCTCTTTCACACCACGACGGAAGGCGGCCGACGCCAGCTTGCCGCCCGCCGCAAATGCCGCCATCTGCGCAACGTTTTCGACAACATTGAGCACATGCGACAACGCCTTGTTCCGCTCGCCGTGCGTCCAGTCCTCCACCCCTTCATACACCTCGCTGACGATGTCGATGACAGCGACAGCGGCCATCAATTGACCCAGCACCGGCACGAAAAATGAGGCAGCGTTCAACAACAACAGGCCTCCATCGAGCAATCTCTGAATGGTTTTCTGCCGCTGAGCCTCATCGACGTCTGCGGTCGGGACCGCGAGGACTCGCGCATCCCGTTGGGTTTTGCTGATAAAAGCGCCAAAGAAAAAATCGGCAAGGCACGCCGCTGGCGTAGCGGTCAGCGTGCCCAGGATCTTGTCTTCGTCAAACGCGCTGAAAAAATCGGTTTGATCATGGCCGGGAAGGAATTGGCCGGCGAAGAATGTTCTGTAGCTTTTGATTTGCAGCTGCAGTGCAAGGTAGGACTTGAAGTCATCCAGGGAGGCGTACTCATACAACGGCCGCCCGGGGTCGTTCGGCAGGTAAACCACGCACTTGGCTTGCGGCTCGGTGTCGATAGAGGCGTTAGTGAATATCAGCGCCCCACAGACGCAGGCGTCATGAATCATCAAGCCTTGCCAGATCACCGGTTTGCCGTCGAAAACCGCGTCCTTGGTTTGTGCTGCCGGGAGATCCTGTGCGATCACGCTCAGCAGCATCGGGTAAACAGCGGCACCAATGTGCTTTTTCAAGTAAGCGATGTGTACCGCGACTTGCAAATCCAGCAACTTCAAACGCCGGATGTCAGCGCCGGAGGCACGATTGGCGTCAGGCCCGTTCGGTAATGCCATCGTCGTGGCGATGTGTTGCTGATAGCGGGCGCCGAGGTCGAGTTTGCGACAGAGCGTCGCGAATTTCGTCGGGGTCATTGCAGTACCCGACTGGGGTTGCGCATCGATCCGAATCAATGAGTCTTCAGGAAGACCGCCACTTTGAGCTTCGCCGGAGGTGAAGTTCTCCATGGCCGCGTGCAGCAGGCTCCGAGACGAAACAGTTTCCATTACTCGGTAGTCGGTCGGGAACAGTCCTGTTGCCGGGATCGTTTTCTTGATGATGTCCAGGGTGTCGCGCTCAACATCGAAATCGACCGTCCATTTCTCCTTGAGCACGCGGGTGAGCTGTTCCTTGCAGAACACATCCAGCGGCTTGAGCGCTTCGAGTACCGCTGCGGCCTTGGCGTAGGTCAGTTCGCGCTGTTCGAACGATGCTTTCAAAGCCTGGACGACAGTCAGATCGGCGCCGGCCAACCAGTCGGGCATGGACTGCTGCAGAACCTGCGCCTTGTCCAGGTCAGCGGTATGTTCCACCAACGCTTCGGTGCGCTGCGCGGGCGTAAATGGCACGACCGAAGGCGTTACCTTGGGTGTAGATGACATGAGCAATATCCTTATTGCATTCAGATGCGTCCATTCTGGTGCGTTGGAAAAGCAAATGATAATTCGGATATCGGGTCGGATTTCAGGGTATCCGAACAACTACTCCTATGGATCGCAGCACTATTTACCACCACTCCGATTCACGGTTCTGTTATCCGCCATTCGTCCGGGAACTCCCTCTTATAACTTATCGATCTAAAACTACCGGTAATCACACGGGTCAGTTTCTGAGTACCCGCATTTTTTGCGTGGTATCGCTTGACCCTCCCCAACGGAAAAACCGGTAAGGACTTTATGTGCGGATTAGCTGGCGAGTTACGCTTTGATCATCAACCTGCGGACCTTGCAGCCGTTGAACGAATCACCCATCACCTGGCCCCTCGCGGCCCTGACGCATGGGGCTTCCAGGCCCAAGGGCCGATAGCCCTGGGCCATCGGCGCCTGAAAATCATGGACCTGTCGGACGGCTCGGCGCAGCCGATGGTCGACAACCAACTGGGCTTGTCCTTGGCCTTCAACGGCGCCATCTACAACTACCCGGAACTGCGAACCGAGCTGGAAAGCCTGGGCTACGCCTTCTATTCCGGCGGTGACACCGAAGTGCTGCTCAAGGGCTATCACGCCTGGGGCGAAGCATTGCTGCCCAAGCTCAATGGCATGTTCGCCTTCGCCATCTGGGAGCGCGATGCCAAACGCCTGTTCATCGCCCGTGACCGTCTGGGCGTGAAGCCGCTGTACCTGTCGCGCACCGGCCAACGCCTGCGCTTCGCCTCGTCCCTGCCGGCGTTGCTCAAGGGCGGCGACATCAACCCGATCCTCGATCCGGTGGCGCTCAACCATTATCTGAACTTCCACGCCGTGGTCCCGGCGCCGCGCACCTTGCTGGCGGGCATCGAAAAACTGCCACCGGCGACCTGGATGCGCATCGAAGCGGACGGTACCACCGAGCAGAAAACCTGGTGGACCCTGCCTTACGGCCCCCACGCCGACGAGATGGACCTGACCCTCGAAGACTGGCGCGACCGGGTGCTCGACAGCACCCGCGATGCGGTGGCGATCCGTCAACGGGCGGCGGTCGATGTCGGCGTGCTGCTGTCCGGCGGTGTCGATTCGAGCATGCTGGTCGGGCTGTTGCGGGAAGTCGGCGTGGAAAACCTGTCGACCTTTTCCATCGGTTTCCAGGATGCCGGCGGCGAGCGCGGCGACGAGTTCCAGTATTCGGACCTGATCGCCAAGCACTACAACACGCAGCACCATCAACTGCGCATCGACGAAAAAGAGATCATCGAGCAACTGCCCGCAGCGTTCCGTGCGATGAGCGAGCCGATGGTCAGCCACGACTGCATCGCCTTCTACCTGTTGTCCAGGGAAGTGGCCAAGCACTGCAAGGTGGTGCAGAGCGGCCAGGGCGCAGACGAACTGTTTGCCGGTTACCACTGGTATCCGCAAGTCGACGGCGCCGCCGATCCATACGCCGCCTATCGCGATGCGTTTTTCGACCGCAGCTACGACGACTACGCCGCCACCGTGCAGCCGAAATGGTTGACCGCCAATGACGCTGCGGGTGACTTCGTCAAAGAACATTTCGCCCAGCCCGGCGCTGATGCAGCGGTGGACAAGGCCTTGCGCCTGGACAGCACGGTGATGCTGGTGGACGACCCGGTCAAACGCGTCGACAACATGACCATGGCCTGGGGCCTGGAAGCGCGCACGCCGTTCCTCGACTACCGCCTGGTGGAATTGTCGGCCCGGGTGCCGGGCAAATTCAAATTGCCGGACGGCGGCAAGCAAGTCTTGAAGGAAGCGGCGCGGCTGGTGATTCCCAGTGAAGTAATCGACCGCAAAAAAGGTTATTTCCCGGTCCCTGGCCTGAAGCACTTGCAGGGCGACACGCTGAACTGGGTGCGTGAACTGCTGCTCGATCCCAGCCAGGATCGCGGCCTGTTCAAGCCGCAGATGCTCGATCGCCTGCTAACCGATCCGCAAGGACAGTTGACCCCGTTGCGCGGCTCCAAGCTGTGGCAATTGGCGGCCCTGAACCTGTGGCTCAGTGAACAAGGAATCTGATCGATGAAACCCCATGCCACGGCTTATAGCCAACGCCTGTTGCGCGGTCAGGCGCCCTCCTACGAACGCTTGCAGGCGCGCCTGGCCGAAGACGGCAGCGAATTGGGTGCGGCGCCGATCGCCGTGCATTGCGGCTGGGGCCGGTTGTTGATCGGCCACACCTTTGCCGACCCGGCAAGCCTCGCCCAGGAGTTGCTCAACGAACAGCCGGGCGAGCGCGACATTGCGCTCTACGTCGCGGCGCCCCAGCAAGTGCTGGGATTGGAGCCGGCACAACTGTTTCTCGACCCGTCCGACACCTTGCGTCTGTGGTTCAGCGATTATCGGCAGTCCACCCGGGTGTTTCGCGGTTTTCGCATTCGCCGGGCCCAGAGCGATGCGGACTGGGCGGCGATCAATCGGCTGTATCAGCTGCGCGGCATGCTGCCGATCGACCCGAGTCTGCTGACCCCCCGTCACCAGGGCGGACCGGTATTCTGGCTGGCCGAAGATGAGGACAGCGGCGCGATCATCGGCAGCGTCATGGGCCTTGATCATCACAAAGCGTTCAACGACCCGGAAAACGGCAGCAGCCTCTGGTGCCTGGCCGTCGACCCGCAATGTTCGCGACCGGGTGTCGGTGAAGTACTGGTGCGGCACTTGATCGAGCATTTCATGAGCCGCGGCTTGAGTTACCTGGACCTGTCAGTGCTGCACGACAACCGCCAGGCGAAAAGTCTTTACGCCAAGCTGGGTTTTCGCAACCTGTCGACCTTCGCCATCAAGCGCAAGAACAGCATCAATCAACCGCTGTTCCTTGGCCCGGGCCCCGAAGCCGAGTTCAATCCGTATGCGCGGATCATCGTCGAGGAAGCGCATCGGCGCGGCATCGACGTGCAGGTCGATGATGCCGAGGCCGGCCTGTTCACCCTGATCCATGGCAGCCGTCGGGTGCGTTGCCGTGAATCCTTGAGCGACCTGACCAGTGCCATCAGCATGACGCTGTGCCAGGACAAGAGCCTGACCCACAAGGCGTTGAAAAAGGCCGGCCTGAACCTGCCGGCGCAACAGCTGGCGGGTAACGCGGACGACAATCTGGCGTTTCTCGATGAGCACGAACGGGTGGTGGTCAAACCCCTGGACGGCGAGCAGGGTCAAGGGGTCGCGGTGGATTTGCGGACCATCGAAGAGGTCCAGCAAGCCATCGAGGCGGCCCGCCAGTTCGACAGCCGCGTGCTGCTGGAAAGCTTCCACGAAGGGCTCGACCTGCGGATCGTGGTGATCGGATTCGAAGTGGTCGCCGCCGCGATCCGCCGACCGGCGGAAGTGGTGGGTGACGGTCAGCATGCCATCGGTGCGCTGATCGAAGCCCAGAGTCGACGGCGCCAGGCGGCCACCAGTGGTGAAAGCAAAATCCCGCTGGACCATGAGACCGAGCGCACCCTGCAGGCCGCAGGCTACGACTACGAGAGCATTCTGCCGGCGGGCGAGCATCTGTTCGTACGGCGCACGGCGAATCTGCATACCGGCGGCATGCTTGAGGATGTCACGGCGATCCTGCATCCCACCCTGGTCGATGCGGCAGTGCGTGCGGCGCGGGCGCTGGATATTCCGATGGTCGGACTCGACCTGATGGTGCCCGCGGCCGATCAGCCGGAGTATGTGTTTATCGAAGCCAACGAGCGCGCCGGCCTGGCCAACCATGAGCCGCAGCCTACGGCGGAGCGGTTTGTGGATTTGTTGTTTCCCCATAGTCAGCCGGCGGCCTGACGCTCCCCCTCACGATCGTTCCCACGCTCTGCGTGGGAATGCCTCACCGGACGCTCCGCGTCCGCTTGTGGGACGCAGAGCGTCCCTGGCTGCATTCCCACGCGAAGCGTGGGAACGATCAGCGCTCAACTCATCAGGAGTTCCCATGACCAGCAAAATTCCCGAACCAGACCTCAACTACCTGCAAAAAGTCCTGCTGGAAATGCTCGCCATTCCCAGCCCGACCGGGTTCACCGACACCATCGTGCGCTACGTCGCCGAACGCCTTGAAGAGCTTGGCATCCCCTTTGAAATGACCCGGCGCGGGACCATCCGAGCCACGCTCAAGGGCAAGAGGAACAGCCCGGACCGGGCAGTGTCCGCGCACCTGGATACCATCGGCGCCGCGGTTCGCGCGATCAAGGACAACGGCCGCCTGACCCTGGCCCCGGTCGGTTGCTGGTCCAGCCGGTTTGCCGAGGGCAGCCGGGTCAGCCTGTTTACCGATAACGGGGTGATCCGCGGCAGCGTATTGCCGCTGATGGCTTCCGGGCACGCCTTCAATACCGCCGTGGATGAAATGCCGATCAGTTGGGATCACATCGAGTTGCGTCTGGACGCCTATTGCGCCACCCGTGCCGATTGCGACTCCCTGGGGATCAGCGTCGGCGATTTCGTCGCCTTCGACCCGTTGCCGGAGTTCACTGAAAGCGGGCACATCAGCGCCCGTCACCTCGACGACAAGGCCGGTGTTGCTGCACTGCTGGCAGCGCTGAAAGCCATCGTCGACAGCGGCGAAGAGCTGATGATCGACTGTCATCCGCTGTTCACCATCACCGAAGAAACCGGCAGCGGCGCGGCGGCGGCGCTGCCCTGGGATGTCAGCGAATTCGTCGGCATCGACATCGCGCCGGTCGCGCCGGGCCAGCATTCCAGCGAGCACGCCGTGAGCGTGGCGATGCAGGATTCCGGCGGGCCTTATGACTATCACCTGTCGCGCCACCTGCTGCGCCTGGCCAGTGACAATGAGTTGCCGGTGCGCCGCGACCTGTTCCGTTATTACTTCAGCGATGCGCACTCGGCAGTGACCGCCGGCCATGACATCCGCACCGCCCTGCTCGCCTTCGGCTGCGACGCCACCCACGGCTACGAACGCACCCACATCGACAGCCTCGCCGCGCTCAGTCGGTTGCTGGGTGCCTATATCCTCAGCCCGCCAGTGTTCGCCAGCGATGCCCAGCCTGCGAAGGGGTCGCTGGACAGGTTCAGTCACCAGATCGAACATGACACGCAGATGGAAAGCGATACCCGGGTGCCGTCGGTGGATAGCCTGGTGGGGCAGCGGTCGGAGAGCTGATTTTTGCCTTAAGACATTGGGTGCCTGATCTACCGCCTTAAGCGGTGGATCAGGCAACACATGAAGCCCAGGCTAGCCGCAATCGATCATTCGCCGTAGCATCCCGCCATTGTTTAGCCGAGGTGCCCATGCTGATCCCCCATGACCAACTTGAAGTCGACACCCTTACCCGCCTGATCGAGGATTTCGTCACCCGTGACGGTACCGACAACGGTGATGACACCCCGCTCGAAACCCGCGTGCTGCGTGTACGCCAGGCCTTGACCAAGGGGCAGGCACTGATTGTCTTCGACCCGGAAAGCGAGCAATGCCAGTTGATGCTCAAGCACGACGTGCCCAAGCATCTGTTCGACTGAGACCTTCAGCGCGCCTGTTTTTTCTTCTTCGGCAGTTTGAGCTGGATGCGTTCGTAGACCTCGGACCGGTGCACTTCGACGTTCTGCGGCGCTTCGACGCCGAAGCGCACCGTGCCGCCGTTGACCCCCACTATTCGCACGGAAATGTCGTCACCGATAGATATCAATTCGCCCACAACGCGACTGAGTACAAGCATGGTATTGGTCCTTCAGGATGAGGTGACCCTGAAGATGCCCGGCCCACGGCGGGTGTTCAATGCGACGGCGGTAAATCAGTCCTTCCCTACAACGCAAGCAGCAAGCCGGCGTAGGAAAGGCCTGACAAATCAGCGGCGCTGTAGGACTGATCTGTCAGGATGCGTAAAAGCGCGGCCCGAACAGGATGACACTCGCTCCGATCACGCACAGCGCCACGCCGACCCAGTCCGAACTCAACGGACGAATCCGCTCGACCACCGCCAGCCAACCAATCGACGCAATGATGTAGATGCCACCGTAAGCGGCATAGGCGCGACCGGCATAGGTCGCTTCGATACGGGTCAGCAGCAATGCAAACAGCGTCAGGCTGAGCAACGCCGGCACTATCCACCAGGCACTCTTGCCCTGGCGCAGCCACACCCAGAAGGCGAAGCAGCCGGCGATTTCAAACAGCGCGGCAAGGAAAAACCACAGGTAATTAAGCATGCAAACGTCTCGTGAGGATGGCCGGTTGCGGCCACCCTAGCGACGGTGATGCCCAGGGGCAAGTTCAGCCTGCGGTTTGCCTGGCCTTGGCGCGCATCTTGTCGGCCATGACCGTCATTTCGTCGTAGAGCAGTTGTGGGTTCTTCTGCTTGAGCGCCCAGGCCATGCGACCCTGCTCATGGGGCAGAATCATGAATTCACCGGCGCCGACCTGTTGATAGATGTAGTCGGCAATGTCGGCGGCGCTGATCGGCGAGCTTTCCAGCAACTTGCCAACCTGGGCCTTCATGGCCGGCGTCGGGCCCCGGAAGGAATCAAGCAGGTTGGTCTGGAAAAATGAAGGGCACACCACATGCACGCCGACTTCCTGCTGCGCCAGTTCGATCAGCAGGCTTTCGGACAAGGCCACCACGCCCGCCTTGGCGACGTTGTAGTTGCTCATGGCCGGGCCTTGCATCAGCGCGGCCATCGATGCGATGTTGATGATCTTGCCTTTGCTTTTTTCCAGCAGTGGCAGGAAGGCCTTGCAGCCCTTGACGACCCCCATCAGATTGATTGCTATCTGCCAGTCCCAGTCCTCCAGGGACAGCTCACTGAAGAACCCGCCCGAAGCAACGCCGGCGTTGTTGACGATGACATCGATGCCGCCCAGCTTCTCTTCGCAGGCTTGGGCGAAGGCAGTCAACTGGCTGTAATCGCGTACATCGCAACGCTGGATGAAACCGTCGCCGCCGGCTTCGCGAACCTGTTTCAGGGTTTCTTGCAGACCGGGCTCGCTGACATCCGACAAGGCCAGTTGCCAGCCTTCACGCGCCCAGCGCAGCGCGATTTCGCGACCTAAGCCTGAGCCTGCGCCAGTGATCATCATGCGATTTTGCATAGCAAACAGCCTTGTTGTTCCGGGGAAGATGTGTCGAGTGTAGCGAAGGACATTGCCCGACCCACACTCCATCAGATTGCTGAATGGCTCAGGCAAACCGTGGAAGTGCCCGCAACCCGATAATGGAGTAAAAACGAAATAAGCCTATCTTCGAAAAACATTAAAAAAACTTGGAATTTTCCTTCAAGTGCAACAGTCGGATTTGTTAAGCAGCCTGGTTTATAGCATCACGGCTGAGCGTTAAACGCCAGGTAGTTCCAGAACACTTCCAACAAGGAAATAAACATGGGCACAATTCTGATCATTATCCTGATCCTCCTGCTGGTAGGTGGTTTACCGGTCTTCCCGCACTCCAGAAGTTGGGGTTATGGGCCGTCGGGTATCATCGGCGTGGTGTTGGTGGTGCTGTTGATCCTGCTGTTGCTGGGCAAGATATAAAGGTTTAACAGACAAAAAAAAGAGGCCCTTTTCAGGGCCTCTTTTTTATTTCGCTTCGACTATTCCGTCCGGCTTGCCGTCGACCACACCGGCGGTGTTGTCGATCAGGCTCTTGGTTGCCGTTTGCAGGAACGCTTCGAGCTTGAGTTTCAGCTCCGCCGTTCGCGGCGCATCCGCAATGACCTCGGCGTGCGGCGTAGCACCGAATTCATAGCGGTACATCTTCGGCGCCATGTCCTTGTCCTTCGGCAGCACCAGAATCTGGTCGGCCGTGATAATGGCCGTGGTCTGCTCGCTGCCCGACGGCTTGATCACACCAAAACCGGTATCGCCTTCGGGAAGGTTGAGCAGGTCACGCCCCCAGCACTGATGGCGCACTTCGCCACCGATCCGGCCCATGATGGTCGGCACGATGTCGATCTGGGTGCCCACGGTGTGGTCACGCTGGCCGAATTTTTCCTGGATGCCCGGGGCGATGAACAGCATCGGCACGTTGAAGCGGCCCAGGTCCATTTCGGTGATCTGACGCTCGTTGCCAAACCCGTGGTCACCCACGACGACAAACAGCGTCTCCTTGAAATACGGCTCCTTGCGGGCCTTTTCAAAGAACTGGCCCAGCGCCCAGTCCGAGTAGCGCATGGCGGTCAAATGCTCGTTCAGGCTACCGCGATCGGTAACGCGCTCGACCGGCAAGGGACTCGGCAAGGCGTATGGCGTGTGGTTGGACAGGGTTTGCAGCAGTGCATAGAACGGCTTGCCGTTTTCCCGCGCCTTGAGCTCGACCAGACCACGGTCGAACATGTCCTGGTCGGACACACCCCAGGTCGGATCGGAGAACACCGGATTGACGAAGTCGTTACGACCAATGAAGTTGGTCATGCCCTGGTTGCTGAAGAAACCCGACTGGTTATCCCAGGCGAAGTCACCGTTGTAGACGTACACGTCGTCGTAGTCACGGGCGCTGAGCAATTGCGGCAGGCCGGACAACTTGTGGCTGCCCTCAGGCGTTTGCATCAGGTATTCGAAACCCGGCAGGTTCGGGAAGCAGGCCATGGTGGCGAACATACCCTGGTGGGTATGGGTGCCGTTGGAGAAGAAACGGTCGAACAGCAGGCCTTCCTTCGACAGCTTGTCGAGGTATGGCGTGATATTGCCTGGGGCACCCAACGCGCCCACTGAGTGACCGGCCATGCTTTCCATCAGGATCACGACGACGTTCTTGATCGGCAGGGTCTTGTCGGCCGGGGGCGTGTAATCGCGACGCACGGCGGCAGTCTCGGCATCCACCAGCTTGTCATCCGGCATCACCAGCAGGTCACGCACGATTTGCTGGGCCTGCGGCTGCGGCAGCGTGGCTTTCCAGATGTTGTCGCGGTCTTCGGACATCCGGCTCTTGGCCGCGGCGACCAGCGACAATGTACCGTTGAGACCCAGCTGGTTGGCGAAGTTGGAGTCGGTGGTGTAGACGTCACCCCAACGCATCGGCGGGCCCTGACGCAGGGTGCCACGGGCAGCGATTACGCAGACCAGCAGGCAGACCACGAACACCGCGATGCGAGAGTACCATGGGGCGATCTGGCGTGTGCTGACACTGCCGCCGCTGAATGGGCCGCGGGGACGGGTGGCCCGGTCGGCGCCCTTGAACGCCAGGGTCAGGATCACGGTGCCCACGACCCAGGCCAGCAGGTAGCGAACCACGGGAAAACCGTACCAGAGCATGCTGGCCACGGTTTTCGGGTCTTCCTTGATGTACTGGAAGACCAGGCCGTTGAGGCGCTGGTGGAACTCGCGGTAGAAGTCCATCTCCATCAGGCCGAGGAACAATGCAATGCTCGAGACGACGGTCAGCCAGAGACGGAAGAACCCGCGGGCAGCCATGGCCCGGGCACTGAACAGCGCCAGCACCAGCGGAACGCTGAAGTAGACCACCAGTCGCAGGTCGAAACGCAGACCGTTGGTGAACGCTTCGAAAAAGGTCGAGGCCGGCGTGTCGAGCATCATCTCGCGGTTGTAGACCAGCAGCGCGACGCGCAGCAGGGTGAACATGACCATCATGACCAGGGCACACAGCAGCGTGTAGGCCAGATGCGATTTGACGGTCGGTTGCAGCAGGCGACTAGAAGCTCGCTGCTGACTCAGGGCGTCCGGGTTTGCCATGTCGTTTTAGGACCCATTGGAAGTTGAAGTTTCAAAAATACAGCGGCGCCTTGCCCTCTGTTGGCCAGGTTCTCGGCCCCGGGGCTTGCGCGGTGCGCAAATGTTGCACGATCGTCCGCGGCATTGCCATTGATTACTGACCGGTATGCGCGGCGCGGGGCGAATTGTCTTGGAGGCTTTGTGAAAATTTTGTGCAACGTATATCTGGATACAAAATAGTGGCCGCTGCGCCTACAGGGGATCAGGCATGGCGCAACCTTGTAGGAGCCAGCTTGCTGGCGAAGGCGTCCTTTCAGACAACAATGATGTCGACTGGAAGGGCCTCTTCGCTGGCAAGCCAGCTCCTACAGGGGATCGAGGTACATCCGCAAGAGCAGGTCGGCGCTGTCAGGGCGCCTTCGCTGCGGTGCGGCAATCCGACAAGCCTGTTGCTACTTCTCGGCGCGTTCTTTCAGGGCTTTCAAGGTATTGAACGGTGCATCGACCACAAACTTGTTGGCCACCATCGACGGAATGCTGCCGCCCGGCTCTGTGTGCACCTGATAAATCACTTCGACCTGGTCGCCCTTGGGCACGAACTTCCAGAAACCGTCGACCTTGGTGACCCGCACAAAGCCTTTTTCTTCAGGAAGGTACTTTGGAACGCCTTCGAGTTTGCGGGTCAGGCTGCCATCGGCGCCCTCGACGGTGGTGACATGCATCACCGAGTCACGCGGGGTAACCGGCCAGGGCGTATTGAACTGGGTGTAGGTCCAGCTCTGATTGCCTTCGTGCTTGAGCAACTTCAGGCTCTTGCATTCATGAATCCAGGCGCAAGTGCCTGGCAGGTCTTCCTGCAATGCACGCAGTTTGGCAATGGTGGTCTTCATCAGGGTGACGCCCTGGTAAGCCTTGTAATCGGAGCCAGCCACTTCACTGAGAGAGATCTTGATCCCGTTTTCGTTCTTGGCGACTTTCCAGTCTTCGGCCTGGGCGACCGATGTAGCCAGCACAACCGTCAACCCACAGAGCACAGCCATACGATGCAGCGAACCCATAATCTTATTCCTTATTGTTGAAGTTCCGTTCGTTGACCCCATCACGCCGCCGTCATTTGCTCCCACCATCCCAGCAACTTGATCGCTTCCTCACTGCTGCTTCCGCACACTTCGACATCGGCTGCAAATGCCGAACACACGGCGGGACGTTCCGCCTTGCCGAAAATACTGCACAGGTTTTCTGAAGAGAGTTGAACGCAGCGTTCTCCCGCGGCCTTGCCATTGGGCATGCCGGGAATCGCTGAACTGATGGACGGGGCAATGCAACAGGCGCCACAGCCTTCACGGCATTTCATGACGACGAGCTCCTCGCGACGGGCGATGGGTTAAAGACGAGGCACAGGGTAACCGCTAAAACGGTCGTTTTAAATTACCTGGATCCGGTTTTTTCGCTCAAACGAACGTGACTGACCAGTCTCCGACAAAGTGTCTGGCCAACGGGTCACAGATGGCGGCAATTACCGTTTGAATTCGAATTCCAGCGCAGCGCCTTCGACTTCCCGGCGCTCTTCGTTACGCAGTTGCAACTGCATTTCGTTACTGATCAGCCTTCCGTTGAGCTGGAACGGTGAGCTGCCGGCCTTGTCGCCGAACATTTGCGGCAATACGGGGTCGCGCCGTGGCAAGGGTACCGAACCGATGGGTTTCAGTTCCTCGGCCATCTCCTCGGGCAGGCTCAAATCCAGGTGGGCCGAAGGAAGTTTGGTCTTCACCACTTCGCTGGCGGGTTTGGACTTGGCAGCAATTGGCGCGCGTTTTTTCACCTTGGCCGCTTTCTTTTTGACCGCTGCGGCTTTTTTGGTCGGTGCCGGTTGTTTCGAGGGGGCGTTGGCTGCCGGTTTTTCCTGGACGGGAGCTGCCATGATGCCTTCTGCCTGAACAGTCATCAGCAGGCATATCGAAAGCCACACGGCAGGGAAAATCGCTTTCATGGACCCAACGGCGCAAACGGCAGGAGTCATATGCTGGCCTGTTGCACGCAACAAGACAAGCACAGCCTGTCCCCCCGTCAAAAACCGCCGGCCATCTCCTGGCAGAGCTGGGTGGCGAGCATGCCCAGGGTCATCAATGCACGCTCGGCTTCCCGGTTCCAGGGGATGCCGCAGTTCAGCCGAATGCAGTGATTGAACTGTTCGGTGTTACTGAAAATCAGCCCTGGCGCGATGCTGATGCCCTGTTGCAAGGCGCGCACATGCAGTTCCTGAGTATTGACCCTTCCCGGCAAACTGACCCACAGAATGAAGCCGCCGGTCGGTCGGGTCATCTGCGTGCCTTCCGGAAAATGCTGTTGCACCGCCAACTGGAAGGCGCTGAGGTTCTTGCGGTACTCCTGGCGGATGTAGCGCAAATGCCGGTCGTAACCACCGTTCTCCAGATACGCGGCAATGCCCATCTGGGTGACGCTGCAGGCCGAATGGGTGCTGAAGGTCTGCAGGCGCTGGATTTCCTGCTGGTACTTGCCGGCGATCATCCAGCCGATCCGCACGCCCGGCGACAGGGTTTTGGAGAAGCTCGAGCAATAGATCACCCGATCCAGCCGGTCGTAGGCCTTGAGCGCTTTGGTGCGGCCCTGCTCGAACATCAGTTCGCCATAGATATCGTCCTCGACAACCTGGATATCGAAATCCGAGGCCAGTCGCAGCAGTTGCTTCTGGCGCTCTTCGGGCATGGTGCCGCCCAGCGGATTGCTCAGACGAGTGGTCAGCACCAGCGCCTTGATCGACCACTGGTTGGCCGCCAGTTGCAGGGCTTCGAGGCTCATGCCGGTCGCCGGATCGCTGGGAATCTCGATGACCTTGAGGCCCAGCAGGTCAGCCAGCTGCAGCAAACCGTAGTAGGTCGGCGACTCGGCGGCGATCAAGTCGCCCGGCCGGGTCAGGACGCGCAGGGACATCTGCAAGGCATCGACGCAGCCGTGGGTGATGACCACTTCCGAGGGATCGACCACCACGCCAGCATCGCGCATGCGAATCGCCACTTGGCGCCGCAAGGGTTCGAAGCCGGGGCTGAACATGTAGCTGAACGCCCGCGGACTATGGAAACGGGTGACTTTGGCCAATTGCTGGTGCAGCGCCCTTACCGGTAGATAATCGACGCTCGGTACCGCTGCGCCCAAGGGAAACACTCCCTCGCGGCGGGATTCGACCAGCACTTGTTGAATGATGCTGCTGCGGGTGACCAGGCCGGGACGCTCGACCCTGGCGATGTCCGGCGTCGGCGCGGTCAGCGCGGGGGTCTGGTGCACGTAGTAGCCAGATTGCGGCCGGGCACGGATCAGCCCCTGATCCTCGAGATTGGCGTAGGCCTGCAACACCGTCGCATGGCTGACGTTGAGCTGCGAGCTCATCTTGCGTACCGAAGGCACGCGCTCCCCCGGTTGATAGACACCCCGGCGGATGTCTTCGGCCAGTTGTTGAGCAATACGTTGGTAAAGCAAGAGATTGGTCATGACGCAGCACTCGATTTCACGGGCATTTTATTCTTGTGTGAAACAATACCGGAACAGTTTAGAAGTGTACGGGGACAGTTGCCACAATAGTCGACAGTACAGTGCAGTGTCAGCAAAATCTGTACTGCTTTATTGGCATGGCGCGAACGATTGTCAGGCGCAAAAAAACCCGGCACTGGCAGGCAGACCGGGTTGTGGGCACTGTGCAGGTGCTGGTGTAGGAGCTGGCTTGTCGGATCGCCGCACCGCAGCGAAGGCGGCCTTGAGCCTTGAAGCGCTCATGCGGACGCCTTCGCCAGCAAGCGGGCTCCTACCGGATTACTGATTAGCGGGTAGCGCCAAGCTGGCCATTTTCATCGGAGAACACAATTTCCACCCGACGGTTCTGCGCGCGCCCCCGTTCCGAGGCATTTGCGTCCACCGGGTATTCGTCGCCGTAGCCTTCGACCTGGATGCGCTTGTCGTCAATTCCCAGGTCCATCAGTACGTTCGCCACCGATTGCGCACGGTCGCGGGACAGCTTGAGGTTTTCCTGCTTGCCGCCGGTACTGTCGGCGTAGCCTTCGATGCGCACGACGCGCTTGGGGTTGAGCTGCAGGAACTGCACGATCTTCAACACCACGCGGTTGGCCGAACTTTTCAACTCCGCTTCGCCGGTATCGAACAGCACGTCGCCCAGGGTCATCACCAAGCCACGGTCGGTCTGGGTGGTGGCCAGCGCGAGAATCTGCTCTTCAAGCCACTTGCCCTGCTGTTGCACGCTGAGCAATTTGGATTCGCGCAGGGCCAGTTGCAGACGCTGACGCTCCAGTTCGAGCTTCGCCGCGCGCTCTTCGTTGAGCACCTGGTTGGTGTGCTCACGGGCGATTTCGCTGTAGCGCTGGCTCAGATAAGCGTAATGCTGCACGTCGGATCCGCTGCCCCAGTAACTGGACAGGCGATCGGCGCGGGCCAGGGACTCACCGGCGCGGATCACGTCCTTGGGCGCGATCCGCAGTACGTTGGAGTCTTCCTTGACCTTCTGGAAATCCACGCCCGCCTGCTGCAACGCGGCCTCGCTGTGCTGACCGGCACAACCCTGAAGGCCGGCGCAGGCTATCAGGAGCAAACCGCCGAGTACTTTGCTATCGAGGCTCATTGGGCATCTCCCAGTTGCTTGCGCAAGCGGGTGATACGGGTATTGAGCACGTTCAACTGTTCTTCACTCTTGCGGGTCAGGACCCGGGCTTCGGCCAGGCGCGCGTCCAGCTCGGCCTGTTCGGCCCGCATGCGCGCATGTCGATAGGACTGATCGGCCATGTCGCCCTGGGCACGGTTGAATTTTTCTTCGGCCAGTTTCAACTCAGGCACGTCGTCGGCGGTGGCACCCACGGCTTTTGCTTGTACAAGCGCCTGTTCGGTCAGGCGTATTTGTTCATTCGGCGCCGGATCGGCTGCACAACCCGCCAGAGCCAGAACGGCCAGGGCAGCGAAAAGAGGTCGAATACTCACTAAAAATCCCTACTGTTTTGGGGTACTGGCGGGTCGTTGCTGCTGCAGCTTCCAGCGCTCGACATTGCGCTGCAATGCGGCTTGCGCCAGTCCGGACGCGAGCAATTCTGTCATCTTTTTAGCCAGCTGTCCGCGTAACCACGGATCGTTGCAGGCGGAGTTATGGGAGACCGCGAGGAACAGACCGGGTTTGTCGACGGGCCGGGCGCGCGCGACCAGGTCGTTGACCATGCTTAATGCCTGTACGGCGGCCATGCCCGAGTAGCGGCCGGCGAGGACAAATTCCACCTCGCCCAACAGCAATTTCTGAAAGCTCTGGGTCAGGTTGGCCGTGCGCGCGAGGGTCAAATGCTGTTCGGCGAAGGTGCCGAATGCCGGGGTCAAGCGCGCCTTTTCCGACAAGGCGCCGGGATGACCGTGAAGGTCCTGCACTTCGTTATAGACCAGTGCCGAGTCCTTTCGGGTCCAGACCAGATAGTCGTTTTCCAGCAACGGCGGATGAATGTAATCCAGGGATTCAAGCCCGCTGACCGTCAACGGCGCATCGGCCAGCATGTCCATGCGCCCGCTGCGCACTTCGTCCAGGGCCTGGGCGCGTTTGCCGGCGTACAGCAGGTCGACCTTGATCCCCAACTCCCCCGCCACCTGCTGCAACAGATCGGCACTGGCGCCGATCAGGTGTTTGGGGTGCTGCGGGTCTTGCCACAGGTAAGGGGGCGCGTCCGGGCTGCCGGTGACTACCAGGCGTTCGCACTTGCCCGCGGCAACCGTCAGCGTCGGCAACAACGCCAATCCCAGCAAGCTCCATACAAGACGCAGATTCATGGCAACACACTCCACTTGGTTGCACGAACTGTAGGAGCAAGCTTGCTCGCGATGGTCTTTAACGATGACGCGTTCATTCTGCATAAACGCGGCGCACTCGAATCCATCGCGAGCAAGCTCGCTCCTACAGAAGCACTAAAGATCGTTCCCACGCTCGGCGTGGGAATGCATCCCGTGACGCTCCGCGTCACAGCTTCAACAGCGGACGCAGAGCGTCCATGGCGGCGTTCCCACGCAGAGCGTGGGAACGATCATAAAAAGCAAAAAAAAGCCCGACCAAAAGGTCGGGCTCTTTATAAGTGAAGCCGCTGGATTAAACCAGCTTCTCCAGCTCAGGGATCGCTTCGAACAGATCCGCCACCAGGCCATAATCGGCCACCTGGAAGATCGGCGCTTCTTCGTCCTTGTTGATCGCAACGATCACTTTGGAGTCTTTCATGCCGGCCAGGTGCTGGATCGCGCCGGAGATACCGACCGCGATGTACAGCTGTGGAGCAACGATCTTGCCGGTCTGACCGACCTGCATGTCGTTGGGTACGAAACCTGCGTCGACCGCAGCGCGGGAAGCGCCGACGGCAGCGCCCAGCTTGTCGGCCAGGGCGTACAGGTGTTTGAAGTTGTCGCCGTTCTGCATGCCGCGACCGCCCGAAACGACGATCTTGGCAGCGGTCAGTTCCGGACGATCGGACTTGGCCAGTTCTTCGCCAACGAAGCTGGAAATGCCAGCGTCGTGGGCAGCCGCAACGGCTTCAACCGATGCCGAACCACCTTCAGCAGCCACCGGGTCGAAACCGGTAGCACGCACGGTGATGACTTTCACTGCAGCGTTGGACTGAACGGTAGCAATGGCGTTACCGGCGTAGATCGGGCGCTTGAAGGTATCGGCGCTTTCTACCGAGATGATCTCGGAGATCTGGTCAACGTCCAGCTGGGCGGCAACGCGCGGCAGGATGTTTTTGCCGTTGGAGGTCGCGGCAGCCAGGATGTGGCTGTAGCCAGCGCCCAGCTCTGCTACCAGAGGAGCGACGTTTTCCGGCAACTGGTGAGCGTAGGCGGCGTTGTCGGCCACCAGCACTTTTGCTACGCCGGCGATTTTCGCAGCGGCTTCAGCCACCGCGCCAACGCCTTGGCCTGCAACCAGTACGTGCACGTCGCCGCCGATTTTGACAGCAGCGGCCACGGTGTTCAGCGTGGCTGGGGCCACTACTTTGTTGTCGTGTTCAGCGATTACCAAGATAGTCATGATTAGATTACCTTCGCTTCGTTTTTCAGTTTCTCGACCAGTTCAGCCACCGACTTGACCTTGATACCCGCGCTGCGTGCAGCTGGCGCTTCGACTTTCACGGTCTTGTTGGTGGAGGCGGTGGAAACGCCCAAAGCGTCCGGAGTCAGCACTTCGAGAGGCTTCTTCTTGGCTTTCATGATGTTTGGCAGGGACGCGTAACGCGGCTCGTTCAAACGCAGATCGGTGGTGACGATGGCCGGCAGTTTCAGGGAAACCGTCTGCGCGCCGCCGTCGACTTCGCGAGTCACGGCAACCGTGTCGCCGCTGATCTCGACTTTCGATGCGAACGTGCCCTGACCATAGCCGCTCAATGCTGCGAGCATCTGGCCAGTCTGGTTGTTGTCGCTGTCGATGGCTTGCTTGCCAAGGATCACCAGCTGCGGCTGTTCCTTGTCGACAACAGCTTTCAACAACTTGGCAACGGCCAGGGAAGTCAGATCTTCGGCGGATTCGACGAGGATGGCGCGATCGGCACCCAGAGCCAGCGCGGTGCGCAGTTGCTCTTGAGCGGTGGTCGGGCCGATGGAGACGACGACGATTTCAGTCGCAACGCCTTTTTCTTTCAGGCGTACGGCTTCTTCCACTGCGATTTCGCAGAACGGGTTCATCGACATCTTGACGTTGGCGAGGTCGACGCCGGAATTGTCCGCCTTGACGCGAACTTTCACGTTGTAATCCACAACGCGTTTGACAGCTACAAGAACCTTCATGGATTCCTCGTTACTCTCCGGTGAAAAGAAAGTCGCCTAGGCGAACCTGGCGGTTTGATGCTCATCGGCGCAAGGGCACCTCTAAAAACGCTGGCAGGTGTAATCGGGTGAACCTTGCTCACGAGGTGGATGACCGTTGATCAGTGGTGACTGACGAGTCATTCATTAACGCGGCGTGTAAACTGCGCCCCTGGAGTCGCAACGCTTCACCTTGCACGGCCATCGCCCTGTCTTTAGAGGTGCTCTTGAAACCAATAGTCAGCCTACGGCGAGCGCAAAACCGCCCGTATATTGACCGGAACACCTATTCCGGTCAATACGCCAAATGGGCCATTCATAAGCCGCGTGGCTGTGATTTCTCTGGCTTTGCGCCGATTCAAACAAACGTTTGTATTGGACGCTGAGAGTGGTGTAGATATAATGCGCCACCTTAGAGAGAAAGGTGGGTTATCGATTGTCCTTTTCCTGCATCGAGCAGGCATTCATGGATGCGACACCAAACCTCCAATTAGAAAAAAAACTGTTGAGCCTTGAGTAGGAGATAACCTGTGGAACGCGAATACATGGAATTCGACGTCGTCATCGTCGGTGCCGGCCCCGCGGGTCTTTCCGCCGCCTGCCGCTTGAAGCAGAAGGCTGCTGAAGCCGGTAAGGACATCAGCGTCTGCGTGGTCGAAAAAGGCTCCGAAGTCGGCGCACACATTCTTTCCGGCGCGATCTTCGAACCCCGCGCCCTGAACGAATTGTTCCCGGACTGGAAAGCACTCGGCGCACCGCTGAACACCCCGGTGGCCCGCGATGACATCTTCGTGCTCAAGAACGCCGACAGCGCGCAGAAAATCCCTGACTTCTTTGTGCCCAAGACCATGCACAACGAAGGCAACTACATCATCTCCCTGGGCAACCTGTGCCGCTGGCTGGCCCAGCAGGCCGAGAACCTGGGCGTGGAAATCTACCCCGGTTTCGCCGCGCAGGAAGCATTGTTCGATGAGAACGGCGTGGTGCGCGGGATCATCACCGGCGACCTGGGCGTCGACCGCGAAGGTCACCCGAAAGAAGGCCTGTACACCCCGGGCATGGAACTGCGCGGCAAGTACACGCTGTTCGCCGAAGGTTGCCGTGGCCACATCGGCAAGCAACTGATCAAGCGCTTCAACCTCGACAGCGAGGCCGACGCCCAGCACTACGGCATCGGCCTGAAAGAGATCTGGGAAGTCGATCCGGCCAAGCATCAGCCAGGCCTGGTGGTCCACACCGCCGGTTGGCCGCTGGACATCATGGGCACCGAGAACACCGGCGGCTCCTTCCTCTATCACCTGGAAAACAACCAGGTGGTGGTCGGCCTGATCGTCGACCTGTCCTACAGCAACACCTTCCTGTCGCCCTTCGACGAATTCCAGCGTCTCAAGCATCACCCGGTGCTCAAGCAGTACCTGGAAGGCGGCAAGCGCATCAGCTACGGCGCCCGCGCCATCAGCAAGGGCGGCCTGAACTCGCTGCCGAAAATGGTGTTCAAAGGCGGCGCATTGATCGGTTGCGACCTCGGCACCCTGAACTTCGCCAAGATCAAAGGCAGCCACACTGCGATGAAGTCCGGCATGCTCGCCGCTGAATCCGTGGCTGACGCACTGTTTGCTGAAAAAGACGGCACCGAAGAGCTGACCACCTACGTTGACGCCTTCAAGAACAGTTGGCTGCACGAAGAACTGTTCGCCAGCCGCAACTTCGGCCCGGCGATCCACAAGTTCGGCGCGATCGTCGGCGGTGGCTTCAACTGGCTCGACCAGAACATCTTCGGCGGCAAACTGCCGTTCACCCTGCACGACACCAAGCCCGACTACGCGTGCCTGAAACTGGCGGCCGACTGCAAGAAGATCGACTACCCGAAACCGGACGGCAAGCTCAGCTTCGACAAATTGAGCTCAGTGTTCATCTCCGGCACCAACCATGAAGAAGAACAGCCCTGCCACCTGAAGCTGACCGATCCGAGCATCCCGATCGCCAAGAACCTGCCGCTGTACGATGAGCCTGCCCAGCGTTACTGCCCGGCCGGCGTGTATGAAGTGGTGACCAAAGAAGACGGCGAGAAGCGCTTCCAGATCAACGCCCAGAACTGCGTGCACTGCAAGACCTGCGACATCAAGGACCCCGCACAGAACATCACCTGGGTGGCGCCGGAAGGCTCCGGCGGACCGACTTATCCGAACATGTAAGTCGTATCGTTGAACAATAAAGGCTCCCGGAACGGGGGCCTTTTTGTTGCCTGCAATCCATGCCACACCACAAAACCCTTGTAGGAGCCGGCTTGCCGGCGAAGGCGGTGTGTCAGACACATGGATGCTGGCTGATACACCGCCTTCGCCGGCAAGCCGGCTCCTACAGGGGATTTACGGTGGGTCAGACGCATGGAATGCAGGCTGATACACCGCATTCGCCGGCAAGCCGGCTCCTACAGGGGGATTTGCGGTGGGTAGGAGGGATCTTCGGTGGATCAGGCCGCGCGTTCGTCGCCGGGATTGCGCTCGAAGTAGCGCTTGTACTCACGACTGAACTGCGACGTGCTCTGATACCCCACCCGATGCGCCACCTGCGCCACGCCCAACCCCTCGCCCAGTAACAACTGCTGGGCCCTGAGCAAACGCAAACGCTTCAAATACTGCACCGGTGACAACAAGGTGCTGCGCTTGAAATGCTCGTGAAAGGTCGACGCGCTCATGTTCGCGCAACCGGCCAGGGTTTCGACGTTCAACGGCTCGGTGTAATGGGCGTGCAGATGACTGAGCGACGCCGCGATCCGGGCGAACTGCCCCTGCTGCTCGACCAGCGCCCGCAACACATCGGCTTGCGGCCCGCGCAAGGCGACGAACAACAACTCGCGCAATCGGGCCTGTCCCATCACCTGGCATTCCAGCGGATCGTGCAGGCAACGCAACAGCCGCTCGACACACCCGCGCATCGCATCGTCGAGCACCGCCGAGGTCATGGACTCCGGCGTCTGCGCCGCAATCGTGCGTCCCGCCACCAACCCCATGGCCAATACCAATTCGCCAAGCAACACCCGGTCGATCGCGATGGAAACGCCCAGCATCGGGCCATCTGGCGCCGAAAATGTCTCGCACTCGAACGGCACCGGCAAGGCCTGGATCAGATAATGCCCGGCGCCGTACTCCAGCGTACGCGGCCCCAGATACGCCAGTTTGCTGCCCTGGGCGATGATGACCAGGCTCGGCTCGTAGATCTGCGGACCACGGGCCACATCACAACTGGCGCGCAGAACCTGAACACCCGGCAATGGGGTGGGCGCGAAACCATCGCGAGTGGTCAGCGGCTGGATCAATGAAACCAGGGTGGCGTTGGCATCGAGATGACGGGTCAACAGCATGGGCAGCTCTTCACGGAAAAAGTCACGGAAATCGGGATGAAAGCATCATCGCAGGTCTGATGGCCAATGGGACTCAGCCGCAGCACTTGCCGGAGGATCAGGCATGACACCCGGAGGAATCGCCATGGCCGGTGGCAGGCCCGGCGCTCAAAATGCGCCGCCTCACCTGTCACCGCTTTTGCGAGGTTCCTCATGTACACCGCCATCGGCTATGCCGCCCAATCGGCCACCACTCCCCTCGCCCCCGTGAAATTCGAGCGCCGCAGCCCTCGGGCCGACGACGTTGCCATCGATATTCTCTACTGTGGCGTCTGCCATTCCGACATCCACCAGGCACGCAACGAGTGGGGTATTGCCGTTTATCCGCTGATGCCCGGCCACGAGATCGTCGGCAAAGTGACCGCCATCGGTGCGAACGTCACCCGACACAAGGTCGGCGACCTGGTCGGCGTCGGCTGCATGGTCGATTCCTGCCGCAGCTGCGAAGCCTGCCAGTCGAATCTCGAGCAATACTGCCTCGAAGGTCCGACCATGACCTATGCCACCCCGGACCGGATCGATGGCAGCAACACCATGGGCGGCTATTCCGACAGCATCGTGGTCAGCGAACACTTCGTCGTGCGCATCCCGGCAACACTCGACCCGGCCAGCGCCGCGCCGATCCTCTGCGCGGGCATCACCACCTACTCGCCGCTCAAGCACTACGGGGTGAAGGCTGGCGACAAGGTCGGCATTCTCGGCATGGGCGGCCTCGGCCACATGGGCATCAAGTTCGCCAAGGCCATGGGCGCCGAAGTGACGCTGTTCACCCGCTCGGCGAGCAAGGGCGAAGAAGCTCGCCGCCAGGGCGCGGACCACGTGATCGTGTCCACCGATACCGAACAGATGCAGGCCGCGGCCGGTCATTTCGACTTCCTGCTGGACACCATTCCGGTGCAGCACGACCTCAATCCCTACCTCGACACCCTGCGTTTCGACGGCGTGCACATTCTGGTGGGCTTGATCGAACCGGTCGAGCCGCCGGTGCATGCGGGCAAACTGGTGATGAGCCGTCGCGTCTTGGCCGGCTCGCTGATCGGTGGCATTGCCCAAACCCAGGAAGTGCTGGATTTCTGCGCCGAGCACAGCATCACGTGCGACATCGAAATGCTCGACATCCGCCAGATCAACGAGGCTTACAGCCGCATGATCGCCGGTGATGTGAAGTACCGCTTCGTGATCGACATGGCGACATTGAAGATCTAAACCTTCAGGCCTAACTCCGCCGATAGCCGGGCTGTAACCCCTTTGATCAGGGGGATCAGCTCGGCCATTTTTTCCAGCGGCATATAGGGCACGGTACTGGCGATACTGATCCCGGCAACGATGCGCTTGCTGGCATCGCGGATCGGTGCCGCCACACAGCGAATCGACGGTTCGTTGTCTTCCAGGTCGAAGGCGTAGCCGCCCGCGACATACTCGAGCATGCGCTGCTGAAACTGCGCCCAGGACTGCTCGGGGTGCTGCGGCCAGAACTGATTTTTCCCACCTGCCGGCAGGCTGACTTCGTACAGCCGCTGCCATTCTTCCTGCGTATCATCCAGCATCAGCGCCTTGCCGATCCCGGTACGCGCCAACGGCATGCGATGCCCCACCCGCGAACGCATTTCCGGGCCGTTGCGCCCCGGATTCTTGTGCAGATAGAGCACCTCGTCGCCTTCACGAATCGCCAGGTGAATAGTGTCGCCGGTCAATGCCGACAGCTCATCCAGGTACGGCCCGGCCAGGGTCACCAAGGGCAGTTCTTCGCGCGCCTGGAAACCCAGTTCGATCAGCTTGGGCCCCAACAGATAGCCGATTTGCGGCACCACCCGCAGGTAACGCTCGTCCACCAGACAGCTGGCCAGACGATGGGTGGTGCTGCGCGTAGTGCCGATGAGCCGAGCGATTTCCTTGAGATCGCGGGCGCCACTGGCCACCGCCTGGACCACCCCCAGGCCACGAAGCAGTGTCTGGGTGCCGGTCGGCGCGGCGTCCTTGGCGATTTTCGGGGCGTCTTCCTGCATATCCAGCCTTTACCGTTGAGCGAGTGAAC
Organism: Pseudomonas fluorescens; assembly: GCF_902497855.1. Lineage (GTDB taxonomy): Bacteria > Pseudomonadota > Gammaproteobacteria > Pseudomonadales > Pseudomonadaceae > Aquipseudomonas > Aquipseudomonas fluorescens_BI. The sequence goes on from NZ_CABVHU010000012.1 coordinate 143,796, forward strand.
GGGCGGCATTATGGTCGCCCGACGGCTGCAACTACAACTTGATACGCTCGACCTTGCCCACCAGCAAGATGTAGGAAAGCGCGCCAATCAATGCCAGCACCGAGATATAGGTAATCGCCGGAGCGAACGAATCACCGGTGGCGAGGAAACCGATGACGATGGGCGTGGTGATGGCCGACAGGTTGCCGATAAAGTTGAACACCCCGCCGGTCAGCCCCAGCAAACGCGCCGGGGCCAGGGTCGACACCAGAGACCAGGTGATCGAGGCCAGCCCGTTACCGAAAAACGCCAGCGCGAGGAAGGCAATCACCAGCGGTGTCGACTCGACGAAGTTGGCGCCGATGATCGAGGTGGAAATCAGCAGGCCGCCGATGATCGGCAACTTGCGGGCAAAACCCACCGTGTAGCCGCGCCGGATCAACCAGTCGGAGAAGAACCCCGAACACAACACGCCGACGAAGGCGGCGAGAAACGGTAACGACGCCAACAGGCCGGACTTGATGAAGTCCATGCCGCGATATTTCACCAGGTAGGTCGGGAACCACGTCAGAAAAAACCACAGCGTCGAGTTGAGGCAGAACTGGCCGAGGTAGATGCCCCAGAGCTTGCGCTTGCTCAGGACGATGCCGAGGTCGATCCAGCTGAATTTCGCCTTGGCTTTCGCCGTCTCGGCCTGGATATCCACCAGCCCGCCGCCCTCGCGGATCAGCTCGATTTCAGCCTCGTTGGCGCCCTTGAAATCCCGTGGTTCGCGATACACCGCGTACCAGATCACCGCCCAGAGAATGCCCACCGCACCGGTGCTGACAAACACCATGTGCCAGCCGTATCGGTGCTGCAACCAGGCCAGTACCGGGGTGAGGAAGGCCAGGCCGACAAACTGCCCGGAGGTATAGAAACCGATGGCGGTGGCGCGCTCGCGTTCGGGGAACCAGGTGGTGACCACTCGGCTGTTGATCGGATAAGCAGGCGCTTCCAGCGCACCGACCGCCATGCGCAAGACGAACAGCGCGATGAAGCTGGCAGCGAAGCCGAGCATTACCGTGGCGATGGACCACAGCAGCAGCGCGACGCTGTAGAGAATCCGCGGCGGGACGCGATCCACCAGCCAGCCGCCGGGGATCTGCATGGCGGCGTAGGTCCAGCCGAACGCAGAGAAGATCAGCCCGACATGGATCGGATCGATCCCCAGTTCGCTGGTGAGTGCCGGGGCGGCAATCGACAGGTTGCTGCGGTCCAGGTAGTTGATCACCACGGTGATGAACAGCAGGACCATGATGAAAAAACGCTTGCGACTGGGCGTCACCAACGACGCCTGCCCGGTGAGGGTTTGCGGTTGCATGGGGGGTGCCTCTTTTTATGTTTGTTGAGGTCGTAGTCAATGATCGTTCCCACGCTCTGCGTGGGAATTAATCCCGTGACGCTCTGCGTCACAGCTTCAACAGCAGACGCGGAGCGTCCATGGCGGCGTTCCCACGCAGAGCGTGGGAACGATCACCGTACGGGCATCACCACTCGGCAAAACTGCCATCGGCATGGCGCCAGATCGGGTTGCGCCAGCGGTGGCCGACCGCCGCGCGTTCGATCACGTATTCCTCGTTGATCTCGATCCCCAGGCCCGGGCCGTTGGGGATCTTGACGAACCCTTTGTCGTAGTCGAACACCCGCGGATCCTTGACGTAATCCAGCAGGTCGTTGCTCTCGTTATAGTGGATGCCCAGGCTCTGTTCCTGGATGAACGCGTTGTAGCAAACCGCGTCCAGTTGCAGGCATGCCGCCAACGCAATCGGGCCCAGCGGGCAATGCAGCGCCAGCGCCACGTCGTAGGCTTCGGCCATGTTGGCGATCTTGCGGGTTTCGGTAATGCCGCCGGCGTGGGAGGCATCGGGCTGGATGATGTCGACGTAGCCTTCGCTGAGCACGCGCTTGAAATCCCAGCGCGAGAACAGCCGCTCACCCAGGGCAATCGGCGTACTGGTCAGCGGCGCCAGTTCCTTCAGCGCCTCGTAGTTTTCGCTGAGCACCGGCTCTTCGATGAACATCAGTTTGTACGGATCGAGCTCCTTCATCAGCACCTTGGCCATGGGCTTGTGCACCCGGCCATGGAAGTCGACGCCGATGCCGACGTTCGGGCCCACCGCGTCGCGCACGGCGGCGACGTTGGCCAGGGCCAGGTCGACCTTCTCGAAGGAATCGAGGAATTGCAGCTCTTCGGTGCCGTTCATTTTCACCGCGGTGAAACCACGTTCGACCGCTTCTTTCGCCGCGCGCGCGGTGTCCGCCGGACGGTCGCCGCCGATCCATGAATAAACGCGGATCTTGTCGCGCACCTGGCCGCCCAGCAAATCACTGACCGACACCCCCAGGGCTTTACCCTTGATGTCCCACAACGCCTGGTCGATACCGGCCAGCGCGCTCATGTGGATCGCGCCGCCACGGTAGAAGCCGCCGCGGTAGAGCACGGTCCAGATATCTTCGATGTTGCGTGGGTCTTTGCCGATCAGGTAGTCGGACAATTCTTCGACGGCAGCAGCGACCGTATGGGCGCGGCCTTCGACCACAGGCTCGCCCCAACCGGTGACGCCCTGGTCGGTCTCGACCTTGAGGAAGCACCAGCGCGGCGGAACGATGAAGGTGGTGAGTTTGGTGATTTTCATGTTGTCTCTCTTATTGGATGCAGCGCTCGCAGCGCCAGACAGTCTTAGCGAAGGGCTTTCCAGGCCGCGACATAGGCCTTGGCATTCACCGCCACGTCCTCAGGCGTCATGCCCGGTTTGAACAACCCGGAACCGAGGCCAAAGCCTTTGACACCCGCGTCGATAAACACCTGCATGTTGTCCGGAGTGATACCGCCGACCGGCGCCAGAATCGTTCCGGCAGGCAGTACGGCGAGCCAGGCTTTGACGACGGCGGGCCCCATCTGCTCGGCCGGGAACATCTTCAGCACGTCCGCCCCTTCGGCCAATGCGGCAAAGGCTTCGGTCGGCGTCGCCACACCCGGCGACAGGAACAACCCCGCCGCCTTCGCCGCGCGCAACACCTTGGGATCGCTGTGGGGCATGACGATCACCTGGCCGCCCGCCGCCTTCACTTGCCCGACCTGCTCCGGCGTCAGCACCGTGCCCGCGCCGATCAGGCAATCGGCAGGCAAGGTGCTGCGCAGGATGCGGATGCTGTCGTACGGTTCAGGGGAATTGAGCGGCACTTCGATCACGCGAAATCCGGCGGCATAAAGGACTTCGCCGATGGCGGCCGCCTCCTGTGGACGCAGGCCTCGCAGGATCGCGATCAGACCGTTTTGCGCCAGTGCTTGTTTAAGCATGTCAGACCTCCAGTCAGGTTTAACGGGATGGGTTTGCGGTGATCAGTCCGGCGGCACGCGCCAACTGCCACAACCCGCGTTCGGTGGCCTGCTCGGCCAGGGCCACCCGGGCGAAACCACAGGCGTCGAGCGCCCGGCTATAGCGGGTACACAGTTGGGCGTTGCCGATGAGGATGATCGAGGGCAGCTCCACACTGTTGCGGCGCCGGCGCTGCACGCTGGCCAAGGCCGCCAACTCATGGCCGATCAGCAGGCCGGAAAGGTAATCCGGTTGCGCGCCAGCGCTCAGCTCGCCGGTCAGCCCAAGGCTGCGGGCACTGAACAAGGTCGACAGCGGACCGATCTCGCCATCCACCGACAAGGCCACTTGCACCCCGCGATCGAAGGCGGCGCCATCGAAAGGCGCACCGCGTTGCTGGGTGCGTCCGAGAATGCTGTGTTCGCTGAGCACGGCGAAGATTTCACCGGTCATGAAGGTATCGAAATGCACGATGCAGCCGTCGGCGACTTGCACCCATTTCGAATGACTGCCCGGCAGGCCGATCAATAGATCGTCGCCGCCATCCAATGGCAGGTTTTGCAGCACGCCCAGCACCTGGGTTTCTTCGCCGCGCATCACATTGGGTAAAGGTGAGCGCTGGATAACGCCCGGCACGATGTGCACGTCGACTCCGCGAGTACTGCGCAGGGTATGCAGGGAGGAGCCGAGACTGGCGACGTTTGCCGGGGTATCGCGATAGGCCGCTTCGCGCCAGCCCTGTGCGCTGCCGACCATGCCACAGGCAATCACCGGCACATCGGGCTGCGCGTCGAGCCAGTCACCGCAGGCCTCATCGAAGGCCAGTTCAAACCCATCGGTGCATTCCCGGCCGGCGACGATTCGTGGCGTTGTGGGCAGCTGCATGATGCCCGACGACAGCGAGCGCTGTTCGAGCACTTGGCCATCCTGGCCCAGTTTGTAAGCACGTAATGAGGTTGTCCCCCAATCGAGCGCGATCAATTGCGCCAGCATCGATTCACCTGTTTTGTTTTTTGGCAGTGAGTGAGCTGGACTATAAACCCGGACAGGAAGAAATCTCAATATATAAATACACATCCCATATAATGGGAATAGACAAAAAAAGATCGCAGCCGTCAGCAGCTCTTACAGGGATCGTGTTCGGGCGCGATTTCGCGACGTACACCGCATCTGCAGGAGCTGCCGAAGGCTGCGATCTTTTAAGCGTGGCGCGTGTGTTCAGTTACCCTGTGCAAAATCCCGCAACACCGCCCCATCCATCCGATACCGCACCCACTCCTCCTGCGGCTGCGCGCCGAGGGATTTATAGAATTCGATCGCCTGTTTATTCCAGTCCAGCACGCTCCACTCGAACCGCCCGCAATCATTGGCGCAGGCGATTTTTGCCAGATGGCGCAGCAAGGTCTTGCCCGCGCCACCACCGCGCTGTTGCGGGGTGATGTAGAGGTCTTCGAGGTACAGGCAGTTGCTGCCAAGCCAGGTGGAATAACTGAAAAAGAACACCGCGAAGCCGATCGGCGAACCGTCGCGCAGGCAGATCAGACCATGGGCCGTGGCGCCTTCGCTGAACAGGCTGCGCTCGATGTCGGCGACGCTGGCGATGACTTCGTGGCGGGCACGTTCATAGTCGGCCAGCTCAGTGATGAACGCGAGGATTTGCGGTGCATCGCTGGGGGTCGCCGGGCGGATCTCAATGGTCATGGACGTGCCTTCGTCAAAAGTGAAAACGCCATACTAAGTCCACAAGCGACGCTCGTCACATTAGAAAATCCCTTTGGCCAGGAGACTTGATCGGCGCGACGGCAGGCCTGAACCGTTCGTCGTTCATCAGGCACCAATCCGGATCGACGGCGGACCAATATCAAGTAAGGACTCTCAATAGAAAATGGAGACACCCGCATGCTCACGTCCAGGTTGTCCGCCCTCGCTCTCGCCATCCTGATGTCCTCTGCCGCCTTCGCAGCCAACACTGCCTCCGGCACCGGCCCGACCAACCCGGTCGAAGGCTCGAAAGCACCCGCAATCCAAAGCGCGCCCGCCATGAACACCAATGGCACGGGCGTCGACAGCAGCCTGCCGCCCTCCACCGGCACCGACCCTCGGATTCAGGGCAACGACGCGGGCCGTCAAGGTGGCATGAACCAGCCGGACACCCGGACACCCGATAACGCCGACACCGGCATCGGCTCGAAAACCACCACCGGTGGTTCCGGTTCCGAAGGCGGTGCCAGCCAATAGTTCGCCCACGCGAGCGACTTATCCACCTGCATAAAGAGGTAAGCATGAACGTCGACAAAAACCTTGAAAAAGAAGTCCTGACCCGCCTGTTGCACGCCCACCCGAGTGGGCTGGGCAAGGAGGTCCTGGACAATTACCGGGGAGAGAAAGTCGTGGCCAGCGCCCTCGCCACGCTGCAGGACCGCGGATTGATTCAGCATGGTCATGTGGTCTGCAACGAGGACGGTGAGCATTCGTTGAACTTGCCGATAAAACTCAGTGCTGCCGGGGTTGAAGCAGCGCGCAAGCTGGACGCCTGACAAGACGAATCAGGTTGCAGCCGTGCGCGGCTGCAACCGTTTGACAGACTCTGCAAGCAGCAGGAGAAATCCCATGCCTCGTGGAAGTAAAGACAAATACACCGCCGAACAAAAGCGCAAAGCCGAGCACATCGAAGACAGCTACGAGAACAAAGGTGTCTCCAAAGATGAAGCAGAAGCTCGCGCCTGGGCGACGGTCAACAAGCAGTCGGGAGGTGGTGAGCGCAAAGGGGGGGCGGGACGCAAGAAACCGGCGAGTGCCAAGTCCGAAGATCGCAAGGAATCATCCCGACGCGCAGTGGCCACTCGTGAAGGTCATTCGCGCAACAGCAAGGCTTCGCGCGATACCCAGACTGTGGATAGTTTGAGGAAGGAAGCCTCGGAGAAGAAAATTCCGGGGAGGTCGAGCATGCGTAAGCAGGAGTTGATCGAGGCGTTGCGCAAGGCGGGTTGACGCCCTGGTTTGTGTGGAATTCAAGGGCCCCTTCGCGAGCAGGCTCGCTCCCACAGTGGATCTGCGTCTGACCAGTTTTGGATGGTCGACACAGAACCCTGTGGGAGCGAGCCTGCTCGCGAAAGCGGTAGATCAGGCGCCGGAGGACTTGCTGATGAATGCATCCACCTCTGCCGCTCCAGGCGAAGTCGCCGGCCCCCACCGGGTCACCGCCAATGCCGCAGCCGCATTCGCCCGCCGCGCCGCCTCAACCGCCGACAACCCCTGCGCCAATCCGGCCACAAACACCCCGGCATGCGCGTCCCCGGCACCATTGCTGTCCACCGCCTCGACCTTGAACCCCGGCACATGCCGGTGCTCGCCGCGCCGGCTGACCCAGCATCCCTGCGGCCCATCGCGGACCACCGTCAGCACCTCGGCCGGCAAATGCTCAGCCAACCGGTTCAATGCCTCGCCGATGTCCGGTGCCCCGGTAAATCCCAGCGCCTCGACACCGTTGCTGGTCCACAGATCAATGCGCGGCAGCAAGGCCTGCATCAACGGCGCATCCGGCGAATCCACCAATGGGCCCGGATCGAACACCACCTTGATCCCGCCCGGCAACGCCAGCACCCAATCCACCAGCGCCTGCGCCTTGCCGCGATGCAACAGGCTGTAGCCACTGACGTAGACATAGTCGCCCGCTTCGGCCAGCACACTCGCCAGGTCCTCGGCGGTCAACTCGCCCTCGGCACCGATATAGGAAATGAAACTGCGCTCGGCCGACGCGTCCGTCACCGCAACGCACAGTCCGGTATCGCGCTCGGCGCGGCCAGCGATGCCGATGCGGATCCCTTCCGCGTTCATGGCCTCACGGGCCAGATCGCCGAAACGTCCGGTGCCGTGGCGCCCCAGGTAAATCACCGGCAACCCGTTACGCTGGGCGGCAGCCATCACATTGAAGCCGCCACCGGCTTCGAAACGGGCCGATTGCGCCAGCACGTCCCCGCCCGGCTGGGGCAGTTTATCCACGGCCATGACCAGGTCGATGATGACCTGGCCGGTGTGCAGCAATCTAGGCATGAGCATTCTCGACCCGCGCGGCGCGACGATCCTTCGCCCCACCGAGTACCGCGTAAATGCCACCGGCGACCACGAAGGTCACGATCCAGCCGAGGCCGTTATGTCCCAGCCACGAATCGGACAGGACGCCCTTGAACCAAACGTTTTCTGCCGTCGTGCCGATGGTGGTGAAGCTGAAACCCAGCACGATCGCCAATGCCCACGCGCCGAACGCACGCCACTCGACGCCGCCGTGGTACCAGTAGGCGCTGCCCGGGCTGACGTCCAGCAGGTCCTTGGGGCTGTAGTAGTGACGGTGAATCAGGTCGATCACGAAGATCCCGACCCACGCCGTGATTGGCACTGCCAGCAACGAAATGAAGGTAATGAACGGACCGTAGAAGCTGTCCGCAATCAGCATGAAGTAGATCGAACCGGCGAAGATCGCGACGATGTCGACCACCACGGCGTAGACGCGCTTGACCTTCAGGCCGAGGGTCAAGGTGGTCAAGCCGGCGGAGTACACCGACAGGTTGTTCGACAGCAGCAGCCCGCCGAACGCAGTGATCAGGTACGGCACGGCCATCCAGGTCGGCAGCATGTCGCGGATCGCGACGATCGGGTCGGTGGCCGAGGCCAGGTCGTTGTTGCCCACCGACAGCAGCCCGCCGAGGGTGATCAGCAGTACCAGCGGGATCCCCGCACCGAACGCCGCCGACGCCACCAGGCGCACGGCCTTGACGCTGCGGTGCTGGTAGCGCGACATATCGGCACCGGCGTTGGCCCAACCGATGCCGGTGCCGGCGGCCATGGTGCCGATGCCGATGATCATGGCGCTCAGCGGTGCCGGCGTGGCGTTGAACACGGCGCTCCAGTCGATGGTGGCGCAAAGGAAACCGCCCACCAGAATGTTCAGCGCACCGAATACATAGGTCGCCCACTTCTGGATCACCAGCAACGTGGCATGGCCGAGGCCGGAGACCGACAACGTCAGCAGCACGAAAATCGCGATGAACACCAGCGTCAGCAGCGGTGCGTTTTTGGCTTCCACCGGCGAGCCGAACAGGATCGAGCACAACGACAGCAGCACGAAGGCGGCTGTGGTGGTGTTGACGGTTTCCCAGCCCAGGCGCGACATCAGCGAGACCAGGGTCGGGCCGATATTGCCGCGTACGCCGAAGATCGCTCGCGACAGGGTCAGGCTCGGTGCCCGGCCCCGACGGCCGGCGATGGAGATGATGCCGACCACCGCAAACGAACCGGCGGCGCCGAGGATCGCGACGATGACCGCCTGCCAGATCGCCAGGCCGCGAAACGCCACGAGAGTCGCACCCAGCGGCAGGCCGAGGATGGAAATGTTGGCGGCGAACCAGACCCAGAACAGTTGCAGCGGATGTCCGTTGCACTCCGCCTCCGGCACCGGTTCGATGCCCCGGGTTTCCAGTTGCCCGGCGCTTGGCCCGGCGGTCGATGAACGCATGAAAAAAATACTCCTGTTGCCTTTGTTGTGGTTGTGGGCAATGTCGGAAGACGAAACAACATCCCGGCGGTCCTGGCCGTATTCGTGCGTTCCATTGCGGTGAAAAAATTTGAGCGCGCGGCGCGCCCTTCGCGACGGTGCGGCGATCCGACAGGCTCGCTCCCACAGGACCGCGTATACCTTAAGGTTTGCACTCCCTTGTGGGAGCGAGCCTGCTCGCGAAAGCGCCAGCCCTGTCAGCGCAAGGCCAACAGCCCTTGCACCAGAGGTTCCAGCTCCAGATGGTTGACGGCCTTGACCTTCTCGATCATCGCCGCCGGCCAGATCTCCAACCCCAGGCAGGCCCCGAGCATCGCCCCGAGGATCGCGGCGATGGTATCAGTGTCACCCCCCAGACTCGCCGCCATGCACAGCGCTTCGAAGGCGTTCATTTCGCCAATGGCCACTTGCTGGGCCAGGGCAAACGACACCACCACCGACTCCTGCGAGGCCACCGAGGTGCCGATCACGTCATACAGCAAATCGGCGAGCATCGCCCTGTCGCTGTCGACACTGAGGGTCCGTGCCCAACTGATGCGCGAAGCGATGCGTCCGCCCGCGACCCAGTGGCCATGCCCTTCCGCTTGCAGGGCAATCTGCTGGCCAAGGTTCAAGGCTTCGCCCAGGTCCATGCCGTTGATCCCGGCCGAGACCACCGCCGCCACCGCCGCCGCACTGGAAATGCCCAGCGTGGTGTTGTGGGTGACCTGACAGGCCTGCACCACGGCATCGATGAAAGGTTCAGGGTCGGCGACATCCGCCGCGATCCCGACGGGCGTGATGCGCATGGCCGCACCATTGGTGGTGCCGTAGCGCCCCGCCTCTTCCGCCGAATGGCCAGCGAGAATCATCTCGATCGCGCGCTTGGTCGACGGCCCGAGCAAATCCTGCGAGCCCTTGGCCTGCATCGCGGCTTCCCATTCGATCAGGCGTTGCGCGAGCAGCGACGCTTCGATCCGACCCGCGCCATCGATCAACAACTGACCGACCAGAATCGCCTGTTCGGTGTCGTCGGTGATCGAGCCCTTGGGCATGTTCGCGGCGATCGGCTGATCCGGGCCGGCGTCTTGCAAATCACGGATTTCGCCGAAGCGCGTCTTGACCTCGGCGCGGCTCAGCGATTGCGTGGGCATGCCCAACGCATCGCCCAGGGCCAGTCCATAAAAGGCGCCCAGGGCACGGTCAAGCAGAGTCATTGTGTATTTCCAAATTGCAGGTGCAGTCGAAAGTGCACGGGATCGAGCAGGCTTTCGACCTGTTCCATGAAGCGGTTTTGCCGGTCATAGGTAGTGCGCAAGGCTTTGAGAAATACCGTACCGGGCTCACGGCCCAGCAATTCGGCGTCTTCGGCGCTCAGGGGTTCGGCACCGATCCATTGATCGCCGCGATCACCGATGTAACCATAGGCGGCCAGGGTGATGGTCAGGGAATTATCGATCAGGCCGACCCGCGGCAGGCTTTCCAGGCCTCCGGTGGCGGGCATCAGTGAGCGTTCGAGGGAGACCAGCTTGCCGTCGGTGGAACGACGTCGGCGGTCGAGGGTGATGAATTGGTCGGTGCCGAAACGCGGCAGCAGGTCAGGACGGGTCACCGCCTCCAGCCGCAGCACTTCGGTATTGATCAGCGCCCCGCTGTCGGCCAGGGCCTGGGCCCAGCCGTTGCGTTGATCGAGCATCACCCCGTCGAACGTGACGATGGAGCCGACCCCGCTTTGCGTCGCGATGTAGTTGCGCCGTTTCAACTCGGCCAGGGCTTCGCGCAACGTGCCCCGGCTGACTTTGAATTCCTGAGCCAACTGATGCTCGCCCGGCAGATGAAAGCCGTCCTCCATGAGGCCGCTTTCGATGCGCCGGATGAGTTCGTCGACCACCCGTTGTTTCTTGTCAAATCGTACCTGTCTAATCATGTACAACGTGATAACCGAAAGGGGTTGGGGCGGGCAAGGAATATTTCAGGAAGGTGATGGGAGGGGGTCCAAGCGTAGATCAGTGATTATGCGTTACGTCAGTGACGCAGCCTTCGCTGGCAAGCCAACTCCTACAGGTCAAGTGCCGTGCCTGGATTATGCGAACGACATATAACCTGTGGGAGCGGGCTTGCTCGCGAAAGCGCCGGCACATCCAACATGTATATGTCAGACAGACCGCTTTCGCGAGCAAGCCCGCTCCCACAGGGTTATGTGTTAAGGCTCGAGGCCGATGGGGAAGAATTTGCCACCGCTCCACACACCCAACCAGCGCTGCCCGTCGATCTCTCGGGTCACGGCCAGCTCCACCAGTTGGTAGAACACATTGCGGTGGATCAAGGCTTCGAGGTTGGTGCGCACATGTACATAGGGCGCAGGCTCTTGCGTCACCGGGTCGATCACCACGCGCATCGGGTGTTCGGCACCGGCCTCGGCGGTTTCCTCGACATTGGTGGTAAAGCGCAAGACCTGCGCTTCACCCTCGCCTTCCACCTCCACGGCAATCGCCACGAAAGGCGCATCGTCGACCTTGATGCCGACTTTCTCGACCGGGGTGATGAGGAAGTAGTCATCGCCGTCGCGGCGCATGATGGTGGAGAACAGCTTGACCATCGGCTTGCGCCCGATCGGCGTGCCCAGGTAATACCAGGTGCCGTCGCGGGCGATGCGCATGTCGATGTCGCCGCAGAAGTCGGGATTCCACAGGTGGACCGGTGGCAAGCCTTTGGTTTTGGGGATTTGCCCCAACAGGTCGTTGGCTTTTTGCGGGCCACTCATGGCGTTCTCCTTTTGAATTAGTGGTCGCTGAGTCCCAGCAAGCTGCGAGCATATTGCTCCAGCGGCGGGCCCATCAGGTCTTCCGGCTTGGTGTCGTGGAACGTCAGCAAACCGCCACGACTCTTGATACGTGCAGTATCAATCAAATACTGGGTGCTGGTCTCGATCAACATGATCTGAATGACGCCACTGTCGATACCGAGTCGATCCACGGCTTCCTGGTCGAGCCATTCGTCCGAGTTGCCGATACGGTCGTCAGCCTTGGCGAAGCGGGTGTAGAGCAGGTAATGCGCACCGGCGGCACGGGCGTCCCGCATGGCCTGGTCGAGACCTTCCGGAACGCGGGCACGGCGTACCATAGGAAAGTATTCGATAAAGCCATCGAAGGCGACTTCGGCGATCACGTTGGGTCGTGGATAGGCACTGCCAGGGGGGGCGAAGGCGCCTTGGGCGATGTAGACGAAGGAGTCGGGCTGAATGCGCAGATTATTGGCGCGGCGGCTGTCGCTATGGTCGAGCAGGCCCGCGTCGCTCATGTGGTAGCGAGTGCCTTCGGCCAGGTCGCTGACATTCATGCAGCCACCGAGCACCAAAACGGCCAGCAGCAAAACCAGGCTACGCATCCTTCCCTCCAGAAGCCGGTGACGGAAAACCGGCGAATGGGGGTTGGATGCAGCTTCCGCGCCAGTCCTGCAGGAGCGAGCGGGCGGCGATCCGACTTGCCCGCGAAGGCGGATCAGCCGCCGATAATCTTCATGATGGTCGCGCCACCGGAGAACGCCACTTCCTGCTTGTCGCCCAAGGCTTTCACCAGCAAGCGCTGCAACGCCGGCAATGCCTGATGACGCGGCTTGTCCAATAGATCACCGACATAGTGCCGGTTACTCGACGACAGGCAGCCATGCAGCCAGCCGGTCGACGACAGACGCAACCGCGAACAGGTCCGACAGAACGGCACGCTTTCGTTGGCGATCACGCCGAAATGGCCCTGCCCCGGAATCTGGTAACGCACTGCCGTGGCGTCGACGGGCGCATCGGCCTGCAGGTATTCGTAGCGCTCGCCGATCAGGCTCAGCAACTGCTGCAGGCTGACGAACTGCTGCAGGAAGGCATTGGAATCGCTGGCCAGGTGGCCCATGCGCATCAGCTCGATGAAACGCAACTCGTAGCCGCGCTCCAGGCAGTAATCGAGCAGCGGCATCACTTGATCGAGGTTCTGTCCGCGCAGCGGCACCATGTTGACCTTGATTTTCATCCCGGCGGCGCTGGCCTGGTCCATGCCGTCGAGTACCGTCGCCAGATCGCCGCCGCGGGCAATGCTGCGGAATGCACTGGCATCCAGGGTGTCGAGGGAAACGTTGATGCGGCGAATGCCGGCGTCCACCAGCAGCGGCAGCTTCTTGGCCAGGAGCTGGCCATTGGTGGTCAGGCTGATGTCTTCGAGGCCCATCTGCCCGACAGCCGTCATGAAGGCTTCGAGTTTAGGGCTGACCAGCGGCTCGCCGCCGGTAATGCGCAAGCGCTCGATCCCTGCGGCTTCAATCAGATAGGCCACGCCCCGTGCCATCGCTTCGGCTGACAGCTCATCCTGCGCAGCCACCAGCCGCTTGCCATTGGGCACGCAATAGGTGCAAGCATAATTGCAGGCTGAAGTCAGGCTGATACGCAGGTTGCGAAAACGCCTGCCTTGACGATCAACGATCATGGATCACTCCGGCAAAAGGAAGTTCGGACTTGCTAAAACTTGACTCACAAATCAAGTTTTAGCAAGTCCTATGCCTGAGTATATTCCTGAGGTACTGCGCCATGTAGCTAAATCATGGCGCAATCAGGCTGCTGAATGGCTCAGCTGCTCGGAGTGTCGGTATCGCGCTTGCGTTTGTTGCCCATGCGCACGCCGATGTCCATCAGGAACTGGAAGAAGCCTTCCTGATCTTCCAGCACATTGCTCCAGAACGGCGAGTGATACAGCGCAACGGCACCGTGCACCAGCGCCCAGGACGCGCAGTAATGGAAGTAAGGCGGCACGTCTTCGAGTTTGCCTTCGCTGATCCGGCCCTTGATCAGCAGGGTCAGGCGTTCGAAGTTCGAGGCACGGATCTTGTGCAGTTCCTCGACCATCTCCGGCACCTGGTTGCCCTTGACCACTTTTTCTTCCAGGCGGTCGAACAACCGATAGCGTTGCGGGTCGCGCATGCGGAATTCGAAATAGGCCCGGGACAGCGCCTCCTTGTCCTTGTCGACATCGGCCGAATGCAACAGCTCGTTCAGATCGCGCTCGTAATCGAGCATCAGGCGCAGATAGATCTCCGCCTTGGACTTGAAGTGCTTGTAGATCGTGCCTTTGCCGATACCGACGGCATCAGCGATCATCTCGACGGTGACACTGTCTTCACCCTGGTCGAGGAACAGCTTGAGCGCGGTATCGAGAATTTCTTGCTCGCGGCGACGAAACTCACGGACCTTACGAGGTTCTTTATGCATAAGAAAAGGTCTGTAGGGGTCAAAATTCGAAGCCGCGTATTATGCCTAACTTGCACCAAAATGCACGGATCATCCGACCATATCTGTGTTTCATGATGATTTCACGCAGTTTTGGAGTTGATGAGAACCCTTCCGAAGCGGGCGTATTCCAAAATTGTTTAAAAACCCGCCCTGCCAAACTGGACTCAGCGCAATACTGATCAATACTTCAACTGTCGGCGGGGCATCTCCCCCAAGTGTCGCGCCGATATAGGTACCAACGGACCGCGTGCCTTTGTTTTACTCCTAATGGTCTTAACCCGGATTCACCCCCCAGAACCCGGGTTTTTTTTGCCTGCGATTTACCCTTGCGGGCGCGAGGCGGCTCGCGAAGGCGGCATTGAAACCTAAACCGATTTCACATGCGCCAACGGGAATAACCGCTTGAAGTTCTGCGTAGTCTGCTCGGCAAACCGCTCATAGGGCTCACCGCGCAACATCGCCAGAAACTCTGCCACTTCCCGCACATACTGCGGCAGGTTCGGCTTGCCGCGATAAGGGATCGGCGCCAGGTACGGTGAGTCCGTCTCCACCAGCAAGCGATCGGCCGGAACCTTGCTCGCCACGTCGCGCAATGCATCCGCATTGCGGAACGTGACAATCCCGGAAAGGGAAATGTAATAACCCATGTCCAGCGCAGCCTTCGCCATGTCCCAGTCTTCAGTGAAGCAATGCAGGACGCCCGCCTGAGACAGCGCCGCTTCACGCAACAGACTCAAGGTGTCGGCACGGGCGCCACGGGTGTGAATGATCACCGGTTTGCCCGTCTGCTGCGCCGCTTGCAGGTGCAGACGAAACGATTCCTGCTGCAACTTGGCCGCTTCCGGTTCGTAGTGATAATCCAGGCCGGTTTCTCCGATCGCCACCACGCGCGGGTGATTCAGTTCCTGCAGCAACCAGTCCAGCGCCGGCGCCGCACCGGGTTGCACATCCAGCGGATGCACACCCACCGAGCAGTCGACGTCGTCATAGCGCTCGGCCAGGGCTTTGACGTCGGCGGCGTTGTCGACGCTGACGCCGATACACAGAAAGTGACCGACCCCGCGCTGACGGGCGGCATCGAGCGCAGCATCCAGAGAACCGTCGTGGGCGGCGAGGTCGAGGCGATCAAGGTGACAATGGGAATCTACGAGCATAAAAGGGCTGCAACTTACATCGTATGGGTAGGACGGTCGGACTTGAGAGCTCCGGCCAGATAGGTTTCGATTCGACTGCGCGCGGTATCGTCGCCGTCATTGAATTGGACGCCGACCCCCGCGGCCCGGTTGCCCTGGGCGCCTTTGGGGGTGATCCAGGTGACTTTGCCGGCGACCGGGATTTTTTCCGGCTCATCCATAAGGTTCAGCAGCATGAAGACCTCATCGCCCAACTTGTAGCTTTTGTTGGTCGGGATAAACAGGCCGCCGTTCTTGATGAACGGCATGTAAGCCGCATACAGCACGGACTTGTCCTTGATCGTCAGGGACAAAATGCCGTTGCGCGGCCCCGGATTGACGGCTTCATTCATGCGGATCTCCACGGCTGATGTTCAGAGTCTAGGCGCGAACGGTCACTTCTGGCCAGGCAAGGACGCCCATTGCACCAACAGCGCCTCCAGCAACAGCGCCGGATTCAGGTTGGCTTTGTTCATCACTTTCTGACGCTGGGCGAGAATCCAGTCCTGAATGGCAAGCACTTTGTGCTGCGCGGATTTCTGCGCCAGGTATTGAATGACCTTGCGCATGTCCGTCAGGCCCAGACCTTCTTCATCCTGGGTCAACTGATAGCGCAGGATCAGGCTCGACCAGTCGCAGAACCAGTCGAACAACTGCAGCTGCGGTATGGTTTTCCATTCTTCGGCCAGCTGGGTCGGCGACTGTTGCTGCTTGAGCAATTTCTTCACGCCATCGACCACCAGCGCCCGCTGTTCACGCACACCCCGGGCCTGCAACTTGACCGCGGCCAATGGCGACCCGGCGGCAAGCGTCAGCAACTCGACGCGCTCTTCGGGCGAACAGTCCGGCAGGGTCTTCGCCAGCCACGCCAGGCTCATCGCCTCGCTGGGCAGCGGACACGCCTGCTGCTGGCAGCGGCTCTTGATGGTCGGCAACAAACGACTGGTCTGGTGGCTGACCAGCAGCAACACGGTATCACCGGACGGCTCTTCAAGACTTTTGAGCAAGGCATTGGCGGCGTTGACGTTCATCGACTCGGCCGGCTCGATCAACACCACCTTGCGTCCACCCATCTGCGCGGTCTGGACCACGAAACCGACCAGTTCGCGAACCTGATCGACCTTGATCGCCTTGTCGGCTTCTTCCGGTTCCAGGATGTAGTTGTCGGGGTGGCTGCCGGCCTTGAGCAACAGGCAGGATTTGCATTCGCCGCAAGCGTCCTGCGCGGTCGGACGCTGGCACAGCAAACTGGCCATCAAGCGCTCGGCCAGCGCGCGCTTGCCGATCCCGGCCGGGCCATGCAGCAGATAGGCGTGGGCATGCTGCTTGCGCCCGGCCAACTGCTGCCAGAGGCTGTCCTGCCACGGATAGGCTTCAGCCACGGGTCAACTCCAGCAGGCGCGGGAGCAAGGTATCCAGCGACAGCTGGACCTGTGCCAGCGGCTGGGCGGCATCGACCCGCACATAGCGTGCCGGGTCCGCTTCGGCACGCTTGAGAAAGGCACTGCGCACGGCATCGAAAAATGCCCGACCTTCGAGTTCGAAGCGGTCCAGGCGACCGCGAGCACTGGCGCGGGCAAGGCCCACTTCAACCGGCAGATCGAAAATCAGCGTCAGGTCCGGGCGCAGGTCGCCCTGGACAAAGGTTTCCAGGGCGGCGATGCGTTCCAGCGACAATCCACGGCCGCCGCCCTGATAGGCGTAGGTCGAATCGGTAAAGCGGTCACACAGGACCACGGCGCCGCGGGCCAGCGCCGGGCGAATCACCTCGGCCAGATGCTGGGCTCGCGCGGCGAACACCAACAGCAATTCGGTGTCGGGGTTCATGACTTCGTCGACGGGTGCCAGCAGCACCTCGCGGATCCGCTCGGCCAACGGCGTGCCACCCGGCTCGCGGGTCAGCACCACCTCGACACCGGCGGCGCGCAGGCGCTCGGCCAGGTAGTCGCGGTTGGTGCTCTTGCCGGCGCCTTCCGGCCCTTCCAGGGTAATAAACAAGCCAGTCACAGGCAGTCCTTAATCAGAGTCATTGCGGGCTTTGCGGGGCGGTCGCATCCGGTTCGGGCACGGGTGCGGCAGCGGGTTCTTCCGCGGGTGGTTGCGCCGGCGCGGGTGACGGCGCCTGTGGCGGCTCATCGACAGGCGCTGGTGAGTCGGGTGACGCCATTTGAGCAGGCGCTGGCGGCGGCACTGGCTCCAAAGCCTCAGGGGCGATGTTGGGCGAAGCGGCCGGAATCGGCATCTGCTCGTCCAGCGCATCCGGCGCGGTCGCAGGTCCCGGGCTGGAGCGGTAGTCGGCGCGGCGCTTGAGCTGGAACTCGCGCACCGCGTTGTTGTGGGCGTCCAGATCATCGGAGAACACGTGACTGCCATCACCCCGGGCAACGAAATAGAGGCTGTTGCCCGCCACCGGATTGAGCGCGGCATGGATCGCTTCGCGCCCGACCATCGCAATCGGCGTCGGCGGCAGGCCGGAAATCATATAGGTGTTGTAAGGGGTCGCTTCCCGGAGATGGGCACGGGTCAATTTGCCGTTGTAACGGTCACCGAGGCCGTAGATCACGGTCGGATCGGTCTGCAACAGCATGCCCATTTCCATGCGCCGCACAAACACGCCGGCGATCTGCCCGCGCTCCTGGGGCACACCGGTTTCCTTTTCCACCAGCGACGCCATGATCAGCGCCTGATAGGGTTCTTTGTACGGCAGGTCGGCCGAGCGCTGCCCCCATTCCTTGGCGAGGACTTCGTCGAGGCGGTCGTAGGCTTTCTTCAGCAGCTCGACGTCGGTCATGCCACGCACGTAGCGATAGGTGTCGGGGAAGAACCGGCCTTCGGGAAAAATCCCGTTGTGACCGAGTTTCTCCATGACCTGGTTATCGCTCAAACCGTCGAGGGTCTGTTCGAGTTTTTCCGCTTTGGCCAAGGCTGCGCGGACCTGGTGGAAATTCCACCCTTCGACCAGGGTCAGGCTGTACTGGACGATGTCCCCGCGCTTCCACAACTCGATCAGCCCTTCGACGGTCATGCCGGGCTGCATGCGGTATTCGCCCTTGTGCAAGGGTTGCCGGGCGAGATTGAAACGCCAGTAAACGCGCAGCCAGAAAGCGTCCTTGATCACGCCGTCGGCTTCGAGTCGATAAAGGGTACGGGTCGGCGTGGTGCCCTTGGGCACCTCCAGCAGTTCTTCCCGGGTGATATTCAGCGGCTGTTGCAGCGCCGAATGGATTTTCCAGGCGGAAGCGCCCAGACACAGCCCCGCCAGAACCAATCCGGTTTCCAGCAGCAGCAAGAATTTACGTCTCACGAATCAAGCATCCAGTAGCAGGCGGGCAATGGTTTGGAGTTTACGGGTGAGTGGCCCAACCGGCCAGCTCAGTGCTGCATAGGCGCGCACCGGCCAAACGCCATACACACTGTTGCAGACAAAGACTTCATCGGCCCATTGCAGCTGGTCGAGGCTGATGTCGGTGATTTGCGTGGGGATGCCCGACGACTCGGCTTGAAACAATAATTCCGCACGCATCACGCCGGCCACGCCACAGCGCTTGAGATCGGCGGTGATCAGTACCCCGTCGCGCACCAGGAACAGGTTGCTGAACACACCTTCGATCACACGACCGGCCTGGTCAAGCATCAGACCTTCCGCGTGCTCGGTGTCTTGCCACTCGGAACGGGCGATGACCTGTTCAAGACGATTCAGATGTTTGAGCCCGGCGAGCAGGGGCTGCCTGGACAGGCGCGTCGAGCAGGCGAACAGACGCACGCCCTGCTCCGCATTCGCCACGGGGTACGCTGCGGGGGGGGTGCCTTGCATAATGCGCCGTGCCTGCGCCGAAGGATCCGGTGCGTAACCGCGCAGGCCGTCGCCACGGGTGACGATCAGCTTGAGCACGCCTTCCCCCAGCGCTTGGGCATAGCTCGCCAACTCAGTGCACAGCGCACTGTGGTCGAGGTTGATCGCCAAGCGCTGGCAACCCTTGACCAAGCGCACCAGATGCCGGTCCAGCAGCACCGGAGCGCCGTTGTGCACGGCAATGGTCTCGAACAGACCATCGCCGTAAGCCAGGCCGCGATCCTTCAGCGACAGAGCGTCAGCCGGCTGACCGTCGACCCAGCTGTCCATCAGTCGGCAAACCGACGGAACACCAGCGAGCCGTTGGTGCCGCCAAACCCGAAGGAGTTGGACAGCACCACATCGATCTCCATATTGCGCGCGGTGTGTGGCACGAAATCCAGATCGCAGCCTTCGTCCGGCTCATCGAGGTTGATGGTCGGCGGCGCCACCTGGCTGTTGATCGCCAGCACACTGAAGATCGCTTCGACCGCGCCCGCCGCACCCAGCAGGTGACCGGTCATGGACTTGGTCGAACTGACCGCCAGCTTGTAGGCGTGATCACCGAACACCGACTTGATCGCACAGGCTTCGGCAAGATCGCCGGCCGAGGTCGAGGTGCCATGGGCGTTGATGTACTGGACCTGATCGCTGTTGATCTTCGCGTCGCGCAAGGCGTTGGTGATGCAGCGAGCGGCGCCAGCACCGTCGGCCGGCGGCGACGTCATGTGGAAGGCGTCGCCACTGGTGCCGAAACCGATCAGCTCGGCGTAGATGGTCGCGCCACGCGCCTTGGCGTGCTCCAGCTCTTCGAGCACCAGCGCACCGGCGCCATCGGACAACACGAAGCCATCGCGGCCCTTGTCCCATGGCCGGCTGGCGCGGGTCGGCTCGTCGTTGCGGGTCGACAGTGCACGGGAGGCACCAAAGCCGCCCATGCCCAGGCCGCAGGCCGCCATCTCGGCGCCGCCGGCAATCATCACGTCGGCTTCGTCGTACATGATGTTGCGTGCCGCCATGCCGATGCAGTGCGTACCGGTGGTACACGCCGTGGCGATGGCGTAGTTGGGCCCCTGTGCACCCAGGTGGATCGACAGGAACCCGGAAATCATATTGATGATCGAGCCAGGCACGAAAAACGGAGAAATCCGTCGCGGGCCGGATTCGTGCAGGGTGCGGCTGGTTTCTTCGATATTGGTCAGACCGCCAATACCCGAGCCCATGGCCACGCCGATACGCTCGCGGTTGGCGTCGGTGACTTCCAGACCAGCGTTGCGAACAGCCTGAAAACCTGCGGCCAGACCGTACTGAATGAACAGGTCAAGCTTGCGTGCTTCCTTGACCGACAGGTATTCCTCGACATTGAAGCCCTTTACCGAGCCGCCAAAACGGGTGGAATAGGCAGAAAGGTCGGTGTGTTCGATCAGACCAATGCCACTGCGGCCAGCCAGAATGCCCTGCCAACTGCTCGGCACATCCGTGCCCAGTGGCGACAACATACCCATACCGGTGACTACGACGCGTCTACGCGACACAGCACTCTCCTTTTTCAAATGACGACTTTGCATCAGGCCTAAAGAAAAAACCGCACGCCGTGATGGCAGTGCGGTTTTTCCATGACAGCAAGCAACGATTACAAACTGTTACGCCTGGTGGCTGGTAACGTAGTCGATTGCAGCTTGTACAGTAGTGATCTTCTCGGCTTCTTCGTCAGGGATTTCGGTCTCGAATTCCTCTTCCAGAGCCATCACCAGCTCAACGGTGTCAAGGGAGTCAGCACCCAGGTCTTCAACGAAGGAAGCAGTGTTGACCACTTCTTCTTCTTTAACGCCCAGTTGCTCGGCAACGATTTTCTTGACGCGCTCTTCGATGGTGCTCATACCTTGTTTTCACTCCTAATGGACAAATTCAGGCAGCTGGCCAGTGGGTAAGTGTATAGAAAGACTTTTCAGTTTTTCAACTGAAAGCTTCACTCCTCAGACCCGGTGGCCCTCTGCCTATAAATAGATTGCAGCTTTATAACGGATTTTAGACAGCTCGTATGACATTTTTTTGAAGCTATCCGTCACATTTAACTCATGTACATCCCGCCGTTCACCGGGATTGTAGCCCCAGTCACGTAAGCCGCACCGTCGGATGCAAGAAAAGCGACCACAGACGCGATCTCTTGAGCTTGTCCCAGACGACCCAGCGGAATCTGCGTCTGCAAGGCTTCACGCTGTGCTTCGGGCAATTCGCGGGTCATATCGGTGTCGATGAACCCTGGGGCCACCGAGTTTACCGTAATCGAACGCGAACCGACTTCACGCGCCAGTGCACGGCTGAAACCTTCCAGACCTGCCTTGGCGGCTGCGTAGTTTACTTGGCCTGCGTTGCCCATGGCACCCACAACCGAACCAATACTGATAATTCGTCCCCAACGGGCCTTGGTCATGCCGCGCAAAACGCCCTTGGACAGGCGGAACAGACTGTTCAGATTGGTATCGACGACGTCATGCCATTCGTCATCTTTCATCCGCATCATCAGATTATCGCGGGTGATACCGGCATTGTTGACCAGGATCGCCGGTGCACCGAACTGCTCCTGGATGCTCGCCAGCACAGCGGCGACGGATTCATCGCTGGTGACATTGAGTTCCAGGCCAGTGCCTTGAATACCGTTTTCCTTCAGGGTAGCGGCGATGCGCTCGGCCCCCGCAGCGGAGGTCGCGGTGCCGATAACGATGGCGCCCTGACGACCCAGTTCCAGGGCGATAGCCTGGCCGATACCGCGGCTCGCACCGGTGACCAGTGCAACTTTACCTTGCAGACTCATGCAAGCTTCTCCTGATTCAGGCCAACGCTGCACGGGCGGCAGCGAAAGCATCTGGGGTATTGAGGTTGGATGTCGACACGCCTTCGGCGCAGCGCTTGTTCAGGCCGGCCAGCACTTTGCCGGGGCCGCATTCGACCAGTTGGGTCGCGCCCCTGGCGGCCAGCGCCTGGACCGACTCGACCCAGCGTACAGGCTTGTAGAGCTGCTCAAGCAGATCGCGCTTGAGGGTTTCCAGATCCGCCGGCACGTTGGCGCTGACGTTTTGTACCACTGGAATCTGTGGTGCCTGCCAGTCGATCGCAGCGATCGAGTCGGCGAAACGCTCGGCTGCCGGACGCATCAGCTCGCAGTGCGACGGCACGCTGACCGGCAATGGCATGGCGCGCTTGGCGCCACGGGCCTTGCAGCCTTCGATGGCGCGCTCGACCGCCGCCTTGGCACCGGCGATGACCACCTGGCCCGGGGAATTGAAATTGACGGCGCTGACCACCTCGCCTTGCGCCGCTTCGGCACAGGCCGCCAGCACGTCGGCGTCTTCCAGGCCGAGGATCGCGGCCATGCCGCCCTGCCCGGCCGGAACGGCTTCCTGCATCAGTTGACCGCGGCGCTCAACCAGCTTCACCGCGTCGCCCAGGCTCAGGCTGCCTGCGGCCACCAGGGCACTGTACTCGCCCAGGCTGTGGCCGGCGACATAAGCCGGCCGCGCACCGCCTTCAGCCAGCCACAGGCGCCACAAGGCGATCGAGGCGGTCAAAATGGCCGGCTGGGTTTTATCGGTTTGATTGAGTTGTTCTTCCGGCCCCTGCTGGGTCAGTGCCCACAGGTCGTAACCCAGGGCATCGGAAGCTTCTTTGAAAGTGTCGAGGACAAGCGGATGTTGCGCGCCCAACTCGGCCAGCATGCCGAGGGACTGCGAACCCTGTCCCGGAAAGACGAATGCGAGGGAAGCAGACATGTAACAAGCCCCTAATGATCTTGTCGCCGAAGAATTGACGTCCCGCCCTGGGACGCAAGAAAACTGACAATTGGATGGCCAATTGAACTGAGCGGTCACATTTAAGCATTGTCCGCCGAAAACGCCTAAAGCAACAAATCCTCCAGACGACCGTGAATCCGTTCCGGCAGGTTTTCCTGGATCTCGATCAACGCCCGGGCAATGGCACTCTGAAAGCCCTGGACCCCGGCCGAGCCGTGGCTTTTTACGACGATCCCCTGCAACCCGAGGAAGCTGGCGCCATTATGCCGCGCAGGCGCCAGGTCGGCTTGCAGCCGTTTCATCAGCGGCAGCGCCATTGCGCCGACTACTTTTGATGCAAAGTTTTTTCTGAACAGGGCTTCGATGCGCCCGGCAATCATGGTCGCCAGGCCTTCGCTGGATTTTAGCAGGATGTTGCCGACAAACCCGTCACACACCACCACATCAGCCTCGCCGCGGTACAGACCGTCACCTTCGACGAAACCGATGTAGTTGATACCCCGGGCGCTCTGCAACAAGGTCGCTGCCAGCTTGACCTGCTGATTGCCCTTGATGTCTTCGGTGCCGATGTTCAGCAACGCAACCCGAGGACGAACGATACCCAGGGTTTCTGCCGCGACCGATCCCATCACCGCAAACTGCAACAGGTGTTCGGCGCTGCAATCGACGTTGGCGCCCAGGTCGAGTAACTGGCAGTACCCCTTCTGCGTAGGGATCGCCGCGACCATGGCCGGCCGATCGATGCCCGGCAGGGTCTTGAGCACAAATCGCGACAAGGCCATCAGCGCACCGGTGTTGCCGGCACTGACGCAGGCCTGGACCTTGCCGTCGCGCAACAGCTCCAGCGCCACGCGCATCGACGAATCAGGCTTGCCGCGCAAGGCCTGCGCCGGCTTTTCGTCC
The DNA here is from genome assembly GCF_902497855.1 of Pseudomonas fluorescens. Taxonomy (GTDB): domain Bacteria; phylum Pseudomonadota; class Gammaproteobacteria; order Pseudomonadales; family Pseudomonadaceae; genus Aquipseudomonas; species Aquipseudomonas fluorescens_BI. The sequence continues at coordinate 167,634 of NZ_CABVHU010000012.1, forward strand.
ATGGTGATGACTTCGCTCGCCGGTGCAATCGACAGGCGCGCGCGATCCACAGCCGATTGGCTGGCGATCAATTCTTCAAGGAGTGAGGGTTGACCGACAAGGGTCAGGTGCAACGAGGGCGTGGCATTCAGACAAGCAAGACTGGCCTGAACAATGCTGCGGGGACCGAAGTCCCCGCCCATTGCGTCAATCGCGATGACTTGAGCGGACAAGGATTACTCGTCAGCGCCCTTGTCGATCACTTTACGGCCACGGTATACGCCTTCTGGCGATACGTGGTGACGCAGGTGAACTTCACCGGTGGTTTTTTCTACAGACAGAGTGCTTGCCGTCAGGGCGTCGTGCGAACGACGCATGTCACGGGCAGAGCGGGATTTTTTGTTCTGCTGAACAGCCATAATTGATTAACTCCTAAACGTTTGGGTCACGCTTTAACTGCGCCAATACACTGAACGGGTTGGACCGCGTTACCTCGTCCTCGCTCGGTTCGGGCTCATCGAGACCCGCCGGCTGCTGGCATTCTTCCGGATGATGAGCAGGCACAATGGGCAAGGCGAGCAGAAGCTCCTCCTCGATCAGTGACTGCAGATCCAATGGATCTTCGCCCAGTTCCAGCACGTCATAACCTTTCGGTAACGACTGGGTATTCGCACCCTCCTTCACCACAGCGTAACTGCATTCGCTATGGATCGGCAGGGTGACCAGCTCAAGACAACGCTGGCAAACCATTTTGACTTCGGTGTCGATAAAGCTGTGGATGACCACAGACTTACGTTCATCTCGTTCAAAAACGAATTTAGCCTGCACCGTACCGACAGTGTCGGAAAGCGGGTCGCAGAGTCTCTCCAAATCGGCCAGCAGCAGTTCACCTTGAAGGGTGGTGCCACGGTCAGCCAATTTGCGCGGGTCAACGTGAGGTGGAATCGGGTCATTCAACATAGGCGCAGCATTATAGGGATGCCCCCGGGCATGTCAAAGGAAATTCAGCCCTGTCCGTCACTTGGTCACCTCGCTAGAATTCGCACCTCCCCTTTGGAGATGCGCATGCTGCCTTTATTACTCGCTTCAAGCTCGGTTTATCGCCGAGAGTTGCTGGCCCGCCTGCAGCTGCCGTTTACCTGCAGCTCGCCGGACATCGACGAAAGCCATCGCCCGCCGGAGTCCGCCATCGAGCTGGTCAAGCGCCTGGCCGAGGCCAAGGCCCGCGCACTGGCCGACAGCCATCCTGCCCATTTGATTATCGGTTCGGACCAGGTCGCGGTACTGGGCGACCGGATCATCGGCAAGCCCCATACGTTCGACAAGGCCCGGGAGCAGCTTCTGGCCGCAAGCGGCGCCAGTGTCACCTTCCTGACCGGCCTGGCCCTGTTCAACAGCCAGACGGGCGACTGCCAGGTCGATTGCGTGCCGTTTACCGTCCATATGCGCACACTCGACATCGCGCGCATCGAACGCTACCTGCGCGCCGAGCAGCCCTACGACTGCGCTGGCAGCTTCAAGGCCGAAGGGCTGGGGGTGAGCCTGTTTCAAAGCACCGAAGGCCCTGACGCCACCAGCCTGATCGGCCTGCCGTTGATTCGGCTGATCGACATGCTGCTGGCCGAAGGCGTGCAAATCCCCTGAGACACCACCCCCTGTAGGAGCTGGCTTGCCAGCGAAAGCGACCTCAAGCCATGCAGCGCCAATGAAACCGCCTTCGCCAGCAAGCCGGCTCCTACAGACGGTTCGGCGTTTCCCACAATCAATCGGTACACGCCTAACCCCTGTAGGAGCTGGCTTGCCAGCGAAGGCGTCCGTCCAGGCGATAAATGTGTCGACTGACCCACCGCCTTCGCTGCTGTGCGGCGATCCGACAAGCCAGCTCCTACAGTTAATCGGTGCAGGATCCAAATGGCGGGGTTACCCCCAGACCGAGCACCAAAAAATCAGCGCAGCGACGGCCCCTGAAACCCCATCCACATGGCCAGATGCTCGGCCACACTGGCACCGAGCTTCTTCGAGAAGCGATCGAACGGCGATTCCTGGACAGTGAAGTCCACCAGCTCTTTCTCGCCAATCACATCACGCGCCACGGAACTGGCATTCCCCAGACCATCGATCAGCCCCAGCGGCAGCGCCTGCTCGCCAGACCAGACCAGGCCGGAGAACAGCTCCGGATGCTCCTTGTCCTTGAGCCGATCGCCACGCCCCTTCTTGACGCTGTTGATGAACTGCTGGTGCGTGGTGTCGAGCACACCCTGCCAGAACTGCGTTTCTTCAGGTTTCTGCGGCTGGAACGGATCGAGGAACGACTTGTGCTCCCCCGAGGTGTAGGTACGCCGCTCGACGCCCAGTTTCTCCATGGTCCCGACAAAACCATAACCGGCCGCCGTCACACCGATGGAGCCCACCAGGCTCGCCTTGTCGGCATAGATCTGATCGGCCGCGCTGGCAATGTAATAGGCACCGGAAGCGCCCAGGTCGGAGATCACCGCGTAAACCCTGGTGTCCGGATGCAGACCGCGCAAGCGGCGGATCTCGTCATAGACGTAACCCGACTGCACCGGACTGCCGCCGGGGCTGTTGATTCGCAGGATAACGCCCTTGACCTTCTCATCCTCGAAAGCGGCACGCAGGCTGCCGACGATGTTGTCAGCGCTGGCGGGCTCCTTGTCGGCAATCATGCCGGTCACGTCGATCAGCGCGGTGTAGTTGCCACTGCGGGTCGCGGCTTTTTCCATGTCCATCAGCGGCGTGAACAGGATCAGCGCGCCAATCAGGTACACAAAGGTCAGCAGCTTGAAGAAGATCCCCCAGCGACGGGACCGGCGCTGCTCCTGCACGCTGGCCAGCAGGGTCTTTTCCAGCAGCTTCCAGCTTTTCTCGTCACCGCTCTCTGCGCTCGCCTTGGCGGGCGCTTTCCATTCGTCAACCATGACATCTACCCCAGCAAAACCCTGTTAAACCCGCTGACTCAGCCAGGTATGTAATTCTGAAAAACGGTCGATCGCCAGGCGCGGCTCGAACAGCTTCAGCGCCTCGATCGATTGCGCGCCATAGCTGACGGCCACCGAGTCCATGCCGGCGTTGCGGGCCATCTGCAGGTCGAAGGACGAATCGCCCACCATCAACGCCTGCTCCGGACGGACCCCGCAATGCGTGACGATCTGCTCCAGCATCAGAGGATGGGGCTTGCTCGCAGTTTCATCGGCAGCCCGGGTGATGTCGAAATAATCTTCCCAGCCGTGGGACTTCAGCACCCGATCCAGACCGCGGCGGGCCTTGCCGGTGGCAACCGCCAAGTGATACCCGTCGGCGCGAAACGCTTCCATCGACTCGACCACACCCTCGAACAATGGCGAGGGCACGGCTTCGGAGGCGATGTAGTGATCGGCATAGTGCTGACGGAAGGCGACCAATTCATCATCGCCAATTTCCGGATACAACGTACGAATCGCTTCCGGCAAGCCCAGGCCGATGATGCCTTTGACGGCAAAATCATCGCGCAACTGAAACCCGGATCGCTCGGACGCTACATGCATCGCCTCGACGATTCGGCCAATGGAGTCGGCCAGGGTGCCATCCCAATCGAAAATCAGCAGCTTGTAATCAGATGGGCGCACTCAATCGCTCCACGGTCTTGGCCCACATCTCGTCGACCGGTGCCTGTAATTTCAGCTCGCCACCATCGGGCAGCGGCACGGTCAACAGATAGGCGTGCAGGAACAGGCGTTTGCCGCCCAGGTCACGAATCTCTTTGCTGAAGCCCTCGTCACCGTACTTGGTGTCGCCGGCAATGCAATGCCCGGCATGCAAGGTGTGAACCCGAATCTGGTGGGTGCGGCCGGTGATCGGCTTGGCTTCGACCAGGGTGGCAAAGTCGCCGAAGCGGCGCAGGACCTTGAACACGGTCACAGACTCCTTGCCTTCCTCCTCGTCGACCTCGACCATGCGCTCGCCGGAGCGCAGATTGCTCTTGCCGAGCGACGCCCGTACTTGCTTGATCGAGGCCGCCCAGTTACCGCGAACCAGCGCCATATAGCGCTTGTCGACACCGTCGCCGCGCAAGGCAGCGTGCAAGTGGCGCAACATGCTGCGCTTCTTGGCGATCATCAACAGGCCGGAGGTATCACGGTCGAGACGGTGAACCAGTTCGAGCTCCTTGCAATCGGGACGCAACTGACGAAAGGCTTCGATCACCCCGTAAGTCAAGCCGCTGCCACCGTGAACCGCAATGCCGCAAGGCTTGTTGATCACGATCAGCGCCTTGTCTTCGAAGACAATCGAGGCTTCGAGTCGCTGCAGCAGACCCTGGGCCAGCGGCACCGGTTCGTCGCGCTCAGGCACGCGAACCGGCGGCACGCGCACGATATCACCCGCCTGCAGCTTGTATTCAGGCTTGATCCGACCCTTGTTCACCCGCACTTCGCCTTTGCGCAAAATGCGGTAAATCAAGGTCTTGGGCACGCCTTTGAGCCGAGCGAGAAGGAAATTGTCAATACGTTGGCCGGCATATTCCGGCGAGACCTCCAGCAGTTGTACCGCTGGGGTCGAAGGGGCAGTAGTCGTCATCCCGCGATGATAACAATTTTTTATGGAATTGAAGCACTTAATCATTGCTGCTATAGTCGCGAACGCCGCCAAAAGTGGCCTGGACAGCGGACCAACGGTCAAAAACCGGCCCTGACCATCGCAATTCACGAGGACGAGAGGCCGTCCTACGGGGCTTTCGCTACGTAACGGTAGAGTTTGCAGGTGTAACAAGCGCAGGTGACATGAGGCCTGAATCATGCCGCAAAGCAGAGTTTTCACTCGCCTTGCGAGCAAATATTCACGGCCAGTTCACAAAGTGCAGTCAGCTGCGAACAACCCCGAGCGAACGCTTCGGAAACAACGCCTAAATTAGCCATGATGCGTGACCTCCCCCTTCGGAGCTCACGGTAAATGCCAACCCGCTGCGGATTCTGCGCGCGGCAGCACCCGAATTATCAGGGATACGTGTAGGGTGGAGATGCACAACCGCTGGACTGTGTAGCACTAGGCTTTATCAAGACGCTTCATCTCGTCCACAGCCGCCGGTTGATTCCTCCTCCTGACTGAGTGCTTAAGTAGCCACAGCAAGCAGGACGCGTACGTCGCGATGAAGGCCCACATTGGCCGGACTTCGCTGGACACGGGAATGGCCAACCATTCCCGACGCACCTGACACCGACCGTGAGAAGTCGTGTGTGCCGAACGCCGTTTCCGGCAGCCCGGAAACCGACGGTACTACATGAAAAGAATGCTGATTAACGCAACCCAACCCGAAGAGTTGCGTGTTGCACTGGTAGATGGCCAGCGCCTCTACGACCTGGACATCGAATCCGGTGCACGCGAGCAGAAAAAGGCCAACATCTATAAAGGCCGGATTACTCGCATCGAACCAAGCCTCGAGGCTGCCTTTGTCGATTTCGGCTCTGAGCGCCATGGCTTCCTGCCCCTCAAAGAAATCTCCCGCGAATACTTCAAAAAAGCCCCCGAAGGCCGCGTCAACATCAAGGACGTCCTGAGCGAAGGCCAGGAAGTCATCGTTCAGGTCGAAAAAGAAGAACGTGGCAACAAGGGCGCCGCCCTGACCACCTTCATCAGCCTGGCCGGTCGTTACCTGGTGCTGATGCCGAACAACCCGCGTGCCGGCGGTATCTCCCGTCGCATCGAAGGTGAAGAGCGCAACGAACTGCGTGAAGCCCTGAACGGCCTGGTTGCGCCAGCCGACATGGGCCTGATCGTGCGCACTGCCGGCCTGGGCCGCAGCAGCGAAGAAATGCAGTGGGACCTCGATTACCTGCTGCAACTCTGGACCGCCATCAAAGAAGCTTCGCTGGATCGTTCCGCGCCGTTCCTGATCTACCAGGAAAGCAACGTGATCATCCGCGCCATCCGCGATTACCTGCGCCAGGACATCGGCGAAGTGCTGATCGACAGCGTTGAAGCCCAGGACGAAGCCCTGACCTTCATCCGCCAGGTGATGCCGCAGTACGCCAGCAAGATCAAGCTGTACGAAGACAGCGTGCCGCTGTTCAACCGCTTCCAGATCGAAAGCCAGATCGAGACCGCCTTCCAGCGCGTCGTCGAACTGCCTTCCGGCGGCTCCATCGTCATCGATCCGACCGAAGCCCTGGTGTCCATCGACATCAACTCGGCGCGCGCCACCAAAGGCAGCGACATCGAAGAAACCGCGCTGCAGACCAACCTTGAAGCCGCCGAAGAAATCGCCCGTCAGTTGCGCCTGCGCGACATCGGCGGCCTGATCGTCATCGACTTCATCGACATGACCCCGGCCAAGAACCAGCGCGCCGTGGAAGAGAAAGTCCGCGAATGCCTGGAAGCCGACCGTGCTCGCGTGCAAGTCGGTCGCATCTCGCGCTTCGGCCTGCTGGAAATGTCCCGTCAGCGCCTGCGTCCATCCCTGGGCGAAAGCAGCGGCATCGTCTGCCCGCGCTGCAACGGCACCGGCATCATCCGTGACGTCGAATCGCTGTCGCTGGCGATCCTGCGCCTGATCGAAGAAGAAGCCCTGAAAGACCGCACCGCCGAAGTTCGCGCCCAAGTGCCGATCCCGGTCGCCGCGTTCCTGCTCAACGAAAAACGCAACTCGATCACCAAGATCGAACTGCGCACCCGTGCCCGCATCGTCATCCTGCCGAACGATCACCTCGAAACGCCGCACTTCGAAGTTCAGCGTCTGCGCGATGATAGCCCGGAAGCCGCAGTCGGCCAGTCCAGCTACGAAATCGCTGCTGCCGCTGCCGAAGTCGAAGAAGTCCAGCCTGCCGCCGCGACCCGCACCCTGGTTCGCCAGGAAGCCGCGGTGAAGACTGCACCGGTCCGCGCCAACGCTCCGGTTCCAGCCGAAGTCGTCGCTGCCGCCCCCGTTGCCGCACCGGTCGCCGCGCCAGAGCCCAGCCTGTTCAAAGGCCTGGTGAAGTCGCTGGTCAGCCTGTTCGCGACCAAGCAAGAGCCAGCTGCTCCGGTTGTGGTTGAGAAGCCAGCGACCACCGAGCGTCCGGCCCGTAACGAAGAGCGTCGCAACGGTCGTCAGCAAAGCCGCAACCGTAACGGTCGCCGCGACGAAGAACGCAAGCCTCGCGAAGAACGTGCACCGCGTGAAGAGCGCGCACCCCGTGAGCCACGCGAAGAGCGTCAACCACGCGAAGCCCGTGAAGAGACCACCACGCCAGTAGTCGCTCGCGAAGAACGCGCTCCACGTGCCCCTCGTGAAGAACGTGCACCGCGCGGTGAAGAACGCGCACCCCGTGCTCCTCGCGAAGATCGCAAGCCCCGTGGCGAACGTGAAGAGCGGGTTCGTGAACTGCGTGAGCCGCTGGATGCCATCGCTCCGGCTCCGGCTGCCGCCGCTGCCGCTACCGCTACCGCCGAAGAACGTCCAGCCCGTCCGCCACGGGAAGAACGTGCTCCACGCCCGCCGCGTGAAGAACGTCAACCACGTGCCGAACCAGCGGCTGCCGCCGTTGCCGAAGAAGAGCTGACCGGTAACGAAGAGCAACTGTCGGAAGACGGTCAGGAAGGCGCCGAAGGCGATCGTCCACGCCGCCGCTCCCGTGGCCAGCGTCGTCGCAGCAACCGCCGCGAGCGTCAACGCGATGCCAATGGCAACGTGATCGAAGGGTCGGATGAGTCCGAGTCCGCCGAAGGCGAAGCCAGCGAAACCCGCGAAGCGCCAAGCGCTGCCGATCTGGCCGCCGGCCTGGCGGTTACCGCAGCCGTTGCCAGCAGCGTGATCAGCGCTCCAGCCGAGGCCCAGGCCAACGAGCAAGCCGAACGCGCCACTGCCGCCAACCTGGACACAGCTCCAGTGGAGGCGCCAGTCGTTGAAGCGACCACGCCGGTCGAAGTCACCGCGTCCCCGGAAATCGAAGTCGCGCCGACGCCTGAAGCCCAGCCTGAAGTTGAAGCTGTGGCTGAGCCGGCAGTCGTCGCCGAAGCGCCAACCGTGGCTGCAGAGCCGGCAGCTGAAACAGTCGCCGAAACCGTGACCGAAACCGTTCGTGAAGTTCGCGAAGAGCAGACCGCCTTCAATTGGGTTGCCGAGCCAACTGCCGCCGAAGCCCCAGAAGCTGAAGCCATGGTTTCCGAGCCAGTGGTGGCAGCTGCCGAACCTGCACCGGTGGTGGAAGCTGCACCGGCAGTCGAAGCGCCAGCGCCGGTTGTCGCCGAAGTGGCGGAACCTGAAGTCGAAGCGGCGCCTGTCAGCGCCCTGACGCCAAGCGGCCGTGCGCCGAACGACCCACGTGAAGTGCGTCGTCGCAAGCGTGAAGCCGAGCGTCTGCAGAAGGAAGCCGAACTGGCGGCCGCTGCTGCACCGGCAGTGGTCGAGGCGGCACCGGTTGTTGCTGAAGTGGTCGAGGCAGCTCCTGCCCCGGCTGCCGAAGTCGCTGCCGAGCCGGTTGACTCCGCGATCGACGAAGCGCCACGCTCCGTTCAGGAAGCAGTAGAGCAACGCGAGCAAGCCCAGGAAAAAGAGCACGAGACTAAACCCCTCGCCTGATTCCATCGGCCATTGAAAAGCCCCGCCTGGTGAATCCAGGCGGGGCTTTTTTTATGTCCGTTGTCATGCAGGCAAACCGTATTATCGTTCTTCGCTGGCAAGCCAGCTCCTACAGGGTTTGCGTCGTATTCCGGTCAGGTGAACGACACACCCTCTGTAGGAGCTGGCTTGCCAGCGAAAGCGGTCTATAAGGCAAAGACCAACGCCTCAGGCACATCCACATCCCACAACACCCCGGGATCGTCCACCGCGACTTCAACCACCCGCGCCTGCGCAAACAATGGCTTGGCCCCATGATCGCCCGATAACGCCATCAACCCCGGCCCGAGCGTGCGCCCGAAACCCACCGGATGCCCGTACTCACCGTCCTGCACCGGCACACTGACAGCGTCATCGGCAATCCCGTCCAGCACCTGTTCGATGCTCGAAGGCAGAATAAACGGCATATCCCCCAACACAATCAACCATCCAGCGAGCTGCGAACACGCCGCCACCCCGGCCGCAATGCTGTCACCCATGCCGGTCGACTCGACCAGTACAATCTCGCAACCATAAGCCTTGGCCATGCGAATCACTTGCGGGCGGTCGACGGTCGTCACCAGGACGCGCTTTTCCAGGCGGGCGGGCAAATTCACCAGCACCTGCTCGATCACCGAATGAACAGCGCCATCACGCCCGGTACAGTCCGCCAACAACTTGTCCTTTTCGTCACCCGCCACCTCGCGGAAACGGCTGCCCCGCCCCGCCGCCAGCACAATCACGCCGATGGGTTCAATCATACTTCCTCCTGCAACGGCTTCTTCTGCTTCAGCTCGATACCGTTCTTGATCGCGACAATTTCGGCCAGCAGCGACAAGGCGATTTCCGCCGGGGTATGGCTGCCGATGTGCAAGCCGATCGGGCCATGCAGCCGCCCGATGGCCTGATCTGACAAGCCTAGCTGAGCCAGGTTGTCCCGGCGCTTGCGGCTGTTGACCCGGGAACCCAATGCACCGACATAAAAAGCCCTGGAGTCCAGGGCGGTGAGCAACGCCATGTCGTCCAGTCGAGGGTCGTGGGTCAGGGCAACGATGGCGGTGCGTTCGTCGGTCTGGATGTTCAGCACTGCTTCATCCGGCATACCCGACACGAAGCGCCCGTGCTGTTCTTCCCAGCCGTAGACGAACTCGGTGCGTGGATCGCAGATCAGCACTTCGAAATCCAGCAGCCGCGCCATTTCGGCGACATACCGGGACAATTGCCCCGCACCGATCAGCAACAACCGCCAGCGCGGCCCGTAGATGGCGCGCAAGGTCTTGCCATCGAACGTCAGCGCGTCGGTCTTGCTGGCCGGTTGCAAAACCACTGCACCGGTCTCTATATCCAGCGCCCGCGCCACGATGTCGTGGGCCTCGCAACGTGTCAACAGCTCGGCAACCCAGGCCGGGTCACCGACTCGCTCCTCGGTCAGCCGCAAGGTGCCGCCGCAGGGCAAGCCGAATCGCGCGGCCTCCTCACGGGTGACGCCGTAGGTGATCAGCTGCACCGGCGGCCCATCGGCCGGAATCCGCCCATCGTGCAGCCGGGCGATCAGATCGTCTTCGACACAGCCTCCCGACACCGAGCCGATCACCACCCCGTCTTCACGCAAGGCCAGCATGGCGCCAGGGGCCCGGGGCGCGGTGCCCCAGGTCTGGACCACGCTGTACAACACCACCCGCTGACCGGCGCGACGCCACTGCAACACACTGCGCAGTACGTTCAGATCGACGCTGTCCATCAGGCCCGAGCCTTCTGCCAATCCTGCAACTGGTAACGCACCGGCAGATCGCGGATGCGTTTGCCGGTAGCGGCGAAGATCGCGTTGCACAGCGCCGGCGCAATCGGCGGCACGCCCGGTTCGCCGACACCGCCCAACGGCACATCGCCCGGCGGCGTCACCAGATGCACCGCGACTTCCTTGGGTGCCAGGGACATGCGCGCCACTTCGTACATATGGAAGTTGTCCTGCTGGACCTTGCCATCCTTGAAGCTGATCTCGCCCAGCACCGCGTTGCCCAGGCCCATCACGCAGGCGCCTTCGAACTGCGCGCGGATCCGTTCCGGATTGATCTGCGGACCGCAATCCACGGCGATGTCAGCCTTGTGCACGATCAAGGTGCCGTCGTCTTTGACTTCGACCTCGATCACCGCGGCCACGTAGGTGACGAAGCTGTAATGCACCGCCAGCCCCAGGCCTCGGCCCTTGGGCATTTCACGGCCCCAACCGGCGGCTTTGGCCGCGGTTTCCAGCACCGTGCGCATCCGCCCGGTGTCGATCGGATAACGCTCGGGCGATTCGCCGTAGTTCCACTCTTCACTCAGTGTGCGCGGATCGATCTGCCGATCCGGACCGAGCAATTTGATCTGGTACTTGAGCGGGTCCTGCCCGGCCTTGTGCGCCAGCTCATCGACAAAGCTCTGGATTGCAAAGCCGTGGGGGATGTTCGACACCGAGCGGTACCAGCCGACCCGGGTATGGATCGCCGCTTCAGGGTTTTCCAGGCGCACGTTGGGGATCGCATACGCCATGTTGGTGAACCCCATGCCCAACTCGAAGGCCGCTTCGTGATTCATCCCCGGCGCGAAGAGTGCAGTGATGCTCGGCGCTACGGTGCGGTGCAGCCAGGCGGACGGCAGGCCGTCCTTGCTCAGGCTCGCCTTCAGGTATTCGGCCGAGACCGTGTGAAAATAGGAACAATGGATGTCGTCTTCACGGGTCCATTGCACCCGCACCGCCTTGCCCGGGAACTCCTTGGCGAGAATGGCCGCTTCGATGATGAAGTCCGGTTTGGACTTGCGACCGAAACCGCCGCCCAACAACGTCACGTTGAAGGTAACCTTTTCGAAGGGAATGCCCAGGCGTTCGCCGATGCGCTCGCGGCTGACTTGCGGCGCCTGGCTCGGTGCCCAGGCTTCGCACAGGCCGTCCTTGAAGCGCGCGATGGCGACCATCGGTTCCATCGGTGCCTGCGTGAGGTGCGGCAGGTAGTAGGACGCTTCCAGGGTACTGTCGGCGTTGCCCATGGCCTCCTCGATGTTACCGGTATTGCGCACCACTTTGCCGGGCTTGAGGGATGCGGCTTCCAGTTCCTTGCGGTAGGCGATCGAGTCGTAACTGGCATGAGGACCGTCGTCCCACTCGATTTTCAACGCATCGCGGCCCTTGATCGCCGCCCAGGTATTGCTGGCGACCACCGCCACGCCGCCCAGCGGTTGAAACTCCAGCGGCAGCGGCCGATCTTCGATCTGAATGACCTTGATCACCCCGGGGACTTTCATCGCCGCGCTGGCGTCGAAGGATTTGACCTTGCCGCCATACACCGCAGGTCGGGCAATGGTCGCGTAGAGCATGCCCTCGAAATGCACATCGGCGCCGTAGACCGCGCGACCGTTGACGATGTCGTCACCGTCGATCGCCTTGCTGCCTTCCTTGCCGATGTAGCGAAATTCCGACGGTTGCTTGAGCCGCAGACTGTCGCGGGCCGGCACCGCCAGCGCGCCGGCAGCGGCGGCCAGGGCGCCGTAACCCAGTTCGCGACCGGTCGGCTGGTGGATGACTTTATGCAATTGCGCCCGGCACTCGCTGACCGGCACTTTCCACTGCTGCGCGGCGGCCTGTTCGAGCATGGTCCGTGCGGCCGCACCGCAGCGACGCATCGGCTCGTACCAGTGGCGCATGCTGCGCGAACCGTCGGTGTCCTGGTTGCCGAAGCGTACTTCGTCCCCCGGCGCCTGTTGCACCTTCATCATCGCCCAGTCCGCTTCCAGCTCATCGGCCACCACCATGGTCAGGCTGGTGCGCACTCCCTGGCCCATTTCCGAGCGGTTGCAGACCACGGTCACCGTGCCGTCATCAGCGATACTGATGTACACCTTCGGGTCATCGATCCAGCCGTGGGGCATGCCGTCGGCACCGAATTTCTTCTGTTCCCCGGCAGCGAACGCGTCCTGCCAGCCCCAGCTGGCCACCAGCACCAGGGCGCTGGTGGCACCGACACCTTTGAGAAAACCACGGCGACTGAGGTTGCTCAGGGCGAAATCATTGGGTAACCGGCTCATGCCTTGGCCTCCTTCAGGTGAGTGGATGCCTGGCGGATGGCAGTCTTGATGCGGTTGTAAGTGCCGCAACGACAAATGTTGCCGACCATCGCCTCTTCGATCTGTTCATCACTGGGGTTCGGGTGGGTCTTGAGCAAGGCGGTGGCGGACATGATCTGCCCGCCCTGGCAGTAACCGCACTGCGCCACGGCGGTGTCGAGCCAGGCTTGCTGGACGACCTGCCCGACCGGGTCGACGTGCAGGTTTTCGATGGTGGTGACGTTCTGGCCGGCCACCGAGCCGATCGGCGTGATGCAACTGCGCGCCGGAGCGCCTTCGATATGAATGGTGCAGGCGCCGCACAGGCCCATGCCGCAGCCGAATTTGGTGCCGTTGTAACCGGCCACATCGCGGATCGCCCAGAGCAGCGGCATATCCTCGGTGACGTCGAGTTGATGGTCTTGACCATTGAGCTTCAGGGTAATCATGGGCACGCCCGCATATTTCTGGAGGTTATGGGGTCGAGCAATCTGCCGCCATGAGGATGGCGGTTGGCATCACACAGATCGACTCAGGCTAATGGGCTCTCTTATGCAGACGGCAGGGTCTGCATCGGGCCTTTGGTGCAGCAAAGAGTTGCATCGTTAGGTGGCTAAGTTAACCCAGCATTAACAAAAAAGCCCTGCACAGTTGAAGGTGTGCAGGGCTTTGGAATCATCCACTAAAGCTTAGCTTCAATAACGATTGGGCTCCATTTCCAGGTCAACGTGGAAACGTTCAGAAATGTCTTTCTGGATGCGCTGCGCCAGATGCAGCAATTGCAGGCCGGTGGCGTTGCCGTAGTTGACCAGCACCAGCGCCTGCAGCTTATGCACGCCGGCGTCGGCCTCGCGGAAACCTTTCCATCCCGCGCGCTCGATCAGCCAGCCCGCCGCCAGCTTCATTTGCCCGTCGGGTTGCGCGTAGGCCACCAGGTCCGGGAATTCACCCTTCAACTGCGCCACGAGTGCGGCGGGCACCAAGGGGTTCTTGAAGAAACTGCCGGCATTGCCGAGCACCGCCGGGTCCGGCAGTTTTTCGTTGCGGATGCTGCAAATGGCCTGGCTGACATCGGTGGCCGTGGGGTGATCGATGCCCTGCTCGGTCAGGCGCTGCCGCACCGGGCCGTATTCCAGATGCAGGTGCGCGGCGCGGTCGAGGAGGAAACGAACCCGCAGGATCAACCAGCGTCCCGGCTCCTGCTTGAACAGACTGTCGCGGTAGGCGAAGTTGCATTCTTCCAGGGTGAAGTCCCGCAGGTTACCGGTCTGGCGATCCAGCGCGGTCAGGCCGGCGAACACGTCCTTGATTTCCACGCCGTAGGCGCCAATGTTTTGCATCGGTGCCGCGCCGACGGTGCCGGGAATCAGGCTGAGGTTCTCCAGCCCCGACAACCCCAGGGCCAGGGTGTGTTGCACAAAAGGATGCCAAGGCTCGCCGGCCTCGGCTTCGATCACGACCTTGCCACCGGCTTCGCTCAGGAGGCGAATCCCGCGGGTGGCCATGCGCAGCACCAACGCCTGGATATCGGCGGTCAGCAGCAGGTTGCTGCCGCCGCCGATCACCAGCAAGGGCACCTGATGTTGCGCCGCATAGGCCAGGGCTTCGCGCACGTCGGCATCGCTGTGGGCCTCGGCGAACAACCGGGCCTGGACGTCCACCCCGAAGGTATTGAACGGTTTGAGCGACACCTGGGGCAGTACCTGCAAACTCATAACCGCCCCTTCAATTCGATCACCAGCCGATCACTGGCGCGCTCGATCAAGTCGAGCACCTGCTCAAAGCCCTGGTCGCCGTCGTAATACGGATCGGGGACTTCGTCGATTTCCGACTCGTAGCGACGCAGGAACAGGTCCAGCTCGGCCTTGCCCTTGGTCGGTTGCAGGGCCTTGAGGTTGCGCAGGTTGCTGTTATCCATCGCCAGGATCAGGTCGTAGGCGGCGAAATCGGCACGGGTGACTTGCTGGGCGCGTTGCGCGGACAGGTCGTAGCCGCGCAGCCTGGCCGCGGCCTGGCTGCGCTTGTCCGGCGCCTTGCCGACGTGCCAGTCACCGGTGCCGGCGGAGGCGACTTCGATGTGATCGGCCAGCCCTGCTTCGCGCAGCTTATGCCGCAGCACCCCTTCCGCCGTGGGCGAACGGCAGATATTGCCCAGACAGACGAACAGGACCCGCATCAGGCCTCCAACAGGCGACGAACGCGCTCGAGGTCTTCAACGGTGTCGACGCCGGTGGGTGGTGCGATCAGCGCATCGGCGACGTGAATCCGCACGCCGTGCCACAGGGCCCGCAGCTGTTCCAGGGATTCGGTGTTTTCCAGCCAGCACGGGCCCCAGCTGACGAAGTCATGCAGGAAACCGGCGCGGTAGGCATAGATGCCGATATGACGGCGATACGGTACGCCTTCCGGCAGTTGCTCGCGGTTCTTGGCGAAGGCATCCCGGGCCCAAGGCAAGGTGGCACGACTGAAGGTCAGCGCCAGGCCGTTGAGGTCGCTGACGACCTTGACCACGTTGGGGTTGAACAGGGTTTGCACATCCTCGATCGGCTCGGCCAGGGTGGCCATGCGCGCTTCGGTGTGGGCGGCCAGGTTGGCGGCGACCTGATCGATCACGCTCGGCGGGATCAGCGGTTCGTCACCCTGGACGTTGACCACGATCGCGTCGGGCGCCAGGCCCAGTTTCGCCGCGACCTCGGCCAGGCGATCGGTGCCGGAATTGTGGTCTTCACGGGTCAGTACCACTTCGGCGCCAAACCCCTGGCAAGCCTCGACGATGCGCGCATCGTCAGTGGCCACCACCACGCGCTCGGCGCTGCTCTTGCTGGCCTGTTCCCAGACGTGCTGGATCATCGGCTTGCCGGCGATCAGCAGCAGCGGTTTGCCCGGCAAACGGGTCGAGGCGTAACGCGACGGGATGACAACGGTAAAGGCTGTGGTCATTTATCCAGGCGCTCGTCGGTGGTCAGGGTGCGGGCTTCGGTTTCGAGCATCACCGGAATGCCGTCGCGAATCGGGTAGGCCAGGCCGGCGCCCTTGCTGATCAGCTCGGTCTTGTCGGCACTGAGCTTGAGTGGGCCTTTGCAGACCGGGCAAGCGAGGATATCGAGCAATTTGGTGTCCATGTGCATTCCCTGGATAAAGTCGGTTTCAAGGCAAAAGTCGAGCCGGCAACAGGCGCATCAGCTGCGTATCGAACCAGGCCACGAAGGCCGGTGATGGCGCAGCATCGACCGCCAGGTACCACCAATCGGCGGCGGCGAAGGCACGGCACTTCACCGCGTCCTTTTCAGTCATCACCAACGGCAACGACGGGGTGAAGTTCAAGGCCTGGACGCTGTAGTCGGCGTGGTCGGCAAACGCATGGGGGACTGGCTGCCAGTGTAGCGTTTCGAGGGTCGTGAAGAAACGTTGCGGATTGCCGATCCCGGCCACCGCGTGCAAGGCCTGGCCGGCGGCAAAGTGGTCGAGGGGACGTCGTTCGCCGCTTTGCAGGTTGACCAGCGCGGTGGGCCGTAGCTGGAAGGAAAAACCGCCGTCGCGGTCGGTCGTGGCGCCGTTGTAGAGCACCGCGTCGACGCTTTGCAGGCGCTCGGCCGGCTCGCGCAACGGCCCGGCCGGCAGGCAGCGTCTATTGCCAAGGCCACGGGCGGCGTCGATCAGCACCAGTTCCAGGTCGCGGGCCAGGCGATAATGCTGCAGGCCGTCATCGGACAGGATCAGGTCCAGCGGTTCACTCGCCAGCAAGGCTTTGACCGCGCGGCTGCGGTCCGGATCGATCATCAACGGCACGCCGGTGCGCTGGACGATCAACAAAGGCTCATCCCCGGCGATTTCGGCGCCCTGCTCGGCTTCGACCCGCCACGGCAGGTGCGGCGGTTTGGCGCCGTATCCGCGACTGACCACGCCCACCCGCAAACCGCTACGCTGACAGTGCTGGATCATCCATAGTATCAACGGCGTCTTGCCGGTGCCGCCGACGGTGATGTTACCGACCACGATCAATGGCACCGGCGGCTGATAGATCTCGCCCTCACCCGCCAGGAAGCGCTTGCGCTTGTTGTCGACCACGCGCCGGTACAGCCACTCCAGCGGCTGCAACAGCTTCAAGGCCGGATGACCCTGGTACCACGCGGCGAGCAAGCGATCGGACATGGCCATCAGGGCGCGGGCGGCGCCGCCTCGACAGTGGTCATGCGCAGGTGACTGAAGCCGAGTTTACCGGCGGCGTCCATGGCGGTGATGACGGCCTGGTGCTGGGTCTTGCCGTCGGCGCTGATGGACAGCGGCAGAGTGGTGTCACCGCTGGACTCTTTCTGCAGCGCATCCATCAGGGTCGCCAGGTCATTCTTCGGCAGCACCTGGTTGTTCAGCGAGAACACCCCTTCGGCACTGATGGCAACGTCCAGGTGCTTGACCTGCTGATCTTCGGCAGGCGCACCGCTGACCGCTTCCGGCAGATCGACGCGTAACTGGGTTTCACGGGTGAAGGTGGTGGTCACGACGAAAAACAGCAGCAGGATAAACACCACGTCGATCAGCGACGCGAGGTTGATGTCCACATTCTCCCGTTGCTTGCGGCGGAATTTCACGCTTTTTTGCCCTCGGACAGGTCAACGTCACGATCACCTTGCACAACCTCGACCAGCTTGATCGCTTCCTGCTCCATGCCCACCACCAGCTCATCGATCCGGCGTTGCAGGAAGCGGTGGAAGAACACGGCGGGAATGCCGACCATCAGGCCCGCGGCGGTGGTGATCAGCGCTTTGGAAATACCGCCGGCCAGCACCGCAGCGTTGGTGCCCATGCCCGAGCCCATGAACGCACTGAAAATGTCGATCATGCCCAGCACAGTACCGAGCAAGCCCAGTAACGGGGCCATGGCGGCGATGGTGCCCAGGGCGTTGATGTAGCGTTCGAGGTCATGAATGACCCGGGCGGCGGCCTCTTCGATGCACTCTTTCATGATCTCGCGACCATGTTTGGAGTTGGCCAGGCCCGCCGCCAGGATCTCGCCCAACGGCGAGTTGGCGCGCAGTTCCTTGAGCTTCTCTTTATTGAGTTGCTTGTCCTTGATCCAGACCCAGACCTGCCCGAGCAAATGCTCCGGGGTCACACGGCTGGCGCGCAGGGTCCAGAGACGTTCGGCAACGATTGCCATGGCCGCGATGGAACTCAGAATGATCGGCAGCATCATCCAGCCGCCGGATTTGACCAATTCCCACACAGTGACAGTCCCCTCGAAAAAGTGCGCCACTCTAACATAGGGGGTGGGCGCACCGAAGGCCGGGATATCGCCTCCGGTGGGCTTCGTTCAATCGCGATCAAGGTGCAGGCCGCCAGAAACGCCGTTCCTGACGCATTGTCCAGGCCGGCTTGAATTGTCCCAGTTGCAGACGGATGGCACCCTGTTCGGCGCTGTCATGAATCGCCATGCCTCGCTGTTTATAGCGCGCCACTACCGTGGGATGGGGATGGCCGAAGGCATTGCCCTGACCACGGGAAATCAATGCCGCCGCGGGTTGCAGCGCGGCAAGCAGCGCCGGCGAAGATGAACTGCGACTGCCGTGATGGGGTGACTGCAACCAATCGGTGGTCACCGCCAGGGCACTGCCGAGCAGGGCTCGCTCGGCCGCTGTGTCGATGTCACCGGTCAACAGCAGCCGCTCGCCGTTGGCTTCGATCTGCAACACGCAGGATTTTGGATTGCTCTCCCGGGCTGCGGCCCATTGCCACAGCGTGAACTGCACGTCATCCCAGGTCCATTGCCGACCGCTCTCGCAGGCCTCGGCTTGTAGCTCGGCAGGCAACTCCAAGGGTTCGCCACTGAGTACGCGCATCACCGGCAACCCTTTGGCGACAGCCTGCGCCCCGCCGGCGTGATCGGCATGGGCGTGGCTGATCAGCATCAGATCGAGGGCGCTCACGCCCAGTTTGCGCAGCGTCGGCAGTACCACACGCTCGCCGAGGTCGTTATCACCAAAACGTGGCCCGGCGTCGTACAGCAGCGTGTGATGACGTGTACGCACCAGGATGGCCAGCCCTTGGCCGACGTCCAGTTGCCAGATTTCAGCCGTGCCCTCCGGCAACAGTTGCCGCGGTGGAAACACCAGCAACAGCAGCAGCGGCCAACCCAGCAGGCGAAGAGGTACCCCACGAGGCATCAACAGCAGCAACGCACCCAGTGCGCCCAAGGCCCCTATCCACCACGGCACCGCCGCCGGCACCCACGCAGGGAAACGCCCGGCCATCAGTGCAAGGCCTCTGAACAACAGATCGATCAAGCCACCCGCCACCCACAGCAACCCTTCGCCCACCAAAGGGATGGGCAACAGCAACGTCCCCAACAAGGCTGGCGGCAGCACCACCAGACTGATCCAGGGCACGGCCAGCAGATTGACCAGCGGCCCGCTGAGACTGATCGGCAAGCCCAGTACCAGCAACAACGGGCCCAGCCCGATCGCGATCAGCCACTGGGCGCGAGTCCAGGCGTGCCACCAGCGCCAGGGCCCCAGGCGGCCGCCGAAAATGAAGATCAACACGGCCACCGCCGCGAAGGACAACCAGAAACCCGGTTGCAGACTCGCCAGCGGGTCCAGCAGCAGAACGCCGTTGAGCGCCAGCAGCAACGGCCACCAGGCACCAAGGTGACGAAAACGCAGTCGCCACAACAGCACCAGGCCGATCATCAAGCAGGCCCGCCGCACGGGCACGTCGAAGCCGGCCAGCAAGCCATAACCGAGCGCTGCGGCGAACGCCAGGCCGCAGGCCCATGGCAGCCAGGGCAAACGGCCCGGCCACAGGCCATAACGGGCCAGGCCGGCGATCAGCACGTACACCAGCCCCGCCAGCAAGCCGATGTGCTGCCCGGATATCACCAGCAAATGCACGGTGCCGGTGTCTTGCAACACTTGCCAATCCTCGCGACTGAGCCCGGCGCCATCCCCCAGCACCAAGGCCGTCAGCGCCCCCGTTCGGCCTTGGGCATCCACGGCCTGCAAGCGTTGGCGGATGCCGTCGCGCCAGGCCCATCGGGCTTCCTTCAGGCGCACGCCATCCTTGACCGTCCCGGTGGCGCCGATGCGTTGCGCCAGCAGCCAGGCGTCGTAATCGAAGGCATGGGGATTGAGTAGCCCGGCAGGACGTTTGAGTTTCACCGCCAGTCGCCAGTGTTCGCCGCTGTTGACTGGCGGCCCGCCGTACCAGGCCAGGCGCAACAATGGCGGAACAGTCTCGCGTCGCGAGCGGGCGTCTGCCAATTCGAAACGCACCACCGCCTCACCGTTCTGGGGCAATCCCACCACCCGCCCTTCAACCCAGCGGGTTTCGCCATCCAGATTGACAGGCAGGCGATCATCCAGCGCCCACTGCGCATTCGCACACGCCCAACTGAAGCCGAACAGAAAAAAGGCCAATGGATACGTCCGAAACGGCAGCATCATCAAAGCCGCGACCGGCAACGCCAGCCAAAACCAGACCGGCGGTAGTACAGGTAAAAAACGCAGGGCCAGCAAACCCAGCGCCAGCGCCGTCATCCCTATGCGCATAAGCCCGTCCTTGAGAGTTCCAGCCCTAGGCATAGCCGGCTTATCGCACGACTGTGGTTATCAATTGTCACAAAGTCTGAATGGGCGGTTCATGGAATCCAGACATACTTGCCGCCTTAACCGACCGAGAAGCCTTATGCCCCGGCGCTTATTCAAACGTTACATGCCAGACCCGACGAGCATCAGGGAACACAAGTCCTTACGCTTTCTCGGCACGCTGCTGCATGATCCAAACCTCTGGCACCTCAACCGACACTCCGTCGCCCGGGCCATGGCCGTGGGTCTGTTCGCGGCTTTTCTGCCGATCCCCTTGCAAATGCTGGTGGCCGCCATCCTCGCCATCATGGTGCGCGGCAACATGCCGATCGCCGTCAGCCTGGTCTGGCTGACCAACCCGATCACCATGCCGGCCGTGTTCTTCTGTACGTACCAGACCGGTGCCTGGTTGATGGATGTCCCTGCCCGGCATTTGCCGGATGAATTGACCTGGGAGTGGATCAGCGGCCAACTCTCGACGTTGTGGCAACCGTTCCTGCTGGGATCGGTGGTGGTGGGGCTGGTACTCGGTGGCTTGGCTTATTGCCTGGTGATGATGTATTGGCGCTGGTGGGTGGGGCGGCAATGGGCGCGGCGCAAGAAAAAGCGGATGCAGTGAATGCAAAACGGCCTCCTTTTTGGGGAGGCCGTTTTTTTGTGGTGCCTGGGCTGACGCCTTCGCTGTAGGAGCGAGGCTTGCCCGCGAACCAGACGACGCGGTCGCTCGTCAGGTACGCATCCCGCGACCACTCACCAGCAACCGCGCACAACCGATGTACAACACCACAGTCGCCACCAGCATGAAGGTAATCGCCACGCTGATCCGGATATCCGAAACGCCCAGGATCCCGTAACGGAAGGCGTTGACCATGTGCAGCACCGGGTTGGCCAGGGACACGGTCTGCCAGAACGGCGGCAGCAGGCTGATCGAGTAGAACACCCCGCCCAGGTACGTCAGCGGTGTCAGCACGAAGGTCGGAATGATCGAGATATCATCGAAGTTGCGCGCAAACACCGCGTTGATGAAGCCCAGCAGTGAAAAGATCGTCGCCGTCAGCACCACCACCAGAATGGTCACCCCCAGGTGATGCACCTGTAGCTGGGTGAAGAACAGCGACAGCAGCGTCACGATGACCCCGACCATCAACCCACGCAGCACGCCACCCAGGGTGTAGCCGATCAGAATCGTATGCGGCGACACCGGCGACACCATCAATTCCTCGATGGAACGCTGGAACTTGCTGCCGAAGAAACTCGAGACCACATTGCCGTAGGAGTTGGTGATCACCGACATCATGATCAGTCCCGGCACGATGTACTCCATGTAAGTGAAGCCACCCATGTCGCCGATCTGCCGACCAATCAGATTGCCGAAGATCACGAAGTACAGAACCATGGTGATGGCCGGCGGCAGCAAGGTCTGCGGCCAGATCCGGGTAAAGCGTTTGACCTCGCGGTAGACGATGGTATTGAGGGCAACGAGATTGGGTTGCAGCTCGGAACTCATACCGCCACCTTCGACAGATTTTTCTCCACCAGGGACACGAACAACTCCTCGAGGCGATTGGTTTTGTTACGCAGGCTCAGCACTTCGATGTTCTGTTGAGCAAGCTGAGTAAACAGCGCGGTGATGCCCATGGCCTTGTCCACCTGGACTTCCAGGGTGTGACTGTCGAGCAATTTGGTGGCGTAACCGAGTAACTGCGGCGCCACTTTCAGATCGTTTTTCATGTCTAGCAAGAAGGTTTCAACATGCAGTTGGCCGAGCAACTGCTTCATGCTGGTGTTCTCGACGATGGTGCCGTGGTCGATGATGCCGATGTTGCGGCACAACTGCTCAGCCTCTTCCAGGTAGTGGGTGGTGAGGATGATGGTGATGCCTTTCTTGTTCAGCTCGGTAAGGAACGTCCACATCGAGCGACGCAGTTCGATATCCACACCCGCCGTTGGTTCGTCGAGGATCAGCAGGCGTGGTTCGTGGACCAGCGCCCGGGCGATCATCAGCCGCCGCTTCATGCCGCCGGACAGCGAACGCGATGGCACATCGCGCTTGTCCCACAGGCCGAGCTGGGTCAGGTATTGCTCGGCCCGCTCCTTGGCGATTTTTGGCGGGATCCCGTAGTAACCGGCCTGGGTCACGACGATGTCGAAGGTCTTTTCGAACTGGTTGAAGTTGAATTCCTGCGGCACCACGCCGATGGAGCGCTTGAGCTGCGCAGGATTCTTGTCCAGGTCGTTGCCGAAGATATTCACCGTTCCGCTGGTCTTGTTCACCAGGGTCGAGAGAATGCCGATGGTCGTGGATTTGCCGGCGCCGTTAGGGCCGAGCAAGGCGAAAAAATCACCTTCGGCGACGTCCAGATCGATACCACTCAAGGCCTGGAAACCGTTGCCGTAGGTTTTGGTTAGCTGCCGGATGGACAGAGCGGAACTCATATCGGATTTACGCACCAAGAAGGGAAGAAAGGAACAAATAAGGGCGGACGGCGAGCAATGCAACCGCAGCGCGTGGACACAATGGTGCTTGTCGCCGTCTCACAAGTACAGTCAAGTGTGTCGATAGTGAGTATTAAGTCAACGCGGTCATGACGGCTTTCTGATAGGCCGGACGCTGCTTCAGTCGTGCGTACCAGGCTTCGACATGAGGCTGTGGCGCGCGCTCGATCGGCATCTCGAACCAGGCATAAATGAAACTGCCGAGGGGAATGTCGCCCATGCCGATGTCGTTGCCCGACAGGTACGGTTGGGTCGCCAGCACTTGATCGGCCATCGACAGCAGATCGTCACATTCCTTGATCGCCGCCTTGATGGCGGGCCAGTCCTGCTTGTCTGCCGGCGTGCGCAATACACCCCAGAACACCGTGCGGAACGGGCCGGCAAAACTTGAAGTGGTCCAGTCCATCCACTTCTCGGCAGCGGCGCGGGCCTGGGGATTCTCCGGGTACCAGGCCGTGCCGTTGGCATGCAGGGCCATCAGGTAACGCACGATGGTGTTGGATTCCCACAGCACGAAACCGTCGTCTTCAATCACCGGCACGCGACCATTGGGATTCATCGCGCGGTACTGCGGCGTATCGACTACACCAAAGGCGCCGCCGGCATCGATCGCTTCATAGGCCAGGCCCAGCTCCTCGGCAGCCCACAAAGGTTTCCTGACATTCGACGAATTTTTCCGACCCCAGATCTTCAGCATGACCGCCTCTTTATGGATGAATGCGCAGGCAGCATACGCCGGATCAGGCGCGACTCAAATCGCTCTGCATATCACCCAACAACACCGGCAGTGGCTCGCTGAACAGATGCGGGTAGCACTTTTCCAGGTGCTCGAAAAAGAACGTTTCAGGCACGTCGGGGAATTGGCCGTGATCGATCAGGTACTCCATCAATTGCGCTCCGTCGCGATTGAACGGATGGAATACGCTGTCGTGGATGCCGTCGAATTCCAAGGGTTCGACATTGAACAGTTCGCACAAGTCCTGGTTGAACGCCGGGGTGGCTTTGACCCAGCTTCCGTTCAGGTACAGTTCGGTATAACCGTGCATGGCGAACACGTCGCTCTTGAGCAATTCGAGCAGGCGTGGCGTCGATAAATGGTTGCGCACATCCGCCAGGCCGATGCGTGCGGGGATCGAGCAATGCCGCGCGCATCCGGCCAGCAGCGTGGCTTTGGGCACGCAGTAACTCATCCCGGCTGCCAGTGCATGACTGCCACGCAAGGTCTGCGGGTCGCGACTGAAGGTGTAAGGGTTGTAGCGCACGGCCTCGCGCACCGCGTAATAGAGATTGATCGCCTGCTCGAGCGGGTCGCGACTGCTGCCTCGATGTTTTTCGGCGAACTCCACCACCGACGGATGGTCACTATCGATGAAGCGGCCGGGGCTCAGATACTCGTGCATGAGAACACTCTCCTGGGGAAGCCACGAGTCTAGCGACAGGTTCAGCACAGAGATAACGACGTTTCGGCCAAACTTAAGCGCATTGTCGCTCGCTCCATGCATGATTTTTGACGGCCTGTCGCCCATCAGTCCTACAAAATTCATCACGGTTTCCCACGATTTCAATCACATCGCTCTGACCACCTTGTTTTACGGATGCCGTCTAAGCTCTGAAGGCTGGTTTTGCCCTGGTTTCACGGAGGATTAAATATGCTGCTGTTGTGGATACTGGTTCTGGTTGTCGGGATCGCTTATTTGGCTCACCGGCGCATCGCCCCGCTGCCCGCCATGGGTATCGTGGCTGTCTACCTGTTGGCGATGGGTATTTTCAGCCGTGCACCGGGTTGGCTGCTGCTGATTTTCTGGGTGTTGCTTGCGGCCACCGCGGCCCCGCTATTGCTGCCCGACCTGCGTCGCAAATACTTCAGTGCGCCGATGTTCAACTGGTTCCAGAAAACCCTGCCGCCGATGTCGCCAACCGAACGCGACGCCATCGACGCCGGCACGGTGTGGTGGGACGGCGAGCTGTTCAGCGGTCGTCCGGACTGGGACAAACTGCTGTCCTACCCCAAAGCGCAACTGAGCGAAGAAGAACAGGCCTTTATCGACGGCCCGACCGAAGCACTCTGCGCCATGGTCAGCGACTGGCAGATCGGGCAAGACATGGACCTGCCGCCAGAAGCCTGGGCCCACATCAAGGAAAACGGCTTCTTCGCCCTGATCATTCCCAAGGAGTTCGGCGGCAAAGGGTTTTCCGCCTATGCCCACTCGCAAGTGGCAATGAAACTGGCGACCCACAGCGGCGACCTCGCCTCCACGGTGATGGTCCCCAACTCCCTCGGCCCGGCCGAACTGTTGCTGCATTACGGCACCGATGAACAACGCAACCACTACCTGCCACGACTGGCGCGGGGTGACGACATCCCCTGTTTCGCCTTGACCGGTCCTCTGGCCGGTTCCGACGCAGGCGCGATGCCCGACACCGGGGTGATCTGCAAAGGGCAATGGGAAGGCCAGGAAACCCTCGGCCTGCGCCTGAACTGGGAAAAACGCTACATCACGCTGGGCCCTGTAGCCACCTTGCTCGGCCTGGCGTTCAAGGCCTACGACCCGGATCACCTGCTGGGGGACGAAGAAGACCTGGGCATCAGCCTGGCGCTGGTCCCCACCGATACCGCCGGCGTCGAGATCGGCCGCCGCCACCTGCCCCTGGGCGCTTCGTTCATGAACGGCCCGAACTCGGGCAAGGATGTGTTCATTCCCCTGGACTTCCTTATCGGCGGCCAGGAAATGCTCGGTAAAGGCTGGATGATGCTGATGAACTGCCTGTCGGTCGGGCGTTCGATTTCCCTGCCTGCGGTCGGTACCGGCGCGGCCAAATTCACCAGCCTGGTGACGGGCCAATATGCGCAGATTCGTGAGCAGTTCAACGTTCCGCTGGCGGCTTTCGAAGGCATCCAGGAAGCCATGGCGCGCATCGGTGGCAATGCCTGGATGATGGACGCCGCGCGAATGCTGACTGCCAACGCAGTAGACCTGGGCGAGAAACCGTCGGTGCTGTCGGCGATTCTCAAGTACCACCTCACCGAACGCGGTCGCGAGTGCATCAGCCACGCCATGGACGTGCACGGCGGCAAGGCGATCATCATGGGGCCGAACAACTACCTGGGGCGCAGCTGGAATGGCGCGCCGATCTTCATCACCGTGGAAGGCGCGAACATTCTCTCGCGCAACCTGATGATCTTCGGCCAGGGCGCGATTCGCTGCCATCCTTTCGTGCTCAAGGAAATGGCCCTCGCCGGCCGCGAAGACAAGGACCAGGCACTCACCGAGTTCGATGGCCTGCTGCTCAAGCACATCGGTTTTGCCGTGGGCAACGCCGCCAGCACCCTGGTGCTGAACCTCGGCCTGGGGCATTTCGAACACGCGCCGGGCAATACGCTCAGCCAGGGTTACTTCCGTGCCCTCAATCGCCAGGCCGCTGCGTTCGCCATGCTCGCCGACCTGAGCATGATGCTGCTGGGCGGTGAACTGAAACGCCGCGAACGCTTGTCGGCGCGTCTGGGGGACGTACTCAGCAACATGTACCTCGCCTCCGCCGCACTCAAGCGTTACCACGACCTCGACTCACCGGACCATATGGCCCCATTGTTTACCTGGGCCATGGAAGAAAGCCTGGGGCAGTCCGAGCGCGCACTCGATGAACTGCTGAGCAACTTCCCGAACAAGGTGCTGGGTTGTCTGCTGCGGGCAATCGTATTCCCGCTTGGTCGTCGTCACAAAGGCCCCTCGGACAAGCTCGGCGCAGAAGTCGCGGCGGTGATTGGCCGGGCCAAGGGCGATCCTGCCCTCGAAGAATTGCTCGGCGGTTGCTACCGTCCGCAATCGGCCGATGACGCCGTCGGCGCGCTGCAACACGCCTGCAACCTGTTGAACGCGGCGCAGCCCGTGCAGAAAAAACTGCATGTGGCCCTCAAAAGCGGCCAGGTCAAACCGGAGGTCGGCGAACATGTCATCGA
Organism: Pseudomonas fluorescens; assembly: GCF_902497855.1. Lineage (GTDB taxonomy): Bacteria > Pseudomonadota > Gammaproteobacteria > Pseudomonadales > Pseudomonadaceae > Aquipseudomonas > Aquipseudomonas fluorescens_BI. The sequence continues at coordinate 194,293 of NZ_CABVHU010000012.1, forward strand.
TGCAGCGCTGGAAGCCGGCGTGTTGCAGCCCGTGGAGGCGCAAACCCTGCGTGATGTCGAAGCAGCGCGGCGCAAGGTGATCGATGTCGATGATTTCGACAAAGAGGAGCTGGCGCTGACCAAAGGAAAGGTCCGCTGATCCCGTCCACCATGTAAAAAAGGGCGCGGGCGCTTTATACTCCCGCGCCCGTTTTGCTCTTGAGGACTTATCTCGTGTCCAACATCGTTGCCGATCATCTCGTTTTGCTCGACCACCTGCGCAGCATCCTGGTCGCCGTAGGTGAGGCCGATCAGGTGCCCGAAGAAAGCCATGCCTTGTTCCTGGAGCGCTTTGACGAACTGCGCGCGTTGCTGCCGGTCGATCCGATCGAAAGCCAATACCTGGGCCAGGACATTCTGTGCCAGGTGATCACCCGCTATCCACAAATCGCCCACCTGGTCCCGCGCGACCTGCTGTGGTACTTCGCCGGTGACTGCCTGCACTACATGCCCGACGATGAAATCGGCCTGTACCAGGCACTGGAAGAGCGTCGCTTCGAAGCCGAGCAGAACGACGAACCCTTCGACTGGAACCAGGAAAAACAGCTGCTGGCGATGTCGAACGACGACAGCAAGCACTGATCCACGGTCAGCAATCAAAAGGCCCGCATGGTGATTCATGCGGGCCTTTTTTATTAGCTGCTTGTTTTAAAAGAACCCATCACTTTCGGGCAACTCATATTGCGCCGCGTCTTTGGCCGACGCCCCTGGCTTGCCCGGCTTACTCAGGGTCGGCTCCTTCTCCAGGCACTCCACCAGATAATCGATCAACACCCGAAGCTTGGGCGGCAGATAGCGGGTCGGCGAATGCAGCAGCCAGGCGCCGCCGTGGTAGGACGCCAGGAAAGTCCAGTCCGGCAACACCTGCACGATGAGCCCTTGCTCCAGCGCATAACGCGCAGTGAAATACGGCAGGCTGCCAATCCCTATGTGCTGCAACACCGCGCCCAGTCGCACACCGGTGTGATTGGCCGCATACCGCCCACGTACACCGACGGTCACAGCCTTGGAGCCTTTCTTGAATTTCCACCGCGCATCGCTCGGGGTTTCACCCAGGTAGATGCAGCTGTGATTGAGCAGGTCGTGGGGATGGGTCGGCGTACCGTGTTCGGCCAGGTACTGCGGCGTTGCGCAGAGCAAATGGTCGATGGTCAGCAGTTGCCGTCCCACCAGACCGGCAGGTGGCCGATCGGTAATGCGAATCGCCAGGTCGACGTTGTCGTCGATCAAGTCCACCTGACGGTCTTCGAGCAACAACTCCACATCGACTTTGGGGTAACGCCGCAAAAATTCCGGCATATGCGGATGAATCACGAACCGCCCCACCGCTTTAGGCACGCTGACGCGCACCAACCCTTCCGCTTCATGGGTGAACTGGCCGCTGATTTCCATCACCGACTTGGCCGCGCTGACCATTTCCTGGCAGCGCTTGAACACTTCCTCGCCACCGTCGCTCAGGCGCAGTTTACGGGTGGTGCGTTGCAGCAGACGGGTGGCGAGCGCCTTCTCCAGACGCGAAATGCTGCGACTGATTGCAGAGGGTGAGGAACCCAGCTGGCGCGCGGCCTCGGAGAAACTGCCGGTTTCGACCACCTTGACGAAAATCGCCATTTCACCCAGCAGTGGCAGCGGAAGATTTATGCTCACAGCGCAACAGTCCTTTGATGTTTGAACGGATTATCACGCAATTGTGCACTCCATATAATAAAAAATAGAAATTTCAATAAGGTCATGGACTATGACGCTTCGCCTGTTTTTCCATAGTGATGATCTCAAGGCCAACGTGGAAGTGCTCGATTGCACGCCCTGCGAGAACGAATTCGCGGTGGTGCTGCGTGCCACGCTGTTTCATCCTCAGGGGGGCGGACAACCCTTCGACACCGGCTGGATCGGTGGCAGCCAGGTGCTGCGCGTGGTTCAGGATCCGGACCGAATCATCCATTTCGTCGATCGCCAGGTAAAACTCGGCATGACCCAGATTCGGGTCGACGAACAGCGTCGCCAGTTCAACACGCGCATGCACTCCGCCGGCCATCTGATCGGTCACTTCGTTCAGGCCATGGGCTGGATGCCGATCAAGGGGCATCACTGGCCAGGCGAAGGACGAGTGCAATTCAAGCCGCAGGATTCGGCACAGGACGTTGATGCCCAAACTGTCCAGCACGGCATCGAACAGTGGATCGCCCACGACCTGCCACGCCTGACGTCATTGCGCGAAGGCGCCAGGGAAATCGGTTTCGGTGAGCTGCCTGCCTACGGTTGCGGCGGCACCCATGTCCGCAGCCTGAAGGATTTAGGCGCAGTCTCGATCACTGCCGTTTCGCAAAAGAAAGGAACGCTGTCAGTTCACTACGATGTGAACTGAGCATGTTGGCGATGCCGAGCCCGGCATCGCCTGACGCCGGGGCAGCCCGCATCCGCAGGCTCCGTTGCCTCTCTGATAGATGGACCTGAACCATGATGCTTGATGTCGAGCGTCTCGATGAGACGTGCATAAAAAAACTGGCCAACGAAGAAGTCCTCGCCATTCGCGTCAAAGGCTTGCTGCCCCGCTCGCTGGCGATTCAGATTGGCGACAAGATCCTCGCCCCCGGCTTCGAAGGCTACATCAACGCGCCCAGCATCGGCCGCATCGGCATGGCGTTTTATGAAGCGGAAAACCAGCCGCTGTTGATCGAGGACTATTTCACCCGCGCCACCCGCAACATCGAGGAGTTGCGCAACCGCTGTGCGCCCTACTCATCCCCGGTCGACACCCTGCGCTGCATGCTTGACGAATCCTGGCCAGCGGGGGCGCACCTGGAAAATCTTTACGGGCGCAAAATGTATGTCGGGCTGTCCCGGGTGGTGAAGCCTGGCGTGTGCTTCCTCGCCCACCACGACATTTTCGCCAAGGACGCCCCGGACAGTTACCAGGCCAGAAGCCTGGAAGCGCAATTCGCCTGCAACGTTTACCTGAACATGCCCACCGAAGGTGGCGCATTGCAGATGTGGGACGACGACATTTCCCCGGACCGATTCGACGAGATGCGTGGCGACAGCTACGGCATCGACCCGGCCCTGCTCGGCCCTGCGACTCTGGAAATTCGTCCCGAACCCGGCGACTTCATCATGTTCAACTCGCGCCGCATGCACTCGGTAACGCCGGGTGTGGCTGACCCGCGCTTGAGCCTTTCCTTCTTTGTCGGCTATCGCGGCAATGCTTCACCCCTTACTTTCTGGAGTTGAGATGCTTTCCAATTACATGGGCGAGTTTCTGGCGCTGGCGATCATCCACTTCCTCGCCGTGGTCGCACCGGGACCGGACTTCGCGGTCACCATCCGTCAAAGCGTGCGTTTCGGCCGGCTGGTCGGGATCTGCACGGCGCTGGGCATCGGGGCGGGCATTTCGGTGCACGTGCTCTACACCCTGCTCGGTGTCGGCGCATTGATGCACACCACCCCCTGGCTGTTGACAGTGGCCAAGGTGGTGGGCGGCGCCTACATCCTTTACCTCGGCGTCAGCCTGATACGCAGCAAACCCAAGACCGTGCTGGAAGGCGACAAAGGTGCGGACCAACCGGTGATCGAGCAAACGCTGTTGAAGGCGTTCACCACAGGTTTCCTGACCAACGCCACCAACCCCAAGGCCACGCTGTTTTTCCTGGCGATCTTCACCAGTCTCATCAGCGCCACGACACCGCTCAAGGTTCAGGCGTTGTATGGGGTCTGGATGTGTTTCGTGAATGCACTGTGGTTTGTCATCGTCGCCCTGTTCTTTTCCAGCGCCCGGGTGCGATTGCTGTTCATGCGCATGGGGCACTGGTTCGAGCGGTCGATGGGGGTGATTCTGATTTTGTTTGCCGGGCGTTTGATTCTGTCGATGTAAAACACGCCGAACATGCAAAAGGCCCGCACAGTCTGACTGGCGGGCCTTTTTTATTGTCGCGGCTATACATCGCATGCAAACAAGGTCACCCGTCGCTTTTTTCTAAAAACTGTCAACTCTGACAGTAGGCAAGGAACGCGACCAGGCGTGTAGTGCGATCAACTGGGTGCATGGCATTCAGAACGAACTCATCGCTCAGGGAAAGGAGCTCATCCATGCCTGTGCCACACCAACCTCCCCAACATGCGCTACAACAAACCGTCAGCGCTGTATTGCCTGACTTTGTTCAGGCGCGCATCGAAAGCCACACAATTGGACGTATCCAGCAGCGATGGGCAGGCCAGCACCTGCTGCGCGGCGCATTTCCTGGCCCCGATGCACTGCATTTGTCGAGCAATGACTATCTTTGCCTGGCAAACGAGCGACACATGATCGAAGCCCAAGCCCGCGCGATCCTTCAGACCCGCCACCAACTCCTGATGTCTGCCGTTTTTCTCCAGGGCGATACGCCCATCGCCAGGTTAGAGCAACACCTGGCGCAATTTATCGGTGCGCAAGACAGTATTCTTTGCCAATCAGGTTGGGCCGCGAATGTGGGGCTGATGCAGGCGATCGCCGGTCCATATACCCCCGTTTATCTGGATATCCACGCGCACATGTCCTTCTGGCAAGGAGCACACGCCGCTCATGCACACTCAATTGCATTTGCCCACAACGATGCCGCCCATGCGGAGCGGCAGATAAAGAAACATGGCCAAGGGGTTATTGCAGTCGATGCGATCTACAGCACCAATGGCAGTCTTTGTCCTCTGACAGATTTCGCTGATATTGCTCAACGAAACAAATGCGTGCTGGTGGTCGATGAATCCCATTCACTCGGGACCCACGGGGCACATGGCGCGGGATTGGTCGCGCAGAATCAATTATTTGACAAGGTCCATTTCCAAACCGTCAGCCTGGCCAAGGCCTTCGCAGGACGGGCGGGCCTGATCACCTGTCCAGGCAGTTTCAAGGACTACTTTGCCATGGAGTCCTATCCCGCCATTTTCAGCTCCAGCCTGCTGGATCACGAATTGACATGGTTCGAACAGGCTGCCGACTTTCTACAACACGCCGAAGAACGTCGCAGGCGGCTGCATGCGATTACCTATCAAGTCAGAGCGGCATTGACGCAGTTGGGGTATGACGTCAGCGCTGGAACCGAACAGATTATCGCCCTGGAACCTGGGCCCGAATTACTGACCCTTCGCCTGCGGGACGCCTTACAGGCACGAGGCATATTCGGCTCGGCTTTCTGCGCCCCGGCGACCGGGCTCAACCGGTCGTTAATGCGATTTTCCATGAACTGCGGACTCACTGATGAGGAACTCGACCATCTCATCAGGGCCTGCTCGGATATTCGAGATGAAGTCAGCCTGAAGCGTTGGAGACGTTCTTCAGCAGCTGTCTGACTGATACCCCCTGGTGCAGGGCCGTTATCGGGCGCCACCATCAATGCAAAAACCTCTCAGCCTGACTGGAAAAACCTTTTTTACTGCAACGGACACAAATCGCGCACAAACAAAAACGCCGCTCAATGAGCGGCGTTTTTGTGAAATTGGAGCGGGAAACGAGACTCGAACTCGCGACCCCGACCTTGGCAAGGTCGTGCTCTACCAACTGAGCTATTCCCGCAAATGGCGTCCCCTAGGGGACTCGAACCCCTGTTACCGCCGTGAAAGGGCGGTGTCCTAGGCCACTAGACGAAGGGGACACGCTGCCCGGAACACATGGTGTGTGTTTCGGTGCCCAGACCCGCATCCGAAGACTTGGTTCTGGTTTCACTCAGCCCTGCCCGAAAGCAACGCTGTTTAAAAATGGAGCGGGAAACGAGACTCGAACTCGCGACCCCGACCTTGGCAAGGTCGTGCTCTACCAACTGAGCTATTCCCGCATTGGCGTCCCCTAGGGGACTCGAACCCCTGTTACCGCCGTGAAAGGGCGGTGTCCTAGGCCACTAGACGAAGGGGACACACGTACAACATTCACTCCCTACCGCGTTTCGCTGTGTGCTTTCCGCTGTAAGTGGCGCGCATTCTATGGATGGATTGAGGGGTCGTCAACCCCCTGATATAAATTTATTTAAATCAATGACTTCGCCCTGCTTTAGGACACCGATCCTGGTTGTCCGCTGCCCGACGATTGACGCCTATATTCTGACGCCAGGCAGGCGTTATAGTCCATCCACGCCCTGAATGATGGCAATATGCCTCTCCAGCGACTATTACTTATAGTAATCAGGGTTGAGGCCGATACAGCATAAGGATAGCCGATTCATCCCGTCGGCGGTCCCGGGCGACTCCCCTGCCAAGCCACTACTACTCGCACGCGACCCCATAAACCCATAAAGAGGTCTTACCGGTGACACCACTCATGATCACCCTGCTCGTCGTAGCCGGGATCGCACTATTGATCGCCATTGGCTACCTGAGCCATGTGGTGGAAAACAACAAGCTGGAAAAGGCCCGCACCCGGATCGAGCTGAACGACCGCCTGCGTCGCTGTGGCGAAATCACCGAGACTTTTCCCGGTCAGTTGATGACAGCGGAACTCAAACTGCTGTTGACCCGCCTGGAGCTTAACGTCTGCCAGCGCCTGCTCAACCTGGAAAAGTCCAACGCCACAATGAAGGAACGCATTGCCGAACTGAATGCCCTGGTCGCCCAAGGCGAATCGATCCCGGTCAACAATCCGCCGGCACCGATCCAGACCGAAGCCAAGGCCAAAGACGTACGCTTCCTGCTCGAAGCCCTGCACGGCCAGATCACCCGCGCCGCCCATGATGGCTTCCTGCCAACCAACGAAGCGAAGCGCTGGATCCGCGAAGTCCGCCATATCCTGGCCCTGCTGCACATCGAATTCTTCAACAACCTTGGCCAGCACGCCCTGCAACAGAACCAGCCCGACCAAGCCCGCCTGGCGTTCGAGCGCGGTGTGCAGTACCTGCGCAAACAGCAGGAACCCAAGGTCTATGCCGAACAACTGGAACACCTGGAAAAACTCCTGGCCCGGGCCAACGGCCAGGTCGTGGATAACAACGCGCCGGCTGAAGGTGAAGTGAACCAGCTGACCGAAGGTCTCAAGGATGTCGAGGCTGATGCGGACTGGAAGAAGAAAGTGATTTACGACTAATCAAGGGAAGCAGGAGAGCCACCGAACAGGTGGCTTTTTTTTGGCTTGGGGTTTATCGGTGAGTACATCCGATAAAGATTGGTCGGCTGGCAGGCCGCCTTCGCTGCGGTGCGGCGATCCGACAAGCCAGCGCCTACAAAGGGGCTGGGTACACCTAAGCTCTTCACCACTCAAAGCCGAAAGTGCCCGACCATCCCCTTCAACTCAACCCCCAGCTGCGCCAGCTCAATACTGGACGCCGCATTGCCCCGCATCGCCAACGAAGACTGATCCGCACTGGCGCGAATACTCGTCACGCTGCGATTGATCTCATCCGCCACCGAACTCTGCTCCTCGGCAGCCGCCGCGATCTGCTGGTTCATTTGCTGAATCAAGGATACCGCCGCGGCAATACTGCCCAGCGCACTCTCAGTCTGCAGCGCATCGCTGACCGCCAGCTTCACCAACTCACCACTGTTCTCAATCTGCTGTACCGATGACTGCGCCGCCGAACGCAAGGCGCTGACCAGTCGCTCGATCTCCTCGGTCGATTGCTGGGTCCGCTTGGCCAACGCTCGCACCTCATCGGCCACCACCGCAAAGCCCCGGCCCTGCTCGCCGGCCCGTGCCGCCTCGATAGCGGCGTTGAGCGCCAACAGGTTGGTTTGCTCGGCCACGCTCTTGATGACACCGAGCACCGTGCCGATGTTGTGGATTTGCGCACTCAAGCTTTCGATGCTCGAACTGGCCGAGGTCGCAGAATCTGCCAGTTGCTCGATCCGGGCCATGTTCTGGCGTACCACCTGCTGACCGCTTTCCACCTTGTCGTCCGCCGTCTGCGCGGCCTGAGCCGCCTCTTCCGCATTACGCGCAACGTCGTGTACGGTCGCGGTCATCTGATTCATCGCCGTAGCGACCTGTTCGGTTTCTTCCTTCTGGCTGCTGACTTCCAGATTGGTCTGCTCGGTCACCGCCGACAGGGTTTGCGCCGAACTGGCCAGCTGCTCGATGCCGGCCTGCAACCCGCTGACAATAGTGCTGAGCCCGGCCCCCATCTGTTGCATGGCCTGCATCAATTGACCGATCTCGTCACGACGGGCCACTTCGACCGTCGCACTCAAATCGCCGGCGGCGATCTGTTGCGCAACACGGATCACACTGCGCAACGGTGTCACGATCAACCGGGTAATCACCCATGCCGCAATCAACCCGACCAGCAAGGCCAGCGCGGAGGAGCCGATGATCAGCCACGAATTCTTTTTCAGCTCGGTCTGCATCGACTGGTCTTCGGTGACATAGGCCTTGTCCACCCGCTCCACCACTTGCGCGGCGCGCTGATGCAGTTGCTCATAGACGATTTTTTCCTGGGCCAGCAGGCCCGTGTATTCGGCGAGTTTTTCGCTGAAACCGCCGATGTGGCCGGCCACTTCATTGAGCACCGTCTGGTAGCCCTCATCCTTGACCGTGGTTTTCAGTTGCTCAGCTTGGGTCAGCGCCTGGTCGGCCTGTTCGATCTTGCCCTGCGCGGCGCTGTCGTCCCCCTTGCGGCTCTGGTCCAGGCGCACGCGCGCTTCGTTCATGGCCTGCAACATCAGCCGCGACACCTGGCTGACCTGACTGGCTTGCTCGATGAACTGCGCGCCGTCATTGCCTGCGGATTCTTTCAAGGTATAGGCACCGTCATCGGCCAGCCCGGCCTGCAGCACATCGAGGTTATTGGCCACGCTGGACACCGACCAACTGGCCATTTCCAACGCCAGGTCCTTGGCCTGGCTGAGCGAGACGAACTCGTCGAAGGCCTTGCGATAGGCACCCAGGGCTTGTTCGACATCATTCATCACCGGCACGTTGGCCGCCGATTGTGCCTTGAGTTCGGTTGCCAGGGCGATCAGGCCGTCAACGCCCTTGTGCAGGGCGTCGGCGGTTTTCGGGTTGCCGTGCAACGCGTACTCCTGTTCAAGCAAGCGCACCTTGAGCAGACCGCTGTTGAGCGACGACATTTTTTTGAGCCCGTCGAAGCGCTGACTGATGGTCTGCAGGGACGCTACGCCGATGGCCGCCACCACGGCGGTCAACAGCAATACGAGTGCAAACCCGATCCCCAGCTTTTTCGCCATACCGAGGTTGGCAAAACGTCCTTGCACGGCCGAATTCATTGCACTGGGTCCCCTGGTAGCGTCTGTCGACGCAGAGTCGCAACGGGCCTGTATCAACACAAGTCTCTGGCAACGGAATAATGGCAAAAAGCTACGCCACCGTCGTTTTCAGAACGCTTGAGGTCGATCCAAGGCAGTAGCTTGGAAAAACGCCCGGGCTCGCGGATCACTGGCATAGGCCACGTTGATACGCTGCCAGTCACCGGGTTCGCCGGCGGGACTGAAGGCCGTCGCAGAAGACAGCAGGACACCGAAGCGCTGTGCCTGGGCCCGCACCTGAGCGTAGTCGGCCATCCGCGAGCGCGCCCAGATGAACAAGCCCCCGGCGGGCTTGCCGAAAACTTCCCACTCAGCGTCTTCGAGCAACTGCAACGCGGCCAACCGGTCGCTGTGCAAACGCTGGCGTTGGCGCTGCACCAGCTTGCGATAGGCGCCACTGGCCAACAGACACGCCAGCACCGATTCGCAAAACCGTGACGCGCCCATGCTGCTGATCATCTTGACCTCGGCCAATCGTGAAATAACCCCGGCACCGGCTGCCACAAAACCGACCCGTAACGAGCTGCTGAGGGTTTTGGAGAAACTGCCGACATAGATCACGTTGTCCGTGGTATCCAGCGCGGCGAGTCGCGTACCGGGTCCGCTGGATAAATCCGCATAGACGTCATCTTCGACCACCAGCACCCTGTGGATTTTCGCCAGTTGCAAAACCCGCCGGGCCACCTTCGGCGTCAGGCTGCTGCCCGTTGGATTGTGATAGAAACTGTTGATGAACACTGCACGGGGCCGGTACTGCAGGAGCAGCGCCTCGAGCACTTCGAGATCGGGCCCGCTCGGCGTTCGCGGCACCTCGATCATGTTGACGCCATGCAGCCTGAGCAGCTTGAACAGCATCGAGTACCCGGGACTTTCCACCACCACGCACTCCCCCGGCTTGAGCAAGGTGCGCACAATCAGGTCAAGCCCCTGGCTGGCGCCCGCCGTTGTCAGGATCTGGCACTCCTGCACGGCGATATCCAGTTGAAGCAGGCGCTTGAGAATGTGTTGGCGCAGGGCTGGCAGCCCCAGCGGGGTGCCATAGTTGAACAGGCCTGCCATGTCGGTGCGACTGACCTGACGGATCGCGTAACCCAGGTCGTCAGTCTCGCGCCAGCTGACGGGCAATCCACCACAGCCCAGCTTCAGTTCACCCAGGACGCCAGCGTGCCTGACCGCCGCGCCTTCGAACCAGGGGTAGTCCCGTTGCCTGCGAGCAGCCAATGCCGGGTCGGCGACAAAAAAACCGCTGCCATGTCGCGACGCCAGCACCCCTTCAGCGACCAGACGCTCACACGCTTCAACGACGCTGGATTGACTGAGCAGATTATCCCGCGCGATTTGCCGCGCAGAAGGTAAACGCGTCCCCGGCAATACCTCGCTTTGACGGAGCCAGCCCGCCAGCGCATCGACAATTTGGTGGACGAGCGGCACCAGGGCCTGTCGATCGATTCTCAATTCCATGAGCAAGCAAACTCCTGTTCGTTTTGCTGGAACAGTTAATCACAGGAGTGCTCGATGGGATGTGCGACAACGCCGCCAGAATCTTCGGTTCTAACCATTGGAAACACATTGTCCGGCGTTTTCACCGAAGATAAAAAAACCACATGGGTGTGGGTCAGAATGCCGTGACGCCACCGTCCACCGCCAATGAGTGGCCGGTGGTGAACGCGGCACCATCGCTGCACAGGTACAGCACCGCGCTGGCAATCTCCTCGACCTTGCCAATGCGACCCACCGGATGCATGGCATTGGCGAACTCGCCCTTCCTGGGATCCGCTTCATGGGCGCGGCGGAACATGTCGGTATCGATCACAGCCGGACACACCGCATTCACGCGAATCTTTTTCTTGGCGTATTCGATGGCCGCCGATTTGGTCAGACCGATCACTGCATGCTTCGAGGCCGCGTAGATACTCATCTTCGGTGCCGCTCCCAGGCCGGCCACCGAAGCGGTGTTGACGATCGCACCACCGCCCTGAGCCAGCAGCAAGGGCAATTGGTACTTCATGCACAACCAGACACCTTTGACATTGACGCCCATGATCGCGTCGAACTCGTCGATCGTACCTTCGGCCAGTTTGCCTTTTTCGATCTCGATGCCGGCGTTGTTGAAGGCATAGTCGAGACGGCCGTAGGTATTCACGACTTGGTCCATCAGGTTTTTCACATCGCTTTCCAGTGTGACGTTGCAACGCACGAAGGTTGCTTCACCGCCAGCCGTGCGAATCAACGCCACCGTGCCCTCGCCACCCGCCGTGTCGAGGTCGGCAACCACCACTTTCAAGCCCTCGGCGGCGAACGCCTGGGCGGTCGCACGGCCAATTCCGGCCGCCGCTCCTGTCACCACTGCCACCTGGCCGGAAAACGTCATGCTCATTGTTATGTCCTTGTAGAGAAGATGCGGGGGTTCGCAAGCCGCAGTCTAGCCACAGGCATCCCTGACGCGGCAGCACTATCAGAAGGCCGGTTGAGTGCCCATGAGTGGCAGTGATAAACCCGCCAGGCCAGCCATCACTGTTCTGGATCGGCCTGCATTCGCCGCATCGGCCTGACTTGCGGCATTGCTCATCAAGGGCTATCAACAAGACTTCATTCATCTTGAGTGCCTGTCATGACTACCCAGACCAATCGCCAGTTCCTGCTCGCCAAACGTCCGGTGGGTGCGGCAACCCGCGAGACCTTTACCTATCAGCAAGTACCGGTCGGCGAACCGGCCGCGGGTCAGATTCTGGTCAAGAACGAATACCTGTCCCTGGACCCGGCCATGCGCGGCTGGATGAACGAGGGCAAGTCCTATATTCCGCCAGTCGGTATCGGTGAAGTGATGCGCGCCTTGGGTGTAGGCCAGGTCATTGCCTCGAGCAATCCGGGGTTTGCGGTCGGGGACTACGTCAACGGTGCTCTGGGGGTGCAGGATTATTTCCTCGGCGAGCCACGTGGCTTCTACAAAGTCGATCCGAAACTGGCGCCGCTGCCGCGCTATCTTTCGGCACTGGGCATGACCGGGATGACCGCTTACTTCGCCCTGCTCGATGTCGGTGCGCCCAAGGCCGGCGACACCGTGGTGCTCTCGGGCGCGGCCGGTGCGGTGGGCAGCATTGCCGGGCAGATTGCCAAGCTCAAGGGTTGCCGCGTCGTCGGCATCGCGGGGGGTGCCGACAAGTGCCGGTTCCTGATCGACGAACTGGGTTTTGACGGTGCCATCGATTACAAGAACGAAGACGTCCACGCCGGGCTCAAGCGCGAGTGCCCGAAAGGTGTGGATGTGTACTTCGATAACGTCGGCGGCGATATCCTCGACGCCGTGCTGAGCCGCCTGAACCTGAAGGCACGGGTGGTGATTTGCGGCGCCATCAGCCAGTACAACAACAAGGAAGCGGTCAAAGGTCCGGCCAACTACCTGTCGCTGCTGGTCAACCGCGCGCGGATGGAAGGTTTCGTGGTGATGGATTACGCCGCACAGTACGCCGCTGCCGCGCAGGAAATGGCTGGCTGGATGGCCAACGGGCAGCTCAAGAGCAAGGAAGACATCGTCGAAGGGCTCGAGACGTTCCCGGAGACGCTGATGAAGTTGTTCAGCGGGGAGAATTTCGGGAAGTTGGTTCTGAAGGTTTAACGCAGGCCCGTAGGAGCCGGCTTGCTGGCGATGCAGGCACCGAGGTGGTTCAGATACACCGCGGTGACGCCTTCGCCAGCAAGCCGGCTCCTACAGCGATAGCAGCACCGCGGTGGTTCAGATACACCGCGGTGATGCCTTCGCCAGCAAGCCGGCTCCTACAGCGATAGCAGCACCGCGGTGATTCAGATACACCGCGGTGATATCTTCGCCAGCAAGCCGGCTCCTACAGGGGGTCAGGCGAGTTCGGCCACTACGGCGGCGAGGGCCTTGGCCGGATCTGCCGCCTGGCTGATCGGACGGCCGATCACCAGATAGTCGGAGCCGGCATCCAGCGCTTGACGCGGGGTCAGGATACGGCGCTGATCGTCCTGGGCGCTGCCCGCCGGACGAATCCCCGGGGTCACCAGTTGCAGCGACGGGTGAGCCGATTTCAGGGCCTGGGCTTCCAGGGCCGAACAGACCAGACCGTCCATCCCGGCTTTTTCCGCCAGGGCGGCCAGACGCAGCACCTGCTCCTGTGGCTCGATGTCCAGGCCGATACCTGCCAGGTCCTCACGTTCCATGCTGGTCAGCACGGTCACGCCGATCAACAGCGGCTTCGGGCCGGTGCGCTGGTCGAGCACTTCGCGGCAAGCGGCCATCATGCGCAGACCACCGGAACAGTGCACGTTGACCATCCACACGCCCATTTCCGCAGCCGCCTTGACGGCCATGGCGGTGGTATTCGGTATGTCGTGGAACTTGAGGTCCAGGAATACTTCGAAACCCTTGTCACGCAGGGTGCCGACGATTTCCGAGGCGCAGCTGGTAAACAGTTCCTTACCGACTTTGACCCGGCACAGCTTCGGGTCCAACTGATCGGCCAGCTTCAGTGCGGCGTCACGGGTAGGGAAATCCAGGGCGACGATGATGGGAGTCTGGCAGGCGGACATGAGTGGGCTCTCAGGCAGGTCGAAATCGGCGCGCATTGTAGCGGAACCAGCGGCGCTGCGGGACCCGATGATCGGTAAATCGTCGAGGCGGCTCCAGCAAGCCTGGCCCCTTGCGCCCGATGTGTCGAGTTCGATTCAACACGCCCACGCCATCAGCTGCCAGGTCGAACCGCGCACCACCGAGGCCTCTCAAGGCCGGCGATCCTCAACCCGGGCCTGAGACTTGCTCCAGTCGGTCAGCAAGCTGTAAGCCACGGCCAACAAGGTCGGCCCGATAAACAAACCGATGAAGCCAAACGCAATCAGCCCGCCAAACACCCCGAGCAACACAATCACCAAGGGCAAATTCCCGCCCCGACTGATCAGGTAAGGCTTGAGCACGTTGTCGACCCCGCTGATGATGAACATCCCCCAGCACCCGAGGAACACCGCCATCCCGTAATCCCCCTTCCAGGCCAGCCAGGCCGTGGCCGGAATCCACACCAGCGGTGGCCCCATCGGAATCAGGCTCAGCAGGAACGTGACGATCCCCAGCACCAGCGCCCCGGGAACCCCGGCAATCAGGAACCCGATCAACGCCAGAACCGCCTGGGCCGCCGCCGTCCCGATCACCCCGTTCACCACGCGTTGTACCGTTCCCGCCACCAGTTCGATGTAATAGCCGGCTCGATCGCCGATCAGCCGCTGCAGCAACCCATGAACAAACGCCGCCAGCCGCGGCCCGTCGCGGTAGAAAAAGAACACAAAGACAATGCTCAACGTCAGTTCGAGAATCCCGCCACCGATCTGCGCGCTGCGCGCCAGCAACCAGTTACCGACCTGGCCCAGATAGGGCTTGATCGCCAGCATCATCGCCGCGCCCTGCTGATCGATACTGTTCCAGATGCCCACCAGCCGCTCGCCCACCAAGGGAATACTGCCCAGCCAGACCGGTGCTTCGGGCAGGCCATCGACCTGCACATCCTTGATGAACGCCGTAGCGTCGCGCACATGATCCGCCAGGTTGAACCCCAGCCATACCAGAGGCGCCGCCACCAGCACCATCCAGCCCATGGTCAGGAGCGCCGCCGCCAGGGATTCGCGCCCGTTGAGCCAGCGGGTCAGCAAACGCATCAGCGGCCAGCTGGCGAAGGCCAGCACCGCGCCCCAGAACAACGCGGACCAGAAAGGCGCCATCACCCAGAAGCTCGCGCCAAACAGCACCAGGAGCAGGATCTGCACCAACAGCCGATCGTTATTGATCATCCCAGTCTCGAAAAAAGTCAGTCAGCCAAAAAGTAGGTGAACACGCGAGCGCGTTCACCCGATATAGCTTATCGCAACAGTTCGAGGTGCAGGCCAGAGCCTTCGACACTGCCGGCTTCCATTCTGGCCGTGCGCACGCCCTGCCCGATCAGGGCCTGGCGCCAGGCTTCGGCCTTGGGCCCGGAAATACTGACCCGCAAGGTGGTATCAAGATTCAATCCACGGGAGATCAAGCGCAGCCAGGTCTCGTCGGGATCGCCGGTCAGTTTGGGGAAATCGAGCTCACCGGTGCTCTTTAGCTCGCGCAATAAGGTCGCGGACGTCGGCAGCAAATCCCCCAGCGGTGCCGCGGCATCGAATTGTTCTACGTGCAGATAGGCTTTGCGATTGCCGCGAGTGATGCTGTACAGCGCCACCAGGGTGTTGTCCTGCGGCGCCGCCAGACGCAACAGCAGATACGCTTGCTGATCGTCGGCGCCATAGAGCTTGGCGTTGCCGAAGACATCGTTGGCCCACAGGCTGCTTTCCCCGCAATCCCGCGCCTGGCACCAGAACAGCAACTGGGCATCCTGCTTCTGCAGGGATTCGCGGGCGGCCGTGAAGGCGTCGATCGACGAGTGCTCCGGTGGCAACTCGTAGGTGACCGAGGTCGCATTGCCACGGGCGCTGACCTGACCATCGAAGCGCAACTGGCCGCTGATCTTTCGGATCGATCCCAGCGGGTAGATCCGCTCGAGCTCGGCGGCCGGACGATAGTCGACGATCTGCGCATCGGCCATGCGCGGCACGATCGGCAGGTCCTGACTGCCCGGGATATCGGCGGCAAAAGATGAAGAACTGAAACAGCACAGCGCCAGCAGACTGAATGAACGCATGCTCGGGCTCATCGGATCAGCATGGCCTGGGCGCCTTTGACGACGCTGGCATCGTCGATGCGTTCGGGCACCAGCAGACCACGCTGCACGGCCGGGCGCGCCTCCATGGTCGCCATCCAGCGTTGCAAGGCGGACAAGCCCTCCACCTCGACGCCGGACCACTCGTGGCCACGCACCCAGGGAAAGGTCGCGATATCGGCAATGCTGTACTCGCCCGCCAGAAACTCTACCGCTTGCAGGCGCGTGTCGAGCACTTCATAGAGACGACGGGTTTCATGCTGGTAACGGTCGATGGCACCCTGCAGTTTCTCAGGAAAATAGCGGAAAAACACGTTGGCCTGCCCCTGCATCGGGCCGATTCCGCCCATCTGGAACATCAGCCACTGCAACACCACCGAGCGCCCTTTCGGGTCCGTGGGCAGCAGCTTGCCGCTCAGTTCGGCGAGATAAATCAGGATGGCGCCGGACTCGAACACGGCAAAATCGCCATTGGCGCGGTCGACAATCGCCGGGATCCGGCCATTGGGATTGATCTTGAGGAAGTCCTCGGATTTCTGTTCCTTCTTGTCGAAACTCAAGGCGTGCACCCTGTAGGGCAGGCCGAGCTCCTCGAGCACGATAGAGACCTTGTGGCCATTCGGGGTCGCAGCGGTATAGAGATCTATCATGGTTGTCTCCCATTTCAACCCGCCCAGCCTCGACAGTTGCCCGGCGCAAGTCAAGGAACGGCGAAGAACCGATTGAAACAGTCTGCGACAAGGTCGGCGCCGGTTGCGTCATTCAGGTGTAAATGATGGCCGCCAGGCAGCTGTTCACGGCTAAAGGGTAGACGTTCCAGCAACTCGGAATGTTTGGCGAGCATGCCGTCGGCCGCGACCACCAGTTTTGCAGGACAACCGACCCGCAGGACAAAAGCCATCGCCTGTTCGTTGGTCAGACGCAGCGGCGACGGCAAGGTAAGACGGTTATCGGTGCGCCAGGTGTAACCACCCGGCACCGGCATCAGGCCCCGTTGCGCCAACAGCTCGGCGGCTTCGCGACTGACCGCCACCAGGCCTTTCATGCGCGCTTCGATGGCGCGGTCGAGGGTGTGGTAGACCGGTTTGCGTTTGTCCCGCAGATCCAGCTGTGCTTGCAGGGCCATGCCCATGCGCTCGGCGGCATTTTCGCCTTTGTCTGTAGGAGGAATGATGCCGTCGATCAAGGCCAGATGGGTTACCCGCTCCGGCAATGACCCGGCCAGCACCAGTGAAACAATCGCCCCCAACGAGTGCCCCAGTAATCCGAAGCGTTTCCAGCCCAGTTGTTCGGCCACTTGCAGCACGTCATGGGCATAATCCCAGAGCGCGTAACCGGCACCCGCAGGCCGATGCCCGGAGTGACCGTGACCGGCCATGTCCAGAGCGACGATGCGCAGCCCCTTGAGCTTGGGTGCCAGCCGGGCAAAGCTGTTGGCGTTGTCCAGCCAGCCGTGCAAGGCGATCACGGGTAATCCGTCCTCGGGGCCGAACAGATGCGCCGCCAATTCGATATGTGGCAGGCTCAGGCGAACTTCTTCGACGACAGGGCTCATGCGCAATCCTGCTGGCGGCGATCTTCCCAGCGGCTGAACAGATTCTTAAGCAGCACGGCCGTATCCTGGGGACGCTCCAGCGGAAACATGTGGCCGCCGGGCATGGTCAGTGACTCGCCCAAGGGCATGCGCCCCACGGAGTTGACGTGATGACGCATCACCACTCGGCTCTTGTGTCCGCGAACCACCGCCAATGGCACTTTCAGCTGCCGTGCCCGGCCAGGGCTGGTGTGGGGCACGCCGCGGTAGATGCTGATTTCCGTGGCCGGGTCGAAGCGCAGGCGCAACTTGTCGCCGACCTTTTGCAATCCATGTTGCAGATAAGCATCGAAGCATTCCGGGTCGAAGCTGCGAAACAGGGTCTTGCCGGCAAAATACACTCGCGCAGCGTCCAGATCGCCGAACTCTTCCCGACGGCCCAGGGTGCGACCGGCCGGGGTCAGGCGGTCGATGAAACCAAAGCGCTTGGCGGCGCGGATGACCCATTGATCAGTACGGGTCAGCACCGGCGAATCGAGCATCACCACCCCGCGATACAGCTCGGGGCAACGCAGGGCCGCATGCAAATGCAACACGCCACCGAAAGAATGCCCGACACCCCACACCGGTTCCGGTTGCTGCTTGAGGTGATGTATCAACTCGTCGACCAGGTTGTGCCAATTGTCGTCCGCCGGGAAACGCGGGTCGTGGGCGTGCTGCTCCAGATGCGTCACCTGATACTCGGGCGCCAGCGCCGCGAACAATTTGCCGTAGGTTCCCGAAGGAAAGCCATTGGCGTGGGCGAAAAAAATCTGTTGCGACATACAGGCAAATCCATGAGCGAGAGCAGGCGTTGATTGTCCGTAAGACGAGGTCCTACAGCAATGACCATAACTGTCAGCAATGGTGGTAGGAAATGTCGCAAATCTCAAAAAGATCGCAGGGTACACGGTGCACGAGCTGCCGCAGGCTGCGATCTTTTGATCCATCAACCCTCAATCAACGTGCCGGCGGATTCTCACCCAACGGCACCACGGCCATGGTCAACCGCGACACGCAACTGGCCTTGCCCTCATCGCTGGTCAGCCGAATGTCCCAGACATGGGTCGTACGTCCAATGTGAATTGCCCTGGCCACCGCCGTCACCCGCCCGCTGCGCAAGCCACGCAAATGGTTGGCGTTGATTTCCAGGCCCACGCAATAAAACTTGCTGGTATCGATGCACAGGTAACTGGCCATGGAGCCGACGGATTCGGCCAGCACCACCGAGGCGCCGCCGTGCAGCAGGCCGTAAGGTTGGTGAGTGCGGTGGTCGATGACCATGCTGGCGGTCAGGGACGCTTCATCGAAGTCTTCGAAGCGGATATCCAGCACTTCGCCGATGGTGTTTTTCTGGAGTGCGTTCAACGTCTCGATGTTGGGAGTGGTACGCCACAAACTCATTGCTGACATCCTTTGTTGGTTTTTATTCGTCGCTCAATCCTGCCACAGCACTGCTTCGCTGCGCTCGCTCCATTCTTCGAACCGGGCACCGTAAGCCGCTTCGATCATGTTGCGCTTGATCTTCAGGGTCGGCGTCAGGAAGCCGTTTTCCACGGCCCAACTGTCCTTGACGACCACCAGCCGGCGCAAGCGCTCATGGTTGTCGAGCACTGCGTTGACCTCCTCCAGGAGCTTTTCCAGACTGGCATGCAGGCCTGCGCGCGCGGTGCCGCCCGCGTCCTGTTGCCCGACCGCCGAAAGCACGCACAAACCCAGCGGCGCACTCAATCCATCGCCGACCACGCACACCTGCTCGATCCGTGAATGCACCGCCAGCCGATTTTCGATCGGTGCCGGGGCGACGTATTTGCCTGTGCTGGTCTTGAAGATTTCCTTCAGGCGTCCGGTCAGGCGCAGGTTGCCTTCGGCGTCTTGCTCGCCCTTGTCACCGGTGCGCAGGAAGCCGTCTTCCGTGAGGGTTTCGGCGGTTTTCACAGGGTCCTTGAAATACCCGAGCATTGTTGCGCCGCTGCGCACCAGCACTTCGCCGGACGGCTCGATGCGCACCTCCACCTCAGGGCATGGCTTGCCGATCCAGCCGGGTTTGTTCTCACCGGGCCGGCCAACGTGCGAATAGCCGCAGTTTTCGGTCATGCCGTAGACCTCCAGCACATCCAGCCCCAGTTTCTGGTACCACAGCAGCAAGGACTGCGGCACGGGCGCGGCGCCGGACAAGGCTAAGCGCAAGGCATCCAGCCCCAATCCGGCGAGGACTTTGTGCCCCACCCGCTTGCCGATGACCGGCAAGCCCAGCAGAAAGTCGAGACGCTTTGCCGCAATTTTGCTGTACACGCCCATCTGGAACCGGGTCCAGATTCGCGGTACGCCGAACATGGCGGTCGGCCGTGCACGCTGCAGATCGGTCAGGAAGGTGTCGAGGCTTTCGGCAAAGAATACCGTCTGCCCGCTATAGATCGCTGCCAGTTCGACGAACATCCGCTCGGCGACGTGGCACAGCGGCAGGTAGGACAGCAGCCGGTCCGACTCGTTGAGACCGAACATCTGCGTGCCGCGGGTGGTGGCAAACCCCAGGTTGGCGAAGCTGTGCATCACGCCCTTGGGCAAGCCGGTGGTGCCGGAGGTGTAGATGATCGTCGCCAACTGGTCGGCGGACGGCTTGGGATCATCCTGGATCGGCGAGCTCGCTTGCAGGTCGGCCCAGCTGAAATCGAAAGTGCCGGGCGGGTGCAAGGGCAGGCTGATGGTCGGCAGATCGGGATTGATCCCGCGGGACATGCCCGGCCAGTCGTCGAGCTTGCCGATGAACGCCAACGTCGCTTGCGAATGTTCCAGTACTTGGGCGACGGACTCGGCCGTGAGATTCGGGTACAAAGGCACCGAGACATGCCCGGCCATCCAGATCGCCAGGTCGGTGATAATCCAGTGCGCGCAGTTTTTCGAGATCAGGGCGATGTGGCTGCCTTGGGGCAGTTCTTGCGCGCGTAGCCAATGCGCGGCGCATCGGGCCTGATGCCCGACGTCTTCCCAGGCCAGGGTCTCGACCTGTCCGCCGCCCATGGGCTGAACCAGGAAGCGCTGGCGGGGATGGCGGGCTTCGCGCTCGTAGAAGACGTCCAGCGGCAAACGAAAAGCGGCTGACATGCGACTCGCTCCTGTGGTTCTGCTATGGAGCAAGCGTAGTCAACCAAGCAGTTGCTTGGTCGACTATTTCACACAAAACCAGCAACGCCGCCGCTCTTGTGGGAGCGTGGCTTGCCCGCGATTGAATCGACTCGGTCTTCCTGGAAAACCGCGGTGTCTGCATCGCGGGCAAGCCACGCTCCCACAGGGGCCGGTTTCTTCAGCTATGGGTGCTTGATGCCGTTGAGCTTCATCGCCCCGGCCAAAGGCCCTTCGCCTTCAAGCTCGGCAAGGCCGGCGGTGGGGACCGCTTCCGGGTCCTGCACATGTCCATTCTGAAGGTAGCCCAGCAGGTTGCCCACCAGCGGGTTATGACTGACCAGCAGCGCATGATCGACCGACACCAACTGTTCCGCCACCGCTTGCGGGCGGTAGTCGGGTGTCAGCCATTCGACGGTGCGAATCTCCGGTTGAAAGCCCAGCGCTTCACGCACCAGCAAGGCGGTTTCCTGCGCTCGCAGGAAAGGGCTGGCATAGATCGCGGTAAGCGGCTGGCCGATCAACTCGGCGGCGGTGCGCAGCACTTCTTCACGACCGTGGGCGGTCAGCGCCCGCTCGGAATCGGGACGTTTGCCGTGCGGCTCGGCCTCACCATGACGCAATACCCAGAGTTTCATAGTTTCGGTTCCTCATCTCGAACCGGATGCGGCGCGGGCGCCACAACGTGCGGCGCTTCACCTTCCGGCGTACGCGGCATCGGCCAGTCGGCGAACGGCCAGGGCTTCTGGTCGCTGTGGAAACTGCCGAAACGACCGATCTGTGCCAGGAACTGGCTCAGGCTGTCGCCGAAGTTCATCAGGCTGGCGCTCGGGGCGCCATAAATTAAACGATAGATCAACTGCACCAGCACCACCGCACCGAGGATGAACTGCGCCACTTGCCAGACCAGCAAGAAGACGATCATCCATAGCACACGCAGCAGGATGGATTCGTACTTGGCTTCTACTTTCGGATCGTTCATGTCCAGCTCCCTGCCCTGTCGATATAAGTATTCAGTTAAAACCACTGGTGGAAATAAAGTCGACGTCGGTTTTCGGCTCGGCACGCATCAATAGACCGATCACCTGCTCCAGCGTGCGCCCTTCGAACAGGATGGCATGGAGTCCGGCGACCAGCGGCATGTACACGCCAACTTCCTGGGCCTTGGCCTTGAGCACTTTCAGGGTGTTGACGCCTTCGGCCACCTCGCCCAGGCGGGTCACCGCGTCTTCCAGGCTCAACCCCTGGCCCAGGGCGAACCCGACCTGGTAGTTGCGGCTTTTCGGCGACGAACAGGTGACGATCAAATCGCCCACGCCCGCCAGCCCGAGGAACGTCATGGGGTTGGCGCCCTGATTCACCGCGAAGCGGGTCATTTCCGCCAGCGCCCGGGTAATCAACATGCTCTTGGTGTTTTCACCCATGCCCAGCGCCACCGCCATGCCGGCGATGATCGCGTAGACGTTTTTCAGCGCCCCGCCCAACTCCACGCCGAAGCGGTCGGCGCTGGCGTAGACGCGAAAGGTGCGACCGTGCAGCGCGGCCTGGACCTGTTGGCAGAGGTCTTCGTCTTCGCTGGCGACCACCGTGGCGGTCAAGGCGTGTTCGGCTATTTCACGGGCCAGGTTCGGCCCCGACAGGACGCCGATGCGCGCTTGCGGGGCGATCTCTTCGAGGATTTCGCTCATCAGCTTGAAGGTGTGGGCCTCGATGCCTTTGGTCAGGCTTACCAGCAATTTGCCGCGCAGACGTTCGGCATGCGGCGCCAGCACCGAGCGCAGCGCGCTGGAGGGCAGCGCCACGAAACTCAGGTCGCAGGCTTCCAGGGTGGCTTGCAGGTCGGTGACCGCTTCCACGGCCGACAGAATCTTGATGCCTTTGAGGTAGCGCGGGTTTTCGCGATTGACCCGAATGGCCTCGGCCTGCTCGGGGTCGCGCATCCACAGCCGCACCTGGTGCCCGTTCTCGGCCAGCAGATTAGCCACGGCGGTACCAAAACTTCCGCCTCCCAGGACCGCAATTGGGCGCTGTTCAGTCATATGCAATCCGTTAATCCATACCAGTGGCGATGTCGGCATTATACGGAGCCGTCCAGTGGCGGCCAGCCCCTGTATCAATTACCGGCACCTGTACGAAGAAGACCAATAAATCCGCGGAAAATGCCGCCATCGTGACTGGAAAAGTCAACCGGCTCGGTTAACATGCGCGCCAACTGTTCGCTATCAAGGATGAGTCGTGTCGCTTGGCTCTCAATCACCCCGTTTGCCGCTGGTTCTGGCGCTGATTTTCAGCCCGCCCTTGTCGGGAAGCGCGGAGCTGGCGCCCTAAGATGCGCCACTGCTCACAGAAGACGCCACCCCCTGGCCGCCTGCTGGCCGGGCTATGCCTGGTGTTTGCCTGTTTGCTGTGCAGCCTGCCGACATGGGCCGCCGACATTCTGTTGACCGCCGCCGAAGACAGCCCCGGCGTACAATCCTTCACCCGGGCCCTGAGCGAGTTGCGCCCCGCCGACCGCGTGCGCTTCCAGCCACTGTCCAACCTGCCGGCACCGGGCAAACTGCTTGCCAGCACCCGCTTGATCCTGCTTGACCTGCCGAGTCTCGACTGGCGCCTGCAAGAGGCCGAAGGCCCGGCGACCCTGGTATTGCGCATCAGCCGCCTGCAGGCGCGCCAACGCCTGGGGGCCAGCCTGCCCCCATACTTGAGCCTGCTGTGGAGCGATCCGCCGCTGGCTCGGCAATTGCGCCTGACCGGTATTCTTCTACCCCAGGCCCGACGAATCGGCGTGCTCTACGACAGTCACAGTGCGTTTCTGTTGAAGGAACTGCGCCAGGCCGCCCTGCCGCTCGGCCTGGAAATCGTCACCGAGCGCTGGAACAACACCAGTGACAGCCGCCCGCTGCAGTCTCTGCTGAAAAACAGCGACGTGCTGCTGGGACTCGACGATCCCGATGTGTTCAACCCGAAAACCGCGAAAAACCTGTTGCTCAGCAGCTACGCACGGCAACTGGCGCTGATCGGCCCCAATGCCGGTTTCGTCATGGCCGGGAGCCTGGCCAGTACCTACAGCGACCAGGACGACTGGCTGGCGACTCTTGACACACTGCTCGACCAGCCACCGGTCAACTGGCCACGCGCGTACTACCCCCAGCGCTTCCAGGTCTTGAGTAATCCACAAGTGGCTCGTTCATTAGGTATGGAACAGATAGATCAAGCCTCTGTCGCAACACAGTTGGCCGCAGGAGAAAGCCACCCATGACTTTCCATCGTCGCTGGGACATCAATACCCGCACGCAAATCATCAGCCTCGGCCCTGCCCTGCTGCTGACGTTGCTGTTGATCAGCTTTTTCACCTTCGTGCGAATCCAGGACTTGCGCCAGGAACTCAACCACACCGGCCAGTTGATTGCCAACCAACTGGCGCCGGCCACCGAATACGGGGTGATTTCGGGCAACAACGAAGTGCTCGACAGTTTGCTCAAGGCCACGCTGGCCACGCCCAATGTGCGTTTCCTGGAAGTCCAGGACAGCGCCAACCGGATTCTGGTGTACGTGGAACAACCGTCGGAAACCCACACCCGTTCGCATCAGGTCGAAGTCTTCCAGGCCCCGGTGCGACTGCAACGCATTGCGTTGCACAGCGATTTTTTCCAGGGCAGCAAAGCCCCCGGCGTCACGTCCACCGAGGATTATCTGGGCCGGGTCATTGTCGGCCTGTCCAACGACGCCTTCAGCCAGCGCCAGCAGGAAATCCTGTTCAAGGCCGGGATTCTGGCATTGTTCGCCCTGCTGTTTACCTTTCTGATCGCCCGACGCCTGGCGGGCAGCCTGTCGCAGCCGCTGCGCGACATCGGCAATGCGGTCAAGGCGATCCAGGACGGCGACTACAAAACCCCGCTGCCCATCGTCGACGACACCGAACTCGGGGCGCTGTCGCAACATATCAATAACCTCGCCAGCGGTCTCGAACAAGCCAGCCGCGAACAGCATCAGGCGATGGCGCAGTTGATCCAGACCCGCGAAGAGGCGGAAAAGGCCAACAACGCCAAAACCGATTTCCTCGCGATGATGAGCCATGAACTGCGCACACCGATGAATGGCGTACTGGGCATGCTGCAACTGCTGGAAACCACCGAGATGACCGAGGAACAGCTCGAATACGCGGCGCTGGCATCGGAGTCCACCGAACACCTGCTCAAGGTCATCAACGACATTCTCGACTTCTCGCGCATCGAGCGCTCGGAATTGGAGCTCGAGCACATTCCGTTCAACCTCGCGGACCTGATCGGCAGTTGCACCCAGGCGTTCTCGCACAGCGCGGCGCAACGCGGGCTGGATCTGGCCCTGCTGATTCCCGATAACATGCGCGCGTTGCAGGTGCAGGGCGACCCGACGCGGATCCGGCAGATCCTGGTCAACCTGATCGGCAATGCGCTGAAGTTCACCGAGAAAGGTCGCATTACCCTCG
Source organism: Pseudomonas fluorescens (assembly GCF_902497855.1). Classification (GTDB taxonomy): domain Bacteria; phylum Pseudomonadota; class Gammaproteobacteria; order Pseudomonadales; family Pseudomonadaceae; genus Aquipseudomonas; species Aquipseudomonas fluorescens_BI. The sequence continues at coordinate 219,398 of NZ_CABVHU010000012.1, forward strand.
AACCGCAATGGCAATCGCTGGATCACGAACTGCTCTGGTTCACCTGCACGGTGCGAGACAGCGGGATCGGAATTTCCAGCAAACACCTGGAATCGATGTTCAATGCCTTCCAGCAGGCCGACAGTTCGATTTCAAGGCGCTACGGCGGCACCGGGCTGGGCCTCCCGATCGCCCGCACCCTGGCCGAGCGCATGGGCGGCACCTTGCGTGCCCGGAGCGAAGAAGGTCGCGGTTCGGTGTTCACCCTGGAAATCCCGCTGGCGCTTTATAAACAGACGCTGCCGATACTGACGCCACGAACGCCAACCGGCACCGGTGATGGCGAGGGGCGCAATGTGCTGCTGGTCGAGGACAATCCGGTCAACCAGACCGTTATCGAGGCAATGTTGCGCAGCCTGGGCTTTACTGTCAGCGTCGCGACCGATGGCGCACAAGCGGTGCGCAGTGCCGAGAGCCTGATATTCGAAGCGATCCTAATGGATTGTCGATTGCCGATCATCGATGGCTATGAGGCGACCCGACAGATTCGCCAATTGCCCGGCTGCGCGGGCTTGCCGATCATCGCCCTGACCGCCAATGCCTTGCAGGGCGACCGGGAAGCCTGTTTATCGGCGGGAATGAACGATTACCTGGCCAAGCCCTTCAAACGTACCGATCTGCAGCAGATTCTGCAGCGATGGGTGCAGTAGTGCTGGCCTTTCGGCTATCTGCGACTGGCGTGAAAGGCGAAAGTGCGGCAGTCTTAGGCACCCGAACAGGCCCGAAAAGGGGCTTGAATAATAATTTCAGTGCACAAGTGTACATTCGTGTCCTTGGTGCTGTGACTTTCACCACAACGCAATAGTCTATGAGTAGGCTGCTGGCTCGAGGCATGAATGCTTCGACCGGCCGGGAAGATTTGCCCCACCTGCCGCACGGGACTATTGAGGAGCTCGCATGACCAAACAAAACGCCTTTACCCGGGAAGACCTGCTGCGCTGCAGTCGCGGTGAGCTGTTCGGCCCAGGTAACGCGCAACTGCCCGCCCCGAACATGCTGATGGTCGATCGCATCACCCTGATCAGCGAAGAAGGCGGCAAGTACGGCAAAGGTGAATTGGTCGCCGAGCTGGATATCACTCCGGATCTGTGGTTTTTCGCCTGTCACTTCGAAGGCGACCCTGTGATGCCAGGCTGCCTGGGCCTCGACGCCATGTGGCAATTGGTCGGTTTCTTCCTTGGCTGGCAAGGTCTGCCGGGCCGCGGCCGCGCCCTGGGTTCGGGCGAAGTGAAGTTCTTTGGTCAGGTTCTGCCGACTGCGAAGAAAGTAACCTATAACATTCATATCAAGCGCGTCCTCAAAGGCAAGCTGAACCTGGCCATCGCCGATGGTTCGGTGACTGTCGACGGTCGCGAGATCTATACCGCCGAAGGCCTTCGGGTCGGCGTTTTCACCTCCACTGACAACTTCTAAGGGTTATCCGCATGCGCCGCGTCGTTATCACTGGTCTGGGCATCGTTTCGTGCCTGGGCAATGACAAAGAGACCGTCTCCGCTAACCTGCGTGCAAGCCGCCCTGGCATCCGGTTCAACCCGGAATATGCCGAAATGGGTCTGCGTAGCCAGGTTTCCGGCTCCATTGACCTTCCCCTCGAAGAGCTGATTGATCGCAAGATCTTTCGCTTCGTCGGCCACGCGGCGGCATACGCCTACCTGGCCATGAAAGACGCCATCGCCGACTCCGGCCTGACCGATGAGCAAGTCTCCAACCCGCGTACCGGCCTGATCGCCGGCTCCGGTGGCGCCTCCACGCTGAACCAGATGGAAGCGCTGGACATCCTGCGCGAGAAAGGCGTCAAGCGCGTCGGCCCATACCGTGTAACGCGGACCATGAGCAGCACCGTTTCCGCCTGCCTGGCCACGCCGTTCAAGATCAAGGGCCTGAACTACTCCATCGCTTCTGCCTGCGCCACCAGTGCTCACTGCATCGGTACCGCCATGGAACAGATCCAGATGGGCAAGCAGGACATCGTGTTCGCCGGCGGCGGTGAAGAGGAACACTGGAGCCAATCGTTCCTGTTCGACGCCATGGGCGCCCTGTCCAGCCAGTACAACGAAACCCCGGAAAAAGCTTCCCGTGCCTACGACAACAAGCGTGACGGTTTCGTCATCGCCGGCGGTGGCGGCATGGTCGTGGTCGAAGAGCTGGAACACGCTCTGGCCCGCGGCGCGAAGATCTACGCTGAAATCGTTGGCTACGGCGCGACCTCCGACGGCTACGACATGGTCGCCCCAAGCGGCGAAGGCGCCATCCGCTGCATGCAGATGGCCATGTCCACCGTTGACGCGCCAATCGATTACCTGAACACCCACGGCACCTCGACTCCGGTCGGCGACGTCATGGAAATGAAAGGTGTACGTGAAGTGTTCGGCGACAAGGCACCGGCCATCAGCTCCACCAAGAGCCTGTCGGGTCACTCCCTGGGCGCCGCCGGCGTTCACGAAGCGATCTACTGCATGCTGATGATGGAAGGCAACTTCATGGCCGGTTCGGCCAACATCGACGAACTGGACCCGGAAGTGGCTGACATGCCGATCCTGACCAAGACTCGTGAAGACGCCACCATCAACACCGTGATGAGCAACAGCTTCGGTTTCGGTGGCACCAATGCCACACTGGTACTGAAGCGCTGGTCGGGTAAGTAATACTCCCGCCGCTCTGCTGCACACAAAAACGCCCCGACTGGTTCGGGGCGTTTTTTTGTGCCTGAATAATGGAGAACACCACTGACCTTGTGGGAGCGAGCCTGCTCGCGATGACGGCATCACATTCAACATTTCTGTATGAGTAAAACCGCTATCGCGAGCAGGCTCACTCCCACAGGTTTTGTGTGAAGCCAGACATTTTCTTCAATGCAAACATGAAGCTTTTGTCATGAAACTTAACGCCCTGCGACCGAATGCCGCGTGTTTGGCGGGCTGCAGGACTTTTACCGATTCTGCAAAAATGAGTTGCCAAACTCTGTCGTTTACTTAGCAAGCTACCAAAATATATAACAAAGGCCTGCACACGCCTTGCTGCAGATAACAGAGATTGGAGCTAGCAGATGACTGTAAAAGTAACTGAACGCGACGATTCACATAAATCCCATGAAGGTGTAGCCGCCGGCATCCGGATCTGGGATGTACATCAACAAGACATGCTGGTGGGGATGTTTCATTCCGAATTCGACGCCCACAATTACAAGGCCGAACTGGAAAAACAGGAGCAGCAACGCGAAGCGCGTTCCGCATAAGCAATTGTAGGAGCGAGCTTGCTCGCGAAGGACTCAAGAGCGCCGCGTTTAATCAGTAAACACGCGTTATCGTTAACGTCCATCGCGAGCAAGCTTGCTCCTACAGAATGGCATTACCGCCATGAGCGGGGTTTACCATTGTTGCAGCCTTGACGACTTACCACATCAGATCGTCAGGGATCTGGAAGGCCGCGTACGGATCGTCCTCGGCGGCCGCTTCTGCGGTCTGCACATTCAACTGCACGATACGTTGCGGATCGCGCTCCTGAATCTTCAGGGCCGCCTCACGGGGGATCACTTCGTAGCCGCCGGCGTGGTGCACGATCGCCAGCGAACCGTTGCTGAGCTTGTTGCGCATCAGCGCATTGACGGAGAGACGCTTGACCTTCTTGTCGTCAACGAAGTTGTAGTAATCCTCGGTGGTCAGCTTCGGCAGGCGCGAGACTTCGATCAATTGCTTGACCTGGGCGGCGCGGGCTTTCGCTTCGGCCTTTTCCTGTTGCTGACGGTTCAGCTCCTGGTCGCGCTTGACCTTCTCGGCCATGGCTTCCTGAGCCGCCCGCTGCTGCGAGTCATCCAGTTCGATCTGGCCTTTGTGGGCCAGACGTTGCTGCTTCTGTTTCTCTTTGCCGACCTGCTTGGCCTGCTTCTGGTTGACCAGCCCTGCTTTAAGCAACTGGTCGCGAAGGGAAATGCTCATGGTGCTTATTTCTCACTTAGGCAACTGCTCAACCGCAGCTGGGCATATTCTTTTCCTGACGTTTGGCTTCGCCCCACAAGGCGTCCAACTCTTCGAGGGTGCAATCTTCCATGGGACGGTGGGTGTCGCGCAATGCCTGTTCGATAAATCGGAAGCGTCTTTCGAACTTGCTGTTGGCACCGCGCAAGGCAGTTTCCGGGTCGACCTTGAGATGGCGCGCCAGATTGACCACGGAAAACAGCAGATCGCCGACCTCATCGGCAATCGCCGCCGAGTCATTGTCGGCCATGGCTTCGAGCACTTCATCAAGCTCTTCGCGGACCTTGTCCAGCACCGGCAAGGCGTCGGGCCAGTCGAAACCGACCTGCCCTGCGCGCTTTTGCAACTTCGCCGAACGAGACAACGCCGGCAATGCTGCGGGCACGTCGTCGAGCAAGGACAGCTGTTCGGGCGCCGAGGATTTCTCCGCCCGTTCTTCGGCCTTGATCTCTTCCCAGCGCTGCTTGACCTGTTCTTCACTCAGGCGCGGAACATCCAGCGGCGCGTACAGATCGCCGGTGGGGAATACGTGAGGATGGCGGCGGATCAACTTGCGGGTGATGCTGTCGACCACACCCGCGAATTCGAAGCGCCCTTCTTCCCGGGCCAGTTGGCTGTAATAAACCACCTGGAACAGCAGATCCCCCAACTCACCCTGCAAGTGATCGAAATCACCGCGCTCGATGGCATCGGCGACTTCGTAGGCCTCTTCAAGGGTGTGCGGGACGATGGTGGCGTAGGTTTGCCTGATGTCCCACGGGCAGCCGAACTGCGGGTCGCGCAGGCGGTTCATCAGGTGCAGCAAGTCTTCAAGTGTGTACATCAATCAATCTCTACATCTGCAACGCGCTATGTCAGGCAAACCGTAGCCCTGTAGGAGCGAGGCTTGCCCGCGAAGAACGTTGACGCAGTCTTTCTGAAAGACCGCGTTATCGTTCTTCGCGGGCAAGCCTCGCTCCTACAGGGGTCGCCATCACGGCGTACGGTTACGCCGGGTTTCGATGATGTTCGGCAACTGGGAAATCCGTCCCAGCAACCGCCCCAGTGCATCCAGCCCCGGAATCTCGATGGTCAGGGACATCAACGCGGTGTTGTCCTCCTTGTTCGAGCGGGTGTTGACCGCCAGCACGTTGATTCGCTCGTTGAGCAGCACTTGCGAAACGTCACGCAGCAAGCCGGACCGGTCGTAGGCCCGGATGATGATGTCCACCGGGTAGGTGAGCACCGGCACCGGGCCCCAGCTGACCTGGATGATCCGCTCAGGCTCGCGCCCGCCCAATTGCAAGACCGAGGCGCAGTCCTGACGGTGAATGCTCACGCCGCGGCCCACGGTGATGTAACCGACGATCGCATCCCCCGGCAGCGGCTGGCAGCAGCCGGCCATCTGCGTCATCAGGTTGCCGACGCCCTGGATCTGGATATCGCCGCGCTTGCCCGGTTTGTAGCCGGTGGCCTTGCGCGGGATGAGTTCGAGCTGCTCGTTGCCGCGTTCCGGCTCCACCAGCTGCTGGGCCAGGTTGACCAGTTGCGCCAGGCGCAAATCGCCGGCACCCAATGCGGCGTACATGTCCTCGGCCGTCTTCATGTTGGCCTTGTCGGCCAGCTTGTCGAAGTCCACCGCGGGCAGACCCAGACGACTGAGTTCACGCTCGAGCAAGGTTTTACCCGCTGCGACGTTCTGATCCCGCGCCTGCAGTTTGAACCAGTGAACGATCTTCGCCCGTGCCCGCGAAGTGGTGATGTACCCCAGGTTCGGGTTCAGCCAGTCGCGACTCGGCGTCCCGTGCTTGCTGGTGATGATCTCGACCTGTTCACCGGTTTGCAGGCTGTAGTTGAGCGGGACGATCCGTCCGTTGATCTTCGCGCCACGGCAGTTGTGACCGATCTCGGTGTGCACCCGGTAGGCGAAGTCCAGTGGCGTCGCGCCCTTCGGCAAATCGATGGCGTGACCGTCCGGGGTGAAGATGTAGACCCGGTCCGGTTCGATATCGACCCGTAGCTGGTCAGCCAGACCACCAATGTCGCCCAGCTCTTCATGCCATTCCAGGACCTGGCGCAGCCAGGAGATTTTCTCTTCGTAGTGGTTGGAGCCGGATTTGACGTCGGTGCCCTTGTAGCGCCAGTGCGCGCAAACGCCCAGCTCCGCCTCTTCGTGCATCGCGTGGGTGCGGATCTGCACCTCCAGCACCTTGCCCTCGGGCCCGATCACTGCGGTGTGCAGCGAGCGGTAGCCGTTCTCCTTGGGGTTGGCGATGTAGTCGTCGAATTCCTTCGGGATGTGCCGCCACAACGTGTGGACGATGCCGAGCGCGGTGTAGCAGTCGCGCATTTCCGGCACCAGGACACGAACGGCGCGCACGTCGTAGATCTGGCTGAACTCCAGACCCTTGCGCTGCATTTTGCGCCAGATCGAATAGATGTGTTTGGCCCGGCCGCTGATATCGGCATCGACCCCGGTGGCCTGCAATTCGACTTTCAGCTGGTTCATCACATCGGCGATGAACCGCTCGCGATCCAGGCGCCGCTCATGAAGCAGCTTGGCAATCTGCTTGTACTGGTCGGGCTCGAGGTAACGGAAGGACAAGTCCTCCAGCTCCCACTTGATATGACCGATACCAAGACGGTGAGCCAGGGGCGCATAGATGTCGAAGACTTCGCGGGCCACGCGGTTGCGCTTTTCGTCGTCGGCGGTTTTCACCGCACGGATCGCGCAGGTGCGTTCGGCCAGCTTGATCAGCGCGACGCGTACGTCGTCGACCATGGCCACCAGCATCTTGCGCAGGTTTTCCACTTGGCCCTGGGTGCCCAGCACCAGGGATTGACGGGGGCTGAGGCTGGCGCTGATCGCCGCCATGCGCAACACACCGTCGATGAGTTTGGCGACCACCGGACCGAAGCGCTGGCTCACCGCCGGCAGTTCGATCTGGCCCTCGCGCACGCCGCGGTACAAGACCGCGGCAACCAACGAATCCTGATCGAGTTTGAGGTCGGCGAGAATCTCGGCGATCTCAAGGCCGGTGCGGAAACTCGAGGTCCCTTCGGACCACAGATTTTTCGCCGCATTGGCTTGTTGTTCAGAGGTGCGAGCGAACTCGCACGCTTCCTTCAAGGCTTCGCGATCCAGTGCCAGATCGACACTGACCGCGTGATCGAGCCAAGCCTCGAGATTGATACTGCCGTCGGTGTTGATCGGCTGGTGTGCTCTCACCTGTACCATCTTGCTTACCTTCCCTACGACGCAGATTCAATGCGTCAAAATCGCTGACCTTCGCTGCCCATGAGCCCACGTCGGGCTGGTGCGCGGCTGCACGGGCGGGCCAGTCGGACCAGACGAGCCTTCCTAACTCGCTTCAAATAACGCCATGGCCTCGACATGTGCCGTTTGAGGAAACATATCGAGAATCCCGGCACGTTTTAACCGGTAGCCCTGTTTGATCAATTCGACCGTGTCACGTGCCAGGGTTGCCGGGTTGCATGACACATACACCAACCGTTCGGCGCCCAACGACTTGAGATTGCGCACGACCTCGAAAGCACCGTCACGGGGTGGGTCCAAGAGTACCGCACAAAAGCCTTCGCGCGCCCATTCGGCATCGGTCAAAGGCTGGGATAAATCGGCCTGAAAAAATTTCGTGTTATGCAGATTGTTGCTAGCGGCGTTGGCGGCTGCCCGTTCGACCATCGCCTGCACGCCTTCCACCGCCACCACTTCGCGAACGGTCTTGGCCAGCGGCAACGCGAAGTTACCCAAACCACAGAATAGATCGAGCACTCGTTCATCGGAGGCTGGCTTCAACCAATCCAGCGCCTGGGCGACCATCGCTTCGTTGACCCCGGCGTTGACCTGAATGAAATCTCCGGGCCGGTATGCCAGGTTCAAATCCCAGGTGTCCAGGCGATAACCCAGGGACTGATCGGGCTCGACCGGATACGGTTCGCCGTCACCGTGCAACCACAATTGAGCGCCGTGGAAGGCGCAGAAATCCTTGAGGATCGTCAGGTCGGCGGCGGACAACGGCGCCATGTGCCGCAGCAACACGGCCAGGGACGAGCCGCTGAACAATTCCACGTGCCCCAACGCCTGAGGCTTGCTCAAGCGCCGCAACATCTCCGGCAAGCGGGTCATGATCGGTTGCAAGGGCTGTACCAGCACCGGGCATTCGTTGATCGCAACGATGTCCTGGCTGCCCGCCGCGCGAAAACCGACCTCGAGTTTTTTCGCCTTCATGTCCCAGCGCACCGCTACCCGGGCGCGACGGCGGTATCCGAATTCCGGACCGCTCAACGGCGCTGCCCACTCTTCGGGTTCGACACCGGCGACCTTGGACAGTTGCTCGGCGAGCATGCGCTGTTTCAGGGCGAGTTGTTCGTTGTGCGGCAGATGTTGCACGCTGCAACCGCCACAGCGACCGGCATGGGGGCACGGTGCCGGACGACGCAATTCGCTGGCCTGGAACACCCGTTCGGTGCGCGCCTCGACCACTTTGCCGTGGGCGCCCAGAACCCGCGCTTCGACTTCTTCACCGGCCAATGCACCGAGGACGAACCAGGTGCGACCTTCGAAAAACGCGATGCCGCGACCGTCATTGGCCAGGCGCTCGATACTCAGGCGCTGCTTCTTGCCGGTCGGGATTTGCGGGGCCTTGCTGCCGCCGGTGGGCTGGAAGCGCAGGCCTCTCTCGTGCTTGGCCATCAGTTGGGCGCGTCGAAAATGCCGGTCGACAGGTATCGGTCGCCACGGTCGCAGATGATCGCGACGATCACCGCGTTTTCAACCTCTTTGGACAGACGCAGCATCGCCGCCACGGCACCGCCCGAGGACACGCCACAGAAGATGCCTTCTTCGCGGGCCAGGCGACGGGTCACGTCTTCGGCTTCGCTTTGTGCCATGTCGACGATCCGGTCCACGCGATCGGCCTGGTAGATCTTCGGCAAGTATTCCTGCGGCCAGCGACGGATACCCGGAATCGCCGAACCTTCCATCGGTTGCAGACCGATGATCTGCACGTTGTCGTTCTGCTCTTTCAAGTAGCGCGAAACACCCATGATGGTGCCGGTGGTGCCCATCGAGCTGACAAAATGGGTGATGGTGCCTTCGGTCTGACGCCAGATTTCCGGACCGGTGGTGGTGTAGTGCGCCTCGGGGTTGTCGCCGTTGGCGAACTGATCCAGCACTTTGCCGCAGCCTTCGGCTTCCATGCGCTGGGCGAGGTCGCGCGCACCTTCCATGCCTTCTTCCTGGGTGACCAGGATCAGCTCGGCGCCATAGGCGGTCATGGCTGCCTTGCGCTCGGCGCTGGAGTTGTCCGGCATGATCAGGATCATCTTGTAACCCTTGATCGCGGCGGCCATCGCCAGGGCGATCCCGGTGTTGCCCGAGGTCGCCTCGATCAGCGTGTCGCCGACGTGGATCTGCCCGCGCAACTCGGCGCGGGTGATCATCGACAGCGCCGGACGGTCCTTGACCGAACCCGCCGGGTTATTCCCTTCGAGCTTGAGCAAAAGGGTGTTGCTGGTGGCGCCGGGCAGGCGCTGCAAACGGACCAGCGGAGTGTTGCCGACGCAATCGGCGATGGTTGGGTACTGCAAGGTCATGGCGTATTCGCAATCCAGACTGCGGGGGCGCCTATCATACCGGCAAACGTCCGCAGGCCATATCACGCAAAGTACGGTGCTTATGGCTTATGGGAATAAGCAATTTATTCAGTACCCTCCTCCAGTCCACAAGGAACTTTTGGAGGCGCACCAGCAATCCCATATGCAGATAGGTTTCAGCGTGGCCGCCGGGCAGGCCGAGAAACTCAACCATGTAGGCATCGCGGAATACTTCCAGCGCCTCAGGGTGAGTTTGTCTCAGCACTGCAGAAACTTTTGCCGGTTGGGTAATGCTGCGCTCGAACAGAGCGGCTTTGAGCTGACGCTCCAATTCGCGCGTGGACCACTTTTCCTGGATAGCCAGACGCAGATAAAACTCACGTTCTTGTGGATGTTTGCTCTGGGTCAAAATGAGCAGGTTGTGGGTCCAGGGTAATTGTGTCAGCAGCGCTGACACTTTTTCATCGCCCCGATAAGCCTCGTAAAATTGGCGCATACGGAACAGATTGCGCCGGGTAAAACCACGCAACCCTGGTTGAGTCACAGCCAGATGCTCCGCCAACTGGCTGACCACCGCATCACCCCACTCAGCCCGTTCCAGCTTGCGACTGATGTAAGCACCGACCTGCCAGTACAGTTCGATCAATCTGGTGTTGACTGCCTGAATCGCTTGCTGCCTGGCACTGTGAATCAGCGCAAGCACTTCACTGAAGCGGTCGTCGACTGTGCCGGCGGGAACATCGGTCGAATTCATGCCCAATCCTTGATGATGAGTAAAAGCGGGAGCTTAACCCGTCAAGAAAGCTTCAAGGCGCCGGCAAAACCCTTTAGGAAATGTCGTACAAAAATTCGCGAACGTTCCGGCAAAATCAGCAAGGTGACGGTTGGCAGGGCCTCTTCGTCGAATGCTGCCCAGACCAAGCCCTACATGGGATCATTGCGGGTTACGGGATCTGGGTACAACCCGATCCTGTAGGAGCCGGCTTGCCGGCGAAGGCGGTGGGTCAGTCGACATTGATGCCGGATACCAGACCGCTTTCGCTGGCGAGCCAGCTCCTACAGGTATTAGAGTCGCTCACACAATTTGTGGCCTACCCATGCCCACTGTGGGAGCGGGCTTGTCGGATCGCCGCACCGCCGCGAAGGCGTCATCGCTGACGCCACCGACATCAGCCAATAAGTGCATATTCAACCGCAACCCCTTACCGGTATTTTCAGCCCAAAGCCTCCCACTTTGGCGCTGCACCGCATTCCTCGCAATGCTCAACCCCAAGCCGAATCCACCGTTCCCGGGCCGCGAACCATCAAGTCGAATGAACGGCGAGAAGATCCGTTCCAGGTCCGCCTCAGCCACCCCACCGCCCTGATCCTCCAGCCACAAATGCCAGAAGTCGCCATCGCGCCGTCCACCGAGGCTGACGATGCCGCCACTTGGTGAATGACGAATGGCATTACGCAGAATGTTCTCCAGTGCCTGGGCCAGGGTATTGAGATGACCGCGCACCCAACAGGACGAATCCACCGCACATTGCAATTGAATGGCCGGCCAGCCACTCTCATAGCAGGCGTTTTCCGTGAGCATTTCCCACAGCGCCTGGATCTGGATCGCTTCGTCGGGTAGCGGTGAGCGCTCGGTGTCGAGCCAGGCCAGTTGCAGGGTGTCTTCGACCAGGCGCTGCATGCCATCGACTTCCCGGTTGATGCGCTCGCGCAGTTGCTCAAGCCCCTGCTCGCTCTCGCTGGCCACCCGCAGGCGGCTCAGGGGCGTGCGAAGTTCGTGGGACAGATCGCGCAGCAATTGTTGTTGCAGGGCCACGGTGCTTTGCAGGCGTTCAGACATGTGATCGAAGGCGCGGCCCAGCTCACCCAGCTCATCGGAACGGTTGGTCGTATGGCGCGACAGCCGCACGCCCAACTGGTCGGCGCGCCAGGCATTGGCTTGCTCACGCAGACTGTTCAACGGCACGACCAGCAACCGATACAGCCCGACGCACAGCAGCAAGGTGAACAGGCCGGGGATGACGCCGTTGGTGATCACCCGCCAGAACACCCGATAACGCCCGGGCACAAAACGCTGTGGCAACTCGATCACCAGGCTGCCGGCGGACGAATCGCCTGGGAAAGGCACCCGCAGCCACGGGCGGCCTTTTTTATGGATGGGCCAGTCCAGGCCGCGCAGAAAGGTCAGGCGCTGGATGTCCTTGTCCGAGAGCGGCAGGCTGCTCAACGACTGCAGATCACCGCCAATGACGCCCACCCAGCCCGTTTCGCGCTGTTGCATGCCCTGCAGCCAGGCATCGACACCCTCGTGCTGACGCTCGAGCCAGGCCTGCTCGGCCTCGCTGGCATAACGCGTCAGGGTCGCTCGGGCATCATCCGACAGGAACTGGTTGCGCTGCTCCATGTAGCGCCCCCAGGACCAGCTCAACCAGATCATCAACAGACAGAAGGCCACCAACAGACACGCCAGCTTCCAGAACAGCGAATGCCGGCCCGGCAGATCAGACCATTTCATCGACGGCACTCAATACATAACCCTTGCCCCACACCGTGCGCACTTCCCGCTCGGTGTAGCCGATGACCTTGAGCTTGCGGCGGATCTGGCTGATGTGCATGTCGAGGCTGCGGTCATGGGCCGCATAACCGCGTTGCAGCACATGCTGATAAAGGAAGGCCTTGCTCAGCACCTCATCGCCATTGCGGTTCAGCGTTTCCAGCAGCCGATACTCGCTGCGGGTCAGGCCGGCAGCCTGGGCGCCGCAATAGACCTCAAACAGCTCATCATCGAACCGCAGGCTGTCCGCCGAGGGGGCGACCGATGCACGCGCCGGCCGCCGGTCGAGTGCCACCCGCCGCAGGATCGCTTCGATGCGCACCCGCAACTCGGCCATGCTGAAGGGTTTGGGCAGATAATCATCGGCGCCCAGGCGAAAGCCGCTGATGCGATCCGCCTCGGCCCCGAGCGCAGACATCAGCACCACCGGGGTCGAATGGCTCTGGCGCAATTGCGTCAGCACGTTCAACCCGTCCATGCCCGGCAGCAGAATGTCCATCAGCACCACATCGAAGGCTTGCTGGCGGGCAATGGCCAGGCCTTCCTGACCGTTCTGGCACCAGGTCACCTGAAACCCGCAACGCCCCAGGTGCTCATGAACATAGGCACCGAGCACGAGGTCGTCTTCGATGGAAAGGATGCGCGGATGGCCAACAGAGATGGGAGTCATGAGTATCTGCAAATAATTCTCAGTTGGCGATTATTCAAGATTGCCTCGCCAGGGGCAACCCAAGGTTTGCCCGCGACGCCAAAGCAGGCCTGCAGCCGACGAATGACTGCATCAATTTTACCGGATTGCCCGCGATCAAATCGCTACACTGCGCAGAGGGTGCGTGCCGGAGGTACGTGCCGGTCATTGAATAGCGGGATGCAGGAGAGAGGCGTGCTCAAGAAACTGGGAATCAAAGGCCGCGTGCTGTTGCTGACCCTGTTGCCGACCAGCCTGATGGCGTTGGTGCTGGGTGGCTACTTTACCTGGATGCAGCAGTCCGACCTGCAAGCCCAACTCATGCAGCGTGGCGAAATGATCGCCGAACAGCTGGCGCCCCTGGTGGCCCCGGCCATGGGTCACCAGAACAACGAGCTGCTGGAGCGCATCGCCACCCAGTCACTGGAGCAGCCGGACGTTCGCGCGGTGACCTTCCTCGCGCCCGACCGCACGCTACTGGCCCATGCCGGCCCGATCATGCTCAACCCTGCCCCCCTGGGCGACGGCTCGCAGCTGCTGCGTCGCAGCGGCAACGATGCGACTCGCTACCTGCTGCCGGTATTCGGCAAGCACCGCAATCTGGCCGGTGACTTGATCCCCGATGAAGCCGATCGCCTGCTCGGCTGGGTGGAACTCGAACTGTCCCACAACGGCATGCTGCTGCGCGGTTACCGCAGCCTGTTCGCCAGCCTGCTGCTGATCGGCGCGGGCCTGGGCGGTGCGGCGCTGCTGGCGTTGCGCATGGGCCGCACCATCAACCGGCCGCTGAGCCAGATCAAGCAAGCCGTGACGCAACTCAAGGACGGGCATCTGGAAACCCGCCTGCCGCCCCTCGGCAGTCAGGAGCTGGATGAACTGGCGTCTGGCATCAATCGCATGGCCGGCACCCTGCAGAACGCCCAGGAAGAATTGCAGCACAGCATCGACCAGGCCACCGAAGACGTGCGCCAGAACCTGGAAACCATCGAAATCCAGAACATCGAGCTCGACCTGGCGCGCAAGGAAGCCCTGGAAGCCAGCCGGATCAAATCCGAATTCCTGGCCAACATGAGCCATGAAATCCGCACGCCGCTCAACGGCATACTCGGCTTCACCCACCTGTTGCAAAAAAGCGAGCTGACCCCGCGCCAGCTCGACTACCTGGGCACCATCGAAAAATCCGCCGACAGCCTGCTGGGGATCATCAACGAGATCCTCGACTTTTCCAAGATCGAGGCCGGCAAACTGGTGCTCGACCATATTCCATTCAATCTGCGCGACCTGTTGCAGGACACCCTGACCATCCTCGCCCCGGCCGCCCACGCCAAACAGCTGGAGCTGGTGAGCCTGGTGTATCGCGACACGCCGCTGTCGCTGGTGGGTGATCCGCTGCGGCTCAAGCAGATCCTCACCAACCTGGTCAGCAACGCGATCAAATTCACCCGTGAAGGCACCATCGTCGCCCGGGCCATGCTCGAAGAAGAGCATGAGGACAGCGTGCAGTTGCGCATCAGCATCCAGGACACCGGCATCGGCCTGTCGAGCCAGGACGTGCGCGCGCTGTTCCAGGCGTTCAGCCAGGCCGACAACTCGCTGTCCCGGCAGCCTGGCGGCACCGGTCTTGGCCTGGTGATTTCCAAGCGCCTGATCGAACAGATGGGCGGCGAGATCGGGGTCGACAGCACGCCGGGCGAAGGCTCGGAGTTCTGGATCAGCCTGAGCCTGCCAAAAACCCGCGACGACGCCGAAGACCTGCCGGGGCCGCCGCTGCTCGGGCGTCGGGTGGCGGTGCTGGAAAACCACGAGCTGGCCCGTCAGGCGCTACAGCATCAACTGGAGGACTGCGGCCTCGAAGTCACCCCGTTCAATACCCTGGAAAGCCTGACCAATGGCGTGACCGGCGCGCATCAGACCGATCAGGCGATCGACCTGGCGGTGCTGGGCATCACCAGCAACGACATGCCGCCGGAGCGCCTCAACCAGCACATCTGGGACCTCGAACACCTGGGCTGCAAAGTGCTGGTGCTGTGCCCGACCACCGAACAGACGCTGTTCCACCTCTCGGTCCCCAACCCCCACAGCCAGCTCCAGGCCAAACCGGCCTGCACCCGCAAACTGCGACGGGCCCTGTCTGACCTGGTCAACCCGCGCCAGTTGCGTAGCGAGCCGGGTGAACCGGTGTCCAGCCGTGCGCCGAAGGTGCTGTGTGTCGACGACAACCCGGCCAACCTGTTGCTGGTGCAGACCCTGCTCGAAGACATGGGTGCCAAGGTGCTTGCGGTGGAAAGCGGTTACGCCGCAGTCAAGGCGGTGCAGAGCGAGACCTTCGATCTGGTGCTGATGGACGTGCAGATGCCCGGCATGGACGGGCGCCAGAGCACCGAAGCGATACGTCAGTGGGAAAGCGAACGGCATTGCACGCCGCTGCCGATCGTGGCCCTCACCGCCCACGCCATGGCCAACGAAAAACGCGCACTGCTGCAAAGCGGCATGGACGATTACCTGACCAAACCGATCAGCGAACGGCAACTGGCGCAGGTGGTGTTGAAGTGGACCGGCCTCGCACTGCGTAACCATGGGCCCGAGCGTGCCAGCGACAGCCATGCCGGCGACCATGAATTGCAGGTGCTCGATCACGACGAAGGTTTACGCCTGGCCGCCGGCAAGGCCGATCTGGCGGCGGACATGCTGGCGATGCTGCTGGCATCCCTGGAGGCCGACCGCGAAGCCATTCGCTGCGCGCGGGATACCAATGATCAGAACGCCCTGATCGAGCGGGTCCATCGTCTGCACGGCGCGACCCGCTATTGCGGCGTGCCGCAACTGCGCGCCGCCTGCCAGCGCAGCGAAACCCTGCTCAAGCAACAGGACCCCAAAGCCCCCCGCGCGCTGGAAGAACTCGACCGGGCGATCAACCGCCTGGCCGCCCATGCCCGTATCAATGCTTGACTGACCCATTACCACGCCCCCCTGTAGGAGCTGGCTTGCCAGCGAAGGCGTCCTCAAGAACAACGCTGAATTTCAGGGCCCCTTCGCTGGCAAGCCAGCTCCTACAGAAGGCGGCCTTAAGAACAACACAGAACTTGAAGGCCCCTTCGCTGGCAAGCCAGCTCCTACAGTAGAGCGGGACAAGGGATCGGGACAAAGGAGGAAATCATGCGCACCATTCTTTTCAGCAGCCAGGCCTACGACCGCGACAGCTTTCTCGCCGCCGCCCTGCCCGCCGGCATCGAGTTGCACTTTCAATCGGCGCGATTGAGCCTTGATACGGCGGCGCTGGCGGAGCAGCACGAAGTGGTCTGCGCCTTCATCAATGACGACCTCAGCGCCCCGGTGCTCGAGCGCCTGGCCGCCGGCGGCACCCGTTTGATCGCCCTGCGTTCGGCCGGTTACAACCATGTCGACCTGGCCGTGGCCAAGCGGCTGGGACTGACGATCGTAAGGGTCCCGGCCTATTCTCCCCATGCGGTGGCCGAACACGCAGTGGCGCTGATCCTGGCGCTCAACCGCCGCCTGCACCGCGCCTACAACCGTACCCGCGAAGGCGATTTCACCCTGCATGGCCTGACCGGCTTCGACCTGGTCGGCAAGACGGTCGGCGTGGTCGGCACCGGGCAGATCGGCGCGACCTTCGCCAGAATCATGCACGGCTTTGGCTGCCGGTTGCTGGCGTACGACCCCTGTCCCAATCCTCAGGTCGAAGCCCTCGGCGCCCGTTATTTGAGTTTGCCGCAGTTGCTGGCCGAGTCGCAGATCATCAGCCTGCATTGCCCGCTCAACGAGCAGAGCAAACATTTGATCAACGGCGAGTCACTGGCGCACATGCAACGGGGCGCGATGCTGATCAATACCGGTCGCGGCGGCCTGGTGGATACCCCCGCGCTGATCGATGCGTTGAAAGACGGCCAACTGGGTTATCTGGGGCTGGACGTGTATGAAGAGGAGGCGCAGCTGTTCTTCGAGGATCGCTCCGACCTGCCGCTGCAGGATGATGTGCTGGCGCGCCTGCTGACGTTTCCCAACGTGATCATTACCGCACACCAGGCCTTCCTGACCCGCGAAGCCCTGGACGCGATTGCCGCGACCACCCTGCAGAATATCGCGGCCTGGGCTGTCGGCAATACCCGGAATCAAGTTGATGCCGGCTGAACCAGATCGAAGGTCATTCGCCCGCGCAGTGCTGCGTTGATGTCCGTGCTAGCATGCCGCGCATATTTGGAGGACCCATGGTCGAACACGATTTCCGCTATAGCCTGATGAACCCGCAACACACCCTCACCGAATGCCGCGCCCTGGTTCCGGGGCGTTATCAAGTCACCGGCAACGGCGGCTCGATTCGCAATAGCGACGTGTTGGTCGTGACCCTCAAAGGCAGCAAGGACTTGTCCATGCGCCTGACCGTCGAAACGGTTCGCCACCTGATCAACCCGCCCGGCCAATGGGTCGCGGTGGCCAGTGGTCCGGTGTTCGGCGAACTGGCGATCCACACCTGGAACGTCAACTGCGACCGCTGCGCCAAGGCATTGAGCTTCGAGTTCGCGGTCGACGCCAAGCTGGGCAACAAGGCCGAAAAGCCAGCCGCCACCGCGCGGATTGCCGAGTTGGGCTGGACCACTGTTGGCGAGAAGCACCTGTGCCCGACCTGCCAGGAGCCTGCGTGATGAAACGCCTTGTTCTGAGCGCCATGGTTGGCGCCAGCCTGTTGGGCTGCGCCGCTGAACCGGTGAAGTTGCAACAGAACCGCAGCTACATACTGGAGTGGATCGGCGAACGGCCCTTGATGGATTACAGCCACCTGACCATCACCCTCGGTGACGACGGTCGGGCCTACGGCAACGGCGGCTGCAACCATTGGTTCGCGCCTTACACCCTGGATGGCGACAAGCTGAGCTTCGGCAAGGTCGGCAGCACCCGCAAAATGTGTGTGCCGGCATTGATGGAGCAAGAACAGCGTTTTCTCCAGGCGCTGGAAAATGTGCAGCGCTGGGATGTTTCGCCGATCGACCAGATGCGTTTCTGGCCGGCCGAAGGCAAGCCATTGCGCTGGTGGCTGGAAGAGGGTTGAACACACCTTGAACCTGTAATGATCGTTCCTACGCTCCGCGTGGGAATGCCGCCCGGGACGCTCCGCGTCCCTTCGCACATCGTGACGCAGAGCGTCACAGGATGCATTCCCACGCAAAGCGTGGGAACGATCAGCGTGGGAACGATCAGTACAGGTGAGGACGATCAGTTGGTCGCCTGCAACGCCTCCAGCTTCTCCATCACCCCCGCCGCCGTCTGCTCGCCCATCAACTGTTCCCGCACCTTGCCCTTGTTATCGATGATATAGGTCACCGGCAACGCTTCACTGCGCGGCAGTTCGAACAGGTCGGCCGGGTCTTGAGCCAGCACCGTGAATTTAATCCCCAACTTCTCACTGGCGCTTCTGAGCTCCTCGCCCTGTACATTGTCGAAGTTGACCCCGAACACACCGATCTGCTTGTCTTGTAGCTGTTCGGCCAGCGCGTTCAACTCCGGGATTTCGGTACGGCACGGCCCACACCATTCCGCCCAGTAGTTGAGCACCAGCCATTGCTTGTCCAGACGCTCGGCAGCAATTTTCCGGCCGTTCTGGTCGATGCCATAGTCGTTGCCGCAGCCCCCCAGCAACAACGTCCCGATGATCGCCAATGCCGCAGCCAGTCGTCTTGTCATGTCGTGATCCTTGTCAAAAAAAGAATACTGCCGCGACCCATTGCCTCCCAAGGTTCTGGATTACGCGCTGCCCAGTTAGAATAGCCGCCACCTTACGCAAGATGCGACCCGCACATGACCGATCTGACGCTTTATCACAACCCGCGCTGCTCGAAATCCCGCGGTGCGCTCGAACTGCTTGAAGGCCGTGGCCTGACCCCGACCGTGGTTCGCTACCTGGAAACCCCGCTGGACGCCCGGCAAATCCAGAGCCTGCTGACCAAGCTCGGCATCAGCGCCCGGCAACTGCTGCGCACCGGCGAGGACGAGTACAAAACCCTGAACCTGGCCGATAGCAGCCTCAGCGAGGCGCACTTGATCGCCGCCATCGCCGCGCACCCGAAACTCATGGAGCGCCCGATTCTCGAAGTGGGCGACAAAGCCATCATCGGCCGTCCGCCGGAGAATGTGCTGGAGCTGCTGCCGTGAGCGCACCCTATATCCTGGTCCTGTATTACAGCCGCAGCGGCTCGACCAATGAAATGGCCCGGCAGATTGCCCGGGGCGTCGAGCAGGCCGGGCTTGAAGCCCGGTTGCGCACGGTCCCGGCGATCTCTACCGAATGCGAAGCCGTGTCGCCGGACATCCCCGATGAAGGCGCGCTGTACGCCACCCTCGACGACCTGAAGCAATGTGCGGGCCTGGCCATGGGCAGTCCGACCCGGTTTGGCAACATGGCGGCGCCGCTCAAATACTTCCTCGACGGCACCAGCAACCTGTGGCTGACCGGCGCACTGGTGGGCAAGCCGGCCGGGGTGTTCACCTCCACCGCAAGCCTGCATGGCGGCCAGGAAACCACACTGTTGTCGATGATGCTGCCACTGCTGCACCACGGCATGCTGATCACCGGCCTGCCTTACAGCGAATCGGCCTTGCTGGAAACCCGCGGCGGCGGCACGCCTTATGGCGCGAGTCACCACGCCGGGGCCGATGGCAAAAGCGGCTTGAATGAACATGAAGTGGCGCTGTGCCGAGCCTTGGGTCTGCGCCTGGCCCGCACCGCACAGAAACTGGAGAGCTGAGGTGGCCAGGAAGCCGAAGATTCTGCCCTCCATCCAATGGCTGGAACCGCGCGTACGAGCGATGCGAGTCGTCAGTCTGCTGTGTTTTTTCGGCCTGCTGGGGTTGCTGTGCGCCTACTACCTGGTCGTCGCCGACCTGCACGGCGCACGGCCCTGGGTCATTCTGCTGATCGAACTGGTGCCGCTGCTGTTGCTGGCGCCGGGCATGATCATCGGCAGCCCGCGCGGGCATTCGTGGATGTGCTTTGTGGTGAACCTGTATTTCATCAAGGGCGCATTGGCCGCGTTCGATCCGAACCGGCAGCTGTTCGGGTTGCTGGAGATGGGGGCGAGCCTGGCGGTGTTCTGTTCGGCGCTGTTGTATGTGCGGTGGCGGTTTCAGTTGAATCGCCGGTTGGCGGGTGAAGGCGAAACCTCCGTCGCCTGATCGCCCCCACGGTGATCGTTCCCACGCTCTGCGTGGGAATGCATCAAGTGACGCTCCGCGTCACAGGGACGCGGAGCGTCCCGGGCGGCGTTCCCACGCAGAGCGTGGGAACGATCATCCTCGTCAATGATTGGCGGTGTAAGCCAGCATCATCGAAAGCTGGCTCATCGCCCGCCCGCCACTCTCTTCATGCCACTGGTTGAACACGTTCTGCACCGTGGCCAGGTCCCGCTGGCTGGTCGGCACCTTGTCGACGATCTTCTGCGCATTCAACGCCGCCACCACGTCATAGCTCGGCACAAAGGTATCCTTGCCGACCATGCGCAGGAATCGTGGCGCCGACAACCCGCCCAACTGATGCCCGTGCTTTTTCAGGTAAGTCCACAGGCCGACGATATCGGTCACCGGCCACTCGGCGATCAAGGCGCCGAAGCTGCCCTTCTCATGCGCCACATCCAGGATGAATTGCGCATTGCGCGGCACGCTCTTGAGCTTGCCCAGGTGCCGGATAATCCGCGCATCCTGCATCAGACGCTCCAGGTGTTCGGCACTCATCAGCACGACTTTTTCCGGGTCGAACCTGAAGAACACCTCTTCGAACGACGGCCACTTGGCGTCCACCAGGCTGTGCTTGAGCCCGGCACGGAACACCCGCAGCGCCATGGTCGACAGATAGCGATCATCACTGATCTTGCGCAATTGCGCCGGGGTCTTGGGAACGGGCAGATGGGCTTCCAGTTCAGCCGCTGAACCGAAGCGGTTCAGACAGTATTCGTGCAGCCACTTGTAATCGCGCATGCCCTCTCCTGAGGATTGAAAAATGAACTACCAACTTGTGACAAAATTTGTGGGAGCCAGCCTGCTGGCGATGAGAAGGGGTGTCAGACAACAATGATGTGCCTGACACTCCGCCATCGCCAGCAGGCTGGCTCCCACAGTAATAGTGATTAGAGGTTAACCACGTTGACGAACCGCGAAGCGGCGGATTCGTCGATCTTGAGGCTGGTGAAGTCGAACAGGTTGCGGTCCGCCAATTGCGACGGGATCACGTTCTGCAGGCTGCGGAAAATGCTTTCGGTACGGCCCGGTGTCTTGCGTT
Source organism: Pseudomonas fluorescens (assembly GCF_902497855.1). Taxonomy (GTDB): domain Bacteria; phylum Pseudomonadota; class Gammaproteobacteria; order Pseudomonadales; family Pseudomonadaceae; genus Aquipseudomonas; species Aquipseudomonas fluorescens_BI. The sequence continues at coordinate 240,532 of NZ_CABVHU010000012.1, forward strand.
CCCACTCCTGGAGCATGTCCTTGACCACTTGACGCTGCAGGTTTTCCTGGGAACCGCAGAGGTTGCACGGGATGATCGGGAACTGCTTGAAGTCAGAGTAGGCCTGGATGTCTTTTTCGTTGCAGTAGGCCAGCGGGCGGATCACCACGTTGCGACCGTCGTCGGCCAGCAGCTTCGGCGGCATGGCCTTGAGCGATCCATTGAAGAACATGTTCAGGAAGAAGGTCTCGACGATGTCGTCGCGGTGATGGCCGAGCGCCATTTTGGTCGCGCCAATCTGGTCGGCGAAGGTATAGAGCGTGCCACGACGCAGGCGTGAGCACAGCGAACAGGTGGTCTTGCCTTCCGGGATCAGCTCCTTGACCACCGAGTAGGTGTCTTTCTCGACGATGTGGTACTCGATACCCAGCGTTTTGAGGTAAGCCGGCAGTACATGCTCCGGGAAGCCCGGCTGCTTCTGGTCCATGTTCACGGCCACGATCTCGAACCTGATCGGTGCAACCTTCTGCAAGTGCATCAGCACGTCGAGCATGGTGTAGCTGTCTTTGCCTCCAGACAGGCAGACCATGACCTTGTCGCCGTCTTCAATCATGTTGAAGTCGGCGACAGCCTCACCGGCCTGGCGGCGAAGGCGCTTTTGCAGTTTGTTCTGGTTGACCGTGAGAGTGCCCATGACGCGAAATCCGTGAGGTGTGACGAAAGGCCGGCATTTTACGCAAAAACCCGCCGGGGGCGAAGTGCCCCCCATCCCGTGGGATTTGGTGACAGTCCCAGAGGCGATTAACGAACATGTTTACAGCGCGATTTGCTCTAAGCCCCCCGTACCTGCGTGGATAAGACCTTTCTATACTGCGACATAAGGTCACAGGCATCCCGACCTTTCCTTACTCGGCCACCTTGGCCCGTAGGCGCTCCACTGGGGGGCGACGGTAATACAAGAGGAGTGACTGGCATGATCCATCACGTAGTGGGGCTATTCACCCACCCTGACCAAGAATGGAAAGAAATTCGTGGCGACCAGGAGGAAAGCATCAGCCACATGTACCTGACCCACACGCTCATCCTGGCGGCCATCCCGGCGGTGTCGGCGTTTATCGGTACTACCCAGGTCGGCTGGGTCATCGGAAATCGAGCGCCGGTGATGCTGACGACAGAGAGTGCGCTATGGATGACGATCATGTCGTACCTGGCGATGCTCGGTGGCGTTGCGGTGATGGGCGCATTCATCCACTGGATGGCCCGTACCTATGATGCCAACCCGAGCCTGGCCCGCTGCGTCGCGTTTGCGACCTACACCGCGACGCCGCTGTTCATTGGCGGCCTGGCGGCACTGTACCCGCACATGTGGCTGGGGATGATCGTCGGCACCGCGGCCATCTGCTACACGGTGTACCTGCTCTATGTCGGACTACCGACGTTCATGAACATTCCGTCGGACGAAGGATTTCTGTTTTCAAGTTCGGTGCTCGCGGTAGGCCTGGTGGTGCTGGTAGCCATCATGGCGTTCACCGTGATTGTCTGGGGACTCGGCGTGGGGCCGGTCTATACCAACTGACAAGGCTGTTTACCTAATAACCAGATCTGCCAATACTGGCCGCCGCAAGGCGGCCTTCTAACGTCTTCAGGTCAGTGGGCGGCCGACGACCACTCGGCGCCTCGACGATTCGCAAGTCCCGAGGGTTGCGGCATACTCGACGTCTCTGGAGATCCATCAAGCATGCCCGAGCACATCAATACCCGCGTCGAAGACTGTTTCCAACAAGCTGAATCCTTTTTCAAACGACCTTTCAAACGCCCCGTGGTGAGTCTCAAGCTGCGCGGGCAAAAAGCCGGTGTCGCGCACTTGCACGAGAACCTGCTGCGGTTCAATCCGCAGCTGTACCGGGAAAACACCGAAGATTTTCTTAAACAGACCGTTGCCCACGAAGTCGCGCACCTGATCGCCCATCAGTTGTTCGGCGACCGCATCCAGCCCCATGGCGAAGAGTGGCAATTGATCATGCGTGGCGTGTACGAACTGCCGCCCAATCGCTGCCATACCTATGACGTCAAACGCCGCCGCGTGACCCGCTACATCTACAAATGCCCCTGTGCCGACAGCGACTTTCCATTTTCGGCGCAGCGCCATGGGCTGGTGCGGCAAGGCCGGCGGTATTTGTGCCGGCGCTGTCGAAGCACCCTGGTGTTCAGTGGGGAGATGCGGGTCGAGTAGTGGGATTTGTGGTGCTTGTCCCGGCCTCTTCGCGGGCAAGCCCGCTCCCACAGGACCTGTGTCGTACACATAATCTGCAAACGACACGGAACCTGTGGGAGCGGGCTTGGTCCGGGCGGCGTTCCGACGAAGGCGTCCTTGTAGTCGCTACAAAATTACCTTGGCACGGCGCAACTCTTCGATCCGCTCAACGCGATACCCCAACTCCCCCAACACCTGATCGGTATGTTCTCCCAGCGCCGCGCCGATATGTCGCGGCTCGGGCAACCCGTCCGAAAACTTCAACGGACAGGCCATCTGCGGTTGGGTCGAGCCGTCGTTGCGCGGCACTTCAGTGACCAACTGTCGCGAGCGCAATTGAGGATGGCGAACCGCTTCGCCCAGATTCAATACCGGTTCGACACAGGCATCGAGCTCGGCAAACAGCGCGCACAACTCACCAAAGTCGTGTTTCTCGAATTCGGTCTTCAGCGCTTCCTTGAGTTTCTTCTGCTGCGCCGGTTCAGGCGACAAGCCCAAGGTTGCCAGCTCCTCCAGCCCCAGCGCCGTGCACAGTTGTTTCATGAATGGCGGTTCCAGGCTACCCACTGATAACCAGCGCCCGTCCCGTGAACGGTAATGGTCGTAGAAACTGCCACCATTGAGCATCTGGTCCTCCCAGTGCGGCTCCGCGCCACAGGCCAGGTAGCCGGCGCCGGCCATGGCGTTCAGACTGAACACGCAATCGGTCATGCTCACATCCAGATACTGCCCTGACCCGCTGTGTTGACGGGCGATCACCGCTGCCAACAGGCCTATCACCCCGTGCATAGAGCCGCCGGCGACATCCGCCACTTGCATGCCCAGGGGCAAGGGCCCGCTGTCGGCGCGACCGGTGTAACTGGCCAGCCCTGCCAGCGCCAGGTAATTGATGTCATGGCCGGCGCGGTCCTTGTAAGGGCCGGTCTGACCGTAACCGGTGATCGAGACGTAGATCAGTTTCGGATTGATCGCCTTCAAGGCTTCATAACCCAGGCCCAGACGCTCCATCACGCCGGGGCGGAACTGCTCCAGCACGATGTCGTAGTCCTGCAGCAATTGCTTGATCACATCCAGGGCTTCAGGCTGCTTGAGGTCCAGCGCCAGGCTGCGCTTGTTGCGATTGAGGTAGGCGTGGCTGGCCGAGACCCCCTGGTCATGGGGCGGCAGCACCCGCAACAGGTCCATGCGGCTCGGCGATTCGATACGCAACACCTCGGCCCCCATGTCCGCCAACAGTAACGAGGCAAACGGCCCCGGCAACAATGTAGAGAAATCCAGAACCTTGAGTGATGCCAGTGGACCGAGCATGGGTCTTCTCCGTAAACGATACTCCCCAGACTAGGCAGCCATCGGCATTGCGGCAATCACCTTTTGCGTCAGTTGCGCTGACCGTTGCGCTCAAATCGCCGCCCACGAAAAACCCGCCGAAGCGGGTTTTTCGTTGCAGCCTGAGCAGCGGTGAAGCGAGCGTTACTTGACGCCGTTCGGGGTTGGGCCTTCGGCCACGCCCAGGTCATCTTCTTCACGCTCGTCGGCGATACCGCGACCGCCGGAAGCCAGTTCGGCGTGCATCACATCGACATCCAGTTCCTTGACCCACTTGGCCACCACCAGGGTCGCCACGGCATTGCCCACCAGGTTGGTCAGGGCGCGGGCTTCGGACATGAAGCGGTCGATACCCAGAATCAGCGCCAGGCCGGCAACCGGCAGATGGCCGACCGCAGACAGGGTCGCCGCCAGCACGATGAAGCCGCTGCCGGTCACGCCCGCCGCGCCTTTGGAGGACAGCAGCAATACCACCAGCAGCGTGATCTGGTGAGTGATATCCATGTGCGTGTCGGTGGCCTGAGCAATAAACACCGCCGCCATGGTCAGGTAGATCGCCGTACCGTCGAGGTTGAACGAGTAACCGGTCGGGATCACCAGACCGACCACGGATTTCTGCGCGCCCAGACGCTCCATCTTGATCAGCATGCGGGGCAGCACCGATTCCGAGGAGGAAGTCCCCAGCACGATCAGCAGTTCTTCACGAATATAACGGATCACTTTCAGCACGCTGAAACCGTGGGCGCGAGCGATACCGCCCAACACCACCAGGACGAACAGCAGGCAAGTGATGTAGAAGCAGGCCATCAACTGACCCAGTTGCACCAGCGAGCCGACACCGTAGGCGCCGATGGTGAACGCCATGGCACCGAAGGCACCGATTGGCGCGAGCTTCATGATCATGTTGATGATGTTGAACATCACGTGGGCGAAACGATCGATGAAATCCAGGATCGGTTTGCCGTAGGCACCCAGGCGATGCAGGGCGAAACCGAAGATCACCGAGAACATCAGCACTTGCAGGATGTCACCCGTGGCGAACGCGCCGACGATGGTGGACGGGATGACATTCAGGAGGAAGCCGACCACGCTTTGATCGGCACCGGCGGCGACGTACTGAGCGACTTTGGAGGCATCCAGGGTGGTGACGTCGATGTGCATGCCGGCACCGGGCTGCACGATATTGACCACCACCAGACCGACCAGCAATGCGATGGTCGACACGATTTCGAAGTACAGCAGCGCGTAACCGCCGGTCTTGCCGACCGACTTCATGTTCTGCATGCCGGCGATACCGCTGACAACGGTACAGAAGATGATGGGCGCGATGATCATTTTGATCAGTTTGATGAACCCGTCACCCAGCGGTTTGAGGGCCACACCCGTCTGCGGGTAGAAGTGACCAAGCAGGATGCCGATGGCGATAGCAACGATCACCTGGAAATACAGGGATTTGTACAGTGGCTGACGAGTCGTCATTGCAAAGTTCCTCAAGAGCGTCCGGCGACAACATCCATCTGTTGTCGACGACACCTCATTTGCGAACCCTCCTGCACTGGAGGGATTTGTTTTGTCGAGCTGCGCATCGGCAGGCATCTGCTGGTTGTATCGCAAGGCCCGTGCCACCTTCGGGGAAATGTCCTACAGCCTTTTGACATCAAGGGTTACAGGTTTTTCCTAGGCTCTGAACAGTCACAGCAGCGTGGCGGAATCCCGCCAATCGGCCAAATCGCGTCCTGCAATTTGGCGGATATCCGCCTTGTTGCTCGCCCGTGCACCCGGCTACCATCCGCTGCTCAATGGACGGACCTGCCTCTATGCGCGAACGCACCATCGCCAGTCATTTCGCCCGCGCCGCCCTGGGAGGGGCGCGCCTGCGTGGGTACGACTATTCGAACCTGCTGCAGCGATTGGGTATCAACGCCGAACTGCTCGACGAGCCGCGTGCACGCATCGCGCCCGAGCAGTTCACCCGGTTGATCCAGGGACTGTGGCTGGCCCTGGACGATGAGTACCTGGGATTCGGGTCGGCCCCGAGCAAACCGGGCAGCTTCGCGATGATGTGTCATGCGGTGATCCACTGCCGCAATCTGGAAAGCGCGCTCAATCGCGGCTTATTGTTTTATAGCTTATTCCCCGGGGCTCCGCGCCTGAGCCTGATCCGCGAAGACGAATGGGTGCGCCTGAGCCTCGACGATGCGCAGCTGTGGGACCCGGACCATTTCCTCAGCGAGAGCCTGCTGATGATCTGGCATCGACTTGGCAGCTGGATGATCGGCCAGCGCATTCGTCTGGAGCAGGCAACCTTCAGCTATCCAAGGCCCGAACACGGCGCGGAATACGATTTGCTGTTTTCATGCCCGCTGCAGTTCAAGGCGGCGCAGAGCAGCCTGCTGTTTCACAGCCGCTACCTGAGCATGCCGCTGTTGCAGGACGAACGAACCCTCAAGCGTTTCCTCGAACGGTCCCCGGCCGACCTGTTGTCGCGCCCGGATGACGGCGACAGCCTGAGCAGCCAGCTGCGACGCCTGCTCAGCCGCGACAGTTCCTGCTGGCCTGACCTGGAATCGGTGGCCGCACACCTGCACATCAGCCCGCAGACGCTGCGTCGACACTTGCGTGAAGAGGGTTCGAGCTTTCAGGAATTGAAGGACCAGTTGCGCCGGGACATTGCGATTTATCACTTGGGGCGTGCAGACCTGTCGTTGCAACAGATTGCCGAGCAGCTGGGGTTTTCCGAGCCGTCAGCGTTTCACCGGGCTTTCAAGAAATGGACAGGATTGACGCCGGGGGCCTACCGCGCCCAGGGGAATTAAGCTCCGGGGCCAAGCGCCAGGGTGAACTTTGGTCAAACCACCGGAACCTGAATCCGAAACGCCGCCCCGCCCAGGGGTGAATCATCCAGGGTCAGCTTCGCGCCGTAGCTTTCGATGATGTCCTTGACCACCGCCAGGCCAATGCCCTGCCCCGGATGCTGGCGGTCCAGGCGTTCGCCGCGCTGCAGAATCCGCGCGCGCTGATCCGGTGGCACCCCGGGGCCGTCATCCTCGACGCACAACTCGATCCCGTCCAGGGTCTCGCGCGCGCTGATGTGCACTTCGCCGAGGCACAGGCGATAGGCGTTTTCCAGCAGATTGCCCAACATCTCCAGCAAGGCGCCCTGCTCGATCGGCACATAACAGGGCTCTGGCAGATCAATGGTCACCCGCACCTGCTTATCGCTATAAACCTTGTCCAGCGTGTCGCAAAGGCTCTGCAATACCGGACGCAAGCGCACCTGATGTCGCACCAGTCCGCTTTTGCGCAAGCTGGCGCGCTGTAGCTGATAACCGATCTGCTGGCTCATGCGCTCGATCTGGGTTTGCAGGACCCAGGCCTGATCGCGATCCGCCGGCCGCAGGGCCATATCCTCGCTGACGCCTTGCAGCACTGTCAGCGGAGTTTTCAGGCTGTGGGCCAGGTCATCGAGAGAATCGCGATAGCGGCTGCGCTGGTCGCGCTCGCTATGCAGCAAACGGTTCAGGGAACCGGTCAGGCGCAGCAGTTCGCTCGGGTGTTGTTCGCTGAGGCTTTCGCGGGTGCCGCTTTCGATCTCGTCCAGTTCCTGACTCAACCGGCGTAACGCCTGCAAGCCCCATGTCAGACCGATCCACAGCAACGCCAACAACACCAGCAAAGCCGCGCCGAAGCCCAGGTAAAGGTTTTCCCGCAGGCCTTCAAGGGTGATTTCGTAGTCACGCAGCGGTTGCAGTGCGACAAAACTGAACGCCGCACTTTTGCCGCCGAGCAATTTGACCTCGACGTCATAGACGAAGAACTCCTGGCCATTGTCTTCGCGAATCCTCGCGAACTCGTTACCGTGGCCGTCGTAACGTGGCGTGTAATTGATGTTCTCTTCGAGGGTGTCTTTCGAGCGCCAGACCAGTCGACCTTCACGGTTGTAGATATAACCGAGCAAACGGCCATCGGCGAGGTTGAAACGTTCGTCGGGCAACTGCGCCGGCATCTGCAAGCGGTTGTTCTCTACCCGTGCCGCAGAGATCAACGTGGTGACGTCCGATGCCAGGCGCTGCTCGATGGCGTCCTGCAATGCCAGGCTGAACGCACCCTGCATTGCCGGCAGCAACGCGAGCATGAACAATACCGCCAGGATCGTGGCGGCGAGCATCAGACGAATTCGAAGAGAACTGATCAAGTGCAGCGCTCATTGAACAGATAGCCGAGACCACGCACGGTATCGATCGGTTTGAAGCCGGTGGGGCCCTCCAGCTTTCGGCGCAGACGGCCGACCAACACTTCGATCACGTTCGGATCGCGCTCGTCATCGTCCGGGTAAAGCTGCTCCATCAAGCGGTCCTTGGGCACCACTTGCTGGTGGTGGCGCATCAAGTATTCGAGTATCCGGTACTCATACGCAGTCAGCGCCAGCGGCAGTTCATCGAGGGATGCCTGCTTACGGTTGAGGTCCAGCAGCAGCGGCCCGGCGACAATCGTCGACTGGGTGAACCCGCTGGAGCGACGGAGCAAGGCATTCAGGCGCGCCTCCAGTTCTTCGAACTGGAACGGCTTGACCACATAGTCGTCGGCACCGGCCGCAAGGCCTTCGACCTTGTCTTGCCAGTTGCCACGCGCGGTGAGGATCAGTATCGGAAAGGTCTTGCCCTGCGAGCGCAGCTGACGGATCAGGTCCAGCCCGCCCATGCCCGGCAAGCCGAGATCGATTACCGCCAGGTCATGGTTGAACTGTTCGGTCTGATACAGCGCCTCGGTGGCGTTGGCCACGGACTCGACCACGTGGCCGCTATCCGTCAGGCGGGTTTTCAGGTGATGGCGCAACAGCGCTTCATCTTCGACGACCAGCAGTTTCATAACGCCCTCCCGGGCCAATCAACATCGTGAGGCATGAACGGCGCACCTCGATGACTGACAGGGCGATGCCGGATCAGCCTGCTGGGTTGATCCGGCACCAACCTGTCGCGAACGCTTTTCAGAAAGCGTAGTTAGCGGAGACGTACGTCTGGGCGCTGCTGTTCACGCCCAGCGAACCCTGTTTGCCGCTGCCGCGCTCGCTCACCTCGGTGCTGGCATTGTGGCGCAGGTAACGGTAACCCAGTTCAACCGACGTGTTTCGCGAAACCTGTTGCAAAACGCCTACCTGGCCGCCAATGGCGTAACCCATGTTGGTGTCGCGGCTGAAACCTGTCGATTCCTGGGTCGTTTTGGTCAACCCGGCAGAGAGGCCGCCGAACAGCTTGGTGCTGCCACCCCCCGGGTAGAACAGATCGTAGCTGCCCAGCAGGTTTTCATGACGCAGTTTAATGCCATTGTGCGAGCCCGACACGTTGTCGTAAGTGGCGTAGTAGCGGCCCTCGCTGTTTTGCCGACCCAGGCGCACACCCCAGGTGTTGTCCTTGCCGATCACGCCGTCGGCGTTCGGGCGATCGAGGTTATCGTTCAGGGCGTGGGACTTTTTGACCTTGTCGCTGGTCTGGCCAAAAGTAAGGCTGGCGAAATTGTCATCGGAGGCGAACGCTGCCGTGCTCGCGCCCATTACGGTAATTGCCAGAAGCAGTTTTTTGAATCCAGTCATGGGTGAAACTCCTAGTGAGTGACGTGTTGTTTGGGTACGGGGCAAGATTACTGACCTCGCCCTGAACGCCCCCTGAACACGCGCTTAACCTGAGCTGAACCAGACCCACCCAGCTGTTTCGATGACTTTCCTGCAGGAGTTCCGATCATGCGAATGCTCTTTGCTCTCTTCTTGCTGGTTGTCAGCGGGCTGACCCATCGACCTGTTTAGGACTACCCAGCACCCAGGCAACCCGGCAAAATGCCCGACATGAATCCCGTCCCCGCCCTACCCGTTTGCTGCACCCCACTCGATGCCGATTGGCCGCTCCCCTTGGTGCTGCCCGATACCGTCCTGCTGGGCACTCACTTCGATAGCGCGCAATTGGCCAGCGATGATTTTCAACGCAGTGCCATCGAGCCACCGGCCAGCATCCAGCGCTCGGTCGCCAAGCGCCAGGCGGAGTTTCTCGCCGGACGGGTCTGCGCCCGGGCGGCATTGCAGGCATTGGAAGGACTGGACTTTATCCCGGCCATCGGTGAAGACCGGGCACCGGTGTGGCCGTCACATATCGCCGGCTCGATCACCCACAGTACCGGCCGGGCGGCGGCGATCGTCGCGAAGAAAAGCCACTGGCGCGGGCTGGGCATGGACCTGGAAAACCTGCTCGCCCCTGACCGGGCCGAACGCCTGGCCGGGGAAATCCTCACCGCGCCGGAGTTGCAGCGTATGAACGCAAGCCCTCGGGATCAGTTGGCGTTGCGGGTGACGCTGACGTTTTCGGTGAAGGAAAGTTTGTTCAAGGCGCTGTACCCGATCGTTCGGCAGCGATTCTATTTTGAGCATGCTGAAGTGCTGGAGTGGAGTGACGGTGGTGAAGTGCGGCTGCGGTTGCTCACCGACCTGTCCAGCGAATGGCGCAATGGCACCGAGCTGGATGCGCAGTTTGCGGTGATGGATGGGCAGTTATTGAGTCTGGTCAGCATCAAGGCCTGAAGATTTTCAGTGCCTCAAACACAACCAGGATCTCAACGCGTCTCCTGATTCCTCGGCCAACTCAAACTGAAACACGCCCCACCCAGGCTCTTGCTCTTGCTGATCAACGCCCGGCCACCATGCCAATGGATGATCCGTCGCACGATGGACAACCCCAACCCATGCCCGCCCGAGGCACGGGTGCGGCTGTCATCCAGGCGCAGGAACGGGGTGAAGATCTTCTCCCACGAAGATTCCGGCACGCCCGGCCCGTCATCCTCGACATCCACCCGACAGCGCTGCTGACCCACTTGATAGCTGACCGTCACCCGCGATTGAGCGTGGCGCATGGCGTTGCTCACCAGATTTTGCAACGCCCGGTGCAGGTAGCGTGGCTCGGCCTCGACCCAGGCGTCGTCGCAATCGGCGGCCGACAGGCACAGGCCGCGCCGCACCGTGACCTCCGCTCGCAGCGGCGCCAGCTCCTCGATCACCTGATTGACCAAGGCATCCAGATCGATGCGCTGGAAGTTCAGCGCCGGCGAGCCCTGCTCCAGCCGCGCATAAGTCAGCATCTCGTCCACCAGCCGATCAAGATCCTCGATGTCATGGTCCATGCCCTCGCGGTATTTCTCCAGCGCTTGCGGGGTAGTGGCCGAGCCGATCATCTCCAGGCCAAAACGCAGGCGTGCCACCGGTGTGCGCAACTCATGGGATACCGCGCGTACCAGTTCGCGCTGAATCGCCAACAGCTGCTGCAGGTGCTCGGCCATGCCGTTGAACGCCGAAGCCAGGCGCCCTACCGAGTCCGCTCCGCGTGCCGGCACCCGGGTTTCCAGGCTGCCCTTGGCGATGCGCGTGGCTGCGGCTTCCAGGCCACGCAAGCGGCGCTCCAGCTGACGCACCAATAAATAGACGATCAAACCGATCAGGCTCAAACCGAGGGCCGCGATCAGCACCAGCCACTCCGGCGGGTAAGGATTCATCTGGTACAGCGGACCGATCTCCAGGACCCAGGGCGTGCCAACCATGCCGGCAAACACCCGGATCGAGTCGCCGCCCTTGCCCAGGGCCATCACCGTATCGCCTTCGGCCACCCGGCGGCTCTGGTCTTCGTCCATATCGGCCTGGTCGGCCGTGACCAGCTGCAGGTCAAAGCCGAAGCCCTTCTCTTCCTTTAATTGCGCCAGGCGCCTGGGCTGCTCGGCCACCGGGACGCGCACCAGTTCATCCGCCAGCAGGTAGATAGTCGCACGCGCCAATTGCTCGCTGATCTGCTGCACTTCGCCCGTCAGTAGCAACTGCTCCTTGTCACTCACCAGGCGGTAAACCTTCGCCGCATGCGGACCGGTCTGCTCCACCAGCGCCTGACCGCGCAGTACGCGGGTGCGCTGCGTGAGGTCGAGGTCAGTCTGGGCGAAGGTCTTCAATGCCAGGGGAATCCCGAGCAGCCGCTCCCACACCAACAGGGTTCGGTGGCGCTCCGTCGGGTTCATCGGTTGCAGATTGTCGGCCATCAGCGCAAACGTGCCGTGGGCCAGGCGTTCGCGGTATTGCTCGCCGCGCACCTGGTTGAGCATGTGCAAGGCCAGTACGCCCAGTACCGCCACCAGAATCAACGCCGCGCACATGCCACCGTAGATGCGCAGGAAGATCGAATTCACAGGGTGCAGGCCTCTGGCACGAACAAATAGCCTTTGCTGCGGATGGTCTTGATCAGCCGCGGATGCTCCGGATCGTCGCCAATCTTCGGGCGAATGCGCGAGATGCGCACGTCAATGGAGCGATCCTGGCCGTCGTAGCCAATGCCACGCAACGCGGTGAATATTTCTTCCCGGGACAGAATGCGCCCGGCATTGGCCACCAGCAGCCAGAGCAGGTCGAACTCGGCGCTGGTCAGCTCGATGCCGTTGTCATTGAGCCAGGCTTCGCGCAAGGCGTTGTCCACCACCAGCGGACCGAATTGCAGGCGCCGAAGCTTTTCCGGGGTGGCTTCGGGTACTTCACTGCGCCGCAGCAAGGCCTGGATGCGTGCCAGCAGCAACCGAGGACGAACCGGTTTGCAGACATAATCGTCGGCCCCCAGGTCCAGGCCCAGAATCTGATCGGTGTCGTCGCTTCGAGCCGTGAGCATCAGGATCGGGCCATCAAAGCGCTCGCGGACCTTGCGGCAGATGCTCAGGCCATCCTCGCCCGGCAGCATCAGGTCGAGGATCACCAGGTCCGGCTGCTCATTGATGATGCGGGCCGCGGCCAGGGCGCCATTGCCCTCGATCGACACACGCAGGCCGTTGGCCTCGAGGTATTCGCGGGTCAATTCGGCCAGACGCTGGTCGTCCTCCACAATCAACACCTGCCAGGCTTCTTGCTCCACGGTGACCTCTGCTTGCCAACAAAACGAAATAAGGAAGGATCCGCCCGTCTTTTTGTCATGACCTGGGGGATAAGAATGCGTATGCAGTGGCCGATTGTATAAACGCCACTCGCCGAGAACACAAGCTGGCAAATGCGTTCGGCCAAGCCGGTTTTTTGTGGTAGGGTTCGCGCCCTTAAAAATCCAACTGGCCGTTTTCAAACATTGAAAACCCGTGAAAAACGGTCCGCTCCAGTAGAGTCGCGGCCTGCACGCACGCTCCAACTTTCACACACAATTTACGCACAGGTTTATCCACAGGTAGTACGTTGCAACACCCCCCAAAACGCATTATCTTGTACCCCTGCGCGAAAAAAACCCTACATGTAGGGTTTTGCATCAAAAACCAAACACAAACCAGACACGGATTTCAAGCGCTTTTATTGCCTCTGTCCGGTTGAACCAAACGTATTTTTGAAAGACCAAACCGCGCATGCGGATGGCTACTGTTCTAGAGCCGAAAACGGCGACAACGGTACGGGTGTTGCAGTCAGTTACTGTCACTCAAAAGGATCCCGGTTCCAGGCTCAAGGCCTGGGACCAACAGACTTCGGCATGGAAGCGGCGCCCTGTAGCCCCTTCCTGATCTGTCCCGAAGTTGGTATGCCCGGCTCCTGGCCGGTTGTAGTGCTTCAGGACGGAACGGTGGGCACCGTGATAGTGCCCAAACAAACATAGAGAATGTGGAGACAACCCCCCATGCAAACCGACACAACTCGCGAGAACCCGCAGGGTACCTTGCCGCAGGCCGCTGATTCGACTTCGGATCTGTCCGCGACCGCGCCGGGTCAACTGCGCGTGATCAAGCGTAACGGCACTGTCGTTCCTTACACCGATGACAAGATTACCGTCGCCATCACCAAAGCGTTCCTCGCAGTTGAGGGCGGCACCGCTGCCGCTTCGTCGCGAATCCACGACACCGTTGCCCGCCTGACCGAACAGGTCACCGCGACCTTCAAGCGTCGCATGCCGTCGGGCGGCACCATCCACATCGAAGAAATCCAGGACCAGGTCGAACTGGCCCTGATGCGTGCCGGCGAGCAGAAAGTGGCTCGCGACTACGTGATCTACCGTGACGGCCGCTCGAAAGAACGCGCCGCCCACGCACCGGCCGAGGCCGCGGTGGACGCTCACCCGTCGATCCGCATCACCCGCGCCGATGGCACCTTTGCACCGCTGGACATGGGTCGCCTGAACACCATCGTCACCGAAGCGTGCGAAGGCCTGGAAGAAGTCGACGGCGACCTGATCCAGCGCGAAACCCTGAAGAACCTGTACGACGGCGTGGCCCTGACCGACGTCAACACCGCCCTGGTGATGACCGCCCGTACGCTGGTTGAACGCGAACCGAACTACTCCTTCGTGACCGCTCGCCTGTTGATGGACACCCTGCGTGCCGAAGGCCTGAACTTCCTCGAAGTGGCCGAAAGCGCGACCCACCACGAAATGGTCGACCTGTACGCCAAGGCCTTGCCTGCGTATGTCGCCAAGGGTATCCAATTCGAATTGCTGAACCCGGTCCTGGCCACCTTCGACCTGGAAAAACTCGGCAAGGCGATCAACCACGAACGCGACCAGCAGTTCACGTACCTGGGCCTGCAAACCCTGTACGACCGTTACTTCATCCACAAGGACGGTATCCGCTTCGAACTGCCGCAGATCTTCTTCATGCGCGTGGCCATGGGCCTGGCGATCGAAGAGAAGAACAAGGAAGACCGTGCGATCGAGTTCTACAACCTGTTGTCGTCCTTCGACTACATGTCCTCGACCCCGACCCTGTTCAACGCCGGCACCCTGCGTCCACAGCTGTCGAGCTGCTACCTGACCACCGTGCCGGATGACCTGTCGGGCATCTACCACGCGATCCACGACAACGCCATGTTGTCGAAATTCGCCGGCGGCCTGGGCAACGACTGGACCCCGGTGCGTGCGCTGGGTTCGTACATCAAGGGCACCAACGGCAAGTCCCAGGGCGTCGTACCCTTCCTGAAAGTGGTGAACGACACCGCCGTCGCCGTCAACCAGGGTGGCAAGCGCAAAGGCGCTGTCTGTGCCTACCTGGAAACCTGGCACATGGACATTGAAGAGTTCATCGAACTGCGCAAGAACACCGGTGATGACCGTCGTCGTACCCACGACATGAACACCGCCAACTGGATCCCCGACCTGTTCATGAAGCGTGTCTTCGACGACGGTCAGTGGACCCTGTTCTCGCCATCCGAAGTACCGGACCTGCACGACCTGACCGGCAAGGCCTTCGAAGAGCGCTACGAGTACTACGAAGCCTTGTCCCAGTACCCGGGCAAGATCAAGCTGTTCAAGACCATCCAGGCCAAAGACCTGTGGCGCAAGATGCTGTCCATGCTGTTTGAAACCGGCCACCCATGGCTGACCTTCAAAGACCCGTGCAACCTGCGCAGCCCGCAGCAGCACGTGGGCGTGGTCCACAGCTCGAACCTGTGCACCGAGATCACCTTGAACACCAACAAGGACGAGATCGCCGTTTGCAACCTGGGCTCGATCAACCTGCCGAACCACATCGTCAACGGCAAGCTGGACACCGCCAAGCTGGAACGCACCGTGAACACCGCCGTGCGCATGCTCGATAACGTGATCGACATCAACTACTACTCGGTGCCGCAAGCGAAGAACTCCAACTTCAAGCACCGTCCGGTCGGCCTGGGCATCATGGGCTTCCAGGACGCTTTGTACCTGCAGCACATTCCTTACGGTTCCGACGCTGCCGTCGATTTCGCCGACAAGTCGATGGAAGCGGTCAGCTACTACGCGATCCAGGCGTCCTGCGACCTGGCCGACGAGCGCGGCGCCTACGAGACGTTCCAGGGTTCGCTGTGGTCCAAGGGCATCCTGCCGCTGGATTCGCAACAGATCCTGATCGAACAACGTGGCCAGCAGTACATCGATGTCGACCTGAAGGAATCCCTGGACTGGGCGCCGGTTCGTGCCCGCGTGCAGAAAGGCATTCGCAACTCCAACATCATGGCCATCGCACCGACTGCCACCATCGCCAACATCACCGGCGTCTCGCAGTCGATCGAACCGACCTACCAGAACCTCTATGTGAAATCGAACCTGTCGGGCGAATTCACCGTGATCAACCCGTACCTGGTTCGCGATCTGAAGGCTCGCGGTCTGTGGGATTCGGTCATGATCAACGACCTGAAGTACTACGACGGTTCGGTGCAACAGATCGAGCGCATCCCGCAAGAACTCAAAGAGCTCTACGCGACGGCGTTCGAAGTGGACACCAAGTGGATCGTTGACGCGGCAAGCCGTCGTCAGAAGTGGATCGACCAGGCTCAATCGCTGAACCTGTACATCGCTGGCGCCTCGGGCAAGAAGCTGGACGTGACCTACCGCATGGCCTGGTACCGTGGCCTGAAAACCACTTACTACCTCCGTGCCCTGGCCGCGACCAGCACCGAGAAGTCGACCATCAACACCGGTAAGCTGAACGCGGTTTCCAGCGGCGGCAACCACGGTGAAGATTCGGTCCTGGCAGCACCAGCCGGCCCTGCTCCAGTGCCGAAGGCGTGCGCCATCGACGAGCCGGATTGCGAAGCTTGCCAATAAGCTGAGCCGGTAATCCGCCGAAAGGCAGTTACCTGAAACCCCCGATGAGCCTCTGGCTTGTCGGGGGTTTTCTTTTGCCTGTACCTGCTTCCGTAGGAGCGAGCTTGCTCCGGGCGGCGTTCCGACGATGGACGTAAACGATAACGCGTTCACCCTGGTTAAACGTGTTGCTCTCAAGTTCATCGCGAGCAAGCTCGCTCCTACACGCATAAAAAAGCCCCTCTCACGAGGGGCTCTTGGTGCCAAATTATCAACCAACCCGCATCACGCCATCTGAATAATGGTCTGCATGATGGTGCTCTGGGTGGAGATGGTCTTGGCGTTCGCCTGGTAGTTGCTCTGCCCCTTGATCAAGTCGACCAGTTCGTTGGTCAGGTTGACGTTGGACTCTTCCAGAGAGTTGGATTCGATCATCCCCAGGGTACCGCTTTGCGGCGCATCAAAGCCGGGAATGCCCGACGCATAGGATTCTTTCCAGCTGGAGCCGCCAATAGGCTGCAAACCTTGTTCATTGGTGAAGCTGGCGAGCGAAATCTGACCGATAGCCTTGGTCTGGTAGTTGCTGAAGTTAGCCAGCAATACCCCGCTACCGTCGATGCTCAGGCTGGTGATCTGGCCGGTGGCGTAACCGTCCTGCGCAGGAATCGAACGCGCGGTATCGGCATTGAACTGCGTCGTGTTGCCCATGGAGATGGTCAAGCCGTCCGGGTTGTCGTCAGCACCGTTGGGTGCCCACACGCCATTGGTCACCGTGCCCGGAGTCCAGCCGGTGATCTTCAGATCGTTGCCGGTAGTCGCTGGCGGAGTGGTAATCGAAAGCAGCTTGCCGCTTGCATCGAAATTCATGGTCGAAGGGATCGCAGGGGTAACAGGCTTGGCGGGGTCGCCATCCGCAGGGTTGCGGCCATCGATCAGGGTGTAGATGTCCCATTCATTAGCGCCAGTCTTGACCATGTATTGATCCATGACGTGCTGGTTACCCTGGCTGTCGAAAATCGGGGTACTGAATTGCTTGGTGAAGGTGGCCTGCTTGGACGGATCGAACTTGTTGGCGGCAATCGACTGATCGATCACGTCAGCCGTGGAGTTCAGGTTGATCGTCGACGACACGGTGGTGGTGGTCTTCGGCGCCAGGTTGGACGTGTCGATGCGCAAGTCGGTCAACACACCGTTCTGAATCTTGCCGTTGGCATCCACACCGTAGCCCTGCAGACGCGCAGAGCCGTCGGTGTTGGTGACGTAACCTTCCTTGTCGACCTTGAACGTACCGGCACGGGTGTAGGACAGCGAACCGCTGTCATTCAGCACGAAGAAGCCGGAGCCGTTGATGCCCATGTCCAGCACGTTACCGGTGTTGTTGATGTCGCCCTGGGTGAACTGCTGGGCAACGTTGGCCAGGCGCACCCCGCTACCGACGGCCTTGCTGCCGGTACCCAGCTTGCTTGCCGAGTAAACGTCCTGGAATTCGGCACGGGACGATTTGAAACCGGTGGTCGCGACGTTGGCGATGTTGTTGCCGGTCACGTCCAGTTGTTTGTTGGCTGCATAGAGACCGCTAAGGCCGATATTGAAAGACATATTCCACTCCTTTGTGCCGTGTTAGTCGGCTCTACATACCAATGGTTTGTACTTTGGACAGGGCGATGCTGCCCAGCCCGGCCAGGTTGAGCATCAACTCACCGCCGGTCTGGCTGATGGTCACGCTGTTGACGGTCGCCGGCAGATAGGTGATCAGCGCCACGGCCTGATCATCGATGGTGGTCGCAGCGGCGAACGTATAAGTACCTGACTCAACCGTTTTGCCTGCATCGTCCTTGCCGTCCCAGATGAAGCTGGCGTCGCCGGCCGACTGACTGCCCAGGTCGATGGTGCGAACGGCTTTGCCGTCCTTGTCGCTGATTTTCAAGGTGGCACCGGCCACTGAGTCCGGGATCACCACCGTGCCGGTCATACTCTTCGACGTGTCGACCACGGCTTTGTCGCCCGGCGCAATCACCGAACGCCCCACCAGCGACGAAGCCTGCAAGGCCTGGGACGAGTTGTAGTTGCTGGCGAGGCCCGTCACCGTGTCGTTAAGCGAGGTGATCCCCTCCAGGCTGCTGAACTGCGCCAACTGAGCGACGAACTCGCCGTTGTCCTGCGGCTCCAGCGGGTTCTGGTTTTTCAGCTGGGTGACCAGCAACTGCAGGAATGCATCCTTGCCCAGGGCTTTTTTGCCGGTGGCGCTGTCCGTTGCCGACGCCAGGCCGTCGGTACTGGCATTGGTCTTGATCGAGGAGTTGGCCAGGATGTCGTTGAGGTTCAAGCCACTGGTATCAATCACACTCATCTGAGTCGTCCCTATCACTGACCGAGGGTCAGGACCTTCTGCATCATGGTCTTGGCGGTGTTCATCATTTCGGCGTTGGTCTGGAACGAACGGCTCGCGGAAATCATGTCGGCCATTTCTTCCACCACGTTGACGTTGGGGTAATAGACGTAGCCCTTGGCGTCAGCCGCCGGATGGTTCGGCTCGTATCGTGCATCCAGGTTGCTCTGGTCTTCGACCACGCCCAGCACTTGCACACCCTGGCCGGCGGCGTCCTGATTCTGGAACAGCGAATCGCCGCCGCCACTCTGGGCACCCTGGAACATGGTGGCGAACACCGGGTGACGCGCGCGGTAGGTCTGGTCGATGCTCGACGAGACGGTCTCGGCGTTGGCGATGTTACTGGCGACGGTGTTCAAGCGAGTGGTCTGGGCACTCATGCCGCTACCGGCAATGTTGAAAACGCTGGCGAGGGACATGAATCATTCTCCACGAAGGGCTGAGATCAGCCCTTTGAATTTGCTGTTGAGCAAGGTGAAGCTGGCCTGGAAGTTGACCGAGTTTTCCGCGTAGGCCGATTGCTCAAGCTGGGCATCCACGGTGTTCTGGTCGATCGAGGCTTGCATCGGCGTGCGATACAGCAGCGAGTCGTCGCTATTGCCCAGGCCTTCAGCTTCGATATGCCGGTTGTTGGTCATGTTCAAGACGAAAGAGCCGCCCTTGGTCTTCTCGTGCTGCGCGGCGAGCACTGCCGAGAAGTCCAGGTCCCGAGCCTTATAGTTCGGGGTGTCGGCGTTGGCGATGTTGTTGGCCAGGACTTCGGCGCGCTTGGCGCGAAAGCCCAGGGCCTGTTCGTGGATACCGAGCGCTTTATCGAAGCTGATGCTCATGTCGGGAAACCTTCGGGTGACCTGATTTTTCGTAGGATGACTTCTGCAAAAGCAAGCGTCGTGCCAATTCAAAAAAGCCCGTAAACCGGGACTTTGCGGGCAAGGGCAAGCCGGCAATGCCAGAAAAGCGGCAACCGGTTTCCGCTGTCTGCCGCTTTTCTGCCGCTTAACACCGATTTGCGAAACGCCACCACGTCCCTGTAGGAGCCGGCTTGCCGGCGAAGGCGGTGGGTCAGCCAACCTGTTTGTCGACTGGACGGACGCCTTCGCCGGCAAGCCGGCTCCTACAGGGGACGCGTGTCGGCGGGAAATCCTCAGGCATAAAAAACGGGAGCCGCTGAGGACTCCCGTTTTTTGATGCTGCCAGTCAATCACTTCGCCTGGTAAATAATCCCCGGACTGCACTGAACCATCTGGTAATGATCCGGCAAACCGTTGAGCGCTTCAGAAGCGCCGAGGAACAGGTAACTATCGAAGCTGATGCTCATGTCGGGAAACCTTCGGGTGACCTGATTTTTCGTAGGATGACTTCTGCAAAGGCAAGCGTCGTGCCAATTCAAAAAAGCCCGTAAACCGGGACTTTGCGGGCAGGGGCAAGCCGGCAATGCCAGAAAAGCGGCAACCGGTTTCCGCTGGCTGCCGCTCTGCCGCTTAACACCGATTTGCGAAACGCCACCACGTCCCTGTAGGAGCCGGCTTGCCGGCGAAGGCGGTGGTTCAGCCAACCTGTTTGTCGACTGGACGGACGCCTTCGCCGGCAAGCCGGCTCCTACAGGGGGCGTGGTGTCGGCGGGAAATCATCGGGCATAAAAAAGGGAGCCGCTGAGGACTCCCGTTTTTTGATGCTGCCAGTCAATCACTTCGCCTGGTAAATAATCCCCGGACTGCACTGAACCATCTGGTAATGATCCGGCAAACCGTTCAGCGCTTCAGAAGCGCCGAGGAACAGGTAACCGCCGCGTTTCAACGTGCCGTGAATCCGCAACAGGATGTCTTTCTTCATCTCGGCGGAGAAGTAGATCAGCACGTTGCGGCAGAACACGATGTCGAACTTGCCCAGGCTTGCATAACTGTCCAGCAGGTTGAACGAGCGGAACTCCACCCGGCTCTTGATCGGCGCCTTGATGGCCCAGCGCCCCGGTCCCTTGGGGTCGAAATAACGCTGCAGGCGCTCAGGCGACAGCCCGCGACCGATGGCCAGGCTGTCGTACTCGCCGCTCTTGCAGTTGGCCAGCATGGTGCTGGACAGGTCGGTGGCAACGATCTGCACCCCCATCTTCAACTGACCCATGTTGACCCGCTCGAACTCATCGATCGACATCGACAGCGAATAGGGTTCCTGACCCGACGAGCACGCCGCCGACCAGATCCGCAGACGCTGGCCAGGGGCGGCCTTGATCGCTTCGGGCAGCACCTTGTTCTTCAACACTTCAAACGGATAGGTGTCACGAAACCACAGGGTTTCGTTGGTGGTCATGGCATCCACTACCCTTTCGCGCAAACCGCTGCGTGGCTGGGTCTGTATGCGCTGGACCAGCTCACCCAGGGACTTGATGCCTTGCTGTTCCATCAGTTTGTTGAGACGGCTCGCGACCAGGTACTGCTTGTTTTCACCGAGCAAAATGCCACAGGCTTTTTCCAGGAAGACCCGGAACTGTTCGAAATCCAAATTACCCGTAGACAAAAAGATACCGCCTCTTAAATCGTGTTGACCGCCAGGGACAGAAGGCCTCTAGCTGATG
Organism: Pseudomonas fluorescens; assembly: GCF_902497855.1. Taxonomy (GTDB): domain Bacteria; phylum Pseudomonadota; class Gammaproteobacteria; order Pseudomonadales; family Pseudomonadaceae; genus Aquipseudomonas; species Aquipseudomonas fluorescens_BI. The sequence continues at coordinate 261,582 of NZ_CABVHU010000012.1, forward strand.
TCTGCTGCTTTGATCCGGTCGACTACCCGGGATGCCAGGTCATCAGGGCGGAATTTGGCCAGGAAGTCATCGGCACCGACTTTTTTGACCATCGCCTGATTGAACACACCCGACAACGAAGTATGCAGGATGATATGCAGCTTTTGCATGCGCGGGTCGTTGCGGATCTCGGCCGTCAGGGTGTACCCGTCCATTTCCGGCATCTCGATGTCGGAAATCATCATCAGGAACTCTTCTTCCGGCTTCTTGCCCTCCTCGACCAACTTGCGCAGGTAATCCAGCGCCTGCCGGCCATCGTTCAACGCCACCACTTCGACACCGACCGCTTGCAGGCACCGCGAAACCTGCTTGCGCGCCACCGACGAGTCGTCGACTGTCAACACGCGCAAGGACAACGCCTTTTGCCGGGTATCGACGTCCACCACACCGACGGAAATCGCTTCCGGGGTCGGCGCCACTTCCGCCAGCACCTTCTCGACGTCGATGATTTCAACCAGCTGATTGTCGACCCGGGTCACCGCCGTCAGGTAATGATCGCGTCCCGTGCCCTTGGGCGGCGGATGGATCTCCTCCCAGTTCATGTTGACGATGCGTTCCACCGAGCGCACCAGGAACCCCTGGGTCTTGGTGTTGTACTCCGTAATGATCACGAAGGGATTGCTTTGATCACGCAACCGACCGGAACCGGTCGCCATCGCCAGGTCGAGAATCGGAATAGTCGCCCCACGAATACTCGCCACACCGCACACGACAGGATTGGACTTGGGCATCAGGGTCAGCTTGGGGCATTGCAGCACCTCACGAACCTTGAATACGTTGATCCCATACAGCTGCTGGCCGTCGAGACGGAACAACAACAGCTCAAGGCGATTCTGCCCCACCAGTTGCGTGCGCTGGTTTACCGAATCCATTACACCAGCCATGCCCAGACTCCCTACACCAACGCTAAGTGTGTTGCGACGCGCATTCATCACTAAACGGCACGGCGCTTGCTTTTTAACCCTTATGAACCCAGACCCGACATTTTTCCGACGCCTGACCTCCAACTGCCACCGATGGTGCAGCGTGCTGGCGGCCGTGTGCCTGTTCAACGCCGGCAGCCCTGCCATTGCTGACACGGTTACCTTGCCTGACATGCTTATCGGCGTCACTCAGGGCTTTCTTGAATTCACCGTGGAAGACTATCTGGCGAGCAGCCAGACGCAAGGCCGTTACGAGATCCAGGTCAACCCGCTCGACCCGCGACTGCGCATGCCGATGTGCGACAAGGAATTGACAGCCACCCTCGAGAGTCCGGCCAGGCCGCTGGGCCGGGTCACGGTCAAGGTTCGCTGCGAGGGCGCCTCCCCCTGGACAGTCTTCGTGCCCGCTCAAGTCCGCCTGTTTCGCGACATCGTGACCACCACCCGCCCCCTGCGCCGCGCGAGTATTGTCGAGCCCGAGGACGTGACCTTGCGTGAGCGAGACATCAGTCTGATCAATCAGGGTTACCTGACCTCGACCGACCAGGCGATCGGGCAGAAACTGACCCGCCCCATGGTCGCTGACCAGGTCATTACCCTGGTGCATCTGGAACAGGCCGAAGTCATCAGCAAGGGCGACCAGGTGGTGATTACCGCCCGCAGTGGTACGCTCAGTGTGCGCATGCCGGGTGAGGCACTGTCCAACGGCGGCATGCGGGAACAGATTCGAGTGAAAAACCTCAACTCCCAACGGGTCATCAAGGCGCAAGTCATCGCGCCTGGCCAGGTGGAAGTGGCCATGTAAGGTGCCCTGCGGGTGGGCTCCGGGTGGGTGAAAATGTGGCGCGCCACTCGACTGTTCCCTAAACTGTGCTTCATGCAGGGCCAGCGCTGGCGCGCGCAAGCTCATTGAGAAATGGGCCTAAAGTTTTCCCGGGTATGGCCGAAAACATGGCAAGCGTCCAAATACCCAGAGGTTTTTTATCATGGTCATCGATTTCAACCGATTGAACAGTCCCTCGCCACCAACGGCCAGTACCCGTGCCAGTGCTGCCAGGGAAACCGCCGACGCCAGCAAGCCCGCGCCGTCGAGTATCCCGGCCGAACAGGCCAGTACCGTCAAAAGCGGGGAATCGGTACACATCAGCAATGAGGCTCAACAGTTGCAGAAGGTCACTGACACGCTGCGCGATCAGCCTGCCGTCGACAAAGCCCGAGTGGCCGAGTTGAAAGCAGCGATTGCCGATGGCAGCTACAAAGTCGACAGCAACCGTGTCGCCAGCAAACTGCTCAACTTCGAAGCCCAGCGCTAGGCCACGGCCCGCGCCAGGCTTTTGGACGCTTAACACCCAAGGCCAGCCATGCACGACACCCATCTTCTGCAATTGATCACTGACGACTTTGCTCCCGCACAACATTTGCTGCAGCTACTGCAAACCGAATCCATCGCCTTGCACGGTCGCGACATGCCGTTGCTCGAAGACATACTGGCGCAGAAACAGGCATTGATCGTTCTGCTCGAACAGCATGGCCGCAAGCGCAGTGAAATCCTCGCCAGTCTCAACCTGCCCACCAATCGCCAGGGCCTTGAGCAACTGGCCAGCCAATCGAGCGTGGGTGAACAGTTGCTGGCACAAAGCGAGGTGCTGACCGACCTCCTGGGCCAATGCCAGGCCGCCAACCTCAACAATGGCCAGTCGATCATGAGGCAGCAGGCCGCCACGGCCACCCAGCTGAAAATCCTCACCGGCGGCGAGCCGCCAGCGCTCTACAACGCCAGCGGATCCTTCTCCACGCTTGTGAAGCCGCGCCCGCTCAGTCAGGCGTAAGCCTGCTGCCGAGCACGCTCTATCTAGACGCGAAACATGCTGGCAAAATACTAGCCAGCCGCAGTCATATTTTGTCCGGAGATTGATGAACCGTGTCCAATGCCTTAAACGCGGGAGATGCTCCGCAGCCACCCAAGGTGCTTACCACGCCTCTGGAGATCTCCGGCAACCTGCGCCAGCTGCAAGACAGCCATGACCCGCTGATCATCACGTTCCACGAGCGCAGCCAGCGCTTCCAGAGCTATCTGGTGGACATCGACCGTGAACGTAAAACGATCACTCTGGACGAAATGATTCCCCGCGATGGCGAGCGCTTCCTGCTGGCCGGCGAATCGTTCAAGGTCGAAGGCTTTCACGACGGCGTGCGCATTGCCTGGGACAGCAACGGCCCACTGACCATCGATGAGTCCGGCGATACTCGCTGCTACCGCGGCCCACTGCCCGAACAAGTGGTCTATCACCAGCGCCGCAATGCCTTTCGCGCCGCGTTGAAGCTGGCGCAACTGGTCGACGTCAATCTGGACGGTGAAAAGCTCAGGAGGCCGATCTGCGGCAAATTGCTGGACATTTCCGCCACCGGTTGCAAGTTGCGCTTCGAAGGCGATATCAGCAGCAGCCTGCAGCTGGGCCAGGTTTACGATCGCTTCGCCGCCGCCCTGCCCTTTGGCAAAATGACGGCACCGGTCGAACTGCGGTACCTGCATTTCGAAGAAAGAATCTCCACCACCTTCGCCGGCGTACGCTTTCACAACATGAGCGGATTGGTGCAGCGTCAGGTCGAGCGGTTCGTCTATCAGCTCCAGCGCGAAGCGCGGCGCTTCGACAAAGACGACTTCTGATACAACGCTCCAATAAAAAACGGGCAGCCCCTTGCGGTGACTGCCCGTTTTTTTTGTGCCCGAAGTTAAGGCCTGGCCTCGGTAAAGCTTTGCTCACGGCCCAGGTCTTCGTCATCCGCGGACGAATCGGTTTCGGTCACCGGTTCACGCTCAGGCTCAGGCTCGGGGTCCGGCTCGGGTTCGACCGGATTCTGCATCTGCTCCTGCACCACCTGCTCATCGACCCGTGGGTCAAGGCAAGCCACCAGCGGTGAACTCGACATACTGTCCGGCATGGCGACGTGATGCAGCGGTGCATCGTCCACCTGGTGCAGATTGGTGACCGCTTTCGGGCGAATCCGCCAGACCAGCACCAACGCGAAGAAACTGAAGAAGGCGTACAGCATCTGGCTGCCGAACAGTTTCATCAGCACCCCCGCCACCAACGGCCCGATACTGGCGCCGACGCCATAGGTCACCAGCAACATCGCCGTCAGGGAGACTCGACGGTCACCCTCGACATGGTCATTGGAGAACGCCACCGCCAACGGGTACAGGCAGAATTGCACCAACGAGCAGAGGAAACCGGCGATGAACAACACCTCCAGCGGCACCTGCTTCATGATCGCCAGCGGCAATGCAGCCAGTGCCAGGCTGAAGGCAAAACAACGGATCAACAGCGCCCGGTCATAACGATCGGACAGCCAACCCAACGGCCATTGCACCAGCAGGCCGGCGAAAATGCAGCTACCCATGAACAAACCGACCTGCTCCGTGGACAAGCCTTGCTGCGAGGCGTACAGCGGCGCCAGACCGTAGAACGAACCGACGATCAACCCCGCTCCCAGCACCGTGCTCAACGATTGCGGCACGCGTTTGATGAAGAACCTCGGCTCCATCGGCGCCGGGTGCAACGCCGCCGGGTGGATCCGCTGGGTCAGGGCTACCGGTACCAGGCACAGCGCGAAGCACAGGGCGACCAGCATCAACAGTTCCAGACCCAACCCCGGGTGCATGACCAGAATCAGCTGGCCCAACACCAGCCCCAGGTATGACGCGATCATGTAGCCGCTGAACACGATGCCCCGTTGCTTGGCTTCCGCCTGCTCGTTGAGCCAGCTTTCGATGACCATGTACTGGCACATCATGCCGAGGCCGACGATGACCCGCAGAAACAGCCACGCGGGCAACCAGTCCACCAGGCCATGGCCCAGCACCGCCGCACCGACGATCCCGGCACAGGCCGAATAGGCTCGAATGTGTCCGACCCGGGCAATCAGCCGATGGCCGATCTTGCCACCCAGCACCAGGCCGAAATAGTTGGCCGCCATCAACGCACCGACCCACAGGCTGTCGACATGATCGGCAGCCAGGCGCAAGGCCAGGTAGGTACTCAGCAAGCCCGAGCCGATCAACATCATCAGCGAGGCAAAATAAAGCGCTCGAAAGGGTTTCCAGATTTGGCGCATCGGCGTTCCGAGCGGCTCCTTGCAGTGAGTTACGGACTATCCGAAAAGATAGCCCGGTGTCGACGGATCGTCAGGCCTGGGCCGCTAAAACACGCCGCTCCCAGGGAGTAATTTCATCAAGGAAGCTGGTCAACTCCAGGGTCTTCGAAGCGATGTAACCTTCGATGAACTCCTCGCCAAACAGTTCCTTCGCCAATTGACTACGTTTCAGACGCTCGAGAGCGGCATGCAAGGTACAGGGCAATGAAAGATTATCCGGCACCTCGAATTCGCCCTGAATCGCCTCGCTCGGCTCCAGTCGATTTACGATGCCATATAACCCCGCCGCCAGGCTCGCGGCAATCGCCAGATACGGATTGGCGTCAGCCCCCGGCAAACGGTTCTCGACCCGACGGGCGACCGGCGAACTGGCCGGAATGCGCAAACCGGCCGCGCGGTTGTCGTGGGACCAGCAGGCATTGTTCGGTGAGGCGAACGGATGGCACAAACGCTGATAGGAGTTCACGTTAGGCGCGAACAACGCAGTGAAGTCCGCCATGCCCGCCTGCTGGCCGCCGATGAAATGACGGAAGATCGCGGTCGGCTCTCCTGCCTCGTCGCTGAACACGTTACGCCCGGTGCCGATCTCGACGATGCTCTGGTGAATGTGCATCGAACTGCCCGGCGTGTGCGCCAGCGGCTTGGCCATGCAGACCACGGTCAAGCCATGCTTGAGCGCGACTTCCTTGAGCAGATGTTTGAACAGCAATGTCTGGTCGGCCAGCAGCAACGGATCGCCGTGCAACAGGTTGATCTCGAATTGGCTGACGCCCATCTCGTGCATGAAGGTATCGCGCGGCAAGCCCAAGGCCGCCATGCATTCATAGACTTCACTGAAGAACGGCCGCAAGCCATTGTTGGAACTGACGCTGAAGGCCGAATGACCGTCCTCGCGACGACCGTCCAGGCCTACCGGTGGCTGGAAGGGTCGAGTCGGGTCGGGGCTGGGCGCGAAGACAAAAAATTCCAGCTCGGTCGCCACCACCGGCGCCAGGCCCAAGGCGGCGTAACGCGCGATGACGGCCTTGAGCTGGCCGCGTGTCGACAGATTCGAGCTCTCGCCGGTCAACTCATCCGCATCACAAATGGCAAAAGCGCGCGGTTGCTTGCTCCAGGGTAACCGGTGGATCTGCGCAGGATCGGGAACCAACGCCAGGTCGCTGTCATCGCTGCCGTAGAAACGCGCTGGCGGATATCCGCCCATGATGCATTGCAGCAGCACCCCGCGCGCCATCTGCAAACGTCGCCCTTCGAGAAAACCTTCGGCGGTCATTACCTTGCCACGGGGTACGCCATTCAAGTCCGGCGTGACACATTCAATCTCATCAATGCCCGTCAATCGCTGCGCGAGTGAACGCTGGCCATCGGTCGTCATGACGCAATCCTTGTTATTGTGCGAGCCGCTAACGGCGACCCGTACAAAATAGGCTCCGCGTGTTCGGAATTTCAAGCATCGATATACAAATACTTCACCAGCAATAACAACACCCCACTGTAGGAGCCGGCTTGCCGGCGAAAGCGGTGGTTCAGTCGACATCTTCGCTGGATGTCAGAACGCCTTCGCTGGCAAGCCAGCTCCTACAGGGGGGTGTGCATTCAGGTAGATAGCGGCTAAACAGCCGCCGCCCGAGGCAGCTAAATATTTGAAGGCGTTATCGAAAAACGGGATTATCCTGACTCATTGAAGTGCGCTGCCCATCGCTTGACCTCAAGACGCTTTCCATCGCTGCAAAAGGCCGAAGTCATGACCACTACTCCCAGCCGCTCGGACACCGTTTCCGAGCCAAAGGCCTTGAGCCCCAGCACCCTGGATTTTCCGGTGGTGGGCATTGGCGCGTCGGCTGGCGGGCTGCAAGCCATCAAACTGTTTTTCGAAAACATGCCCCAGGACAACGGCATGGCGTTCGTGATCATTCTCCATCTATCCCCCGACCACCAGAGCATCGCCGACAAGATCATCCAGGAATGGACCCAGATGCCGGTGCTGCAGGTCACAGAAACGGTGCCCATAGAGAAAAACCGGGTGTACGTCATTTCGCCGGCGCAACGGCTGGCGATGAATGACGGGGTTCTTGAAGTCCGCGCCTGCGACTCGGGTCAAGGGCGCCACGCGTCCATCGATCTGTTTTTTCGCGACCTGGCCGACGTGCACCGGGAGCGTGCTTTCTGTCTGGTGCTGTCCGGTTCCGGTTCGGACGGTGCTGTCGGTTTGTCCCGGATCAAGGAACAGGGGGGCGTCACCCTCGCCCAGGCCCCGGAAGACGCCGAGTACGACAGCATGCCCCGTGCGGCCATCGACACTCGCCTGGTGGACCTGGTGTTGCCCGTGGTCGAGATGCCGCAAAAGTTGCTGGAGTTGTGGCGTAATGCTCAGGAAATCAGCTTGCCTACCGCCAATGATCCCGAAATACAAACCATTGCCGCCATCTCCGAACGCGAAGCCGTGGTGGCCGAACAATTGTTGCATGACATTCTGATCCAGTTGCGCACCGGCACCGGCCATGATTTCAAACACTACAAGCGCGCCACCGTATTGCGCCGGATCGAACGCCGGATGCAGGTGACAGCCCAACCGGACCTGGCCGGCTACTACCGTTTTCTGCAAAACAACCCCGAGGAAACCAAGGCACTGCTGGGCGACATGCTGATCGGCGTGACCAACTTCTTCCGCGACCGTGAAGCCTTCGAAGCGCTGGAACGGGATGTGGTGCCGCAACTGGTCAGCGCCGCGGTCTCGGCGCAACCCGAGAAAGAAGAGATCCGGGTCTGGTCCGCTGGCTGCTCCACGGGCGAGGAAGCCTATAGCCTGGCGATGCTGCTGAACGATCAGCTGCAACTGGACAGAAGCGCGGCCTCGTTCCAGCTGTTCGCCACCGACATCGACGAGCGCGCCATCAGCGTCGGTCGGGCCGGGCTGTACCCGCAAGCGATCATTACCGACATACCGCCGACACGATTGCGGCATTACTTCGCCAAGGAAAACGACCACTACCGAATTCGCAAGGAAATCCGCGAAAAGGTGTTGTTCGCCAAACACAGCCTGTTGTCCGATCCGCCCTTCTCGCAAATCGACCTGATCGTTTGCCGCAACCTGCTGATCTATCTGGATCGCGAAGTGCAGCGCGAAATCCTGCAGATGTTCCACTTTGCCCTGCGTCCGGGCGGCTTTCTGTTTCTCGGTTCATCCGAGAGCGCGGACGCGTGCCATGAATTGTTCGCGCCGGTAGACAAACGTAACCGGATCTTCCGCGCCAAAACCGGCACGGCCAATAGCCGTCGGACCCCGACCATGCCCCGGGGTGGCTACGTGCGAACCAGTGCTTCCCGGCAGGTGCCGCAAAACAGCCTGCCACGTAAACTCTCTGTCGCCGATATCCATCAACGGGCCCTGGAACAGTCCGCGCCGCCGAGCATGATTGTCGATGCCAATGCCGACATCTTGCACATGAGCGAAAGTGCCGGGCGTTTCCTGCGGCATGTCGGCGGTGAACTGTCGCGCAATTTGCTGACCTTGATTCTTCCGCAATTGCGCCTGGAAATCCGCACCACCCTGTTCCAGGTGCAGCAGAGCGGCCAGCCGGTCAAATCCCGCGAAGTACCGATCAAGCGCGACGACCGGAGCTACCTGATTGATCTCGTCGCCCATCCCTACAAGGACGAAGAATCGGACGGCGACTACGTGCTGGTGATCTTCGAGGAGGTGGAGGTCGACCCTTCGGAGTTGGCGGCCACCACCGTACTGCAAACCGAAAGCCAGGTGCTGTCCAACCTGGAGCGCGAGCTGCAACGCACCAAACTGCACCTGCAAGACACCATCGAACAATCGGAAGTCTCCAGCGAAGAACTCAAGGCTTCCAACGAAGAAATGCAGGCGATCAACGAAGAACTGCGCTCGGCCACCGAAGAGTTGGAAACCAGCAAGGAAGAACTGCAGTCGATCAACGAAGAGTTATTGACCGTCAACTACGAGCTGAAAACCAAGGTCGAAGAGACCGACAAGATCAACGATTACCTGACCAACCTGATCGCATCCACTGACATTGCCACGGTGTTTGTCGACCGCAGCATGCGCATCAAGTGGTTCACCCCGCGCGCCACCGACATCTTCAGCATGTTGCCGGTGGATACCGGTCGCTCGTTGCTCGACATTACCCATCGCCTGCATTACGACGACCTGACCGCTGATGCAGCGCAGGTTTTCGAATCGTTGAACATGATCGAGCGCGAAGTCAGCAGCAACGACAATCGCTGGTACATCGCGCGCCTCCTGCCCTATCGCTCCAGCGAAGATCACATCGACGGCACCGTGCTGACCTTCATCGACATCAGCAAGCGTCGCGCCGCCGAAGAAGAGCTGCGCCTGGGCGAAGAACGCATGCGCCTGGTCGCCGAAAGTACCCGCGACTACGCGATCATCACCCTCGATGAGCAGGGCGTCATCACCAGCTGGAACAAAGGCGCGGAGTTGATCTTCGGCTACAGCAAGGCCGAGGCCGAAGGTGCGTATTACGACTTCATTTTCGCCACCGAGGATCGCGCGGCGGGCGTGCCGGAAAACGAGCTGTTATCGGCGCGCACCCATGGCCGCAGCGAAGATGAGCGCTGGCACCTGCGCAAGGATGGCAGCCGCTTCTTCTGCAGCGGCGAGGTGACGCTGCTCAAGGGCGAGAACCTCAAGGGCTATGTGAAAATTGCCCGGGACCTGACCGGCCACAAACGCCAGCACGAAGAGCAAAGCCAACAGCTTGCCGAGACCCGCAACACCAATTACCTCAAGGATGAGTTCTTTGCGGTGATGTCCCACGAACTCAAGCATCCGCTGAACCTGATCCAGCTCAACGCGGAGCTGCTACGTCGCCTGCCGGTCACCAAGTCGCTGGCGCCGGCCGCCAAGGCGGTCGACACCATCTGCGATGCCGTCAACAGCCAGGCACGGATCATCGATGACCTGCTGGATGTCGCACGGGTTCGTACCGGCAAGCTCAAGCTGCAACCGGTCGCCGTGGATCTGATCAGTGTGCTGCGTGACATCCACACCGTCGTCCTCAATGAACAGCACGATCTCAGGGTCGAACTGCGGGTGCCCTCTGACCCATTGTTCGTCCAGGCCGACCCGACTCGCCTGGAGCAGATCATCTGGAACCTGGTGAACAATGCACTGAAATTCACCCCGCCCAAGGGCTGCGTGCAGTTAATCGCCAGCCAGGTCGGGAACATGGCCCGGCTGGATGTCAAAGACGATGGTGCCGGCATTGCTCCCGAGAACCTCGATCATGTGTTCGACCTCTTTGGTCAGGCCGAACAGCAACACGCCACCCACCACCGGGAAGGTCTGGGCATCGGACTTTCGCTCGTTCGCCAGTTGACTGAGGCTCAACGCGGAACGGTTGAGGTGAGTTCCGGGGGCGTCGGAACGGGGTGTACCTTCACGGTGTGCCTGCCACTGGCACTCACCCATGGTGCGATTCAACCGGTCCCCCCGTTCGAAATCGCCTCGGGACGCCTGAGCGGATTGACGATCCTCTTGGTAGACGACTCCGCCGAAGTACTGGAAACCTTGAAAATGCTACTGGAGATGGAGGACGCCCAGGTGATTGCCTTCGATCGTCCGGTGGCGGCTCTGGACGCGGCCAGAAATACCCGTTTCGATCTGATCATTTCGGACTTGGGCATGCCGGTCATGAGCGGACATGAGTTGATGAGCGCCCTGCGTCAGTTGCCACTGGTCAAGGATGTGCCGGCGATTGCACTGACCGGCTATGGCGCCCACAGCGACATTCAGAAGTCACGGCAATCAGGCTTTGACCAGCATATCGGCAAGCCGGTGTCCTACGATGACCTGATCGAAACCATCGAAACCTTGCGCCAGTCACAGCGGTAAAACATCAATCGAGATAGGCGCGCTGTACACAGGCGCGTCTATCGATCGCCTGCCTGAGTCGCTCCTTGTGATCGGCCCACATTCCGGGATCCACCTTGGTCAAGCGCATCAAGGCCAACATGGCGGTCTTGGCGGCACGGTACTCCGTCCACGCATCCTCGGACCTGAGCTTCAGACGTTCACGCTCGGTCATCTCCATGCGCCTCAAGGCCAATACCGACTCATCGGTGATCACCGTACTCAGGGTCAACTGTACCCGGTGTGGCGCTACGAATCCTTGAGTGCCCGCGACAATTTCTCGTGCCCGCTGGGTGCCCCATTTCAACGCCGTGCAGTAATGTTCCCCGACACGCCGGTCATAAAATTCCTCGCCGATCGCCCAGCCATTCGGGCCGTAGACGCCTACGAAAACCTGGGTAATCCCTCCGTGGTTGATCCGTGCCTGCACCTCGATTTGCACGCCATCGTCGAGGACTTCCTCATGGGTGTGGAGGGGTAATCTTCTATTGGTCCATAGCCAGAATTGGGCGCCTCTATGTCGCATCTATATCCCTCCCTCAGTGGTCCTCTGGATTAAGGCACAGCACTGGGGGACTTTCCATGTAGGTCGTCGGCCGGTTGCACTTTCGTCGCGCCAGTTTGCGGCGGACAAAAACAAAACCCCTACCTGCATACGCAGATAGGGGTTTCGGAATTCAATCTTGACGATGACCTACTCTCACATGGGGAAACCCCACACTACCATCGGCGATGCATCGTTTCACTGCTGAGTTCGGGATGGGATCAGGTGGTTCCAATGCTCTATGGTCGTCAAGAAATTCGGG
>NZ_CABVHU010000013.1 GCF_902497855.1 Pseudomonas fluorescens
CAAAAATCGGCTCAGTGAGTGTGCGTGCAGGCCTCTACATGCCAGGCCTGGTAGCGTTGCAGCATAACGAGGCGATCAAGGCCATGAAAGACCGCCTGAAGGCCAACGGCAAGGCCCCCAAGCAGATCATCTGTGCGGCGATGCGCAAGCTGCTGCACTTCGTTTACGGTGTGCTCAAGTCGGGCCAACCCTACGACCCGAAACTTGCGCTTGCCCGGTGAGGTTCAAGACGGTATCTACCCCCAGTTTCTTCTATATGGGCTGTTCGAACCCCTCCTGACCGGCCTAATATTCAACCAGAACGTGGCGAACTCCGTATCACAGGCGTCTGATCTCCAGACACTGCGCCACCTCCCAATCGGTTACCAAAGGAGTTACATCATGTCCCGTCTTCGCCTGTTCAGCGCTGCAGCCCTGCTTGCCGTGGCAGCCAATGCCCACGCCACCAGCTTCATCGTGACCACCGATGCCGTCGTCGGCGCACTCAAGGCCACATCCGATGCGACCTCCGATGTCACTTCCTCCTTCCGCGACGACAAGATCGTACGCGCTGCCCGCGACGACGCCGCCAGCTTCGTCGCCAGTGAAGGCGCCATTCGTGGTGTGAAACTGGAAAGCGCCCTCGACCACATTCGCCAACAGGCGCCTCAACTGAGCGCCACGGATGCGCAGCTGGCCCAGGCCATCCTGACGATCTAAGCGACGCCGTTCACTTGGGACACGCACGTAGTGTCCCAATGTTTCAACGCTGGCTCTAGACCGGGCGTTGCGCTAGCCTTGGGACTCGCTTCCAGCTATCGAGCCTCATGCGTTTTCTTTCAAATTTGTTGATCACTCCGTTTTTCGCGACAACCTGCTGGGTGGGTTCGGCCCATGCCTACGACGCTTTCAACCTGTCGACACAAGGCATCGTCGCCACCGGCTACGCCACCACCATGGTGTCCGCCGCCCCCTTCGACCGTAAACTGCTATTCGCCGCCCAGGATGACGCTGCGGCGTTCATCGCCAGTGACGGCGAACTGCGGGGCGCGCAACTGGAGGCCGCCCTGATCTACCTGCGCAGCGCCCAACCAAAACTTCATGCAAGCGACCTTGAACTGGCGCAGGCAATTCTCGTCCAATAGTTATCCTTATCTGCGGAGTCGTTCCATGCGTAGCCCCCTGATTGCTGCTGCCCTTGGCCTGTTGTTGTTGGCCGATGTGACCCAGGCGCACACCCTGGTCGCCACCAGTAACATCATCATCGATGCCTCCCGGCGCACCATTGATTTCACATCCGACACCACCACGTCCATTCGCGATTCGAAAATCATCCGCGAAGCCCACGACGATGCGGCCAGCTTCGTTGCCAGCGAAGGTGAAATTCGCGGTGCACAGCTGGAAGCTGCCTTCGACACATTGCGCACCCGCGTGCCGGAAGCCCGGGACGCCAGTGACCAGGTGCTCGCCGAAGCCATCCTCGCACTGTGATGTCGCCTGTCGCCTGGCTATTGGCCGGGGTCCTGCTGCTGCTTGGCAACACGGCCCAGGCTGCCCTGCAATTACAGCTCAAGACCCAGGGGTTGAGCCCCGCACAGCAGCAGGCCAGTCAGGCCCTGCTCGATGAGGCCATGCAGGCTTTGCCGCCGCGCTTCATCGAGCAACTGGATCGCAGAATCGACGTCGGCTGGACCGATGAGATGCCAGGCGATGCTTACGGTCAGGCGTCTCTGGTGTCCGAACTCGACTTGAATCGCAACCTGCTCGCCAGCCTCACCGACGGCAGCGCTGCGACAAAGAAAACGTATCGCCCCCACGGCACTGTGCGCCGGGAATTGCTGGCCACAGTGCTGCACGAACTCACTCACATCTATGACCGCTCGCGCCTGTGGCCCGACGCGGAGCGCAAGCTGATTCAACGCTGCACCCGGCGTAACGGCAGCTCGGGGCTGATCGGCATGCCCGACGAATGTCGCGGCCAGGCCGATCGACGCTTTACCCTCAGCGACGACCCGCGCCTGCTCGACCTTGCTGGCTGGCCCCAGTACGTCGGCCGCCGCGGCGAGCGCGAACAGTACAATCGACAAATTGCCCGCAGCCCGGACATCTACGAGACGAGCAGCCCCAAGGAGTTCGTCGCGGTAAACATGGAATATTTCCTGCTCGACCCGAGCTACGCTTGTCGACGTCCTGCCCTGTACCGCTACTACCAGGAACATTTCGGCTGGGCGCCCGCCGCCAAAGACACCTGCGGCAAATCCTTTGCGTTTCTCAATGCCGGCAACGACTTCGCCAAACAACCCCTGGGCCAGGTCGACCCGGAACGGGTGTACGCCGTCGACTATCTGTTGGCCGAAGCCAACCAGAATTGGGTCAGCCGCTGGGGCCACAGTATGTTGCGCCTGGTGATCTGCGCACCCGGTCGGCCACGCGGGCCGGATTGCCGGCTGGACCTGGATCAGCACCTGGTGCTGTCCTACCGCGCCTTCGTCGGTGATGTACAGCTATCGAGCTGGGACGGCCTGGTGGGCAAATACCCGTCCCGCCTGTTTGTCCTGCCGCTGGCTCAGGTGATCGACGAATACACCAAGACCGAACTGCGCAGCCTGGCCTCTGTGCCGCTGAACCTGTCGCGTAACGAAATCGAAAACGTGGTGGAACATGCCGCCGAGATGCACTGGAGCTACGACGGCAACTATTTCTTCCTGTCCAATAACTGCGCGGTAGAAGGACTGAAACTGTTGCGCAGCGGCACTAACAATTCGCAGCTGGTCGGGCTGGACAGCATCATGCCCAACGGTTTGCTGGAAGTGCTCAAGGGTCGCGGACTGGCCGATACCAGCGTGCTGGACGATCCCCGCGAAGCGCTGCGCCTGGGCTATCGCTTCGACTCCTTCCGCGATCGTTATCAAGCGATGTTCGAAGTGCTGAAGAAGCACCTGCCGATCAAGCAGGAAAAGGTCGAAGACTGGCTGGCGTTGAAAGCCGGGGAACGCCGGCAATGGATCGACCGGGCCGACTTGCGCACCAGCGCGGCATTGCTGTTATTGGAGCAGGCCGCCTTCCGCCAACAGTTGGTACTGGCCCAGGACGAAGTAAAGCAGCGCTATCTGGGCGCTCGGGAATTGAAGAACGGCGGCATGGACAAGGCCAACGCAACCTTGCAGCAGATTCTCGCCAACAGCGGCTTCCTCAGCCGTCCGGCGGAGTTGCTCGGTACTGGTGGTTATGGCTTGCCGCAGCCGAGTGAATGGCAGCGCCTGGAATCGGAAAGCAGCCTGCGACAGAAACAGCTTCAAGCGCTGACCGGCGATCTGGACAAGGAAGTGAGGGCGCTGCTCGAACCGAGCCGGGCGGCCGAGATGGCCGCCAATGAAGCCAACCTGAAGCAGGTTGGCGAGCATTTGAGGAAGTTGCACAAGGCAGCGGGCGGGTTGGAGTTGCCGTAACTAGACGCGGGCTTGACGCACGCCGTCGGCCAGGGCCGCGCACAGGCTCAACACCCCGTCGACCGCCTGATCCGGCGTCGACGCATTGGCGATGTGATCGATCAACGCCGACCCCACCACCACACCATCCGCCAGACGAGCGATGGAGGCGGCTTGCTCCGGTGTGCGAATGCCAAAACCGATGCTGATCGGCAGATCGGTGTGGCGACGCAAGCGGGCAACCGCTTCTTCAACGTGTTCCAGAGTCGCCGCACCTGCGCCGGTCACCCCCGCTACAGAGACGTAGTAGACGAAGCCCGAGCTGCCATTCAAAACAGTCGGCAGACGAACATCATCGGTGGTCGGCGTAGTCAGACGAATGAAGTCGATACCCGCAGCCTGGGCCGGGTCGCACAACTCGCCGTTATGCTCAGGTGGCAGGTCGACCACGATCAGACCGTCAACACCGGCCTCTTTGGCGTCGGCAATGAAACGTGGCACGCCATACATGTGGATCGGGTTGAAGTAACCCATCAACACCAACGGCGTATCGGTATTGCCTTTGCGGAACTCGCGAACCATTTGCAGGGTTTTCACCAGGTTTTGCTTGGCGCCCAAGGCACGGATGTTCGCCAGCTGGATCGCCGGGCCATCGGCCATCGGATCGGTGAAGGGCATGCCCAACTCGATCACGTCGGCGCCGGCACCGGGCAAGCCTTTGAGGATCGCCAGGGACGTGTCGTAGCTCGGGTCGCCAGCGGTGACAAAAGTCACCAGGGCGGCGCGGTTCTGTTCCTTGAGTTCGGCAAAACGCGTTTGCAGGCGGCTCATCAGTGTTTCTCCTGCTTCGATTGTTCCATGTGGTGCATCACGGTTTGCATGTCTTTGTCGCCACGACCGGACAGGTTGACTACCATCAGGTGATCTTTGGGCAGGGTCGGTGCGCGCTTGAACACTTCGGCCAGGGCATGGGCGCTTTCCAGTGCCGGAATAATCCCTTCCAGGCGACAGCATTTATGGAATGCGTCGAGGGCTTCGTCGTCGGTTACCGAGGTGTACTGGACGCGGCCGATATCATGCAACCAGGCGTGTTCCGGGCCGATGCCCGGATAGTCGAGGCCGGCGGAAATCGAGTGGGCGTCGATGATCTGACCGTCGTCGTCCTGCAACAGGAATGTCCGGTTACCGTGGAGTACACCCGGCACGCCGCCGTTCAGGCTGGCGGCGTGCTTGCCGGTTTCGATGCCATGACCGGCGGCTTCAACGCCAATGATGTCGACGCTTTTGTCGTCGAGGAACGGGTGGAACAGGCCCATGGCATTGGACCCACCGCCGATGCACGCCACCAGGCTGTCCGGCAGGCGGCCTTCCTGGGCTTGCAGTTGGTCACGGGTTTCCTTGCCGATGACGGCCTGGAAGTCGCGAACCATGGCCGGGTACGGATGCGGACCGGCCACGGTACCGATCAGGTAGAAGGTGCTGTCGACGTTGGTGACCCAGTCACGCAGCGCTTCGTTCATCGCATCCTTCAGGGTGCCAGTCCCGGCCACGACCGGGATCACTTCGGCGCCCAGCAGCTTCATGCGGAACACGTTGGCCTGCTGGCGTTCGATGTCGGTGGTGCCCATGTAGATCACGCAATCGAGGCCGAAACGCGCGGCCACGGTGGCCGTCGCCACGCCGTGCATGCCTGCGCCGGTTTCGGCGATGATGCGTTTCTTGCCCATGCGCCGCGCCAGCAGGATCTGGCCGATGCAATTGTTGATCTTGTGCGCGCCGGTGTGGTTCAGCTCTTCGCGCTTCAGGTAAATCTTCGCGCCGCCGCAGAACTCGGTCAGACGCTCAGCGAAATAAAGCGGGCTTGGACGACCGACATAGTCGCGCTGAAAGTAGGCCAATTCCTCTTTGAATGCAGGATCTTCCTTGGCCGCTTCGTATTCGCGGGCCAGGTCGAGAATCAACGGCATCAGGGTTTCGGCGACGTAGCGGCCGCCGAACGCGCCAAACAGGCCGTTGGCGTCGGGGCCGTTGCGCAGATTAGTCTGGGTCATGGGTCGCTCCAGGTGAATGCGTGAGATCACAATGGGCTTAACTCTACCCTTCACGCCTGATGCTGAAAACCGATAAGATTGGCATAACCTGTCAGGAAAACTCACAGATCCCATGAGCCATGACCTTCCCCCGCTGAACGCCTTGCGAGCCTTTGAAGCGACCGCCCGCCTCAACAGCGTCAGTCAGGCGGCCGAACAACTGCACGTCACCCATGGCGCAGTCAGCCGTCAACTCAAGGTGCTCGAAGCACACCTTGGGGTGAGTCTTTTCATCAAGGATGGACGCGGCCTTAAACTCACAGATTCTGGGGTTCGGTTGCGCGATGCCAGCGCTGAAGCGTTCGAGCGATTGCGTACGGTATGCGCAGAGTTGACCCAAAGCACCGCCGATGCGCCGTTCGTACTCGGCTGCTCGGGCAGCTTGCTGGCACGCTGGTTCATTCCGCGCTTGGGAAGGCTGAATTCAGACCTGCCGGACTTGCGCTTGCATCTATCGGCCGGAGAGGGCGATCTCGATCCTCGTCGGCCGGGGCTCGATGCCCTGCTGGTGTTTGCCGAGCCACCCTGGCCGGCGGACATGCAGGTCTACGAATTGGCCAGCGAGCGGATTGGCCCGGTCATGAGCCCGCGATTTGCCGGCTATGAAAGATTGCAGGAAGCACCGGCCACAGCGCTGCTGAACGAGCCATTGCTGCACACCACCTCTCGCCCACAGGCATGGCCCAGCTGGGCGCAACAAAGTGGAATCGACGCCAAAGCGCTGAAATTAGGTCAGGGGTTCGAGCATTTGTACTACTTGCTGGAAGCGGCAGTGGCGGGGCTGGGCGTGGCGATTGCCCCTGAGCCGCTGGTGGCCGAGGACTTGAAGGCCGGCCGCCTGGTCGCGCCCTGGGGCTTCAGTGAAACCCCGGCGCAACTGGCGTTGTGGCTACCCAAGCGCGCCGCGGACGGGCGCGCCCGGCAGTTGGCGCAGTGGCTCAAGAACGAACTGCGCCAAACAGATCATTCGCCGCGCTTGAACAGCAGATAAGCAGCGAGCAAGCCCAGCGCACCCACAGCGACACCCGCTGTAGTCCAAGGGTGTTCCTGGGCGTAGTCCCGTGTGGCAATCCCGGTTTCGCGGGTTTTGACTTTGACTTCTTCGTACGCGTCGCTGAGCAGATGACGCGAATGCTTCAGTGCGTTTTCGGCGTTTGTTTTCAATACTTTAAGGGTTTTACGCGACTCGTCCGAGGCGTCGTCCTTAAGGCTTTCCAGAGACTTGAGCAAACTCTCGATCTCGGCTTCCATGCTTTGCAATGAGGCTTTACGTAAAGAAGTGGTGGCCATGGTGGCTCTCCTGCATTGGTTGAGTTGCGTGTGTTGGTTGGGACTTCAGGGGTTCAAGAAAGTGCAGTAAATCTGAACTTCAACGTGGGATTAGCCGACAGAAGTAATAAGAAAATCACTGCTAGGCTGTAATCAAACCCTGAGGAGAACGCCATGACAGATCATCACACCTACAAAAAAGTCGAGCTGGTCGGCTCATCCGCCAGCAGCATAGAAGACGCCATCAACAACGCCTTGGCCGAAGCCAATAAAAGCCTCAAGTACATGGAATGGTTCGAGGTGACCGAAACCCGCGGGCATATCAAGGACGGTAAGGCTGCCCATTTCCAGGTGACGCTCAAGGTCGGGTTCCGGATTGCGAGCAGCTGAGTGTGAGCTAGTCTTCCGAACTGGCTTGCTGGCCGAGTGCCATAGGGATTGGCAACACGTGACACAAGAACATCCGGCTGATAGCCGGATGCCCCCTATTGATCCGACCAGAGAATGCACAGATGAAGAAGTTTATTTTGGCGGTAGGTTTGCTGAGCCTTGCGGGTATCGCCTTTGCTGAGGGCAAGTCGTGCGAACAGCTAAAAGCCGAGATCG
Organism: Pseudomonas fluorescens; assembly: GCF_902497855.1. GTDB lineage: Bacteria > Pseudomonadota > Gammaproteobacteria > Pseudomonadales > Pseudomonadaceae > Aquipseudomonas > Aquipseudomonas fluorescens_BI. The sequence continues at coordinate 7,373 of NZ_CABVHU010000013.1, forward strand.
CAGCGGGACTTGATGCCAAGGGCGTATCAGGTTATTCGCTGGAGATCGTCGAAAAAGGCACGGCTACTGATGGGAAAGTCGTCGGCACTTGTGAAAAGGGCACCAAGGAAATCGTCTACAAGAGGTAATCTGATGCCCGCTAAAAATAGAAAAGCCGACGCAATGACGGCGGCTTTTTGCGGGCAAGGCTCGAGCGTCAGCCCTTCATGACCTGCGCCAACAGTTCATAGGAATGCACCCGATCGGCATGTTCATACAGGTCACACGTGAAGATCAGCTCGTCTGCCTGGGTTTGCTCGATCAGCACTTCCAGTTTGGCGCGGATCTTCTGCGGGCTGCCGACCATGGCCAGGCCGAGGAAATCTCCTACCGCTTCCTTCTCATGGGGCAGCCACAGGCCGTCCATGGTTTTCACTGGCGGCCGTTGCACCAGGCTCTGGCCACGCATCAACGCGAGAATCCGCTGGTAGACCGAGGTCGCCAGATAGTCGGCTTGCTCGTCGGTGTCGGCGGCTACCAAGGGTACGCCGAGCATCACGTAGGGCTTGTCCAATACGGCAGAAGGCTTGAAGTGGTTGCGGTAGACGCGAATCGCCTCATGCATGAAGCGCGGTGCGAAATGGGAAGCGAAGGCGTAGGGCAAACCGCGCTCACCGGCCAGTTGGGCACTGAACAGGCTCGAACCCAGTAACCAGACCGGGACGTTGGTGCCGGTGCCCGGCATAGCGATAATTCGCTGGTCCGGGGTGCGTGGGCCGAGGTAGCGCATCAGTTCGGTCACGTCTTGCGGAAACTCGTCAGCGCTCCCGGAGCGTTCACGACGCAAAGCGCGGGCAGTCATTTGATCGGAACCGGGAGCGCGGCCCAGGCCCAGATCGATCCGGCCCGGGTAAAGACTTTCAAGCGTGCCGAACTGCTCGGCGATGACCAGCGGGGCGTGGTTGGGCAACATCACACCGCCCGAGCCGACGCGAATGGTCGAAGTGCCGCCGGCCAGATAACCCAGCAGTACCGAGGTCGCCGAACTGGCAATGCCATCCATATTGTGGTGTTCGGCGACCCAGAAGCGGTTGTAGCCAAACTTCTCGACGTGCTGCGCCAGGTCCAGGGAATTGCGCAGCGACTGGGCCGCACTGCCATTCTCTCGCACTGGCACCAGATCGAGGGTCGAGAACTTGATATCGGACAGTCGTTTCATAAGCCTGCTTCTCCAATTGAGGGCGCAGGTTTTTTCTTACAAACGAAAACCTGCCGAATCCATAAGCGTGTTTCATGCAATGAGGGCATATACCCGAGTTTCAATAGCACAGACGAAATTCCCGCAAAATGAGGCATCAATTAGAATCGCGATGAACTTTGCATCACCGTCTATCCTCAGAACCCTAGCAACCGAAAACCACGAAGGCGCGACGATTCGCGCCGGATCTTGAGGAGGCAGACATGGCTATCACGAAGAAAGCATCGGCTCATTGGGAAGGTGATCTGAAAACCGGCATCGGCTCGATTTCCACGGAAACCGGTGTACTCAGAGAAGCACCCTACGGCTTCAAGGCGCGTTTCGAAGGCGGCAAGGGCACCAATCCGGAAGAGCTGATCGGTGCGGCACATGCGGGTTGCTTTTCCATGGCGTTTTCAATGATTCTCGGCGATGCCGGTCTCAAGGCTGACAGCATCGATACCAATGCCGAGGTCACGCTGGACCAGGTGGACGGTGGCTTTGCGATCACGGCAGTGAAACTGATCCTCAAGGCGAAAATCCCCGGGGCGAGCCAGGCGCAGTTCGAGGAATTGAGCAACAAGGCCAAAGAAGGCTGCCCGGTGTCCAAGGTGCTGAATGCGAAGATCAGCCTGGATGCGACGCTGATCAGCTAGATCTTTGTTGCACGTTGAAAGATCGCAGGCTTCGGCAGCGCCTACAGGGGTTGAGTAAACCTGTAGGCGCTGGCGGCGTCTGCGATCTTTTTTGTGCTGAAACAAACCTGATTGGCGAAAATGTGGTCGAATAAATGACAGCAGCAAAACGCATCGATGTGCGCGCTGCCTGCAAAGGAGCTTCAACCATGAAACGTTTTGCCCTGGCGATCATCTGTTGCGCGCTGGCCACATCGGCCCTCGCGGCACCGAAATCCTGTGAAGAACTCAAGGCCGAAATCGAAGCCAAGATCCAGGCCAATAATGTCTCGTCCTACACCCTGGAAATTGTCACCAATGATGAAGTGCACGATCAGAACATGGTCGTTGGTACGTGTGAAGGCGGCACCAAAAAAATCATCTACCAGAAGAACGACCGCTGATTCACCTCATAGGAGGCAATAGGATTCTCGATCTTGCGCGACGATTTCACGCTTGGCGTTGTACAGGCGAGCGCCGGGAGTGAAGGCGATCGAACGCCCTTCCAGCACATAACGCTGGCCGGCTTCGAAATGATCATAGCGGATGGTCAGGTAACACAAACGTTCCGTGGGACCGCTCATCATACTCAAGCCCCCGCCCCCTCCGGGCACTTCGAAGTCGAATCGAACGATCAACTCATGGCTACCGGGGGTAACCTGGAAAAAACGCCCGTCGCGCAATCGCTGTTTGTCCAATCGTTCGGCCATCAACAATTTGTCGTTGGGGAATGGCGTAGAAAACTCGACCCAGGCCATCTGCGGATTAACCGCCGGCAATGGGCTCTGGCAGCCGGCAATGACACTTGCAGCCAGTAATAGCATTGACCTGCGCATGATGAATTCCCAAGGATGGGGTCCTTCAGGATAACGCCGATCAGGTCCGTTGGCAGCCAGCCGGTGTACCTTGGCCAATCACTTTTCGCTGTCGATCATAGAGCTTTGCCCACGGCCGGAAACCGATATTGCCCGCTTGCAGCTGATACCGCTCGCCTGCGTTGAAATCCTTGAATTTCACGCTCAACTGACAGTCACGCCATAGCGGCTCGGCATCGGGGCCGATATTGGTTGGCGCGACAGCAAACTGGTAACGCACCGTCAGCTCATGGCTACCGGGATGAACCTCGAAGTAGCGCTTGTCGGTGGCGGCCTTGTCATCGACTTCCAGCGCTTGCAGCGCTGTATCTTCTTGCTGCGAATCCAGGTCGATCCACGCCTGGGCCGGATCAGGGCGAGGTAATCCGAATCCGGCACAACCTGTCAGCAACAACAGGCTTCCTGTCAGCATCAACGTGCGCATAGCGGAGCTCCAGTCAGGCGGGATAGTCTTGCGGACAGACTTTCCAGGGATGATTCATTTTGATCAGGCCGTTTCCAAGCCTTGGGTTACTTGATCGCGTTTTACGCATTTTGTTTCCGGGCGTGTTGTTTTTGTTGCTCAACGGTTGCGCCAGCGTCAGCTATTACGGCCAATTGGCCAGTGGTCAGCTGCAACTGCTGCGGGCACGGGAGCCGGTTTCCAGCGTGATTGCCGATCCCGGTCGCGATCAGCAATTGCGTGCGCACCTGACTCAATCACAAAAGGCCCGCACGTTCGCCAGCCAGCATCTGCACCTGCCGGACAATCAGAGCTATCGTCTTTACGCCGACATTGGCCGGCCATTCGTCGTCTGGAATGTGTTTGCCACGCCGGAGTTTTCCCTGACGCCGCAGAACCATTGTTTCCCCATTGCCGGTTGCGTCGCCTATCGCGGCTACTACAGCCAGAGCGCAGCCCGCGGTGAAGCGGCCTTGCAACGACTGCAAGGTATGGACGTGTCGATCGGCGGTGTCGAGGCCTATTCGACGCTCGGCTGGTTCAACGATCCGATCATCAGTTCAATGATGGGTTGGGGCGACGAGCGGCTGGCGACATTGATCTTTCACGAACTGGCGCATCAGCGCTTGTATGTGAAGGACGACACCGAGTTCAACGAGTCTTTCGCCTCTTTCGTCGAACAGGAAGGCACCCGCCAATGGCGCGCATTCCGAGGCCTGGCGCCGGACGATGGCGTACAGGTGCAGCGACGCGAGCAATTCCTTCAATTGATTCTGGATACCCGCAGGCACCTCGAATGGCTGTACAGCCTGCCCCTACCCACCGACCAGATGCGCCAACGCAAGGCGGCAACGTTCGAGCGCCTGCGAGGTGATTATCGACTGCTGCGTGACAGTCAATGGGCTGGGGACAATCGCTACGATACCTGGATCAATGCGCCGATGAACAATGCCCGGCTGTTACCGTTTGGGTTATATGACCAACGGGTGCCGGCGTTTGCCGTGTTGTTCCGGCAGGTGGGCGGGGACTGGGTGAAGTTTTATGCGGCGGCCGAGAAGCTGGGGACCCTGCCGGTCGAAAAGCGCCAGGCGGCGTTGGAGGTTTTGGCTAAACCATAAAGCTTCAGTGGCTGAACGGGCCCCTTCGCGAGCAGGCTCGCGAAGGCCGTTTGACTAGCGCTGCAAAAACGCCTGATGCAACTCATCCAGCGTCTCAAAGTGATAGGCCGGCGCTTCTGCGCTCAACTCTTCACGACTACCAAAACCGTAGCCCACCGCCGCGGCATCCAGCCCATTGCTCCGCGCGCCGATCAGGTCGTGTTTACGATCGCCGATCATCAAGGTGTTGCTCGGGTCCAGGCCTTCTTCGGCCATCAGATGGGCGATCAGCTCGACTTTATTGGTACGGGTCCCGTCCAGTTCGCTGCCGTAGATCACCTTGAAGTGTTTCGCAAAGTCGAAGTGCCTGGCGATTTCCCGGGCGAAGATCCAGGGTTTGGAGGTCGCTATGTACAGCTGGCGCCCTTGCCCGCCGAGGGTTTCCAGCAACGGCGTGACGCCGTCGAAGACACGGTTCTCGTAAAGGCCGGTGACCTTGAAGCGTTCGCGGTAGAAGTTGACCGCTTCCCAGGCCTTGGGCTCGTCGAAGTCGTAGAACTGCATGAACGCCTGCAACAATGGCGGGCCGATAAAGTGTTCGAGTTTGGTCAGGTCGGGTTCATCGACCCCCAATTTTCCCAGGGCAAACTGGATCGAACGGGTAATGCCCTCGCGCGGATCGGTCAGGGTGCCATCAAGGTCGAATAAAACGGTTTGGTAATGCATGAAAATTCCTGAGCAATAGCGGGACGTTTTCCGTTAACAGGAGCTTAGATCTGGTCGTAGCCTTCGGCTATATGCAGGTCCTTGAGCTTTACGTAATTCGCCGCGCTGTAGGTGAAAAAGGCTTTTTCCTTGTCGGTCAGCGTACGGATCTGTTTTACCGGGCTGCCCACATAGAGGAATCCGCTTTCCAGGCGCTTGCCGGGCGGCACCAGGCTGCCGGCGCCGATGATCACGTCATCTTCCACCACCGCGCCATCCATCACGATGCTGCCCATGCCGATCAGAACCCGGCTGCCCACGCTGCAACCGTGCAGCATGACTTTATGCGCGATGGTCACGTCATCGCCGATCAGCAACGGGAAGCCATCGGGATTGAACGGACCGGCATGGGTGATGTGCAGCACGCAGCCGTCCTGGACACTGGTGCGCGCCCCCACGCGGATGCGATGCATGTCGCCACGGATCACCGTCAGCGGCCAGACCGAACTGTCTTCGCCGATTTCAACGTCGCCGATCACCACGGCCGAGCAGTCGACAAAAGCGCTTTTGCCGAGCAGCGGCGTATGGTTCTGATACTTGCGAAGGGTCACGATAGGCTCTCTCTCTATTGCTGATAGCTGCGGTCGACGTCGATTGTAATTAAGATGGGGCCATGTTTCTTCCAGCGTTTCTTCCAGCCAAGGTGCCAACCGTGAGCGTGAACAACCCTCTTTTGCAGTCCTACGACCTGCCGCCGTTCTCGGCGATCCGTGCCGAGCACGTGCAACCGGCCATTGAACAGATCCTGGCTGACAACCGCGCCGCCATTATCGAGATCCTCAAAACCGAGGGCAAACAACCGACCTGGGCCGGCCTGGTGCTGGCAATGGACGAACTCAACGATCGCCTCGGCGCAGCCTGGAGCCCGGTCAGCCACCTGAACGCCGTGTGCAACAGCGCCGAATTGCGTGAAGCCTACGAGTCCTGCCTGCCAGCCTTGAGCGCCTATTCCACCGAACTGGGGCAAAACCGCGAGTTGTTCCAGGCCTTCGAAGCCCTGGCCAACAGCCCGGAAGCGGCCGGTTTCGATGTGGCGCAAAAAACCATTCTGGAACACTCCCTGCGTGACTTCCGCCTGTCGGGTATCGACCTGCCGGAAACCGAACAAAAGCGTTATGCCGAAGTGCAGAGCAAATTGTCGGAGTTGGGCAGCCGTTTCTCCAACCAGTTGCTCGACGCGACTCAAGCCTGGACCAAGCACGTCACCGATGAGGCGGTCCTCGCCGGCCTGACCGATTCGGCCAAGGCCCAAATGGCCGCAGCAGCCCAGGCCAAAGACCTGGATGGCTGGCTGATCACCCTGGAATTCCCGAGCTACTACGCAGTAATGACCTACGCCCAGGACCGCAGCCTGCGCGAAGAAGTCTACGCGGCCTACTGCACCCGTGCGTCGGACCAAGGCCCGAATGCCGGTCAGAACGATAACGGCCCGGTCATGGAAGAAATCCTCGACCTGCGTCAGGAACTGGCCAGACTCCTGGGTTTCGCCAGCTTTTCGGAGCTGAGCCTGGCCACCAAAATGGCCGAATCCAGCGACCAGGTCATCAGTTTCCTGCGCGATCTGGCCAAGCGCAGCAAGCCGTTCGCCGCCCAGGATCTGGAACAGCTCAAAGCCTATGCCGCCGAACAAGGCTGCCCGGACCTGCAAAGCTGGGACAGCGGTTTCTTCGGCGAAAAACTCCGCGAGCAGCGCTACAGCGTTGCCCAGGAAGCCCTTCGCGCCTACTTCCCGATCGACAAGGTACTGGGAGGTCTGTTCGCTATCGTCCAGCGGCTGTATGGCATTGAAATCGCCGAGCAGAAAGGCTTCGACACCTGGCACCCGGATGTTCGCCTGTTCGAAATCAAGGAAAACGGCCAGCACGTCGGTCGCTTCTTCTTTGACCTCTACGCCCGCGCCAACAAGCGCGGCGGTGCCTGGATGGACGGTGCCCGTGATCGTCGCCGCACCGCCGAAGGCATACTGCAGAGCCCGGTGGCCAATCTGGTGTGCAACTTCACCCCGGCCGACAGCGGCAAGCCAGCGCTGCTGACCCACGATGAAGTAACGACGCTGTTCCACGAATTCGGTCACGGCTTGCATCACCTGCTGACCCGCGTCGAGCACGCCGGTGTTTCGGGTATCAACGGCGTAGCCTGGGATGCGGTCGAGTTGCCAAGCCAGTTCATGGAGAACTGGTGCTGGGAGCCGGAAGGCCTGGCGCTGATCTCCGGTCACTACGAAACCGGCGAGCCGCTGCCGCAGGACCTGCTGGAAAAAATGCTCGCGGCGAAGAACTTCCAGTCCGGCCTGATGATGGTTCGCCAGCTGGAATTCTCGCTGTTCGACTTCGAACTGCATGCCACCCATGGCGACGGCCGCAGCGTGCTGCAAGTACTCGAAGGCGTGCGCGACGAGGTCTCGGTCATGCGTCCGCCGGCCTACAACCGCTTCCCTAACAGTTTTGCGCATATCTTCGCCGGCGGTTACGCGGCGGGCTACTACAGCTATAAATGGGCGGAAGTGCTGTCGGCGGATGCTTTTTCGAAATTCGAAGAAGACGGCGTGCTCAATGCCGCCACCGGTCGCGCGTTCCGCGAGGCGATCCTGGCGCGCGGCGGTTCTCAGGAACCGATGGTGCTGTTCGTCGATTTCCGGGGACGGCCACCGTCGATTGACGCACTCTTGCGCCACAGTGGCCTGAGTGAGGTCACAGCCGCATGAGTGAGGGTCCTGTGATCACGAAAAAACGCTTTATCGCCGGCGCAGTCTGCCCGGCATGCAGCGAGCCGGACAAGTTGATGATGTGGAACGAAGACCAGGTCCCGCATCGCGAGTGCGTGGGCTGCGGTTATTCCGACACGCTAAATGAACAGGGTCAGTCGGTGCCCAAGGAGTTGGGCACCCGGGTCAACACCTCGGCGCTGAAAGTGCCGGACGCCAAGGTTCAGCCCGTGCAGTTCTTCCCCAACCCCAAGCTGAAGAAAAAGCCGGACGAACAGCATTGAATCAAAACCACCTTCCAGTCCTGAACAGACTGGAAGGTGGTATCTATTTACCACCTTTTGCCAAGGGTATTAGATACGTTCTCTCACTATCAGGGATTAACTATTTTCGAATAAGCTTTCGCCAGTGCCACCAGAACTGCTTTGTCCTGAGAGTCGATATCACCGTCATCGTCCACATCTGGAGTCGTTTTCATAGTGAAGGTCGCGCCGCCATCATTCGATACGGCTTCGCGAGTCTGGGCGTCGAGCAAAGAATAGGTAGGCTCCCGACTGGCGGGGTCGTAACCCTCTGCCTTCAGAGCAAACTGCATGGAAACCCGGACTTCGTTTGGGTTGACGACAGAGGGGCGTAACAGTTGAAGAAATATGCCACGCTGATTGTAGAACGACATTAATTAAATCCTTTTAATAATGAATTCACGGCCATGCCGTGTGAAGGGGATGGTACTGATGAATGTTCAAATAACGCCACGGGCAAAATATTGCTCGTCGTTACATGAAACTTTCAGAATTAACTTAACAAGCACATCTAATTGGACAGGAATAAACCAAGTGCCGAACGGCACTGGCGGCTGTCACCGGGCTCCTATACTGTATGCACATACAGCTAAAGGATCGCATCGATGGCTACTCCTCTACCTCCCCGCGGTCGCGGCACCGCCAGCAATCCGCACAATCGCTTCGCCCCGAACCGTTCGGTGGCCGAGGATGACGGCTGGTATCAGGAAGTCCCCGTCACTCAAGGCACCGAGGTGCGCATTGAAACGGCAAAAACCATCATCACCCGCAACAACTCCCCGGATTTGCCCTTCGATCGCTCGATCAATCCCTATCGCGGGTGCGAACACGGTTGCATTTATTGTTACGCACGGCCCAGCCATGCCTATTGGGACATGTCGCCGGGGCTGGATTTCGAAACAAAGCTGATCGCCAAGACCAATGCCGCGCAGGTGTTGGAGGAACAACTCTCCAGACGCGGCTATCAATGTGCGCCGATCAACCTGGGTTCCAACACCGATCCTTATCAGCCCATCGAACGCGAACACCAGATCACTCGTAAAACACTGGAAGTGTTGCTGCGTTACCGCCACCCGGTGACCATCATTACCAAAGGTTCGCTGATCCTGCGCGATCTGGACCTGCTGGCCGAGCTCGCCGAGCAAAGACTGGTGGCCGTGATGATCAGCCTGACCACCCTGGACGACGAGCTCAAGCGTATCCTCGAACCCCGCGCGGCTGCGCCCAAGGCCCGATTGCGAGCTATCCGGGTGATGCGTGAAGCAGGAATTACGGTGGGGGTCCTGTGCTCGCCGATGATTCCAATGATCAACGACAGCGAACTCGAAAGCCTGCTTACCGAAGCCCATGGGGCCGGCGCACAAAGTGCAGCCTACATGATGCTGCGCCTGCCCCTGGAAGTGGCGCCGCTGTTCGAAGAATGGCTGGCGGCCCATTATCCTCAGCGTGCTGCCCATGTATTGAGCCTGATCCGCCAGAGTCGTGGCGGTGAGCTCTACGACAGCCGGTTCGGCAGTCGGATGCGCGGCGAAGGTCCATTTGCCGACCTGCTGGCGCAACGCTTTGCCAAAACGATCAAACGCCTGGGACTCAATCGTCGGGAAGGTTTCAATCTGGACTGCACAGCCTTCTGTCCGCCAGGGCGTCAGATGTCATTGATTTGAGAGCAATTGGCCTATGGTTGAGTAGAAGAAGACAGGCATCACAGTTGCTCTGGTCACGTTTTCTGTGACCTGGAACACACGTACTAGAGCGTTTCATTCAGTTTCAATTAAGTTTCGACGGCTACCTTGTTCATCGAGTGACTGACGGGTCGGGAGGTTCGACCTGGATGTTTTTTAAACAGCCACTGGCTTCACATCGGATAACACGGGAAGATTCCCTGACTGACTCCGCCAAAGAGGATGAATCATGAGTGACAAGGATAAACAGCCGTTGGCTGCGTCGGCTTCAGCCCCACTGGAGGCGGAAACCGCCGATGCAGCGCTGCAGCATATCGTTGACGGCTTTTTGCATTTTCATCACGAGGTTTTTCCACAGCAGGAAGAACTGTTCAAGAAACTCGCCACGGCCCAGAGCCCCAGGGCGATGTTCATCGCCTGCGCCGATTCGCGCATCGTTCCCGAGTTGATCACCCAAAGCGCCCCTGGCGATCTGTTCGTGACCCGTAACGTCGGCAATGTGGTTCCGCCGTACGGGCAAATGAACGGCGGTGTTTCCACTGCGATCGAATACGCGGTACTGGCCCTCGGCGTGCAGCACATCATCATTTGCGGGCACTCCGACTGCGGCGCCATGCGTGCGGTACTCAACCCGCAAAGCCTGGAAAAAATGCCGACGGTCAAAGCCTGGTTGCGCCACGCCGAAGTGGCGAAAACCATGGTCCAGGAAAACTGTCATTGCGCTGACGAAAACGAAAGCATGCACGTCCTCACTGAGGAGAATGTGATCGCCCAGCTGCAACATTTGCGCACGCACCCGTCGGTTGCCTCGCGCATGGCCAATGGTCAGCTGTTTATCCATGGTTGGATCTACAACATCGAAACCAGCGAAATCAGAGCTTACGACGCGGACAAGGGTTGTTTCCTGCCGCTCGATGGCAGCCATCCGATTCCGGTGGCGACGCCCAAAGCGCGCTTCTAAATCTTCCTAAATTACTGTGTGGTTTAGCCGAGGCTGCTGATCAAGCAGCCCGGCTTCGCCACGCCTGAAGAAAACTTCGGGAGAGTCACCATGCGTGCTGCTCAACTTAAAGCTGTTCTGCCACGGGAGCTGCTGGCGTCCGTGGTTGTGTTTCTCGTCGCCCTGCCCTTGTGCATGGGCATCGCCATCGCCTCGGGGCTGCCGCCGTCCAAAGGCTTGATCACCGGGATCATCGGTGGCCTGGTGGTGGGCTGGATTGCCGGTTCGCCACTGCAAGTCAGCGGCCCGGCAGCCGGTTTGGCGGTTCTGGTGTTCGAACTGGTTCGCCAGCATGGCATCGACATGCTCGGGCCAATCCTGCTGCTGGCCGGTTTTCTGCAACTGGTGGCTGGGCGTTTAAAGCTGGGCTGCTGGTTTCGGGTCACGGCGCCTGCGGTGGTGTACGGCATGCTCGCCGGGATTGGTGTACTGATCGTGTTGTCACAGGTGCATGTGATGCTCGACGCCGTGCCCAAGCCTTCCGGGCTGGATAACCTGGCGGCCTTCCCGGCTGCCGTCGTGCAGGCCTTGCCGTCCTTGGGTTGGCAAGCCGGGTTGCTCGGGCTGTCGACGATTGCGGTGATGTGGCTGTGGGAGAAATTCCGCCCCCATTCCCTGCGCTTCATTCCCGGCGCACTGCTGGGTGTAGGCCTGGCGACCGTCGCCAGCCTGGTGCTCGCCTTGCAGGTCAAACGAGTGGAGGTCCCGGCCAACCTGGCGGAAGCCATCGACTGGCTGAAACCCGCAGACTTACTCAACCTCGCTGACCCGACACTGCTAATCGCCGCATTTGCCGTGGCGTTTATCGCCAGCGCCGAAACCCTGCTCTCGGCCGCCGCGGTCGACCGCATGCACAGTGGCCAGCGCTCGGACTTCGACCGGGAATTGTCGGCCCAAGGCGTCGGCAACATGCTCTGCGGTTTGCTCGGCGCACTGCCGATGACCGGCGTGATTGTGCGCAGTTCGGCCAACGTCCAGGCGGGTGCCACCACGCGAATGTCGACGATCTTCCATGGCCTGTGGTTGCTGGCTTTCGTGTTGCTGCTGTCCAGCGTGCTGCAAAGCATTCCGGTGGCGAGCCTGGCGGGCGTTCTGGTTTATACCGGTTTCAAACTGGTCGACCTCAAGGCCTTCCGCGGTCTGGGCCGATATGGCCGGATGCCGATGTTCACCTACGCGGCAACAGCCCTGGCGATCATCTTCACCGACCTGCTGACCGGCGTGCTGATCGGCTTCGGCCTGACCCTGGCCAAACTGGCCTGGAAGGCTTCGCGGCTGAAAATCAGCCTGATCGATCTACCCAAGGACGGCGAAATGGAACTGCGATTGACAGGTGCAGCGACCTTTCTCAAAGTGCCGGCGCTGACCCAGGTTCTGGGGACCATTCCGGCAGGCGCGACGGTGCATGTGCCGCTAAATAACCTGAGCTACATCGATCACTCGTGTCTGGAGTTGCTGGAGGAATGGGGTCGGGCCAATGCGGCCAAGGGATCAAAACTGTTGATTGAAGCGCGGGGGTTGAAGCGCAGGCTGGAAGGGCGATTGCGGACCACGACGGGCGTCGGTTCGGCCGCGTAAATCACCCTCCTGTAGGAGCGAAGGCTTGCCCGCGAAGGCGTCTTCAAGTACGCCAAAAGCTTCGCGGGCAAGCCTCGCTCCTACAGGGGGATATTGCATTAGGCCGCTGGCTGATCCAGTTCCAGGCCCACGCCTAACCGACGCGACATGCACGGCCAGCGCTTCCACGCAGCGCCAGTGTCCGGGCTGCTTAGCTTTCCACGGTAGGCTTCCACCGACTCCAGCGCGAAGCTTTCGTCGTCGAGCATCTCGTCCACGGCGTGATGTACAGCCTCATCCAGTTGGTTGGCGAACTCCTCACCGATCAGTTGGTGGGCAATCAGGTTGGCGACAGTCATGTCCAAGGGGATCAGTGGCTGGCCAAAATGTTTGATGTACAGGTCGTTGACCTCTTCGACAAAACGGTGCGCCAGATAGGCTTCGTCCAGCAGGCTGTCGAGCCCGATGTGCCCAGCCATTATCGTCGGCGGCTGGAGGAAGTACTGTTCGGCAATTTTCAGCACCGGTTTGATCTGTGCCTCGATACCCGCTTCCCTGGCAACTTCATTGGCTGCATCCAGCAGATCAGGAACTTCATCGATGTAGGCGGCGACAAAACGCGTCAGCACACCATTGGCGTCCGCTTCCGGCAATTGGATGGATGGGTGTAGATGAGGCAGTTTGCTTTCCAGCTGACGAGTCAGCAGGCCGGTTTCGGCTTCGTGTTGTTGGGCTTTTTGGATCTGCTCGCGCAATGCGGCGGTGTTCATGAAAACTCCAGGAAACAAAGGCAATGAAATAGGGAAGACATAACTTAGCTGCCTTATGAACAATGCTAAGACGCATTTTTCATAAGTGTTTCATCCTTGAGACATCTCCGTTATATCGAATGCTGACCGCTGGTCTGCATCCTTCTCCATTTGTGATCTAGAACGCAAGTCCCACCTGTTTCACTCGATTTACGCCGCCACGTTGCGAGGTGCCAGTCGCTGTCTATACTCGGGTGGGAATGGAGTTAGCTGATGCGCCCGACTGCACATGCAGCAAGGCCTGGCGATTCAAGTTCGTAGTCTGAAAGCCGCTCCCTTGCCGCAGGTGAAAGCCGGCGGGATAAAAAGAACGATAAGGGGAACCCGCAATGATGCGACATCCACATGTCTGGATGGGCCTCCTGTTGTGGTCGATTTTCAGTCCGGCACACGCCGCATGGACTGTGAATATGGCGCCGGGAGCGACTGAAATCAGTCACGCAGTATTTGACCTGCACATGACCATTTTCTGGATCTGTGTAGTGATCGGCATCATCGTCTTCGGCGCCATGTTCTGGTCGATGATTCTCCACCGCCGCTCCACCGGGCAGGTGGCCGCAAAATTTCATGAAAGCACCACCGTCGAAATCCTCTGGACCATCGTGCCCTTCCTGATTCTGGTGGCCATGGCGATTCCAGCGACTGCAACCCTGATCAAGATGTACGACACCACCGAACCGGATATCGATATCCAGGTCACCGGTTATCAGTGGAAGTGGCACTACAAATACCTGGGCCAGGACGTTGAGTTCTTCAGCAACCTGACCACCCCCGCCGATCAGATCCACAACAAGGAAGCCAAGGGCGAGCACTACTTGCTTGAGGTTGATAAGCCTTTGGTGCTGCCGATCGGTGCCAAGGTGCGCTTCCTGGTGACTTCCGCCGATGTCATCCACTCATGGTGGGTGCCGGCCTTTGCGGTCAAGCGCGATGCGATTCCGGGGTTCGTCAACGAAGCCTGGACCCGCGTCGACAAACCCGGCCTCTACCGCGGTCAATGCGCCGAATTGTGCGGCAAGGACCACGGCTTCATGCCGATCGTGGTCGAGGTCAAGGAAAAGGCCGACTACGAAAAATGGCTGGGCGAACGCAAGGCTGAAGCGGCGCAACTCAAAGAGCTGACCAGCAAGGATTGGACCCTCGACGAGCTCAAGGAGCGCGGTGACAAGGTCTATCACACCACTTGCGTGGCCTGTCACCAGGCCGAAGGCCAAGGCCTGCCACCGATGTTCCCGGCGCTCAAGGGCTCGAAAATCGCTACCGGACCGATCAAGGATCACCTGAGCATTGTCTTCCACGGCAAGCCCGGCACCTCCATGGCGGCGTTCGGCAAGCAACTCTCGGAAGTCGATATCGCAGCGGTCGTAACCTACGAACGTAACGCCTGGGGCAACAACAAGGGCGACATGGTCACCCCTAAAGAAGTGCTGGAGCTGAAACAGGCGGAAAGCAAATGACCCGGTCTATTGCGCACGTAAGGAACCAGTCGGGGCATCGCGCCCCGGCCTGCCCAGCCCATCTGTTTGCAGGAGACAGGACATGACTGCTGTAGTCGATGACCATGTTCATACCGGCACCGCCCACGCCCACGGCCCCGCCAAAGGCTTGATGCGCTGGGTGCTGACTACCAACCACAAGGATATCGGCACGCTGTACCTGTGGTTTGCGTTTTCCATGTTCTTGCTCGGCGGCTCGTTCGCGATGGTAATCCGCGCCGAACTGTTTCAGCCGGGGCTGCAAATCGTCCAGCCGGAATTCTTCAACCAGATGACCACCATGCATGGTCTGGTGATGGTGTTCGGTGCGGTGATGCCGGCGTTCGTCGGCCTCGCCAACTGGATGATCCCGCTGATGATCGGTGCGCCGGACATGGCCCTGCCGCGGATGAACAACTTCAGCTTCTGGCTATTGCCGGCGGCATTCATCCTGCTGGTGTCGACCCTGTTCACCCCCGGCGGCGGGCCGAACTTCGGCTGGACGTTCTACGCCCCGCTGTCGACGACCTATGCACCGGAAAGCGTGACCTTCTTCATCTTCGCCATCCACTTGATGGGGATCAGTTCGATCATGGGCGCGATCAACGTGATCGCCACCATCCTCAACCTGCGCGCCCCCGGCATGACGCTGATGAAAATGCCCCTGTTCGTCTGGACCTGGTTGATTACCGCGTTCCTGTTGATCGCGGTAATGCCGGTACTGGCCGGGTGCGTGACGATGATGCTGATGGACATCCACTTCGGCACCAGCTTCTTCAGTGCCGCCGGTGGCGGTGACCCGGTACTGTTCCAGCACGTGTTCTGGTTCTTCGGTCACCCCGAGGTGTACATCATGATCCTGCCGGCCTTCGGTGCCGTCAGCTCGATCATTCCGGCCTTCTCACGCAAGCCACTGTTTGGCTACACCTCGATGGTCTATGCGACGGCGAGTATCGCGTTCCTGTCGTTCATCGTCTGGGCGCACCACATGTTCGTGGTCGGCATTCCGCTGGTGGGCGAGTTGTTCTTCATGTACGCCACGCTGCTGATCGCGGTACCTACCGGGGTCAAGGTGTTCAACTGGGCCAGCACCATGTGGCAAGGCTCGCTGACCTTCGAGACGCCGATGCTGTTTGCAGTGGCGTTTGTGATTCTGTTCTCCATCGGCGGCTTCTCCGGCCTGATGCTGGCCATCGCCCCGGCGGACTTCCAGTACCAGGACACCTACTTTGTGGTCGCGCACTTCCACTATGTACTGGTACCGGGGGCGATCTTCGGGATCTTCGCCTCCGCCTACTACTGGCTGCCGAAATGGACCGGCCACATGTACGACGAAACCCTCGGCAAGCTGCACTTCTGGCTGTCGTTCATCGGTATGAACATGGCGTTCTTCCCGATGCACTTCGTGGGACTGGCGGGCATGCCGCGGCGGATTCCGGACTACAACCTGCAATTCGCCGACTTCAACATGGTGTCGTCGATCGGCGCGTTCATGTTCGGCGCCACGCAGATCTTCTTCCTGTTCATCGTGATCAAGACCATTCGCGGCGGCGCGCCGGCACCGGCCAAACCGTGGGATGGGGCCGAGGGCCTGGAGTGGAGCATTCCGTCACCGGCGCCGTATCACACCTTCACCACGCCGCCGGAAGTGAAATGAACGCGGCCCTTGTAGGAGCCGGCTTGCTGGCGAAGAACGATAACGCGGTTTATCTGACAGACCGCGGTGTTTGCATCGCCAGCAAGCCGGCTCCTACAGGAATCTCGGCGGAGGTTGGGAATCATGGCTGATTCGATTTCGATGAAGAAGCTGGTCACCCGCCTGCTGTTGGTGGTGGTGGCGATGTTTGTCTTCGGCTTTGCCCTGGTGCCGATCTACGACGTGATGTGCAAGGCGTTCGGCATCAATGGCAAGACCGGCGGGCAGTATGAAGGCGAACAAACGGTCGATACCTCGCGGCAAGTGCGCGTGCAGTTTCTGTCGACCAACTCCGCCGACATGTCCTGGGAGTTCTACCCCAAGAGCGACGAATTGACGGCCAACCCGGGGGCGGTGAACGAGATGATCTTCATCGCCCACAACCCGACCGATCGCCCCATGAGTGCCCAGGCAGTACCGAGCATCGCGCCCAGCGCGGCGGCGGCGTACTTCCACAAGACCGAATGTTTCTGCTTTACCCAGCAAGTGCTGCAGCCCGGTCAACGGATCGAGATGCCGGTACGTTTCATCGTTGACCGTGACATGCCCAAGGATGTGAAGCACCTGACGCTGTCCTACACGCTGTTCGACATCACCGCCCGACACCCACCGGTAGCTGTAAACACTGGCGGCTGAGCGTGCCCGATAAGGAGAACAATAAATGGCAACTCATGAACACTATTACGTTCCGGCACAGAGCAAATGGCCGATCATTGCTACGGTCGGTATGTTCGTCACCGTGTTCGGCCTGGCCACCTGGTTCAACGACCTGAAGGCGGCGCGGCCGGATTCCCACGGCCCGCTGATCTTTTTCGTAGGTGGCCTGCTGCTGGCCTACATGCTGTTCGGCTGGTTCGGTACGGTGATCAAGGAAAGCCGTCAGGGGTTGTACAGCGCACAGATGGATCGCTCGTTCCGCTGGGGCATGAGCTGGTTCATCTTCTCGGAGGTGATGTTCTTCATTGCCTTCTTCGGTGCCCTGTTTTATGTACGCAACATCACTGGCCCGTCACTGGGCGGTGAAGGTGCCAAAGGCCTGGCCCACATGCTGTGGCCGACATTTGAATTCACTTGGCCATTGCTGAATAACCCGGACCCGAAACTCTTCCCGGCCCCCAAGGACGTGATTAGCCCGTGGGGCCTGCCGCTTCTGAATACCGTGCTGCTGGTCAGTTCCAGCATCACCGTGACCATCGCCCACCACGCCTTGAAAAAGGGTCATCGTGGCGCACTGAAAATCTGGCTGGCACTGACCGTATTGCTCGGTTGCGCGTTCCTCGGTTTCCAGGCCGAAGAGTACATCCATGCCTACCACGAACTGGGCCTGACCCTCGGTTCGGGCATCTACGGCGCGACCTTCTTCATGCTCACCGGCTTCCACGGCGCCCACGTGACCATCGGCACCATCATCTTGTTTGTGATGTTGATGCGGATCATGCGCGGGCATTTCGACGCGGATCATCAGTTCGCGTTTGAAGCGGCGAGTTGGTACTGGCACTTCGTGGACGTGGTGTGGATCGGGTTGTTCGTTTTCGTCTACGTGCTGTAGGAGCGAGGTAGCTCCGGGCGGCGTTCCGACGAAGGTGTGTCAGACACGTTGATTTCGACTGAGACACCTTCGCGAGCAAGCTTGCTCCTACAACAGCTACCAAGGTACGTGCGACACCAACTGGCCGCTGAAAAAACCCCAGGCAATCAAGCCGACGGTAATGGCGGCCAGCGCAACACGCACACTCAAGGCAATGACGAGGCGGTTCGAGCTGCTGTCGTCCTTGACCAGAAAAAACAGGCCGCTGAACAGGCTGACAACCGTGGCAATCAGCATCAGGACGATGGCTGCTTTGAGCATGGTGAGACTCCGGGGGACAGGCGATGCACTTGAGTATAGCTATCGCGACTACCGACTTTCTGGCGACGCCATGAAGCGTTTCCGGCCGGGCATCGTGCCGACCCTGGTGGTCGCGGTGTTGTTGCCCATGCTGGTGTCACTCGGGTTCTGGCAATTGGGCCGGGGCGCAGAGAAAAGCGCGCTGCTGCAAAGCTACACTGAGCGCCGCGCTGCTGAACCGATGGCCAGCACCGAGCTGCAACCCACCGCAGATCCAGCCTTCCGCCGGGTTCACCTGCACGGCCAGTTCGATGCCGCCCACAGCCTGTTGCTGGATAACCGTCAGCGCAACGGCAAGGTTGGCGTCGAACTGCTGCAACCGTTTCAGGATCAGGCGACCGGGCTCTGGCTGCTGGTCAATCGCGGCTGGCTGCCGTGGCCGGATCGCCGCACCCCTCCGCAATTCAGCACACCGACTCAGGCCTTGAGTCTCGTTGCCTGGGTCTACGTCTCCCCCGGCGCCACTTTCCAGTTGCACGCCGACCCGAACACCACGACCTGGCCACAACTGATCACCGCTGTCGATCCGGCCAGGCTCTGGACGGCGCTGGATCGCGAAGGTTTTGCCTACGAATTACGCGCAGAAAGCGGTCCCGCGACTTACCAGGCTGATTGGCCGGTAGTCGCCATGGGGCCGGAAAAACACCTGGCTTATGCCGTGCAGTGGTTCGCCATGTCGATCGCCCTGTTCGGCCTCTATCTCTATCTCGGCTGGCACAACGCAAAGGAGAAACACCATGGGAGCGGCCATGAATCCACCCAGCATGTCTGAGACGAAATCGCCGGTGAGTCGGCGCAAGGGTCGCTTGCAGTTGCTGCTGATCCTGCTCGGGGTGATCGGTCCGATGATCCTCGCCACCGGCATGTACAAATTGCAGTTCTGGGTGCCGGAAGGTCGCAGCTATCACGGCGAACTGATCGGCAACGGCCAGACCCGCGCCGACCTCGGGGTGCAGGCGCAGGAGGATCGTTGGCAGATACTGGTGACCGCGCCCAAGGATTGCTCGGTGGACTGCCAGCAACTGGTGTACCTGGCGCGGCAGATCCAGATCGGCCTCGGCCGTGATGCCGGGCGCGCCAGTCATGCCTTGGCCGCGGCACAACCGCTGAGCAGTGAATACGACGCCAAGCTGACGCGCGAGTATCCTCAATTACAGCGTTATCCACTGAATTTGACCGACTTCCATAAGACCGCCGGCGACCAGTCAGTGCCGCAGCTGTGGATCATCGACCCTCACGGCAATCTGGTGCTGCGCTATGACCCGACGGTGAAGGGTAAGGATCTGCTCAACGACCTGCGCCATTTGCTGAAACTGTCGAACATCGGATAAGGGCATCGTCATGGCCAAACCTGGATTTCGCCTCGCGCTGTTTGCCACGTTGCTGGCACTGATTGTGGTGTTGCTCGGCGCCTACACCCGCCTGACCCACGCCGGCCTCGGCTGTCCGGACTGGCCGGGTTGCTATGGCTTTATCAGCGTGCCGCAAAGCGAAGTTCAATTGGCCCATGCCGAACTGCATTTTCCTGATGCGCCCGTCGAAGCCCATAAGGGCTGGAACGAGATGGTTCACCGCTACTTCGCCGGCACGCTGGGGCTGTTGATCTCGGTATTGGCCGGCCGCGCCTGGGTTCATCGTCGTCACCCGGGGCAGCCGGTGAAGTTGCCGTTGTTTTTGCTGGCAGTGGTGATTGCCCAAGCGGCATTCGGCATGTGGACGGTGACGCTCAAGCTCTGGCCGCAAGTGGTCACCGGGCATTTACTCGGTGGCTTTGCGACGTTGAGCCTGCTGTTTTTGCTGACGTTGCGATTGTCCGGCGTGTTGCCGGCCCTGACCGTGCCACGGCGTTTGCAGTACTGGGCGACCGCCGGGTTGCTGCTGGTGATCCTGCAAATTGCCTTGGGTGGATGGGTCAGTTCCAACTACGCGGCAGTGGCCTGTATCGATTTCCCGACCTGTCATGGGCAATGGCTGCCGCCCGCGGACTTCGCCAACGGCTTTCACCTGACCCAACACATCGGCCCCAATTACCTCGGCGGGCAACTGGACAGTGATGCCCGTACCGCGATTCATTTGACCCACCGCATTGGCGCTTTGCTGGTGACCCTGGTATTGCTGGGGCTGGCCTGGCAACTGAAGGTGGTCGGCATGACGCGCTTGGCCGGGATGGTGCTGATCGCACTCGCCGCACAAATCACCCTCGGCATCAGCAATGTTCTGTTTCACCTGCCGCTGCCAGTGGCCGTCGCGCATAACGCAGGCGGCGCGGCACTGTTGCTGACGATTGTGCTGGTCAATTATCACGCGCGAACCAGTCTGGTTCGGGTCAAGCAGCAACCCCCTGCGCGCTGGCGGTTCAGCCCGCGCAAACACTCAGCCGGGCCCATAACAATAAAAGGAGAGATGCCATGGCGACTCTGATCGGCGCACGTCACAGTCAGGCGATCTGGCGTGATTACCTGGAGCTGACCAAGCCGAAAGTGGTGGTGCTGATGCTCATCACCTCGCTGGTCGGCATGTTCCTCGCGACCCGCGCCGGGGTACCGTGGACGGTGCTGGTGTTCGGCAACCTGGGGATCGCCTTGTGTGCCGGTGGTGCGGCAGCCGTCAATCATGTGGTGGACCGACGCATCGATGCGGTCATGGCCCGCACGCACAAACGGCCCCTGGCCGAAGGTCGAGTGTCACCGGCAGCCGCGCTGACGTTTGCCTTGGTATTGGCGGTGCTTGGGCAAGCCATACTGCTGGCCTTCACCAATCCACTGACGGCGTGGCTGACCCTGGCCTCGCTGCTCGGCTATGCGGTGGTCTACACCGGTTTTCTCAAACGCGCGACGCCGCAGAACATCGTCATCGGCGGACTGGCCGGCGCCGCCCCGCCACTGCTCGGCTGGACCGCCGCCACCGGCCACGTCAGCGCCGAACCCCTGTTGCTGGTGCTGATCATCTTCGCCTGGACTCCGCCGCACTTCTGGGCCCTGGCCATTCACCGCAAAGAGGAATACGCCAAGGCCGACATCCCGATGCTGCCGGTGACCCATGGCGAGCATTACACCAAGGTTCACATTCTGCTTTACACCTTTGCGCTGCTGGCCGTTAGCCTGATGCCTTATGTGATCCACATGAGCGGCATCCTCTACCTGATTTGCGCACTGGGCCTGGGCGCGAGGTTTCTGCAATGGGCCGTGGTGCTGTACCGTGGCACTCGGCCGCACGCGGCGATCAACACCTTCAAGTACTCTATCTACTACTTGTTCCTGCTGTTTATCGCGCTGCTCGTAGACCACTACTTACTGTTGAACCTATGACTCGAACCCAGAAAACCGTCTTCATCCTCGTCGCCCTGATCGCGCTGGTCCTGGGCCTGACCATCAACAAAGTCCTGTCCGGCAAAGGCCAGGGTGACCCGACGGAACTGATCGACGCCGGGATCATCCTGCTGCCGCAGAGCCGCAACCTGCCGGATGTGACGATGACCGATCAGGACGGCAAGCCGGTCACGGTCAACGAGTTGAACGGCAAATGGTCGCTGCTGTTCTTCGGCTACACCTTCTGCCCGGACATCTGCCCGACCACCCTCGCCCAGCTGCGCCAGATCAAGAGCGAACTGCCGCCCGAGGCCGTGGACAAGCTGCAGATTGTGCTGATCAGCGTCGACCCGAATCGCGACACGCCCAAGCAGCTCAAGCAGTACCTGGGCTACTTCGATCCGCAGTTCATAGGGCTGACGGCGTCTTCGGTCGAAGACATTCAGAAGCTGGCGAATGCGGTGAGCATTCCGTTCATTCCAGCGGACACCAGCAAGCCGAATTACACGGTTGATCACAGTGGCAATCTGGCAGTGATCGGGCCGGACGGGACGCAGCGCGGGTTTATTCGGGCGCCGCTGAATAATGTGAAGTTGGTCGCGCAGCTGCCGGTAATGCTAAACCGAAAATAAACACGACACGATACCTGTAGGAGCCCGGCTTGCCGGCGAAGGCGTCCGTGAGATCGCCTTCGCCGGCAAGCCGGGCTCCTACAGGGTTGGGGTTTCAGGCATAAAAAAAGGGCGCATTGATTGCGCCCCTGTTTTATTGCTTTGAACCTATCAGAACGCCGGCACTACCGCGCCTTTGTACTTCTCGAGAATGAACGCCTTCACTTCCGGGCTGTGCAGTGCAGCAACCAGTTTCTGCATGGCAGCACTGTCCTTGTCGTCCGGACGGGACACGAGAATGTTCACGTACGGCGAATCGCTGCCTTCGATAACCAGCGCATCCTTGGCCGGATCGAGCTTGGCTTCCAGCGCGTAGTTGGTGTTGATCAGCGCCAGGTCGACCTGGGTCAGCACGCGGGGGATGGTCGCAGCTTCCAGTTCACGGAATTTCAGGTCCTTGGAGTTCTCGGTGATGTCCTTCACGGTCGACAGGATATTGTTCGAATCCTTCAACTTGATCAGGCCGGCCTTCGCCAGCAGCAACAGCGCACGGCCGCCGTTGGTGGCATCGTTCGGGATCACGACGTTGGCACCGCCCGGCAGCTCCGCCAGCGTCTTGTACTTGCTGGAGTAAGCGCCCAGCGGTTCCAGGTGTACGCCGGTCACGGCGACCAGATTGGTGGTCTTGGCCTTGTTGAATTCATCGAGGTACGGCTGGTGCTGGAAGAAGTTGGCGTCCAGACGCTTCTCGGCCACCTGCACGTTCGGCTGGATGTAGTCGGTGAAGACCTTGACCCTCAGGTCCACGCCTTCCTTGGCCAGGGCCGGTTTGACGAATTCGAGGATTTCCGCGTGCGGGACCGGGGTGGCCGCGACGGTCAGGGTGTCGGCAGCGTGGGCGGAAAAGGCTGCAACGGCAGCGAATGCGACGAGTAGTTTTTTCATTCAGCTAACTCCATGTGAGGCGCCTGTCTTCGGCGCCTGCCAGCGAATGGCCGGCTCATGCATTTATTTAAAAAAGCTCATTTACGAGAAAAATGGACAACCAACTTGTCGCCAACAGTTTGCAGCACTTGCACCAACACCAGCAGCAACACCACGGTAACCACCATCACATCAGTCTGGAAACGCTGGTAACCGAAACGGATCGCCAGGTCACCCAGGCCGCCGGCGCCGACCACACCGGCCATCGCCGTGTAGGACACCAGGGTAATGGCGGTCACCGTAATGGCTGCGAAGATGCCCGGGCGAGCTTCCGGCAGCAGGGCATTGGTGATGATCTGCCGCGTCGTCGCGCCCATCGCCTGGGTCGCCTCGATGATGCCGCGATCCACTTCACGCAGCGCGGTTTCCACCAGGCGCGCAAAGAATGGCGTGGCGCCCACCACCAGTGGCGGGATCGCACCGGCGACCCCCAGCGAAGTGCCGGTGATCAATACCGTGAACGGAATCATCACGATCAACAGAATGATGAACGGCAGCGAACGCAGGATGTTCACCACCAGCGACAACATCGCATAGACGCCCTTGGCTTCCAGCAATTGACGCGGGCTGCAGAGGAACAGCAATACGCCCAGGGGCAAGCCCAGCAGCACGGTGAACAACAGCGAACCGAAGAGCATCAGCAGGGTATCGCCGGTGGCCAGCCAGATTTCGAACCAGTCGATATTGACGAAGAAACTTGTCAGGACTTCCATTAGCGCAGGACCTCCATGTGGACGTCAGCCGCGGTGAAGCGAGCGAATGCCGCTTCCATGTCGCCACCGGTCACGGCCAGGGTCAACTGCCCGTAGGGAACGTCTTTGATGCGGTCGATGCGACCGGCCAGAATGCTGTAGTCCACGCCCGTTTCCCGAGCGACGGTTCCCAGCAACGGTGCGTAGGTCGCCTCGCCCTGGAAAGTCAGGCGCACAATGCGACCCGGTACGTGAGCGAAGTCATCGCGCTGCTCGCTTTCATCGATCTGCTCGTCTTCTTGCACGAAGCGTTTGGTCGTCGGGTGGCTAGGATGCAGGAACACCTCGGCCACCGTACCTTGCTCGACGATCACCCCGGCGTCCATCACCGCCACCTGGTCGCAGACCCGGCGGATCACGTCCATCTCGTGGGTGATCAGGACGATGGTCAGCTTGAGCTCGCGATTGATCTCGGCCAGCAATTGCAGGACCGACGCAGTGGTCTGCGGGTCCAGGGCGCTGGTCGCCTCATCGCACAAGAGGATTTTCGGCTTGGTTGCCAGGGCGCGGGCGATACCGACGCGCTGCTTCTGGCCGCCAGACAATTGCGCCGGGTACTTTCTCGCGTGGTCGGACAAGCCCACCCGCGCCAGCAACTCGGCCACACGCCGGTCGATCTCGGTGCGGGACAGTTCACCCGCCAGGGTCAGCGGCAGCGCGACATTGTCGGCCACGGTCTTGGACGCCAGCAGGTTGAAGTGCTGGAAAATCATCCCGACCTGCTGACGGAAGCGCCGCAGGCTGTTGGCGTCAAGCGCGGTGACTTCTTCGCCATCGACGAAGATCTTGCCGCCGCTGGCGTTTTCCAGGCGATTGATCAGGCGCAGCAGGGTACTTTTTCCCGCGCCGGAATGGCCGATCAGGCCGAATACCTGACCGTTTTCAATCGTCAGACTGGTCGGGTGCAGGGCGGGAATATCCTTACCGGCGACGCGGTAGGTTTTGTGGACGTTTTGAAACTCGATCACGTAGCGAACCTTGTGGGGCGCGTTAGAAAAGGATCAGCGGATAGCCGGGCGCGCATTTTAGCCTGTCCGTATAGAGGTTCTTAGCATTTATTTCGTATTCAACCTGTCATTTGGCAATAACGCGATCAAAGGTCAGAAAAAAGGAACGGCTAAAAATGTCACCAGTCATTAATTAAGCAACTCGAAAACGCCCCCGGTAGCCGTGCCTGGGGATATCGCCCAAGAGTCCTGGCTAAGACGGACGGGAATTGAAACGAGGAGTTTAAGACTGATGAGTACCAAAAAGCCTGCCGCCCCCAAAAGCGCACTGGCCGGGACCGATACCCTGGACCGCGGCAACACCAATGCCAAGCTCGACAGCCTGGAAAAATTTCGCTCCGACGCCACTGAACAGGCCCTGCGCACCAATCAGGGCGTGAAGGTTGCGGACAACCAGAACACGTTGAAGGTCGGCGCCCGCGGGCCATCGCTGCTGGAAGACTTCATCATGCGTGAAAAGATCACGCATTTTGACCATGAGCGCATTCCCGAACGCATCGTGCATGCCCGCGGCACCGGGGCCCACGGTTACTTTCAGTCATACGAAAATCATTCCGTGCTGACCAAGGCCGGCTTCCTGCAAGACCCCGCCAAACAAACCCCGGTGTTCGTACGCTTCTCCACGGTACAGGGCCCTCGAGGGTCGGGCGATACCGTGCGCGACGTACGAGGTTTCGCCGTGAAGTTCTTCACCGACGAAGGCAACTTCGACTTGGTGGGCAACAACATGCCGGTGTTCTTCATTCAGGATGCCATCAAGTTTCCGGATTTCGTGCACGCGGTGAAACCCGAGCCCCACAACGAGATTCCTACCGGCGGTTCGGCTCACGACACCTTCTGGGACTTCGTTTCCCTGGTGCCGGAATCGGCACACATGGTGATGTGGGCCATGTCCGACCGGGCGATCCCTAAAAGCCTGCGCAGCATGCAGGGTTTTGGCGTGCACACCTTCCGCCTGATCAACGCCGAAGGTAAATCACGCTTCGTCAAATTCCATTGGCGCCCTACTGCCGGGACCTGCTCGCTGGTCTGGGATGAAGCGCAGAAACTCGCCGGCAAAGATACCGATTACCACCGTCGCGATCTGTGGGAGTCGATCGAGATGGGGGATTACCCGGAATGGGAGCTGGGCGTCCAGGTGGTCGAGGAGGAAAACGAGCACACTTTCGACTTCGACCTGCTCGACCCGACCAAAATCATTCCAGAGGAAATCGTGCCGATTACCCCGCTGGGCAAGATGGTGCTCAACCGCAACCCGGACAACTTCTTTGCCGAAACCGAGCAGGTCGCGTTTTGCCCCGGGCATATCGTGCCGGGGATCGACTTCTCCAACGATCCACTGCTGCAAGGGCGACTGTTTTCCTACACCGATACGCAAATCAGCCGACTCGGTGGGCCGAATTTTCATGAGATTCCGATTAACCGTCCGGTCGCGCCGTTTCACAATGGTCAGCGGGACGCGCAACACCGCACCACCATCGACAAGGGCCGCGCCTCCTACGAGCCGAACTCCATTGACGGCGGCTGGCCGAAAGAAACCCCGCCCGCCGCACAAAATGGCGGTTTCGAGACCCATCCGGAGCGCATCGATGCCAACAAGATCCGCCAGCGCAGCGAGTCCTTCGGCGACCACTTCTCCCAGGCGCGGCTGTTCTTCCATAGCATGAGCAAGCACGAGCAGGAGCACATCATTGCCGCTTACAGCTTTGAGTTGGGCAAGGTCGAGCGTGAGCACATCCGCGCACGGGAGGTGAATGAGATCCTCGCCAACATCGATCTGGAACTGGCCGGGCGCGTTGCGCAGAACCTCGGCCTGCCAGCGCCGAAAGCCGGAACGGTCGATGTACCGAAAATCTCTCTGGAGCGTTCACCGGCCTTGAGCCAGGCCAACTTGCTGCCGGGCGATATCAAGACGCGCAAGGTCGCGATTCTGGCGGCCAATGGTGTCGACGGCGCGGCGATCGATGCGATGAAGAAAGCGTTGAAGGCCGAAGGTGCCCACGCCAAATTGCTTGGCCCTACCTCGGCGCCGGTAACCACCGCCGATGGCAAAGCACTGCCCGTGGATGCGTCGATGGAAGGTCTGCCATCCATCGCGTTCGACGCGGTATTCGTGCCCGGTGGCGCGGCGTCGATCAAGGCGTTGAGCACCGATGGCGTGGCGCTGCATTACCTGCTTGAAGCGTACAAACACTTGAAGGCAATCGCGTTGCACGGTGAGGCGAAGCAGTTGCTGGATGTGTTGAAACTGGAGGTTGATGCGGGGTTGATCGTAGGGCCGGATGCCGCCCAGTTGACCAAGGCGTTTTTTACCGCGATCGGGCAGCATCGGGTGTGGGCTCGGGAGCCTAAGGCCAAGGGGATTCCAGCCTAAGGTTTTATATAGATAGGGAGGGCGCCTTCGCGAGCAGGCTCGCTCCCACAATGATTGGGTGATCACATACTTGTGGTCAACCTCATACCCTGTGGGAGCGAGCCTGCTCGCGAAGCTTTTAGGGTTTACGCGGGCTTAGAACGATCTGTGCCGGAATGTTACGCAAAATCTGCTTATCCAGGTTCAGATCAAACCCCGAATCCAGCTTCTTCACCCGCTTGGTCAGCAAGGTGGCCAACCAGGGATAATCCTGGGTGCGCGGCGCCTGAATGCTGACGTCGCACTGATAATTCACCACATCGGCGGCGATAGCATCCAGTTGCCGACGAAGTTTTCCCATATCCGTGAGGTTCAGCGCCACCGTGGTGCTTTCTGCCGTCGGATCGATGACTTTGGCCTGCGGCTTGGCTTCGGCCGCCATGAGCGCCGCTTCAGCCCTGTCGAGCTCGGCTTTACGGGCATTGACGATCGCGTTGTTGACCCCACCGGTCAAGGCGGGAGCCGTGGGCATCAATGCCCGGGCGCGGCTCAGCGCAGTGGCGGCAGCGTTCACATCACCTTTTTGCAGCACTATCTGGCTACGGCGCAGATAAGCTTCGGCCAGTTGCCGCTGATATTGCTCAAGGGACTGATCGTTGGGCGACTCGGCCTGCAAGGCGGCCAGTTGACCTTCCGCGGTGGCCAATTCGCTGCTGGCGAGGCTTTGTTCCAGCTGTGCAATGGCCGTTGCCCGTGCATCGGCGGGCTCGGTGGCCGCCGGTGGCGTGCTTTGGCAAGCGCCCAGCAGCAGAGAAAATGCGACAAGGAGCAGATAACGGGAGGCGAACGGCTTCATTCCTGCGACTCTCTATTTGCGCAAAAAACGAGCAAGTCTACACCCCTCGACGGGGCAGGACAAAACTCAGCAGAAACAGCGCGGCGGCGGCCACCACAATCGACGGGCCCGCCGGGGTGTCCTTGAACCACGACAACGCCAACCCGCCACAGACCGCGAGCATGCCCAGCAGGCTCGCGCCCAGCGCCATCTGCTCCGGTGACCGGGCGTGACGTTGTGCCGCAGCCGCCGGGATGATCAGCAGCGAAGTAATCAGCAATACACCGACGATCTTCATCGCCACCGCAATGACGACGGCGATCAACAGCATCAGGGCCAGGCGCAACGCCGCGACCGGCAAACCTTCCACCCTGGCCAGCTCTTCATGGACCGTAATCGCCAGCATTGGCCGCCACAGCGTCACCAGCAAGGCCAGCACCCCCGCACTGCCGCCGAGTATCCAGGCCAGGTCGGTTGGACTGATCGCCAGCAGGTCGCCGAACAGATAGGCCATCAGGTCGATCCGCACTTCATGCATGAAGCTTAGTACCACCAGGCCCAGAGAGAGGGTGCTGGGTGCGAGAATTCCCAAAAGCGTGTCGGACGCCAGCGGCTGGCGCTGTTGCAAGGTCACCAGCAATACGGCCAACAGCAGGCAGCCTACGGTGACTGCGACAGTCGGGCTGACATCCAGCAAAAAGCCCAGCGCCACGCCGAGCAGTGCGGCATGGGACAGGGTATCGCCGAAATAGGCCATGCGCCGCCAGACCACGAACGAACCCAACGGGCCTGCGACCAGCGCCAGGGCCAGACCTGCAAGCAGGGCGTAGAGCAGAAAATCAGCCATGCTTGCAGCTATCTCCGTGAACGTGGGTAGGGGTCGCCGGGTTGGCGCTGACCACCGAACCATGCAGGTCGTGGGCGTGGTCGTGATGGTGGTGATAAATCGCCAGGCTTTGCGCATTCTTGCCGAACAGCTCGACGAACGCCGGGTCGCCGCTGACCTGCTCGGGATGCCCGGAGCAGCAGACGTGACGATTCAGGCAGACCACCTGGTCGGTGGTGCTCATCACCAGGTGCAAGTCATGGGACACCATCAATACCCCGCAACCGTGACGGTCGCGCAAGCGAGTGATCAGGCTATAAAGTTCGGCCTGACCGGCCACATCCACGCCTTGTACCGGCTCGTCGAGCACCAACAGTTCCGGCTCGCGCAGCAATGCCCGAGCCAGCAGCACGCGCTGCATTTCACCGCCGGAAACACTTTGCACCGGGCTGTCGATCACCTGCTCGGCACCGACTTCCTTGAGCGCGGCCAATGCCCGGGCGCGATCCACACCCGGCACCAGACGCAAAAAGCGCAGCACGGACAGCGGCAGCGTCGGATCGACATGCAGTTTTTGCGGCATGTAGCCGACCCGCAGTTTCGGCTTGCGCCAGACGCTGCCGCTGTCCGGCTTCAACAGGCCCAGCACGGCGCGAACCAGGGTGGTCTTGCCCGCGCCATTGGGGCCGATCAGGGTCACGATCTGCCCCGGCTCGACGCTCAGCTCGATGTTGTCCAGCACGTTTTGCCCGGCGAAGGTGACGGCAACCTGTTCGAGGCGAATCAGCGCGTTGCTCATCAAGCCCCCTGGCAACCCGAGCAGAGGCCGACCACTTCCACGGTCTGGCCTTCGACAACGAATCCGACCTCTTTGGCGCTGCCGATGATCGCGTCACTGATGGACGTCTGTTCGAGCTCGATAGCGGCATGGCATGCGCGGCAGATCAGGAACTGACCCTGGTGAGCATGTCCCGGGTGGTTGCAACCGACGAAAGAGTTCAACGAGGAAATGCGGTGGACGAGGCCGTTGTCCAGCAGGAAATCCAGCGCGCGGTACACCGTCGGCGGCGCGGCGCGGCGGCCATCCTGCTCGCTGAGCACC
Source organism: Pseudomonas fluorescens (assembly GCF_902497855.1). Taxonomy (GTDB): domain Bacteria; phylum Pseudomonadota; class Gammaproteobacteria; order Pseudomonadales; family Pseudomonadaceae; genus Aquipseudomonas; species Aquipseudomonas fluorescens_BI. Next base: position 37,333 of record NZ_CABVHU010000013.1, read on the forward strand.
GCGAGTATGTCGTAGGCGCCCAATGGCTTGTGGCTTTGCCAGACCAGTTCCAGCACCCGCCGACGCAAGGCAGTCAGGCGCAGGCCCTGACGCGTGCACAGGGCATCGGCCTCAGACAGTGCGCTATGAACGCAGTGAGAGTGGTCGTGGGGACGGCTGGCGATCGGTGTTTTAGGCATGAGCGGCGACGAGGTTTGTGAGAGACGTTATTATGTTACCCGTTCTCGCCTCTTCGAGTGGTCATCGTGTCCCGACTTTTTTCTATCTTTGTCGCATTTATCGCAACTTTTCTGCTGATCGGTTCGGCGCAAGCCGACGTCAAGGTCCTTACCAGCATCAAGCCCCTGCAGCTGATCGCCGCGGCGGTGCAGGATGGCGTGGCCATACCCGAAGTCCTGTTGCCGCCCGGTGCCTCGCCGCATAACTATGCCTTGCGCCCATCCGACGTGCGGAAGGTGCAATCGGTGGATCTGCTGTACTGGATCGGGGCGGACATGGAAGGTTTCTTGCCTCGCGTGCTGAACGGTCGCACGCTGCCCAGCGTCACCGTACAAGATCTGCCTGGCCTGAAATTGCGCCGCTTCGCCGAAGATAGCCACTCCCACGCCGAAGAAGCCGACGAGCATGACCACGATCACCGCCCCGGCAGCCTGGACGCGCATCTTTGGTTGTCGCCGGTCAACGCGCGCGTGATCGCGGCAAAAATGGCCGCCGACCTGAGTGCTGCCGACCCGGACAATGCGGCCCGCTACCAGAGCAATCTCAAGGCCTTCGATGAACGTCTGGATGCGCTGGATCTGCGCTTGAAGAAACGTCTGGCTGGCATTGAAGGCAAGCCTTATTTCGTGTTCCACGAAGCCTTCGATTACTTCGAAGACGCCTATGACCTCAAGCATGCCGGCGTGTTCAGCGTCGCCGCCGAAGTACAGCCTGGCGCCCAGCACGTCGCGGCGATGCGCACCCGACTGCAGGAGGTCGGCAAGACCTGTGTATTCAGCGAGCCGCCACTGCGTCCGCGGCTGGCGGAAACCCTGGTGGCCGGCTTGCCGGTGAAACTGGCGGAGCTGGATGCGCTGGGCGGATACACGCCGGCGACTGCTCAGGGGTATGAGCAGGTGCTGGAGAAGCTGGGGAATGATTTGGCGGGGTGTCTGGAGTCGTTGTAACCCGAAAATTTGTGTCGTCCCCATTCGCGGGCAAGCCTCGCTCCTACAGGATTTGTGGAGTTCACCTATATTATGAACGGCACAAATCCTGTAGGAGCGAGCGGTGCGGCGATCCGACTTGCCCGCGAAGCTTTTAGAGGGCGAAAGGTAGCGGTGTGCTGACCTTCTGCCGCTGCGCCAACCGCTGCTCAAACTCCACCGGATCGTGAATCAACACATCCTGCCCGGCAAACGACTCGGCCGCGATCAACCGCGACAACCAGAACCGCACACAGGCCACCCGCAGCATGGTCGGCCACAGCTCGGCTTCTGCAGCGGTGAATGGCCGCAACGCAGCATAAGCGCCCAGCAACGCCCGCGCCCGCGGCCCGTCGATCTTCCCGTCCTCGTCCGAACACCAGTCATTCAAGGCAATCGCCACGTCGTAGAGCATCGGCCCCGAGCAGGCGTTGTAGAAGTCGATCAACCCGGTCAGGTGCGTGCCTTCGAACATCGCGTTGTCGCGGAACAGGTCGGCGTGGATGTTGGCGCGCGGCAGGGCCAGAATTTTCGTCTTCTGCCGGGTGATTTCGTCCAGCGCCCGCTGCAACAGATCGCTCTGCCCGGCATTCAGATGCGACAGCAACTGCGTGCCCTCCTCCTGCATCCAGTCCAGGCCGCGATCGGTCTTGCGCTTGATCATGTTGGCCTGGGTCGCCAGGTGCAGATGAGCCAGCAGCTCGCCGACCTGAGCACAATGCTGGGCGTTGGCCTCCTTGATATGCTTGCCGGCCAGACGCGGTTGCAGCAGCGCCGGTTTGCCGGCCAGCTCGCGCAAGGCGACGCCATCCGTAGTGCGCAGGGCATAGGGCACGGGCAGGTCGGCGTCGTGCAGTACATCGAGCAGCTCGATGAAAAACGGCATTTCCTGAACCGGGCCGCGCTCCACCAGGGTCAGGACAAATTCGCCCTGCTCCAGGCTGATAAAGAAATTGGTGTTTTCGCTACCGGCGGCAATCCCCTGGAAATCAAGCAGGCGGCCGAGCCCGTATGGGGCGAGAAAGGTTTCCAGCTCGGGCCGAGCCAGCGGGGTGAACACAGACATGGTTAAAACTGCCAGTACGGGCGCTGCCACTTGAGCCAGCGCCGATTGAAATTAGGAATCTATTTCCACTCGAAGATCTTCCACGACGGAATCAGCATATCGGGCTGATCCGAGCGGATGAAGTTTGCATCTGTCCCGTCCGCGCGCACCAGAAAATACGGCGGAGCGCCCTTCGGCGTAACCTTGATCGCGTACAGGAAACCGTTTTGGCGGTACTCCTGGATGGTTTTATCCCCTTCCGTGCGGATAGTGACTTCAGGCTCTGGAGTCGGCGCATCATCTGCCGCCATGACGGCGAACGGAACGGTTGCAAACAAGCCAGCCAACAGCAAGCGATTTAGTGTGCGCATGATAACCTTGTCCCTTTGTCGTCAACGGTCCCGCTATTCTAGCGCCGGACCCGCCGAAAAGGTTGATCCTGCTCATGAGCCAAGCCCCCCTCGTCCTGGTGGACGGTTCTTCTTACCTGTATCGCGCGTTTCACGCCCTGCCACCGCTCACCACGTCCAAAGGCCTGCCGACCGGTGCGGTCAAAGGCGTGTTGAACATGCTCAAGAGCCTGCGCAAGCAGTACCCGGACAGCCCGTTCGCCGTGGTGTTCGACGCTAAGGGCGGGACATTCCGCGACGAAATGTTCGCCGAATACAAAGCCAACCGTCCGAGCATGCCCGATGACATGCGCGTCCAGATCGAGCCATTGCACGCCAGCGTCAAGGCCCTGGGCTTCCCGTTGTTGTGCGTGGACAACGTCGAAGCGGACGACGTAATCGGCACCCTGGCCCGCAGCAGCGCCGCGGCCGACCGCCCGGTAGTGATCTCCACCGGTGACAAGGACATGGCGCAACTGGTCGACGGGCACATTACCTTGGTCAACACCATGACCGGTAGCGCGCTGGATGTGGAGGGCGTGAAGGAGAAATTCGGCGTCGCTCCCGAGCAGATCATCGATTATCTGGCGCTGATGGGTGATTCGTCCGACAACATTCCGGGCGTTCCGGGCATCGGTCCGAAGACCGCTTCCGGCCTGTTGGTGGGCGTGAATGGCGGCCTGACCGAGCTCTACGCGCAGCTCGATATCGTGCCGACCCTGCCGATACGCGGGGCCAAGACCCTGCCGGCCAAGCTCGAAGAGCACAAGGAGATGGCGTTTCTCTCCTACCGGCTGGCGACGATCAAGATCGATGTACCGCTGGATGTCGGCCTGGACGACTTGCAAATGGGCAAGCCGGACCACGACAAGCTCGCCGAGCTCTACACCCTGCTGGAATTCAAGAGTTGGTTCGAAGAGAACCAGCGCGACGCCAAACGTTCGGGGCAGGACATTGTCGAGGTCGTCGACGAGCAACCGGGCGCCGTCGAAGCGAAGTACGAGACCATCCTCGACCAGAAGCGCTTCGAGGCCTGGCTGGACAAGCTCGCCAAGGCACCGCTGATCGCTTTTGTCACCGAGACCAATGGCAACGATGCCCAACACTCGCAACTGGTGGGCCTGTCGTTTTCCGTCGCGGCCAACGAAGCGGCCTACATCCCGCTGACCCATTCCTACATGGGCGTGCCGGAACAACTGGATCGCGACACGGTGCTGCTGGCGCTGAAGCCGCTGCTGGAAAACCCGAATAAATTGAAAGTCGGCCAGCACGCCAAGTTCGAAACCAACATCCTCGCCAATTGCGCCATCGGTGGCGATCAGAGCAACGGGATTATCGTTCAGGGTATTGCCTACGACACCATGCTCGAGTCTTACGTACTCGACTCGACGGCCACCCGTCACGACATGGACAGCCTGGCGCTCAAGTACCTGGGCCAAAGCAAGACCGACATTCACGAGATCGCGGGCAAAGGCGTCAAGCAGCTGACCTTTGACCAGATCTCCCTCGAGCTGGCGGGCCCCTATGCCGCCGAAGACGCCGATGTCACCTTCCGCCTGCACCTGGCCTTGCAGGAAAAACTGGCCGCCACGCCAAGCCTGGGCAAAGTGCTGAACGAGATTGAAATGCCGCTGATGCCGGTACTGGCCCGTATCGAACGCCAGGGCGCGCTCGTGGACGCCAACCTGCTGGGCATCCAGAGCGTCGAGTTGGGCGAGAAACTGGTCGCCCTGGAGCGGGAAGCCTTTGCCATCGCCGGTGAAGAATTCAACCTCGGCTCGCCGAAACAGCTGGGGGTGATCCTTTACGAAAAGCTCGGCTTGCCCGTTCTCAGTAAAACCGCCAAGGGCCAGGCCTCGACGGCCGAAGCGGTGTTGGCCGAGTTGGCCGAACAGGACTACCCGCTGCCCAAGGTGCTGATGCAGTACCGCTCGCTGAGTAAACTCAAAAGCACCTATACCGACCGTTTGCCGGAGCAGATCAACGCTCGCACCGGCCGCATCCATACGTCTTATCAGCAAGCCGTTGCCGCCACCGGACGCTTGTCGTCGATCGATCCGAACCTGCAGAACATTCCGATCCGTACCGCCGAAGGCCGGCGGATTCGTCAGGCATTCGTCGCGCCAAAAGGCTACAAACTGCTGGCCGCGGACTATTCGCAAATCGAACTGCGGATCATGGCTCACCTGGCCAAGGACGAAGGCTTGCTGTACGCCTTCCGCAACGACCTGGACGTGCACAAGGCCACGGCGGCGGAGGTCTTCGGGGTCGAGCTGGACGCGGTCACCACCGACCAGCGGCGTAGCGCCAAGGCGATCAATTTCGGTTTGATCTACGGCATGAGCGCCTTTGGCCTGGCCAAGCAGATAGGCGTCGATCGCAAGCAATCCCAGGCTTATATCGATCGCTACTTCACCCGTTATCCCGGCGTGCTGGAGTACATGGAGCGCACCCGCGCCCAGGCCGCCGAGCAAGGTTTCGTCGAAACCATCTTCGGTCGTCGGCTGTATCTGCCGGAAATCAACGCGAAAAACCCGGCCCTGCGCAAAGGTGCCGAGCGCACGGCGATCAACGCGCCGATGCAAGGCACCGCAGCGGACATCATCAAGAAGGCCATGGTCGCCGTGGATAACTGGCTGACCTCGTCAGGCCTCGACGCCAAAGTCATCCTGCAGGTGCACGATGAATTGGTGCTTGAAGTGCGCGAAGACCTGATTGATAAGGTTAGTGAGGAAATTCGCGTGCACATGAGCGCAGCCGCGCAGCTGGACGTGCCGCTGCTGGTCGAGGTTGGGGTAGGCAATAACTGGGATGAGGCGCACTAGAGCGCCGCATTCTGTCTGTAGGAGCAAGCTTGCTCGCGATGGTCTCAAGATCGCTGCGTTCTGTAGGAGCTGGCTTGTCGGATCGCCGCACCGCAGCGAAGGCGGCCTCGAGTCTTGCAGCGCCAGTGAAAACGCCTTCGCCAGCAAGCCGGCTCCTACAGGGGCACCATAGTCCGGAAAATGCGCGGGCTTATTTCCAATGGTTTTTTATCCCTTCAGGAACTAAACCCGTGAAATGCCACTCAGAGTTACTGAATGGCTGGTGAAGCCCTTCGATGCTCCTATGTTGTGTTAAGTGTTGGCAGATATCTGGACCCCGCCCTAACGGTCCGGAGCTTGAACCCCGGAACTTCCCCCTCCCCATAGAAGTCCGGGGTTTTTTTTGCCCGCGATTTGACCTGTCGACCTTACTCGGCAACCTCGGCGCCCTTGTCCGCCAGTTCCATCCAGCCTGCCAACACAGTGTAGGCGTCTTCCAGGCCCATGCGTTTCGGTGCGGAAAACAACTGAATCGTCACGGCATCGCCCCAGCCTTTACGGATTTCCGCCTGGACCTTGAGCAGCGTGTTTTTCGCCGCGCCATAGGTCAGCTTGTCCGCTTTGGTCAGCAGAATGTGCATCGGCATGCCGGCGGCGACGGCCCAGTCAAGCATCAGAAGGTCGAAATCGGTCATTGGATGACGGATATCCATCATCAGAATCAGACCCTTCAAACTTTCGCGGCCGCCCAGATAGGCTTCCAGGTGACGCTGCCAGTGCATCTTCAATGGGATCGGTACTTTTGCGTAACCGTAACCCGGCAGGTCGACCAGACGGCGTTCATCGTCTAGCTTGAAGAAGTTCAACAGCTGCGTGCGCCCCGGGGTTTTCGAGGTTCGCGCCAGGCTGGCGTGCGTCAGGGTGTTCAGCGCGCTGGACTTGCCGGCGTTGGAACGCCCGGCGAAGGCCACTTCAAAGCCTTCGTCGTCGGGACATTGATCGACTTTGGCAGCGCTGAGCATGAAGGTGGACTGTTGGCACAGGCCGAGGATGGGGTTCTTGAATTGCATGGGATTTCCGATGTGGGCGGCGCCGGGAATGGACGCGGCAAGCGGTGTCGTTTCCGTTTCAGTGACGCCAGTATATAATGCCGCAGATTTTGTGTGCGCTTTGTCCCAGCGTAGGATGAAGTTCACGAGAGCGATTGACCTTGATTGCGCATTAGAACGCAGAACGCTCTCAACCCTGAAAAGGTCGTTTTATGACGAAATGGCTGCTAGCTGCCGGTGTCTTGATGCCGCTTTACAGCGCTCAGGCTACACAGGATCCGGAAGCTGTGTACAACCGTGTTTGTGGTGCCTGTCATTCCGGCCAACTACCCATGGCGCCCAGAAAGGGCGATCAGGAAGCTTGGACGCCGAGGTTGGCGAAAGGTATGGAGACGCTGGTGCAACACGTGACCCAGGGTTTCAAGGCGATGCCGCCGCGTGGTTTGTGCATGGACTGCAGTGCCGAGGATTACCGAGCCATCATCCAGTGGATGAGCGAGTGATTCCGGTCCATAACTCTTTAACCCTTAGCCGTAGTTGGATTAGCTGATGAACAAATTGATCGTGAGTCTGCTGTTGACCGTGGGGATCTCCGGCGTAGCCCATGCTGCAGGTGATGCAACTGCTGGTCAGGCGAAAGCCGCAGTATGTGGCGCCTGTCATGGCCCGGATGGCAACAGCATGGCGCCTAACTTTCCGAAACTGGCGGGCCAGGGCGAACGTTATCTGAACAAGCAGTTGCACGACATCAAGTCCGGCAAACGCACGGTACTGGAAATGACCGGCCTGCTGACCAACCTGAGCGATCAGGACCTGGCCGATATCTCCGCCTACTTCGCCAGCCAGAAAGGCAGCGTTGGCGCCGCCGACCCGAAAGTCGTGTCTCGCGGTGAAGCCTTGTTCCGCGGCGGCGATCTGGCCAAGGGCCTGCCCTCCTGCACCGGCTGCCACTCGCCAGACGGCAAGGGCAACGCAGCGGCCGGCTTCCCTCACCTGGGCGGTCAACATGCGCAATACATTGCCAAGCAACTGACCGATTTCCGCAAGGAAGAAGGCGGCCGGGCCAACGATGGCGATACCAAACCGATGCAAAGCATCGCCAAAAAGCTGAGCGACGAAGATATCGCAGCAGTCTCCAGTTACATTCAAGGCCTGCACTGAGACCGCCGAGGGGACGTTGCGAGGGATGTACATCTCTTGCAATGTTAACGCTCGATTAATCTGTCGATGCAAGCATAAAAAGGGTGGCCTTGGCCGCCCTTTTTTGTGGCCGCTGCCGTTACACTACAGAACTCAAGCCCGCCAGGATCTGTCTGAAAACAGGTCGCGCGAGGCGACCCCATTTGTCCAGGAGTAAAGCATGCGTAATCTGATCATCAGCGCCGCATTCGTCGCTGCCAGCCTGTTCGGCATGACTGCCCAAGCCGCCGAAGCACCCGCCGCCCCTTATGTAGAACTGAGCAACCCGGTTCCAGTCGCCGTGCCTGGCAAGATCGAAGTGGTGGAACTGTTCTGGTATGGCTGCCCGCATTGCTACGCATTTGAGCCGGTGATCAATCCCTGGGTTGAGAAATTGCCTTCCGATGTGAACTTCGTGCGCATTCCAGCCATGTTCGGTGGCCCGTGGAACGCACACGGCCAGCTGTTCCTGACCCTTGAAGCCATGGGCGTCGAAGAAAAGGTTCACGCTGCGGTGTTCAACGCCATTCAGAAAGAGCACAAGAAGCTGGTCGACAAGGATGAAATGGCAGACTTCCTGGCCACCCAGGGCGTAGACAAAGACAAGTTCCTGGCCACCTTCGACTCGTTCGCGATCAAGGGCCAGATCGTCAAGGCCACTGACCTGGCCAAAAAATATGAAATCACCGGCGTTCCGACCATGATCGTCAACGGCAAGTATCGCTTCGACGTAGGCTCTGCCGGCGGTGCCGAGCAGGCATTGCAACTGGCCGACAAGCTGATCGACAAAGAGCGAGCGGCTAACAAGGCTGCCGCCAACTAAGCGCGGGGCCTGCCATGCGCCGCTGGGGTACTGAACGCGTCGTTGGCCTGCATGATCCGCGGGTCAACGAGCATCACCTGGAATCGACGGGGCTGCCCGCAGACAGCCGCCTGCGCTTGCTCAGTTTCAATATCCAGGTCGGCATCAGTACCGAGCGGTATCGGCACTATCTGACCCGAGGCTGGCAACATCTGTTGCCGCACACCGGGCGTGCCGACAATCTGCAAAAAATCGGCAATCTGCTGGGCGACTTCGATCTGGTCGCCCTGCAGGAAGTCGATGGCGGCAGCCTGCGATCCGGCTACGTCAACCAGGTCGAACACCTGGCTCAGCTCGGTGCGTTCCCTTACTGGTATCAACAACTCAACCGCAACCTCGGTCGCCTCGGCCAGCACAGCAATGGCGTGCTCAGCCGCCTGCGCCCGTGGGCGATTGAAGATCATCCGCTGCCGGGACCCAAGGGTCGCGGAGCAATCCTGGTCCGTTTCGGCGAGGGTCCGGAAGCGCTGGTGGTGGTCATGATGCACCTGGCACTGGGTGCCCGCGCCCGCACCATGCAGCTGGCTTACATTCGCGAGCTGATCGGGGGTTTTAAACACCAGGTGCTGATGGGCGACATGAATACCCATGCCAGTGACCTGCTGCAAAACTCGCCATTGCGCGACCTCGGCCTGCTCGCACCGCAACTGGAAGCGACCTTCCCCAGCTGGCGCCCGCAACGCTGCCTGGACCATATTCTGCTGAGCCCGACCCTGACCCTGGAAAAGGTCGAGGTGCTGGCACAACCCATTTCCGATCACCTGCCGGTCGCGGTAGAGATTCGTCTGCCGGGTTCGCTCACGGCCGATGCATTGCCCGCGCTGAGTCCTGCCCATCGCGGACCCCATGAATGAGCGACGAAACACAGCGCTGGAAAGAAAAATACCTCAAAAGCATCGAACACCAGGAAAAGCTCGACCGCCGATGGGACGCCCGGCTCGACTTGTTGCGCCGTGGGCTGGTGCGCAGCACGTTGGCGGCCGAGGGCACCGACCGCGCGGTTGACGAGTGCATGAAGGAAATGCGCGACGTCATCCGCACCAATGACATGGACGCCGGCCTGGCTGCCCTGCTGCCTCGGCTGGAAAAAGCCGTGCTCGACTCTGAACAACGCCGCGAAACCCGAGTCAATCAGACCGGTGCCGCACTGACCGCACTGGTTGCGCAACTGCAAACATTGCCGCTGCCCCGGGAAGTCAGCCGCCCCCTCAAGACTTTCGCCAGGCGGTTGGATGCACGCGTCAGTCAGGCGCGCGAAATTCCGTTGCTGCTCAGCGAACTGAGTAGCCTGCAAGGCAAAGCCCTGAATCAGCTTGAAACCCCGGCAGAACCCGATCGCCCCGGCCTGTTGCAACGGCTGTTCGGTCACCGTGAGGCCGATGAAGCAGCGCCCGTGATCGTTCTCTCAGCGCAGGCATCCACCCTGCAGCATGCCGAAGCCGTCCCGGCGCCGATCGCCGCGACACGGTTCGCCACCGCTGCTGTCGGTCTCGCCTCTGCCGTCGCCCCCGTGGCCGTGATCGAACCGCAAAAGGTCCAGGCATCAGCCAATACGGTGGAGCCCGCCACTCTGGCGGCCCCTGTCCCGACGATCATTGCGCCGCAGCAAGAAGGCGAGCTACACATTCAAGGGGATGCTGAACAACCCGATGTGGCGGTTACCCACCACATGGTCGCTCCATCCATTGTGACTGAACCAGCCAACACTCCCCACGAACCGACTACCCTACAACTGCCCGATCCCCCACCACTGCCTTCAGCCCTGGCCATTGTCGATCCACACCTGTCCGAGCACGACTTGCTCTACGCTCTGCCCGACTCCCCGGAGCCATCCTACAGCTCGGTGGCCAGACACATCGAAGACACGCTGCTGGGGTTGCTCGACGACCTGACGCTGCCCGAGCGACACCGCCCGCAAGCCGAATCAATGCGTGAGCGTCTGAAAAATGGCTTGAACTGGTACGAGCTGCTACCGATCCTCGACGATCTGGCGAGCTTGATGTTGGCGATTTCCGACAGCGGCCAACACGAATTCGACACCTACCTGCAGCGCCTCAACGAGCGCCTGGAGTCGTTCCAGAGCAATCTGCAAGCCGCCAGCGCCGGCCACGCCGACAGCCGTTTTGCCGCACAGGCAATGGATACGCAGATCCGCGAACAGGTCGATGGCTTGCAGAGCAGCATGCACGAAGCGGCCGACCTGGGCGATCTCAAGCACGTCCTGGAAAACCATCTCGAAGGCCTGCTCGATACCATGGAACAGCACCGCCAGCAGCGCGACGAGCGTGAGCAAGAGATGGCAGGTCGCCTGCACAGCCTGGCCGAACGGGTTGCCCACATGGAGCAGGAAGCCCTGGGTTTTCGCGAACACCTCGAAGAGCAGCGCCAGAAAGCCTTGATCGACCCGCTGACCGGCCTGCCCAACCGGGCGGCCTGGAGCGAACGGCTGGACCATGAGATCAGCCAATGGCAGCAACAGGGCAATACGTTGTTGCTGGCAATGCTTGACCTCGACCATTTCAAACGCATCAACGATAACTACGGCCACCTGGCGGGTGACAAAGTGCTGAAAATTATCGCCGGTGTGCTGCGCAAGCGCCTTCGCGGAACAGATTTCATTGCCCGTTTCGGCGGAGAGGAGTTTGTACTGCTGATGCCCGCCACAGAAGCGGTGGCCGGCGCCAAATTGCTAGAAAAACTGCGAAGCTTTATCGAAGCCTGCCCTTTCCACTTCAAGGGTGAGCCGGTGACCATCACCCTTTCCATTGGGCTGAGCACATTCAAAGCGGGCGAACATAGCGATCTGGTATTAAAAAGAGCCGATCAAGCGCTATACAGGGCGAAACACGCCGGTCGAAATCAGGTGCAAATTGGCTAGGGACAATTGTTCCAATTTGTTTAAATCACCGCGCCGTCCGTCTCCATGCAAAGCAGTACGTTACACTGTTGCATTATTGTCTTGCGCGTACTGCCTCCCGCCATGAAATTTCTTGCTCTCTTCGCCTCGTTGGCTCTACTGGCCGGTTGCGCCAGCGGCCCCCGGTACGACACCAGTCATATCTCAGTCAACCACGACAGCCGCATTCAATTCGTCGTGCTGCATTACACCTCCGCTTCGCAGGAGCGTTCGTTGCAGCTGCTGACCCATGGCGAAGTGAGCAGTCATTACCTGATCGGCGACGACAAAAAAGCCACTATCTATAAGCTGATGGATGAAAACATGCGGGCATGGCATGCCGGCGAGAGCGAGTGGCAAGGCCGAACCTGGTTGAACTCCAGTTCCCTCGGCATTGAAATCGTCAATCCCGGCTTCAAGGACACCCCGACCGGGGAGCGTCTCTGGTACCCCTACAGCGAAGCCCAGGTCCAGTCCCTGATTGTGCTGCTCAAGGACATCGGCAAGCGCTACGCCATCAGCCCGCGCAACATCATCGGTCATAGCGACATAGCACCGTTGCGCAAGCTGGATCCGGGACCGCTGTTCCCCTGGAAACGCCTGGCAGCCGAAGGTTTGGGCGTCTGGCCGAACGAGCAGGCCGTGGCGCGCCAGCAAGTGCAGTTCGACGTCCAGTTGCCGAGCATCGGCTGGTATCAGGCGCAGCTGGCCCGCCTGGGTTACTCCACGCCGCAAACAGGCGAACTGGATGTTGCCACGCGCCATGTGATTGCGGCCTTCCAGATGCATTTCCGACCGACCCGCTTCGACGGCATCCCGGATGCGCAAACCGCGGCCCTTCTACAAGTTTTGAATCAGACAAAATAATGACGCCCGCCCGACGGTAAGGGCTTTTTCTCAATCAGCAGCTATAACTCATTGGTAATTCTTCGGATATACCCAATGCCTGCTGCTAGAGAGACATTACGTAGTTGGTTTTATCGCCCCTGGTTTTTGGCGATGCTTGCTGCTGCCTTGAGCGCAACCCTGTTAATGACGGGCAGCCTGTTTGTGGCCATGCATCAGGTCGAGCAGAGCGAAAGCGAGGAGATGAACGCCCAGGGCGAACGCTTCCTGGCCCGTCTGGAGCAGCTTTTCGGCCAATTGCGTGAAAGCCTCGACGACCTCGAAGCGCAGCCGCTGCGGGGCTGCGATGACGAAATGATCGCGACCTTGCAGCAAGTCAGTTTCAATTACCGTTTCGTTTACGAAGCGGCTTACAGGGACGATTCGCGAATCTGCTCCAACCGCCCCCGCCAGGAAGGGCTGTCGCTGATACGGCCGCCGGATATCCAGGGCCCCACCTATAGCTATTGGCTGAACACCACCACCGAACCTGATGAAAACCGTGCTGCGCTGATGCTCGGGCGCGGTAATTTCCGCGTCGCGACCTCTCGCGGGCATTTGACCGATATGGTCGACCTGTCGCCCGGGAGCAGCCTGCTGGTGGTACTCGACCACGGCACGCGGGCGATTCCGGTACTGGGTGTGTCGCAGGCCTGGCCCCCGACCGAACCCTGGCCCCCGAAAAGTCCCGATGCGCTGCAAGTCACGCAAAGACGCTTGATTTACCGTATGCCCACCAACAATCCGGAATACCAGCTTGTACTTATTACCCCGCGTACCGGCATGCATGTGCCTGCGGTCTGGTGGTGGCTGTTGCCCGCCAGCCTGGCACTGGGCATCTGCGTGGGTTTTCTGGTGTTCCTGTTGGTCAAGCAGCGACAGTCGATGGATGCCGAACTGACTGGCGCCATTCGGCGAGGCGAGTTGCAGGTCTTGTATCAACCGATTTTCGATCTCGACAGCCGCAACTGTGTCGGGGCAGAGGCCTTGCTACGTTGGCGCAGACCGGATGGCACCCTGACCAGCCCTGACCTGTTTATTCCGATGGCGGAAAACACCGGCCAGATTCGCCAGATGACCGACTTCGTCCTGCAACGCCTGCTTGAGCAGCTTGGTCATTTGTTGCGGGCCAATCCGCAGTTGTACATCTCGGTCAACCTCGCAGCCTGCGACGTCATGGTGCCGCGCATCGGCCAAGTGATGGCGCGCTTGCTGACGTTGCATCGGGTCGCAGCCAAGCAGATCGCCTTCGAGGTCACCGAGCGAGGCTTGATCGATGTGGTGGTGGCCCGGGAAAACCTGCAGGCCTTGCGCGATGTCGGGCATCAGGTGCTGATCGACGATTTCGGCACCGGCTACTGCAGCCTCGCCTACCTGCAAACCCTGCCGGTGGATTGCCTTAAAATCGACAAGGCCTTTATCGATGCACTGGGCCACGACGCCGCCAGCAGTGGCGTCGCACCGCACATCATTCATATGGCCCAGGCCCTGAATCTGAAAGTGATTGCCGAAGGCATCGAACATGAAGCGCAAGCGGAGTTTCTGAGCAGCGAAGGCGTGAAATACGGTCAGGGCTGGTTGTTCGCCCATGCGTTGAGTGCAGTGCAGTTCATTGAACTGATTACCCGTGGCCGCCGGCTGGCAGGCAGGCGTCTGGATGACGAAGCGTGAAAGCCGCTTACACCGCCAGCGCCATATAGAACTGAGTCCCCTGCCCCGGCCGCGAATAGACGCCCATCCGTCCGCCATGCAACTGCACGATTTCCTTGCACAGCGCGAGGCCGAGCCCGGCACCGCCCTTTTTACGGCCGACCTGCACAAAGGGTTCGAAGATCCGTCCCTGCTGGCCGTAGGCAATGCCTTCGCCGTTGTCTTCAACGCTGATGATCACCCGCTCCCCATGGCGCCGAGCCTGCAAACGTATCTGCCCGTCGGTACCGGTATGGCGCAAGGCGTTGTCTATCAGGTTGTCCAGCACCCGGTCCAGCTGAGGCTGATCGGCCTGTAGCCAGGGCAATGGGCCCTGCACTTCCACCAACAGGCTGATGCCCTTCTCCACCGCCACGCCGGCATAACGTTCACGCGCCTGCTCCAGCAAATCATCGATGGAACACGGCGCCAGCGTGAGTTTCTGCAATCCGTTCTGATAGCGGGAGAAGTTGAGCAGGTCGTTGATCAACTGCATCAAGCGCTGCATCTCTTCATTCACGGTGTCCAGCAGATCGGCTTCGCGGGAGTCCTGGGCGAAATGCGCGCGCTCGCGGAACAGCCCGAACGCCATGTGCATGCCAGTGACCGGTGTGCGCAATTCATGGGAGGCGCGCAACACGAACTCGCTGCGTACCCGTTCAAATGCACGCTGCTCGGTGACGTCATGCAACACCATCACGGCGCCGAGAATATGGCCCTGGGTGTGACTGACAGGGGTCAGGCTATAGGTCAACAATCGCGACTCACCATCGACCTCGATGCTCAAATCTTCCGGCGCCCGCTCCAGGGTCCCGCCGCGCAGTACCAGTTGCAGTTGTCCATCAAGCTCGGGGCGCTCCAGAGCGCTGCCCAGCCCCTGGCCGAGTCGATCGGTGTCCCAACCCAATTGACGCTGTGCCACGGGGTTGAGGTGTTCCAGATGCCCTTCACGGTCGATCATCAGCAACCCGTCGTCGATGCTGTCGAGTACCGCCTGCAAACGCTGCTGACCGGCGAGCAGTTCGTCGATATTGGTCGCTTGATGCTCGCGCAGGGCCTCGGCCATGATCCCGAAGCGCTTGGTCAGCTGGTTCATTTCCTCTGCCGAAGAAATAGGCAGGGTCACTTCGTAATTGCCTTGCCCGATATTATCCGCCGCCTGGGCCAAGGCCTCTATCGGTGCGCCGAAACGCCGGGCGATGGCGTGTGCGGTCACGAAGCCAATGATCAGCACCGCCAACCCCACCAGCCCGAGCAGACCGGCTACCAGCAGCGCCCGCTCCCGAGCCTGGCGCTCGATGACATTGATGTAATCCAGCGCACGCTTGTGCTCGGCGATCAAGCCATTGCGCAGCGCATTGAATTTTTCGGTGAGTTCACTGCCACCCCTCCATACGCGCGACGTCTCGGGTGTCTGGTCGTACACCTGCATGAAGCTCTGGTAGTCAGCCTTGGCCTGTGCAAAACCGTATTGAACGTCGTTGCCGGAATCGGCAAGGGCAATGCCTTCATCCAGCAACCGATAGTAATGCTGCCTGGACTGCTCGAATGCAGCAGCATCCGGCTGCTCGCTGAGCATGATGATCAACTGGTCGCCAAGGGTCTGGCGCAATTTAAGCCCCAGGTCGAGGGTGACGAAGTTGTTTCGGATCAGCGCTTCCTGAGTGCCCGCCATCTGCATCACGCTGACCAGCCCGAGCAAGAGCCCGAGCAGCGCGACGGTGATCAATGCGGAAATGCTCAGAAACAGCCGAGTTCGCAACTTCATAGCCAGTTTCATCGGGCGGGGCTCACAGGTTGTACTGCTTGCGCTTGCGGTACAGCGTCGAGGCGTCGATGCCCAACGTCTTGGCGGCTTGGTCCAGTGTGTCGGCGGTGGCAAGAACGGCGCCGATGTGAGCCTTTTCCAACTCATCCAGACTCAACGCGGCGCCGATGCGGGGCGCGTTGTTGGCCGGGGTTTCGGCCATGCCCAGGTGGCTGATTTCTACCCGCTCCTGCGGACAGATAATGCTCGCCCGCTCCACGACGTTGCGCAGCTCGCGGATGTTGCCAGGCCAACGGTAGCCGAGCAGTGCTTCTCGAGCCGCATCGCTGAAACCCCGGGCCGGACGCGCGTATTCCTTGACGAAACGAGCCAGAAAACGATCGGCCAGGTTGAGGATGTCTTCTCTGCGCTCCCGTAAAGGCGGCAGGTGCAAGGTGATCACATTCAGGCGATAGAGGAGGTCTTCACGAAAACGGCCGTCGCGCACCATGTCCTCCAGATTGAGGTTGGTGGCGGCAAGAATTCGCACATCGGCTCGGCGGGTGACCGGGTCGCCGACGCGCTCGTATTCCTTGTCTTGAATAAAACGCAGCAACTTTGGCTGCAATGTAAGGGGAAAGTCGCCGATCTCGTCAAGAAACAGCGTTCCTCCATCGGCCTGATTGACACGTCCCAAGGTACTTTCGCTGGCGCCCGTGAAGGCACCACGGCTGTGACCGAAGAGCTCGCTTTCCATGAGTTCGGCGGTCAGGGAGGGGCAGTTGATCGTGACGCAGGATTTCTTTGCACGCTTGCTCCAGCCGTGTATGGCCTGGGACAGCTCGCCTTTACCGGTACCGGACTCGCCAAGAATCAAAATGTTGGCATCGGTGCTGGCAACCTGGCGGGCGGTTTCGAGCACCACTTTCATCGCCGGGCTGTGGGAGTCCAGACCATCCTTGGGCTTGCGCACTTCACCTTCCAGAGCTTCCAGGCGGGCCGACAACTGTCGAACTTCCAGTTGCTTGGCGGTGGCCAGGCGCAGTTGGTCGGGGCTGCAAGGTTTGACCAGGTAATCGGCGGCACCGGCCTGGATCGCGTCCACTGCAGTGTCGACCGCCGAGTGCGCGGTGACGATGACCACACGCATCCACGGCGCTTGGATGCGCATTTGCGCCAGCACATCCAGACCATTGTCTTCACCCAGGCGCAAATCGAGGAAGCACAAGTCGAAGACCTGACGTTGCAACAAGGCATCGGCCTGTGCAGCGCTGTTGGCGGTCGCGACGCTGTAGCCTTCATCTTCAAGGCAATAGCGAAATGTACGCAGGATGGCGGATTCATCGTCCACCAGCAGAATGCGGCCTTGGTGCTCAGTGGCTGATTCCATTTTCCTACGCTCCTTAATGAATGATCTTGGTTAGTCCCGGAAAAATCGGGCAAGTTGCATGGTTGATTCTGGTCGATTCCGGCTACAACAGGGTAGCTCTCTCCTCACCCTACGGCTAATCGCCTGATTTTGTTGTTTTTTTATCAGATAGCCGGTCTGCACGCGGATTACCGATCCCCTTTGTGACATCCGCGCCCTCCTCGCAATTCAAAAAACTTCCAGGCATCCGACGATCGATCGTGCATTACGCACGACCGCTGGCGGAGCATCGTGCAGGATGCGTCCGATCCTATTTTCGTACCATCTATAACCATTTGATTTTATTAGATTTTTTTCAAACAAAAAGCTGGCATGCAGGCTGCAATGTCTTAGTTAACCAGGGCATTCGAACCGTTGCCCTCACCAAAATCACCACAGTGTGGGAGGAGCTTCAGGATGAGTCGCCAACGTGCCGCCCAAATGCGTATCTCGCCACTGCACATCCAGCAAGGTCTGTTTGCTGTTCTTGCGCTGTTGATCACGTTGATCGGCGGCCAGCAGTTTCAGCGTTGGGAGCAGAACTCGCACCAGGAAGCGTCGCGCGTGACGATTCAGCATCCGGTCCAGACCCACTTCAGCGCCGCCAGCAGCAACCAGGCTGACCTCGCCCCGATGCGAATGATGGACGTCGACCAGGCACAGCCTGTGGATGAGATGCCCCGTCTGGAACGTTGGGTGTTCTAACCAACAAAGCTTGAATCAACAGAGCTTGGCGTGCTGGCTGCGCCGGGAAAAGCACCACAAGCATCACCTCTAAAATAGAAGCGTAAGGAGAATCACCATGTTGAGCTGGGCAATCACATTCTTGATCATTGCCATCATCGCTGCAGTACTGGGCTTCGGTGGTATCGCGGGCACCGCCACGGGTATCGCCAAGATTCTCTTTGTCGTGTTCCTGGTGATGTTCATTGCTTCGTTCTTCTTTGGCCGTCGCGGTCGAGGCTAAAGATGAGCGTTTCCTTCAAGACACTGGCAGCCGCCCTGCTCCTGGGCGGTAGTGCCATGGCCATGGCCGCCAATGATGGCCAGACGCGGGCCAACGAGCTGCTGAGCGCTGACCCTCAATACCGTGAAACCTGGCAAGGCGTTGTGAAGAAAGAAGAACGCCTGCCGGAATGGGTGATGAACCTGTCCGGAGATGCCGAACAAATGAATGCCGTTGAAGAAGACGGCGACAAGTATCTGGTGGGGCCGCTGTGCGAATCGAAGGCCACATGCCTGAATAATCGATTAATAGTCGCCGTCAGCTTCGACAAAAATCATGCCTACGCTATGCTGGTTGAAGTGCCTGCGGGATTGCCGGCTGACAAGTCGCCGACGCGCCATGCCACCTATCGTTTTCTGGGAAAACCAGATCAGGGTATGCAGAATTTGCTGATGGAACAGCTGAAGAAAGATCCAAACTGGTACTGATTTTGAAGTATGAAAGAAGCCACACGGCTTCTTTCCAAATGCGCTACCCGAGAACGGTAGACGCATGACCAAGGGGTCGGGATGTTCTGCCTGTTTCAGGGGCGGAGTGACCTACGGGTACATGGGGTGCCTGCGCGAGGGCCGGGTCAGGCAAAAAGCTGCGACGCAAGTTCGCCGATCACAGATGCTCGACGGACTTGCGAAGAGCTTCTACGTGCAAAGCGTTGAATTAGAGCGATCCTCCCCATTTCGTCGCTTCACCCTCCAAAGATTGCCACGCCGCTTGGAAAGTCCTTTTCCGGTGGTCCACGCACGACCGTACATCGAGAAATATCAGCCCCCTTTTGCGGTTAATTTTCCCTGAAAATTGTCGGATTTTCCTGAAAAACACCCCTCGCCTGACTGATCAAAAAACAGTCAACCGGCCCTGAGATGGCCGGTTCACGGCACTTATGCCTGCCGAAATGTCGTATTCGAACCGGTTGGGACGCGAGTTTCACTATAAAAAGCTCATGCCGATTCGGCATAGGGTAGGCATTTACGGCATTAGACGTCGCTTCCTTGCATCGGAATAGTTGCGCCTTTTTTCGCCTGCCAGAGAGCCACTAACAAGCGCTCCGGGGTGCCTTATACGGGGGCAGATGCACAAGACTTTTTCGCCACAAGCGTTCCAGTTGCTGCATCGGCCTGAGTCAAACGCAAGTAAGGGTAAAGATATGAAGAAGGCAAAGCTTAGCCTCGCCTGGCAGATCCTCATCGGTCTGGTATTGGGGATTGCAATCGGTGCGCTGCTCAACCATTTCAGTGCCGAAAAGGCCTGGTGGATCAGTAACGTTCTGCAACCGGCAGGCGATATCTTTATCCGTCTGATCAAGATGATCGTGATTCCGATCGTGATTTCCTCGTTGATCGTCGGTATCGCGGGTGTCGGCGATGCGAAGAAGCTCGGCAGCATCGGCCTGAAGACCATCATCTACTTTGAAATCGTGACCACGATTGCCATCGTCGTCGGCCTGGTCCTGGCCAACCTGTTCCACCCGGGTACCGGCATCGACATGAGCACGCTGGGTACCGTCGATATTTCCAAGTACCAGGCCACGGCCGCCGAGGTACAGCATGAACACGCGTTCATCGAAACCATTCTCAACCTGATCCCGTCGAACATCTTCGCGGCTATCGCCCGTGGCGAGATGCTGCCGATCATCTTCTTCTCGGTGTTGTTCGGCCTCGGCTTGTCGAGCCTGAAACCCGATTTGCGCGACCCGCTGGTGAAGTTGTTCCAGGGCGTGTCGGAAAGCATGTTCAAAGTCACCCACATGATCATGAACTACGCCCCGATCGGCGTTTTCGCACTGATTGCGGTGACCGTGGCCAACTTCGGCTTCGCCTCCCTGCTGCCGCTGGCCAAACTGGTGCTCCTGGTTTACTTCGCCATCGCCTTCTTCGCCTTCATGGTGCTGGGCCTGATTGCTCGCCTGTTCGGTTTCTCGGTGATCAAGCTGATGCGCATCTTCAAGGATGAGCTGGTGCTGGCCTACTCCACCGCCAGTTCCGAAACCGTGCTGCCACGTGTCATCGAGAAGATGGAAGCCTACGGTGCACCGAAAGCCATCTGCAGCTTCGTGGTACCGACCGGTTACTCGTTCAACCTCGACGGCTCGACCCTGTACCAGAGCATTGCGGCGATTTTCATTGCCCAGCTGTATGGCATCGACCTGTCCATCAGCCAGCAATTGCTGCTGGTGCTGACGTTGATGGTGACCTCCAAAGGCATCGCCGGCGTGCCGGGCGTGTCCTTCGTGGTGCTGCTGGCAACGTTGGGCAGCGTGGGCATTCCATTGGAAGGCCTGGCGTTCATCGCCGGTGTCGACCGCATCATGGACATGGCCCGTACCGCACTGAACGTGATCGGCAACGCGTTGGCCGTATTGGTCATCTCCCGTTGGGAAGGCATGTACGACGACGCCAAGGGCCAGCGCTACTGGAACTCCCTGCCGCACTGGCGCAGCAAGGAAAAGCTGCCGGCTGGCGAGATTTCCAACAACTGATC
This sequence comes from Pseudomonas fluorescens, assembly GCF_902497855.1. GTDB lineage: Bacteria > Pseudomonadota > Gammaproteobacteria > Pseudomonadales > Pseudomonadaceae > Aquipseudomonas > Aquipseudomonas fluorescens_BI. The sequence goes on from NZ_CABVHU010000013.1 coordinate 57,954, forward strand.
AATCTGCTCCTGTAGGAGCGTGGCTTGCCCGCGAAGAACGATAACGCGGTGTACCTGATACACCGCGGCGTCCCATTCGCGGGCAAGTCGGATCGCCGCACCGCTCGCTCCTACAGTACGGAGTTGACCGCGCAGACTCAAAACAAACCCCGGAGAAATCCGGGGTTTGTCGTTTCTGGCTACCCCGTTATCATTCGCCGCATTCTTTGGGGGATTTAACTGATGCTCAATGGCCTGTGGCTCGGCTTCTTCGTCGTGGCAGCCGTATCGGCGCTGGCGCAGTGGTTGATCGGTGGCAACGCCGGAATCTTCGCGGCGATGGTGGAAAGCATTTTCGCCATGGCCAAACTGTCGGTCGAGGTCATGGTCTTGCTGTTCGGCACCCTCACCCTCTGGCTGGGCTTTCTGCGGATCGCCGAGAAAGCCGGGATCGTCGATTGGCTGGCCAAGGCACTGGGCCCATTGTTCCTGCGCCTGATGCCGGAAGTGCCGGCCGGCCACCCCGCTATCGGCCTGATCACGCTCAACTTCGCCGCCAATGGCCTGGGCCTGGACAACGCCGCCACGCCAATCGGCCTCAAGGCCATGAAGGCGCTGCAAGAGCTCAACCCCAGCGCCACCATCGCCAGCAATGCCCAGATCCTGTTCCTGGTGCTTAACGCCTCTTCCCTGACCCTGTTGCCGGTGACGATCTTCATGTACCGCGCCCAGCAAGGTGCGCCTGATCCGACGCTGGTATTCCTGCCGATCCTGCTGGCGACCAGTTGCTCGACACTGGTAGGTCTGTTGTCAGTGGCGGTCATGCAACGCCTGCGCCTGTGGGACCCGGTGGTGCTCGCGTACCTGATTCCCGGCGCCCTGATACTGGGTGGCTTCATGGCGCTGCTGGCGACGCTCTCGGCGACCGCTCTGGCCGGCCTGTCATCGATCCTCGGCAACCTGACGCTGTTCGGGCTGATCATGCTGTTCCTGGTGATCGGCGCGTTGCGCAAGGTGAAGGTCTACGAGGCGTTCATCGAAGGCGCCAAAGAAGGTTTCGATGTGGCGAAGAATCTGCTGCCGTATCTGGTGGCGATGCTCTGTGCAGTCGGCGTGCTGCGAGCCTCCGGGGCGCTGGATTTTGGTCTGGACGCGATTCGGCATCTGGTGGAGTGGGCCGGTTGGGACACACGCTTCGTCGATGCCTTGCCGACCGCCATGGTCAAACCGTTTTCGGGCAGTGCGGCACGGGCGATGCTGATCGAAACCATGAAGACCTCAGGGGTGGACAGCTTCCCGGCGCTGGTCGCGGCGACGATTCAAGGCAGCACGGAAACGACATTCTATGTGCTGGCGGTGTACTTCGGTGCAGTGGGCATCCAGCGGGCGCGGCATGCGGTGGGGTGTGCGTTGTTGGCGGAACTGGCCGGTGTCCTGGGTGCCATCGGGGTTTGCTACTGGTTCTTCGGCTAACCGCGAACCCCTTACCGCCTTACTTTGCTTTGACCGATGTGCTGTCCGTGATTTCGAAGCGCAGCACCCCGATCAGTTGGCCGTCCTCGGTCAACACCCGAACCTGCCACTTGCCCGCGGGGTTGCCGGGGAAGTTCTGCTTGTGGGTCCAGGCCCGGTAGCCTTCCTTGCGCCCGCCGTGAATATCCAGGGCGATGCGGTCGACCTCTTTGCCGTTGAACTGCCAGACGTGATAAATCCGCTCGTCCAGACCCCGCGGGGCATTGATCGCGGTGTAGGCGTACAGACCGCCGCCGCGAATCTGCTCGGCGCTGACCTCATCAAGGCTGTCGCCGGGAGTGCGGTCCTGCATTTGGGTGCTGATCGCCACATCGGTCATCCACAGCGTTGCCGGCGGCACCCACGATCGCAGCACCCAACCGACACCGCCGATGCCCACGGTGATACTCAGGATGGCCAGCGCGTTGCGCACGGTTCTGATCGGGAAGATCGACGCCAGGCTCGGGAAAGACAGCACGACTGCGGTGCCCAAAGCCAGTTTGAAACTTTGGGAAGTGGTCAGGTGCAGGATGACGGGCAGGGCGGTCAGCAGTGCCGCGAACAGCGTCAGCGTATGCAGCGCCAGGAACGCCCAGCGGCGCGGCGCCAGCCACTTGTAGTAGAGCGGGTCGATGATGGAAATCAGTGCGGCAATGCCCAGCATCCCGGTAAAGAACAACTGGCCACTGTTCCAAGTGGTGGTGATGAAAAAGAATGGCAGGACGAAGAACAGGCTTTCCTGGTGAATCATCTGCGTGGCGTAACGCAGCAACGGCCGGGGGATTTCGCGGTTGAAGATCCTGGCGAACAGCTTGGTCAGGCTGTTTTCCAGCATCAGCCAGATCCAGCTGATCAGCATGATGATGGTGATCCACGTCGCCAGGCCTTGCTGACGATCCACCAGCATGAAGCTGCCGACCCCGGAGATGAAACCGCCGAGCGCAATGACCCCTGGATAGCGCTTCATCAATTCCAGGATGCGCTGTACGAAAAGGGTCAGGGTAGGCATTCGGCGGTTCGCAATAGTCGTGGGAAAAATCCTCGACAGAGTACCGCCCGGTGGGCGGTGTGGCGAGGGGGAACGGTTACCGTCTGCGGTGGATTCGCCACCCCAGCAATCCCAGGACGATCAGCCCCATCACCCCGGCAATCGACCACATAAACTGGTCATCGCTCATCAACGGTTTTTCGATCCGCAGATAGCCAGGTTGCAGCAACAATTCACGCATGGCCTTGTTCACCTCTACCAGCGTCACCCCTCGCAGTTCCTTGGCCGGGTCGATGAAACGGCCGTCCTCGTAGCTGCCAAGGGCACTCCAATAATAATCGGCCAATGCACTGTTACCTTGCACGGCCCAGGCCTGGCGGGCGATGGCGGCCTGTTTGAGACGGTTGAAGGTGTCGGCATCCAGGCCGTCCTTGAGCAACCCGGCCTTCAATTCCTCCAGTACCTGTTTGGCCTCGGGCACGTCATCGCGGTCGAGGTCCGCGTTCAGGCTCATGAAGCCCACTCCGCCAAACACCTCGCGCTCGGCCGAGGGGCCGTAGGACAAACCATGGGTCAGGCGCAGTTGGCGGTAGAGCGCCCAGTCCAGATAGTCCTTGAGCAAGTCGAAGGTCTGATCGTGCTGATCCTCCTGCACCGGCTCCGGTACCAGCCAGTGCAACTTGGCAGCACCGCCGACGAAACCATGATTCAGCGTGCGCTCATGGGCGGCGCTGGTCTTGATGTCCGGCAGGGGCGGGTGATCGCTAGGCTCGACCGCCTCAAGCGCACCATAGGTTCGCTCCAGATAAGCCGGCAGCAGGCGGTCGAGGTCGCCGACCACGATCAGGGTCATGTTGTTGGGTGCGTACCAGGCCTTGCGCACTGTCTCCAGTTGTTCGCGGGTCAGGTAATCGACTTCGGGCCGCTCGGGGCATTTGAGGCCCAGTTCCACGGCCAGCTGATTACTCGCCGTATGGCCCAGGTCCTGGCGATCCAGCCAGCGTTGCAGGTGAGTGTAGTGGCCACCGTCTTCGCGCTCGACCACTTGTTTGGCGGCATTGATCGAGTTGTCGTCGATTCGGGTCTGGGTCAGCAGCGCCAACAACAGGTCGAGGACCTTACGCTGGTTTTTCGCCGGGGCCTCGATGACGAATGTGGTGTCGGCATTGCTGGTGAAAGCGTTCCACTCGCCGCCCAGGGCCTGCATGCGTTCCTCCAGGCCGCCTTCGCCAGTGGCATCGATGCCGGTGAACAGCAAATGCTCGAGCAGGTGCGGCAGCTCCTTGTCGGCACAGCTGAAATCATCGATACCGACGCCAACCACCAGACGAATCGCCACATGCCCGCGCTCCGTGCCAGGCTTGAGCAGCAATTGCAGGCCGTTGGGCAGGGTATAGCCTTCAACCTGGAAGCGATCCAGGGCAAATGAAGGGAATGAACCGAGTAACAGACAGGCGAACAACAGGCAACGCATAGCTGGCTTCCAGGCAATCGATCGGAGATCCGTGTCATCCTTCAGGTCGAATCAATGTTACTGACTGACCACTCTGCCAGACGTTCAAGGCGAATGCGTAGTGTCTGCCAAATCATCGACAACCAGTGCGCCGGTGTCCGTCGTTTCCAGCACTACATAAGCGCTGCTGCAGAACAGCGAGTTCAGTCGCTTCATGTCCGCGATCAGCTCCAGGTGCAGCGAACTGGTCTCGATACTCTGCACGATCTTACGTTGCAATCGACTGACGTGCGCATGGGCCAAACGGCGCTCCTGCGCGCGAAAGCGACGTTTCTCCCGCAGCAACTGGCGGGCGCTTTCCTTATCGGCACTGAGGAACACCGACAACCCGAGGCGCAAGTTGGCTATCAACTGGTGGTGCAGCCCCGCCAATTCTTCCAGCCCGACCTCGGAAAAAGACCGGCGCTGCGAGGTTTTCTGCTGCTGAACCTTGCGCAACATGCGCTCGATCAGGTCGCTGGCGAGTTTGAGATTGATCGCCAGCTCGATGATTTCCGCCCAGCGCCGACTGTCCTGGTCGCTGAGGTCTTCCCGGGGCATTTGCGCCAGATAGAGCTTGATGGCGCCGTAGAGCGACTCCACATCATCGGTCAGGCGACGCATTTCCTGGGTGACGGCGGTTTGCTTGCCGCGCAGCACGTCGAGCATGGCTTCAAGCATGTTGTCGATCAGATCGCCGATGCGCAGGGTTTCGCGGGCGGCGTTGGCCAGCGCCAGGCTGGGGGTGACCAACGCGGTCGGGTCAAGATGACGCGGTTTGGCGGTGCCGTTGACTTGCGGCCGCTCCGGCAGCACCCACGCACAGAACCTGGCCATCGGCCCGACACTGGGCAGCAGGATCAGGCAGCGGGCAGTGTTGTAGAGCAGGTGGAAGCCGATGACCATTTCCTGGGGGCTGAAGTCCAGGCTATCGATCCAGTGCACCAACGGGTCGAGTACCGGAATGATCAGCAGCAGGCCTATCAGCTTGTACAGCAGACTACCCAGCGCAACCTGGCGGCCAGCGGCGTTCTGCATGCTGGTGCTAAGGAAGGCGAGGATGCCGCTGCCAATGTTGGCGCCGATCACCAGGCCGATGGCCACGGGCAGACTGATCACCGCTGCACCGGCCAGGGTCGCCGTCAGCAGGACGGCAGCCAGGCTGGAATAGGAAATCATTGCGAACAGTGCGCCGACCAGGGCATCGAGCAGAATATCGCCGGTCAGTGAGGCGAAGATCACTTTCACACCCTGGGCCTGGGTGATCGGCGCGGCGGCTTCGACAATCAGTTGCAATGCCAGAATGATCAGCCCCAGACCGATACTGACGCGGCCCATTTGCCCCAGCCGGGTCTGTTTGCGGGACAGGAAAAAAATCACCCCGAGGAAGATCAGCAGCGGCGACAGCCACGACAGGTCGAGGGTCAGCACCCGCGCCATCAGCGCGGTGCCCACGTCGGCCCCGAGCATGGTCGCCAGGGCAGGGGTCAGCGCCATCAGGCCCTGACCGACAAAGGAGGTGACGAGCATGGCGGTGGCGTTGCTGCTCTGGACCATGGCCGTCACCACGATTCCCGAGATGAATGCCAACCAGCGCCTGGACATGTTCTGGCCGATGACGTGGCGCAAGTTGGAACCGTAGACCCGCAGGATGCCGGTTCGGACGATGTGCGTGCCCCAGATCAACAAGGCCACGGCTGATAACAAATTGAGCAGGGTGAGCATGCAGGCCCCCTGTGGTGGTAGCGCCCCAGTGGGGCAAAGTTGACGGTGCCGCGCTTTTTTCTACGTTCTGTACTTAAGCTGTAGTTGGCTAACGGTCTGGGCGCCAGCATCGCATAGCTAAAGAAGTGATTGAAACAAAACTGTCATGAAAACAGTTTGATGCAGAGCAGATATGAAAAAGGGGCCAGAAGGCCCCTTTGTCATCACATGGCATTCGGGTTACTGACCCGGAACATCCTTGCGCAGTTTCACCGGATCCGGCTGTTTGCGCTTTTTCGCCATCGCGGTGCGCAGCTTGATGTTGATGGTCTCCACCGCCAGCGAGAACGCCATGGCGAAGTAGACGTAGCCTTTTGGCAGATGCACATCCAGAGACTCGGCAATCAACACGGTACCAACCAGCAACAGGAACGACAGCGCCAGCATTTTCAGCGAAGGGTGCTTGTCGATGAACTCGCTGATGGTGCGCGAAGCAACCATCATCACCAGCACCGCAACGATGATCGCTGCAACCATGACCGGTACGTGGGAAACCATGCCCACCGCGGTGATCACCGAGTCCAGCGAGAACACGATGTCGATGATCGCGATCTGGATGATGGTGTAGAGGAAGTTGCCGCCCTTGCCCGAAGGCTCGTCGCTGCTTTCATCTTCGCCTTCCAGCGCGTGGTACATCTCCTGGGAGCTCTTCCACAGCAGGAACAGACCACCGAAGAACAGGATCAGGTCACGCCCGGAGATCCCCTGGCCGAACACTTCGAACAGGTCGGCGGTGAGGCGCATGACCCAGGTGATCGACAGCAACAACAGAATCCGCGTGACCATGGCCAGGGCCAGGCCGAAAATCCGGGTGCGCTGCTGCATGTGTTTGGGCATGCGGCTGACCAGGATCGAAATCATGATGATGTTATCGATACCCAGGACGATTTCCAGGGCGGTCAGGGTAAAGAAGGCAACCCAGATTTCAGGGTTGGTCAGCCATTCCATGTGTATTCCTTTGAGCGATTGTTAAACCAGGCCGGGCCCGGACTTCAAAACCACGAAGCCGGACCCGTCATGGTGAGTCTTGGGCTTATAGAGTGCTGAACAGCGGAAAAATCCCCATCAGCAATGCGGCGACCAGTATGCACAGGCAAACCAGCACTGCCCACTTCAAGGTGAACCGTTGATGATCACCGAAATCGATACCGGCCAGGGCCACCAACAGGTAAGTCGACGGTACCAGCGGGCTCAACAAGTGGACGGGCTGACCGACGATCGAGGCACGTGCCATTTCTACCGCGGTAATTCCGTAGTGACTGGCGGCCTCGGCAAGCACCGGTAACACACCGTAATAAAATGCGTCGTTGGACATGAAGAACGTGAACGGCATGCTCACCAACGCGGTGATTACGGCCAGGTACGGGCCGAGGAAGTCCGGGATTACCGCCAGCAGGCTTTTGGACATCGCGTCGACCATGCCGGTGCCCGAGAGGATACCGGTGAAAATGCCCGCGGCAAAGATCAGCCCGACCACGGCCAGCACGCTACCGGCGTGGGCCGAGATGCGGTCCTTCTGCTGTTGCAGGCACGGGTAATTGACGATCATCGCGATACTGAAGGCCACCATGAACAACACGGGCAGCGGCAACAGGCCGGCGACCAGGGTGCACATCAGGCCCAGCGTCAGGGCGCCGTTGAACCAGATCAGCTTCGGACGGCGGGCATCCGGAAACTGGGAAACGCTGATTTCGCTGTGGTCGATTTCATCACCCACCAGGTGCAATTCCCCCAGACGGGCACGTTCACGCTTACCGTAGAAGTAGGCAATCGCCAGGATCGCTACGACACCGGCCAACATCGCGGGCACCATTGGCACAAAGATGTCGGACGGATCGACGTGCAGCGCACTGGCCGCACGCGCGGTCGGACCGCCCCATGGGGTCATGTTCATCACACCACCGGCGAGGATGATCAGACCGGCCATGATCCGCGGGCTCATGCCGATGCGGCTGTAGAGCGGCAGCATGGCGGCCACACAGATCATGTAAGTGGTCGCGCCGTCACCATCGAGGGACACCACGAGCGCCAGCACGGCGGTGCCGACCGATACTTTCAGCGGGTCGCCCTTGACCAGCTTGAGGATCTTGCGCACGGCCGGGTCGAACAGGCCGGAGTCGATCATCAGGGCAAAGTAGAGAATGGCGAACATCAGCATCACGCCGGTCGGCGCCAGCTTGGTGATGCCTTCGAGCATCATCGGGCCGATCTTCGGCGCGAACCCACCGAACAGGGCGAACAGGATCGGGATGATGATCAACGCGATCAGCGCGGACAGGCGCTTGGTCATGATCAGGAACATGAACGTGATGACCATGGCAAAGCCAAGGAAAGTCAGCATGGGAATACTCCAGGCATAGCGCGGCTAGGGAATGGGCGAACCGATAGGGGTCAGCGCAGAACGGGAAGCACAAGACGTACGGGTGGAGTGGCGGCGAAGCGGCGAGTAGCAGAAGACATCAGGATCACCATTGTTGTTGTTAAATGGGCTGTGCGAGCGATAAAACACTGGCATTGGCCAACCGGTCTGTTGCCGGTAGTGGGGCGATCCTAATCGCGCAAGCTTTCACCCAGCTTTCGCGGATGAAAGCATTGACCGGATGTGCAACCGGTCGTCGGACCGGGGCAAGGGAGGAAGACCGAGTGAGGGCCTTCGCGAGCAGGCTCGCTCCCACAGGTCGGTGGCCACTGATGATCCACTGTGGGAGCGAGCCTGCTCGCGAAGGAGTCGATACAGATACATGAGGAGGAACAACATGGCCGAAATTCATACCGGCGGTTGCCACTGCGGACAACTGCGCTATCAATTCAGTGGGGCGTTGCATGACATCGCCCATTGCCATTGTTCGATCTGTCGGCGGGTCAGCGGCGCGATTGTGACCACCTGGATCACCGTCCCCGCGTCGGCCTTTCAATGGCTGACCGGGCAGCCAGCGCGGTATGACTCTTCCTCGACCTGCGCCCGATACTTCTGCCGCAACTGTGGGGCGCAGCTGGCGCTGGTGACTCATCTCAGTCCGGACAGCATCGACGTGACCATCGCCACGCTCGATCATCCCGAACAGGCACCGGCCGAGCGCCACATCTGGACTGACAGCCGTCTACCGTGGCTGCATCTGGACGAGCACTTGCCGTCTGAGCCTGAAGAAACCCTCTGATCAAAAAACAGACAGGTCCAGCGGACGAATCGCGCCCATCCAGATCGCGTGCTCTGTATGGTCGAGCAGATCGTTACCGGTGTCCGGGTGCAGGAACACCACCAGACCCTTGCGGTTGAGCGCCAGCCACGGCAGCACGTCGCCAAGGTACTGCGGCTCGAAAGCCAGCTGGCAACTCCAGTCCGGGTGCGGGCCGACCTGGCGTTCGTGGACTCGCCCCATCTTCAGCGGGAATAACCTGGCCGCTTGCTCACACAAGGTGCGCGCCTGCTCGATAGTGCTAGCGTTAAAATAGACATGTGCGTGGTAACCCATGATCGGTTGCATTTGGAACCCTCTGAAAACCCGTTCGAACCCTCACCGTTTCTTACAGGTCACACGCCATATACGTAGGAAACAAGGATCGCAGCCATGAAAAATGCCGAGACCCCCGTGGTGAAAGTGGTGCTTTATGGTGCCATGAGTAGCCTGGGCAGTGCGCTGATGGCTGAAATGCTACGGCGCCAGCATGAAGTGATCGCCATTCTCGATGACCTCACCGCGCTCGCGCCGCGCCCGGGTTTGCGGACCAAGACCGGCGATCTGTTCGACGCGCAGCGAGTCAAGCAAAGCGTAGCCGGGAGCTCTGCGGTCGTTTGTCTGTTGGATGCACCGGGTCTGCCGTTCAATAGCGAGCATGTGGAAAAAACCATCGTGCCGGGCCCCGTCGAACAGGTGCTGGCAGTGGATGCATTGATCGCCGGTATGCAGGCTGCCGGTATTGCCCGGCTGTTTCTGGTGGGCGATTTCGAGGTGCTGGATGATCCGGAGATCGAGGATCAACTGGAGCGCCATGCCGCCGAAGAAATCCGCGAGGCCCTGCAAAGCAGTGCCTTGCACTGGACGCTGGTGAATGCGCCGCGGGGGGTGCCAGGGCTGACGATCGAACATTTCAGCCACGTCAGCAGCAGCCTGGAACCGGGTCTGGCCGAACCGCTGGCCCGGTTGAACCGGGTAGCGATCGGGATTGCCGATGAATTGCACCTGAATTTGCACATTGGTGAGCATGTGAATTTCATTGCGACGTCAGAACCGTAACAGATCGCTATCACACGGCAATCGAGGGTAGAGGCAAGCCGTTAAGTGATTGCGCACTGCTGGCCTGCTCGGCCATCAACCAGTCCACGAACAGTTGAATCAACGGCCCACGCCGTTTGCGTTGTGGCAGGACCACGTAATAACCCAGCCTGGAAATCACCGATTCAGCAATCGGGCGACACAACAAGCCTTGCGCCAGCAAGTTATCCACAAGGTGCCGCCAGCCGATCGCAACGCCTTGTCCGCCAATCGCCGCTTGAATCAGCAAGGTGTAATTGTCGAAGCGCAATTGCCCCGGTGCTGGCGCCGACGAGAGACCCAGCTCGCGAAATACGCCGCTCCAGTCGAACCAGTTGCTGCTGTTTTCGCCGCGCAGGTGCAGCAATGGAAATTCCAGCAATGTCTGAACCGGCAAGGGCAGGGGGCGATCCTTCAATAGCAGCGGGCTGCACACGGGGAACACTTCCTCGCTGAACAGCCAATGGCTTTCACCCTGTTTGAATCGGCCATCACCGAACAACACCGCCACATCGATATCGGTGCGCAGCATGTTGAGACTGCGTTCGCTGGTGACCAGGCTGACATCGACCTGAGGGTTGGCGGCGTGAAACCGATGCAGTCGCGGCATCAGCCAATAGGCGGCAAAGGCAAAATCGGTGGCGACCTGCAACACCTCGTGCTGATGCTGTGCACTGATCGCACTCAATCCAGCGTCTATATTCTGCAAACCTGCCTGAACCTGCTGAAAAAGTATTGTCCCGGCCTCGGTCAATTCGATGCCGCGATAGATCCGATCGAACAGCCGCGTTCCCAACTGTTCTTCCAATCGTTTGATCTGTTGGCTGATGGCCGGCTGCGTCGTGCCGAGCTCCACCGCCGCGGCGGTGAAACTACGCTGACGGGCTGCGGCTTCGAAGGCGCGCAGTAGATCCAGAGACAAATCACCAAGGGCGTCATACATAAGCTGTGCTTATCCTAGTCATTGCCGCGCATGGGCTTTACCACAAAGTAGGCGGACTCCATGCTCGATCCCAGCACTCTCGCATAAATATTCACTATGGAATGCCGCGATCACATGAAGCGCAAGAATATTCTTTTCATCATGGCCGATCAGATGGCCGCGCCAATGTTGCCGTTCTACGGCCCTTCGCCCATCAAATTGCCCAACCTGAGCCGCCTCGCCGCCGAAGGCGTGGTGTTCGACGCCGCTTATTGCAACAGCCCGCTCTGCGCGCCATCGCGGTTTACCCTGGTCAGCGGTCAGTTGCCGAGCAAGATTGGCGCCTACGACAACGCAGCCGATTTCCCCGCCGATGTACCGACTTATGCCCATTACTTGCGTCGACTCGGTTACCGCACGGCCTTGTCCGGCAAGATGCATTTCTGCGGCCCCGATCAGTTGCACGGTTATGAAGAACGCCTGACCAGCGATATTTACCCCGCCGACTATGGCTGGTCGGTGAACTGGGATGAACCGGACGTGCGTCCGACCTGGTTCCACAACATGTCCTCGGTACTGCAGGCCGGGCCGTGCGTGCGCACCAATCAGCTGGATTTTGATGAAGAGGTGGTGTTCAAGGCCCAGCAATACCTGTTCGACCACATCCGTGAGGATGGCGACAAGCCTTTCTGCCTCACCGTTTCAATGACTCACCCACATGATCCGTACACCATTCCTAAAGCGTTTTGGGATATGTACGCCAACGCCGACATCCCATTGCCCGAAACCCCGGCCCAGACCGAACTGGATCCGCACTCCCAGCGCTTATTGAAAGTTTATGACCTGTGGGACAAACCACTGCCTGTGGATAAAATCCGCGATGCGCGCCGCGCTTACTTCGGTGCTTGCAGCTATATCGACAGCAATGTCGGCAAACTCCTGCAAACCCTCGAAGAAACCGGCCTGATCGATGACACCATCATCGTATTCTCCGGCGACCACGGTGACATGCTCGGCGAACGTGGGCTCTGGTACAAAATGCACTGGTTCGAAATGGCGGCACGGGTACCGCTGCTGATCAGTGCACCCGGGCAATTCGGCGCTGGCCGGGTCAGCGCAGCGGTATCCACCGCCGATCTGTTGCCGACCTTCGTGGAATTGGCTGGCGGCTCACTGGAACCAGGCTTGCCACTGGACGGTCGCTCGCTGGTATCGCACCTGCAAGGGCAGGGCGGTCACGATGAAGTCTTTGGCGAGTACATGGCTGAGGGCACCATCAGCCCGCTGATGATGATTCGTCGCGGCGCTTATAAATTCATCTACAGCGAAGACGACCCTTGCCTACTCTTCGACGTACACAACGACCCGCGTGAACAGGAAGAACTCAGCCGGTCGCCACAACATCTGCAGCTGTTCGAGGAATTTCTCGCCGAAGCGCGGGCCAAATGGAATATCCCGGCGATCCACCAACAGGTGCTCGCGAGCCAGCGTCGTCGGCGTTTTGTCGCCCAAGCGCTGACCATCGGCAAGCTGAAGAGCTGGGATCACCAGCCACTGGTGGACGCCAGTCAGCAATACATGCGCAACCACATCGACCTTGATGATCTGGAGCGCAAAGCCCGTTATCCACAACCCTGCCAAAACCAATAATGTTAAGGGGAAGTCCATGCAAAGGTTATCCACAGTACTGACGGTAGGGCTCCTGGCGCTGGGCAGCGCCTCGGCGTTCGCCGAGCAAAGCTGCGACACCGTGAAGATGGCCGACCCCGGCTGGAGCGACATTGCCGCGACCAACGCCATCACCGGTTTTCTGCTGGACGGCATGGGCTACAAGGCCAAGGTCGACACCCTGGCGGTGCCGATCACCTTTGGCGGTCTCAAGGATGGCCAGGTGGACGTGTTTCTGGGTAACTGGATGCCAGCGCAGCAGGGCTTCTACGATAAGTTCGTGGCCACGGGCGATGTCACTCAATTGGCGAAGAACCTCGAAGGCACCGAGTTCACGCTCGCCGTCCCCGATTACGTCTGGGACGCGGGTGTGCATGATTTTGCCGATCTGAACAAGTACGCCGACAAGTTCGACAAGAAGATCTATGGCATCGGCTCGGGCGCTCCGGCCAACATCTCCTTGCAGGACATGATCAAGAAGAACGACTTCGACATGGGTCAATGGAAGCTGGTCGAGTCCAGCGAGCAGGCCATGCTGGCCGAAGTCTCCCGCGCGGTGAAAAAGCAGAAGTTCGTGACCTTCCTCGGCTGGACCCCGCACCCGATGAACGTGCAGCTGAAAATGCATTACCTCAAAGGCGGCGAGAAGTATTTCGGTGATACCGGCAGCGTTCATACCCTGACACGCAAAGGTTATGCACAGGCCTGCCCGAACGTTGGCAAATTGCTCACCAACCTGAGGTTCACCCAGGAGATGGAGAACAGCATCATGGCTGAGGTGGTGAACAAGAAAATCAGCAATGCCGATGCAGCCAAGGCCTGGATCAAGGCCAACCCGGCGGTGCTGGATAAATGGCTGGACGGGGTGAAGACCGTGGACGGGAAGGATGCATTGCCGGCGGTCAAAGCCAAGCTGTAAGGTTCGACTGACGCCATCGTCGGAACGCCGCCCGGAGCCGGCTCGCTCCCACAGGACCGCGCATTTCCCTGTGGGAGCGAGCCGGCTCGCGAATCGATTTTTGACCTTGCGCCATGACAACTGAAACACCACCCTGATGTTTTTTGCAGTCATCCACCGCGAGGACCCATGGCCTTCCCCAGCCGCCATTCTCTCTTCCCCTTCCTTACCTGGCTGCCGCGGCAGACCCGTGCCAGCGTCGGCCGTGACCTGATCGTCGGCCTCAGCGGTGCCATTCTCGCTTTGCCGCAATCCATCGCCTACGCCCTGATTGCCGGCCTCCCACCGGAGTATGGCTTGTATGCCGCCATCATCCCGGTGCTGATCGCCTGTCTGTGGGGTTCGTCCTGGCACCTGATCTGCGGCCCTACGGCGGCCATCTCCATCGTCCTGTACGCCAGCGTCAGTCCTCTGGCCGTTCCCGCGTCAGAGGACTACGTCACCCTCATCCTGTTACTGACACTGCTCGCCGGCATTTTCCAGTGGCTGCTGGGATTGCTGCGTTTTGGCGCCTTGGTGAATTTCGTCTCGCACTCGGTGGTGTTGGGTTTCACCCTCGGCGCAGCGGTGGTGATCGCCATCGGCCAACTGCCAAACCTGCTGGGGCTGGACGTGCCCAACCAGGCGACGGCGCTGGACAGCTTTGTGATGGTGTTCAAGCACCTGGGCGAAGTGGATAAACCTTCGTTGGCGTTGGGGTTGGCGACAGTAGGAGTGGGCGTGATCCTGAAATTGCTGCTGCGACGCTGGCCGACCTTATTGATCACCCTGGTCCTGAGTGGGCTGATGGTCTGGCTCTGGCCGGCGATGTTCGGTCACGTGAAGCTGGTCAGCGCATTCGTCGGGCGACTGCCCCCCTTCAGCCCACTGCCGCTGGACCTGGACCTGATCCTGCGTCTGCTGCCCAGCGCCGTAGCGGTCGGGATGCTCGGGCTGGTAACGAGCCTGTCGATTGCCCGTTCCTTGTCGGCCCGTTCGCAGCAACTGCTCGACGCCAATCAGGAAGTCCGCGCCCAGGGTGTATCGAACATGGTGGGAGCGTTCTTTTCCGGCTCGCTGTCAGCCGGTTCCTTCACGCGCTCGGGCCTGAGCTACGAAGCCGGCGCCTGCTCGCCGCTGGCCGGGGTTTTTTCGGCGTTGTGGGTGGCGCTGTTTGCGATTTTTGGCGCGGGCTTGATTGCGCACATCCCCATCCCGGCCATGGCCGGCAGCATTCTGTTGATCGCCTGGGGACTGGTGGACCATCGCGGGATCCGCGCGCTGTTGCGGGTCAGCCGCGCCGAGTTTCTGGTGATGACGCTGACCTGTATCGCCACACTGCTGCTGGAACTGCAGACGGCAATCTACGCCGGCGTGTTGGCTTCGCTGTTTTTCTACCTCAAACGCACTTCGCAACCGCGGGTGCAGCATTGGCGCGACGGGGATGAAGACATTCTGCGAGTCGGCGGGTCGATCTTTTTCGGCGCCAGCCATTACCTGCAAGTGCGCCTGCAACGGATGCACGGCGCACGCGTGGTGATCGAGGCGCAACACATCAACTTCATCGACTATTCAGGCGTGGAAATGCTGCACCAGGAAGCACGGCGGCTGTTGCAGCAGGATCGCAGCTTGACCCTGCGCGGGGCGAGACCACCGGTGGTGGAGGAGTTGAGAAAACTGGAAGGCGCGGAGAAATGCCCGATCCGGTTTGAGGATTGAAAGACCGCCCCCTCCTGCGGGGATTTGGGCGAACATACATCGCGTGCTCGTCGGCGATCAAACTGTAGGAGCTGGCTTGCCAGCGAAGGCGATATGTCAGTCGACACTTGTATTAACTGATAGACCGCCTTCGCTGGCAAGCCAGCTCCTACAGGGTTATGCGGCGAGTTGGCGGCGGAGTTCGGCCAGCACTGGCACGGTATCCGGCCGCACACCGCGCCACAGGAGGAACGCTTCCGCCGCCTGTTCGGCGAGCATCCCCAGGCCATCCATCGCCACCGCCGCGCCATGTTCACTGGCCCAACGGCAAAACGCAGTCGGGTCCTTGCCGTACATCATGTCATAGCAGACCGTCTTGCCCGGCTCGATCAAACTGCTGGCAATCGGTGGTACATCGCCTGACAGGCTCGCGGACGTCGCATTGATAATCAGGTCCACCGGTTCCTGCAACCAATCGAAACCACTGGCCGACACCGGCCCCAGGTCAGCGAACAACTCCGCCAGCAACTCGGCTTTTTCCACCGTGCGGTTGGCGATGATCACCGACGCGGGCTGCTCGGCCAGCAATGGCTCCAGCGCACCGCGCACCGCGCCGCCGGCACCCAGCAGCAGGATGCGTTTGCCCTTGAGGCTGAACCCGGCATTGACCGTCAGGTCCCGCACCAGTCCGGCGCCATCGGTGTTGTCACCCAACAGACTGCCATCGGCCAGTTTGCTCAGGGTGTTCACCGCGCCGGCCCGTTGCGCCCGCTCCGTCAAACTGTCCGCCAGGCGATAGGCGTCTTCCTTGAACGGCACCGTCACATTCGCCCCGCGACCTTCGAGGAAAAACGCCCGGGCACAGCCACAAAAGTCGTCGAGCGGTGCCAGCAAGGTGCTGTAGTCAAGTTTTTGCGCGGTTTGCCCGGCAAACAGACGGTGGATCAACGGCGACTTGCTGTGGCCAATCGGATTACCGAATACGACGTAACGATCCATCAACACACCTCACCTGTAGGAGCTGCCGCAGGCTGCGATCTTGGCGCAATCCCCGACGAAACTGAACTCAACCTTTGGCCAACCAATCGCGGTCTTGCAGGAAGTACTCGGTCAGGCGCGCTTCTTCGCTGCCCGGCTCGGCTTTCCAGTCATAGGCCCAGCGAACCTGCGGCGGCAGGGACATCAGGATCGACTCGGTGCGCCCGCCCGACTGCAGGCCGAAGAGCGTACCGCGGTCGTAGACCAGGTTGAATTCGACGTAGCGGCCACGCCGGAACTCCTGGAATTCGCGCTGTTTCGCGCTGAATGCGTCATTTTTGCGGCGCTGCACGATCGGCAGGTACGCATCGATGAATGCATCACCAATGGCCCGCATGAAGGCGAAGCTGGTGTCAAAGTCCCACTCGTTCAGGTCATCGAAGAACAGACCACCGATGCCCCGTGGCTCGTGGCGATGCTTGATATGGAAGTAGCTGTCACACCAGGCCTTGTAGCGCGAATAAACGTCCGGCCCGAACGGCGCACAAGCCTGCTCGGCGACGCGGTGCCAGTGCACGCAGTCGTCTTCATTGCCGTAATAAGGCGTCAGGTCGAAGCCGCCACCGAACCACCAGACCGGCTCTTCACCTTCTTTTTCCGCGATGAAAAAGCGCACGTTGGCGTGGGAAGTCGGCACATGCGGGTTGTGCGGGTGAATGACCAGCGACACGCCCAGGGCTTCGAAGCCACGGCCTGCCAGCTCTGGTCGATGGGCGCTGGCGGAAGGCGGGAGACCGCTACCGAAGACGTGGGAAAAGTTGACGCCGCCTTTTTCGATGACCGTGCCGTTTTCGATCACCCGGGTGCGACCGCCGCCGCCGGCAGGCCGGGCCCAGGCATCTTCGACGAAATGCGCACCGCCGTCTTCAGCTTCCAGAACAGCGCAAATGCGGTCTTGCAGGTCGAGCAGGTAGGCTTTTACGGCCTCGGTGCGGGTCGTCATTTCATCACCTTGAATCGGGCAAAGCGACGCGGCGCTCCATCGGAGCGGGGGCCGGCGCAAATGGGCGCGTAGCATAACATCGCAGGTGCACCCTTCGCAGTTGACGAAGATCAAGCTTGGGCGTTCGATAGGGCGCTTGACGCAACAACTCTAGAAGCCAAGACCCAAGGAGAGTTCTGATGGCAAAGCGTATCCAGTTCCGCGCCCATGGCGGCCCCGAAGTGCTCGAGTATGTCGATTACCAGCCCGCCGAGCCCGGCCCGCAGCAAGTTCGCGTGAGCAACAAGGCCATCGGCCTGAACTTCATCGACACTTATTATCGCAGCGGTCTTTATCCGCCGCCGTCCCTGCCATCGGGCCTGGGCTCCGAAGGCGCGGGCGTAGTCGAGGCGGTGGGCAGCGAAGTGACCCGGTTCAAGGTCGGTGATCGCGTGGCTTACGGCAGCGGCCCGCTAGGCGCCTACAGCGACGTTCATGTATTGCCCGAAGCCAATCTGGTGCTTCTGCCGGACGCGATCAGCTTTGAACAGGCCGCAGGCGTGATGCTCAAGGGCCTGACCGTGCAGTACCTGCTGCGCCAGACCTACGAACTCAAGGGCGGCGAAACCATTTTGTTCCACGCTGCGGCCGGCGGTGTCGGCTCCCTGGCGTGCCAATGGGCCAAGGCCTTGGGCGTGAAGTTGATCGGCACGGTGAGTTCACCGCAGAAAGCCGCGCTGGCCAAGGCCAACGGCGCCTGGGCCACCATCGACTACAGCCATGAAAACGTCGCACAACGCGTGCTGGAATTGACTGACGGCAAAAAAGTCCCGGTGGTGTACGACGGCGTCGGCAAGGACACCTGGCTGACCTCGCTCGACAGCGTTGCTCCACGTGGCCTGGTGGTGAGTTTCGGCAATGCGTCAGGCGCGGTAGACGGGGTGAACCTGGGGATTTTGTCGGCGAAGGGCTCGCTGTACGTGACCCGGCCGACCCTGGCGACCTACGCCAACACTGCGGAAAATCTGCAGCGAATGGCGGATGAACTGTTTGAGATGATCATCAGCGGGAAGCTGAAGGTGGACATCAGCCAGAAGTATCCACTGGCTGAAGCGGCTAAGGCTCAGGCAGAGTTGTCGGCGCGGCGTACGACCGGTTCAACTATTCTGTTGCCTTGAGGGCCTCTTCGCGGGCAAGCCTCGCTCCTACAGGTCTGTGTCGTACACATATTCTGCGTAGGACACAGACCTGTAGGAGCGAGGCTTGCCCGCGAAGAACGATAACGCGGTCTCAATCCGGGCGAATTACGTTTCCAGTCGCCAGGTCTCGAATAACGCTCGGATTCTTGCGCCCACCCAGATTCCCACCCAGCACCAGATCAAGCTGCCCCCGGAAATACTGCTCGACGCGAATCCGCGTCCGCGCCGCCGGTCGGCCCTGAGGGTTGGCCGAAGTCGACACCAGCGGCCCCACCAACGCACACAAATCCCGCACCTGCGGGTGATCGCTCACCCGCAGCGCCACAGTCTCGTGCACGCCCGTGATCCACTGCGGCAACTGATTCTGGTGCGGCACCAGCCAGGTATTCGGCCCCGGCCAAGTGCTGGCCATGCGGTCCATCCACAACTCGGGGAAGTCTTCGAAGAGGAAGTCGAACTGGCGGATATTATCGGCGACCAGAATCAGGCCTTTTTCCACCGACCGTCCCTTGATCAACAGCAGACGATCTACCGCTTCTTCGTCCCAAGGGTCGCAACCCAGGCCCCAGACCGCTTCGGTTGGATACGCAATCACCGCGCCTGCGCGAATGGCTCGTGCGGCTTGTTGCACACGCCAACTGTTGACCATGAAAAACTCTCCGGAATAAGGCTCTGCGCAGTTTACCTTGCTTCCTTATAAAACCTAGCTAACCCGCGCAAACCAGCGCCCGCTTTCGCAAACCGCCCGGCCATCCATTTCCAGTTCCGTCAGCGCGACCAGCACTTTGGGCAAGGTCCAGCCGCTGGCCTCTGCCAGCGCCTCGCTGGTGTGGGGCGCCGCGTGGAGCAGCACAAGCAGTGGATGGATGGCGGCAGTCGACGGCGTCTCGGTGGATAACGGCAACCGTTGCCAGCCGCGCAAGGCTTCGAGGATATGCTCGATGGTTTCCACCAGCACCGCGCCGTCGCGGATCAATTGATGACAACCGCGGGCGCCGGGATGATGAATCGATCCGGGAATCGCATAAACCTCACGACCTTGCTCCGCCGCCAGCCTCGCGGTGATCAACGAACCGCTGGCGACACTCGCCTCGACCACCAGTACCCCGAGTGACAAACCACTGATGATCCGGTTGCGCCGCGGGAAGTTGCTGGCGGTAGGGCCAGCATCCAGCGGAAACTCGGAAAGCACTGCGCTGCCCGATGCAATCATGGCCTCGGCCAGCCGTCGATTGCGCTGTGGATAAAACTTTTCAAGTCCCGTGCCAAGTACCCCGAC
The DNA here is from genome assembly GCF_902497855.1 of Pseudomonas fluorescens. Taxonomy (GTDB): domain Bacteria; phylum Pseudomonadota; class Gammaproteobacteria; order Pseudomonadales; family Pseudomonadaceae; genus Aquipseudomonas; species Aquipseudomonas fluorescens_BI. The sequence continues at coordinate 77,605 of NZ_CABVHU010000013.1, forward strand.
CGTTCGCCCGCCCACGTCCATTGCCGCCTGATGCGCAGCGGCATCAATTCCGAGTGCCAGGCCGCTGGTGATGACAAAACCGGCACTCGCCAGGCTACGGGAAAACGCGGCGGCGGTGTCCATGCCGGGCCGGGAGGCGCGACGACTGCCGACCATCGCCAGCTGCGGTTTTTCCAGAATGCCTGGATCGCCTGCGACGAATAACAGCGGCGGCGCATCGCTGATTTCAGCGAGCAACGCCGGGTAGTCGGGCTGGTCCCACATCAGTAAATGCTGGCCCGGACGCTCTAGCCAGGCCAATGCATGGCTGGCGCCGTCGCGAATTTCACTGGAGCGCCTGGCCTCCGAGCATGCAAGGGGCAGGCCCAGCGCACGCCAGGCACTCGCCGGCGCGCTGATGGCTTTGGACGCCGAACCGAAGGCCTCGATCAATATCTTGAAACGCGCAGGGCCAAGTTCAGGCAAACGGTGCAGACGTAATCGAGCTTCCAGTTCCGCAGGGGAAACCGGTGAAACACCAGATAGCGACATGGATCATCCTTGATCGTTATAAGCCCCGTTCGAACGGGAACAAGCTGTGGATAACTCTGTTGGTAACTTGTGGAGCCTGCTTACGGATTTCGTACCTTGTCCATCACCGCCAGCGAGCGCGAAGCATTGAGCACCAGCCCGTAGCTGAGCTTGTCGTAAGTGCGGAACACCATCAGCAAACCCGCACGCTCATCAGGAATTTTCACGGGTTGACCGGTGATCCGGTCCCGTACCGTTTCGCCGGTTTTCATCACCACCAGCACGTTGCCTTCGGCGAGGCCATCGCGTTGGCCCTTGTTGAGCGTGACCACATCCAGCGCGCCGATCTGGGTAACCCCGCGCGGCACGTCGATGATCAAGCCGTTGATTTCGGTTTTTGGCGAACCGGGCATGAAGGTCGAGTTGATGGACCGCTCCTCGCTGCTGAACAGGCGGTCGCCGAGCCGCACTTCCTGCGTCGTGCGTTGCAGCGCCAGGGTGGCGACGTCGCCTTCGGTGGCCACAATCTCGCCACCGCCGATATCGTCGGCATTGATCCCGAGAAACTCCTTGCTCTCGGGGTCGGTATAGACCTTGCCCTGACGGAAGATGCCGTAGACCGGCTGATCCGGGTCGAAGTGTCCGCGGGCGAAAATGCGATCACCGGTGCCACTGAGCACCCGCTCGGCATCGCCTGCGACGATATACGGCGCCTTGTCGAAGTCCTCGGCCTTGTCGACGATGCGGTTGCTCAGCAAAAAGCTGTTGATCGCTTGCAGTGGAATGCTCGGGATGGCGTCGGCCACCGGGCTGCTGCGGATGCGTGGCGAGAGCTTGATGGTGCCCCGGGAAGCGCCGCGATTGAGGGTCAGGCGCGGCTGGCCGTTGACGTACACCAGTGACAGCGTATCGCCGGGATAGATCAGATTGGGGTTCTCGATCTGCGGATTGGCCTGCCAGAGCTCGGGCCACTTCCACGGCTCACGCAGGTATTTGCCCGATATGTCCCAGAGTGTGTCCCCCGTGACAACCGTGTATTGCTGTGGAAAACCTTCCCTGAGTTGCACTTGCCCGTGCGCAAAACCGGCCGAGGCCAGGAGCAGCAGGGCGAGTAGTGATTTCCTCATGCGGTGAATCCCTTTATTATGTGCGTTCGCGTGAAACGCCAGAGCCCTCGTGGCTCGCTCCCGGCTTGCTTGTGCAAGGGAGCTACGTTTCACAACGGTAGCCGGCATCTTCGGACCCGCCAGGCCATCGACCCGACTTTACCTCACACGTGCAGCAATTGAGCTTATGGCCATTTTAGACATCCTCGAATTCCCCGATTCGCGCCTGCGCACTATCGCCAAACCAGTGGCCGTAGTGGACGACGAAGTGCGTCAGTTGGTCGACGATATGTTTGAAACAATGTATGAAGCGCCAGGCATCGGCCTCGCCGCGACCCAGGTCAACGTGCATAAACGTATCGTCGTCATGGACCTCTCCGAAGACCGCAGCGAACCGCGGGTGTTCATCAACCCCGAGTTCGAAACCCTGACCGACGAGATGGAACAGTATCAGGAAGGTTGCCTCTCGGTGCCGGGCTTCTACGAAAACGTCGATCGCCCGCAGAAGGTCAAGGTCAAGGCCCTGGACCGCGACGGCCAGCCTTACGAACTGATCGCCGAAGGCCTGCTCGCCGTGTGCATCCAGCATGAATGCGACCACCTCAACGGCAAATTGTTCGTCGACTACCTGTCCACGCTCAAACGCGACCGAATCAAGAAGAAACTGGAAAAGCTCCATCGCCAGAACGCTTGATGCCCTTCTTCCAAAGGCTTGCTGCGGCAAGCCTTTTTCTTTTCAGAGATCGCTCCCATGACTGAGCCACTGCGCATTGTCTTTGCCGGCACCCCGGAATTCGCCGCCGAACACCTCAAGGCCTTGCTCGACAGCCCTTACGAGATTGTCGCGGTCTACACCCAGCCGGACCGTCCGGCGGGCCGCGGGCAAAAGTTGATGCCAAGCCCGGTCAAGCAGCTGGCTCTGGAAAACTCTATCGCGGTGCTGCAACCGCCAAGCCTGCGCAACGAGGACGCCCAGGCCGAACTGGCCGCGTTGAAGCCGGATTTGCTGGTGGTGGTCGCTTACGGCCTGATCCTGCCACAGGTGGTGCTGGATATTCCGCGCCTGGGTTGCATCAACAGCCACGCCTCCCTGCTGCCACGCTGGCGTGGTGCGGCACCGATCCAGCGCGCGATCGAAGCCGGCGACAGTGAAAGCGGCGTGACCGTGATGCGCATGGAAGCCGGTCTCGATACCGGGCCGATGCTACTCAAGGTCACTACGCCGATCACCGGTGAAGACACCGGCGGCAGCTTGCACGACCGTCTGGCCGAGATGGGTCCACCCGCCGTTATCCAGGCGATTGCGGCGCTCGCTGCGGGCACGCTGGACGGCGAAGTGCAGGACGACAGCCTCGCCACCTACGCGCACAAATTGAACAAAGATGAAGCGCGCATCGACTGGAGCCGTCCGGCGGTTGAACTGGAACGCCTGGTTCGTGCCTTCAATCCATGGCCGGTCTGCCACAGCACGCTGAACGGCGAAGCGCTGAAAGTTTTGGCCGCGAGCCTCGCCGAAGGGCAGGGCACACCCGGAGAAATCCTCAGCGCCAGCAAAGACGGCTTGATCGTCGCTTGCGGCGCGCAGGCTCTGTGTCTGACCCGCCTCCAATTGCCCGGCGGCAAAGCGCTGAACTTCAGCGACTTGTTCAACAGCCGTCGGGAGAAGTTCGCCGTCGGCACCGTCCTCGGTCAAACGGCGGACGCTCAATGAATCCACGTCTGGCCGCCGCCAAGGCACTGGCTGCTGTTCTTAACGGAAAAGCCTCACTCAACAGTTCTCTGCCGACACAAATGGACAAGGTCGAAGACCGTGATCGCGGCTTCACCCAGGACCTGGCGTTCGGCACCGCTCGCTGGCAGCCGCGTTTGTCGGCGCTGGCGGCAAAGTTGTTACAGAAACCGTTCAAGGCAGCCGACGCCGATGTCGAGGCGTTGCTGCTGGTCGGCCTCTATCAGCTGCTCTATACCCGGGTGCCGGCCCACGCCGCCATTGGCGAAACCGTAGGTTGCGCGGACAAGCTGAAAAAGCCCTGGGCCAAGGCACTGCTGAATGCTGTTTTACGCCGCGCGCAACGGGAAAGCGAAGCGTTGCTTGCCGAACTGGAACACGACCCGGTCGTGCGTACCGCTCACCCGCGCTGGTTGCAAAAATCCCTCAAGGCCTTCTGGCCTGAACAATGGGAAGCCATTTGCGCGGCAAACAATGCGCATCCGCCGATGATTCTGCGGGTCAACCGTCGCCATCACGGGCGCGACGCCTACCTTGGTTTGCTGAGCGAAGCCGGCATCGCCGCCACGCCGTGCGTCTACAGTCCGGATGGCATCATCCTCGACGCCGCGGCCGACGTACGCAGCCTGCCGGGTTTTGCCGAAGGCTGGATCAGCGTGCAGGACGAGGCAGCCCAACTGGCCGCCGATCTGCTGGATCTGGCACCGGGTCAGCGCGTGCTGGACGCCTGCTGCGCACCGGGCGGCAAGACCTGCCACATCCTTGAAGCCGAACCCGCACTGGCCGGCGTCGTGGGTGTCGATCTGGAAGCCAAGCGCCTGGTGCGGGTGCGCGAGAACCTCGCACGCCTGGGCCTGAGCGCTGAACTGATCGCTGCCGACGGCCGCGACATCGCGACCTGGTGGGATGGCAAACCCTTCCAACGCATTCTGTTGGATGCACCGTGCTCGGCCACCGGTGTGATTCGTCGTCACCCGGACATCAAGCTGACCCGCCAACCCGATGACATCGCCGCATTGGCGGTGCTTCAGGGTGAGTTGCTGGACGCCATGTGGATAACGCTGGAAGTGGGCGGCATCCTGCTTTACGCCACCTGTTCCACGCTGCCGACCGAGAACACCGAAGTGATCGAGGCCTTCCTTGCCCGTACGCCAGGTGCCCGCGAACTCGACATTGCCAGTCAGGCTGGCATCAAGCAGCCCCACGGTCGCCAGTTGCTGGCCCAGGAAGGCGGCCACGACGGGTTCTACTACGCCAAGCTGATCAAGATCGCCGCCGCGCGCGGTTAACCGGGTTTAAGGGAGTGACTGGATGAAAATCATCATCCTCGGCGCAGGACAGGTCGGCGGTTCGCTGGCGGAACACTTGGCCAGCGAGGCCAATGACATCACGGTTGTCGACACCGATGGCGATCGTCTGCGCGATCTCGGCGACCGCCTGGACATCCGCACCGTGCAGGGCCGCGGCTCGCTCCCGACGGTGCTGCGCCAGGCTGGCGCGGACGATGCCGACATGTTGGTGGCCGTGACCAGCAGTGACGAAACCAACATGGTGGCCTGTCAGGTCGCCCACACGCTGTTCCACACGCCGACCAAAATCGCCCGGGTTCGCGAAGCGGCCTACCTGACCCGTACCGACCTGTTCCACAACGAAGCGATTCCGGTGGACGTGCTGATCAGTCCGGAGCAAGTGGTCACCAACTACATCAAGCGCCTGATCCAGCATCCGGGCGCGTTGCAGGTGATCGATTTCGCCGAGGGCAAAGCCCAGCTGGTGGCGGTCAAGGCCTATTACGGCGGTCCTCTGGTGGGCCAGCAACTGCGGCAATTGCGTGAGCACATGCCGAATGTCGAAACCCGGGTCGCGGCGATTTTCCGCCGTGACCGCCCCATCCTGCCCCAAGGCGACACGGTGATCGAGGCGGACGACGAAGTCTTTTTCATCGCGGCCAAGGCGAATATACGCGCAGTGATGAGTGAAATGCGCCGCCTCGATGAGAGCTACAAGCGCATTGTCATCGCTGGCGGCGGGCAGATCGGTGAACGCCTGGCCGAGGCCATTGAAAGCCGTTACCAGGTGAAGATCATCGAGATGAACCCGACGCGCTGCCGACATCTTTCGGACACCCTCGACAGCACCGTGGTGCTGCAGGGCAGCGCTTCGGATCGGGATCTGCTGTTGGAAGAGAACATCGCCGACGCCGATCTTTTCCTCGCCCTGACCAACGACGACGAAGCCAACATCATGTCGTCCTTGCTGGCCAAGCGCCTGGGCGCGAAGAAGGTGATGACGATCATCAACAACCCGGCCTATGTCGACCTGATCCAGGGCGGGGACATCGACATCGCCATCAGCCCGCAACTGGCGACCATTGGCACGTTGCTGGCCCATGTGCGGCGCGGCGATATTGTCAGCGTGCACTCATTGCGCCGCGGCGCGGCGGAGGCCATCGAGGCCATTGCCCACGGCGATGCGAAGTCGAGCAAGGTCATCGGTAAATCCATCGAGAACATCGGCCTGCCACCCGGCACCACCATCGGCGCGATCATTCGCGACGAAGAGGTGATCATCGCCCACGACGACACCGTGATCGCGGCGGGCGACCATGTGATTCTGTTTCTTGTGGATAAGAAGCATATTCGGGATGTGGAAAAGCTGTTTCATGTGGGACTCAGCTTCTTCTGATCAGGGATTTGCGGTGGCCGGGCGGGCCTTTTCGCGAGCAGGCTCGCTCCCACAATGAGTTTTTGCCGTACATATGCGTTCACTAAAGATCTACTGTGGGAGCGAGCCTGCTCGCGAAAGCTATCTTTCAGCGAAACGTCCCTTCCTGATTCTCCTCAACAAGGAATCCACCATGCTCGAATCCCTGGAAAAAATGCTCGCCAAGGGTGTGGATAACGCCTTGCTGCGCTTCGGCCTGGGCAAGGGTTACCTGGATCTGGGAGAGAACGCCAAGGCCGCCGAGCATTTCCAGCGCTGCGTCGAGTTCGATCCGAAGTATTCGGCGGCCTGGAAACTGCTGGGCAAGGCCCATCTGGCGCTGGCGGATTATCCGGCCGCGCGCCAGGCCTGGGAACGCGGCCTGGAAGCCGCCCGCGGCCATGGCGACAAGCAGGCGGAAAAGGAAATGACGGTGTTCCTGAAAAAACTCGAGCGTCAGGCCCACTGATCAGAGGTCAATACCAGCGCTCTTCACCCGGTGGACGCTTCTTGAAGCGCTTCATGCTCCACATGTACTGGCTCGGATAAGCCCGGACATAGCGCTCAACCACCTGACTCATGGCCGCACAGGATGTCTCGGTATCGGTGCTGTACATGGCTTCTGGCGCGGCTTCGAGGATCACCTTGTAACCCGAACCGTCCGGCAGCCGCAGCGCGTGCAGGAACACGCCGACCGCTTTGCCACCGGCAAGCATGTTCGGTACGAATTTGCTGGTCAGTGCCTGCGTAGCAAAGAACGGCACGAAGATCCCGGCGGATTCGGCGGGCTCCGGGTCGGCGGGAATCCCGACGGCCCCCCCTTTGCGCACTTCCTTGATCACGCTGAGGATGCCTTCCTTGGTGGAGGCGGCAACCCGATTGCCCAGTTGCACCCGCTGCTTGCGCAGCAAATCATCCACCGCCTTCAGCTTGGGCGGACGATAGAAAATGATCGGTTTGCATTGGCTGCAATAAAAGTGATTCAACACTTCCCAGTTGCCCAGGTGGCTGGTGATACCGACGACGCCTTTGCCGGAGGCGAGGGCGTCCTTCAATACGTCGAGACCTTCGACTTCACGCACCAGATCGATCGAGCGCTGAGCCGGCCAGATCCAGGCGCAGGCGCTTTCGGTCAGGGACTTGCCGATGTCTTTCAGGCTCTGGCCGACCAGGCGCTCCCGTTCCGCCGGATCCATGTCGGGGAAACACTTGGAAAGATTGATCCGCACCACGTCGCGGGAACGGTTGGGGGTTTTCCACATGAACCAGCCGATGACCGAGCCCACAGCCTGCACTGCCCGCCACGGAAGCAGGGCAAACAACCGCAGAGCGCCTACCAGCAAGGCGCCTTTAAACTTATCCACAGGTCACTCCTGATCTTGTGCTGTGTGCGAGGCGGCTATTCTAACCGCCGTTCGCCAGCACAGCGTAGCGATCGCAATCCCGGGTGTGGTCCATGACCATGCCCGAAGCCTGCATCAGCGCGTAGCAAATGGTTGGGCCAACGAAGGTGAAACCGGCCTTTTTCAATCCTTTGCTCATCTCCACGGCGACCGGCGTCACGGCCGGCACTTCGGTGCGATCCTTGAAATGATTGATCACAGGCTTGCCGCCGACGAATGACCAGAGAAACGCCACCGGGTCCTCCAGCGCCAGCCAGGCCTGGGCATTACGCCGGGCCGCGTTGAGTTTGAGCCGATTGCGGATAATCCCCGGATCGAGCATCAATTGATCGATTTCCGCGTCGCTCATCTGCGCTACGCGCTGGACGTCGAAGCCGAACATTACCTCTCGATAACGCTCGCGTTTACGCAATACGGTGATCCAGGACAGGCCGGCCTGGAACCCTTCGAGCAAAAGCAACTCGAACAATCCCTGCGCATCGCGTAGCGGCGTACCCCACTCCTGATCGTGATAAGCCATGTACAGCGGATCTTCGGAACACCAAAAGCAGCGTGGCATAAGGCTCCAGGGGGCGTGCGCAGGACCGAATCGGGTATACTCCCGCTCTTTAAATCGCAGCCCAAGAAACAGGTGAATTTCGTGAGCCAGCCTACGCCAGCCGTGCGTACCTTCCAAGACTTGATCCTCGCCCTCCAGCAATACTGGGCCGAGCAAGGTTGTGTGGTACTTCAGCCCTACGATATGGAAGTAGGCGCCGGGACTTTCCACACAGCCACGTTTCTGCGCGCCATTGGCCCGGAAACCTGGAACGCCGCTTATGTGCAGCCCAGTCGTCGCCCGACTGACGGCCGCTACGGCGAAAACCCGAACCGCCTGCAGCATTACTACCAGTTCCAGGTAGTGTTGAAGCCGAATCCGGACAACTTCCAGGAACTGTACCTGGGTTCCCTCAAGCACGTCGGCCTGGACCCGTTGGTCCACGACATTCGCTTCGTCGAAGACAACTGGGAATCGCCGACCCTGGGCGCCTGGGGTCTGGGCTGGGAAGTCTGGCTCAACGGCATGGAAGTGACCCAGTTCACGTACTTCCAGCAAGCGGGCGGCATCGAGTGCTACCCGGTGACCGGCGAGATCACCTACGGTCTCGAGCGTCTGGCCATGTACCTGCAAGGCGTGGACTCGGTCTACGACCTGGTCTGGGCTGACGGCCCGATGGGCAAAGTCACCTACGGCGATGTGTTCCACCAGAACGAAGTGGAGCAGTCGACCTACAACTTCGAACACGCCAACGTCGAGAAGCTGTTCGAACTGTTCGATTTCTACGAAAGCGAAGCCAAGCGCCTGATCGAACTCGAGCAGCCGTTGCCGTTGCCGAGCTACGAAATGGTGTTGAAGGCGTCCCATACCTTCAACCTGCTGGATGCGCGCCGGGCAATCTCGGTGACCGCGCGTCAGCAATACATTCTGCGCGTACGCACCCTGGCGCGTTCCGTTGCGCAAGCCTACCTGCTGGCTCGCGCCAAGCTGGGCTTCCCGATGGCGACCCCGGACCTGCGTGATGAAGTACTGGCCAAGCTGGAGGCTGCACAATGAGTGCTCAAGATTTTCTGGTTGAACTGGGCACCGAAGAACTGCCACCCAAAGCCCTGAACACCCTGGCCGACGCGTTCCTGGCCGGTATCGACAAGGGCCTGCAAGCCGCCGGCCTGAACTACGAGACCAAAACCGTCTACGCCGCACCGCGCCGCCTGGCTGTGCTGATCACCTCGCTGGCGACCCAGCAGCCGGATCGCAGCATCAATCTCGACGGCCCACCACGCCAGGCCGCGTTCGATGCCGAAGGCAATCCGACTCAAGCGGCATTGGGTTTCGCCAAGAAGTGCGGCGTCGACCTGAGCGAAATCGATCAAAGCGGCCCGAAACTGCGCTACAGCCAAAGTATCGCCGGCAAGCCGACCCTGAGCCTGCTGCCGACCATCGTCGAAGATTCCCTGAACGACTTGCCGATCCCGAAGCGCATGCGCTGGGGCGCCCGCAAGGAAGAGTTCGTGCGTCCGACCCAGTGGCTGGTGATGTTGCTCGGTGACCAGGTCATCGATTGCACGATCCTCGCCCAGAAAGCCGGCCGCGACTCCCGTGGTCATCGCTTCCATCACCCGCAAAGCGTGCGCATCACCTCGCCAGCCAACTACTTGAGCGACCTGCGGGCCGCTTATGTACTGGCCGATGCCAACGAGCGTCGCGCGTTGATCAGCAAGCGCACCGAAGAACTGGCGACCCTGCAGGAAGGTACTGCAATCGTTCCACCCGCCTTGCTCGACGAAGTGACCGCGCTGGTGGAATGGCCGGTGCCGCTGGTGTGCTCGTTCGAGGAACGTTTCCTCGACGTGCCGCAAGAAGCGCTGATCACAACCATGCAGGACAACCAGAAGTACTTCTGCCTGTTGGACGCCGACGGCAAGTTGCTGCCACGCTTCATTACCGTGGCCAACATCGAAAGCAAAGACCCGCAGCAGATCATCGCCGGTAACGAGAAAGTGGTTCGCCCACGCCTGACCGACGCCGAGTTCTTCTTCAAGCAAGACAAGAAGCAGAAACTCGAAGACTTCAACCTGCGTCTGCAAAACGTGGTGTTCCAGGAAAAACTCGGCAGCGTCTACGACAAGGCCGAGCGCGTTTCCAAACTCGCCGCGTTCATCGCTCAACGCATTGGTGGCAACGCCGCATGGGCTGCCCGTGCCGGCCTGCTGTCCAAGTGCGACCTGTCGACCGAGATGGTCGGTGAGTTCCCGGAGATGCAAGGTGTCGCCGGTTACTACTACGCCCTCAACGACGGCGAGCCCGAAGAAGTCGCCCTGGCGCTGAACGAGCAATACATGCCGCGCGGTGCCGGTGCTGAATTGCCGACGACCCTGACCGGTGCGGCCGTGGCCATCGCCGACAAGCTCGACACCCTGGTCGGTATTTTCGGCATCGGCATGCTGCCCACCGGCAGCAAAGACCCGTACGCCTTGCGTCGTGCAGCCCTGGGTGTATTGCGCATCCTGATCGACAAGAAACTCGACCTCGATTTGAACGACGCCGTGGCCTTCGCTGTGAATGCCTTCGGTACCAAGGTCAAGGCTGCCGGCCTGAACGACTCGGTGCTGGAATTCATCTTCGACCGTCTGCGTGCCCGTTACGAAGACGAGGGTGTCGATGTCGGGTCTTACCTGTCGGTGCGCGCCCTGAAACCGGGCTCGGCGCTGGACTTCGATCAGCGCGTCCAAGCGGTAGAGGCGTTCCGCAAATTGCCGCAAGCCGCTGCCCTGGCCGCGGTGAACAAGCGCGTTTCGAACTTGCTGAGCAAGGTAGAGGGCTCTGTACCTGCGGTCGTGGAAGCCAAGTACTTCGACAACGCCAACGAGTTCTCCCTGTATTCGGCGATCCAGCAGGCTGACCAGGCTGTACAGCCAATGGCTGCTGCACGTCAGTACAGTGAATCCCTGGCACGCCTGGCGGCCTTGCGCGAGCCGGTGGATGCGTTCTTCGAAGCCGTGATGGTCAATGCCGAAGATGCCAAAGTGCGCGCCAACCGCTATGCGTTGCTGGCGCGTCTGCGTGGGCTGTTCCTCGGTGTCGCCGACATTTCGTTGCTGGGCTGAGGGATTGCTGTTGAAACTGCTGATTCTCGATCGGGACGGGGTGATCAATTACGACTCCGACGCTTACATCAAGTCGGTGGAGGAGTGGATTCCACTCCCCGGTTCAATCGAAGCCATCGCGCAGTTGAGCAAAGCCGGCTGGACGGTAGCGGTGGCTACCAACCAGTCGGGCATCGCTCGCGGCTATTACGACATCGCCACCCTGGACGCCATGCACGAGCGCTTGCGCTCGCTGGTGGCGGAGCAGGGCGGTGAGGTCGGGCTGATCGTCTACTGCCCGCACGGGCCGGACGACGGTTGCGATTGCCGCAAGCCAAAACCGGGGATGTTGAAAACCATCGCCGCGCATTACAACGTAGCGCTGACCAATCTATGGTTCGTTGGCGATACTCTCGGTGACCTGGAAGCCGCCAAGGCCGTCGATTCTCAGCCAGTTTTGGTAAAGACCGGGAAAGGCGAAAAGACGCAGGGCAAGACCCTGCCGGTGGGCACCTTGATTTTTGACGATCTGGCGGCGATTGCCGCAGAACTTATCCACAATTGAGCGCTTCTGATATTCCTGGCCAAGGATTGATCGGGAGTGCGCTTATATAGACGGGCAATGCCCGCACGGTAAATGTCGCCATGTCGATACTGCAGGCCATCAGAACCTTCCTCTTTTACCTGCTGCTGGGCACCAGCTCTTTGCTCTGGTGCAGCCTGAGCTTTTTTATCGCACCTTTTCTGCCGTTCAAGGCGCGCTACCGCTTTATCAATGTGTACTGGTGCCGCTGCGCCTTGTGGCTGAGCAAAGTCTTTCTGGGCATCAGCCATGAAATCAGAGGCGCAGAAAACGTGCCTGACCAGCCCTGCGTGATTCAGTCCAATCACCAGAGCACCTGGGAGACCTTCTTTCTCTCGGCCTACTTCGAGCCACTGAGCCAAGTGCTCAAGCGTGAACTGCTCTACGTTCCGTTCTTCGGTTGGGCGATGGCCATGCTGCGACCGATTGCCATCGACCGCGACAATCCCAAAGCTGCACTCAAACACGTGGCCAAGAAGGGCGATGAGCTGCTCAAAGATGGCGTGTGGGTGCTGATTTTCCCGGAAGGAACGCGGGTTCCCTACGGCACCATCGGAAAATTCTCCCGCGGTGGCACCGCTTTGGCGGTCAACGCTGCGCTCCCGGTACTGCCGATTGCGCACAATGCAGGCAAATATTGGCCGAAAACCGGTTGGGCGAAGAAGCCGGGCGTCATCACCGTGATCATCGGTGAACCCATGTACGCCGACGGCAGCGGGCCGCGCGCCATCGCCGAGCTGAACGATCGGGTCCAGGCCTGGAACGAGCAGATGCAACGGGAAATGGGCTCGCTCCCACCGGACACGCAAGCCCCGGCTGACAGTGATCGAATGGCTGTCTGAGATTCTGTGGATAACCTGTGTATCGTTTTGCTTACAAGTGCCGTATTTAGCTTGTAGCTTTATGATTTATATACATATTTCATAAACACATAAAACGTCGGAAAAGGTGCATAAGTTTTTTTCGGGCGCAAAAAAACCGGCTGATATAGCCGGTTTTTTTATGGCCAAAATAGAGTGTTTCAATCCTTGAACAAGGGAAAGTGCAGCCGGAAACGTGTGCCTTGACCCACCATACTTTGACACTCAATCATTGCGCCATGTCGATCCATCACTGCCTTCACCATCGACAACCCCAACCCCACGCCGTCGATGCCCTGGGCTGAAGACAGTCGCCGATACTGGCTGAACAGTTCGGGCAATTCCTCTGCAGCAATGCCTTTGCCTTGGTCAATGATCTCGCATATCAGCCAGCCTTCGGCGCAGTTGACCTGCACAATGATTCGAGTGCCGGGGCCGCTGTACTTGATGGCGTTCTCCAGCAGATTGAACAAGGCTCGGGTCAGTAGCGCCTGATCGGCCATGATCAAGCTTTCCTGCGCGACATCATCCAGGTGATGGACCATTTCGATCTGCTTCAACTGCGCAATGGTCAAAGTTTGATCGAAGACATCCAGCACCATCATCGCAAACAGGCTCGGCTGGAACTGATAAGCCTCTGATTCGGCCTTGGCCAGTTGTACGAAACCGTCAGTCAATTCCAACGCTCGACGCACCTGGCACTCGATCTGATCGAACAGTTGAGTGTCCCCGACGGCTTGATGTCGGTGTACGTCGAGCAGGGCGAGTATCGCCGAATGGGGCGCCCGCAGATCGTGGGACAAGAAGCGTAACAGTACGCCGCGTTGCTCCTCGGCATCACGCTCAACGCTGAGGTCGGTCAGGCTCAATAACCAGCCGATAGGCGTTTCTCCGTCCACCGGCAGTAAAGCAGCGCGCTCCAGACGCAGACTGCGTTCTTTGAAGTCCCTGAACTCCACCAACGGCAACGTCGATAAGCGCGGCCGAGGGCCTTCAACCAGTTCCGGATAGCCCAGTTTCGCCAATTGCTCCAGAACGTCATCGCCCACCAGATTGGCGCCGAACAGATCCCTGGCATTACGGTTACCCAGCAAAATCCGGCCATGAGGATCACTGATCAATGTGGCGACCGGCAAATACTCCAGGCCATCGGCGATAAAGCGGCGGGTATCACGGGTTCGACCCATCGCTTGTTCCAGCGCCATGATCTGGCCTTGCAAAGGGTCGTCAGTGGGAAATTGTGCACGGCGACGCTCCGGAAAGACCTTCGGCTCGCTGTCCAGCCGCTCCAGTTCCCAGCCAAAATAGGTCAGTACCACACTCAAGCGCCGCCAGTTCCAGATCAGGTAACCGAACAGCATGCCCAACAGACTTGCTGCAGGGGACCACCACCAGCCCAGTTTCGCGAACCCTACGCTCGCCAGCAACGCACAGCTCATGCCCGCGACAGTCAACCAGAGCGCCAGCCTCGGACGTAGCAATAACAAACCCAAGACACAGGCAACCAGACAAACAGACAACAACGCGCCCCACACACCTGAGCCATTTCGGTGGCTGGTCTCTGCATTGAAGGAAAGCAGGCCCGTCAGGGGTAACAACAGCAAGCTTATCCACAGCCATTCTCGGACCAGTTGCCGGAATAACCTTTGGACTTGAGTCGGCTCGCGACTTTCCCGGCGGCGCTCATTATTCATGGTCAATACTGACGTAATGGATGTAGGGGATTTCGTTCATGGGTCACAGTTCCCAGAGGAGGGCGCTTGAAGAATCATAGCGGACGCGACCAACGGAAAGCGGCTTACTTTCACTCTCCAGCCGAACGTGTATTGTCAGATAACATGCTGGCCGCCAAAGGAATAACGACATGCGTGTAGCGATACTGGATGACGAACCGGCAGAACTGCGCAGGGTGGAACAGACCTTGCGGCAGATGACCGAACCGGGTGAGCTTACCTGGTCATTGCACAGCTTCGAGCAGGGAGAAGACCTGTTACGACAACTGCGACGGGAAACATTCGACCTGCTGATCCTCGACTGGCAGTTGCCGGGCTTCAGCGGCCTGTCGCTGTTGCGCTGGACCCGCGAACACATGGACGCACCACCCGCCGCGATCATGCTGACCAGCCGCGATGCCGAAAGCGATATCGTCCAGGCGTTGAATGCGGGCGCCGACGATTACGTCAGCAAGCCGTTTCGACCCAATGAACTGAAAGCCAGAGTGGCTGCAGTGTTACGCCGGCATAGCCTGCAACGTGCGGCACCGACCGAAGTACTGAGTTTTAATGACCTGGTGTTCGATGATGCCGAATTGACTGTAAACCGCGCCGGCAAATCTATCGGGATGACCGAGCGGGAATACCGACTGGCGCGTTGCCTGTTCAGTAACCTGGGACGACCGCTGTCCCGGGAGTATCTCTATGAGCGGTTCTGGACCCATGAAGAGATGGTGTCTTCCCGGCCGCTGGATACCCACATTTATCGCCTGCGCAACAAGCTGGGGCTGACGGCTGATCGCGGTTGGCAACTGCTGACGATTTACGGGTATGGGTATCGACTGGAAAGTGTGGGGGCGGCAAGCGATCATTAATCGTACAAACATTTCGACAGGCAAATAAAAAGGCCACCGCGTAAACGATGGCCTCCTTTGGCAAGTAAGCTGGATCAGAAATCCAGGTTGGATACCGCCAGGGCATTGCTTTCGATAAAGTCACGACGTGGTTCGACCGCATCACCCATCAGGGTGTTGAAGATCTGATCCGCGCCAATGGCGTCTTCGATGGTGACTTTAAGCATCCGGCGCTGGCTTGGGTCCATGGTGGTTTCCCACAGCTGATCCGGGTTCATTTCACCCAGACCTTTGTATCGCTGGATGGTGTGACGCTTGGTGCTTTCAGCCATCAGCCATTCAAGCGCTTCCTTGAACTCGGTGACCGGCTTCTTGCGCTCGCCACGCTGGATGTACGCGCCGTCGTCCAGCAAGGTGCTCAGTTGAGCGCCCAGGGAAACGACAGTCTTGTAATCGTTGCTGCCGAAGAAGTCGCGGTTGAACGTGACGTAGTTCGACAGGCCGTGGGAGATCAGTTCGACCTCGGGCAGCCAGACGTTACGTTCACGGTCTTCACGCAGGCTGGCTTTGTAGACCAGGCCGGACTTCTCGACGGTGCGCAGGCGAACTTCGTATTGGGCCAACCAATCCTGCATTGCGGCGTGATCGGACAGTTGCTCCATGCTCACTGCAGGCAGGTAGATGAAGTGCTCGGTCAGTTCCTGTGGGTACAGGCGCGACAGACGCTTGAGAGTCTTCATCACCAGGCGGAAGTCATTCACCAGACGCTCGAGCGCTTCACCGGAGATACCCGGTGCTTCCTCGTTCAGGTGCAGGCTCGCATCTTCCAGGGCCGACTGCGTCATGTACTCTTCCATGGCGTCGTCGTCTTTGATGTATTGCTCTTGCTTGCCTTTCTTGACCTTGTACAGCGGCGGCTGCGCAATGTAGATATAGCCGCGCTCGATCAGCTCCGGCAACTGACGGAAGAAGAAGGTCAGCAGCAGGGTACGGATGTGCGAACCGTCGACGTCAGCATCGGTCATGATGATGATGTTGTGATAGCGCAACTTGTCGATGTTGTACTCGTCACGGCCAATGCCGCAGCCCAGCGCGGTGATCAAGGTGCCCACTTCCTGGGAAGAGATCATCTTGTCGAAGCGTGCCTTCTCGACGTTCAGGATCTTGCCCTTCAACGGCAGGATGGCCTGGGTCCTACGGTTGCGTCCCTGCTTGGCGGAGCCGCCAGCAGAGTCACCTTCCACGAGGTACAGTTCGGAAAGGGCAGGGTCTTTTTCCTGGCAGTCAGCCAGTTTGCCCGGCAGGCCGGCAATATCCAGCGCGCCTTTGCGACGGGTCATCTCACGGGCCTTACGCGCCGCTTCACGAGCGCGAGCCGCGTCGATCATCTTGCCGACGACCAGTTTGGCTTCGTTCGGGTTTTCCAGCAGGAAGTCGGAGAAGTACTTGCCCATTTCCTGTTCGACCGCGGTCTTCACTTCGGAAGAAACCAGCTTGTCTTTAGTCTGGGAGCTGAACTTCGGATCCGGTACTTTCACCGAAATGATCGCGGTCAGGCCTTCACGGGCATCGTCGCCGGTGGTCGCGACTTTGTGCTTCTTCGCCAGACCTTCCGCTTCGATGTAGGTGTTCAGGTTACGCGTCAAGGCCGAACGGAAACCCACCAGGTGAGTACCGCCGTCGCGCTGCGGGATGTTGTTGGTGAAGCACAACAGGTTCTCGTTGAAGCTGTCGTTCCACTGCAGGGCGATTTCCACGCCAATGCCGTCTTCACGCTGGATGTTGAAGTGGAACACCTGGTTGACCGGCGTCTTGTTGGTGTTCAGGTATTCAACGAACGCACGCAGACCGCCTTCGTACTTGAACAACTCTTCCTTGCCGCTACGCTCATCCTTGAGGACGATGCCGACACCGGAGTTGAGAAAGGACAATTCACGGATCCGCTTGGCCAGGATGTCCCAGCTGAAGTGGATGTTCTTGAAAGTAAGGTCGGATGGCTTGAAGTGAATCTGGGTGCCGGTGGTTTCGCTTTCGCCGACGATTTTCATCGGTTCCTTCGGAACACCGTGGATGTAGGTCTGTTCCCAGATCTTGCCGCTACGGCGAACGGTCAGAACCAGCTCTTCGGACAGGGCGTTCACAACCGACACACCTACACCGTGCAGACCGCCGGATACTTTGTAGGAGTTGTCGTCGAACTTACCGCCGGCGTGCAGTACGGTCATGATGACCTCGGCTGCCGAAACGCCTTCTTCTTTGTGCACGTCTACCGGGATGCCACGACCGTTGTCGCGCACGGTGATGGATTCGTCCGGGTGAATGATGATGCTGATGTCATCGCAGTGGCCGGCGAGAGCTTCGTCGATCGAGTTATCGACCACTTCGAACACCATGTGGTGCAGACCGCTGCCATCGTCGGTGTCACCAATGTACATACCGGGACGTTTGCGTACGGCATCCAGGCCTTTAAGCACTTTAATGCTCGTTGAGTCGTACGTATTTTCTTCGCTCAATGCCTTCACTCCCGATGGTCGTGGGTCTGGGTGATACGGCCCTGTTCCACGTGGAACAAAGCGACTGGCGTTTCCGTCTGCCAGCCTTCCCTCAATAATTCGTG
Organism: Pseudomonas fluorescens; assembly: GCF_902497855.1. Taxonomy (GTDB): domain Bacteria; phylum Pseudomonadota; class Gammaproteobacteria; order Pseudomonadales; family Pseudomonadaceae; genus Aquipseudomonas; species Aquipseudomonas fluorescens_BI. The sequence continues at coordinate 95,306 of NZ_CABVHU010000013.1, forward strand.
ATCTACACAAGTGATAAACACTTGGCAGCGTAAGTCTTCCAGCAAGCGGCAAAGCGCGCGACGGTGGTGCTCGTCCAGTTCGGACGGCAGGTCATCCACCAGATAAATACACTGACCGCGTCGGGCCTGGCTGACCAAGTGCCCTTGGGCAATCCGCAATGCACAAACCACTAACTTCTGCTGACCGCGGGACAAGATGTCGGCAGCGTTATGAGCGCCCAGTCGAAGGCGCAAATCAGCGCGTTGTGGTCCGGCCTGGGTGTGACCCATTTGCTGATCCCGCTGTAGGGAACCGGCGAGCACTGCACTCAGCTCGCGGTCTTTATCCCAACCTCGGTAATAGCTGAGCGTTAAGCCCTCGAGCTCAACCAATTCGCTCAAGGTCTGTTCAAAGACTGGTTTCAAGGCTTTGATGTAAGCGCGGCGGTATTCATCAATTTCAGCGCTGGCCTGGCACAGTTCCCTGTCCCAAACCGCTTGCGAAACGGCGTCAAGTGTACCATGCCGCAGCCAAGAGTTTCTCTGGCGCAAGGCCTTCTGCAAGCGCTGCCAGGTGGACATGAAGCGCGGTTCCACGTGGAACACACCCCAGTCGAGAAACTGTCTCCGAATCTTCGGCGCGCCCTCCAACAGCCGGAAGCTGTCGGGGTTGATCAGTTGCAGTGGCAGGATCTCCGCCAGTTGCGCCGCGCTGCGGGCGTTCTGTCCATCAATACGGATCTGGAACTCCCCTTGACGGTCTCGTGAGATACCCAAGGCGCTGTGCCCACCCTCGGCCAACTCCACCTGACCAAACACCGTGCAGGCGAGCTGCTCATACTGGATGACCGGTAATAAGCGGGTGCTACGAAACGAACGGGCAAGCCCCAGCAAGTGAATGGCTTCCAGAACACTGGTTTTGCCGCTGCCGTTGGCGCCGTAAAGAATGTTGATTCGGGGAGAGGGGGAGATGGTCACCGGGTGCAGATTGCGCACCGCGGTGACCGAGACGCGACTTAAGGACATCTAGCTTCTGCTGAGCATGATTACAGACGCATCGGCATGACAACGTAGGCCGAGTCGTCGTTGTCGGATTCCTGCACCAGCGCGCTGCTGTTGGAGTCGGACAGGATCAGTCGAACTTGCTCGGTGGTCATCACGCCCAGTACGTCGAGCAGATAGCTCACGTTGAAGCCGATTTCCAGCGGACCGCCGTTGTACTCGACTCCCACTTCTTCTTCCGCTTCTTCCTGCTCCGGGTTGTTGGCCTGGATCTTGAGCTGGCCATTGGCCAGCTGCAGGCGAATACCCCGGTATTTCTCGTTGGACAGAATCGCGGTACGGCTAAAAGCTTCACGCAGCGCCTGACGATCACCCAGCACCAGCTTGTCGCCGCCTTTTGGCAGAACGCGCTCGTAATCAGGGAATTTGCCGTCGACCAGTTTCGAGGTGAAGGTGAACTCACCAGTGGTGGCGCGGATGTGGTGTTGACCCAGGACGATGCTGACGATGCCGTCCGGTTCGGTCAGCAAGCGCGCCAGCTCAAGGATACCCTTGCGCGGTACGATGACCTGGTGGCGATCCGGCTGACCGATATCGGCTTGCATCGAGCACATGGCCAGGCGGTGACCGTCTGTTGCCACGGCGCGGATGATGCCGGCAGAGACTTCCAGCAGCATGCCGTTCAAGTAGTAACGCACGTCCTGCTGGGCCATGGCGAAGCTGGTGCGCTCGATCAGACGACGTAATTTGCTTTGCTCCAGGCTGCAGGTCAGCGAGCCAGGGCCTTCTTCCACTGTCGGGAAATCGTTGGCCGGCAACGTCGACAAGGTAAAGCGGCTACGGCCGGCCTTCACCACAAGCTTCTGCTCGTCGACCTTGATGTCGATCAGCGCGTCGTTCGGCAAGCTTTTGCAGATGTCCATCAGCTTGCGCGCAGGCACCGTGATGGAACCCGGATCGGCAGGTTCTTCGAGTTGGACACGACCGACCAGCTCGACTTCCAGGTCGGTACCGGTCAGCGACAGTTGCTGGCCTTCGACAACCAGCAGCACGTTGGAGAGCACCGGCAAGGTCTGTCGGCGCTCGACGACGCCTGCGACCAGTTGCAGGGGTTTCAACAGGGCTTCGCGTTGAATGGTGAAATGCATGGTCTAGTCCCTTGCCTTAATAAGCTGCGCTGGTGTTCATCAAGTGGTCAGTGTACGCAGCAGGTTCTTGTAGTCCTCGCGGATGTCCGCGTCGGATTCCTTGAGTTCGTTGATCTTGCGGCAGGCGTGCAAAACAGTCGTGTGGTCCCGGCCACCAAACACGTCGCCGATTTCCGGCAGGCTGTGGTTAGTCAACTCTTTGGACAACGCCATGGCAACCTGACGCGGACGAGCGACCGAGCGTGAACGACGCTTGGACAGCAGGTCCGAGATCTTGATCTTGTAGTACTCGGCGACGGTGCGCTGAATGTTATCCACAGAGACCAGTTTGTCTTGCAGCGCCAACAGGTCTTTCAGGGATTCGCGAATCAGCTCGATGGTGATGTCGCGGCCCATGAAGTGCGAGTGGGCGATCACGCGTTTAAGCGCGCCTTCCAGCTCACGAACGTTGGAGCGAATGCGCTGGGCAATGAAGAACGCCGCGTCGTGTGGCAGATCGACTTTGGCCTGGTCGGCCTTTTTCATCAGGATCGCCACGCGGGTTTCCAGCTCCGGCGGCTCGACGGCAACCGTCAGCCCCCAACCGAATCGAGACTTGAGGCGCTCTTCCAGGCCTTCAATTTCTTTAGGATAGCGGTCACTGGTAAGAATGACCTGCTGCCCACCTTCAAGCAGGGCATTGAAGGTGTGGAAAAACTCTTCCTGGGAGCGCTCCTTGCGGGCGAAGAACTGAATGTCATCGATCAACAGCGCGTCCACCGAACGGTAGAAGCGCTTGAACTCGTTGATCGCGTTCAATTGCAGCGCCTTGACCATGTCCGCCACGAAACGCTCGGAATGCAGGTACACGACCTTGGCATTCGGGTTCTTCTTCAGCAGGTGGTTACCCACAGCGTGCATCAAGTGGGTTTTACCCAGGCCCACACCACCATAAAGGAAGAGCGGGTTGTAACCGTGCTTGGGGTTGTCCGCGACTTGCCAGGCCGCAGCCCGGGCCAGTTGGTTGGACTTGCCCTCGACAAAGTTCTCGAAGGTGAAGGTGCGGTTCAGGTAGCTGGTGTGCTTGAGCGCACCTTCAACCTGCACGGTGCGCTGTTCAGAGCGGACCGGGGCCTGTTGAGAACTCGCACCCGCCATCGGGTCGAAACTGTCGCGGGATGGCTCCTCACTGACTTCGGCAACTTTGTGCGTCGATCGCTTGGTCGGCGTGGCCGCCGGTGCGGGAGCCGGAGCGCTGACAGGCGTTTGAGCCGCCTGCGCCTGGGACGCGGCAGCAGCCAGCGGCGCATTGGGAGCGGCACGTGGGGCCGAACTGCGTTTGCTGCCTATTAATAAGGAAAGCGCAGGCGTCATGCCATTGCCATGCTCATCCAGCAGTTCGAGGACGCGGCCCAGGTACTTTTCGTTTACCCAGTCGAGAACAAAACGATTCGGTGCGTAGACACGCAACTCGTCGCCTTCGGCTTCGACCTGTAGCGGACGGATCCAAGTGTTGAATTGTTGGGCAGGCAGCTCATCGCGCAAAAGCTCCACGCACTGCTGCCATAGTTCCACTGACACGGATATCCCCTAAGTTGAAAGCCGGTGAGGCAAAAACAAGCGGCCATTGTAGCGACCAGACGCCTACTTATCCACACGTAGGTTATTCACTGCCGCATAAGAATCGCGGTTTTCGCTGGAAAAAACTCGACCAATGGTCTGTGTATAAGCTCTGTGGATAACCACCCGTAAGGTCGTTGCACAAGTGGGGGCGAAACTCGGTGGATAACCCACCTGTGGATAAGTGGCCTTTTCACGCACAGGTTATCCGACAGCGCAGCACAGGCTGCCCCCTGTTTTCCACTGTAGTTGTCATTCTCTGTACAGCACGTACTAAAAGGGCTAGAGGTAGTTATCCACAGATGATCGCGGGCCTAGCTTTTATAAGCTTTACAGAAAAGCTTTAAATACTTTCCTTCTTTATTTCTATATCTAGCGGAGGGCAGGGACCGGAGAAACCCCTGTAGATCTATTTATAAGGAAACGCTGGTTGGAAATTGACCTAGAGGCTTGCTTTCTCTAGAATCCCCGGTCTCTTAAAACGGGGGCCATTCCGGCCCGTTGTGGACGAATCAGGTAACACGACAATGAAACGTACTTTCCAACCAAGCACCATCAAACGCGCTCGTACCCACGGTTTCCGTGCTCGCATGGCTACCAAGAACGGTCGTGCCGTCCTGTCGCGTCGTCGCGCCAAAGGTCGTGCGCGTCTGGCAGTTTGATAATCCGGCACTGGAGGTGAGTCAGGACTTCAGTCGGGAAAAGCGCCTGCTTACCCCCCGGCATTTCAAGGCAGTCTTTGACTCCCCTACCGGCAAGGTTCCGGGGAAAAATCTCCTGCTCCTTGCGCGCAACAACGATCTCGATCACCCCCGTCTCGGGCTGGTTATCGGGAAAAAGAGCGTAAAACTCTCCGTTGAGCGCAATCGCCTCAAACGTCTGATGCGCGAATCGTTCCGTCTGAACCAGGACTCACTGGCCGGCTGGGACATCGTTATCGTCGCGCGCAAAGGTTTGGGTGATGTAGAAAACCCCGAATTGATTCAGCATTTCGGCAAACTCTGGAAGCGTCTGGCACGCAGCTCGCCGGTACCAGCAGTCAAAACCGAAACTGTAGGGGTAGACAGTCCCGATGCGTAAACTGGCACTCGTTCCGATCCAGTTTTATCGCTATGCCATTAGTCCTCTGATGGCCAGTCACTGTCGTTTCTACCCCAGTTGTTCCTGCTACGCGTACGAAGCCATAGAAAATCATGGCCTTCTGCGCGGTGGCTGGCTGGCCTTTCGTCGTTTAGGTCGCTGTCATCCGTGGAATCCCGGTGGTTATGACCCGGTTCCATCTATCCCTACCTCCCGTTCTTCTTCGATGGCCGAGTAATCATGGATATCAAACGCACGATCCTGATCGTCGCCCTGGCAATCGTGTCCTACGTTATGGTTCTTAAATGGAACCAGGACTATGGCCAGGCTGCCCTGCCGACTCAGAATGTTGCTTCCAGTACTACCGCACCGGGTCTACCGGATACGGCGACTGGCAATAATGCTTCTGTCAGTGACGACATCCCCCGCGCCGCAAGCGATACCAGTGCAACTGCACCTGCTGAAACACCAGTAGCGGCAAGCAAAGACCTCATCCAGATCAAAACGGATGTGCTCGACCTGGCAGTCGATCCACAAGGTGGCGATGTTGCCCAGCTGAAATTGCCGTTATATCCACGTCGCCAGGACCATCCGGAAATTCCGTTCCAGCTGTTCGATAACGGCGGTGAACTGACTTACCTGGCGCAAAGCGGTCTGATCGGTACCAACGGCCCGGATGCAAGTCCGACCGGTCGTCCGGTCTACTCCTCGGAGAAGAAGACTTATCAACTGGCTGACGATCAGGACCAATTGGTCGTGGACCTTAAGTTCAGCAAGGACGGCGTCAATTACATCAAGCGTTTCACCCTGAAACGTGGCCTGTATGACGTAACCGTTTCCTACCTGATCGATAACCAGAGCGCGCAGCCCTGGTCCGGTGCGATGTTCGCGCAACTGAAGCGCGACGCCAGCGGCGATCCTTCCTCCACCACCGCCACCGGTACCGCGACTTACCTGGGCGCTGCCCTGTGGACAAGTAACGAGCCGTACAAGAAAGTGTCCATGAAGGACATGGACAAGGCGCAGTTGAAGGAAACGGTCACGGGTGGTTGGGTTGCGTGGTTGCAACACTACTTCGTTACCGCCTGGATTCCGGCCAAGGGCGAAAACAACGTCGTCCAGACCCGTAAAGACAGCAAGGGCAACTACATCATCGGTTATACCGGCCCGGCAATGAGCGTCGCACCAGGTGCAAAAGCCGAGACCAGTGCAGTTCTGTACGCCGGTCCGAAAAGCCAGGCAGTGCTCAAAGAGTTATCCCCAGGTCTGGAACTGACCGTCGACTACGGCATTCTGTGGTTCATTGCCCAGCCAATCTTCTGGTTGCTGGGACACATCCACGCGATCGTCGGTAACTGGGGCTGGTCGATCATCTTCCTGACCATGCTGATCAAGGGGATTTTCTTCCCGCTGTCGGCTGCCAGCTACAAATCCATGGCGCGCATGCGTGCAGTGGCACCAAAACTGGCTGCGCTGAAAGAGCAGCATGGCGACGACCGGCAGAAAATGTCGCAAGCCATGATGGAGCTGTACAAGAAAGAGAAGATCAATCCGCTGGGTGGTTGCTTGCCAATCCTCGTGCAAATGCCGGTTTTCCTTTCGCTGTACTGGGTTCTGCTGGAAAGCGTTGAAATGCGCCAGGCGCCGTTCATGCTGTGGATTACGGACTTGTCGATCAAGGATCCGTTCTTCATTCTGCCGATCATCATGGGTGTCACCATGTTTATCCAGCAGCAGTTGAACCCAACGCCTCCGGATCCGATGCAGGCCAAGGTGATGAAGCTGATGCCAATCATCTTCACCTTCTTCTTCCTGTGGTTCCCGGCTGGTCTGGTTCTGTACTGGGTTGTGAACAACGTGTTGTCGATCGCCCAACAGTGGTACATCACGCGTAAGATCGAAGCGGCTGTGAAAAAAGCCGAGGCGTAACTTGCTCTGTGGTTAACCACTCAAAACGCCCCCTAGTGGGGCGTTTTGCTATCTGTCACTTTTGTCTGGATACCGGTTTATGAGCGTTCCTCGTGAAACCATCGCTGCCGTCGCCACCGCACAAGGTCGCGGTGGTGTGGGCATCGTCCGTATTTCAGGGCCTCTGGCGAGTGTTGCAGCCAAGGCCTTCAGCGGTCGTGAACTCAAGCCGCGGTTTGCCCACTACGGCCCCTTCCTCAGTGGAAACGATGAGGTTCTGGACCAAGGCATTGCCCTGTATTTCCCGGGACCGAACTCGTTCACCGGCGAAGATGTGCTGGAACTCCAGGGTCATGGCGGCCCGGTGGTTCTGGATATGCTGCTCAAGCGATGCCTGGAACTGGGCTGCCGACTGGCTCGTCCCGGTGAGTTCAGCGAACGCGCCTTCCTCAACGACAAACTCGACCTGGCGCAGGCCGAAGCCATCGCTGACTTGATCGAGGCGAGCTCGGCACAGGCTGCACGCAATGCCTTGCGTTCCTTGCAGGGCGCCTTTTCCGAGCGTGTGCATAACCTCACCGAGCAATTGATTGGCCTGCGGATTTACGTCGAAGCGGCCATCGACTTCCCGGAAGAGGAAATCGACTTCCTTGCCGATGGCCATGTATTGAGCATGCTCGACAAGGTACGTGATGAGTTATCCACCGTATTGCGCGAAGCCGGGCAGGGGGCATTGCTGCGCGACGGCATGACGGTGGTAATTGCCGGTCGACCGAATGCGGGAAAATCCAGCCTGCTGAACGCATTGGCCGGTCGTGAGGCGGCGATCGTCACCGAGATTGCCGGCACCACCCGGGACATTCTTCGCGAACATATCCACATCGATGGCATGCCGCTGCATGTGGTTGATACCGCAGGTTTGCGGGACACCGATGATCAAGTGGAAAAGATCGGCGTCGAACGGGCATTGAAGGCCATTGGCGAAGCAGATCGCGTATTGCTGGTGGTCGACGCCACCGCACCCGAAGCACTCGATCCGTTCGCGTTGTGGCCTGAATTCCTGGAGACCCGTCCAGACCCGGCGAAAGTCACGTTGATCCGTAACAAGGCTGACCTCACCGGTGAAGCCATTGCCCTGGAAGTCAGCGAGGATGGCCACGTCACCATCAGCCTCAGCGCCAAGTCTGCAGGCGATGGCCTGGAACTGCTGCGCGATCATCTCAAGGCCTGCATGGGCTACGAACAGACCTCCGAGAGCAGCTTCAGCGCTCGCAGGCGGCACCTCGAAGCCTTGCGCCATGCCAGTGCCTCCCTCGAGCATGGCCGTGCGCAGCTGACATTGGCAGGTGCCGGTGAGCTGCTGGCCGAAGATCTGCGCCAGGCCCAACACTCGCTGGGTGAAATCACCGGTGCTTTCAGCTCCGATGATCTGTTGGGGCGGATTTTTTCCAGCTTCTGCATCGGTAAGTAGGAGCAAGCTTGCTTGCGATGGACGTAACCGATAACGCGTGTTTGTTGGTTAAACGCGTTACCCTCGGGTCCATCGCGAGCAAGCTCACTCCTACAAGGGTCAGCTTTCTAGCCTGTCTGTTTCTTCCTTTCTCTTAAATTCTCTTCCAGTGCCGAGCAGATTCTGTCTGCTTGAGCGGATTCTCTGTGCACGGAATTTGCCCGATTCGCGCTTTTCTGTGGATTAAGCCCTGTGAATAACTGCCACTAAGGGCAGTTGATAACAGCGTCAGAAAACTGACGATAACTACCGCTGTGGATAACACCCCGTTTTACTCACAGGCTTAAACCGCTTATCCAAGGGCCTCATTGGCACATGACCACAGGGTTTTGATCCTCTGTACACGTTGAATATAAAGGCCTATAGCAATCTATCCACAGAAACGTGCTTCAGTATAAATAAACATAAAAACAAAGATTTAATATCTTTCTTTCTTTTTTATTTCTGTTAATCCGACTTTTCCACAGCTGGTTAAATTTTGTGCAAAGGGTTCTTTAGGAAGGGCGAAGTCCCTATACTTGCCGACCAGGTCCAAAAACCTGTGGTCAAACTATTTCTGATTACCTGACTGAAGCAGGCACGAGGTGCGTGGTGGATTTCCCTTCCCGTTTTGAAGTGATCGTCATCGGCGGCGGTCATGCCGGTACCGAGGCAGCACTGGCGTCAGCACGCATGGGGGCAAAAACCCTGTTGCTGACGCATAACGTGGAAACCCTCGGCGCCATGAGTTGCAACCCTGCCATTGGCGGGATCGGCAAAAGCCACCTGGTCAAGGAAATCGATGCCCTGGGCGGCGCGATGGCCATGGCCACCGATAAAGGCGGTATTCAGTTTCGCGTGTTGAACAGCCGCAAAGGCCCGGCCGTGCGAGCGACTCGCGCTCAAGCCGACCGGGTTCTGTACAAGGCCGCTGTCCGCGAAGCCCTGGAAAACCAGCCGAACCTGTGGATATTTCAACAAGCCGCCGATGACCTGATCGTCGAACAGGAGCAGGTGCGTGGTGTAGTCACCCAAATGGGTCTGCGTTTCCTCGCCGATTCCGTGGTGTTGACCACTGGCACCTTCCTCGGTGGACTTATCCACATCGGGATGCAGAATTTTTCCGGCGGTCGCGCCGGTGATCCGCCATCGATTGCCCTGGCTCACCGTTTGCGTGAATTGCCATTGCGGGTCGGTCGCCTGAAAACCGGTACACCGCCGCGTATCGACGGTCGTTCTGTGGATTTCTCTGTGATGACCGAGCAAGCAGGCGATACGCCGATTCCGGTGATGTCGTTCATGGGCTCAAAAGAGCAGCACCCGAAACAGGTCAGCTGCTGGATTACCCACACCAATGCCCGCACCCACGAGATCATCGCCGCCAACCTCGATCGTTCGCCGATGTATTCCGATGCAGGGTCGATCGAAGGCATTGGCCCGCGCTACTGCCCGTCGATCGAAGACAAGATCCATCGCTTTGCCGACAAGGAAAGCCACCAGGTCTTCATCGAACCCGAAGGCCTGACGACCAACGAGCTGTACCCGAACGGGATATCCACATCCTTGCCGTTCGACGTGCAGTTGCAGATAGTGCAATCGATCCGCGGCATGGAAAACGCGCACATCGTGCGGCCGGGTTACGCCATCGAGTACGATTACTTCGACCCGCGTGACCTGAAGTACAGCCTGGAAACCAAAGTCATCGGCGGTCTGTTTTTTGCCGGGCAAATCAACGGCACCACCGGTTACGAAGAAGCCGGCGCCCAGGGTTTGCTGGCCGGAGCCAATGCCGCACTGCGTGCCCAGGGCAAAGATGCCTGGTGCCCGCGTCGGGATGAGGCGTACATCGGGGTATTGGTCGACGACCTGATTACCTTGGGTACCCAGGAACCGTATCGGATGTTCACCTCCCGGGCCGAGTACCGCCTGATTCTGCGCGAAGACAACGCCGACCTTCGCCTGACCGAAAAAGGTCGCGAACTGGGTCTGGTGGATGATGCCCGTTGGGCGGCGTTCTGCACCAAACGCGAAAGCATCTCCCTGGAAGAACAACGTTTGAAAAGTACCTGGGTTCGCCCGGGCACCGAGCAAGGCGATGCCATCTCAGAAAAATTCGGCACGCCCCTGACCCACGAATACAATTTGCTCAACCTGTTGAGCCGTCCGGAAATCGACTACGCGGGTCTGATCGCCGTGACCGGTGGCGGCGCAGAAGATCCACAAGTCGCCGAGCAGGTCGAAATCAAGACCAAATACGCCGGTTACATTGATCGCCAGCAGGATGAAATCGCACGCTTGCGGGCCAGTGAAGATACGAAACTGCCAGTGGATATCGATTACACGAATATTTCCGGTCTCTCCAAAGAGATCCAGAGCAAGCTCGGAACGACCCGTCCAGAGACCCTGGGCCAGGCGTCACGTATCCCGGGTGTCACGCCGGCAGCGATTTCGCTGTTGATGATTCATTTGAAAAAACGCGGCGCTAGCCGTCAGTTGGAGCAAAGCGCTTGAGTTCGTCGGTCACCTCGAAGCACGCAGAAGAGTTATCCACAGGTGCTCGCCAACTCGGAGTCACACTGTCCGACACCCAGCATGCCCAGCTGCTGGGTTATCTGGCCCTGTTGATAAAATGGAACAAGGCTTACAACCTGACCGCCGTGCGCGATCCGGACGAAATGGTGTCCCGTCACCTGCTCGACAGTTTGAGCGTGATGGGGTTCGTCGAAAACGGTCGTTGGCTGGACGTTGGCAGCGGCGGCGGCATGCCGGGTATTCCGTTGGCCATCCTGTTTCCAGGGTCCCAGGTGACGTGCCTGGACAGCAATGGCAAGAAAACCCGCTTCCTGACCCAGGTCAAACTCGAACTCAAATTGGATAACCTGCAAGTTATCCACAGTCGCGTCGAAGAATTTCAGCCTGCTCAAGCCTTCAACGGGATCATCTCCCGGGCGTTCAGCAGTATGGATAACTTCAGCAACTGGACTCGCCACCTCGGCGACACAGATACACGTTGGCTGGCAATGAAGGGCGTTCATCCGGCTGATGAGCTGGTAGCATTGCCGGCAGACTTCCACCTCGATAGCGAACACGCCCTGGCCGTACCTGGTTGCCAAGGCCAACGCCATCTGCTGATACTGCGCCGCACGGCATGATTGGGAACACAAGCAAGAATGGCTAAGGTATTCGCGATTGCGAACCAAAAGGGTGGTGTGGGCAAAACCACCACCTGTATCAACCTCGCAGCTTCCCTGGTCGCTACCAAGCGCCGGGTGCTGTTGATCGATCTCGATCCACAGGGCAACGCCACCATGGGTAGCGGTGTGGACAAACACGGCCTGGAAAACTCGGTCTACGACCTGTTGATCGGAGAATGTGATCTGGCTCAGGCCATGCACTACTCCGAGCACGGCGGTTACCAGCTATTGCCGGCCAACCGCGACCTGACCGCCGCGGAAGTGGTTCTGCTGGAAATGCAGATGAAGGAGAGTCGTCTGCGCAGCGCGTTGGCGCCGATCCGTGAAAACTACGATTACATTCTGATCGACTGCCCGCCGTCGCTGTCGATGCTCACGCTTAACGCACTGGTCGCGGCCGACGGGGTGATTATCCCCATGCAGTGCGAGTACTTCGCACTCGAAGGCTTGAGCGACCTTGTGGATAACATCAAGCGCATCGCCGAGCTGCTCAACCCGAACCTGAAAGTCGAAGGCCTGTTGCGGACCATGTACGACCCGCGCCTGAGCCTGATGAACGATGTGTCGGCGCAGCTCAAGGAGCACTTCGGCGAGCAGCTCTACGACACGGTCATTCCGCGCAACATTCGCCTGGCCGAAGCGCCAAGCTATGGCATGCCGGCGCTGGTGTACGACAAGACTTCGCGAGGCGCAATTGCCTATCTGGCATTGGCGGGCGAGATGGTTCGCCGTCAGCGCAAAAACTCACGCACCGCCGCCGCTCAGGCAACTTAAGGAATCCCCATGGCCGTCAAGAAACGAGGTCTCGGACGTGGACTGGATGCACTGCTGAGTGGTCCGACTGTCAGCTCGCTGGAAGAACAGGCGGTGCAGGCGGATCTTCGTGAGCTGCAGCACCTGCCCCTGGACCTGATCCAGCGTGGCAAGTACCAGCCACGGCGGGACATGGATCCTCAGGCGCTGGAGGAGCTGGCGCAGTCGATCAAGGCCCAGGGCGTGATGCAGCCGATCGTGGTTCGTCCGATCGGCAGCGGTCGCTACGAAATCATTGCCGGCGAACGTCGCTGGCGCGCCAGTCAGCAAGCCGGCCAGGAAACCATCCCGGCAATGGTTCGCGACGTACCGGATGAAACGGCGATCGCCATGGCGCTGATCGAGAACATCCAGCGCGAGGACCTCAATCCGATCGAAGAAGCGGTGGCCTTGCAGCGTTTGCAGCAGGAATTCCAGCTGACCCAGCAACAAGTGGCCGAAGCGGTGGGCAAATCCCGCGTAACCGTGGCCAACCTGCTACGCTTGATCGCGTTGCCGGAAGTCATCAAGACCATGCTGTCCCACGGCGACCTGGAAATGGGTCATGCCCGTGCTTTGCTCGGTTTACCGGAGAATCAACAGGTTGAAGGGGCGCGACACGTTGTCGCACGAGGGTTGACCGTACGCCAGACCGAAGCGCTGGTTCGCCAGTGGTTGAGTGGCAAACCGGAGCCTGCTGAACCGGTTAAGCCGGACCCGGATATCGCCCGGCTCGAACAGCGCCTGGCCGAGCGCTTGGGCTCTGCGGTGCAGATCCGCCACGGGAAAAAGGGAAAGGGGCAGTTGGTGATCGGTTACAACTCCCTCGATGAGCTTCAGGGTGTGCTTGCACACATTCGTTGAAACATTTCCTCATGTAGCGTGCAGGTGGAAATCACTACCTGGCAGTTGAATAGGGGCGGAACCGCCCCTATACTCTGCGCGCATTTTGTCGGCACAAATTATGCCAAGTTATTGAATTCTGGCAGCCGATCATTGGGGAGCAAAAACGATGGAGAGCCGCACGCCAAACCGCTTGCCATTCCATCGCCTGGCAGTTTTTCCGGTCTTACTGGCTCAATTTGTCGTTTTGGTACTGGCCGCTTTGGCGCTTTGGTACTGGCATGGAGTCGTCGCCGGGTACTCGGGACTTTGCGGAGGCCTGATAGCCTTGCTGCCCAATGTTTATTTCGCTCACAGGGCATTTCGGTTTTCCGGCGCCCGAGCAGCTCAAGCCATCGTCCGGTCTTTTTATGCCGGCGAGGCGGGCAAACTGATTTTGACGGCAGTGCTCTTTGCATTGACGTTCGCAGGTGTGAAGCCATTGGCGCCGCTGGCTGTATTCGGCGTCTTCGTGTTGACCCAACTGGTCAGCTGGTTCGCGCCCCTGCTGATGAGAACAAGACTTTCGAGACCTTAGGGCGTTTGAGGCAACCATGGCAGAGACAACCGCTTCGGGCTATATCCAGCACCACTTGCAGAACCTGACCTTCGGGCAGCTACCTAACGGCGGCTGGGGTTTTGCCCACACCGCAGCAGAAGCCAAGGAAATGGGCTTCTGGGCTTTCCACGTCGATACCCTCGGCTGGTCGGTCGCGTTGGGTCTGATCTTCGTTCTTCTTTTCCGCATGGCGGCAAAGAAAGCGACGTCGGGTCAACCTGGTGCTTTGCAGAACTTCGTTGAAGTATTGGTCGAATTCGTCGATGGCAGCGTGAAAGACAGCTTCCATGGCCGTAGCCCGGTGATTGCACCGCTGGCACTGACCATCTTCGTCTGGGTCTTCCTGATGAACGCCGTCGACCTGATCCCGGTCGACTGGATTCCTCAGCTGGCCATCCTGATCACTGGCGATGCACACATTCCATTCCGTGCCGTATCGACCACTGACCCGAACGCTACCCTGGGCATGGCCCTGTCGGTGTTCGCGTTGATCATTTTCTACAGCATCAAGGTCAAGGGCATCGGCGGCTTCATCGGCGAACTGACCCTGCACCCGTTCGGCAGCAAGAACATCCTTGTTCAGGCCCTGCTGATTCCGGTGAACTTCCTGCTGGAGTTCGTGACACTGATTGCCAAGCCTATTTCCCTGGCACTGCGTCTGTTCGGCAACATGTACGCCGGCGAGCTGGTCTTCATTCTGATCGCTGTGATGTTCGGCAGCGGTCTGCTCTGGCTTAGCGGCCTGGGCGTAGTACTGCAGTGGGCGTGGGCTGTGTTCCACATCCTGATCATCACCCTGCAGGCGTTTATCTTCATGATGTTGACCATCGTCTACCTGTCGATGGCGCACGAAGAGAACCATTAAGACCAGTCTCGACTGGTCTGATGTCCCACCCGGTCAAACGGGTGGGTGCCCGAACAGGGCTATGAAACGATTTGTTTTACCGCTTTAAAATCTAAAAAACCTAAACCATACGACGTAAAAGTCGGGAGGAAAGATGGAAACTGTAGTTGGTCTAACCGCTATCGCTGTTGCACTGTTGATCGGCCTGGGCGCACTGGGTACCGCAATTGGTTTCGGCCTGTTGGGTGGCAAGTTCCTGGAAGGCGCAGCGCGTCAGCCAGAAATGGTCCCAATGCTGCAAGTAAAAATGTTCATCGTTGCCGGTCTGCTCGACGCCGTGACCATGATCGGTGTTGGTATCGCTCTGTTCTTCACCTTCGCGAACCCATTCGTTGGTCAACTCGCTGGCTAATTACTCACCTTCGAGTAATTGGTGTGATGTGCAACGAACGAGCGAGGTGTTGGCGTGAACATTAATGCAACCCTGATTGGCCAGTCCGTTGCGTTCTTCATTTTTGTACTGTTTTGCATGAAGTTCGTGTGGCCTCCGGTCATCGCGGCTTTGCACGAACGTCAGAAGAAGATCGCGGATGGACTGGATGCTGCCAGCCGAGCAGCTCGCGACCTGGAGTTGGCCCAAGAGAAAGCGGGTCATCAACTGCGCGAAGCAAAAGCTCAGGCAGCTGAAATCATTGAGCAAGCCAAGAAACGCGGTAACCAGATCGTCGAAGAGGCTGTTGAAAAAGCCCGTATCGACGCTGACCGTGTGAAGGTTCAGGCTCAGGCCGAGATCGAACAGGAACTGAACAGTGTCAAAGACGCGCTGCGTGCCCAATTGGGTGCTCTGGCCGTTGGCGGCGCCGAGAAGATCCTGGGTGCCACAATCGATCAAAACGCGCACGCGGAGCTGGTAAACAAACTGGCTGCTGAAATTTAAGCGAGGGCGATCATGGCAGAATTGACCACGTTGGCCCGACCTTACGCTAAGGCAGCCTTCGAGCACGCCCAGGCCCACCAGCAACTGGCCTCTTGGTCAGCCATGCTCGGCCTGGCTGCAGCAGTGTCGCAAGACGACACCATGCAGCGCGTGCTCAAGGCCCCGCGACTGACGAGCGCAAACAAGGCCGCCACGTTTATTGACGTGTGCGGCGACAAGTTTGATGCCAAGGCACAGAACTTCATCAACGTCGTTGCCGAAAACGACCGTCTCCCGCTGTTGCCGGAGATCGCCGCTCTGTTTGACCTGTACAAGGCCGAACAAGAGAAGTCGGTAGACGTTGAAGTGACCAGTGCTTTTGCATTGAACCAAGAACAGCAAGACAAACTCGCCAAGGTTCTCAGTGCACGACTCAACCGGGAAGTGCGCCTGCAAGTTGCGGAGGATGCCGCCCTTATTGGTGGTGTCATCATTCGCGCCGGCGACCTGGTAATCGATGGTTCGATTCGCGGCAAACTCGCGAATCTGGCCGAAGCATTGAAATCTTGAGTTTGAAGGGGCAGCAGAGCAATGCAGCAACTCAATCCTTCCGAAATAAGTGAAATTATCAAGGGCCGCATCGACAAGCTCGATGTGACCTCCCAAGCCCGTAACGAAGGCACTGTCGTCAGCGTATCTGACGGTATCGTGCGGATTCACGGTCTGGCCGACGTCATGTACGGCGAGATGATCGAGTTTCCGGGCGGCGTCTTCGGTATGGCCCTCAACCTGGAGCAAGACTCCGTAGGTGCCGTTGTATTGGGCGCATACCAGTCTCTGGCTGAAGGCATGAGCGCCAAGTGCACCGGCCGCATCCTGGAAGTTCCGGTTGGTAAGGAACTGCTGGGTCGCGTAGTCGACGCACTGGGTAACCCTGTTGACGGCAAAGGTCCACTGGGCAACACCGAGACCGACGCGGTCGAGAAAGTTGCTCCAGGCGTGATCTGGCGTAAGTCGGTAGACCAGCCTGTACAGACTGGCTACAAGGCTGTCGATGCCATGATCCCTGTCGGCCGTGGCCAGCGTGAGCTGATCATCGGTGACCGTCAGATCGGTAAAACCGCTCTGGCGATCGACGCGATCATCAACCAGAAGAACAGCGGCATTTTCTGCGTCTACGTAGCGATCGGTCAGAAGCAATCGACCATCGCCAACGTGGTTCGCAAGCTGGAAGAAAACGGCGCCCTGGCCAACACGATCATCGTGGCTGCCAGTGCTTCGGAATCTCCTGCGCTGCAGTTCCTGGCACCGTACTCCGGTTGCACCATGGGTGAATTCTTCCGCGACCGCGGTGAAGACGCGCTGATCGTTTATGACGATCTGTCCAAGCAAGCAGTGGCTTACCGCCAGATTTCCCTGCTGCTGCGCCGTCCACCAGGCCGTGAAGCTTACCCAGGCGACGTGTTCTATCTCCACTCCCGTCTGCTGGAGCGCGCATCCCGCGTTTCGGAAGAATACGTAGAGAAGTTCACCAACGGCGCAGTGACCGGCAAAACCGGTTCCCTGACCGCACTGCCGATCATCGAAACCCAGGCTGGCGACGTTTCCGCGTTCGTTCCGACCAACGTGATTTCCATCACCGACGGTCAGATCTTCCTGGAATCGGCCATGTTCAACTCCGGGATCCGTCCTGCTGTGAACGCCGGTGTTTCGGTATCCCGTGTGGGTGGTGCCGCTCAGACCAAGATCATCAAGAAGCTCTCCGGTGGTATCCGTACCGCTCTGGCTCAGTACCGTGAACTGGCGGCATTCGCCCAGTTCGCTTCTGACCTGGACGAAGCGACCCGTAAGCAACTTGAGCATGGTCAGCGCGTTACCGAGCTGATGAAGCAGAAGCAATACGCACCAATGTCGATCGCTGACATGGCGCTGTCGCTGTATGCCGCTGAGCGTGGGTTCCTGACTGACGTCGAAATCGCCAAGATCGGTAGCTTTGAACAAGCGCTGATTGCTTTCTTCAACCGCGATCACGCCGATTTGATGGCGAAGATCAACGTGAAGGGTGACTTCAATGACGAAATCGACGCTGGCATGAAAGCCGGTATCGAGAAGTTCAAGGCCACCCAAACCTGGTAAGCCGCAGCGGGAGCCGCAAGGCTCCCGCTTGCTAACCTGATAGGTGTTACATGGCAGGCGCAAAAGAGATTCGCAGTAAGATTGCGAGCATCAAAAGCACGCAAAAGATTACCAGCGCCATGGAAAAAGTGGCGGTCAGCAAAATGCGCAAGGCACAAATGCGCATGGCTGCTAGCCGTCCTTACGCGGAGCGCATCCGCCAGGTTATTGGCCATCTGGCCAACGCCAACCCGGAATATCGCCACCCGTTCATGATCGACCGTGAAGTAAAGCGCGTCGGTTACGTCGTGGTGAGCAGTGACCGTGGTCTGTGTGGTGGCTTGAACACCAACCTGTTCAAGGCCCTGGTCAAGGACATGGCGGTAAACCGCGAAAACGGTGTCGAGATCGATCTGTGTGTTGTTGGTAGCAAGGGTGCGGCTTTCTTCCGCAACTTCGGCGGTAACGTCGTTGCAGCTATCAGCCACCTGGGTGAAGAGCCGTCGATCAATGATTTGATCGGCAGCGTCAAGGTGATGCTGGACGCCTACCTGGACGGCCGTATTGACCGCCTGTCCGTGGTGTCCAACAAGTTCGTCAACACCATGACGCAGCTGCCTACGGTGGAGCAATTGATTCCACTGGTGGCGACCCCGGAAAAGGAACTCAAGCACCACTGGGATTATCTGTACGAACCGGATGCCAAAGAGCTGCTTGACGGCTTGATGGTCCGCTACGTGGAGTCGCAGGTCTACCAGGCGGTGGTCGAGAACAACGCGGCTGAACAAGCTGCGCGGATGATCGCGATGAAGAACGCTACCGACAACGCCGGTGATTTGATCAGCGATTTGCAGCTGGTCTACAACAAGGCGCGTCAGGCTGCGATCACCCAAGAGATCTCGGAAATCGTCGGCGGCGCTGCCGCGGTTTAACGGTTCAAATATTCAGAGGATCCAGCTATGAGTAGCGGACGTATCGTTCAAATCATCGGCGCCGTTATCGACGTGGAATTTCCACGCGACAGCGTACCGAGCATCTACAACGCGCTGACTGTACAAAGCGCGGCCGGGACCACCCTGGAAGTTCAGCAACAGCTGGGCGACGGCGTGGTTCGTACCATTGCGATGGGTTCCACCGAAGGCTTGAAGCGCGGTCTGGACGTCATCGACTCCGGCGCAGCCATCTCCGTACCAGTCGGTAAAGCGACCCTGGGCCGGATCATGGACGTTCTGGGTAACCCGATCGACGAAGCTGGCCCGATCGACACCGAAGAGCGCTGGGGCATTCACCGTCCTGCGCCATCCTTCGCTGAACAAGCGGGCGGCAACGACCTGCTGGAAACCGGCATCAAGGTTATCGACCTGGTTTGCCCGTTCGCCAAGGGTGGTAAAGTCGGTCTGTTCGGTGGTGCCGGTGTAGGCAAAACCGTAAACATGATGGAACTGATCCGTAACATCGCCATCGAGCACAGCGGTTATTCCGTGTTCGCCGGTGTGGGTGAGCGTACTCGTGAGGGTAACGACTTCTACCACGAGATGAAGGATTCCAACGTTCTGGACAAAGTGGCACTGGTTTACGGTCAGATGAACGAGCCGCCGGGTAACCGTCTGCGCGTAGCACTGACCGGCCTGACCATGGCCGAGAAGTTCCGTGACGAAGGTAACGACGTTCTGCTGTTCGTCGACAACATCTATCGTTACACCCTGGCCGGTACTGAAGTATCCGCACTGCTGGGCCGTATGCCTTCGGCAGTAGGTTACCAGCCGACCCTGGCTGAAGAGATGGGCGTTCTGCAAGAACGTATCACTTCGACCAAGGAAGGTTCGATCACGTCGATCCAAGCGGTATACGTACCTGCGGATGACTTGACTGACCCGTCGCCAGCGACCACCTTCGCCCACTTGGACGCCACCGTCGTTCTGTCCCGTGACATCGCTTCCCTGGGTATCTACCCGGCGGTCGATCCACTCGACTCGACTTCGCGCCAGCTGGACCCGAACGTGATCGGCCAGGACCACTACGACACCGCTCGCGGCGTTCAGTACGTTCTGCAGCGTTACAAAGAACTGAAGGACATCATTGCGATCCTGGGTATGGACGAGCTGTCGGAAGCCGACAAGCAGTTGGTAAACCGTGCTCGTAAGATCCAGCGTTTCTTGTCGCAGCCGTTCTTCGTGGCTGAAGTCTTCACCGGTGCATCGGGTAAATACGTTTCCCTGAAAGACACCATTGCTGGCTTCAAAGGCATCCTCAACGGTGACTACGACCACCTGCCAGAACAAGCGTTCTACATGGTTGGCGGCATCGAAGAAGCGATCGAAAAAGCCAAGAAACTGTAATCCCGGCGCCCGGCAACGGGCGCTCATTTAGGTTGAGGCAATCAGATGGCTATGACAGTCCATTGCGATATCGTCAGCGCGGAAGGAGAAATCTTTTCCGGTCTGGTCGAGATGGTGATTGCGCACGGTGCACTGGGTGATCTTGGTATCGCCCTGGGTCACGCGCCGCTGATCACTAATCTGAAGCCAGGTCCGATCCGCCTGGTCAAGCAGGGCGGGGAAGAGGAGGTGTATTACATCTCCGGTGGTTTCCTCGAGGTTCAGCCGAACATGGTCAAGGTTCTTGCCGACACCGTGCAACGGGCTGCCGACCTGGATGAAGCCTCCGCTCAGGAAGCCGTCAAGGCTGCCGAGAAGGCCTTGCATGAGCGGGGCGCGGAATTCGATTACGGTTCTGCTGCCGCACGCCTGGCCGAGGCTGCAGCTCAGCTGCGCACCGTCCAGCAGATCCGCAAGAAGTTCGGCCACTAAAAGGCCATCGCTTGTTGCGCGATTGATTAAAAAGGGTAGCCTCGGCTACCCTTTTTTCTTTTCCGACATTCATCATTTGGTCGCATCCGCTGACCACCCAGGATTGGTAGCCAGTCATGTCTCTAGAAATCGTTATCCTCGCTGCCGGTCAAGGCACTCGCATGCGTTCGGCGTTGCCTAAAGTCCTGCATCCGATTGCCGGCAATTCGATGCTCGGCCACGTTATCCACAGCGCCCGGCAACTTGATCCCCAGCGCATCCACGTCGTGATCGGCCATGGCGCCGAAGCAGTGCGTGAACGGCTTGCCGCCGATGATCTGAATTTTGTCCTTCAGGACAAGCAGCTCGGCACCGGCCATGCCGTGGCACAGGCCGTACCCTTCATCGAATCCGACACTGTTCTGATTCTTTACGGTGACGTGCCGCTCATTGAAGTCGAAACACTTCAGCGCCTGCTCACAAAAGTAGCGCCTCAACAGTTGGGCTTGCTAACCGTTGAACTGGACGATCCTACCGGTTACGGCCGTATTGTCCGCGATGCCGCTGGCAAGGTGACGGCCATCGTCGAGCAGAAAGACGCCAACGAAGCCGAGCGATCGATCACCGAAGGCAACACCGGCATCCTGGCCCTGCCTTTTGCAAGACTGGGCGACTGGATGAGCCGTCTCTCGAATAACAATGCCCAGGGCGAGTACTACCTGACCGACGTGATCGCCATGGCGGTCAGCGATGGTCTCGTGGTGGCTACCGAGCAGCCTCACGATGCAATGGAAGTGCAGGGTGCCAACGATCGCAAGCAACTCTCCGAGCTTGAGCGCCATTATCAATTGCGCGCGGGTCGCCGCTTGATGGCTCAGGGTGTGACGCTGCGAGACCCGGCACGTTTCGATGTGCGTGGTGAAGTGACCGTCGGTCGCGACGTACTGATTGATATCAACGTGATCCTCGAAGGCAAGGTCGTCATCGAAGACGACGTCGTGATCGGTCCGAACTGCGTGATCAAGGACAGCACCCTGCGCAAAGGCGTGGTGATCAAGGCCAACAGCCATATCGAAGGCGCGATGCTCGGTGAAGGCAGCGATGCCGGTCCGTTCGCCCGTATTCGTCCAGGTACGGTACTGGAGGCCCGGGCACATGTGGGTAACTTTGTTGAGCTGAAAAATGCTCATCTGGGCGAAGGCGCCAAGGCAGGTCATTTGACTTACCTGGGTGATGCCGAGGTCGGTGCACGCACCAATATCGGCGCCGGCACCATTACCTGCAACTATGACGGCGCCAATAAGTGGAAGACCGTGTTGGGCGAGGATGTGTTCATCGGTTCCAATAACTCGTTGGTGGCGCCTGTGGATATCTCTTCCGGAGCAACCACAGCGGCCGGTTCGACCATTACGCAGGATGTGGATAACTCTCAGCTGGCTGTGGGTAGAGCGCGGCAGAAGAATATTGCGGGCTGGAAGCGGCCGGAGAAGATTAAGAAGAGCTAAGTTATCCCCAGCCCAAAAAATCGCCTTCGCGAGCAACCCTCGCTGCTACGGGGTCATAGTTATCCACATTGAGGTTATCCACATGTGTATGACTTGAACTGTAGGAGCGAGCGGTGCGACCATCCGTGTTGCCTGCGATGGATTTTTATCCACAGACCTTTTATCCACAGGTCTTTTATCGTTTCCCGCTTGACGAAGTTTCGACAATAGGTTTTGATTGCTTCCGATATCTTTCGAATCGAAACTTACCTAATCATGTCGAAACGCAATACTCCTCAACGCCGTCACAATATCCTCGCCTTGCTCAATGAGCAGGGCGAAGTCAGTGTGGATGAGCTGGCCAAGCGCTTCGAAACCTCGGAAGTTACGATTCGCAAGGATCTGGCAGCGCTTGAAAGCAACGGCTTGCTTCTGCGCCGTTATGGCGGCGCCGTCACCATGCCTCAGGAGTTGGTGGCCGATATCGGTCAACCGATTTCCAGATACAAGCAGGCAATCGCTCGCGCCGCCGTTGTGCGGATTCGCGAGCATGCGCGAATCATCATCGACAGCGGCAGCACGACGGCGGCGATGATCCCGGAGATCGGCCAACAACCGGGCCTGGTGGTGATGACCAACTCGCTGCATGTCGCCAATGCCTTGAGCGAACTCGAACACGAGCCGGTGCTGTTGATGACCGGTGGTACCTGGGACCCGCATTCCGAATCCTTTCAGGGGCAGGTTGCCGAACAGGTACTACGCTCTTACGACTTCGACCAGTTATTCATCGGGGCCGATGGCATTGACCTGGTGCGCGGCACGACCACCTTCAACGAGTTGCTGGGACTGAGCCGGGTCATGGCCGAGGTCGCCCGCGAAGTGGTGGTGATGGTGGAAGCCGACAAAATAGGCCGCAAAATTCCGAACCTGGAGCTGCCATGGAGCAGCATCCATACCCTAATTACCGATGATCGCTTGCCGCTCGAGGCAAGGGATCAGATTCAGGCCCGCGGCATCGCGTTGATTTGCGCGGCTGTCAGTCAGGAGAAATAGCATGTGTGGAATTGTTGGCGCAGTCGCAGAACGTAACATTACCGCCATTTTGCTCGAAGGCCTCAAACGCCTGGAATACCGCGGCTATGACAGCGCGGGCGTAGCGGTCTTCACTAACGACGAGACGCTTGAGCGTACGCGTCGTCCGGGTAAGGTCAGTGAGTTGGAACAGGCCCTGGAAAGCGAACCTCTGGTTGGCCGGCTGGGGATCGCCCACACTCGCTGGGCGACTCACGGTGCGCCTTGCGAACGTAACGCCCACCCGCATTTCTCCGGTGATCTGGCGGTGGTGCACAACGGCATCATCGAGAACCACGAAGCCCTGCGCGAACAACTCAAGGACTTGGGTTACGTCTTCACCTCGGACACCGACACCGAAGTCATCGCCCACCTGCTGGAACACAAGCTCAAGGATTTTGGCGATCTGACCGTGGCCCTCAAGGCGACTGTCAAAGAGCTGCACGGCGCTTATGGCCTGGCGGTGATCAGTGCCCGGCAACCGGATCGTCTGGTCGCAGCCCGTAGCGGCAGCCCATTGGTGATCGGTCTGGGCATGGGGGAAAACTTCCTGGCCTCCGACCAATTGGCGCTGCGTCAGGTCACAGATCGTTTCATGTACCTCGAAGAAGGTGATATCGCCGAAATTCGTCGCGAAACCGTGCAGATCTGGGACGTTGACGGCCAGCCCGTCGAGCGCGAATCCGTGCAATATCGTGACGGCGCGGAAGCCGCCGACAAGGGCGAATTCCGTCATTACATGCTCAAGGAAATCCATGAGCAACCGGCCGTGGTGCAACGCACCCTGGAAGGTCGCCTGAGCCAGAACCAGGTGTTGGTCCAAGCGTTTGGCCCACAGGCTGCCGAACTGTTCGCCAAAGTGCGTAACGTGCAGATCGTCGCGTGCGGCACCAGCTACCACGCCGGCATGGTTGCCCGTTACTGGCTCGAAGAACTGGCGGGTATCCCTTGCCAGGTCGAAGTCGCCAGCGAATTCCGCTATCGCAAGGTAGTGGTGCAGGCCGACACCCTGTTTGTGACCATTTCCCAGTCCGGTGAAACCGCCGACACGCTGGCCGCCCTGCGTAACGCCAAAGAGCTGGGCTATCTGGCAAGCCTGGCAATCTGCAACGTCGGTATCAGCTCGCTGGTACGTGAATCGGACCTGACGCTGTTGACCCAGGCCGGTCGCGAAATCGGCGTGGCCTCGACCAAGGCCTTCACCACTCAGTTGGTCGGCTTGCTGTTGCTGACGCTGTCCCTGGGCCAGGTTCGCGGCACGCTGGCCAGCGGTGTTGAAGCCACCCTGGTCGAAGAACTGCGTCGCCTGCCGAGTCGCCTGGGTGAAGCCCTGGCCATGGACAGCACTGTGGAAAAAATCGCCGAGCTGTTCGCGGAGAAGAATCACACGCTGTTCCTCGGTCGTGGCGCGCAGTTCCCGGTCGCGATGGAAGGCGCCCTCAAGCTCAAGGAAATTTCCTATATCCACGCCGAAGCCTATCCCGCTGGCGAACTGAAACACGGCCCGTTGGCGCTGGTGGATAACGACATGCCAGTGGTGACCGTGGCGCCAAACAACGAACTGCTGGAGAAGCTCAAGTCCAACCTCCAGGAAGTCCGCGCCCGTGGTGGCGAGCTGATCGTCTTCGCAGACGAGCAGGCAGGCATGACCAATGGCGAAGGCACTCACGTGGTGCAGATGCCGCACATTCACGACATCCTGTCGCCGATCCTCTACACCATTCCGCTGCAGTTGCTCTCCTACTACGTGGCTGTGTTGAAAGGCACTGACGTCGACCAGCCGCGCAACCTGGCGAAGTCGGTGACGGTGGAATAAGTTATCCACAGGTCACGCTAGCGCCAAAAAAATCGCACCCTTCGCAGCGCCCACAGGAAACATACTGTAGGCGCTGCCGAAGGCTGCGATTTTTTGATTTTGAAAAGGACATGCCCCTATGGACCGATTCCAGGAAATGCAGGTCTTCGCCGCCGTCGCCCAGGACCAGGGCTTCTCCGCGGCGGCGCGGCGTTTGGGCATGTCGGCCGCCAGCGTCACCCGAGCGGTGGCGGCGCTGGAGAAGCGCATTGGCACGTTGTTGCTCACCCGCACGACTCGCAGCGTGCATTTGAGCGAGGCCGGTCAGCGATATCTGGAAGACTGTCGCAGGATTCTCGCCGAGGTGCAGGAAGCCGAGGACTCGGCTGCAGGCAGCCACGCCCAGCCCCGCGGGCAATTGACGATCACCGCGCCCGTGTTGTTTGGCGAGCTGTTTGTCACGCCAGTGATGGTGCAATACCTCACCCGCTTTCCTGAAGTCAGCATCAATGGTTTGCTGGTCGACCGGGTGGTGAGCATGGTCGAGGAGGGCGTTGATATCGCCGTGCGCATCGGTGAGTTGCCCGACAGTAATCAGCACGCGATTCGCGTGGGTGAAGTGCGGCGGGTGATTTGCGGATCGCCAGGGTTTCTGAAGGCCCAGGGTCGACCTCGACATCCTCAGGATCTGGCCCAAGCGCCGGTCATTGGCACGTCCGCGATCGGTCAGGTGAGAAGCTGGCCTTTTCTTGACACAGGTGAACCGCTGAGTGTTCGTCCTGAACCCCGATTGGTGGTGACGGCGAATCAGGCGGCCATCACTGCGGCGTGCCTGGGGCTGGGGTTCACCCGGGTCCTGTCTTATCAGGTTGCAAACAAAGTCGCCGCTGGTGAGTTGGAAATCGTGTTGGCCGACTTCGAATTGCCGCCATTGCCCATCCATGTGGTGTATCAGGGCGGGCGCAACGCCCCCGCGCGAGTTCGAAGTTTTGTCGATTTTGCCGTGGAAGCGCTTCGGGAGCACCCGGCTTTGCAGGGATGAGCGACTATTGCTCTGGCTGAAACAATGGATTGCGTTTGCTGGTGATTCTATTGTTTTGGTTGCGGGTGGAAGATAGCGGACATCGGTGCTGATCTCTCCCGAACAGCGCCACCCACCCTGCGGAGTCGACCATGCAAGCGATCAAACTCTACAACTTCCCCCGTTCCGGCCATGCTCACCGTGTGGAGTTGATGCTATCCCTGCTGCAACTGCCGACCGAGTTGATCTTCGTCGACCTGGCCAGGGGCGCGCACAAGCAGCCGGAGTTCCTGGCGCTCAATGCTTTCGGTCAGGTTCCGGTCATTGATGACCAGGGTGTGGTCCTGGCTGACTCCAACGCAATTCTGGTTTATCTGGCGCAAAAGTACGGCAACGGTCGCTGGCTGCCCGCCGACCCGGTCGGTGCCGCCAAGGTACAGCGCTGGTTGTCGGTGGCAGCCGGGCCGATCGCGTTCGGCCCTGCCAGGGCGAGGTTGATCACAGTATTTGGTGCGCCTCACAACGCTGAAGAAGCGATTGCCCGTTCCCATGACGTGCTCAAAGTGATCGATCAGGAACTGGGTCGTACGACTTTTCTGGCGGGTAACGAGCCCACCATTGCCGACGTCGCGGCGTATAGCTACATCGCCCATGCCCCCGAAGGCAATGTTTCCCTTGAAGACTACGCCAACGTGCGGGCCTGGCTCACGCGCATCGAAGCCTTGCCCGGTTTTGTCGGCATGCCGCGTACCGTCGCCGGCCTGCAAAAAATCGCCTGATGCTGGCGGCCCGATACGAAAGGGTCGTTCATGCTGCGTCGATGGCGCAGGGGAGAAGCCGTTATGGACCGTTCGCCTTGGCACGCTGGCGAGAAACAGTTGCAGGCTCACGTGGGTATTGCCGAGCGAATGGAGGCGTTCGGTCGTAGGGTCATTCGCACCGAGATGCCGGACCAGCACCGCACGTTTTATCAGCAATTGCCGTTCATGCTGTACGGCGCGGTGGATGCCGATGGCAAACCATGGGCCAGCATTATCGAGGGTGAGCCGGGCTTCGCTTACTCGCCCGAGCCGGGTGTGCTGCACTTTCGCAGCCTGCCCAGTGCCGATGATCCTGCGCAATTGAGCGATGGCGCGGCAATTGGCCTGTTGGGGATCGAGCTGCATACACGGCGGCGCAATCGTATCAACGGTCGCATCAACACATTATCGGCGAGCGGCTTCGGGGTGACTGTGGAACAGTCCTTCGGCAATTGCCCGCAATACATTCAATTGCGGCAGTTTCGCTCGGTGCCGCTGGCGGCCCCGTCGACTCGTATTGCCCAGCATCTCGATGCACTGGATGATGCGGCCCGAGCCATGATCACCGGTGCCGATACCTTTTTCGTCGCCAGTTATGTGGAGGTCGATGGTCAGCGTTCGGTGGATGTTTCGCACCGCGGCGGTCAGTCCGGGTTCGTACAGGTGGAAGGTAATCGCCTGACCATTCCCGATTTCGCCGGCAATCTGTTCTTCAACACCTTGGGCAACCTGCTGCTCAACCCTCGTGCCGGTTTGCTGTTTATCGATTTCAATTCCGGTGATCTGCTGCAGCTCAGCGGGCGCACCGAAATCATCCTTGAAGGGCCGCAAGTCGAAGCCTTTCAAGGAGCCGAGCGGCTCTGGACATTCGACGTGGAAAACCTCGTCCGTCGCCCGGCAGCACTGGCTTTGCGCTGGCGCTTCGATGGCGTTTCACCCACCAGTTTGCTGACTGGCACCTGGGAACAAGCCCGGGCTCGTCTGCAAGCCCGCGCTCTGGGCGATCAATGGCGGCCGCTGCGGGTGGTGCGGATCGAAGCGGAAAGTCACACCATTCGCTCGATCTATCTGCAGCCCGCCGATGACGCCGGATTCCCGATATTCCAGGCCGGGCAGCATTTGCCGCTGCGATTCACTATTGCTGGCGAGGTGCATATCCGCACCTACAGTCTGTCGAGCGCGCCGTCCGATGATTTTTTGCGCATCAGCGTGAAGCGCGAAGGCTTGGTTTCGTCGTTTTTGCATGACCAGGTTCATGTGGGTGATCTGCTGGAGGCCCGCGCGCCTCAAGGGCATTTCACCGTGGCGCCCCATGAACGCCGGCCGCTGGTGTTGCTGGCGGCGGGGGTCGGTATCACACCGCTGCTGTCGATGCTGCGCGAGGTGGTTTACCAAGGCCTGCGCACCCGTCACATTCGACCGACCTGGTTTTTCCAGAGTTCGCGCACCTTGGCAAATCAACCGTTTCGGCCGGAGCTGGATCACTTGCTCGACGGTGCAGGTGACGCAGTGAGGGTATTGCGCCTGCTCAGTCAGCCCGAACCCGAGGCGCGTGAGGGCAGGGACTTTGATCTGAGCGGACGAATCGACACCGCGTTGCTCAAGACGATCCTGGAAGTGGAGGACTACGATCAGCTGGATTTCGTTCTCTGCGGTCCGGGCAGTTTTACCCAAGGGCTGTACGACAGCCTGCGGGAACTGGACATC
This sequence comes from Pseudomonas fluorescens, assembly GCF_902497855.1. GTDB lineage: Bacteria > Pseudomonadota > Gammaproteobacteria > Pseudomonadales > Pseudomonadaceae > Aquipseudomonas > Aquipseudomonas fluorescens_BI. The sequence continues at coordinate 123,480 of NZ_CABVHU010000013.1, forward strand.
CGTGATGCCAGGATTCACGCGGAAACCTTCGGTCCCTCGACCTTGCGTCGCAAGCCGGATCCTGACGCGGTGGTCATCGATCAGCCACCAGCGGCCACTACGTCGGTACCGGTGGTGTTCCAGCGCTCGGCCAAAGAAGCCCGTTGGCACCCCGATGGCGGCAGTTTGCTGGAGCTGGCGGAAAGCCGTGGGCTGCGTCCGGAATTCAGTTGTCGCGGCGGGTCCTGCGGAACGTGCAAGACTCGCTTGATCAGCGGCCAGGTCCATTATCCACAGGCGCCGGCAGACGTGCCGGACGAAGGGCAGGTACTGATTTGTTGCGCAATTCCTGCCCAGGGTTCGCAACCTTTGGTGTTAGATATCTGATGAGCCCCTGTCAGTGAACATTTGCCCATCAGCCGGGGCCTCAGTAGGGTAGGGGGCAAGAACGACAAGGGGCCATGAACGGCCCTTTTCGCATTTCAGAGATAAGGCTGTTAATGGTTTTTTTGACTCGGTTGATCGTGTTGCTGGCGGCGATGGGATTGCTCAACGGTTGCGAACGACAGGACGCACCGCCACTGGACCAGCAACTCTACGTCTGGCAACGACAATGGACCCCGGCACATGAAGCCGCCCTCAAGGAGAGCCGTGCTGACTTTTCGACCCTGCGGGTGCTGGCCTTGCAAGCGTTCCCGCAGGCGGGTTGGAGCCGGGCGCGCATTGATCCGGCGTTGCTCAAAGATGACGGCAGACCATTGATAGCGGTGGTTCGTCTCGATGGTCAGCTCAAGTCGCTGGATCAGCACGAAGTTAGCGAGCAGATTCTGCGGGTGCTCGACGAGTGGCAAGGGAAGGGACTGAACCTCTCCGGCGTTGAAATCGACCACGATGCAGGCAATGCCCGATTACCGGCCTATCGGGAGTTTCTTCTGCATTTACGCTCGGTTCTGCCAGCGTCACTGCCATTGAGCATCACTGCCTTACCTTCCTGGCTCGACAGTTCCGAGTTGCCGGCGCTCTTATCCACAGTCGACAGCAGCGTGTTGCAGGTGCACGCGGTCAGCGATCCACGCAGTGGCTTGTTTGACCCGGACCAGGCCAAAAAATGGGCCAAGGCCTGGAGCCGCATCACATCGAAACCTTTTTATCTGGCGCTGCCGGCCTATGGCGTAGCGTTGTTGCCGGGGGACAACGGCACACCGCTCGTGGAAAGCGAAGTGGCCCTCGAGCGAGGCGGAACGCGTCGGGAATTGTTGGCCGAGCCGCAGCAACTGAACCAGCTCGGCAGACAACTACGCCACGATCCTCCGGCTCATCTGGCGGGCCTGGTCTGGTTTCGCCTGCCGCTGGCCAACGACCGCAGGGCATGGAGCCTGACCACCTTGCGCGCGGTGGCGCGCGGCGATGCGCTCGACAGTCGCCTGACGCTGAAGCTCTCGGCGAAAGAAGGCCTTTATGACATCAGCCTCGGTAATCAGGGCAACCTCGACACCGCCTGGCCCGAACGCCTGACACTGGCGGTACAGGGCTGTGACGGCGCCGACGCCCTGTCCGGCTATGCATTGCAACAGAGCCCGGATCTGCTTACCTTCACGCGCCTGCATGACGGTCGAATAGCGGCCGGCGGACAGCGCGCCATCGGTTGGGCGCGCTGCGCAAACATTGATCAAGGAGCTTCGAATGTTCACCCGTAACTGGCCCCGTCACTTGCTGTGCCTGAGTCTCGGCTTGCCGCTGGGTTCGGCGCTGGCCTGCGGGCCGGACTTCCCGATGCGCCTGCTGGACGACCGTGGCCAGTCGCTGGCGGAGCTGCCGGAAGGTAACTTCAACTTCGAGATCAATCGCCTCGGGCATGCGCTCGCCAGGCTCAAGAACGTCACGGCTGCCACTTACAATCCGAATGTTGGCTATGGTGATGTGCCCGATCATGCCGAACAGCGGGACAATGCCGAGCAGGCTGGTTTGACGGCAGAGCAGCAGGCACGGGTGAAACAGCTGCGCAGCCTGACCGATGCCCGTCAGGTCGAGATACAAGGCGCGGATCTGCCGGCCGAGCTCAAGCTCTATCTGGCAGGTGCCGTAGCGTTCAATGCGAACGACCCTGGGTTGGCGGTCGAGTATTTCCGCAAGGTCCTGGCATTGCCGGCTGACCACAGAACGATGCGTAGCACTTGGGCGGCTTATTCATCCGGCAGGGCGCTGTTTGCCATGAGCGCCGAAGCGGATGCTGGTCCTGAGCTGCTGGATCAGTCGCGAAAGGCTTTCGAGCACACTCGTCAGCTCAGCATCGAAGGCTTCAGCGACCCGCTGGAACTGGGTGTCGCCAGCCTCGGTGAAGAAGCCCGCGTAGCCCGCAGCGCTGGTGACTGGAATCGCGCCATCGAACTCTATGCCACGCAAAACCTCCACGGTTCGGCGGTGGGTTACACCTCGCTGAAACTGTTGATGAACGATCTGGCGGCGATGCCTGAAGATCAGCTGGCTCCGTTGCTCAAGGGCAAAGCGGTGCAGCAACTGGTAACGGCATCGCTGATCAGTCGGATGGGCTGGTCATTCGGCGAACAGCCACCGAACGAATTGAAGCTGATCAAGCTGTTGCAAAACAGCACTCGGGGTAGCCTGGAAAACGCTGATCGTCTGGCGGCGGTCAACTATCGGCAGGGTGACTACGCCAGTGCCAAGGCATTTCTTGAACACGCGGGCGATGGCGGTCTAGCCTGGTGGCTGCGGGCGAAACTGGCCATGCGCGATGGCGATAAAACTGCGGCCGCTGCGGCCTATGCCAAGGCTGCCCAAGCCTTCCCACAGAATGAGTCCTGGGGCGAACGACGCACCCCGGATTGGGATTACGAAACCCTGCAGCCAAAATGCCGGGTCGAGGGCGAAAGCGCGATCCTGGCGCTGCAACGCGGGGATTACCTGCAAGCATTCGATCAGCTCTATCGCAGCCAAGACATTTATTGGTTCGACGCGGCAACGGTTGCCGAGCGGGTGTTGACCCTCGATGAGCTCAAGCAATACGTCGATACCCAAGTGCCGGCGCCACCTGCGCTGACCCGGCAGGAGCGCGACAACTATGTGCCGTTGCCGGTGGCGGCCAAATTGCGCAATGTGCTGGGGCGGCGGTTGCTGCGTGAAGAGCGCTACGACGAAGCGCCAGCGTACTTTGATAACGCCGAGTTGCAGGCCAAGGCAAAGTGGTATGGGGCATTGCGCCACGATGCTGAATCGAAATGGTGGCCTGGCAAACGGGCATTCGCGTACTACCATGCCGCGACACTGGCCCGCTTCGATGGCATGGCGCTGCTGGGTTACGAAATGGCACCGGATTATGCGACCTTCGGTGGCAACTACCGTCTCGAAAGCAGCGAACTCAAGGTCGGTCCGTTAGTGGCTGAAGAGGAAGTCAGACGCCAGCAGGCCAGCGCTGCCCAACCCGATCAGCGTTATCACTATCGTTATGTCGCCAATGAATTTGCCAGTCGCGCCGCCGATAACTTGCCCCATACCAGCCAGGCATTTGCCGCGGTGCTGTGCGCGGTGGCGGGCTGGAATACCGGTGCCGAAGAAAAATCTGCCTTCTATCAACGCTACGTCAAAGAAGGCCCCTATGTGCCCTGGGCCATATTCTTTGGTGAAAACTGCCCTTACCCGGATTTTCAGAACGCCGACAAACGCTACGTGACCCAGGCTGTGGCGCCCGTCCGTTCGGCTCTACGGCCCTATAAAAAATGGCTGCAAGTGGGCGGTGTGGTGATGTTTACAGCGATCGCCCTGGTGCTGATCAATCGTCGCAAGCGCAAAGCGCTGACCTGATCAGGCCTGTTGCACGAACGTCAACCGCACTGCGAATCCGATCAGCAGGCTCCCGAATAGCCACTGCTGTAAACGCTGGGCCGATGGACTGCGTTGCAGCCAGCGACCCAGCGCGGCGCCCGTCAGAGCGTAAGCGCTGTCGAACAATAAGCCGACGCCGACCAGTACTACGCCCAAGGTCGCAAACTGTGCGAGTACCGGGCCTGCATCAGGATTGATGAATTGCGGCAACAGGACCGAGCAGAACAGCAGCGCTTTGGGATTAAGCAGATTGGTGAGCAAGCCGCGCTGGATAGCTGCGCGCCAACGAGGTTTTTCGCAGGTGTGGTCTGTATCGTTCGGGTCGGGCAGCATGGTGGTTCGCAGGCACTGAATGCCGAGCCATAGCAAATACGCAGCACCGGCCAGACGGACGATATCGAACGTCCAGGGTGCCGCTTTAAACAGCGTCGCCAGCCCGAGCGCCGCCAATGCCACATGGCAACCCCGGGCAATGCCCAAGCCGACCGCCGTTGCCAGCGCGGCACCTTTACCCTGACGGGCACCCGTCTGCAGAAGCAGGATCATGTCCGGGCCCGGCAACAGGTAGACCACCGTCAGTGCCATGAAAAACAGCCAGAGTCCTGCCACCTTGCACCGCCTTTTGTCGTTGATTCGGAACGCTCAGTCTAGGGCGGAGGAGCAGGGCAGGTGGTTGCGTAGTTTGCTTCTAAATCGTATTCCGCTGGCATAACCTGCTACTAAATCAAGAGCGAACCATCGGGATCTGCCAAACATGAAACTTGACGCCTACGACCGCAAGATTCTCGCCGCGCTGCAACGGGATGGTCGCCTGAGCAATGTGCAACTGGCTGACGAGATCGGACTGTCCGCATCGCCCTGTTTGCGCCGGGTGCGAATGCTCGAAGAAGCCGGGGTGATTCGCAGCTACCAGGCCAATCTTGATCGCGATGAAGTCGGGCTGGGGCTGACGGTATTTGTCGGGGTCAAGGTCGAACGCCACAACGATGAACAGGCGGAGTCCTTTCGCCTGGCGGTGACGGCATTGCCCGAGGTGATTTCGGCATTTCTGGTATCAGGTGAATCGGACTTTCTGCTGCAAGTGGTAGTGCCGGATTTGCGCGCCTATGACCGGTTTCTCACCGGGCGGTTATTGAAGTTGCCAGGCGTAAGTGACATCCGCAGTAACTTTGCTATTCACACGGTGAAGACCCCGGGTGCGTTACCGCTGGGCCATTTACCTGACTGAACTGTTACAGATCGTCGCGTGCCGCAGTTCCAGCGTCACCCGTATGTCGAAACAATACAAAAAATTCACCCATTTCGTTATATCGTAACGTACTGATGTGAGCAAAGTTGAACACTGGGGTGGTATGCAAGTCGATCTGGATGATGATGGAGCTGAGGTAGCCGGGCTGTCGCGCTTTCAGCAGGCAGTGTTTCAAGGCCGGCGCTTGCGACAGCTCGCCATCGGCCTGGGAGCATTGGCGACTATAGGGCTGGTACTGGCGTTTTTTGTCGGGCTGTTCGCGCCGCAGTCTCTTTGGGCGGCAGTACTGACCCATCAAAGCGCCGGTTTGCTGGTGCTGGTTGCCGGGCTTCAGTCGGCCTGGTGGGTGACGCAGTGGCGCGCCCAAGCGATGAGTCCGTCTGTGCCGGCGGCGGTTATTGAACAAGCGATTTGCCCAAACGGATGGTACGAACGGCTGCTGGATCGTATTCATCAGCATTGGCTGAAAATGCTGATGCAGATTGGCGCGCCGACGTTGTGGCTGGGCGGGTGGGCGCTGTTGACACTGTTGAGCATTGAACAGGCTTGGAACCTTGCGTTGCCACCAGCCGCTCTCGGCTTCTCGGCCAGTGTCGGTGCTGCACTGTCATTATTGCTGGCCTTCGGTTTGCTGGTGCTGGAGCGTCAACTGGCTCAGGAAAACCTGGCCCAGTGGCCCGAAGCAGGGTCATTGGCTCAGCTGACGCGTGTAGCAATCATCTGTCTGGTGCTGAGTGCCCTGTGCCTGTTGTTCGCCAGCGAGACTTCGGTCTGGCCGTTGCGGCTGGCCGTCCTGATCGGCCTGTTGCCGGGCCTGGTCGCGCTGGAAATGCTGTTACGCGCCGTATTGTCGTTATTCAGCCCCCGGCGTGAACGACTCGAACCGGCGATGCTGGCGCGAAGCTTCATTGCCGACATGCTGCGTTGGCCACCACAGCCGTTGCTGGCGTTACAACACGAACTGCACAACCGCTTTGGTATAGACCTGCGGCAAATCTGGGCTTTCACCTACATGCGCCGGGCATTTTTGCCGGTGGTGGCAGTGGTCTCGATTGTGGGGTGGTCGCTCACCGGTGTTCACGAAATTCCCCTGCAAGGGCGAGGCATCTACGAGCGATTCGGCAAACCTGTGGAGGTATTCGGTCCTGGTTTGCACGCGGGTTTACCTTGGCCGTTAGGGCGAGTGCTGAACGTTGAAAACGGCGTGGTCCACGAGTTGGCGACCAGTATTGGCGAAGCAGCATCAGCCATCATCGCCGAACCCGCCGAAGGTCCGGCGCCGGCGATCGCCAATCGCTTGTGGGATGCGAGCCATGTGAATGATAAATCCCAGGTCATCGCCAGCAGCCGAGCCGACAAACAGAGCTTCCAGATCGTCAACATGGACGTGCGTTTCGTCTACCGCATCGGCCTGAGCGATCAGGCGGCGTTGGCTGCGACCTACAACAGTGCCGATGTACCCACTCTGATCCGCAGCACCGCCAGCCGGATTCTGGTTCACGACTTCGCGTCACGCACCCTCGACGGTTTGCTCGGCGAGGACCGGGTAGGGCTCGCCGAAGAGATTGGCCGGGCGGTGCAGGCTGATTTGCAGAAACTCAACAGTGGCGTGGAAATTCTCGCCACCGTGGTCGAGGCGATTCATCCGCCGGCGGGGGCAGCGAATGCCTATCACGGGGTGCAAGCGGCGCAAATTGCCGCTCAAGCATTGATCGCCCGTGAACGCGGTGCAGCGGCGCAGGCTACCCATCAGGCGCAGTTGCAGGCCAGCATGGCTCGCGACCAAGCGACGGCCAGTGCAAGTGAAATCAACGCCGCCGCGCAAGCGGCAGATTTGAAATTCGGCGCCGAACAAAAGGCTTATGCCAGCGCCGGCCAGGCCTTTGTGCTGGAACAGTACTTCAGCCAGCTCTCCCAGGGCTTGGCCCACGCCAGACTACTGGTGCTCGATCATCGTCTTGGCAGCAGCAATGCGCCGACCATCGACCTGCGTACTTTTGCCCCGCCGGCTGACCCTGCGCCGCCGAGTAAATCCGCTCAACCAGGAGTTGCCAATTGAGCCAGTCCCACTCTCACGATGACCATAGCGACCATGGTCACGATCACGGCCATGGCGGACATCACCACGGACATCACCATCATCACCACGGTGAGCAGCAGGAAACTGGCCCGTTTCCGTGGCGCCGCATGGGTTGGGCGGCGCTGCTAGTGGCGTTCGCCATCGCCGCCGCGAGCCTGGTGCAGGTGCGATCGGGGGAGGCTACGGTGATCACGCGTTTTGGTAATCCGTCGCGCGTGTTGCTGGAGCCGGGTCTGGGTTGGCGATGGCCGGCGCCCTTCGAAGCGGCAATCCCGGTCGATCTGCGGTTACGTACGACCTCCAGCGGTTTGCAGGATGTGGGCACGCGCGATGGTTTGCGCATTATCGTTCAGGCTTACGTGGCGTGGCAGGTGCAAGGCGATCCGGACAATGTTCAACGCTTCATGCGCGCCGTGCAGAATCAGCCGGACGAGGCGGCGCGGCAGATTCGCACCTTTGTCGGCTCGGCGCTGGAAACCACGGCCAGCAGTTTTGATCTGGCCAACCTGGTGAACACCGATGCGAACCAAGTGCGCATTGCTGACTTTGAAGCGCAGCTGCGTCAGCAAATCGATCAACAATTGCTGACGACGTATGGCGTGCGGGTTGTGCAAGTTGGCATTGAGCGTCTGACTTTACCATCGGTAACCCTCACTGCCACGGTCGATCGGATGCGCGCCGAGCGTGAAACTATTGCCACCGAACGCACAGCCATCGGTAAACGCGAAGCGGCGCAAATCCGTTCCGCTGCCGAACGTGATGCGCGAATCGTCCAGGCCGATGCCACAGTCAAGGCGGCTGAAATCGAAGCTCAATCCCGCGTCGAAGCTGCGCAGATTTACGGCCGTGCATACGCCGGTTCGCCGCAGCTCTATAACTTGCTGCGCTCCCTGGACACCCTGGGCACTATCGTCACACCCAATACCAAAATGATTTTGCGCACCGACGCCGCGCCATTTCGGGTACTGGTTGATGGTCCGCCGACGCTAGATAACAAGACCGGGTCGCAGCCATGAGTTTGGTTCCACGTGGAACAAATGAACTTAACAGCCCCTGGATTCAAGCTGGGCGAGTGGCCTTTCTTGCGCTGTATGCGGTAACGATACTCGCCGCACTGGCTTGGACGTTTTCCAACGTGCGCCAGATCGATCCGCAAAATCGGGCAGTGGTATTGCACTTCGGTGCGCTGGATCGCATCCAGAACGGCGGTTTGTTGTTGGCCTGGCCGCGGCCATTTGAGCAGGTGATTTTGTTGCCGGCTGCGGATCGAGTGATCGAGCGTCGAGTTGAAAATCTATTGCGCAGTGATGTCGCCATGCAGGCCGATCGAGTAGCCACGTTCGCCACACCGCTAAGTGATGCGCTGGCCGGCTCTGGTTATCTTTTGACCGGTGACGCAGGCGTGGTGCAACTGGATGTGCGGGTGTTCTATAAGGTCACCGAACCTTATGGCTTCGTCCTTCAGGGCGAGCATGTGATACCGGCATTGGACCGACTGGTCACTCGCAGCGCCGTGGCACTCACTGCCGCCCGAGACCTGGACACCATTCTGGTCGCGAGACCGGAACTGATCGGTGCCGACAACAAAGCAGCCGAAAGACGCGAGCGACTGCGTGGCGATCTGGTACAAGGCATCAATCAGCGCTTGGCGCAATTGACCACGACAGGACAGGGGCTTGGGATCGAAGTGACGCGCGTCGACGTGCAATCCAGTCTGCCAGGCCCGGCGGTCAATGCTTTCAACGCAGTGCTGACGGCCAGCCAGCAGGCCGACAAAGCGGTGGCGAATGCGCGCACGGAGGCCGAGAAATTGACCCAGACTGCAAACCAACAAGCCGATCGCACGCTTCAGGTGGCCCACGCTCAAGCCAGCGAGCGGTTGGCTAAAGCCTCCGCCGACACGGCGACTGTATTGAGTCTGGCCTCGGCACAACAGCGGGGCAGCGATCCACAAATGCTGCTGCGCATCTACCGCGAGCGGATGCCGAAAATTCTTGAGCAAGCTGGCTCAGTGACCACGGTCAATCCGAAAGACGATTCACACCTGATCATTCAGGGAGCCGCACAATGACCACTACAACAGCCGCAGCACCGAGCCTGTTGTCCTCGAATGAACAACGCAGCGCCGCCCGCCAATTGACCCTGGCGATGCTTGCTCTTGGCTTGTTGGCTCTCGGACTGATCTGGCGCTGGTTAATGCCGGAGCAGACTGGCGTCAGTCAATTGCTGTTGGGTTTTGCTTCGCTACTGGTAGCCGTGCCGGTGATGCGCTCGGCATGGTACAGCCTGCGTTACCCCAGTCTGCATGGGATCACCGATCAACTGATCGCCTTGGCCATGCTCGGTGCCTGGGCCACCGGCGATCTGCTCACTGCCGCATTGCTGCCGATCATCATGATCTTTGGCCATGTCCTGGAAGAGCGCAGCGTGATCGGTTCACAGGAGGCGATTCACGCGCTTGGCAAACTGACTCGCAGCCATGCGCGCAAGGTTCAGGCGGATGGCTCCATCGTCGAAGTCGACAACGCAACGCTCAAGAGCGCTGACATTGTCGAGGTTCGCGCCGGTGACAGGGTGCCGGCGGACGGTCGGGTGTTATCCGGTCAGGCAAGTCTCGATACGGCGTCCATCACCGGTGAGTCGGTGCCGATGGAAGCAGCGGTCGGCATGCTGGTGTTCGGTGGTGCAATCAACCTCGATGGTTTGTTACGCATCGAAGTGACCCGCACCGGCAATGAATCGACCCTTGGCAAAGTCATCGCGCTCATGCAAAACGCCGAGCGATCCAAGCCGCCGATCACCCGTTTGCTGGAGCGCTACGCCGGCAGCTACATGGTACTGGTGTTGCTGCTGGCCGCAGTGACATGGTTCGTCACCAACGATGCTCAGGCGATGCTCGCCGTGTTGGTGGCGGCCTGTCCTTGTGCGCTGGTGCTATCGGCGCCAGCCACGGCGATTGCCGGGGTGGCGGTAGCGGCTCGTCACGGGATTTTGATCCGCAGCTCGGCGTTTCTTGAAGAGTTGGCTGACCTGACTTCGCTGGTGGTCGACAAGACCGGAACCCTGACTTTTGGCACTTTGCGTTTGCAATCCATCGACAGCCCGCTCGAGGATCGCAGCCATGTTCTGAAACTTGCCGCCAGTCTTGGTTCCGCCAGCAGTCATCCGGTCAGCCGGGCGCTCGCCGGGTTGGTCACGCAGGAGCATTTTCTTTTGCTCTCGGACATTCGCGAACGTCAGGGCTTGGGTGTCGTGGCGATGACCGGGCAAGGCGAGGCGGCATTGGGTCGTCCGGAGCTGTTCGCCCAATTGGGCATCCCCACGTCAATGGTTCCCGACCACGATGGCCCGATCGCCGGTCTGGCACTTGACGGTGAATTCCTGGCCTGGCTGTTGCTGGCCGACAGCGTCAAACCCGAAGCGCGTTTTGCCTTGAGTGAATTGCGCGAACTCGGACTGGGACGCCAGTTATTGCTCACCGGTGATCGGCAGAGCGTCGCACACACGCTGGCTCGTGATGTTGGCATCAGTGATGTCGAAGCGCAGGCCTTGCCCGAGGACAAACTCAATCGTGTGTTGAAAGAAATCGGTGACGGTTTCAGGCCAATGGTGGTGGGCGACGGAATCAATGATTCGCTGGCGCTCAAGGCGGGTGTCGTCGGTGTTGCCATGGGCGCAGGCGGAGCGGACATTGCGCTGGCCTCGGCCGACATCGTGCTGATCGGCAGCGACTTGCGTCGGCTTGGCACTTGCGTGCGCTTGAGCCGCCAATGCCGGCAGACCCTGCAGGTCAATGTGATCATCGGTCTGGGCTGGACGCTCGCGATTGTCGTCTTCGCCGCATTCGGCTGGCTTGGCGCGGCGGGGGCGATGATTGCCGCGTTGTTGCACAACCTCAGCACCTTATTGGTGTTGGGTAATGCCGGTCGGCTCCTGCGATTTCAAGAGCCTTTGCTCAAGCTGAAGGACGAGATTTGAATGTACCGTTATGCAGGGCTATAAATAGGGAACGAACGGTGTTAGCAACTTTTAGAACTGTGTACCGAATTCGTAGTCATTTAGGTTGAGGGCATAGCACTTTATGTACTCTGGGCGGCTGGTTGGAGCGCCGTGAGTTATAGGAAACGGCTATTAAATCGATAGCCAGCTATTTTTCAAGGATGGTCTACCCTCTCATCAGACGTCTGAAACAAGGGGGATTATCCATGCTCGCGCAACTTCCACCGGCCTTACAGAATCTGCAGTTACCCTTACGCCTGCGACTCTGGGACGGCCATGAATTCAACCTGGGGCCGACGCCCAGCGTCACTATTGTGGTCAAGGACCCACAAATGGTTACCCAGTTCACCCACCCCAGTCTCGACGCGCTTGGAGCGGCGTTTGTCGAAGGCAAACTGGAGCTCGAAGGTTCCATCAGTGACGTGATCCGCATCTGCGATGAGTGGAGTCAGGCGTTATTGGATGAGGACGAAGACAGTCAGCCGGTTCGCACCGTTCACGACAAGGAAACCGACGCCAAGGCGATTTCCTACCATTACGACCTTTCCAATGCGTTTTATCAGCTGTGGCTCGACAGCGACATGGCGTATTCCTGCGCCTATTTCGAGACCGGTAGCGAGACCCTCGAACAAGCCCAGCAAGCCAAATTCCGCCACTTGTGTCGCAAATTGCGGCTGCAACCCGGGGAGTATCTGCTGGATGTCGGTTGCGGTTGGGGCGGGTTGGCGCGGTATGCGGCCCGGGAGTTCGGTGCGAAGGTGTTTGGCATTACGCTCAGTACGGAACAGTTGGCCCTGGCCCGTGAGCGGGTGAGTGCCGAAGGCCTGGATGATCTGATCGAATTGCAGCTGCTGGACTACCGCGATCTGCCTCAGGACGGGCGCTTCGACAAAGTGGTCAGCGTGGGCATGTTCGAGCATGTCGGTCACGCCAACCTGACCCAATACTGCAAAACCTTGTTCGGCGCGGTGAAGGAGGGCGGCCTGGTGATGAACCACGGGATCACCGCCAAGTACACCGATGGCCGTCCAGTGGGGCGCGGTGCCGGTGATTTCATTGGGAAGTACGTGTTCCCCAACGGAGAGCTGCCGCACTTGTCGATGATTTCTGCCGAGATCAGCGAAGCCGGGCTGGAGATCGTCGATGTCGAGAGTCTGCGCCTGCATTACGCGCGTACTCTTGACCATTGGAGCGAACGGCTCGAAGACAATCTGGAAGCCGCGGGCAAATTGGTACCTGAGCAGGCACTACGGATCTGGCGACTGTACCTGGCGGGATGCGCCTACGCGTTCGCCAGGGGCTGGATTAACTTGCACCAGATCCTGGCGGTGAAAGCCCACGCCGATGGCAGCCATGAACTGCCATGGACCCGCGATGACATTTACAACCCCTAGGGGGCGTTCTCAATTAGTTGAGAACGGCCCCCTAGAGTATGGGTGAGATCAGCCGGGCGATCCGCATGCCGACCTGTTGCAAGCGGTGGGTCTCCCGGCTTTCTTCTTTGGCGATTTCGTGGGCCAGGGCAAAGTCATCGTTGAGCATGTGTTCCACTTCCAGGGCAAAGGCGCTGTCCACCGTCAGCAGCATCACTTCAAAATTTAACCGGAAGGAACGGTTGTCCATATTCGCGCTGCCGACGGCGCTGATTTCACTGTCGATCAACACCACTTTCTGATGCAGGAAACCAGGCTCGTAGCGGAACACCCGCACACCGGCACGCACTGCTTCGAAGGCATAAAGGCTGGAGGCGGCGTAGACGATCCGGTGATCCGGACGCGACGGCAGCAGAATGCGCACATCCACGCCACGCAGCACCGCCAGACGCAATGCGGCGAATACTGCCTCGTCCGGGATGAAATAGGGACTGGTGATCCAGACCCGTTCCGTGGCCGCATGGATAGCTTCGACGAAGAATAACGAACAGGTTTCGTAGGCATCGGCCGGGCCGCTGGCGAGCAATTGGCAGAGCACGCCATCGTCCGGATAAACGTCGGGCAAGATCAGCGGTGGCAGGGAGCGGGCCGCCCAGAACCAGTCTTCAGCGAAGGATTCCTGCATGCAGGCCACCACGGGGCCGCGCACTTGCACATGGGTATCGCGCCACGGTGCCAGAGGCGGTTTTTCTCCCATGTATTCATCACCAACGTTGTGCCCGCCGACGAAGCCCAGAATGCCGTCAACGACTACTATCTTGCGGTGGTTGCGGAAGTTGACCTGGAAGCGGTTGAGCCAGCCACTGCGAGTCGCAAACGCTTTGACCTCGACCCCGGCATCGCGCAATGGCTGCACGTAGCTGTGGGGCAGGGAGTGGCTGCCAATTCGATCGTACAGCAGATAGACCGCCACGCCTTCGGCAGCTTTTTTCAGCAGCAAGGCGTGCAGGCGTTGGCCGAGGCGGTCGTCGTGGATGATGAAAAACTGGATCAGCACGGCTTGCCGGGCGTGGCTGATGGCTTGAAAAACCGCGTCGAAGGTGACCTGTCCGTTGATCAGCAAGCGCACTTCATTGTTGGCCAGGCATGGCATGCGTCCCAGCTTCGGCATCGCCCTGAGTGACGCGTAGGCTTTGGAAGCGCGTGCGGTCAGCGCCTCTTCGACCCAGGGTCGCCAGTTCATCTCGGCAATGGCTTTGCGCATTTCCTCGTTGGCCTGACGCCGGGCCTTGATGTAGCCATCGAAGGTGCTACGGCCAAAGACCAGATACGGGACGAGCGTCAGGTAGGGAATGAACAGCAATGACAAGGCCCAGGCGATCGAGCCCTGGGCGGTCCGAACGGTCAATACGGCATGGATGGCGGCGATCATGCCTAACGAGTGCAGAAGGGCGATCAGATAACCGAAAACATGCGGTCCAAAATAATCCATGGGGCAGCCTTGCTCCTGAAGATTCAATACTTAAAAGACCATGTTCCGTGCAAAATGTCGCTAATTAATTGGCCCATGAACCGAAGCCCGTGGCTGACGTCTAATGGCCACTACTGATCAGGAGTTACTCGATGAACGTTCGTCTGCTGGGTTTGGCCGTAGCTTTTGGTTTGGCTCTTCCTGTGGCCGCTCAGGCGCAGATGCTGCAGCCGGGTTTGTGGGAATTAACCTCGAGCAACATGAAAGTCGATAACCAGAACCTGCCCGACCTGCAATTGATCCTTGGGCAGATACAGAGCCAGATGACCCCTGAACAGCGCGCGCAGCTGGAGAAGCAGGGCATTACCATGGGTGGAAAAGGGATACGGTCTTGTCTGACGCCTGAGCAGGTCAAGACAGACAACATCCCGCTGACGGATCCGCAATCGGGCTGCAAACAGGAAATTACCGAGCGTACGGGCAACCAGTGGAAATTCCGCTTCAGCTGTCCGAAAGCACAAGGTGCGGGTGTCGCTACATTCCTCAGTGATCGTGAGTTCACCACCAAGGTCAACGGCACGTTCAACGCCACCGGTATTCAGCAGCAGGGTAGTCTCGATACCCGCGCCGTGTGGTTGGGGCAGGATTGCGGAACGGTTAAACCCAGAGCCTAAAAGCTTCGCGAGCAGGCTCGCTCCCCCAAGGATCGGGTGGGAGTCTGCTCGCGGCGGCGTTCGCTCAGGCTCTGCCAAGCCCGGTAGACATCAACCATTCACAGACCCCCTCGACCGCCATCCTGCCGAAATCCTCCCCGGTACGGCTACGTACACTGACAAATCCGCCTTGCTTTTCTTTCTCGCCAATCACGACCAGATACGGCACGTGCTGACTGTGCTCGCGAATCTTGTGGCGTACCTTCTCATTGCGCAGATCCGCCCTGGCACGCACCCCACTTCGGCGCAATGCTTCGGTCACTGACTGGGCATAATCCAATTGGCGATCATCCATGCTGACGACAATCACATGCGGCGGTGTGCGCCAATGTTCAAGTTCCTGTTGGCACGACCAGCAGGTGCCGTATATCCGTTGTGGCGAAGTGCCGCTGATGTGGTCCAGGGCGAACGCCTGCAGCACCTTGGTTGCAGGAACATGCGGGCCCACAGTCACACATTCGAAATCCCCCAGCAGGTACGGCGATGGTGTTTCGACAGGTGTTGATTGCAATGATGGATTACGACGGCGGATCGGATGGTTGGTCGCCGCCAGCGTCTTCATGCGCGCTTCGATGTTGGCCAGGTCAACCAGGGATAAGGGGCGCTCGTAAAAAAACTCATAAAAGAAGCCATCGCCCAGCGCCGATCCAGTCTGTAACTGGGCACTCGGATAGAGCTGCTTGACCGCCATCGACAACATAAGCGCGCAGGAGCGGCGCAGGATCTCCAGTCCATCGGGCTCCTGCGGTGTGACAATACCGACTCGGGCATCCACTTCGATCATGAATGCACAGTCCACCAGAACACCGTCTACCCTACCCGCGACAGCGGCTTTGGCCAACCCACCGCCAATGCTCGCAGCAACCTCAGACACAGACAAAGGCTGGTCGTATTCACGCATTGAACCATCAGTCAAAGTGATCCGGATCATGGTCAGTGTCTCGAAGGTTTCGATCACATGCACTAGCGCATAAACGCTAGGCGCAAACCTGTGAACTGTCATTAAGACGTTGGTCGTGCCAGGCGATTTGCTTATCTAGGGGGCGTGCATTTTTCGCTGATAACCGCATTGCCAAAAATAATAGCGGTTTTATCAACGCAGGTAGATTTCGCGATTAGCGGTATCAAAAGGTCTCGTCCGGGTCATTCGGCGTCCCAGTTCCACCGGGTTTCGGCGACGGCGTCATGGGCGTGCAGGCTTTCAGCGTGGATGACCTGGATGTGAAACGCGTTAATGCCAGGCGAGCGTTTCAATGCCACATTCAAGCGTCGGGCGGCATCTTCACAGAACATCAGGTTCTGACCGTTGGCCAAAGCGAAGGCTTGTTCGTCGGCCCGTTTCACAGCGGTTTGTACGGCGGTGCCGAGCGCCGCTTCCACGTCATTGATGGCCGCGATCAGCGGTAGCTCGTCCAAATGGTCATCCAGACGAAGGCCCAATTTCGCAGAGCTGCGCTGGCTATGGGGTGTGGCAACGATGCCTTTGGTGGAGCCAAGCCATGCCAAAACATCGGCGTGTTGCAGTGTGTTGTTGGCGAAGTCATCAACGAATTGCTGCTGAATCAGCTGACGGGACAGGGCCGCCGAGCACGGGCAGGTCGAGGAATAGGCGACGTCGATTTTAAGTTCCACGTGGAACATCGCGTTTTTCAATCGTGCTTCAATACTGACCGGGTAGCTTTTCCAGCCCGACAGTGGGCTGACCAGAGCCGACCTCTTCAACAGCAAGTCAGTGTGAATCTTCAGATAGGCGCTGGTGGACAGTCCTTCATGACTGTTCAGAAAGCGCTGCAAGACTTGCCGCAGCAACCCAGGGGTAAGGTTCTCTCGTTCAAGCATTTCGAGCGCAAGGTACAGCCGCGACATATGGATGCCACGCGCCTCGCCATCATCGAGGCTCACGCCGGCATCGGCCTTTGCGCTAAGGCGTTGGCCATCGAATGAAACAGGAAGAGCTATGCCATGCATGCCCACCCATTCCAGGGGCAGGGCTTGGCGTGAGGCTTGCGCGGCAATATCCGGCAGAGTGAGCGCGTTCATGAGCGGGTCCATCGTGGAAGTCGATTCGCATGCTATGTTATGTTATTACATCAAGTGCGACCACGCCTTTTTCAAGCCCGGCGATTTGATCGGGTACGTCCTGTGAGGAATTCCAAATGCCCAACCGACTCCCCGTAACCGTCCTGTCCGGCTTTCTCGGTGCCGGCAAAAGTACATTGCTCAACTATGTGCTACGTAACCGCGACAACCTGCGGGTCGCCGTGATCGTCAACGACATGAGTGAAATCAACATCGATGGCAGCGAAGTCCAGCGCGACGTCATGCTCAATCGCGCTGAAGAAAAGCTCGTGGAAATGAGCAACGGCTGCATCTGCTGCACGTTGCGTGAGGACTTGTTGGTAGAGGTCGGCAAACTCGCCAGGGAGGGCCGGTTTGATTACTTGCTGATCGAGTCCACCGGTATTTCCGAGCCATTGCCAGTGGCGGAGACCTTCACTTTCCGCGACGAAGACGGGCAGAGCCTGGCTGACATCGCCCGGCTCGACACCATGGTCACGGTGGTCGATGGCATGAATTTCCTGCTCGACTTCCAGGCCGCCGAAAGCCTCGCTTCCCGTGGTGAAACATTGGGCGATGAGGACGAACGCTCGATCACTGATCTGTTGATCGAGCAGATCGAATTCGCCGACGTGATCCTGATCAGCAAGATCGACCTGATCAGCAGCCGCGAGCGCCAGGAGCTGATCGCGATCCTTGAGCGGCTCAACGCCCAGGCGCAAATCATCCCGATGGTGATGGGTGAAATCCCCTTGGAGAAGATACTCAACACCGGTCGCTTCGACTTCGAAAAGGCCGCCCAGGCGCCTGGCTGGTTGCAGGAACTGCGCGGCGAACACGTACCGGAAACCCAGGCCTACGGTATAGCCTCCAGCGTCTATCGAGCGCGTAGGCCCTTTCATCCACAGCGTTTCTTCAGCTTCATCGACCGGCCCTGGGTAAACGGCAAACTGCTGCGCTCCAAGGGCTTCTTCTGGCTGGCCAGCAAGCACATGGATGCCGGGAGCTGGTCCCAGGCCGGGGGCTTGATGCGCCACGGTTTCGCCGGACGCTGGTGGCGTTTCGTGCCGAAAACCCAGTGGCCGCAAGACACGCAAAGTACAGCCGCAATCATGGAAAACTGGACAGCCGCCGTCGGCGATTGCCGGCAGGAACTGGTGTTTATCGGCCAGAACATCGACTTCGCACAACTCACCGCTGATCTCGATGAATGCTTGCTGAACGATGATGAAATGGCGTTGGGCGTCGAGGGCTGGAGGCTGCTGGCCGATCCGTTCGGCCCTTGGCATGAAGAGGAGGCTGCGTGATGTTGGCGCTGAACCCTGTGGGAGCGAGCTTGCTCGCGAAGACGTCCTGTCGAACCCTGCATCAGCATCAGGGTGCCACCCCGCAGACCTTGATCAGAATCCTTGAAGACGATGTAAACCTCGCCGTATGGAATCGCCAGCTCCCGGCGCACATCGCCGATTTCGGCAACTTGCTGTTGTCCCTGAACGAACCGCTGGCGCAATCGCTTTCGTTTGAACTGGCTGACGATGACGCGCAACCGAGCCTTCAAGGATTGGCGTCGGGCTTCAGCGATCTTGAAGGCTACGAAGGCTTCATTGCCGACGTTTCGTGGCTGGTCAGCGCCTTTGCCTGCCTGTTGGGCGCCAAACGCATTGGTCTGCGCCTCAGAACCCTGGACAAGGCCATGTGCCCGCGTTTCCACGTGGATCATGTGCCGGTGCGGCTGATCACCACCTATGCTGGTATTGGCAGCCAGTGGCTGAAGGAAGGGGTGATGGATCGCCGCAAACTGGGCCAGCCTGAAGCCGAGCTTGACGTCGACTCGCAGATTCAGCAGATCGACTGCGGCGACGTGGCGCTGCTCAAGGGCGAGAAGTGGCATGGCAACGAAGGCTTCGGCCTGATTCATCGCTCACCACTGCCCCTGGCGGGTGAACGACGCTTGATCCTCACCCTCGACTGGCTGAGCTAGCGGCTTACGGCTTGAGCCAGGTCCCCTGGCTCTGGGCTTCGCAAAACGGCTGCAAGTACGCCGCATCGGTGGCCACGCCGTAATAGTGAATGTCCTGGCGGTAAGGCATATTGGCTACTTGGGCGTTGCTGCATACGCCGAAGGCACCGGTTGGGCATTGGTCGACGTACTGCACCTCGACTTTCTGTCCGGGCAGGTTTGGTTGACAGAATCCGTCGGCGAACAGTTGCTTGGGGATGGTGCGGTTCTGCTGGCAGACTTTGACGTCCAGGTGTTCAGCCGTACTATGTACCACACATGCTTGAGCCAACACTTCGCCTGAAGTGAGTACCAACAGCAACGACAATCCCATCAACCGCATTCTTTACCTCCCAGAAAATACCGACCATGTTGCAGAACATCCCGACCCACGTCATTGCCGGCCCATTGGGCGCCGGCAAGACCAGCCTGATCAAGCATCTGCTGGCGCAGCGGCCGCCGAACGAGCGTTGGGCGGTGCTGATCAACGAGTTCGGCCAGATCGGCCTCGACGCTGCACTGCTGACCAGCGACATCGAAGGTATAGCACTGGGTGAAGTGGCCGGGGGCTGTTTGTGTTGCGTGAATGGTGCACCGTTTCAGATCGGTCTCGGACGCTTGCTGCGCAAGGCACGGCCGGATCGGTTGTTCATCGAACCATCGGGGCTGGGGCACCCGGCGCAGTTGCTCAGGCAGTTGGGTGAAGCGCCATGGCAAGGGGTGCTGGCAGTTCAGCCTTGTGTACTGGTACTGGATGCCCAGGCGCTTGCGGTCGGTACACCGCTGCCCGCGACGCAACAGGAGACCCTGAACAGGGCCGGGTTGCTGCTGTTGAACAAGTCAGAAGATCTCGACGCCGGTGATCGGCAGCGTATCGCCGCGCAACTGCCGACGCGTCGGTTGTACTGGACGCAGCAAGCGGTGTTGCCATTGAGCGAATTACCCGGACTTGAAACCCAGGCAGTGGCGGGTGTGGATAACTTCAGCATACCCCAGGGACTGGCGCAGATGCCGGCGGTCTGGAGCGATCCTGCGTTACCGATTTGCCTGAGTCAGGAGCAGGAGGGCGGCTGGAGCATTGGCTGGCGTTGGCATCCGAGTCAGGCATTCGATGCGGCGCTTGTTGGCCGCTGGCTGGACAGCCTTGCCTGGCGGCGGGCGAAGCTGGTTATCCACAGCGTCGGTGGTTGGGTTTCAGCGAATGCGCTGGATCACTCGGTGCTGCAATGGCGGACTAGCGAATGGCGACGGGATTCGCGGATCGAGCTGATTTTCAGTGAGCCGCAGGATGTTGATTCGCTGCAGAGGGCTTTGGCGGGGTGCCGTACGAGTTGAAAATCAAAAGATCTTAAAATCAAAAGATCGCAGCCTGCGGTGATTGCATTTCAACATGCAGGAGCAGGCTGCGATTTTTTGATTTATGGGCGCCACTTGGTGTGTTCCTGTCGCCACTGGCTCAACTCGATGACCTCGGCACGCCGCTTCACTACGTCGACCACCTCAGGCGTATCGTCGAATGGCATGGGATAGGGTGCCAGTTCGATCTGTGCGCTGTGGGCCCCGAATTGAGTGATCGTACCGTTATGACGGGTTTCGCCGGTCACGGTGAATTCGAAGTTATACACACGGGCCAGACGCCGCCGACCGTTGGCGTCTTTGATGAAGGCGATTTTTTTCAACGCCACGTTGCCGTCCAGCAACTCGATTCCGAGCTTGCTGCAATGCTGCATGACCCGCTCCAGCGCGCGCTCACGCAAGCCATGGTTGTGCCATAGCCACGCGCCGCCGGCGGCGAGCAACATCAGCACGAAGATATTTCCGAGGGTCAGCATCAAAGGGGCTCCAACAAGATAGTGTCAGCTTAACTGCGTCGCCGGTCTGTCGTACAGGCTGTGTTTCGTCGCATACTGCGCGGCTTGAATTTCAATCGTTTTACGGAACTCACCGCATGAAACGTACGCCCCATCTGCTCGCCATCCAGTCCCACGTGGTGTTCGGCCATGCTGGCAACAGCGCCGCTGTGTTCCCTATGCAGCGGGTCGGGGTGAATGTCTGGCCGCTCAATACCGTGCAGTTCTCCAACCACACCCAATATGGCCAGTGGACCGGCGATGTGCTGGCCCCCCATCAGATTCCCGAGTTGGTGGAAGGGATCGCAGCGATTGGCGAACTGGGCAATTGCGATGCGGTGTTGTCGGGTTACCTCGGCAGCGCGGCCCAGGGCCGGGCCATCCTGACGGGAGTGGCGCGAATCAAATCGATGAATCCCAAGGCGCTGTATCTGTGCGATCCGGTGATGGGCCACCCGGAGAAGGGGTGCAGTGTGCCGGCGGAAGTGAGCGATTTCCTGCTGGAAGAAGCGGCCGCCGTGGCGGATTTCATGTGCCCGAACCAACTGGAACTGGACAGCTTCTCGGGGCGCAGGCCGCAATCGCTGTTCGATTGTCTGGCCATGGCGCGAGCGCTGCTGGCGCGTGGTCCGAAGGCGGTGCTGGTCAAGCATCTGGCCTATCCCGGCAAGCCGGCGGACGTTTTCGAGATGCTGCTGGTGACGGGAGAGGGTAGTTGGCACCTGCGTCGTCCCATGTTGGCGTTTCCTCGTCAGCCAGTGGGTGTTGGCGACCTGACCTCCGGGCTGTTTCTGGCGCGCGTCCTGTTGGGCGACAGCCTGGTGGCGGCGTTTGAATTCGCGGCGTCGGCCGTGCATGAAGTGCTGCTGGAAACCCAGGCCTGCGCCAGCTACGAGCTGGAACTGGTGCGCGCGCAAGATCGCATTGCTCATCCGCGGGTGCGGTTCGAGGCGATAGCGATCAATCTCTGAATTTGGCGTTGAGCCATTCGCGAGCAGGCTCGCTCCCACATTGATCTACAGCGGACACGGAATAAGTGAACGACGTAGATCCCCTGTGGGAGCGAGCCTGCTCGCGAAAGCTTATTGAAGCTGATAACAGACTTCAGGCGTCGTCCTTGATTTCCTGATAACGCTTTTCCAGTTCCTGGCGGATCTGCCGACGCTGCTGGGCCTGCATGAAACGGCGCTTGTCTTCGCTGTTCTGCGGTTGCAGCGGCGGGACTGCGGCCGGTTTGCGCTGGTCATCCACCGCCACCATGGTGAAGAAACAGCTATTGGTGTGGCGCACGGAGCGCTCGCGGATGTTCTCGGTCACCACCTTGATGCCCACCTCCATCGAGGTGTTGCCGGTGAAGTTGACCGAGGCCAGGAAGGTTACCAGTTCGCCGACATGAATCGGCTCGCGAAAAATCACCTGATCCACCGACAAAGTCACCACATAGCGACCGGCATATCGGCTGGCGCAGGCGTAGGCCACTTCGTCCAGGTACTTGAGCAGGGTACCGCCGTGAACATTGCCAGAAAAATTGGCCATGTCGGGGGTCATCAATACCGTCATCGACAGCTGGGCGTTTCCGGGTTCCATAGCGTTCTCACGGGTCAAGGCAGGTTTTCGGAAAGGCGCACCTCTGCGGGTGCGTGGTCGGTTTTTTCAAACCACAGTTATCGGGACGCCGGACGGATGATCGCCGTCACGCCTCAACGATCTGTTTCCATATATTGCACCGCCTTTCTGCCGGAAGTCGCGGTGTTACCCTTCAAATGCCCACACTGAAGGCAATTCCTACATCTAAATCGGATTTTTCCTCTGCTCAATCAGACCTTTCTCGCGTCCGGCGATTGAGCAATCGCTACCCAAGGAGCCTACACCATGCATGCCATCAGTTTTATTCAGGACCTGGCGGTGATCATGTTGGTCGCGGGTGTGGTGACTGTGTTGTTCCATCGATTCAAACAGCCCGTGGTCCTCGGTTATATCGTCGCCGGCTTCATCATCGGCCCGCACACGCCGCCGTTCGGCCTGATCCACGACGAAGAAACCATCAAGACCCTCGCCGAGCTCGGGGTGATTTTCCTGATGTTCTGCCTGGGGCTGGAGTTCAGCCTGCGCAAGCTGTTCAAGGTGGGCGCCACGGCGTTCATCGCGGCCTTCCTGGAAATCGTGCTGATGATCTGGATCGGCTACGAGATTGGCCGCTGGTTCGACTGGAACACCATGGACTCGCTGTTCCTCGGCGCGATCCTGGCGATTTCCTCGACCACCATCATCGTCAAGGCCCTCAATGACCTGAAGATGAAGAACGAGCGCTTTGCCCAGCTGATCTTCGGCGTATTGATCGTCGAAGATATTCTCGGTATCGGCATCATCGCCTTGTTGTCGAGCATCGCCGTCAGCGGTACGGTCAGCTCCGGTGAAGTCTTTTCCACGGTCGGCAAGCTCTCGCT
Organism: Pseudomonas fluorescens; assembly: GCF_902497855.1. Lineage (GTDB taxonomy): Bacteria > Pseudomonadota > Gammaproteobacteria > Pseudomonadales > Pseudomonadaceae > Aquipseudomonas > Aquipseudomonas fluorescens_BI. The sequence continues at coordinate 146,538 of NZ_CABVHU010000013.1, forward strand.
GTTCATGATCGTCGCGCTGGTCATCGGCATCCTTCTGGTCCCGCGACTGCTGGCCTATGTGGCCAAGTTCGACAGCAACGAGATGCTGCTGATCACCGTGCTGGGTCTGTGCTTCGGCTTCTGCCTGCTGGTGGTCAAACTTGAATACAGCATGGTGCTCGGGGCATTCCTGATCGGCGCAATCATGGCTGAATCCCGGCAGTTGCTGAAGATCGAACGCCTGATCGAGCCGGTACGCGACCTGTTCAGCGCGATCTTCTTTGTCGCGATCGGCTTGATGCTGGATCCGATGATCCTGCTGCAATACGCCTGGCCGATCGCGGTCATCACCGTTGCCGTGGTGTTGGGCAAGATGCTGTCCTGCGGCCTCGGCGCTTTTATCGCCGGCAACGACGGACGCACCTCACTGCGGGTCGGGATGGGGCTTTCGCAAATTGGCGAATTTTCCTTCATCATCGCGTCGCTGGGCATGACCTTGCAGGTCACCAGCAACTTCCTCTATCCAGTGGCTGTAGCGGTTTCGGTGCTCACTACGCTGATGACGCCGTACTTGATCCGCGCGGCAGACCCCTTGTCGATCAAGCTGGCGACGGTGATGCCGCAACGCCTGAGTCGGGTGTTGGGCATGTACGGCGAATGGTTGCGCAGCATCCAGCCTCAGGGCGAGGGCGCGCTGCTGGCGTCGATGATTCGGCGGATCCTGTTGCAGGTGGGGGTCAATCTGGCGTTGGTGATTGCGATCTTCTTCGCGGGTGCGTACTTCGCCGAGCGCATTTCCGCTTACCTGCAAGACTGGATCAGTGACCCGAGCTGGCAAAAAGCGTTGATCTGGGGTGGGGCGCTGCTGTTGTCGCTGCCGTTTCTGATCGCCGCCTATCGCAAGCTCAAGGCGCTGTCGATGCTGTTGGCGGAGATGGGGGTGAAGCCGGAAATGGCCGGGCGCCACACACAGCGAGTGCGTCGGGTGATCGCCGAAGTGATCCCGATTCTCTCGCTGCTGGTGATCTTCCTGCTGTTGGCAGCCTTGTCGGCCAGTATTCTGCCGACCAACAAGTTGCTGGTACTGATAGTCGTCGTCGCGGCCGCCGTGGCGGCGCTACTCTGGCGCTGGTTCATCCGCGTGCATACGCGCATGCAGGTGGCCTTGCTGGAAACCCTGGACAACCACAAGGATTCGCCGGGGCATTGACCACCGGGGGCGCGTCGGACGGCTCAGCTTTCCAGCCAGACGTCCCGCGCCCAGTGCCATACCGATTCCCAGGTTTCTTCGGCAATCAACTCTTCCTCGGCCAGCCACAGCACCACGGTGCCGTCTTCTTCGACCAGGTAGTAGTTGTCGCCGTCCTGGCAGATCGGGATCATGCTGCGATCGACGCCGGCATCCCAGGCGTTGGCGGCAACATCCGGCAGGTAGGTGTGGGATTGCGGGTCGGTGACAGTCACCGGCTCGAGGCTGCCGTAGACCACGTCGCTGACGGTCAGTAAAAATTCTCTGAAGACAAACGGAATGTCGATGAACAGTTGTTCCTCGATTTCCACCAGTTGATCTTCGTCGGGCAACTCCAAGGGGACCGGTACCGGTTCGTTGGCTTCACGCAGTTGTTCGATGATTTCTTCCACGTCCGGGATCCTCTTGCTGTTGGCGCGGTTTATATGGGGCGGTTTATACAGTAGCTCGCTATAGATGCAACCGCGAAATAGAAAAACCCCGGCCGAGGCCGGGGCTTTTTTACAGGGACAGCATTGCGACAGGTTTAACGCGCGTCGGTTCAGCCGTTCTGGCGGATACCTGCGACCAGCCAAGGCTGGTTCTCGCCCTGCGGACGCTCCATGTTCCAGCTTTCGCTGAACACTTCGCCCTGGTCGAAGCGCGAGTTCTTCGACACACCGCTGAAGGTCAGGGTGGCAATGGTCTTGTCGGCGCGATCATCCACGCCATCCAGCTGCACATTGAGGTTATCGATGTAAGTGGACTGGAAACCTTCGCCCAGCTCGGCACGTTCGCGCTTGAGGAACTCGAGCAGTTGCGGGGTCACGAACTCGGAGATCTTGTCCATTTCGTTGGCGTCCCAGTGCTGTTGCAGGGACTGGAAGTGGTTGCGCGCGGCTTCGATGAAGTTCTTTTCATTGAACCAGGCCGGGGCATTGATCACCGGACGAGCGGCGACAGGGGCTGCCGAGCCGCCGAAGATCGAGCCCATGGCTGCTGGCTTCTGCTCGAACGCTTCACGCTGCATCGGCGCGCCAGCCGGAGCCAGGTGCTCCTGCTGCTTGCGGCGACGGGCGGCGATGAAACGGAAGACCAGGAAGGCGATGACCGCCATGATCAGGATGTCGAAGATCTGCATGCCTTCGAAACCGCCACCCATGAACATGGAGGCCAGCAGGCCACCGGCAGCGATGCCGGCCAGAGGACCGAGCCAGCGCGAAGCACCGCCGGCCTTGGCGGCAGCGCCAGCGGCACCGGCGGCACCCGCAGTGGCGGCAGCACCGCCCGCGGCAGAAGAAGGAGCCATTTGGCTGGTCTGGTGAGTCGGCGCAGCGCCGGAGCTCTTGCCGCCACCAAAGCGCTTGGCGTTGGCGTCGAGGCTCATCGTCAGGCCGATGCACAACGCCATGGCGATGCTAAGAAAACGTTTCATAAAGGGAATTCCCATTTGTGGAAGGCACGCGCGCCATGTTGCACAGGTGAAGTGTTGCTGGCTAGCGGCAGATTGTTTCGGGCTTTTGCCTGGCAGAGTTTGTTCAGCTTCAATCAGCGCAATAAGACCTGTTCACTTTGGTCTGTAGGATTTGTGATTTGGTTCGGTAGGAATGAATTCTGTAGGAGCGAGCTTGCTCGCGAAAAACGTCAGGACAATGCATCCATCCAGAATGAACGCGTCACCGTTGACGACCTTCGCGAGCAAGCTCGCTCCTACAGTAAGCCGAGTGCGGGTGTCAGATCGCTTCCAGCTTGGCGTAGCCGAGCATCAGCCACTTGCTGCCTTCGCTGAAATTCACCTGGACCCGGGCCTGAGCCCCGGCACCTTCGAAGTTCAGGATCACGCCGTCGCCGAATACTGAATGGCGTACCGCCTGGCCCAGACTGAACCCGGTGTCCGGGATCTCGCTGCCGCCAAACAGGCTGCTGGCGCTCTGCTGCTGGCCGCCACCGAACGGACGGCTGACGCTGTTGGACAGGCGCACTTCCTGGATCAGACCTTTCGGTACTTCCCGTACGAAACGCGACACTTTGTTGTAGGTCTCGCTGCCGTACAGGCGGCGGGTTTCGGCATAGGTCATCACCAGGTTCTGCATCGCCCGGGTGATGCCGACATAGGCCAGGCGGCGCTCTTCCTCGAGACGGCCGGGTTCTTCCAGGCTCATCTTGTGCGGGAACAGACCTTCTTCCATGCCCACCAGGAACACGTAAGGAAATTCCAGGCCTTTGGCGCTGTGCAGGGTCATCAGTTGAATGCTGTCTTCGTGCTCGTCGGCCTGAGTATCCCCGGCCTCCAGCGACGCATGACCGAGGAACGCCGCCAGTGGCGACAGGTCTTCGTCTTCTTCCGCGTTTTCGAAGTTGCGCGCGGCGCTGACCAGTTCCTCAAGGTTTTCTACCCGAGCCTGGCCTTTCTCGCCTTTTTCCGCTTCGTGGTAAGCGATCAGCCCCGACTGCTCGATGACGGTCTGGGTCATCAGGTGCAGGGGCATCTCCATGCATTTGGCCGCGAGGTTCTCGATCAGCTCGATAAAAGCCCCGAGAGCGCCGGCAGCGCGCCCGGTCAGGCCTTTATTGGCGACCAGCAGTCGCATGGCTTCCCACATCGACACGTCGCTGTGACGGGCATGGTCGCGGATGGCTTCGACGGTTTTCTCGCCGATGCCACGGGCCGGAACGTTGATCACCCGCTCCAGCGCCGCATCGTTGCCACGGCCTTCCAGCAGGCGCAGGTAAGCCATGGCGTTCTTGATTTCAGCCCGTTCGAAGAAGCGCTGGCCGCCATAGATGCGATAGGGAATGCGCTCGCGCAACAAGGCTTCTTCCAAAACGCGCGATTGGGCGTTGGAGCGGTACAGAATTGCGATATCGCTGCGCGCCAGGCCGGTTTTCAGCGCACTTTCGATGGTTTCCACCACATAACGCGCTTCATCATGCTCGTTGAACGCGGCATACAGATTGATCGCTTCGCCTTCGCCGCCGTCGGTCCACAATTCCTTGCCCATGCGCCCTGTGTTATTGGCGATCAGCGCGTTGGCAGCCTTGAGGATCCCGGCGGTAGAGCGGTAGTTCTGCTCAAGACGAATGGTCTCGGCATCCGGAAAATCGTCCGAATACTGATAAATGTTCTCGATTTTCGCGCCGCGCCAGCCGTAGATGGACTGATCGTCGTCGCCGACCACCATCAGGCTGTCGCCGCCCTTGGCCAGCAGACGCAACCAGGCGTACTGCACGGCGTTGGTGTCCTGGAACTCGTCCACCAGAATGTGTCGGAAGCGCTTTTGATAATGCGCGAGCAAGCCCGGGTGATCGCGCCACAGGTCGAGGGCGCGCAGCAACAGTTCGGAAAAGTCGATGACGCCAGCGCGCAGGCACGCGGCCTCATAGGCTTCATAAATGCTGCGCATGGTGGCCAGGAACAAGTCGCCGCTGGCCTGAATGTGTTGCGGGCGCAGACCTTCGTCTTTCTGCCCGTTGATGAACCACTGGGCCTGGCGGGCCGGCCAGCGTTGCTCGTCCAGGCCCAGCTCGCGGATCACCCGCTTGACCAGCCGCTGCTGGTCGTCGCTGTCGAGTATCTGGAAAGTCTGGCTCAGGCCGGCTTCCTGCCAATGCGCCCGCAGCAAGCGGTGCGCCAGGCCGTGGAAGGTGCCGACCCACATGCCGGCCGGGTTGATACCCATCAGCTGCTCGATGCGATGGCGCATCTCGGCAGCGGCCTTGTTGGTGAAGGTTACCGACAGGATCGAGTGGGGCGAGGCGTTTTCGACCTGGATCAACCAGGCGATACGGTGCACCAGCACTCGGGTTTTACCGGAACCAGCACCGGCCAGGACCAACTGACGACCCACGCGGGCAGCTACGGCCTGGCGTTGGGCATCGTTGAGGGAGTTCAGCAGAAGGGAGAGATCATCGCGCATGGGGGGCATTCTAGGGGGCGGCGCCACACCGGGCAAACCCCGCTTTGCTTCAGGCGATGAAAGTCATGCCCGGGACGACCGGTCGGTCAGCGGCTGCAAGCGTTGGCGGGACTCGCCCGGGCGCTTTTACCGCGGGAAAAGCAGCGGATATTTTTACCTGTTTTATGATCCGGGGCAGTGTGGTCCGGGCAGTTGCTTGTGTATGCTCCATCCACGTTTCGGGCTCATGCTCATCATTATAAGAACAAGAATTTTACCTATGACCCTCAGCTCCGACCTGTCGGGCCCCGCGGTGGAGCCTCGGGTTATCCGCAAACAGTACGCCATGGAAATGGCGGTCGAGCGCACGCGCCTGCTGTATCAAGGCTCATTACTGCCCACGCTGTTCATGTTGATCAATGGCCTGGTCTGCGCCTGGTTGCTCTGGAGTCCGCAGCGCTACTTCCTGGTCAGCGTCTGGCTGGTGTGGTTGTTGTCGTTGGTGGCGTTGCGGGTGATTCAGGTCGCGGCCTTCGATTCAGCGATACCCAACCGCCAGGCCCACCCGATCTGGCGCCGCATGTTTTTGCTGGGTTCGGCCCTGACCGGCCTGACCCTGGCCGGTGCCGGCATTGCGCTGGTCCCCGCCGACAACTTCATACAGCAAGCCTGGGTGTTCGGCCTGATCGGCGCTGCTGCGCTCTCGGCCAGCGTTGCCTACGCGGTCAGCCTGCCCGCCTTCCTGTCCTTTACCTTGCCTTGCCTGTTGCCGGCCATCGGCTATCTGTTCTGGGGCGGCGACGAGCAGGGACAGGGGTGGGGCTGGTTCGGCCTGATTCTGCTGGGCGCATTGAGCGTGGTCGCCTGGCAGGTCAACCGGCTGATCGATAGCGGACTGTTGCGGCGCTTCCAGAATCAGGCACTGATCGAGCACTTGCAGCAGGCTCGAAGCGGCAGCGACCGGCTCAATCACCAGCTCGCAAAGGAAATCGACCAGCGCCGTCGAGCCGAAGAGGAACTGCGTGCGATTCAGACCGGGCTGGAAAGCCGCGTCGCCCAGCGCAGCCTGGAGCTGGACGCCGCCAACCAGGCCTTGAGCAAGAGTGAAGCGCGACTGGCGCTGGCGTTGAAGGCCAGTGAGCTGGGTTTGTGGGACTGGAACCTGCATACCGATGAAGTCCACCACACCCAGCTCCAGGAGCTGTTCGGCCTGGAGCCGGAGTTTGTCACGGCGATGCTGCGCCACCTCAAGCCGCGCCTTCATCCCGATGACTTGCCGTCGCTCAAGCGCGCGCTGGTCGAGCATTTGAAAGGCCGCAGCGAGGATTATCAGGTTGAGTACCGTGTGCGCCATGTCGATGGCCATTGGGTGTGGATCGAGGACCGTGGTCGAGCGGTCGAGCGCAGTGCCAACGGCCGGGTAATCCGCATGGTCGGCACCCGCCGCGACATCAGCGTCAGCAAAAGCCTGGAAGTGCAGCGGCAATTGGCCGCGACCGTGTTCGAGGCGGCCAGCGAAGGCATCGTGATTTTCGACCCGAACTACGCGCTGATCGCCGTCAATCAGGCGTTCAGTCGAGTCACCGGCTATGCCATCGAGGACATGCTCGGGCGCAACGTGGTCGACTTGCCTTGCAGTCGTGATGCCCGCCGGCATTATGCGACGATCCATCAGGCGCTGGAGCAACACGGTACCTGGCAAGGCGAGCTGGTGGAAACCCGCAAGAACGGCGAGCTGTATCCGCAATGGCTGCAACTGAATGCTGTACGCGATGCTCGGGGAAATGTAAGTCATATCGTGGGCTTCTTCGCCGATCTGTCGGCGCGCCGCGAATCCGAAGAGCGCATGCGCTTCCTGACTCATCACGACGAGCTCACAGGCCTGGCGAACCGTTCGTTGTTCCATGAGCGGCTGAGCGAGGCTCAGCAACGGGTGCGTCAGGGCGGCTACCGCAGTCTGGCGTTGCTGCACATCAACCTGGATCGTTTCAAACTGCTCAACGACAGCCTGGGTCATGAAATCGCCGATCAGCTATTGCAGAAGATGGCCCGGCGCCTGGTCAACGCGCTGCCGGAGGCGGACACCATCGCGCGTTTGTCCGGCGATGAGTTCGCCGTGTTGTTCAATGCCTACGGCAACCTGTCGAGCCTGGCGCGAGTGGCGACGCGCTTGTCGGCCAAGTTGCGTTTGCCGCTGACCGTCGAGGGGCACGAATTGGTGGTGAGCGCTTCAATGGGCATCAGTATGTTGCCGGACAATGCCAGGGAAATTTCCGCGCTGGTCAGTCAGGCGAACATCGCCATGCAGCATGCCAAGCACTTGGGCGGCAATAATTTCCAGTTCTACACCGACAGTCTGCAAGCCAGCACGCTGGAGCGCTTGCAGCTGGAAAATCAGCTGCGCAAGGCCATCGAAGAACGGCAATTGAAGGTGTTCTACCAACCCAAGCTGTGCCTCGCCACGGGCCGGTTGAACGCTGCCGAGGCGCTGGTGCGCTGGGATCATCCGACCATGGGTAGCGTGCCGCCGGGGGATTTCATTGGCCTGGCCGAGGAAACGGGCCTGATTGGCCCTATTGGCGAATTCGTGTTGCGACAGGCCTGCTGGCAAGCCTGCGAGTGGCAACGTCAGGGGCTTGCGCCGATTCGAGTGTCGGTCAACCTGTCGGTGCATCAACTGCGTCATGGCAAATTGGTCAGTCTGGTGCGTCAGGTGCTGGAAGAAACCGGCCTGGCGCCGCACAACCTGGAACTGGAGCTCACCGAAAGTCATTTGCTGGACAGTGTCGAGCACATCATCGCCACTTTCCGGCAGCTGCGAAATCTTGGGGTAAAACTGGCGATTGACGATTTTGGTACCGGTTATTCGTCCCTGAGCTACCTCAAACGCATCCCGGTGGATTACGTGAAGATCGATCAAGCGTTTATCCGCGGTCTGGGGGAGGGCACAGTGGATGCGGCGATTACCCGGGCAATCATCGCCATGGCTCATGGATTGTCACTAAAAGTAGTGGCCGAAGGGGTGGAGCGGCCGGAGCAGCTAGAGTTCTTGAAGGCCGAGCGCTGCGATGAAGTGCAGGGCTATCTGGTCAGTCGGCCCGTCGAGGCCGATGCCTTGTTGCAACTGCTGCGTGCGGACGCGAAACACTTGTAAGGGCTACATGGAGCGCACAGGGCGTGAAATGGGGACATCGAGTTACGCATTGAGCAGGCAAAAGGCCGATTCTTGTAGTATAACTACAAGCTTGCTACATCCCCGGCATCTGCCGATAACAAAGAGTCGACCCTTTTGAATCTGCTGCAACATATTGCCCAGTCACGCCACCTGTTACGCAAGTCGGAGCTCAAGGTCGCCGACCACGTCCTGCTTGACCCGGCGGCGGTGATGCACAGTTCCATGGCCGACCTGGCCCACAGCGTGGGTATCAGCGAGCCGACGATCGTGCGGTTCTGCCGCGCCATCGGGTGCTCCGGGTTCCAGGATCTGAAACTGAAGCTGGCGCAGAGCCTTGCGGCGGGTGCGAGCTTCGGGCAATTCGCGATCCATGAAGACGATTCGGTTGCTGACTACAGCCTGAAGATCTTCGACACCACCCTGCACACCCTGATGGAGGTTCGCGAGCGGCTTGACCCGGTGGAGTTGCAGCGGGCCGTGACGTTCATGTCTCAGGCCCAGCGGGTGGAGTTCTACGGCTTTGGGGCATCGGGTGCGGTGGCGGCGGATGCCCAGCACAAGTTTTTCCGCCTGCTGCTGACCGCTGCGGCGTATTCCGACCCGCACATGCAGGCGATGTCGGCAGTCACCCTGAAGCCCACCGACGTGGCGATCTGCATTTCCCAGTCCGGGCGCTCCAAGGACCTGTTGATCACTGCCAACCTGGTGCGCGAAAGCGGCGCCTCGCTGATCACCCTGTGCCCGAGCCAGACACCCTTGGCTGAGCTGTCGACGGTCAATCTGGCGATCGATGTGCACGAAGACACTGAAATCTATACACCGCTGACGTCGCGTATTGCCCACCTGGTGGTGATCGACGTATTGGCGATGGGTGTGGCCATGGCGCGTGGGCCGAGCCTGGTCAACCATCTCAAGAGCGTCAAGCGCAGCCTGCGCAGCCTGCGGTTGTCGCCCAAGTCGGTGAAAGCCCTCGACGATTGATGCTGGTCTGAAACCGCTGAAGGTCGTTCCGACCTTATTCGCGAGCAGGCTCGCTCCCACAATTGATTTCCGGTGATGCTCAAAGAGGTGCGCCACGGAACCTGTGGGAGCGGGCTTGCCCGCGAAGGCGTCCCCAAAAGCGACAACTTTCATCTGCCTGTAACCGACTCGCCGCCAAACCGTCATCCCCCAAGCCCATCCTGTAACTCCCGTCATCGCCTTGGGAGACTCGAAATGGCCCAGCCCTACGAAGAACGCAACAGCGCCGTCAGAACCCGTCGCCAGCAAGAAGACCAGCGCCGCATGGAATTTCGCCGCGCCATCGAAGATCGCTGCGAACGCCGCCAACTGCTGGCCGAGATCGGCGACTTTCCCCACGAACTGGAGCTCAACTTCTGGCAGGCAGCTCCCGCAGCTTCCCGTCGAAACGCTCAACCAGGGCGCTGATCTGCAGCCGCTCGCTACGTATAAACGCAAGGAATGCGTGCGCCACCGGCGACAGCCGTTTGGCCTTGGCCTGTACCAGGCACCAGCTGCGATACAGCGGCAGCTCTTCGACCGGCAATTCGATCAGGCCGCCGGTCGCCAACTCAAGGTTCAGGGCGTGGCGCGTCAACAGCGCTACGCCCAGACCCGCCAATACACATTCGCGTTGTGCTTCGGCGGACGAGACTTCCTGGGTCTGGTTGAAGTGCACACGTTTCTCCTTGAAATACTCTTCGCAGGCCAGCCGCGTCCCGGAGCCATTCTCGCGCAGCAATAGTGTGTAAGGCTCGAGATCCTGCAAGCGTAAAGGGCCCATGTGACAAAGCGGATGATCCGGTGGCGCCACGGCGACGATCGGGTTGTTGAGGAACGGCAGGAATTCCAGTCCCATATCCTGCGGGACCATGGACATGATCACCAGGTCATCGCGATTATCGGAAAGACGTCGAATCACCTGCCCACGGTTGACCACTGTCAGTTGCAGGTTCACCTCGGGATGCTGGTGTTTGAACGCAGCAAACAGATGAGGCACGAAATACTTGGCGCTGGATTCCACCGCCAGTTTCAGCTGGCCCTGCAGCGAACCCTGCATGTCCGAGAGTTGCATATCGAGGTTTTCCAGGCGGCCGAAAATGTCCCGGCTGGCGCGCTGAAGCGCTTCAGCGGCTTCGGTCATGTAGAGTTTTTTGCCGACGTAATCAAACAAAGGTTGACCGATCAGCTCCTCGAGTTGACGAATCTGCAGGCTGACGGCAGGTTGCGTGAGCGACATTTCCTCGGCTGCGCGGCTATAGGACCTCAAATCACAGACTTCGTTGAAAATCTGTAATTGACGCAATGTCAAACGCATCAATGACTTACGCATAATTTAAGGTCTCTGTCGGAGGCTGGTACGCCAACTATAAGTCTTTACTTATGCATGACCCAATAATTAATCATTTTTGTTTATCCCTTGTGGGGGCTAGTGTGGGGCTGCGACTAAATTGAAACATTTGGTCACGCGTCGACCTGGTCTAGCAGGTCGTGGGTACCACCGGCTCAAGGGAACCTCCAAGTGATAAAAAAGATCCTGATCGCCAACCGTGGTGAGATTGCCGTACGAATCGTGCGTGCCTGCGCCGAGATGGGCATTCGCTCGGTCGCGGTCTATTCCGACGCCGACCGTCATGCCTTGCATGTAAAGCGCGCGGATGAGGCTCACAGCATCGGTGCCGATCCGCTGGCCGGCTACCTGAACCCGCGCAAGCTGGTGAACCTGGCTGTGGAAACCGGCTGCGATGCCCTGCACCCAGGCTACGGTTTCCTTTCGGAAAATGCCGAGCTGGCGGACATCTGCGCCGAACGCGGCATCAAATTCATTGGCCCCTCGGCAGAAGTGATTCGCCGCATGGGCGACAAGACCGAAGCTCGCCGCAGCATGATCAAGGCCGGCGTGCCGGTCACCCCGGGCACTGAAGGCAACGTTTCGGGCATCGAAGAAGCCCTTGTCGAAGGCGATCGCATCGGTTACCCGGTGATGCTCAAAGCCACTTCCGGTGGTGGCGGTCGCGGCATTCGTCGCTGCAACAGCCGCGAAGAACTCGAACAGGCGTTCCCCCGCGTGATTTCCGAAGCCACCAAGGCGTTCGGTTCGGCGGAAGTGTTCCTGGAAAAATGCATCGTCAATCCGAAACACATCGAAGCGCAGATCCTTGGCGACAGCTTTGGCAACGTGGTGCATCTGTTCGAGCGTGACTGCTCGATCCAGCGCCGCAACCAGAAGCTCATCGAAATCGCCCCGAGCCCGCAGCTGACCCCGGAACAGCGTGCCTACATCGGCGACCTGTCGGTGCGTGCAGCCAAGGCCGTGGGTTACGAGAACGCCGGCACCGTGGAGTTCCTGCTCGCCGAAGGCGAGGTGTACTTCATGGAGATGAACACCCGGGTGCAGGTGGAACACACCATCACCGAAGAAATCACCGGCATCGACATCGTCCGCGAGCAGATCCGCATCGCCTCAGGTCTGCCGCTTTCGGTGAAACAGGAAGACATCCAGCACCGCGGTTTCGCGCTGCAATTCCGGATCAACGCCGAAGACCCGAAAAACAACTTCCTGCCCAGCTTCGGCAAGATCACCCGGTACTACGCCCCCGGCGGTCCCGGCGTGCGCACCGACACGGCGATCTACACCGGCTACACCATTCCACCGTTCTACGACTCCATGTGCCTGAAACTGGTGGTCTGGGCGCTGACGTGGGAAGAGGCGATGGACCGTGGCTTGCGTGCCCTCGACGACATGCGTCTGCAAGGGGTCAAGACCACCGCCGCGTACTACCAGGAAATCCTGCGTAACCCGGAATTCCGTAGCGGTCAGTTCAACACCAGCTTCGTTGAAAGCCACCCTGAACTGACCAACTACTCGATCAAGCGCAAACCCGAAGAGCTGGCCCTGGCCATCGCCGCCGCCATCGCCGCCCACGCAGGCCTGTGAGGAATATTCCAATGACCAAGAAAATCTACGTTACCGACACAATCCTGCGCGACGCCCACCAATCGCTGCTCGCCACCCGCATGCGCACCGAAGACATGCTGCCGATCTGCGACAAGCTCGACAAAGTCGGCTACTGGTCGCTCGAGTGCTGGGGCGGCGCGACGTTCGACGCCTGCGTGCGCTTCCTCAAGGAAGATCCGTGGGAGCGCCTGCGCCAACTGCGCGCCGCATTGCCTAACACTCGCCTGCAGATGCTCCTGCGTGGCCAGAACCTGCTGGGCTACCGCCACTACAGCGACGACGTGGTCAAAGCCTTCGTCGCCAAGGCGGCGGTCAACGGCATCGACGTGTTCCGCATCTTCGATGCCATGAACGACGTACGTAACCTGCGTACCGCCATCGAAGCGGTAAAAGCGGCTGGCAAACACGCCCAGGGCACCATCGCCTACACCACCAGCCCGGTGCACACCATCGACGCGTTCGTGGCCCAGGCCAGGCAAATGGAAGCCATGGGTTGCGACTCGGTGGCAATCAAGGACATGGCCGGTCTGCTGACCCCGTACGCCACTGGCGAATTGGTCAAGGCGCTGAAAAGCGAACAGTCGCTGCCCGTGTTTATTCACTCCCACGATACGGCTGGCCTGGCAACGATGTGCCAACTCAAGGCCATCGAAAACGGTGCCGACCACATCGACACCGCGATCTCCAGCTTTGCCTCGGGCACCAGCCACCCAGGCACCGAGTCGATGGTCGCCGCCCTTAAAGGCAGCGAGTTCGACACCGGCCTGAACCTTGAGCTGTTGCAAGAGATCGGTCTGTACTTCTATGCCGTGCGCAAGAAGTACCACCAGTTCGAAAGCGAGTTCACCGCTGTCGACACCCGCGTTCAAGTCAACCAGGTACCGGGCGGGATGATCTCCAACCTGGCCAACCAGTTGAAAGAGCAGGGTGCCTTGAACCGCATGAGCGAAGTGCTGGCGGAGATCCCGCGGGTTCGCGAAGACCTCGGCTTCCCGCCGCTGGTGACCCCGACTTCGCAGATCGTCGGTACCCAGGCGTTCTTCAACGTGCTGGCCGGCGAGCGCTACAAGACCATCACCAACGAAGTGAAGCTTTACCTGCAAGGCGGCTACGGCAAAGCGCCGGGCACCGTGAACGAACAACTGCGTCGCCAGGCGATCGGCAGCGAAGAGGTGATCGACGTCCGTCCAGCCGACCTGCTCAAGCCGGAAATGACCAAGCTGCGTGCCGAAATCGGCGCCGTGGCCAAGTCTGAAGAAGACGTGCTGACCTACGCCATGTTCCCGGACATCGGCCGCAAATTCCTCGAAGAACGCGCTGCCGGGACCCTGACGCCTGAAGTGCTGTTGCCGATTCCGGAAGCGGGCGGCGTGACCTCGGCCGGTGGCGAAGGCGTACCGACTGAGTTCGTCATCGACGTCCACGGCGAAACCTACCGCGTAGATATCACCGGCGTTGGCGTCAAGGCGGAAGGCAAGCGTCACTTCTACCTGTCCATCGACGGCATGCCGGAAGAAGTGGTGTTCGAACCGCTCAACGAATTCGTCAGCGGCGGCAGCAGCAAGCGCAAGCAAGCCACTGCACCGGGCCACGTCAGCACCACCATGCCGGGCAACATCGTCGACGTGCTGGTCAAGGAAGGCGATACCGTCAAAGCCGGTCAGGCCGTATTGATCACCGAAGCGATGAAGATGGAAACCGAAGTCCAGGCAGCCATCGCCGGTAAAGTCACCGCCATCCATGTGGTCAAGGGCGACCGGGTGAACCCGGGCGAAATCCTGATCGAGATCGAAGGCTGAGTTAACAGCCTCGATTCAACGCTTTAAACCTCGGGGGGGCATGTGCTCCCCTTTTTTTTGGAGCATAGCGCCAGAGCAACCTGCACCGCTGTGCTCTCCTCGCCACTCACAATCTTTTTCCGCTGATCATCTGCATTATTTTGCAGGTTTAGTTGGAAGATAAGCTTTAATCTGCATTTTATTGCGTGAATGGGCAGGCAACGGCGATAACAAATGCACTATATTGCATCCACCACTTGAGATAACCTCTCCTAAATGCATTTAGATGCAGGTGAGATGGCATGTATAACCTGACTTTACAGGTCTTCACGGCAGGGAACTGGCAAGACGCCATGATCTTTAGCTTCGACAGTCCTGAAAAAGGATTCGAGAGTCGATGCAACTTCGGCTACGAAACCCCCTATCTCATCGAAAACATTGAGGGTATTGGGACGCCTTTTGCCAAAGCAGTGAGTGCCAGGTTTCCATTGGACTGGGAGGGTAGGCGATCCAGTGCCCCCGCGTTTCTTCATGACATTGCACCTGCCGGCGCTGCCAAGAAATTTCTTCTGGCACACATAGGGCGTGACAAGCCCGATGACGTTAGTGTCGACCTCTACCTACTGTCCAGAAGCACTCCTGCACCCATTGGCAACATGCGGATAAGAGAGTCTGCCGAGGCAGTGGACCAACGTAAGCCGATGGGTTTTAAGCGACTCGACGTCATTGCTCGCGACAATAGATTTCTCGAGTATGCCTATGAGCAGGGTGCTGCAATTGGCGGTGCAACAGGGGCAGGTGGCGAGGCGCCAAAGCTCTTGCTGGCTGAGGCCAAGGACGGACTTCTATACCCCGATGCGGTATTGGATGACGCAGACGTCACCCAGCACTGGTTTGTAAAATTCGCTCGCAATAAAGGGAATAAGACTGATCAGGACATTCTTAGAAGCGAATACCACTACTACAAGGCGCTACAAGCGCTAGGGATCGAGACGGTGGGGGCACGAGGTTTGGCATTGGAAGAAGCGACCAAGCCTAGCTTATGGATGCAGCGTTTCGATCGTCAGGTGACTTCACATGGCGTCGAGCGTTTTGCCGTTGAGTCAATGTACTCGCTAGCGGACATAACCACGCCCGGTAGCCGGATGAACCATATGGACGTTATTCGAATGCTTGCCGGACTCTGGCGGGATGCAGGGCAAGCGAATCAGATCCCGGACCTGGTTGCTGACTACCTGCGTCGGGATTTGCTCAACAAAATCCTTGGCAACTCGGATAACCATGGACGCAATACCGCAATCATTCGTGAAGCTTCATCGTTCCGTCTGGCACCGATCTATGACTTGGCGCCGATGGTAATGGACGATGAAGGTGTGACACGCACCACCAAGTGGCCAATAGATCTGGAACGAGCGGGTGAAGTTGATTGGCATGGGGTGTGCCGTGCGTTGGCCGATATTAGTGATCCGGATGATCCACTGGCAGCATTGAACGATTCGCAAGATTCTTTTGAGCGACTGCGAGAGGATGCGAAGCGTTTCTTGGCACTCCCCGACATTCTCGCTACCAGCGGCTTGCCCGAGGTGACGATGAATCACCCGCAAATCGCATTGAAAAACCTGGAACATCGTTTGAAAGAGTGGAACCTGCAATGAGCATGACCGTCGCCGAGCGTACTGTGCTCATCGAAAGCATCCAGGAAGCGCTGGCTCAAGGCACTCTTGAGATTAGCGACGCGGTACGTCAATTACGAGTAGAAGTCACCGGCCTGCATCAGACCCAGTTCGCGAAGATGTGCAAGATTTCAGTACGCACACTGGTGCACATCGAGCATGGAGAAGGGAACCAGACGCTGAAATCGCTGAATGCAGTATTCAGACCGTTTGGTCTGAAGATGGGAGTGGTGCGGATTCGTCGCGTTAGAGCTGATACTGCACCGTCCCTTGCTCGCGATGGCGGTAAGCTGGATGCAGCAGTGCGTTGAAGATCTTTTGCTGTTTAATCCTTAATCGCGGCACTCGGCCAGGGTTTTCACCTGCCCCGACTCCGTCTGGTTCTCATCGGACAGCCACCGCTCAAACCCCGCAGCAATCGCGGGCCATTCCGAGTCCAGAATCGAATACCACGCGGTATCCCGGTTCTGCCCCTTGACTACCATGTGCTGGCGGAACACCCCTTCAAAACTGAATCCCAACCGCTCAGCCGCGTACTTGGAGCGGGCGTTGCCGTTGTTGCATTTCCACTCCAGGCGCCGGTAGCCCAGGTCAAAGGAGGCCTTGGCCAGCAAATAAACCGCCTCGGTGCTTTTTGGCGAACGCTGCATCGGCGCACCGAACGTCACGTGGCCGATCTCGATACGGCCTTGGGAAGGGACGATCGACATCAGGCTGAGGATGCCTTGCACCTCGCCGCTGGCGCGGTCGATCACGCTGAAGAAGTATGGGTCGCTGTTGGCCGCATGATTATTCAGCCAGTCATTGAAAGTGCTGCGCTGCGCGAACGGCCCGTAAGGCAAATAGTCCCAAAGCTTCGGATCGGCGCCCGGGCCTTCCAGGGCATTCCACAAACCGTCGCCGTGGCGTGCCGGGTCAAGTTTTTCCAAGCGGATGAAGCGCCCTTCGATCGTTTGAACCGTCGGTGCCGGGACGCCTTTCCAGTCCGCGAGTGAAGTCGTCATGCTGTGCTCCTGAACCTTAAATGGCTTTGCGAAACTGGATGAAACCAGGCCGTTCGGCGATGCGCTCGTAAAGCTGGATCGCGGTGGCGTTGGTTTCGTGGGTCAGCCAGTGGACCTTGCAGCAACCGTCCTCCCTGGCTGTGGCGTACACGTATTCGATCAGCTTGCGGCCGACGCCGGTGCCGCGGGTTTGCGGCGTTACCAGCAAGTCCTGCAGGTAGCAGGAATTTTCGATGCTCCAGTTCGAACGATGGTAGATGAAATTCACCATCCCTACCGCTTGACCACCGGTCCAGGCCAGCGCCGAGTGGGTCGGTTCGCCAGGGTCGAGCAGGCGCTGCCAGGTGCTGTGGGTGACGGCCTCGGGCAGTTCGGTGTTATAGAAACGCAGATAGGCCTGCCACAACGGCAACCAGGCAGCATGGTCGTCGGCGCTGACCTGGCGAATCTCGATCTGACTCATGTTCATTCCTTAACGCATCAAGTGGGCGAGGGCCTGGTCATGCACATCGGGGCTGGCGGCGAGCCCCTCGCGCACACCGGCGATATCTGCGGTGCTGCGGTTCTGGCTGAGTTTGCGCTGACCTTCCAGGCGCTGGATCGGCAAGGCAAAACCGACGATGGCCTTGAGCATTGCGTCAATGTACTCCGCGGGCGCATCCGCGACCTTCCACGGATTGTTGCGACCTGCTTCATGACGATCCGTCAGAGCGCTGACCAGGTTATGCAGGCGATCGGCGTCGGTGAAAACCTCGGCCGTTCCATAAGCGTGCACGGCGACGTAGTTCCAGGTCGGCACGACCTTGCCGTGTTCCGCTTTGCTCGGGTAGAACCCCGGGCTGACGTAAGCCTCGGCACCGGCAAAAACCACCAGCGCTTGAGCGCCGTCCTGCAATGCTTTCCATTGCGGATTGGCCCGGGCGAAGTGGCCGTAGAGGGTGCCGTTCGAGCCTTGGTCGGGGCGAAGCAGCAGTGGCAGATGACTGGCTTGCAGGCCTTGCTCCCCATGGGTCACCAGCACGGCAAGGCGGGTGCCGAGTATCTGCTGCTGCAATTCATGCAAATCGTTGATGGCAAAGTTGCTTGGCGTGTACATGGTGATTTTCCTTGGCGAATGTGTTCATCCTAGGCAGGCTATTGGTCTGTTGTAAGAGCCATTAATGACCAATTTAATAGGTCCATTACCATGACCAGCGAATCACTGTCCTTGTCGTTCAATCCTGCGGGTATCGAACTCGATCGCCGTCAGGGCTTGAGCCGGCAGTTGTATCAGGCACTACGGGTGCGCGTGCTCGACGGCAGACTGGCCAGTGGCACGCGATTACCGGCCAGTCGCGATCTGGCGGCGGCACTGGCGATTTCCCGCAACAGCGTGGTGCGGGCCTATGATCAGCTCTACGCCGAGGGCTTTATCGAAGGGCGTGTTGGCGACGGAACTTATGTTGCACAACTGCCTCAAGCGATGCTGCCGACGAAAAAACTATCCACAAAAGTATCCACAGGGTTGTCAACAGGCTTACCCACAGCCTTATCCACAAATCGTCTGGATTTACCTGTGGTTTCATCCAGTAAAGTTATCCACAGTGGTGCTTTGGAGAGGGTAGAAAGGAATCATTTACCAACGCCGCCGAGCGGTCCGCCACGGGCTTTTCGGGTCGGCGTTCCGGCCTTTGATCTGTTTCCGTTCGAGGTGTGGGCCAAGCTGAACGCGGCTTTCTGGCGTAAACCGGACTTGCAGCAACTCTGTTACGGGGACCCGGCAGGCGATGGGCGCTTGCGCGGCCTGATTTCGGCGTACCTGCGCAGTTCGCGGGGCATGCAATGCACGGCTGAGCAAATAGTGATCACCAGTGGCGCGCAGCAGGGGATCAGCCTTTGTGCACAGCTGCTGGTAGAGCCGGGCGACGGGGTGGCGATCGAGAATCCGGGGTATCGCGCGGCGGGGCATGCATTCGCAGTGGCCGGTGCGCATTTGCACGGTGTAGCGGTGGACAGTGATGGTATCAATTGTCGCGAATTGGCGAGGCTCGGCAATTGTCGTCTGGCTTACGTCACGCCGTCGCACCAGTACCCGACCGGTGTGGTCATGAGTCTGGCGCGGCGCCTGGAGCTGTTGGCCTGGGCCGAGCGAACGGAGGGTTGGATCGTGGAGGATGACTACGATGGCGAGTACCGTTACAGCGGCGCGCCATTGTCCCCCTTGGCGGCACTCGATCGGCAGGGGCGGGTGCTGTACGTCGGGACCTTCGGCAAGGTCGCCTTCCCGGCATTGCGCCTGGGTTATCTGGTGTTGCCACCCGCATTGGTGGACGCGTTCTCCCAGCGTCGTGCGGTGGATGTACGGCATTCCGAGGTCAGTACTCAGGCAGTGATGGCCGAGTTCATGGCCGCCGGGCATTTCCAGCGACACATTCGGCGTATGCGGCGTGCTGCGCTGAGCCGACGCAATACATTGCTGTCCGGTTGGCCTCAGGGTATCCCCGGTATCGGCAGTCTGCCGAGTGTCGCGGCAGGGCTGCACTTGACGGTTGCGGTCGAGTCTGCAGCCCGCGAGCAAGCGCTGATTGAAAAGGCGGCCAGCGTCGATGTCGAGATCAATGCCCTGAGCAGCTACTGGTTACCGGACTCGCAACAACCGCAGGACCAGCGCGCCGGGCTGGTCCTGGGTTTTGCGGCGGTGCCGGAAGTCGCCATCATCGAAGCACTTCGGCGTCTGGACAGGATCTGGCGCACCTGAGTCTTGTACCGCCCATCAGGGTTGCAGTCAGTTTTCGGCTGCAGGCTCCAAGTCAAAAAACAGCTTTCGTAACGCCGGGTCGTCGATCTTGCGTAAAACCCCATCAATGGGCTCGACTGTGGCGAATGTTTTTTGTTGCTCCTCGGTAAGCGTTTTCAAATAGGTTTCCGAGATCTTCAGGTGCGCGGCAGTGGGAAAATCTTGAGGACTTTTCAGGGTCGGGTAATGGAAATGAGCGACCCAGAGTTCCCGATCCTTATTGGTCCTGTCGAGAATCCGGTACTCCTGAAAATAGTCGCCCAGCTGTTTAGTCTTGATTCGGCCTTGGTCTCGACGCAAATCGATCTGAGCATTGTCATGCATCCATTTGAATATGGACTGAGTGGGCTTCCTCAATTTGTAGAGGCTGGCGCGCACGCTTTTGCCCGACTCGCGCAGAGTCTCTGCTGCTGTAAGCAAATCCCGAGGTAAACCGGCCACCGGATATTGCTTCGTGCGCGTCAAAACTTCCTTCACGCTGTCCGCGCTTTGCTTAAGTTTGCTGGCTTGTTGATCGAATATCTCCTGCATGTCCGCAGGGATACGCGAAGGTCGATAGGCGTCTTTTCGGGTGTGTTCGATAAAACGAGGCACGTCATCTACCAGGTCGAAACCGTTCGAGACGATGTCCGCGTCGTCCGATAGCGAAGATGACTTTGCAGTATGTTCCAGAGTCAGTACCCCAAGAGATTCTTCGATACTGGATGGCGTTTCACTGCTGGTCTGTTGACGTGGTCTGGTCTTTTTTACCTTGATCTGGGTCTTTGAGCGCATCGCTGCCTGCTTCGACGGTCCGGCAGATTCTTTCGACTTGGCCTGTTGTTCTTTTTCCAGCAAGGACGAGCGCAGCTTTTCAGCGTTTTTCGCGAATCCGTCAATGAGCTCAAGCAGGTGGTCAACACTCGCTTGCTTTAAATGGCCCGGGTATATTTCTGGCAGTTCCCGAAACCGCTGAGCGACATCGGCAAAGGTTTCGATTAACTGACTCAATTCCTCAATCTGCTGTTGTGGGTTGAGATCGTCTGGTGTTTTCTTCAGGTACTTTGAAATCCGGTGAGCGGCAGTGGCCCCCCTCACGGTCAGATTGCCGACGTCATCACGAGCCTGCGTCATAGTCGCGCTAGCCTGTTCTTCCAGGCAAAGCTCCTGAGCGATGCCGATTTCGTTGGCTCTGATTTCCCATTCGGTGAAAGAAGGCGCCAGCTTTCGAAGGAGAATCGCTTGCTTAACGCCTGGCATTCCGAGCGCATCCATTGTGTCGAGTTCTTCTCGTGAAAGCACAAGTCTTTCAACCATCGCCTGGCTCAAATCTGTCGCTTGCTGTACTTGGTTTACATGGGCTTCCCTTGACGATTTAGCTATCGTGACTTCAGACCGCCAAGCGCGGGTCAACCGGACATACTCTCTTTTTTTTACGAAGAACCAGAGCGAATGATATTTCTCTAACTCAGTATGCATGCGCAACGATTCGGAGATGTAGCTCGACCCGCCACCCAGTGCATGCCATTCCCTTAGTTGCTCCAAAGCTTGGCGGTAAGCTGCGATCATCTCATCCGTTTTTTCCACGAACACGGCTGACAATCGATCACGGGTCTCTGCCGTGGCCGCGGAAAATTCTGCCTGAGCCTTGGCGACGGCGTTCTTTTTCTGCTCTTCGCTGCCTTCGATGTCCGGATCCTGCGGCCCGGCCTTCTTTTTCTGAAACAGGTCTCGTGCTTCTTTCAGTTCTATTCTGCGACGTTGATTCGAATCTTGTAGCGTTTTACGTCGATGTTTCGGCCCGCCGCCTTTCAATCGCCAGCGCAGATCAAGCACCCATCGTCCGTCATTATCACTGGCAAGCAATGGGCCATATTTTGCCGGGTTATCGGGATCGACGATTTGCACCTGGTCATCCCCGGTAACACTGACGATGAACCAGCGTTTGCCGACTTTGGCATAGGTTTTATGATCAAAATGATGTAAATGCCTTGGAATAGCGCTGTCCTTGCTCGCATCCTCGGTATCAAGGCCGGGCGGAGTGACGTTGAAAGCGTCCAGATAGGCCTCAAGTTCTGCTGGTGAGCGCCGGGGGACTGACCCGGGTGCGGCCACTTGAGAATCATGTGTCGAGGGGAGCTCGCCTGAATGGACGGTCATGTCGAGCGTGACAGCAATGGTCGCAGGGGCTGGGGCCTCATGCTCTGTCAGCGACTCGCGGGCGATACCGGGCTTGCTCAATAGCGTCTTGCGCCGCATCACCGCGTGATGGCTGAGCATTATGCCCAGCGATAACAGGATGTCCGCCTCGGATCGCCACTGGTTGAAGCTGTCGCCTTTTTCATGGGCATCAAGGGCTTGTTGGATTTGTTCGATAACCTGCCAGGCCCACACCGCGGTGCCGACGGCACCACTGAGGAAGTTGGTCGCGACGCTGAATAATGCCCAGCTGCTGTCTTTGAGCAGTGTCCAGCGCCGTTCGGCATTCGATTGTGATTGGCGGTCCGCAAGGGTGACCAGCGCCTGGGCATTTTTTCTGAACAGTGCGGTGTGGGTATCCCCGGTCATTTCCCGGGTTTCCAATACCACTCGCCCGAACTGCTCGGCCCTGAGGAAAGGGTTGACCAGCTGTTCAGCTGCCAACCATGGAGACGGCAGCCCCACCGGAAAAACGTACTGGGAGTATTCAAAGCTCAGGGTTTTGGTTGCAAGCCAGGCAAGTACCGAGTCGCGCAGATCTCCGGGCTGGTGCAAGGCGTAGAGCAGATTCTGCCGCGAGGGAAACTGCATCAACGGTACATCCTGCATCGGCCGATAAAGCAGACAGGCCCCCTTGGTATCGTCCCGAGGGCTGATAATGAACATATTGGTCACGGTGTCGCTGGCGCTGATCAAACGGTGTTGCGGCTTCAGCGTCAGGGGGTAGATAGCGATGGGGTTGGCAGGGCCAGGGGCGGTATTCATCCATTTGCAAATGTATTGATAGCCTTGCTCGGTCACTCCAGACTCTTGTTTGATCTTCTCTTCCAGTGCCTTGAGCGGTAACAGCCAGCGTAGTTGATCACGATAGAAGTGGGCCTGACGTCGGGATGTGACCGGGTCATCGATCAGCGTTTTCTTGACCAGTGCCGGGTAGGCACCGCCGACGTCCACCTTGGCCGCTATGCGGGTGAGCAATTGCGGCGTCAGCCAGTCAGGAACCTGCGCACCATTTTTGAACGATAGTGTCGCCCTGTAAGGCGCGTCGTTCTCCAGTGCGAACTCGGCCATGGTTTCAATGTGCTGGTCGAGAGGGTTGGGCAAGGTGAAATTATCGACGGTAAAGCTATTGGTTATATTGATTTGCAAGTCGTCCCACGGCGGCGCTGCGGTACCCACTGCGCTTTTATCGGCGATGATCGCGTCACGCATCGATTGGTGAGCAAATTGACTGATGGAGGGTATTTCGGTTCTGGCGATCCTGTACTTGGCCTTGCGGTACAGTTTCCCAAGGGCGGTGATGTAACGACGATAGTCATCCATGTCGTTGGCGGGTGCATTGCGCAACCAGTCAGGAATTGCCGCGTCCAGTTGTTTGAAACGTGATTGATCGAGGGTATCCAGCCCCTTTCCGGGCTTTGGTACTTCAATGTACGCCTCGGCCTGTCTGAGTTGATCGATGCTGTCTATTTGCGATGATACCAATGCCCAGGCCATATGATCGAAAACGTTGCCATCGGGCTCGAATAATCGCCATTCCAGTGCGGCCCCTGTCGGCAACTGGTCGAGCCGCCCCGGTAGGGTGCTTCCGAGGTTTTCCAACGAATCGAACGACTCGTAGCCTCGCTCGATCGTGTACAGGACGATAAGCTGGCGCTGGCGGTAAGTTGCCTTGATCACCAGTGCTCCGCCGACCAGAAGATGCCT
Organism: Pseudomonas fluorescens; assembly: GCF_902497855.1. GTDB lineage: Bacteria > Pseudomonadota > Gammaproteobacteria > Pseudomonadales > Pseudomonadaceae > Aquipseudomonas > Aquipseudomonas fluorescens_BI. The sequence continues at coordinate 169,890 of NZ_CABVHU010000013.1, forward strand.
GGGTATTTCATTTTCAACGACGTCGATATCGATCAGACACGCCTGAATGTCCGAAAAGTCGGTATTGGTACTTTTGCGCGAAGTTCTGGCCGGGGCGGCGAAGACTTCCCGGGCCATGGTGCACTCGTCCGCATCCCAACCTTTCACCCGGTTTACATTGAGCGCTTTTCGCAGTGAGTTGGAAAGTGTTTGCCAGCGTGGAAGTTCATGCACTTTTTGATTCCAGAAACTCAGCTGGCGGTCCTGGAATTCTATGAACAACAAGGCGATCGCTTCATTGAGCGTCAGGGCGACTTCCTCAATGCTGACCGCGAGTTGGACCGGGTCGTCTGCCTGCGGCTCAAGCGTCAGGAAGTGTTCCCCTTCGATACAGTCTACAGTCGTTCCGTTGAGCCCGTGACTAACCAGCGCATGCGTCAGCGATTCGTAACGGATCGGCCCGCTCTGAACCTCATCGTCGATCACTTGCCATTGCGGGCTGCCGACGACTGCTTTGTCGGGGTCGATGTCCAGGTCGGGGTATTGTTCTTTCAGCATTTGGCGCAGCAAGTGCGAGGCGACCTCATTCAGTGTGGGGCCATGGCTGGTCTGATTGACCAGGTCGCTTTTTTCCACCAGAGGTTCGGTTTTGCCGCTGTCGATAGCGTCTGTCATGGTTGTTTCCTTCGATTCAGGGATCAGGACGAACGCGTCAATCCTGACGATGGCATCGAAGGTAGAGGGTTGCGATTGAAGGGGGGCGGTAACTAATTACCGCAGGCGAAAAAATTGCTGAAGCGCAGTCTTCATATAGCAAGGTTACAACCAGATAATTTTTCAACATGCCTCCTGCCGGCAACGGCAGGAGGTGTTCAATTATCAAGTCCCGGACTTTATCTTGGTCCAGGCCCGGGTCCGCGCACGTTCGGCATCGCGGGGTAGCGGCTGCAGGGTGTAGAGCGTGCCCATTGCCGCGTCGGTCGGGTACAGGTTCGGGTTGTTGCGGATCGCCGGGTCGACGCTCTCCGTGGCGTCCTTGTTCGGGTTCGGGTAGCCGACGAAGTCGCTGACCGGCGCGATCACCTGGGGTTGCAGCAAGTAGTTGATAAAGGTGTAGGCGTCTTCCGTGTTCTTTGCGCCTTTGGGAATGGCAAGCATGTCGAACCAGATCGGCGCGCCTTCTTTTGGCAGGCGCATGTCGACGGTCACGCCGTTCTTGGCTTCCTTGGCGCGGTTGGCGGCCTGGGAGAAGCTGCCGGAGTAACCGACGGCGACGCAGATGTCACCGTTGGCGATGTCAGCCATGTACTTGGAGGAGTGAAAGTAAGTGACGTATGGACGAATTTTCATCAGCAAGGCTTCAGCCTTGGCATAGTCCGCCGGCTTCTTGCTGTTGGGGTCCAGGCCGAGGTGTTGGAGGGCGAGCGGCAGGATCTCCGACGGCGAGTCGAGCAGGGCGACGCCGCACTGCTTGAGCTTGCTGATGTTCTCTTCGTTGAAGATCAGGTCCCAACTGTCCACCGGGGCGTTGTCGCCCAAGGCAGCCTTGACCTTGTCCGGGTTGAAGCCAATCAGGATGGTGCCGTACATGTAAGGCACGGCGAATTTATTGCCGGGGTCGTTGGCTTCGATCAGCTTCATCAGCTTGGGATCGAGGTGGTTCCAGTTTGGCAGTTTACTGCGCTCCAGTGGCTGGAAAACGCCGGCTTCGATCTGCTTGGCGAGGAACACGTTGGATGGCACCACCACGTCGTAGCCGGAGTTGCCGGTCAGCAATTTGGCTTCCAACGCTTCGTTGGTGTCGAAGATGTCGTAGACCAGCTTGGTCTGGGTGTTCTGGGCCTTGAAATCTTCCAGCGCCTTGGGCGTGATGTAGTCGAACCAGTTGTAGACGCGCAACGTTCGTTCTTCAGCGTGAACGGCGCCACTGAGCACGGTGGTGCACAGCAGTGTGGGGAAGAGCGCGGGAGCGATAAAACGCTTGAGTCGATTCATTATTCTTGTTTCCTCATTGAGCGCTTTCAAAACCTTCGAGAACATTCACGGCATTGATGCCGATTTCCTCGACCGCATAACCGCCTTCCATCACGAACAACGTCGGCTTGCCGAGGCGTGCGATGCGCTCGCCCATCGCCAGGTAGTCCGGGCTGTCGAGTTTGAACTGGGAAATAGGGTCGTCCTTGAAGGTATCGACGCCCAGGGAAACGACAACGATGTCCGCACTGTAGGTTTCAATCTCTTTGCAGGCTTGTTCCAGCGCAGCGCTCCAGGTATTCCAACCGCTACCGGCTGGCAGAGGGTAGTTGAAGTTGAAACCTTCACCCGCGCCTTCGCCGTGTTCGTCGTCATAGCCGAGGAAGAACGGAAACTCGGCTTCCGGATGACCGTGGATTGAAGTGAAGAGTACATCGCTGCGCGCATAGAAAATCGATTGGGTGCCGTTGCCGTGGTGGTAGTCGACATCGAGGATCGCGACCTTTTTGTGGCCTTGATCGAGGAAGGCCTGAGCGGCGATGGCAGCGTTGTTGAGGTAGCAATAACCGCCCATCAAATCACTGGCAGCATGATGACCGGGTGGCCGGCAAAGGGCGAAGGCACTGCGGGCACCGCGCTGGATTTCAGCCTGGGCAGTGAGGGCCACCTGCGCTGCGCTGTACGCCGCTTGCCAGGTACCGGCAGTGATCGGCGCGCCGCCGTCGAAGCTGTAATAGCCGAGCTGGCCATGCAGGCTGGTGGGGATGATCGGGCGCAGGGTGCGGGCGGGCCAGGTATAGGGCAGCAGGTCGCCATCGGTATTGAACTCGGTCCAGCGCGCCCAGGCACCTTTGAAGAATTCAAGATAGTCGCGGCTGTGGATGCGTGCGATTGGGTCGAGACCAAAATCCTTGGGTGCTTCTACGGCGCCAAGGTTCTGCTTTTGCACCCGTGCCAGCACATGGTCTGCACGCGAGGGCATTTCGAAGCAGGGCTTGAGTTGTCCGTCGATCAATTCACAACGGCCGTGGTGCAGGTGGTGGTCATCCGAGTAGATCGTCAGCATTTTCTTGTTCTCCGCAGGCTGATTCGGTTGAACACAGTCTTGCGGTGCGGGGCGTTTCAGAGAACGGCAGAAAAGGCCAAAAGGGGATCGATATGGCCAAAATAGCTGACCGAAATTCGCCCCTCGAATGATGCGAGGGTTGGCTCAGGTCAGAGGTATTTTTGCCGGCGAAGGCGGCATCCCAGGCAGTGCTGAATTCAAGGCCTGAACTGACTCGGCGCCACGCCACTCCAGCGCACAAACGCATGACGAAAGCTCGCGGTCTCGCTGAAGCCCAGCGCCTCGGCAATCTGGTAGATCGGCATCTGCTCTTCACAGAGCATGAGTTTGGCCTGTTCGAAGCGCAATTCGTCGAGCATTTCCTGATAACTGCACCCAAGGTCCTTCAGATGCCGACGTAACGTGCGCGCCGAACAATTCATCTGCTCGGCCAACCCTTCCAGCCCCGGCGCCGCATTCAATTGCGCGCGGAGTAACTGCCGAATCCGTCCCAGCCAGGCCTGACGCCCAGTGAATTCGGTATTCTGTTTGCGGCAGCGTTCGGCCATGGCTTGATGGGTGATGACATCGGCAAGCGGCAAGGGCTGGTCAAGCCAGCTTTTGTCGAAAGCAAAGGCATTGTCACGGGCCTTGAAGTGCAGCGGGCAATTGAAGTGTTCTGCATAGGTGGCTTCATAGTCGGGCGCGGCATGTTCGAAGCGCGCAGCCAGCAATGGCAACGGATGGCCGAGCAGGTCGTCGCAGATGGTTTTCAACGACACCAGACAGAACTCGGCGTTGAATACGGCCAGCGCCGGATTTTCGCGATAATCGGCGGCTACGAACCAGATACGCTCGCCGTCGTCCTCAAGACCCAGCTCGAAAAGTGTTCCCAGCAGCGCCGGATAACGCATCGCCAGGCGTAACGCGTCACCGAAGGTGGCACTTGTGAGCAGGGCATAGCCGAGCATGCCGTAGGAGGAAACGTGCATCCGCCGGCCCAGTTCCAGGCCGATGTCACGCTTGAGCGCGACGGCGTTGGCGCAGACCTGCATTTCCTGGTTGGTGGTGATGCGCGTGTCTGCGCGGTTCAGGTCAGCGGCGCTGATGCCACTGCCCGCCAGCAGCGCCTCGCTGGACAATCCTTCGGCCTTAAAGGCGTTGAGCACCAGGGAGACGGCGTTGAGGGTGGTGAGGTGGGAGTGGAGCATGGCGGCTTCCAGCCTTGGGATGGCTGAAACGCAGCAAGTTATATGCCCAATAACGATCACCTGTAGGAGCTGGCTTGCCAGCGAAGGCGGTAAAACAGCCAACATGGATGTTGAATGTTATGGCCTCTTCGCTGGCAAGCCAGCTCCTACAGGGGTTTTGTGTTGTATCAGCTGAGTTCGCCACAGAGGTCGAGTTCGACCAGGCGCCGAACTTCAGCAATGTCGAGTCCGGCACCCAGCAATCCGTGCAATTTGCCGTACGCAGCTTCACGGGTCATGCCGCCGCCCGAAAGCACACCAGCACCACGCAAGCGGCTACCCGCCTCATATACATCCAGCTCGACGCCACCTTCATGGCACTGCGTAATCGCAACCACCACCACGCCGTTGTCTCGTGCTCGCGCAAGGGCGGCGAGAAACTCTGGATTGTCGCTCGGCCCCGTGCCGCTGCCATAGCACTCCAGCACCAGGCCTTGAATGCCGCTGTTCAACACACCATCAAGTTGCTCGGCACCGATACCGGGGACCAACGGCAGCACGCCGACTTTCGCCAGTTGTTTGTTCTGACGGTAATTCAGTTCCGTTGGCAGCGAAGCGACGTTCAGACCGCCGCCCTGACGCTCAAGTCGCTTGAAGGGATGACGACCGAAACTGCGAACCTTGGCGCAACGGGTCGGCTCCAGCAGTTCGCCATGGAAGTACAGATGAACGCCCGGCGCCAGGCCCTGGCCCAAAGCAACCAGTGCCCCGCTGAGGTTTTCCCAGGCATCGCTGTCGGTCACGCCGGCCGGCAGCATCGAGCCGGTGAAGACGACGCGGGCGTGCAGTCCGAGCAACTGAAAACTCATGGCCGCAGCGCTGTAGGCCAGCGTGTCGGTGCCATGCAGGATCAGTACGCTGTCGCAGCCTTGTCCATCAACGGCGTCGACCACTGCTTCGCGCAGTTGCTGCCAGTACGCCGGGCTCATGTTGGCGCTGTCGATCAGCGGCGACATCTCGCGAAAGCGCCATTGCGGCACCACCAGCTCAGGCTGGCTGGCGAGGTACTCGTGCATCCGCGCTTCGAAACCGGACGCCGGGGCCAGGCCGTGGACACTGGCTTGCATACCGATGGTGCCGCCGGTGTAGAGCACCATGACGTGCCGGGCTGCAGGATAGGTCGAGGAATTCATGGGGGTTCTCCGAGAACGATGACAGCAGGCGGTCGAGCATGACGCTGACGGCACGTCGTGTCACGTTGGGCGTACGCGGTTAAAATCCAAAAAAAAGGGCCTGGGGATTAATCCCCAAGCCCTCAAAAGGTGAGAGGTGTCTAGTCCCTCGACCTGGTGAGCGTGGCTCTTGATAAGAAGAGCCGGGCGTTCGGTTATGCCTTCAGAGGCACCAGACGCGGAGCGATCATGTTTTCCGGGCGCAGGATGTCGGCGAGCATTTCGTCGTCGAGCAAGCCTTCTTCGCGCACCAGTTCCAGCACGCCGCGGCCGCTTTCGAGGGCGATACGGGCAATGCGGGTGGCGTTTTCATAGCCGATGTACGGGTTCAGTGCGGTGACCAGGCCGATCGAATGTTCGACCAGTTCGCGGCAACGCTCTTCGTTGGCGGTGATGCCGACGATGCAGTGCTCGCGCAGCATGTCCATGGCGCGTTGCAGCAGACGGATCGAGTCGAAGATCTTGAACGCGATCAGCGGCTCCATCACGTTCAGTTGCAGTTGGCCGCCTTCAGCCGCGATGGTCAGCGCCAGGTCGTTGCCGATGATCTGGAACGCTACCTGGTTGACCGCTTCCGGGATAACCGGATTGACCTTGCCGGGCATGATCGAGCTGCCTGGCTGACGTGCCGGCAGGTTGATCTCATTGATGCCGGTGCGCGGGCCGCTGGACAGCAGGCGCAGGTCGTTGCAGATCTTCGACAGCTTGACCGCGGTGCGCTTGAGCATGCCGGAGAACAGCACGAAGGCGCCCATGTCGGAGGTGGCTTCGATCAGGTCGGCCGCCGGCACCAGCGGATGACCACTGATGGTCGCCAGGCGCTGAACGGCCAGGAGCTGGTAACGCGGGTCGGCGTTGATGCCGGTACCGATCGCGGTGCCGCCCAGGTTCACTTCGGTCAGCAGTTCCGGTGCCAGCGTCTTCAGACGCGCCAGGTCTTCGCTCAACGTGGTGGCGAAGGCGCGGAATTCCTGACCCAGGGTCATCGGCACGGCGTCTTGCAGCTGGGTACGGCCCATCTTCAGAACGTGGCTGAATTCCTGGCCCTTGGCGGCGAAGGCCTGGATCAGGCTGTCGAGGCTGGCCAGCAGCGCGTCGTGGCCCAGCAGCAGGCCCAGGCGGATGGCCGTCGGGTAGGCGTCGTTGGTCGACTGCGCCATGTTCACGTCGTTGTTCGGGTGCAGGTACTGGTATTCGCCTTTCTGGTGACCCATGGCCTCCAGTGCGATGTTGGCGATCACTTCGTTGGCATTCATGTTGGTCGAAGTGCCAGCGCCGCCTTGAATCATGTCCACCACGAACTCTTCGTGGAAGTCGCCGCGGATCAAACGGGCACAGGCTTCGCTGATGGCAGCGTGCTTGGCTTCGCTCAGGTGACCCAGCTCGCGGTTGGCGTCAGCGGCGGCCTGTTTGACCATTGCCAGGCCGACAACCAGCTTCGGGTAATGCGAAATCGGAACGCCGGAGAGACGGAAGTTGTTCACCGCTCGCAGGGTCTGGATGCCGTAGTACGCTTGAGCAGGTACTTCGAGTACGCCAAGCAGGTCTTTTTCTGTGCGGAAAGATGCAGCGGAGGACATGATAGAAATCATCTCGATAAGGACCCGGTCTGTGCCGGAACACTGCAAATGCTAGGCTTGTGAACAATTTTGGGCCAATGCTGTTAAACACTGGCCTATGCATATTCGGCATAATGCCGGTGTGACGCCGTGTGTGCGGCGAGCGTGTGATCTATTTTGGTGCGTGTCCGGGAGGGCGTGATGAATCTGGAAAGTAAATGGCTGGAGGACTTCAGTGCCCTGGCCGCCACCCGCAGCTTCTCCCAGGCTGCCGAACGCCGCTTCGTGACCCAGCCGGCTTTCAGTCGGCGAATCCGCAGCCTGGAAGCCGCGCTGGGATTGACATTGGTCAACCGCTCGCGCACGCCGGTCGAGCTGACAGCGGCGGGGCAATTATTTCTGGTGACCGCGCGGACGGTGGTCGAACAGCTCGGCGAAGTGCTACGCCACTTGCATCATCTGGAAGGCGGACAGGGCGAGGTGATGCAGGTTGCGGCCGCTCACTCCCTGGCGCTGGGGTTCTTCCCGCGCTGGATCGCGCAATTGCGTAATGAAGGCCTGAACATCGCGACGCGGCTGGTGGCGACCAACGTTGGCGATGCGGTGCACGCCCTGCGTGAAGGAGGCTGCGACCTGATGTTGGCGTTCTACGATCCGGACGCCGCAATGCAGATGGATCCGGAAATTTTCCCGTCGCTGCATTTGGGTAATACCGAAATGTTGCCGGTTTGCGCGGCCGATGCCGAGGGTAAACCGCTGTTTGATCTGGAAGGCGAAGGCAGTGTGCCGCTGCTCGCCTACAGCGCCGGTGCCTTTCTGGGGCGTTCGGTGAATTTGCTGCTGCGTCAGCGTGCGTTGCGCTTCACCACCATCTACGAGACGGCCATGGCCGATAGCCTGAAAAGCATGGCACTGGAGGGGCTGGGCATCGCCTGGGTGCCACAGCTCAGCGTGCGCGCCGAACTGGCGCGCGGTGAGCTGGTGGTCTGTGGCGGCCCGCAGTGGCATGTGCCGCTGGAGATTCGTTTGTATCGTTGCGCGCTGGTGCGCAAGGCGAATGTGCGGTTGTTGTGGCGCAAACTGGAAGGCGGGGCGGCGAGTGCGGCTTCGTGAGGCTTTTCGGTTAATTTCGCAAAGCAGCCCTGAACTTATGGAAACTGATTGAGATAGTCGCGAATGTGTTGCCTGTTCTTGTCGCTGAAGCGGTAAACGTTTCCACGCGCATGAGATAATTCATCCGCGAGCATGATTGTGTCGCGCCACCAGCCGTCATAGATCACTTCACCGTCTTCGTGGGTCGCTCCGAGCATGTGACCTATTTCATGTGCCGGGGCGCGATAAGAGCTGATCGACGCAATTGCGTAATGGCCTTTTATTGAGGCTATGCCGCCTAACCCGCCGAGAAGTCCGCCTAACTTTTCATTGATGTTGTCTCGCGTCAGCAAGAGAATTTTGGTGAGTTTCGCTTCATCACGATCCCTGGATAAAATACCCGAATACCAGTCGTGGATCAGGTCCCTCCAGCCGACCAGGGCGGCGGAGCCATCCTCGTTCTTGTAGTTGTAGCCTGCCAGTTTCGGCGCTTCATCCTGGCGGTACATTACAATCTTGACTTCACGCTCCGAAATGAATTCGAGTTCGGTTTTCAGCCAGGCAAAATAATCGGCATATAACTTGTCTTTTTGATAGTCCTGAAGATCACTGTGAATAACAACCGGTAGGGTGATATGTTTTTTCATGTGTGTTGAACTCCCTGTTCAATTAAAACTTTCTGTCGCTCAAAAGTTAAATGTTGTTCAGACTCTTTACCAGTTAGAAGTTGTTTTAAGTATTTTCGAAAGGGAAGAGAGCGGGGTTAATGGCTATGAAGATAGCGAAATTTACCAAACTAAAAAATCCAACTCTTCCCGGCATATCGGCATGCAAAATGGCTGACTTCATAGTCAAGAAATGGGTGTTTTCCGACCGCATGACAGATGGTCGCAGCGGGGGCTGTTTATCTGCCTCATTACGGTATACTGCGCGGCCTTCGGCCGGTTCGCCCGGCCTTAATTCGTACACTCAAGCCACGCCGGATCTCCCGCGTGGCTTGTTGTTTTTTGACGCGCCTGCGGGCGCCCAGAGAGAAGAGGCACGACGATGAGCGCACTGGTTGGCGTGATCATGGGCTCCAAGTCCGATTGGTCCACCCTTAGCCACACCGCCGATATGCTGGAAAAGCTCGGCATTCCCTACGAGGTGAAAGTGGTCTCTGCCCACCGCACCCCGGACCTGCTGTTCCAGTATGCCGAAGAGGCCGAGGCGCGGGGCATCGAGGTGATTATCGCCGGTGCCGGTGGCGCGGCGCACTTGCCAGGCATGTGTGCGGCCAAGACCCACCTGCCGGTGCTGGGCGTGCCGGTGCAGTCGTCGATGCTGTCGGGCGTCGATTCGCTGCTGTCTATCGTGCAGATGCCGGCGGGCATTCCGGTCGCGACCCTGGCCATCGGCAAGGCCGGCGCGATCAACGCTGCCCTGCTTTCGGCGAGCATCCTGGGCGCCAAGCATCCGCAGTTCCACGCGGTGCTGAAAACTTTCCGTGCTGAGCAGACAGACAGCGTCCTGGAAAATCCAGACCCACGCATCGCCTGAGGTTGTTGACGATGAAGATCGGTGTAATCGGTGGCGGCCAGTTGGGTCGCATGTTGGCGCTGGCGGGTACCCCGCTGGGCATGAACTTCGCTTTCCTGGACCCGGCGCCGGATGCCTGCGCAGCTGCGCTGGGCGAACACCTGCGGGCCGATTACGGCGATCAGGACCACCTGCGTCAGCTGGCCGATGAAGTCGATCTGGTGACCTTCGAATTTGAAAGCGTCCCGGCCGAGACCGTGGCCTTCCTGTCGCAATTCGTCCCGGTCTACCCGAGCGCCGAAGCCCTGCGCATCGCTCGCGATCGCTGGTTCGAGAAGAGCATGTTCAAGGACCTGGGCATTCCAACCCCGGCGTTCGCCGACATCCAATCCCAAGCCGACCTGGACGCCGCCGTGGCGGCCATCGGTCTGCCGGCGGTGCTGAAAACCCGCACCCTGGGTTACGACGGCAAGGGCCAGAAAGTCCTGCGTAAACCTGACCATGTGGTCGGCACTTTCGCGGAGCTGGGCAGCGTGGCCTGCCTGCTGGAAGGTTTCGTGCCGTTCACCGGTGAAGTCTCGCTGATTGCCGTGCGTGCTCGCGATGGCGAAACCCGGTTCTATCCGCTGGTGCACAACACCCACGACAGCGGGATTCTCAAGCTGTCCGTGGCCAGCACCGATCACCCGTTGCAAGCCCTGGCTGAAGACTACTCCAGCCGAGTGCTCAAGCAACTGAATTACGTCGGCGTGATGGCGTTCGAGTTCTTCGAAGTCGACGGTGGCCTCAAGGCCAACGAAATCGCCCCGCGTGTGCACAACTCCGGGCACTGGACCACCGAAGGCGCCGAGTGCAGCCAGTTCGAAAACCACCTGCGGGCCGTTGCCGGTCTGCCGCTGGGGTCGACGGCCAAGGTCGGCGAGAGCGCGATGCTCAACTTCATCGGCAAAGTACCGGACATCGAGAAAGTAATGGCCATCGCCGATTGCCATCTGCATCACTATGGCAAGGCGTTCAAGGTCGGTCGCAAGGTCGGCCACGCGAACCTGCGTTGCGCGGACCGCGAGACCCTGGCTGCGCAGATCCTCAAGGTCGAAGCGCTCATCGCCGAATAGTTTCGTGTGGCGTCGGCGGAACCATCCAGGGGCCGCCGTTCTCTCATGGCAGGATGCCAAAGTCTGACTAGGCTTTCGCTAGGTGTCCTGTCCCACCAATACTGTTGGTGAGACAGGACACAGCCAATTCAATCAGAGGGAAATGCCATGGGAATTATCGGAACCATCTTTATCGGCTTGATTGTCGGCCTGCTGGCGCGGTTCCTGAAACCGGGCGATGACAGCATGGGCTGGATCATGACCATCCTGCTCGGTATCGGCGGTTCGCTGGCGGCCACTTACGGCGGCCAGGCCCTGGGCTTCTATCAGGCCGGCGAAGGCGCAGGCTTCCTTGGCGCGCTGGTGGGTGCCGTGATATTGCTGGTGATCTACGGCATGATCAAAAAGAACTGATTGAAGCGACAAAGCCCTCTCTGCCAAACGCGCGGGGAGGGCTAGAATGCTCGGCGTTGCACCGTCCACTCCTTTGCCGAGCACCTTCATGCGCCGTCTTCTGCTGACCTTCCTATTACTGGGTGCGGGCCTTGCCCATGCCGGCGAACTGCCGGAAACCGACTGGCTCGACCTGATGCCCAAGTCGGACCAGAAAGCCCTCGAGGCCATGCCCGAAATCGACCACGACTCCCCCGAAGCCAATGGCACCTTCACCGAAAAGGGTGGCATGAAGCAGAGCAAGGGCTTGCCGGCGGTGATGTATTCGACCAAGACCGTACCGTCGATGAACGACAAGAACATCCGCCTCGGCGGTTATCCGGTGCCGCTGGAGTCCGACGCCAAGGGGCGTAGCACGCTGTTCTTCCTGGTGCCCTATCCGGGCGCCTGCATTCACGTGCCGCCACCGCCGCCTAACCAGTTGGTGCTGGTGCGTTATCCGAAAGGGTTGAAGCTGGATGATATCTACACGCCGTTGTGGGTGACCGGCACGTTGAAGATCGAGAAGGTCGACAATGACCTGGCTGACGCGGCGTATGCGCTGGATGCGGCGAAGGTGCGGGTGGTGGAGGAATCAGACTTGTAACGGCCATTCAGGCCAGGCACAAACCAAAAATGTGGGAGCGGGCTTGCTCGCGAAAGCGGTGTAACAGTCAACGATGATGTTGAATGTTATGGCCTCTTCGCGAGCAAGCCCGCTCCCACATTTTTGTTTTGCGGTGTTACAGCGATTTGCTGGCGATGCTCACGCCAAGCGTATGACTCGCACCCGGCGCCAACGTCACCACATCATCCATCACATTCGCCGTTTCAATGCACAGCATGCGCTGCCAGCCATCGTCGGCCATGTCGCTGAACGCCGCGGCGCGATCGATCCACGGGTTCCAGATCACCGCCGAACGCGAACCGCTGCTGGTCAGCTCGATGCGTCGTTCCCAGGCTGGATCGACAATGCTCAGCTTCGCTGGAGTATTCAGATAGATGCGATCGGTCTCGCCTGCAAAGTGCAAATCACCGGTCTGACTCACGGTTTTCCAGTCGTCCAGCGTCTCGATGTAACTCAAGCCATCCAGGCCTTCGACATGCACGTTGCGTACATCGCTGACCGCGAAATAGCTGTGCAGCGCCTGGCTGATGCTGACTTGGCCGAAGCCCTGGTTATGGCTGGTCAAGCTGATGTGCAACTGCTCATCCAGACGAATGCTCAGCTTCAAATCCACCTGATGCGGCCAGCCTGGAAAACCGCCTTCGGGGCAGGGCAGGAGAAATTCCACGTTCAGGCTTTCGCCTTCAGCTTCGATGCCCCCCAGTTCCCAGTCCATCGTCCGGACCAGCCCGTGGGCGGGCGCCGGTTCGCTACTGAAGCGCATCGCCTGGACACTCTGCGGGTTGCGCGAAAGATTACCGAACCACGGCCAGCACACCGGCACGCCGGCGCGGATACTCTTGCCGGTCTTGAAGACGGCCTCGTCGTTGAGCCAGATCAGCGGCGGCTCGCCGGCCACCTGGTAACTGAGGATGTGCGCACCTTGCTGGGCCACCAGCAATTCGGCCTGCCCGTGGCGGATGCGCCAGCAGTTCAGTTCATCCAGTTTCACGGCTTCAACGTTGGGCGTTGTCATGGAACGGCTCTCGATCAGGAACAATGTCTGCTATGGACCGCAAAACGGTCGTCGCGTTTAACGGTTCCTGTTTTACCAGGGCCTTGTTTAACGAGCTCTGGGCGGAACCGAGCGCGTGCGGCCGCTGCCATCGATGGCGACGAACACGAATACCGCTTCAGTCACTTTACGCCATTCGCTGGACAACGGATCGTCGCTCCAGACCTCGACCATCATCTGGATCGAGCTGCGGCCGATTTCCAGCGCCTGGGTGTAGAAGGAGAGCTGGGCGCCCACCGCTACCGGCACCAGAAACGCCATGCGGTCGATCGCAACGGTAGCGACGCGACCGCCTGCGACCTTGCTGGCCATTGCGGTGCCGGCCAAATCCATCTGCGCCACCAGCCAGCCGCCGAAAATATCGCCAAAGCCGTTGGTTTCGCGGGGGAGTGCGGTGATTTGCAGGGCCAGGTCGCCTTGCGGGATTGGATCTTCTTGTTCGAGCTCTATCATGCCGGGGGTGCCTCTGACCCGTAACTCTCATTGGTACTTCAAGGTGAATAGCCGTCTCAGGGAAAAACGATTCAGCCCCGAACATACTACGTTCGTCACGTTTTTCGTAAGGCGCCTAAAGGGAAACTCTGCGAAATCGCCTATGAACCCCGGCAGGCGTTTTCGCACAGCAACCCTTGCAAGTTGTCGCAAGATTGCGAGTATATCGATCGGTAGACTCCGAGACGACCGTCTGGTTCTCGTTTTGACCGTCAAATACGTACATTCCTGTGCTTTTTCGAACAATTTGCTATCGTGCCGGACCTGCCCAAGCCTCCGCCAGCGTTGTGGGGGTTGCAGATCCGACTCTAAGAGAAGCCCTTGCCATGACCACAGCGCCTTCGAACATCGCGCAGCCCACGCCATCCGCACGTCCGTTGACCCGCAGCGACTACAAGACGTTATCGCTGTCTGCCCTGGGCGGCGCGCTGGAGTTCTACGACTTCATCATCTTCGTGTTCTTCGCCACGGTGGTGGGCAAGCTGTTTTTCCCGGCGGACATGCCCGAATGGTTGCGCCTGATGCAGACGTTCGGCATTTTTGCCGCCGGTTACCTGGCGCGGCCGCTGGGCGGCATTGTCATGGCGCACTTCGGTGACCTGCTGGGTCGCAAGAAGATGTTCACGTTGAGTATTTTCATGATGGCGGTGCCGACCCTGATCATGGGTTTGCTGCCGACTTATGCGCAGATCGGCATGTGGGCGCCGATCCTGTTGCTGCTGATGCGGGTGATCCAGGGCGCGGCCATTGGCGGTGAAGTGCCGGGCGCCTGGGTCTTCGTTTCCGAACACGTTCCCCAGCGGCACATCGGTTACGCTTGCGGCACCCTGACCAGCGGTCTGACGGCGGGTATTTTGCTGGGCTCATTGGTCGCCACGGCGATCAACAGCCTCTACACCCCGGTGGAGGTCGCGGATTATGCCTGGCGGATTCCGTTCCTGCTGGGCGGTGTGTTCGGCCTGTTCTCGGTTTATCTGCGCCGCTGGCTGCATGAGACCCCCGTGTTCGCCGAGCTGCAACTGCGCAAGGCGCTGGCCGAAGAAGTGCCACTGCGCGCGGTATTGCGTGACCATCGCGGTGCGATCCTGATTTCCATGCTGCTGACCTGGCTGTTGTCCGCCGCTATCGTGGTGCTGATCCTGATGACGCCGACCGTGCTGCAGACCGTCTACCACTTCGCGCCGACCACGGCGCTGCAAGCCAATAGCCTGGCGATCGTGTTTCTGAGTTTCGGCTGCATCATTGCCGGCGCGCTGTCAGACCGGTTCGGCGCAGGTCGGGTCTTCGTGTTCGGCTGTACGGCGCTATTGCTGGCCTCCTGGACCTTCTACCACAGCCTGGCCGCGCATCCCGACTGGCTGTTTCCGCTGTACTCCCTGACCGGCCTGCTGGTCGGCACCATCGGCGCCGTGCCCTACGTGATGGTCAAGGCCTTCCCGCCCGTGGTGCGTTTCAGTGGCCTGTCGTTTTCCTACAACGTCGCCTACGCCATCTTTGGCGGCCTGACGCCGATGATCGTCAGCCTGCTGCTCAAGGAAAGCCCGATGGGGCCGGCCTATTACGTGGCGGTGCTGTGCGGTGTGGGGATTGTGGTGGGTGGGTATCTCTGGAAAAAGGGGCGCTAAGCCAATGCCAGTCAGCTCAGCGAATGTAGCCTACTGTAGGAGCGAGCTTGCTCGCGATGGACTCAAGAGCGCCGCGGTTACCCAGTAAACCCGCGTTATCGTTAACGACCATCGCGAGCAAGCTCGCTCCTACAGGTTGAACGCTGAGCCGGCTCCGGGCGGCGTTCCGACGAAAAACGATAACGCGGTATCCCTTCAAAAAATCCGAATGCTGGCCTTTCATCCAATTGTCATATTTCAGCCATAGAGTGTTCACACGGCCTGCCGATACTTGGCCCCGACTTAACACACCCTATCTGCTAGGAGTAAGGCATGAAACTGAAGCGTTTGATGGCGGCAATGACTTTTGTCGCTGCTGGCGTTGCGACTGCCAACGCGGTTGCCGCTGTTGACCCTGCGATCCCGAGCTACACCAAGACCACTGGTGTGTCGGGCAACCTGTCCAGCGTCGGCTCCGATACCCTGGCTAACCTCATGACCCTATGGGCTGAGAACTACAAAAAAGAATACCCGAACGTAAACATCCAGATTCAGGCTGCCGGTTCTTCTACCGCGCCACCTGCGCTGACTGAAGGCACCGCTAACCTGGGCCCGATGAGCCGCAAGATGAAGGACAACGAGCTGCAGGCCTTCGAAACCAAATACGGCTACAAGCCAACCGCGATTCCGGTGGCCGTGGACGCCTTGGCGGTGTTCGTGCACAAGGACAACCCGATCCAACACATGACCATGGAACAGGTCGACGCGATTTTCTCCTCGACACGTCTGTGCGGCGCTAAAGCCGACGTGAAAACCTGGGGCGATCTGGGTGTGACCGGCGACCTCGCCAACAAGCCGGTTCAACTGTTCGGTCGTAACTCGGTATCGGGCACGTACGGCTACTTCAAGGAAGAAGCCCTGTGCAAAGGCGACTTCAAGCCAAACGTCAACGAACAGCCTGGCTCGGCTTCGGTTGTGCAGTCGATCAGTTCTTCGCTGAACGGTGTCGGCTACTCGGGCATCGGCTACAAGACGGCCAGCGTGAAGACAGTGGCCCTGGCCAAGAAAGGCAGCACAGAGTTCATTGAAGACACTGAAGAGAACGCCCTGAACGGCAAGTACCCGCTGTCGCGCTTCCTCTACGTCTACGTCAACAAGGCTCCGAACAAACCTCTGGCCCCGCTGGAAGCCGAGTTCGTGAAGCTGATCCTGTCCAAGCAGGGCCAGGAAGTTGTAGTGAAAGACGGCTACATCCCGCTGCCAGCCAAGGTTGCTGCAAAAGCACTGGCTGACCTGGGTCTGCAGGAGGGTAACAACGTAGCAAAAAAGTAAAACCCTAGGTCCGGGGGATAACCCACGGACCTATGTAGGAGCCGGCTTGCCGGCGAAGGGGTCAGCACATTCAACATTGATGTTGAATGATCCGCCGCCTTCGCCAGCAAGCCGGCTCCTACCTCCCCGAATCTTCACTCCGCTGCCGGTTCCCACAGGCGGCGGATTTGTTGCGTCACTGCACTGTCATCTTTCTGTCATACAGGATCGCTAGGGTGTGCGAATGAATGATCTGGCCACTTCCCCCATGACTACAAATCCCCCCAAGCGAATTGACTTCAATACGCCTGAGCTGCAACGCAAGCGCCGTATTCGTGCGCTCAAAGATCGCCTGACCCGCTGGTACGTCCTTGTGGGCGGCCTCGCTGTCCTGGGCGCGATCACACTGATCTTCTTCTTTCTCGGCTATGTCGTCCTGCCCCTGTTTCAGGGCGCGGACCTGACTGCCAAAGACCCCATCACCCCTGCCTGGATGCAAGACGCCGGCAAGCCATTGATGATCTCCCTGGAAGAGCAGAACCAGGTCGCCTTGCGGGTTTCCGACAAGGGGCAGGCACTGTTTTTCGACATCGACAATGGCGCCGAACTCAGGCGCGTCGACCTGCCGGTTCCGGCGGGTGCCAGCGTCACCTCGATCGGTGAAGACCAGCCAGGTCATCCGCTGGTAGCCGTGGGCTTCTCCAACGGCCAGGCCCTGGTGTTCCGTCATACCTATAAAGTCACTTACCCGGACGGCAAGAAGACTATCTCGCCAGCCATCGAGTACCCGTATGGCGAAACTCCGATGACGTTGAACGAGGCGGGCGGTGCGCTGGAGCATGTCAGCCTCAACGCCACCGATACGACCCTGATGCTGGTCGGTTCCACCGGTGCGCAACTCAATGTGTTGTCGCTGACCAGCGAAGAAAACATGATGACCGGGGAAATCACCAACGAGCAGAAACGCATTGATCTGCCGCAGATGACCGAGCCGGTGAAGAACATTTTCGTCGACCCGCGTCAGCAGTGGCTGTACGTGATTAACGGTCGTGCGCAAGCCGATGTGTTCAGCCTGCGCGACAAGAGCCTCAACGGTCGCTACAAGTTGCTCGAAAACGGCGAGGCCGAGATTACTGCCAGCACCCAGTTGGTGGGCGGTATCTCGCTGATCTTCGGCGATTCCAAAGGCGGCCTGGCCCAGTGGTTCATGGCGCGCGACCCTGATGGCGAATCGCGTCTGAAGCAGATCCGTACCTTCCAGATGGGCACTGCGCCGATCGTTGAAATCACCGCCGAAGAACGTCGCAAAGGTTTCATCGCCCTCGACGCCTCCGGCAAGCTCGGCGTGTTCCACAGCACTGCGCACCGCACCTTGCTGGTGGATCAGGTGGTCGAAGGCCAGGGGATCTTTGGTCTGTCGCCACGGGCCAACCGGGTGATCGTGGAAGCAGGCGGCAAGATTCAACCGTTGCTGCTGGAGAATCCGCACCCGGAGGTTTCCTGGAGCGCGCTGTGGAGCAAGGTCTGGTACGAGAACTATGACGAGCCTAAATACGTCTGGCAATCGACCGCCGCAAACACCGATTTCGAACCTAAATTGAGTCTGGCGCCCCTGACCTTCGGTACGTTGAAGGCCGCGTTCTACGCCATGCTGCTGGCCGCGCCACTGGCTGTTGCCGCTGCAATCTACACCGCCTACTTCATGGCCCCGGGCATGCGCCGCAAGGTCAAACCGGTGATCGAGCTGATGGAAGCGATGCCGACGGTGATCCTCGGCTTCTTCGCCGGCCTGTTCCTCGCACCTTATGTAGAGGGGCATTTGCCGGGCATCTTCAGCCTGCTGATGCTGTTGCCGATCGGCATCCTGGTCGCCGGTTTCGTCTTCAGCCGCCTGCCTGACTCCATCCGCCTGAAAGTGCCGGATGGCTGGGAAAGCGCGATTCTGATTCCGGTGATTCTGTTTGTGGGCTGGTTGTCGCTGTACATGAGCCCGTACATGGAAACCTGGTTCTTCGGCGGCGACATGCGCATGTGGATCTCCCACGACTTAGGGATTACCTACGACCAGCGCAACGCACTGGTGGTCGGCCTGGCCATGGGCTTCGCGGTGATCCCGAACATCTACTCCATCGCCGAAGACGCCGTGTTCAGCGTGCCTCGCGGCCTGACCCTCGGTTCCCTGGCCCTTGGTGCCACGCCGTGGCAGACCATGACGCGGGTGGTGATCCTCACCGCCAGCCCGGGCATCTTCTCGGCACTGATGATCGGCATGGGCCGCGCGGTCGGTGAAACCATGATCGTGCTGATGGCCACCGGTAACACCCCGGTCATGGAAATGAACCTGTTCGAAGGCCTGCGCACCCTGGCCGCCAACGTCGCGGTGGAAATGCCGGAGTCGGAAGTCGGCGGCAGCCACTACCGCGTGCTGTTCCTCTCGGCGCTGGTGCTGCTGCTGTTCACCTTCGTCATGAACACCCTCGCGGAGCTGATTCGTCAGCGTCTGCGCAAGAAATACTCGTCGCTTTAAGAAAGGTAGAAGTCTGTGAAACAGAACTCCCTGAACGGATGGTTCAAGAGCGGCGCCCCCGGCGTCTGGATCAGCGGTGGCGCGGTGTCCATCGCGGTCATCATGACCATAGGCCTGCTCGCGGTGATTGCCGTGCGCGGCCTGGGTCACTTCTGGCCCGCGGACCTGATCCACGCCAGCTACGACGTGCCGGGCCAGGCCAATCACCTGGTCATCGGCGAAGTGGTGCAGAAAGAACAAGTGCCCCGCGAGCGCCTGAAAAGCGCTGGCCTGCCGGTGCCCGATCAGGGCCCGGAGTTCATGACCCGCGAGTTGATCAAGGTCGGCAACCGTGACCTGAACGGCAACGACTTCACCTGGATCGTCGGCGAGTGGCTGACCAACCAGAAGACGCCGCCGGAGCTGATGGCCGTCGAGCGTCGCGAGTGGGGCAACTTCTACGGCTACCTGGTCAACGTCAAACAGGACGGCAAGGTCATCGCCGAAGGCGAAGCCGCGTGGCCGGAGTTGCAGGCCCGTGTCGCTCGCGTCAACGAGCTCGCGGCACAACTCAAGACCCTGGAGAAGTCCGATATCGGCGCGATCAACGCCGGCCTCGAACGCATCCGCCTGCACGGTCGCAAGCTGGAACTGGCCGGTAAACTCGACGCCACCGCGCAAGCGGACATGGAGTCCGAGCGCGCCGAGCTGAACGCGCGTTATCAGGACATTGAAGCGCGTCTTGCCGACCTGCACGCCCAGTTCAACCGTGACAGCCTGACAGCTCGCGATGCCAACGGCAAAGAGATCGAAATCGGCATTGGCAAAGTGGTTCACGCCTATCAGCCGAATGCCATGGGCACCTTCACCAAGATCGGCTTCTACTTCAGCAAGGTCTGGGAATTCCTCAGCGACGACCCGCGTGAAGCGAACACCGAAGGCGGGATCTTCCCGGCGATTTTCGGCACCGTGATGATGACCCTGATCATGGCGATGATCGTCACGCCGTTCGGTGTATTGGCGGCGGTTTACTTGCGTGAATATGCCAAGCAGAACACCTTGACCCGGATTATCCGCATCGCGGTGAACAACCTGGCGGGTGTTCCGGCCATCGTTTACGGCGTGTTCGGTCTGGGCTTCTTCGTCTATGTGCTGGGTGGCTCGGTCGACCGGTTGTTCTTCCCTGAAGCATTGCCGGCGCCGACCTTCGGTACGCCGGGTCTGCTCTGGGCGTCCCTGACCCTGGCGCTGCTGGCGGTGCCCGTGGTGATCGTGGCCACCGAAGAAGGCCTGGCGCGGATTCCCCGCACCGTGCGTGAAGGTTCGTTGGCCCTCGGCGCGACCAAGGCCGAAACCTTGTGGAAGATCGTGCTGCCAATGGCCAGCCCGGCGATGATGACCGGCATGATCCTCGCCGTGGCGCGCGCCGCCGGTGAAGTGGCGCCGTTGATGCTGGTGGGCGTGGTGAAACTGGCACCGTCGCTGCCGCTGGACGGCAACTACCCGTACCTGCACCTTGACCAGAAGATCATGCACTTGGGCTTCCATATTTATGACGTCGGCTTCCAGAGCCCGAACGTCGAAGCCGCACGGCCGCTGGTGTACGCCACGGCGCTGTTGCTGGTGCTGGTGATCGCGACATTGAACCTGTCGGCCGTCTACATCCGTAACCACCTGCGCGAGAAATACAAAGCGCTGGACAGCTGATCACCGCCGCTCCCTGTAGGAGCCAGGCTTGCCGGCGAAGGCGGTTTCATGGACGTCTTCGCCGGCAAGCCTGGCTCCTACAGGGGCGGCGATACCGCAGGCCCATTTTTGTGAGGCCGCGGCCAACCAAACCGAATTTGTCAGCACAGGGAGCCTCCCATGCAGCACGAAGCACATACCCACGGCATCAACATGTCCGCCCTGGGCCGCGACAAGCAGAGCCTGAGCCTCGAGCAGGAAACCGTCGCCATCGAAGTGCCGGGCCTGAGCCTGTTCTACGGCGATAAACAAGCGCTGTACGACGTCAGCATGAACATTCCGAAACAGCGCGTGACCGCCTTCATCGGCCCGTCCGGCTGTGGCAAGTCCACGCTGCTGCGCACCTTCAACCGCATGAACGACCTGGTCGACGGCTGTCGGGTAGAAGGTGCGATCAACCTGTACGGCAACAACATCTACCGCAAGGGCGAAGACGTGGCCGAGCTGCGTCGTCGCGTCGGCATGGTGTTCCAGAAGCCGAACCCGTTCCCGAAGACCATCTATGAAAACGTGGTTTACGGTTTGCGCATCCAGGGCATCAACAAGAAGCGCGTGCTCGACGAAGCCGTTGAATGGGCGTTGAAAGGCGCGGCGCTGTGGGACGAGGTCAAAGACCGCCTGCACGAATCGGCACTGGGCCTGTCCGGTGGTCAGCAGCAACGTCTGGTGATCGCGCGCACCATCGCCGTAGAACCGGAAGTGCTGCTGCTCGACGAACCCTGCTCGGCACTCGACCCGATCTCCACGTTGAAAGTCGAAGAGCTGATCTACGAACTGAAATCCAAGTTCACCATTGTCATTGTGACCCACAACATGCAGCAAGCCGCGCGGGTTTCCGACTACACAGCGTTCATGTACATGGGCAAACTGGTGGAATTCGGCGACACCGACACCCTGTTCACCAATCCGGCGAAGAAGCAGACCGAAGACTACATTACCGGTCGCTATGGCTAGCAGGGCAGCCGCAAGCGTCAAGCTGCAAGCGGCAAGAAACACGCGGGCGATACCAGGACTTATACATAACTGCTTGAAGCTTGCAACTTTCGCGGAGCGAAACCGATGATTAGTAAAGAAGGCCTTACCCATCACATCTCTGCGCAGTTCAACGCCGAGCTCGAGGAAGTGCGCAGCCACCTCCTGGCCATGGGCGGGCTGGTGGAAAAGCAGGTCAACGACGCGGTCACCGCGCTGATCGAGGCCGACTCCGGCCTGGCCCAGCAAGTTCGCGAGATCGACGACCAGATCAACCAGATGGAACGCAACATCGACGAAGAATGCCTGCGCATCCTGGCCCGTCGTCAG
Source organism: Pseudomonas fluorescens (assembly GCF_902497855.1). Classification (GTDB taxonomy): domain Bacteria; phylum Pseudomonadota; class Gammaproteobacteria; order Pseudomonadales; family Pseudomonadaceae; genus Aquipseudomonas; species Aquipseudomonas fluorescens_BI. Next base: position 191,648 of record NZ_CABVHU010000013.1, read on the forward strand.
CCGGCGGCGTCGGATTTGCGCCTGATCATCAGCATCTCCAAGTCGGTGATCGACCTCGAACGCATCGGTGACGAAGCGACCAAGATCGCCCGTCGCGCCATTCAGTTGTGCGAAGAAGGCGAAGCACCCCGCGGTTACGTCGAAGTGCGCCACATCGGCGACCAGGTGCGCAACATGGTTCGCGATGCACTGGACGCCTTTGCCCGTTTCGACGCCGACCTGGCGTTGTCGGTGGCGCAGTACGACAAAATCATCGACCGCGAATACAAGACGGCATTGCGCGAGCTGGCCACCTACATGATGGAAGACCCGCGCTCTATCTCGCGGGTCTTGAGCATTATCTGGGTCCTGCGTTCGCTGGAGCGGATCGGCGACCACGCGCGCAACATTTCGGAATTGGTGATTTACCTGGTGCGCGGCACCGACGTGCGTCACCTGGGCCTCAAGCGCATGAAAGAAGAGGTTGAAGGTACCAGCGGCGAAACCGCTAATGTTCCGGACAAAGCTGACGATAAGTAAGATGACCCGAGAAAAGCGCCCGGCCCTTTGGCCGGGCGTTTTTGTTTGCGGTGTACCTGATTGCAAGCAGCGCCCCGCGAACGAAAAGTCCCGGCGTGACTGCAATGCTGTTCTGTAGGAGCTGGCTTGCCAGCGAAGGGGCCGTCACCTGCAACATTGGTATCGCCTGACACACCGCCTTCGCCAGCAAGCCGGCTCCTACAGTTTTGGCAATGTGCCGTCAGCGAAGGGCAATGCCTGCTGGGATTTTTAAAGGGGGGGTGGATGAGTAAGGTCAGTGTATTGGTCGTGGACGACGCGTCGTTCATTCGTGACCTGGTGAAGAAGTGCCTGCGCCACTACTTCCCGGGCATTCGCATCGAAGAAGCGGTCAACGGCAGGAAAGCTCAGTCCCTGCTGGCACGGGAGACGATCGACCTGGTGCTGTGCGACTGGGAAATGCCGGAAATGTCCGGCCTGGAACTGCTGACCTGGTGCCGCGAGCAGGACAACCTCAAGACCCTGCCATTCGTGATGGTGACCAGTCGCGGCGACAAAGAGAACGTCGTCCAGGCGATCCAGGCCGGTGTTTCCGGTTACGTCAGCAAACCCTTCACCAACGAGCAGTTGGTGACCAAGGTCAAGCAGGCTCTGAACAAGGTCGGCAAGCTCGATACCCTGATCAACAGCGTGCCAAGCAAAGTGAACACAGCCTTCGGTAATGATTCCCTGAATGCATTGACGGGCGGCACCTGCGCTGTGGTCGCGCCATCTACCGTCGCAGCGGCGCCGACCGCAGTGTCTCGCGGTTTGCTCAACAGCCCGCCGGTCAAGGCGCCAGCGTCCTCGGGACTCAGCAGCGGTCGCGGCCAGGGCCAACTGCGTTTACCCAATGGCATTGCGCAGTGCGTGATCAAGGCCTTGAGCCTCAGGGAAGCACTGCTGGTGATCAAGCGCACCGCCAGCCTGCCGCAAATCCTCGACAGTGCCGTGCTCGATCTGGAACAGGGCGACAACGCAGAGACCGCCCGCCTGAACGGCTACCTGCACGCCATCGTTGCCCATGAGCCCAAGCCCGACAGCGAATGGCTGCAACTGACGTTTCGCTTTGTCGATCAGGATGCGCAGAAGCTGGACTACATCTCGCGGTTGATTGCGCGTGGGACGGTGCATAAGCAGTTCATACCAGGCGCGTAATCTTCGTCGTCTGTCAGGCCGCCTTCGCGGGCAAGCCCGCTCCCACATTTGATCGGGTTCGCTCCATATTTAACTGATCGACACATAACCAAGTGTGGGAGCGGGCTTGCTCGCGAAGGGGCCATCAGATGCACCACACATCCGTCGGGCCTGCCCATTTTGAAACATCTGCCCACTACCCGGGTCCATTGCAGCTGCTAGGCTCATCCCCCAGGCCTTATTCGATAGATTCTTGCCCATGCTCGCGCGCCTGCTGTTTTTCTGTGGTCTTTTCCTGGCCTCCACCTCGGCTGTGGCCATGACAATCTACAAGTCCAAAGACGCCAATGGCGTGGTCTCCTACAGCGACCGCCCCACGAAGGGCGCCCAGGTGTTCGTTTTTCGCGATCGCATGGTCGAACACCTCGAGCGTCAGGTGTACCTCGATATCAAGAAGCAGAAGGGTGTGGACAGCGTTTACGTGCGTAATGACTTGTATGCCCCGGTCGAGATCGAACTGAGTTTCACCGGGTTGAAGAACGTCAACGGCGCACCGAGCCGGCCGATCCGCCGGGTAATGCCGGCGCGCAGCAACATTCGTCTGGCGCTGCTCACCGCCACCCAGGCCGGAAAGCCTCTCGTGTATGCCCCCAGGTTCCAGTATTCCCTGGGCGACCCCTCAGACGCCGCCATGGCCTATCGCTATCCGTTGCCCTGGCGTGGCGGGCCGTTTCGCTTGAGTCAGGGGGCCAATGGTCAATACAGCCACTTCGGTGCCAAGAGCCGTTATGCCATGGATATCGCCATGCCCGAAGGCACGCCGATCATCGCGGCCCGGGGCGGGGTGGTGGTGAAAACCGAGAACAGCCAGACCGGGCGCGGCACGGACCCATCGGGTAATTTCGTGCGGGTGCTGCACGATGACGGGACCATGGGCGTGTACCTGCATCTCAAGCAAGGTTCGGTGAGCGTTCGCGAGGGGCAGCGGGTCGGGGTGGGGAGTGCGTTGGCGCTGTCGGGCAACACCGGCAACAGCAGCGGGCCGCATTTGCATTTCGTGGTGCAGCGCAATACCGGGATGGGGCTGGTGTCGATCCCGTACCAGTTCAATCAGCCGGTGGGGGCGTTGCCCAACTTTGCGTTGGGCGGTAGGAGCCGGCTTGCTGGCGATGAACGATAACGCGGTAAAACAAAGACACCGCAGCGCTCCTGATCGCCAGCAAGCCGGCACCTGCAAGGGTATGGCTCAGTCCAGCATCAACACCTTCGCCAGCACGATCTTCGGCCCTTTCATCTTCTTGATGATGATCCGCAAACCTTCGACTTCCAGCACTTCTTCCTCTTCCGGTACCCGTTTCAGGGTTTCGTAGACCAGCCCGGCAAGGGTTTCAGCTTCGATGTGGTCCAGGTCAATGCCCAGCAGGCGCTCGACCTTGAACAGCGGCGTATCGCCCCGCACCAACAGCTTGCCCGGCTGGTACGCGAGGATCCCGCGTTCCGCCTTGCGATGTTCGTCCTGAATGTCGCCCACCAGCACTTCCAGCACGTCTTCCATGGTCAGGTAGCCGATGATGTTGCCATCCGCTTCTTCGACCACGGCGAAGTGCGAGCCACCCTTGCGGAACTGCTCCAGCAACTGCGACAGCGGCATGTGCCGGGACACGCGCTCCAGCGGGCGGGTCAGTTCGGCCAGGTTGAACGATTCGGGAATGTGGTCCAGGGCCGCCAGTTCCAGCAGCAGATCCTTGATGTGCAGCAGGCCGACGAACTCCTGGCGCTCGCTGTCGTACACCGGGTAGCGGCTGAACTTGTGGCGACGGAACATCGCCAGGATTTCCTTGAGCGGCGCGTTGAACTCCAGTGTCACCAGGTCTTCCCGGGAGTTGGCCCAGTCGACCACTTCCAGCTCGCCCATTTCCACCGCCGACGCCAGGACGCGCATGCCTTGATCGCTTGGGTCCTGGCCACGGCTGGAGTGCAGGATCAGTTTCAGTTCTTCACGGCTGTAATGGTGCTCGTGATGCGGGCCGGGTTCACCCTGGCCGGCGATCCGCAGGATCGTGTTGGCGCTGGCGTTGAGCAGGTAAATCGCCGGGTACATGGCCCAGTAGAACAGGTACAGCGGCACCGCGGTCCACAGCGACAGCAACTCGGGTTTGCGGATGGCCCAGGATTTCGGAGCCAGTTCGCCGACCACGATGTGCAGGTACGAAATGATAAAGAACGCGGTGAAGAACGAGACGCCCTTGACCACTTCGGCGGACTCTACGCCAACGGCGCTCAGTACCGGCTCGAGAATGTGGGCGAACGCGGGTTCACCGACCCAGCCAAGACCCAGGGAAGCGAGGGTGATACCCAGTTGGCAAGCCGAGAGGTAAGCATCGAGCTGACTGTGCACGGTGCGCAGGATGTGTCCGCGCCAGCCGTTCTTTTCAGCGATGGCCTCGACCCGGGTCGAGCGCAGTTTGACCATGGCGAATTCCGCCGCAACGAAAAAGCCGTTGAGCAAAACCAGGATCAGAGCAAAAAGAATCATGCCGAAATCGGCGAAGAGTGTCGCGAGGGTCAAGCCAGGGGATGGGTCCATGATGGAGTTTTGCGGGTTCCGTGTATTCGAAAAGGGGATGAAAGCGGAGCCTGAAGGGCAGGCACAAGTCAGCCAATGTAGCGGCTGACTGGTCGATTGCCTAGTGGCGCGTGCTGGCCGGTATCAGTCGGCGGGGCTGATGACCCGGGATTTGCTGACCTGGGCCGGCGCAAAATGGCAGGTAAAAGTGCTGCCGTGGCCCGGCACGCTGCTGATTTCCATCCGCGCGCGATGACGCAACAGCACGTGTTTGACGATGGCCAGCCCGAGCCCGGTGCCGCCGGTGTTGGAGTTGCGGCTGGAGTCGACACGGTAGAAACGTTCGGTCAGGCGCGGTAGGTGTTTGCTGTCGATGCCGATCCCTGAATCCTGCACGCTCAGGTGTGCGCCTTGCTCATCGCCCCACCAGCGAATGCGGATATTGCCTTCGGCCGGCGTGTATTTCACCGCGTTGAACACCAGATTGGAAAACGCACTGCGCAATTCGGCTTCGCTGCCCTTGAGCAGAATGGTCGGGTCGGCTTCCAGGGTGATGCTCTGGTTTTTCTGGCCCGACAGCTGCTGAGCATCGCTCTTGATCGATTGCAGCAAGCCGTCGATGGCCACCGGCTGGTTATCCGACGGATAGTCAGTGGCTTCCAGCTTGGCCAGCAGCAGCAAGTCGTTGAGCAAGGTTTGCATGCGCCCGCCTTGCTGCTGCATTTGCTGCAAGGCGCGGGTCCAGCGCGGGTTCACTTCCTCGACATTGTCGAGCAGGGTTTCCAGGTAACCGCAGATTACAGTCAGCGGCGTGCGCAGCTCGTGGGAGACGTTGGCGATGAAGTCTTTGCGCATTTGCTCAAGCTGATGAATGCGCGTGACGTCGCGCACCAGCATCAGGTGTTCGTTGTTGCCGTAGCGGGTGATGTACAGCTGAATGCGCAGGCGATCGTTGATCGGTGAAGGGATTTCCAGCGGCTCGGCGTAGCTGTCCTGCTCGAAGTATTCCTTGAAGCGTGGATGGCGCACCAGGTTCGTCACCGGCTGCCCGCTGTCTTGTGGCGTCTTGAGGCCGAGCAGGGTTTCGGCGGCGCGGTTCCACCATTCGAGATTGCCGTCGCTGTCGAGCATGATCACCGCGTCTTTCAACGCGGCGGTGGACTCCTGCACCCGGTCGATCACCGCTTGCAGGCGCCCGCGCACCCGTTGGTCGCGGCGTTGCAGGTGGTAGATGCTGTCGAACACTTCACCCCACAGGCCATAGCCGTCGGGGGGTGCTTCGTCGGGTTTGTGCAGGCGCAGCCATTCGTGCAGGCGCAGCAGTTGCTTGAGGGTCCACGCCAGGTACAGGCCCAGGCCCGCGGCGAGGCTCCAGCCGTAGTAGCCGGAAATCAGGCCGATCACCAGGCAGGCGGTAACCAGCAGCAGCATGTGGCGGATCAGGGTGCCATGCCAGTTTTGGTTCACTTAAAGCGCGTCCTTGTCAGCTTGTCGGGCGGGAACAGTCCGTATCAGGCTTTGGTAGAAAACCGGTAGCCGGTGCCGCGCACGGTTTGTACCAGATTTTCATAGGCATCACCGAGGGCTTTGCGCAGGCGGCGGATATGTACGTCGACGGTGCGCTCTTCAACATAGACGTTGCCGCCCCAGACCTGGTCCAGCAACTGACCGCGGGTGTAGGCGCGCTCCTGGTGAGTCATGAAAAACTGCAGCAGACGGTATTCGGTCGGGCCCATCTCGGCAGGTTTGCCGTCGATGGTCACGCGATGGCTGATCGGGTCCAGCAGCAGGCCGCCGATTTCGATCGGCGCTTCACCGTCGGTAGGCCCGGCACGGCGCAGCACGGCCTTCAGGCGCGCCACCAGCTCGCGCGGGGAAAAAGGTTTGGTGATGTAGTCATCGGCGCCGACTTCCAGGCCCTGGATCTTGTTGTCCTCTTCGCCCTTGGCAGTGAGCATGATGATCGGGATGTCCCCGGTCAGCTCATCGCGCTTGAGGCGTCGGGCCAGTTCGATACCGGATGTGCCCGGCAGCATCCAGTCCAACAGAATCAGATCCGGCTTGCGGTCGACGATGATGGCGTGGGCCTGCTGCGAATTCTCCGCCTCCATGCAATCGTAGCCGGCCATTTCCAACGCAACGGCGATCATCTCGCGAATGGGCGCTTCGTCGTCGACGATCAGAATGCTCCTGCCAACCATGCGTTAATCCTCTTGTCATTTAACTGTCTTGCGCCGCATTAGATAACGGAATTATTGCAGTCGTGTGACAGCATTTTAGTCGCCCGGCGATTGTCGTGATCCTGAACTAAGCTTTAAGTCCGAATCCTGACAACCACAAGAGGAAGGTTTTCATGAAGCACATTGCGCAATCCTGGAAGGCTCTGCTGGTTACCGCTGCGCTGGCACTGCCGACCATGGCCTTCGCTGAAGACCCGGGCATGGTTAAAGACGGCATGTTGGTCGACCACAAGGGTATGACGTTGTACACCTTCGACAACGACACTGGCGGCAAGTCGGCTTGCACCGGCAAGTGCGCAGAAAACTGGCCCCCGCTGAAAGCCACCGCGGCCGACAAAGGCGACGGCAAAAAGTGGACCATCATCACGCGTGACGATGGCACGATGCAGTGGGCGTTCGATGGCAAGCCTTTGTACTACTTCGTTCAAGACAAGAAGCCAGGAGACATGACAGGCGACAAGAAAATGGACAAGTGGCACATCCTCCAAGGGCCGAAGATGTAACGAGTTCAGTATCCGCAGCCTCGCTCCCCCGTGTAGGGGCGAGGCTTGCCCGCGAAGGCGTCAGCCGCCTCAACGCAAACCGTAATCCAGCACAATCCCCACAAAAATCGCCAACCCGGCCCAGTGGTTGTGCAAGAACGCCTTGAAGCAACGCATCCGGTCCTTGCCGCGGGTGTACCAGAACTCCCACGCAAAACAGCCCGCCGCCGCCAGCAATCCCAGGTGGAACCAGCCACCCAGCTCGAATTTCGAGCCGGCCAGCAGCAGGCAGCCCAGCGCCAACCCTTGCAGGGTCAGGATGATCACCCGGTCTGCCTCGCCAAACAGAATCGCCGTGGATTTCACCCCGATCTTCAAATCGTCATCGCGATCGGTCATGGCGTAATAAGTGTCGTAGCCCACTGTCCACAGCAGGTTGGCGATCCACAGCAACCACGCGGCGGCGGGCAGTTCGCCGGTTTCGGCGGTGAACGCCATCGGCATCCCCCAGGAGAACGCCGCACCCAGCACTACCTGCGGGTAATAGGTGTAGCGCTTCATGAACGGATAACTGAACGCCAGCGCCAGGCCGCCGAACGATAGCCAGACGGTCGCCGCGTTGGTACACAGCACCAGCAGGAAACTGAGGCCCATCAGCAGCGCAAAAAATATCAACGCTTCTTTCGAGCTGATCTTGCCGCTCACCAACGGTCGCTGTTCGGTGCGTTTCACATGGCCGTCGACCTTGCGATCGGCCCAATCGTTGATCACGCAACCGCCTGCGCGCGTCAGCACCACGCCGAGGACGAAAATCACCACATTGGCCAGGGACGGCGAACCTTTCCCTGCAATCCACAGCGCCCACAGCGTCGGCCATAACAGCAGGTAAATGCCGATCGGCTTGTCCATGCGCGTCAGTTGAATGAAGTCCCAGGCCCGAGGATTCACGCGATTCAGGGACTTGAGCAGGCTCTGGTACATCAGCAATTCTCCGGATGGGCAAGGGCGGCGCGCCACAAGGTCGGCAGGAAAATCTCGGCCACCAGCACGCTCAGGGCGCCCCGGTCGAAGCGCGAACGGCGGCCCCACAACCCGGGCGCTCGGGCATCTGCCGGCAGCCATTCCTGAGGATAGTGGCAAACCTCGATGGCCCGGCGCTGGAACGCCTGATCGCAGAACAGCAATTCACCCAGAGAACGGCTGCCCAATTCGTCCATGTGCAAACCGTCGCCCTGCAACGCACTGCGCGACGCCACGCTGCGGGCAAACACCCAGGCTTCGCCATGCCCGCGCAGATACACCTCGCGCACCCAGCCCTCGCTGCCTTCGGCCAGGTCCAGCGCGGCACACTCGTCGGCGCGCAGTGGCTGCCAGCCTTCGAATAGCGGCGTGACACTGAAGCCGTCATTCGACAGACGAGTCAGCCGCCGGGTCAGCGAACCTTCATCGAACAGCCAGTCGAGGGTAGACGTATCGGGGAGGGGCGCCAATTGGCTTTCGCAGAGCCAGAGCGACGTCGCGCAGGGGGATTTTGAGTGTTGCACAGTGAGTCATTATTGGCAGCAAATGAGGCGGCGAGCTTACCATGTCAGTCGGCGATTTTGATTGATCGGCCCTTCGTTGCGCCGACAGGCTTGCATCTGCCGGCCCCGATCAGTACAAAACGCCCCTGAGCCGGACGGCAGCGCTCCAACCATCGACCGTTCGCGCCGGCAAAAGCCTGAATGTGAGGATGTACCTGAATGAAAAAGTGGCAATGTGTGGTCTGCGGCCTGATCTATAACGAAGCCGACGGCTGGCCGGATGACGGGATTGCGCCGGGCACCCTGTGGCAGGACGTGCCGGAAGACTGGCTGTGCCCGGATTGCGGCGTGGGCAAGATGGATTTCGAAATGATCGAAATCAACTAAGACTTCAGAGGAGTAAGGAATGAACGCACCTGTCGTGATCGTCGGCACCGGGCTGGCTGGCTACAACCTGGCTCGGGAGTTTCGCAAACTCGATGGCGAAACTCCGCTGCTGTTGATTACCGCCGATGACGGGCGCTCCTACTCCAAGCCGATGCTCTCCACCGGCTTCGGCAAGAACAAGGACGCCGATGGCCTGAGCATGGCCGAACCGGGCACCATGGCCGAGCAGCTGAAGGCCGAAGTGCGTACCCACACCCGTATCAGCGGCATCGACCCGGGCCACAAGCGCCTGTGGATCGGCGAAGAGTCGGTGATCTACCGCGACCTGGTGCTGGCTTGGGGGGCGGAAACCGTTCGCGTGCCCATTGAAGGTGACGCGGCGGATTGCGTGTTCCCGATCAACGACCTGGAAGACTGCGCCCGCTTTCGCGCGGCAGCGGCCGGCAAACGTCGGGTGTTGTTGCTCGGCGCCGGCCTGATCGGTTGTGAATTCGCCAATGACCTGATTCTTGGCGGTTACGAGGTGCAACTGGTTGCACCCTGCGAGCAGGTGATGCCGACCCTGCTGCACCCGGCAGCCGCCGCGGCGGTCCAGGCCGGGCTGGAAAGCCTGGGCGCACGCTTCCACCTCGGGCCTGTGCTCAATCGCCTGCAGCGAGTCGCCGACGGGCTGGAGGCGCATCTGTCCGATGGCCAGGTCATTCCTTGCGATGTGGTGGTGTCGGCCATCGGCCTGCGCCCGCGCATCGACCTGGCAGCGGCTGCCGGCGTGCAGGTCAATCGCGGGGTCGTGGTCGACCGTCACCTGCAAACCTCCCACGCCAATATCTACGCGCTGGGGGATTGCGCCGAGGTCGATGGGCTGAATCTGCTGTACGTCATGCCCCTGATGAGCTGTGCGAGAGCGCTGGCACAAACCCTCGCCGGAAAGCCTGTCGCCGTAAGCTACGGCCCGATGCCGATCACCGTGAAAACCCCGGTCTGCCCCTTGGTGGTATCGCCGCCGCCACGGGGTACGGAGGGTGTCTGGACGGTCGAAGGGCAGGGGACCGACCTGAAGGTTTTGTGCCGCGATGCCAACGGAAAGTTGCTGGGTTATGCCCTGACAGGCGCGGCGGTGATGGAAAAACTGGCACTGAACAAAGAGCTTCCGCCACTGCTGGCGTAAATACCGGTCGTTCTGTCGGAATCACCCCGCTTTTGCCCCTACAAAGGTCGCGCCGAGACTGGCGCGGCTCTGCCGTGCGTGCCATCCTCATTCCCGTCTGCCGCAGAGTAGAGCATCTGCGGCGCCTTGGGCGCTGTTCCAACGAGAGCAGCACGGACATAACAACAAAAACCGTCAAAGGGGCTTCACTAATGCGCAAACCAGAACTCGCCGCTGCAATTGCGGAAAAAGCAGACCTCACCAAAGAACAGGCCAGTCGCGTCCTCAACGCCGTTCTCGAAGAAATCACCGCCGCTCTGCACCGTAAGGACAGCGTCACGCTGGTGGGCTTCGGGACCTTCCTGCAACGCCATCGCGGAGCACGCACGGGCAAGAACCCGCAAACCGGTGAGCCAGTGAAAATCAAGGCCAGTAATACCGTTGCGTTCAAGCCGGGCAAGTTTTTGAAAGATAGTGTTAATCCGTAATACGTCCCCCCACCCGCATTGCGGGGGAGTGGAAAAAAAATGGGCACGCCAACCAGGTTGGGTGCCCATTTTTTATGCGGCACGACGCTGGTCTTTGTAGGAGCTGGCTTGCCAGCGAAAGCGGAGTGTCAGGCGACATCAATATTGAGCGATGCGCCGCCATCGCCATTTCGGGCTCATCCGGATGTTCCAGCACTCGCTCCACCAACAAATGTACCCCGTCGGCCAAGTGACGGAGCACCAGGCTACAGAGCTGTGTGAGCTGTCCTTATTGTCGGCGATGGCGCTGATGGACAGTAGATCTTCTAAGCTGCCCCCTGATAACTGTCTTAAAGGTCTGAAAAACTATAGGGCTGCAGCTCGGTGATCTGAGACAGCAATATGAGATGCTCCACCGCCTTCACTTTCTCCAGATGCGCGAGAGTGTCCGGACCGCCGAACATCAGCGCTGGAACAAAACCGTACATCTCGTCGTGACGAAGAGTGCCGAGCTTTTTCTTTGCCGGTTTGAACAGGTCGTCATAATTGTTGTAACTAACTTCCGTGGAAAGCAAGAAATTTTGCAGCTCTTTATTAAATTGCTCTCCTGCAAATATCGAGGTGTGGGTAGTATATCGTGAAAGACAACTCGTAATAGTAAGTGAAGCACCCGTTTTTTCGCCCCAAAGGTGCAGGTGGCCAAAGGCACTGCGAGCAATTAGATGATAGTTATCAGCCGCTTCAAATTTTGTCCCTTCAATCCAGGACGCCACCACCCCATCATATTCCTGAGGATTCACGATCCAGAAAATGCCGTCGCCGTATCCGCACCAGCCGTGCTCGGCCCAGTAATCCAATAAAATATTTGGTAGCTTGCCTCTGTAACGTTCGATACTTGACATCGGTGCTTCCTACCGGTCAACAGGCGCACCAAATTTTTCTATAAACCTAGCGAATACTTTGTCCATGCAATGCCCTTGCTCGAAACACTCTGTCGCCATAAACCCGCGCCATGGAGGGCGCTAAGTTTTCACGCGGAGCGAGATGAAATGCATTCCAAACGGGGCGTAGAAATGATCACTTCTAAAAATCCGAAAAACTGTAGGGCTGAAGCTCGGTGATCTGAGACAGCAGTGTCAGATGCTCCACTGCCTTTACTTTCTCCAGATGATCCAGAGTGTCCGGGCCGCCGAACATCAGCGCGGGGACAAAGCCGTACATCTCGTCATGATCCAGGGGGCCGAGCTTTTTCTTTGCCGGTTTGAACATATCATCAAAATCGTTGTATTCCACCTCCGTGGACAATAAGAAATTTTGAAATCTCTTATCCATGTGCTCTTCGGGAAGCATGGACGTGTATGTCGTATAGCGAGAAACGATACTGGTTATATTAAGCGAGGCTCCCGTTTTTTCTCCCCAAAAGTACAAATTGCCAAAGGCACTTCGAGCTATTAGGTGATAAGTGTCGCGTCCTTCAAGACTTGTCCCTTCAATCCAAGACGCCACGACCCCGTCATATTCTTGCGGATTCACCATCCAGAAAATCCCGTCGCCGTACCCGCACCAACCATGTTCAGCCCAGTATTCCAGCAACAGATTGGGTAGCTTGCCCCTGTATCGTTCAATACTTGATGGCGGTACTTCCTGCCGATCAACGGGCCTACCAAATTTCTCTATAAACCTGGCAAATACTTTGTCCATCCAATGCCCATTAGTTAGTAGCACTTATGCAGCCTTGCATTGAGAAAAGTTGAATTTTGCATTGGAAAACTCTGTCGCCATAAGCCCGCACATGAAGGGCGCTGAATTTATGACGCGGAGCGACATAGGGTGCATTCCCACACGGGGGCGTGGAAATGATCACTTTTAAAGGTCCGAAAAACTGTAGGGCTGAAGCTCGGTGATCTGAGACAGCAGTGTCAGATGCTCTACTGCCTTTACTTTCTCTAGATGATCGAGGGTGTCAGGGCCTCCAAACATCAGCGCTGGCACAAAGCCGTACATTTCGTCGTGACGTAAGCTGCCCAACTTTTTAATTGCTGGCCTGAACAGATCGCCATAATCGTTGGATTCAATATCAGTGGATAGCAAAAAATCTTGAAGTTCCCGATCCATTTCTTCAATAGTAAGTTCGGAGTTATGAATAACACATCGAGAAAGAACACTGGTTATCTTAAGCGAAAATCCCGTTTTTTCACCCCAGAGGTACAGGTCACCAAATGCGCTACGGGCAATTAGGTGATAGTTATCTCGTTTCTCTAGTTTCGTCCCTTCAATCCAAGATTCTATCACTTCCGCGTATTCCTGGGGATTTACGATCCAAAAAATCCCGTCACCGTAACCGCACCAACCGTGTTCGCCCCAGTATTCCAGTAGCTGATTTGGTAGCTTACCTCTATAACGCTCGATACTTGACAGGGGTGCCTCTCGCCTATCAACAGGTCTGCCAAATTTCTCTATAAATCTAGCAAATACTTTGTCCACGTGATGCCTCCTTTTTAATTAGCACTTATGTAGTCTTACATTGAGAAAAATTGACTCTCGCATTGATTGGGGTACGTTTTCAGCAGCAGCCTTCAACTGTGCGATTTTCGGCCTCCACTGAGGGCCAATACTGGAATTCACTTGTCTATCGCCAAAGTCCGCAATGACGTCCTTACCACCAGCGCTCAGATCAGGATTATGCAGCCCTGCAAGGTTTGCCATCGTTTCCTTGGCTTTTTTGATTGCAACGGCTTCCGCTTCGAGCGGGTCCAGGTTTCGATAGTCCTTTTGAAATCGCTTTCTTAACGTATTCTCTAAATCCTTCCGGGCCCTTTTCGCCGCCGCCCGGCTACGCTTTACTGGATTAGCAATATTCTCCAGATACTCATCAACCGTCAGTCGATTCAACCCGTCCTCTTGCCCCTTCAACTGTCGCTCGAACTCTCCGATTTTAGACGCTGGCAGCTTGTCCGCTTTAAAACATTCGACTTTATGAAGCGGCATCGCGTTCGGTTTGTCACGGGGGGCGTCTTTTTCTTTTCCTGATGGACGGTGTGCGGGTGGCCCAGGCTCCTGCGAGCCAAGTGCACCTTTGCGCGGTGCCGAGGTTTGCAGGTCGGGTCGTTTTTTCAGTGCGTCTTCATGTTTGAGCATCCATCCGCCCAGCCGCGCACCTTTGGGGCTTGCTCGCATTTCCTGGGCAAGGACGTGGGCATTGCCTCGTCCACGGGTGATATAAGCAACGATGGCGCCCAGCAGCAGGGCTACGACCTCCACATGCCCTAGCGCGATGTCATTTACGGCGCTTCTATGGGCGAACGGATCGTCCCGGCTGAACGGGTTTAACCCTTCCTCACCCCGTTGGCCTTTCCACGCGGTGCTGATGCCAGTCAGGTAATACTCGCCAATGCGCGGCAAGCCTTCGACGAAAAACTCGGCGATGGACGTCAGGCCGAGTATGCCCAATATCCAGGTGCTGGCTTGCAACCCCATCGCGGCACCGGCGGCACCCATGGGAATGGCGCCAGCCCCTCCGAGAAACGCGCCTGTACCCGCACCGATGGCTCCTCCGATCAGCACACTGCCGGCAACGATCATTGCCATTTGACTGACGACGTCGATCAACTCGTTGAGGATGCTGGAGATGTCGAGGTCAGAGAAGCGTTGCCTCAATAAGCGACCGGCTTCCCACTCGGCTTGAATGAATGCAGATCTGACACTGTTGATACGACGGATGTTGAGGGAAAGGGAGGGGGCACGCTCATTGAACTGTCTGCGATAGGTGGCTCCTCCTTGATAGCCCATTTGATGAGTTATACGGTTTTCAATCTCGCGCCACGTGGGCACGATGTGCAATAAAAACATTCGAGAGTCTTCCTGACAATTCGCTCGTTAGTGCGTTGATAATCCCGGTGTCCATTACCGAATTACGCTAACAAGTTATTGAAAGGGGTGATGTAGGAAGGGTCTTTTGCTGTTGTCGGAAACTTCTCTTATTTCGGGATGTTGCATTGGTTACAGGTAATGGCACGCTTCAAGTTGCAATGTGATGAGGTAGCGCTCCGCTGTGGGGCGCCTGTCGTCTCTGGAGCAATTGACCAACAGTCTGTAGGAGCGAGCTTGCTCCGGGCGGCGTTCCGACGATGAACGAGTAGGCATCGCACTTTTATAGGCAGCACGCGTAATCGTTCACGTCCATTGTTGAAAGTGATCCGATTGGATTGCGAGGTGGGCTCAATACGTATGGTTATGCAGAGGGCAACCCTGTAACCAATATAGATTTTTATGGGCTAAGTAGCACATCCATAATGCCGGGTGTATGTCGGGGCTGGGCCTGTACAATCGCCACTGTCACTCAGGTATGCGCAAGCCTCAATCCTTCTGACGTAGCCGCTGCTTGGGTCAATCTACAATTACAACAGACGGCGTTACTCGTATCGATGGGCAACGGTGTATTTGCGAAACCGCCGGACAATGCATATGACTCCAATGGTCCAAAATCTCCTGGTAAACCTGGTCTTGGAGATGGTTTCCAAGACCCTAAAGGGGGAGAAAACTGGGTTCCTAACCCAAACCCTGGGAAAGGTGCCGGTAGTCATGGTTGGCAGGACTCAAAGGGTAACGTCTGGATCCCAACTGGTAGGGGGGGTAGAGCACATGGGGGGCCGCATTGGGACGTACAGACGCCGGGTGGTGGAAATAGAAATGTTCGGCCACTTCAACATCAGTAGGTGATGACATGAAAAATATACAAATAATAGATGGTGCTATGAATTGCGTCTATGACATATTTTCCGCGACCGAGGAGGAATTTGAAACAATATTCCCTTTTGATACAAATATTGCTTTCATTGATGAAGTTTATTTGAGCGACGACGAAGCGAAGTTAGATGAATTATTCAATAATATATGGCGACGTCCTGTGCCGAAATCACAGGCCCAAGGAATCCATGGAATACTATTCTACGAGTTGGAAGAAAAGAAAATCTACTATCCAAATCGTAGAGATGAAGATGCTGTAAATCCTGATGGCACGCCTTTGAGGTAAGCATACCTACCTAGTCTCAACGTAAGGACGATGGTGTCCGGCTATTTAGCGGACGCCGTTTTAACCCGTACAAGCGGCTTTCAAAGCGCCAACGAAGCTCTTGTCCTAAACCGTTCATATCCATGGTCGTTAAGGAATGACTGCAACCTTGGTCCTCCATGCAAGAAGGGATGCTCAGCCACTTAGCCAAATTTTCAGCAAAGGGTCAATTGAGTATTAGTTTTATGACGCCATATTTTTTTTCAGCGCTCGGTCTAGCTTACTTGGCACTAATGATATTTGCATACCCACATGCCAAAAAAGGGCAGGGTATTGTGGCGATGGGACCGTGGTGGTGCCTGTATAAAAAGAGCTATGAAGTGAGAGCAAATAAGATTTGCACTTGGGGCAGGTTTATTTTGTTGCTTGATCTGATTCTTCTTGTGTGCATTTTTCTAATGTAGAGCAAAAACTAATTTTTCGTTCATGGCAACGGTCTCCGATGAGCCCCCTGAGAAAGCTTAGTAGGCGATCAAAGGGGCGGCGGGGTAGCCGTTTCATTAGTGGATATCCCTGATATCTCTTTACGTCTTGAGCGGAGGCTTCGCCGTATTCGGTGAATCGATGTGATCCAGTGCTCGTTCCACCAGTAGATACACGCCGTCGGCCATTCTGCTGATTGCCAAGACAACGGAACGGCTTCGGCCTTCTACGTCGTCGGCCAGGTCTGCGGCGATGGCGCTGATGGACAGCAGGTCTTCGGAGGCGTTGGCCAAGAGGGCTTCGGTGTGGATGTCGGGGGAAACGGTGAAGAGGTGGCCGTTTCGGATTTTGGGTCTGGATGGATTGAGTTTGTCAGGATAGGAGCTGGGGTTTTTCACAGTGATGAACCTCATGGATTAACAAGTTCTCTCCCGAGTTACGGACTTGCACATCCGTGTCACCGAATTTGCGATGACGGCCAGAGGTTAACGGCAAAGGGCGAGGCGCGGATAGTTCATGGCGGGCGCCGCGTTTTGCAGGAAATTTCCGAAAAGATTGAGGAATCAAGATCAAAAGATCGCAGCCTGCGGCAGCTTCTACAGAAGGTCGCGGTCGTCGCTACTTCGGTGCGTTTTGTCAGTGACTTGGTAGTCATCGGCGTCAAAAAATACGACATCTTCTTCTATCGCAAACGATGGTGGCGTTCTGTCTTGAAGCCGCTACACTGCGCCGGCCGTTCATTATCCGTTGAGGCTGTGCGTATGAAGTTTCGTTTTCTTCTGTGGGTTTTGGGTCTGTTGATGGGTAAGGCCAGCCGGACTAATCCTGCATTCCAGCAGCAGTTGGGTGACAAGGATCTGGTATTCCAGCTGCAGACTCTTGATGGGATGGTGGCGCGGCATTTCCGGGTGAAGGATCAGCGCATTACCAGCAAGTCCGGCTTGCATGCGGAGCCGGCGTTTGCGATTGCCTTTAAAGACGCTGCCTATGGCTTCGCCACGATGCAGGCGAAAAACAAGCAGTTGGCATTCATGACGGGGATTCAGGACAAGTCGATTCAGATCAAGGGCAACCCGGCGCTGGTGATCTGGTTTCAGGGGTTGACCAAGTATTTGAAGCCGGGGAAGGCGAAGGTCAAAGCCAAGGTTTGAGGTGGTCAGCTAGACCGAGGTGGATTCATCGCGGGCAAGCCCGCTCCCACAGGATTTGCGTCGTTACCAAATGGGTTGAACGACGCGATCCTGTGGGAGTGGTGCTTGGTCCGGGCGGCGATCCGACGAAGCTTTTCAGGCTGGGCCGAATTGCGAAGCCAGTTCGCGCAGCAGCAGTTCAGCCTCAAGCACTTTACTGACGACCTCGTCGGTTTTGGTGCGGCTGATGCCCAGGCGTTCCAGCAGGGCGTCGGGGATGTCTTCGACCGGGCCTGCGCCGACGCCGCGGCTGCGCAGCAGGCGTACGGCCAGGCAGACGAGGTTCGGGTATTCGGCGTAGTCGCCATCGTAGTTCGGGTCGTGCTGGAAGCGCAGGGCGGTGGACAGTTCATCCGGCATGTCCCAGTAGCGCATCAGCCACGCGCCGATCTGTTCGCGGCTGATGCCCAGCAGGTGTTGCTCCACAAAACTGTGGCTCAGGTGCGGATTGACCTCCAGGTGACGGCAGATCAGCGAGAAGTGCGGCGGGAACACGTGGGCCAGCAGCAGGTAGCCGAAGTTGTGCAGCAGGCCGGCGAGGTAGGTCAGGCCGGCTTCGGGTCGCTGGGCGCGCGGCATGGCGCGAGTCAGGCCGTCAATGACGGCGGCGGTGTAGATCGACTGCTGCCAGTACGGCGTGGTCTGTTGCGGGTGATCCTTGGGCAGGCTCAGGGTTTTGCCCAAAGCCAGGCCCAGCGCCAGATTGATCACCAGGTCGAAACCCAGCACTCGGACGATGGCGTCTTCCACTGAGCGGATCTTGCTCGGCGAGGCGTAGTAGGGTGACGCCGCCCAGCTGATGACTTGTGCGGCCAGGGCCGGATCGGTTTCGACGACGCCGGTGATGTCGTCGATGGTGGCGTTGGGATCGACCCGCAGCTTGATGATTTTCTGCGCGGTCGTGGCCAGGGGTGGAATTTCGATGGTCTCTTCCAGGCGTTGCTGGATGCGTCGCGCCGTGAACGCCTGGACGGCCCGGGTGATTTCCTGGCGGTCATCGTCGGGCCGATCGATGTTCGGGCGGATGCTGGTCAGGGTTTCGCCGAAGTTTGCGGCGCTGGCCTTGGTCAGCAGGGTTTTGAAGTCTTCGCGGGTGACTTCCAGCCATACGCCCGGCTCCCCCGAGTCGATCAACAAGGTCGATTCGCGCAGCAGGCTTTCTTCGTACAGGCACGGCGAACTGGTCAGCGCCGGCAGGCCGGGCAGCAGGCTGAGGTTGTGTTTGCCGAGTATTTTTCCCCGACGTTCGGTGGACACGGCGGTCAGCCGGCGACCTGTAAGTTCGATGAGGCGGTTGAGGTCCAGCAATTGGCTTTGAGGAAACAGCACCATGAGCGTGCCGACCGTATCGTCGAGCAGAACCGCCTGCACTTTGCGCGCGGCGTTCAGGTCGGGGTGGTCGAAGACTTCATCAAAGGCAATGCCCTGCTTGCCCAGCAGCAGCCGAATTGCAGACGGCGTATGCGGGATTTCGGGGGCGAGGGCAGCGTCAGTCATGGTGTGGATCCGTTCTCGAACAGTTGCAGGAGTATAACCATCATGTTTAACACGCCGGTCCGGAAACTGCGACGCTGCTCACACTTGGCCGTATTGCTGCCCGTGACGTAGCCAGCGGTCGAGCAGCGGGCTGACGTGATCGGGCCAGCGCTCCAGCAGCGCCTGCGCAGCGTCGCGCACGGCAGGCAGCAAATCGGCGTCGCGCATCAGGTCGGCGACCTTGAACTGCAGCAGGCCGGTCTGGCGTGTGCCGAGCATTTCGCCGGGGCCGCGCAGTTCGAGGTCTTTTTCGGCGATGACAAAACCGTCGTTGGTTTCGCGCATGATGCCCAGCCGCTGACGACCGATCTGTGACAGCGGAGGATGGTAGAGCAATACGCAATGGCTGGCGGCACTGCCCCGACCGACGCGACCGCGCAATTGGTGCAGCTGCGCGAGACCGAGGCGTTCGGGGTTTTCGATGATCATCAGGCTGGCATTGGGCACGTCGACGCCGACTTCGATCACGGTGGTCGCGACCAGCAGTTGCAGGTTTGCTGCCTTGAACTCAGCCATCACGGCGGCTTTCTCGGCGGGCTTCATGCGGCCGTGGATCAGCCCGACCTTCAACTCGCCAAGGGCCGCGGTGAGGTCTTCATAAGTGGTTTCGGCGGCCTGGCAGGTCAGCTCTTCCGACTCTTCGATCAGTGTGCACACCCAATAGGCCTGACGCCCTTCGGCACAGGCGCCGCGCACCCGTTCGATGACTTCGACCCGCCGGGTATCGGTGACCAGCACCGTGTTGACCGGCGTGCGACCGGGCGGCAATTCGTCGAGGATCGAAGTGTCGAGGTCGGCGTAGGCGCTCATGGCCAGCGTTCGCGGAATCGGGGTGGCGGTCATGATCAGCTGATGCGGACACATCCGTCCGCCGACGCCTTTCTGTCGCAACGCCAGGCGCTGTTGCACGCCGAAGCGGTGCTGTTCGTCGATGATCGCCAGCGCGAGATTCTTGAACTGCACTTCTTCCTGGAACAGCGCGTGGGTACCGACCACCATGGGGACGCCACTGGCGATCTGTTCCAGGGCAGTTGCGCGGTTCTTGCCCTTGAGTTTGCCCGCCAGCCAGGCCACTTCGATGCCCAGCGGTTCGAGCCAGCGCTTGAAGGTGATGAAGTGCTGCTCGGCGAGGATTTCGGTGGGCGCCATCAGCGCCACTTGATAACCCGCTTCCAGCGCCTGCAAGGCGGCGAGGGCGGCGACCACGGTTTTGCCCGCGCCGACGTCGCCCTGAATCAGGCGCAGCATCGGTTCGTGCTGACTGAGGTCGTAGGCAATCTCGTTGCCGACCCGTTGTTGGGCGCCGGTCGGGGTGAAGCCCAGGTTGGCCAGATACCTGGCCGGCAGTTTCGTCGCTTTCGGCATCGCCGGCGCACGCAAGGAGCGCATGCTCTCGCGCAAACGCTGCTGGGACAGTTGATGCGTCAGCAGTTCTTCGAAGGCCAGACGGTGCTGCGCCCAGTGATGGCCGAGGGCGAGTTCGTCGACATCGGCATCGGCCGGCGGGTGATGCAGGTAGCGAATCGCATCGGCCAGCGGCGCCAATTGATAGTCCCGCGCCAGTTCGGTCGGTAGCCAGTCGGGCAGGCTGGTCGGGCCGAGCATCGTCAGGGTCTGCATGCACAGTTGGCGCAGGCGTTGCTGCGTCAGGCCTTCGGTGAGCGGGTAGACCGGGGTCAGGGTTTCATCCACCGGCGGCGGCTCGTCGCCGGTGATGGCGCGGTATTCCGGGTGGTAGATCTCCAGCCCCGACGCCCCGGGCCGTGCTTCGCCGTAGCAGCGAATGCGGGTGCCGCGCTTGAGGCCTTCTTTCTGGGCGTTGCTGAAATGGTAAAAGCGCAGGCTGAGCCCGCCGGTGCCATCCTGCAAGCGCACCACCAGGCTGCGACGTCGGCCCATGACCACGTCCGCGCCGCTGACGGTGCCTTCGATCACCGCGTCTTGTCCGGGCCGCAAATGGCCGATCGGCACCACGCGGGTACGGTCCTGATAACGCAGCGGCAGGTGAAACAGCACGTCCTGGAGATTCTCCAGGCCGACCTTGGCCAACTTCTCGGCCATGGCTTCGCCGACACCCTTGAGTGCCGTTACCGATACTTGTGACAACTCGGTCATGGCTGCGGCTTAACCGGCAACTACCGGCGCTGGCGGCTTGGCCACCGAGCACAGGCGAATGGAGTCGGCGAGGATCTCGATGGCTTTGGGCCGCGGGAAGCTCGCGCGCCAGGCGATGGCCACGGTGCGGAACGGCACCGGGGGCGACAAGGGGCGCACTTCGATCACGCCGGGGGCGTAGTGATGGCTGTCCACCGCCGAGAGTGGAAGGATCGAGATGCCCAGGCCGGAAGCGACCATGTGGCGAATGGTTTCCAGGGAGCTGGATTCCACTGTGGTGTGCTTGGCGCCGTCGTTGCCTTTGGCCAGCGTCGGGCAGGCTTCCAGCACCTGGTCGCGGAAGCAGTGGCCTTCGCCGAGCAGCAGCAGGCTCTTGTCGTTGAGCAGGGCGGCGTCGATGGATTGCTTTTGCGTCCATGGGTGCTGGGCCGGCATCAGGACGTAGAACGGCTCGTCGTAGAGCTGCAAGGTCAGCACGTCGGCTTCGTTGAACGGCAGGGCGATGATGATCGCGTCGAGCTCGCCGTTGCGCAGTTTGTCGCGCAGCACGTGGGTGAAGTTTTCTTCGATGTACAACGGCATCTGCGGGGCGACCCGGTGCAGTTGCGGAATCAGGTGCGGAAACAGGTACGGGCCGACCGTGTAGATGGCGCCGACTTTCAGCGGTGCGGTCAGCTGGTTCTTGCCGGCCTGGGCCAGTTCGCGGATGCCTTGGGCCTGTTCCAGGACTTTCTGCGCCTGGGCCACAATGCCTTCGCCGACCGGGGTCAGCCGCACGGCGCTCTTGCTGCGCTCGAAAATCAGCACACCGAGTTCATCCTCGAGCTTTTTCACACCCACCGACAGCGTCGGCTGGCTGACATGGCAACGCTCGGCCGCGTGGCCGAAGTGCTGCTCTTGGGCGAGGGTAACGATGTAGCGTAATTCTGTGAGGGTCATAGCAAGCGTCCATGAAGTTGCGGGCCAAGCATACCGGCTGCAATCGATAGACGCACGTTATCAGACTGAATGTGTTGCGTGACACTGGGCAATGCGGGTTTGCCGCTGGCAGGTATGTAAAAGGCACCTTTCCAGACTGTGTGAAAACCTAGCAATCTGCGCGGCACTCAAAGAAAATGCTCCGTATCGAAAGATACGGAGCATTTTTCGTCATGGCCTACATCCAAGGACAGTCCCGCAGCCAGACCAGCCTGTTCCC
>NZ_CABVHU010000014.1 GCF_902497855.1 Pseudomonas fluorescens
CCCGAATTTCTTGACGACCATAGAGCATTGGAACCACCTGATCCCATCCCGAACTCAGCAGTGAAACGATGCATCGCCGATGGTAGTGTGGGGTTTCCCCATGTGAGAGTAGGTCATCGTCAAGATTGAATTCCGAAACCCCTATCTGCGTATGCAGGTAGGGGTTTTGTTTTAGTAGAAGTCACCATTTTTTGCTGGCACGTTACCGTGTAACGGGCTGGTCACAGAATTTCTTGACGACCATAGAGCATTGGAACCACCTGATCCCATCCCGAACTCAGCAGTGAAACGATGCATCGCCGATGGTAGTGTGGGGTTTCCCCATGTGAGAGTAGGTCATCGTCAAGATTGAATTCCGAAACCCCTATCTGCGTATGCAGGTAGGGGTTTTGTTTTAGTAGAAGTCACCATTTTTTGCTGGCACGTTACCGTGTAACGGGCTGGTCACAGAATTTCTTGACGACCATAGAGCATTGGAACCACCTGATCCCATCCCGAACTCAGCAGTGAAACGATGCATCGCCGATGGTAGTGTGGGGTTTCCCCATGTGAGAGTAGGTCATCGTCAAGATTGAATTCCAGAACCCCTGTCTGCTAACGCAGACAGGGGTTTTGTCTTTCTGGAACCTGTAAAAGCTTTAACCTGAACCTGGGTGATGACTATCCTTTGCGCACCTTGGCGCTTCTGCGAGCGACCCGCTTGCGCCACCAGATATAGATTCCGGTCACCGACAATCCCGCAATCAGCACACCCAGCACTGCGATCAGGACTTGCCCGGTAAACCCAATGATCCGCCCACCGTGTATCGGCAATTGCAGCCGATAAAAACGTTCTCCCAGGGTGCCTTGCCCGGCGATTTCCTGTCCCAGTAATCGCCCGTCCGTACCATGGAAGAACAGCCAGGACTTTCCATGGGCCTCTGTATCATGCTGCCCAAAACCCGCCCCATAAAAATTGTACTCGAAGCTGTAATACAGCTCGCCGATTGCAGCCGTCAGTCCCAATCTTTGTCCTTCCTGCAACGCCCGTTCATAAGCCTGTTGATAACTCAGTCGCGTAACCCCCAGCTCCTCGGCAGGCATTCGCCCCCGGGCTTCATACACGCTCGGCTCAATCGGCGAAAACAGGGACACCGCTGGCTTGAAGACCTGGCTCGGCAGGTTCATGGCCACACTGCTGACAGCGATCGGCAACAACAATAGCCAAAGCCACAACCCTCCTGCGCGGTGCAGATCGAAATTCAGCCGGTGCGCATGCCCACCCTTGATCTTCCACGCGGTCGACCACTTCTTCCAGAACGGTGTCCCCCGAGGAAGCGTCAGCCATAGCGCAATGAAGCAATCGACAACCCAGGCGATCGCGACCAGTCCCATCAACCACAAACCCCAGTTGTTCGGCAGGACCAGGTTGTGGTGAAACTCGAGGATGAACGGGATGAAGTTCTCCCGCTGAAAGCAGCATGCTCCCCAGAACCGCTGCCCCCGCTGTTCGCCATTCGCAGGGTCCAGATAGAACACCTGATTGGGCTCGGCAAAAGGCTTGCCGGTCGTGGGGTCATTGCGCGGTACCGCCGCCAGTAATGCTGTATGACCCGGTTCCGACGGGTACTCCATGTACCAGACTTGCAACCGAGGATGCGCCCCTTGCAGCTGGTCGACCAAGGTGCCAGGCGGCAAAGGCTGACCCTCGGCAGAGGCCAAATAGAAGCCCGGATTGAGCCACTCGTCCAGCTCATGATTGAACGCCAGAATGCTGCCCGTCAGCCCCGCCATCAGCAGGAACAACGCGGTCGCCAAACCAATGTAGCGATGAAGTAAAACCAGAAATGCACGCATGGAATTTTCCTGCAGAAACAACAAAGCCAGCCTCTGGAATCAGGTGCTGGCCTTGTGAGAATCACGAGTGGTTAAAACTGGTAGCTCACCGTGGCGGCGACGTTGCGTTCTTCACCCAGGTAGCAGAAGTTCAGGCTGGCACAAGACGCCACGTAAGATTCGTTGGTCAGGTTGTTCGCATTCAGGCGTACGTCCACACCTTTCAAGCCCACCTTGCCCAGGTCATAGCCGACAGACGCATCGAACAGCGTGTAGGACGGCACCTTCAGGGTATTTTCCGCGTCGGCCCAGCTGTAGCCGACATAACGCACGCCGCCGCCCAGGCGCAGGCCATCCAGCGCTGCGCTGTCGAACCTGTAGTCCGCCCATACCGAGGCCATATGGCGTGGCGCCTGGGTCGGCGAGTTGCCCTTGTTCTCGATCACGTCGCTCTCGGTGCTCAACGTACTGATCATCGACTTCGAATACTCGATGTCAGTGAAGGTGTAGCTGCCGAGCACTTTCAGCTGATCGGTCAGCTGCATGTGCGCTTCCAGTTCCAGGCCTTGGGAGCGGACCGCACCTACAGCGCGATAGAAGTTTTCCTGGGGCAACTTGGTCGCCAGGTTTTCCTGGTCGATACGGAACAGCGACGCCGTGAACAAGTTGTCGGTGCCCGGCGGCTGGTACTTCAGCCCCACTTCCCACTGGGTGCCGTCAGTGGGGGCCAGAGGATTGCCGGCGCTGTCGGCGTAAGAGTTCGGGTTGAACGACTCGGAGTAGCTGATGTACGGCGCAATGCCATTATCGAACAGGTACAGCGCTCCGGCTCGCCCCGTCAGCTTGGTGCGGTCGTCACTGATTTTCGTGCCCACGGGGCGACCGGCTTCAGCCAGGCGATTTTCATCGGAGGTTTCGACCCAGTCCTGACGCAGGCCCAGGGAAAAGCGCCACTTGTCCATCTCGATCAGGTCTTGCAGGTAGACGCCAGTCTGTTCCAGGCGACGCACATAGCTGGTCGGGCTGTAGAAGTCGATGGCCGAGTTGCCGTACACCGGATTGAACGCGTCGATCGGTGCAAGACCGCCACTGGTCCAGTCGACCACCGTCTTGCGTCGCTGGTAGTCCGCGCCCATCAGCACCGTGTGTTTGGTTGCGCCGGTAAAGAACTCGGCTTGCAGCATGTTATCGACGATGAAGGCGTGGAGCTTTTCGTCGCCGCCGGTGTAATAGCGGTTCAACTCGTTACTGGTGGGCGTAGTCCAGCCATAGGCGTACACCTGATCGATCTTCACCTTGGAATCCAGATAACGAAAGTTCTGCCGCGCGGTGAAGACGTCGTTGAAGCGATGTTCGAACTGATAACCGAAGGACTGTTGATCACGCTGGAAACCGTCGATGCCCGGCTCGCCCTCGAAGAAATGTGGGGAGATTCGATCGCCATTGCGCTGATGGATTGTCCCGTCTGCCGGCACGCCGCCGTGATAGCCGCCGTCAGGGTCATGTTGCAGATAGGCTTGCAGTGTCAGCGAGGTATCTTCGGTGAAATCGATGCTCACTGTCGGTGCCAGGGCGAAGCGCTTTTCCTTGTTGTGGTCAAACTGGGTGTCGGACTGATCTGTCAACCCCGTCAGGCGATAGGCAATACGCTTGTCATCATCTACCGGCCCGCTGAAGTCGAAGCCCATGCCGCGCTGGCCTTGCGTGCCCACCGTGGCCTGGACCTGATGATAAGCCTCATACAGCGGCTTCTTGCTGGTCAGCGCCACCAGGCCGCCCGGCGAACTGCGACCGTAGAGTACCGAGGACGGCCCCTTGAGGATATCGACCCGCTCGAGAAAATAGGGGTCCACCTGCATGGTGCTGTAGGTACCGCTGTCCCCCATCGACTTGAGGCCATCAAGATAGATGTTATCCACCGAACCGTCGTTGAAGCCCCGCAGCGCCACGTAGTCGTAGCGGTGAGTCGCGCCGTACGGATTGGTCAGCACACCCGGCGTGTAGCGCATGGCCTGGGAGACGGTTTGCGAGCCCTGGTCGTCCATTTGCTCACGGGTGACCACGGACACGCTTTGTGAGGTTTCCAGCAGCGCGGTACTGGTCTTGGTGGCGATCTGGCTGTGGGTCGCGTTGTAGCCCTCCATGCTGCCCAGCGCATTACCCAAAGCGAAGCCTTTGATGTCTGTGGTGGGCAGGGCCAGGGCTTCGGGTTCAGTGCCGGGCCGCAGCACATAGCTGCTGCCATCCTGACTGACGGCCACAAGCCCCGTGCCATCGAGCAAATGACTCAACGCCTGATCCGCAGAATAGTCGCCCTGCAGTCCCGGCGACTGAAGGCCCTGGGTGTGAGCCGGTGTCGTCGACAGTGTGATGCCCGCCTGGCGCGCAAATTGGTTGAGCGCGTCGCTCAAGGGGCCGGCGGCGATGTTGTAGCGGTGGCTGCTGGCCTCGCTGCCCTGTGCTGCAATGGCGAGTGTTGGCAGCAGACCAACACCCAATGCAGTCGAGAACAGCGCTGCGCGGATGGCGTGGCGCAGAACGCATGATTGCGCTGTGTAATTGAGAGGGGGCTCGTTGAAGGCGCGCGCAGTCATTGTAGGTTTCCGTAGGAAGTCGCTGAAGTCAGGATTGAAGTGCTTACTGACTAAGCCGGGCGTGCACGGAAAACCCGCCAGAATAATTCAAGCCTGCCGCTCCAGTGTCACCCACCAGCGGGTGCGATAGCGCAGTTGCACCGGCAGGGTGTGTGGCAGGACCGCCAGCAGCTTATCGGTGTCTTCGAGACGGAAAACCCCGGAAAGGCGCAAGTCGGCAATGTCCGCCGAGCACGTCAGATACCCGTACCGGTAGCGTGCGACTTCATTGAGGAAATCCCCCAGGCGCATGTTGCGGGTCACGATCAGGCCGTCGACCCAGGCGCCGGCATCCATGTTCAGGGGCGGTACCGGTTTCGCCTGATGATGATCGATCAAATAGCTCTGCCCGGCGTCCACCCGAATCGGCACACCGTCAGCGGCCAGCGGCGAATGAATCGCGACGATGCCACTGGTGACGCTGAGTCGAGTGCAGTCGGCCTCCTGGCGCAGGATGAAACGGGCGCCCACCCCTTCATACACGCCGTGGCGACTGTGCACCCGTAACGGTCGATCGAATGAAGCGCCTTCGTCGATTCCGCCACAGGTCACGATGATTTCGCCGCGGGTCAGTTTGATCAGGCGCTGCTGCGCGGTGTAATCCAGATCCACCGCACTGGCAGTGTTGAGCTCCAGGCGTGTGCCATCGGGTAGCTGGAAGCCACGTCGCTCACCCGTGGCGGTAGCGAAGTCGGCGGTCCATTGTTGCCAGCCCACTGCATCCTTGCCCAGCCAGGCGGCAGAGCCCATCAGCAACACGCCCGACAGCAGCTTCAGCGCCTGGCGTCGGCCCAGTCCCTGGGCACTGTTTTCCAGCGTGTTGAAGGCGACTTGCGCACCGGGTACCGCCCGCAAATTGCTGGTCAGTTCGGCATGCAGGGATTGCACGCGTTGCCAGGCCAGTTCGTGTTCCTGGTGTTCGGCCCGCCAGCTATCGCATTGCTGGCGCAGCCTTGGATTGGTCGCGTTATTACGCAGCCGCAGCAACCAATTGATGGCTTGCCTGACCACCTGCTGATGCAGCTCGCCATGGCGATTCGATACTGAACTATCCATCGGCATCATGCTTCGTACCGCAACACGTAGCAGTGATACAGCGCGTCGGCCACATAGCGCTCTACCGAGCGCAGGGACAAGCCCATCTGCTCAGCGATCTGCTTGTGGGTCAGTCCTTCGCACTGAGCCAACAGGAACGCCTGACGCACTTTCGGCTTCAGGCCTTCAAGCAGGCGGGCGATGCTTTCCAGCAGTTCGAGCACCAGTGCCCGCGCCTCGGCGCTCGGGGTTTCGGCCTCCGGCAAATGGGCGATGGTTTCCAGGTAGGCGCGTTCGATTTCTTCTCGGCGCCAATGGTCGATCACCAGGCCGCGGGCGATGGTGCGCAGAAAGGCGCGTGGTGCCTTGAGCTCCAGGCGTTCGGTGCGTTGCAGCAGGCGAACGAAAGTGTCCTGGGCCAGATCCGCCGCATCGGCGGCATTGCCCAGTCGAGCGCGCAGCCATGTGTTGAGCCAACCGTGATGGCTACTGTAAAGCGCCTGTACTGCAAACTCAGGTGAGGACATGTACGCGACAGCCCGAACGTCACAAATGATAATTAGTCGCATTGTTATCAAGGGCTGGGGAATTTGCAACTGCTGCTGAGCGGAAGGTCAGTTGGACCGCGTTATCGTTCAATCGTCGGAACGCCGCCCGGAGCAAGCTCGCTCCCACAGTTGATCTTCAATGGACACAGTATTTGTGTACGACGCAGATCCAATGTGGGAGCGAGCTTGCTCCGGGCGGCGTTCCGACGATAGCGATGTACCTGTCACCGCTGAAACGAAGCTTTACACAAACAGTTTCAACACATTGTTCATCGCATCATCGGCAAACCCCTGCACGAACGCCTTGAACCCCGGCAAGGCTTCGGCATCACCCTGCGCCGGTTCGGCAATGATGGTCCAGGTCGCCCGCGACCTGTTCGCCCCGAGCGCTTCTACACTCATCGCCGCCCACAACCGGGCCACGCCCAAGGTGTTGTAGATCGTGGTCCAGGTCATGCTCCGTGCCTGCTCATCCCGGGAATTGAGTTGTTCGACCACCAGATTGCCGTCCCTGAAGAATTTCTTGCGCAGGGACGACACGCCTTCGCCGGTCATCTCGATGTGCGACAGCGCCGGTATGAAGCGATCGAAGCCGGCAAAGTTGCCGACTACCGCCCAGACTTGCGCGGCATCGGCCGGCACTTCCACGGACGCTACGACAGCGCCGCCTTGAGGGTTTTCAATCAGGGTATCGGGTTTCAGAGTGCTCATGGTATTGCTCCGTTGCGGGTTGGGATGCATCAGATGAAATTGATTTCTTTGAGGTAGTCGCAGCCGCGACGCAGCAGCGCCGGGGATTTTTCCGGGTAGTGCGTGCCCATCCGGCGCACGCCAGCGTCGGCGTTGTCATGGCCGATCATCGAGATATCGCCGATGTCTTCTTCGAAGCCGTTGAGGTAGAAACCGAGTACGCCGAACAGCGCGTTGTCGCTGTCGACCCGGCCCAGTTGCTGTTGCCAGTCGGCGACGCTGACCATCGAAAATTCCCGCCCGGCCTCGCGAAATGACGCGACGTAGGCGTCCCAGCTCAAGGGCTCGGGGTTGTGCAGGTTGAACACCGCTTTGTCGGGCTGATAACGGTTGGCGTGGAAGGCAATGAAACGGGCCAGGAAATCCACCGGCATCAGGTCGAAGTTCAACGCGAACTCCGGTACCTGACCGAGCTGGATCGAGCCCTTGAGCATCAGCATCAAACGATTTTTATGGGGTTGGCAGACCCCTGTGAGGCTGTTGAAACTGATGTTGCCGGGGCGATACAGATTGACCCGCACCCCACGCTCGCGAGCCCGCTCGAGGATGCGTTCAGCGACCCATTTCGACAGGTTGTAGCCGTTCTTGATGTAGATCGGCGGGGTCTGTGCGGCAGGCAACTCAAGAACCCGGCCATCGGCGGAAAGGGTGCTGGACGCCGAAAGCGTCGAGACGAAGTTGAAGATCTTTTTGCTGCGCCCTTCACACAATCGCAGGCATTCGAAAATCGGTTCGACGTTGTCCCGTGCCAATGACGCGTAGTCGAGGACGTGATTGACGTTGGCGGCGTTGTGCACCAGTGCGCCGAACTCCAGATCCAGTCGCTCATGGACATCCGCGGCGAGCCCCAGCCGGGGGCGGGTAATATCCGCCGCATAAACCTGCACCCGGCTCAGGTCCAGATGCTCGAGACGGTTCTCGCGCAAGGCCTGGGCAAAACGTTCGGCCGCCGATTGCCCGCCACCCTCACGTACCAGGCACGCGACTTCGCTGGCGCCCCAGGACAGCAGTGCCTCGACGATGTGCACACCGACAAAACTGTTGGCGCCGGTGACGATCACCTTGTGTACGTCGCCCATGGCGTTCACCGGCAAGGGCTGCACATCCAGCTCGCGGAAGGCGTCGGCCATGGCCTGTTCGCTCAACACTTCTTCAGTGCCGGAGCCACGCACCAGCGTCGCCAGTTTGCTGATGGTCGGCTGTTCGATGAAGCGGTTGATCGAGATGCTGCGACCGAATTCTTCACGCAATCGCAGGAGCATGCGCGACAACAGGATCGAGTGGCCGCCCAGGTTGAAGAAGCTTTCGTCGGTGCAAATATCGCTGGCCGGCAACTCCAGCAACTCGGCCCAGATCGCCAATAACAAGGCTTCATCGGCACTGGCGGGCAAGCGCCGTGGGTGGTTCTCGGTGATGCTGACGGGCAGCTCCAGCAGCGCCTGGCGGTCGACCTTGCCGTTGCTGGCGAACGGCATGCTCGCCAGTTCGGTCCATGCCGTGGGCTGCATGTAATCCGGCAGGCACTCAATGGCGTGTGCCTTGAGCGCTTCACGAGCGGTGCCGGGCTGATCTTCCTGAGACTGCGCAAGAAAGGCCAGGATGCGCCGCTGGCTGTCGATGACCACCGCCACCTGGCGGTATAGCCGACTGTCGCGCAGGCAGCGTTCGATCTCTTCCGGCTCGACCCTGAACCCCCGGATTTTCACCTGATTGTCCCGGCGTCCGCACAGCTCGATGCCTGCGCCGGTCCACTTGGCCATGTCGCCGGTGCGGTAGGCGCGCAGGCGCTCACCATTGGCCAGGTGCAGATTCAAATAACGTTCGGCGGTCTGCTGCGGGTTGTTCAAATACCCCATGCACACCCCCGGGCCGACGATGTACAACTCACCTGTGGTCTGTTCAGCCACCGGTTGCAAATTTTCATCGAGAATCAGCACCTGGCTGTTCGCAATCGGCGCGCCGAGGGTGCGATTGCTGTCGCCGCTGCGCAGTTGTCGCGCGGTGATCAGTACCGTGGCTTCGGTCGGGCCATAGAGGTTGTAGAGCTTGCCCTGGCGGGTCAGTTGCTCGATGACCCAGGGCTCGCAGACATCGCCACCGGTCATGACATGATCCAGGCTCTGCAATTGATCCAGCGGCAGGATGCTCAACAGCGCTGGCGGCAAAAAGGCGTGGCTCAGTCGTTGGTGGCGGATCAGTTCCACCAGTTGCAGCGGGTCGCGACGTTGATCGTCGCTGGGCACAATCAGCTCGGCACCCTGCAGCAGGGTCGGGAAAATATCGATCAGCGACGAGTCGAAACTCAATGACGAAAACTGCAACACCCGGCTCTGTTCGGTCAGTTGCACATAGTCGGCGTACCACGCGCTGAAGTGGGCGAGGTTGGCCTGGCTGAGCAACACGCCTTTGGGATGGCCGGTGGTGCCCGAGGTGTAGAGCGCCATGCAGGGCGCGTCGAGATCGGGTCGCTGGCGCATCAAGGGTTGATCGAAAGCTGCATCATCGATGTCGATGCGGCTGAGATCCAGACCGGGCATTTCGGTCGCGAGCGGGTGTTGCCCGTCATGCAGCAGCAACACCGCACCGGCATTCGACAGGATGTACTGCTGGCGTTGCGGCGGATGGCTCGGCTCCAGTGGCAGATACACCGCACCGCTGCCGAGAATCGCCAGAATTCCCGCATACAGTGCGCTGCATTTCGCCAGGCAGATCCCGACCACCACGGGTGCCGGGTGCTGATCGAGCAAGGGCTGCAAACGCTGCGCAATGGCGCGGCTCAGGGCATGCAGTTCGCGATAACTCAGCGACGTGCCGGCGACGGTCAGCGCCGGTCGCCCGGCGGACTCGATGAAGCGTTGCTCAAGGCGCTCGATCATCGGCGTCTGCGCCCGTTGCAGCAGCCAGGGTTGTGCTGTGGCGTTGAGTCGATGGACGAAGGCCAGGCGCTCCAGAAACAGCAGATTCTCCACCTGCTCGAAAGAGGCGCAGGCAGCGGGCGGGGCGAGCAGAAAAAACTCGGCATCCCGGGAGTAGCGGCTGATCAACAGCGCCACGTGGTCCACCAGTTCTGCCACGGCTCGCACACGCAACGCCTGACCGTTACCTGAAGGCTCATCGGCAATCGGCACGCGAGTCAGCAGTGTCGAGCCGTACAGGCACAGCAGGTCCAGCGGCGGCAGGCCTGAGACTCCCGGCGTACCGACGCCCAGTTGCAGCGTCAGCCGCGGTACGTCGCCAAAGGAATCAACGGGCAGGCTGGCGTCGTCGATCAACACATCGACGTGCCCCGTGGGCCGCTCGTCGAAGGACGCCAACCGCCTCGGCGCATGACCCTGTTGTTCGAGTTCCAGCGCCAGGTCGGTCAAGGCCTGGCTGCGTCCAATGAGCAGAATGTCGAGACGTCTCATGATGTGCTCCTCGTTAAGCCAGGTAGTCGCCCAGGGCGTCTTGCACGCACGGCGAGTCGAGCAGCGAACTGCTGCGAAAAAACCGCACGATGTTGGCGACCAGCGGGTGATGGCGATTGATCGGGAAGGCCAGCCCCGAGACTTCGCCCCTGAGTGCGCGGCGTGCGCCATCGCTGATCGGCAAGGACTCGATCAGCCGCAAGTCAAAGGACTTCTGGATGTCGTTGGTCAGGTACTGGCCGATGAACACCGGCAGGATGTGCGCAATGCATCGACGGTCGTCTTCGCTTGCGGTGTGCCAGTAGATGCGTACCAGCCGCGTCCAGAAGCCGGAGTGGCGGCCCTCGTCGAGCAGATGGTCGGCCATCAAGCCCTTGATCGACTGCTTGACCGTGTCGTCCTTGGCGAACGCGGCGACATCTCCAGTGACGGTGTTCTCGGCGATGGCCACACAGATCAGTTCCACGGCGCTGCGCAGGTGTTGCGGTGCGAGTGCGACGGCCGCCGGAATCGCCCGGCTCAATTCGATTTCATCCGGTAACCCGATCGGCGTGATGCCGGTCATGGCAATGGTCTGCTGCATGAAATCCATGGCCACCAGCGCGTGGTAGTCCTCGTCCACCACCACCGTCATGGCGTCGTAACGGCAGGCGAACGGGAAGGCCAGCGGGAAACGGTTTTTCGCGATGCTGCGAGCGGTCTTGTCGACGATCTCGGTTTCGAAGATCACCACGTCGTTGATGAACTTGTAGAGCGTCTGCACCAGGGCAAAATCGCGCTGCCCGGGGCACTCGCGCAGGAAGGTTTCGCTCAGCACCAGCGGCTGACGGCTCAAGGGATAGATCAGCTTGTCGTCGTTCTCCAGCACGCGGCGCGGGCGGGTGCGGATAGTGGCGCGGCTCTCCCAGGCGTCGGCGAAGGATTGGTAGTCGGCGGCGTTCATGCGTTCACCTCGGCCACTGCTTCGCTCATGCTCAGGCGCAGCCCGTCCCACAGGGCGATGCGGCTTTCCACGGCGGCGATGGCGCTGGCATGGACGTCTTCTTCACGCTGCGGATCGCCATCGACCCACCGCGCGAGCAGTGTTTCCGCCGCCGGGCCGTGGTCCTCGGAATCGACTTCGATGTGCCGCTGCAGGTAATAACGAAAGGTCGGTGCTTGCTCGATGCCGATGCCCCAGTCGTCGAGAATGCGCTGGAACATCTGCGGGATGACGCTTTCGCGACCGTGCAGAAAGGCCGCCGCGACACAATGGCCCGGTGCGTGCAGCGCAGTGTGCAAGGTGTGACGCACGAACTGCGCGGCCGCCGGATCGACCTCCACGCTTCGCAACGCCACGTCATAGCTGACACCTTCGCGTTGCAGCGCCACGAAGCGTTCCACCGCGGCCGTACGTGCACCGACTTCGCGCATGGCATCCAGGTACAACTCGAAGTGGCTGTAGTGACCCCGCCCCGGACGGTCATCGGACTCTTCACCCAACACGATCTCGTTGATCAGGCGCGCAGCCTGCGGATCTCGTGGCGGCAGCCAGGGCAGTTGGACGCAGGTCAGTTCCTGTTGCAAGCGCTTGGTCAGCGACATGAAATCCCATACCGCAAACACATGGAACTCCATAAAGCGTTGAAGTCGCGGCAGCGAATGTATTTCAGAAAAGATTGGGTGTGCGCCAAGTTCTGATTTCTTTAGATCAAGACGGTATTTAGTCGATGTCATTGTCGAGCCTGTCAGTGGTGTGATCAATAATTAACGGTCATATAAAGTTCTGCAGGCGAGCGAACGCCTCAAACTAATTGATGCCGGTTGGATGTCTGCAATTCGTCTGGTTTAGGCTTGCCAGCCAGTGCTCAATGGCGACGAGGAAAAATTAATACATAAATAAAGTTACAGGCAAGTTATTTCGTTATTATTTTAAAGCCCAACTTTGTTGGGCGTGAGAAGTTTCAATAAGACTTTTTGATAAAGTTTTATTTAGGCGTAGTTGCTCCTTCCGACTTATATAAGTCAGAACCGAAACAGAGAGTGAATGCCTCACTCGAAGCAACTTTCTAATTAAGAGCGTCAAGATGATCTGAGGGGGTGGAAGTGGGCCGGGACTGCCGCCGATTCTTCCTTTCCCGTGAAAAGACTCCTTCCGTTGGTCCTGGTGCGAGGACGGCTCCGCTCGTGCGGTGCGTCATCCGTTCTTTATTCGTCGGCAGCCCAAGAGTGAGCGTAATTGAAGGCAGCCGCCATCATCGACGCGTGAATGCAGTCGGTGCAATGATCGGGCAGGAGGGTGGCGGATCTAAGACAGGACTTTGCAGGGAGGGATAATCGCGGCAAGCCAGGACAAGCAGACAGGTTTGCCTGCTCAAGCCTGCCGCTGGAGTTACTTCGCGGCTTTGCGGTTCTTTGCCGCAGGACTGTCGAGGTAACGCGTGATGACCTCGACGCCGCGATTAAGGTGTTGTTCGAGCATCTTCACCGAGCGTTCAATGTCGCGGTCTTCCACGGCCCGTAACATCGCCCGGTGATCCTCCTGGGACAGTTTGCCCAGACCCATGGCTTCCAGGTTGAAGCGCAGGAAGCGTTCTTCCTCGTTCAGGCCGTCTTCCACCAGCTTCAACAGCCGCCGGTTCGGCGCCTTGCTGTACAGCGACATGTGGAACAGGCGATTGAGCCGGCCGATTTCGGTGTAGTCGTGTTGCGCTTCCAGTTCATCGATGTAGCGGGCAGCCTGTTGAAAATCCTCATGGGTCAGCAACGGGATCGACAAGCGCAGGGCTTCGGATTCCAACAGGATCCGCAACGCGTAAGTTTCAACGGAATCGCCCTGGACCAGCGGTGCGACCACCGCACCTTTATGAGCGGTCACGTTGAGCAACGATTGGGCTTCGAGCTGGCGCAAGGCTTCGCGAACCGGCATGCGGCTGACACCGAACAAGTCAGCCAGGTCCTGCTGGCGAAGGGCGGCGCCGCAAGGGAGGCGACCATCGAGTATGGCAGCACGCAGGGTCTCTTCGATCACCGAACGAGCCAGATGAGCAGGAATCGGCCCGTTGACCTTGATGCTACTGAGAGGGTTGGGCTTCTGTGTCACTACAACGCACCCTGATTGACTGAGATGAATTTTGGATCCAATTGACACTAGTATAGTTATACAAGATGTCAAACAATGTAGAGGACTGTATCAAAAGTTTAGCGCGTCACCAGTGATCTCACCGTGCCATTGTCTTTTACCAGGCCAGCCTTCACCATCCATCGACTCTATCTGCCCAACCTGGAAGCCTCGCCTTGGCGGCATCTTTCGCGATTCCCCGGACAGTGCGCTGGCTATGCGGCGCGTTGCTGCTGGCTGGCGTGATGCCGGGCGGTCTGCACGCAGACTGGGACTTTTCCCTGATCAGTCGTCGGGCGCAGGCATTATACGGACCGCTGGGTGAAGGTCAGCAACGCATTGATGCCTGGCAGCAGTTGTTGGCCACGCAGAAGCAGATCGGCGAGCCAGAACAGCTCAACGTGGTCAACCAGTTCTTCAACAGACAGCTGCATTACGAAGAGGACATCGAGCTGTGGCGTCTGGACGATTATTGGCAAACCCCGATCGAAGCCTTGTGGAAAGGCGCCGGCGATTGCGAAGACTTCGCTCTCGCCAAATATTTCAGCCTGCGCCATCTCGGTGTTTCCAGTGACAAGTTGCGTATCACCTACGTCAAGGCCGTGAGCCTGAACCGCGCCCATATGGTGTTGACCTATTACTCGACTCCCGAGGCCGTGCCACTGGTGCTCGACAGCCTGATTGATGCGATCAGGCCCGCCAGCCAACGAACCGACCTGCTGCCGGTCTACGCTTTCAATGCCGAAGGGTTGTGGCTACCGGGCGCCAAGGGCAACAAACAGGTGGGTGACACCAAACATCTGTCCCGTTGGCAGGATGTGCTGAAGAAAATGCAGGCAGAAGGTTTTCCTGTCGAGACGACTCACTAGGAGCACGCCCTCGGATGTCTCTGTTCAAACAGCTGTTGATCGCTATCTGCCTGTTCCTCGTGGTCGCCTTCACCGGCAACTTCATGGTCAGCCTGGAAAGCTCGCGTGCCCAATACGTCAACCAGTTGCGCTCCCACGCCCAGGATGCCGCAACGGCGCTGGCGCTGTCTTTGACCCCGAACATCGACGACCCGGCGATGGTCGAGCTGCTGGTCAGTTCGATCTTCGACAGCGGGTATTACGCGAGCATCCGGGTAGTCGATCTGTCGAACGATAAGACCCTGGCAGAGCGCAGTGGCGTGACGGCGGTGAGTCAGGTGCCGGACTGGTTCGTCGACCTGATCGGCCTGGAACCGGCGGGCGGCAATGCCCTCGTCAGCCGCGGCTGGGAGCAGGCCGCCAGGGTCGAAGTGGTCAGTCACCCGATGTTCGCGCTGGCCAAGCTCTGGCAGGGTGCATTGGGCAGTCTGGGCTGGCTGCTGATCTGCGGCGTGGTCAGTGCGGTACTGGGCGCGTTGTTGTTGCGCCGGCAATTGAAGCCGCTCGACTACATGGTCGAGCAGTCCCACGCCATCGCCCGCCGGGAATTCCTCAGCCTGCCAGACTTGCCGCGCACACCCGAACTGCGCCGGGTGGTGCAGGCCATGAACCAGATGGTCGAAAAGCTCAAGGCGCTGTTCCAGGAGCAGGCCGAGCGCAGTGAAAAACTGCGGGCCGAGTCCTATCAGGACAGCCTGACCGGTTTGGCCAACCGGCGTTATTTCGAGATGCAATTGAACGCGCGGGTGAGTAATCCGGAACAGGCAAGCTCCGGTTATCTGCTGCTGTTGCGGGTGAAGGATCTGGTCGGACTGAACCAGCGCCTGGGCGCTCAACACACCGATCAGCTGCTGATCGCGGTCGGTGGGCAACTGTCCCGTGAGTGCGCCAGATACCCGCAAACGCTTAACCTCATCACGCGTATCCGTGGCGGCGAATTCGCCGTGCTGGCGCCGGGGCTGGTGCGCGAAGAAGCGCTGGAACTGGCGCAGAGCCTCGACGCTGCCTTGGCCAGCTTGCACGCGACCGGCGCCACCGACGTGGCGTCGGTCGCCTCGATCGGGCTGGCCCCTTTTGTTCATGGCGACTCGCCGCAAGCGGTCCTCGGACTGGCAGACCAGGCATTGGCACAGGCTGAAGGCCAGGGCGAGAATTGGGTCCGCCTTGACCGCAGCGCAGCGGCCGGTATTGGGGATGACCACCATGCCTGGCACAGCTTGCTTGACCGGGCGCTGGATCAGCAGCGTTTCAAGCTGTATTTCCAACCGGTGGTGGCCAGCCAGGACCGGCAATTGGTACTGCACTATAAAGTGCTTTCGCGATTGATCGACGACCAGGGCCAGAGCATCCCCGCCGGGCTATTCCTGCCATGGCTCGAGCGCTTTGGCTGGACCGCGCGCCTGGACCGTCTGATGGTGCAACAGGTGCTTGACCAGATGGCCGATCATCAAGCGTCGCTGGCGCTGAACCTCTCATACGCGACATTGGCCGACCCACAGGCGCTGAATAAAATCGTCGAGATTTTACGTGCGCATTCCAACCTGGGATCGCGGCTGACCCTGGAAATAGGCGAGGAGCAACTGCCGGAGCAGGCGGTACTGGAAGCGCTGACGCGACGTCTGCGGGAACTCGGGTTTTCCCTGAGCCTGCAGCACTTTGGCGGGCGCTTCAGCATGATCGGCAATCTGGCGCGGCTTGGGTTGGCCTATCTGAAGATCGACGGCAGCTACATCCGGGCGATTGACCGGGAGCGTGACAAGCGGGTGTTCATCGAGGCGATTCAGCGTGCTGCCCACAGCATTGATCTGCCGTTGATTGCCGAGCGGGTGGAGACTGAAGGTGAGTTGTTGGTGATGCGTGAGCTGGGGGTGTATGGGGTTCAGGGGCGGTTATTTGGTGAGCCCGAGCCTTGGCAGTAAGGCCCTGAAGTTGGGTCGTCAGTACCGATAACGAAAAATCGAGAGACTAAATCAATCCCGCCTCATCATCGACCAAACGACTCAACCCGCCCAGCGCCTCACGGGCCTGGGACCGGTCCATCAGCTTGGCTTGCGCGGCGGCCGGC
This sequence comes from Pseudomonas fluorescens, assembly GCF_902497855.1. GTDB lineage: Bacteria > Pseudomonadota > Gammaproteobacteria > Pseudomonadales > Pseudomonadaceae > Aquipseudomonas > Aquipseudomonas fluorescens_BI. The sequence goes on from NZ_CABVHU010000014.1 coordinate 16,262, forward strand.
AGATCGGTCACGCGAATTACCCCTTTGCTGGTCAATACCTGGATCAAGTCATCGAGGACCCGGATCATGTCCAGGTCACTTTGCTGGAGCTGCTTGAGGCTGGTGGCCATGACTTCGCTGGCGAACCAGACCTGCAGGTCGGGGTGGTCGGCCGGCAGCATTTCAGTGGCCTCGGCGTAGGCTTCGGTTTCCACGCGCATCAGTCGGCCTTCTGCATTGCGTTGCACATAGAACATGGCGCATCCCTCGAGAGTTGATTCCATGACAGCCAAGAGCAGCATAGGCCAATCGCCGGTTGTGCACGTTTGGATCTATCGCACGGGCAGGTCGCCGGCGTACGGCGTCTGCAAATCACGCTCCGGAATTTCCCATATCAGCAGCTTGGGTGGCGTCTGCTGATAGGCGGGGCGGGCGAAATAGCCTTTGGCGGCTCCCGAGAATTCGCCGCCGTCCTTGCCGAAATTGCCGATAGGCGCACCCAGCGCTTCTTCCAGGAACCCGGCAAAGTTGGAGTTGCGCGAAAACGACGTGCCGATCAGTGCGGTGTTGGGCAGGTTGTCATCGCCGAATAGATCGTCCAGCGTATCGGCATCGTCGGTGGACGCGGCCAGCTCTTCACGGATCACCGATTGTACCGTCTGCTCGCCAGGTGGTTGCAGGGTCTGCGGCAGCCAATCGAGCCCGGCCAGACGAACCAGATCCCCCGCTCGCGGCCGAGCCTCGGGTGAGTTCACCAAAAAGTTCTTTTGAGGTGACGCTTGCAAGCCCATGTTCCGAACCTGCGCTGCTACTGCCTGGGCGGCGACTCTTGCGCCTGGTTCGCTCCAGTGGGTATCGGTACGCAGAAACGCTTGCTCGCCCAAAGGCTGCAATGCGCTCGTCAGGTCCAGCGCTGCGACGCCAGCGGCCTGCAAGGCGGCGGTCCACAGGTGTATGCGTTGCTGCAACACCTGTGGGCGATGCAGATCGCACAATGCGGAGCTGGCGATGCGGCTTTTGTCCGGCACCACGCTCACCAGCAGGGTAATGCCTCGGGTGGCCAACTGTTTGTTCAGGCTGATCACCGCGTCCGCCTTGGCGTTGGCATTGTGCTCGGCGTGGCGATTGAGCTGCATCTCGTCGGTCAGGAACAGCCAGCCAGGACAGCCTTGTCGAACCCGAGGGCCTGAGTCTTCAAGCAATAACCAGCTGGCGCCGCGTTCCAGATTGGCAGCGCCCACCGGTAGGGACGCCCTGGACAATTGCTTGGCGATCCGGTGAGTGACGTCTCCCCCCAGAATGGCCTCGGTGGTCAGCGTGGGTGGTAGCAGTTCCACGTGTCGATGCCAGACCAGCCAACTGCTGGACGCCAGGCCACCGATCATGAACATCACAAATGCCACGCCCGCGACCGGGCTCACACGCAGTGCCAGAGTGCTGGGCGGCACCGGTGCGGTGGAAGGCGAGGGCTCGATCGTCGTCATCAGAATTGAAAGTACAGAAAGGGCACGGATTCACGGCTCGCGATCAGCGCGAACGAGAGCATGAAACCCGCCACGGGCCAAAGGGCCGCAGACGCCGTGAGTAGTGCGGTGTTTGCGAATCGTCTTTCAACATAAGGCTGCAGCAGCGGAGCGACAATACACAGTACCCCCAGCAAGGCCGCCAGGCTGTGAACCGGACGCAACGCCACACCCAAGGCATCGCCCAATGCCAGGCCATGCAGGCCGAACTGGCCGGCGTACATGTTCAGCGCCGAGGCGAAGTCCGGGGCGCGGAACAGCGTCCACGCCAGGCACACGAACAACAGCGTCAGGGTGTGCGAGAGCACATTGGGCAGGCTCGGCAGGTTCGACCGCACCCAGGCGCGATCGATGCACAAGGCCATGCCGTGGGCCGATCCCCACAGCAGGTAGTTCCAGCTATCGCCACCGTGCCAGAGGCCGGCGATGGCCATGGTCAGGAACAGGTTGCGGTAGGTTTTCCAGGTACCGCCACGGTTACCGCCCAACGCAATGTACAGATAGTCGCGCAGCCAACTGGACAGCGACAGATGCCAGCGCCGCCAGAAGTCCTGGATGCTGCTCGCAAGATAGGGGCGGTTGAAGTTCTCGGGGAAGTGAAAGCCCAGCATCAAGCCCAGGCCGATGGCCATGGCGCTGTAGCCGGCAAAGTCAAAGAACAGTTGCAAAGAATACGCAAGACAGCCGATCCAGGCATCGACGAACGATGGATGCTCCAGGTGGAAGGCGATGTCGACGATGGGCGACAGGGTGTCGGCCACCAGCACCTTCATCGACATGCCGATCATGAACCGACGTGCGCCCAGCGAGAAGTTCTGCCAGCTGGCCGACCGTTGCACCAACTCGCGCCGGACCCAGTCGTAGCGGATGATCGGTCCGGCAATGGAGTGGCCGAACATGGAAATGTAGGTGGCGTAATTGATGAAGTTACGCTCCGCCGGCACGGTGTGGCGGTGCACATCGACCAGGTAGGAAATCGCTTGCAACACGATAAACGACAGCCCCGCCGGCAGCGCCACCCGCTGCCAATCAAGTGGCATGGCGCCGTACCAGGTGATCAGGTCGCTCCAAGTGTAAGCCAGGATATTTGCGTACTTGTACCAGCAGAGCACGGCGGTGTTGAACACGATCAGTGCAATCAGCAGCCGCACCCGCAGCAGCGATTGCTCGCGGGTCCGGTCGATGATCAGGCCACCGACCCAGGCGACAATCGTCAGCATCACATGCAACGCCAAAAACAGCGGGCTCAACCAGCCATAGAAAAACCAGCTGCCCAACAGCAGGACAACGTTGCGCCAGGCCGGGCTGCCCAGCGCATAGACCAGCAGAAATGCCGGCAGGAACAGTGTCAGGAATTCAAGCGAGGCGAAAACCATGTCTGCGTCGCTATCCGATCAGTGGGTCAGAGAATCCGTGATGGCCAGCAGTTTGGCGCCAGGCAGCAAGAATAGGCTGTAGCGTTCCCCGGCCCTGAGTTCGCCAAGATCCAGGGTTGTGCCTGCATTGCTGTTGGCACACACCAGCTGCACGGACAACTTGACCGGATTGATGGATCTGCGTTGCACGCTTCCCAGGCTGACTGCTTTGAAAATATCGGCATTTCGACCGGCTGGGCGCAGGCTTGCATCGCGGCAGCTGGCGTCCGTATTGAAAAAAGCCAGCGAAGCCTTGAGGCCATTGAAGTCATCTGGCGTTTCACGAATCGTTGTCTGCACAAGGCCCGATTTGGCATCGGGCAGGGCGACGATCGTCACAAACTCGCCAGGCGAAAAGCCAAGGGCGAGGGGTACGCTCTGCCCTTCAGCTGTCATCGTGCCCTCCAGCGATCTGCCCGGCTGGACGGGAAGGTAACCGGAAACCCAATACCGCCCATCCAGTTCAAGGCGCGTCGATGCAGCGTCAACCGCCAGTGGCGTAGCATCGGGCAAGGCATTTACAAAGCGCACAAAGGCCGAGTCTTCGCTCGGCCCGGTGCTGTACAGCGGGATATCCGCACACGTGGCGGTGGTGCTCAGAAAGGCGCAAAGCAGGCCACCCGCCCATGGATGCCAGCCCTTCACTTATAGGCCCCTTTCACTGCCTCTTTGGGCAGATTGCCCAGCGCGGTACCAATCGCATTTGCCCAGGATTTGTACCCGGCAATAGTGAAATGCTGGCCATCGATCGTGACCCACTCGCCGGGTTTGGAAAAACTCAGGGAGTCGATATAGGTGCACGGTGCAACGTTGGTGGCGAGGAATTTCGACATCAATTGCGTGCGCGCATCATTCTTCTGATAAGGACCGCCTGCCTTGCCCCACGCTGGACCGACCCAGGCGCACTTGGCACCGGTGGCGGCGATTTCCTTGGTCAGGCTGGTGACGTTTTGCCAGGCCCAGGCCTTGGGAAAGGCCGGGTTATCGTAGGACGCCATAGTGTCGGCAATGATGATCACCACCAGGTCCGGTTTTTCCGCGGCAATCAGCGTCTTGATCGGCGTGGTGCTGGCCTCGCGGCCTTTGATCACTTGCTTGCCGTTGATTTTATGTTCAGCGCCACAATCGGCTTTCTTGGTAATCAGCCAGTCGGCGGCATTCGCGCCGCAAGCGCCAATGGAGTGAACGAGTGCACCTTGGCGTGTCAGGTTATCGTTCAACGGCTCCATCAGCGTGTCTACGAGGCTCATGTGGCTCTCGCCCAAAACGAGAAGCGTCAAGCCGGCAATGGCTGAAGCAGGCATTGAGTGTTCCTTCGATCAATTGGAATAGGGGGATTGATAGGGGCTGACTGGCAAGGTCATCGGGCCTGTCATGTCCTCGAACATATAGCGAAGGTACATGGCACCCGAGAGCTGTCGGTAATCACGAGCGTTGTCCACCCCCAGGTTGCCGCCCAGGAAGAAGTTGCCGCCCATGCGGTATTCACCCGAGGCGGCGAGGTTGTATCCCACACCGGTCTTGTTCAGGCCAGAGTACTGGGCATCTCCAGCCGCGGCTTGCAGGCCCGAGTCGGTCGGGAAATAGTCGGCACGGTCCTGTTCGAAGTGCTGCACGCCCACCGAGCCTTTGATCTGGTAAGAGAGGTTAGCGGTGCGCTGGCTCCAGGACACCGGCATACCGATGGCAAAGAAGCTCTGCGGGCTGAAATAGCCGCCGTGGCCATAGGTGTAGAAGCCTTGGTTGTTTTCATAGGACAGCGCGTTGGCGCTGACACCGATGGTCAACTTGCTGTCAGGATCCTCTTCACCCAGGTACCAATAGACGCCGCTGCCAATCTCGCTACGGGCGTTGGACTCCACGTTGTTGCCTTCGAGCTTGTGCCAGGAAGCGAAGCCATAGACCCCCACTTGCTGGTTGTCGTAGCTCAGCTGGCCGCGTGCACCATTGGCTGTCACACCCCCCCAGCTCTGGCCGGTACGTGCATCGCTGGTGCCTGCAAACGACGTCACACTGTCGGTGACCGGACGGCGTGAAGCATTTACCCCGTAGCGGAAGTTGGAGTTAGCCTCGAAGGGGCGATCGACACTGACACCGCCCGCAGCGGTCGTGTAGCGAAAGCCCATGGGTGTCGTGCCGATATCGGCCTTGATCCCGTGCTCGGGGTTCTCGATCGCTACCGACAGACCCACACCGGTGTCTTTCTGTGAACCGGTAGAGTCCTCTGCCGCGACGGTCGGCCCGCCGCCAAAGCGTTGCGCCGAGTCCGAATTGGCGCTGCCGGCGTTCACCGTCACCGGGGTCACGCGAACGGCCAGGCGGTTGTTGCCGGCCGGGAAGTTGGCTTCAAAAGGCGTTTCGACGGCCGTCATCTTGCTCAGGCCATCTTCGCTGTTGTTGCTTCGCACGCTCACGCCCTGCGCCACGTAGGCGCTGCGCTCTTGCAGAATGTCGTTGAGTGCCAGCTGCGCGGGCGTCATGTCGTTGCGTGGGTCGCTGGACATTGCCGGTGCTGCGAAGGGGTTGTCCGAAGGGCCCTGTCCTGAAGGCGGTCGGCCATAGCCTTGCTGTACATAACCGGCAGTCTGCTGCACATGACCTTGTTGTACATAACCGGCTGGCTGCTGCACATAACCTTGCTGTGCATAACTGGCCGGCTGCTGCGCATAACCTTGCTGCGCATAGCCAGCAGGTTGTTGAGCATAGGTCGGGGCTGCCTGGGGAGCACGGACAGGCTGGGCGTACCCTGCGGGCGCTTGCCCGTAAGCCTGCGCCGGTGCCGGGTAGTCCTCGGCCATCGGAGCGGGAATGCTGTCGATCGGGCTCGCATAGCCTTGTGATTGTCCCGACTGGCCGGGATAGGCATCCGTCACCACTTGCGGCACGGGGTCGGTTGCGCTCGGGATCGATTCGGCCGGCAACGGAACGACGGCTCCCGCCGCCAGGGTAGTTGCACGGCGACGTTGGCCGGGCATCCCGGCAAAAGGATTAGCCCCCGCATTGGAGGCATAACCTTGCGCCGGTACGGGTGGATTGAGTATGTCCTGCTCTCCGGTGGCGGCTTTGCGCAGCAGTGTCGCGGCGTCTCCCGAGCGGCCCATGCTGTTGTAGATCCGTGCTGCCGTGATCAGCAGTTGGGGGTCGCCGGGCGCAAGCTTCACCGCACGATCCACGGCTTGTTCCGCGAACGAGCGGTCCTGCGCCTGAAGCGCGGCATCGGCCGCACTGATCAGCAATTGCGCATTGTTGGCGTCTCGCTGGACCAGTGGGCGATAGAGCTCGAAGGCTTTTTTCCGATTGCCGCTGGCGGTGTACATCCGTGCCAGGGCGGAGACGGCGACACTGTCGCCCGGGCGCTGGGCCAAGGCTGGAGACAGTGTGTCATAGGCGGCCACCAGATCACCGCGCTCGCGCAGGCGGTCAGCCTGACGAACACGATAGGCATACAGCAGATCATCGTACTGGGCGCGTGCCTGCGTGCCCATCGGTTGCCCCTGCAGGTCATGCAGGATGCTGCTGACTTCCGCATCTTCGCCGCTCTTGAGCAGTACGCCGGCGTATTGCAGCAACAGCTCCGCTGACGGTCTTGGCGTCTGGGCCAGCAGGCTGCGCATCAACACCAGGCCACGGGCCGGGTCACCGGCATCGACATAGGCCATCGCCAGCGATGCCAGGCGGGCCGGTCGCATTTGCCCGCTCAAGGACGATGTCAGCGGTTCGCTACGCTCAAGCAGCGCCAGTGCTTCTTGTTTTTGCCCGCGCCTGGACACTTCGAGTGCCTTGCGGATCTGCACATTGAGCTCGACGTCGGCGGCCAGCTCTTTCATGTCCGGGGTGCGTTCGGCGACGGGAATGCGCGAGAGCGCCGCCTGGGCCTTTTCCCATTCCTGCATCTGGGCGGACAACAATGCGCTGGTGTAGAGCGCATCGGGAAGGTCCGGCCGGGCTTTGAGCAGCTCATCGACAAGTTTGCGAGCGGTTTGCGTCTCGCCGTTGCGAAGGTGGATGCGCGCCAGGGCGAATCGTGTCCAGGCGTCGTTCGGGTCCGCGCGCAGGGCCTCGCGGTAAGCCTGCTGGGCGCTGGCCCAATCCCCGCGCTGCTCGGCTGCCTTGGCTTGTTGCGTAGCGCGCAGGCCTCGCAAGCGGTTGGCATCGCCAAAGCCGGCTTGCTCGGTGGGGGACAGTTTGTCCAGCCACTTGAGCGCTTCGTCAGCCTTGCCGGCCTGGGTCAACACACCAAGCAGACCGCTGCGTGCATCGGCATTGGCAGGATACCGCGCCAGTACCTGGCGATAAGTCGTTTCAGCGACATCCAGCTTGCCGTCCTGAGCCTCAAGCCCTGCCAGCGCCACCAGCCCTGCCGGTTCGTTGGGCTGTTTGCGGATGGCTTGCTGGAACAGTTGACGCGCCTGGCTCACGCGCCCCAGGCGTTGTGTTTCACGGGCGCGTTCCAACAACGCCCAATACCGCACATTTTCCAATGCCGGTTGCCAGCGATTGCCGCCCGGTTGCCGAGTGGCCTGCTCAAGGTGTTTTTCGGCTTCGCCCAAACGGTTGAGTTGCTGGTACACCACGCCCATGCCGCCGAGTGCGTCGACGTCATTGGGTTTTTGTTGCAGACGCGCCTGAAATTCTTTTTCCGCCGTGCGCTTGTCACCGGCATCGAGCGCCTTCAGGCCACGGACCACATGGGGGTCCTGTTGCCAGGCGGGGGCTTCTTTTACCAAGGCATTGGCCTTGTTCATCCGCGCCCGAATATCGTCATCGTCCGGGTGGACTTTGAGGAACTCTTCGAACAACGGCTTTTGAGCGGCTGTCGGCGTGTCGATCCAGGTCAGTGCCAGGCGCCAGCTTTCATCAGCATCGCCACCGATATCGGCGCGGGTCGACAGTTTGGCCAGGGCACGAACACCTTCGGCACGGCTGTCTTCGCGGCGCACCAACTGCTTGGCGAAAAACAGCGGCACGTACGGGTCGCTGGTTTTTTCCCGGATCAGCCGCTCAAAACCACGACGGGCCTCGGGCCAGCCGGCGTCGGTATAGGCCAGGTTGTTGTAGTACTCGCGTGCGAACAGCCCCTGCGGCTCGCGCCCACCCAGCACCTTGCGGTACTGCACAGCGGCGCCTTCGTGGTCACCGGCATCGACCAGACGGCGGGCTTCCTGAAGCTGTTTCTGGCCCACGGCCGAGGCCATGGCGATCTCTTGCTCCAGCCGTTCGGCTTGCGGCGCAGCAGGCTTCAACGCCTTGAGCCGGGTGAGATACGGGTGGGCCTGATCGGGCTTTTTCTGCTGGATAGCAACCATGCCAAGGCCAAAAAGGGCATCGGGTTGATTGGGCGAAAGACGCAGCAACTTCTCCCAGATCTCGGTAGCCCGTTGCGGGTTCTGGCGAGACTGCCAGTAGTTGCCCTGTTCGATCAGCAATGCTTGTGGATCGGTGGTCTCGGCCGGAGCGGAGGTACAGACCAGCGCAGCCAGGATTGCGACGGCTAGTGTGTGGCGGCGCGGGTACATGCGGACTCCCAGGATAGCTTCAATGTTCCGTCTTTGAGGAACAGATAACGTTGTTCTGCCCAGCCCAGACCGAACAGGCTAAGCATGTAGTGGTAATACATCGGTTGCACATTGCCGGTGCGCATCTGCTCCTGCACCTTCTTCAAGGCTTGCTCGGCAATGCGCTGCTGCTGCTCGGCCAGCCAGGGTTGCCCCTTGGCCAGAAAATACGGGATCAAGGCCGCCGAAAACCCGTACGGGCCATTGCCTTCGGTGCTGGCGCTGATGACTTGAATCTTTTCCGGCGGAATACCGCTTGAGGCGGTAGCCGTTGCCATGCCGTCCAGGCGAGCGAGGATCGGGGCCGCCAGCGGGTCGCTCTTGGGCGTCATGCCGGCCCAGAGGTAGACGCGTATGGCGTCATAGCTGCCCAGCTGGCCTTTGAACGGATCGATGACAAACAGACCCGAGGTGGCCGAGGTCCCGCGGTAGCCGACCCAGTCGGCGACAAAGCCATTGGGGCTGGAATCACGCAGCAGTCTGGCGGTGTTCTCAGCCACCTCTTGCCAAGGGCCCGCAGGTGCTTCCTTGGCCAGTCGGCGCAAGAGTGGTATGGGCAGGTAACTGGCATTCAGGCGCCACAGGTGGTCTGGATGCACAAAGCCTTCCGGGCCTGGCAACACCATTTTGCCCAGCCCCGGCAAGTCGACCAGCAGGCGCGACTCGATATTGGCCAGCAGGCGCTTGGCGTCCTCGCGGTAATCCGGGCGCTGCCAGATCCGAGCGGCTTCCAGTAGCGCGTAGACAAACCACAGGTCGGCATCGGCTGCGGAGTTCGCATCCTGGATCGCCCACTTTCCGTCTTTGCCCTGGCCCCACAACCAGCCCGGCAAATGCGTGCCGATGTCGCTGGAGGCCATGTTGGCCGCGGTCCAGCGCCAGAGTCGGTCGAAGGTCTGCGGATCGTTGCCGATCAGGGCGAAGAGCATTCCGTAGGATTGCCCCTCTGATGTGCTTTGCTGTGGGTTCAGGCTGGAGCCGAGCATGCGCCCGTCTTCCTGTATGTAGCGCTGCGCAAAGTCCTGCCAAAGCGGCCAGTTCGAAGCGCTGCAAGCCTGGGCGTGAGCAGCGCCGGGTAGCAGCATCAGGCCGCCGATCATGCCCAGCACTGTCCCTCGATACCCGCCCGTGCTCGCACGCAGCACGCCGCTGAAGGCTTTAACCATCTCGCCAAGGCGCATCTCAGTGTTCCCCGACATCGACATCGTCGGCCAGACGATGACGTGCGCGTGCGCGCAGCGACAGATAGGCCAGCACACTGACCAATGGAATGCACAGCGCGGTAATCAGCACCAGCAGAAACACATGCTGCGAGAGCATCCATTGCACGTACTTGAAGGGCCCGAGGTGACCGACGAAATACTGCTCGTCTGCCACCAGCGATTTGATGTGCTTGCCTTGAATCACGACAAGGCTGCCTTGCAGCGCCTGGGTATAGTCTTCGCCGCCGATCAGCGCATCCGTTGCTTCAATCAAGCCTTCCGGCCGTGCGCTGGCGATCAGCACCACGCTGCGCCCGCTTTTGAGAGGGGATTCGAAACCGGTCAGGTAGGTGCTGCTGCTTGCGCCTTTGAAGGTGAAAGTGCTGCGGGCCTGGCGCCGATTGGCAATCGGGTCGGGACTGATCCATTCGCGGATCCGCAGCGGTAGATCGGACAGGTCAAACCGCTGGCGGTCGCCCTCGACGCTGGCCGGCAAGTAGCTTGCCCATTGCTCCAGCAGCGGTTGGTTGGCGCCTGAAGCCAGGACGAGCAAGTCTTTATCCGCCAGCTCGCTGACCTGATCGGCCTGGGCTACGGTAACGGCAGTGGCGGGGTAACCGGTCGACTCGCCGAAGCGGCCCAGCACCGTCAGGTAGGCCGCCAGTTCGGTCGTGCCGGCATTGTCCGGCAGGATGACTGCCGATTCGGACAGGTCCGCCATGCGGGTGAACGGGAAACCGCCGTCCTTGAAGACGCCCAGGTTGGGCATCGCCATGAAGTGCTCGTAATGACGCAGGTCCAGGGTCGATTCCGGATCGATCATGCCACGCATGTTATCGAGGATGATGTCGCGGCATTCGCCTTGTTTGGTGTAGTCGTAGACGAAGCGCAGCTGCAAGCGTGACTGCAAGGCGACCGAGGTCAGCGGCAGCAACACGTTGGTTTCCTGAGCCAGGCTCGGGTCTTTTTTCAGCATGGCCAAAAGGCTTGCTCCGCCGCCCAGTTGCGCCACCGACGGCAAGGAAGCGGACTTCATGAAGCTGTCGTTGAAGCTCACCATCAAACTCGAACCCGACACGCTCGGTGGTGGGGTGTAGCGATACTTGAGGTTCAGCTTGGCGCCGTCTTCCAACCAGTTGAACAAGTCCGGTGGCAGGCGCATGGGGACGGTGATTGCGCCTGGGTTGATGCCCGAAACATTCAACACTTTGGGGCCAACCAGTTCACCGAGCTTGACCAGGCGATCGGTAGGCAGCCAGTTCGGCGCGTCATAGGGCTTGCGTGGAACCAGCGTATCCATCTGGTCGATTTCCACGTGGCTGCCGGTGAGTGCCTGGCCGCCCAGCGTCAGTGCAGCCGCTGCGCGCTTGAGCGCTTGCGAATCGGAGCCCGAAACCACCAGCAGTTTGCCGAGCGGGTCATTGGGGTTGGCAACCATGGACAGGCTCGGGCCATCGGCCATTGGCACCTGCAAGCCGGGTATCTGCGAGCCATCGGCACTGCTGATGAAAACGATCGCGTTGCCTTGCTGCGGAATCTGGCCAAGGTTGGCCGTAAAGCGTGCGCCGCGATAGCTCGCCAATGCGCCCAGCCAGGAGGCCACCGTGCCGGCAGCTTCCAGGGTGGCGTTATCGGGCGCCCCGGCAAACACAAAGGGCATGTTCAGCACGCGAGCGTCGCGACGATCGAAGAATGGCAGCGGCAGCGACGATAGATCATCGGGCAAGTCGATTTTCGACACGCTCAGGCTCAGGCGGCTTTCGTTGCTGATCTTCGCCCACAGGCTGGAGTGCATCGGGTCTTCGCACGCCATGGTGTAGTGGCCGATAAACTGCAATCCGAGGCGGTTGAATTCGGTGATCAGGTGCGCAGGGATATCAACGGTGGTCTTTTGCAGCGTGCCGGCGTTCTCCTTGGGCAGCGGCAGGCTGGCGGCGACTTCGTCGTTGACCATGACGTTGAGCTGCGAAAGATCGCTCAGCAAGGCGGGCGAATAGGAATACTGCAAGATCACCTTGGCGCCTGTCACCACCTCATCGGCGCGCACGTCGAAGTTGACGCTGTCGGTCGCCTCCAGGCCGCGCAAGGTCATGGTGTAGTTTTTACCCAGCTCCTTGAGCGTCAGGTCGTAACGATCACCGTTCGCGGTGCCCGCTGCAGGAGTGGTTTCAGTGACCCCCCAGGCAGTCGAAGTCATGAGACCGGCGCTGAGCAGCGAAACGGCCATCAACATCAACGGGTAAGGTCGTGCATTGGCACGACGAAAGTGCTTGAAAGTCATTACTGATCCAGAAGAGGTTCGACGGCCTGAGGCACAGCACGTCGGCGCTTGAAAAGAAGACTGGTTTCTTTTGCAGTAGCTTTGAACAGTTCGAGAATGCCGCGGACACCAATCAGGCTGATGTCTCGCAAGGCCCCCAGCGGGGTATCGACCTCGCCATTGCCCCAGGTCGATGCCCAGGTATCGGCGCGCGAGAAAGTCAGACGCACCAGCTCGCTTTGTTGGCGCAAGGTCATGTGATCGAATTGGGCACCGATCATTGTCTCGTTGCTGAACGCTACAGTGGCCGGGAACAGGCTGGTTTGACTATTGCGGATGAGGGCGACCTGGATCTGCTCGCCACTGGCGAACCGGCTGCCGTCGCACACGTTGATACCCAACCCTTTCTGCGAGAAGTCCTGGGTGACACCGTCGATTTCACTGCCGTCGGCACGCAGAATCTTGACCGGCAGATCGGCGCGTACACGCGGCTCGGAGCGAATCTGCCGGGTTTCGCTGGCGACGGCCACCGATGCGCTGGTGATGACGATGTTGTAGACCGTCCAGGCCAGGTTGATCAGTACGGTGATGAGGGTATCGCCTGCACCCCAGATCAGTTCGTACGTACCGAAGGCCAAGCCGGTCAAGTTCAGCAGCAACAGGATGATATAGGGGCGTGCCAGCTTCCATTCGAAGTATTCCTTGTCGATGATCCCGCCTTTGTCGGTCACGTTGAAACCGCCGAACTTGGGATTCACCAAGGCCATCAGCACAGGCCGCATGATGTACCAGGCCAGTACCGTCTCGTAGACCTCGTTCCAGAACGAGTGACGGAATCGACCCTGAATGCGCGAGTTGGTCAGGCTGGCGTGGACGATATGCGGTAACACGTAGGCCATGATCATCAGCGCCGAAGCGTGGTAAATCTGGGCGTCGAAGACCAGATAGGCCAAGGGCGCGGTCAGGAACACCAGACGCGGCAAGCCATAGAAAAAGTGCAGCATGGCGTTCGAATAGCAGATGCGCTGCCCCAGGCTCAGGCCCTTGCCGAGCAGTGGGTTGTCGGTCCGGAAAATCTGCGCCATGCCTCGTGCCCAGCGGATCCGCTGGCTGATGTGACGCGACAGGCTTTCGGTCGCCAGCCCCGCAGCCTGCGGGATGGCCAGGTATGCGGTGTTGTAGCCGGCGCGGTTGAGCTTGAGGGCCGTGTGGGCGTCCTCGGTCACGGTCTCGATGGCCACGCCGCCGACTTCTTCCAGAGGGGCCCGGCGGATGACTGCGCAGGAGCCACAGAAAAAGGTCGCATTCCACAAGTCGTTGCCGTCCTGGACCAAACCGTAGAACAACTCACCTTCGTTGGGGACGGTACGGAAAGTGTCCAGGTTTTTTTCGAACGGGTCCGGCGAGAAGAAAAAGTGCGGCGTCTGCAGCATCGCCAGCTTCGGATCCTTCAGGAACCAACCGATGCTGATTTGCAGAAAAGAGCGGGTGGGCACGTGGTCGGCGTCGAAAATGGCGATGTACTCGCCAGTGGTAGCCTTCAGCGCTTCGTTCAGGTTGCCGGCCTTGGCGTGACGGTTGTTGTCGCGAACGATGTAGTTCACCCCGACCTGCCGGCAAAACACTTTGAAGTCTTCACGACGGCCGTCATCGAGCACGTGCACGCGCAGCTTGTCCTTGGGCCAGTCGATGGCCTGGGCGGCAAAGATCGTCAGCTTCACGATGCCGAGGGATTCGTTGTACGAGGGGATAAACACATCGACCACCGGCCATTCAGCCGGAGGGGCGGTCAACAGTATGGGTTTGCGCTGCAGGGGCCAGGCGGTTTGCAGGTAACCGAACAACAGCACCACCAGGGCATACAGCTCGGCCAGTACCAGGCCGTAGCCGAAGAACATGTCCAGCCAGGTTTCAAAACCCAGGGTCGAGGTCAACCGCCAGTACATGTAGCGCAAGGACGCCACCACCGAGAACACAATCATCGCCAGCGCCGGCAGGCGCCCCGGGATCTTGCGGATCAGCAGGATCGAGCCGAAGCACAGCAGGGCAAAGAAGGCCTGGCTTTCCAGGTCCAGCGGCGCACAAATCATCGCGATCATCAACAGCCCGGCAATCAGGCAGGCGCCGGCCTTGAGCAGCAGGCTCGCGGTGGGCGGCAGCTTTTCCAGGCGCGCAAAAAGCGTGTCGAGCCATTGCTCTGAATTGGGATTGCTCATGAAAGTGACGACTCATGTACCTGTGCGTGTGAAAGCAGGCCTGAAAGCGCCTTGGCAATCTCTTGAATGTCCTGACAACCCTGGCTGAGCGGCACTTGGTCCATCGGGTTACATTCGTAGGCCAGGGCTTCACGGATACTGCGGTCCAGATGAACGACGCCCAGCGGGCGTATTCCCAAACCCTGTTTCAGCACTTCGCCCATGTCCATGCTGAAGCCATGGGTGGGGTCCAGCTGATTGATGATGCAGTGCAGCGTCGGTGGATGAAGTTTGCCCAGGCAAGGTTCGAGCCTGCGCATCATTTGATCCAGCGCGCGGTAGGAGGCGGCATCAGGCAGCATGACGAGCACCAGGTGATCGGCGATATCCAGCGCTTGCTGCAGGCTTTCGTCAGTGCCGGCGGGCAGATCCAGGATCACCACGTCTTTGTCGCTCAATTCCATGCGCTGCAATTGTTGGAACAACCAGCGGCCATCGTTGGCCACGGTTTGCTGCATGCGTTGCAAGTCCGTGACAGCGGTCTTGCCGTAAGGCACAAACTGGCAATTACCAAGGCCTGGCAGGCAAACATCGCGCCAGTTCCTGTCTTCCAGGCACGCCTGGGCAATGCCCGGTACGGCTTGCTGAATGCCGAAATGGAATTGCAGTGCATTCTGCGGGTCCAGATCGACGGCAAACACTTGACCGCCCTCGCGGGGGTGCAAGGTGCTGGCCAGCATCGACGTCAGCGTACTTCTGCCCGCGCCTCCCTTGGCCGACACTACGGCCACTATCCGGGCCTTGATCCGCACAGGGGCCACCGGGACTTCCTGGCTCTGAGTACTCAGGCGCGCTTGAGCGGCCTTTTCCAGCAGGCTGCGCAAAGAAGCAGGGGCGGATGCTTGAATGGACTGGGCAAAGACCCTTTCAGGCGAAGGCTTCTCGGCAATGGGCTCGGCGGGCAACGGTTCTGAGGCCGTCGGAATGTTGACATCGACGTCGAGCACGGCGTCAATGGCCGCCTGTATTTTGGCAGATGCCTCGAGGGTCGTTTCAACGGTTGGGATCGGCGCAGTCTGCGCAGGTATGGGATCGGGAACCAGTACAGGGGAAGCAGGCTTTATCGGCAGGCGCCCCAATGGCACGAGCGGCTGTTCCTGATAGTCGTAGTGCGGCTCTATTTCTTTATAGCTATCCGCACTTGCCCCGAATGAGCTGAACAATATTGCAATGTCGTCTGCGCGATTCATGGAGTAGCCCCGTTCCTGCCTTCGGCGATCTGAAAATTTTCTTAGGCAGATTCGACCTAAATCACACACACACAAATACCCATATTCACGGCGGAATCTGGGGATAGGGTGATGTCAGAGTGATGGTGTCAATAATTTGCTGTCAGAGCTACTTTTTTTTCAATCAAGCGAAGAGTCAATTTTTTTGAGTCAAAAAAATGTCATTTCATTCGCTTTTTTTTGATGCACTGATCAGGGAAATCATTTTCCGGAACCGTCGCTATAAGAGTTATCGCGAGCCCTTCTAAGAGAGCGGCATCTTACTGCTTGGCGCGATCGAATAGATTACCTGCGTCTGTATTTTTTCTTTTTCTGAAGAAATTTCCGACACAAGGAAACGACTGCTATCTACATACATCTTAAAAAGGCCATATCGTTATTCGCTAACGGTATTTAAATTTCATTTCTTATATCTATAAAGTCACTCTCCTGCGTACCTGCCGACCAATCGGCGCGCCGCACGACACGAACCAACACGGGACCTCCGTGAGATTCTGATCGGCGCGCGCCCTCGAGCGCCGTGCGTGGGAGTGATTTATGTCTGCAGCTACCGCCAGTCCAAGCGCCGCGACCATCGCGCCGCAAACCTTCGAAATTCGCCCGTTCAATGGTGCCGTCGGTGCCGAAATCATCGGTCTCGACCTGTCCCGCCCGATCAATGACCAGGACTTTGCTCGCATTCACCGCGCGCACCTGGATCATCATGTCGTGGTGTTCCGCGATCAGCGCATCACCCCCGAGCAGCAAATTGCCTTCAGCCGCCGGTTCGGAGTGTTGCAGATCCACGTGCTCAAACAGTTCCTGCTGGCCGGGCACCCGGAAATTCTCATCGTTTCCAACATCATCGAAAACGGCCAGTCCATCGGCCTCGGCGACGCCGGCAAGTTCTGGCACTCCGATCTTTCCTATAAAGAACTGCCGAGCCTGGGCTCGATGCTGCATGCCCAGGAACTGCCCTCCGAAGGCGGCGACACCTTGTTCGCCGACATGCACAAAGCCTGGGACAACCTGCCGGAGGCCCTGCGCAAAGCCGTCGAAGGTCGCTCGGCGGCGCACTCCTACACGGCGCGCTACAGCGAGACCAAATTCGAAGGCAACTGGCGGCCGACCCTGACGCCTGAGCAACTTGCTCAGGTCTCGGAAGTGGTACACCCGATCGTGCGCACCCACCCGGAAAACGGCCGCAAGGCGTTGTTCGTCAGCGAAGGCTTCACCACCCGCATCGTCGGTTTGCCGGAAGACGAGAGCCAGCCACTGCTCGCCGAGCTCTACGCCCATAGCGTGCTGCCGCAGAACATCTATCGCCATCAATGGCAGGCCCACGACCTGGTGTTCTGGGACAACCGCTCGCTGATCCACCTTGCCGCCGGCTGCCCGAGCCATCTGCGCCGCAAGCTGTATCGCACCACCATCCAGGGCGACGCGCCTTTCTGATTTGTCGGAGAATTTATATGTCCAGACGTCTTTCATTTGCACCCTTGGCTGCGGCCATCGGCCTGGGTTTCAGCCTGATCGCCGGCAGCCTGGTGGCGCCGACCGTGGCCCGGGCCGAAGGTGAAATCCGCATTGCCGAACAGTTCGGCATTGTTTACCTGTTGCTCAACGTCGTGCGCGATCAGCACCTGATAGAAAAATACGGCAAGCAGGAAGGCATCGACATCAAGGTCGACTGGACCCAGCTCTCCGGTGGTGCGGCGGTCAACGATGCGTTGCTCTCCGGTTCCATCGACATTGCCGGTGCGGGCGTTGGTCCGTTGCTGACTATCTGGGACCGTACCCACGGCAAGCAGAACGTCAAGGCCGTAGCTTCTCTGGGTAACTTCCCTTACTACCTGGTGAGCAACAATCCCAAGGTCAAGACCATCGCCGACTTCACCGAGAAGGACCGCATCGCGGTGCCGGCGGTGGGGGTCTCGGTGCAGTCACGCTTTCTGCAGTACGCGGCCGCGAAGCAGTGGGGCGACAAGGAATTCAACCGCCTCGACAAGTACACCATCGCCGTTCCGCACCCCGACGCCACGGCGGCACTGATCGCTGGCGGCACCGAATTGAGCGGGCACTTCTCCAATCCGCCATTCCAGGATCAGGCGCTGGCCAATCCCAACGTGCATGTGGTGCTGAACACCTACGACCTGCTCGGCCCGAACTCGCCGACGGTGCTGTTCGCCACCGAGAAGTTCCGCAACGAGAACCCGAAGACCTACAAGGCCTTCGTCGAGGCGTTGACCGAAGCGGCGCAATTCGCCCAGAACGATAAAGGCGCGGCGGCCGACACTTACATCCGCGTGACCAAGGCGAAAATCGATCGCGCTGCGCTGTTGAAAATCATCGACAACCCGCAGTTCGAATTCAGCGTCACGCCAAAAAACACTTACCCGTTGGCCGAGTTCCTCTACCGGGTCGGCGCGATCAAGAACAAACCGGATTCGTGGAAGGACTATTTCTTCCAGGATGCCAAACCACTGCAAGGGAGCTGATCGAGATGAACGCCCCTTTGCAAGGCCACACGGCCAGCAACCCGATCATGGCAGCCCAGGCGCTGCTGTCGGTCGACAAGGTCAGCCTGGAATACCGCACGCCGCAACGTGTGGTTCGGGCGACGCATCAGGTCAGTTTCGACATCGATCCGGCCGATCGCTTTGTGCTGCTCGGGCCGTCCGGTTGCGGCAAATCGACCTTGCTCAAGGCCGTCGCCGGATTCATCCAGCCCTGCGAGGGCGACATTCGGCTACAAGGGCAAATCGTCACTGCGCCGGGGCCCGACCGTATCGTGGTGTTCCAGGAGTTCGATCAGCTACCGCCGTGGAAAACCGTCAAACAGAACGTGATGTTTCCGTTGCTGGCCTCACGAACCCTAAAGAAAAAGGACGCCGAAGAACGGGCGCTGCACTATCTGGAGAAGGTCGGCCTCGCCGCGTTTGCCGATGCCTACCCGCACACTTTGTCCGGCGGAATGAAGGCGCGGGTCGCGATCGCCCGGGCATTGGCGATGCAGCCGAAAATCCTCCTGATGGACGAACCCTTCGCCGCGCTTGATGCGCTGACCCGGCGCAAGATGCAGGAAGAGTTGCTGCTGCTTTGGGAAGAGGTGCGCTTCACGTTGCTGTTCGTCACTCACTCCATCGAAGAAGCGCTGGTGGTAGGCAATCGGATTTTGCTGCTGTCACCCCATCCGGGTCGCGTGCGGGCCGAAGTCCACAGCCATCAATACGATTTGCACAGCCTTGGTGGCGTGGCGTTTCAAGAATCGGCACGACGCATTCATCGCTTGTTGTTCGATGAAGGCCCGTCACCGGAAACCGCGCGCGAGCTGGATTTTGCCGATATCCGCATCGCTTATTGAGCCATTGAGAGGAGTGCCCGATGAGCCAGTTTTCATCTGCGCGACAAGAATTCGAAACTGATTTGCAGCCCCTGACGAGCGTGCCGCTGGAGCGTGAATTACCTCTCGGCCAACGCCTGTGGCAACAAGGTTGGCTGCGCAAAAGCCTGATCCTGGTGTTGCTGGCGGTGCTGTGGGAGGTGGTTGCGCGGATTCAGAACAACGACTTGCTGTTACCGAGTTTTTTGCAGACCTCCGGCGCACTGTATGACGGCTTGCTCAGCGGCGAGTTACTGGGCAAGGTCTGGATTTCCCTGGTGGTGTTGCTCAAGGGTTACCTGATCGGCATCGTGCTGGCGTTTGCCTTGACCACCTTGGCGGTGTCGACACAATTCGGTCGCGACCTGCTGAGTACGCTGACCTCGATGTTCAACCCGCTGCCGGCGATTGCCCTGTTGCCGTTGGCGCTGCTGTGGTTTGGCCTGGGGCAGAACAGTTTGATTTTCGTGCTGGTGCATTCGGTGCTCTGGGCGTTGGCGTTGAACACCTATGCCGGGTTTCTCGGCGTCTCGGAAACCCTGCGCATGGCCGGACGTAACTACGGCCTCAAGGGGATGCGTTTTGTGCTGTTCATCCTGATTCCGGCGGCGCTGCCGTCGATCCTCGCCGGGCTGAAAATCGGCTGGGCTTTTGCCTGGCGCACGCTGATCGCAGCTGAATTGGTGTTTGGCGCGACCAGTGGCAAGGGTGGATTGGGCTGGTACATTTTTCAGAATCGTAATGAGCTGTATACCGACAAGGTGTTTGCCGGGTTGGCGGTGGTGATTTTGATTGGGTTGCTGGTGGAGAATCTGGTGTTTGATACGTTGGAGCGGGTGACGGTGAAGCGGTGGGGGATGCAGCGGTGAGAACATGCCTTCAAGTGTCGAGAGCTCGTGTCATCGACGGCTCTCGTTACTCGGATATTGGTGCGTTGCACTAAGCGCGGGCGCGTTGAGGTGGTGGCGGTGTCGGCGGCGTGACAATGATTGCAGGAGGCTGTGGAGGATTTTGATCTGCCATTCGTGAGTATTCTGGAAGTTGTGCTGCGGGCGCCTTCCTGATTGTCGCTGCTGCAGTAGACGGTCCGCTCAACTGGTTGAGCAGTTGCTGCTGATCAAATCCGTATGTTACAGCCTGGATGGGGTTACTGCCTGCTTGCACACCTGCTTGAAAATGGGTCCTCAAATCACCCACTGCATTACTGACAGCGGCAACATTTATTCGGACAGTACTGAGGGTTTCGTTCATCCTGTTTGAAATAGAGACCATCATAGTCTGCAGGTTGGTCCGCGGAGTACCGAGAGGGGGTGCACCTGAAGGGATGAGCGTTTGAACCGTTGTGGGTCTTAAGCTTAACGCACGGTCAACCGATCTTAAACTAGCTTGAGCATTGGTTGGAGCAGCACTCAGAATCTTGTTCACCCTGTTAGTAGTAAATTTTAAGAAGTCATCAAGAATTCCAAACATATGACCTGACGGATCCGAACTCCTTACCGGCTCGCCGCCACAATACATATACGCATTCAACCCTCCCCGCCCAAACGGACTCCAACTGTCCGGGCTATGAAAACGCATCAATCGCGGGTTGTAAGCGCGGTAGCCGTTCCCTAGTAAATACCACCCCGTCTTCGCCTCGTGCAGTTCGCCATTGAAACCTAGCTGTGACACGACGTCCTCTTGAGCGGACTGATGCCCATAGGCGGAATAAGCCAGGTGATTGGTGTCATTACCAACTACTTCGACAAGCACCGAGTTTTTGTTGTCTGTCGCCAGCAACACAGTGCGTTGTGTGTTCAATTTCTTTTGATCAACCGAATTGATTGGGGGCATGGAGCAGCCTTCGTTGGTGAGTTAGCGAAGTAAGTTCCGTTCTTTGTTTTACGCGCTTGCATCAAGGTTGAGAACTATCAGAACTGCTAGGGTCCTGCGTCGCAACCCGCACACGCCCATCTGTAGGAGCGAAGCTTGCTCGCGATGGGGGCGACGCGGTCCCCAGGTGGACCGCGTTATCGTTCTTCGCGGGCAAGCCTCGCTCCTACAGGGGAGGGCTGCTAGCATTGCGTCTGACTCAATACAGGTCAGCTAAGCGTGCACAATATGCAACTTCCGGACATGAACCTCCTGGTCGCCCTCGACGCCTTGCTCGACGAAGGCAGTGTGGTGGGCGCGGCGCGGCGGATGAATCTCAGCCCGGCGGCCATGAGCCGCACGCTGACGCGGATTCGCGAGGCCATTGGCGATCCGATCCTGGTGCGGGCCGGGCGTGGGCTGGTGCCGACACCCAAGGCGCTGGCCTTGCGCGAGCAGGTGCGGGATGTCGTCGAGCAGGCGGCGTTGCTGTTCCGCTCCGCCGATGAAGTGGAGTTGGGGAGCTTGCGCCGGCGGTTCAGTATTCGCGCCAACGATTTCTTCGTGGGGGTCTACGGCGGCAAGCTGTTCGACACGATGGAACGCCAGGCGCCGCACTGTGAATTGCGCTTTGTCCCGGAGGGCGATGGGGATGACGAAGCCTTGCGTGAAGGCCGTATCGATTTAAGCGTCAGCAACAACCGGCCGCTGATGCCGGAGGTGAAGGTACAGAACCTGTTCTCCACGCATTTTGTCGGGTTGGTGCGCGAGGACCATCCGTTGTTCGATGAAGAGATCACCGCGGAGCGCTACGCCGGTTTCTCTCACATCAGCATGTCCCGCCGCGGCATCGCCCGTGGCCCGATCGACACGGCGCTCAACGCATTGGGATTGGAGCGGCGGGTGGCGGTGATTGCGCCGAGTTTCCATGCGGCGATGTTTGCGTTGCCGGATTCCGATCTGATTCTGCCTGTACCGAAAGAGGCGTTGCTGAGTGTGCGGCGCCTGGGGTTGAAGCTGCGATCCTTCACCCTGCCGATTCCGCTGCCGACTATCATGCTGACCCAGGCGTGGCACCCGCGTTTCGACAAGGACCCGGCGCATCGGTGGATGCGTGAGACGCTCAAGGCATGTTGCGATGCGACGTGGCTGGCTGCACAACCCACCTCAGCCTGAACGCCGATCCCTTGTAGGAGCTGGCTTGCCAGCGAAGGCTATGTCTCATTCAGCATCTTCGTTGACTGATACACCGCCTTCGCTGGCAAGCCAGCTCCTACAGGGTTTTTGTATTGCTGCATGGGACGCACTTATAACCTGCCAATAAGTTGATTTTCGTCAGCTGCCTCGCTTCTTAAAATGCCCCGGCATTCAATCCCGGAGCTTGCAGTACATGACTTCCCTCACGGTCACGGCACCGCTCGCCGCGGCCAGCCCGGCCGCCGCCGTCGCGCCACCGGTGTTCGGCCCGCGAATCATCATCGGCTTGCTGGGCGTGTTGCTGGCGGTGCTGGTGTCGGGCCTCAACGAGATGGTGACCAAGGTGGCCCTGGCCGACATTCGCGGCGCGTTGGCGATTGGCTACGACGAAGGCACCTGGCTGGTCGCCAGCTACACCGCGACCTCGGTGGCCGCCATGGCGTTCGCACCCTGGTGTGCGGTGACGTTTTCGTTGCGACGGTTCACCCTCTGCGCGATCAGTGCGTTCACCCTGTTGGGCGTGCTGTGCCCGTTCTCCCCGAACTACGAAAGCCTGCTGCTCCTGCGTACCCTGCAAGGCCTGGCCGGCGGCGCATTGCCGCCGATGCTGATGACCGTCGCGTTGCGTTTTTTGCCGGCCAACGTGAAGTTATATGGCCTGGCCGGTTACGCCCTGACTGCAACGTTCGGTCCTGGCCTCGGCACTCCGTTGGCCGGGTTATGGACCGAACATGTCGGCTGGCAATGGACCTTCTGGCAAATCATCGCACCGTGCCTGATGGCCATGGTCGCGGTGGCCTATGGCTTGCCCCAGGATCCGCTGCGCCTGGAGCGATTCAAGCAATTCAACTGGCGCGGTGTGCTGCTGGGTTTCCCGGCGATCTGCATGCTGGTGATCGGCATCCTGCAGGGCAACCGGCTGGACTGGTTCGAGTCGAGCCTGATCTGCGGATTGCTCGGGGGCGGGCTGTTGCTGCTGGTGCTGTTCCTGATCAACGAATGGTCGCAGCCGATGCCGTTTTTCAAGATGCAGATGCTCGGCATCCGTAACCTGTCGTTCGCCTTGCTGACGCTGGCCGGGGTGCTGGTGGTGCTGTTGGCGGTGATCATCATTCCGTCGAGCTACCTGGCTCAGGTCCAGGGTTATCGCCCGGTGCAGACTGCGCCGATCATGCTGCTCGCGGCACTGCCGCAGCTGATCGCGCTGCCCTTGGTCGCAGCGCTGTGCAACCTGCGCTGGGTCGATTGTCGCTGGGTGCTGGGCATCGGCCTCTGCATGCTGGCGCTGTCGTGCATCGGTGGTTCGCAGCTGACGTCGGTGTGGATTCGCGACGATTTCTATGCGCTGCAACTGCTGCAGATCTTCGGTCAGCCCATGGCAGTGTTGCCGCTGCTGATGCTCTCCACCGGCAGCATCAGCCCGCTGGAAGGGCCGTTCGCCTCGGCCTGGTTCAACACCGTGAAAGGCCTGTCGGCGGTGATCGCCACCGGCGTGATCGAGGCGCTGACCACCTCGAGGCTGCACTTTCATTCAACCATGTTGGTGGACAGCCTCGGTAACTCGCCCTTGGCCGACAGCGACAGCGCGGGCCTTGCCCATCGATTGCATGAACAGGCCGTGGTGCTGACGGCTTCGGATCTTTATCTGTGCATGGCCGGCGTCGCCCTGGCGCTGATCCTGCTGATTTTCTGGCTGCCGACGCGGATCTATCCACCGCGCGCGCCGACTTGATTGCTCCACTGAAACTGAAGGTTTTTATGACGACTCAAGCAAAGCAAAAAGTGGCCGTTGGCGCCGTCGCGGTGGTGGCGGTCGGCGTGCTGATTTACCTGTTGGTGCCGGGGATTTTCGGCCAGCGCACGCAACGGAGCACCAATGACGCCTTTGTCTCGGCGGACTTCACGCTGGTGGCACCGCGCGTGGCCGGGTTTATCAAGGACGTGCTGGTGGAAGACAACCAGCAGGTCAAGGCCGGGCAGCTGCTGGCTGTCATCGATGACCGCGATCTGCGCGCCGCCGCCCAGGCCGCCGACGCCGAGACACTGGTGGCGAGGGCGCAACTGCAAAATGCGCGGGCGACCCTCGAACGTCAGACTTCGGTGATCGCCCAGGCCCAGGCCACCGTCGTGTCCGCCAAAGCCGAGATGGCCTTCGCCGAGCATGAATTGAACCGCTACAACCACCTCGCCGGGGTCGGTGCCGGTACGGTGCAGAATGCTCAGCAAGCACGCACGCGCATCGATCAGGCCACCGCTCGGTTGGCCAACGCCACGGCGGTACTGACCGCGGAACGTAAACAAGTGGAGATCCTTGCCGCCCAGCGCGACGCGGCCGACGGTGGATTGAAACGGGCGCAAGCGGCGCTGGAAATGGCCAGCTATGAGCTGTCCTACACGCGCATCGTTGCGCCTCAGGACGGCATGGTCGGCGAGCGTGCGGTGCGCGTTGGTGCCTACGTCACGCCCGGAAGCAAGATTCTGGCGGTGGTACCGCTCGCTCAGGCTTATGTGATCGCCAATTTTCAGGAAACCCAATTGACCGACGTGCAGCCGGGACAGAACGTGCAGGTACGCGTCGACAGCCTTGGTGGCGAAGCCTTGCGCGGACGTGTCGAGAGCATCGCCCCGGCTACCGGCGTGACCTTTGCTTCGATCAAGCCGGACAATGCCACCGGCAATTTCACCAAGGTGGTGCAGCGGATTCCGGTGAAGATCGTGCTGGATGCCGGTCAGCCGCAGACTGAGCGATTGCGGGTGGGGATGTCGGTGGAGGCGAGGATCGATACCGCAAGCGCTGGCGAGCATGAGGTTGCGCAGCGATGAAGATTTTTGTCGACTGTTCAGGCGCCTTCGCGAGCAGGCTCGCTCCCACAGTTGATCTGCTGGGTGCCCAAACTTTATGCACAAAAGGAGATCTGGTGTGGGAGCGAGCCTGCTCGCGAAGGGGCCGACTGCCTCAACTAACCCTGTGCGCCTTGCTCGTCATGAGCCTTTCAGCCTGCACCGTCGGCCCGGACTTCCAGAAACCTCAGGCACAACAAATCGTCGGATGGTCAAAACCGTCAAAAGCCGCGCCCAGTCAAGCCGTCACCGAAACCATGGACGAACGCTGGTGGGAGATATTTCACGACCCGCAACTCACGGCCCTGATCCAACGCGCCCTGACCGACAACCTCGACCTGAAACTCGCCAGCAGCCGCTTGCAGCAAAGTCGCGCCGCGCGTCAGGTGATCACGGCCGAGCGCTATCCCAACACCGCCGCCACCGGCAGCTACGGGCGTAAACGCAACAGCGGCAAAGGCCTGAACGATCCGTCGGGCAACAACGGCGACTCGGCGTTCAACTTATGGGACGCCGGTTTCTCCGCCGCCTGGGAGCTGGATTTCTGGGGCCGGGTACGCCGCGAAACCGAGGCCGCCGATGCCACCCTGGAAGTCGCGGAAAACGACCGCCGCGGCGTGCTGTTATCGTTACTCGCCGAAACCGCCCAGGACTACATACAGCTTCGCGGTGTGCAAAGTATCCGAGTCGTCACCCAGCAGAACCTCGACGTCGCTCGCCATAGCCTGAAACTCTCGCAACTGCGCCTGGCCGACGGCGTCGCCACCGATCTGGATGTCGCCGAAGCCGCCGCGCAGGTCGCCGCCATCGAATCGCGCCTGCCGGCGCTGGAGCAGCGTCAGTCGCAATTGATCAATGCCCTGAGTCTGCTGATGGGCGAGCCGCCGCAGGCACTGCATGCCGAGTTATCCACAGACGCTGCGGTGCCGCAAACCCCGCGCCAGGTGGCCATCGGGCTGCCGTCGCAGTTGGCCGAACGCCGCCCGGACATCCGCCAGGCCGAAGCCCGCCTGCATGCCGCCACCGCCAGCATCGGCGTGGCCAAGGGCGATTTCTATCCGCGGATCACCCTGTCGGGCAATGTCGGCTCCCAAGCCATGCAGCTGAGCGATTTTGGTTCCTGGGGCTCACGCTCATTCGGTATCGGTCCGCAGTTCAGCCTGCCGCTGTTCGATGGCGGACGCCTGCGCGGCATGCTGCAACTGCGTGAAGCACAACAGCAGGAAGCGGCACTGGCCTATCAGCACACCGTACTGCGCGCCTGGCATGAGATCGACGATCAACTGGCCGCGTACAACGCCAGCCAGCTGCGCCGCGACCGCCTCGCCGAAGCGGTAAGCCAGAACCGGATCGCCTTGCGCGCTGCGCAACAGCAATATGTGGAAGGGGTGGTGGATTTCGTCAACGTCCTGACTGTGCAAGGCGAGTTGCTGGCGACTCAACAACAGTGGGTCGAAAGCTCGACCGGGGTTTCGCTGGCGATGGTCGGGTTGTACAAGGCGTTGGGCGGGGGATGGGAGTCGGTGTATCCGGTGGCACAAACGGTGCACCTCACTCCTTCTCCGATAAATTAGCCATCCCCTTGAGCAACTCGATCGGCAGCGGGAAGACGATGGTCGAGCTCTTGTCTCCGGCGATCGAACTCAGCGTCTGCATATACCGCAGCTGCATGGCACCCGGCTGACGGCCCAGCATTTCTGCGGCCTGCATCAGTTTCTCCGACGCCTGTAGTTCGCCTTCGGCATGGATCACTTTGGCCCGACGTTCCCGTTCGGCTTCGGCCTGTTTGGCAATCGCGCGCACCATCGATTCGTTGAGGTCCACGTGCTTGATCTCGACGTTGGCCACCTTGATGCCCCAGGCGTCGGTCTGGGCATCGAGCACTTGCTGGATATCGACGTTCAACCGCTCGCGCTCGGCCAGCAGTTCATCCAGTTCGTGTTTACCCAGTACCGCCCGCAAGGTGGTCTGGGCCAGTTGGCTGGTGGCCATGAGGAAGTCCTCAACCTGGATGATCGCCTTCTGCGGATCGAGCACGCGAAAATACAGCACCGCATTGACCTTGACCGAGACGTTGTCGCGGGTGATGACGTCTTGGGGCGGCACGTCGAGGACCACGGTACGCAAGTCGACGCGAACCATCTGCTGTACCACTGGAATCAGCAGGATCAGGCCGGGGCCCTTGACCTGCCAGAAGCGCCCGAGCTGGAACACGACCCCGCGCTCGTATTCGCGCAGGATACGAAAGGTCGACCCCGCCAGTGCAATCAACAGTAACAGCAGCGCGGCAAAACCCAGTTGCAAGCCCATGGTTATTCTCCACCCGGCGCCGCGTCAGCCGCGGCCACTTCCAGCAGTAGTCCCTTGCGTGCCACCACCCGGACCCGTTGCCCGGGTTGCAGCGGCGTGGCGCTGAGCACCTGCCACTGCTCTCCTTGCAGGTGCACCCAGCCGTTATAGGCATTGCCGGCCAGCGACATCACCTGAGTCACGCTGCCAACCAGCCCCGCATCGCCACTGACGTTGTGGCGTGGCCGGGTTTTCAGGGCATGGATCAACAGGAAGATCAGCAGCAGGGCACTGATCAGTCCCAGGCCGATCATCAATGGCACCGGCACCTCGGTATTGGTCAGGATCACCGCCCCGATCACGAACATCACAATGCCGCCCAAACCGATCACGCCGTAATTGGGCAGTGCCGCCTCGGCAATCAGAAACGCGATGCCAAACGTGATCAGCCAGATCCCGATCGGGTTGGGAGCCAGCAGGACAACCGTGTCCGCGGCGAAGATCGATCCGCTCAAGGCCAACAACAGCGCAACCGCACAGCAACGAATGTTCACTTGACCCTCCCTGTAGGAGCGAGCGAGCTCCGGGCGGCGTTCCGACGATGAACCCGAGAGCACCGTGCCGAGTTCAGGCAGTGCGCGTTAGCTCATCACTTCATACAGTCTAGCCGAGCTGCGGATTGTACGAATTTTGATCAATTGTTGACCTTGGCCGGTGGGCAGATTTCCCTCTTGATTGCACCAGCGGGCCTAGACTTTGAGTACAGAGAAAAGTGTTAACCATCGTCCACCAGACACTGTCTGCGGACATCGAGGTGCATCATGCGTATGGCAAGAACCGTGCAGAGAAGCCTGGAAAAGGCTCAATGCGAATATGACATCGTCACCCACCCACACTCGGCCAGCAGCCTTGAAACGGCGCGGGTCGCGGGCATTCCTGCCGAACGGGTGGCCAAGTCGGTCATCCTCGATGATCACCATGGTCATTACCTGATGGCCGTGCTTCCCGCCAGCCGCCACCTGGACCTGAGCAAAGTTCGCAGCAGTGGCCAATGGCAGGTTTCGCGGGAAAGCAATCTGCCGCACCTGTTCGATGATTGCGAACGCGGCGCCGTACCCGCCTTGGGTGAGGCCTATGGGCTCGATGTGGTTATCGATCCGCTGCTGACCCGGCAGAAAGATATTTATCTGGAAGCCGGCAACCACACCAATCTGCTGCACATGAACATGCCGGAGTTTCTGAAAATGGTGCCGCATGCCGAAGTGCGGGAGTTGAGTTATTGAACGTTGCAGCATCCGTTGTATCGCCATCGCGGGCCAGCCTCGCTCCTACAGGCATGAATACCCTGTAGGAGCGAGCTTGCTCGCGAATATTATTTCCGTCACCCAGGAGCCCGGACATGGAATCCCCAACCCACAGCCTCCCCTCGCTCTTCAAACAACTCGGCCTGCCTGATGACGCCGAAAGCATCGATAAATTCATCGCCACGCATTCACCGCTGAAACCGGAATTGCATCTGGCGGATGCGTTTTTCTGGAGCGAGAGCCAGGCGGAGCTTTTACGGGAAGAGATTCTGGATGACGCGGATTGGGCGGAGGTGGTGGATCAGTTGGACGTGCTGCTGAGGAAGGGGCGGGGGGTATAAAAAAGAAACTGACGCAGAGTCTGGAGCTACCTCGAGTTCCCTCAGACGCGCTGCATGGCATGCCTGACTGCTACAAAATAAAGCTGAAGTCTTCTGGATACCGACTTGTCTACGAGGTTATTGATGACCGTGTAGTCGTTTCTGTCGTGGCGGTTGGTAAGCGTGAACGCAGCGATGTTTATGAAAATGCCAAGAAACGTTGAATACCTCCGACCGTAAGCTTTTCGGTCGCACAAATTTGTTACAAAACTTGACCAGCTTTCCCGGCAAATGTCATATTGTTAGTTAGCAAGCTAACAGTGTGTGTTGTTCTTCGTGCCCAAAAATCTCGACGCTCTCCAGATGAACATCAGCAGCTCCATGGTGGTGGCCGCCAGGCATTGGCGCAAGATCTGCCAGGCCACGCTGGTCAACTGTGGCGTCTCCGAAGCCTGCGCCGTCCCGTTGTTGATGATCGGGCGACTGGGCGAGGGCGTTCGCCAGGTCACGGTGGCGCAGGCGGCGGGAATGGAAAGTCCGTCGCTGGTGCGTCTGCTGGATCAACTGTGTCATGCCGGCTACGTCTGCCGTACCGAAGATGCCCATGACCGGCGCGCCAAATGCCTGAGCCTGACCGCGGCCGGTCGGGAGGTGGTACAAGCGGTCGAAATCCAATTGGTGCGCTTGCGTCACGAAGTGCTTGAAGGCATCGAGCAGAGTGATCTGGAGGCGACATTGCGGGTTCTCAAAGCCTTCGAATCGGCCAATCATTCACCGGTGGCCAATCCTTGAAAGGTTTTTTTACCGGCATGCCCCCGGCGCGGGACTGGTTCTACGGTGTGCGTACATTCGCGGCTTCGATGGTCGCGTTGTACATCGCCATGCTCATGCAAATGCCCCGTCCCTATTGGGCGATGGCCACGGTCTATATCGTCTCCAGTCCCTTTGTCGGCCCCACCAGTTCCAAGGCGTTGTACCGCGCTGTCGGCACCCTGCTTGGCGCCGCTGCCGCGGTTTTTTTCGTGCCGATGTTTGTCCAGAGTCCGTATGTGTTGGTGGTGGTCATCGCCCTGTGGACCGGGACGCTGCTGTTTTTATCCCTGCACCTGCGCACGGCCAACAGCTACGCGCTGATGCTTGCGGGTTACACCCTGCCGCTGATCGCCTTGCCGGTGGTGGATAATCCGCTGGCGGTGTGGGACGTTGCAGAAGCGCGGACTGAAGAAATCTTTCTCGGTATCGCCGTTGCGGCGGTGGTGGGCGCGATGTTCTGGCCAAGGCGGCTGGCGCCGGTGTTCAACGATTCGGTGGGCAAATGGTTTACCGATGCTTCGGCCTACAGCCTGCGATACCTCAGCCGCAACGTGCAGCCGGACGAGGTCAGCGCCCTGCGCTCATCGATGGTCGCGACATTCAACACACTGGAACTGATGATCGGCCAGTTGCCCCATGAAGGCGCGCGGCCGCAAACCGTGCGCAACACCAAGGAGCTGCGCGGGCGCATGATTCACCTGTTGCCGGTGATCGACGCGCTCGACGACGCGCTCTACGCCCTTGAGCGACGCACGCCCGAGCTGGTGGCCAGGTTTTCGCCGCTGCTGACTGCAACCACCGAATGGCTTGAACACCAGAATGCCGATCTCGGCCGTTGGCAGGCACTGAAAAACCAGCTCGAAGCCCTGCAGCCCTCCGCCGAGGCCTTGGACGATCGCAAGCAGCTGCTGTTTTCCAACGCTCTGTACCGCCTGGGTGAGTGGATCGATTTGTGGCAGGACTGCCGCAGCCTGCAATACGCCATCCAGTGCGAAAGCCAGGACAGCTGGCGTGCGGTATATCGGCACTGGCGGCTCGGGCGGTTGTCGCCGTTTCTCGACCGTGGGCTGATGCTCTATTCGGCGGCGTCCACGGTCACTGCGATCATTGTCGCGTCGGTGTTGTGGATTCTGCTCGGCTGGACCGACGGTGGCGCCGCGGTGATCCTGGCGGCGGTGGCGTGCAGCTTCTTCGCCTCGATGGACGATCCGGCACCGCAGATCTACCGATTCTTTTTCTGGACGGCGATGTCGGTGCTGTTCGCCAGCCTCTACCTGTTCTTGATCCTGCCTAACCTGCATGACTTCCCGATGCTGGTGCTGGCGTTCGCCGTACCCTTCATCTGCATCGGCACCCTGACGGTCAAGCCCCAGTTCTACCTGGGCATGCTGCTGACGCTCGTCAATACCTCGTCTTTCATCAGCATTCAGGGGGCCTACGACGCGGACTTCCTCAGTTTCGCCAATTCCAACCTGGCCGGCCCCGTGGGTTTGCTGTTCGCCTTTGTCTGGACCCTGATCGCGCGGCCGTTCGGTGCGGAACTGGCAGCCAAACGCCTGACCCGTTTCAGTTGGCGCGACATTGTCAGCCTCACCGAGCCGGCCTCGTTGGCCGAACACCGGCAGTTGGGCGTGCAGATCCTCGATCGCCTGATGCAGCATCTGCCGCGGCTGGCCATGACCGGCCAGGACACCGGCATCGCGCTGCGCGAAGTGCGCGTGGCACTGAACCTGCTCGACTTGCTCGCCTACACGCCGCGAGTGTTCGGCGTGCCGCAGGCGCTGCTGCACCAGGTAGTGGCCGAAGTCGGCGAGTACTTCAAGGCGTGCCTGAAGGCTGGCGAACGACTGCCGGCGCCGAGCCCGTTGCTGATGACCATGGACCGTGCGCGTCGCGCCCTGAATCGCGATTGCGATGACGGCGCGCGTCTGCACCTGCTGCATGCCCTGAGCGGGCTGCGCCTGGCGTTGCTGCCGGGTGTGGAGTTCGTCGGCACAGCCGAACTCGAAGAACCGCTGCCCCACGGCATCGATGGAGCACCTTTATGATCGGTGATCTGGATATCAGCGGAGTGTTCCTGCCGACGCTGCTGGTGCTGATGGGTATTACGTACATGTTGTACCTGTTGGTGCACGGGTTGCTGACGCGCCTGCACTTTTACCGTCTGGTCTGGCACCGGGCATTGTTCAACGTGGCTCTCTACGCTTTGCTGCTCGGCGCCGTGGACTCACTCAGTCGATACCTGATGACATGAAAAAACCGTTTTTGACCATCGGTCGCGTGGTTCTGACCTTGCTGATCGTGACCTTCGCCGTTGTCGTCGTCTGGCGCATGGTGATGTATTACATGTTCGCGCCCTGGACCCGGGACGGGCACATTCGTGCCGACATTGTCCAGATCGCCCCGGACGTCTCCGGTCTGATCCAGCAGGTGGATGTACGCGACAACCAGTGGGTGAAACGTGGCCAGGTGCTGTTCAGCATCGACCAGGACCGTTTCAAACTGGCTCTGCGCCAGGCGAAGGCGGCGGTTGCCGACCGCAAGGAGACCCTGGCCCAGGCGCAACGGGAAGCCAAGCGCAACCGTGGTCTCGGCAATCTGGTACCGGGCGAGCAACTGGAAGAAAGCCAATCCCGGGTAGCCCGGGCCGAGGTGGCGCTGATGGAAGCCCAGGTCGCAGTGGACAGTGCCCAGCTCAACCTCGACCGCTCGACCATCCGCAGTCCGGTGGATGGCTACGTCAATGACCGTGCGCCGCGCAATCAGGAATTCGTCACCGCTGGACGTCCGGTGTTGTCGGTGGTGGATAGCAATTCCTTTCACATCGATGGCTATTTCGAAGAGACCAAGCTCGATGGCATTCATGTCGGTCAGCGCGTCGACATTCGGGTGATCGGTGACCGTGCACGCCTGCGCGGGCACGTGGAAAGTATCGTCGCCGGCATCGAAGACCGCGATCGCAGCAGTGGCAGCAACCTGTTGCCCAACGTCAACCCGGCGTTCAGTTGGGTGCGGCTGGCCCAGCGGATTCCGGTGCGGATCGCTTTCGACGAGGTGCCGGCGGATTTCCGCATGATTGCCGGACGCACGGCCACGGTGTCGATCATGGACGATCAAACCCGGGTAACTGCGCAATGAGCAGGGTTTCAGGTTTGGCTATTGCTGGACTAGGCCTGTTGCTGTCGGCCTGCCAGGTGGTCGGGCCGGATTATCATCTGCCGGATGAAGCCGCCGTGCACCGTGAAGATCTGCAGGGCGAGTTGGCAACGGACGGCAAAAATGTTGTCTCGTCGCCGGTGCCTGGCGATTGGTGGCGCCTGTATCAGGATCCACGCCTTGATAAGCTGGTGCAGCAGGCCATGGCGTCCAACACGGATTTACGCGTGGCGGCGGCGAACCTGTCCCGCGCCCGCGCTCAGGTCGACGAAGCCCAGGCTGCCGGAGGCTGGAGCGGTGGGGTGAAGATCGGCGCCCAGCGTTTGCAGGAGTCCGGCGAAGCGTTCTTGCTGCCGGAGAAAGTGCCGGTGGCCAACGTCGGCGACATCGGCATTACCACCTCGTATCAGTTCGACCTGTTCGGTACGTTGCAGCGCGGGATCGAAGCGGCCAAGGCCAATGCCGATGCAACCCAGGCGGCCGCGGATACGGCCCGAATCACCCTGGTGGCCGACGTCGTCCGGGCCTATACCCAGGTCTGCGCGGCCAACGAAGAGCAGGAAATCGCCCAGCATTCCCTCGACCTCCAGGCCCAGGGCACCACGCTGATCCAGCGTTTACGAGACGCCGGGCGTGGCGATGAAACCCAGGTCACCCGCTCGCAAACCCAATTCAAGTCGTTGCGCGCCGACATGCCGCGCTATGAAGCGGCGCGCCAGGCTGGACTGTTCCGCTTGTCGATGCTGCTGGCTAAACCGGTCGACCAATTGCCGGCCGGCACCAACCACTGCGCCGAACTGCCGAAGATTGCCCAATTGTTGCCGGTCGGCGACGGTGCAACCTTGCTCAAACGCCGCCCCGACGTGCGGCAGGCCGAGCGCCGACTGGCTGCCGCGACGGCCGGCATCGGTATCGCCACCGGCGAGTTGTACCCGGACATCAGCATCGGCGCGACCGTCGGTACCGTCGGCATCCTGGAGAACCTCGGCAAACCGGCGACCAATCGCTGGGGCTTCGGTCCCTTGCTGACCTGGACCGTGCCATCCAACGGCTCCCGGGCGCGAATCCGTGAGGCCGAAGCGACAACCCAGGGCGCGCTGGCGCATTTCGATGGCGTGGTGCTCAACGCCATTCGCGAAACCCAGACCGGCCTGGCCCAGTACTCCGCCTTGCTGCAGCGCCGCGACGCCTTGGCGGATGCAGAGCAGTCGGCGCAACTGGCTGCGGACCAGACCCACCGCTTTTTCACCGCCGGACGCGCCTCGTTCCTGGCCGATCTGCAAGCCACGCGCACTTATACCGACGTACGGGCGCAATTGGCCGCCGCCAACACCCAGGTTGCCATGAGCCAGATCGATTTGTTCCTGGCGTTGGGCGGTGGTTGGGAAAGCGGACGAACGCAAGCCTCGAACCCCGGCAAACCCTGAGGCCGTTGCTATGCTTTGATTTGATGAGATCGTTCGCCGAACTCATCGATCCAGGCACGCGTTGGTCATGGGGATACCAATAATGAAAAACCCTTATGCTCCCGGCTTTTGGTGCGCTATTGCAGCGCTGGTGCTGCTCTCGGCCACTTATTTCTACGGCATCATGCTGGCCCATCAGATCGACACGGCACTGATTTTCCTCGACAGCGCCGCCGCGCTGATTGCCGTGATGGCTATCGTGGTGGTGGCTGTGGCGACGGTCCAGGGGCAGCGCATCAAGAAAAGACAATGCGAACGAGGCAAGACCCTGGTGCTGATCTGGGACACCAAGGTGGCCTTGCGTCGTGTCGAAACGGTGTTTGACCGGTATTTCTGGGGCAGTTACTGGCAACCCGGGCGCACGTTCCAGGAGGTCATGGGCGAGCTCACCGGCACGCCGCTGGAAAAAAGCCTCGAAGCGCTGAAAAAGCAATGTCTGGAGCTGGACAAGCAGATCGCCGAAGACGGTCGGCACTGGCTCAACAACGCCCGTGAGCTCGCCGATGTCGCGACCGCCATGGCCCGAGAGCGCTATCAACTGGACTTCTGCGACCCGCGCGCGGAAGTGACGGGCGGGGCGGTGATCAATCGGGATTTTGAAGTGTTGGTTTATACCTGGACGGCGCGGCTCAAGAGCTTTGATCATCAGTTGGATGATATTGAGGTTCAGTATTCCTGAATTGAAGTTGCCCGAACTGACGCCTTCGCTGTAGGAGCGAGGCTTGCCCGCGAAGGCGATTTCATGTTCGCCAAAACTTGAATTGATGTTGCCCTAACCGACGCCTTCGCGGGCAAGCCTCGCTCCTACGGGCGAAGGCGATCTCATGACCGCCGAAACTCTCACTCCCCACGCGCGGCCCATAGACACTCTTTAACCTTTAATCATTGGGTCGCCCGGCGCGCCTGATGCTAATCTGCATTCCACTTTTCAGCGGAGTCGAGCCGTAACCCGTCAAGGGTTCAGGGAAGACGACCACCTCTTCAACAACGGACATTGACTGGGCCATTCATGAATAAATCAGCAGGCGTGCTTCTGGGAATTGTCGTTGCCATCGGTGCAATCAGTGCCGGCGGTGCCTGGTACACCGGTACCAGGCTCGAAGGCGTACTCAACACTTCGATCGCCAACGCCAACAAGGAATTGCAGGCTGCGCTGGTGGGTTCCAACGGCACGGCATCCCTGGAGCTGGTGTCGCTGGAGCGCCATGTATTCAGCAGCACTGCGCACTATCGCCTCAAGGGCGAAGGCGAGATGTTCGGCGAAGCACCGGTAGAACTGTTGTTCGTCGATCGCATCGAACATGGTCCGCTGCCATTTTCGCGCCTGGTGTCGCTGAAGTGGCTGCCGGTCTTGGCCACCAGTCACTACGAACTGGAAAGAACCCCGACCACGGAAAAATGGTTCGTTGCCGCCAAGGACAAATCCCCGGTCACGGGGGTGGTCAACATCGGCTACGACAACGCCACCAACGGCACCCTGCAATTGCTGCCGCTGGACGTGGCCCTGGATGACAAGTCGAACCTGAAGTTTTCCGGCCTCAACCTCGACGTCGCTGCCAGCGCCCAGGCCCAGAAGGTCAAGGCCAACGGCTACATGGATAGTCTGACGCTGACCACCGTGGCGCAAGACCAGACGCCGGTGAAGATTGAACTGAACGGCCTGACGTTGGCCAGCAACCTGGAAAAAAGCACCTACGGCTATTACACCGGCGAGAACACCCTTGAGCTGACCGACAGCAAAACCACGTTCGGCGCCAGGCAGTCGATACTGGGTCTCAAGAAATTTGAAATGAAGAACCACACCGAGGAGTCGGGCACCAGCGCTTCAGGGCGTGCCGATTACAAGGTGGGCGAAGTGTCCTTCAACGGCCAGGCTGTCGGCTCTGCGCAAATGGCCATGAGCCTGAAGAACCTCGACATCCCGGCGACCCTGTCGCTGGTGCAGATTTACCAGACCAAACTGCAACCGTACGAGAAAGCCGCCGCCGAGGCCGCTGCCGCCGGTGAACCCGTGCCTGAGCTGGTCCTGACCCCGGCCGAAGAAGCTCAGGTCAAAACCGGTCTGGAGAAATTGCTGGCGGCCGGTCCGCAGATCGCTCTGGAGAATCTGTCGTTCCACACCTCCAACGGTGAAAGCCGCGCCAATCTGGTGCTCGACCTGACCAAACCCAAGTCCATGGACTTGCCGCCGGATCAACTGACCCGTCAACTGATCGCCCTGCTGGACTTCAATCTGCAGGTGTCCAAGCCCATGCTCGTTGATTTGCTTAGCGTCCAAGGGCAAATCGACGGTCAGACCGACACCAAGCTGATTGCCGACCAGGCCACCGCCACCGCCGACATGTTTGGCAGCATGGCGGTCGGTACCCAACTCGCAAAACTCGAAGGCAGTAGCATCGTCACCAAACTGCACTACGCTAACAACCAAGTGGAGTTCAACGGCCAGAAAATGACGGTCGAAGAATTTGCCGGCTTCGTGATGAGTAAGCTTGGGGGGACTGGAAACATCCAGTAAAACCGGGGCTTACACACCGCACGCCCGGCCTCTGCTCCAAACAGACGTCGGGCGTTTTGCTGTCTGGCATTTAAGACGGGACGATGAACGGCGCCTGCAGTTTCACGAATCTGAACAATTATTGTGTTCCCAATCACCCAGCGAGCGCGCATGCAAGACTGTCCTTAATAAAGTTTGGCTGGGTCATCTGGACCAGCTTTCCGATACGAAAGGGCAAAGAGGGCGTTGCGGCCCGGCTGGCCATGTAAGGATGCTGACGAATGCCGAGTATTGTTGCCCCCTTTGTTCAACGTGGTATGCGACCGCTGTTTCGCGTCGCGTTGTGCAGCCAGTTGATCTGGCCAATGTTAGCGTTTGCCTATACCCCTTACGACGAAATGGTGCTCGATGCCCGAGCCGGTCACTACACGCCCGCGTTGACTGCGTTGCGTCAGGTGCCGGCGGGCCAGGCCACCACCAGTCAAATCAGTGATCACCTGCAGATCGCCAGTTGGGCCGGCCTGGACGCCGAAGTGATCAAGGTTTATGAAACCCAGGGGCGCAGCCTGGACCTGCCGGTTGAGGCCTTGACCGCCACGGCGCGGGCTTATCGCAACCAGCAGCGCTGGGACGATGCGAACCGGGTCTACAACAAGGCCCTGGCCATCGACCCGGACAACCAGGAACTGCAGCTGGGGCTGGCACTGACTCAGGCCGACTCCACAAGGCCCGATCAGGCGGTGACGCGCGCCAAAGCGCTGGTGGCCGCTCAACCCAATGATGTCTCCCGCCGAATGGCCTTGGGCTACGCCTTGAACCGTGCCGGTAAACAGTACGACTCGTTGTTTGAATACGATCAGGCCTTTGTCCGTTCCGGTAACAATCCGGAAATCGCCAAAGAATATGTGGGTGCGCTGCAACGTGCTCATCTGCCGGAACCGGCCTTGCGCCTGGCCCGTCAGCGACCAGGCTTGATCGATCCGATCACGACACGTCGCCTTGAAGGTGACCTGGCCGCAGAACGCGTGCGCCTGGCTGAAATGCCTACTCGCAGCGAATCGGAACGTTATGTGATCGCTGATCGGGCCTTGGCCGATTACGACAAATTGATTGCCACCTGGTCCGCGGATCCGCAAGCTCACGATGACGTCGTCCGCTGGCGCATCGACCGGATGGGTGCTCTCAAGGCCCGATCGCGCACCGCTGAGGTCATCAGCGAACACCACAAACTGCAGGCCGATGGTGTGCAAGTGCCGACCTACGCCCAGCGTTGGGTCGCCGCGTCCTACCTGGACCAGCGCGAACCGGAAATCGCCAGCGATATGTATCGTGAGATCCTGCTCAAGCCGGATGCCGATCCTGCCAACCGTTTGATAGACACCAGTGCGCTTTACTATGCCTTGCTCGAAAGTGGCGAGGCCGACGAGGCGCGCGTAGTCGCCGAGGAATTGGCCAAAACCCAGAGACCACGCGTCGAGCTCAAGGGTCTGCCCGGAGGCAACCCCAACGACGAATGGATGGACGCGCAACAACTCGCTGCCCAGGCCGGGACTTACAGTGCCGATCTGCCCCATGGCGAGGAGCGCCTGCAGGCCTTGGTCGATCAGGCGCCGGGCAACGTCAGCCTGCGTGTGGCTCAGGCCGATCTGTACCTGGCGCGGGGCTGGCCGCGGCTTGCCGAAAGCAAGCTCAAGGAAGCCGAGGCCATGGCCCCGCGGGACCTTAGCCTGGAAGTCGCCCAGGCCCACACCGCCACGGACCTGCAGGAATGGCGGCAGATGAATGCGCTGACCGACGACGTGGTCGCGCGTTTTCCCGAGAACAGTCAGGTGCAGCGCTTGCAGCGTCAGCGTGAGGTCCATGACATGTTCGAGCTGCGCGTAGAAGCGTTCGGCGGCAAAACTTATGGCGGCGATGACGACAACGTCGGCGCGGTCAACGGCAGTAAGGATTTCGGCATCGAAACCGTCCTGTACAGCCCGCCCATCGGTGAAGACTGGCGCGTATTCGCCGGTGCCGGTTATGCCGAAGGCGACTTCCAGGAAGGAACCGGTAACCATAACTTCCAGCGCGTCGGGCTCGAACGCCGGACCCGCGACTTGACCCTGGAAGCGGAAGTCTCCAACCACTCCTATGGCTTCGGTTCCAAACAGGGCGCGCGTCTGGCATTCGCCCATGACATCAACGATTACTGGCAGTACGGCGCCAGCCTGGAATACTTCGCCGCGGCAACGCCGTTGCGGGCCCTGAACAGCGATATCACGGCCAACGGCGGCAGCGGTTTCATACGCTGGCGCGCCAATGAAAGTCGCGAGTGGAAATTCGCGGTCAGCCCGTCCCACTTCAGCGACGGCAACGATCGCGTCGAAGCATTGCTCACCGGGCGCGAAGGCATCTACACCTCAGCGAACGTGCAAGTCGATCTGGGATTGGAAGTCGGCGCCAGCCACAACTCCCTGTCTGACGACGTGCCGTATTTCAACCCCAAGTCCGATCTCAGCGTTCTGCCGATGATCAGTGTCAATCACATGCTCTACCAGCGCTATGAAACTCGATGGAGTCAGCAGTTCCAGGTTGGCGCGGGTACTTACACCCAGCAAGATCACTCCACCGGAGGCATGGCCCTGTTGGGCTATGGCCAGCGTTACAGCTGGAACGACGTGGTGGAGGTCGGCGGTATGTTAAGCGCAATCAACCGGCCATATGACGGAGAGCGGGAAACCGATCTGCGTCTGTTGGTCGATCTGACTTTCCGCTTCTAGAGGAGTTTGAAAATGGCCTTGATGTCGCGTTTCTTCCTCCTGCTGGGAGCGCTGTTGATCAGCGCTTGTGCCCAGCAAGCCCCGGCTTTCGCGCCGCCATCCGAACGTCCGGTGGTGGAAAACGAAACCCCGTGGCCGAAAAACCATGTACTCGGCATCGCCTATCACGATGTCGATGACAAAGACCCCGATCAGGCGGTGGTGGCCGTGCGCACCGAACGCTTGATCGAGCAGTTGGCCTGGTTAAGGGAGAACGGCTACCAGCCGGTCTCCATCGACCAGGTCCTGGCGGCACGCAAAGGCGGACCCGATCTGCCGGCCAAAGCGGTCGTGCTCAGTTTCGACGACGGTTATGCGAGCTTCTATACCCGGGTGATGCCGGTGCTGCGTGCCTATAAATGGCCTTCCTTGCTGGCGCCGGTCGGAACCTGGGTCGACACACCGCCGAACCAACCGGTGGATTTCGCCGGCACGCCGCGTCAGCGCTCGGACTTCCTGACCTGGGATCAGGTACGGGAGGTTTCCCAGTCCGGACTGGTGGAAATCGCTGCGCACACCGATGCCAATCACAAGGGTATCTTGGCTAACCCCCAAGGTAACTTGCAGCCGTCCGCCACAACCCGGCGTTACGATCCCGTCGCCAAACGCTATGAGACCGAAGCAGAGTTCCAGGCTCGTCAGCGTGCTGACGTGGTGGCGATTTCGGACAAAATCTTCAAGGTCACGGGTAAAAAGCCGCGGGTCTGGGTCTGGCCGTACGGCGCGGCGGACGGCGTCTCGCTGCAAATCATCAATGATCAGGGCTATCAGATGGCTTTGACCCTCGAAGACGGGCTCGATACCCTCGATACTCTGATGAGCAGCCCGCGCTACCTTGTTTCTTCTGACCCGGATGGCCCGC
The DNA here is from genome assembly GCF_902497855.1 of Pseudomonas fluorescens. GTDB lineage: Bacteria > Pseudomonadota > Gammaproteobacteria > Pseudomonadales > Pseudomonadaceae > Aquipseudomonas > Aquipseudomonas fluorescens_BI. Next base: position 56,435 of record NZ_CABVHU010000014.1, read on the forward strand.
GCTTCGCCAACAGCGTCGTCTCAGTGCAGGCGAAGAATGCGATGCGCGTCGTTCACGTCGATCTGGATAACGTCTACGACCCGGACCCTGCCCAGCAGGAAAGAAACCTGGGTAAACTGATCCAGCGCATGTCCGACATGGGCGCCAATACAGTGTTCCTGCAAGCCTTCGCCGATCCGAAGGGTGATGGCCTGGTGCATTCGCTGTACTTCCCCAACCGTCACTTGCCGATGAGTGCCGACATTTTTGACCGCGTGGCCTGGCAGTTGCGCACTCGGGCCCATGTCAAAGTCTACGCCTGGATGCCAGTGCTGAGCTTTGCCCTGGATTCGAAGCTGCCGCGAGTGACGCGCTGGGACCCGGAAACCGGCAAGACGTCGGTCGATCCGAGCCAGTACATACGCTTGTCGCCCTACGATCCGAACGTACGGCGCATCATTGGTGAAATCTACGAAGACCTCGCGCGCATGTCATCGGTGAACGGCATCCTGTTTCACGATGACGCAGTCATGTCGGACTTCGAAGACGCTGGCCCCGATGCTCTCAAAGTCTATGCCGCCAATGGTTTGCCCGGCTCGATTGCCGCGCTGCGCGCCGACCCTGCCGTGATGCAGCGCTGGACGCGTTTCAAAAGCCGCTACCTGATCGATTTCACCAAGGAGTTGACTGCCAAGGTCCGCGCCATTCGTGGCCCGCAGGTGGATACGGCGCGCAACATTTTCGCCGAGCCGATACTCAACCCCCAAAGTGAAACCTGGTACGCGCAGAACCTCGATGACTTCCTCGGCACTTACGACTGGACGGCGCCGATGGCCATGCCGTTGATGGAAAAGCAGTCTTATAACGAGTCCCATGCCTGGCTCGAGAAACTGGTCGCCACGGTCAAGGCTCGTCCCGGTGCGCTTGATCGCACCGTGTTCGAATTGCAGGCACGGGACTGGACGAAACAGGAAGCTGCCGACATCGACGGCGAAACACTGGCCGAGTGGATGAGAGTGCTCCAGCGTCAGGGCGTGACCAGTTTTGGTTACTACCCAGACAACTTCCTCGACAATCTGCCGGAGCTGAAGGCCGTAAGGCCCGCGCTCTCCAACAAGTGGAATCCATAACATGCTGGATAGACTTCTGGCTCTACTCGTTCTGGCGATCGTCCTCGGGATTCCCCTCGGACTGATCTTTCTACTCACTGGCCAGTTCCTGATGGACTTCGTGTTCTTTTATCCACTGTTCATGTCGGGACTGTGGATCGCCGGGGGACTCTATTTCTGGCTGCACTGGGAGCGGCACTGGCCGTGGAAAGAAGACACCTTGCCGCCACCGTTGGCTGGCGAGCCGTTGATTACGATCCTCATCCCTTGCTTCAACGAAGGTGACAACGTCAAAGAAACCATCCATGCGGCGCTGGCCCAGCAGTATCCGAACATCGAGGTCATCGCAATCAACGATGGCTCGAAGGACGACACGGGCAGCATACTTGACGCATTGGCCGTGCAGGATCCGCGTTTGCGGGTGCTGCACCTGGCGGAGAACCAGGGCAAGGCAGTGGCTCTGCGCATGGGCGCCATTGCAGCGCGTAGCGAGTACCTGGTGTGCATCGACGGTGATGCGCTGCTGGCACCCAATACCGCGGCTTACCTGGTCGCGCCGCTGCTCGAAAATCCGCGCCTCGGCGCGGTGACCGGCAACCCGCGGATCCGTACCCGTTCGACCCTGGTCGGCCGGGTGCAGGTGGGCGAGTTCTCCTCGATCATCGGTCTGATCAAACGTACCCAGCGAGTCTTCGGGCGGATCTTTACCGTCTCCGGCGTGGTCGTTGCTTTCCGTCGCACGGCCCTGCACCGGGTCGGCTACTGGAGCCCGGACATGATCACCGAAGACATCGATATCAGCTGGAAGCTGCAACTGGATCACTGGAGCATTTTCTACGAGCCCCGTGCGTTGTGCTGGATCCTGATGCCGGAAACCCTGGGTGGCCTATGGAAACAGCGTCTGCGCTGGGCCCAGGGCGGTGCGGAAGTGCTGTTCAAGAACATTCGCGGCATCTGGCAGTACCGTCATCGTTACCTCTGGCCGTTGCTGTTCGAATATTGCCTGTCCACCGGTTGGGCGTTCACCTTCCTGCTGTCGTTGATTTTCTGGCTGGTGGGTCTGTACGTCGCGTTGCCGGAAGTCATATCGGTGCCCCGTATGTGGCCACCGGCGTTTACCGGCTTGCTGCTGGCAGTGGTCTGCCTGATGCAGTTCGGGGTCAGCCTTCTGATCGATCGCCGCTACGAAAAAGGTTTGGGCAAGACGATGTTCTGGGTGATCTGGTACCCGCTGGTGTTCTGGTTGGTCAGTCTGCTCACCACGCTGGTCAGCTTCCCCAAAGTGCTGTTCCGTCTACGTCAGAAACGTGCGCGCTGGGTCAGTCCAGATCGCGGTATTCGGCCGCCAGGTGCCGATCAAGAGGAGATCGTCAAATGAAAATTATCACAACCCGGCAGCGGCCAGTGCTTATCGTGGTCGATGCAGCTTTCACCGTCCTCGCCTGGGCCGGATTCCTGTACTTGTTGTTCCTGGGTCTCATGCCATTGATCGGCAGCCACGACGGTTCCCGGATAGGCGCTTCAGCGTACGACGCCCTCGGCACCCTGCAGATTTATTTATGGGTGGCGGTGTTCAACGCGGTGGTTCTGATCGGTTGGGCGCGTTATCAACAACGTAAAAGCAAAAGCTACGCCCAGCGTCGTATGCCGGCCCCGGTCGTCGACGATCAGGGCTTGAGCAAAAGCTTCAAACTGTCCCGCGAACGGCTGCACAAATTGCGCAGCCCGGGTTCGATGACCATTCACAACGATCATGATGGCGATATCTCGCATGTGGTCAGCCACTTCTTCACCATCGATTCCCGGCAACCGCTTTCCCTGCAGCCCCTGGAGAATCCAAAAGTGGTCCGTCGTCCATCCGACGATAACGAAGGCAAAGAGCCGATGAACCGCGCCTGAGCCTGACACGCTCCCCCGGGATGAATGACATCGATCCCGGGTAGGAGCCGGCTTGCTGGCGAAGGCGACGGTACATTGGGTGGATGTGTTGACTGACAGACGGCTTTCGTTGCGGTGCGGCGATCCGACAAGCCAGCTCCTACAGGGGGTTTACATCCCGAATCAAGCGCCACGCCTCGTCCACCGGCAGTGGTTGTTTCATCCGTTCAGCGAGCATTGCCATCGCCCGCTCTTCATCGCAGGCTACAGCCGCCGCCACCACCCCGTTCTTGCAGAACAGGCCGATAAAGGGTGGATGGTAGGGGTCGCCCTTGAATTCAACTTCGTCCCAGGCCTCGGCATGGCCCAGGTAGTCGTAGTTTTTTCCAAAGTGCCAGGTCCAGAAAAACGGCACGTCGAGGTAATGTTCGTCGCCCCCGAGCATGTTCGCTGCCGCGATCCGCGCCTGTTGCTGTGCCAGGCGCCAATGCTCGATGCGTTGCGGCTGGCCATTGAGCGGGAAGGTTGCGATATCACCGGCCGCCCAGAGCCCATCGGTCACGCGCATGCCGCCGTCGACTGTCAGCGACTGATCTTTTTCCTTGGGCAAATCGGCAAAGGGTCCGGTTGCCGGGCTGACGCCAATGCCGACCAGCACCAGGTCCGCTGGCAAACGTTGACCGTTGTCCAGTTTCACCGCTTCGACCTTGGCGGTGCCTACAATCTGCACGGCTTCGCCATCGGTGTGGAATACCACGCCGTGGGCCATATGCCGGGCACGAATGGCCTTGCCGACCGTGTCGCCGAATTGCCTGGCGAAGGGTATGGCGTGGCGAGCCAGAACAGTGACGTCCAGACCGTATTCGCGCAGGGACGATGCAGATTCCAGGGCAATGAAACTGTCACCGATGATCACCGCTCGCTGACCAGGTTTTGCAGCGACCAGAATCCGCTGCGCCTGATCCTTGGAGCGCAGCACGAAGACCTGCGGCAAGTCGGCACCGGGCAGCGTGAGCAAGTTGGGCGTACCGCCGGTGGCGAGCAGGGCGGCGTCATACGTCAGCGACTGACCGTCAGCCAGTCGCAGGGTTCTATTCGCCGCATCCAGGCTGGCCACTTCGCCCTTGATGCGCTCGATTCGCTGCTCGTGGTAGAAGTTTTCATCCCGCAGCGGGGGGACCTCCTCCGGCGGCATCTCACCGGCGATCACGAATTTGCTCAGCACCGTGCGGTCGTAGCCGGCGTCGGCTTCGCGGTCGATCAGCAGCACGCGGCCGCCGAAGCCTTTTTCGCGCAGCGCCGCCGCAGCCGCCGTACCCGCGGCACCGGCACCGACGATCACGAACCTGCGCTCATCGTCAGCCGGCGGTGTGCTGCCAGCAGGCAGTGACCGGTCGTCGACCCAAACCTCGCCGTCGCGCAGTTCAAGCGGGTAACGCTTGAGGCTGTCGAGGGACGGCGGTTCACAGAGCGCACCGTCTTCGATCCGGTACGCGGCCTTGTGCCAGGGGCAGATCAGCCGTCCGTGACACAGTGCGCCCTCGGCCAGCGGTGCCCCGGCGTGGGGGCATTCACCCTGATAGGCGCGCAATTGATCGCCGACTCGCAGCAGGACGATTTTAGTGTCTTCGATCCGGACTTCCAGGCCACGGTTCTCGGGCACATCGGCGAAACGGGCGACGCGGTGCAGGGCCATGATCGCTCTCCTGACGGACGTTTCAGGTAAGAGTCCGGGGTTTCTCCCGAGGTTCAGCCAATTGCCGCTGCCAAGGCACGAACGGTCCGGCTATAGTTTGCACGCCGACCACGGCCCCATCCGCACAAGGTGCTCCGGTATGACCCGATTGACCTCCCTGAACCCTTGGCTGGCGGCCGTTGCAGTCGCCCTTTGCGTGCAGTTTCCGGCGCAGGCCCAGGAGCGCTTCACCCTCAGCATTCCCGGTGTTTCGGACAATCGCCTGTTCACCTCGGCAGCCGCCAGCGATGCGGCCGGGTGTGGCGGCAAGAACCAGTCCCCGGCCTTGAGCTGGAACGCCGGCCCGCCGGGCACCATGAGCTACGCCATCGTCATGCACGACCCGGACGGCCAGAAGGGCCTGGGCGTCGACCACTGGATTCACTATGGCATCAAGGCCACGACCCACCAGATCCCGGCCGGTGTCGGCGCCAAATCCGCCCTCGAAGGCCTGGGCGGCAGCAACAGCAAAGGCACTACCGGCTACGTAGGCCCCTGCCCACCGGTCGGCGACAGCTCCCATCACTACATCATCCAGCTCTATGCCCTGGACCTTGCACCAGACGCCTTGCCCGCCGGCCTGAGCCGCGCGCAGCTGATGGAAAAAATCAAAGGCCATGTGTTGAAAAACAGCAGCGTGGTGCGGCGTTATCACCGCTGAAGTTTTTTCATTTCGGTTTAACCCGAACCGGTCGGGCTGCCCGTCTCAGAGGATGAATGGATCAATTTCCTCCTGAGGTCAGCCCCCATGTCCCGCCCTCTGCATTTCCTCCGCCCGGCCGCCCAGGGTTTCACCGTCGGGTTGCTGCTGGCCATGGCCGGTTGCGGTGTTTCTTCCAAGCCTGAATCCGCCTCGGTCTCGCCACCGGCTCAAGGTGCACTGAAGACTGAAGCGTTGGTACGTAGCGAGGCGGTCCTGGCTGATGCCACGATGGCCAAGCGCAGTGTGAGCCCGGCACCGATGGCGGGTTATGCGCCGATGTCTGAATCGGCTCCGGCAGGTTATCGAGACGAGCAGCGTGAACAGTATCAAGCGCTGGCCGACAACCCGATTCATAGCGTGACCGAATCGCCGGTATCGACGTTCAGCGCCGATGTCGATACCGGCGCCTATGCCAACGTCCGCCGCTTGCTGAATCAAGGACGCTTGCCGCCCGAAGGCGCGGTGCGCCTGGAGGAAATGGTCAATTACTTTCCCTACGATTACGCATTGCCTACCGACGGCTCGCCCTTCGGTGTGACCACTGAACTGGCGCCGTCACCGTGGAACCCGCATACCCGATTGCTGCGCATCGGCATCAAGGCTTCGGACCGCGCGGTGGCCGAACTGGCGCCGGCAAACCTGGTGTTTCTGGTGGACGTATCCGGCTCGATGAACCGTCGCGAAGGTTTGCCGCTGGTCAAAAGCACCCTGAAACTGCTGGTCGATCAGTTGCGTGAGCAGGACCGGGTGTCATTGGTGGTCTACGCCGGTGATTCGCGCGTAGCCCTGGAGCCGACTTCCGGACGTGAAAAAGCGAAAATTCGTTCAACCATCGAGCAATTGACCGCAGGCGGTTCCACCGCCGGGGCCTCGGGGATCGAGCTGGCTTATCAAATGGCACAACAGGCGTTTATCCCCAAGGGCATCAACCGCATCCTGTTGGCCACCGACGGCGACTTCAACGTCGGCATCAGCGACTTTGACAGCCTCAAGCAAATGGCTGTGGATAAACGTAAGACCGGCGTTTCCCTGACCACCCTGGGGTTTGGTGTGGATAACTACAATGAACACCTGATGGAACAACTGGCCGACGCCGGCGACGGTAACTACGCCTACATCGACAACCTGCGGGAGGCGCGCAAGGTACTGGTGGACCAGCTGGGTTCGACCCTCGCCGTCGTCGCGAAAAACGTGAAGCTGCAAGTGGAGTTCAACCCGGCGCAGGTCAGCGAGTACCGGCTGTTGGGCTATGAGAACCGCGCCTTGAAACGTGAGGATTTCAGCAACGACAAAGTCGATGCGGGTGAAATCGGTGCAGGACATACCGTGACGGCGTTGTATGAAATAGTACCCAAGGGGGAGAAGGGCTGGCTGGAGCCATTGCGGTATGGAAAATCTGCGGCCGATGTTTCCGTGAATACCGGGGAATTGGCGATGTTGCGAGTGCGATATCAGTTGCCTGAGGGTGGGAATAGTCGCTTGATCGAGCGACCCATTGTCGGTGGCTCGGAAACCAAAGCCAGTGCTGACCTCCGTTTTGCGGCGGCCGTGGCCGCGTTTTCCCAGCAACTCAAGGATGGACGCTATACCGGTGATTTCAGCCTGAAGGACACCGAGGCGTTGGCTCGCGGTGCCCGGGGTGATGATCGATTCGGCCTGCGTGCAGAGTTCGTGCAACTGGTGGAGTTGGCGCAAAGCCTGCGAATCTCGACTGCCGCTAATCAGCAACCCAATGACCAGCGAATAGAGTGAAAGAGGCCAGCGCTGACATGTCCAACCCTGAAATCAGCTCAGCCGCCAGCAGCGACGAATCGCTGCTGGCCCGCTATCGCTCCGGCGACGGACCGGCGTTCGAGATCTTGTACGCCCGCCATCGCCAGGGGCTTTATCGCTTCCTGCTCGGCTTGAGCGGCAAATCCGAACTGGCCGAAGAGGTCTACCAGGACACCTGGCTGAGCCTGATCCGCAGCAGCAGTCAGCCACAAGGCCGGGCGAATTTTCGTACCTGGCTCTACCAGATCGCCCGCAACCGCCTGATCGATCACTGGCGCAAACACGGCATCCACAACCCCTTGCACGACAGCTACGACGAACAACTCCACGCCCTGAGCGACGAGGCGGCCGACCCCGAGCAACTGCTGAGCCTGAGTCGCGATAACCAGCGTCTCGAAGCCGCCCTGCAAAACCTGCCCGCCGACCAGCGCGAAGTATTCCTGCTACGAGCCCACGGCGACCTCGACCTGCCGCAGATCGCCACCCTCACCGAAACACCGCTGGAAACCGTCAAGAGCCGTTTGCGCTACGCCCAGCAAAAACTGCGTCGGCTGCTGGCCGAGGAGGTACTGACATGACTGACGCCCGCAAGACATCGGAAGACGAAGTGCTCCAGCACTATCGTGAACACGGGGCTGGTGAACCGCCGGCGCATCTCGACGCCTTTATCCTGGCCACTGCACACCGGGAAGTGCCCGCGCCAAAGCCGAGCCTGTGGCGACGCTGGGTTCAGACCTGTCAGAAACCTCGTTGGCAGGTCGCGTTCGCCAGCCTCGTCGGCGTTGCGCTGATGCTGGCGTTGGTGCAGCGCACACCGGAGAAAGTGCCGAGCTACGACTTCGCCCCAGCGCCAAAAATGTCCGCACCGGTCGCAAAAAAAGAAGCCGCACAAGCACCACCGTCGGCTGCACGCTCTCTGGCTGCACCGGCCGGCGCTATGTCCGCACCTGCGCCTGCTGCGCCCATGGCCGATTTCGCTGCACCCGCGCAAAACGAATCGATCAACGCTGAAATGGCCGACGAGGCGAAGGTCAGCAAGCGTGCGGTGGTTCCGGTGAAAACGCTGGATGAGCAGCTGCATGAGGTCCTGCGACTGCAAAACGCTGGTCAGAGCAAAGCCGCCGATGACTTGATGGCAGCACTGGTAAAACGCTTTCCCAAGGAAAATCTCCCGGCCCGACTCAAGACGTTGAAGACAAACTGAGGAGAAGAACCGTCACCCATTTGGCATCGACACCCGAAAGCGCGCACTATCGACCCATAGCCGATGCGTTGGAGGATGCCGTGCACAAAAAAATCGACCGCATCGCCCAAATGCTCAATTGCCCGGTAAAGGGTGAGGAACTACGGCGAGCAGTGACTGAGAGTCGTAAGGAATTTCTTCTGGCGAAGCAGGCAGAAGAAGCTCTTGAGGAAGACGTCCTGGACGAAGAGTTGATCGAGGACGAAGACGACGATGATGAATACGACGAATTCGACTGGACGACCGAATGAAAAGAACGCCTCAGCGTTAAACGCCAACCTTTCAGGTGAGCGCTGCGCCTTGTAGGAGCAAGCTTGCTCGCGATGGACGTGAACGATAACGCGTTCTTTCTGAATAAACGCGTCACCCTCGAGACCATCGTCGGAACGCCGCCCGGAACAAGCTGCCGAAACGGTGTTCGCAGAGCTATACGCACTCGTTAATGGCATTGAAACGGAGCAACACAGCACTTAGCTACTCTTTCAAATTGCAGATCCCGACAAAATCAGGACCCGCAATTTGAATAGTGAACTGCCGCTATTCTGTGGCTTGTTCCTTCCGCGACGCTGGTCCTTGCGTCAGCACTTTCACCACATCATCAACCAGCGCCTTACTCAGCGCCGTCAAATAATGCGCAGCCCAGGCGTGACGATCGCTTTCCCGGTCGTAGGCAGCGTCTTTGGACAGTGCCTTGGCGAGGAACAGAAAATCGGAAGCCATGCCTAACGCATCGCCGAGAGGCACACCGCGAGTTACGTGAAACACTGCTTGATCCGAGCAGTATATGGCAGGCGTTAAGCCGATGGTTTTCAGCTCTGATTGGTCGATCATATGCCACCTCCATTGACGGAGGTGCGGTGGGATTGCGATTCAAGATCGCGTTGAAGGGCAAAACGAATTTCGGACGGATTTTTGTTGCGCATGGTCTAGCTCCTTGACGAGGAACTGCCACTTTTTCGTTACCAAGCGAATGGGTGGCAGCTGTGCGCGGGTTGGTAAACCGGGAGTCAAGGAATCCGGCACGCCCGAAGACGTCCCACGCACAGCCGCCATAACTCAAAACTGCGGGCATAAAAAAAACGCCTGCAAATCTGATGGGGGCGCTGTTGCGCTCAACTCTCGGGTTACCAAGCCCGGTCGCTGAATTGGCAGCGACGGCGGAAGGGTATCGTGCAGGTGGATCGCCTGCAACCTCGGATATTGGTTGAAGGGTAGCGCGGTGCTTACGAGAGACCGGCTGCGGCTGATTTTCCAACAAACCACCAAGAAACCCAGAACAACCAAGGAAAATTTACGACTTCTGATCAGCCGCTTGTCATTAGCTAATACAATCTGTTAATACTTATGTTTAGAAGTGTCGGGCCAACATACCGTACTGATCCAAATCTTTGGTGAAGATGTCAATCTATCCAAATAGGAAGCTTTTAGTCTCAGTAGCGGATAACTAAATACGCTCGTGCGACGTTTTTACACTTTAATTTCCATGAGGCGCTTGCGCTATGTGGGGTATGCGCGCTTTTAAATGCCACTTCGTATTCCCCACAAATATCATCATTGCCAATGTGATTTTGATTGAAAAGCAGCTTCAACTAAGTCGTTTTTTAAAGAAATTTATAATTTTAGGGGTGACTCAGATTCTACGTCGTCGGGTAAAAATATTTGAGCCTCGAAATTGGCGTATGGAATGCCACTTACTTCAAAGTTGGATCTTGGGTTGGCGGTGAATGATAACTTTGCATAAATTAATTTGCAGATTTTATCTGCGATATACAACCCTTTCCCTTGGCCTTGGCTAGTTGATTTTTTTGCTTTTTCACCGCGATAACCGTCGTTGCATAGGAAAGGTATTTCAAATTTTTCAACCATTGGTCCTATTGATGAAATTACCACGGATATGCCATTGCTGTTGGCGCTTCTAGAATAATTTATATCAATGCTGCCTCCCTCAGTTGAGTATTTAGCAGCATTACCAATTAGCAAGTCCAGAACCTGCTCAAAATATGGTATATACGTATTTATGAATGCTTGGTCATCTAGCTCTATATTTATATCTAAGCGCTTAAGCCTAAGTTCTTTCTCTATTTTTTTCTTAGATCTAACTAGTTTCGATCTGATATCGATTACGCCAGGGGCGCAATTTGTTCGTGCCTCATCTAAGTTGTCGAGAGTTATTGCAAGCATCCAAGAGGAAAAGTTGCCCCACGCTTCTTTCATGTTATCGAGGATATCTATCGTGGTTCGTAGGTCAGCAGATGTTTTGCTTGCGAGCTCGTCCCTTATTATAACCGTATTTACAACTCTCGAGCAGTTCTGAATATCGTTCTGGATTGTTCTGGATATTGACCTATAACGTTCCATCAAATCTGAAATTTCAATTTTCGACATGTCAAGGTGTTCCTGTAAAAACTGGTTTTAGAAGAGATCCGATTTTTACCGCTGTAATGCCATAGTTCGTCAAATCTGAAATATTAATTCGATTTTCAGAATCCGAAACAGTTATGTAAGATTCTTCTGGGGAGAACTTAAATTTCTCGTTGAGCATCTTCCCATAAAGAATGTTCTCAGAAAAAACGATCCTTACTTTATCTATCTTTTCTTCGTCTACACCGAGATAGTTGAGTCTTTTCTTTATAAAATTCCAGCGATCTTTAGGCTTGATAAATATGTCAGTCAGGCGCTGAAGGTTTAAAAGAAAGTCATCAACCTCCCAGTCCCTGCTGAATATCTTATCTAGCATATCAGTCTTAAAGCTTTCTCTTTTGTATATTGACCCTGGGCTTCCCGTGTATGCGGCTATTACATGAAGAGGGTGTTTTTCACGGATGTCGCTCATCACACTGAGGCCGTCTGATCCGGAGTATACACCTGCATCAACACCATTAATGTCACACAGAATTATGTCGAACTTTGATAGATCTATTGGGATTAAGTTGTCTTTTCGAGGTTTCTTTGTGAAATAGCTATCATATTGAGTGATCTTGTGCCCTTTACTTAAGATCGCATCCTTGTATACAAACTCCTCGTCATCGATGATTGCGATGTTTAATGCGATGGGTTTTGACAGAAGATCAGATATATTGAGGCTTATTTTGTCTGGATAAGTTTTCGGAGCTTTATATCTTGCATAAAATCTGCAGATATTTTTCTTTGCATAGGTCAGCATCAAAACACCGCGGCCGTCAATGATGGCCCTATGATACTGTCTTTTTTGTATTTTTGATAATTAAATTTGAAGTGGCTGGCGAATTGTTGCGTCGTGGGAGATTTAGAGGTTTAAATATTAATCGCGCTTATTTAGGTCGTAGTGCGTAGTAGTTGTCTGGTTGTGAAGTTATTGATATTTGTGTATGCCATTTTTTTGGATTTATTGTAAGTGACCAGCCATCACACCTTGCTGGTAGGTTCCCAGTGTGTCGGTAGTCGCTCCAGCACATCCGTCAGATACTTATACGGGTCATGTCGTTGAGCTTGGCCGACTGGATTAGGCTCATCAGCGCAGTCGCTACGTCGCAATCCAGCAAGCAGCCAGTTATTGGGGAGGAAGCGGGGCGGAAGGAAGGGGGAGGCAGCTAGATGATCCTCAGGTTTATTTTCTCTGAGTTTCCCGTCCTCAATAGGGTTTACACCTTCTAACCTATTTTCAGGATTAGGCAAAATTTGATAGGACGACTGAATGAAAAAACTGCTTCGGCGGTTTTGGACGACCTCGGTCAGATGCCCATTGACCATAGCTTCGACAATCGAGCACTATAAGGTACTATTTTTCGTACCTTTGGAGCCGTCATGGAGCAATTACTCGCTAACCGGTCGGTCAGTATCACCGAACTCAAGCGAAGTCCCAGCACCGTGATCGAGCAGGCAGGCTCGGAGCCTATTGCTGTTCTCAACCACAATCGTCCCGCCGCTTATCTCCTGCCGCAGGCTGTTTATCAGGAATTGCTGGATCGATTACAGGCAGCAGAAATCCGAGAGGCCATTGCGGCCAGTCGCAATGATCCTCGTCCGGCCATTGCGGCCGACACGGTTTTTGCTGAGCTCGATGCGCTCATAGATGAGGTCGCAGCTGAGCAGGGGCGTCCATGAGGCAACTGCTTTTCTCCGCACATGCACGAGATGATTTGCAGCAAATCGCCAAATACATCGCCCGGGACAATCCTGGCCGCGCCAGGTCGTTCGTTGGTGAATTGCGAACGCAATGTTCACGGCTGATTACACAACCGCTGCTTGGGATGTCTCGGGATGACTACGCCAAAGGCGTGCGAATGATTACTCATGGCCGGTATCTGATCTTTTACAGCGTGGTCGCAAACGATGTTCACATTGAGCGCGTACTGCATAGCGCGAGAGACATCGGTCGACTGTTTGAATCAAGCAGCGTTGATCATTAGGCAAAACCATCCGGTTGAGCAGCTAGATCGCCAGCGCTACCGGTGGTTGACGAGAGGCACTGAGTTTACAATCGGTCTCAACACGGCCCCTGTCGGTTGATGCGCTAAGGCGCTGAGATTGCTCAGGGGTTTTTTATTGTCTGGTTTTTTGCTTTACCAGTCGTGTGTTGTCGATCGTGAGGGCTTTCCTGTTTATCAGCCTCCCTGAAGAGAACACCCACAAAAAAGCCCCAGACCCTACGGCCTGAGGCTTTCTCGTTTCTACATATGGTGCACCAGGCGGGATTCGAACCCACGACCCCTGCCTTCGGAGGGCAGTACTCTATCCAGCTGAGCTACTGGTGCGATGCGGGCGCCATGATACTCATAAGCGGTGCGGGCGTCCATGCTGCTGAATCGCCTGTGTTTTTCGAGCCTTTAATGACTGTTTACTACGCTGATCAGAAAAAACACGCAAATGCGCCGTTTTCGTTCTTTTTTTCGAACAGCCTATTGTCCTTTACCCCCTTTGATCCTAGGATTCGTTTGAGATTTCAAACGCTCTTGTCTGGGTGCTGAACCGCACGAGTCCAATCCGTGCGCTATTTATGTGCTTCAGCCCGGTGAATGATTTCCCTGACGGCAGCCTTCGAGGCGCCTTTCTACAATCATAATTCGCTCCGCGCCGGTCGCGGTGCTGTTAAGGAAAGCCGACATGCAGCTTAAAGACACCCAGTTGTTCCGCCAGCAAGCCTTTATCGATGGCGCTTGGGTCGATGCGGACAATGGTCAGACGATCAAGGTCAATAACCCGGCAACGGGCGAAATTCTGGGCACTGTGCCGAAAATGGGCGCTGCCGAAACCCGTCGTGCGATCGAAGCCGCTGACAAGGCACTGCCGGCCTGGCGTGCACTGACCGCCAAGGACCGCGCCAACAAGCTGCGTCGCTGGTTCGAACTGATCATCGAGAACCAGGACGACCTCGCTCGCCTGATGACCATGGAGCAGGGCAAGCCATTGGCCGAAGCCAAGGGCGAGATCGTTTATGCCGCTTCCTTTATCGAGTGGTTTGCCGAAGAGGCCAAGCGCATCTACGGTGACGTTATTCCTGGTCACCAGCCCGACAAGCGCCTGATCGTGATCAAGCAGCCGATCGGCGTGACCGCGGCCATTACCCCGTGGAACTTCCCGGCTGCGATGATCACCCGTAAGGCCGGCCCTGCGCTGGCCGCCGGTTGCACCATGGTGCTCAAGCCTGCTTCGCAAACTCCATTCTCCGCGTTCGCTCTGGCCGAACTGGCCCAGCGTGCCGGCATTCCAGCCGGTGTGTTCAGCGTGGTGTCCGGCAGCGCCGGCGACATCGGCAGCGAGCTGACCAGCAACCCGATCGTGCGCAAATTGTCCTTCACCGGCTCGACCGAAATCGGTCGTCAGCTGATGGCCGAATGCGCCAAGGACATCAAGAAAGTCTCGCTGGAACTGGGCGGCAACGCGCCGTTCATCGTGTTCGACGACGCGGACCTGGATAAGGCCGTCGAAGGCGCGATCATTTCCAAGTACCGCAACAACGGCCAGACCTGCGTCTGCGCCAACCGTCTGTACATTCAGGATTCGGTCTACGACGCGTTCGCCGAGAAGCTGAAAGTGGCCGTGGCCAAGCTCAAGATCGGTAACGGTCTGGAAGACGGCACCACCACTGGCCCGCTGATCGATGAAAAAGCCGTGGCCAAGGTTCAAGAGCACATCGCTGACGCCGTCAGCAAAGGCGCTACCGTGCTGGCCGGTGGCAAGGTCATGGAAGGCAACTTCTTCGAGCCGACCATCCTGACCAACGTGCCGAAGAACGCTGCCGTGGCCAAGGAAGAAACCTTCGGTCCATTGGCGCCGCTGTTCCGTTTCAAAGACGAAGCCGAAGTGATCGCGATGTCCAACGACACCGAGTTCGGCCTGGCCTCGTACTTCTATGCCCGTGACCTGGGTCGTGTGTTCCGTGTGGCTGAAGCCCTGGAATACGGCATGGTCGGCGTCAACACCGGGTTGATCTCCAACGAAGTCGCGCCGTTCGGCGGCATCAAGGCGTCGGGCCTGGGCCGTGAAGGCTCCAAGTACGGCATCGAAGATTACCTGGAAATCAAATACCTCTGCCTGGGCATCTAAGCTCGGTAATAGGCATTGCTTCAAGCGGAAAGGGCACGAGAGCGCTGTCCCTTTCTGCGCTTCACATGGAATTTTCTCTGTGGCCGGGAACGCTGTGGCAGTCGATCATCGCATGCTGCCGTAGTTGCCTCCCCGCTGCATCTTCCTTGAGCCACGCCGCCCGATGAGCGGTGAATGAGGACTTTATGAGCAAGACTAACGCATCCCTGATGAAACGCCGCGAAGCCGCTGTACCACGCGGTGTTGGCCAGATTCACCCGATCTTCGCCGAGTCCGCGAAGAACGCCACCGTGACCGACGTCGAAGGTCGCGAGTTCATCGACTTCGCCGGCGGTATCGCCGTGCTGAACACCGGTCACGTGCACCCGAAAATCATCGCCGCCGTGACCGAGCAACTGAACAAGCTGACTCACACCTGCTTCCAGGTCCTGGCTTACGAGCCGTATGTGGAAGTGTGCGAGAAAATCAACGCCAAGGTGCCAGGTGATTTCGCCAAGAAAACCCTGCTGGTGACCACCGGCTCCGAAGCCGTGGAAAACTCGATCAAGATCGCCCGTGCCGCTACTGGCCGTGCCGGCGTGATCGCGTTCACCGGCGCTTACCACGGCCGCACCATGATGACCCTGGGCCTGACCGGTAAAGTCGTGCCGTACTCGGCCGGCATGGGCCTGATGCCAGGCGGCATCTTCCGCGCGCTGTACCCGAACGAGCTGCACGGTGTGAGCATCGACGATTCGATCGCCAGCATCGAACGCATCTTCAAGAACGACGCCGAGCCGCGTGACATCGCTGCAATCATCATCGAGCCAGTTCAGGGCGAAGGTGGTTTCTACGTCGCACCTAAAGAATTCATGAAGCGCCTGCGCGCCCTGTGCGATCAGCACGGCATCCTGCTGATCGCTGACGAAGTACAAACTGGCGCTGGCCGTACCGGCACTTTCTTCGCCATGGAACAGATGGGCGTTGCCGCCGACCTGACTACCTTCGCCAAATCCATCGCCGGCGGCTTCCCGTTGGCCGGTGTTTGCGGCAAGGCCGAATACATGGACGCCATTGCTCCAGGCGGCCTGGGCGGCACCTATGCCGGTAGCCCGATCGCGTGCGCCGCGGCCCTGGCCGTGATGGAAGTGTTCGAAGAAGAACACCTGCTGGACCGCTGCAAGGCTGTTGGCGAGCGTCTGGTGACGGGGCTGAAAGCCATCCAGGCCAAGTACCCGGTGATCGGCGAAGTGCGTGCCCTGGGCGCGATGATCGCAGTCGAGCTGTTCGTCGACGGCGACAGCCACAAGCCGAACGCTCCTGCGGTCGCCGCTGTTGTGGCCAAGGCTCGCGACAAGGGTCTGATCCTGCTGTCCTGCGGCACTTACGGCAACGTTCTGCGCGTGCTGGTGCCACTGACTTCGCCGGACGAGCAACTGGACAAAGGCTTGGCGATCATCGAAGAGTGCTTCTCGGAGCTCTGATCGATTTGTGAGCTGATCGACAAAAAACCCGCTTCGGCGGGTTTTTTTACGTCCCCGAAACACCTCGTACTGTTCCGAGCGACCCGCTTTGATTAAGGTGCACGCCTTGTCGATGGGGTTTGCAGATGACTGCTATGGTTTCACCCGCTGTACCGCGTGTGCTGATTGCCGAGGCCGACCCCTGGTCTCGGGACCTGCTCAAGCAGGTGCTGTTGAGTGTGCGCTGCGACGCACGGCTGGATCTGTGTGCCGATGGTCAGGAAGCGCTGCGTTTGCTGGCGCAATATTCGTACGACCTGACGATCGTCGACTGGGAGTTGCCCGGCATCGATGGCTTGAATGTGTTGCGCCGTGTTCGCCAGGGCAAACGCAATCCGCCACTGCCGTTCATACTGATGAGCAGCCGTAACGACAGTGCCAGCGTGCGTGAAGCCTTGCCCCTGGCTCCCGCGGCCTATTTGGCCAAGCCCCTGAACGTGGAAAGCCTGACCCGGCGTCTCCAGGGCTTTCTGCTGAATGCTGGCGAAGAAGTGTTCTGCGCGGTGCCGACGCTGGCGCCGGGCATGACCCTGTCGGTTTACCTGGAGCAACGACGCGAACTGGCCGACGGCGCCTCCCTGATGACCGACGTACAGTTGGCGGTCAAACGCAGTCTCCATTCCGGCAGCTTCGATCTGACACTGCTGCATGACGAGATCCATACCGATCCGCAGATCACCGCCGTGCTGATCGCCGCCGCCAACAGCGCGGCCCAGCGCCGTGGTGCTGCCGTACAAACCCTGTCCCAGGCGCTGCACCGCCTCGGTATCGGACACAGCATGAACCTGATTCTGGGTTTGGCCCTCAAGCGCAGTGCCCGGCTCAGCGATCCATGCCTGGCGGATTACGCCCAGCGTTATTGGGAGCTGTCGCTGCACACCGCCGAATATGCGCGAACCCTGGCGCGCTTGCTGGATCTGGATCAGGAGCGCTGTTATTGCGCTGGCCTGCTGCATCGACTGGGCGACCTGGCGTTGTTGCGGTGTTTGCAGGAATGGAAGCAGGCCGGGGGTGAGCTGGATGAGTGGGAGGAGGTGGGTGATGCGCTGGCGGCATTCGGCGCTGCCTATGGTTCGGCATTGCGCACGCGCTGGCGTTTACCGCTGGAGTTGCGAGGCTTGATTGCGGCGGTCTACGAGCTCGGTGGCGGTGTTTACTCCCGTGAGGCGCTGGTGATGAACATGGCTGCTCAGCTGGCGCGTCTGCCCGGGCATGAGGGTATTGAGGTGCTGGCGAAGAGCCGGACGGCGCGGTTGCTGAAGATCGGGGTGCCGGAATTGACGCGTCTGCGCCAAAGGCAAGCCTGACACAAATCTCCCCATGTAGGAGCTGGCTTGCCAGCGAAGGCGGTGTAACAGCCAACATGGATGTTGAATGTCATGGCCCTTTCGCTGGCAAGCCAGCTCCTACAGGGGGTGTGTTGGGGGCTGCTAGCCGCAGATGATGCGGTTCTTGCCCTGGCGCTTCGCCTGGTACATCGCTGCATCCGCGCGGGCGAACAGGGCGTCGATGTTTTCATCCTCGGCAGTGAGGCAGGTCAGGCCCTGGCTGATAGTGATGCCGAACGTCTGGTCGTCATGGCAAAAGCCCAACCGCTGAATCTCCCGCTGCAGGCGCTCGGCCACTTGCATGGCCATGTCCGGCGCACAACCGGGGAATACTGCCGCGAACTCCTCTCCGCCGATCCGTCCGAATACATCACCACGCCGCAAGGAACCACGACCGCTCTCGGCGATCCGTTGCAGCACGCTATCGCCCACCTGGTGGCCATAGGTGTCATTGATCACTTTGAAATCATCGATGTCCAACAGCAGGAACGACAGTGGCGCGCCTTGATTTCGCGCCTGTTCGAATTCGTGGTTGGCACATTCGAAGAAGTGCCGGCGATTGCTGCTCTGGGTCAGTCCGTCTGTGGTTGCCAGGCGCTGCAGCTCGGTTTCCATGTGCTTCTTGTCGGTGATGTCTTCAGCAAATCCGACGATGATCATCGGCTGTCCCGGCTCGGCCAGACGGTTGATGAAGCACTTGTCACTCAGCCAGCGCACCTGGCCGTCGGCGGCAATGATGCGGTACTCACGGTCTTCAACGGCGCCTTTGACCAATACGTCGGCCATGCTGCGCTCGGCATAGTCCAGGTCGTCGGGGTGAATGCTGTCGCGCCACTGGTTGTAGTTGGACAGCAAAAGGCCGGCGGAACGACCGAAAATCCGCTCATAGGCAGGGCTCACGTAGAGCATCTGGCGGGCTTCCCAGTCGAATGCCCACAGCACCGCGTTAACGCTCACCAGCAGGGAGCTGAACAGCTGTTCCCGTTCGCTCAGGCGCGCCACTTCGCCTTGGGCATGTATCAGTGCCAGTAGCGTTTGCGCGGCATCGGGCCACTGTGGACGGGATGAGTCTTGTAGGTTTCTATTGACCATCGGTACAAAGTCTCAAAGGGCGTGTGCCGCTCGAGGTTCGAAATCGGCCACCACAAAGCCCGCCTGGATGGCGAAGTGTCTTTGAGATAGGGGATTTGACGTGAAGTTCCCGCCTTTGGTGGCGAGGGCGCTTGCTCCCGCCGGGCGGTACTGTCGACGCATTGCAGGAGCTGCCGCTGGCTGCGGCAGCTCCTGCCGGTCAGGCGGCAGGGCGCAGGGAGTAGGTTTTCAACTGGTCGGCGAAGTCACGCAGAGACTGGATTCCGCTGGCTTCGGCTTCATGTACCCAATCCTTGATGGCGGCCAGCATGTCGTGACCATTCGAGCTGGTCTTGAGCCAGATCTGCTGCAGGGCCAGGCGTTTCTCGTAGATGACCTTCAGCGCCTGACTGTGCTCGAGCATGGTCTGGATGCGAAGGTGGTGTTTTTCATCCAGCAGGCTGGTCTCTCGCGAGAGCAGGCGTTTGGCCCGGTGGAACTGGTGACGAACCGAGTGATCGACCTTTTCCAGCTCTTGCTTGACCAGCGGGGCGATCACCAGCTTGCGGTACTGGGCCATGATCTGGAAGCGGTTGTTGAGGATGGCCATGGCGGTGTCCATGTCCAGGTTGCCTTTACCTTCGACCCGGTGGGCAATCGGCGCGACGCGCTGGACCTTGGCCAGGCGGAAGAAGCTGAAGACTTGTATCCAGGCCCAGCCGAGATCGAATTCCCACTTCTTCACCGACAATTTCGCCGAGTTCGGGTAAGTGTGATGATTGTTATGCAGTTCTTCCCCGCCGATCAGGATGCCCCATGGCACCAGATTGGTCGCGGCATCGCGGCATTCGAAGTTGCGGTAGCCGATGGCATGGCCCAGGCCATTGACCACGCCGGCAGCCCAGACCGGGATCCACATCATCTGGATGGCCCAGATGGTGATGCCGATGGTGCCGAACAGCAGCAGGTCGATAACGCCCATGATCGCTACGCCCAGCAGCGGGAAACGGCTGTACAGGTTGCGTTCGATCCAGTCGTCCGGGCAGTTCTTGCCGTAGATGCGCAAGGTCTCGGGGTTTTCCGCTTCGGCGCGGTACAGCTCGGCACCTTTGCGCAGGACAGTGGACAACCCCTTGATGACCGGGCTGTGCGGGTCATCTTCGGTTTCGCATTTGGCGTGATGCTTGCGGTGGATAGCAGTCCACTCGCGGGTGTTCTGGGCTGTGGTCAACCACAACCAGAAGCGGAAGAAATGTTTCAGGCCGGCATTGAGCTCAAGCGAGCGATGGGCTGAATAACGATGCAGATAGACCGTGACGCCAATAATCGTCACGTGGGTCATCAGCAGGGTGACTGCCACCAGTGACCAGGGCGACAAGCCGAGAAAACCTTCGTACCACATAGGCTATTGGGCCCTCGATAAAGAAATAAACAGCCGTAGCATTATCACTGAGCCTACAGATAAAACCAGTCACCCTTTCAGATAAGAGTGGCCGGATGTTTCTTTGACCTCTAATCCCGTTCTTTTTCATGGGACATGGGCGGCCGAATGTCTGCTACCTATCGCGATGCTTTGCGAACCGCGCTGCTCTATTTTCCAGTTTCAATAGGCTGGCTGCAATTGAGTGGTCATGTATTGAGCAGTTTCTTCGATAGCTCCGAGGCGTTGCAGCGATGGCAGCTGATCAACGGTGATGCCTGGGTCGTGTTCAGCCCATAAAGACGCCTTCGCCAGCAATCCGGCTCCTGCGAGGGCGCGCAGGTGTAAACCCTCGTCCAGGCAGTTAATTTATTTTAGTTATATAAACATTCTTAAATAGTCTTTTTAAGAATATCAGCGCTTATCTACTATTGCTCTCACGCCGCAAGCAGTGCCGCCCACTGCCAGGCAATCTCTCAGTTGAAGGAGCAGCACCATGAGCGCATCCCTGCGTAGCGTTGACGGTCAAGACGAAGCCACCATTTTGCGTGAGATCCAGAGTGCCTTGCGCGACCTGCGGTTCGGCGCCGTGGAAATCACCGTGCACAACGCTCAGGTGGTCCAGATCGAACGCAAAGAAAAATTCCGCTTGCAGAACCCGGGCAACAAGCCGAGCTGAATCAAAAGATTCAAAGATCAAAAGATCGCAGCCTGCGGCAGCTTCTACCGGGGGACCGAGGTAGGTGCTGCCGAAGGCGGTGATCTTTTAACCGGCAACTGCGATCCATGAACCCATAAGAAAAGCCAATACCAACAGAATTCCAGGAGCTTTCACCATGTCGTCGATTCGTCAATTCGCTTTGGCCGCCCTGGCCAGTGCTCTATTTGCTGGTTCCGCGGTTGCCAAGGATTACGAACTGCTCAACGTGTCGTACGACCCGACCCGCGAGCTGTATCAGGATTACAACACCGAATTCACCAGCTTCTGGAAGAAAGCACATCCGGGCGACAACGTGAAAATCCAGCAATCCCATGGTGGCTCGGGCAAACAGGGCCGGGCGGTCATCGACGGTCTGCGCGCCGACGTGGTGACGCTGGCCCTGGCGGGTGACATCGATGAAATCGCCAAGCTTGGCAAGACCCTGCCAGCCGACTGGCAGAAGCGTTTGCCGGAAGCGAGCACGCCGTACACGTCGACCATCGTGTTCCTGGTGCGCAAGGGCAATCCCAAGGGCATCAAGGATTGGGGCGACTTGACCAACAATGGTGTGGAAGTCATCACCCCGAACCCGAAAACCTCCGGCGGTGCACGCTGGAACTTCCTGGCAGCCTGGGCCTATGGCCTGAAAGCCAACGGCGGTGACGAAACCAAGGCCAAGGAATACGTGCAGACCCTGTTCAAGCACGTTCCCGTTCTGGATACCGGTGCTCGCGGTTCGACTATCACCTTCGTCAACAACGGTCAGGGCGACGTGTTGCTGGCCTGGGAAAACGAAGCCTTCCTGGCGCTGAAAGAAGATGGCGGCGCCGACAAGTTCGACATCGTGGTGCCTTCGCTGTCGATCCTCGCCGAGCCCCCAGTGGCCGTGGTCGACAAAAACGCAGAGAAAAAGGGCAACACCGAAATTGCTGAAGCCTATCTGAAACACCTGTACAGCCCCGCGGGCCAGGAAATCGCGGCGAAAAACTTCTATCGTCCACGTGACAAGGACGTGGCAGCCAAGTATGCCAAACAGTTCCCGACCCTGGACCTGGTGACCATCGACAAGGACTTCGGCGGCTGGAAAACCGCGCAGCCGAAATTCTTCAATGACGGTGGCGTGTTCGACCAGATTTACCAGGCGCAGTAATCTGCACCAGGTCATAAACGAGCCCCGATTTAACCGTCGGGGCTTTGCGCGTTCTCAACCAAGGACTTTTATGTCGCGTCGTATCTCCCCCGTCATACCCGGCTTCGGGCTGACGCTGGGCTACACCTTGGTGTACCTCAGCCTGATTGTGCTCATTCCACTGGCGGCGATGTTCGTGCATGCCGCTCAACTCACCTGGGAACAGTTCTGGGCAATCATTTCGGCACCGCGGGTGCTGGCGGCGTTGAAGCTGAGCTTCGGCACCGCTCTCTATGCCGCGATCATCAACGGCATCATCGGCACGCTGCTGGCCTGGGTGCTGGTGCGCTACACCTTCCCGGGACGAAAAATCATCGATGCGATGATCGATCTTCCGTTCGCATTGCCCACTGCCGTTGCCGGTATCGCGTTGACCGCGCTCTACGCGCCGAATGGCTGGGTGGGGCAATTCGCGGCCGACCTGGGGTTCAAGATCGCGTATACCCCCCTTGGCATCACCCTGGCACTGACTTTTGTAACGCTTCCATTCGTGGTACGTACAGTACAGCCAGTATTGGCCGATATCCCCCGTGAAGTGGAGGAAGCGGCAGCGTGCCTCGGTGCGAAACCCTTGCAGGTTTTCCGCCATATCCTGGTACCCGCATTGCTGCCAGCCTGGTTGACAGGCTTCGCCTTGGCCTTTGCCCGCGGGGTCGGCGAGTATGGGTCGGTGATTTTCATCGCCGGCAACATGCCGATGAAAACAGAGATTCTCCCGCTGCTGATCATGGTCAAGCTCGACCAGTACGATTACACCGGCGCTACCTCCATTGGTGTACTGATGCTGGTGGTTTCCTTCATCCTGTTGCTGCTGATCAACTTGCTGCAGCGGCGCATCGAAACCCCATAAGGAGGCGCACAAATGTCCCAATCGTCTATTGCTGCTGCTTCCTCGAGCGCCTCCCGCCGTGGCAGCGCCTCATCGCGGCGGCTGCTGATCGGCCTTGGCTGGCTGATTTTTGCGCTATTCCTGTTGTTGCCGCTGGTGATCGTGGTGTCCCAGGGCCTCAAGCTCGGAATCGGTGCGTTCTTCACTGCGATCTTTGAACCGGATGCACTGTCGGCCCTGAAACTCACGGTGATCGCCGTGTTGATTTCGGTGCCGTTGAACCTGGTGTTCGGCGTCAGTGCGGCGTGGTGCGTGAGCAAGTATTCGTTCCGCGGCAAAAGTATCCTGGTCACGCTGATCGACCTGCCGTTCTCGGTGTCGCCGGTGATCGCCGGCCTGGTGTACGTGCTGATGTTCGGCGCCCAGGGCTTGTTCGGGCCATGGTTGCAGGACCACGACATCCAGATCGTCTTCGCTTTGCCGGGCATCGTGCTGGCGACAATTTTCGTCACCGTGCCGTTCGTGGCCCGCGAGCTGATTCCACTGATGCAGGAACAAGGCACCCAGGAAGAAGAGGCCGCGCGCCTGCTCGGGGCCAATGGCTGGCAGATGTTCTGGCACGTCACCGTACCCAACATCAAATGGGGCCTGATCTACGGCGTGGTGTTGTGTACCGCGCGGGCCATGGGTGAGTTCGGTGCGGTGTCTGTGGTTTCCGGGCACATTCGCGGGGTGACCAACACCTTGCCGCTGCACGTCGAGATCCTCTACAACGAATACAACCACGTGGCCGCGTTCGCCGTGGCGAGCCTGTTGCTGATCCTGGCGCTCTTCATCCTGCTGCTCAAGCAGTGGAGCGAAAACCGTATCAACCGCCTGCGCGCCAGCGCCGCGGAGGAATAAGTCATGTCGATCGAAGTGCGTAACGTCAGCAAGAATTTCAATGCGTTCAAGGCGCTGGACAACATCAGCCTGGACATCCAGAGCGGCGAGCTGGTTGCGCTGCTCGGCCCCTCCGGTTGTGGCAAAACCACGCTGTTGCGGATCATCGCCGGCCTGGAAACACCGGATAAGGGCAGCATCGTGTTTCACGGTGAAGACGTTTCCGGCCACGACGTGCGTGATCGCAACGTCGGCTTCGTGTTCCAGCACTACGCCCTGTTCCGCCACATGACCGTGTTCGACAACGTCGCGTTCGGCCTGCGCATGAAACCGAAAAACCAGCGCCCCAGCGAGAGTCAGATCGCGGTGAAAGTCCACGAACTGCTGAACATGGTGCAACTGGACTGGTTGGCGGATCGCTATCCGGAACAGCTGTCCGGCGGTCAGCGTCAACGGATTGCCTTGGCCCGCGCCCTGGCGGTAGAGCCGAAGGTCCTGCTGCTTGACGAGCCGTTTGGCGCCCTCGACGCCAAGGTCCGTAAAGAACTGCGCCGCTGGCTCGCACGGCTGCACGAAGACATCAACCTGACGTCGGTCTTCGTGACCCACGACCAGGAAGAAGCCATGGAAGTCGCCGACCGCATCGTGGTGATGAACAAGGGTGTGATCGAGCAGATCGGTTCACCGGGCGACGTCTACGAAAACCCCGCCAGCGATTTCGTCTACCACTTCCTTGGCGACTCGAACCGTCTGCATCTGGGTGAAGACAACCATGTGCTGTTCCGTCCTCACGAAGTGTCGCTGTCGCGCCATGAACTGGAAGATCATCACGCGGCCGAGGTCCGGGATATCCGCCCATTGGGCGCGACGACTCGGGTAACGTTGAAGGTTGAAGGCCAGAGCGATTTGATCGAAGCGGAAGTGGTGAAGGATCACGACAGCCTGATCGGGTTGGCGAAGGGCGAGACGCTGTTCTTCAAGCCGAAGGTCTGGCAGAAAGTCGCCAACCTCTAACCTTTGCAGGAGCCGGCTTGCCGGCGATGGCGGAGTGTCTGACACTGCGCGTTATCGTTGATCGCTGGCAAGCCAGCTCCTACAGGTCACCATCGTGTTCATGAATGACGAAAGCCCTGTGGGAGCGAGCGTGCTCGCGATGGCGTCCTACGCCGCAGCGTTATCCTGGCGCAAACGCACACCACCCGCCCGCGCCTCGATCTGTTCTTTCAACTCCCGCCGCAGCCCCAGCAAAAACGCCAACTCCACCACCACAAACAACGGCCCGACAATCAACCCCGTCACATCATCGACAAACGCCGGTTTGCGTCCTTCATAGTGATGACCGACAAACTGAATCGCCCAGCCAATCACAAACATCCCGATGCCACTCGCCAGCCAGACCAGCGTGCTCTGCTGCGCCAACACCTGACCTGACCAAATACACAGCCCGAGCAACACGCTCATCAACACCCCGAGGCGCAGTTCCAGGCGCAGGTAAAACCACGCCGACGCCAGCGCTACCAACACCGCCGGTGACAGCCAGCCTCCGGCCCATTGCGGACGGGACAGCAACACTGCCACCGCCACGACAATCAGCGGAATGCCGATGAAGTGGGTGGCAATATTGCGTGGATCACGATGGTAGGTCGCATATTGACTGAGATGGTCGACGAGGCTTTTCATTGTTGTTCCTCCTGTAGGGTGATGGATCATGCCCCGGGTACACCATTCACTCTGTCAGCCAGGCGACAATCTCAAAGGAGTTTTCATGGATATGCAGGTCTGGCGTCCACGCCTGATGAGCGGCCAGTGGTTCAGCCAGTTACCTGTTTCCTTTCAGGATAGTCTGCTGATAGCCGCGCGTGTCCGGCGTCTGCTACCGGGGCAACGGCTGTTCCAGCGCGGCGATCCACCGTGCGGGTTGTATGCGGTGCTCGAAGGCTCGGTGCGCATCGGGGCGGTGAGCGAGCAGGGCAAGGAGGCGTTGCTGAGTCTGGTGGAGCAACCCCATTGGTTCGGCGAAATCTGCCTGTTCGACGGTCAGTTGCGCACCCACGATGCGTTCGGCATGGGACATTGCGTGCTATTGCATATACCGCAGGCCGTATTGCTGGCGTTACTCGACGATGAGCCGGTGTACTGGCGGCAACTGGCATTGCTGATGAGCCACAAACTGCGCCTGACCTTCATCAGCCTCGAACAGCTGAGCCTGATGCCGACCCCGGCGCGCCTGGCCCACCGCTTACTGATGATTGCGCAGGGTTACGGCGAAATCGACTCGCCACGACGTTTGTTGCAATTGCCACAGGAGCAGCTTGCTTCAATGTTGTCCCTGTCGCGCCAGACCACCAACCAGATCCTCAAGGATTTGCAGGGGCGGGGGATTGTGAATTTGCGGTACGGCGAAATCGAGATAGTGGATGCCGCGCGACTGCGGGCGTTGGCAATTATCTGAAACCTGCCGGTAGTAGTGGGCTTTGTCCGCGAACACGCCTAGCCTGTGATGACGACAATCGAGGTGTGCCATGCGTGTGCTGTTAGTGGAAGACGAGCCTGAGCTCGCCAGGCTTTTGGCCAAAGGCCTGAGCGAGGCGAGTTATGCGGTGGATGTGGCCGTCAACGGGATGGCTGGCCGTCGTTTTATCGAGTCCGGCGAGTACGAGCTGATCATCCTCGACGTGATGCTGCCGGGGCTCAACGGCTGGCAGTTACTGCAACAGATCCGCAAGCTCGGCGATACGCCGGTGCTGTTTCTCACAACCAGGGATGGCATCGAGGATCGCCTGCGGGGGCTGGAGTTGCATGAAGATGATTATCTGCTCAAGCCATTCGCCGTGAGCGAGCTGGTGGCGCGGGTGCGCAAGTTGTTGCGGCGGGATCGGGGGCGCTGAAGTTTTTGCGGCGAATGGGCCACCGCTTTCGCGAGCAAGCCCGCTCCCACGTTTGACCGTGTTCTTACTGAAGAAATGTGATCGAATGTGGGAGCTGGCTTGCTCGCGATGAGGCCGGACGAGGCAACATACCTTCCAGATCTGTCACTGCAACCCCTCCCGAAACTGCCCCGGCGTCATTCCTGTCCAGCGCTTGAACGCGCGACTGAAGCTACTGGTATCGGCAAACCCCAACAAATAGCTGATCTCACTCAACGAACACTGCGGGTCACGCAGGTGCAGCAGCGCCAGGTTTTCGCGACTTTCATTGAGCAGCGTATCGAACCGACAGCCTTCGTCCGCCAGATGCCGTTGCAGGCTGCGCAAGCTCAGGT
The DNA here is from genome assembly GCF_902497855.1 of Pseudomonas fluorescens. Classification (GTDB taxonomy): domain Bacteria; phylum Pseudomonadota; class Gammaproteobacteria; order Pseudomonadales; family Pseudomonadaceae; genus Aquipseudomonas; species Aquipseudomonas fluorescens_BI. The sequence goes on from NZ_CABVHU010000014.1 coordinate 83,563, forward strand.
GCAGGGCCTGGGCGATGCGTTCGGCGCTGGGTTCGCCTTCGGGCAATTGCTCTTCAATGGCGTCGCGCACCTTGCGCTCCCAGGTCAGGGGCTTGAGTTGCGCGAGCGTGCGCTTGAGCACCGCTTCGTTATGCTCGGCCAGTTCCGGGTTGGCATCGTCAAGGTGGCTGTCGAAATCCACCAAGGCAAACTCCAGGCGATCTTCATCGGCGGCGAAGTACACCGGCGAGCGAAAGACCTTGTGCCATTGATGTGAGTCGCTGGGTTCCGGGCGCCGCAGATACACCGCCAGTGGCGCATAGTCGCGCCCGAGACGGTTGCGACAGGTGCGCACGTAAATCGCCGCGAAGGCATCGATGGCTTCGAAAGCCGGGGCCGGATTGCCGGGCGGGATTTTCAGGCGGAAGCGGTAGCGGTCTTCGGCGCGGATCAGCTCCAGTTCCAGGGCATCGCTGACCACCTGGTGATAACGCACGATGCGCTCGAATACTTCCCGAAGACTGCCGCTGGCCACCAGCGCATAACCGAGCGCGTGAAACGTGGTCGGGCTGACAAAGCGCGACACCCGCAAACCGATCGCCGGGTCACCGCTGACCTGCACCGCGATTTCCCACAGGCGCGTCGTTCCGGACAACGGGTAACGGGCGTTCGGGTCGTCCATCAGTTGCGGGTCAAGCCCCGCCTGCTGGCACAGTGCAGTGCTGTCGAGGCCAAGCGCATCGAGTTGCTTGCGCAGGGCGCGGGTCCAGCTGGCGAGGGAGGTCGGTTCAGTCATGCTGATTGGCGCTTCCGGTCAACAGGTTGGCGTTCACGGTTACCGCCTCGCGAGGGATCACAAGGCAGGATGCGAGCATCAATAACCAGAGGATGGAAGCATGGACGGTACTTCTGCAAGCCCCCAGCGACTGAATGCAGCACAGCGTTCGGCGCATATCCGTGAGGTGGTGCTGGCCAAGGGCGTCGAACTGCGACGGCGCTACCCGATTCTCAACCATCAGGATGCCCTGGGCGTAGGCATCCTGGCCTTCGCCCTGGCCGGGATGATCGGCTCGGCGACGCTCTACATCACCGGCCACATGGCCTGGTGGGTGTGCCTGTGGCTCAACGCGTTCTTTGCATCGCTGACCCATGAGCTGGAACACGATCTGATACATAGCATGTACTTCCGTAAACAACGGGGGCCGCACGCCTTGATGATGGGCCTGGTCTGGCTCGCGCGGCCGAGCACGATCAATCCGTGGATTCGCCGCCACTTGCACCTCACCCATCACAAGGTCTCCGGCACGGAAACCGATATGGAGGTGATGCGCGAGATGGGGGTGCGGTTCAACGATTTCGGGACATTCGGGCGGGCGAACCGGTTTGTGCGCAAGGAGCGGCAGACCATTGAAAGCGTGCGATCGGCACAGGCCTGATCAGTCAACATGGCTGAGGAGGTCGGTGCTCGGCTTGGTCCGTATATTTCTTATTGATCTATAAATAATTCTAAATATTCTTTTAAAGAATAATAAGTTTGAGCAATGATGAGTTCAACAAAGCCAAGCGCCGAACAGCGAGTTCATCAAACCGAAACCTTTGCACGCTAAACATTTACTGGAAGCTCACCTCGCAACGCTGCAGGTGTCCTTCGCTGGATTATCAGTTTCCGGGACCGTCTCCTTGGCAGGGTGCGGTCCCTTTTTTATTCCGGGCATAAAGAGCCTGGAGGAGCTGGCTTGTCAGATCGCCGCGGCGCAGCGAATGCTTTCTGTCAGGCGATAATGCTTTGCCAGAAATACCGCTTTCGCTGGCAAGCCTGCTCCTACAGGTTTTTCACTTAATATTCCATTTGGACCTTAATAAATAGCTTCTTATTCCTTAACGGATATAACTCTCCTCCTTATACTGACCGGGAACAGACACGCAGCAGGAGAGCTCCCCATGCGCAACGAATCAATTCGCTACCTGATTGTGCCGGGCTGGCAAGGATCGTCAGAAGATCATTGGCAAAGCCACTGGCAGAGCAGCCTGCCGAATAGCGCACGGGTGGAGCAGGCCGACTGGCTGACACCCCGTCGCGAAGACTGGGTCGCTGCGCTGGCCGAGGCAATTGCCGCGGACAGCACGCCAGTGATCCTGATCGCCCATAGCCTGGGCTGCATTACCGTTGCCCATTGGGCCGCCACTGCGCCTGTGCAGTTTTTACGTCAGGTCCGCGGCGCCTTGCTGGTGGCGCCTGCGGACGTCGAGCGCCCGGCATGTGCGCCAGCCTTGCGCAATTTCGCGCCGATCCCGACCCACCTTCTGCCGTTTCCTAGCCAGGTCGTCAGCTCGGACAATGACAGCGCCGTGAGTGCGCCCCGTGCATTGGAGCTGGCCCGTAACTGGGGGGCCGAGGCGGGGATTTTGTCAGGGGCCGGACACATCAACGTTAAGTCCGGTCATCAGCGCTGGGAGCAGGGGTTTGCCTACCTCTATCGACTGCAAAATCGCATGGAACACCACGCCCTGCGCCGAGCTTGAACCTAATTTTTTTTAAATCGCCCCCGTCTCCCGGCGGTTTTGGGCGGGAGCCTGCCATGAGTTTCGAAGCCTTCGGTCAGCCGCTGCTGACTTTCCCCGATGCAGAAAAAAGTCCCCTGAGCATCCGCGCCAAGGCGTTGGTGTTCGTCGATCCGCGCTCGCGCCAGTTGCGTCAGGAGCTGGAACAACTGGCGCCGCGTTCGATCTGCGTGTTGATCCGTGGCGAAACCGGCAGCGGTAAAGAGTTGCTGGCGCGGCACATTCATCGGGCCAGTGATCGCGGCGGCTTGTTCGTTTCGGTGAATTGCGGTGCGATCAGCCCCACTTACGCCGATGCCGAATTGTTCGGCTATGCGGCTGGCAGCTACAGCGGTTCGGCCAGCAGCCGCGCGGGCTGGTTCGGTTCGGCCAATGGCGGGACGCTCTATCTGGACGAGATCGGCGACCTGCCGCTGCCGATCCAGATCAAACTGCTCGCCGCCCTGGAAAACCACGAAGTCACCCGCGTCGGAGCTCAGCAGCCGAGTCCGGTGGACGTGCGCCTGGTGGCCGCCACCAGCATCGATCTGGCCCAGGCGGTTGCTGCCGGGAAATTCCATGAGCGGCTTTATCACTACCTCAGTGAGGGTCAGCTCGAACTGCCGGCATTGCGTGAGCGAGTGGGGGATATCCTGTCACTGTCCGAGTACTTTCTCGGCATCTACAGCCAGCGACTCGATTTGCCGGTGCCGCTGATCAGCGAAGCTGCGCAGCATGTGCTGGAGCAGCACAGTTGGCCGGGCAACACTCGAGAGCTGGAAAACGTCATTCATTTTGCGTTGCTGGTGAGCACGGGTGACGAGATTTTGCCGGAGCATTTGAATCTGCCTGAAGTACCAGCCTCGCTGGTGGCGATCGAGCGGCAACTGAAGCATATCCTCAGCAAAGGCACTGCCAGCGAACAAGCAGCACTGAAACAACTCTTGAAAGATGCGGCGCTCGTGTAGGAGCAAGCTTGCTCGCGAACCAGGCGACGCGGTGTGTCAGGAAGGACGCTTTCGCGGGCAAGCCTCGCTCCTACAGGTCATGCGGCGCTCGTGTAGGAGCAAGCTTGCTCGCGAACCAGGCGACGCGGTGTGTCAGGAAGGACGCTTTCGCGGGCAAGCCTCGCTCCTACAGGTCATGCGGCGCTCATGTAGGAGCAAGCTTGCTCGCGAACCAGACGACGCGGTGTATCAGGAAGGACGCCTTCGCGGGCAAGCCTCGCTCCTACAGGTCATGCGGCGCTCGTGTAGGAGCAAGCTTGCTCGCGAACCAGGCGACGCGGTGTGTCAGGAAGGACGCTTTCGCGGGCAAGCCTCGCTCCTACAGGTCATGCGGCGCTCTTGTAGGAGCAAGCTTGCTCGCGAACCAGACGACGCGGTGTGTCAGGAAGGACGCTTTCGCGGGCAAGCCTCGCTCCTACAGGTCATGCGGCGCTCGTGTAGGAGCAAGCTTGCTCGCGAACCAGTCGACGCGGTGTGTCAGGAAGGACGCTTTCGCGGGCAAGCCTCGCTCCTACAGGGAATGAGCCAGCCAGAGCTGTATGAATAAAATGGAATATGAAAGTGAATAAAAGATATTGTTCGGGAATAAAAAATCCCGGTATTGTCCGCGTCACGCCAGCGATAGCACTTCACTGGCACCTGTATTAATAGCCGTCGTCGATGACGACCGCGATTTTCGATAAGGACACTGTATGAAAAAGGTTCTGTTGTTCACCGCACTGGCGGCTGCCCTGACGGCGGGCCTGGCCCAGGCTGGCGAGAAATTGGTGGTTGCGGCGACGCCGGTCCCGCACGCCGAGATTCTGGAACTGATCAAGCCAACCCTCGCCAAAGAAGGCGTGGACCTGGAAATCAAAGTCTTCACCGACTACGTTCAGCCGAACGTGCAGGTCGACCAGAAGCGTCTGGACGCCAACTACTTCCAGACCCTGCCGTACCTGAAAAGCTTCAACGAAGGCAAAGGTACTAACCTGGTGACCGTGATCGGCGTGCACGTCGAACCGTTCGGCGGCTACTCGAAGAAAGTCAAAACCCTGGCTGAGCTGAAAGACGGCGCAACCATTGCGATCCCGAACGAAGGCAGCAACAGTGGCCGCGCCCTGATCCTGCTGCAGAAGGCTGGCCTGATCGAGTTGAAAGACCCGAAAAACGCCCTGGCTACCCCGAAAGACATCGCCAAGAACCCGCACAACTTCAAGTTCAAGGAGCTTGAGTCCGCGATGTTGCCGCGTGTTCTGGACCAGGTCGACCTGGACATGATCAACACCAACTACGCACTGGAAGCGGGTCTTAACCCGGCTAAAGACGCGCTGGTGATCGAAGGCGCCGATTCGCCTTACGTGAACTTCCTGGTGGCTCGTCCGGACAACAAGGACAGCGTCGCCATCCAGAAACTGGCCAAAGCCTTGACCAGTCCTGAAGTGAAGGCTTTCATCGAGAAGAAATACAGTGGCGCGGTACTGCCGGCGTTCTGATTTTTGAGGTAAACCCCTTCAAGGTTTCAACGCCGACGGCTAATACAGCGTCGGCGTTTTTTATGCAGAAGCGAATTGCGCGATGAACCAAGCCGCAAGGCGTGATTGTCGAGAGTGGGAGCGGGTGATTGATCTGACTACGCGATAATTCCTCATCTGGCTACCTAGCAGTTCTACTAGGTGGCGGGGTGCCGTCGTTGGTGCACACTGAGTGCCTGGCGGTGAGGGGGTCTGTAATGGAAACGTTCAATTGCGGCTCGTGTCGTTATCACTACAACGCACTGGATCAGCTGACCGGGCTTGAGCCTGTCGGGCAAGCGACGGTGCAAAGGTTTTATCGTCTCGAGCATCTGGCAACCGAGATTCAAGGCCTCTGCAGCCAGAGCGTATTGCAGCACGGCACTCAACTGCTGGCGCTGCAAACGAGTGAAGGCGACAACTCCCACAGTCAGTTGCTGGCCACCGATCAACAACGGTCCGTGTTGCGTGTTACCGACCTTGCCGGACCTGTGCAGCAGGTATATACGGCTTACGGTCATCGCCGGGTTGATCGCGGTCTCGGTAGTCTTCTGGGTTTCAACGGCGAAGCGGTCGATCCGGTCACCGGCCATTACTTGCTAGGCAATGGTCATCGGGCCTTCAATCCGGTGCTGATGCGTTTCAACAGCCCTGACAAACTGAGCCCATTCGGTCGCGGTGGGCTCAACTCGTATGCGTATTGCCTTGGCAATCCGGTGAGCTTCAGAGATCCGACAGGGCAAGCAACCGAGCAAACCTGGCAACCCTGGTTGATAGTGGGGCTGGCTGCTCTGGGCCTGGTTTCAGCGGGGGTCGGATTGTTCTCGACGGGACTCGCGTTCAAGGATTTGAAGGTTACGAGCGTCCCCGCTTCTGCTGCGGCCTCGAAAAAAGCCGTCCAAGCAGGTGCCGTAGGAACCGTTGCAGGTTTTGCTGGAGCCGGCGTGGGAATGGCAAGAGCAAGTATCAACGCGGCTGATCCGGGTAGTAGCGCTCAAGATGCGCTAATCATTGCTGCCGTGGCACTGAGCGTTATCTCACTAGCAGGCACAATCAGCTCGGTGGGTTTCAGCTTACAGGGGTACAGATTGAACAAGGCTGCAGCACAGCGCGCCTCGATCAACCAAACAACAGTTGCAATGGTGAGAATACCTCGTATACCCCTCCGTCAGGCGCGTCGCTCAGCTCCTCCTCTAACGCCTCACGCTGACCCCTCCACACTGCACCCCATCGATTTTTAACGACTCATGCGTATTCAACATGGCTATAATGCGCAAGTGCAGCACGCCCTAAACATTCGGCGTAATCATCATTCGTGAGCGATTCAGTTGCGATTCAATCCGGCCAATACCAAGCCGGCTCATCCAGCATGCGCTGCCCGACAATCCCGGTCTGGCCTAATGTCTTCTCCAGTACGATGCAATTGCATTCCTCATCCTCCTGTAACGCCGAAATCAGTCGCCGAGCATGGGACACCACCCACACCTGAGACTGTTCCGACGCCCGAATAATCAACCGCGCCAACGCCGGCAACAGGTCCGGGTGCAGGCTGGTTTCCGGCTCGTTCAGCACCATCAGCGAAGGGGGGCGAGGCGTCAGCAGCGCTGCAACCAGCAGCAAGTAGCGCAACGTCCCGTCGGACAACTCGGCCGCCGATAACGGTCGCAACAACCCTTCCTGATAAAACTCGATGGCAAACCGTCCGCCCTGCAACGGCGCGATGCTCAATCGCGCGCCAGGGAACGCGTCACTGATTGCCGTCTGCAAAGCCTCTGGATCTCCGATTTCACGGATGGTCTGCAACGCGGCAGCCAGATCACGACCATCGTGGTGCAGCACCGGCGTGCGAGTGCCCAATTGCGGTTGACGTACCGGCGCATCGGCGTCGCTGCGAAAATGATCGTAGAAGCGCCAGCGGCGGATGAACTCCCGCAGCTGCAAGACTTCCGGCGAAGTGCGAAAGCTGCCGACCTGATCGAACAGGCTGTCGAAATTCGGCGTGTGCCGGGTCAGTACTTCCCAGCCGCGACCTTCACGTGCACGAATCATCGGGCCGTCGCGATCCACCAGCAGGCTGGCTGGGCGATAGAAAGGCCCGGACCAGATGCATTCCTTTTTGATTTCCGGGTCCAGGGAAAAACAGGAAAGAGTTTTTTCCGGCAGACCCAGCGCGATGGAATAACTGAAGTCTTCCCCGGCAAACCCCAGGCGCAGGCGTTTGACGCCCTGTCGAACAGTCGCCTCGATCGGCACTTCGCCGTTGCGCATGCGTCGGCTGATGTTTTCCGGGCCGGCCCAGAAGGTCGAATCCAGCCCACCTTCGCGAGCGAGGGCATTGACCACGCCACCCTGGGCGGTTTCGGCCAGCAGGCGCAACGCGCGGTAGAGGTTGGATTTGCCACTGCCGTTGGGGCCGGTGATCAGGTTCAACCGGCCCAGCGGAATCACCAGTTTATTGATCGAGCGGTAATTGGCGACCGCGAGGGTTTTGAGCATGAAAGGACGTTCTCCGTGGTCCCGAAACGGCATAAGGATAACCGCATTGGCGAATTTGACGTGTAGGACCTATATGCAACCCTTGTAGGAGGAAATGCATGTCAGCGTAGGCGAAGGTGGAACCCTGTTATAAGCTCACAGTGGTATCGAACTGGCACGCCCGTACAACGCAAAGGAGTCTGCATGGCTGGTCCCGGATTGAAAACAGTGGTTGGCCTGAGTTTCCTGGCTCTGCTGAGCGCCTGCGGCGAGAAACCCCAGGTCGAAAAGGAGCGTCCGCGGGTTTTCGTGCAGGAGGTCAAGTCGGCGGACTACGCGGCCTCGGTGACCCTCACCGGTGATGTCCAGGCGCGGGTGCAGACGGAGTTGTCGTTTCGCGTCGCTGGCAAGATCATCCAGCGCACAGTCGATGTCGGTGATCGGGTGACGGCCAAACAGGTGCTGGCCAGGCTCGACCCCAAGGACCTGCAAACCAGCGTCGATTCGGCCCAGGCGCAAGTGGTTGCCGAACAGGCGCGGGTCAAACAGACCGCCGCCGCTTTCGTGCGCCAGCAAAAACTCCTGCCCAAGGGCTACACCAGCCAAAGCGAATACGATTCCGCCCAAGCCGCCTTGCGCAGTAGTCAAAGCGCCCTGGCGGCCGCCCAGGCACAATTGGCCAATGCCCGCGAACAACTGAGCTATACCGCGTTGATTGCCGACGCGCCGGGGATCATTACCGCCCGCCAGGCCGAAGTCGGCCAGGTGGTGCAGGCCACGGTGCCGATTTTCAGTCTGGCCCGGGACGGTGAGCGCGACGCGGTGTTCAACGTCTATGAATCGCTGTTGGCCGAACCGCCGACGGATAAGTCGGTGGTGGTCAGCCTGCTCGAAAACCCGACGATCAAGACCACTGGCACCGTGCGTGAAGTCACCCCGGCAGTGTCTGCGCAGACCGGTACCGTGCAGGTCAAGGTCAGCCTCAACGGCCTGCCGGAAGGCATGCAGCTTGGCTCGGTAGTGAGTGCCACGGCCAAGACGCCGGGCAAATCCGCCGTAGAATTGCCCTGGTCGGCATTGACCAAGAACCTCAGCGACCCGGCCGTGTGGCTGGTGGACGACGAAGGCAAGGCGCAGCTGCACACCGTCACCGTCGGCCGTTACCTCACCGGCAATGTCGTCATCAGCGCTGGCCTCAAGGGTGGCGAAAAAGTCGTCATCGCTGGCGGCCAGCTGCTGCATCCCGGCGTGAAGGTGGAGATTGCCGAAAACACTTACAAGGACTTAGGCGCGGGAGCCCAGCCATGAAGCGTCTGATGTGGGTGCTCTGCGTTGGAATGCTGGTGGCCTGTTCGAAAAAAGAACCGCCACCGGAGCCGGTACGCCCGGTGTTGTCGATCAAGGTCCAGGCACTGGACGAGGAAAATCTCGGCCGCTTCGCCGGCAGCATCCAGGCCCGCTATGAAAGTAATATCGGTTTCCGCGTGCCGGGTCGCATCGCCAGCCGCAACGTCGATGTCGGCGCCGAAGTCGAGAAGGGCGCCTTGCTCGCAACGCTTGACCCCACCGACCAGCAAAACCAGTTGCGCTCGGCCCAGGGCGATCTGGCTCGCGTCCAGGCGCAGTTGATCAACGCCCAGGCCAACGCCCGCCGCCAGCAGGAACTGTTCGATCGCGGGGTCGGTGCGCAGGCCCAACTGGACATCGCGCAGACCGACCTCAAAACCACCCAGGCCTCCCTCGACCAGGCCAGGGCGGCGGTCGATCAAGCCAAGGATCAACTCGACTACGTCGAACTGCGCACCGACCACAAAGCCATCGTCACTGCATGGAACGCCGAAGCCGGGCAAGTGGTGACGGCCGGCCAGCAAGTGGTGACCCTGGCGCAGCCGGACATCAAGGAAGCCGTGATCGACCTGCCCGACACCCTGGTCGACCAATTACCGGCGGACGTGGTGTTCCAGGTCGCCGCACAACTGGACCCGAGGATCACCACCACCGCCATCGTTCGCGAAATAGAACCCCAGGCGCAAAGTGCGACCCGTACCCGTCGTGCCCGCCTGAGCCTGACTGACACTCCACCTGGTTTTCGCCTGGGCACGGCGATCAGCGTGACCCTCAGCTCCGCGATCAAACCGCGCATCGAACTGCCGCTGAGCGTGCTGCAAGAGGTGGATGGCAAATCGCGGATCTGGGTCGTCGATCCACAGACGCACACCGTTTCGCCGCGGGACGTCAGCCTCGTCAGCCGGACTGACAGTACCGTGGTCCTGACCAACAGCGTGAAGTCTGGCGAGCGGGTCGTCAGTGCGGGCGTGAACAGCCTCAAGCCGGGGCAGAAAGTGAAAATCGACGAGGACAGCCCACAATGAAAGGGAGTTTCAACTTATCCGAATGGGCCCTCAAGCATCAGTCGTTCGTCTGGTATTTGATGTTCGTCGCGCTGCTGATGGGCGTGTTCTCGTACATGAACCTCGGCCGCGAAGAAGACCCTTCGTTCACCATCAAGACCATGGTGATCCAGACGCGCTGGCCGGGTGCGACCCAGGAAGAAACCCTCAAGCAGGTCACGGACCGCATCGAGAAAAAACTCGAAGAACTCGACTCGCTCGACTATGTGAAAAGCTACACCCGGCCCGGCGAATCGACGGTCTTCGTGTACCTGCGCGACACCACCAGTGCCAAGGATATTCCGCAAATCTGGTACCAGGTGCGCAAGAAGATCGACGACATTCGCGGGCAGTTCCCCAAGGGCTTGCAAGGGCCGGGGTTCAACGACGAATTCGGTGATGTGTTCGGCTCGGTCTACGCCTTTACTGCCGACGGTTTGTCGATGCGCCAGTTGCGCGATTACGTCGAACAGGTCCGTGCCCAGATCCGCGAAGTGCCGGGGCTGGGCAAGGTCGAGATGATCGGTGAGCAGGATGAAGTGCTCTACCTGAATTTCTCCACCCGCAAACTGGCGGCGCTGGGCATTGATCAGCGCCAGGTCGTGCAGAGCCTGCAATCGCAGAACGCGGTGACCCCGGCCGGGGTGATCGAGGCCGGTCCGGAGCGGATCTCCGTGCGCACGTCCGGTCAGTTCGAGTCCGAGAAAGACCTGGCCAACGTCAATTTAAGGCTCAACGATCGCTTCTATCGTCTGGCCGACATCGCTGAAATAAGCCGGGGTTACGTCGACCCGGCGACACCGCAATTTCGCTTCAATGGTCAACCCGCCATCGGCCTGGCCATCGCCATGAAAAAAGGCGGCAACATTCAGGCGTTCGGCAAGGCCCTGCACCAGCGCATGAATGACCTGACCGCCGACCTGCCGGTGGGCGTCGGCGTGCACACCGTTTCCGACCAGGCGGAGGTGGTGGAAAAAGCGGTCGGCGGCTTTACCAGCGCCTTGTTCGAGGCAGTGGTCATCGTGCTGGTCGTCAGCTTCGTCAGCCTCGGGGTACGTGCCGGGCTGGTGGTGGCGTGCTCGATTCCGCTGGTGTTGGCGATGGTCTTCATCTTCATGGAGTACAGTGGCATCACCATGCAGCGGATTTCCCTCGGCGCGCTGATCATCGCCCTCGGCCTGCTGGTGGACGACGCAATGATCACGGTGGAGATGATGGTCACCCGGCTGGAAATGGGCGAAACCAAGGAGCAGGCGGCCACGTTCGCCTACACCTCGACCGCATTCCCGATGCTCACCGGCACCTTGGTGACAGTGGCCGGATTTGTGCCTATCGGTTTGAATGCCAGTTCGGCGGGCGAGTACACCTTTACCCTGTTTGCGGTGATCGCCGTGGCGATGCTGGTGTCATGGGTGGTCGCGGTGTTGTTTGCGCCGGTGATCGGCGTGCACATCCTCAGCGCCAACGTGAAACCCCATGACGCAGAACCCGGTCGCATCGGCCGCACGTTCAATTACGGCATGCTCTGGGCCATGCGCAACCGCTGGTGGGCCATCGGCATCACCATTGCGCTGTTCGCGGCGTCGGTGTTCTCCATGCAGTTCGTGCAGAACCAGTTTTTCCCGTCCTCCGACAGGCCGGAAATCCTGGTGGACCTCAACCTGCCGCAAAATGCCTCGATCGCCGAAACCCGCAAAGCCGTGGACAAGCTCGAAGCGACCCTCAAGGACGATCCGGACATCGTGCGCTGGAGCACCTACATCGGCGAAGGTGCGATCCGTTTCTACCTGCCTCTGGACCAGCAACTGCAAAATCCGTACTACGCGCAGTTGATCATCGTCAGCAAAGGCCTGGAGTCGCGCACCGCCTTGAGCCAGCGCTTGCGTGAACGGCTGCGCAAAGACTTCGTCGGCATCGGCAGCTATGTCCAGGCACTGGAAATGGGCCCGCCGGTGGGACGGCCGATGCAGTACCGGGTCAGCGGCAAGGACATCGATCAGGTGCGCAAGCACGCGATCGCCCTGGCCACCGAACTGGATAAGAACTCGCACATCGGCGAGATCATTTTCGACTGGAACGAGCCGGGCAAAGTCCTGCGCATCGACATCGCCCAGGACAAGGCGCGGCAACTGGGGCTGTCGTCGGAAGATGTGGCCAACCTGATGAACAGCATCGTGGTCGGCGCGCCCGTGACCCAGGTCGATGACGATATCTACCTGATCAATGTCGTGGGTCGCGCGATCGACGCGGAGCGCGGTACGCCGGAAACCCTGCAGAATCTGCAAATCGTCACACCGGGCGGCACCTCCATTCCGCTGCTGGCGTTCGCCACCGTGCGTTATGAGCTTGAACAACCGCTGGTTTGGCGCCGTGACCGCAAGCCGACCATCACTATCAAGGCTGCGGTGCGTGACGAGATCCAGCCGACTGACCTGGTGAAGCAGCTGAAACCGGACATCGAGAAATTCGCCGCCAGTTTGCCGGTGGGCTACAAGGTCGCTACCGGTGGTACGGTCGAGGAAAGCGGCAAGGCCCAGGGGCCGATCGCCAAGGTGGTGCCGTTGATGCTGTTCCTGATGGCGACTTTCCTGATGATCCAGTTGCACAGCGTGCAGAAGCTGTTCCTGGTGGCCAGCGTCGCGCCCCTGGGCCTGATCGGCGTGGTGCTGGCGCTGATCCCGACCGGTACGCCCATGGGCTTCGTGGCGATCCTCGGCATTCTGGCGCTGATCGGCATCATCATCCGCAACTCGGTGATTCTGGTGACCCAGATCGAGTCGTTCGAGAAGGACGGCTACGCACCGTGGGACGCGGTGCTGCAAGCGACCGAGCATCGGCGTCGACCGATTCTGCTGACGGCGGCAGCGGCGAGCCTGGGGATGATCCCGATCGCCCGGGAAGTGTTCTGGGGGCCGATGGCTTACGCGATGATTGGCGGGATCATCATCGCCACCTTGCTGACGCTGCTGTTTTTGCCGGCGCTGTATGTGGCCTGGTACAAGATTCGCGAGCCGAAGAAAGAGGCGGCATAAAGGCGAGCGCTGCGCGCTCATCGCTGCGGTGCGGCGATCCGACAAGCCAGCTCCTTGTATCGGTCCTCGTCGTTCAAACTCACGCGGTCAAATGTAGGAGCTGGCTTGCCAGCGAAGGCGTCAGAACTGACTATACAGCTCTACGCCAGACACTCGCCAACCAAGGCTGCTGCTCCCGTGGCAGCCCTGTCGGCCGGTAGTAATGCTCCAGCTCGACAAACCCCGCCTCGGTCAGCAATTGCTGCCACGCCTGAAGATCGTGATACGCTCCATAACGCGGCCCGTTCCACCCCTCCTGATTTTCCCCACGCGGATTGGAACTGAACAACACGCCACGTGGTTTCAACGCCCCACGCAGTTCCTTCAACACCCGCGGCAATTCCTGACGCGGAATGTGAAACAACACCGCATTGGCAAAAATCCCGTCGAATCGCTCGGCGGGCAGATCCAGTTTCAAAAAGTCCTGCTGCCAGACCTCGCACCCGCTGTCCTCGCGCGCCATCTGCGCGAACTTCTCCGAACCATCCAGCCCGACAGCGTTATGGCCCATGCGCGTGAACGTCTGTAAATCACGCCCCGGCCCACAGCCAAAATCAAGAATGTCGAACGGCGCCTCACCCTGAATATGCCGCAACAGGGCATCGATGTTCTGGCTGACATCGTGGTCGCGGGTGCCTTCGCGAAAACTTTCGGCCACAGAGTCGTAATGGCCTAGGGTGGTGGCGGTGATCTGCTCGAGGTCGGCGGAAGTCTGTTTCATGGTCGGCTGCGCAGGCAATGTGGTTCGCCGAATATACGCCATCAGGCCTGGGCCTGCTGCGCAGCCATTCCCTGTAGGAGCAGCCGGTCGACGCTCGATTGCTCGTGAAGGCGATATCACTGGCGCCTGATGACCTGGATCAGCCCCGGCTTTGTTCATCCCCAGACAATCGATCGACCGATCAACCATGGCTTTTGATCTTGGCTTAACGCTTGTTCAAACCCCGAGCCAACCGATCACCACCCAACTGAATCACCGCCACCAACACCACCAGCAACACAATCACCGTCAACATGATCTGGCTATCAAACCGCTGGTAGCCATACCGATAGGCAATATCCCCCAGCCCACCGGCACCTATCGCCCCGGCCATGGCCGAGGAGTTGATCATGGTCACCAAGGTGATGGTGAAACCCCCGACAATCCCCGGCAACGCTTCAGGCAACAGCACATGCCAAACGATATGCCAACGCCGGCAACCCATCGCCTGCGCCGCTTCTATCAACCCATGATCAACCTCGCGCAAACTGACTTCCGCGATACGCGCAAAGAACGGCGTGGCAGCAATGGTCAGCGGCACTACAGCGGCCCAGACACCGTAAGTGGTGCCGACGATCAACCGGGTAAACGGAATCAATGCCACCATCAAAATCAAAAATGGAATCGAACGAAACAGGTTCACGAACGCACCCAGCGCTCGGTTCAGTGCCGGTGCTTCGTAGATGCCGCCTTTGGAACTGGTCACCAGGATCACCGCCAGCGGAATGCCCGCCAGCAGCGCGATCAGCGATGACACGCCGACCATTAAAAACGTGTCGATGAAACCTTGAAGCAGCCGATCAAACCACATAGCCCAATACCTCCACTTGTTGCGCCCACTGGCCCGCGCGCTGACGCAATTCTTCGGCGCCGAGGGACGAACCGGTCACCGCCAGCAGCAGTTGCCCGAGGGCATGGCCCTGAATCCGTTCGACGCCGCCTTGCAGCAAGCGCACGCGGCCACCGAGGGCGCTGAACAGTGCGGCCACGTCTGGTTCCTCGTGAGCGGCTCCAGTGAATTGCAGTCGCAGTACTACGGCGTCCTCGGCGGACTTCGGCTGCGTGCGCAACCGGCTTTGCAATTCTTCCGGCAACGCGTGTTGCAACGGCGCGAGCAAGGTCTTGCTGACCTCATGCTGCGGGTTGCCGAACACTTGCCACACCGGGCCCTGCTCGACGATCCGTCCGTGCTCCAGCACCACTACCCGGTCGCAGATATCGCGAATCACCGCCATCTCATGCGTGATCAGCACAATGGTCAAACCCAGGCGCTGATTGATCTCGCGCAGCAGGCCGAGGATCGATTGCGTGGTCTCCGGATCCAGCGCCGAAGTCGCTTCGTCGCACAGCAAAATCGCCGGGTCGTGTACCAGTGCCCGGGCGATGCCGACACGCTGTTTCTGCCCGCCGGACAGCTGCGCCGGATAGGCTTTGTGCTTCTCTTGCAGGCCTACCAGCTCCAGCAGTTCGCGGACTTTCTTTTCGCGTTTTTCCTTCGGCACCCCGGCGACTTTCAGCGGCAACTCGACGTTCTGCCACACCGTCTTGGCCGACATCAGGTTGAAGTGCTGGAAGATCATGCCGATGCGTCGACGCAGCGTTACCAGGCGGTCTTCATCGAATTCGCCGATATCGACCTGGTCGATCAGCACCCGCCCGGTGCTCGGTTGTTCGAGACGGTTGATGGTGCGGATCAGCGACGACTTGCCGGCGCCGCTGCGGCCGATGATGCCGAACACTTCGCCGCGCTGGATCGCCAGGTCGATGCCGTGCAATGCCGCCACTGGACCCTGCTGACCGTTATAGGTTTTGCCCAAACCGATGAAGCGCACGTGGGCGCGATTAAGGTCCGGGTGCAGTTCTGTCCGTTCGACAGGCTCCGGGATAGGGCGGGGCTCTGGAATTTCCAGTCGCCGTTGGATAGCGGCTGTCATGCTCAGCTTTCCCAGCCGGCTTGGTAGAGCTTGCCATGGGCTTTGTCCAGGGCTGCGCGAACGGCGGGTGAGTGCTGATAGATGTCGACGAACTTGATCAGGCGTGGATCGGTTTTGCTATTCGGCTGGATCACGAACTGGATCACGTATTCCTTGTGATCGAGGCCGTCGAACAGCAGGGCAGAACCGGCATCGAAGGTCTTCGCCAGGCGGATGTAGGCGGGGTAGCCCTGTACCAGGTCGGCATCGTCATAGGCTCGCACCAGTTGCACGGCTTCGACCTGAAGGATTTTGATGTTCTTTGGGTTGGCGATGATGTCTTCTTCGGTGGCCTTGTAGCCGACGCCCGGTTTGAGCGTGATCAGGCCAGCCTTGGCGAGAAGTTGCAGGCCGCGCCCGCTGTTGATCGGGTCGTTGGCGATGGCCACGCTGGCGCCTTCGGGCAGCTCGTCGAAGCTTTTGTATTGTTTCGAGTAGAGGCCGACGTTGTTGATGATCCCCGGGGCGAACGGCACCAGGTCAAATCCGGCGGCGGCCTTGGCGTTTTCCAGGAACGGGATGTGCTGGAAGTAGTTCACGTCGATGTCGCCGGCGGCGAGGCTGACGTTGGGGGCGATCCAGTCGCTGAATTCCACCAGGTCGACTTGCAGGCCTTGTTTCTTGGCTTCTTCGACGGCGGCTTCCAGCGGGATGGCGAAGGCGGCGGTAGTGCCGACTTTCAGCGGCGCGTCGGCGGCGAAGAGGGTGGAGCTGAAGAGGCCGAGGGCCAGGGCCAGTGCTTTGACTGGGTGCGAGAAGAGTTTCTTGGTCATGATGGGGTTTCCAGTCAGTGCATTAAATTTTGGTGCCTATTAGGGCCTCTTCGCTGGCAAGCCAGCTCCTACACAGGGTCTGCGAACGCTATAGATCCCCTGTAGGAGCTGGCTTGCCAGCGAAGCTTTTAGCGGCGGTACGTCGAACCGATGTGTTGCTCAGGCAAATGCGCCCCTTCGCGAAACAGCTTTTCCCGCAAGCTGCCCTTGTCGTAAGCCGTCTTGTACGACCCCCGACGCTGCAACTCCGGAATCACCAGCTCAATGAAATCCACATAGCTTTCCGGGGTGACGATCCGTGTCAGGTTGAAACCATCGAGCCCGGCTTCGGCAATCCACGATTCCAGCTCATCAGCCACTTGCTCAGGCGAACCCACCACGGTGATGTAGCGTCCGCCGAGGGCGTGTTGCTCGAGCAATTTGCGCCGGGTCCAGTCGTTGTTTTGCAGGTTTTTGGTGGCGGACTGAATGGCGTTGCTCTTCACGTACTGGATCGGCTCATCGATCTCGTACTCGGAAAAATCGATCCCGGTGGACGCCGAGAAATGCGCCACCCCGGCTTCGGCACTGGCATAGCTCAGGTACTCGGCATGCTTGGCCCAGGCTTGTTTTTCAGTGGCGCCGACAATCACATTCAGCCCCATGAACACCTTGATGTCCTCAGGGTTGCGCCCGGCCTCGACCGCACTGGCGCGAACCTTGTCCACCTGAGTCTTGGTCGACGGTTTGTTCTGGCCGCTGATGAACACGCACTCGGCATGGCGCCCTGCGAACTGCAAACCGCGATCGGAACTGCCCGCCTGGAACAGCACCGGCGTGCGTTGCGGCGACGGCTCGCAGAGGTGATAACCCTCGACCTGATAAAACTCGCCCTTGTGCTCGACCTTGTGCACTTTTTCCGGTTGGGCGTAGATCCGTTGCTTTGGATCGTTGAGCACCGCGCCGTCTTCCCAGCTGCCTTCCCAGAGTTTGTAGAGCACTTGCAGGTATTCGTCGGCCTGGTCGTAACGACGATCGTGCTCGACCTGTTTACTCAGCCCCATGGCCTTGGCGGCGCTGTCGAGGTAGCCGGTGACGATGTTCCAGCCGACCCTGCCGCGGCTTAGATGATCGAGTGTCGACAGGCGTCGGGCGAACAGGTACGGCGGTTCGTAGGTCAGGTTGGCGGTCAGGCCGAAGCCGAGGTTTCTGGTGACGGCGGCCATGGCCGAGACCAGGAGCAGCGGATCGTTGACCGGCAGCTGAATCGACTCTTTCAGTGGTACGTCCACCGAGTTCTGGTAGACGTCGTACACCCCGACGATGTCGGCGATGAACAGTCCATCGAACAGCCCGCGCTCCAACAGTTGTGCCAGCTCGGTCCAGTATTCAATGGTTTTGTACTGGGTGGAGTTGTCCCGTGGATGCGTCCACAGGCCATGGTTGATGTGGCCGATGCAATTCATGTTGAAGGCGTTGAGCAGGATCTTTTTTTTGCTCGTTTGAGGCGTCGCCATTAGATGGTCCCCCGCAACGGCGGGTTTTCATCGTTGAGGTAGTAGTTGCCGACGGCGTGATACTTCCAGCGCACCGGGTCGTGCAGGGTATGCACCCGAGCGTTGCGCCAGTGGCGATCCAGACCGTGTTCGGCCAGCGTGGCCTGACTGCCGGCCAGTTCGAACAGCGTGCTGCCGGCGGCAAGAGAAATTTCGGTGCTGATGGCCCGGGCTTCGGCGACGGCAATCGACGCGGCGGCGACAGTCTCTGCGTCAGTCTGGGCCTGGGCCTTGTCGAGCAATTCACCGGCGCGTTCCAGCAGCGCTTCGGTGGCGTGCAGGCGAATGCTCAAGTGACCGAAGCTCTTGATGGTCAGGGGGTCTTCGGTGGCTTTGTCGTTGCCGGAATCGATCCACGGCCGGGTCCTGGTGCGCACGAAGTGCAACGCATCTTCATAGGCGGCGCGAGCGATGCCGGTGTCGATGGCGGCATGAAGAATCTGCGCCAGCGGGCCGACGGTGGTCGGACGTTCGAAAGCGCTCTGGAACGGGATCACGTCTTCGGCGGCGACGAAGACGTCTTCGAATACCACCGAACCGCTGCCGGTGGTGCGCTGGCCGAAACCGCTCCAATCGTCGATGACCGTCAGGCCCTTGCTGTTGCGGGGCACGAAAGCCAATTGCTGCACGCCGTGTTCATCCACCACCGAGGTCGGGATGCGTTGGGCGTAGATGGCGCCGGTGGCGTAGAACTTGCGGCCGTCGATGCGGTAACCCTCACCATCGCGAGTGAGGCGGGTGACGCGGTCGTGGGCGGTTTTTGTGCCGAGTTCGGCCAGTGCATTGCCAAAGCGCTGACCGGCCAATACCTCTGCGTACAGACGTTTTTTCTGCTCGGCGCTGCCATTCACGCGCAGCACTTCGAGGGCATAGAAATGGTTCTGCGGAATTTGTCCAAGTGAGCCGTCAGCCTGAGCAATCAGCGCGATCACCTTGGCCAGCGTGACGTTGGAAACGCCGGCACCGCCGTACTCCCTGGGCACGCTGATGCCCCACAGGCCCGAGCGGGAAAACACTTCAAGTTCCGGGTGTGGCAAACGGCGTTCGCGGTCGCGCAGGGCGCTGTCGCGTTTGAAATCCTCGGCCAGGTCACTGGCGACAATCAGGGCGTGCTCATCGCTGGTTATGACCGCGACGTGGTGAGAAAAAGTCATGTGTTTCTCCAGAGATCTGGTCAAAAGGGTTCTGGTCGTCAAATCCAGGAGTGGCGAGCGGGCAGCGTGCCGTTCAGGTGATAGGTGCCAACGGCGTGGTATTTCCAGCGCACCGGGTCGTGCAGGGTGTGCACGCGGGCGTTGCGCCAGTGGCGGTCGAGGTTGAATTCGGCGAGGGTGGCGCGGCTGCCGGCCAGCTCGAAGAGTTTTTCGCTGGCCAGCAGCGAGATCTCGGTGGTCAGCACTTTGGCTTCGGCCACGGCAATCGAGGCACGCGCGGCGGACTCGGCAGTGAGCGGCGCGGCGCTGACCTGGTCGAGCACCTGCCCGGCCTTGCGCAACAAGGCTTCGGCGGCGTGCAGTTCGATTTTCAATTTGCCGATGTCGGCGATCACGTAGAGGTCATCGCTGGCCCTGTCGACCTTGGCATCGATCCATGGCCGGGCTCGGGTTTTCACGAACTCGATGGCGTCGTCGATGGCGCCCCGGGCGATACCGGCATCGATGGCCGCTTGGATCAACTGCGAGACTGCGCCCTGGATGTTCGGCTTGTCGTTGAGCTTCCAGGTATCCACCACCAGCTCGGCGTCGACCCGCACGTTGTTGAGCAAAATCGTGCCGCTGGCGGTGGTGCGCTGACCGAAACCGGACCAGTCATCCACGATGCGCAGGCCCGGCGTGCCGCGACGGACAAAGGCCAGCACTTGCCTGCCATCGTCGTTCAGCGCCTTGACCGCGACCCAGTGGGCGAACAGGGCGCCGGTCGAATAAAATTTTTGGCCGTTGATGACGAAGCCATCGCCGTCGGCGGTGATCCGCGCTTTGAGTTCAAGGGTATTTCTGGTGCCGCGTTCCGGCCCTGCATTCCCGATCCGCCAGCCTTCGAGCACGCTTTTGAACAGCTGCTTTTTCTGTGATTCGGTGGCGCTGCCGAGCACCAGATTGAGAATGCCGAACTGGTTCTGCGGAATTTGCCCGAGGGCCGGGTCGGCCGCGGAAATGATCGCGAACACCTCGGCCAGGGTGACGAATGAAACCTGTGGGCCGCCGTACTCACGGGCGATGGCGATGCTGCCCAGCCCGCTGCGGGTGAACTGTTCGATTTCCGACCATGGCAGCTTGCGGTGTCGGTCACGTTTGGCTGCCTGCAGGCGGGCGACTTGCGCCAGCTCATGGGCGGCTTTGATGGCTTGGGTGTCGTTGCGCAGGACTTGCGCGGGCAACAACAAGGGGGCGATGTCCAGATCACTCTGAACGATTGCATCGGCCAGACTGGACATCAGTGCCACTCCTTGGCTGCACGCAATGCCCGGGCGATCTGCACTGGGGTGATTGTGTTCCGGACCATACCTACCTCACATCTCATGGACCGCCGCGATGGTTGCGGCGAAGTAAAAACAAGAATGTCCGGTGGTCCGGTGCATATACCCTAAGCGAGTATAAAAATAAAATAAACCAACTTTTAGGAATATGGATAGAAGAGGTGTCACACACCCTTGTAGGAGCCGGCTTGCCGGCGAAGGCGTCAGCATGGGCGCTGCACGGCTCGAGGCCGCCTTCGCGAGCAAGCTTCGCTCCTACAGGGGATCTCAGTGTTTGCGGGCTTCGGCGGCCATGAGCAATTCCTTTGGCCAGGCCTTCAAGTACGGGTTCGCACAACCAATCTTCAACCGGCGCGGCGGTGCCCAGCGCGAGTTGTTACCGACCCGATCGAGGATGCAGTAAGTCACTTCCAGCCGAAGGTCTTCCCCGGCTTCGAGAATGATTGCCGGTGGCACCCAGACCTGGATCGGCTGGCCGACGTCGCACGCTTTGAGCCTTGGCAGGTCCATGCGCACATCGCCCCAGCGCAGGGTGATTTCGTCGTCGGCGGCCATGTTCAGGTACGGCTGGATGGTCACCGGGACGCCGCGCTTGATCTGATTCGGATTGACCCCCTGGCGACGAATTGTCTCGGGAAGGCTTACTGGCGCCAGGCTCTGGTTTTCGTCGGTGAACATTGCAGGCGGTTGGCCACCCGGGCAGTCGAGTTTGATCTGGACGCGCACTGCGGGTGACAGGGCTGCCCCATGCCCGACTTGCATGACCCGGTAGTGGATGCGTGAAGCCCCGTTGGCAATAAAGCTTTCCGGCACTCGCAGGCTGACGGTATTGCCGACATCATGGGTACTCAGCACCCTGGAGGCCACGTAGCAGTTATCCCAGAACAGTTCGATCAGGTCGCCTTCATCCATGCCGGGATAGGGCGCCACATCGACCAGCAGGTGAGCCGCCGAGGTGATGTTGATACCGTTCTTGTGTGATTGCGCCAGGGACGGCACAGCCAGTTCGGATTTGTTCGAGAGGCTTTTCATGGGTTCTCCTTGAAGTCTTGCAACGAAGTCCATTTCTGAAAATCAAAAATGCGGATTCCGAACAGCAAAACCGTTCATTACTTGAATTGAAATAATGATTGGGTGTGATGAGAATCAAGTGCTGGAGACTAGATAAGAGTGAGCTTGAATAGGTGTCAATAGAGTGGATTAGTCAAATACCAAATCCCGCATAATTCAGAAAGTTCCTACGCCTTGAGGTTAATAAGCCATGTCAATCTGTCGAACATAACCGTCAACCCTCAAGGATTACTGGAGATGATGCAGTGGCTGTACATCGATCAACCAACGTCAGGTTCCAGAGTATTAGAGGTGGTCAAACTGTGACAGTGCCTATATTTGTATCGCGCAGGCTGACAAGAAGTTATGCAGTGCGGACACATTCAATTATGTGCGGGGGATTTGGTTGAAGGGGGGACTTCCATCCATGGAAGTAAACCTGTATTGCGCGGGTATTTCAGGAGTGGGTGTTATTCAGAAACTTACTGAGAAACTGTTTCGTCCGTTCTTCCTTCGGGTTGGCAAACAATGCCTTGGCTTCGCCTTGCTCGACGATCACCCCTTTATCGAAAAAAACCACACGGTTGGCCACGTCCCGGGCGAAGCCCATTTCGTGGGTGACAATGACCATGGTGCGTCTCTCTTCGGCCAGGCTGCGGATGGTCGCCAGTACTTCGCCCACCAGCTCGGGGTCGAGGGCCGAGGTGGGTTCGTCGAACAGAATCACTTCCGGTTCCATCGCCAGTGCGCGGGCAATGGCCACACGCTGTTGCTGGCCACCGGACAGACGACGCGGGTAAGCGTCTTCCTTGCCCGCCAGACCGACCCTGGCCATCAGCTTTTTACCCAAGGCAATGGCTTCGGCCTGGGGGATTTTTTTCACGATGATCGGGCCTTCGATGACGTTTTCCAGCGCGGTCCGATGGGGGAACAGATTGAAGTTCTGGAATACGAAGCCCACGTGCTGACGCAGGCGACGCACCAGGCTCTGCTGTTGGTTCAAAGGGCGGCTGCCATCGATCTCGATGTCACCGACCTTGATCCGGCCGCTGGTGGGTTCCTCCAGGAAATTCAGGCAACGCAGGAAGGTGGTTTTGCCCGAGCCACTGGGCCCGATAATCGCCACCACCTCACCTTCCTTCACTTGCAGATCGATGCCGTTGAGCACCACTTGACCCTTGAACTGCTTTGTCAGTTTTTCCACGACAATCATTGGGTCAGGACTCCTGGTCGTGCCGATTGACCCGTGCTTCCAACTGGTTCTGCAGGTGCGACAGCACCGTGGCCAGAACCCAGTAGATCAGCGCGGCGGCAAGGTACATGGTGAAAATTTCAAAGGTACGGGCAGTAATCAGCTGCGCCTGACGGAACAGCTCCGGCACCTGGATGGTGGCTGCCAGTGCGGTGTCCTTGACCAGCGAAATGAAGCTGTTGCCCAGCGGTGGCAGTGCCGTACGCATGGCTTGCGGCAGGATCGCCCGGCGCAATGTTTGCGCCCGGGTCATGCCGATACTGGCAGCGGCTTCCCACTGGCCGCGTTCGATGGAACTGATGGCGGAACGCAGGATTTCACAGGCATAGGCGGCCATGTTCAGCGAGAAGCCGATCAGGGCTGCCGGCAGCGGATCGAGTTCGATACCCAATTGCGGCAAGCCGTAATAGATCACGAACAGTTGCACCAGCAACGGCGTGCCGCGAAAGAACGACACGTAGATGCGGGCGATCCAGCTCACCAGTTTGAAGCGCGACAGGCGCATCAGCGCCAGGCCAAACCCCATGACCAGGCCAAAGAACATTCCGCCCAGGCTGAGAATCACCGTGTAGTACGCGCCCTTGAGCAGAAAGGGCGCGGAATCCAGTGCGAGTTGGAAAGCTTCTTCCATTATTTAGTGACGTCGGCGTTGAAGTATTTCTGCGAGAGCTTGGCGAGTGTGCCGTCGGCGCGCAGCTTGTCGATGGCCTTGTTTACCGCTGCCAGCAGCTCAGGCTCGCCTTTGCGCAGGGCAATACCGGCTTCCTGACGGGAGAACGCTTCGCCGGCGGCGGTGGTGTCCTTGGCCTTCTTGGCATATTCCAGCGCGGCGAGGCGGTCGATCAGAATGGCGTCGATGCGGCCGACGCGCAGATCCTGGAACTTGGTCGGATCATCTTCGTAGGTGCGGATGTCGGCCTTCGGCACATTCTCTTTTACCCACTGCTCGTAGTTGGTGCCCAGGCCGACGCCGACTTTCTTGCCGGCCAGGTCGGCGGCGGTCTTGATGGTGTCTTTGTTCTTGGTCAGGGTCAGCGCCTGAATCCCGGAGACGGTGTACGGCTCGGAGAAGTCATACTTCTTCTTGCGCTCTTCGGAAATGGTCACCTGGTTGACCACGGCGTCGAGACGCTTGGATTCCAGGGCTGCGAGAATACCGTCCCATTTGGTCGGTTGCAGTTTAACCTTTACGCCCAGCTCTTTGGCCAGGGCTTCGGAGAACTCGACTTCGAAGCCGGCCAGTTTGCCGTCGGCGTCGACGAAACTGAACGGTGGGTAAGTGCCTTCCAGACCCACGTTGATCACGCCGGCGTCCTTGATTTTTTGCAGCTGCTCACCGGCAACCGCTTGCCCCAACAGGCCGGCGCTGAGTGCCAGGCCGAGCGAACCGACCAGCAGGTTTCGACGTAGTGCGGAAAAATTCATGACAAGCCCCTGTGTTTTCTTATGAAGACGCTTTTAGGAAAGTTGGCAGATTCGGGATTTTAACGACTGCGATATCCTGCCCTAAAGCAGTCTATGCGTCTTGTTTCAAATTCGCCTGCGGCGCGACTATATGACGGGGTATTTAGATTGGAAAATAATAAATATAAATTTTGTTATTCTTTTTTAGAATATGCATTTGTCTCTTTTCAAGATCGTTCCAACGCTCCGCGTCCAGTAACGCGGAGCGTCACGGGCTGCATTACCACGCGGGAGCGTGGGAACGATCGACTTACAGAAAGTCTTTATAGGCAAACAATGCCGGCGCCCCACCCGTATGCAGGAAGATAATCGGTCCCTCATCGAAACGCTGGCGCCCAATCCCGTCCAATAACCCGGCCATGGCCTTGCCGGTATAAACCGGGTCGAGCAGCAAACCTTCCTGGCTCGCCAGTAGCTTTACCGCCGCCAGCGTCCCGGCATTCGGCTCGCCGTAGCGCGGGCCGAAATATTCGTCCCACAGCTCGACTTTGAAACTCGAAGGCAGGCTCACATCCAGCAACTTCGCCGTCCGCTCGGCGAGGCCCTGGACCTTCGGTCGCTGATCTTCATCGCTGCGCGAAACCGTGACGCCAATCACCGGCAATTGCGGCAGTGCTTCGCTCAATGCCAGCGCCAGGCCACTGTGCGTGCCGGCGCTGCCCGAAGCCAGCACCACCGCGGCGAAGGTGATGCCGGTGTCCTTGATCTGCTCGGCCAACTCCAACCCGGCGCGCACATAACCCAAGGCGCCCAGCGCATTCGAGCCGCCAATCGGCACCAGATACGGCTTTTTGCCGTTGCTGCGCAGCCGTGCGGCCAACGCCTCCAGCTGTTCGTCGGCGTTATCCAGGTTTTCCACCAACTCAACCTTGGCATCGAACAGATCCAGCAACAGCCGATTGCCATTGCCGACATAATTGGCATCGTCGGTGCCAAGGGGATTTTCCAGCAGTGCCACGCAGCCGAGACCAAGCCGGGCTGCAAGGGCAGCGGTTTGGCGCACATGGTTGGACTGAAGCGCACCCGCGGTAATCAAGGTGTCTGCGCCTTTTGCCAGGGCATCGGCCGCCAGGTATTCGAGCTTGCGCAGCTTGTTGCCACCCATGGCCAGCGGCGTCAGGTCATCGCGTTTGACGTAGAGATCGCGACCCAGCCAGGTCGACAGGCGTTCGAGTTTTTCCAGTGGTGTAGGGTGGCCGAGCAGATCGAGGCGGTCAAAACGGGCGAGCTGTTGTTTGATCATGGTTTCCGTACTGGCGCAAAAACGTAGGAGCGAGCTTGCTCGCGATGGTCGCTAACGATAACGCGATAAACCTGACATCCAGCATCGGGTTCGAGTTTTTCGCGAGCAAGCTCGCTCCTACAGGGAAGAGATCTCAGGACTATAGGCACGCCTATTTACCGGGGCAACCGCCAATCTCTTATAGCCAAAAGTTTGTGAGTCAGCACTATTGGTTCTTAATTCGCCGTCCAGACCTTGCCGTAAAGTAATCGCCGTCAGCGCGGCCAGACAGTCCGGCCGCCCATGAGGAGTTATTTACCGTGAGCGAGCGTTCCAGCCATTGGCAATTGCAGACCATCGTCAGTCAGCTGCGTTCGGCGCGTGACGAATGGCGTGCCCAAAACGGCCGCGCCAGCGGTGAGCAGGGCGGTCGCGAGTTGCCTTCCCGAGCGGCCATGGCCGAGATTCTTGAAGCCTTGTGCGGTGCGTTGTTCCCAATGCGCCTGGGGCCGGTGGACCTGCGCGAAGAGAGTGAAGACTTCTATGTCGGCCACACGCTGGACGTGGCATTGAATGCGTTGTTGGCTCAGGCGCGACTGGAACTGCGCTACGCCGCCCGCCACGGTGCCCGGGGCGAGACCGAAGTCGAAGCCAGGACCATTCAAATCATTCAGGACTTCGCCCTCGCCCTGCCAGGCTTGCGCAGTCTGTTGGATACCGACGTGCTGGCGGCCTATCACGGCGACCCGGCAGCGCGCAGCGTCGATGAAGTGTTGCTCTGCTACCCGGGCATCCTGGCGGTGATTCACCATCGTCTCGCCCATCACTTGTATCGCGCCGGGCTGCCGCTGCTGGCGCGGATCAGCGCGGAAATCGCCCATTCGGCCACCGGTATCGACATCCATCCGGGGGCGCAGATCGGGCGCAGCTTCTTTATCGATCATGGGACGGGCGTGGTGATCGGCGAGACTGCGATCATCGGCGAGCGTGTGCGGATTTATCAGGCCGTGACCCTGGGTGCCAAGCGGTTCCCGGCGGACGAGGACGGCCAGTTGCAGAAGGGACAGCCGCGACATCCGATCGTCGAGGATGATGTGGTGATCTATGCCGGGGCGACGATTCTGGGGCGGATCACCATCGGCCAGGGCTCGACCATTGGCGGCAACGTCTGGCTGACCCGCAGCGTGCCGGCGGGGAGCAACCTGACTCAGGCGAATCTGCAGCATGATGATGGAACGCAGAAGTAGTACCCGACATCTTTATCGGTCATAACGCCGCCTTCGCTGGCAAGCCAGCTCCTACAGGGGTATTTGTGTTCACGGAATATGCGTACGACACAAAACCTGTAGGAGCTGGCTTGCCAGCGAATGGTCTCAAGCCGATCCGAGATAAAGACATTTAGCTGATTTCCCGCTGAACGAATCCCCCAACCCCCGCGTCATACCCCTCCTTGAGCTAGTGTTCAAACACCACCGTCGAGCCCCGCGATTAGTCCTTAGCAGCCTATTTATGTTTAACTTGAACGCTCATTCAAGTTAAACCGCCGGTTTGCTGCCCGCTCACAACAGGAGGCTTGCCTTTGCCGAGTCCGTTACTGATTGCCCTGCTTCACCCCCCAGAGGTGCACCTTTCATGAGTGCATCGTCCCTTCCTCCAAGCGGCCAGGTCCGCATGAATCCGCCGGTGTTCTACTTTTCGGCGAGTTTCATTCTGTTGTTCGGCATCGTCGTGATCGCCATGCCCGAGCAAGCCGGTGCCTGGTTGCTGGCAGCGCAAAACTGGGCGGCCAATACGGTCGGCTGGTACTACATGCTCGCGATGACCCTGTATCTGGTCTTCGTGGTGGTCACCGCCTTGTCCGGCTACGGCAAGATCAAGCTCGGTGCCGACCACGACGAACCCGAATTCAGTTACCTGTCCTGGGCCGGCATGTTGTTCGCCGCCGGCATCAGCATCACGCTGTTTTTCTTTTGTGTGTCCGAACCGCTGACCCACCTGGCGCAACCGCCTCAGGGTGAGGCCGGTACGGCG
The DNA here is from genome assembly GCF_902497855.1 of Pseudomonas fluorescens. Lineage (GTDB taxonomy): Bacteria > Pseudomonadota > Gammaproteobacteria > Pseudomonadales > Pseudomonadaceae > Aquipseudomonas > Aquipseudomonas fluorescens_BI. The sequence goes on from NZ_CABVHU010000014.1 coordinate 111,055, forward strand.
GACGCGGCGCGTCAGGCGATGCAGATTCTGTTTCTGCACTGGGGCCTGCACGGCTGGGGCGTGTTCGCCTTCGTCGGCATGGCGCTGGCTTACTTCGCCTATCGCCACAACCTGCCGCTGGCCCTGCGCTCGGCGCTCTATCCGCTGATCGGCAAGCGCATCAACGGCCCGATCGGTTACGCGGTGGACGGCTTCGGCATCATCGCCACGGTATTCGGCCTCGGCGCCGACATGGGCTTTGGCGTATTGCACCTCAATTCGGGGCTGGACTACCTGTTCGGCATCGCTCATACCCAGTGGATTCAGGTCGGCCTGATCACGCTGATGATGGGCGCGGCGATCCTGGTGGCCGTGTCCGGCGTCGATAAAGGCGTGCGGGTGATGTCCGACATCAACATGCTGCTGGCCTGTGCCCTGCTGTTGTTCGTGTTGTTTGCCGGGCCCACCCAGCACTTGCTCAACACCCTGATCCAGAACACCGGCGACTACCTCGGCGCCTTGCCGATGAAGAGTTTCGACCTCTACGCCTACGACAAACCGAGTGATTGGCTGGGCGGCTGGACAGTGTTCTATTGGGCCTGGTGGATTGCATGGTCACCGTTCGTGGGCCTGTTTATCGCGCGGATTTCCCGCGGCCGGACCATCCGTGAATTCGTCTTCGGCGTGCTGCTGATTCCGCTGGGTTTCACCCTGGCCTGGATGTCGATCTTCGGCAACAGCGCCATCGATCAAGTGCTCAATCACGGGATGAGCGCGCTGGGCATGTCGGCCATCGACAATCCATCGATGACCCTTTACCTGCTGCTGGAAACCTATCCGTGGAGCAAAACCGTGATCGCGGTCACGGTGTTCATCAGCTTCGTGTTCTTTGTCACCTCGGCCGACTCCGGCACCGTTGTACTGTCGACGCTGTCGGCCAAGGGCGGCAATCCGGATGAAGACGGGCCGAAATGGTTGCGGGTGTTCTGGGGTGCGATGACCGCGCTGGTGACCAGTGCGCTGCTGTTCTCCGGCAGCATCGATGCGCTGAAGTCAGCGGTGGTTCTGACCTCCTTGCCGTTCTCGTTGATTCTGCTGTTGATGATGTGGGGGCTGCACAAGGCGTTCTATCTGGAATCGCAGAAGCAGATCGCGCAGCTGCATTCCTTGGCACCGGTCTCCGGCTCGCGCCGTGGCGGTTGGCGTCAGCGTTTGAGTCAGGCGGTGCATTTCCCATCGCGGGATGAGGTTTACCGTTTCCTCGAAACCACGGTGCGTCCGGCGATTGAAGAAGTGACCGCGGTATTCGCCGAGAAGGGGTTGCACGTGGTCGCGCAACCCGACCCGGCCAATGACAGCGTCAGCCTGGAAATTGGCCATGGCGAACAGCATCCGTTCATCTATCAGGTGCAGATGCGTGGCTACTTCACGCCGTCCTTCGCCCGTGGCGGCATGGGCTCCAAGGAGCTCAACAACCGTCGTTACTACCGGGCCGAAGTGCATTTGAGCGAGGGCAGTCAGGACTACGATCTGGTGGGCTACACCAAGGAGCAGGTCATCAACGACATCCTCGACCAGTACGAGCGGCACATGCAGTTTTTGCATTTGGTGCGTTGAACCCCCAAGCGGCGGGGCTGGAGTGTTCAGGTTTCAGGGCTCAACACCATGAACAACACCAGCGCCGCCACCGGCACGCCAAACACAATACTGCCTACCACCATTTCTGTCGTGACGGACTGGCCGGCGGTGACCACGCCGATGGCGCCGTTGATCATCGTCAGCGCCAGCCATAGCACGATGAAGCTGTAGGTCAGCGTCTGGCGGCTGAAGCCGATTTTTTCGCCGATGAACAGCATCAGCGCCAGCAGGACCAGGCCGAAGAAAATGATGATGGTGGTGTGCATGGTGTGTTTCTCCCTTCAGATGTGTGCCGCCTCCCCAGCCAGCGTCGTTCCTAGAGCATAGGCGCCGTGAGGCGCGGCGTTTGCGCTCTTACCGGATGTGAAACGTTTCAGCTTTTTCCAGAACCGGGGGTTTATCGGCGTTTGTCCGGGCGTATGCTGGGCCACTTGCGAAGCAATCGATACCAACTTCAAGTCACACAAGAGAGGATTCGATGACCTACACCGCTGCCGAAAACCGCTACGATTCCATCCCTTACCGCCGCGTGGGTCGCAGCGGGCTGGTGCTGCCGGCACTGTCCCTGGGCCTGTGGCACAACTTCGGCGACAGCACGCCGATCGACACCCAGCGCGCCCTGTTACGTACAGCGTTCGACCTGGGCATCAACCACTTCGACCTGGCCAACAACTACGGACCGCCGTACGGCAGCGCCGAGATCAACTTCGGTCGCTTGCTACGCGAAGACTTCAAGCAGTACCGTGACGAGTTGATCATCTCGAGCAAGGCCGGTTGGGACATGTGGGCCGGCCCTTATGGCCAGGGCGGCGGTTCGCGCAAGTACGTGCTGGCCAGCCTGGATCAGAGCCTGCAGCGCCTGGGCCTGGACTACGTGGACATCTTCTATTCCCACCGCTTCGACCCGGATACCCCGCTGGAAGAAACCGCCAGCGCACTGGCTAGCGCGGTGCAGCAGGGCAAGGCGCTGTACATTGGCATCTCGTCGTATTCCGGGGTGAAAACCCGTGAAATGGCGGCGCTGCTCAAAGAGTGGAAAGTACCGTTGCTGATTCACCAGCCGGCCTACAACCTGCTCAACCGCTGGGTGGAAAAGGACCTGCTGGACACCACCGACGAACTCGGCACTGGCGTCATTGCCTTCACGCCGCTGGCGCAGGGATTGCTGACCGACAAGTACCTCAATGGCGTGCCGGCGGATGCGCGGGTCAATCGTCCGGGCGGTGGTTCGTTGCAGGCGTCTCATTTGTCTGAAGCCAACATCGCGCATGTGCGTGCATTGAATGAGATTGCCCTGCGTCGCGGTCAGAGCCTGGCGCAGTTGGCATTAGCCTGGACGCTGCGAGACCCACGGGTGACCTCGGCGCTGATCGGCGCGAGCCGGCCGGAGCAGATTATCGAGAACGTCGGGGCCTTGCAGAATCTGAGCTTCAGCTCGGAGGAATTGGCGCAGATTGACCGGTTTGCCCAGGAGGGCGGGATCAATCTTTGGGAGAAGCCTTCGACAGCTGAGTAGTGTTCGGCGCCGGGTTTTGCGGCGCTTGTTCCAGCCCTTTCGCCGGCTTGCCGGCGAAGGGGCCATCACAGGCAACAAAAAAGTCAGGAGCTCAGCGGAAGAAAGGCACATCCCCCAACACCGTCGCCCGCTGCATCACCCGCCGCGCCGGCCGGTAATCATCGACCGCGAAATGCTGGGTCACGCGGTTATCCCAGAACGCCACGTCATCCTTCTGCCAGCGCCAGCGAATGGTGAATTGCGGACCAGTCGAATGGGCGAACAAAAACTTCAGGATCGTCTCGCTTTCGGTGTCCGACAGTTCATTGATCCTCGACGTGAAGCCTTCATTGACGAACAACGAGCGACGCCCGCTCACCGGGTGAGTGCGAATTACCGGGTGCGACAGCGGCGGATTCTTCCTGCGCACTTCTTCCCACTGGGCCAGCGCTTCGGCCGTGTTGCCAAAACGCTCCAGCGGGAACGAACGGGTGAAATCGTGAGTGGCCGTCAGCCCTTCAAGCAAGGTTTTCATTGGCGCGGACAACGCTTCATACGCGGCAATGCCGCTGGCCCACAGTGTGTCGCCACCAAACGCCGGCAGCAACTTGGCGCTGAGCACCGCGCCCATGGCCGGGGTCGGCAGGAAGGTCACGTCGGTGTGCCAGATCGCGTTGTCACGCACATCGGTGACGGCGGTATCGAGGATCAGCACTTCCGGCTGTTCCGGCACGTTCGGGTAGATCGGGTGAATATGCAGGTCACCGAAGTAGGCTGCAAAACGCGCCTGTTGCTGTGGCTCGAATGGCTGATCACGAAAGAACAACACTTGATGTTTGAGCAGCGCCTGCTCGATGTCGTCGCGCTGTTTCAGGTTCAGCGGCTGGCTGATATCGACGCCGCTGATTTGCGCGCCGAGGGCGGAGCTGAGGGGGACAATAATCAAGTTACTCATGGTCTTTCTCTTTGATCAGGGGCGCCAAGCTGTTTGTGGGAGCGGGTATTTAGTGAGCCTGGCCATGCCACGGCACCAGTTTGCGCTGCAGGGCGCGCAGGCCCATTTCCATGGCGAAGGCGATCAGGGCGATGACCAGAATTCCCAGCACCACCACATCGGTGACCAGGAACTGCGCAGCCGACTGCACCATGAAGCCCAGGCCGCTGGTGGCGGCGATCAACTCGGCGGCGACCAGCGTCGACCAACCTACGCCCAGACCAATGCGTACACCGGTCAAGATGTCCGGCAACGCGCTAGGCAAAATCACATGGCGAATCAGCTGTGCCCGGGTCGCGCCCAGCGACTGCGCGGCGCGCAACCTGGCAGGGTCGACGGTGCGCACGCCGGTTGCGGTGGCGATGGCGATCGGGGCGAAAATCGCCAGGTAGATCAGCAACACCTTCGACAACTCGCCGATGCCGCACCAGATCACGATCAGCGGCAGATAAGCCAGCGGTGGAATCGGGCGGTAGAACTCGATCAACGGATCGAGAATGCCGCGGGCGATGCGATTGTGGCCAATGGCGATACCGACCGGGACCGCGGTCAATATCGCGAAGCCCAGCCCCAGGCCGATCCGGCCCAGGCTTGCGCCCAAGTGCTGCCACAGGGTCGAATCCATGTAGCCGGTCGTCACCAGCAGCCAGGCTTTTTGCAGCACGGCGGACGGCGGCGGCAGGAACAGCGGCTCGATCATTCCAGTGGCGGTGACGGCCCACCAGATGACAATGAGCGCGACCAATGTCAGTACACTGATCCAGCGCGTACTCAAGCTGCGACGGATCGGCGCCACAGTAGCGCCCGGTTTCACCGCCGCGGCGGGAATTTCATAGCTGCTCATGCGCGCTCCTGCCGCTGGGTGGTGCTGCGTTGGGAGAACACCTTGGCGAGCACGTGTTCGCGGGTTTCGATAAAGCGCGGGTCGGACTTGATTGCCCGTGCCGATTCACCGGCGGCATAACGCTGGCCGAAATCCAGGCTCAGGCGTTCGACGATTTTCCCGGGGTTCGGCGCCAGCAGAATCAGGTCCGTGGCGAGGAACACCGCTTCTTCAATATCGTGGGTAATCAGGAACACCGGTTTGGCGGTGCGCTGCCAGACTTGCAGCAGCAGCTCCTGCATCTGTTCGCGGGTGAAGGCGTCCAGGGCGCCGAAGGGTTCGTCCATCAGCAGCACGCGAGGATCGGCAGCGAGCGCGCGGGCCAGGCCGACACGTTGCTTCTGGCCGCCCGAGAGCTGCCAGATCCGACGGCTCTCGAAACCGGAAAGATCCACCAGCGCGAGCATTTCCCGGGCGCGGATTTCGCGTTTGTCCCGGGAAACACCGGCCAGTTCCAGGCCGAATCCGACGTTGGCCAGCACGTCCTGCCAGGGCAGGAGGGCATCGTCCTGGAACACCACGCCACGTTCGGCGCTCGGGCCTTTGACTGGCACGCCATCAAGGGTGATGCGTCCGGCGCTGGGTTCGACGAAACCGGCAATCAGGTTCAACAGCGAAGTCTTGCCACTGCCGGACGGGCCGAGGGCGACCAGCATTTGCTGGGGCCCAAGGCTCAAGGATATATCCGCCAGCACAGGTTCCGGGCTACCTGGGTACTGTGCGCTGATGCGCTCCAGCTGAAGCAAGGCCATCGCGGTTAACTCCGATCAGTTGGTAATGTATTTGGCGCTGACGTAGGGGGCGTAGTCCGGCAGCACGGCTTCGACCTTGCCTTGTTCCTTGAGGAACGTGGCGGTGTCGGTGATGGCCTTGGTGGTCGGCGCGCCGAGGCTGATCACCTGATCCGCCGCCAGCGGGTAGACGTTGCCTTGCAGCAGCAACGGAATGTCGCTGGCCTTGGCGCCAGACAGTTTTACCAGCTTGTCGACGTTGCTTTGATTGGCGAGCCAGGCTTGCGGGTCTTTGCGGTAATCGGCGTAGGCATCGAGGGTCACTTTGGCGAATGCGGTGACGATTTCCGGGTGCTTCTCGGCGAAGTCCTTGCGCACGATCCAGGCATCGAATGTTGGTGCGCCGAACTTGGCCAGCTCGCCGGAGGTGATCAGCACTTTGCCGTTTTCCTTGGCGACACCGAGCGCGGGGTCCCACACGTAGGTGGCGTCGATGTCGCCGCGTTTCCATGCCGCGATGATCGCGGGCGGTGCGAGATTGAGTACGGTGACTTTCGAGGGGTCGATGTTCCAGTGCTTGAGCGCGGCGAGTAGGCTGTAGTGGCCGGTGGAAACGAATGGCACGGCGATTTTCTTGCCGATCAGGTCCTGCGGGGTCTTGATCCCGGAACCGTCGCGGGCAACCAGGGCTTCGGCGGCGCCGATCTGGGTGGCGATGAGGAAGGTTTCCACCGGGACTTTGCGGGTAATTGCCGCCGTCAGGGGGCTCGAGCCGAGGTAGCCGATCTGGACGTCGCCGGAAGCGATGGCAGCGATAATGTCTGCCCCGTTGTCGAATTTGCGCCAATCGATTTTAGCGTTGGTGGCTTTTTCGTAGGCGCCGTCGGCCTGGGCGACTTTGGCCGGGTCGACGGTGGTCTGATAGGCAACAGTGACGTCGGCGGCCTGGGTGAAGAAACTCACCGCAGCCAGCGATGCGGCCGCCAGGAGGCGAAGGGGGAAATTCAGTTTCATCAAGAAGCTCCTTGTCAGGCGACCGAGTGTCGGCGTGAAAGGAGACTAAATGATCTAAGAACTCGAAAATAAATAACTTTTTCGAATGAGCTTATGAGCGGAAAATTCTAAGCAGGTACCCTGATCGTTCCCACGCTCCCGCGTGGGAATTCAGCCCGTGACGCTCCGCGTCACTGGACGCGGAGCGTCCCTTGAGGCATTCCCACGCAGAGCGTGGGAACGATCAGTGCCAAGAAGATTAGTTGCTGATTGCCAAGATACTGGCCTGATACGACCCGACAAACACATCGAAATCGCCGACTTCGTTCTGCTCCAGCTCCACCTGCTGAGCCAGCGACGAACGCGCCCGCTCTTCAAACGTCGCCTGCTCCTCGGTACTCAACGGCTCGCTGCGGAAGTACTCCGCATGCACCTGGCTCTGGCGCAGGGAGAACTGAGCAAAACTTTCCTTGTGCTCAGCCATCGCCGCCAGCACTTGGGCCGATGGCGTCAGGGACGGGTCCCGGACCTTGGCTAGTTGCGCATCCAATGCCTTGCTGTGGGCCTCGCCGCCGTGGCTCTGATCCAGCAGCGCCGCCAGCGGCGCGATCTTCTCCAGCAGTTCGCTGGCCCACTCTTTCATGTCCACCGGCTGACCATCGCGTTGCAGTTGCAGGCCCGGACGGCGACCCTCCTTGACCACGCTGAGGAAGTTCGAGGTCGCGTTACCGCATGAGGTATTGGTCAGCAGCGGGCTGTCGTTCAGCGCGCAGTACAGCAGGAACGCGTCGAGGAACCGCGACTCCGGCAGGTCGATGCCCATCGGCAGGAACGGGTTGATGTCCAGGCAGCGCACTTCGACGTACTGGATGCCACGGGCGACCAGTGCCTGGATCGGCCGTTCGCCGGTATAGGTCACGCGTTTCGGGCGGATGTTGGAGTAGTACTCGTTTTCGATCTGCAGGATATTGGTGTTGAGCTGGACCCACTCACCATCCTTGTGCGTGCCGATCTCGACATAGGGGGCATAGGGCGTGGCCACCGCTTTGCGCAGGCTGTCGGTGTAGCTGGCCAGATCGTTGTAGCAGGGCGTCAGGCCGGCCTGAGCGTTGCTCTGGTAGCCCAGGTCACTCATGCGCAAGCTGGTGGCATACGGCAGGTACAGGGTATCCGGGTCCAGTTGTTCCAGCTGGTGCGAACGGCCGCGCAGGAAGCCGGCGTCCAGCGCTGGCGACGCGCCGAACAGGTACATCAACAACCAGCTATAGCGACGGAAGTTACGAATCAGCGCGATATAGGCCGACGACTGATAGTCGCGGTCGGTGCCGACAAAGCCTTCAGACGCCTTGAGCAGCGGCCAGAGCTTCTCCGGCAGGGAGAAGTTGTAATGGATCCCGGCGATGCACTGCATGGTCTTGCCGTAGCGCAGGGCCAGGCCCTTGCGGTAGACATACTTGAGCTGACCGATGTTGGAGGTGCCGTAATAGGCAATCGGGATATCTTCCTCGGCCGGCAACGGGCACGGCATCGATGGACTCCACAGGTACTCGTTGCCGAGCTTGCTGTAGGCAAAGCGGTGAATGCTGTCCAGGCTCGCCAGGGTGTCTGCCGGATCGGGCAGGGCCGGGGTGATGAACTCCAGCAGCGACTCGGAATAGTCGGTGGTGATTTGTTCATTGGTCAGCGCGGAACCCAATTCTTCCGGGTGCGGCGTTTGCGCCAGGCGACCTTCGCCGGTCACGCGCAGGCATTCACGTTCGATGCCGTGAAGGCACTGCTCGAGCAGAGAGAGGTTAGCGCGCTCGCCGAGCAGAGCCAGGCGGCGGTTGAGAAGTTCGCTCAAGTTGGATTCCTTCACGCGTCAGTCGCCCCAATATGGGGGTGGGCAAGACGGTCTACAAGGGTGAAGTTAAAACTGGCGTTTTCGCCTGGTTTTGGATCGCACAAACCTTTCCCTGTAGGAGCGAGCTTGCTCGCGAAGAGCCTGAGGGCGGCGCGTTCATTCAGAAAGCACGCGTCATCGTTAACGCCCATCGCGAGCAAGCTCGCTCCTACAGGAGGTATTGCGCTGAAATTAACTCAAATCGATGACATCTAGCTACAGGACAGCGAACGTACCCTGTGCTTTTGCGACAAGTTTTTCACCTTGCATCACGTCGGCTTCGACCACCAGCGTGCGGCGGCCCGGGTGGATCACCCGCGCCGTGCACATCACTTCACCGTCAGCGACGGCGCGAATGTAGTTGATCTTGCATTCGATGGTCACGCTCTGCTGGTCAAAGCCGTGGGTGCTGGAACAGGCCAGCCCCATGGCAATGTCCACCAGACTGAACAAGGCCCCGCCGTGCAGCTTGCCGCCGCGATTGCGCAGCTGCGGCTCAAGCGCCAGGGCGACTTGCGCCACCCCGGTTTCCAGGCCGTGCAAGCGACATCCCAGTAGCTTGAAAAACGCACTCTCGGTCAGCCCGGCAGGAATGTCCATCAGCGTTTCTTCAGCTGCTTGGCATTGGCGAACAGCGAAGCCATGGCATTGTTGGCCGGAGCCGCCGCCGGGGTTTCCTTGCGCGGTGCGTTGTTCTGGGACTGGCGTGGCGCCGAACCAGGACGCGCGCCACGGGCACCGTCGACTTTCTCGCCCGGGGTGTCGCTCATGCGCATCGACAGGCCCACGCGTTTGCGCGGGATATCCACTTCCATGACCTTCACTTTCACCACGTCACCGGCTTTCACCGCTTCGCGGGGGTCCTTGATGAACTTCTCCGAAAGCGCAGAGATGTGCACCAAACCGTCCTGATGTACGCCGATGTCGACGAACGCGCCGAAGTTGGTCACGTTGGTCACCACACCTTCGAGGATCATGCCTGGTTGCAGGTCCTTGAGGTCTTCGACGCCTTCCTGGAACTCGGCGGTCTTGAACTCGGGACGCGGGTCGCGACCAGGTTTTTCCAGCTCCTGCAGGATGTCGGTAACCGTCGGCAGGCCGAAGGTTTCGTCGGTGTACTTCTTCGGATCAAGGCGTTTGAGGAAGCTGGCGTCGCCGATCAGCGAACGGATGTCGCGGTCGGTCTCGGCGGCAATACGCTGAACCAGCGGATAGGCTTCCGGGTGAACCGCAGACGAATCCAGCGGGTTGTCGCCGTTCATCACGCGCAGGAAGCCGGCGGCCTGTTCGAAGGTTTTTTCGCCCAGGCGCGCGACTTTCTTCAACGCCGCACGGGTCTTGAATGCGCCATGCTCGTCGCGATGGCTGACGATGTTCTGCGCCAACGTTGCGTTGAGGCCGGAGATACGGGCCAGCAGCGCCACGGAAGCGGTGTTGACGTCGACGCCCACCGCGTTCACGCAGTCTTCGACCACAGCGTCCAGGCCGCGCGCGAGTTTCAGCTGCGAGACGTCGTGCTGGTACTGGCCGACGCCGATGGACTTCGGATCGATTTTCACCAGCTCGGCCAGCGGATCCTGCAGGCGGCGGGCGATCGACACCGCGCCACGTATCGACACGTCGAGGTCCGGGAATTCCTTGGACGCCAGTTCCGATGCCGAGTAAACCGATGCACCGGCCTCGGACACCATGACCTTGGTCATCTTCATGGCTGGATATTTTTTGATCAGCTCAGCGGCCAGCTTGTCGGTTTCGCGGCTGGCGGTGCCGTTGCCGATGGCGATCAGGTCCACCGAATGCTTGGCGCACAGGGCAGCGAGGACCGCGAGGGTCTGGTCCCACTTGTTGTGCGGCACGTGCGGGTAGACCGTGGCGTGATCCAGCAGCTTGCCGGTGGCATCGACCACGGCGACCTTGCAACCGGTACGCAGGCCCGGGTCGAGGCCCAGGGTGGCGCGCGGGCCGGCCGGGGCCGACAGCAGCAAGTCGTGCAGGTTGTGGGCGAACACGTTGATCGCTTCGGTTTCCGCGCCGTCGCGCAGTTCGCCCAGCAGGTCGGTTTCCAGATGGGTGTAGAGCTTGACCTTCCAAGTCCAGCGCACCACTTCGCCCAGCCATTTGTCGGCGGCGCGGTTCTGGTTCTGGATGCCGAATTGCTGGCCGATCATGCCTTCGCACGGGTGCATGGTGCCCGGCAGCTCGTCGCCGACTTTCAGCGCAGAGCTGAGGATGCCTTCGTTGCGGCCACGGAAAATCGCCAGGGCGCGGTGCGACGGCATGCTTTTCAGCGGTTCGTCGTGTTCGAAGTAGTCGCGGAACTTGGCGCCTGCCTCTTCCTTGCCGGCAATGACGCGGGCACTGAGGGTGGCTTCCTGCTTGAGGTAGCTGCGCAGCTTGTCCAGGAGGCCGGCGTCTTCGGCGAAGCGCTCCATCAGGATGTACTTGGCGCCTTCGAGGGCGGCCTTCACGTCCGCCACGCCTTTTTCGGCGTCGATGAAACGTGCTGCTTCGGTTTCAGGGCTCAGGGTCGGGTCGTTGAACAGGCCGTCGGCCAGTTCGCCGAGGCCGGCTTCCAGGGCGATCTGGCCCTTGGTGCGGCGCTTCTGCTTGTACGGCAGGTACAAGTCTTCGAGGCGGGTCTTGGTGTCGGCGAGCTTGATGTCGCGTTCAAGCTGCGGGGTCAGCTTGCCTTGTTCCTGGATGCTGGCCAGGATGCTGATACGCCGTTCGTCGAGTTCTCGCAGGTAGCGCAGACGCTCTTCCAGATGACGCAGCTGGATATCATCGAGGCTGCCGGTCACTTCTTTCCGGTAGCGGGCGATAAAGGGCACCGTGGAGCCTTCATCGAGTAGCGCGACGGCCGCTTCGACCTGTTGTGGGCGTACACCGAGTTCCTCGGCGATGCGGCTGTTGATGCTGTCCATAAAACCACCTGACAAATTGTGAAAGCAGGCTCGCAGGCACAGGATAATAGGCTCGGCGAGTCTGGTTGAGCGGCCTGGCCTGCGCCGCTACCTGGGTCAACAGGCTTCCCGTTGACCCGTGAAATCGAACAATTACTGCCTGCGCCTTGAAAATAAATAGCGGTCGCCGCAGTAATGAACAGACGTTGCCTGACACAAAAGGCCGCGCATTATAACCAGCGTTCGGTCATTCGGGGGCATCAGAGGCTGCAGGCACAATGCCTGGATTCCTGGCGGTGAAGGAAAAATCTGCTAACAATGCACACGGTGCGTATAACGACAGCTACGCCATAATGCGCGCCGAGATCAAAGGAGCATCCAATGAGCAGCACTGCAAACATTGCTGAAGGCGAAAAAATTCTTATCGTTGACGACGATCCGGGGCTCAGCAGCCTGCTGGAACGCTTTTTCGTCAGCAAGGGCTACCGCGCCCGCGCCGTTCCGAACACCGAGCAAATGGACCGCCTGCTGGCGCGTGAAGTGTTCAATCTGGTCGTCCTCGACCTGATGCTGCCCGGCGAAGACGGCTTGACGGCCTGCCGCCGCCTGCGCACCGCGAATAACCAGATCCCAATCATCATGCTCACCGCCAAGGGCGATGAGCTGAGCCGCATCAAGGGCCTCGAGCTGGGCGCTGACGACTACCTGGCCAAGCCGTTCAACCCGGACGAGCTGATGGCTCGGGTCAAAGCCGTCCTGCGCCGTCAGGCAGCGCCGGTGCCGGGCGCGCCGGGCAGCGAAGACGAAAGCGTGACCTTTGGTGACTACGAGCTGTCCCTGGCGACCCGCGAACTCAAGCGCGGCGACGAAGTTCACATGCTCACCACCGGTGAGTTCGCCGTGCTCAAGGCACTGGTGATGAACGCTCGTCAGCCACTGACCCGCGATAAACTGATGAACCTGGCCCGTGGCCGCGAGTGGGATGCGCTGGAGCGTTCCATCGACGTGCAGATTTCCCGTCTGCGTCGGATGATCGAACCGGATCCATCCAAGCCACGCTACATCCAGACGGTATGGGGCGTGGGTTACGTGTTCGTTCCGGATGGCGCTGCCACCAAGTGATCGGCAATTTGTAGGAGCGGGTCTTGCGGCTGATTTGTCCGCAGACTCGCAAACCGCAATATGCGAGCATCGCTCGCTCCTGCAAGTGTTAACGGTTATTCATGAAAACCCCGGTCTGGTTTCCCCAAAGCTTTTTCTCACGCACCCTGTGGCTGGTGCTGATCGTCGTCCTGTTTTCCAAGGCGCTGACCCTGGTTTATCTGTTGATGAACGAGGACGTGCTGGTGGACCGCCAATACAGCCACGGCGTCGCCCTGACACTTCGCGCCTACTGGGCGGCGGATAAAGAAAACCGCGAGATAATTGCCGATGCCGTGCCGCTGATTCGTGTGGTGGGTGCCGGCGTGCCGGAAGGCGAGCAGCACTGGCCCTACAGCGAGATCTACCAACGGCAGATGCAGACCGAATTGGGCCCTGACACCGAAGTCCGGTTACGCATGCATTCGCCTCCGGCGCTATGGGTCCGGGCGCCAAGCCTGGGTGACGGCTGGCTGAAAGTGCCACTTTATCCGCATCCTCTGCGCGGTCAGAAAATCTGGAACGTACTCGGCTGGTTCCTGGCCATCGGCTTGCTGTCGACCGCTTCAGCGTGGATTTTTGTGAGCCAGCTCAATCAACCATTGAAACGCCTGGTCTTTGCCGCAAGGCAACTCGGCCAGGGGCGCAGCGTGCGCCTTCCGGTCAGTGACACGCCGAGCGAAATGACCGAGGTGTACCGTGCCTTCAACCAGATGGCCGAAGACGTCGAGCAGGCCGGCCGCGAACGCGAGTTGATGCTGGCCGGGGTGTCCCACGACCTGCGCACGCCGCTGACCCGTTTGCGGCTGTCCCTGGAATTGATGGGCGACCACAGCGACCTGACGGGCGACATGGTCCGCGACATTGAAGACATGGACGCGATTCTCGATCAGTTCCTGGCCTTCATCCGCGATGGCCGTGACGAGTCGGTGGAAGAGGTGGACTTGACTGACCTGGTGCGCGAAGTCGCCGCGCCGTACAACCAGAATGAAGAAAAAGTCCGGCTGCGCCTGGAACCGATTCAACCCTTCCCCTTGCGTCGGGTGTCGATGAAGCGGCTGCTGAACAACCTGATCGGCAACGCGCTGCATCACGCTGGCAGCGGGGTCGAAGTGGCGGCTTATGTGTCCGGGGATGTCAGCGCACCCTATGTGGTGCTGAGTGTCATGGACCGGGGGGCGGGGATTGATCCGTCGGAGCTGGAAGCGATCTTCAACCCGTTCACTCGCGGCGATCGGGCCCGGGGCGGGAAGGGGACCGGCTTGGGATTGGCCATCGTGAAGCGGATTGCTTCGATGCATGGCGGCAATGTCGAACTACGCAACCGGTCCGGTGGCGGGCTGGAAGCGCGGGTGCGGTTGCCACTTGGGCTTATGTTGCCTAGAGACGCAGTCTAACTTGATCGTTCCCACGCAGAGCGTGGGAACGATCACCGAGTCAGCTTCAACCCTTACCTTTGGTGCGCGTCATATTCGGCCCGCCATTCTTCTCCAGATGCTCAATGATGATCCCCGCGACATTCTTGCTGGTGGTGGTTTCAATCCCCTCCAGCCCCGGCGAAGAGTTCACTTCCATCACCAGCGGCCCATGATTGGAACGCAGGATATCCACACCGGCCACGGCCAACCCCATTACCTTGGCCGCACGCAATGCCGTCATGCGTTCTTCCGGCGTGATCTTGATCAGGCTGGCGCTGCCGCCCCGGTGCAGGTTGGAGCGAAACTCCCCGGGCTTGGCCTGGCGTTTCATCGCCGCGATCACCTTGTCGCCGACCACGAAGCAGCGAATGTCCGCGCCGCCGGCTTCCTTGATGTATTCCTGAACCATGATGTTCTGCTTGAGGCCCATGAATGCCTCAATCACCGACTCCGCCGCGGTCGCGGTTTCGCACAGCACCACGCCGATGCCTTGGGTGCCTTCCAGCACCTTGATCACCAGCGGCGCGCCGTTGACCATCGCGATCAAGTCGGGAATGTCGTCCGGGGAGTGGGCAAAACCGGTGACCGGCAAGCCGATCCCGCGGCGCGACAGCAATTGCAGCGAACGCAGTTTGTCCCGCGAGCGGGCGATGGCCACCGATTCGTTGAGCGGAAATACGCCCATCATTTCGAACTGGCGCAATACCGCGCAGCCATAAAACGTCACCGACGCACCGATCCGCGGAATCACGGCGTCGAAACCTTCCAGCGGCCTGCCGCGGTAGTGGATCTGCGGCTTGTGGCTGGCAATGTTCATGTAGGCGCGCAGGGTGTCGATCACCACCATTTCATGGCCACGCTCGGTCCCGGCTTCAACCAGACGACGAGTGGAATACAGACGCGGGTTCCGCGACAGCACAGCGATCTTCATGCAACACCTGTGGAGGAGGTAGATACCGGGAACACCGGCTTGTCTTGAACGTATTTAATGCCCGGATTGACCACCAACTGGCCATCGATCAGGGCTTTGGAGCCGAGTAACAGGCGATACCGCATGGATTTGCGGCAGGCGAGCGTGAACTCGACCCGCCAGACCCGATCACCGAGGGCCAGGGTAGTGCTGACCACGTAGCGCATCTGCGCGTGGCCGTTGGAGCTTTTGATGGTTTTGCGCGTCACCAGCGGTGCTTCGCAGCGCCGGTGACGCAGTTGCACCACCGTGCCCAGGTGCGCAGTAAAGCGCACCCACTGTTCCCCGTCGCGCTCGAATGGCTCGATGTCGGTGGCATGCAGGCTGGAGGTGCTGGCGCCGGTGTCGATTTTTGCCCGCAGGCCTGCGACTCCCAAATCCGGGAGCGCCACCCACTCGCGCAGACCGACAACGGTCAAATGGTCAAATGTCTTCAAAGGTACTCAACCGGCATAAACCGCTCGGGCCGAACACGGCCGGATTCGCGGTATTCACGCAGAATAATGGTTAAAAGGCGACAGATATCTACGGCCCGGATTTCCAGTCCTTCGGGGAGGCTCTGGAATGTGCACATTGTAGTCCGAGACGGTGGATTTCTTGGCACGAGAGAAACGGTAGTACAGTTCACCAATATTTCTGGATGAGGAAATTCCATGGCACAAAAAAACGAAGAGGACGACAAGGTCCGTCTCGATAAGTGGTTGTGGGCTGCGCGTTTTTATAAAACCCGTGCCTTGGCCAAGGCGGCGATTGAAAGCGGCAAGGTGCATTGCCGGGGCGAGCGCTGCAAACCGGGCAAGGAACCGAGGATCGGTGACGAGTTCCAGATTCGCCAAGGCTTCGAGGAACGTACGGTGGTGGTCCAGGCGTTATCCGTCGTGCGCCGTGGCGCGCCCGAGGCTCAGGCGCTCTATGCTGAAACCGAAGCCAGCATCGCCAAGCGCGAAGCGGCGGCGGCCATGCGCAAGGCCGGTTCGCTGGGCATGAGCACCGATGGCAAGCCCAGCAAGAAACAGCGACGGGATTTGTTCAAGTTTCGCGGCAGTAGCAACGACGAGTGATCCTGTTGACGCTGTGTCATTCGGCGAAATTGCAGGAAGCCAACCTTGGCGGGTTTCAGCTTGCCTGGAACAAACCCGGGATTGTTCATAAAATGCCTTACTTGGCTGAACGTTGCGCACCCCATGGCTGCAACCGACACCCTGTTCAACACTTGTAACCCTATTGCCATTACTTCAGATACCCAAACCTATGACCGACCTGACGGATACCGACTACACCCAACGCTTCATCTTCGATGACAGCGACACCCGCGGCGAGCTGGTAACGTTGAAGCGAAGCTACGCCGAAGTCCTTGCCAAGCACACCTATCCGGAGCCGGTTAAACAACTGCTCGGCGAACTGATGGCGGCAGCGTCGCTGCTGGTCGGCACCTTGAAGTTCGACGGTTTGCTGATTCTGCAGGCCCGTTCCGATGGCCCGGTGCCGTTGCTGATGATCGAATGTTCCAGCGAACGTGAGATCCGCGGGCTGGCCCGTTATGAGGCCGACAGGATCGCGCCCGATGCGACCCTCGCCGACCTGATGCCCAACGGCGTATTGGCACTGACCGTCGATCCGACCCAGGGCCAGCGTTACCAAGGCATTGTCGACCTCGACGGTGAAACCCTGTCGGATTGCTTCACCAACTATTTCGTCATGTCGCAGCAGGTGAATACGCGTTTCTGGCTTTACGCCGATGGCCGTCGTGCCCGCGGCCTGTTGCTGCAGCAATTACCTGCCGACCGTCTGAAAGATGAAGAAGAACGCGCCGCCAGCTGGCAGCACCTCACCGCGCTGGCCAGCACCCTGACCGCCGATGAATTGCTTGGTCTAGACAACGAAACCGTACTTCATCGCCTCTACCACGAAGAGCAAGTCCGTCTGTTCGATGTGCAAAAACTGCGCTTCCATTGCAGCTGCTCGCGCGAACGATCTGCCAATGCCTTGGTCAGTTTGGGACTTGAAGATGCGCAGGCACTGGTCATCGAACACGGTGGCAACATCGAGATCGACTGCCAGTTCTGCAACGAGCGCTACCTGTTTGACGCCGCCGATATCGTTCAATTGTTCGCCGGTGCGGGCGTCGAGACGCCGTCAGATACCCGTCACTAAAACGGTTCAGCGCAGGTAAATTCACTGGTTAGTGCCGGATTAACGCCGTAACGACGGGAGGGCCCTACTATTTTTGGGCTTTTCTGGCATAATCCGGCCCACTTTTTTCGCGGTAGTAGTGCACGACTTTCTACTACAAAACGTTTGGAGCACACTCGGCCCATGGCCGACGGGGAACCTCATGACGCAAGCCAATAACGCCGTGTACACCGATCTGAGTGTTGATGATCTGGTTAAAGAAGCCCTCAATCGCGGTGAAGGCGAGCTTGCCGATACCGGCGCACTGGTTGTTCGCACCGGTCACCGTACCGGCCGCTCGCCAGTCGATCGTTTCATCGTTGAAGAACCGACCACCCAGGACGCTATCGCCTGGGGCCCGATCAACCGCAAGTTCCCGGCCGACAAGTTCGATGCCCTGTGGGCTCGCGTCGAGGCGTTCAACAACGCGCAAGAGCATTTCGTTTCCCATGTGCATGTAGGTGCGTCGCAAGATCACTACCTGGCCGTGAAGATGACCACCCAGACTGCCTGGCAGAACCTGTTCGGTCGTTGCCTGTTCATCAATCCGGCCCAGTACAATCCGGCTGGCCGTGAAGAGTGGCAGGTGCTCAACGTTGCCAACTTCGAATGCGATCCAGAACGCGACGGCACCAACTCCGACGGGTGCGTGATCCTCAACTTCGCACAGAAGAAAGTGCTGATCGCCGGCATGCGTTACGCCGGTGAAATGAAAAAAGCCATGTTCTCGGTGCAGAACTTCCTGCTGCCGGCTGCCGACGTGCTGCCGATGCACTGCGCCGCCAACATCGGCGAAGCGGGCGACGTGACCCTGTTCTTCGGTCTGTCCGGCACCGGCAAGACCACCCTGTCCGCCGATGAAAGCCGTTACCTGATCGGTGACGACGAGCACGGCTGGGGTGAAGGCGTTGTCTTCAACATCGAAGGCGGCTGCTACGCCAAGTGCATCGACCTGTCCGAGAAGAACGAGCCGGTCATCTGGAAAGCCATCAAGCACGGCGCAGTCCTGGAAAACGTCGTTATCGATGACGCCAAGCACGCCGATTACGCTGATGTCAGCCTGACCCAGAACAGCCGCGCCGCCTACCCGCTGGAGCATGTTGCCAAGCGTTCCGAGAAAAACCTCGGTGGCGAGCCAAACGCGGTGATCTTCCTGACCTGCGACCTGACCGGCGTGCTGCCGCCAGTGTCGATCCTCAGCGAAGAACAAGCGGCCTACCACTTCCTGTCCGGCTACACCGCACTGGTGGGCTCGACCGAAATGGGTTCCGGCAGCGGCATCAAGTCGACCTTCTCCACCTGCTTCGGCGCACCGTTCTTCCCGCGTCCGGCCGGCGAATACGCCGAGCTGCTGATCAAGCGCATCCGCGGCTTCGGCTCCAAGGTCTACCTGGTCAACACCGGCTGGACCGGCGGCGGCTACGGCGTCGGCAAACGCTTCAACATCCCGACCACTCGCGGCGTGATCGCAGCGATCCAGAGCGGCGCGTTGATCGGTGCTGAAACCGAACACCTCGACACCATCAACCTCGACGTGCCACTGGCCGTACCGGGCGTTGAGACCGGCCTGTTGAACCCACGTAACACCTGGGCCGACAAGGCTGCTTACGATGAGTCCGCCAAGGCATTGGCTGGGTTGTTTGTTGAGAACTTCAAGAAGTTCGATGTGAGCGACGCGATCAAGGCTGCTGGGCCGAAGTTGTAAGGGTTGGATTTAGCGCATGAAAAAGCCGCCCTTTGAGGGCGGCTTTTTTTTGGGAGAAAGACGAGTAGTACGGGGGTCACTTGGCAGACAGGTGAAACGCGGGAGCCATATTGTCTTGTTCTCGCTTCGACAGCCCCGTTGCGCGGGCAACTTTTGCCCACTGACCTACAACCTCTTGGAAGTTCTCAATTATTTCTCTCGCATCAATACGGCTAACCCGAAAGTACCCTGCCACTT
Source organism: Pseudomonas fluorescens (assembly GCF_902497855.1). Lineage (GTDB taxonomy): Bacteria > Pseudomonadota > Gammaproteobacteria > Pseudomonadales > Pseudomonadaceae > Aquipseudomonas > Aquipseudomonas fluorescens_BI. Next base: position 130,195 of record NZ_CABVHU010000014.1, read on the forward strand.
CGCGAGCGAGTCCGAGATCCAAAGCATTGTCGGCATCTGTAATGTTGAGCTTCAACCCATCGGCGTGTGCAACCGGGTTCATGTCGTAGGCATCAGACAGGCGCCACCCCCGGCCGGGGTCAAGGAGAAAACCATGGTTACGCATGTGGTCGTCGGTATTGGAGACCAAGATGTTGAACACGATGCGTGACCACAACTCGCGGAGATCTTTGTCGGGTTCTGAGCCATGCTCCATGAGTACTTCTGCCAGCTCCAGATAGCTGGCGCCCACCGATGCATCGTCACCGTCCACGCGGTCAGTCATGGTCATGGCTGAGGCGAAATGTAGTCGCCCACCCGTTTCGGTACGGTCGAAGCGTTTGACCATGAAGCAGTGATGGTCGCTCGCATAGCGTTGCGCAATACCCTTCGCCACCCGCAGACCGCATTGATTCGCCAGAACACTCACCACGAATTCCCATCCGCCGACGTCATAGTCGTCCCGGGTGCTCGGAAACTTGGCGATCCACAGATGACCATTCTTGTCAGCAACACTGGCCTTGGGCCTGGCACCGCCCAATGAACCACCGGGTGCGATCAACATTCTCAGCCACTCGCGCCCATCGAGTGACGTATTGTCCGGATCGTTTTCCAACGCTCGACTTGCCTGCTCCAACGCGCGTAACTCGACAAAAGGAGGCGCCGCCAATCCGTCTCGATCATCCAGAAAATTGCCTTCGTCATTGAGCTTGTAGCGAATAGCGCCGACTCGATAGCGGTCATGAACGCCTAACAGGAAATCCGCCTCATAGAGCTTGGTACCCTTCGGAGCCAAGCCGTCGCGGATGTCCCGTTCCAGTCGGCGTTTCATCAGCAATTGCCCCCAGCGATCCGGGCTTGAGTCGGCAAAAACGCCGAAGCGGGTCTGGTGCTGTCCTGGGAACTGTCGCCCTTCGAAGAGTTTGATGCGGGGATCCAGAGTCGTGAAATTCAACTCGGGATCGGCCAAAGCAGCAGTGTCGTACTCAAACTCGAACACGTTAGTGGAGCGAGCCTTTCCGGCATGAAGAAACCCAAGACGCCTTGGTCTTTGCAGGGTTTCCCAATCGGCATACACCGCGATCAGTGTCATTTTTAATCCGTCTCAGGTTTAGATTTTTTCTTGGTAAACAAATTGGAAAAAGAGTGGGTGTTCAATGGGAAATCAACCTCAAGATCCGAATCGGAGATGGGGCTTTCCGGTGTTTGCGTCGTCCGGTCTTGAATGGGTGACGATGCTTTCGTTGGAGCCACGTTGCGCACTCGTCGGCGTTTACTGGTTGCGGCGCTCGCTCGTTGAGTTAATTGCGCGTCTTGCAGCTGGCGTCCCAACTCATCCGTTGCGGCGAGCTTGCTCAAGTCTTTCTCCAGGCCCAGAACCTGCATCACGGACATATAGGCCCCCATCGTCACGCCTGAGCCGCCGGACTCCAACGAGCGTAGCGTTGTCAGAGACATGCCTGCTCTCTCAGCCACTTGCTTGGCTGTCAGCTTACGACGTAGCCGAGCGAGTTTGAGTCGTTCTCCAAACTCGGCGAGCAACCTGGATGCGGCCGGCAACAGGGGTGCTGTTTTTTTAGCCATGTGCCATTATTCCTTCGTTTTTAGGCATTAACTGCCAGAATAATAGCACTTATATGGTGATTTGCTGGGCCGCCCCAACGTGTAGCAAAGCCCTCTCTGCTAGTACGGCCACTCCAGATATAGGTGGGCGGCGGTTAGTAGAACTGCCATTATTCCAACTTAAATCGCAAAAAACAGCCAGAATATTACCACTTAAGTGGTCGGCTAGATCTCTTCCAGAGCTTTGTATCCCACCGTTGCAACTTTGATCGTTCCAAGGTCTGAGTGGGAATGCAGCCCGGGACGTACTGCGTCCCAAGAGCCGAACTCGGAGCGTCCGTAGAGGCATTCCCACGCAGAGCGTGGGAACGATCTCCAGGCCGCGTCAGGCTGGGGCTTTCCAGTTCAGCATGCGTTGCTGGGCGACTTTTAGCAGGTCGCAGCCGTCCTGGGTCAGTAGGTAGAGCGCGTGGGTGATGTGGGGAATGTCTTCGAGATCACCTTGCTCGAAGCGTTGGCAGTGCAGCGTTCGGAGCAGCTCGCTGGAGGCTCGGATGCGCTGGAGGGCGGCTTCGAGGATGTCTTGGGGGTTGGCTTCTGTGTCGATGATCAGGGGCGGGGAATCGGTGAGGTTGGTTTGGAGTGGGCGGTAGCGATCGTGGGTGAATGGATTCCATTTATTCATGAAGTGCAATCTCGAATGCGTCAAAAGGAGTCACCGTCATCGTGACCAAACGATGGGAGGCGACTGTGTTCAGGTTGGTCAACCGGTGAGATCACACGCTTACCCGGTACGCCCGAAGACGTCCCAAACACAGCCGCCATAAAGCATGCTGACGCAAAAAAGCGCCGGCAGCATACAACGGGTGCGTGCGTAGATCTAATTCAGGTGACCAAACCTGAGTCGCTGATTTGGCAGCGACAGTTCGGACTATAGATATGAGTCACCGGTTGTCGATAGTCGACAAGGCGTCTGTGGTTGTAGGACCGGGATGAAGCTTGGATAGGGCATTGCCTACAGACTTTTTTCTTCCGGGTTTGAGCGGTTTGGTTTTTATCTGGTGCACCGCGTTATCGTTTTTCGCGAGCAGGCTCGCTCCCACAGGGGCATCGACTGGCGGTGGTTTTTGGTAATCGCTGTCGGGCGACCTCGAGCAGTTCGTGTCCGTCCTGGGTCAGCAGGTACAGTGCGCTGACGATGTTGGGAATATCGCTCGCGTCCGCCTGTTTGAAGCACAGGCAATACAACGTTTCCAGCAGGTCGCTGGCGGCGCGGATGCGTTGGCGGGCGGCGTCGAGGATTTCGTGAGGGTCGGCTTCGGTGTCGATGACCAGCACGGGGGTGTCGCTGTAACTGGTTCTGAGCGGGCGGTAGCGGTCTGTGAGCGGATCGGGGTTGTTCATCGAGGTCTGTCCTGTGAAAAGTCTGGCGGTCTCGCCGGCAGGCCGACACACCGTTTCAGCCTCGCCGGGAACTATAGAAGGGGGATGCTCCAGGGGACAAGACGGCCGCGATGGACAGGTTTTGTAGGGTTTTACCGGCCCTTTGGGATTCGGCCTACAGGTTTGCGCGGATTTTTACAGCCCAAGCCCTGGGGGGTAAAAGATCCCACGGGTTTGTCAGGCGAAGCGCGACACCCCTCGGTACGGCGCGCGCCAGAATGTGTACGACATTTCTAAAGTGCCTGGTCGGGATGGTTGGCCGGAGCTAGGCGTGAGGCCGCTTCAAGGTCCATCAATCCTCTACCGTACGCTTCACTGTTGGCATAGAGGCCAGTGCGGTTCGCTGTTGCCAGCAGGCGTTCGCGCACTTGCTGCGCGGTAAGCTCGGGATAGCGGCTGTGCAATGCCGCCAGGGCGCCACTGACCAGCGCGGCAGCCGGTGAGGTGCCTGCGGTCTGTACGTGTTGCCCGTCCTTGCCGGTGGTCAGCAGACCTTGCCCTGCGCCGGAATCGCCACCCGGCACGGCGATGCACCAGGCTGCCGCCACGCCGCAATAGTTGGACTTGGCGTTGATGCCGCTGCCGTCGCTTTTCAATGCCACCACAGCGATCCAGCCTTTTTCCAGTTCGGGCAAGGCGAGTGGCAAGCCGGGTTCGGCCAGGGGTTCGCGTCTCAGTTCGTTGCCGGTCGGGAACACGAACACTGCGCCGTCCCGGACCAGTTTTCGCGCGGTCACCAATGACTCTGGCATGACCTGGTTGTAGCGTGCCTCGTTGATTTCGGTCGCCGGGATGGCATTGGCCCACGAGTTGTTGAGAATGCGCGCGCCCTTGTCGAAGCCGGCTTGCCAGGATTGTGCAATCTCACTGTCAAAGAAGAATGGCTCGTTGTCGTCGCCGAAACGAAAGGGGATCAATTGCGCGTTGAACGCAACGCCGTGCATGCCATGGTCATCCTTGTTGGCCGCGAGAATGCCGGCCATCTGGGTGCCGTGACCGATCCGGTCGAGGGTGCCGACCTTGTTCTCGACATGATCGAAACCCGGATCCCGGACTCTGCCCTGAAATGCCGGCAGGCTGCTGTTCAGGCCGGAGTCGACCAAAGCGACGGCCACCCCTTGGCCGGTACCGCCGCGGGCATAAAGGGTTGAGGCGTGAATGACTGCCAGGCCCTTCTGGGCTCGATACTCCGGTGTTTCGAACCGGGTCGGATCGATGGCGGGTTGTACGGCGTTTGTGAGGCAGCCGCTTAACAGCAATGGCAGCGCCAGCGCAGGGGCGAGTGAAATGCCGGATGGTTGAAGCATGGTCGTTCCTTGATGGATTTGCGCGCGCATCGGATGTCCTGCCGTGATGAAGTTTCGCGCAGAGTGGTTTATTCGAAGGCAAACCTTACCGGTGGAATCGGGCGCCCGGGATGGAGGCAAAGTGCCCCGATTGTTTCGACCTGTGGCGAAGGTTGACCCAGTGGACGCTGTATCATCCCGTATCGTTTTTGCCCCAGACCTTTTCTCGACTCGCTGCGATCGCCGGCTAGGCTTTTGGCATCGCAGCAGTCAACGGAGTGACAGCTTATGCACAACACCCTGGAACAGGTTTTCGGATATCCACAGTTTCGGCCCGGCCAGGAAGCGGCGGTCAGCGCGGTGTTGGCCGGGCGTTCGGCGGCGGCGATTTTTCCGACTGGCTCCGGCAAGTCGCTTTGCTACCAATTACCCGCCATATTGCTGCCGCACCTGACGTTGGTGGTCTCGCCGTTGCTGGCGCTGATGCAGGATCAATTGGCCTTCCTGCAACGCCACGGCATCGCGGCGGGCAGTATCGATTCGGCCCAGAGCCGCGAGGATGCCAACGATGTGATGGCCCGGGCGAAGTCCGGCGAGCTGAAGATTTTGATGATTTCCGTGGAGCGCCTGAAAAACGAACGCTTCCGCAATTTCCTGCAGCAGGTGCCGATCTCGCTGCTGGTGGTGGACGAGGCCCACTGTATTTCCGAGTGGGGTCATAACTTCCGCCCCGACTATCTCAAGCTTCCCGACTACCAGCGCCAGTTCAATATCCCCCAGGCGCTGCTGCTGACCGCCACTGCGACACCCAAGGTGATCGCCGATATGGAGGCGAAATTCGCCATCGCCCCGGACGATGTGGTGACCACCGGCTTCTATCGGCCCAATCTCAATCTCTTGGTGGAACCCGTGCGCGGGCAGGACAAGCGCCGGCGCCTTGTCGAGTGGATGAGCCAGCGTCCTGGCCAGCCGAGCATTGTCTACGTCACCCTGCAGAAGACGGCAGAGCACATCGCCGAACACCTGGGCCGCAACGGCATTCAGGCCGAGGCCTACCACGCCGGTCTGCCCCATGAGCAACGGGAAGCGATCCAGAAACGGTTCATGGGCGGACAGTCCAATTGCATCGTCGCCACCATCGCCTTCGGCATGGGCATCGACAAGAGTGACATCCGCAACGTGGTGCATTTCGACCTGCCCAAATCCATCGAAAACTACAGCCAGGAAATCGGCCGCGCCGGGCGTGATGGCGAGCCGTCCGACTGCCTGGTATTGGCCAACCGCGACAGCCTCAACGTGCTGGAAAACTTCGTCTACGGCGACACGCCGGAACTGGGCGGCATCCGTTGCGTGCTGGATGAGTTGCAAGCCGCAACGCCCGAGGGGCAGTGGGAGTTTCTGCTGGGACCGTTGGCGGATCAGAGCAACATTCGCCAGTTGCCGCTCAAGACTTTGCTGGTGCAATTGGAGCTGCGCGGGATCATCGCGCCGCGCTATGCCTATTACGCAGAGTACCGTTTCAAGTATCTGCAGGAGCCCGAGTTCTTGCTGGCCCGTTTCGAGGGTGAGCGCAGGGATTTCGTTGCGGCGATCATCCAGACCTCCACCCGTGCACGGAGCTGGGCCACGGTGAATTTCGATGCCCTGTACCAGCAGTATCAAGCCGAGCGCAATCGAGTGGTCAAGGCGCTGGATTATTTCCAGGAGAAGGGTTGGGTAGAGCTTGAAAGCAAGCAGATGACCGATGTCTACAGCCTGCTGCAAACGGATTTCGACAGCGAGGCCCTGAGCGCCGAGCTGCATGCGTGTTTCACCCAGCATGAACGCACGGAAATCGCGCGGATTCACGCCATGCTCGAGCTGTTCGCCACCGACCATTGCCTGGGGTATCGCCTGGCGGCGTACTTCGGTGACGAGAATGCGCCGCGCCAATGCGGGCATTGTTCGGTGTGTCACGGGCAGGTGGCTCGACTGCCGGCACCACCGGCGCTACCGGCGCTTGTGGATAAAAACTTCGAGGCGTTGTGCGCCAATTTTATCCACAGGCATGAGCAATACACCGGCAGTGCGCCATCGGCCGAGCGTGTGACGCGGTTTTTGTGCGGGATCAGCGTCCCGCTGTTTACCAAGCTCAAGGCCAGGTCCATTTCGGGTTTTGCGGCGCTGGAGGACTATCCCTATGCCGAAGTGCGGGATTGGGCCGAAATGCACCTGTAGGCATTGGTTAATGTTCGAGCGCATCCATCCCCTTAAACTCGCCATCCAACTTCAGGAACCGACACTGATGTCCACTCCTATGCCCCAACGCACCGACTACCTCCACTTTCAGCCCATCACCACTCGCTGGCATGACAACGATGCCTATGGTCACATCAACAACGTCACCTACTACAGCTTCTTCGACACGGCGGTGAATACCTATCTGATCGAAGTCGGCGGCCTGGATATCCATGACGGCGAAGTCGTGGGTTTTGTCGTGAGTTCGGCTTGCGATTACTTTGCCTCCATTGCTTTCCCTGACCGGATCGAGATCGGTTTGCGCGTGGGCAAGCTGGGCAATAGTTCGGTTCAGTATGAGCTGGCGGTGTTCAAGGCCGGGGAGGCGGAGGCTTGTGCGGCGGGGCGTTTTGTTCATGTGTTCGTGGATCGGACGTCGAATCTGCCGGTGGCGATTCCTGCTGCGTTGCGCGGGTCGCTGGAGCAGTTGCTGGTTTGACGGGCAAAAAAATCGCAGCCCTTGGGCTGCGATTTTTTAGATCTACCTGTCAGTGGAGCCGTTCAGGCCTCAGTGACGACGGTAGTGCTTGTGGTGTTTGCGATGTCCATAGGCATGGCCACGACCCGGGTGGCCGTCACGGGAGTAGCGACGGTCATCGCCGCCACGATGGGAGCGACGATCATCATCGTCGTCATCGCTCTTGTTGCCCATGTAGTTACCCAGCGCGCCACCGGCACCGCCACCTGCTGCGGAGCCGATCAGGCTGCCGGTGGTGCCGCCCATGCTGCGGCCGACCACGTTACCGCCTGCTGCGCCCAACGCACCGCCAATGGCGGCTTCGCCACGGCTGCGTTTGTCTGCGCCAACTGCGCTACCACCCGCGCCGCCCAGGGCCGCGCCAATGGTGGAACCTGTACTGCCGCCTAACGACTGACCGACGACCGAGCCCAGAACCCCGCCCAATGCGCCGCCCACACCTGCTTCGGTGGTGCCGCCGGCAGAAGCGAAGCCACTGACCAGGCCAAGGGACAACAAGAGAATCGAGGAGAACTTCATAGAGAAACCTCAAGGGGATGACGACGCGATCCTGAGGCTGTGTCATGGTTGTTACAATCGAAATCCGACGAGTAACACGACTTCAACACATTTCTATAAGTTACTGTTTTTTAGGCGGAACTTATCAGTTTTTCGCGGGTCTTTAGTTACTTCGGAATGGCCGTTTTTGTGAAAAAACGGCCATTTTTGTGGGCGATGAATAAGTATTGGCTGCAAAACGTTAGTTGATTGATCTACCGCTTTCGCGAGCAAGCTCGTTCCCACAATCAACCTATACGTACACGGAATTTGTGTTCGCCAAAATCAAATGTGGGAGCGAGCTTGCTCGCGAATAGGCCGGCTCAAACACTGCGTTAAGCCGACCTGGCCATAATCAGCCCAGTCTCACTTGCCGCTTCCAACCGGATCGCCACAAACTTCGACGTCGGCGTCTGGCTGCCATCCCCAATGCTTTCCAGCGGCACCAGCGGATTGACTTCAGGATAGTAAGCCGCCGCCTGCCCGGCAGGAATATCAAACGTCAGCAATGTAAAACCTTTCACCCGGCGCTCGCGGCCATCGTCCCAGATCGAAACAATGTCCGCCTTCTGCCCTGGTTTGAACCCCAGGCGGATGATGTCGGCCTCGTTCACGAACAACACGTCCCGTTGACCCTTGACCCCGCGATAACGGTCATTGAGGCCATAAATGGTGGTGTTGTACTGATCGTGGGAACGCATTGACTGCATGATCAGGTCCGGCAAAACCCCAGTGGCACGAGTGCGTTCGTGCACCAGATCCCTGGGCAGGATGTTCGGACGGAAATTCGCCCGCCCGGATGGCGTAGTCCAGCGACGGGCGGCGGCGCTGTTGCCCAGGTAGAAACCGCCTGGATTGCGGATTTTCTCGTTGAAGTCGCGAAAACCTGGAATGGTGTCGGCGATCAGGTCGCGGATACGGCTGTAGTCGGCTACCAGCCAGTGCCAGTCCACCGGTTTGCTGCCCAGGGTGGCGGCAGCGATGCCCGCGATAATCGCCGGCTCCGAACGCATCTGGTTCGACAGCGGCTGCAACTGACCATTTGAGGCGTGGACCATGCTGAACGAGTCTTCAACGGTCACCGCTTGCGCGCCTTCGGTCTGGATGTCGATGTCGGTGCGGCCCAGGCACGGCAGGATCAGTGCGTCTTTGCCATGGGCCAGATGGCTGCGATTGAGCTTGGTGCTGATCTGTACGGTCAGGTCGCAATTGGCCAGGGCCTGGAAGGTGCGGGTGCTGTCCGGTGTGGCTTGGGCGAAGTTACCGCCCAGGCCGATGAACACTTTAGCCCGGCCATCGGCCATGGCGTGGATCGCCTCGACCACGTTGTGGCCATTGTCCCGCGGCACCTCGAACTGGAAGCGACGTTCCAGCGAGTCGAGGAACGCCACCGGCGGGCATTCGTTGATGCCCATGGTCCGGTCGCCCTGCACATTACTGTGGCCACGCACGGGGCACAGGCCGGCGCCCGGCCGGCCGATGTTGCCGCGCAGCAGCATCAGGTTGGCAATTTCCTGAATGGTCGCCACCGAATGGCGATGCTGGGTGATGCCCATCGCCCAGCACATGATCACGTTCTTGCCCTTGGCGTACATGCGAGCGGCTTGCTCGATCTCCACCAGCGTCAGGCCGGACTGCTCGACGATTTGCGCCCAGGAGGTGTCGTCGATGACGGCGAGGTATTCCAGCACGTCGACGCTGTGTTCATTGAGAAAATCGTGGTCAAACACCGCAGGCTCGCCTGCCTTCTGTGCATCGCGCTCCCATTGCAGCAGGAATTTCGCCATGCCGCGCAGGATCGCCATGTCGCCGCCCAGCGCCGGACGGAAGTAGGCGGTGTTGGTCGGCTTGTCGCCATTGGTGAGCATTTCGATTGGGTGCTGCGGGTGCTGGAAGCGCTCCAGTCCCCGCTCTTTCAATGGGTTGACGCAGACCACTTGCGCGCCGCGTTTCACTGCTTCGCGCAACGGTTCGAGCATCCTCGGATGGTTGGTGCCCGGGTTCTGGCCCCATACAAAAATCGCATCGGCGTGTTCGAAGTCGTTGAAGGTCACGGTGCCTTTGCCGACGCCGACACTTTGCGCCAGCGCCACACCGCTGGCCTCGTGGCACATGTTCGAGCAGTCGGGGAAATTGTTGGTGCCGTAGGCACGCACGAACAGCTGATACAAGTACGCCGCTTCGTTGCTGGCTCGGCCCGAGGTGTAGAACTCGGCCTGATCCGGGCTCGACAACCCTTGCAAGTGTTGACCGATCAGCGCGAACGCCGCTTCCCAGCTGATCGGCTTGTAGCGATCGGTCTCGGCGTCGTAACTCATCGGCTCGGTTAGACGACCTTGGTATTCCAGCCAATAGTCGCTCTGTTCCAGCAACGAACTGACGCTGTGTTTCGCGAAGAACGCGCCATCGACACGCCGTTTGGTCGCTTCCCAGTTCACCGCTTTGGCGCCGTTCTCGCAGAACATCACCATGCCCTTTTCCGGCGAATCGCCCCACGCGCAACCGGGGCAGTCGAAGCCGCCGTTCTGGTTGGTCTTGAGCATGATGCGCAGGTTTTTCAGCGCGTTGTCGCTGGTCAACCAGGCCTGGGCCACGCTGATCAGTGCGCCCCAGCCACCAGCCGGGCCTTTGTAGGGCTTATAGCGGGGGACGGGTTTCTGGTCGGCTTGACGATGTTGACTCACGCTTGATTCTCCAATGCCGGGCTGTAGACCCGGGGCGCACTTTTTTGCGGCAGGTGGATGAGATTGAGGTTGTGGCGGCGGGCCCATTGCACGGCAAGGCCCGTGGGCGACGACAGGCTGACCAGGGTCTGGATGCCGGCGCGCAGTACTTTCTGGATCAATTCGAGACTGCAACGGCTGGTGACAATCGCCAGGCCGCCTTCAGTCGGGATCTTCTGCCGGATCAGCCCGCCAATCAGCTTGTCGAGGGCGTTGTGCCGGCCGATGTCTTCACGGCCCAGCAGCAATTCGCCCTTGGCGTCCATGAACACCGCCGCATGCACCGCGCCGCTGTATTGGCCGAGGGGCTGGAACGCGCCGATGCGCTGGCGCAGACCGTCGAGCCATTCCACCGGCGGCAGGGGGGCGCCGGGTAAAACCTTGAGGTCGGGCAACGCCTGTTCGACCGCTTCCACACCACAGAGCCCGCAACCGCTGGTGCCCGCCAGTTGTCGACGCTGCTGCTTGAGGTTCCAGAAGGCTCGATTGGCGATTGTCACTTGCGCGTACTGCGCCGAACCCGAGCCGCTGAGTTGCAAGTCGTAGATGTCGCAGACATCTTCGACGATGCCGCTGCCGAGGCTGAAACCGACGATAAAATCCTCGAGATCCGACGGCGTCACCAGCATCACTGCCTGGCTGATGCCGTTATAGGCGATCGCCAGCGCGACTTCCTCGGCCAGCGCGGTGCTGTCCGATTCGGCACTTTGCGTTTCGGAGGGGGACAAGTTGCTGTAGCTGTAGGTCTGGCTGGCAGCGGGCGCGGGCGTTTCGAGGGCAGGCGCCGCGCAATCAGGGCGCTTGGCGTTCATGGCATCACCGACGGTTTGGTCAGCTTTAAGCCTATGCGCGTCAACTTGTCGCGTCTAATCGCTATTACTGATCTACCGATAGATGCCGTCGATCAACAGCCGGTCAACGATTTCTGATAGATCGCGAAACACGCCTCTGCCAAGGCCGAGCGTGGCGCGCTGCGACGCATGATCAGCCCCAATTTGCCGAGTGTCTGCGCGTTTTCGATGGGCTGCAGGCGCAAATGATCAGTGAGGTTTTCCAGGCCACCCTCCAACGGCATCACGGCGCAACACAAGCCCCCGTGCACGGCTTGTATGAGTTGATGCACGGCGTCGGTCTGTAGCAATGGCTGCGGGGTCAGGCCGCGGCTGTGGAAGTTGTGGTCGATGGACTGGCGAAAATGCATGCCGCTGGTGAGCATGCCCAGGGGCAATTCGATCAACGATTCCCAGCTCAACGCGGCTTCGCCGAAGGTGTAGAAGCGTTGATCGTAGAGCAGGCCCATGCGGGTTTCGCTGAAGGCGAGGGAATCGAAGCGCTCACCGTCCAGGCGTTCCAGGTACGAGACGCCGATGTCCAGGCGATTGTTCGCCAGTTGTTCGAGGATCTGTTCGGAACTCAGGGCCGACAGTTCGAACCGCAGGTTCGGGTGCTCGGCGTGCAGGCGTTGCATCAGTGGCAGCGGATCGAAGCTCGACAACGGCACTACGCCCAACCGCAGGGTACCGACCAGGTTACCGCGACAGGCAGCCGCTTCGGCCTGCAAGCCGTCGCAGGCGGCCAGTACGGTGCGTGCCCATGCCAGCACCCGCTCGCCCGGTGCGGTGAAGCCTTCGAAGCGCTGGCCACGGTTGACCAATGGCAATTGGAGTTCTTCTTCGAGGCTGCGCAGGCGCATGGACAGGGTCGGCTGAGTGATGTGACAGCGCGCGGCGGCCTGGCCGAAATGGCGGGTTTCGTCGAGGGCAATGAGGAATTTCAGCTGCTTGATGTCCATCTTCGCTCCAGGGCGCGGTGAGGCTCCGGATTCTAGCGCCTGGGGGGAAGCGGCGTCATTGGTCGGGTGGCAACCGAGGGTTACAACCTTGGTCTAGGCTTTTGGGTCTGGAACTTAAAACCCAAGGAGAGTGCACCATGAGTATTTTTAGCTTTGTGAAAGAAGCAGGCGAAAAGCTTATCGATCTGCTGACGCCGGGCAATGCCAATGCCAGCGAGCAGTTGAAGGAGCACATCAGTAAGGTCGGCCTGGGTAACCCGAATGTGCAGGCGACAGTTGATGGCGACAAGGTCACCGTGACGGGTGAAGTCGGCAGTCAGGAAGAGAAGGAAAAGATTCTGTTGGCGGTGGGCAACATCGCCGGCGTGGGGAGCGTCGATGACCAGATTACGGTGACCGGGCCGGTGGTGAAGGCTGCAACCTTTGTCACGGTTGTGAAGGGCGACACCCTTAGTGCGATTTCCTTGCGCGTGTATGGCGATGCCAACAAGTATCAAAAAATCTTCGAGGCCAATAAGCCGATGCTCAAGGATGTGAACAAGATTTATCCGGGGCAGTCGTTGCGGATTCCTGAATAAGGCTCAAGTCCGTGAGATGGCCTTCGCGGGCAAGCCTCGCTCCTACAGAGCGAGGCTTGCCCGCGAAGGACGCGACTCGGTCTAAAGCCCTGCAATGAGCTCCCGATAATCCCCAACCGCCGCAAACTCTGCCGTGTCCTTCGGTCCCTTGCGGCTGTCCGGCTCACTCACCGCCAACAGATGCGCCACACCAAAATCCCGTGCACTGCGCAGGATCGGCAAGGTGTCGTCGATAAACAGGCTGCGCGCCGGATCGAAACCGATGTCTGCCTGCAAGGCATCCCAGAACTGCGGGTTTTCCTTGGGGAAACCGTAGTCGTGAGAGCTGATCAAACGCTCGAAGTACGGTGCCAGTTCGATTCTTTCCAGCTTCAGTGACAATGAATCGCGGTGGGCATTGGTGATCAGCACCACGCGCTTGCCGGCCTGCTTGATCGCCGCCAGGAACGTGTCCGCATCCGGGCGCAGGGCGATGAGGTGGGCGGTTTCCAGTTTCAGCTCGCGCACCGACAGCTTCAGCTCGGCGCTCCAGAAATCCAGGCAATACCACTGCAACTGACCGGCATGGCGTTCGAACAGGGGCTGCAATTCCATCTCGGCCATGGCCCGGCTGACCCCGTGCAACTCGGCGTAGCGCTGGGGCAGGTGCTCCAGCCAGAAATGGTTGTCGAAGTGCAGGTCCAGCAGCGTGCCGTCCATGTCCAGCAGAACGGTGTCGATGTCGTGCCAGGGCAGCAGGGACATAAAAAACTTCTCCAGCGGTAAAAAAGATATCCGGGGTAAACAATCAGGATAGGCCGGGTATAGTAACCCGCTATCACCCAGGAGCCGCTCATGCGCCAGAAACCCACCATCCTCGCCCGCGAGATCGTCGCCACCAGCCGTTTATTCTGCGTCGAAGCGTTGCAGTTGCGCTTTTCCAACGGCGTAGAGCGCACTTATGAGCGACTGGTCGGCAAAGGCACCGGGTATGGCGCGGTGATGATCGTAGCTATGCTGGATGCGGACCACGCGGTGCTGGTCGAAGAGTATTGCGGTGGCACCGATGAATACGAGTTGTCCCTGCCCAAGGGCTTGATCGAGCCGGGCGAGGACGTGCTGGCGGCGGCCGAGCGTGAGCTCAAGGAAGAGGCGGGGTATGGCGCGCGGCAACTGGAACATTTGACCGAGTTGTCGTTATCGCCCGGTTACATGAGCCAGAAGATTCAGGTGGTGCTGGCCACCGATCTGTATGAAGAACGTCTTGAAGGCGACGAGCCTGAGCCAATGGGGGTGGACAAGATCAACCTGCGTGAGTTGTCGGCGTTGGCGCAGAACCCGCGGTTCACCGAGGGGCGTGCCTTGGCGTCGCTGTATCTGGTCCGTGACCTGCTGACTCAGCGCGGGGTATTTCTGCCATGAACTTCCCTCATCCGTTGATGGCGCCAGTGGTCGAGCTGGCATTGAAGGCGGGTGAATCGATCCTGCCGTTCTGGCGCATCGGCACCGCCGTGACCGCCAAGGCTGACGACTCTCCGGTCACTGCCGCAGACCTGGCCGCCCACCATCTGATTCTGGCCGGGTTGACCGCGCTGGATCCGACGATTCCGGTTTTGTCTGAAGAAGACGCCAACATCCCGCAGAGCGTACGCGCCGGCTGGCAGCGCTGGTGGCTGGTGGACCCGCTGGACGGGACCAAGGAATTCATCGCCGGCAGTGAAGAATTTACCGTCAACATCGCGTTGATCGAGCAGGGGCGGGTGGTGTTTGGCGTGGTGTCGATGCCGACCAACGGCCGCTTTTATGTCGGTGGCGCGGGTCTGGGCGCCTGGCGGGGAGACAAGGGTAGCGAGCCGGCGCCGATTCAGGTGCGTGACGTGCCAGCGACAGGCGAAGCGTTCACGGTCGTCGCCAGTCGTCGGCATTCGAGTCCGGAGCAGGAGCGTTTGCTGGCCGGGTTGAGCGATAACCTGGGTGAGCTGCAATTGGCCAATATCGGCAGTTCGCTGAAGTTTTGTCTGTTGGCGGAAGGGGCCGCGGATTGTTATCCGCGCCTGGCGCCGACTTCGCAGTGGGACACGGCGGCGGCACAGGGTGTGTTGGAAGGGGCCGGGGGCGAGGTCCTGGATTTGCGCGGTCAGCCGTTCTGCTATCCGGCGCGGGAGTCGTTGTTGAATGAGTATTTCCTGGCGCTGCCGGCCAAGGCTGCATGGCGGGAGAAGTTGTTGGCGTTGGCGCGTAGCTAAGATCGTTCCCACGCTCTGCGTGGGAATGCCTCAAGGGACGCTTCGCGTCCAGTGACGCGGAGCGTCACGGGCTGCATTCCCACGCAGAGCGTGGGAACGATCCATCGGCCCTGATTTCTATCGATGCAGGACGTACTGACCCACAAACGTCACCGCATCCTCCTCACTCCCCGCATTCACAACCCTCGAATGCAATGTCAACCGCGCCCGGCCATAACGTTCATACATCGCCAGAAACTTCTTCCAGAGCGCCGCACTCGGCGCCTGGCAAATCGCGATGGCATCGCGGGTCACCGGCAGTGGATAGCTGATGTGCCCTTCCTGGATCACGATATGCCCGTCCTCGACGCCGGCTTCACGCAGGCGTAAATGCAGCCAGCCCCAACCGGCCAGCACCGCGCCGCAGTACAGACTGCCACCGAACATGGTGCTCTTGTGGTTGACGTTGGCTTCCAGCGGCAGGTGCAGGCGCAGTTGCTGGTCGTGCCAGTCGAGTACTTTGAGACCCATGTCCCGCGTCAGGGGAATGTCGTGGTGAAGGATCGACTCCAGGTGACGGCTGTCGCGGTTCATTAACGGGCCTCAGGCATCAAGATGATGGTTTGACGATAGCTCAGTCGAGCTCCTCGTTAGTGGTGTGGGCTGCGCTGTCGGCGAAGTTCAGCCCGTGCTTGCGCAGTTTGTCGTGCAGGGTTTTGCGCGGAATGCCCAAGGCTTCGGCGAGGCTGCGCACGGAGCTGTGAGAGCGTGCCAGTTCCGCAGCAATCAGGCTCTTTTCAAAGTGTTCAACTTGCTCGCTGAGACCGCCGCCGACCACCTCTACCGTACTGCCGGCAGCCGCGTCAGGCGCGCTGTTGTCCAGCGCAAGTTCCAGGCCCAGGGCAAAGCGTTCGGCAGCGTTCTGCAGTTCTCGCACGTTGCCGGGCCAGGTATGGCGCAGCAGCAGGGCACGTTGTGCCGGTTGCAGTTCATGGGGGGGCAAACCATGGCGGGCGCTGGCTTCATCGGCAAAATGCTGGAATAGCATCAGCGCATCTTCACCGCGCTCACGCAGCGGCGGAATGCGCAACGGCGCGACGTTCAGGCGGTAATACAAGTCGGCACGGAAGCGCCCCTGATCGGCGGACTGGCGCAGGTCTTCCTTGGTCGCGGCGATGATGCGGATGTCCAGCGGGATCAGCTGGTTGCCGCCCAGGCGCTCGACCACGCGCTCCTGCAGCAAGCGCAGCAATTTCACCTGCACGTCCAGGCTCATGCTTTCGATTTCATCGAGGAACAGCGTGCCGCCGTTGGCGAATTCGAACTTGCCGATGCGGCGCTTCTGCGCGCCGGTAAAGGCGCCAGGCTCGTGGCCAAACAGCTCGCTTTCAACCACCGATTCGGCCAGGGCTCCGGCGTTGATCGCCACGAACGGACCGTTACGTCGACTCGACAGGTCATGCAGCGCCCTGGCCACCACTTCTTTGCCGGCACCGGTTTCGCCGAGGATCAGCACGTCGGCCTTGGTCGCCGCCAATGCCCCGATCTGTTCGCGCAGTCGCAGCATCGGCGCCGATTGCCCGACCAGTCGGGCGCTCAGCGCATTACGATCGCTCAGCGCCAGTCGCAGGCTACGGTTGTCCAGCACCAATCGGCGCAAGGCCAGCGCGCGACGTACGCTGTCGAGCAGCGCGTCACTGGCGAAGGGTTTTTCCAGAAAATCATAGGCCCCGGCGCGCATCGCTTGCACCGCCAGCGGCACATCACCGTGCCCGGTGATCAGCAGCACCGGCAGCTCCGGGTCTTGGGCGTGAAGTTCGGTCAGCAGTTCGATACCGTCCATGCCGGGCATCCGGATGTCACTGACGACCACGCCTGGCCAGTCGCGCTCCAGTTGCCCGGCCAGGCCCTTGGCTTCGGCGAGCGGCAGGATCTTCAGCCCGGCCAGATCCAGGGTCTGGCTCAAGGCCTGGCGCAGGTGGGGATCGTCGTCGATCAACACCACCTGGATGCGGTTATCGATGGTCATGCACTTCGGTCCTCGGACGGTTGCAGGCTCACACCCGGTGCGCCTGGGCGCAACTTCAGGGTAATCAGGGCGCCGCCTTCCTTGTGGTTGGAGAACGACAGTTCCCCGCCAAAGGCGCGCATCAGGGTTTCACAGATCGCCAGCCCCAACCCAAGACCCTGGGTGCGGGTCTTGGTGGTGTAGAACGGCTCGCTGGCGCGACCCAGTGCCTCCAGGCAGAAGCCGGGGCCATTGTCGCGAATGTATAGAGTGACGCCATCGGCGGTGGATTGGGCACTCAACCAGAGTTTACGCGGCGGACCTTTTTCCGTCAGGGCATCGAGGGCATTGGCCAATAGATTGCCCAGCACCTGGCGCAGACGGGTTTCCCCGGCCTCGACCCACAGGGTGGCGGCCGGCAAATCGCGGATCAGTTCGACTTCCATGCTGCGTCGGCGCTTGGCCAGCAGTGCCAGGGCATCGTCCAGCGCCGGTTGCAGGGCGACACTTTCCGGGGCGTGGCGATCACGCCGGGCGAAGGCGCGCAGGTGAGCAATGATCGAGGCCATGCGCCCGGTCAGTTCGCTGATCAACTTGAGGTTGCCGCGGGCATCGTCGGTGCGCTGGTGGTCCAACAGGACTTCGGCGTTCTCCGCATAACTGCGGATCGCGGCGAGCGGTTGATTGAGTTCGTGGCTGATGCTCGCCGACATCGTGCCCAGCGCCGACAACTTGCCGGCCTGCACCAGATCGTCCTGGGCGCGAACCAGTTCCTGTTGGGCCTGTTCGCGCTCGAGCACTTCCTCTTTCAATCGTCGGTTGAGGCCTTGCAGGTCGCTGGTCCGCTCGGCGACCCGACCTTCCAGTTCGCGCCGGGCCTTGGCTTCGAAAGCGATCCGCTCCAGGTAGTGGCGCCGACGCTGCATCATCAGGCCGAGCAACAGCATCAACACCAACAGGGTCGCGCCACCGATGGCGACCACGGTGCGCACCGGACGATCGATCAGGGTACGTGGGGCGAGGATGCTGACGTTCCAACCGGTTTCTTCGATCTGTTGGGTCTGGGTCAGCCAGGCGTCGGGGTTGAGGTTCAACGGTTTTGGATCGCGGGTCGGGTAGGGTTGGATCGCAATGATGGCCTTGCGCTCTTCTTCGCTCAACGGACGGGTCGAGCGGAATCGCCACTCAGGCCGTGAAGTGAGAATGACCACACCGTTATGGTCCGTCAGCAGCAGTTGTTCCGGGGTTTTGCCCCAGAGGCTTTCGGTGTGGTCCAGGTCGACCTTGACCACCAGCACGCCGAGGATTTTCTCGCGATCGCGCACTGGCGCGGCGAAGAAGTAACCGCGCTTGGCCGACGTGGTGCCCAACCCGAAAAAGCGTCCGAGCCGTCCAGCCATGGCTTCGCTGAAGTAGGGCCGGAAGGAAAAGTTACGCCCGACGAAACTGTCGTGCTTATCCCAATTGGACGCGGCCAACGTCTTGCCCGTGGAGTCCATCAGGTACATGACTTCGGCGCCGGTCTGGGCGCTGATGTTTTTCAACAGTCGGTTGGCGTTGCCCTGGGTGATGCTTTCGTCCGGTGCGCCGAGGACGGCTCGCAGGGCCGGCAGCTCACCGAGGATCTGCGGCAGTACTTCATAGCGGTGCAGGGTGCCCAGCAGGTTGGCGACGTAGAGATCGAGGGTCTGACGGTTCTGTCCGGCCAATTCGCTGCGGTAATAGCGCTCGGCCAGATGCTCCAGCGGCCACAGCAATGGCGCCAGGCACAGCGCGAGCAGTGCCAGGCTGCGCCAGCGGGGTCTGCGAGGAAGGGTCGGAGTCATGAGCATCGAACGCCTGTGGGTACAGGCGCATTATGCCTAGGCTTGCGGGCGCAGTCTGCGCGCCGTGGGGGTTGCGTATCGTCCCCGGCAGTGGCGATATAAGCGCCTAATAAAATTTCAGGGGTCGTTGTATGCCGCTCGCCACGTTGATTCATCGCGCCAGTCTGCCCGCTCCGCAAGTGTCGATGGCGCAAGCCCTGCAGCTGCTAGAAGGGCATTATGGGCTGAGCGGCAGGTTGCAGGCCCTCGGCAGCCAGCAGGACCTCAACTATCGCGTTGACAGTGACCGAGGGCAATTCGTCCTGAAAATCTGCCGTGGCGATTATTCGGCGCTGGAGCTGCAAGCCCAGCATGCAGGGCTCAGGCATCTGGCTGAACATGCCGGGGTGCAGGTGCCACGGGTGATCCCTGCGCACAATGGTGCAGACCTGCTGACCCTGGACGTCGGTGGCCAATCGGTGCATGTGCGCCTGCTCGATTACATCGAAGGCCAGTCACTCACGCACCTGGATCACCTGCCCGGTTCAGTGGTGGCCGGGTTCGGTCGACTGTGTGGTGAAATGGATCTGGCACTGGCCGGCTTCGATCATCCGGGCCTCGAACGTACGCTGCAATGGGACGCCCGCCATGCCAACGCGTTAATCGCCCATCTGCTGCCAATCATCAAGGACGATCAGCAACGCGCGCTGATCGCCGACGTGGCCGAACGTGCCGAGCGCCATTTGCAGCCGCTTGTGGATAAGTTGCCGGTGCAGGCCATCCACATGGACATTACCGACGACAACGTGGTCTGGCAGCGTGATTCGCAACGCCAATGGCAATTGCAGGGGGTGATCGATTTCGGCGACCTGGTTCGCACCTGGCGCATCACCGATCTGTCGGTGACGTGCGCGGCGTTGTTGCATCACGCCGGTGGCGATCCTTTCTACATCTTGCCGGCGGTCCAGGCTTATCACGCACTCAACCCGTTGCAGCCTGCAGAGCTGCTGGCGCTCTGGCCGCTGATTGTCGCGCGGGCGGCGGTGCTGGTGCTCAGCGGCGAGCAGCAGGTCAGCATCGATCCTGATAACGAATACAGTCGCGACAACCTGACCCATGAGTGGGAAATCTTCCGCGTTGCCACCTCGGTGCCGTTGGCGTTGATGGAGGCGGCGATTCTTGCCGCGGTCGGTCAGGGCCTGCCGACCATCGACACCGAAGGTTTTGCACCGCTGCTGCCGGGTCTGGTGGGTCGTGAGTTTGCCTTGATCGATTTGGGCGTGCTCAGCCCGCATTTCGACGCGGGTAACTGGGAGCAGGCAGGAATCGACCAGCGTCTGTTGGCCGAAGCGGCTGCGACTCACGGTCTGGCGGCCAGCCGTTATGGGCAATACCGGCTGTCTCGTACCCGGCCGGACAGTGCCATTGAACCGGACACGTTCCCGCTGCACGTCGAGTTGCAAGTGCCCCATGGCACGGCTGTGGAATCGCCGTTTGCCGGTGTGGTGCATCAGCCGGCGCCCAATCTGTTGCAACTGGACGGCCCGCAATTGAGCGTGCGCTTATGGGGCGTGACGCCGTCGCTGCTCACAGGCGCGGCGCTGGTCAAAGGCCAGGTGCTGGGTTCGGTCAGCGGGCTGTTGGTGGTGCAGTTGTGCCGAGGCACATCGTTCGATGCGCCGCTGTTTTGCACGCCATCGCGCGCCGCTGCCTGGCAAGCGTTGTGCCCGTCGCCGGCGGCGTTGCTGGGGCTGGCCTGCGATGTACAAGAGGAGCTCGACTCGGCGACATTGCTGGCGCGCCGCGACGCCAGTTTCGCCCGCACGCAAAAACATTATTACATCGACCCGCCGCGCATCGAACGCGGCTGGCGCAATCACCTGATCGACATGCAGGGCCGGTCTTACCTCGACATGCTCAACAACGTCGCGGTGCTGGGCCATGGTCACCCGCGCATGGCCGCGGTCGCCAGCCGTCAGTGGTCGCTGCTCAACACCAACTCGCGGTTCAACTACGCGGCGATCGCCGAGTTCTCCGAACGCTTGCTGAAGTTGTCGCCGGACTCCATGGACCGCGTCTTCCTGGTCAACAGCGGCAGCGAGGCCAACGACCTGGCGATTCGCCTGGCGTGGGCCTACAGCGGCGGGCGCGACATGCTCAGCGTGCTGGAGGCCTATCACGGCTGGACAGTGGGCGCGGACGCGGTCTCGACCTCGATCGCCGACAACCCCCGGGCGTTGAGCAGCCGCCCGGACTGGGTACATCCGGTGACCGCGCCGAACACCTATCGCGGCGAATTCCGCGGCGCCGGCAGCACACCGGACTACGTTCGCAGCGTCGAACACAACCTGGCAAAAATCGCCGGCCAGAACCGTCAGCTCGCCGGTTTCATCTGCGAACCGGTGTATGGCAACGCCGGCGGTATCTCGCTGCCGCCGGGCTACCTGAAACAGGTCTACGGGCTGGTTCGCGCCCAGGGCGGCGTGTGCATCGCCGACGAAGTGCAGGTCGGTTACGGGCGCATGGGCAACTTCTTCTGGGGCTTTGAAGAGCAGGGCGTGGTGCCGGACATCATCACCATGGCCAAGGGCATGGGTAACGGCCAGCCGCTGGGCGCAGTCATCACCCGCAGGGAGATCGCCGAAGCGCTGGAGGCCGAGGGTTACTTCTTCTCGTCAGCTGGCGGTAGCCCGGTCAGTTGCCAGATCGGCATGGCGGTGCTGGATGTGATGGAAGAAGAAAAGCTGTGGGAAAACGCGCAGGTCGTGGGCGGGTATTTCAAGCAGCGCCTGGAGGCGCTGATCGATAGTCATCCGCTGGTGGGCGCGGTGCATGGTTCCGGCTTTTACCTGGGCGTCGAGCTGATTCGCAACCGTGAAACCCTGGAACCGGCGACCGAAGAAACCACCGCGCTGTGTGATCGACTTCGGGAGCTGGGGATTTTCATGCAGCCGACGGGTGATTACCTGAACATCCTCAAAATCAAACCGCCGATGGTCACCTCGCGCCAGAGTGTGGATTTCTTCGTCGACATGTTGGCGAAGGTGCTAGCGGAAGGTCTGTAAACACCTGACCCCTGTAGGAGCTGGCTTGCCAGCGAAAAACGCCAAGGCACCGCGTTTAAGCAGAAAACACGCGTTATCGTTGACGGCCATCGCGAGCAAGCTCGCTCCTACAGGGAGTGTAAATCTCGATTATTATCGGTTTTTTTTCCTGGGAATACGACGGAAGGAAGTGATACTGCTTCTAAAGCCGATATTTATCGGATATAAAGTCGTCGTCGCCTAGGGTGTGCCTCATCACACCCGGTGCTTCCCATTTTTGTCATCGGTCGACGCCACACTCGACCCTCAAGCACTTGCTCAGGAGCCGATTCATGAGCCGTATCGTTACCGTCGCCGCTACCCAGATGGCTTGTTCCTGGGACCTGGAAGCCAACATCGAGACCGCCGAGAAGCTGGTCCGTGAGGCCGCGGCCAAAGGCGCGCAGATCATTCTGATCCAGGAGCTGTTCGAGGCTCCCTACTTCTGCCAGAAGCCGAACCCGGATTACCTGCAGCTGGCGACGACCGTTGAAGACAACGTCGCGATCAAGCATTTCCAGAAAGTCGCCAGGGAACTGCAAGTGGTGTTGCCGATCAGCTTCTATGAATTGGCTGGCCGCGCACGTTTCAACAGCATCGCGATCATCGATGCCGACGGCAGCAACCTCGGGATTTATCGTAAAAGCCACATCCCGGACGGCCCTGGCTATCACGAAAAGTATTACTTCAACCCGGGTGATACCGGCTTCAAAGTCTGGAACACCCGTTACGCGAAAATCGGCGTGGGCATCTGCTGGGACCAGTGGTTCCCCGAGTGCGCCCGCAGCATGGCGCTGCAAGGCGCGGAAATCCTGTTCTATCCGACCGCCATCGGCAGCGAGCCACACGACAAGACCATTTCGTCCCGAGACCACTGGCAGCGTGTGCAACAAGGCCATGCCGGCGCCAACCTGATGCCGCTGATCGCCAGCAATCGCATCGGCAACGAAGAGCAGGACGGCTACGACATCACGTTCTACGGCTCGTCGTTCATCGCCAACCAGTTTGGTGAAAAAGTTCAGGAGCTCGACAAAACCGAAGAAGGTATTCTGGTGCACAGTTTCGACCTCGACGAGCTCGAGCATATCCGTAGCGCGTGGGGGTCTTTCCGTGATCGTCGCCCAAACCTGTATGGCGCGCTGAAAACCCTCGACGGTTCCCTGGAGTCCTGATCGCCATGACCACTTTGAACAGCACCCCTCGCGCTGATGGCTTTTACATGCCGGCCGAATGGGCGCCACACACCCAGACCTGGATGATCTGGCCCGAGCGCCCGGACAACTGGCGCCTGGGCGGCAAACCGGCGCAAGCAGCGCACGTGGCGGTTGCAAGAGCCATCGCCCGGTTCGAGCCGGTGACCGTGGCGGTATCCGCCGGTCAGTACGAAAACGCTCGCACCCGTCTCGACGTGCCGAATATTCGCGTAGTTGAAATGTCCAGTGATGACGCCTGGGTCCGCGACACCGGCCCGACGTTCGTGATCAATAACAGTGGCGAAGTCCGTGGTGTGAATTGGGACTTCAACGCCTGGGGCGGTTTTGACGGTGGTCTGTATTCGCCATGGAATCGCGATTCGCAGGTCGGCGGCAAGATCCTCGAGATCGAACGTAGCCCGCGCTACCGCACCGAGGGCTTCGTGCTCGAAGGCGGCTCGATTCACGTCGATGGCGAAGGCACGCTGATCACCACTGAAGAATGCCTGCTCAACCGCAATCGCAATCCGCACCTGAACCGGGCAGAAATAGAAGCGCAGCTCAGCGCGAATCTGGCTGTGGATAAAATCATCTGGCTGCCGGACGGGTTGTTCAACGACGAAACCGATGGTCATGTGGATAACTTCTGCTGCTATGTGCGCCCGGGTGAAGTGCTGTTGGCCTGGACCGATGATCCGCAAGACCCGAACTACCCGCGTTGCCAGGCCGCCATGAAAGTGCTGCAAGGCAGCACCGACGCCAAGGGTCGCCCCTTCACGGTGCACAAGATGCCGATTCCGGGGCCGCTGTATGCGACCGAAGAAGAGTGCGCGGGTGTCGATCCGGTGGACGGCACTCAGGAACGCAATCCGACGGTGCGTCTGGCCGGTTCCTACGTGAACTTCCTGATCGTCAACGGTGGCATCATCGCGCCAAGTTTCGACGATCCGTTGGACGGTCCGGCAAAAGAGATTTTGCAGGCGCTGTTCCCGCAGCACGAAGTGGTGATGGTACCGGGGCGCGAACTGTTACTGGGTGGCGGCAATATCCATTGCCTTACCCAACAACAGCCTGCGCCACACCAGGAGTGAGTGCCGTTGTAACAGCTTGAGTTACCTGCAAAATCGACCCGGCAGGGCTTTCTCCTCAGCGCCTTGCAAAGAGCCCGCAGCCCATCAGGATTGCGGGCTCTTTTGTCTCCGCCCGTCGACGATTACGGTACCTTGGCACAGCTCTTGTATCAGTCCTGGTGTCAAGCAGGGAGGGGAGAACTGCGATGTTCTGTCATAAACCTTGGATAAGTTAGCCGCTCACAAACCAGGAGAGAGCGTGGACATGAACGCCGAAGTCAATGCAGTGAGCGAGCAGGCGTTGCATCCCCTGGCAGTAGATAGCGAATCGCTCCAGATCCTGGCGCACTGGTTGAAGTCCAATGGAACGCGTTCGATCGAAGACACTGATCCGCGCCGGACGATGATCGAGCGCTACCCGGCTGGTTTGTTCAGCGAAGCGGAACTGGAAGCGTTGTGGGATGTGATGGAAGGATAAAAGAACAACAAAGGATTGATAAAAGCGCTGCCGGGATGGCGGCGCTTTTTTTATGTGTGCCGAATGTGTGGAAATCACGCAGGCCCCCTGTAGGAGCTGGCTTGCCAGCGAAGGCGTAATAACTTCCAACATCAATGTTGGACGTGATGGCCTCTTCGCTGGCAAGCCAGCTCCTACAGGGGTTTTTGCGGTGCCTTAGAAACTATAGGTTCCGGTCACGACCAGGCTACGCGGTGCACCCGGCTGGATCTGCGCCGCACTGGTTGCCGAGGAGTAATAAGTCTTGTCGCTGATATTATTCAGCGCCGCTCGCAAATCCCAGTCCTTCTGCCGGAATCCGGCCAGTGCGTCCCAACGGCCATACCCCGGCAGGACGGTGGTGTTGAGGTTGTCGGCATAACGCTCGCCCACCAGGGTCAAACCGGTCTCGGCGTACCAGCCCATGTCCGGCTTCCAGGTGAGGAACAGGCTGCCATTGCGCTTGGCCACGTTACTGATGCGTTTACCTTCAAAGCCGTTGTTGTCCTTCTCGACCGTCGCATCCTGCAGGCCCACGCCACCGCGCACATACCAGTTGCCGGCAATCTTGCCGGTGCCGGTCAGTTCGATCCCGCGGGAACGTTGCAGGCCGGAGAGAAAGGTAATGGTCGGGTCGTTTGGATCGCTGGTGCGGCGGTTGTAGAGCTCCAGTTCGTAAATCGCCAACGTAGTGCTCAGGCGATCGTCCAGCCAGTCGCTTTTCACCCCGATTTCTTTCTGCTTGGTCAGCTCGGGACTCAGGTCGTTACTGTTGCCGGCCGCACCAGGGGTGATGCCGATCAGACCGCCGCCGACCGGGGAAAAGGTCTTGGTCCAGGAGGCGTAGAAGGAATGATTCTGCAGCGGCGTCCAGACCAGTCCTACGCGCGGGCTGGTGCTGTGGCTGTCACGGTCCTCGGAAATACCCCGCAGCTTGTTGGTCGACTCGATGTCGAAGGTGTCGTAGCGCAGACCGGCCAGCAATTGCCATTGATCGTTCAGGCGCAGTTGATCCTGCACGTACACCGCACGGCTCTCGACTTCGGTGTGGTTGTCGCTGGATACCTGCATACGCCCGGTGTGGCGCAGGTCGCGGTTGGGCGGGTCGAGATCCAGCGACGGCACCGGCTGGCTGCCAGGCCCGGTAGTGGCGGCGGTGTACAACGTCGGGTCACGGCGCTGACTGCCGATTTCGATGCCGGTCAACAGGCGATGTTCCAGGCCGAAGGTATCGAAACCGCCTTCCAGTTCAACGTTGTTGTAGACGTTGCGGGTGGTCAGATCCTGTTGCCAATGCTGGCGCGTGACCCGGTTGGTCGCCGGGGTATAGCCGGTCAGATAGGTGTTGTCGAAATCGCTGTCGAGCTTGAACACGCCCAGGGTGTGGCGCAGCTGCCAGTTGTCGCTGAGTTCATAGCTGAGTTTCGAACGCAGGGATTGCGACTTGTCATCGATGAAATCGTGCTCGTTGCCGTAGGTCGTATCCCGATCCACGTCCGCCGGGCGTCCGTTGACACCAGGGATGCCGCGATCCGGCGTCCGGTTGTAGCGGCTGTACTCGTACTGCACCAACCAGTTGAGGTCGGGCGTCAGTTGCCAGCTCATCGATGGCGCGAACAGCTGACGGTTGCCACTGACGCCATCGCGGAAGCTGTTCTGGTCCATGTTACCCATGTTCAATCGCAGGCTGATGTTCTCGCCGGGGTCGGTGCTGAGGTCCGCATACAGACTGCGCAGGTCGTCGCTGCCGCCTTGGGCTTCAACGGTCGAACGGCGGCCGAACTCCGGCAGTTTGCTTACCCGGTTGACGATCCCGCCCTGGCTGCCACGGCCATACAGCACGGCGGCCGGGCCTTTGAGGACTTCAATGCGTTCGATGTTATGCAAGTCGCGCATGTATTGGCTGTCGTCACGAATGCCGTCGAGGTAGAAATCGTTGCTGGCGTCGAAGCCGCGGATGCGCAGGCTGTCGAAGCGGGTGTCCGCACCGCTGCTGACGTTGGGCATGCCACTCAACGCAGTGCCGAGATCGTTGGTGCCGTAGTCCACGACGTTCGCGGTTTTAATCGAGTCGATGGCTTGTGGCACGTAACGTACCGGCGTAGCGGTACGGGTTGCGGTACTGGTTTCTATCACCCGTGGGTCATCGGCTTCAGCTTCGGCGCTGATGGATGTGGCAGGCAGGGTGGTAGGAGCGGCGTAAGAAAAACTGGCAGACAGCAAAGCCGAGAGCCCAAGGCTGAAGGGCGCGAGACGAAAGGGGGCAGGCATTTAAGGACGCATCCGTAGGATTTTTCAGGGGGCAGCGTGTAGAGGGTGCAAATGATAATGCGTACTATTTACTTCCGTAAATTATTCTTGAACGGTCCGGTCGTTTCATTGTGTCCGTTTGTGTCGATGTCATTACAAACCCGCGATTCGGCAAGTCGCACGATTTCAATCGCAAGACCGCAGCAATTTCTTAGATGATTTCGACATATCACAGACGATTCATGAAATTGACACAGCGTTAAGGGCGCGGCTACGATTCCGCCCTACGCCAGTGGCTAACCGCCATGACTCACATAATTACAATAAGGCCCGCCCCGACATACTCGTGGGCGGGCCTTATTGTTTTAAGGTGAAAAAAGAGCGCAAAAGCGCCGTTTCACCCGTGAGATACAGCGCGTATCAACCCGTAATAAGGAAAAGAACAAAATGTTGAACAAGCGAATCAGCCTGATCGCTCTGGGGATGTTGAGTGCCACACAGGCCATGGCTAACGACCAGGCCGAATCCAAGGGTTTTGTTGAAGACAGCAGCCTCAAAGTGCTGCTGCGCAACGCCTACATGAATCGCGACTACAAAGACGGGAACCCGGATAAGGCCGAATGGGGCCAAGCGGCCATCGGCACCTTCTCGTCCGGTTTCACCCAGGGCACCGTCGGTGTGGGTGTGGATGCTTTCGGTCTGTATGCATTGCGTCTGGATGGCGGCAAAGGTCGCACCGGCGCACAAGGTATCGACTTCTTTAAAAAGGGCGACAGCGGCAGCGCGGCAAATGACCTGTCCAAGGGCGGGGCGGCGGTCAAATTCCGTCTTTCCAGCACGACGCTGACCTACGGCGACCAGATGCCGGCTCTGCCGGTGCTGAGTTACGACAACTCACGCCTGCTGCCGGAAAGCTACACCGGCACCCTGATCACCTCCAAGGAGATCAATGGCCTGGAGCTGAACGCTGGTCGCTTCACCGCCGAATCGCGCAAGAGCGCGCAAGGCCGTGACAGCGGTGGCTTGAAATCGATCAACGTGTTGGGCGGTAGCTACCGGTTCACCGAGCAGTTCAAGGCTGCGCTGTACGCCTCCGACGTCGAAGACGTGCTGAAGAAGCAATACGTGAACGCCAACTATGCGCTCCCGATCGACAAGGATCAGTCCCTGACCCTGGACTTCAACGGCTACCGCACCAAGCTGGACGATTCCTATGTCCGCGAAAGCGGTGCCACCGGTGATGACAACAAGATCTGGAGCCTGGCCGCCACCTTCGCCACCGGTCCGCACTCGTTCACCCTCGCGCATCAGCGCAGCACGGGTGACAGCAACCTGGGCTACCCCTACGGCGGCTACCAGAAAGATCAAGGGCGCGTCGGCGATGGCGGTAACACCATCTACCTGGCGAACTCCTACTGGTCCGACTTCAACGCCGAAGACGAACGCAGCTGGCAGCTGGGCTACGGCCTCGACTTCACCACCTTCGGTGTTCCAGGCCTGACCTACAACGTCGCCTATGTGCGTGGCAGCAACATCACCACGTCCACCAGCGAAGGTGGCACCGAGCGCGAAATCTTCAACCAGTTCAAGTACGTCGTGCAAAGCGGCGCGGCCAAAGACCTGAGCGTGAGACTGCGCAGCTCGGTCCTGCGCGTGTCGCAGAAATCCAGCGAATACAACGTCAGCGGCAACGAAGTACGGGTGTTTGTGGATTATCCGATCAACGTTTTCTGATGATCGGTGGCGGTATCGAAGCCTGATTCAAGGCTGAGGAAGAAAAAAGCCCCGACTGGTTCGGGGCTTTTTTGTGGGCGAGATTTAGCGTTCACCGATAGTGGAAATTTCCTGCGCTGAATTGAGAACGTTCTCGAGTACAGAAAGGATTTGGCTGATATTCACTGCGTGGTCAAACGATTAAAAATACGGGACGAGAGGTCCAGCTGATCGTCAGGAACCCAGCTTTAGGAGACGTCCATTTGCGCTGAGGTTGACCCCAAACAACCGCTCAATCACAATACTGAGGTAGCGCCAATGTAGCTACAAATTAACGATGAGGTTATTACCATGGGTGCATTGCTGAAAACCACAGATGTGCGTTGCCGTATTGATGAAGATCTGAAGGCACGTGCTACTGAAGTCTTGAGCGCCTGCGGTCTGAGTATCAGTGATGCCATGCGTCTTTTTCTTCGTCAGGTCGTAGCAACTCAAGGCCTTCCTTTTGAGGTGCGCGTCCCTTCGGAGAAAACGGCCCGCGCCATGATGGAAGCACGAGATATTCGTCAGCGGTTCGACTCGATAGACGAAATGCTGAGGGATGCAGATGGCGAAACCGGAGAAAAAACAAAACCGCGCTGAGCTGCCCAAGCAATGTTCACAAACGTCTGAATTCAAGAAGTCGTGGGAACGTTACAAGCGTGCCGGTCGCCGCGATATGAATGAAGTTCGTCGGGTGATGGT
The DNA here is from genome assembly GCF_902497855.1 of Pseudomonas fluorescens. GTDB lineage: Bacteria > Pseudomonadota > Gammaproteobacteria > Pseudomonadales > Pseudomonadaceae > Aquipseudomonas > Aquipseudomonas fluorescens_BI. The sequence continues at coordinate 159,456 of NZ_CABVHU010000014.1, forward strand.
CATGCTATTTCTGGGAGAGCCGCTGCCCGCCGAATACCTGGATCATGCGCTGACAGGGGATTGGGCTGGTTTTTGAGAGTGCCATATAGGCGGTGATTTCTTGATGATTTATGAGCACACACGTTCCGATCTGATCACATTTGTTGATCTCGGAAGCCATTCAGAGCTGTTCAAGTAGTATCGCTAATCAAAAAGCCCCGACTGGTTCGGGGCTTTTTTGTGGGCGTCGCAGGGCTCTAGCGTGCGCCGCAGGGCATTTCCAAGGTCTGTGATACCCGGAATCTCACAGCAGAAATGATCGAAACGATCATTTGAATGATTGATTTGCGCATTATTTGCCGATGACCTAAGATAAATTTGACTGAAATAATCACATCGTGATCGTTTCAGTCAGTTTCGAGGTGATGCACGTTTTGCCAAACAATTATAAAAGGAGACCCTCGTGGCCCAGATCCCTATCAAGCGCACCATAGAACGCATACCGGGCGGCATGATGATCGTGCCCCTGCTGATCGGTTCGCTGGTGGCAACCTTCCTGCCTGACACGCCAAAGTTTTTCGGCTCATTCACTAATGCGCTGTTCACCGGTGCGCTGCCCATCCTCGCGGTGTTCTATGTCTGCATGGGCGCGAGCATCAATATCAAGGCTACGCCTTATCTGCTCAAGAAGGGCGGCACGCTGCTCATCACGAAAGTCGGCATCGCCGTGCTCATCGGGATCATCCTCGGTCACTTCCTGGGCGAGCAGCCGATTTCGTCAGGTCTCTTCGCCGGCATTTCCACCCTGGCGGTGGTCGCCGCGATGAACGACACCAACGGCGGCTTGTACATGGCGCTGATGGGGCAGTACGGGCGCTCCGAAGACGTCGGCGCCTACTCGGTCATGTCCCTGGAGTCCGGTCCTTTCCTGACCATGGTCACCCTGGGTATCGCCGGGCTGTCCGCATTCCCGTGGCCGACGCTGGTGGGCAGCATCCTGCCGCTGGCGCTGGGCATGCTGCTGGGTAATCTCGACCGCGACATGCGCGACTTTCTGGCCAAGGCCGTGCCGGTGATGATCCCGTTCTTCGCCCTTGCGCTTGGCGCCAGCCTGGACCTGCATAACGTCTGGCAAGCCGGTTTGCTGGGTCTGGGCATGGGGGTTGCGGTGGTCGTGCTGACGGGTATCCCGCTGTTCTTCGCCGACCGCCTGACCGGTGGCACTGGCGTCGCCGGTGTCGCGGCGGCCACCACCGCCGGGAATGCCGCAGCGGTGCCGGCGCTGATCGCGGCGGCCAACCCGGTGTACGCCGAAGCCGCGAAGAGCGCGACAATCCTGGTAGCGGCTTGCGTCGTGGTCACCGCGATTCTCGCGCCGATACTCACCGCCGCTGTCGCCAAGCGCGTGCAACAGCGCAACCCCGCTGTCATACCGGAACCGGAGATCGAGCCTCAAAAACGGGAGGCCTTGCGATGAGGATTCTGATCATCGCAGACGATCTGTCGGGCGCGGCGGATTGCGCCATCGGCTTCGCGAGCGCGGGTCTGCAAACGGTCGTCACGCTCGATCCCTTGAATGACAAGACTGACGCCCAGGTGATTGCCGCCGATACCGATACCCGGCGCCTCTCGCCGGAGCAGGCTGCCGAGCGCACCGTCGCCGCGTTCAGGGCACTGCATCAACCCGGCCAGCGGCTGTACAAGAAAATCGATTCCACCTTGCGCGGTAACTGGGCGGCGGAAGTCGCCGCCCTGCAACCGTTGGCGGGCCTGGCCATCGTCGCGCCGGCGTTTCCCGCCACCGGGCGTACGTTGCGCGGTGGTCGGGTGTTCGTGAACGGCCAGCCACTGGAGTCCACCGATACCTGGAAACTCGAAAACGCCGATCGTCCGGCGGATGTAGAGGCGATGCTGGTGGCCGCGGGCCTGAGCACCGCCAAGCTTGATCTGGACACCTTGCGCGGCAATGAACAGGCGCTCGAGCGTCATATCGCCGAAATGGCCAGCAACGGCACCCAGGCATTGATCGTCGATGCACAAACCGAAGACGACCTGCTGACCCTGGCTCGCCTGACCGCGTCGATGGATCAGCCGCTGTTCTGGATCGGTTCGGGTGGCCTGGCGCGGGAAATCGCCAGTCTTGCCGATTTTTCCGAAGCACGTTTCACCGCCATCGAACCCGCTGCAGTCGAAAAAAGCCAGGCGCCGATCCTGATACTGGTCGGCAGTCTGTCCGGCGTCTGCGAGCGCCAGTGCGCACTGCTCAAGGAACGTGGCGGGGTCAGCGAATTGGTCGTCCCACCTGCAGTGCTGCGCCAAGGCACCACTCATGGCGATTGGGAACTCTGGCAAGCGCGCATCGGCGAGCAGTTGGACGGCTGGAGCGACCTGCTGCTGCGCATCGGCCGTGATGAGGCGTTCGATCCTCAAGAAGGCGCGCACCTTTCTACCCTGCTGGCCGTGCTGGTAGAGCCGCACTTCGCCAAGGTCGGCGGCCTGATCGCCACGGGCGGCGAGACGGCGCGGGCCATCTTGACCACCGTCGGCATCGACAGCCTGCAACTGCTGACCGAAATCGAAGCCGGCGTCGCCTTCGCCCGACCGGCCCTTTCCCGACACGGTCATCGCCCCGGCATTGTGACCAAGGCCGGCGCGTTCGGCACCGATTACGCCTTGTATGCGGCATGGCAACACCTGAGCGCCAGCGCTGATCGCTCGCCGCCCCAACGCACACGAATCCAAGGACTCGAATGAACACTATGAGCAACTACCTTCCCATCATCGGCATCACCATGGGCGACGCCACGGGTGTCGGCCCGGAAATCGTGGTCAAAAGCCTGACCCATGACATCGTCTACCAACAATGCCGGCCGCTGGTGATCGGCGATGCCCGTCGTCTTGAGCAGGCCAATGTGATCGTCGGCGGCAGCGCCAAAGTGCGCCGCATCGAGGACGCCTCCCAGGCGCTGTACGAGGCCGGCACCATTGACTGCATCGACCTCGACCTGATCCCCGACGATCTGCCGTTCGGCGAACTGTCGCCCATCGCCGGTGACGCCGCCTACCAATACATCGCCCGTGCCGTGGAACTGGCGCAGGCCAAGCAGATTGACGCGATCTGCACCGCGCCCTTGAACAAGGAAGCGCTGCACGCCGGCGGCCACAAATACCCCGGCCACACCGAAATGCTCGCGCACCTGACCAACGTCGACGAAGTGTCGATGATGCTGGTGGCGCCGCAGTTGCGGGTGATTCATGTCACCACCCACATCGGCATCATCGACGCGATCCGCAAGATCGAGCCGGGCCTGGTCCAGCGCACCATCGAACGCGGCAACGCGACGTTGATCAAGGCTGGCATCGCCAGACCGCGCATTGGCGTATGCGGGATCAACCCGCATGCCGGTGAAAACGGTCTGTTCGGCTATGGCGAAGAAGAAGAGAAAATCATCCCGGCAGTGAAGCTGCTGCAGGAACGCGGCCTCGACGTGACCGGCCCGCTGCCGGCCGACACGCTGTTCTTCCGCGCCGGCCGCGGCGATTTCGATCTGGTGGTGGCGATGTATCACGACCAGGGCCACGGCCCGGTCAAAGTACTGGGCCTTGAAGCCGGCGTTAACGTCACCGTTGGCCTGGACGTGATCCGCACCTCGGTCGACCACGGCACCGCCTTCGACATTGCCGGCAAGGGCATTGCCGATGAACGCAGCCTGCTCGAAGCGCTGCGCCAGGGTGCGGAGCTTGCCACGCGACGGGGATGAGCCGCACGGGCGCTGTCGTGTAAGATCGACCACCGTCCATTGTGCGAGCCCCGCCATGAAAGCCTCCGAACGCCACCGCGCCATCCTCGATCTCGTACGTATCGGCGATGCCAACGTCGAGCAATTGAGCGCGGCGCTCGGGGTCTCGGAAGCGACGGTGCGGCGCGACCTGACCATGCTCGCCAAACAACGGCACCTGGTACGCACCTATGGCGGCGCCACTGCCGTGGTCGGCGTGCATGAGCCGGAAGCCTCCCTCGAAGAACGCAAGACGTCGCAGTGGGAGCAAAAGGATGCCATCGCCCAGGCTGCAGCGGCCCACGTGCAGGACGGCGACACCGTACTGCTCGACGGCGGCACCACCTGCGCCGCGCTGGCCCATCACCTGTGCTCGCGCCAAGACGTGCACGTGGTGACCAATAACCTGCTGGCCGTGATGACCCTGGCCAATGCGCCGGGTATCCGCTTGACCTTGATCGGCGGCGACTTGCGCGGTTCGAGCATGAGCACCTTGGGACCGTTGGCGGAGCTGACGTTAAGTCGGCTGAGCGTCGACAAAGCCTTCCTCGGTGCGGATGGCGTGGTCGCGGAATTCGGTTTGTGCGAAGCGAGCGCGCAGCAGGCTTATCTCAAGGAATGCATCATCAAGCGGGCGGCGCAAATCGTCGTACTTGCCGACACTGATAAACTCGGCCGCGCGCGACAGCAGCACTGGACGCCGATTGAGCGGGAGTGGCGGCTGATTACCGGCGCCTCGGCTGATGATGCTGCCCTCGCACCCTTTTATGCGCTCAAGCAAATCACCGTGGAAACCGTAATCATCGGTTAGACCACCGAACTGTAGGAGCCGGCTTGCTGGCGATGGCGGCCTCAAATTCGCTATCGCCGGCAAGCCGGGCTCCTACGAAAAGCGATCATTTCTGCGCTCATGTCGTCAAAACCCCGTTTCGGTAACACGTGTCGCCAACATGTCGTTCGCGGCGACATGTTCCCAGGACGTGTCGTTAAAAGTGGAAAATTGCGACACGTAACAAAACGGACTACATCAGAAGGGGCGAAGTCCTATAGTAAAGTCGTACAACATCTAGCAGACGTTAGCTTGTGAAATAACGATCTGAGGCGTGGCCCCGGCATCGTTGGACGGAAATGTAAACGTGGTGCGAAAGCCCAGTTTATCCAGCATGTCCATCATTGCATCGATCGTGAATTTCTCGATCTTCCCAGTGGTGAGCTCTGAGATGCGTGATTGGGTCACGTTCAACCTGGTTGCGGCTTCACTCTGTTTGAGGCCAAGGGTTTTGATGCAGTCAGTGATGAACATCGAAAGCTCCATCTTCAGCGCGATTTTACTGGAGACTTCTTTTTCATGCGTGACATGGAATGGGCTGTCGAAAAATTGAATGGCCATGAATGTCCCCCTCCTTTGAGTTATCTAAAATTTTCGATAAATGCAGGTTATTCGATTGATCCATTAGAGGCAAACATGTAGTGCTTTCGCGACGGAATCCATTACACCAAGTAACTAATGATGTTCCCGCCCCCACCTTTATCCCCTCCAGCTAACTCCATACATTGAGCTCCAACACCTACCCATCACCCCGATGAGCAGGTCACCGGAGATCTTCCTCATGCCTTTCGTAAGCGTACGCATCACCCGCGATGGCGTTACCTCTGAGCAGAAAGCTCAGGTGATCGCCGAAATCACTGAAACACTGGAACGTGTCCTCAAGAAGGACCCGCACCTGACCCACATCGTGATCGAAGAAGTCGACACCGATAACTGGGGCTACGCCGGCATCACCACCACCCAATACCGCAAGCAACTGGCTGAAGAGGAGGGGAAGTCGTGACGCCGTCGGTCTCCATCGATTTCATCTCCGACGTGGTGTGCCCGTGGTGCGCGTTGGGTGCGACGGCACTGGAGCAAGCGATCGGGAACGTGGCGGGTGAAGTTTCGGTCCAGCTGACCTACAAGCCCTTCGAGTTGAACCCGGACATGCCGGCGGAAGGCGAGAAAGCGGTCGAGCACTTGATGCGCAAATACGGGCGCACCGCCCAAGACGTCGCCGCTGGCAAGGCGATGCAGATCGAACGTGGCGCGGCCATCGGTTTCACGTTCGATCTGGAGAAGCGCACTCACTTCTACAACACGTTCGATGCTCACCGGCTGATGTTGTGGGCGTTGCAGGAAGGGCGGCAGGTCGCACTGAAGAAAATCCTGTTGCGCGCTTACTTCACCGACGGCCAGAACCCGAGCGATCGCGAGACGCTGGTTCGTCTGGCCACTGAAGCGGGACTGGATGCGGCGGCGGCTCAAGAGGTGTTGGCGTCCGGAGGGTTCTACAACGAAGTGCGAGAGCTTGAAGCGTTTTACCGCCAGCACGGGATCAATTCGGTACCGGCCATGATCCTCAACGGTCGACACCTGGTGTCCGGTTCGCAGTCGGTCGAGTACTACGAACAGATGTTGAGACAAATGGCGAAGGCCCCCGCTGAAGCCTGATTACTTACTTTTCAAACCATTATTTATTAGTAGAGGTTCATCATGAGCAATTCGAAAAAAGTCATCGTTATCACTGGCGCCTCGCAAGGTCTCGGCGCAGGCATGGTCAAGGCTTTCCGTGACCTGGACTACAAGGTCGTCGCCACTTCACGTTCGATCAAACCATCCACCGACCCGGATATCCTCACTGTGGCGGGCGACATCGGTAACCCGGAGGTCGCCCAGCAAGTTATCCGTGAAACGATCGAACGTTTCGGTCGCGTCGACACCCTGGTTAACAACGCCGGGATCTTCGTTGCCAAGCCATTCACCGAATACACCGCTGAAGACTACGCCAATGTGCTCTCGGTGAACCTGAATGGGTTCTTCTACATCACCCAACTCGCGATTACCGAGATGGAGAAACAAGGCAGTGGTCACGTGGTGAACATCACCACCAGCCTGGTGGACCATGCCATCGACGGAGTGCCGTCGGTACTGGCGTCGCTGACCAAGGGTGGGCTGAACGCGGCGACTAAATCTTTGGCCATCGAGTACGCCAAGCGCGGGATTCGGGTGAACGCGGTTTCTCCCGGTATCATCAAGACGCCGATGCATGGTGAAGAAACTCATGAAGCGCTGGGGAATCTGCACCCGGTCGGACATATGGGCGAGATCAGCGACATTTCTCAGGCAGTTGTGTATCTGGACAGCGCCAACTTTGTTACCGGTGAAATTCTGCACGTTGATGGTGGGCAGAGCGCGGGTCACTAAGACCTGCTTTTTCAAACCCCGGAATCAAAGCCCTCGCATTGATGTGAGGGCTTTTTTTATGGTGCGCGGTATCAGCGGCTGACCTGATGCGGATAGACCAAGATTTTCGGCTTGATTGATCAAGCTGGACAGTTAGGGTTTGTTTTCTGGCTTTCTTATCTCAGGCACCATTGCTGCTGATGTTTCCAATCATTTGGAAATCCCATAAGTCTCAAATAACCAAATTCCTGCTGATCCACGATTTCGGCCAAGCGCAGCTTCCATTGGCTGTCTGGACTAATCAGGTCGGTCAGGTATGCAAGCATCGTCAATACGATGTACAGACGCTGCTTAGGCTGAGGCCCGTCGGCAGGTGCGTTCGGAATGACCCATTCTTTTGGTAAGGATGGTCGAATCGAGAGTTCTCGGTTCCAAAGCCGTGAGTGGTGCGCGCAGCAGTTTCGAATGAAGGTCAGAGTGTGTAGCCAAGAGGCCAATACATCGAAGGGCAGGCGGAATCTGGTGGCGATAGCTTTCTTATCGGCACTTTTTCCTATGGCATTGAACAGGGTCGAAACCGTCCCAAGGCTGAGTTCTTCCAATACCGCCCAAGCGGGTGGGAGCTCAGGGTGGGCGTAGGTTGCTCCGTAGTATCGAAAATAATTATCGCGCATACGGTTTTCGATCCGTTGTTGCTGTAGCCCATCGGCCTGTCGGCCTTTTTGGAGGCGGTCAATATCACGTCTGAGTTTGTTGCGCTCTTTATGCAATTGCTCCCGCAGGGGGCGCAGTAGCTCGGGATGCCGGTAAGACGAGGAGAGGACTGACGCGTCGGCTATCCAGTCAGGCCCATATTTAGGACACATGTGATTGCTGATGGTCGCCCGCATAGCGACTTCGACACGTTCGATGGCATCCATGGTTATGCGTCGCAACGTACCATCGAAGCGATAGATGTCGACGACTGCTTTCAGCGTGCTGCCGGGCTTGAAGCTGTGTTCAGGATCTGGTTCCTGAAAAGGGCGCATATATGGGCTCAGGCGAAACAGCGTGACCACTTCTAGAAACCGAATGGCCCGATTGTCGTTGGCGACGTACAAGCCCCGTTGCTTTAGCAGTTCCAATTGCTGTTCTACGCGCAGGGCCGGCTTGTCGAAGGGCCTCATGTAGTTTTCTCCAGGCAAAAAAAACCCGCACGATTTGAGCTTGCTGACTGGGTCAACCTAGGCTTGGCGGGTGTTGGGGTGCATTATAGGTAGCTGGAAGGGGTCGTCAATGCCATGCCGAAGTGAAATTGTAACGGTTCGGTGAGCCGGCAGATTTGGACGGGGAAGGGGACCGACGGAAGGGGACGGATCTATTTTCCCTGGTTGGGCATATGGGCGAGATCAGCGATATTTCTCAGGCAGTTGTGTATATGGACAGCGCCAATTTTGTTACCGGTGAAATTCTGCACGTTGATGGTGGGCAGAGCGCAGGTCGTTAAATCCAGTGCACAGCGTCACCGACTAATCTCGGCGGCGCTGTTTGGACTCCCGGTCAAAGCGGCTTCATCGACATTAGAATTTCTCGCACTGGTCACTTGTCGTCATTGCGCCGAAAAAATCTAAATCCATCCTGTTGTTTCTACAATGTTTAAGCATTCATTACTGGAGTCGTCCTGCTAACGGCTCTGGCATGGCCGCCAGCGAACTAAACTTGTATCTCTGGAGCAGATATCTCTATAGAGGCAGGAGGTGTCAAATGGCCATTCAAGATACCTATCGGGAAATTGAACAGACCCTGGGTCAAGTACCAGAGTGGATCAAGCAGATGCCGGAAGGCGGCGCGAGCGGATTCTGGGGCGTGGCCCGGGACTTCTGGCTGGCGGATACCAAGATTCCTAATAAGTACAAGGAGTTGATAGGTCTGGCGGTGTCCGGGGCGACCCGTTGTAAGTATTGCGCCCTGTTCCATACCGAAGCCGCGCGCTTGTTTGGCGCGAGCGACGAGGAAATATCCGAAGCCAGCTTCATGGGGGCGTTGACCATGATGGGCAGCACCTTTATTAACGCCCAGCAGATCGACTATGAGCAGTTCCGGCAGGAAACCCTGAGTATCGTCCGGTATGTCAAAGATCACTCGCAATCCAAAGCCGCTTAAGCCGTTGCGCGAACCTGCCCTTCGCCAGCTGACGAAGGATAAGTTGATTGCAATCACCAGCGATGGTCCGAGGACCACCGCTCGGTGGCAAGCGGCTGTGCTGCGAGCCATCGGCGAATTAATGCATTACAGCGATACTGCCCGCGAAGAAAACCAGGACCTGCGCATTCCCTTCGCCAAAGCACTCCATGACCTCTATGCGGGACAGAAGTCCGACGCCGAGTTGACGGAAATGGTGTTGCTGATGCTGGAAGTGGAAACCGCCCCCTTTCTCGGCGAAGGCCCCAGGGCGGGAGCAGCATCCGGGAACAAATGACCTCTGAGAAGTGGATAGGGCCAAAAAGAGCCGTAGTGATTGATCTGAACTAAATAACGACGCTTCCTGATCTACGTCCTCATCGCGACCAGGCTCCCACAGGTTCCAGTGTATGGGCAAAAAGTGAACATTCCAGAAACAACAAAGCCCTCGTATTTCTACGAGGGCTTTGTTTTGTATGGTGCCGGCACCAAGAGTCGAAAAATTCTATAACTATATGTAAATAAAGAATTTTATATTGGCGCGTATTTTTTCTATCCCTAAAACTATCCTTGTCGTTAGTCCGCTTTCTAGTGGAATGTTTATTTGCTCCAGTCTCTGATTGCATTTTGCAATCGTGGAACGAGCGCATTGTGACCACCCTTTCGAAACCTCATAAAGGTTTATGCCATTTCGTCGGGTTGATCTGCATCCTGTATCAGTTTTGTGGAGAGAGCAGTACTGGATGTTTTTTTGAAAAAATGCCATCACCCCCCTTGACTGCTGGCACTTCGCCCCTAAAATGGAGGTCTCTTTACGTGCTTTGGGGCTTCGTGCTCTAGTCGGGTGTATAGCCAGACTCTAATTTATTGATCGGCTTTAGTTGCGACGAAGTCCCGCGTGGGCCTCAGTCGTCGTTCCTCCTCCTAAAGCCCACGCGGGACTTCGTCGCTATATCTTTGGTAAAGAGCCCTCCCTCCTCCCTCTATTCTCTCAGGCTATTAGGGTGGTGGTGGCATGAGATAAGAAACGCGCATTTGAGTGATAATAGTGAAGTTCGACGATAAAAGGGAAGAACATCTCGCTCAAATCACACTCGAAACCTCTCGAATTGTGCATGAACAACCGATCTTATTTCTTTGCGGCGGAAAGGTTGATGTCAAGCTTGCAGAACCAGAGTCGGTGCGCGGAGCTCTTGTCGAGCACCTCAATAAAACACGTTGTGACCTCGCAGAAAGCATAACTCTTGCTGAGGAATTTAAGGACTGGATACACGATTCCATATATCGTGACCTATTGGTCTTTGAAAGTGATATAGCCCACATCTCATCACTTATAGTCATAGTGTTAGAAAGTGCCGGTGCACTTACTGAGTTGGGGCTATTTGTAAGAAATAGAGCTCTGCGAAATAAGATTCTAGTTTTTGTAAACGAGAAACACTACGAAGAAGAATCGTTTATTAAGCTTGGCCCTCTTCGGCATTTACAAGATATTAAAGAATCAAGTGTATGTGCGTATCCATGGGAAAAAATTGGAAATACTGAAAAAGTAGATATGAAAGGATCCCTTAAGGATTCTTTGGCGGAAATGCGAAGCGACATTTTAGCCATCGTCTCAGATCAAGATAAATCAGAGCTTTTCAACAAAGATAACGAGGGTCACGTTAGCTTTGTGATATATGAAATTGTAAAAACTTTTCAAGCTTTGAAAATCACAGAGATTGAAAATTTTCTTGGTAAACTTGGGCTTGCTATCGGAAGAGAAAAGACCAAGCGGCTTATATTTCTCCTTACAAAGTTTAAGCTCATAGGCATGGCTAAGCGCGGACATGTAGAGTATTACTATGCCACAAAAGACATTGTGAAGGTTAATTTCGCCGGAAAATTTGAGCCAACATCGGCAAAGCTTTCGGCAATGAAATTCTATTTAACTAATGACAGTGAGTCAAAAAGGCTTCAGGTGATAAAGGCTGTGTGCTTACCGCCCTCATCAACGCCACCTCCGCCAGTTGTAGCAGCACTACCTGAAGTTGGAGCGGCAGTATGAGTATTCTTGAATCGCTTTCGCAAAAATTTATGATTAGTGCTGGGGAGTTACGCTCCTTTATAAAAACTGCTCCATACAGGTACAAGGTTTACCCTATACCTAAAAAGAGTGGGAAAGGTTTTCGAATTATTGCTCAGCCGAGTGATGTATTGAAAATGATGCAGCGGATGGTACTTGAAGAGTTCTTGTCCGAATTGCCTGTTCATTCATGCGCAGCAGCCTACAGAGAAGGGTTGAGTATTAAGGATAATGCGGAGGCGCATGCAAAGAATCAATATTTACTTAAAATGGATTTTTCAGATTTTTTTCCTTCGATGGCGCCGTCGGACCTTATAAATCATATAGTTAAGCATAAGGGAGCTATAACGGCCGAAGACGCATACATGATCCGGAAATTATTTTTCTGGGCCAGAAAACAGGACCCCACATATAGATTAAGCATTGGTGCGCCATCGTCTCCGTTTATCTCTAATACTCTCATGTATGGTTTTGATTGTGTGCTCCAAGATTATTGCGGAAAATTAGGAATCACCTACACACGATATGCAGACGATATCACCCTCACCACAAATGTGAAGGGCTTGCTTCTAAGTATGCCAAGCTATGTCAGAAGCCTATGCAAAGAAATTGATTATCCGACCCTTAAGGTGAATGAGCAAAAAACTGTATTTTCTTCTAAGAAGAGCAATCGTCACGTTACTGGTCTGGTTATAAATAATGAGAACCAGGTTTCTTTAGGGAGAGAGCGTAAGCGATATATACGATCCTTGATTCATAAGAGCTCCCTGGGAGAGATGACAAATGAAGAAATGCATAACTTGAAGGGGCTGCTTGCATTTGCAAAATATGTAGAGCCCGCATTCTACAAGTCTGCACTAGACAAGTATGGCTTGCCGGCTTTGTACTTGATCGAAACCTTTCAATCTAAGCCAGAAGTCATTGGGTCTCTAGGGGAAGAGACGCTTCCCGTAAGTGATGTTTTTTAAGTCATACGCATCGCTAGCCAATCTTCGTAGGTTAGTTCCTTCGTGCTGATTAGGCGGCGCGCGGAACTGCTTTTTTAGGTTTATTCGCTTGTCCGCTTTTGGCAGCTTTCTGTCGGTCACTCCCCCTTTTGTGTGTCATGGTCAACCTGATGTCCGTGATGGGGGGTGAGTTTCGCTCAGCACGTGAACCGCCAATACTTTCGTAAGCGAATAGCGATAAGCTGCACGGTCAGCAGATAGTAATAGCGCGTTGATGCAGCACACTCGCTTACGTGGTGACCTAGAAACCAGGCCAGATGCTTTCGTTGCCAAGTCCATGGATTGTCTCGGTACCAGCGGGTAGCAATTGCCGTCTGAATGGCCATTGCTTGGCGTAGGTGACGCTCGCGTGTGGCGTGCGACCCGGTCAGGATGCCCGCCAGAAACAGCTCCATGTTGAATGGCTTGCTCATGCTCGACCCCCGATGTAAGCCGATACCACGTCGATACGGCCGTGCCCCAGCTCATAGCTGATTTGGTCTCGGGCCTCCCGATCGAGGCTTTGGTTGAGTTGATAGCAACGGCCGCCGTTGATGGGCGCGGGATGAAGGGTGATTTGCTCATAGCGTTCGCACGCATAAGCCGCCCGCAATTCGTGGAAGCCTTTGAGGTTGTGCTGATGGAGGATGTCCCGTGCCGGGCGGACGATTCCCCGTTGGAAATCGAGGTAGCGTTCGTCCGGTGCAAGCAGGTTGCGGCTACCGTCGGGCGAGACCTGTTCGGCAAACCTCAGCGCGTCACGAATATGCTCATCTGCCGTGATCCAGCGAGATGCCGAAGCGCCTGAGCGGCCACCTTTGGTGCCATCCTGGATGTTGATTCTGCCGAACCTCTCGGCTTCCCGTTGCAGTCGAGGAAGGTCGGCCAAAATGGCCTCGCGCAAGCGCATGCCGGTGGTTCGCGCCAACTGCGCGATGGCCGCGGCGCGCGGCATTTGGTGTTCGCAGAGCACGTCGACGATCCGCTTCACGTGTTCGCGGTCTTGGCCTTGCGGCACCGAGCGGCGAACACTGGTGCGCCACATCCCTAGCGCCTTGCTCGGACTCGGCACTTTTACATACTGATCACCGCGAAGCGCGGCCATGGTCCGGTTCACGCTGGATAACCGGTTTTGCGCGGTGGCGATGCAGATAGCCCCTTGTTCAACTTGCTGCCGCAGATGCCCGGCATAGTCCAACAAGGTCTGCCGATCAATTTTTCGCGCATCGTTAAACCCCGGCCCATCCTCCGACCGACACCAGCGCACAAACGCCTGCCACCGATCACTGTGTGCTTTGACTGTCCCGTAATGCCCGCCGCCAAACATATCGCGCAATGCCTGTGGCCCGGCATAGCTCAGTTGCCGACCCCATCCAAAATTTCGCCCGTCCCGTCTACCGACCAATGCCATGATCCAACTCCTCTCGAAGCAAAACTTTTAAAAACTTCCCCACGTCATCCCGCCATGGATGTTGAGTGCTATCAGGGATCAAGGCCCCTGCGACCTGTGAGGGTTGTCTGCTAACGCGGGACTGGCGGCTCCTTACGGCCGGGAGCTTGGGCATCTCATGATCTGACCTCCTGGACACTTCCAAAGAAGTGGGCGGGTGGAGGCTGCGCTGGCTGACGAGCCCAGCGCCGCGAGATCCTGAGTCGGGTGAAGGCAGTGAAGCGATGACTGGGGCATGCCTGACTGTCAGTCAGGTGCAGTCCATTCCGTGGGCTGCGGCACCATCATCTGCATCGCTGTTGCTGGTGACTTTTCGGTGTTTGTCACGCCGATTGTCACGAGGGGGAATGCCGCAAAGCCTTGTACGAGTTGGGCTGCAGCAGCGGTAGGAGCGCCCGTCTCTTTCCGGAAGAAAGAGACGGGCGCAGGTTGGCGCAAGGAAATGGCCAAGCGGATAGGTTGCTGCAGGGCAGCTATGAAAGGGGATGAGTTGCCGCAGTGGGCACACTGATAAAAGTAGGCATCCATCACATCGCTGTGACCGTGCGAGCCGCCGGACGCTAATCGCACTTTGGGAGAACCACCACGGTGTGGCGTAGCCTCAAAGGTTCTGGCTACCTGGGTTGCTGTCAACGACAGCGCTTTGCCCGATCTTTTCTACGCCTGTGGATAATTCGGGTCAAGGCTCGAATTTTCGGGAGTTCTGCGGCTGTGGATGAAATTATCCACCGGTGGAAATCAGTGGTTTTCCACAGGCAGTTGCGTGGGCTTTAGATTTTTTAAGTGAGGTCCAGCCAAGCAGGGCGGCTTTGCAGCCCCGCTTGGATGGACCCGCGTGGACAAGCGGATCATCGAGATTTCGAGAACGTACGCTTACTTTGCTGCGCCGCGATTGGCTTTTGGCCGTGTGACATTCGTGCAGAGTCGTGAGGAGTGACATCCTCCTGCTGATGGGTGACTGGGAATCGGCTCCACCAGTTCATGATCAGTCTCCGCTCGTCGAGTTGCGTGCGACTATGGAAGACTGAGTACAATCCCCGCACGTATGTCTTTTCTTCGACCTTTTGCAGCTACGTGAAGCCGGCTGATCATTTAGGAAGTCTTTGATGTCACTCAATCCCCACACCCTTGAAGACCTGCCCTCGCTGGTTGAATCTGTCGAGCTCGAATGCAAGCTCGCTCAGGGGCAGGATGGGAAGGGAGAGTTGCCTAAGGATTTCTGGTTAACCTACTCCGCTTTTGCTAACACTCAGGGTGGGGTAGTACTGCTTGGCGTGCGCGAGAAGGATGGGCAGTTCAGCGTCGCAGGCCTATCAAATATCGAGAAAGTACGTACTGACCTGTTCAATACCCTCAACAATCCGGCCAAGGTCAGTGTCAATCTGCTGACTGACCGGGAGGTGGTCGTCAGAGAGCTGGAGGGCAAGCAGGTACTTGAAGTGAAAATCCCGGCGGCTTCGCGTAAGCAGAAGCCGGTATTTCTCAATGGTCAGCCGCTAGGTAACACTTATCGTCGATTACATGAGGGTGATCGGCGTTGCTCTGAGGAAGATGTTCGCCGCATGTTCGCAGAGCAAGTGGAGGACTGTCGGGACGAGCGGATTTTGCCGAATTACGACTTCGCGGACATTGATCCGGACAGTCTGCGTATCTACCGCCAGATGCTAAGCGACATAAAACCAAGCCATCCAGCGCTGGAGCACCAAGGGATTGAGTTTCTCCGACAGATAGGAGGTTGGCGTAAGGACCGCGCGAACGGAGTCGAAGGGCTGACTCTGGCAGGTTTACTCATGTTCGGACGCTGGCTTTCGATCCAAGAGAGTGTGCCGCATTACTTTGTGGACTATCAGGAGCGGCCGTACGCCAAAACAGAACTACGTTGGGTGGATAGGCTCGTCCCTGATGGAACCTGGTCAGGAAATCTGTTTGATTTCTACCGGCGGGTTTATCGCAAGTTGGTTGAGGACTTAAAGGTACCGTTCGCTCTCAAAGGTGATCAGCGCCAGGATGACACACCGGTACATGAAGCTCTGCGCGAGGCTTTGGTTAATACCTTGGTCCATGCCGACTATACCGGGCGGGTTTCTGTGTTAGTCGTGAAGCGTCCTGACTTGTTTGGTTTTCGCAATCCTGGCGGCTTACGTTTACCCCTTGAGCAGGTGTTGCAAGGTGGTACCAGCGATTGCCGGAACAGGCTAATGCACCAAATGTTTCTTCTTATCGGTCTTGGCGAGCGTGGTGGTTCTGGGGTTCCAAAAATCTACAGCGGGTGGCGCAGCCAGCATTGGCGACCGCCAGCCCTTTATGAAAAGCCCGAGCCCGAGCAAACCCTTCTTGAGCTTCGCATGTTGGACTTGCTTCCAGAAGGGGTGGTGGAGCAGTTACGAGAGCGATTTGGGGTTCGTTTCGAGAGCTTGGAACATACTGCTAGGTTGATTTTGGCCACAGCCGCGATTGAGCGGGTGGTCAGCCATAATCGTCTCCTTGAGATTTGTGATACTCATGCTCATGACTTGAGCCAACTGCTTGCACGGTTGGTACGCGAGGGATTCCTTGTGCCCGACGGGCGCTCACGGGGCATGATTTATCACCTGCCGGGTGAGCAACTGCCTACGCCGGAGCAAGTGTTCGCAGGTCCGCTACAGAGCTCCGAACATTACGCCGGCAGCTCCGAACATAACGGGGCTAGCTCCGAACATAACGCAGGTAGCTCCGAACATAAGGTCGAGCTGGATATGCAGCGAAACGATGATGGCTGCTTGTTGAGCGATCATATTGACGCGCCGCTGATCGATGCTTTGGACAGGCTTGATGCAGGGTTTCGAGAAAAGCTCGAAATACTGGCTGAGGAGCCGCGCAATCGAGAGCGCATGCAAAAGGATCGTATGCAACAGGTGATTATCACCCTATGCAAGGAGCACTATCTGACGCTCAACGTTTTGGCTAATTTGGTAAAGCGCAGTCCAGATGCCCTCCGTCAGCAGTACTTGAATGGAATGGTGAAAAGCAGGCAGATTCAGTTGGCATTTCCGTCCAAGCCGACTCATGAAAGGCAGGCGTACAAAGCGTACATTAGTGGGCAGGACGAGGAGTAGGCTAACGGCCTACTCCCTCAAGCGGCTTTTCGCCTTGAGCCGCGTGACGTTCGTCCCGGTCTGGTTTGCAAATTCGTGCGGGGTGACATGCTCCTGCCGGTTGGCCTCCAGATACCGGCTCCACCAGTTCATGATCAGCCTGCGCTCCTCGATGAACTCTGCCTTGTGGATGTAAGCGGCGCGGACGTTGTTCCGCTCTTTATGGCTCATCTGCCTTTCAATGGCGGTCTCGGACCACAGTCCTGATTCAATCAGCGCGCTACAGGCCATCGAACGAAATCCATGCCCGCAGATTTCGGTTTTGGTGTCATAGCCCATTTTTCTGAGTGCGCTGTTCACCGTGTTTTCAGACATGGGCTTCCAAGGCTTGGCATCGCCTGCGAACACCAGATCGAATTTGCCGGTGAGGGCGTGGATCTGTTCAAGCAGGGTCACGGCTTGCGGCGATAAGGGTACAAGGTGGATATCCCCGGCCATCTTCGTACCCCTTGTTGAAAAGGGGACGCCGTCCAGTGCGGGTCGAGTGTCCGGTATCTCCCAAGTGCCGCGCTTGAGGTCGAACTCGCTCCAGCGGGCGAAGCGAAGTTCGCTGGAGCGGACGAACACATGCAGCGAGAGCATGACCGTCAGCCGGGTAAGTGCGCGGCCTCTGTAGGTGTCGATACGCTCCTGCAATTCAGGCAGATGCGATAAGGGTAAAGCAGGGCGGTGAATCACCCTGGGGGCTTTGATCAAACCTTCAAGGTCGGAGGCAGGGTTTGCCGCGATCTGTCGAGCACGTTTCGCCTCGCGCATGATGCTTTGTAGATAGTTTTGTACCCTTAAAGCGACGTCAATCGTGCCGCGTTTCTGGATCGCTTCCAGAGGTTGCATCAGGTCATGGGTGTCCAGATCGACAATAGAGCGAGCGCCGATCAGCGGGAAGACATGGGTTTTGAGGCGGCTCAGGACGGTCTTGGCATGGCCCGGAGCCCATTTGGCAGACATCGCTTCGTGCCAGTCCAGTGCGGCGCTTTCAAAGGTTCGGCCTTTGATTGCGGCCTGCGTCTTGGCTTGGTGTTTGGTCTCTATGGGGTCGATGCCATTCGCCAGCATCCGCTTGACCTCCAGGCGCTTGTTGCGCGCATCGGCGAGGCCGACCACGGGATAGCTGCCGAACGAGGTCAGTCCTTCGCGTCCATCAGGCTTGATGTACCTGAGACGCCAGCCTTTACGGCCATTGGGTTGGACTAGAAGGTAGAGGCCGTCGCCGTCGAAAAGCTTGTAGGCGCGGTCGGTGGGCTTGGCTGAGCGGCAAGCCGAATCGGAGAGTGGAGCAGTGGTGCGCGACATAAGGGTACTCCCCCTTTATCGAATTACCTTACCCCTAACACTACCCCTAAAACGGTTGGAATCCACCAGTTTCTGACGGAAACCGATGGAACGCCAAAACGAGAAAACCCGCCAGAAGGCGGGTTTTTCGAGGGTTCCAGAGATTTTGAAAGCCTTCTCTGGAACCTTATATGGTGCCGGCACCAGGAGTCGAACCCGGGACCTACTGATTACAAGTCAGTTGCTCTACCAACTGAGCTATACCGGCGTGTTGGGCGACGATTATAGCGATTGGAATGGTTCTGTAAACCCCTGAATTCAGACTATTTTTGCGCAGGCGTCAGGCCAGGCCCGCGAGTGCTTGCGCGGGGCTGGCCAATGCAATTGCTTTAGCGCCTCAGACGCCGTTTTTAACGGCGTTGATCAGGTCCTGGTTCAGCACCTGCGCGGGCGCTACTTGCACGCTTTGGGTGTAGAACGGCGGCAGGTTCTGGGCCAGTGTCGACAAGGTTTGTGCGGTGGTGTTGCCCGGCAGCAGGACGTATTGCAGGTTGGACGGATAGCTCTGCGGTACGGGGCCTTCCATGGTCGAGCCGTAGGCGCCGAAGGTCATCACGGCCTGCGGTGTGGTGGGGTCGGGGGCGTAGAGGAAGACGAAGGTGCCGTATTTCGGATGGGTCAGGTATTGCTCGGCCTGGGCGCGAACGGCCGGGTCGGGGTCGTTCATCAGGGTCCAGCGCAGGAGTGCGTAGTTGCGGGTGGTTTCCATGAAGGCGGTGCGAATCGGTGACTGGTTTTCGACGCCGGCCTGGCACACCAGCAGGTTGCCGAACGGGTCGATCAGGGCGACTGAGTTGAAGACGGTGCTTTGCTGTGCAGTCTTCAATAGCGCCGGGGCGAGTTCTGCGCCGGGGTCGCGGGGGTTGGCCGATTGGATGGTCAGGGCGAACGGGCTGAGTGCAGTCAGTGCCTGGCGCACTTTGCTGTTGGCCGGCAGGTTTGCCGGGTTTTGCAGTTGGTCCGGCGGCAGGCCGCTGTTGTTGCTGGCCTCGCGCACGGTGTTGACGCTGGCGGAGAAGATGGAGCTGGTGAGGAAGTAGGCCGCCGAATCGATGGTCTCGCCACCGAACACCGGACTGTTCGAGCCCTGATAGGCGCGGCTGACCGGCGCCGCAATCGCGTAGTAGCCCCAGGTGTCTTGCGCCTGTTGGCGGATCTGCGGCGGTAGCGACGGAAAGTTGAATTGGCTGTTGTAGTTGATACCGGCGTAGTCATCGATCGCACTGACGGCGACGTTGAAGCCGGCGGTCAGTAGCGAACCGGCGCACATGGCGCACGGGTCCAGCGTAGTGACGACGGTCAATTGGCTGGGGGGCGGCAGGTTCAGTGGCGCGACGTTCTCGTAGTACCAGTCCACCAGCTGTCGCTCACCGTGGGCGGTCGGGTCATGGGGCAGGAAGTAGGTGATGCCACTGCCGGGAAAGGGCATCAGCACGTTGTTATGCAGCGCGGCGATGACTTCGCCGGTGGCATTATTGATGATGGCGCCGCCCACGGCGAAGGTTTGCTGCAGCGCCGCCTCGATGGCCTGGTTGGCGACGGTGTCGACGGCTTCCTGTGCACTGTTCAATGTGCTCATGTTTTTCCCAGCTCCTTGCTGATTGAGCGTCAGACAATTCTGGCGCTTGGCAAAGATAGTTGAGGATATGCGCGCACGTTTATGTCGATTTGACTTAAGGCTTATGCACAACAGGATATTTTCCACACCGGCTTAGAGAAAAAATTACGGACTTATTCTCTTATGCACGCAAATGCCTGTATTTGCGGTTTTTTTATAGGTGTACGAATATTGAACAGTTGTGTTTCAGTGCCAAAACAGCCGCCTATATTGGATCCGAGATAATTTCATCAACAGAGTTATCCACAGGCTTAGGCGTTTTTAAACGCGCTCGGCGAGCAGCAGAAAATTACGCGGTGTGAGCGGGGTGTCACAGAAGGTACCGAGGTGAACGGTGTATGCCTGCTCGGAGAGGAAAAGCGCCCGATCGAGGTTCAGCCACAGCTCCAATGGGCGTCGGAAAAGTCCGCGCAGCAGCTCCAAGTTGCGTACTTCGGCCAGTCGCTGCCATCCGGACACTTCCAGGGCAGGCCAGTCCTGCGGTCCGATTGTGGATAAGTCTTTAAGTGCGGCCAAATGATGGCAGTATTCGGCGAAGGATATATCCAGCCAGGCACTGGGCAGGGAAGGGGTAGGCAGGTATTCGTCAATGCCGCGCAGTTGCCGTTGCAGCAGGTCGAAGGCCAGGCGCCGGGCCATCGAGGTGTCGCGCTGGCGTCGGACGCGGGTGCCGGCTGTGACGGTTTCGCTCATTGGGAGCGAGAGGTCATCGAGGGACAGCTGCAAGCCGGACCTCTTGGCCGGGAGCGAAAGCGCCTGATATGCACTGGCACGGATCCGGTTGTAGCAGCAGGGGGCAATGGCCATCTGTTTGCAACCCGCTGAGCTGGCGAGTTGCATCAGGCGCACATGCAGATCACCGCAGGCGTGCAGCGCTACGGGCGTATGGTCAGCATTCAATAAGGCGGCGGCACCCGGCGCGAGTACGTCTTGTTCGACATGAAGCGCGTGCAAGTGATGACGCTGGCTGAGGGTCTGGCCGCTGGCGACCAATGCCGGGTCAGATTCCAGGCAAGTCAGCTGCTGACCGGTTTGCAGCAAGCGTCGTCCCAAATGTCCTTTGCCCGCACACCAATCCAGCCAATGTTCAGGCGCAGAGGTAAATGCCAGCCGACTGGCGAACGCCTCAATCTGCTGCCACTTGCGCCCTGGCACATCGACATTCAAGCGGTGTCCGGGCGCTCCAAGCGCGTGCGCCGGCAATTCATTCACTGCGCTTAACTCGCGGGACAACGCCGCCAGTGAAGCAAAGGGCTGCGGCGCATCCAGCAAGCAAGGTTGGTTATGGCTGTTTTCCGCCTCTTCCAACGACCGCTCCCGTAGCCAGAGCGCCAACTCCGGGTAGGACGCTTCCCATGGAAGTTGCAGATGAGTAAACGGCCGAGGTTTCCACAGCGCCTGATGCTCGACCAGAAACGCATCCAGCGCGGTGAAACGGGCGAGCAAGTCCTCGCCCGTCAGCACGCGGGCATCAGCGCCCCTGGCAGGCATCGACGCGCAGCCAGCGCTCCAGCAGCTTGAAGCCGCGTACCAGCACATAAGCCATCAGCAGGTAGAACATGCCCGCGGCGAAGAAAATCTCCACCGGCAGATAGGTCCGGGCAATGATGGTGCGGGCCATGCCGGTGAGTTCCAGCAGGGTCACGGTGCTCGCCAGGGCACTGGCCTTGAGCATCAGGATCACTTCGTTGCTGTAGGCCGGCAGGCCGATACGCGCCGCCCGGGGCAGGATGATGTAGAACAGCGCCTTGGCCCTGGACATGCCCAACGCCCGCGCCGCTTCGATCTCGCCCGGTGGAATCGCCTGGATCGCGCCGCGCAGGATCTCGGCGATGTAGGCCGCGGTGTGCAGGGTCATGGTCGCGGTGGCGCACCAGAACGGATCGCGCAGGTACGGCCACATTGAGCTGTTACGGACCGCGTCGAACTGTGCCAGGCCGTAGTAGACCAGGAACAGCTGGACCAGCAGCGGCGTGCCTCGGAAAAAGAAGATGTAGCCGTAGGGAATTGCCCGCACGTACCAGAGGCGCGATGAGCGGGCGATGCCCAACGGGATCGCCAGGAGCAACCCGGCGATCACGGCGATGGCCACCAGTTCCAGGGTCAGGGTCGCACCCTGGGCCAGTTTCGGCAGCCATTTGATGATGACTTCCCAGTTCATTGGGTGCTCCTCGCGAAGCCGCGAGCGGCGCGTCGTTCCATGAAGTGCATACCGGTCATGGCCAGAATGGTCAGGCCCAGGTACATGAAGGCGGCCACCATATAGAAGGTGAATGGTTGCTTGGACACGGTCACGCCGATTTGCGCGTGGCGCATGATTTCTTCCAGGCCGATGACCGACACCAGTGCGGTGTCCTTCATCAGGATCATGAACAGGTTGCCCAGGCCCGGCAGGGCGATGCGCCACATCTGCGGCATGATCAACCGGGTGAAGATGCGAAACTTCGAGAGGCCCAAGGCCATGCCGGCTTCACGGTGTCCTTTGGGAATCGCCAGGATGGCGCCACGAAACACTTCCGTGGCGTAGGCGCCGAAGCACAGGCCCAGCGCAATCACGCCAGCGGCGAAGGCGTTGAGTTCGAGGTCGGGGTTGCCGAAGAACTCGCCCAGGGCACGCATCAGGTTGACCGTGCCGAAGTAGATCAACAGCACCCAGAGTAATTCCGGGATGCCACGCACCAGGGTCGAATAAGTGCCGCCAAGCCATTGCAGCGGCTTGTACGGGGAAGTCTTGGCCAAGGCGCCGAGCAGACCGAGCACCAGCCCCACGCACAAGGCGCAGAGTGCCAGTTTCACAGTCATCAGCGCGCCAGCGGCGAGCGCCGGGCCGAATCCGTAGAGATCGATAGTCATGGATGTCTTTTCAAATCGCGGCAGGCAATGCCAGGGACGGGCGCCGTCAGCGAACGACGCCCGTCAGGCAAGTCAGAATCAATAGATGCTGAAAGGGAAGTACTTGTCGTTGATCTTCTTGTAGGTGCCGTCAGCGACGATTTCTTTCAGTGCGGTGTTCAGCTTCTCGCGGATCGCGTCGCCTTTACGTACTGCGATACCGATCTTGTCGCTTTCTTCCACCGGGTCGCCCTTGAATTCGTAAGAGCGGCCGGCGTCGCTTTTCAGCCATTCATAGTTGACGTACTTGTCGGCCAGGATGCCGTCCAGGCGACCGGAAGTCAGGTCGAGGTAGGCGTTTTCCTGGGTGTCGTAGAGTTTGACTTCAACGCCTTCCATGTTGTCTTCCAGCCAGGTGCCGGCGAGGGTCGCACGTTGGGCGCCGATCACTTTGCCTTGCAGGGAATCCTTGTCGGTTTTGAAGTCGACGTTTTTCGGCGCAATGAATTGCAATTTGTTGGAGTAGTACGGGTCGGTGAAGTCCACCGCTTGCTTGCGCTCGTCGGTGATCGACATCGAGGAGATCAGGAAGTCGAACTTCTTGGCGTTCAGGGCCGGGATGATGCCGTCCCAATCGGACGTGACCACGGTGCATTCGACTTTCATCTTGGCGCACAGGGCGTCGCCGATTTCTTTGTCGAAGCCGACGACATTGCCACTGGCATCTTTGTTGTTGAACGGCGGGTAGGCCGCTTCGATGCCCATCTTCAAGGTCTCGGCAGCGGCACCGGCGCTGAAGGCCAGGGTGACGGCAGCAGCCAGGAAGATCTTTTTGTAGTTCTGCATGCGGGTAGCTCCGTTAGCGGTTGCTGGACATGAATTGTTTGCAGCGCGCCGAAAGCGGGCTTTCGAACACCTGCTGTGGCGATCCTTGCTCTTCTACCAGGCCCTGATGGAGGAACACCACTTCGCTGGAGACCTGACGGGCGAACCCCATTTCATGGGTGACCAGCAGCATGGTGCGGCCTTCTTCGGCTAATGCACGGATGACATTAAGTACTTCCTGGACCATTTCCGGGTCAAGGGCAGAGGTGGGTTCGTCGAACAGAATCACCTTGGGTTGCATCGCCAGGGTGCGGGCGATAGCTGCGCGTTGCTGTTGACCGCCCGAGAGTTGCGACGGGTAGGCGTGGCGTTTGTCGGCGATGCCGACCTTGGCCAGCAATGCTTCGGCGACTTCGATGGCTTGCGCTTTGCTTTGACCGAGCACGCGGCGCGGGGCTTCGATGATGTTGTCGAGCACGCTCATGTGCGGCCACAGATTAAAGTTTTGAAACACAAAACCAATCTCGCTACGCAGACGATTGATCTGCTTGCTGTCGGCCGCCACGAGTTCGCCGTTCTTCGCGGCCTTGAGCTTGAGTTCTTCACCGGCCACCAGGATCTGGCCCTGGTGCGGGTTTTCCAGCAGGTTGATGCAGCGCAGGAACGTGGACTTGCCGGAACCGGAGGAACCCAGGATCGAGATCACGTCGCCGTCGCGGGCGGTCAGCGAAATGCCTTTGAGCACCTCTAGCTGTCCGTAGCGTTTGTGCAAGTTGCGGATTTCAAGCGCGGGCGCGGCCTCAGCCATGTGCGTTCCTCATAGTGTTTCGCTCCTGCTGTTGGTGGCCTTCCTGGCGAGGCGGCCAAGCTAGCATAGCGTCTGAATGGCAGCCAACAGCGCTACGAGCGGTAAACGGGTGGCGTGTGGCAGGTTGTCGCATCGGTACAGCAGACTGTCGCGCTGCTATCAACCGAACAGTTGTTTGAACCCTGCTGCTACATAAAAAAGCGTGGTGGGTGTCACAAAAAGGGGCGCGATGTTGCCAGCTTTGACGGGGTGTTGGAAGCGCTAACCGCCCAAACGTTGCGGATCTGCACTTTTAGTGTGCGTCGAGTATTTTTCGGGTGTGTTTCCGGTGCGCCGTTTCGTTCTTGAAATGGGTCGCAGGGTAACGATCTGGCAAAGTGCCATGCATTTCAATGACTTGCGATAACTACCCAGTCTCGCTACAGGCCCCGGTTTTGGGGAGTTTGTAACATTTTGGCGCAATTATTGCGTGCAGAATAAGGAACGCTCCGTTGGTTTCTTTTTACAAGAAGGAACGCCGGCGGGATGTACGCATTCGCTTTTCCTTACAAAGGTAGTTTCAATGAGCAGTACCCCAAGCTCCAATGGCCTCGAACAGGGGCTCAAACCGCGTCATGTGACCATGCTGTCGATCGCCGGGGTTATCGGTGCCGGCCTGTTCGTCGGCTCCGGCCACGCTATCGCTGCCGCCGGCCCGGCTGTGCTGTTGGCCTATGCGGCCGCCGGTACCCTGGTGGTGCTGGTGATGCGCATGCTCGGCGAAATGGCTGTCGCTTCGCCGGACACCGGCTCCTTCTCCACCTATGCCGATCGTGCGATCGGTCACTGGGCCGGTTTCACCATCGGCTGGCTCTACTGGTGGTTCTGGGTGCTGGTCATCCCGCTGGAGGCCAACGCCGCCGCAACCATCCTGCATGCCTGGTTCCCCAACGTGGCGATCTGGGCGTTCACCCTGGTCATCACCTTGCTGCTGACGGTGACCAACCTGTTCAGCGTGAAAAACTACGGTGAATTCGAATTCTGGTTCGCCCTGGTCAAAGTCCTGGCGATCATCGGTTTCATCGTCCTCGGCGTTCTGGCGATCTTCGGCTTCCTGCCGACCAGCCAGGTCAGCGGCGTCTCGCACCTGTTCGATACCCAAGGCTTCCTGCCCAACGGTATGGGTGCCGTGTTGGCAGCGATGCTGACGACCATGTTCTCCTTTATGGGTACCGAAATCGTGACCATCGCGGCCGCGGAATCGAAGAACCCGGGCCAGCAAATCTCCAAGGCCACCAACTCGGTGATCTGGCGGATCGGCTTGTTCTACCTCGTGTCGATCTTCATCGTTGTGGCGCTGGTGCCCTGGAATGACCCGGTACTGGCCGCTGTCGGTTCCTACCAGACTGTGCTTGAGCGCATGGGCATCCCGAACGCCAAGCTGATCGTCGACATCGTGGTATTGGTTGCCGTGACCAGCTGCCTGAACTCGGCGCTCTACACCGCCTCGCGGATGCTGTTCTCCCTGGGCAAACGCGGCGATGCACCGGCCGTGTCCACGCGCACCAATGGCAGCGGCACGCCGTATTGGGCCGTGATCCTGTCCACCGCAGCCGCCTTCCTCGCGGTATTCGCCAACTACGTGGCGCCGGCCGCCGTGTTCGAGTTCCTGCTGGCCAGCTCCGGCGCCATCGCGTTGCTGGTGTATCTGGTGATCGCGGTTTCCCAGCTGCGCATGCGTCAGAAGCGCGTGATTGCCGGTGAGAAGATTGCTTTCCGGATGTGGCTGTTCCCTGGCCTGACCTACGCGGTAATCGTGTTCATCGTCGGCATCCTGACGATCATGCTGTTCCAGGAAGCCCATCGCGTTGAGATCCTCGCGACCGGCCTGCTGAGCGTGTTGGTCGTGGCTACCGGATTGCTGGTGGCTCGCCGTCGCAAGCTGCAGAAGCTGGGTGCGGTGGTGCTGAACTGACTCGTACCCTGTGACGCAAAACGGCCGCTGTCAGTGATGACAAGCGGCCGTTTTTGTTTTTGAAGGGCAGGGCGGTTACTCGCCCTTTTCTTCCTGCGCATCCAGCGTCTGGCGATAGCTGTCCAGCGCTTTGCCGAAGTCGGTGATGAATTGTGGATCGGTCAGCCAGGCCTGGGCCGCATCGCGATCCATGCCGTCGGCCCACATGCGGTAGTCGATCAGCATGTCGGCAGCCAGGTGGGTGGCGGCCATGGCTTCGTTGTCGGCGTTTTCCATGTCCAGTAGGTCCGGATGGTCGCTGATGATCTCGGCGAGGTTCGACAGCAAGGTCTGCAGCATGACGTCGCGGCTGGTGGCTTCCACGTCGCGCATTTTGCTGAACATCGCCAGGGTGTATTCCGGGATCGGCTCGCCGATTTCGCCCAGGTCATCGTCCAGTGCGGCGGGTTTTCTGCCGTGGATGTTGATTTGTCTGGCTTTGATCTTGGCGCGTTTGGCGCGTTTCTGTTGCTTGTTCAGGGAGGCCATGGGAACTCAGTTCGGTTTCTGTTGGTTTTGGGCTGCGATGATTTCGGATGCGGCCACGTAATCTGCCTGGAAGGCCGGGGATTCGATCCACGCCAGGGCGCCGGCTTCGTCCGTTTCGGTGGACCATTGGCGGTACTCGATCAGCGCGCCGATGATGAAGTCTGTCGCTGTTTCTTCGCCTTCCTGCTCGAGCACCAGCGCGAGCAGCGGGTGTTCAAGAAAGGCTGCGCACATGGCTTGCTGGCTGATTTTTTGCGCCTCGATCATTTCTTTGAACAGGTCGGTCAGGTCCACCGACTCGAAGTCGATGCGGTCGTCGTTCGGGTCCAGCTCGACCGGCGCGGCAACCCGTTGGGTGCGGTTCTGCTTGGCCTTGGCTTTGGCGCGGGTGGCGCGTTTTTGCTGCTTGTTGGCGGAGGCCATGGGCGTCGTTCCGTATTTCGTTGAGTGGGCAAGTCGATCAGCTGCGTGGCACTAGCCGCCCGGGGATATCGGGGACCAGTTCGCCGCTTTGCAGCCAGGACAATGCAATGGGCCATAGTGTGGCTTGGTATGAGCTGCGAAAAAAGGCGAAATGTCCGACTTCTTCTTCGCCAATGTCTTCGGGGGCGATTCGCAGGTGGGTGTTCGTGCTATTGCTGAAGTAGCCGAGCAGGCGTTCTATGGCCGGGATTGTGCCGTAAGGATCGTCGCTGATGCTGATGGCCAGGGTTTTGGCTGTCACTGAGGCGAAGGGCAGCTCGCCGGCGTTATCGATGATTACGCGACCGCTGGGGCGCGTTTCGTATTGCGCGGTGGGCATGCTCCAGTCGCGAACCACGCCGGCGGGCGTGTCTTCCAGCCAGCCAAGGCGTTTTCCGGGGAAGTAACCGTAGAGCATCGTCAGCAAAGGCATCACCAGGTGCCACTTGCCGAACATCCGCCAGCGATGAGCGGGTGCATAGTCGCGCCAGTAGGCAAATTGCGCACCCACGGTCACCAGGCGCCGGATCAGGTGCCCAGAAGCTCCCAGGCCCGCTGCACAGCCTCCAAAGCTGTGGCCGACGACATCGATGGGCTGGCCGGGGAACTCGCGCTGAGCGCGCTTGAGCATCGCCTCGAAATCCAGCGCGCCCCAGTCGGACCATGAAGCGTCCAGATCCTTTAATGACCCAGGGCGCGATTCGCCGATGCCGCGGTAGTCATAAGTGATGACGTCGAAGCCGTTGGCGAACAGGTAGTCGGCAAAGCGCGAGTAATGCCGGCAGCGAACCGAGGTGGCGGCGTTGATGATGACGATCGGACGCGCGAGGTCCCCAGAGGCGTGCCGCCAGGTGAAACCGCCGAGGATGAACCCGTCTGTGGCAGGCTCCCTGAACGCTTCGCCAGCAGTGGCGGTGGGCGGCGACAACACGATTTGAGAGGGCGCCAGCGGTGGCATGTCCTGCAAGTTCATCGGCTTCGGACCTTTGCGGGTAGCTGCCAACGATAGTCCTCGCGCAGCTTATGGACAATCCATCCGTATGGATCCGGGTGCCTGATCGAGCAGTCGCTCTTCAATTGCGGCCCGCTCCCGATCCAGTTCCGCACGCAGCTCTTCTTCGCTGGGCAGCACTAGCTTGTACTTGCTGGCGAACAGTTGCTCGTTGCCTTCCAGTACCGAATAGCGCACCACTGACTCGTCTTTTTGCGCGCAGAGAATGATGCCGACGGTGGGGCCATCCTCCGCTCCTCGTTTCAGGTCGTCGTACATTCGCACGTACATGTCCATCTGGCCGACATCCTGATGAGTCAGCTCGCCGCGCTTGAGATCGAAGATAACGAAGCACTTGAGCAGGTAGTTGTAGAACACCAGGTCGATGTAGAAATCTTTGCTGTCAGTGCTGATGCGTTGTTGGCGGGCGATGAAGGCAAAGCCTTTGCCCAGTTCGAGAAGGAAGGCCTGAAGCTGATGGATCAATGCTTGTTCGAGATTGGTTTCCTGGGTCAAGCCTGCGTTGGGCATTCCAAGAAACTCGAGTATTACCGGGTCCCTGATGAAATCACGTGGGTGTGCCTTCATGTTCTGGATGTGGGTGGCGGCTTCGTGCTCGACGGCAGGACGGTCGCGGCTTGTCAGCAGGCGCTCGTAGTAGAGGGTGTTGATCTGGCGTTCCAGGGCGCGAGATGACCAGTTTTGGATGGCTGATTCATTCATGTACCAATGGCGGGCGTGTTCGTTATCGACGCGCAGCAATCGGCGATAGTGGGTCCAGCTCAATTCGGAACGCACTGCGTTCCAAATCGGGAAGGTCTGATAAAAAACGCGCATATACCTCAGGTTTCGCTCATCAAATCCTTTTCCGAAATCTGTGGTAAGAACTTTCGCCAGTGTTGGTAGCAATCGCTTGCCGTATGCCGCCCGCCGAGCCCCCTCTTGCTCGAACTCCACAATATGCCTGCCGATCTGCCAGCAGGTTTGTACCTGGACCGTATCGACCGCTCGCAGCACCTTCTGGCGTGCATCACGGATCAATTCGCCAAGATTGCCAAGTAGCGAGGCGAGTTGGGGATCTTGAGTGTTATCGGGCCTGAGTGCGCTCATGAAGTCTTCCGCAAATGGATGAACAGGCAGAAGAGGATTGCAGAGGCGGGTGGGTCGACGATGCCGGGCGTGTCCGGGAAATGAGAAGGAAAGCTCGATTGGTTTTGCGGGATCGCTCCGACGGCACACCCTGCTTGAGCAGTACAGCCTGTAGTCCATTTCGCAGTGTGATCAAGGCCGAATCATTCTAAAACCGGCCGGGCACAGGGAAATCAAAGACAAGGTAACGATTGGGTTCTGCGGAGCCCGGGAGTGCCCATCATGAAACATGTCCATACGTTCATTTTGCCGCTCGCTGCCGTGGGGTTACTGATGTTTCCCATGATGTTGCAGGCGGCCAGCCTGGAGCCGATCGACAGTTCAGGCGTGCAAGTTCAACGACAGGAGCAAAACGGAATTACCTACCTCTCCGGTGGAGTTGGCGAGGATGAGGCGAAGGCGATCCAGCAGACTACTGGCTACAACCTGCACATGACGTTCGCTATCGGGCCGGAAAACAAATACGTCCCCGATGTGGATGTGCTCATTCAGAAAGCCCAGGGGCAAACCGTGCTGACCCTGAGTCAGGCAGGTCCGTTGGTGTACGTTCAGTTGCCCCCAGGCAAATATACCGTTGTCGCAACGCGCAATGGCGAGGAGCGACGTGATACGGCGGAGGTGGGAAGCGGAGCAGCTCACAATCTGGTCTTTCATTGGAACAGCAACGAATAGTTGTGGATGAAAGAGGCAAAAGCACTGCGAGACTGGGCGATGAAAATCGGAGCCCATCAAATCCCGGGCATAAAAAAACCCTGAATCTTGCGATTCAGGGTTTTCGGTATTTGGTGCCCAGAGACGGAATCGAACCGCCGACACGGGGATTTTCAATCCCCTGCTCTACCGACTGAGCTATCTGGGCAACGGGGCGCATTAAACGGGTTTTTCAGGGGGTCGTCAAGCAAGTTTTCAAAAAAAATTTAATTATTACCGTCGCTTACGATCCGACCCCCGAGAAAGCGGGGTTATTCAGCCGGCGGAACGTAGCCGTCAGCCTTGGCGTATTCCTCACCGGAAAAGAACTTGTCCATCTCGCCCTGAAGATATTTGCGGTCTTCGGCGTTCATCATGTTCAGGCGTTTTTCGTTGATCAGCAGGGTCTGGTGTTTTTGCCAGTCGGCCCAGGCCTTGGCCGAGACGTGGTCAAAAATGTCCTGGCCTTTGGCGCCCGGGAATGGAGCGCGCTCCAAGGCGGGCAATTGTTCTTTGTACTTGCGGCACATGATGGTGCGGGTCATGACGACTCTCCTGCGTTCAATACGGCAGCCGCGCGTTCGAGCAAGGTTTTGACCGGGGCGGCAAGGCCCAGGCGCGGCGGGGTGGCGAGGTTATACCAGAGCCAGTCGGCCTCGGCCACGTGATGGCCGGCCTCCTGGACCTGAACCAGCCAGGGTTCGATAGCCAGTTGGAAATGGCTGAAGGTGTGGATCAGGCTCGGCAGTGCCTGTTGGCTGCCCAGCGCCAGCGAGTGCTGCGCTGCCAGATGTTGCAGGTCATCGAGGTCGTCGAGTTCAGGCAGGCTCCAGAGACCGCCCCACAGGCCCGTGGAAGGGCGCCGGTAAAGCAGGATCGCGCCTTCGCCGTTGGCGAGCATCGGCATCAGCGTGCGCTTCTGTGGGATGGCCTTGCGCGGCTTGGGGATCGGGTAGCGGGTCTCCAGGCCGAGCATGTGCGCTTCGCAGCCCTTTTCCAGCGGGCACAGCAGGCAGCTCGGCTTGCTGCGGGTGCAGAGCGTGGCGCCCAGGTCCATCATCGCCTGGGTGTAGGCGTTGACCCGATCATGGGGCGTAAAGCGCTCGGCATTGGCCCACAGCTGTTTCGCGACCTTGGGCTCGCCCGGATAACCCTCTTGCGCGGTAAAGCGCGCCAGCACCCGTTTGACGTTGCCATCGAGGATCGGCGCCCGCAAGCCCATGCTCAGGCTGGCGATGGCGCCCGCGGTGGACAGGCCGATGCCCGGCAGGTCCGTCAGCTTTTCGACATCCCGGGGAAACTCGCCGCCATAGTCGGCAACGACAATCTTCGCGGTCTTCTGCAAGTTGCGCGCGCGGGTGTAATAACCGAGGCCGGTCCACAGGTGCAGCACTTCGTCCTCCGGTGCGGCGGCCAGGGCTTCGACCGTCGGCAATGACGCCATGAAGCGGTCGAAGTAATTCAACACCGTGCTGACCTGGGTTTGCTGCAACATGATTTCCGAGACCCACACCCGATACGGGGTGATGCCCTGTTGCCAGGGCAAATCGTGGCGGCCGTGGTGGTCGTACCAGTCCAGTACCGCCGAAGAGAACTGCTCGGCTTTCATCGCTTGAACAGCCCTTTCAGTGCGTCTTTCAGTTCAGGACTGACCTTGTCGCCCAGCTTCTCATCGATTTTTTCGCCGATTTTGTCGCCGGCCATTTTGCCCGCGACCTGGCCCATGCGTTCGTTATCGAGGCGACAGGCCTTGGCGCCCAGTTCCAGCGGACCACGGCAGCGGAGCGGCCATTCGATGCCGACGAATTTCTCGCCGACCTGGCAGGCCGGGTCCGGCATGTCGCTCTTGTCGCCTTCGACGATGATGCCCACGCGGTAATCCATGCCCAGCACTCGCAGGTCGACATCGCCGTCACCGTTGACGGTCATGCCCGGGATGCGCACTTTCAGGTCCGGGTTGCTGGCCACGCCATTACGCAAGGTCAGGTTGCCCTTGAGCTCCTGGAACGGCGTGTCCTTGCCCCGTGGCTCGCCGCTGAGGGTTTTGCGGTTGAGGGTGGCGATGCCTTTGCACAGTTGCTGTTCGAGATTGGCATTGAGCAATACGCCATTGTTGATGACGAAACTGGCGTTGCCGTTGAGGCTGTCGATCAGCGCGCTCTGACTGTTGCCGCTGCCGGTCAGGTTGCTGTTGAGCGTGACCAGGCCCTTGACTGGCGGATTTTTACCCTGGCTTTCGAGGATTTTTTCTACCGGTACCTGGTTGATGTGCGTCTGCATGTTCAGCGTAGGCACCGACTGGCGTACGTCCAGGGTACCCTTGGCTTCGAAGTTGCCGTCGTACAGGTTGCCGCGCAGGTTTTCCAGGGTCAGCAGGCCGCCCAGGCCGGTGGCCTTGAGTGCAGCGTTCTGGATCGGCAGTTTGTCGAGGGTCAGTTGGCCGAAGGTCAGGTCGGCGTTCACATCGAGTTTGCTCAGGCGTTCCACCGGCAGTAGCCGCGCAGTGCTCCACGGGCCTTTGGTCGGTGATTGCGGCAGTGGAGTGCTGCCCGCACCGGCCATGGCATTGGCCTCGGTGCTGGCGACTTCGGCCTCACGCACCTGTTTCGCGCTGTTGGCTTCGGCGGATTTTGGCGGCAAGTAACGATCAACGTTGAAGGTGTCCGCCTTGAGGCTCGCCCGCAGCGATTGTTTGGCGAAATCCTCGACGGCAATACGACCGCTGAAGGTGCTGTCATCGACCTTCAGGTTGATGTCGTCGAACGACACGCTGGTCGGTGTACCGGAAAGACGGCTGGCCAGTTCGAATTTGCTCAGGCTGCCTTCAGCCATGGCCGGGAGTTTCTGGCCGATGCTGTCGACGAACTTCGCCAGGTCGAATTGGGCAATCGACAGGCCGCCGCTGATTTGCGGGGTCTTGTCGAGGTCGTTGACCTTCAGTTCACCCAATGCGCGCAGTTGGTTGGCGGATAGCTTGATGCCGGTCCATTCGGCGACGTTGGCCGCTTTATCCAGCAGCAGCTGGCCCTGGGCGGCGAAGGTGATGGTCTTGCCTTGCAGCGGATCGCCGGCGACTTCGCCGGAAAGTTTCATGTCTTCGAACTTGTAGCGTTGCAGCGCACGCTCGAAGCGCAGTTCGCCATTGAGCTCGGTACGTACGCGCAAAACCGGTTGGTTGGTGCCGAGAAACGCGGTGAGTTTGATCGGAATATTGGTCGAGTCGTGGACCGGACCGGTGCTGAGCTGGATGCTTTCGGCGCTGAACAGCTTGCCGGTTTTTTCGTCGCTGTATTCAACGCGGGCGTTGTTGACGGTCAGGCTGTCGATGTCCAGGCGGATCGGCTGGGCCGGTTTTTCCGCTTGGGCGGTGGTCTCCGGCGCTGGAGCTTCGCTGGTGGCGGGCGGTGTGTCCGGGGTGGCAGGCGCCGGGACCTTGCCGATGTCTTCCCAATTACCGTGGCCATTCTTGTCGCGATTCAGGCGCAGGTTCAGGCCTTCGACGCGCACGTCACTCATCTGCACTTCACGGCGCAGCAGCGGCAGCACGCGCACCGAGAGGCCCAGCATCTGCAGGTCAGCGAACGGCTCGGTGGGCTTGGCCAGGGTCGCGACACTGGCTTCGTGCAATTCCAGGCCCAGCCAGGGAAACAGGCTCCAGCCGATATCGCCATTGAGCGTCAGCTCGATGTGGGCCTTGTCGCGGGCAATCTGGCGAATCTCGTCTTTATAGTCGTTGGGATCGAAGAGGTGGGTCAGGGCAAAGCCCAGCGCCACAATGATCAGCAACAGCCCGAGAAGTACCAGACCCAGGATTTTGCCGAACGCTTTCATGGGCGAGTCCTTTGTAGTTAGTCGAATTCGAATTTAGCCGGGGAGTATAGCGCTCCGAAACGGGTGATCGGTCAGTGATGATGCAGGCATTCATCATGATTCCTGGTTGTATGGACATGTCTATCGCCGACGGCACTGAATTCAGTCCGTCAGTGATATCACCTCTCGTGTTTCTGTTTCCGGCCCGCGCCCCTATAATGGTTGCCTTTTTCGCCCAATGATTTTTGCGGAGCTGGTGATGGCCGAACGTATGGCGTCTGTCGAGCGCGACACTCTGGAAACCCAGATCAAAGCCTCGATCAACCTGGATGGCACCGGAAAGGCCCGATTTGATATCGGTGTTCCTTTTCTTGAGCACATGCTGGACCAGATCGCCCGTCACGGGCTGATCGACCTGGATATTGTCAGCAAGGGCGACCTGCATATCGACGACCACCACACTGTGGAGGATGTCGGTATCACCCTGGGTCAGGCTTTCACCAAAGCCATCGGCGACAAGAAAGGCATCCGTCGCTACGGCCATGCCTACGTGCCGCTCGATGAAGCGCTGTCGCGCGTGGTGATCGACTTCTCCGGCCGTCCGGGCCTGCAGATGCATGTTCCTTTTACCCGCGCCACCGTTGGCGGTTTTGATGTTGACCTGTTCCAGGAGTTCTTCCAGGGCTTCGTCAACCATGCCAACGTCTCCCTGCACATCGACAATCTGCGTGGGCACAACACCCACCACCAGATCGAAACCGTGTTCAAGGCTTTCGGCCGCGCACTGCGCATGGCCGTAGAGCTGGATGACCGCATGGCCGGTCAGATGCCGTCGACCAAAGGCGTTCTGTAATGCAGACGGTCGCGGTTATCGATTACGGCATGGGCAACCTGCACTCGGTGGCCAAGGCCCTCGAGCACGTCGGTGCCGGCAAGGTCTTGATCACCAGCGATGCCGATGTGATTCGCGAAGCCGACCGGGTGGTATTCCCCGGTGTCGGCGCGATCCGCGATTGCATGGCGGAAATCCGTCGTCTGGGTTTCGATTCGCTGGTGCGTGAAGTCAGCCAGGACCGTCCGTTCCTCGGCATCTGCGTCGGCATGCAAGCCTTGCTCGACAGCAGTGAAGAGAACGACGGCGTCGAATGCATCGGCCTGTTTCCGGGCCAGGTGAAGTTCTTCGGCAAGGGTTTGCACGAAGACGGCGAACACTTGAAAGTGCCGCACATGGGCTGGAACGAAGTGAAACAGACGGTCGCGCACCCGCTGTGGCACAACATCCCGGACCTGGCGCGATTTTACTTCGTACACAGCTACTACATCGCTGCCGGCAATCCGCGGCAGGTGGTGGGTGGCGGTCACTACGGTGTCGATTTTGCCGCGGCGCTGGCCGACGGCTCGCGTTTCGCCGTGCAGTTCCACCCGGAGAAGAGCCATACCCATGGCCTGCAATTGCTGCAGAACTTCGCCGCGTGGGACGGTCGCTGGTAAATGGCCGTCAAGAAAAAGCCGCCGATCCTGACCCTTACTCCAGAACAGGAGAACGAGGCCAACCAGAAGATCAAACGCTTTATGGAGGATCGCTTCGAACTGGACCTGGGTTCGTTCGAAGCGGCCGAAATCCTTGAGCTGTTTACCCGTGAAATTGCGCCGCACTATTACAACAGGGCGATTTTCGATGTGCAGACGCACCTCAAAGAGAGGTTCGAAAGCATCGAAAGCGACTTGTGGGCGCTCGAGAAAAACTGATTTTCGAGCGAAGCTGAACAATCGAATTTGAAGGTTTGCCAGATGCTGATTATTCCCGCTATCGATCTTAAAGACGGTGCCTGTGTTCGTCTGCGCCAGGGCCGCATGGAAGATTCCACGGTGTTCTCCGATGACCCGGTGAGCATGGCTGCCAAGTGGGTGGAGGGCGGTTGCCGCCGTCTGCATCTGGTCGACCTGAACGGCGCCTTCGAAGGCCAGCCGGTCAACGGCGAAGTGGTCACCGCCATCGCCAAGCGCTATCCAAACCTGCCGATCCAGATCGGCGGCGGGATCCGCTCCCTGGAAACCATCGAGCACTACGTGAAAGCGGGCGTGAGCTACGTGATCATCGGCACTAAAGCCGTGAAAGATCCGGCCTTCGTCGCTGAAGCCTGCCGAGCGTTCCCGGGCAAGGTGATTGTCGGTCTGGATGCCAAGGACGGTTTCGTCGCTACCGACGGCTGGGCTGAAATCAGCACCATCCAGGTGATCGACCTGGCCAAGCAGTTCGAAGCCGACGGCGTGTCTGCGATCGTTTATACCGACATCGCCAAAGACGGCATGATGCAGGGCTGCAACGTTCCGTTCACCGCTGCGCTGGCCGCTGCGACGAAGATCCCGGTCATCGCTTCCGGTGGCATCCACAACCTCGGTGACATCAAGTCGCTGCTCGACGCGAAAGCGCCAGGCATCATCGGCGCCATCACCGGTCGGGCGATCTACGAAGGCACTCTCGATGTCGCTGAAGCGCAAGCTTTCTGCGATTCGTACAAAGGCTGAGGACTGACCATGGCGCTGGCCAAACGCATCATCCCTTGCCTGGACGTGGATAACGGCCGGGTGGTCAAGGGCGTCAAGTTCGAGAACATCCGCGATGCCGGTGACCCGGTGGAAATCGCCCGCCGCTACGACGAGCAAGGTGCCGACGAAATTACCTTTCTCGACATCACCGCCAGCGTCGATGGCCGCGACACCACGCTCCACACCGTCGAGCGCATGGCCAGCCAGGTGTTCATCCCGCTGACCGTGGGTGGCGGCGTGCGCACCGTGCAGGACATTCGTAATTTGCTGAATGCCGGCGCGGACAAGGTTTCGATCAACACCGCTGCAGTATTCAATCCGGAGTTCGTTGGCGAAGCGGCGCAGCATTTCGGTTCGCAATGCATTGTCGTTGCCATCGACGCCAAGAAAGTTTCACTGCCGGGCGAAACCCCGCGCTGGGAAATTTTCACCCACGGCGGCCGCAAACCCACCGGTCTCGACGCGGTGGAGTGGGCGAAAAAAATGGAAGGCCTCGGTGCCGGTGAAATCCTGCTGACCAGCATGGACCAGGACGGCATGAAAAACGGCTTTGACCTGGGGGTCACCCGTGCCATCAGCGATGCCCTGGGCATTCCGGTCATCGCTTCCGGCGGTGTAGGCAACCTGCAGCATCTGGCCGACGGCATCCTCGAAGGCCACGCCAGCGCGGTGCTGGCGGCAAGTATTTTCCACTTTGGCGAATACACCGTGCAGGAAGCCAAGGCCTACATGGCTCATCGCGGAATCGTAATGCGCTAAAACATATCGATGCCAGGCCAGTGGACAGCATGGCGGGCTCAAGGCACTCTTGAGCACGCCATGGATTTCGGTAGCCAGACATGCTTAGACGCCTTCTCCTTGCCCTCGCCAGCGCTTCTCTGTTGCTCGTCAACGGGGCTCAAGCGGTAGAAAGTCCCGACACCGACCTGGTGCTGCTGACGGAAAATTTCCCGCCCTACAACATGGCAAAGAACGGCAAGAATTTCGCTCAGGACGAGAACATCGATGGCATCGCCGTGGACATCGTCCGCGAAATGTTCAAGCGCGCCGACATCACCTACAACCTGACGCTACGTTTCCCCTGGGAGCGGATCTACAAGATCGCCCTCGAGAAACCCGGTTATGGCGTGTTCGTGATGGCACGGTTGCCGGACCGCGAGAAACTCTTCAAGTGGGTCGGCCCGATCGGTCCGGATGACTGGATCATGCTGGCCAAGGCGGACAGCAAGATCACCCTCGCTACCCTGAACGACGCGCGCAAGTACAAGATCGGTGCTTACAAGGGCGATGCGATTGCCGAGACGCTGGCCAAACAAGGCTTGAAACCGGTAGTGGTGCTGCGCGATCAGGATAATGCCAAAAAACTGGTCAATGGCCAGATCGACCTCTGGGCCACCGGTGACCCCGCCGGGCGCTATCTGGCACGCCAGGACGGGGTGACCGGACTCAAGACCGTTCTGCGTTTCAACAGCGCAGAGCTGTACCTGGCACTGAACAGGAACGTTCCGGACGATGCCGTCGCCAAGTTGCAGGCTGCGCTGGATCAGATGCGCAAGGACGGTGTGGTCGAAGAGATCATGGCGCGGTATTTGTAGCTGCCGACACGTCTGCCTCTGGCAGAGTGGCGCTGGGTTCACTGTCTACCTCAGGCGGATATTCGGCCAGGTAGAAACTGTCGCTATCGGTGTAAGCGATGTTGACCCCAACCTGTGTGCCGTCTTTGCGCAGAAGCTCGTAGTGGCTCTGCAGCTGATATACCGCCAGGGTCTTGTTTTTCGGAACGATGGCGACGACTTCTACAGATTTAGATGTCATCCATCCGCTGGATGATGTTTCGGTGCGAGTGAAACTCTTGCTCAATCTTGCCGAGAATTTTATTGGTAAGACACGCCCCGACGTCGCGATTGGCCACTCGGTTCTGAACTGTATGGATGTGTTGTCGGTGAATATCCGCAGTAGGGTACGGTCCAGAACCCAATGCGCTGTCCATCTGAAAAACCTGCCCTTGGTTCCTGTGTTATGGCCATACCCGACCAGCACGTACCTGTCTGTTCTTTCCAACTGGTAGAGCGGTGATCTGGTTAATTTTTCGATAGGTTCCAGGGCATCGTCTTCCACTGCGAACCAGGGAATGGTGGCAACCTGAGTGGCCTCGAATGATTCATGTGGTGGAGAAGCACTGAAGCCCGTGAGCACGGGAACTTCTGGTGCGGGATTTGTCTGGAGGGGGATTTGCATCCGCAATGAATAAGCAGCGACGTGTGTCGCAGGTTTGGAAAAGCTGGCGGCACCGATGAAGGTGCCCGATGCAAAGTAGATTTCTCCCGCCGCTGCGGCCGGAGGATCGGTGCTCCAGGCGCTGAAGTTCTGTTCGGCGCCACTGCCCCTGTCGTCCCAGATCTCGTCGCCGACGCTTGACGCGATCACCAGGTCTGCCCGGACACAACGTACTGCATTGAGCGAAGGCTTTTCATGGTTGTTGGAGCACACCAGCCCCAACGCCACATAGCCATCAGGAGGGATCGGACGCCATATCGAACCGTCCGTCCTGGATCCTGAACCCGAATCTTTCCAGACTTGTTCATAGTCATCGGGCCGGCTGAGTGCTTTTCCTTTGGTGGCACCCTCGCTCTGCGGATCACCCTCACAGACAACCGCCATCACTCTTTTTCCGTTGATGTTGTCGTGTCCGGAGACGGCAAGGTCGCCCAGCGGGAAAAAGCCAGGTAGTGCATCAGGGGCCGGGGTTGGGCGCCAAAAGGCCCCTGGTTTTGCCTTCGAGCCCTTGGTATCCCAGATCCGGTGAAACTCCGTCGTGAAGTTGATCAGCAGGTTTTCTACTGTTAATGATTCCATTTGCCTCGCGGGCAATGCGACA
The DNA here is from genome assembly GCF_902497855.1 of Pseudomonas fluorescens. GTDB lineage: Bacteria > Pseudomonadota > Gammaproteobacteria > Pseudomonadales > Pseudomonadaceae > Aquipseudomonas > Aquipseudomonas fluorescens_BI. The sequence goes on from NZ_CABVHU010000014.1 coordinate 198,650, forward strand.
TCGTCATTGGTGTTCATGATCAATCCTGATAGTTGAAAGGCGACTCGGGGGAGTCGCGACCTGTTGCAGGTCTCACTATTCAGGGATTGGCGAGGTATCTGGCGGTAACTATGTATAGGTGGTGACCGGGTATTACCGATAAATACCATCTTTGCCATGAGCGACCATGGCGCGATTGCCGCGCACGCTGATCATCTGCTTGATATCGATCCACTCGATACCCTGAGCCTTGAGCTTGGGCAATTCCCGCTCCAGCACCGCCAGGGTCTGTGGATATGGGTGCCCGATCATCACCGCCGAGCCCTGCTCGCGTGCCATGCGGATTGCCGTTTGCAACTGGGTGAAAATCGCCGCTTCTGTGGGCTCGTCATCCAGAAACACGTCCCGCGAAACACTGGCCAACCCAATCTTCTGTGCTTCGGCGGCTGCCACGGTCTGCGCACTGGTGCGGCTGTCAACGAAGAGCTTGTGCCGCCGTTGCAAATCAGCCATCAGCCAGGTCATGGCCGGTCGCTGAGCGGTCATACGGCTGCCCATGTGGTTGTTGATGCCTGCGGTGTAGGGCACGACCTTGAACGCCGCATTCAGACGCTTCTCGAGCTCTTCGATCGGCAGCTCGGGATGCCAGGCGAACGGTCCGGTGGCCGGCGCCATGGGCATGTGGAGAATGACGATCTTGCCGGCGCGATGAGCCTCGCGAGCGAACCCGGTGGCATGGGGGGTGTCGGGCATGATCGCTGCAGTCACCGGGCCGGGCAGGGCCAGCACGCGGCGATCCTGGGGCAGGTTTTGCCCCAGGTCATCGATGATCAGGCTTAAATAGGCCTTTTGCGGCGGCGTCGCGACAGGCGTTGCGTGAGCAACACCCGCCAGACAGCACATCAGTGCGAGGATGAACCGCAAGCGCATCTCAACGGCCAGAGGTGATGCTCAGGCCTTTGAGCAGGCTCAAGGCCTGGGCCAGCTGATAATCGTCATCCTGCGGCATCGCCTTGGCTTTGCCGCCGGAGCCGGTAGGCTTGTCGGCGCCGCCGTTGCCATTGCCCAGGTGGCCTTGCAGATCGGCTTCCTTGAAGTACTCGCCGTCCTGTTCGTTGGTGATCTTGGCCCTGCGCACTTCGATGTCCGGGACGATGCCCTGCGCCTGGATCGAGCGGCCGTTCGGCGTGTAGTACAGCGCCGTGGTGATTTTCAGGGCGCGCTCGTTATTGAGCGGCAGCACGGTCTGGACCGAGCCTTTGCCGAAACTGGTGGTGCCCATGACCACCGCGCGTTTCTGATCCTGCAAGGCACCGGCGACGATCTCCGAAGCCGAGGCACTGCCGCCGTTGATCAGCGTGACCATCGGCACGGCTTCGCTTTCGTCCTTGCCGGTGGCGGAGAAGCGCAGTTCGGAGTTGGCGATGCGGCCCTTGGTGTAAACGATCAAGCCCTTGGTGATGAAGTGGTCGACCACTTCCACCGCCGCTTGCAGCACGCCACCCGGGTTGTTGCGCAAGTCGAGGATGATGCCGTTGAGCTTCTTGCCATTGTCCTTGCGCAGCTTGGCCAAGGCCTTGGAAACCTCTTCGCCGGTCTTGACCTGGAACTGGGTGATGCGGATGTAGCCGTAGCCGGACTCCAGCAGCTGGCTCTTCACGCTCTTCACTTGAATGATGGCGCGGGCCAGGGTCACGTCGAACGGCGTGCCGCCGTCGCGTACCAGGGTCAGGGTGATTTTCTGGCCGATTTTGCCACGCATCTTGTCCACGGCTTCGGTCATGCTCTGGCCACGGGTCGGTTGGCCGTTGATCTTGACGATGAAGTCGCCAGCCTGGATGCCAGCCTTGGACGCCGGGGTGTCATCGATCGGCGAGACCACCTTGATGAAACCGTCTTCGGCGCCGACTTCGATGCCCAGGCCGCCGAATTCGCCGCTGGTGCTTTCCTGCAATTCAGCGAAGTCTTCCGGGCCCAGGTAGGCGGAGTGCGGGTCGAGGTTGCTGAGCATGCCCTTGATCGCGTTTTCCAGCAGGGTTTTGTCGTCCACCGGTTCGACATAGGCGGCCTTGATCCGGTCCATGACCTCGGCAAAGGTGCGCAACTCTTCCAGCGGCAATGGCGCCTTGGTGGTCGCAGCCGTGCCTGCAGGTGCGACCGCCGGAGCAGGTTGAGCGGCGAACGCCAGAGGCGCGCCAATCACCAGGGCGATCGTCAGGGCCAGCGAGGTAAGGCGGGACAAATGCAGCATGTCGAACGAACTCCTAATGTAGGTGATTCAGCGCCTATCCTTGCGCGCGGCACCATTGCGCCGGATCACTCGGGTGACCCTGCTGACGAATTGCGAAATACAGCGCTGGTGTGTCCTGTCCGCCACTGTTGCCGACGGTGGAAATGGACTCACCGGCTTTTACCACGTCACCCGCAGACTTGAGCAGCGTCTGGTTGTGACCGTAAAGACTCAAGAAACCGTTGCCGTGGTCGAGGATCACCAGCAGCCCGGCGCCACGCAACCAGTCGGCGAACACCACGCGACCGCCGTGCACGGCGTGTACCTGGCTGCCGGCGGAGGCGCTGATCATCACGCCATCCCACTTGGTGCGGGCGTCATCGCCGCGGCTTTCGCCAAAGCGTGCCAGCAGTCGACCATCAACTGGCCAGGGAAGTTTTCCCCGGCTTGAAGCAAAAGGGCCACCAAAGGTTTCGCCTGAACTGGAAACCAGGGCGCCGGGGGTCGGTCGGACAGGTTTGCGTGGGGCGTCAGTGGCATCTGCTTGCGCCTGAGCCTCACGTAAACGCTTTTTTTCGGCTTCCTGCTGGGCGATCAGCGCTTTTTGCCGCGCTTCCTCTGCCTCACGAGCCTGGCGGGCCAGGGTTTCCTCGATGGTTTTAAGGACTTTGGACAGGTCCGCCTGCTCTTGCTCGCGGGCGGCCAGTTTCTGGTCGCGCGCCTTTACGTCGTTGCTGAGCTTGGCCAGTACTTGCTGGCGCTCCTCGCGGACTTTGTCGAGTTCGTCGCGCTGGCTGTCGAGGCTGCTTTTCTGTACGAGCAATTGCGCCTGCTGCATGGCGATGTCTTTTTCGACATTGGCCAGTTGGCGCAAGGTTTCGTTGAAATTCTTCAGCTGCTGCAGGCGAGCCTGGCTCAGGTAGTCGTAATAGGTGAGGGTGCGGGCGAATTTTTCCGGGTTCTGCTGGTTCAGCAGCAGCTTCAGGTATTCCTGGCGGCCGTTCTGATAGGCCGCGCGGGCCTGAATGGCGATCAGTCGTTGCTGTTCAATGCGCGCGCTCTGGAGTTTTTTTTTCTCGGCATCGAGTCGCTGCAGCTCGGATTCGCTTTTCTGCAGCTCTTTTTGCAGGGCGTCGACCTGCTTCTCGAGCTTGCCCATTTCGGTCTCGGTGCCCTTGAGATCTTTCTGTACCCCGGACTTTTCTTCCTGCAACTTGCCCAGCAGTTTTTTCAGCTCGGCAATATCCTGACGCGTGGCGTCCAACTGTTGTTGGGTTTGCGCGCGCTCGTCAGCGAAGGCCGGTTGGAGCAGGCAAGTCAGGGCGAGGGCTATCAGGACGCGAAGCATAGAGGCGGGTGATACCAGGGAAATGGACGCCCTAGTATGCCCGCCAAGCGCTGCAAAAAAAACGCCCAATTGGGGCTGTGTGATGACTGGAGTGGGTTGCAGGAGTAATTAATCTTGGAAACCACCACCAACCACTGTGGGAGCGAGCCTGCTCGCGAAAGCGGTGGGTCAGGCAACGTCGATGTTGGCTGGCACTCCGCATTCGCGAGCAGGCTCGCTCCCACAGGGTTTAGTGGTGTCTGAGAGACGGATTACACCAGTATTGAAGTCCCGGTCATTTCAGCTGGCTTTTCAAGGCCCAGCAACATCAGCATGGTCGGCGCCACATCCGCCAGCACGCCGCCTTCACGAACCTTCAGGTCCCGTTTGCCGACATAAATGAACGGCACGGGCTCGGTAGTGTGGGCGGTGTGCGCCTGGCCAGTGGACTCGTCGGACATTTGCTCGACGTTGCCGTGATCGGCGGTGATCAACGCCTCGCCGCCGACTTTTTCCAGCGCGTCGACGATGCGTCCGACGCACAGGTCCAGGCATTCAACGGCTTTGACGGCCGCCTCGAACACGCCGCTGTGGCCGACCATGTCGCCGTTGGCGTAGTTGACCACGATCACGTCATAACGCTGGTTGTCGATAGCGTCGACGATGCGGTCGGTGACTTCCGGTGCGCTCATCTCGGGCTGCAAGTCATACGTGGCGACTTTGGGCGACGGGATCAGGATGCGTTCCTCACCCGGGAATGGTTCTTCACGACCGCCGGAGAAGAAGAAGGTCACGTGGGCGTATTTCTCTGTTTCGGCAATGCGTAGCTGGGTCTTGCCGTTTTTCGCCAGGTAGTCGCCCAGCACGTTGTCCAGGCTGCCGGCGGCGAAGGCCGATGGCGCAGGGATGCTGGCAGCGTATTGGGTCAGCATGACGAAGCCGGCCAGTTTTGGCTGGCGCGCACGTTCGAACTCATTGAAATCGTCTTCGACGAACACGCGGGTCAGTTCGCGGGCGCGGTCGGCGCGGAAGTTCATGAACACCACGGCATCGCCGTCTTCGACCTTGACCGGCTCACCGATGGAGGTGGCCTTGACGAATTCGTCGCTCTCGCCACGATCGTAGGCAGCCTGCAGGCCTTCCTGGGCGGTGGCGGCATTGAACTCGCCATTGCCATCGACGATCAGGTTGTAGGCCTGGGACACGCGGTCCCAACGGTTGTCGCGGTCCATGGCGAAGTAACGACCGATAATGCTGGCGATCCGACCTTTGCCGAGGGCCTGGAAGCTCGCGTCGAGCAGTTCGATGGACGACTGAGCGCTTTTTGGCGGCGTGTCGCGACCGTCGAGGAAGGCGTGCAGGTAAATTTTTTCAGCGCCGCGCTTGTAGGCCAGTTCGGCCATGGCAACCAGGTGGTCCTGGTGGCTATGTACGCCGCCATCGGACAGCAGGCCCATGAAGTGCACGGCTTTGCCGGCGGCAACGGCTTTATCGACGGCGGCGCAAATGGTCGGGTTCTCGAAGAACTCGCCGTCGCGGATCGATTTGGTCACTCGCGTGAAGTCCTGATACACCACGCGACCGGCGCCGAGGTTCATGTGGCCGACTTCGGAATTGCCCATCTGGCCGTCCGGCAAACCGACGTCCATGCCGCTGCCCGAGATCAGGCCGTTCGGCACGGTGGCCCACAAGCGGTCCAGCACGGGCTTCTTCGCAGCAAAAATGGCGTTGGATTCAGGGCTCTCACTGTGACCGAAGCCGTCGAGAATAATCAGGACCAAAGGTTTGGGCGTGGTAGTCATGGATTCTACTCTGGCTTAAGTTAAAAAGAGGGCGATGGAAAAGGGAGTGGCAGTTTAAAGCGAAGTTCCGGCGCCGTCACCGCCGGACGGGGTTTGGCCCACCATAGTGGCTGTGTATACTGGCCGACATTTTAACGCCCTGGAACCTCCTTCGATGGTTGCTCACCTGATTGAATTTGCCACTAACCACTATCTGCTCGTCGGTATCTTCGTCGTACTGCTGGCGTTGCTGATCGCTTATCAGATGCAAGGCGGCGGCCGCAGCCTGAGCACCGGTGAACTGACCGGGCTGGTCAACAAGGACGCAGGCGTCGTCATCGACATTCGTTCGAACAAGGATTTCGCCGCCGGTCACATCGTGGGTGCGTTGAACATTCCCCACGACAAACTGGCTGCTCGCGTCGGCGAGCTGGAAAAGCACAAGGCCAAGACCATCATCCTGGTCGACGCCATGGGCCAGACCGCCGGTACCCATGCCCGCGAACTGATGAAATCCGGCTTCACCGCCGCCAAGCTCTCCGGCGGTATTTCCAGCTGGAAGGGCGACAACCTGCCGCTGGTGAAGTGATATGAGCAACGTCGTCGTCTATTCCAGCGATTACTGCGGTTATTGCTCGCGAGCCAAGTACCTGCTCGAGAGCAAAGGCGTGGCCTTCGAAGAGATCAAGGTCGATGGCAAGCCGCAGGTGCGCGCCGCCATGGCTCAGAAGGCCGGACGTACGTCCGTGCCGCAGATCTGGATCGGCAGCACCCACGTGGGTGGTTGTGATGATTTATTTGCCCTTGAGCGCGCTGGCAAGCTCGACGCCATGCTCAAGGCCTGAATGCCTTCCCTATAAGACCCCAAGATCAGAAAGGATCTGAGATGACTGACCAACAGAACACTGCAGCTAGCGAAGAAGAAACCGCACCGCAATTCTCCTTGCAGCGCATCTACGTACGTGACTTGTCCTTCGAAGCCCCGAAAAGCCCGGCGATTTTCCGCCAGCAATGGGAACCGAGCGTCGGTCTGGATCTGAACACCCGTCAAAAGGCACTGGAAGGCGACTTCCACGAAGTCGTGCTGACCCTGTCCGTCACCGTGAAGAACGGCGACGAAGTGGCGTTCATCGCTGAAGTGCAACAGGCCGGGATCTTCCTGATCAAGAACCTGGACGATGCTTCGATGAGTCACACCCTGGGCGCGTTCTGCCCGAACATCCTGTTCCCGTACGCGCGCGAAACCCTGGACAGCCTGGTGACCCGTGGTTCGTTCCCGGCACTGATGCTGGCCCCGGTGAACTTCGACGCGCTGTACGCGCAAGAGCTGCAACGCATGCAGGCTGCGGGCGAAACCCCGACTGTGCAATAAGCGTTCGATGCAGTAACGAAAAAAGCGCCGTAACAGGCGCTTTTTTCATGGGCGAGAGATGATCGTTCCCACGCTCTGCGTGGGAATGCAGCCCGTGACGCTCCGCGTCACTGGACGCGGAGCGTCCCTTGAAGCATTCCCACGCAGAGCGTGGGAACGATCAGTCGCGGGGTTACTTGAAGCCGAGCTGGCGCCAGCCTTCATACACGGCAACCGCCACGGTGTTCGACAGGTTCAGGCTGCGGCAGCCTTCGCGCATCGGCAGGCGCAGGCGTTGTTCGCCGGGCAGGGCATCGAGCACTTCTGCCGGCAGGCCACGGCTTTCCGGGCCGAACAGAAACGCATCGCCCTCGGCGAAGCTGGCATCGTGGAACGGCCGCGAGCCCTTGGTGGTGAAGGCGAACAGCCGTGGATGACCGAGGCTCTCCAGGCAGCTGGCGAGGTCGGCGTGACGCTGCAGGGTGGCATACTCGTGGTAATCGAGGCCGGCCCGGCGCAGGCGCTTGTCGTCCATCTCGAAGCCCAGCGGCTCGATCAAATGCAGGTGGCAGCCGCTGTTGGCGCACAGCCTGATAACGTTGCCGGTATTCGGCGGAATTTCCGGTTGGAAAAGGATGACGTGAAACATGCACGGCTCCGAAGGTAAAGATGACCGGCATTCTACGCCGCCAGTGGACAAGCGATCGAAACTATTCCCGCGAGTGATGGCTTCGCTGGCAATTGTCGGGGTGATGGTAGGACTGATGATCGGCCGATTGACCACCCCTGACCCCAGCGAACTGCAGCAGGTCGAGATGACGGGCGACGGATTGGTGGTGTGGTTCAACAATGAGCCAAAGACTCACGGCGAGCTAGTCGACGGCAGCCTCGCGCTGTTGTTCGAGGCTGAAGGCAAGGCACAGCAAGGTCAGCTCAAGCTCAACGGCAAGCGTGTGAACTGGCGAGTGCGTTTGAGTGATGGGGGGCTGTTGCTGACGGTGGTGGCGGCCCGGCCGCTGCAGGGCGAGTGGGCCGGTCGCGAGGTCGATGACCGCTGGCGGCTGGAGATCCATCTCCGAGAGCAATAAAAGAGGGAATCCCCGGCCTGCCTGTACCAAGGTTCCCGAAACGGGAGGGCTCATCGCCAATGCGTTGTGAGCCCGGTGTAAAGAGGGAATCCCCGGCCTGCCTGTACCGAGGTTCCCGAAACGGGAGGGCTCATCGCTAGTGCGTTGTGAGCCCGGTGTTAAAGAAGGAACCCCTGACCTGCCTGTATCAAGGGCCCCAAACCTGCAGGGCTCGTCGCTAGTGCGTTGTGAGCCCGATGTAAAGAGGGGAATCCCCGGCCTGCCTGTACCAAGGTCCCCGAAACCGGGTAGTGAACTGAATCACTGAATGGACTATTGCAGGGGGCGTGCCAGGTTTTAACAAGTTGATACAGAAAGCCGCCTGGCAGCGCTGAAAGCCCCGCAACTCGGGGCTTTCGTGTTTTTTCGATAGGGGTTCGAATGCGAATGCGGGCGGGGTTTTGGATTGGTTGATGTGCGCGATTGCGGTTCACGGTGCATTCAGTCGGTGCACTCAGGACCTAAAAGCATCGCGAGCTTGCTCGCGATTTTGATCGTTCCCACGCTCTGCGTGGGAATGCAGTCCGGGACGCTCCGCGTCCCTGCCGAAGCGGCGGACGCAGAGCGTCCATTGAGGCATTCCCACGCGGGAGCGTGGGAATGATCAGGTGAGGGAATTAACCCTCTTCCCCCTCATCATCATCCCCACCATCAACCTTCATCCCCAGCTCCTTGATCTTGCGCGTCAGGGTATTACGCCCCCACCCCAGCAACACCGCGGCATCGCGGCGGCGGCCGGCGGTGTGTTTGAGGGCAGTCTCGATCATGATCCGCTCGAAAGTCGGCACCGCACTGTCCAGCAGGCTTGACTGACCACGAGCCAGCGCCTGATCAGCCCATTGCCGCAGCGCCTGCTCCCAGTTGGTCACCGGTGCCGAATCCTGCGGCAGGCTCAACAGCTCCGGCGGCAGGTCGCTGATGTGCACTTCGCGACCCGAGGCCATCACCGTGATCCACCGGCAGGTATTCTCAAGCTGACGTACGTTGCCGCCCCACGGCAGGTTTTTCAGGTATTCCTCGGTTTCGCTTTTCAGCAGCTTGGGCTCGACCGCCAGTTCCTGGGCGGCGCGGCTGAGGAAGTGCTTGGCCAGGGTCGGGATGTCTTCGCGTCGGTCCGACAGGCGTGGAATGTGGATGCGGATCACGTTGAGGCGATGAAACAAGTCCTCACGGAATTTTCCGGCATGCACCAGGGTTTCCAGATTCTGGTGCGTTGCGGCGATGATTCGCACATCTACCTTCACCGGCACATGGCCGCCGACGCGGTAGAACTCGCCGTCCGCCAACACCCGCAGCAAACGAGTCTGGGTGTCGGCCGGCATGTCGCCGATTTCATCGAGAAACAGCGTACCGCCGTCCGCCTGCTCGAAACGCCCGCGTCGCAGGTTGGCCGCACCGGTGAACGCACCTTTCTCATGGCCGAACAGCTCGGACTCCATCAGGTCTTTCGGGATCGCCGCCATGTTCAGCGCGATGAACGGTGAAGACGCCCGTGGACTGTGACGGTGCAGGGCATGGGCCACCAGTTCTTTACCGGTACCGGATTCGCCGTTGATCAGCACGGTGATGTTGGAATGGCTCAAGCGCCCGATGGCGCGAAACACTTCCTGCATCGCCGGCGCTTCGCCGATGATTTCCGGAGTGCGGGTCAGGGCGACCGGGACTTCCAGGCCTTGCTGTTCCTGGGCATGTTGATTGGCGCGCTTGACCAGAGACACCGCTTCATCGACATCGAACGGCTTGGGCAGGTATTCGAAAGCACCGCCCTGATAGGACGCGACAGCGCTGTCCAGATCGGAGTGCGCAGTCATGATGATCACTGGCAGCCGTGGGTGTTGTTCGCGAATCCGTGCCAGGAGGTCCAGGCCGCTGGCGCCGGGCATGCGTATATCGGAGATGATCACATCCGGTTGCTGACGCGCCAGGCGACTCATCACGCCATCGGCGCTGTCGAAGCTTTGGGTGGTCATGCCTTCTTGCTGCAGGGCTTTTTCCAGGACCCAACGGATAGAACGGTCGTCATCGACGATCCACACGGTTTCACTACGGCTCATGTCGATGTGGCTCCTTGTTCCAGTGGCAGAAAGATCGAGAACGTGGTGTGGCCGGGGTGGCTGTCACATTCGATCAGGCCCTGGTGCTGGCTGATGATGTTCTGGGTAATGGCCAGGCCCAGCCCGGTACCATCCGGGCGGCCGCTGACCATAGGGAAAAAGATGGTTTCCTGCAGTTCGGCGGGAATGCCCGGGCCGTTGTCGATGATTTCGATTTTGGTCACCAGGCGATGGCGCACGTGGCCGATGGTGAACTGGCGCATGGCGCGGGTGCGCAAACTGATGCGGCCCAGGCGCAGTTCATTCTGGCTGCTGATGGCCTGCATCGCGTTGCGCACGATGTTCAGCACGGCCTGGATCATTTGTTCGCGGTCGATCAACACGTCGGGAATGCTTGGATCGTAGTCGCGCACCAAAGTGATGCAACCCTGGCTTTCCGCTTCGACCAGATGGCCTACGCGCTCGAGCACTTCATGAATATTGCACATGGCCAGGGACGGTAGCTTGTTGGAGCCGAGCATGCGATCGACCAGGTTACGCAGGCGGTCGGCTTCTTCAATGATGACGTTGGTGTAGTCGCGCAAGCTCTCTTCCGGCAATTCCCGGGCGAGCAATTGCGCCGCGCCGCGAATCCCGCCCAGGGGATTCTTGATTTCGTGAGCGAGGCCGCGTACCAGCATCTTGCTGGTTTCCTGTTTCGACAGCTGGGCCTCTTCCTTGGTGATCCGCAACAGACGGTCACGGGGATGGACTTCCAATAGCAGCAGAGTGACGCCGTTGGCCAGGATCGGCGTTACCGCGTAGTCGACGGTCAGGGTCTGGCCGGTGAGGGCCGTGAGCATGGCTTCGCGCTTGGTGAACGGGTGCGCCTGCTCGACCGCCTGGCGCAGGGAGTTCAGGGCTTCAGTGGATTCGGTGAACAACTCGCTGATGAACTGCCCATGGCTGCGCTGGCCGCTGATGGCCAGGAGCATCTCCGCCGCCGGATTCATGTACTCCAGACGCAGGTCGGCGTCGAGCAGGATGGTCGCGGTAGTCAGGTTGTCGAGTAGCAAACGGTGTAGTGCGTCGCTTATGGTCATCAGGACCTCTTTTGGAGCGGAGCGTGCGCAAGAAACAAGCGTTGGTACAAGGAAAATGCAAAAACCAAACCAAGGCTCCGAAAAGAAGCGTTTGAGGCCTGAAACAGACGTTTTACGCTCGGTTGCGTGGCGTTCTGCCAGCTTTGACGGGTATTTTCGAACCAAAATGGGCTGGTGAGTGGGTATGGGGCAGCTTGTCGCCCCAATATAGTGCGCAAAGCTGAGTCAGCTTAGAAGAAAGGCAGGAAGGAATTTTTCTCTTCTTCGGGTTTGTCCTTGAGCGGGCATTCCGGACGCTGGCCGTAGTCATCGAGCGCGCAGGGTTTGACCTGGCGTTTCTGCGCTAGGGATATGCGCAGCATGTGGAACGGCTGATTGGCCGTGCGTTCGACGGTGCGGCCCTGTTCGTCGAGGATCTCCACGGACAGATTATGACCGCCGCGGTCGACGTTGCTCAGGGGAAAGACCGGGCTTGGACCGGGTTCGGCGACGGGCTCACCGTCCAGCAACAGGCGGAAGCGGTGACCGCGTTGCAGGCCGGGTTCGCTGGTGACGCTGACAATCAGTTCGCCGGCGCTGCTGCGGACAGTGGCATCGGGCTCCGGGACCAGCACTCGCAGCATGTCGTAGTGAAAAGGTGCTTTGGCTTCGGTCTTTTTACCTGCAACGACCGGTGCTGCAGCGGTCGGGTTGGCGGACATGCGGTTACTGGGGGCTATCGGCACTCGCTTGGCGTTGTCGGTGCCGGGTCGGTCGGTGAAGACCCGATTGCCCTGGGCGTCGACGTATGTGAACACGTCGGCCGCTGCGGGCAGGGCGATCAGGCATGCAGCCAACAGCCAATACCTCACGGCTTGTGCACCCGTTGTACGGTAAAGGTCACGCTCGGACTCTGCTGAACGATGCTTTCCCCATCGATGACCTGCACCGCGAGGCTGTGCGAGCCGCGATCAATGTTCACCAGTTGCAGGATCGGCACGTTACTGGGTTGGCCGTAGGGTTGGTCGTCCAGCAGCAACCTGAACAGATGCGGACCTTGCAGGCGTGGCTTGATCAACACATTGACGGTGAAGGTGCCGTTGTTGGCGCGCAGGGCTTCGGTGGTCGGCAGGCCGGTCAGCTCCAGCACCTCGTAGGCGCTGCGGGGTTGCTCGCGATCGGTGGCGTCGGCAGGTGGCGCGGGCGCGATAGGCGTCAGGGGCTCGACACTGTTGAGCGGCGGCAGCTCGACCGGCTGCGCCTTCACGCCATCGGGGGGTTGATTGCTGTAAGCGGTGTTGCCGTTGGCGTCAGTGTACTTATAGATCTGCGCTGCGGCGGGCAGGGCGATCAGCAGCAACATCAATAGAAAACCACGACCCATAAAATCGACCGGAAACGAGAGCATTGGGTTGCAGCATAGGTCAGGGGTGGCGGTAGACCCAAGTTGTAAACATTTGGGCATGGTTTGCCGACCTTGCCCAAACACCATAAATCCCCCTGTAGGAGCCGGCTTGCTGGCGAAGGCGTCGGCACATCCGGCATCCAATGCGTCTGACAGTCCGCTTTCGCCAGCAAGCCGGCTCCTACAGGAGGATATTGTCGTCCGATAAATCGTGGGCACAAAAAAGGCCTCCCGAACAGACTGTGTGAAAACGCACTGATGGTGGTTCCAATCAAACGCCCCGACTTGTTCGGGGCGTTTGCTTTTGTGCGGGCAGCAGACAAAAAAGGGCGTTTCAGCCCATCAACGCCATCAACTGACG
>NZ_CABVHU010000015.1 GCF_902497855.1 Pseudomonas fluorescens
AGTGAAACGATGCATCGCCGATGGTAGTGTGGGGTTTCCCCATGTGAGAGTAGGTCATCGTCAAGATTAAATTCCGAAACCCCTATCTGCGTATGCAGGTAGGGGTTTTGTTTTTGCCTGGAATAAAGCGAAATCCTGTAGGAGCGAGCTTGCTCGCGATGGTCGCCAACGATGACGCTGGCCTCCTGATGCCCCGCGGTGTCCTGAAGTTCTTCGCGAGCAAGCTCGCTCCTACACACACACACATCGCGTTCGCATCAGTGAAACTTCGGCAGCACGTACTCAGCGATCTCTTCGATAACCTCGGCCACCGGTCGTTCGCTGCGACGCACATGCAAGCCAACATGCTGCACCCCCGCCTCACGCAAAGCCTGAAGCTCATCAATCAGGGCCAGCCGCCCACAGCAGCCACCGAACCGCACACGGCGCATCGGCGCATGGGGATTGGCCGCCAGATCCAGGTGCACGAAGCTGATGTAGGGCTTGTCTGCGCCGACCTCCCGCCACAGACCTGCTCGACGACGATGTTCCTCCGGCGTGCCAGGGTAAGCCAGCCAACCATCCATGTGGTGGCCAATCCAGGCCGGCGATTGTTGACCCAGACCGGCTACCAGCAACGGCACCGGCTGATCCCGTTCGGGAAGCAACCGGGCACCTTCAGGCAATCGCCCTTCACCTTGACTGCGCAACAACTCGACAGTCTCGCGAAAAATCTCTCCCCGCTGTTCATAGTCCACCCCAAACAACGGATATTCCATCGGCCGGTCACCACTGGCCACACCCAGCAGCAAGCGCCCTTCACTCAATTCATCGACACTGTTGGCGGACTTGAGCGTGAGCCAGGGCTGACGCAGTGGCAGCACCACCGCGGCCGTGCCCAGCATGATGTTATCGGTGATCCCCGCCAGGTAGCCCAAGTAGGAAAAGGTTTCGAACACCTGTGCGGCATCGCCGAAGTTGGGGTCGTAAACCGGCACGTCACGCACCCACAGGGCGCGGAAACCCGACTGGTCAGCCAGGCGTGCCATGGTCGCGTGCTGCTTCAGGTCGGGAACACCAAACGGCCTGTTCTCGGCGATTCGCAGTCGCTGCCCATCGCTGGACCAATCATTATCCAGCGGCAACTCCAGCCCGATGGAAAAGCCATTCGAGCCAAGTAATCGTTTAAAACGTGGGTGCATGAAAGACTCCGGATTGCACAAAGGGAATGACATGCACCCAGTATCTACAGGCGCTGCAGCCAGAAAAATGCATGAATCGGAATATCAATCTTGAGTGAAAGGCACGAGTGCGCCGCAAACTGCAGGTCAATGACCGCCCTTGGAGCAAATCGCACTAAAGTGACCCCGCGGTTTTTGGTATGGTGCAGCTCGTTTTTTAAAGGACTGATTTCAAGCCTGAGGAAGGGGCCCCCTTTAAAGTCAAAGAGCTGCTGCACAAATGCCCGAACCGATAACGATCAAGGACCATGAACAAGAGACGCGCCTGGTCAACAAACGACTGATGGCCTGCGCCTTGTTCGTTGCCGCGATTACCTGCGCCCTGGTCGTGCGCCTGTATGTCCTGCAGGTACTCGAATTCGACTATAACTCGACGATCTCCGAAAACAACCGCGTGCACGTACTGCCGATCACCCCCTCCAGAGGGCTGATCTACGACCGCAACGGCGTGGTCCTGGCCGACAACCGCCCCAGCTTCAACCTCACCATCACTCGCGAACGCGCCTCCGATATCAAAGGGGAGCTGGACGAAGTGGTCGACCTCCTGCATTTGCCCACCGAAGCCCGCACCCTGTTCGACAAGGCCATGAAGCAGGCCCGCCATCCGTTCGTCCCCGTCACGCTGTTCTACGAACTCAGCGAAGAACAGATCGCGGTATTGGCCGTGAACGAGTTCCGTCTGCCAGGGATCGACGTCGAGCCGCAGTTCGTTCGTCACTACCCGATGGGCGCGCACTTCGCCCATTCGATCGGCTACGTCGGCCGTATCAACGAGAAAGAATCCAAAGTCCTGGACTCGGTGGAATACCGTGGCACCCAATCCATCGGCAAGACTGGCATAGAGAAATTCTACGAGGCGCAATTGCACGGCCACGTCGGTTACGAAGAAGTCGAAACCAACGCCCAGGGCCGGGTGCTGCGCGTGCTCAAGCACACCGATCCGATCCCCGGCAAAAACATCGTCCTGAGCCTGGATGTAAAACTGCAGGAAGCCGCCGAGGCGGCGTTGGGTGATCGGCGCGGTTCAGTGGTCGCGCTCGACCCGTCGACCGGCGACGTGTTGGCCATGGTCAGCAAGCCAAGCTTCGACCCGAACCTGTTCGTGACGGGCATCAGCTTCAAGGAATACGCGGCGCTGCACGATTCCATCGACCGGCCGCTGTTCAACCGCGTGCTGCGCGGCCTCTATGCCCCCGGCTCGACCATCAAGCCGGAAGTGGCGATCGCCGGTCTCGACGCCGGCGTGGTCACCCCGCAAACCCGTGTCTACGATCCGGGTTATTACCAGCTGCCGGACTTCGATCACAAATACCGCAACTGGAACCACAGCGGCGATGGCTGGGTGGACATGGACGCGGCGATCATGCGCTCCAACGACACCTACTTCTACGACCTGGCCCACAAGCTGGGCATCGACCGCCTGCACGACTACATGGCGATGTTCGGCCTCGGCGAGAAGGTCTCGCTGGACATGTTCGAAGAGTCTGCCGGGCTGATGCCGTCCCAGGCCTGGAAGCGCGCCACGCGCCGCCAGCCGTGGTTCCCCGGTGAAACGGTGATCCTCGGCATCGGCCAGGGCTACATGCAGGTCACGCCGCTGCAACTGGCCCAGGCCACTGCGTTGATCGCCAACAAGGGCGTCTGGAACCGGCCGCACCTGGCCATGACGGTGGATGGCATCGCCCCGGTGGATGAGCATCCGATGCCGAACATCCTGCTCAAGGACCCCCGTGACTGGGAGCAGGTCAACCACGGCATGCAGATGGTGATGCACGACGCGCGCGGGATTGCCCGGGCGGCGGCGGCGGGCGCGCAATACCGCATCGCCGGCAAGAGCGGGACCGCGCAGGTGGTGGCGATCAAGCAGGGCGAGCGCTACAACCGTGCGAAAACCCTGGAGCGTAACCGTGATAACGCCTTGTTCGTCGGCTTCGCGCCGGCAGAGCATCCGAAGATCGTCATCTCGGTGATGATCGAGAACGGCGAGGCCGGTGGTCGTGTCGCCGGTCCCGTGGTGCGGCAGATCATGGACGCCTGGCTGCTCGATCAGGACGGCCACCTGAAGCCGCAGTACGCCACGCCGAGCAAAAAGCCAGGCGACCCGCACGTCTGAATGATCGAGGTTTCACAGCACAGGCTCACCAATGCTGAGCCGGTGCTGGAAGCTGTCGAGGAACACGGTTTCGGCCTGGCTCATCTTCTGCTCGCGATTCCACAACAGCTGGATATCGAAATCCACCACCCCGTCTTCCGGCGGCAAACGCCAGAGCAAACCTTGCTCGACATCCCGCCGCACCAAGTGTGTCGGCAGACAACCAATGCCAAAACCTGCGCAGATCAAGCGATAAATCTCTTCGAAACTCGTCGATGAAGCAACGATCTTGCCGGTGAACCCTTGCTGGTCGCGAAACAATGTCAACGGCGACAGATTGCCGCCGAGCTGATCGCTGGTGAAGCTCACGAAGTTCTCCGCCGCGAGCTGTTCCAGGGTCAGGTTCTCTTGTCCGAACAGTCGATGACGCTGGCCGCAAAAGTACGCATACGTCTCACGAAACAGGACTCGCTGCTCCAGCCGCGGTTGCGGTAAGCGGCACAGGCCAACGCCGATCGTCGCGGTCTTTTGCAGCAGTGAACTGATGATGTTCGAGCTGCCCATCACCTCCACTTCAAACTCGATTTTCGGGTGGGTTTCATGGAAATCGGCGAGGAAGTCATCGTAGTGCCGTGCCTGCACGCCACTGACGGTGAGGATGCGAATCTTGCCTACCAGATCGTCATGGCGACTCTCCACCACTGTGCCCAGTCGCGAAATATCTCCGTAAATATCTGCCGCGATACGCAGGACTTCTTCCCCGGTTTCCGTCAGATCGAACCGCCGCCCGCTGCGGGCAATCAATACACATTCGAGCTGTTCTTCCAGTCGTTTCAGTGCCTGGCTGACCGCCGATTGAGTGATGTGCAATCGCGCGGCGGCCCGGCTCATGCTGCCTTCCTGGCCGATCACCAGGTAGGTGCGCAACAGGTTCCAGTCGAGGCGGTCATTGAGAAAACGACGGCCGACCCACGGGTTAGTGGAAGACATAAGGATTCCAAGTAGTAGCAGTACTAATAGTAAAGATAAGAATATGAAAATTGACTAATCCTGGCACGAAAGCGATAAAGGCCACAAGCGCCACAGAGTGCAACCGTAAACCAGCCTTCAGTACCTGCCCAAAACTATAAATACACAGGGTCCTTGCATGCACACTACCCCTCAACCGCGTCGAGCCGCGGCCGCCGCCTTCATTGGCACGACCATCGAGTTCTACGATTTCTACATTTACGCCACCGCGGCGGCGCTGGTACTCGGGCAGGTGTTCTTTCCCAGCAGCGACCCGGTGATGAGCACGCTGGCAGCCTTTGGCAGTTTCGCCGTCGGCTTCATCGCCCGGCCCATGGCCGGCATGGTCTTCGGCCACCTGGGCGATCGCCTGGGTCGCAAGAAAATGTTGCTGGTGACCATGGCCCTGATGGGCGTGGCCACCGCCGGCATCGGCCTGTTGCCCAGCTACGCCAGCGTCGGCATCTGGGCGCCGATCGGCCTGATCGTGCTGCGCCTGATCCAGGGCATTTCGGTCGGTGGCGAGTGGGGCGGGGCAGTGCTGATGGCCAGCGAACACGCACCGGCCAGGCGCAAAACCTTCTATGCGTCCTTTGCCCAGCTCGGCAGCCCGGCTGGTTTGTTGCTGGCCTTGATCGCCTTTCGTCTGGTGACGTCGCTGGAGCCGGAAGACTTCCTCGCCTGGGGCTGGCGCCTGCCGTTTCTCGCCAGCGGCGTGCTGATGATGGTCGGCCTGATGATCCGTTCCGGGGTTCACGAATCGCCGGAATTCGCCAAGGCGCGGGACAACAACGAGACCGCCAAGTACCCGGTGAGGGATGTGATCCGCACCTGCTGGCGGCAAATCCTGTTTGCTGCCGCTGCCGTGACCATAGGCTCGGCCGGCTTCTTCTTCACCAACACCTTCATGATCACCTACGTCACCCAGTACCAGGGTATTGCCCGTTCGACGATTCTCGATTGCCTGTTCCTGGTAACCGTCATTCAACTGCTTTCGCAACCGCTCTCGGCGCTGCTCGCCGAGCGCATCGGCGAAGGCCGATTCCTCAAGCTCGTAGCGCTGCTGTGCATGGTCACGCCCTATCCGATGTTCCTGCTGGTCGGTACGCAGAACATTGTCCTGATGACCCTCGGCATCGCCCTGGCGGTGGTGATTCTGTCGGCGCTGTACGCGGTGATCGCCGGCTACATGACCCAGGCGTTCCCGGTGCACCTGCGCTACTCGGGCATTTCCATCGCTTACCAGCTCAGCTGTGCGCTGGCCGGCGGCACCACGCCGCTGATCGGCACGCTGCTGGCGAGCAAGTTTTCCGGACAATGGTTGCCGTTGGCGGTGTTCTTCACCTTGCTCTCGGCCCTGTCCCTGATCGGTGTTTGCGGCCTGGCCCGCCTGCGTGCCAACCCGGTCGTCACCCACGCTGCTAAAGAGGTGTATTCGTGAGTAAACCTGAACACATCGGCCCGATTGAATGGCAAGCCCGTTGCGAACTGGCGGCGCTGTATCGCCTGGTCGCGCACTTTCGCATGACCGACCTGATCGACACCCACATCACCCTGCGCATTCCGGGGCCGGAGCATCACTTTCTGATCAACCGCTACGGGGTGATTTTCGACCGTATGCGTGCCTCGGACCTGGTGCGCATCGATCAGGACGGTCGGGTGGTCGACCCGTACTACGAAGGCCACCGGGTCAACGCCGCCGGGTTCGTCATTCACTCGGCGATCCACATGGCCCGCGCGGATCTCAACTGCGTGATCCATACTCACACGGCCGCCGGCATGGCCGTCGCCGCGCAGAAGCAAGGGCTGCTGCCGATCAGTCAGCATGCATTGAAGTTCTACGGCAAGCTGGCGTATCACACCTATGAAGGTATCGCGTTGTCGCTGGATGAGCGCGAGCGCCTGATTGCCGACCTGGGGCCGCACCGGGCGATGATCCTGCGCAATCATGGGCTGTTGGTCGGTGGTTCCGGCGTGGCCCAGGCGTTCCAGGAGATTCACTTTCTGGAACGTGCCTGTCAGGCGCAAGTGGCGGCCCTGTCCGGTGGTTCGGCGTTGCATTACCCGTCCCCTGAAGTTTGCGCACACACCGCCGAACAGTTTGACCGCGATGAGCAGGACAACATCATCGACCTGGCCTGGGAGGCCGCCCTGACCCTGATCGAATCCCAGCGCGAGTCCTACTTATCGTGAAAACCGTCATCAACACCGTGGTTCTGCTGTCCCGCGACAGTCTTCTACTCAAGCAATTGCAGGCTGCATTTGCTCGCAGTGCGCCGCAACTCAAAGCAGTCCTGGCCGATGATCCGCAGGCTGCCAACGCGCAGATTGCCGCATGCTGGTTTCCCTTGCCAGGCAGCCTCGCCGCGTTGCCGAACCTGCAAGTGATTCATTCGGTGGCGGCGGGCATCGATCACCTGGATCACGACCCGTCGTGCCCGGACTTGCCGATCTGCCGAGTGGTCGATCCCGGCCACCGCCAAGGTATGACGGAGTACGTACGCTGGGCGGCGATTCACTATCACCGCGGCTTCGATCAGGTGCTGTTGCAGCAACAGCACCAGCGTTGGGAGCGGCCGCTGCAACGGGCGGCGGGGCAGTTCAAGGTCGGGGTGATGGGGCTTGGGTCGTTGGGCAGCGCCATTGCCCAGGACCTGGCCGCCGCCGGTTACGACGTTCGTGGCTGGGCGCGCCGCAGCAAGGACTTGCCGGGCGTGCAGACCTTTGCCGGTAAAGAACACCTCAACCCGTTTCTCGATGGCCTGGAGCTGCTGATCAACCTGCTACCCCTTACCAGTGAAACCCGCGGCATACTCGGCAATGCCACGTTCGAACGGCTCGCCAACGGCGCTGCGCTAGTCAACTGCGGCCGGGGCGGGCACCTGAACATCGATGACCTCGAACATGCACTCGAACGGGGAAAACTGCGCGGCGCTCTATTGGATGTTTTCGAACAGGAACCGTTGCCGGTCGATCACCGCCTCTGGACGATGCCCGGCGTCACTATCACTCCGCACATGGCGTCCGCGGCCTCCCATGACTGTATCGCCGAACAAGTTGCAGAGAATTTTCGCCGTTTAAATAGCGGTGAGCCGTTATTGAATTGTGCGGACCGAACACTCGGTTATTAATAAGAAACCGCCTTGCGAACTCGCCCATTGAGTTGGGCGCTATATAACAACAATCCCTCGCTTCGATGTTTTACTGCCAGTTAAAACAATTAAATACGAGTTCTTGATGAACTCCTGGAGACAGTAATGAGCGAACTATCGCCTGTAGAAAAGTCCGGCGCACCTCCGGAAGTTGCAGTCAGCATGAAGAAAGTGGCCGTGGCCAGTGTCATCGGCACCACTGTGGAATGGTACGACCTGTTTGTTTTCGCTACGGCTTCGGCGCTGGTGTTCAACAAAGTGTTCTTTCCGGATTTCGATCCGTTGATCGGCACCTTACTGGCGTTCGGTACGTTTGCTTCGGCCTACCTGGCCCGGATTGTCGGCGCGGCACTGTTCGGTCATTTCGGTGACCGCTTGGGACGCAAGTCGATGTTGCTGGTTTCACTGTTGACCATGGGCGCCGCGACGTTCGCCATCGGGTTATTGCCGAACTACGCGGCCATTGGTATCTGGGCGCCGATCCTGTTGTTGCTGCTGAGGGTGATTCAAGGCCTGGCGTTAGGTGGCGAGTGGGGCGGTGCGGTGCTGATGGCGGTGGAACACGCTCCCGCCAACAAGCGCGGCTTGTACGGCTCGTGGGTACAGATCGGCGTCCCGGCCGGGACCATGATTGCCAACCTGGCCTTCCTGCTGATTGCCGCGTGGCTGTCCCCTGAAGACCTGTTGGCTTGGGGCTGGCGTATTCCGTTCCTGGCCAGCGTGCTGCTGATCGCCGTGGGCTTGTACATTCGCTTGAACATCTCTGAAACCCCGGCCTTCAACAAGGTCAAGGAAGCCGAGGTGCAGGTAAAAATGCCGCTGGCGGAAGTGTTTCGCAAGTACTGGAAACAAGTGGTGCTGGGCGGGATCGCCACCATGTCCACCGGGGCGTCGTTCAACATCATCGTCGCCTTCGGCCTGACGTACGGCACGCAGAATCTCGGGTTCAGCCGCAGCGTGATGCTCGGCGTGGTGTTGCTGTCCTGCGCCTGGTGCATCGTCATGTTGCCGGTGTTCGGCGCGCTGTCGGACCGTTACGGACGCAAGCCGATCATCGTTGCCGGCATCGTGGCCGAAGCGTTGGTGGTGTTCCCGATGTTCTGGTTGATGGATACCAAAGAGTTGCCCTGTGTGATCTTCGGCTACCTGCTGTTGATGACGGCCTTCGCGGCCAATTACGGGCCGATCGCGACCTTCCTTGCCGAACTGTTCGGAACACGTGTGCGTTATTCGGGACTGTCCATCAGCTACATGTTGTCCGGCCTGCTCGGCAGTGCGGCGACGCCCATCGTCACCACCGCCTTGCTGGCGGCGACCGGCAAAGGCTCTTCGGTGGCCTGGTACATGATCGGCGCTGCGTTCATTTCGTTGGTGGCGCTGTTGCTGCTGACCGAAACCTTCAAGCGAGACATCAGTGAAATCCCGGCGGCGGTTCCCGTCGACGAGCCCGCGTTTGGCAAGCCTGTCAAATCGGCCGCCGCCTGATCAATGGAGCACAACGACATGCACAGAATCCAGTCAGCCCCGGGCTTCATCGGCCCGGTCGGCCCTTACTCCCAGGCGGTGGTCAGCGGCCACCTGGTGTTCACCGCCGGGCAGATTCCGGCCCAGAGCGGGCTCGATGACCAGCCCGCCGAATTCACCGAACAAGTGCGGCAAACCTTGCACAATCTGCAGGCGATCCTGATTGAAGCCGGGTCCGACTTCAGCCATGTGATCAAGGTCAATGCCTACCTCACCGATCCGGCACAACTGGAGCCGTTCAACGCGGTGTACCGCGAGTTCCTTGGCCATGCGCCGCCGGCACGCACCACGGTGTGCGTGGCGCTCTGGGGCGTGTCGCTGGAAATCGATTGTGTCGCCGAATTGATAGCCAGGGAGCCGCAACATGGATGAGTCGCAACTGATCGAACGGCTCAAGACGGTGAGCTTTCCGACCCTCGGACATTTCCTCGAGGAGGGCTTTGCCGACTCGCAACTGCGGGCCATGGTGCCCCATGTGAAAGTGGTCGGCCGCGCGCTGACCTTGAAATTGGTGGGCGCCGATGCCATCGCGGTCAACCGGGCCCTGGCGCTGATCCGGCCCGGTGACGTGCTGGTGATCGACACCGGTGGCGACTGGCAACACGCCCCGGTCGGCGCCGTCACCAGTTGCGCGGCGAGTTGCGCCGGGGCCGTGGGAATAGTGGTCGACGGCGCAGTGACCGACCTGTTGGAGTTGCGAGAAGGCGGGTTACCCGTTTTCGCTCGCGGCACCAGCCTGCTGACCACCAAGCTGCATGGTCGGGGCGACAGCCAGATCAATCAGCCGATCCAGTGTGCCGGCGTCACGGTGCATCCCGGGGACCTGGTGCTGGCGGACGACAACGGCGTGCTGTTTCTCGACTGGCCAA
Organism: Pseudomonas fluorescens; assembly: GCF_902497855.1. Taxonomy (GTDB): domain Bacteria; phylum Pseudomonadota; class Gammaproteobacteria; order Pseudomonadales; family Pseudomonadaceae; genus Aquipseudomonas; species Aquipseudomonas fluorescens_BI. Next base: position 9,866 of record NZ_CABVHU010000015.1, read on the forward strand.
CGGCGGCCGGCGTCATCGAACAGGCGTTGGCGTCCGATCAAGCCGAGCCGCGCCTGTTGGAGCGGTTGCACGCCGGTGAACCGGTGTCGCAGGTGTTGCGGGTCTAGGGGGCGTTTCCCCTCCGCGCCGGGTCTGCTGTTGTGCAGGGCAAGGCGCGAGAAGCGTGGTTTGGTCATTCCAAAAAAGCTTCGAGCAACGCAGCCCTGCACAACAGCAGGCCCGGCCCTTCGGGTTGTGCCTTAAAGCGGGCCAGGCTGCGTTGCAGGCCTTGGAAAGGGAACAACCATTCCCAGCGGCCTGCGCCTTGCCTGGCCCGCTTTAAGGCGACAACGCGGTGGGTAAACTAATTGAGAACGCCCCCTAGGTCGTCAGGCAGCGTTGCAGGCTCTCGAGAAAGATCGTCTCGGCCCGGCTCATGCGCTGCTCGCGGTTCCACAGCAGATGAATGTCCACATCGGCAATCCCTTCACGGGGCGGCAGGCGCCAGAGCAATCCGGCTTCGACGTCCGCCGCCACCACGTGCTCGGGCAGGCAGCCAATCCCGAACCCGGCGATCACCAGGCGCCGGACCTCTTCCAGGCTCTGTGACGAGGCGACGATCCGTCCGCTGAAACCCTGCTGATCACGGAAAATCGTCAGTGGCGAGAGCATGCCGCCGATCTGGTCGCTGGTGAAGCTGACAAAATTCTCCCGCTGCAAATCCCCTTCGACCACGTTCTGCCGGCCGAACATTGCATGGTGCTTGCCGCAGAAAAACGCGTAGCGCTGCCGCAGGAACAGCCGTTGTTCCAGGCGCGGTTGCGGGCGACGGTTGAGGCTCAGGCCGAGGGTCGCGGTCTTTTCCTGCAAGGCACTGACGATGTCGGAACTGCGCATCACGTCGACTTCCAGATCCACTCGCGGGTGCTGGCGGTGGAAGTCCGCGAGGAAGTCATCGAAGCGCTCGGAGAAGATCCGGCTGATGATCAGCAGGCGCACCTTGCCGATCACTTCGTCGGCCGGCTGCTCCAGCACACTGCTGACCTGGGACATCTGCCCGTAGATTTCCCCGGCCAGTTCGAAGATCTGCTCGCCGACTTCGGTCAGGGCAAACCGTGGCCCGCGACGGGCGATCAGTTGTCGGCCCAGTTGCTCCTCCAGACGCTTCAATGCCTGGCTCACCGCCGGCTGGGTCAGGTGCAGGCGGGCGGCGGCACGGCTGATGCTCAGCTCCTGGCCGATCACCCGAAAAGTGCGCAGCAGGTTCCAGTCCAGACGGTCATTGAGCAGGCGTTGCACATCGCGTTCGGCCATGGAGGCTCTCGATTATAAGCTGTCGTAATACTTCGCATAATAAATAGAAAATTGACTAATCATAGCCCCGGGACGATAAATCACTCCAGACAGGCGCCGTCAGAGCACCTTGATTTTGCTGTTTCACTCCTGCCAAAAAAATAACCAAAGGAGACCGACCCATGAAGCCCCAAGCTTCTCCTCAGCCGCGCCGTGCGGCAGCCGCAGCCTTTATCGGTACCATGATCGAGTGGTACGACTTCTACATTTACGCCACCGCCGCCGCGCTGGTGTTCGGCGCGCTGTTCTTCCCCTCCGAGGACAAGCTGTTCAGCACCATGGCCGCCTTTGGCACCTTCGCCGTCGGCTTCTTCGCGCGACCATTGGGCGGGATTATCTTCGGCCATATCGGCGACCGCATCGGCCGCAAGAAATCGCTGATCATCACCTTGCTGATGATGGGCGTGGTCACGGTGTGCATCGGCTTGCTGCCGACCTACGCGCAAATCGGCGCGGCGGCACCGGTGCTCCTGATTCTGCTGCGCATCGTCCAGGGCATCGCCGTCGGTGGCGAGTGGGGCGGGGCGGTGTTGATGGCCGGCGAGCATGCACCGAAAGGTCGTCGCAACTTCTTCGCCTCTTTTGCCCAACTCGGCAGCCCGGCCGGTTTGATCCTGTCATTGCTGGCCTTCAGCGCCGTCACCCGACTGCCGGAAGAAGAGCTGATGAGCTGGGGCTGGCGCTTGCCGTTCCTCGCCAGTTCGCTGTTGCTGCTGGTGGGCCTGGCGATTCGCCTGGGCGTGAATGAATCGCCGGAGTTTCTCGCCAGCCGCGAACTGGCCCGCAAAAGCACGCGCAAGGAGCAGGCGCCGGTCATGGAAGTCCTGCGTACCGCGTGGCGTCCGCTGTTGTTGTGCATCGGCGCCAACACCCTGGGCATCGCCGGGGTGTATTTCACCAACACCTTCATGATCGCCTACACCACCCAACAGCTTGAGTTGCCGCGCTCGCTGATCCTCGAGTGCCTGTTCGTGGTGGCGATCATTCAGTTCTGCATTCAGCCGCTGGCGGCCTGGGTGGCCGAGAAAATGGGCGCGACGCGTTTCCTGTGCCTGGTGTCATTGCTGGCCATGGCCTCGCCGTACCCGATGTTCGTGCTGGTCAGCTCGGCCCAGGCGCCGCTGATGATCCTCGGCATTGCCCTGGCGGTAGTGTGCATGGCCTCGTTCTACGCGGTGATCGCCGGCTATGTCAGTGGCATGTTCGAGACCCGGGTGCGTTACACCGCGATCTCGCTGGCCTATCAGGTTTGCGGTGCCCTGGCGGGTGGCCTGACGCCGCTGATCGGCACGATGCTGGCGCACAAATTCGCCGGTCAATGGTGGCCGATGGCGGTGTTCTACAGCCTGATCGCCGCGACGTCGCTGATCTGTGTCTTGTCCCTTGCCCGTCGCCATGCCAGTGCTGAACGCATCGAGCTGGCCAACGCCTGACGCCGATCAATCACGAACAACCACCCCCCCTGTAGGAGCTGGCTTGCCAGCGAAGGCGGCCTCAAGCCTTGCATCGCCCATGAAGACGCCTTCGCCAGCAAGCCGGCTCCTACAGGGCCCAGCTTTGAGCACAATCCATCTGTACACCGGGATCGTGTGTAGGAGCTGGCTTGCCAGCGAAGGCGGCCTCGAGCCTTGCGCCGCCCATGAAGACGCCTTCGCCAGCAAGCCGGCTCCTACACAGAAATCACCGTTTCCAACTGAATTTTCGTGGAGTGACTGACTTATGTTGAAGATTAAGGGTGAACGCCTGTGGGCGAGTCTGATGGCCATGGCCGAAATCGGCGCCACCGCCCGTGGCGGCAGTTGCCGCCTGGCCCTGAGCGATGAAGACAAGGCCGGCCGCGAACTGTTTTCCCACTGGTGCCGCGAAGCCGGCATGACCCTGAGCGTGGACGCCATCGGTAACCTGTTCGCCCGCCGGGCCGGCACCGACCCGGACGCCGCACCGGTGATGATGGGCAGTCACCTCGACACCCAGCCCGAAGGCGGCCGTTTCGATGGCGTCTACGGCGTACTCGCAGGATTGGAAGTGGTGCGTTGCCTCAACGATCTGGAAATCCGGACCCGCAAGCCGCTGGAAGTGGCGGTGTGGACCAACGAAGAAGGGGCGCGCTTCACCCCGGCGATGTTCGGCTCGGCGGTATTCACCGGGATCATGCCACTGGAGGCGGCGCTGGCGGTGCGGGACGTCGACGGCATCAGCGTCGACGACGAATTGAAGCGCACCGGTTACGCCGGCGAGCGCCCGCTGGGCGGCGCGGTGGACGCCTACTTTGAAGCGCACATCGAACAAGGGCCGATCCTCGAAGACAACGCCAAGAGTATCGGTGTGGTCAGCGGCGGCCAGGCGATTCGCTGGCTCGACGTGCGGGTCGAAGGCATGGCCGCCCACGCTGGCACCACGCCGATGCCGCTGCGCAAGGACGCCTTGTACGGCGTGGCGCGGATGATTCAGGCGATCGAAGGGTTGGCCGCTGATTTCGCCCCCGAGGGGCTGACCACGGTCGGCGAGTTGAGCATCAACAAGTCGTCGCGCAACACCATTGCGGGGCTGGTGAATTTCACCGTCGACCTGCGTCATCACCGCGATGAAGCCATCGAGGCGATGGAGCAGCAGGTGCGAGCACGACTGCAGGCGATTGCCGACGGTCGCGGACTGAATCTGACGATCACGCCGCACTGGATCAGCCCGGCCACCCCCTTCGACGCCGATTGCGTGGCGGCGGTGCAGCAGGCGGTGGATGCGCTGGGCTACGCTCAGCAATCGATTGTCAGCGGCGCCGGGCATGACGCGATTCACCTGGCGCGGTTCTGCCCGACGGCTATGGTGTTCATCCCGTGTGTCGGCGGCTTGAGCCACAACGAAGCGGAAGACGTGCTGCCCGAAGACGTGCGCCAGGGCACCGATGTGTTGCTCAACGCCGTGCTGAGCCGTGCCGGAAGAGCTGAATAAACGCAATCCCTGTGGGAGCGAGCCTGCTCGCGAATACGGAGTGTCAGCCAACATCATTGCAGGATGACACACCGCATTCGCGAGCAGGCTCGCTCCCACAGTTGAACGCACTCGGTTTCAAGATCTACGTTAACTGACAGGTATTAATCCCATGCGCAGTTTTTTCCATCCCGAACAATTGCTTCACCATCCACGCAGCTACTATTCCCGTGGGCAGATGCGCACGCCGCAGGAAGTGCCCGAGCGTGCTCAACGCCTGGTGCAGGCCTCGCGCGCCCTGGGTTTTACGGTCGAGCAACCGACCGATGCCGGGCTCGATCCGCTGCTGGCGGTCCACGGCGCGCCCTACCTGGGCTTCCTGCAGGAAGCCCATCAGCGCTGGAAGGAAATCCCCGAGGACTGGGGCGATGAAGTGATGTCGAACATTTTCGTGCGCGAGCCCAACGCCTTGCGCGGGATTCTCGCCCAGGCCGCGCGATACCTGGCGGACGGCAGTTGCCCGGTGGGCGCGCAGACCTGGCGCTCGGCCTATTGGTCGGCGCAGAGCGCTGTCGCTGGCGCCCAGGCATTGCTCGATGGCGAACCGGCCGCGTATGCCTTGTGCCGTCCGCCGGGTCATCATGCCCGGGCCGAAGCGGCGGGTGGGTTTTGCTATGTGAATAACGCGGCGGTGGCGGCGCAGGTGTTGCGCGACGGTTTTGCACGGGTCGCGGTGCTCGACACCGACATGCACCACGGGCAGGGGATCCAGGAGATCTTCTACGAGCGCGACGATGTGCTGTATGTCTCGGTGCATGGCGACCCGACCAACTTCTATCCGGGGGTGGCCGGCTTCGCCGATGAGCGTGGCAGTGGCAAGGGGGAGGGGTTCAACCTGAACCTGCCGATGGCCCATGGCGCGAGCGAGGCGCACTTCCTGGCGCAACTGGAGGTGGCGTTGGCGGCGGTGAAGGACTTCGGCGCCGAGGTGCTGGTACTGTCCCTGGGGTTCGATATTTTCGAACTGGATCCGCAGAGCAAGGTGGCGGTGACGCGGGACGGGTTTGCAGTGCTGGGCGAGCGGATTCGCAGCCTTGGGTTGCCCTGTTTGATTGTGCAGGAGGGGGGGTATCATCTGGAGAGTCTGGAGGATAATGCGCGGGCGTTTTTTGTGAATTCTGAAGTGTGGAAGATCTGAGTTTCGGGGTGTCCGGGAGGGCGCCTTCGCTGGCAAGCCAGCTCCTACAGTGGACCGGGGTGAACGCGAGATGTGTGGTCACCATTGCACCTGTAGGAGCTGGCTTGCCAGCGAAGAACGATAACGCGGTCATACTGTTGAAACACAAGTGCTGTAAGGCACTTGCCATCGCCCTTACGTTAACGTAAAGATTGCGCCAGGGCGCTGATCTTAAAAAAGCGCAGGGCGGACCGCTCCGGAGCGCTTGATGACGCTGATAAAAACAACTCCACCCAAGCCGCACCGCGAAGCGCGGCTGGCCCGGGAAAAACTCCATCTCGAGGGCGAAGTCCCGGATGGGGTGTTGCGGGCGGAAATCGATGCCTCGTGGCGACGCAGCCTCAGCCATGGCGTGCATTTCAATGCCAAGCACGAACTGGCGCTGGGATCGGGCGCGAGTCTCGACGTGCTGTTGGCGAGCAACCGCCTGCTGATCGACGCGGCATTGCCGGCGATCGATTACCTGGCCGAGCGCCAGGGCAAGGAAGGGCTGATCATCCTCGCCAATTCCGACGCCACTATCCTGGCCGTCGAAGGACGCGCCGATCGCCTCAAGGGCAGCGGCCTGCAAGACATCACCCTCGGCGCCTGCTGGAGCGAAGCCGCCCGCGGCACCAACGCCCTGGGCACCGCGCTGGTGGAAGCCCGGCCAACGATGATCGATTGCGGCGAACATTACCTCGATCGCCTGAGCGATTTCTCCTGCACTTCGGTGCCGATCCATTGCCCCCAGGGCGACATCCTCGGCGTGCTCGACCTGACCCGCGAAGGCCCGCTGGGCCGCGTCCATGACAGCACCGCGCTGCTGGCCATGGCCGTCAGCCAGATCGAAAGCCGCGTCTTCAACTCAAGCTATCCGGACGAAATCGTGCTGGCGTTCCACAGCCGTCGGCAATACCTCGAATCCCCCTGGCAAGGCCTGCTGGCGGTGAGCCTCGGCGGGCAGATTCTCGCGGTCAGTGTCCAGGCCTGCCAGTTGCTGCAGGCCGAACGTTCGGCGCTGGTCGGTCGACGCTGCGAAGAGTTTCTGGGCGTCGACGGCCTGCAACTGCTCTCGCGCCTGCATCAGGGTGGGGTCGGCAGTCTGCAGACCGCCAAAGGCGAGTTCTTCTACAAGACCCTGCGCGCGCCACAGCGCTCGATCAACGTCAGCACGCCCCCGCGCACCACCGCCAAGACCGCCAAACCGCAACCGGACCTCGAAGCCCTGGCCGGCAGCAACGTCCGTTATGCCCGCGCCTTGCGCATGGCCCGCCAAGGCCTGGCCAATGAACTGCCGGTGTTGCTGCTGGGCGAAACCGGTACCGGCAAGGAAGTCATTGCCCGTGCCTTGCACATGGCCGGCACCCGCTGCGATAAACCCTTCGTCGCGGTGAACTGCGCGGCGATCCCCGAAGGCCTGATCGAGTCGGAACTGTTCGGCTACCGCGAAGGCGCGTTCACCGGCTCCCGGCGTGGCGGCATGATCGGGCGTCTGCAACAGGCCCACGGCGGCACCTTGTTCCTCGACGAAATCGGCGACATGCCACTGGCCCTGCAGGCACGTCTGTTGCGCGTGCTACAGGACCGCAAAGTCGCCCCGCTGGGGGCTGGCGAAGAGCAAGACATCGACGTGGCACTGATCTGTGCCACCCACCGCGACCTCAAGCGCCTGGTGGAAGAAAAGCACTTCCGTGAAGACCTGTTCTACCGGGTCAACGGCATCAGCGTGATGCTCCCGGCACTGCGCGAACGGGACGATTTCAACGGCCTGGTCGCGCGCTTGCTGGCCAGGCTCGACGCGCCGACGATGCTCCTGCATGACGACCTGAGCCGCTTGCTCGGCGCCTATCACTGGCCCGGCAACATCCGCCAGCTGGAGATGGTCCTGCGCACCGCGCTGGCCATGCGTGAACCGGGCGATACGGTGCTCACCCTCGATCACTTGCCCGACAGCATGCTCGACGAGCTGACCGCCACCGAACGCCCTCAATCGGGGAGCATTCGCGAAAACGAACTGGAGCTGATTCGCCAGTCCCTGGACACTCATCAAGGCAACGTCTCGGCCGCCGCCGATGCCCTGGGCATCAGCCGCGCGACCCTGTATCGCAAACTCAAACAGTTGCGCTCGTGATGCAGCGCCTGATCGTGCGGCTGATCGACAGCCAGAACCCCGCAGCGCTGCAAGCGGCGTTGCGCTGGCTGTACAGCTTTGTACGGCCCCATCGGCTGGCGATTGCCGGGCTGCTCGGCTTGTCGGCCTGTGCCTCGGCGCTGGTGCTGGTGCAACCCTGGCTGACCAAGCTGTTGATCGACGATGGCCTGCTGGCGCGCAACTTTCCCATGCTGGTGCTGATCGCCGGGTTGATGATCCTGGCCGGGTTGCTCGGCACGCTGCTGTCGGGCATCAATCGTTACCTGCACACGCGGCTGTCCGGGCGGATTCTGTTTGCCCTGCGCGACGATCTTTATCGGCATTTGCAAACCCTGTCGCCGAACTTCTACGGCCAGCGCCGCATCGGTGACCTGATGTCGCGCCTCGATGGCGACGTCGCGGAGATCCAGCGCTTTGCCGTGGACTCGCTGTTTTCGGCGGTGTCGAGCGTGATCGGCCTGGTGGTCGCGGTGGCGATGCTGGTGACCCTGTCATGGCAACTCTCGTTGCTGGCACTGGTGCTGATTCCCCTCGACGTGCTCTGGCTGCGCTGGATGCGGCGCAAGGTCGAACGCGATGTGCGGCAGTTGCGCGAGCGCTCTGCAGATATGTCCTCGTTCATGGTCGAGACCTTGCCGGTGATGAAATTCATCCAGTCCGCCGGTCAGCAGCAGCGTGAGTCGCGACGCCTGGAAACCTTGGGCCAGGGCTATATGAGCCAGTTGCTGCGACTGCAAGTGACCGAGTTCTTTACCCAGGCGGTACCGGGCACGCTGACGTCTCTGTCACGGGCCTGCGCGTTTTTGATTGGCGGCTACTGGGTGGTGCAGGGCACCTGGCAGCTGGGTGCGCTGATCGCGTTTTCCACCTACCTGGGCATGGCGGTGGGGCCGGTGCAGAGCCTGCTGGGCCTGTATGTCGCGATTCAACGGATGACCGTCAGCCTCGGGCGGGTCATGGAGTTGCGCGGTGAAGAGCCGACGGTGCTCACACCCGTTACGCCGCAGCCGATGCCGAGCTCCGGCGAGCTGCGCTTCGACGACGTGCACTTCAGCCATCCGGGTCGCCCGACGACTTTGCGCGGCATCGAAGCGCGTATTCCCTATGGCTTGAAAGTCGCCTTGAGCGGTGGCTCCGGGGTCGGTAAATCGACCCTGATCGACCTGCTGCAACGGCACCACGATCCGCAGTCCGGCCGGGTGTTGCTGGGGGAGGTCGACTTGCGGGAGCTGGACCTGTTCCAGCTGCGGCGGCGAATTGCCGTGGTCAGTCAGGATATCGTGCTGTTCCGTGGCAGCCTCGCCGACAACCTGGCCTACGCCGTACCGGATGCCAGCCGCGAAGCGATCGCCGAAGTGGCGCGGCTGGCGCAACTCGACAGCCTGATCGCATCCTTGCCCGAAGGCCTCGACAGTCCATTGGGCGAGCGCGGCCAACAATTGTCCGGCGGGCAAAAGCAACGCATCGCCATTGCCCGGGCGTTGTTGCAGGACCCACTGATCCTGGTGCTGGACGAGGCCACCTCGGCGGTGGATGAAACCACCGAGCGCGAAGTGATCGAGGCCATCGACCGCCTGTTTGCCGGCCGTACGCGCATCCTGATCAGCCATCGCCCCTCGACCCTGGCCGATGCCGACCTGCGCTTTGAATTGCTCGACGGTGTGCTGACGTCGAAAACGGTGCCGCATGAAGCCTGAGTTGCGCATTGGCGTGGTGGACAGTGGTCACTCGGCGGTGCAGCGGGTGCAGGTGGTCGCCGGGCGGCGATTCTCGTTGCTGGAAGACGGGCTGGCGGAAAGCGATTTGCGCGACGATCCGCTCGGCCACGGCAGCGCCGTGATCGAGGCCATCGGTCGGCGGGCGCCGGCGGCAGTATTTTGCGTGGGCCAGGTGTTCGACCAGCGAGGAGTCACCAGCGCCTTGCAGATCGCCACGGCCATCGACTGGCTGGTGGCGCAGGACGTGCGCCTGATCAACCTGAGCCTGGGCCTGCGCCAGGATCGCAGCCTGTTGCGCGAAGCCTGCGCCGCGGCGGTGGCGCGGGGCATTCTGCTGTGTGCGTCCAGTCCGGCCCAGGGCGAAGGTGTGTTCCCGGCGAATTATCCACAGGTGCTGCGGGTCACCGGCGATGCGCGGTGCGCCGAATCGCAATGGTCGTGGCTCGACAGTGCCCAGGCGGATTTTGCGGCCTGTGTGCATGGGACCTATCCGGGGCAGTCCGGCGCCAGTTTGGGGTGTGCGGCCTTGAGCGGGCACATTGCCGGTTTCCTGGTGGAACATCCCGAGGCGAGCAACCAGCAAGTCATCGAATGGTTGCGCGAAAACGCTTGTTATCGCGGACCTGAACGGCGTTCCGGCCCATGACGGCGATTGTCATTCTCGGCGCCGGCCCGGCGGGAGCGGCCGTTGCGCTGGGGCTGCGGCGGCTCGGTTATCCGGTAACACTGGTCAGTGAGTGGCGCCGCTTTGCCGCGCTGGAAGGCGTTTCCGTGCGGGTGCTCGAGGCATTGCGGGGCGCGGGGCTGAATCAGGCGCTGGCGGATGCGACGTTGCCTTCCCAGCGCCAGGTGTCGTGGAACGGCCAGCAGCATGCGCAAAACATCGAATACCTAGTGGATCGCCCGAGTTTCGATCGAGGCCTGCGTGAGGACCTGCGCCTGGCGGGTGTCGAGCTGATCGAAGCCCGGGTGTTGACGGTGCACCCGTTGGCGGCGGGCCATCGGATCGAGCTCGAAGGGCGTCCGGCACTGCTGGCGGATTTTCTGGTGGAGGCCCGGGGCCGGCAGGCGCCTGCGCTTGGCAAAGGCCTGCGCGGGCCGGAGACGGTCAGCCTGCTCAATCGCTGGCAAGGTACGCCGGGCACCACCGCCAGCGCCGTGGAAAGCCTGGAGGACGGCTGGGCCTGGATGGCGCGGCGGGCCGACGGTCAGTGTTACTGGCAATGGACGGTCGACGTCGCCAGCGCCGGGTTGCCAGGCAAGGCGCAACTGCTCGATTACTGTCGTCAGCGGCGCCAGGGCTCGGCGTTGGCTCAGGCGTTTTTTGCGGCGGGGCCCGAGAACGATCTACAGCTGCATGCCCGCAGCAGCACGGCGATTCTGAGCCCGCAGGTTTGTGACGCTCACTGGATTCGCGTCGGCGATGCGGCAATGGCGGTGGACCCGCTGTCGGGCAACGGGATTTTCCAGTCCCTGTCTTCGGCGTTACAGGCCCCCACGGTGATCAACACGCTGTTGCGAAAACCTGAACGAGCGGCGCTGGCCCAACGGTTTCATCAGCAGCGGGTCGAGCAGTTGTTTTTGCGATTCGCGCGGATCGGGCGCGATTTTTATGCCGATGAGCAGCGTTGGTCCGGGCAACCGTTCTGGCAGGCGCGGCGACAGTGGCCGGATGCCGTGGTCGCCCATGCCGAGGCGGATTTCAACGCGCTGAGGATCGAGCGCGCGCCGGTGCTCAGGGAGGGCTTTGTCGATGAGGCCGAGGTGGTGATCACCGCCGATCAGCCATTGGGCATCTGGCATGTACAAGGGATCGAGTTGGCGCCGTTGGTGCGGCGGTTGCGTACCGAATCGGCGCAGCAGGCATTGGCGGGGTTAACGGTGGAGCAGGGGCGGGTGGTTCGCAGTTGGTTGCTGGCCCAGGGCTTCAAACCCTGACCGCTCCGGTGCACGCGCGGTTCGGGTCGCGCAGGCCGAGTAATCGACCCTGCCATTTGACGCTGCTATTTGACGCTCAAGGGGAGGCGCGGGTATAAACCGCGTCTCGTTGTTTTGTCGGACTTTTCCCCATGAGCTTCAGCCCTCTGATTCGCCAACTGATCGACGCCCTGCGGATTTTGCCCGGTGTCGGTCAGAAAACTGCCCAACGCATGGCGTTGCAGCTGCTCGAGCGTGATCGCAGCGGTGGCTCGCGCCTGGCCCTGGCGCTGAGCCAGGCCATGGACGGCGTGGGCCACTGCCGGCTGTGCCGCACGCTGACCGAAGACGACCTGTGCCCGCAATGCGCCGATACCCGTCGCGACGACACCTTGCTCTGCGTGGTGGAAGGGCCGATGGATGTCTATGCGGTGGAACAGACGGGCTTTCGTGGGCGCTACTTCGTGCTCAAGGGCCACCTGTCGCCGCTCGACGGCTTGGGCCCGGAGGCCATCGGTATTCCGCAACTGCTGGCGCGAATTGAAGAAGCGGGCACGTTCACCGAGGTCATCCTCGCCACCAACCCGACGGTGGAAGGTGAAGCCACGGCGCACTACATCGCCCAGTTGCTCAGCAACAAGGGGTTGATCGCCTCGCGCATCGCCCATGGCGTGCCCTTGGGGGGCGAGCTGGAACTGGTCGATGGCGGGACGTTGGCGCATTCGTTTGCGGGGCGTAAGCCGATCGCTTTGTAATCTGTGGTGTCTGGGCTGACGTCTTCGCGAGCAGGCTCGCTCCCACAGGGATTTTCTGTGTACACAACGCTCGTGTACGACCGAGATCAACTGTGGGAGCGAGCCTGCTCGCGAAGGCGTCGGTGCAGGCAACGCACTACTTATCGTCCAACGCAAACTGCGTCAGGCAAAAAGTAGGAATCCCCATATCTTCCAACCGCTGCGCCCCACCCAGCTCCGGCAGATCAATGATCGCCGCCGCCTCATGCACTCGCGCACCCATGCGCCGAATCAGGTTCGCCGCCGCTATCAGCGTACCGCCGGTGGCAATCAGGTCATCGAACATCACCACCGAATCGCCTTCACACAGGCTGTCGGCGTGGACTTCGAGGAAGGCTTCGCCGTACTCGGTCGCATACCCCTCGGACAGCACGTCGGCCGGCAGCTTGCCTTGCTTGCGGAACAACACCAGCGGCTTGTTCAACTGATAGGCCAGCACCGAACCGATCAGGAAGCCACGGGCGTCCATCGCCCCGATGTGGGTGAAATCGGCTTCGACATAACGGTGGGCGAAGCTGTCCATCACCAGGCGCAGGGCCGTGGGCGACTGGAACAATGGGGTGATGTCGCGAAAGATCACGCCCGGCTTGGGGAAGTCGATCACGGGGCGGATCAGGGATTTGATGTCGAAGGCGTCGAAGGCCATGGTCGAAGAATCCTGGCAGGCTACAAACGTTGCAGTATAACGGCGGCTGAACCCTTTCGCTCAGCCGCAAATGTTACCGTCAGCCTTCGAGCGAGCCGCCGGCCAGGGCGCACAGCTGGATCGGATCGAGGATATGAATTTCCTTGCCTTCGGCGGCGATCAGTTCGTTTTGCTGGAAGCGCGTGAACACCCGGGACACGGTTTCCACTGCCAGCCCCAGATAATTGCCGATTTCGTTGCGCGACATGCTCAGGCGGAACTGGTTGGCCGAAAAACCCCGGGCGCGAAAGCGTGCCGAGAGGTTGACCAGGAAAGTCGCAATCCGCTCATCGGCGGTTTTCTTCGACAACAGCAACATCATTTGTTGATCGTCACGAATCTCGCGGCTCATGACGCGCATCAACTGTCGGCGCAGTTGCGGCAGTTGCAGCGCCAGCTCGTCGAGGCGTTCGAACGGAATTTCACAGACCGAGGTGGTTTCCAGGGCTTGCGCCGAGACCGGGTGTTTTTCGGTGTCCATGCCCGACAAACCGACCAGTTCACTCGGCAAATGGAAACCGGTGAGCTGCTCTTCGCCGCCATCGCTCAGGCTGAAGGTCTTCAAGGCGCCGGCGCGAACTGCATAAACGGAATCGAACGTGTCGCCCTGGCGGAACAGGAACTCGCCCTTTTTCAGCGGGCGGCCACGTTTGACGATTTCGTCCAGCGCATCCATGTCTTCCAGATTCAGTGAAAGTGGCAGGCAGAGGGGGGCCAGGCTGCAATCCTTGCAATGGGCCTGGCTATGAGCGCGCAGTTTTACTGGCTCGGACATTTCTTCAATCCTTGTGGGAAAAAACACACATAAGCCGTAAGGGTAACCCACGGGAGGACATTCAGGCCAGCGCCTGGCGATTTTGCCGCAGGGTCTAGATCACCCGTGAAAATCGCTGGGGATTCTGCGCGCCCAGATAGGCGTCGAACACCATGCACACCGAACGCACCAGCAACCGACCCGCGGGCAGTACGCTGATTTTTTCGTTATCGAGTTCGATCAGGCCGTCTGCGGCCATGCTCTGCAGTTGCGGCCAAAGTTCGGCGAAATAACCTTGAAAGTCGATGTTGAAGGCGTGTTCGATCCGGGCAAATTCCAGGCTGAAGTGGCAGGTCAATTGCTGGATGACGGCGCGACGCAGACGATCATCGGCGTTGCACAGCAGACCGCGATGGGTGGCCGGTTGCGAGGAGGCCAGCGCGTTCTGATACTGAGTCAGGTCGCTGCTGTTCTGGCAGTACAGGTCGCCGATCTGGCTGATGGCCGAAACGCCCAGGCCGATCAGGTCGCAGTGACCGTGGGTGGTGTAGCCCTGGAAGTTGCGTTGCAGGGTCGATTCTTCCTGGGCAATCGCCAGTTCGTCGTCGGGCAGCGCGAAGTGATCCATGCCGATGTAGCGGTAACCGGCGGCGGTCAGCTGTTGGATGGTGCCCTGGAGCATCTCCAGCTTCTGCGCCGGGGTCGGCAGTTCGTCGCTGTTGATGCGCCGCTGGGGCATGAAGCGTTCCGGCAGGTGCGCGTAGTTGAACACCGACAGCCGGTCGGGTTGCAGCGCGATGACTTCGTCGACCGTGCGCGCGAAGTTGTCGGGCGTCTGTCTCGGCAAGCCGTAGATCAGGTCAATGTTGATCGAGCGAAATTGCAGGGTGCGGGCGGCGTCGATCACCGCGCGGGTCTGTTCCAGGCTTTGCAGGCGATTCACCGCCCGTTGCACCGCCGGATCGAGGTCCTGCAGGCCGATGCTGACCCGATTGAAGCCCAGTTCACGGAGCAGGCCCATGGTCGACCAATCGGCTTCGCGAGGGTCGATCTCGATGCCGTAGTCGCCGGAATCATCCTCGAGCAAGTTAAAGCTTTTGCGCAACCGGGCCATCAGCTGGCGCAGTTCGTCGTGACTGAGAAAAGTCGGGGTGCCACCCCCGAAATGCAACTGCTCTACTGTCTGCGCCGGGTCGAGGTGGCAGGCGATCAGCTGGATTTCCTGTTCCAGGCGCTGCAAGTAGGGCAGGGCCCGGCCGCGGTCCTTGGTGATGACTTTGTTGCAGGCGCAGTAGTAGCAAATGTTCGCGCAGAAGGGCACATGCACATAGAGCGACAACGGACGCTGGGCCTTGCGGCTGTCACGCAGGGCGTGGAACAGATCGAAGGTGCCGACATGGTCGTCGAACTGCAGGGCGGTCGGATAGGAGGTGTAGCGCGGGCCCGCCAGGTCATAGCGGCGGATCAGATCGGTGTCCCAACGAATGGCGTCGAGCATCATGCGGGCATTCCCCCGGATAGGCTGGCTGTGGTGGCGAGTCTGGGGGGCGGGGCGCAGGGGCATCTTGATTTGTATCAACGGTCGGGATGTGTGTTGGCAGTGGGGACCTCTTCGCGGGCAAGCCTCGCTCCTACAAGGGATCGCGAACTCCTGTAGGAGCGAGGCTTGCCCGCGAAGGGCGCGCCGCCGATCTAATGACCCATGAGCCAATGCTGATGCGGCCCAGGCAAGGTCCAGATACCAAACAGCATCACCAGCAACCCACCGGCCATACGCACGCTGCGCTTGCGCAACAGCGCCGTGACCCGTTCGGCCGCCAGCCCCGTGGCCAGCAGCACCGGCCAGGTGCCCAGACCGAACGCGAGCATCAGCAGCGCACTGTCCAGCGCATTGCCCTGACTTGCCGACCACAGCAGCGTGCTGTAGACCAGTCCGCAGGGCAGCCAGCCCCAGAGCGCACCCAGCAGCAGCGCGCGGGGCAGGCTCGACACCGGCAGCAACTTGTTGGCAACCGGCTGGATGTGCCGCCACAGGCCGCGACCGAGGCTTTCGATGCGGGTCAGGCCGCTCCACCACCCGGCAAGGTACAGGCCCATGGCGATCAGCAATAATCCGGCGATGACGCGCATGAACATCGCGGCCGGGCTGTTGGCCACCGCCCATCCGGCCAGTCCGATCAGCAGGCCGGCAGCGGCATAGCTGAGAATTCGTCCCAGGTTGTAGGCCAGCAGCAACCGAAAGCGTCGGCTGCGCTGTTCCTGGGGAATCGCCAAGGTCAGCGCGCCCATCAGGCCGCCGCACATCCCCAGGCAATGACCGCCCCCGAGCAGGCCGAGAATCACCGCAGACACCAACAGGGGCGCCAACTCAAGCATGCGGAGGCGCCTTGTCGTCCGGTTTGGCCGGCTGGCCGCTGGCCTCGTCGACCGCCGCCTGGTGGTTCGGGTCCTGATCGTCGAACAGGATGCTGTGGGCCGGGCCGTCCAGATCGTCGTACTGACCGCTGTCGACCGCCCAGAAGAAAATGTAGATCGCAATGGCCACGATCAGCAGCGCGGCCGGGATCATCACGTAGAGAGCTGGCATGGGTCACTCCATGCCCGCGCGGCTCAGGCCGGCAGCGGGCGGGTTTGTGGCGTGGCGCTGGCGGCAGGCGCGCTCGGCAGGCGAGTCAGGCGCAGGGCGTTCAGCACCACGGTCAACGAACTGATGGACATGCCGACCGCAGCCCATACCGGGGTGATCCAGCCGAGGGCGGCGAAGGGCAACATGAGGCCATTGTACAGCCCGGCCCACAGCAGGTTCTCGATGATTACCCGCCGAGTGCGCCGGGCCAGGCTGAAGGCTTGCACCAGTGCGTCGAGCCGGTT
The DNA here is from genome assembly GCF_902497855.1 of Pseudomonas fluorescens. Classification (GTDB taxonomy): domain Bacteria; phylum Pseudomonadota; class Gammaproteobacteria; order Pseudomonadales; family Pseudomonadaceae; genus Aquipseudomonas; species Aquipseudomonas fluorescens_BI. The sequence continues at coordinate 26,236 of NZ_CABVHU010000015.1, forward strand.
GGACAGCAACACCGCATCGGCACTGGTCTTCGCCAGGTCCGTCGCCGACCCCATCGCCACGCTGATGTCGGCGGCGGCCAGCACTGGCACGTCGTTGACCCCGTCACCGAGCATCAGCACCTTGCGCCCTTCCTTGTGCAGTTGTTGCAAGACCTGCAATTTATCGTCCGGACGCAAGCCGCCACGGGCTTCGTCGATGTCCAGTTCAGCCGCCACGCTGGCCACCATCGGCGAGCTGTCGCCGGACAGCAGCAACGTGCGCCAGCCGCGGGCCTTGCACGCGGCGAGCAGCGCGGGGGCGTCGCTGCGCAAACGGTCGTCGAGGACAAACCAGGCCAGCGGTCCCTGGTGGTTGCCGAGCAGCAACCATTGGCCGGCTTCATCCGGCATGGCGGGCACGGCGGCACCACTGAGTTCGCAGACAAATCCCGGTTGGCCGATACGCAAACGCTGTTCACCGACCATGCCCTGGAGGCCAAGGCCCGGCGTACTGTCGACTTCTTCAGCGGCCAGCGGCGCCCGGCCGAAAGCGCGGGCGATCGGGTGTTCGGAACGGTTTTCCAGGGCGGCGGCGAGGCTCAGGCATTGATCGCTGTCGAGCGCCCCGAGCGGGCGGATCGAGCGCAGCGCCAGGCGGCCTTCGGTGAGGGTGCCGGTCTTGTCGAAAATCACCGTGTCGATCTGGTTCAGGCCTTCCAGCACATGACCGCGCGTCAGCAACAGGCCGAGTCTATGCAGCGTTCCGGTGGCGGCGGTCAGGGCGGTCGGTGTGGCCAGGGACAAGGCGCACGGGCACGTCGCAACCAGCATCGCCAGCACGATCCAGAACGCCCGTGACGAATCCAGTTGCCACCAGACCAGACCGATGACGGCGGCGGCAATCAGCGACAGCAGCAGGAACCACTGCGCGGCGCGGTCGGCAATTTCCGCCAGCCGCGGCTTTTCGGCCTGGGCACGGTCCAGCAGGCGGACGATGGCGGACAATCGGGTGTCCTGGCCGAGGGCCAGCACTTGCACGGTCAACGCGCCCTCGACGTTCAGGGTGCCGGCGGTGACCGCATCGCCCGGCAGCCGTGACTGCGGCAGGTATTCGCCGGTGAGCAGGGATTCGTCGATGCTCGACTGGCCCTCGAGGATCTTGCCGTCGGCCGGGAGGATCGCGCCGGGATGCACCAGCACGTGATCGCCCACGCGCAGTTCGCTGAGCAGGATCCGCTCGCTCTGGCCGTCAGCGCTCAGTCGCAGGCAAGAGGCGGGCAACAGATTGACCAGCTGCGCGGTGGCGGCGGCAGTCCGCTCCCGGGCGCGGCGTTCCAGGTAGCGCCCGGCCAGCAGGAACAGCGCAAACATGCCGACGGCATCGAAGTACAGTTCGCCGACCCCGGTGATCGAGGTCCAGATTCCGGCGATATAGGCGCTGCCGATCGCCAGCGATACCGAGACGTCCATGGTCAGGTGCCGGGTACGCAGGTCGCGCATGGCGCCCTTGAAGAAGGGCGCACAGCTGTAGAACACGATCGGCGTCGTGAGGAACAGCGCGACCCAGCGCAGGATGGTGTGCAGTTCGGGGCTGAGGTCGATATTGAATTCCGGCCAGGTGGCCATGGTCGCCATCATCGCCTGGAACCACAGCAGGCCGGCGACCCCGAGCTGGCGCAGGGCCAGGCGGTTTTCACTGGCCAGTTGTTCGCTGGCGCGGTCGGCTTGATAAGGGTGTGCGGCGTAACCGATGTGGCGCAATTCGCTCAATACCCGACTCAACGGCAATTGCGCATCGGCCCAGCGTACGTGCAGGCGATGGTTGGACAGGTTCAGGCGTGCTTCGGCCACGGCCGGCAAGCCGCGCAGGTGTTTCTCGATCAGCCAGCCACAGGCGGCGCAGCTGATGCCTTCCATCAACAAGGTGGTTTCGGCGAGGTCGCCTTCGTGGCGAACGAAGGGTTGTTGCACGTCGGCGCGGTCGTACAGCGCCAGCTCGTCCACCAGTTGTACGGGCAAGGCTTCGGGGTTGGCCGAGGCTTCGCTGCGATGCTGGTAATAGCTTTCAAGGCCCCCGGCGACAATCGCCTCGGCCACGGCCTGGCAACCCGGGCAGCAGAACTCGCGGGTTTCACCGAGGACGGCAGCGGTGAAGCGGCTGCCGGCCGGGACGGGTAGGGCGCAGTGATAGCAGGGGGTAGGCGTGGTCATGAGGCGTGGTCCGATGATCGTTCCCACGCTCTGCGTGGGAATGCCTCCCCGGACGCTCCGCGTCCGCTTTGGCTGGGACGCGGAGCGTCCCTGGCTGCGTGCCCACGCAGAGCGTGGGAGCGATCAGTGGGTGCTTACTTTTTCAGGTCTTCAGCGCCTTGCAGCGGCTCATCACCCAGCAGCAGATCCTTGTCATGGCTGACCTGTTCTTCCTCGAACATGCGCCAGGTTTTGCCATCCTGCACACCCAGCAACTCCACGAAGCGACGGCCGTCGACCTTGTCGCTCACCTGGCCGATGTAGCGGCCCTGTTCGGTGTCGCTGCGGGCGAGGGTGATCTTGCGATCCTTCTCCGGCTGGGTCGGCGAGATCAGGTTCAGCTCCAGGGTGGCCGGTGCGCTGTTGCCGTTCAGGCGGACGTCGACTTCACCGGTCACGCCATCCAGATGCACGCTGGCGCGCAACAGCAGGGTCTGGGCCAGCAGTTCACGGTCCAGCGAACGGTTGATGCCTTTGCCGGCCTCGTAGTAGTTATCGTTGACCAGGTTGTCCGGGTTGTTCACCGCGATCGTCACCATGGACAGGGTGAGGGTCACCGAGCAGGCCAGGATGGCGATGATGATCCACGGCCAAAGGTGCTTGTACCAGGGACTTGTGGCAGTTGCTGCGGGCATGGTCACTTCTCTCAACGAATTTGTGGGCCGATGAATCGGCTCTTGGCTTCAACGTGGATGCTGGCGTCATCGGCGTCCTTGAGGATGAACTTCACCTCGTTGGTGCTCGACGGCAGTTGTTCCGGTGCGCTGGACAACTCGACCGGCTGGCTGAAAATCTCCCCGGCGGCGACCTTGATCTCGCGCTTGCCTTGCAGCTTGAGGTCCGGCAGGCCCGTGGCTTCCAGCAGGTAGGTGTGGTCGCGCTGGTCCTTGTTCATGATCTTCAGGCTGTAGACGTTCTCGATCCGGCCTTCGGCGTTCTCGCGGTACAGCACGCGGTCCTTGCTGACGTCGAAGCCGACCAGCGAACGCATGAAGAACGCGGTCACCAGCAAGGCGATCATCGCCAGCAGCACCGTGGCGTAGCCGAGCAGGCGGGGCCGCAGTTTATTGGTTTTTTGCCCGGACAGGTTGTGCTCGGTGGTGTAGCTGATCAGGCCGCGCGGGTAGTCCATCTTGTCCATGATGCTGTCGCAGGCATCGATGCAGGCGGCACAGCCGATACATTCGACCTGCAGGCCATCGCGGATGTCGATACCCGTCGGGCAGACCTGGACGCACATGGTGCAATCGATGCAGTCACCCAGGCCCATCGCCTTGTAGTCGACGCCTTTCTTGCGCGGGCCACGGGATTCACCACGGCGCGGGTCGTAGGACACGATCAGGGTGTCCTTGTCGAACATCACGCTCTGGAAGCGTGCGTACGGGCACATGTAGATGCACACCTGCTCACGCAACCAGCCGGCGTTGCCATAGGTGGCGAGGGTGAAGAAGCCGACCCAGAAGTAGGACCAGCCATCGGCTGCGCCGGTGAAGAAGTCGATGGTCAGTTCGCGGATCGGCGAGAAGTAGCCAACGAAGGTCATGCCGGTCACGAAGCCGATCAACAGCCACAGCGCGTGTTTGCTGAATTTGCGCAGGAACTTGTTGGCGCTCATCGGCGCCTTGTCGAGCTTGATGCGCTGGTTGCGGTCGCCTTCGGTGACCTTTTCGCACCACATGAAAATCCAGGTCCAGACACTCTGCGGGCAGGTATAGCCACACCAGACCCGCCCGGCATACACGGTGATGAAGAACAGGCCGAAGGCGCTGACGATCAGGATCCCCGAGAGCAGGATGAAGTCCTGGGGCCAGAAGGTCGCGCCAAAAATGAAGAACTTGCGCTCCGGCAGGTTCCACCAGACGGCCTGATGGCCACCCCAGTTCAGCCAGACCGTACCGAAATACAGCAGGAACAGCCCGGCACCGCCCATCATCCGCAGGTTGCGGAACAGGCCGGTGAAGGCGCGGGTGTAGATCTTTTCCCGAGAGGCGTAGAGGTCGACGCTGTTGTTGGTGTTTTTGGCAGGCGGGGTAACGTCGTGTACCGGAATCTGGTTGCTCATCATTGCATCCCACGGCAGTGGAAAAATGCCCCGGTCAGTACATGCCGACCGCGGTCAAAAAAGGTGTAGCAGTGGCGCAATGATACGCCTGTCGCTCTGGCTCAAGGGTGCGACCTTTGGTCGCGTTGGGGAAAAATCTTGAATGGTGTAGCAGATGTAACAAAACATGATGCAGGTCAATTGACTGTAGCCGAACGCTACTGCTCGCCGATGGACGACGCCTTCAAGCCTGAGGGCGCAGCGGGTCGCCACTGCACCCGTGTACGAGTACTGCTCAATCCAGGCGACCACCTCCCAGGCTGTCCAGCCCGCTACCCTTGGTGCGCTTTTTGTCGTCTCTGTCCCCGGGAGCGGCAAAGTTGGCGCGACGACTCGAAATACCTGCGGTTGCAGGGGCTTGCGCTGGAGCATCCGCGTCGATCGGCGGCGAAACCTCCGTGTCTGGAGTGGTCTGCGGGGTGACTCTGGATTCCGGGAAATAACAGGTTGTGGGTCGGTTTTGCTTGTTTTTGGACATTTGATGAACTCCTTGTTCTCGATGAGGTATTCCCTTGTCCCTGAGTGACCGGAGTCGCAGGGATTGCCCGCTTCCGGCCACCAGGTGGATCGACGTTACCCCTGGTCGCCACGCGGGCCTATCGAATATAGGTTTCAATGTGTGAAAGGTGGGTTCATCCAGGCCCCAAACAAAACGGCCCCGCCAATTCTCATTGGCAGGGCCGTTTTTTACTGCATCAAGCGTTACTGGGCATCCGCCACCGGAGCCTTCTCACCGTGAGACAGGCTGTAGACGTAAGCGGCCAGCAGGTGGACCTTGTCGTTGCCTTGCAGCTGTTCCTGCGCAGGCATCTGGCCCTGACGACCGTAACGGATGGTCTGCTGCAGCTGAGCGAAGCTCGAGCCGTAGATGAACGCACCCGGGTGGGTCAGGTCAGGGGCGCCCATGGCTGGCGTCCCTTTGCCAGCCGGCCCGTGGCATGCCACGCAGTTGGCGGCGAACAGTTTCTGCCCGGCAACCGGGTCGGCCTTGGCGCCTTCCGGCAGCTTGCGCCCATCGAGGTTGGTCAGCACGAACGCGGCAACGTCGGCAACGCCTTGCTCGCCGATCACTTCGGCCCAGGCCGGCATCACCGCGTGACGACCGCCCATGATGGTGGTCTTGATGGTCTCCGCTTCGCCACCCCAGCGCCAGTCGGCGTCGGTCAGGTTAGGGAAGCCATAGGCGCCTTTGGCGTCGGAACCGTGGCAGACCGAGCAGTTGGAGGCGAACAGGCGGCCACCCATCTTCAGGGCTTGCGGATCCTTGGCCACTTCTTCAATGGGCATGGACGAGAATTTGGCGAAGATCGGGCCGAACCTGGCGTCCGACTTGGCCATTTCCTTTTCCCACTCGTGAACGCCGGTCCAGCCGGTCTGGCCATTGGCGAACGCGGTCTGCTTGTCGTTATCGAGGTAGTTATAGCCCGGCAGCAGGCCTTTCCAGTTGCCCAGGCCCGGGTACAGCACCAAGTAGCCCAAGGCGAAAATGATGGTGCCCACGAACAGCATGAACCACCATTTTGGCAGCGGGTTGTCGTACTCCTCGATCCCGTCGTAGGCGTGGCCAACCGTTTCCTCTGTGGACTCGCCGCGCTGGCCCTTGCGGGTAGCCAGCAGCAGCCAGGTCAGGGCGAAGATAGTGCCGAGAGTGAGGACTGTGACGTACAGACTCCAGAATGTAGTCATTCTTTGTTACTCCTAGAAGCTTGCTCGACGTGCTTGATGGCTTCGGGATCATCCGCGAAAGGCAGCAAGGTCGCGTCTTCAAACTCCGACTTGCGCTTGGGGCTGAACACCCACAACGCCAGACCGATAAAGGCCACCATCACAACAACGGTGCCCAGGCCACGAATCATCCCGATATCCATCTAAATCACCGTTTGCTTTTGATGATGGTGCCCAGGCCTTGCAGATAGGCCACCAGCGCGTCCATTTCGGTTTTGCCCTTCACAGCATCCTTTGCGCCGGCGATGTCTTCGTCGGTGTAAGGGACGCCGAGCGTGCGCAAGACTTCCATTTTCTTCGCGGTGTCTTTGCCGTCGAGCTTGTTTTCCACGAGGAACGGGTAGGCCGGCATTTTCGACTCGGGCACGACGTTGCGCGGGTTGTACAAATGCGCACGCTGCCAGTCATCGGAGTAACGACCGCCAACACGGGCCAGGTCCGGACCGGTACGCTTGGAACCCCACAGGAACGGGTGATCCCAGACGCTTTCACCGGCGACCGAATAGTGGCCGTAACGTTCGGTTTCAGCACGGAACGGGCGGATCATCTGCGAGTGGCAGCCGACACAACCGTTGGCGATGTAGATGTCGCGGCCTTCCAGTTCAAGGGCGGTGCGAGGCTTCATGCCTTCGACCGGCTTGTTGGTGACGTCCTGGAAAAACAGCGGAACGATCTGGGTCAGGCCGCCGATGCTGACGGCGATAACCATGAAGAAGGCCAGCAGGCCAATGTTCTTCTCGACTGCTTCATGCTTCATCAGTGAGCTCCAACTACAGCAATCTGTTCAGCAGCTTTGGCTTCAGCCGGGTTCGAGGCACGTACGGTCCGCCATACGTTGTAGGCCATGAACAGCATGCCGCTGGCAAAGAACGCACCGCCCAGGGCGCGAACGATGAAACCTGGGTGGCTGGCTTGCAGCGCTTCGACGAACGAGTAGGTTAGGGTGCCGTCGTCGTTGATTGCACGCCACATCAGACCCTGGGTGATGCCGTTGACCCACATCGAAGCGATGTACAGCACGGTACCGATGGTCGCGAGCCAGAAGTGGGTGTTGATCAGGCCGATGCTGTGCATCTGCGCGCGACCGAACAGTTTCGGGATCATGTGGTAGATCGCACCGATCGAGATCATTGCTACCCAGCCCAATGCACCGGCGTGTACGTGGCCGATGGTCCAGTCGGTGTAGTGCGACAGCGAGTTGACGGTCTTGATGGCCATCATCGGGCCTTCGAAGGTCGACATGCCGTAGAACGCCAGCGATACCACGAGGAAACGCAGGATCGGGTCGGTGCGCAGCTTATGCCAGGCGCCCGACAGGGTCATCATGCCGTTGATCATGCCGCCCCAGCTTGGTGCCAGCAGGATGATCGACATCGCCATGCCCAGGGACTGAGCCCAGTCCGGCAGTGCGGTGTAGTGCAGGTGGTGCGGACCGGCCCAGATGTACAGGGTGATCAGCGCCCAGAAGTGCACGATCGACAGACGATAAGAGTAGATCGGACGCTCGGCCTGCTTCGGCACGAAGTAATACATCATCCCCAGGAAGCCGGTGGTCAGGAAGAAACCGACCGCGTTGTGGCCATACCACCACTGGATCATCGCGTCAGTCGCACCGGCGTAAGCCGAGTAGGACTTGAAGAAGCTGACCGGCAGGGAAGCGTGGTTGACGATGTGCAGCATCGCGGTCACGACGATGAAGGCACCGTAGAACCAGTTACCCACATAGATGTGCTTGGTCTTGCGCTTGACGATGGTGCCGAAGAACACCAGACCGTAGGTGACCCAGACGATGGCCAGCAGAATAGCCAGGGGCCATTCCAGTTCCGCGTATTCCTTGGTGGTGGTCAGACCCATCGGCAAGGTAATGATCGCGCCGACGATCACCGCTTGCCAACCCCAGAAGGTGAAGGCGGCGAGGCTGTCGGAAATCAGTCGCGTTTGGCAGGTTCGCTGCACGACGTAATAAGAAGTGGCAAACAGTGCACAACCACCGAAGGCGAAAATCACCAGGTTGGTGTGCAGCGGGCGCAGGCGTCCAAAGCTCGTCCATGCCAGACCGAAGTTCAACTCCGGCCAGACCAGTTGCGAGGCGATGAAGACACCGAGCCCCATGCCAAGGATCCCCCAGACCACCGTCATGATGGCGAACTGGCGGACTACCTTATAGTTATAAGCAGTCGGACTGATTGCTGTGCTCATTCTAAGGTTCCACGGTTTGGGTGTTTTATTAGGAGTAAAAATCGGCCGCAAGTATGGAGAAAGCGGGGGGTCATTGCAACGCGCCATGACCCTGGTCAATGCTTTCAAAAGCTGATTCTGCGGCCTTTCCATGCGCCGCGTAGGGACAAAATTGGCCCCGGACAAAATGTCGCAGTGGACGAAAAAGATGAGGGGGTCAGGTCAGATGTAACGGGGTATGTTCAAACATGACGATTGGATGGCCGATGGCCAATTGGCACGACAGCCGGTGTCCACCAGCCTTTGCGGCCTTCCATCGAGCAGGTTTGTCGAACACATCCGCTAAGGGCGACCTGGAACCGGCTCATGCCAGTCCGCATCGGAAGAAGCTTAGACCCGAAACTGGGGAACCGAAAGGAGGACTAACGGAGGGTGCGACACTTGGTCGCAAAGAAGCAGGGAACTGCCGCATCCGGGAGAATGCGGCAGCAGAGCGGTCGAGATTTATTCCTGTTTGCCTTCAGCCTGCAAACGCTCTGTATTCAGACCCTGTGACAGGCTGTACACATAAGCGGCGAGCAATTGCACCTTATCGTTGCCGAGCAGTTCGTTCTGCGCCGGCATATGACCCTGGCGACCATGACGAATCGTTTGTCCAAGCTGCGCCAGGCTTGTTCCGTAGATAAAACCGGCCGGTTGCGTCAGGTTCGGCGCGCCCATGGCTTCAGTGCCCTGGCCGTTTGCCCCATGACAGGCTACGCACATCGTGCTGAACGCTTGCTGTCCGGCGTGCAGGTCGGCACCGCTGTCGGCAGGCAACGGCAGGCCGGCCAGGTCATGGCGCACATAGGCCGCGACGTTCTTCACGCCGGCATCACCAAGGATTTCACCCCAGGCCGGCATCGCCGCCATGCGACCGCCCATGATCGTGGTTTTGATGGTGTCGGCGTTGCCGCCCCAGCGCCAGCTGTTGTCGGCCAGGTTGGGGAAGCCAAAGGCGCCCTTGGCGTCCGAGCCGTGGCAGACCGCGCAATTGGAGGCAAACAGGCGACCGCCCATTTTCAATGCTAGCGGGTCCGTGGCCACTTCTTCCACGGGAATCGCCGCGAATTTTGCGAAGATCGGCCCGAACTTCGCCTCGGCCTTGTTCATCTCCTTTTCCCACTCGTGGACGCCGGTCCAGCCGTCCTCGTAGCCGGGCAGGATGCCTTTCCAGTTGCCCAGGCCGGGGTAAAGCACCAGATAACCCACGGCGAACACCAGCGTGCCGGCGAACAGCATGAACCACCACTGCGGCAGCGGGTTGTCGTACTCCTCGATGCCGTCAAAGCTGTGGCCCATGGTCTGGTCGACGCTGCCCTTGGTTTCGCCCTTGCGGGTGCCGATCAGCAGCCAGGTCAGGCCGATCAGGCTGCCGATGGTCAGTACGCAGATCCACGTACTCCAGAAGGTGGTCATGGCCGGGTACTCCTTGTTGAGGGTTCAAAGAACATGGCTCACCTCTTGCTCTTGATGGAGGTGCCGAGCACTTGCAGGTAAGCGACCAGCGCGTCCATTTCGGTCTTGCCCTTGAGCGAAGCCACTGAGCCTGCGATGTCGTCGTCGGTGTACGGCACGCCGAGGGTGCGCATCGCCTTGATCTTGGTTTCGGTGTGGCTGCTGTCGAGTTGATTGGCCACCAGCCACGGATAGCCGGGCATTTTCGATTCCGGCACCACGTTGCGCGGGTTGTACAAGTGCGCGCGGTGCCAGTCTTCGGAGTAGCGACCGCCGACCCGGGCGAGGTCCGGACCGGTACGTTTCGAGCCCCAGAGGAACGGATGGTCCCAGACGCTTTCACCGGCAACTGAGTAGTGACCATAGCGTTCGGTCTCGGCGCGGAACGGCCGGATCATCTGCGAATGGCAACCGACGCAGCCTTCGCGGATGTAGATGTCGCGACCTTCCAATTGCAGCGCGGTGTAGGGCTTCATACCTTCCACCGGTTTGTTGGTCACATCCTGGAAGAACAGCGGGACGATCTGGGTCAGGCCGCCGATGCTCACGGCCAGCACCATCAGCAACATCAGCAGGCCGACGTTTTTCTCGATTGTTTCGTGTTTCATGGCGGCCTCCTCAGGCAATCTGCGCGGCAGCGGCGACTTCGGCAGGCTGCGAGGCCCGCACGGTGCGCCAGGTGTTGTAGGCCATCAGCAACATGCCGCTGAAGAAGATCGCACCGCCTACCAGGCGCACGACGAAGCCCGGATGGCTGGCCACCAGGGTTTCGACGAAGGAGTAGGTCAGCGTCCCGTCTTCATTGACCGCGCGCCACATCAGGCCCTGGGCGATGCCGTTGACCCACATCGACGCGATGTAGAGCACGGTGCCGATGGTGGCGAGCCAGAAGTGCGCGTTGATCAGGCCGATGCTGTGCATCTGCTCGCGGCCGAAGACTTTCGGAATCATGTGGTACAGCGCGCCGATCGAGATCATGGCCACCCAGCCCAATGCACCGGCGTGTACGTGGCCGATGGTCCAGTCGGTGTAGTGGGAGAGGGCGTTCACCGTTTTGATCGCCATCATCGGCCCTTCGAAGGTCGACATGCCGTAGAACGCCAGCGACACCACGAGGAAGCGCAGGATCGGGTCGCTGCGCAACTTATGCCAGGCGCCGGAGAGCGTCATCATGCCGTTGATCATCCCGCCCCAGCTCGGTGCCAGCAGGATCAGCGACATCACCATGCCCAGCGACTGGGCCCAGTCCGGCAGCGCGGTGTAGTGCAAGTGGTGCGGGCCGGCCCAGATGTACAGGGTGATCAGCGCCCAGAAGTGCACGATCGACAGGCGATAGGAATACACCGGGCGTTCGGCCTGTTTCGGTACGAAGTAATACATCATCCCGAGGAAGCCGGCGGTGAGGAAAAAGCCTACGGCGTTGTGCCCGTACCACCACTGCACCATGGCGTCGGTGGCACCGGCGTACACCGAGTACGACTTGGTGAAACTCACCGGCAGTTCGAGGTTGTTGACGATGTGCAGAATCGCCACGGTGACGATGAACGCGCCGAAGAACCAGTTACCGACGTAAATGTGCCGGGTCTTGCGCTGCATGATCGTGCCGAAGAACACCACTGCGTACGCGACCCAGACGATGGTGATCAGGATGTCGATCGGCCATTCGAGTTCGGCGTATTCCTTGGAAGTGGTGTAACCCAGCGGCAGGCTGATCGCTGCCAGCAGAATCACCAGCTGCCAGCCCCAGAAGCAGAATGCGGCGATTTTCGGCGCAAACAATCGGGTCTGGCAGGTGCGCTGCACCGAATAGAAAGAACTGGCGAACAGGGCGCAACCGCCAAAGGCGAAGATCACCGCGTTGGTGTGCAACGGGCGCAACCGGCCGAAACTGGTCCATGGCAGATTGAAGTTGAGTTCGGGCCATACCAACTGGGCGGCGAGAAAAACCCCGAGTCCCATGCCGACGATGCCCCACACCACCGTCATAATGGCAAATTGGCGGACCACCTTGTAGTTGTAGGCGGTACTGATAGAAGTGTTCATGGTTCCCCATCCACGGTTCAGCCGAAGTGAAGGCGGATGCGCAAGGCAACGCTCACTTCGCCTGGAGTTATAGGCAGACTGACAGCGAGGCAAGCATGGGCAAAGAGCACAAGGCCAGTATTGACGGGGATCAATGGGCGCAGTGTGTGCGCGACCATGGATGGTTGTGGAATGCCGCTTCAGCGCCGGCATCGGCGACGTTGATTCTCGCCCACGGCGCCGGTGCGCCGATGGACAGTGACTGGATGAGCGACATGGCTGCACGCCTTGCGGCTCAAGGCGTCAACGTGTTGCGGTTCGAGTTTCCATACATGGCGCAGCGGCGGCTGGATGGCGGTAAACGTCCACCAAACCCGGCACCCAAACTGCTGGAATGCTGGCGTGAGGTCCATGCCGTGGTGCGACGCCATGTCGCTGGGCGCCTGGCCATTGGCGGCAAGTCCATGGGCGGGCGTATGGCCAGTCTATTGGCGGATGAACTGGGGGTGGATGCGCTGGTGTGCCTGGGGTATCCGTTTTATGCGGTTGGCAAGCCGGAGAAGCCGCGGGTCGAGCATTTGGCAGGATTGAAGACGCGGACGTTGATCGTTCAGGGGGAGCGGGATGCGTTGGGCAATCGTGACGCGGTCGAGGCTTACACATTGGCGCCGAGCATCGAGGTGTTCTGGCTGGTGGTGGGGGATCACGATTTGAAGCCACTGAAGGTTTCGAGACTTACGCATGAACAGCATCTGGCGGCAGCGGCGAGCAAGGTTGCCATGTTTCTTCTGTAAGCTTTCGCTGCCGCCCGGGGACTCATGTCGGAACGCCGGCCTCGCTCCAGATTCCACGCCGGTTGTGCGATTTGACGCGACTCCTGAACTGTAGGAGCCGGCTTGCTGGCGAAGGCGTCGTCATGGGCGCTGCAAGGCTTGAGGCCGCCTTCGCTCGCGATGGTCCCGAGGGCGACGCGTTTATTCAGGGAGCACGCGTTATCGTTGGCGTCCATCGCGAGCAAGCTCGCTCCTACAGGGGCTTCTTTTCATGGGCCGTCACCTGCTGGCACAGCTCGATCATCTGCTCGCGCATCCAGCGGTTGGCCGGGTCCTGGTCGGTGCTTTCGTGCCAGTAGAGGTGGGTTTCCACCGGCGGCACGTCATTGACCGGCAGGTTCACCGAGTACAAGTCATGACGGCGGGCGAAGCGCTCGGGCACGGTCATGACCATGTCCGTCTGCTGCAACACTTGCGAGGCCATCAGGTAATGCTGGGAGCGCAGGGCGATCTTGCGCTGGATGCCCATCTTGCCCAATGCCAGATCGACATGGCCCAGACCGCTGCGTCGGCTGGAGATATGGATGTGGGTCTGGGACAGGTAGTCATCGAGGCTGAATTTTTCCTTGCCGGCCAGCGGATGCCCCTTGCGCATGGCACACACGTAACGGTCTTCCATCAGCTTGACGTGGCGCACCTGCGGGTCGGTGTTGAGCGGCGCGTCGACGGCGAAGTCGAGGCGCCCGGCCGCCAGTTCCTTGGTGGTTTCGCGGCGCTTGGACAGGAAGCTCTCGATGATCACGGCGGGGGCCAGGCGACGCAGGCGCTGGAACAGGGGCGGCAAAATCACCGCTTCGGTGAGGTCGGTCATGCTGATGCGGTAGGTCTTGACCGCCTGCAACGGATTGAAGATGCGGCTTTCCTGCACCGAGACCCGCAGCAGGGAGAGGGCGTTGCGGACCGGGCCGATGATGTTCTGGGCCATCGGTGTCGGGACCATGCCCTGGGCGGTGCGCACGAACAACGGATCGTTGAAGGTCTCACGCAGGCGAGCCAGGGCGTTGGACACCGCCGGTTGGGTGATCCCGACTATCTGCCCGGCCCGGGTCAGGTTGGCTTCGGTGTAAATCGCGTCAAAGACGATGAAAAGATTGAGGTCGACCTTGCTCAGATTCATTGGCTGCACTCTTGTTATAGGGGCGGTGTTATAGGGGCGGTGTCATAGGGCTGGGTGGCCTTGCCGATCAGTCGATCATATATCGGTGATGAATGTTAATACACGCCGAGAATAGGCTAGGTAAATTTTCGTAGCTGTTCTAGCATCGATTGCATGACCTGAACAACTCATCAAAACCCCCTGTCAATAGGTAGAGCTGCCCATGGATTTCGCTTATTCGCCCAAGGTGCAAGAACTGCGTGAGCGCGTGACCGCGTTCATGGACTCCTACGTTTATCCTGCCGAAGCCGTGTTCGAACGCCAGGTCGCCGAGGGCGATCGCTGGCAGCCGACGGCAATCATGGAGGAGCTCAAACTCAAGGCCAAGGCGCAAGGGCTGTGGAATTTGTTTCTGCCTGAGTCCGACCTCGGCGCCGGCCTGAGCAACCTGGAATACGCACCATTGGCGGAAATCATGGGCCGTTCGCTGCTGGGACCGGAACCGTTCAACTGCTCTGCGCCGGACACGGGCAACATGGAAGTGCTGGTGCGTTACGCCAACGAAGAACAGAAGCAACGCTGGCTCGAACCCTTGCTGCGCGGCGACATTCGCTCGGCGTTTGCCATGACCGAACCGGACGTGGCGTCTTCCGACGCCACCAACATGGCCGCCCGCGCAGTGCGCGATGGCGACGAGTGGGTGATCAACGGCAAGAAATGGTGGACCTCGGGCGCCTGCGATCCGCGCTGCAAGATCCTGATCTTCATGGGCCTGAGCAATCCGGACGCACCGCGCCATGCCCAGCACTCGATGATTCTGGTGCCGGTGGATGCCCCGGGGGTGAAAATCGTGCGCCCGTTGCCGGTGTTCGGTTATGACGATGCCCCTCACGGTCATGCCGAAGTGCTGTTCGACAATGTCCGGGTGCCGTACGAAAACGTCCTGCTGGGCGAAGGACGCGGCTTCGAAATCGCCCAGGGTCGCCTTGGCCCTGGCCGGATTCACCACTGCATGCGTTCGATCGGCATGGCTGAGCGCGCGCTGGAACTGATGTGCAAACGCTCGGTGAACCGTACCGCGTTTGGCAAGCCCCTGGCGCGTCTGGGCGGTAACATCGACAAGATCGCCGACTCGCGGATGGAGATCGACATGGCGCGCCTGCTGACATTGAAGGCCGCGTACATGATGGACACCGTCGGCAATAAATTTGCGAAGAGCGAAATCGCGCAGATCAAGGTGGTGGCGCCGAACGTCGCCCTGCGAGTGATCGACCGGGCGATCCAGATCCATGGCGGGGCAGGGGTGTCCAACGATTTCCCGCTGGCCTACATGTACGCGATGCAGCGCACCCTGCGCCTGGCCGATGGCCCGGACGAAGTGCACCGCGCGGCGATCGGCAAGTTCGAGATCGGCAAGTACGTCGGGTAGGAGCAAGCTCGCTCGCGATGGACGTAAACGATAACGCCTGTTTACTGAATAAACGCGGCGCTCATGTAGGAGCCGGCTTGCCGGCGAAGGACGTCAACGATGACGCGTGCTATCTGGATGAACGCGTTATCGTTGACGTCCATCGCCGGCAAGCCGGCTCCTACACTGCCATCGGCAGCCCATAGAACGCCCGCGCACACGCCGTGCTATGAGCCGCCAGGTCTTCCTCGCTTTCCCCGCGATGCAGCGCCACTTCGCGCAACACCTCGGTGAGATACGCCGGCTCGTTGCGCCCGTTTTTCGGCTTGGGCCGCAAACTGCGCGGTAACAGGTACGGCGCATCGCTTTCCAGCATCAACCGCCCGCGCTTGATTTCCTTCACCAGTGGATGCAGGTGCGTCCCCCGGCGCTCGTCGCAAATCCAGCCGGTGATGCCGATATGCAAATCCAGATCCAGGTAGCTGAACAGGGCCTTTTTTTCGCCGGTGAAGCAATGCACCACCGCCGCGGGCAATTGATCACGGTAGTCACGCAGGATCTCCAGCAAACGCTGGCTGGCATCGCGCTCGTGGAGGAACACGGGCATTTGTAGCTCGACCGCCATCGCCAGGTGCTCTTCGAGGACTTTTTCCTGCTGCGGACGCGGCGAGAAATCGCGATTGAAATCCAGTCCGCATTCACCCACGGCCACCACATTCGGTTCCTTGAGCAAACTGCGCAGTTGCCGCTCGCTGTCGGCGTTCCAGTCACTGGCCGAATGAGGATGAATACCGGCGGTGGCAAACAGGCGTTGCGCCGTTTCATCCAGCTGGCGACACAGCTCCAGCGCCTGTTCGCTGCCCTCGACACTGGTACCGGTGAGCACCAACTGGCAGACCCCGGCCGCGTAGGCGCGGTCCAGTACAGCCTGGTGTTTGTCGGCAAAACTGGGGTTGGTCAGGTTGACGCCGATATCGATGAGTTGCATGGTGCTACCTCGGACCAAAGGCCGGAAAGCATATCAGAGCTGCAGATTTATAAGAAAAACCAAGAACTACAACGGTTTATTGCTGTCTCTTGAGTCCGAGAGACAGGTCCGGCTGGTGAATGTGCCATCACTGTGCCAGTTTTCGGCACCTTGTCAGCGCTCAATGCGCTCTGTTTCTGTCGTTCGATCCCATGACAACGATCGACCCGGTATTCTTTGCGGAGAGCGGATGATTCGTCCCTCGGTTTTGCTACTGCTGTGTTGTTCGTTGCTGCTGCCGATGCCCGCGGTTGCGCGCCTGGCCGGGCCGCTGCAAGCCGTGCCGGCAGTCAAGGTCCGCGATCTGGCGGACATCCGCAGCAGTCAGGTGTTGAGGGTGTTGGTCAATCAGAGCCGCAATAGCTCCGGCGAAGTCCAGGGTCAGTCCATTGGCGTCGAATACCATCGCCTGCGCGCCTTCGAACAATACCTCAACGGTCACGCCCGAGACGGTCAGGAAATCACCCTCAAGATCATTCCCAAGGCCAAGGATCAATTGCTCGGGGCGCTGCAGCGCGGTGAGGGGGATCTGGTGGCGCCCGGGGAACTGCTCGATCTGCGACCCGGCTACGCCGTGAGCACCAGTGCGCCGGTTTCGAGCAACGTGCCTTTGCTGCTGGTCGGTATCAAGGGCGAGCGACGCTACACCCGTCTTGAACAACTCTCGGGCAAAACCCTGGCGCTACCCACCGGCAGTGCCGCTGGCGATGCCGTCAGTCAGATCAATCAGAAGCTGGCGCTGCACAAGCTGGCGCCGGTGAAGATCGAGTGGGTCGATCCCAGCCTGGCGGTGGAGGATGTGCTGGAGATGGTCCAGGGCGGGATTTTTCACCTGACTATCGTCGAACAACCGATCGCCGAGCGCTGGGGCAAGATCCTGCCCAAGCTGCGTTTTGATCGGCAGGTGCTCATCAGTGAGCCGGGCGAAGAGTTCTGGTTCGTGCGCCGCGATGCTTCGATGCTGCGCGCGAGCATCGATCGCTTCCTGACCGGCTACAAGAAGCCATCGGATCAGGACGTCGCATTCCTGCGGACCTATCGACGCTTGTATCGAGTGCACTATCCCCTGGCCAAGGCGGATCGACAGCGCCTGGAAAAACTTCGACCGGTGCTGCAGAAACACGCTGACGCTCAAGGCATGGACTGGCTGAACCTGGCGGCGCTGGCGTTCAAGGAGTCGTCGCTGCAACCCAATGCCCGCAGCGGCAGCGGCCCCACCGGCCTGATGCAGATCACCCCCTCCGCGGCCCAGCGGGTGGGGGTCAACAATATCCAGAACCTCGACGCCAATGTGCAGGCCGGGGCCAAATACCTGGCCTTGATCCGTCGCAAATTCTTTTCCAGCCCCAAGCTCAACGAGCGCGAGCGCATGGCGTTCGTCCTGGCGGCCTACAACATGGGGCCGGAGCGCGTGCAAGGTATGCGTGCCGAGGCGCGTCGCCGGGGCTTGAATCCCAACCAGTGGTTCTTCCAGGTGGAACGCATCGCCATGGAGCAGGTGGGAATGGGTGCCGTCAGCTATGTTAATAGCGTGAACAAGTATTACCTGGCGTTCGATCGGGAGCGGGAGTCGTTGGAGCCCGGGAGGCAGAAGGTTGTCTCGCGTAAATGATCGAATAAACTGATTGTTATGGCGGATTTATTGCGCTTTTAACATGATATTTACTGATTAATATAGCGGCCAATCCCACACTCAACTCCAGAATGGATGACACAGCATGAACACACTGATCAACAAGGTACTGTTTACCCGCGCCGGCTATGGCCTGACTGTCCTGCGGATTTTCGTCGGCATCATCTTCGCGGCCCATGGTTCGCAGAAACTGTTCGGCGCGTTTGGTGGTTATGGTCTGGCGGGCACGGCGCAGTACATGGAGAGCATCGGTCTGACGCCAGGCTACGTGATGGCGACGCTGGCGGGTGGGACCGAGTTCTTTGGCGGCCTGGCATTGATCATTGGCTTGCTGGCACGCCCGGCGGCACTGGGTCTGACTTTCCTTTCGCTGGTGGCGATTTTCACTGTGCATATTGGCAATGGGCTGTTCATGGCCAACAACGGGTATGAATTCGCCTTGGCGCTGTTGGGTGGCAGTATTGCGGTGTTGATCGAAGGTGCGGGCAGGCTGTCGGTTGATCGGGCCATCGCGGGTTGATCGTTTTCTGTGTACATATCCGTTTCTGCGGTAACGGCCGCTGACGGTTTCGCTCTTACAGCGAGTCACTTTCGAAAAGCGCGAAAGTAACCAAAGCGCTTTGCCCCGCCATTCGGTGCCTCGCCTAGGCTCGGCATGCCGTAACGAAGGCATTGCTCCGGGGGCCCGCCGCCATCGGCCATCCATGGCCGGGGGCGGCTACCGCGGCATCCCTGCCGCGGTGCCCCCTGCGCAACGCCTGCGTTCGGCCTCTGGGAAAGGGGCGGCAGATCTGAAGCCAAAGCAACGGCAACAGCAACAGCAAAGGCAAAGGCAAAGGCAAAGGCAAAGGCAACTTCAGCGAACTCGGTGCTGGGCATCACACAGTTCAACTGTAGGAGCTGGCTTGCCAGCGAAAGCGGTGGGTCAGCTAGAAAATTTTTTGACTGAACGGACGCCTTCGCCGGCAAGCCGGCTCCTACAGAGGATTGGCGTACGGCTTTTGCTTTTCACCACTCAACAGGCCGAGCGTTAGCTCGCCTGCAGCTTTTGATCTTGATGCACCGCCGCCTCGAGAGGCCGAGTGGAGGTTCTGCGCAGTGGGCAACCCGGCATGGATGCCGGGTTAGCCGCCCCCGGCCATGGATGGCCGATGGCGGCGGGCCCACGGAGCAGGACCGGAGCGAGGGCATGCCGAGCACTAGCGAGGCACCGAACGAAAGGGGCAAGAGCGTTTGGTTACTTTGCGCTTTTCAAAGTGACCCGCCGTAAGGGCGGAACCGTCAGCGGCCGTTACCGCAGAAACGGATATGTACTCCCACATTCCCATCGCGCAGCCCGTTGTTTTGTTGCGCGTCATTCTTGACACCCTCCGGTCAGCTTCTCTAGGATGCTGCTCATGCGCCGATTTAAACAGCTACTTGCGGGGCGCCAGGTGACTTATCCAGTTGCCGACAGAAGCTTGCAGCAAGCTTCGAAATACCGCTAAAGCGCTGGTTCGGTGTTGCCTCTCACCTGCCATGCAGACTTTTTGAGGCAGAGACACGACACGATGAATGCACTAAGCCCTGTTATACGCCCCGCGCCGATCACGGCCCACCTGACCCAGCGCAATCCAAAAATCCTGCTTGGCGGCAAACATCAGCCGACGCTCCTGCGTTATCTCGATGGCTGGCCACGTCGCACCGGCGGCCCTGCAGCCTTCCTGATCCAGTTTGTCGAAGACGGCGAGTCCCTGGCCCGATTTGCCAGCGACAGCTTTGATCTGGCGGTGATTCAATCGCCCAGCATTGAAGACGCCCCCGAAGTGATCAGGCAACTGACCCGTGTTGCCCGACAAGGCCTGATCACCCGCCGCTGAAGTTCAGCGCACTGCGACTCAGGGATAGTCGATCGCCACGATATACACACACTGCTCGCCGGTCGGCGTCTGGACCCTGACCTCGGCGTCCAGTGCCTTGCCGATCAAGGCGCGGGCCAGCGGTGAGTCGATGCTGATCAGCCCCAACTTCAAATCCAGCTCATCCGGACCGACGATGCGATAGCGCGACTCTTTGCCAGCCTCGTCTTCAATGGTGACCCAGGCGCCAAAAT
The DNA here is from genome assembly GCF_902497855.1 of Pseudomonas fluorescens. Taxonomy (GTDB): domain Bacteria; phylum Pseudomonadota; class Gammaproteobacteria; order Pseudomonadales; family Pseudomonadaceae; genus Aquipseudomonas; species Aquipseudomonas fluorescens_BI. The sequence continues at coordinate 46,077 of NZ_CABVHU010000015.1, forward strand.
AAACCTTGTTCGGATCGCTCGGCTTCTCGCTGACCACCTTGAGCGCTTCCAGCCGCTTGGTCAGAAAGCGCACGCGACTGTCGATCTCGCGCAGCATTTTCTTGCCGTAGGTGTACTCGGCGTTCTCCGAGCGATCGCCCTGGGCCGCGGCCTCGCTGACCGACTGCGTGACCTGTGGGCGGCGCACATGCCAGAGTTCATGGAACTCGGCCCGCATCCGCGCTTCACCCTCGGGGGTGATCAGCGCAGTGCCTGCGGTGCGGGGAGGGCGATAACGGCTCATGGCAACTTCTTGTGGTGGAGAAGGCTTGAGTCTATCAACCCTCGCGCAAGACTGTCAGGGGGCTGGCGTTCAAGGCGCGACGAGTCCCGAACACACCGGCACCACCGATCAGCACGGCGCCGATCAGCGGCAGCACCAGCAGCCACGGATGCGGCTGCCAGGGCAGGTCGAAGGCGTAGCGGTAAAGCACCAGGCTCACCAGTTCCGAGCCCAGCGCCGCCAACAAGCCGCTGACTGCGCCAAGCAACCCGAACTCGATGCGTCGGGCCTTGACCAGCAACTGCCGCTCGGCCCCCAGCGCCCGCAACAAGGCACCTTGGCGAATGCGCTCGTCCAGCGTCGCTTGCAGGCCGGAGAACAACACCGCCATGCCTGCCGCCAACACGAACAACAACACGTACTCCACCGCCAGGGTGACCTGGGCGAGGATGCTGCGCAACTGCGCGAGCAAGGCTTCGACTTGCAGAATCGTCACCGCCGGGAAGGACCGGGACAGGTCGACGATCTGCTGATCATGACCGGCCGCCAGGTAGAAACTGGTCAGGTAGGTGGCCGGCAAATCCTTCAACGTGCCAGGCTGGAAGATCATGAAGAAGTTCGGCTGAAAGTTGTCCCAGTTGATGTCTCGCAGGCTGGTGACTTTCGCTTCGCGATTCATCCCGCCGACGGTAAACACCATGTGATCGCCGAGCTTGAGCTTCAAGCTCTCGGCGACCTTGCCTTCCACCGATACGCCGGGAATCTCGTCCGGCGCCTGTTCGGGCCACCAGTTGCCGGCGGTGAGCGTGTTGCCCGCCGGCAGGTCCGCCGCCCAGGTCAGGCTCAAGTCGCGCTGGATCGCCCGATCACCGGCCGAATCCTTGCTGACGATTTCCTGCACCGGTTCGCCATTGATGCTGATCAGTCGCCCCGGCACCACCGGGTACAACGGCGCCGACTGTGCCGACAGTTCGATCAACCGGTCGGTGAAGGCCTGCTTGTCCGCCGGCAGAATGTTCAGCGCGAAATAGTTTGGCGCATTTTTTGGCAACTGGTTCTGCCAGGTGTCCAGCAGTTCGCCGCGCAACAGGGCGATCAATGCCATGGACAGCAGAATCAGGCCGAAGGCCAGGGCCTGCCCCGCGGCGGCCAGCGGATGGCGCAGCAACTGGCCCAACCCGAGCCGCCATGGCAGGGGCGCGCGCGCGAGCATTCGACGCAGGCTGTTGAGCAGCAGCAACAGCAAACCGCCCAGCACCAGCGCGGCGATCACACCACCGCCGAGCAGGGCAAAGGTCAGCAGCAGGTCCAGGCTCAGGCGCCACATGATCAGGCCGAGGGCGCCCAGCGCCGCGCCGTAGACCATCCAGGTGCTGGTGGGAATCGGCAGCATGTCCCGACGCAATACCCGCAAGGGTGGCACCCGACCCAGCGCAGCCAGCGGCGGCAAGGCGAAACCGGCCAATGCCACCAGCCCGGTGCCGATCCCGGCGATGCCCGGCAACAGGCCGCCCGGCGGCACATCGGTCGGCACCAGGTCATGCAGCAAGGCGAACAGGCCGAGCTGCGCCAGCCAGCCGATAAAGGCGCCGCCGATACTGGCGAGCAGTCCGAGCACCGTCAGCTGCAAACTGAACAGCACCATGGTTTCCCGACGGGACAAGCCCAGGCAGCGCAACAAGGCGCTGGCATCGAATCGGCGCGTAGCGAAACGCGTCGCCGACAATGCCACCGCCACACCGGCCAGCAGCACCGCCACCAGGCTGGCCATGTTCAGGTACCGTTCGGCCTTGCCCAGGGCGCCGCCGATCTGCCGGTTGCCGTCCCGGGCATCCTGTATGCGCTGGTTGGCGGCCAGCCCGGGCTTGATCAGTTGCCGATAGGTTTCCAGGGCCTCGGCATTGCCGCGCCAGAGTTCGCGGTAGCTGACCCGGCTGCCGGGTTGCACCACGCCGGTCGCCGCGAGGTCGTCGAGGTTGATCAGCACCCGTGGCGTGAGGCTGTAGAAATTGCCGGCACGGTCGGGTTCGTAGGTCAGCACGCGCGCCAGTTTCAGGGTTTTCATGCCGACGTCGATGCTGTCGCCGATCTTCAGGTCCAGCGCGGTCAGCAGGCGTCCTTCGACCCAGGCTTCACCGGGTTTCGGCCCGCCACCGGCTTCTTCCGCGGCAAAGGGCGCGGGGGTGCTTTTCAGTTCGCCGCGCAGCGGGTAGACGTCGTCGGCGGCCTTGATGCTGGAGAGCTGGATGCCGTTGTCGGTGGCAATGACGCTGGAAAACTCCACCACCTGCGCGTGTTCCAGGCCCAGCTCCACGCCACTGCTGATCTGTTCGGGGCGCGCCGGCGAGCTGCCTTCGAGCAGCAGGTCGGCGCCGAGGAATTCGGTGGCGCGCAGCATCATGGCACCGTTCAGGCGGGCACCGAAGTAGCCGATGGCGGTACTCGACGCCACGGCCACCAGCAGGGCGAAGAACAACACCCGCAGTTCACCGGCGCGGGCGTCGCGCAGCAGTTGGCGGATAGCGAGGCTGAACAGGCGCAGCAGCGGCAGGCGTGCCATCAAGGCTCCAGAGGGGCGACCAGCAGGCCGGCTTCAAGGCGGATCAGGCGCCGGCAGCGATGTGCCAGGCGTTCGTCGTGGGTCACCAGCACCAGGGTCGTGCCCCTTTCCTGGTTGAGTTCGAACAGCAGGTCGCTGATGCGTTCGCCGGTGTGGCTGTCGAGATTGCCGGTGGGTTCGTCGGCGAATAACACATCCGGTTCGGCGGCAAAGGCGCGGGCGATGGCCACGCGCTGCTGTTCACCGCCGGAGAGCTGGCGGGGCGAGTGGCTCAGGCGTTGGCCGAGGCCGACCCGTTGCAGCAATTGGGTGGCACGCTCACGGGCGTCTTTGCGACCGTCGAGTTCCAGCGGCAGCATGACGTTTTCCAGGGCGTTGAGACTGTCGAGCAGCTGGAAGGATTGAAAGACAAAACCGACATGTTCGGCGCGGATGCGGGCGCGCTGGTCTTCATCGAGTTGGCTCAGGCCTTGCCCGGCCAGGGTGACTTCGCCGCTGCTCGGCAGGTCGAGGCCGGCCAGCAGGCCGAGGAGGGTGGATTTGCCGGAACCGGAGGCGCCGACGATGGCCAGGCTGTCACCCTTGTTCAGTTCCAGGCTGAGTTCGTGCAGGATAGTCAGTTCACCTTCCGCGCTGGTTACCACTTTGCTGAGGTTCTTCGCGGTGAGAATGCTTGCGCCCATGGAGAATCCGATGCGAGTGTGGTTTTTGAGTGCTGGCCTGGCCTTGATGTGCATGGCCCAGAACGCAGCGGCGGGTACAGTCCTGATCGTTGGCGATAGTATCAGCGCCGGTTTCGGCCTGGATACCCGCTTGGGGTGGGTGTCGCTGCTCGAGCAACGGCTCAAGCGCGAAGGTTTCGACGATAAAGTGATCAATGCGTCCATCAGCGGCGACACCAGTGCCGGAGGCCAGGCGCGCCTGCCGGCGCTGCTTGCGGAGCATAAACCGGAACTGGTGATCCTCGAGTTGGGCGGCAATGACGGGCTGCGTGGAATGCTGCCAACGCAATTGCAACAAAATCTTGCGTCGATGATCGACAGCTCCCGCGCCAGTGGCGCCAAGGTGCTGTTGCTCGGCATGCAATTGCCACCCAACTACGGTGAGCGCTACACCAAGGCTTTCGCCGAGGTTTACACCAAGGTGGCCGATGAGAAAAACATCTCGTTGGTACCGTTTTTTCTCGACGGCGTGGGCGGTCATCCGGACTTGATGCAGGCCGACGGCTTGCACCCGGCCGCAGGGGCGCAGGACAAGTTGCTGGAAAATGTCTGGCCGGCACTGAAACCGCTGCTTTGACGCTTTTCTAGCGGTCGCGTTTCGGCTAAGGTGGCGCCCCCGATTTGGAGCCCCCGATGCCGCGTCCCGCCTGGTCACTTTTTGCCTACCAACTGATCGAGCCTGACGAACAGCTGGATCTGTTTGCCTGCCAGGAAGTGCGGGTGCATCTGGTGACCCGTCAACTGGAGCTGGGCGGCTCGGCGGACCGCACCTTGTGCGGCAGCCTGCTGCCGGCGCAGCCACGGTGGTCGAGCGTCGACCGTCGGGTGTTCCAGGACCAGCGCCTGTGCTCGCTGTGCCGGGCCATCCTCGAATCGCAAAAGCGTGGCACCTCGCCGATCTGGCCGGAATTGCGGTTCGAACTCTAGGGCCCTGTGGCAAGCCCACCGCTGCCTTGCATCGCTTGTAACTACTCGACCTCCCCGAAATAACGGGCGCCAGTGTACAATCCCGTTTTTATACCCTTGTCGATCATGCGAAGGATTTTCCGGATGTTGCCGCGTTTTCCTGCCGTCACCCGCAGCCTGACCCTTGCCGCCCTGTGCGTCGCGGGCCCGGTTGCAGCATTGGAGCTGCCCCTGCCACCGCCCGGTGAAGACATCGTCGGCCAGGTGCAAGTGATCAAGGCCAAGTACGAAGACACCTTCGCCGACCTTGGTACCACCTACGATCTGGGCTATTCGGAAATGGTCGCGGCCAACCCCGGGGTCGATCCATGGTTGCCGGGCGCCGGCACCGAGATCGTGCTGCCGACGCGCTTCATCCTGCCCCCGGGCCCGCGTGAAGGCATCGTCATCAACCTGGCCGAATACCGCCTGTATTACTACCCGAAAGGCCGGGACGTGGTTTATACCTTCCCGCTGGGTATCGGCCGTGAAGGCTGGGGCTCGCCGATTGCCCACACCAGCATCATCGCCAAGACGCCGAATCCGACCTGGACGCCTCCAGCGTCGATCAAGGCCGAGCACGCCGCCGATGGCGATCCCTTGCCGAACGTGGTGCCGGCCGGTCCGGACAACCCGTTGGGGCCGTTCAAGTTCACCCTGGGCACCCCGGGCTACCTGATCCATGGTTCGAACAAGAAGTTCGGCATCGGCATGCGCACCAGCCACGGTTGCTTCCGCATGTTCAACAACAACGTGCTGGAAATGGCCGACATGGTGCCGGTAGGCACGTCGGTACGCATCGTCAGCGATCCTTACAAGTTCGGCGTCAGTGGCGGCAAGGTGTACCTGGAAGCCCACACGCCGCTGGACGACGCGGGCAACCCATCGGTGGTGGACAAACACACTGCCGTGATCAACGCGATGCTCAAGCGTGAGGACATCACCAACAACCTGCGCATGAACTGGGATGTGGTCCGTGACGTGGTGGCTGCCGAAGACGGCCTGCCGGTGGAAATCGGCGTGCCGGATGCGTCGGTGCCGATGGTGACGAGTGCACCGATCGACCCGCTGCAGTAACGCTTGAAAAGAACCCGCCGATGCTGACCGCGTCGGCGGTTTTTTTTTGCCTGCACGAAACAGCGGGCAAAAAAAAGCCGACCCATGAATGAGTCGGCTTGATAACAATCCCGAAGGACTATTACTTGCGGCTAGCTTTTTCCAGCATGCGCAGAGCACGCTCGTTAGCTTCGTCAGCAGTCTGTTGTGCTTTTTGAGCAGCAGCCAGAGCTTCATCAGCTTTACGGTAAGCTTCGTCTGCACGAGCCTGGGAGCGAGCAGCTGCGTCTTCGGTAGCAGTCAGACGTGCTTCGGTTTCTTTCGATACACTGCTGCAACCGGTAGCCAGAACTGCGGCCAGCGCCAGAGCAGAGAATTTCAGAACGTTGTTCATCGTGTTCCCCTTCAAGGACTTTCTAGTAAGTAGCTGTCTCCTCAGAGTGAGGAAATGGCCGGCGTACATACTACCCATTACTTCTAGTAAGTAAACTGACGTGAAGCAAGAAGCAAAAAAAATTGTAGGCGTTGATTCTTTTTCGAGCAACTTTTAACTGCATTGTTTAAAAAATATCCAGCTGCGAGGCCCGAATTGAGCGAGCCCAAGGAGAAAAGTTCCCCGTGCTCACCGCTGTTTTACCGGTCTTGGCCAAAGTCTGTCTATATGGATTCGTCTACACTTTTGTTCAGCATGTGTGCGGCACCTCTCATATCTTTCCTAGTTGAGGTGACTTTAACGGGGGGCGTTCGTCTTAAGTCTCAATATCCGGCAATGTTCGGGCACCGACCTGGTGGAACACCCGGTCGAGCCATCCTGCGCCACCCGGAGCGGCACCCGCCAACCTGCATGATGACGAGCGCACCTTGAGCATTTTTGCCAATGGTGCCTACTATTTGTACGTGCCCGGTTGCGCGAGATCGTGCAGCTCTTCTCGGTGTCCATTCAGGCACGGGGTGGCGTAGATGTTCCTTCGCCGGAAAAACATCGGTAAGGTAGGGGTCTGAATCCAAGACCCGCGAGGAGTAGTGATGAGCGAGGCGTTGTCCATCCACCATGACCAGGCTGGTCATCAGTTCGAGACCAATGTGGACGGTCATCGTGCCTACCTGACCTATATGGATCTGGGGAAACAGACCCTGGATATCTATCGCACCTTTGTGCCCAATGCGTTGCGTGGTCGCGGCATTGCGGCCGCCTTGACCGAAAAGGCCCTGGAGTACGCCGAGGAAATGGGCTACACCGTCATTCCTTCGTGCTCCTACGTGGAGCGCTACATGGAGCGTCATCAGCGGCATGCGGCCAAGCTGAGCCAGTAAAACGAACGCATAAAAAAACGCCGGGCTGAGCCCGGCGTTTTTTTGTCTGGTGTTTTTTTTCTGAAGCAGCGATCAGGTGCGGTCGCGTTTGGGCAGCACATCCTTGAGCTTGGCATGCATGCTGCGCAAGGTGGTTTCGGTGGCGGTCCAGTCGATGCAGGCGTCGGTGATCGACACGCCGTATTGCAGGTCGGCGAGGTCTTTCGGGATCGCCTGGCAGCCCCAGTTCAGATGACTTTCGACCATCAGCCCGATGATCGACCGGTTGCCTTCGAGGATCTGGTTGGCGACGTTCTCCATCACCAGCGGTTGCAGGGCCGGGTCCTTGTTGGAGTTGGCGTGGCTGCAGTCGACCATGATGTTCGGCTTGATCTTCGCCTTGTTCAGCGCTTGCTCGCAGAGCGCGACGCTGACCGAATCGTAGTTCGGCTTGCCGTTGCCGCCACGCAACACCACATGACCGTAGGCGTTGCCCTTGGTGGTGACGATCGACACGCCACCTTCCTGGTTGATGCCCAGGAAACGGTGCGGGCTGGAAACCGATTGCAAGGCGTTGATCGCCACGGTCAGGCCACCGTCGGTGCCGTTCTTGAAACCGACCGCCGAGGACAGGCCGGAAGCCATTTCCCGGTGAGTCTGGGATTCGGTGGTACGTGCGCCAATGGCTGACCAGCTGATCAGGTCCTGCAGGTACTGCGGGGAGATCGGGTCGAGGGCTTCGGTCGCGGTCGGCAGGCCCATTTCGGCCAGGTCCAGCAGCAACTGCCGGCCGATGTGCAAGCCGTCCTGAATCTTGAAGGAGTCGTCCAGGTACGGGTCGTTGATCAAGCCTTTCCAGCCGACGGTGGTGCGTGGCTTCTCGAAATACACGCGCATGACCAGATACAGGGTATCGGACACTTCGGCCGCGAGTGCCTTCAGGCGCTCGGCGTATTCGTGGGCCGCCTTGATGTCGTGGATCGAGCAGGGCCCGATGACGACAAACAGGCGGTGATCGGTGCCATCCAGAATGTTGCGAATGACTTCGCGACCCTTGGTGACGGTGCGCAGGGCAGCGTCGCTCAGAGGGATATCACGCTTGAGCTGGTCAGGAGTGATCAGCGTCTCGTTGGAGGCGACGTTTAGGTCGTTGATCGGTAAATCAGCCATCGTTTACTCGTCAGGTCACGGGTGCCGGCCGCCAGCGAACCCGCGCGGCGGAGCACAGCAAATTAAGCGCGTCGGGGAGCGGAACCTTAGCGCGTTACACCGTGGCTCGACAATGGGCAGACGCCGGTTTGCGGCGACAATCCGGCGGGAAACCCACCGAGAACGCTCGCTAATCCAGGACCGGCTGTGCAAATGCCCGGCGAACCGTGTCATGGGAGAACTCGTCGGCGTGCTCCTGGACCCATTCCAGGGCCAGTGCCTGGTTATCGTGCAAATCGCTGTGGGTCTCATGCATGCGGCAATAACGTTCGATCTGGCACACCTGTTCGCCCATCCGCGCACTGAACAGCGTCTGCTCGTCAACGAAGGCAATGCCCACCAGATAGCCACGCTTTCGTCGCAGGCACCAGGCCACATAGCCCAGGTAGCGCAAGTCCGGGTTAACGCTGGGCACGCGCACCTGCAGCGCCGTCCCGTGGCGCCACGCACGGTGGTAATTGCAAGCCATGCCCCCGAGGCTGATAGAGTGCAGCCGTTGCCGCGAGATACACTCGGGCGTAAGCAACGTCAACTCCACGGGTACATCGTCAGGATGAGGAAGAAAACGTCCCATGAGCACGGACTCCATGTGTCGGCCATCTGACATCGTTCCCAGCAGTATAGTGGTCGAATCGGAACTGACGGATTTCGACGCCGACCAACGGCTGCTGGCGATGAGTGGTGTGTCGCTGCTGATTTTCACCAGTGTCGGTTGCGCCGGATGCCGTTTTGCCCGTGAGCGGGTTCCGCAATTCGATCTGCAAGTCGATCGGTTGTGCTGGATCGATGCCGGGAACAATGGCGGGCTGGTCGAGCGTTATCAGGTTTTTCATTTGCCGGCGCTGTTTGTCGTGCGCGATGGCGAGTTTTTCGGGGGGCTTCAATCGCGCCTGACGGGTACCGAACTGAATGAAGCGCTGGATCAGGCGTTGAGACGAACAGCAGAGGAGTTGCCATGATGGAGCAGTTGCCAGGCCGACAATCGGTATTATCGGGTGAGTTTCATCGATCGACGTAACGCTTGAGTCGATCGACCAAAGGGGAAGGGGCATGGCCAAGACTATCGATGACAAACTGGTGCTGGCGATTTCCTCGCGGGCGCTGTTCGACCTGAGCGAAAGCCACAAGGTCTACCTGTCGAGCGGCGTTGAAGCCTATCGCCAGTATCAGATCGAACATGAAGATGAAATCCTCGAGCCCGGCGATGCGTTCCCGCTGGTGCAGAAACTCCTCAACCTCAATGCCCATCTGGGGCGCGCCCGGGTCGAGGTGATCCTGGTGTCGCGCAACAGTGCCGACACCGGCCTGCGGGTGTTCAATTCGATCCACCACTATGGCCTGGCGATTTCCCGGGCGGCATTTGTCGGCGGCCGCAGTCCTTATCCTTATCTCAAGGCCTTTGGCTGCGACCTGTTTCTCTCGACCCATGCCGAAGACGTGCGCAGTGCGCTGGAGGCCGGGTTCGCCGCGGCGACCATTTTGTCGGGCGGCGCCAGCCGTGCCGCCAGCGATGAGTTGCGAATTGCCTTCGACGGTGATGCGGTGCTGTTTTCCGACGAATCGGAGCGCGTCTATCAGTCCGCTGGTCTGGAAGCCTTCCAGGCCAGCGAACGTGAAGCGGCCCGCCAGCCTTTGCGCGGTGGCCCCTTCAAAGGCTTCCTGGCCGCCCTCAACCTGTTGCAGCGCGAGTTCCCCGACGACGCGTGTCCGATTCGTACGGCCCTGGTGACGGCGCGTTCGGCGCCGGCCCATGAACGGGTGATCCGCACCTTGCGCGAATGGGACATTCGCCTGGACGAGTCGTTGTTCCTCGGCGGCCTGACCAAGTCGGCGTTTCTCGAAGCCTTTGCCGCCGACGTGTTTTTCGACGATCAGGCTGGCCACTGCGAGCTGGCCCGGGAGGTGGTTGCCACCGGTCATGTGCCCCATGGCATAAGCAACGAGCAAAAGGTTTAAGCCGGTGCTTCAAGGTGTTGCACGGCACGTCGTACTCGCCAAGGCACTGCTAAGCTGAATCAATCTCCGCCATGTTGGCACTCGAGGAGGTCATATGATTCGTTCGATGCTATATGCCACTGACCTCGGCCTGTACGCGCCTTTGGTGATGCAACATGCCCTGGCGCTGGCGAAAACATTCAACGCCGACCTCTACGTGGTACACGCTGTTGAACCGATGGGCTTGTTCGCCGAATCGGTACTTCAGAGTTACCTCGATGAGCAGGCGCTGAACGAGTTTCACAGTCAGGGCTTGAATACGGTGATTGCCAATATCGAGCGGCGGGTACTCGACAGCTTTCGTGAAGAGCTGGGGGAGGACGGTGAGCAGGACCTGGAACGGATCAAGGCGGTGCGGGTGCTGCAGGGCGACCCGTCGCAGGTAATTCTCGACCAGGCGCAGAAACTCTCCGTGGATTTGTTGATCGTAGGTAGTCATAGCCATGGTGCTGGCGCGGAAACGCCGCTGGGCAGGACGGCGGCGCGGGTGTTGCAACTGTCTCGGGTGCCGGTCTATCTGGTGCCGCGGGTGGAGCGTCGGCGCCAGGATCGCTAGAACACGAATAATGGCCTTTTGACAAAAAAGTTCTAGATTTATTCTTCAAACCATTAATATAGTTATATACCGTCGCTGATGCCCGTGGCGTCTACCTGCTTTGAGGGATTCATATGAAGCTTCAACAACTGCGCTACATCTGGGAAGTGGCGCACCACGATCTCAACGTTTCCGCTACGGCCCAAAGTCTCTACACCTCGCAGCCGGGCATCAGCAAGCAGATCCGTCTACTGGAAGACGAGTTGGGCGTCGAGGTTTTCGCCCGCAGCGGCAAGCACCTGACCCGCGTCACCCCGGCCGGCGAGCGCATCATCACCACCGCTGGCGAGATCCTGCGCAAGGTAGAAAGCATCAAGCAGATCGCCCAGGAATTCTCCAACGAGAAGAAGGGCACCCTGTCGATCGCCACCACCCACACCCAGGCACGTTATGCATTGCCGCCGGTGATCAGCAATTTCATCAAGCAATATCCGGACGTGGCCCTGCACATGCACCAAGGTTCGCCGATGCAGATCGCCGAAATGGCCGCTGACGGCACCGTGGATTTTGCCATCGCCACCGAAGCGCTCGAGCTGTTTGGCGACCTGGTGATGATGCCGTGCTATCGCTGGAACCGCTGCGTGGTCGTGCCCCACGGCCACCCGCTGACCAAGCTGTCGAAGCTGACCCTCGAGGCCCTGGCCGAATACCCGATCGTGACTTACGTGTTCGGGTTTACCGGTCGTTCGAAACTCGACGAAGCCTTCAGCCATCGCGGCCTGACGCCCAAGGTGGTGTTCACCGCGGCCGACGCCGACGTGATCAAGACGTACGTGCGTCTGGGCCTGGGCGTGGGCATCGTGGCGAAAATGGCGGTCGATGCCAAACTCGACAGTGACCTGGTGGTGCTCGATGCCAGCGAACTGTTCGAATCCAGTATCACCAAGATCGGTTTCCGTCGCGGCACCTTCCTGCGTGGCTTCATGTGCGACTTCATCGAGAAGTTCGCCCCGCACCTGACCCGCGAAGTCATGGCCAAGGCGATCCAGTGCCACAACAAGCAGGAACTGGAAGAGCTGTTCGACGGGGTCGAACTGCCGGTGCATTGATGTCCTTCAGATCACCTCGGTGACAGCAAATTGTTGCCGGGTGCCCGCCACCAGAATCTCCACCTCGTCCCCGTCGAACTTGCCCAGCAGGCTTTTGCCCAGTGGCGAGCGCGGGGTGATGACGGTGATCAGCTGCCCCACCAGATCGATCTTCAAGCCGGCCGCTTCGGGGGCCAGGAACAGCCATTGCTCGCGACCCTTCTCGTCCTCCAGGCCGAGCAGGGCGCCGACTTCGATGCCGCGCTGATTGTCGTAAGGGCGCAGCATCAGGTTCTGGCACAGCGTCAGTGACTGTCTGATTTCTTCTACCCGTTTAGCCTGTCCGGCCGCCAGGTAAGACGCCTCCAGGCCCAGGGTGTCGTACTTGTTTTCGGCGATGTTCTCTTCATGGGTCGCGGTTTCGTAAGCGGTTTGCGCGGCTCGCTCGGCGATGTCGAGATCGATCCGCAGCTTGTCGAGAATCAGTTGGTGAACGATGTGTTTATTCATGGATCGGCAACGGGCGGTGCGGGTCGGGACGGTAGGGCATGACTGCCTCCTGGCGGGCGGTCGCGGGCAAGTGGCGATTGTCGCATGAAGATTAATCGCCGTCGGGTCTTCTGTACGGGGTAATTTATGCGGACAATCGGCGCCTTTGCCAACGGGAGCCTGCAATGCCTGAACTGAACACCCGCTGGGATATTTTTTGCACCGTGGTCGATAACTTTGGCGACATCGGTGTGACCTGGCGCCTGGCCCGACAGCTGGTGGCCGAACATCCGGTGACGGTTCGTTTGTGGATAGACGATCTACGGGCCTTCGAGCGCTTGTGCCCGGACATCGACATTGACGCTGCGCATCAGTGGCAGCAGGGCGTCGAGGTCTGTCAGTGGACGGCCGACTGGCAACCCACCGACGCCGCCGATGTGGTGATTGCCGCGTTCGCCTGTCAATTGCCGAGTGCTTACATGGACGCCATGGCCGAGCGGGAACAGCCGCCGCTCTGGATGAATCTCGACTACCTGAGTGCCGAAGACTGGGTCGTCGGCTGCCATGGCCTGCCGTCGGTGAAGTACAAGCACGTGCAGAAATATTTTTTCTTCCCCGGGTTCCAAAAGGGCACCGGTGGCTTGCTGCGTGAAAACGGCTTGCTGGAGCGGCGTCGGCAGTTTCAGCAAAGTCCGCAGGCTCAGCGCGAATTCCTGCAAGGCCTGGGGATTGATCGCGCCGAAGACGCGCTGCTGATCTCGCTGTTTGCCTATGAAAATAGCGGCCTGGCGAGCTGGCTCGAGACGATGGCCGGTGATTCGACACCCACGCATCTGCTGGTGCCCGAAGGGCGGATTCTCGCTGATCTCGAACGCTGGCTGGGGGTGGACGGGCTGGCGGCTGGCGCCGTGCATGTGCGCGACGCCTTGACCGTACAAGTCCTGCCGTTCGTCCGGCAGGACCAGTATGACCTGCTGCTGTGGAGTTGCGATTTCAATGCCGTGCGCGGCGAAGATTCCTTTGTCCGTGCCCAATGGGCGGCGCGGCCGCTGCTCTGGCACATCTATCAGCAGGAAGAAGATGTCCACCTGGACAAGCTCGAAGCTTTCCTCGAGCGCTACGGGCAAGGCCTTACGCCAGCCGCCAGCGAGGCGATCAGCGGTCTCTGGCGGGCGTGGAACGCGGGTGAGACAATGGGCGATCACTGGCAATCGACCCGCAAACATTGGCCCGAACTGCAAAAACATGCCGACGCGTGGTGTCTGGAACAGGCCTTGCAGGCTGATCTTGCCGCGGCGCTGGTACAGTTTTATGTAAATTGGATATGATACGCGGCCTAGATTTTTGTAAATCCCATCCAAATTCGGATATTCGCAATGAAAACTGGTAAAGAACTGAAACCCGGGACCGTGATCCGTCTCGAAAACGATCCTTGGCTGGTTCAGAAAGCTGAATTCACCAAGTCCGGTCGTAACAGCGCGATCATGAAGACCAAGCTGAAAAACCTGCTGACCGGTTACAAGACCGAGATCGTTTACAGCGCCGACGACAAACTGGACGACGTAATCCTCGACCGCAAAGAAGCGACCCTGTCCTTCATCAGCGGCGACACCTACACGTTCATGGACACCACCGACTACACCATGTACGAGCTGAACGCTGAAGACATCGAAGCCGTTCTGCCTTTCGTTGAAGAAGGCATGACCGACGTCTGCGAAGCGATCTTCTTCGAAGAGCGCCTGGTTTCCGTAGAACTGCCGACCACCATCGTGCGTCAGGTCGACTACACCGAAGGCTCCGCTCGCGGCGACACTTCCGGCAAGGTGATGAAGCCTGCCAAACTGAAGAACGGTACCGAACTGTCGGTAGCTGACTTCATCGAAATCGGCGACATGATCGAGATCGATACCCGCGAAGGCGGTTCCTACAAAGGCCGTGCCAAATAAGCACCGCTTCAGGAATGAAAAAGCCCGACCATTGAGTCGGGCTTTTTTGTGCGTGCAGATTCAAGGCCAGCGATGAACTCCTGTGGAGAGAGCCCCCCGCCATGGATCAGTGGCTACCGAAGTTGTTTTGCAGGGCCAGGTCCCACGGTGGCACCGGGCTGAAACGGGCCTTCAGGTATTCCAGCAACAAGCGACTGCGGGAATTGGGTTGCTGCTCCAGGCGCAAGGCGTAAATACCCGTCGTTTCCGCTTGGGGCAGGCCGTTTTCGCAGAACAACGGCAGCAGTTCGCCACGCAACAGGTATTCGCTGGTCAGCCAGGTCGGCAGATGCGCGACACCCAGCCCGGCCAATGCGCCTTCGATCAGCGCCTCGGCATTATTGGCGCTCATGCGGATGCGCCCGGGGCGGTGCAGGTGCATGTGCCCGGCGCGTTCGAAGCGCCAGGCGAAAGGCGGGGCCAGGCCATCCCAATCGAGCCCGTCATGTTCGACCAGCTGCGCCGGATCGGTGGGTACTCCACGGCGCTGCAAATAGTCGGGACTGGCACAGGCGATCCGCACCATGCTTGCCAGCGGCGTGGCCACCAGCCGGGTATCGGCCATTTGCCCGGCACGCAGCACCAGATCCACCTTGCCCAGGTTCAGGCCCTGCATGTCGACAAAACTTTCGATCAGATGAAGTTGCACATCGAGGCCGGGGTACAGCATCAGAAAATCGGCGATCACCGGCGCCAGGTGCAGCCGGCCGAACGCTGCCGGCGCATCCAGCCGGATCAGGCCTTCCGGCGCGCTGCTCAGGGACACCGCTTCCGCCCGGGCCAACTGCAATTCCGCGACGATCCGCCGCGCGCGCTCGGCAAAGGCCAATCCTGCCGGCGTTGCGCGCACTGCGTGGGTGCTGCGGATGAACAACTGGCTGCCGACCGCATTTTCCAGGCTGTCGATGCGCCGCGCCACTGCCGAAGGGGTCAGTGGATGACGGCGGGACGCGGCGGAAAAACTGCCGGTTTCCAGCACGTCGAGGAACAGGCCCAATTGCCCGGTCAATTGATTGGGATTCATGCTTGCTCTGCGCTTGTGCGAATTTGGCACAGCCATTGTGCGTTGCTGTGCGTTTCCCTGCCAGTGGCGACTGCGTAGGATGACCGTACTGAAGTGAGGGAATGGGCAAGTGATCGAGTTTTTGATGTACCTGGTGTTTGGCGCTGCCTTGGGGACCCTCGGTGGATTGTTCGGCATCGGCGGCGGCTTGATCGCGATTCCGCTGCTGGGCGTGCTGTTCGGCCTTGATCAGCAGATCGCCCAAGGCACGGCGCTGGTGATGGTCGTGCCGAATGTGATGCTGGCGCTGTGGCGTTATCACCAGCGCAACCGTATCGAGATGCGCCATGCCGTGCCGCTGGCGTCGATGGGCTTCTGTTTTGCCTGGATCGGTTCGATCTGGGCCGTGGGCATCGATGCGCAAACCATGCGCATGGCGTTTGTCGCCTTCCTGGTCGCCCTGACGGCCTACAACCTCGTGCGAATGTTCACGACCCACTCGCCGCCTTCGGCGCAGATGAACCATTCGCCACGGTGGCTGGGTGTGCTCGGTGCCGCGTCGGGCAGCATCGGCGGACTGTTTGGCGTGGGCGGGGCGGTGGTGGCGACGCCGGTGCTGACCAGCGTCTTCGGCACCAGCCAGGTGGTGGCGCAGGGGCTGTCACTGGCGCTGGCATTGCCCAGCACCGGCGTCACCCTGGTGACTTACGCGGTGCACCAGGAAGTGAACTGGACGATCGGCGTGCCCTTGGCGGTCGGCGGTCTGATGAGCATCAGTTGGGGAGTGAAGGTCGCCC
Source organism: Pseudomonas fluorescens (assembly GCF_902497855.1). GTDB lineage: Bacteria > Pseudomonadota > Gammaproteobacteria > Pseudomonadales > Pseudomonadaceae > Aquipseudomonas > Aquipseudomonas fluorescens_BI. The sequence continues at coordinate 62,016 of NZ_CABVHU010000015.1, forward strand.
ACGCCTTGCCGGAGCGGCTGTTGCGCGCGCTGTTCTGCGGTTTCCTGGTGCTGTGCGCGGTAATGCTCGCCTTTAAAGTTTGAAGCCTTCGACAATGTGCTCGGCCAGGCACTCGGTGATCGGCGACGGGTTGTGCAGGTTACGCACCAGCATGATGCTCGCCTCCGGCAGAACCGGAAGGTCCTCGGCGTCCCCCAGGATGCGCATGTCGGGGGTGATCAGGCTTTCCAATTGCGCAGTGATTGCCAGGCCGGCGCTGACCACCGCCATGATCGCCGACAGGCTGGAACTGTTGTAGGCGACGCGGTAATCGCGGCCCATGGCGTCCAGCGCGTTGCAGGCCCACAGCCTGCAGAAACAGTCGCTGTTGAACATCGCCAGCGGCAACGGCGTCTGCTCATGAACGCTGTAGCACTGCGCTTCGGCCCAGACGAAACGCTCCTTGCGCAGCAGCTGGCCGATCTCGTTGCCCGGTTCCCGGGTGACGATGGACAAATCCAGGTCCTGACGCAGCAGCAATTGTTTTGATGATTCGCAGTGCACCTCGATCTGGATCAGCGGATAGGACTGGGCAAACCGCCGCAGGATCCCCGGCAGAAAACGCATGACGTAATCGTCCGGCGTGCCGATGCGCACCATGCCGACCATGTGCGGCTCGCGCAAGGTATTGAACACCTCGCTGTGCAGCTTGAGGATGCGCCGGGCGTAACCCAGCAGCACCTGGCCTTCCGCCGTCAGCCGCACCTGCCGTCCGTCGCGCTGGAATAATTGGCGCTGCAGCACGTCCTCTTCCAGTCGCTTCATCTGCATGCTCACGGCGGACTGGGTGCGGTTGACCTGTTCGCCGGCGCGGGTAAAACCGCCCTGGTCGGCGATGGCGACAAAGGTGCGCAGCACTTCGGTGTCGATACTCGGGTAGGCGGACATTCATCAATCTCCGAGATGTATTGCATCAGAAACATTCGTTGGATTGATCTTAGCCCCGGCGCGACACTTGAGCCATCCAAACGGAGGGCAACACGATGAAAGGTCAAAAAGGTTTTATCACCGTTGAAAAACACTCCATCCACCTGGTGACCGACCTGCTGCACAAGATCAATCGCTGGTACGAACTGCACCGCGAACGTGAAATGTTGGCGGGCATGAGCGATGAAGCGCTGAAGGATATCGGCCTGACTCGCGCGGATGTCGCGCAGGAAGCTGAACGGCACTTCTGGCAAGACCCCCTGAGCAATGGAAAATAAGCTGAACGCTCTGTGGGAAATCCCTGGTCACAACCCCATGATTGCGGCGCAAGCCCCTGAAATGGGGTTCGTGGCGACCTGAAACAGACGGTCATAGACATTCGCTGGAGCCTGGCCGACACCTGGCAAAGACTGCCGCCTCGACGCTGAGGAGCATCATCATGGAACGATCGTTTATTGCACGGCGCAGCACGTTACAGGCATTGAGCCAGGGCTTGGGCAGGGTCGGCCTGCCGCTATCCAGGGCAACGGCGCAACTGATGCGCTGGCGACAACTGAGCAGGGATCGCGCCGAACTGGCGCGCTTGAGTGATGACTGTCTGCGGGATATCGGCTTGAGTCGGGCTGACGTCATGTTGGAGTCGTCCCGGCCGTTTTGGGACGATCCGCTCAAGCGATGAAGCGGCAGCGCTGGCGTTTTATGCGCAGGTCGCTAAGGTGGGAACAGACCTCGCCATGAGCCGTTGAATGTCCACTTCCTCGAGTTTTTCCTTGAAACAGGCCAGGCGCCTGGCACTGACTGCCCAAGGCTTTACCGGGCGTCAGCCGCCAGCGCCGGTCAAATCGGCCCGGATCAATCGATTGATCGAGCGTCTGGGTACGGTGCAGATCGACTCGGTCAACGCGTTGGTGCGTTCGCACTACCTGCCCCTGTTCTCCCGCCTCGGCCATTACTCGCATGATTTGCTCGACCAGGCGGCCTGGGGGCGGGGCCGGCAACGCACGCTGTTCGAATATTGGGGCCATGAAGCCTCGCTGCTGCCGTTGTCGATGTACCCGCTGATGCGCTGGCGCATGCTGCGGGCGAGCCGTGGCGAGGACATCTATCAGCAACTGGCGCGTTTCGGCCGCGAGCAGCAGGACACGGTACGCCGGGTGCTGGCCTCGGTCCAGACGCTTGGCGCGCTGGGGGCCGGGAGCCTGTCGACCCGTCAGGAGCGGGCAGGGCCCTGGTGGGACTGGAGCGCGGAAAAGCATGCACTGGAATGGTTGTTCGCCGCCGGTGAAGTGACGGTGGCCGGGCGGCGCGGGTTCGAGCGGCTGTATGATTTGCCGGAGCGGGTGATTCCTGCGGCGATTCTCCAGCAGCCCTTGCTGTCGGAGGCCGAGGCGCAGCGGGGGTTGTTGCTGCACGCCGCAACCGCCTTGGGGGTCGGTACGGAAAAAGACCTGCGCGACTATTTTCGCCTGGGGCCGGCAGACAGCCGACCGCGGCTGGCGGAGTTGGTCGAGAGCGGTGACTTGCTGGCCTGCGAGGTTCAGGGCTGGCGACAACCGGCGTTCTGCCTGCCCGAGCCGAAGGTGCCGCGCAAGGTCGAGACCAGTGCGCTGCTGTCACCCTTCGACTCGCTGATCTGGGAGCGCAGCCGCACCGAGCGGCTGTTCGATTTTCGCTACCGGCTGGAAATTTATACGCCGCAACACAAGCGGGTCTATGGCTATTACGTGTTGCCGTTCTTGCACAACGAGCGGATTGCCGCGCGGGTGGACCTGCGCGCCGAGCGAGCGCTGGGCAGGCTGGCGGTGCACGCCGTGCATGAGGAAGAGCCGGGGCTGGATGAGGAGGGGATGCTGGCGTTGGCGGTCAATCTGCAGCAGATGGCGGATTGGTTGGGGTTGGAGCGGGTTCAGTTGAATTGTCCGCGGGCGAGTGCGGCCAGATTGCGGGTGGCATTGGCTCAGTTCGATGGTGATTGAACCGACGCCTTCGCGGGCAAGCCTCGCTCCTACGGGATTTGTGTCGCCCACATTGCCGATGGACGACACAAATCCCGTGGGAGCGAGGCTTGCCCGCGAAGGCAGCGACGCGATTTAACGCCGAACCTGCTTCAGAGTCTCGGCAATCAAAAACGCCAATTCCAGCGATTGATCGGCATTCATCCGCGGGTCGCAATGGGTGTGATACCGATCCGACAACCCGTCTTCGGTTATCGGCCGTGCCCCGCCGATGCACTCGGTCACATTCTGCCCGGTCATCTCGATGTGAATCCCGCCGGCATAACTGCCTTGCGCTTCGTGAACCTGGAAGAACTGCTTCACTTCGCCAAGGATCTGCGCAAAGTCGCGGGTCTTGTAGCCGCTGCTGGCCTTGATGGTGTTGCCGTGCATCGGGTCGCAACTCCAGAGCACCTGCTTGCCTTCACGCTGCACCGCCTGGATCAGCTGCGGCAAGTGATCGCCGACCTTGTTCGCGCCCATCCGCGCAATCAGGTTCAGGCGCCCCGGATCGTTGTCCGGGTTGAGCACGTCGATCAGGCGGATCAGGTCGTCAGGGTTCATGCTGGGGCCGACCTTGACCCCGATCGGATTGTTCACCCCGCGCAGGAATTCGACATGAGCGCCATCGAGCTGACGGGTGCGGTCGCCGATCCACAGCATGTGCGCCGAGCAATCGTAGTAATCGTTGGTCAGGCTGTCGCGACGCACGAAGGCTTCTTCGTAGTTCAGCAGCAGCGCTTCGTGGGCCGTGAAGAAACTGGTTTCGCGCAATTGCGGCGAACTGTCCATGCCACAGGCGCGCATGAACGCCAGGGTTTCATCGATGCGATCGGCCAGGTGGCTGTACTTTTCAGCCAGTGCCGAGTTGGCGATGAAGTCCAGGTTCCACTTGTGCACCTGATGCAGGTCGGCAAAACCGCCCTGGGCAAAGGCGCGCAACAGGTTCAGGGTCGCGGTGGACTGGTGGTAGGACTGCAGCAGGCGTTCCGGGTCCGGCACGCGGCTTTTTTCGTCGAAACCGATGCCGTTGACGATGTCGCCCCGATAGGCCGGCAGGGTCACGCCATCGATGGTTTCGTCATTGGCCGAACGCGGTTTGGCGAACTGGCCGGCCATGCGCCCGACCTTGACCACCGGGACACCGGCGGCAAAGGTCATGACGATGGCCATTTGCAGCAGCACCTTGAAGGTGTCGCGGATTTTCGCGGCGGAGAACTCGGCGAAGCTTTCGGCGCAGTCGCCGCCCTGCAACAGAAACGCGCGACCCTGGGTCACTTCGGCAAACTGACGGCGCAACTCCCGGGCTTCACCGGCAAACACCAGCGGCGGATAGCTGGCCAGGGTCTGCTCGACGTGCTGCAAATGGGCGGCGTCGGGGTAACGGGGTTGTTGCTGGATCGGCAGGGCGCGCCAGCTGTCAGGACTCCAGGGTTGGCTCATCACGGTCTCTAATGGTTTACGCTCGGACTGTCATGTTATCAGCAATTAGTGCGTGACCTGTTCCCGTCGCTTCGCGGACAATCGCCCCTTTGCCGCGCCACGCCGTGGTTTCAATGTGTCGCCTGTCGGGCGACGATCAGGAGACAAGATGACTGAGGAGCGCGTCGAGCATCTGCTCGCCGAGGTACAGGATGAGTTTGGCGTGATTCGCGTGCTGGAAGTGGCCGATTACCGTTTTCTCGAGTTCGGTGATGCCATCGAGCAAAGCTGCGTGTTCACCGCGGACCCCAGCTGGCTCGAATACGATTACACCCGCGCGATGCTGATCGGTGCGCTGTGCCACGAGCAGCCGGAAAACGCGCTGTTCCTCGGGCTGGGGGCCGGTACGCTGACCCAGGCGTGCCTCAAGTTCCTGCCGCTGGAAGACGTCGAAGCCATCGAACTGCGCCCCGACGTGCCGCGCCTGGCCATCGAATACCTTGGGCTGGATGACGATCCGCGGCTGTATATCCGCGTCGGCGATGCGCTGGAGCTGCTGGATACGGCGGAACCGGCGGACCTGATTTTCGTCGACCTCTATACCGATGTCGGCCCGGGTGCCGGGCATCTGGCGTGGCGCTTCCTGGAAAACTGTCAGAAACGCCTGAACCCGGGTGGCTGGCTGGTGATCAACCAGTGGGCGACCGACGACGGCAAGCCGTTGGGCGCGGCATTGTTGCGCGGGCTGTATCACCGGCATTACTGGGAATTGCCGGTGAAAGAGGGCAATGTGATTCTGCTGGTGCCTTCGGAGCTGGATCAGGAACTGGACATGGACGGGCTGATGACACGGGCCGAAGGGCTGGCGCCGCGGTTGGGGTATTCGTTGCAGTCGCTGATCAAGGCCATCCGCCCGGCGACATAAGTCGGTGCCTGTGCGGGCCCCTTCGCGGGCAAGCCTCGCTCCTACAAATTGACGTCGTTCGCCGGAAATGTGAACGACACAAAACCTGTAGGAGCGAGGCTTGCCCGCGAAAGCAATATCCGCATCGCCACAACCTCAAAGCCCTTTGAACACCCCAGGCCGCTTCTCGACCATCGACCGCACACCTTCTTTGGCATCCTCACTGGCCAACAACTTCTTCACCAACGCCGGCAACCCCTGGGCCGCCGCCGTTTCCCCTTCATAACGCGCCTGCCGGGCCGACATCAAGGTCGCCTGGACCCCAAGCGGCGCCTGCCGGGCGATTCGCTCCGCCAGCTCAAGCGCTCGCGGCAGCAAATCCTCACTGGCCATGACTTCCTGCACCAGCCCCAGATGCAAGGCATCATGGGCGTCGAATTCATCGCCGGTCAGCAGCCAGCGCATGGCATTGCCCCAGCCCGCGACTTGATGCAGGCGCAAGGTTGCGCCGCCGAACGGGAAAATCCCGCGCTGCACTTCTTTCTGGGCGAATCGGGTGTTGCTCGCACACAGGTTGATATCAGCGGCCAGCATCAGTTCGATGCCGATGGTCAGGCAATAGCCTTGCGCGGCGACGATCACCGGTTTGCTGACCCGGGGCCCGGCAAACACTCCCCACGGATCACAGCCGCCTGGGGGTGCCTGCCAGCCTTCGGCCAGGGCCGCGCTGGCATCGATCAGATCGAGCCCGGCGGTGAAATGCTCGCCATGGCCAAACACCACCGCCACCCGCGCCTCGCTGTCGGCCTCGAATTCGCCGTAGGCCAGGCTCAATTCATTGAGCAGGTCGAGATCGAAGGCATTACGCTTGGCCACCCGATCCAGGCCGAGCAACAGGACATGGCCGCGACGTTCACGGGTTACACGACTGCGGCCGGGCTGATTCATTGGCATTTCCTCGGGGCGGGAAGGGGCTGTCGGACTGCCGGTTCGCCGCACCGCGGTGAACCGTTTTAGCGCGATCGCCAGCAGGGCCGGGGCCTTTGAAAAATAGACCCTTGCACGATTATCCGCAAAGCCTGTGACACAACGGTGAATCCGTCAGTTTTCCGACAAATAATGCTCCCTTTTTGGCCGATTTCCGGTATAGTGCGCGCCGGCCTTTAACCGGGCCGCGTTTAGGTAGCGCAATTCCCCGAAGCCAGCTTCGGCTGCATGTCCGCACAGCGGACTCTTCCTTGACGAATCTTTTTCATTCATTCGTTTTCGCAAATCCCCGCCGACAAAGCAGCCAGGGCGACTCTTGAGTCTTACACGGCATGCGCAGCTTTGGAGCATGGGTCTTTGCGGATGCACTTAGAGGCAGACCCATGACCCAGGAAACCGGCGGCTTCGCCGCTTTTAATCTTAATCCGAATATCCTTGCAGCCGTCATCGCGACTGGCTACGAAGAACCTTCGGCTATTCAGCAGCAATCGATCCCGATCATCATGGCCGGCCAAGACATGATTGGCCAGGCGCAAACCGGTACCGGTAAAACCGCCGCGTTCGCCCTGCCTATCCTGCACTGCATCGATCCTGCCAAGCGCGAGCCGCAAGCCCTGATCCTGGCGCCAACCCGTGAGTTGGCGCTGCAAGTAGCAACCGCTTTCGAAACCTACGCCAAGCAAATGCCGGGCGTTACCGTTGTGGCCGTTTACGGCGGCGCCCCTATGGGTCCACAACTGAAAGCAATCCGTAATGGCGCACAGATCGTTGTCGCCACGCCGGGCCGTCTGTGCGACCACCTGCGTCGCGACGAAAAAGTATTGTCGACCGTGAACCACCTGGTTCTCGACGAAGCCGACGAAATGTTGAAGCTGGGCTTCATGGACGACCTGGAAGTCATCTTCAAGGCCTTGCCAGCAACCCGTCAGACCGTATTGTTCTCGGCCACCCTGCCGCAGTCGATCCGTGCCATTGCCGAACGCCATCTGCGCGATCCGCAACACGTGAAGATCCAGACCAAGACTCAGACCGTTACCGCGATCGAACAGGCTCACCTGTTGGTTCACGCTGACCAGAAGACCTCGGCTGTATTGAGCCTGCTGGAAGTGGAAGATTTCGACGCCCTGATCATGTTCGTGCGCACCAAGCAAGCGACCCTGGACCTGGCCAGTGCCCTGGAAGCCAAAGGCTACAAAGCCGCTGCGCTGAACGGTGACATTGCCCAGAACCAGCGTGAGCGCGTGATCGAATCCCTCAAGGATGGCCGTCTGGACATCGTTGTGGCGACCGACGTTGCCGCTCGTGGCCTGGACGTTCCGCGCATCACTCACGTGTTCAACGTTGACATGCCGTACGATCCGGAATCCTACGTGCACCGTATCGGCCGTACCGGCCGTGCCGGTCGCGAAGGTCGGGCACTGCTGCTGGTGACGCCGCGTGAGCGCCGCATGCTGCAAGTGATCGAGCGTGTAACCGGTCAAAAGGTTGCCGAAGTTCGCCTGCCGGACGCCCAGGCCGTTCTCGATGCCCGCATCAAGAAACTGACCAACAGCCTGTCGCCGCTGGTCGCTGATGCCGAATCGACCCACGGTGATCTGCTGGATCGCCTGACCGCCGACATCGGTTGCACCCCGCGTGCACTGGCTGCCGCTCTGCTGCGCAAGGCAACCAACGCTCAGGCGCTGACCCTGGCCGCGATCGAGAAAGAACGTCCACTGGTGCCGAACAACGCACCCCGTGGCGATCGTCCAGAGCGCACCGGTGATCGTCCGGACCGTGGTGATCGCGAGCGTCGTGCTCCGGTTCCATTGGCCGAAGGTCGTGCCCGTTGCCGTACCGCGCTGGGCGCGCGTGACGGTATCGCGGCCAAGAACCTGCTGGGCGCCATCCTCAACGAAGGCGGCCTGGCCCGCGAAGCGATCGGTCGCATCCAGGTGCGTGACAGCTTCAGCCTCGTCGAGCTGCCGGAAGATGGTCTGGAGCGTCTGCTGACCAAGCTGAAGGACACTCGCGTTGCCGGCAAGCAGTTGAAGCTGCGTCGCTATCGCGAAGATTGATCCGCTCTCGGGCTGATTGATCGAACATAAAAAATCCCCGACTGGTTCGGGGATTTTTTTATGCCTGGATTTTGACTCAGGGCTTGGCGTTGGCGTAGAGATAGTCCGTGGCCAATGACGCCAGCGTTCGCACGCCGACCACCAACGCCGCCTCATCCACAAAGAACCCCGGATTATGATTCGGCGCGGCCTTGCTCATGTCCTGGTCTTTAGGCGTGACCCCCAAAAATACAAACAACCCCGGCGCCTCTTTGGCGTAGAAGGAAAAGTCTTCGGCGCCACCCACCAAAGGCCCCTGCACCACATCGTCCTTGGCCGCCCAGCGCAAGGTCGGCAGCATTTTCTCGGTCAGCGCCGGGTTGTTGATCGTCGGGTCGTACTTCTCGATGATCGTCACTTCAGCCTTGGCGCCGCCGCTTTCGGCGATTTTCTCCACGGTCTGGCGTACGTCGGCGTGCAGCTTCTGGCGGATCCCGTAGTCATAGGAGCGGATGGTGCCGCTCATGTCCACGGACTCGGGGATGATGTTGTAGCGGGTGCCGCCGTTGATCGTGCCGATGCTGACCACCGACGGATAAGACGAGATGTCGGTACGGCGGCTGACCACGGTTTGCAGGCCGACGATGGTCTGCGCCCCGACGGTGATCGGGTCGATACCGTCCCACGGGCGTCCGGCGTGGGTCTGCTTGCCGAGAATCTTGATGCGCAGGTCATCGGAGCTGGCCAGGGTCGGACCCGGGCGATAGGCGATCCGGCCGGCGGGAACGCCGGCCCAGACGTGCAGGCCAAACACCGCGTCCGGTTTCGGCGATTTCATCACGCCTTCTTCGATCATCATTTTCGCGCCCCAGGTGTTTTTGCCGTCGGGGATGAAATCGCTCGGGCCTTCTTCTGCCGGCTGGAAATAGAACACCACCGTGCCGGGCAAGGTGTCGCGCATGCCGGTCAGGATTTTCGCCGTGCTCAGCAGGATGGCGGTGTGCGCGTCGTGGCCGCAAGCGTGCATCACGTCGACTTCTTTGCCGAGGTAGGTGCCCTTGGCTTTCGAGGCGAAAGGCAGGTCCGAGACTTCCTTGACCGGCAGCGCATCCATGTCGGCGCGCAACGCGACGGTCGGTCCGGGCAGGGCGCCTTTGAGAATGGCCACCACGCCAGTGCGGGCGACACCGGTTTTCACCTCCAGGCCCATGGCCTGGAGTTGCTTGGCGACCATTTCCGAGGTGCGCTTTTCGGTGTTGCCCAGTTCCGGGTGGGCGTGGAGGTCGCGGCGGGTTTCCAGCAGCTCGGGCTCCAGGGCCTTGGCCTGTTCGGCAATGTGCGTGCGCGCGCCTTCCAGCGTATCGGCGCTGGCGTGACCGGCCAGCGCGCCGAACAGGGTCAGCAAGCAGGTTTGGGCAATGCGGGTCAGCTGCATGGGTCTCTCCATGATTGTTGTTTTTTTGGCTTCAGTGCCAACACGGTCCCCTGTAGGAGCTGGCTTGCCAGCGAAAGCGGTGTGTCAGTCGACACATGTATTAACCGACCCTCCGCCTTCGCTGGCAAGCCAGCTCCTACAAGGGTTGCGGTGTCGGGGGGAATCGATGAAGGTCACCCGAGTGCTGGCGTTAAGTGCTATTCCTGCACCTGGCCGCCACCGGCCGTGATCACTTGCACGCTCATGCGTGGCGTCGCCAGATCGAGCCCGGCCTCATCCAGATGCCGCTTGAGCGACAGGTTGAACGCCCGGGAAACCTCCCACTGCTTGATCGGCGCGGTCTTGAACCGGGCGCGCAGGATCGCGTTGCCCGACTCGAAACTCTCGACGCCCTGGATCTCCAGAGGCGACCAGATATTGCGCCGTTGCAGCGGATCGGTGCGCATCTTCTGCCCGACGTCGCGCATCAGTTTGATCGCGTTATCGATGTCCATGTTGGACGGCACCGCCACCCGGAAGATCGCGTAGCCGAATTCCCGGGAGTAGTTCTTGATGCTTTTGATTTCGCTGAACGGAATGGTATGGACGATGCCGTCGATGTCCCGCAGGCGCACGGTGCGGATGGTCAGGCCTTCGACGGTGCCCAGGTGGCCGCCGACGTCCACGTAGTCGTCGATGGCCAGGGAGTCTTCGATGATGATGAACAGCCCGGTGATCAGGTCGGCGACCAGCGACTGGGCACCGAAACCGATGGCCAGGCCGATCACCCCGGCACCGGCCAGCAGCGGCGTGACGTTCATGCCCATGTTGGCCAGGGCGACGATCAGCGCGATGATGAAAATGGCCACGAACAGCACGTTGCGGATCAGCGGCATCATCGTCTGCGCGCGGGCATTGGCCAGGCCTTTGCGCGAGCGGGTGAGGGCGTGGTGCACGGCGGTGTCGCTGAGAATCCAGATCAGCCAGGCAAAAATCAGCGTGCCGCCGAGGCTGAACAATTTGACGCTGATTTCATGGCCTTCGCCTTCAGTGAAGGCGATGAACGACAGCCCCCAGACCCGCAGGCCGAGCTCGATGAAGGCCAGCCACACCAGCAGATGGGCGAGGGTGTAGAAGAAGCTTTTCAGGCGATCGGAGTACAGCGCATGACGCTTGGCGCTGCGCTGCGGCTTGAGGGAATGGCGGCGCACCAGCCCGTTGATGACCATGCACAACACCAGCAGCACGGTGCAGATCAGCGACTGGCGCAATGCCGTGCTGGTGTCGCCGGCCGAGACGAACGTGGCGAACAGGGAAATGGCGACCAGCACCAGCGCCGGCACGTACCAGAAGGTGCCCAGGATATCGATGGTGTCGCTCAGGGCGCGTCGGGTCAGGCGTCGGGACAGCGGTTGGTTGCGGATCAAATGGGCGATCGGGCGGCGGAACCGCAGGATGAACAACCCCGTGGACAGCGCCGCCAGCACGTTGGCGATCGTCGCGGCGGTATGCGCCAGGTGAGTGCCGAGGCTGGCCACCAGTCGCGGGTCACTCAGGGCTTCACCGAAGGCGGCGAAACTGCCGATCAGCCACAGCGGCCGAAAGGCCTGATGGCGCAGGATGTACAAGGCGCGGTGGCGGTGCGGGCCGTCGAGCACGGAAAACGCGATCACGCAGATCGCCGAGAAGCAGGTACCGACCACCAGCGCATAGGCCAGCACCATGGCCAGGCTTTTGCCCAGCGACGAGGGCAGGGCGTAGCTCATGTACACCGTGATGACCAGGGCAATCAGCCACGGCCCGAGTTTGCGCAGGGCAAAACGCAGCATGTCCAGGGCCCTGGGGTGTTGCGGCAGTTCTTCGGTCAGGCCGAAGCGCATCCGCACCCGGTGCCCGAGCCAGATCAGCGCGGCGGCCAGCAGGCTCCAGACCATCAGGATCATGGCGAAGGCAAAGATGATCGGCAGCCATTCATTGGCCGGCAACACCAGCGCCGCCAGTTCATCCTCGGCCAGTTCGAACTCTTGGGTCCAGCGCGTGAGCGGGCTGTCGGCGCCGGAAAACTGTTTTTCGAAATTGGCCAGGGTGCCGCCGATCAGACCCAGAACGCCTTCTTCAGTGGCGGGCCGGGCTTTGAGGGTGGCATCGCGCAGTTTTTTCAGGTCGGTCAGCAACTGGGTCCGTTGCTGATCGTTCTCCAGCGACTTGATGACTTCGTCCAGGGACTGGCCCAGGGGTTCTTGCGCCTCGGGCTGGGTTTTCGCCGAACCGCCGAGCAAGCCCGGCAAACCGACCGCCTGGGCAGGGGCCAGCGGCAGCAGCGTCATCAGGCAGACGAAGAAAAGAGATGGCAGGGCAAAAAGACGAGCGAACACTAGGCGGTCAACCTCGGATGAGCGGATCGACCGAGTGTACGAGCCCGTCAAAATCAATGCGAGCCGGGGTTGAGGATTTATTCGTTGAGTTTGGCGAGGATCTTGAACACCACGGTGGCGAGGATCGTCAGCATGCCGATCCACATCGCGAACACGCCGAGGTTCTTGTCGCGGAAATTGAAGCCGATTGCCAGCATGATCATCCCGGCGAGAATCGGGATCAGCATGGCGTGGAACGAAGACATCGTGATCATGGGCGACTGCCTTGTCGAAGGGGATGATTGAAGTCTAGGTGGCTTTTGAACTGTAGGAGCAAGCTTGCTCCTACAGGTTTACGCGAATCCCTGTAGGAGCAAGCTTGCTCGCGATGGGCGTGAACGATAACGCTCGAAACCTGGCACCCCGTGGCGCTCTCAGGTTCTTCGCGAGCAGGCTCGCTCCTACAGGTTTACGCAAATCCCTGTAGGAGCGAGCTTGCTCGCGATGGACGTGAACGATAACGCTTGAAGCCTGACACCCCGTGGCGCTCTCAGGTTCTTCGCGAGCAAGCTCGCTCCTACAAGGGTCATGGGCGGTTACGGCAACTCGCGGCAGGCGTAGAACGCGCCCAGCACCTTGACCAGGTGCGCCAGGTCATGGCTGCCGCACAGCTCGCGGATCGAGTGCATGGCGAACGTCGGCAAGCCGATGTCGACGGTGCGCACGCCCAGGTGGCTGGCGGTGATCGGGCCGATGGTCGAGCCGCAGCCCATGTCGCTGCGCACCACGAAGCTCTGCACCGGGACTTCTTCGGCCATGCACAGATGGCGGAAGAACCCGGCGGTTTCGCTGTTGGTGGCGTAGCGCTGGTTGCTGTTGACCTTGATCACCGGGCCGGCATTGAGTTTCGGGCCGTGGTTGGCGTCGTGCTTGTCGGCGTAGTTGGGGTGCACGCCGTGGGCGTTGTCGGCCGAGACCAGCAGGGATCTCTGAATGGTCCGTACGAACTCATCACCTTCGGGCAGCAGGCGACGCAAGGTTTGCTCGAGCATCGGGCCATCGGCACCGCAGGCGGAGCTGGAGCCGACTTCTTCGTGGTCATTGCAGACCAGCACGCAGGTTTCGTCGGTCTCGGTCGTCAGCAAGGCTTGCAGGCCGGCGTAGCACGACAGCAGGTTGTCCAGGCGCGCGCCGGCGATGAAGTCGCCATGCAGGCCAATGATCGCGGCGCTCTGGGTATCGTAGAAGCTCAGCTCGTAATCGAGCACCACGTCGGCGTTCAGCCCATGCTCGAGGGTGAGCTGGTTGGTGAGCACGGCGCGGAAGTCGACCCGTTCGTCACCGGCAAATTGCGCGAGGATCGGTGGCAGCTCGGTCTGGGCGTTGATGGCCCAACCCATGTTGGCTTCGCGATTGAGGTGAATGGCCAGGTTCGGGATCGTGGCGATCGGTGCCTTGAAGTCGACCAACTGACTCTCGACCTTGCCGTCGCGGCGGAAGGTCACGCGCCCGGCCAGCGACAGGTCGCGATCGAACCACGGCGCCAGCAGCGCGCCGCCATACACTTCCACGCCCAGTTGCCAGAAGCCCTGGCGTTGCAGTTCCGGCTGGGGCTTGACCCGCAGGCAGGGGCTGTCGGTGTGGGCGCCGACCAGGCGAATCCCGCCGTGCAGCGGCGAATGACGGCCCATCTTGATCGCGACGATCGAAGAGTCGTTACGGGTGACGTAGTAGCGACCATGGGTTTCGGTGGTCCATGGCTCGCGCTCGTCCAGGCGTTGAAAGCCCGCCGCTTCCAGGCGCTGAACAAGGCTGGCGGTGGCATGAAAGGGGGTAGGGGAGGCCTTGAGGAAGTCGATCAGGCCTTGGTTCAACTCTTCGCGCATAAGTAGCTCCAGACAGCAGTGGAGCCAGTTTAACGTATTGGTCGGGGGCTTTGGGCCTGACGTGTACCGCTCAGGTCAGCTCGCCGCCCCGACCCGGTTTTTCAGGTACTGCATGATGATCCGCTCATCCTCGGGCTTTTCCGGCCGGGGCAGTTGCGCGGGCCAGCCCTGCTTCGTCTCCAGCAGCTTTTTCTGACGGCTGCGGTCCCAGCGGAGAATCTCCCGGGAGGCGCTTTCCCACCACTCGTGACGGCAAGCCGCGTGGTACGGGTGATCGGGTGCTGCGCTGCCGTACAGCAGATCGCGTCCGACCTTTCTCAGCGGGCCGCTCTGGTGACGTAGCTTCCATTTTATTTTCAGCCGCTGCCAGGCCGGAGGAAAGGGTTTCACCCGCGGCACATCACGGCACAGTTCGACCAGGTTCTGACTGAATGCCTCGCCATGCCGAGTGAAGAACAGCGCCTGCATCGCGTGGAAAAAGCGTTTATCGGCAAAGTAGTGATAGATGGACTTGCTGGTTTCACCCACAGGCTTGCCGTGCAGGGCGAACGACAGGGCGATCTGCTCGATGGTATGAATATCGAAGCCGTCGCGGGTCCATTCGTCGATGAAGCGGATGGACGCGTCGAACAGCGCCGTATCGCAATCGGTCACGCCGCACACGCCGCTATTGAACAGCTTGAAACCGTTATTCGCGCTAACGCCGTGAGCGCGCAGGCAATCGCCGAGCTTCACATAGTCAGGGCGTTCGTGGACGTTTTTCCAGTCGTATTCAAACCGGTCCATCAAGTACTGCCCAGGCTCGATCCGCTCGAGTATCTGCATCGGATCGCGGGTGAACAAGGTATCGGTGTCGACGAACAGGGTCTTTTGCGCCAGCGTCAGCCCATAGGCGATCGCGCAGGCCTTGCGACGATGGTGATAGCCGTTTGCGCCTTGCCACAGGTCCAGGGTTTCCTGGGTCAGGGGGACGGTTTCCACTGGCCAGCCGGCATAGTCCTGCGGACGATCCGTGAGGATTCTGATGCTCGGCAGCTTGCCGTTCGTGGCGTGGGACAGTGCGGTCAAGATACTGAACTTGGCTTCCCGCCGGTACACGTCATGGTCGCCGTAGATCAGGTAAAGCAGCTGGTGTCGGGTTTTTTCGACGGGTATCGCCAGGCAATCGGTACAACTCATCCGGATGACTATCCTTTCTCTGAAGCGGTGTGCTTAAAACGGTGCCGGGCATTCGAAGCGCAAGCGTTCGCCGGTTTGCGGATGGGTGAAGCCGAGCATGCTGGCGTGCAGGCAAAGGCGCGGCCAGGCGGCCAGGGCCTGTTCGTGCGCATAGAGCCCGTCACCCAGCAGTGGGTGACCGATGGACAGCATGTGCACGCGCAGTTGATGGGAGCGGCCGGTGATCGGTGTCAGTTCGACGCGGCACCAGTCACCGCACCGTTCCAGCACTCGCCAGAAGGTCAGGGCATGCTTGCCGAACTCATGGTCCACCACGTGGCGCGGCTTGGTCGGCGGGTCGTAACGCAGCGGCAGATCGATACTGCCACTGTCGAGTTCCGGTTGGCCCCAGCACAATGCGGTGTAGGCTTTTTCGGTTTCGCGGTCGTGAAATTGCCGAGACAGCTCGCGATGGGTGTCCGGATCCCGGGCCAGCAGAATGATGCCGGACGTTTCCCAATCCAGGCGATGGACGATTCGCGCTTCCGGGTAGCCGTTTTCTTGCAGTCGGGTAATCAGGCAGTCCTTGTTGTCGTCGGCCCGACCAGGGACGGAGAGCAACAGGGTCGGTTTATCCACCACCAGTACGGCGGCGTCCTGATGGATGATGCGGATGTTGGACAACGGCATTAAAACAGCCTCGTAACAAATGCCAACGGCGGCTCGATCACCTGTACGCCCCTTTCTGTAGGAGCCGGCTTGCTGGCGATGCGGGCAACGCGGTGTTACTGATACACCGCGTTGATGCTATCGCCAGCAAGCCGGCTCCTACAGGATAAAGGGCGCCCGATTGATCGAGCCGCCGTGGCTCCTTTCGGATCGACTCAGCGATCCGGCAGGGTGATATTGAGTTCCAGAATCGAGCAGCTGCCCTGGTTTTCCAGCGCGACGTGCACGTCATCGGACCCGATATTGACGTACTTGCGGATCACTTCCACCAGTTCCTTCTGCAAGGCTGGCAAGTAGTCCGGCGTACTGCGTTGACCGCGTTCATGCGCCACGATGATCTGTAGACGCTCTTTCGCTACCGAGGCAGTGCTTGGCTTCTTGTTGGCACGAAAGAAGTCAAAAATGTTCATTTACCTACCTCCAAACAGGCGCTCGAAGAACCCCTTCTTCGTGACATCGAGGAAGCGATGTTCCACGGTTTTACCCAGCAGGCGATCGACTGCATCGCTGTACGCCTGGCCGGCGTCGCTCTGATCGTCGAGAATCACCGGCACGCCGGAGTTGGAAGCCTTGAGTACCGCCTGGGATTCCGGAATGACACCCAGCAGGGCGACCGCCAGGATTTCCTTGACGTCTTCGACGCCGAGCATTTCGCCGTCACTGACCCGTTGTGGGTTGTAACGGGTCAACAACAAGTGTTCCTTGATCGGATCTTCGCCCTTTTCCGCGCGGCGCGACTTGCTGGCCAGCAGGCCGAGCATGCGGTCCGAGTCACGTACCGAGGACACTTCCGGGTTGGTCACGATGATCGCTTCATCGGCGAAATACATCGCCAGGTGAGCACCTTTCTCGATGCCGGCCGGGGAGTCGCAGACGACGAATTCGAAGTCTTCCTTGAGCGCCATCAGGACCTTTTCCACGCCTTCGACAGTCAGCGCGTCTTTGTCGCGGGTCTGACTGGCGGCCAGTACGTAGAGGTTTTCCAGGCGCTTGTCTTTGATCAGCGCCTGCTGCAGGTTGGCTTCGCCGTTCACGACATTGACGAAGTCATACACCACGCGGCGCTCGCAACCCATGATCAGGTCGAGGTTACGCAGGCCGACGTCGAAGTCGACGATGACTGTTTTGTGACCACGCAGAGCGAGGCCGGTACCGATAGCGGCGCTGGTGGTGGTCTTACCCACACCACCCTTGCCGGATGTAACCACGAGAATCTTGGCCAAGGTGTTTCACCCCTAAGGAAAAAGGACATTTAGCCCCTGAAAAACATCTCTTGAAAAACTACTGCAGTCGGACAGCCTTGGCTGGAATCCGGTTCAGAGCGGCACTTACTTGCGGTAAACACTACTTGTAGCCTTTTTCCTACTTCGTTTGAGCCGTTTTCGCTGCGTTTTAGAGATGTTTGGAAAATGCGGCAGTATCCGTTAAAGCCGAATGATGTTCAACACATCGCCCGACAGGCTGACCTGCACGCCCGACCCCCACAAAGGGTCGCGACGCAGATCCTCCGAAACTTTGTAGTGACCTGCAATGGAGACTAGTTCAGCGCTCATCTGCTGGCAGAAAATCCTGGCTTTGGTGTCGCCTTTGACCCCGGCCAATACACGACCACGCATCGGGCCGTATACATGGATGTTCCCATCGGCGAGAAGTTCCGCCCCCGGACTGACCGACGAGACCACCACCAGATCGCAACCCTGGGCATAAATCTGCTGCCCACCCCGTACCGGCGACGTGATGATCTTGGTCGGCTTGAGCGTCGGCTCCGGCGGTTTTTCCGGTTTTTTCTTCACCTCGCCTTCGTACGGGTCCAGCGGACGTTCCCGGGCGCCGGACGGCGGCAGCACCGGCAGGTCGACCGCGATGGCGGCGGCGATGTCCTCGATGCGGCTGGCCCGGATCGCCAGGGTGCGCAGGCCGTGCTGGCGGCAGATGCGCATCAGGCCGGGCAGATCGACGGCGCCTTCGTGGGGCGGCAGTTTGTCCAGGGCCAGCACCAACGGCGCGTTACTGAAGAAATTAGGCGCCTGGGCCACCTTGGCGGCCAGTTGCCGATCGAGGTTCTCGAGGTCGTTACGGGCCAGTTCCAGCACCGTGATGGCAAGCATGCTGCCCTTCAACTGGAACACGGGATCTTGGTCTAGCGGATCGATTTTGCTCATGTCGGCGTACAACGGCTTGTCACTAAAAGTGCCGAGACTTATAACGAGAACGCCCGCGGGCCGCAAGCCGGGTCGAACGATGTAGAATGCGCGGCCACTGTCTTGACGGAAGCTTTAATGGATCGCCCGCGTTTTCGAACAGCATTTCTTTCTCCACGTTTCTGGCCGCTGTGGTGCGGGCTGGGGCTGTTGTGGCTGATTGTCCAGTTGCCGTACCCGGCATTGCTGGGCATCGGTCGCGCCCTGGGTGCATTGATGTATCGAGTGGCGGGCGACCGACGGCGCATTGCCAAGCGCAATCTCGAGCTGTGCTTCCCTGAAAAAACCGCTGCCGAGCGCAAGCGGCTGCTCAAGGAAAACTTTGCCTCCACCGGCATCGCGTTTTTCGAGATGGCGATGAGCTGGTGGTGGTCGCGCGAGCGTCTGGCCAAGCTGGCCCATGTCGAAGGGCTGGAGCACTTGCAAAAGGCCCAGCGTGAAGGCAAGGGCGTGATCCTGATGGCCGTGCACTTCACCACGCTGGAAATCGGCGCGGCGCTGCTCGGCCAGCAGCACACCATCGACGGCATGTACCGCGAGCACAAGAATCCGTTGTTCGACTACATCCAGCGCCGCGGTCGCGAGCGGCACAACCTCGACTCGCTGGCGGTGGAGCGCGACGACGTGCGGGGCATGCTCAAGCTGCTGCGGGCCGGCCGGGCCATCTGGTACGCACCGGACCAGGACTACGGCGCCAAGCAAAGTATCTTCGTGCCGCTGTTCGGCATTCAGGCCGCGACCGTCACCGCCACCAGCAAGTTTGCGCGGCTGGGCAAGGCGCTGGTGGTGCCGTTCACCCAGCAGCGCCTGGCGGATGGCAGCGGTTACCGCCTGGTGATCCATGCGCCGCTCGAGGGTTTCCCCGGCGAGAGCGAAGAAGCCGACTGCATTCGCATCAATCAGTGGGTCGAAGGCGTGTTGCGCGAATGTCCGCAGCAATATTTGTGGGCTCATCGCCGCTTCAAGAGCCGCCCGCCGGGCGAGCCCAAGCTGTACGCCAAACGCGATTGATCGATCCCTGTAGGAGCGAGCTTGCTCGCGAAAAACTTGAGACCACCGCGGTGTGTCAGGCTGCGAACGTAATCGTTGACGACCTTCGCGAGCAAGCTCGCTCCTACAGGTATCAGGTATTTTATTAGGCAGGGTTGGCGCAATGACATCCGATCCAGCACGATGGAGATTGCCATGAGTCCTGCTGAACCGGTCACAGGCTTGATTCTTTCCGGTGGCGGGGCCCGGGCGGCCTATCAGGTCGGGGTGCTGGCGGCGATTGCCGAACTGCTGCCGGTGGGTGCCAGCAATCCGTTTCCGGTGATCGTCGGCACGTCGGCCGGGGCGATCAACGCGGTCAGCCTGGCCAGTGGGGCGATGGATTTTCGCGGCGCCATCGAGGGGCTTACCGCATTCTGGCAGGGCTTTCGCAGTCACCTGGTACTGCGCAGTGACTGGCCCGGGGTGATCCAACAGGCCAGCCGTTTTGTCAGTCACAGTCTGCTGGGCATCGGTGCCCGGGTTCCGGTGGCCCTGCTCAACAGTTCGCCGCTGCGCGGGTTGCTCAACGACAAACTGCACATGAGCGGTATTGACGAGGCCATTGCGCAGCAGCAACTGCAGGCAGTGGCGGTGACTGCGTTCGGTTACGAGTCGGGCCAGGCAGTGACCTTTTATCAGGGCGGCGGCACCATCGACGCCTGGTTGCGCCATCGACGAATCGGCGTGCCCACACAGTTGACCGTCGAGCACTTGCTCGCCAGCTCTGCCATTCCGCTGTTGTTCGCACCGGTGAAAATCGGCGAAGAATATTTCGGCGATGGCGCGGTACGCCAATCGGCACCGATCAGCCCGGCCCTGCACCTGGGCGCCAGCCGCGTGCTGGTGGTGGGCGTCAGCGGCAACCCCCGCAGCGTCGACCCGCAGCAACCGCTGCAACGTGCCTACACCGGCCAGCAGCCGACCCTGGCGCAGATCGGCGGGCACATGCTCAACAGCACGTTCATTGACAGCCTGGAAAGCGATATCGAGTTGCTGCAACGGCTCAATCAGTTCAGTCATCTGCTGCCCGACGGCACACCGACCCGCACGCTCGGCGTGGCACCGGTAGAGGTGTTGGTGATTTCGCCAAGCCAGCCGATCGACGAAATCGCCGCGCGCCATCGCCAGGAACTGCCGGCGGCGCTGCGCCTGTTCCTGCGCGGGCCGGGGGCGACCAAGACCAGCGGGGCGGGGGTGTTGAGTTATCTGCTGTTCGAGGCGGGGTATTGCAGCGAGTTGATTGATCTGGGGCGGCGGGATGCGTTGGCCAAGCGGGATGAGTTGTCCCGGTTTCTGGGGTTGGCGGAGCCGGTCGTTCCGGCTTGAGATCGGTGGTGTGGCCATCGTCGGAACGCGGCCCGGAGCAAGCTCGCTCCCACAGGTTTTATATCGTTCACATAATCGGCGGACGACACAAAACCTGTGGGAGCGAGCCTGCTCGCGAAGGCGGCGGCCCAGTCAATATTAATGTCGCCTGACACACCGCTTTCGCGAGCAGGCTCGCTCCCACAGGGATTTCGCTTAACTGTCTAACATTAGGGCTTGCTCGCGAAGCGTCCTCATAGACGCCAATGAATCAGAAGTGCAACTTCACCAAAAAGCTCGTAGTGCTCTGATCGGTCTTGAACACCTGGCTGTCCTTGATCCCGTACTTATCCGACCAGTAGTCGTACTCCACCCCCACATACAACTGCTTCTCACCAAAATTCAGCGCTTTACCCAAGTCATATTTAACCTGCGGGTTGAAGTGCAGGTTGGCGTGATAATCGCCTTTGGAGTTCGAGTCGTTGTCCACCACCCAATCCATGAAGCCATCGATCAGGATGCTCGAGTTGCCCACGGGAATGGTGTAGGACCACACCGGCGTGATCTGCCAGACGTTGTCGCCCGCACGGCTGCCTTCGGTGTGGCGCTGATAGAAGTTCAGCTGGAAGTAGTCGAAGCCCGGGATTGCCAGGTCGAAACCCGGGCCGATCAGGTAGGACTCGGTATCGCCTTCACCGAACTCGTAGGTCATGGCCAGCAGGACGTCTTTGATCGGGCCGAATTCGATTTTCTGGTCGAGGACCTTGCCCAGGGAAATGCGCGGCTGGAACTCACCGTAATAGGTGTTCGGGCCGGCGTTGAAGTTTTTTTCGCCGTTGTAGAAGATCTTGTCGACGAAGAAAAAGTTATCCCCATAGGTCCAGGCGTCGGCATGCTCGAAGGTCACGGTCTGCTGAATGCGCGGGTTGACCTGGAAGTCCTTGCCATACAGGTAGGTCAGGCTGTTGTTCTGCCATTGCAGCAAGTCGCCGGCCATGGCCTGGCCACCGGCCAGCAAGGATCCCGCGAGCATCAGGCTAGTGCACGTACGTTTCATTCGGTTGCTCCCAAAAAGTTGGTGTTCCACGTTATTTTTCTAAGGTCGGCGTTCTGGTCTGACGCCTTTTTCTCAAGCTGTAGAAAATCGTCCAATCGGTCCGCTTCAGGGCTGCTGGCAAGCGCTGCGCCAAGGTTTGCGCAAAGCACAAAAACTCCCGCTCGGCTGCTCGAGAACAGTCGATTGAGAGAGGGAGTGGGTTGCCTTTGAACCGTCCAGAGCCGGGATAAGTTGGCTTTCTGGTCAGGAATTAAATCCGGGCTTTTTTTTAAAGCGGATTCGGGCGGCGGCGGAGAATACTGACTCCTTGGCCAGGTCTCAAGTGCCCCGCAACAGCGCACCGACGACGGGACGGGGGCGTGGTTGCGGGTCATCTTAGAAATGCACCTTCACCAGCAGGCTGGTGGTGTTCTCATTGGTGTCGAAGTTGCCGCTGTTTTCGATGCCGTACTTGTCTTTCCAATAGCTGTATTCGACGCCGACGTATACCTGTTTCTCCCGCCAGCCCATGGCCTTGCCCAGGTCGTACTTGATCTGCGGGTTGAAGTGCAGGTTGGCGTGATAAGTGCCATGGGAGTTCTGGTCGTTATCCACGACCCAGTCGATGTAGCCGTCGATCAACAGGTTCGAGTTGCCCAATGGCAGGGAGTAGGACCAGGCCGGCGTGATCTGCCAGACATCGTCGCCGGGACGCGAGCCTTCGGTCTGGCGATAGTAGAAGTTCAAGGTGAAAAAGTTGAAGCCCGGTACCGCGAGGTCGAAACCGGGGCCGATCAGATAGGCCTCGGTGTCGTCTTCGCCATTCTCGTAGGTCATGGCCAGCAACACGTCCTTGATCGGGCCGAATTCGAAGCGGCGGTCAAGGATTTTGCCGAAGGAGAGGCGCGGACTGAACTCGCCGTAATAGGCGTGAACGCCTTTGTTCCGATCCTTCTCGCCGTTGTAGTACGTGCTGTCGACGAACAGGAAATTGTCGCCGTACTTCCAGCGGTCGGCATGCTCGAACGTCACCGTTTGCTGGATCGACGGATTGACCGCGAAGTCCTTGCCGTACAGGTAGCTGAGGCTGTTGGTTTGCCACAGCAGTAAATCGCCGGCCATGGCCTGACTGGCGACCAGAAGACCACCGCACAACAACATGTTTGTCTGTGTCCGAATCATCTGTTGCTCCCTCTTGTTTTTATTGTTTGAGGCGCAGGAAGCCACTGACCTCTGTAGGAGCTGGCTTGCCAGCGAAGAGGCCAGAAGATCCACCATCAATGTCGTCTGACACACCGCCTTCGCCGGCAAGCCGGCTCCTACAGGGTTTGTGCCATTACCGGGTTTACGGGGGGGGGGACGGCGTCAGTGGGTCAATGCGGGTGAGCGTGGCAGTCGTTTACTGCCGCGCGTTCGGCCCCGCCGAGGATGTTGAACAGCAGGTTCAGCGCCAGCGCACTCAGCGTGGCCATCGCGATGCCGCTGTGGGTAATCGGGCTCATCCACAACGGCAGGTGCGCGAAGAATTCCGGGCGCACCACCGGGATCAACCCCATGCCGATGCTGACGGCCACCAGCAACTGATTGCGGCGGTCACCGATGTCGGCTTCCTGGAGAATCTTGATCCCGGTGGCGGCGACCATGCCGAACATGGCGATGGCCGCACCGCCCAATACCGCCGGTGGAATCGACGCCACCAGGAAGGCCGCTTTCGGCAGCAGGCTCAGCACCACCAGCAAACCGCCGGCGACAATCGTTACCGAGCGGCAGCGCACGCCAGTCATCTGCACCAGGCCGATGTTCTGGGCGAACGAGGAGTGGGTGAAGGTATTGAAGAACCCGGCAAAGAACGAAGCACCTGCATCGCAGAGCAAACCGCGACGCAGCATCCGCGGGCAGACTTCCTGGCCGGTGATCTTGCCCAGCGCGAGGAACATCCCGGTGGACTCGACGAAGATGATCACCACCACCAGGCACATCGAAAGAATCGGTGCGAGCTCAAACTTCGGCATGCCGAAATGCAGTGGAGTGACGATTTGCAGCCACGGCGCCTGGGCCATGCCGCTGAGGTCGACCATGCCGATCAAGCCGCAGATCACGTAGCCCAGGCACATGCCGATCAGCACGGAAATGTTGACCCAGAAACCGCGCATGAAGCGATGAACCAGCAGAATGGTGGCCAGTACCAGAGCGGCGATGGCCAGGTAAATCGGCGAGCCGAATTGTGCGGCGCCAGCGCCGCCACCGGCCCAGTTCACCGCCACGGGAAACAGCGACAAACCGATCGAGGTGATGACCGTGCCGGTGACCAGCGGCGGGAAGAAACGTACGACCTTGGACATGAACGGCGCGATGAGCATGCCGAAGAACCCGGCGGCGATGGTCGCGCCGAAGATCCCCTGCATGCCGATGCCCGGCATGCCGGCCATCGCCACCATGCTGCCGACGGCCGCGAAACTGGCGCCCATCATCACCGGCATGCGGATGCCCATGGGGCCGATGCCCAGCGATTGGACGATGGTGGCTATCCCGGCGACCAGCAGGTCGGCGTTGATCAGGAAGGCGATTTCTTCACGGCTCAGGCCGGCGGCCTGTCCGATGATCAGCGGCACGGCGATGGCTCCGCCGTACATCAGCAATACGTGTTGCAGGCCCACCAGGATCAGTTGCAAAAGGGGCAAACGCTGAATGGCGGGTGCGTCGGGGATGCGGGCTTCGGATAGCTCGGACATGCAACACCTCGGATCTTTTTTATTCTTGTGATTATTTGCAACAGGTAGACCGCGTTGCGGCCGTTCGCGGGCAAGCCTCGCTCCTACGGATATGCAGTGTCCCTGTAGGAGCGAGGCTTGCCCGCGAAGCTTTTAGCGATTATTGAGTCGGAGCACCCTGCACAATCCACGCACCGATCAAGTCACGTTCCTGCTGGGTCATCTGGGTGATGTTGCCCAGCGGCATGATCTGGCTGGTGACGGCTTGCGCCTGGATCCGCGCGGCGTTCTGGCGGATCTGCTCGGGGGTGTCGAACATCACGCCCGCCGGAGCCGCACTGAACAGCGGGCTGGTCGGTTTGGCCGAATGACAGACCGTGCAGCGTTCCTGAATCACGTTGTGCACCTTGTCAAAGCCCGGACCTGCGTTGGACGCTTGCGCCGGTGCGGCGGCAGGCGCTTCTGCGGGTTTTGCTTCAGCCGGTTTCAAACCACCGCCCACTGCTGTTTCCGGCAGAGGCTGGTATTCGATCTTCGCCGGGGCGTTGGCCACTTCAGGCGCGCTGGACATCGGCTTCGGACCGGACACATAGGCCAGGCAAATCATGCCCACCGCTGCCACGGGCAGGGTCCAGGCATATTTGTGGCTGTCGTGGCGGGTGTTGAAGTAGTGACGCACCAACACCGCCAGCACCGCGATACCGGCCAGGATCAGCCAGTTGTATTGGCTGCCGTAGGTGCTCGGGAAGTGGTTGCTGATCATGATGAACAGCACCGGCAAGGTGAAGTAGTTGTTGTGACGCGAACGCAGCAGGCCTTTGGCCGGCAGCGCCGGATCGGGTGTGCGGTTCTCGGCGATCGCCGCCACCAGTGCCCGTTGCGCCGGCATGATGATGCGGAACACGTTGCCGACCATGATGGTGCCGATGATCGCGCCGACGTGCAGGTACGCGCCACGACCGCTGAACACCTTGCTGAAGCCGTAGGCGGCGCCAATGATCAGGACGAACAGGATGAAACCCAGCAGGGCAGGGCGTTTGCCCAGGGCCGAATCGCAGAGGAAGGAGTAGATGAACCAGCCGATGAACAACGAGCCAAGACCGATGGCCACGCCTTCAGGACCGCTCAGGGTGCTGCCCGGTGCCAGCAGGTACAGCGTCGGGTTGGAGTAGAACACCACGCACAGCAGCGCGATCCCCGACAACCAGGTGAAGTAGGCTTCCCATTTGAACCAGTGCAGGTTGTCCGGCATGGTCGGTGGGGCCAGTTTGTATTTTTCCAGGTGATAGATGCCGCCGCCGTGGATCGCCCACAAGTCGCCGGCCAGGCCGCTTTTCGGGTTGACGCGGTTGAGGTTGTTCTCCAGCCAGACGAAATAGAAAGACGCACCGATCCAGGCCACGCCAGTAATCATGTGAACCCAGCGTACGCTCAGGTTCAGCCATTCCAACAGATGTGCTTCCACAGTCTTTACCTCTCGCCCGTCACGCTTATGTCGCGTGATCGGACCTTCTCTTATTGGTGGGGGGCAAGGATCAAACGCTCATCCTCTTTGAAAAAATGCTCATCGCAGTTGTTGCCTTTGCCACTGCGATCAACCACCAGGAAGTCATCCCGCTTTTCGATCGTCAGCACCGGATGGTGCCAAACGCCGCGATGGTAATTAATGCCCTGCCTGCCGTTGGTGAGGAAGGCGCGGACCAAGCCCGATACAGGTACATCGCCAAGTGGCGCGACCACGATCAGAAAGGGGTTGCCGAGCAGCGGAATGAAAGCCTGGCTGCCCAGCGGGTGACGCTCCAGCATGCAGACGGTCAGCGGCATGTCCTGCGCGTCGGCGCGGAAGATGCTGATGATCGCGTTGTCCTCTGGCGTGGCGGTTTCCACCGTCGCCAGTTTGTGAAAGCGCATCGTCGAACCGTTGTTGATCATGAAGTGATCGCTGCCGTCGGTTTCGATCACGTCACCGAAAGGGGCGAAAGCTTCTTTGGTCAGCGGTTCAATCGTCAATGTGCGCATGCTGGTCTTCTTAATCTCAAATGTGTGGGGTGCTGCTTTTGTAGGAGCTGGCTTGCCAGCGAAGGCGCCCTCACTGACGCCTTCGCCGGCAAGCCGGCTCCTACAGGCTCAGCATTACTTCGCGACCTTGCCCAAAACCCGCAGGCGGCTCACACCACCATCCGGGAACACGTTCAGGCGGATGTGGGTGATCGGGCCCAGCGCCTTGATCTGCTCGGCGAAGGTGTGTTCGGCGTGCATCTCCAGTTTCTGCGCCGGCAGCAGTTCGCGCCAGAACAGCGATTGGGTTTCGATCTGGCTGTCGGTGCCGCCCTTGACGAACGCGCCCTGGATCGAGCAAGTGTCCGGGTAGTTGCCCTTGAAGTGCAGGGTGTCGACGATGACTTTTTCGATCTCGCCGGCATGACCCAGCGCGACGATTACCCAGTCATTGCCTGGCGTACGACGGCGTGCGGTTTCCCAGCCGTCGCCCATGTTGATGCCGCGGCCCGGGTTGAGAATGTTGCTCATGCGCCCGAAGTGTTCGTCGGAGCAGGCGAGGGCGCGGCCACCGTTGAGGGCTGCAGCCAGGTCGACTTGCTCGTTGTCACCGATAGCGGACCAGTCGCGGAACGGAATGCCGTACACGCGCAGACGGGCCACGCCGCCATCCGGGTAGATGTTGAAACGCAGGTGGCTGAAGGCCTTGTCATTGCTGATTTCGTGGTAGTGGTGGCTGTTGCCCTGCAGCTCGACGGCGGACAGCACTTCAGTCCACTGGGTGTTATCGTCCGGCTCGCCCGAGGCCAGGAAGCAGGCTTCCAGGGAGGCAGACGGCGGGAAGTTGCCGGTGAAGAATGAAGTGTCGATGTCCACGCCTTTGATCGAGCCCGGTACGCCCAGGCGGATCACGGCGCTGTCGTAGCCTTCGAAGCGCTTGCGGCGCGACTCCCAGCCGTCCATCCACTTGCCGTTGTCATCGAACACGCCCTCCTTCCACTCAGCCGGGGTCGGCTGGAACAGGCGGTTTGCATCAGCGAACCAGTCATCGGTGACCGAGATGATTTTGGTGCCCAGGCGGGCGTCGGCCAGGTTGACGAACTTCTCGAAAGGTACGGCGTAAGCTTTCATTCTTCTAGTCTGCCTTTTATTAGTTGGCTTGGGATGCTTGCAGGGCCCGGGGCGTCATTTGCGTTCATCAACGTCGGGCCAGGCTTGCTATAGGGTCAGTAATCGGAACAGGGCAATCTTGTTGATCTGCGCCAGCGCGCATTTGAACTCGGTGTCTTCCGGGTTGTGAATGCGCGTTTCGAACGCCGCGAGGATCTGATGCCGGTTGCTGCCTTTTACCGCCATGATGAAGGGAAACCTGAACTTGGCCTTGTAGGCGTCGTTCAGCTCGGTGAAGCGAGAAAACTCTTCGGCCGTGCATTGGTGAATACCCGCGCCAGACTGTTCTTCCGTACTGGCTGCGGTAAGTTGGCCCTGGACGGCAGCTTTGCCGGCCAGGTCCGGGTGAGCGTTGATCAAAGCCAGCTGGCTTTCGTGATCGGCGCTCAACAGGATGTCGCTCATGCGCTGGTGCAGGGTTTCGATCTGGTCGATCGAAGCGTCCTGGCCCAGGTCGAAGGCCTTCTCGGCCACCCATGGCGAATGTTCGTAGATGTCGGCGAAGGCGGCGACAAACGCATCGCGGCTCAGGGTCGATGGCTTCAGGGTTTGAAACTGGCTCATTTCGCCGCCCCTTGGTACGGGTGGGTTTCGTGCCAGTGGCGAGCAATGTCGACACGACGGCTGAACCACACCTGTTCATGACTTTTAGCGTATTCGATAAAGCGCTTGAGCGAAGCCAGGCGCGCCGGACGGCCGATCAGGCGGCAGTGCAGGCCGATCGACAACATCTTCGGTGCTTCGGCGCCTTCGGCATACAGCACGTCGAATGCGTCCTTGAGGTATTCGAAGAAATCGTCGCCCTTGTTGAACCCCTGGACCTGGGTAAAGCGCATGTCGTTGGTGTCCAGGGTGTACGGGATCACCAGGTGCGGCTTGCCGGTCGGGTTGTTCGGTTCCCAGTAGGGCAGGTCGTCGTCGTAGGTGTCGCAGTCGTAGAGGAAACCGCCTTCTTCCATCACCAGGCGACGGGTGTTCGGGCCGGTGCGGCCGGTGTACCAGCCCAGCGGCCGCTCGCCGGTGATTTCGGTGAGCACGCGGATCGCTTCGAGCATGTGCTCGCGTTCCTGGGCTTCGTCCATGTACTGGTAGTCGATCCAGCGATAGCCGTGGCTGCAGATCTCGTGGCCGGCATCGACCATGGCGCGGATCACGTCCGGGTGACGCTGGGCGGCCATGGCCACGGCGAAGACGGTCAGCGGGATGTCGAATTCCTTGAACAGTTTCAGAATCCGCCAGACGCCGGCACGGCTGCCATACTCGTACAGGGATTCCATGCTCATGTTGCGAGCGCCTTGCAGCGGCTGCGCCGAGACCATTTCCGAGAGGAAGGCTTCGGATTCCTTGTCGCCGTGCAGGATATTGCGCTCGCCACCTTCCTCGTAATTGAGGACGAAGGACAGGGCGATACGGGCGTTGCCCGGCCAGTGTGGGTGAGGAGGGTTACTGCCGTAACCGATCAGGTCGCGTGGATAGTCAGCGCTCACTGCAGTCTTCCTTCTTGTTCGTGTTGACAGGTTGTGTGACAGCCCTGGTGTTGGGGTGACAGGCCGGTGTCACAGCGATGGAATGATTGTATACAACTTTATATCGACATTGTAAGCCTGTTTTTTCGCATATTTCGCTAACGGTCATCATAGCTTGAGGTTGCAAGAAACCTGCCCGATCGGTCAGCTAATGGATAGAAGGTCCTTTTGTTTCATGGTGCGAAGGCTGATTCGCAGGCAATCCAGGAATGGCGGGGGTAGGGCAAAAATGTCATTTTTATTGTGTACAATTTTTTGTAAAAGTGTCTTAATCGATGCCTCGCCGCAGCGTTTCGTGCTCCGAACCGCTGCGGTCTCCTTTTCAACTGACTTCGGGAGGCGCGAGGCCTGACTGCTCCATGCAGCCAGGCGCGCAGAATCAATGGGACGTTTGACTACACACATTTTAGACGCTGCACACGGTTGCCCGGGCAGCTCGATCAAGGTCGAGCTGTACCGCGTTGAAGGCTCGCAGCTGGAACTGGTCGCCACCGCGATCACTAACAGCGACGGCCGTGTCGATGCACCGCTGCTGCAGGGCGACGACTACCGCTCCGGGGTCTACCAGGTTCAATTCCATGCAGGCGACTACTACCGCGCCCGGGGCGTGCAGCTTCCGGAACCGGCGTTTCTGGATGTGGTGGTGCTGCGGTTTGGCATCTCTGCCGAGCAGGATCACTACCACGTGCCGTTGCTGATCTCGCCCTACAGCTATTCCACGTACCGCGGCAGCTGATCCCCCAAGCAGCTGCCTCACCCTGGAAGCGACTGCGCATATAGCTTCTTTGGTCTTTCGCCCGCTCACACTGCGGGCTTTTTTTTGCGCGTCCAATGGCTTTGCAGGCGACGTTCCAGTGGTGAGTCGGCGGGACCTGGATCGGGCCATTTCTTACCAGACCCCTACAGGCTCTGGGCCGCCTGCATGGCGCTCCTGTTTATCGCTAATAAATAATCGCCTTTGGCCATGTTTGTGCTTTTGCCTGTAGGGTTGCTGTCCCTCGATTTTTTGAAAGTGTGGAATCCCAAGGTATTGAAAGCCGTCTCCTTCTGAGGTGAGTAAGCGTTGGTAATAATCACTTTCGCGCCGTTTTTACTCAGGGGCATTACGTGCTTTTCAATTTTTGTTATGAAGGCCTCCACGGATAAATGGGTGTCGCTGAAATGGCCGCTTAAAATGATTAAATCGTTTTTGTTTTTGCTTTCGTCACGCAAGCTATCCAATAGCGTCCACCCGTCCTCGTTCGCGACATGGGTGGGGTGCTTTGCGCTTGCATGAAGGTGGCTGATGTAATTGATGTGATTGATGTTCGCCAGTCCGCCGGAAAATAATTTGACTGTCGGGCCGTCTGTTAACATCATGGAAACAGGGAAATGCAAGCTATGGTTTCCGGTGTTTATCTTTTTTATTTCAACAATGCTGGTGTTGCGCTGGTTGTTGTTTTGAGTGATATAAAATACTGCCGCCAGAAAGGCTTTTTCGTTAGCAGTGGGAGGGGGGAGGCTGATGACGAGCTCATCGCCTTGTAATTGAGCGCTCACAGAAGCTCTTCGGGTGGGCGGGTCACTGATGACCAATTCTCCGTTTTTCAATTCAACGACAACGTCCACGACCTCGTTGAAGTAATTCTTTACCGCATCACGAAAATTCTTGACGGGTTCGGTCTTGACGAATGCCTGGCTGTCTTGTTTGCTTTTAAATTTTATCGAGAGGTTAACAGGATTGAACTCAAAACCATATTGCTTGCCCAACGCAACCAAATCCTCTTTAATGGAATCAATGTAGTACTTTACCCGGTCAGGCTGTTGGATGATTTCCTTTTGGCTCCATGAAATAAGTGGGTTGATATCATTTATTAGCATATCTCCTTCGAACCCTACGGCCCTGGCGTAATTGGCATAAAAGCCTGAGCCCGCCATGGGTTCGATAATGCGTTGAATAGCGGCCTGGCCATTTGATTGTTGATTGACAAGGTCGGCGATCAGTCCGCCGTCGATGGTTGTTACTTCAGTGACCACTTGACCTGGTAACTTGAAAAAGGCTAGCGAATGGAGGTCGATTTTCATCCCCCATTGAGTAAACGTCTCTATTTTCAGTTTGATATTGTCAGCGCTGGTCGCTGCTTTCAATAACGCAGAACCCCGCTCAAGAAGCGCTTTGTAGTGGGGCATGCGGCCTACTTCACTCGTGAACGGGTAAAAAGGATTCTGCGAAGTCCATGAGTTCTTTTCCAATCTGAATTTTGCTGCATGCCTGGAATGGCGTAAGGCGAACGGCTGAATGGCGCCCCCCGCGTTCGGCTGCCACCTGCCATTCCAGACCGTATCCGGGTCTGAAGGGCCGGGCTGGGTAACGGTGTGCACAGTGTCGACGGGTTGCTCAAGGCGTGGGCGCTTGCCGGGTCCTGGGCTGGCTTCTTCGATCCGCCACTGCATCGTCCTTCCGATTCTTTCCAGTACGGGGCCATCGGGGATCAGCACCCTGGCGGTCGTCGCCTGGTATCTCCCGTCCCCTGTGGGCACGACCATGACAGTAGTGCCGTTCTCAAGATCGACATATATCCTCTCGATAGTGTCTCGACGAGTCGCTGTGTCTCGACGAATTCCGTTGGTGTCTGGCGTCGTCAGGGACTTGGCGTATGCTCTTGGAATGATCAACTCGTTGAGGCTTACAGGTTGTCCGAGCTCAGGAGAAGGTTCGTTTTCGCCTGTTTTCGTCGGACGAGAACCGGCGTTCTTTTTTCGCCATAGTGGTTTACCTTCGATTTTCTCCAGCACCATAAGGTGTGCCGATGCCGTCTTGATTTCGTATTGGCCGTTTGGGTTTATCCGAATAAGCACATCACCGATGTCTTCCATGTGAGCATACAACGAGCCGTCACGACTGCGTGAGATTCCAGAATTATCAATGAGTACCAGGTCGTCGCCGAGCGCGGGCCTGTAAATATGCATGTCGTCGGGGAACTCTGGCGAAGAGCGCCCAAGAACCGGAAGATCGGTAATCATGATTGCGGATTTTGAAGGTGGATCGATGTCTGCCGAAAGTTCGCGGGGCAGTGTCTCGGACGTTGTATCCCTTCCCGGCCAGTGAAAATCAGGCTGTTCGGTAGTGGTCCGGTTACCGGAGGGTTGAATAGTCTCCGAAGGAACTCTCGTCGTAGTCGAAGTGCCGCCAGATGAATCGGAATCGGGCGTTTTAATTTTTACCGGTGGCTTGGCCATTTGTTGTAGTCCAATAGATTGCGAGATAGTCGGTGTGCGCGTGAAGGGAGTCATGATTCAAGAAAATATGAGCAGGTATTTTCTGAATACGGCTCGATATACCCGAATGTGGTCAACATTCAAGAATTCACTCGCTTTCTATCAGAATGGCGAAGTGTCAGCAGATCGAAGTATAAATATATATGACGTTGTTTCTATGTGTTGCGGGTTTTCCGCAAAAAAGAACTGTATGTCGCGGGGTTGTTGCATCGGTAAAGAGCGGCGCGCCAGTAACAGGCTATGGATATAACACCCGATGCATGAGGCAGGGGGGGGTAGCTATTGGCGGGGGTCTGCCCTCCTGAATGATTTCGCGAATCAGGAGGGCAGCAGGGAAGAGGAGCTGTAATTAGGGTCTCAGTGACTACTGAGCAAGGAAGCGGCACCCGCACCCCCGAACAATCCGGCACTGATCCGGTTGAACCAGCTTTGCCCCTTGCCGCTGCGCAGATACCGCGCCGCACCATGCGCCCCCAGCCCATAGGCCAATTTGCACAGCAGATCCAGCACGGTCCAGGTCGCGATCATCACCAGCAACTGCGGCAGGAACGGTTGTTCGGCGCTCAAGAACTGCGGCAGGAACGCGGCGAAGAACAGAATGTCTTTCGGATTACTGGCACCTAACACAAACGCGCGCCCGAACAGGGCACGGAAACGCGGCACCGGCGCGGCCTGGGGCACTTCAGCGCCTACCGAGGGTTGGCGCGATTGCTGCCAGCTCTGCCAGCCGAGGTAGAACAGGTACAGCGCGCCGACGATCTTCAGGGCGCTGAACAACTGTTCCGATGCGAGCAACAACGCGCCCAGCCCCAGCGCCGAAGCACTGAGCAAGCAGATCGACGCAAACACGCCACCCAGAAATGCCGGGTAGGAACGGCGCAGGCCGTAATTCAGGCTGTTGCTGATCATCAGCAACGACAGTGGCCCCGGGATCAGGATCACCACCAGCGCAGCGCCGCTGAACAGCAGCCAGGTTTCCAGACTCATCACTTTCCTCCATTTGCACAAAAGCCTCACCCGACGGGGTGAGGCTGGTTCGATGCGTTTACGGCTTACAAGAAAACGAACTTGGCGATGAAGATCGCGCAGAGCACCCACAAACTGATGGAAATTTCCTTGTGCTTGCCGGTACAGGCTTTCAGCACCACATACGTGATAAAGCCCAGCGCGATGCCGTCGGCGACCGAAAAGGTCAGGGGCATCATGATCGCGGTAACGATCGCCGGAATGCTGTCGGTCGCCTCGTCCCATTCGATGTGCGCCATGCCGCCCATCATCAACATTGCCACATAGATCAGGGCACCGGCGGTGGCATACGCGGGGATCATGCCAGCCAACGGGGCGAAAAACATGGCTGCAATAAATAACACACCTACGGTCACGGCGGTAAGACCAGTCCGACCACCTGCCGCTACACCCGCGGCACTTTCCACGTAGCTGGTGACGGGTGGAACACCGACCACAGCACCGAATACGCTGGAAGCACTGTCGGCTTTCAGGGCGCGGGAGAGGTTTTCGATCTTGCCGTCGGCGTTCACCAGGCCGGCGCGCTGGGCCACGCCCATCAAGGTGCCGGCGGTATCGAACATGTGCACGAAGAGGAATGCCAACACCACACTGATCATGCTGATGTTGAACACGCCGGCGACGTCCATGGCCATCCAGGTCGGTGCCAGGCTCGGCGGGGCCGACATGATGCCCTCGTAGTGCACCAGCCCCAGGCCCCAACCGGCCAGGGTCACGGTGATGATGCTGATCAGGATCGCGCCGAACACCTTGTGGTAGCTGAGCACCGCAATCATCAGGAAGCAGATGGCAGCCAGCAACGGACCCGGTTCGCGCAGGGAGCCGAGCTTGATCAGGGTGGCTGGGCTGTCAACGACGATGCCGGCGGTTTTCAGACCGATCAGCCCCAGGAACAAGCCCACACCGGCGCCCATGGCATAGCGCAGACTCACGGGGATGCTGTTGAGCAGCCATTCGCGAATCCGGGAAAAGGTCAGGAACATGAACAACACGCCGGAAACGAATACCGCACCCAGGGCCGTTTCCCAGTTGTAGCCCATGGTGCCGACCACGGTGTAGGTGAAGAAGGCGTTCAGGCCCATGCCCGGCGCCAGGCCGACCGGCCAGTTGGCGTACAGGCCCATCAACAGGCAGCCCAGCGCGGCGGCGATGCAGGTAGCAACGAATGCGGCGCCGTGATCGATCCCGGCGTCGGCCATGATGTTGGGGTTGACGAAGATTATGTACGCCATGGTAATGAAGGTCGTCAGACCGGCGATCAGCTCGGTCTTCACCGTGGTGCCATGCAAGCTGAGTTTGAAGATGCGCTCCAGCCAGCCGTTGCGTATCGGCGGCGAGAGTTCCAGGGTCGAGGCTTCGGATTTGCGGCTTTCCACAGCGAGTACTCCTCAAGAGTTTTATTGTTATTTCCAGGGCAGGACCCATGAGGGTGGCAGCGGCCCTTTGAGGTGCTTGCAAAATTGTTGACCGCCTGGTCAAGAACTCGCACGAAGTGGATTATGCTTTTGTATACAAATAAAGCAAATAATGTTTTTGATTTTGTAGACGAAAAGTTTGGTAATTGGGATATATGCGCGCCTGGCAGCGTTCGCGGGCAGGTCGAATCGTCGCACCGTCGCTCCCACGGGAGATTAGTTTGGTGAAGGATATTTTTGGCGGTGGTGCGTCAGGCTCAGGCGGCGAACGCGCCTGAGGGGAGGGCAGAAACGAATAAACCGGCGCAGGGGCCGGTTTATTTTTGTCTGGAGATGCGCGGTGTTTTTGCCGGCCTCTTCGCTGGCAAGCCAGCTCCTACGGGATTTGGCGAGCGCTACCGTTCATTGTAGGAGCCGGCTTGCCGGCGAAGGCGTCCTCAAGGTCACCACAAAACCATCAGGCCGCCGCAAACCGCTTATCCAGATAATCAATAATCACCTTGGACTCATACATCCAGGTGGTCTGCCCATTCTCTTCAATGCGCAGGCACGGCACCTTGATCTTGCCGCCTTGCTCCAGCAGCGTCCGGCGATCCTGTTCATTGTTCTTTGCGTCGCGCAGCGCCACCGGCACGTTCAGGCGGCGCAGGGTGCGGCGGGTTTTCACGCAGAACGGGCAGGCATGGAACTGATACAGGGTCAGGCCCTTGGCGGCCGTGTTGACCTTGGCCTGAACTTCGGCCGGGCGTTGCTTCTTGCCGGGACGGGTGATGAAGTCGATGAAAATGATCAGTTGGCCAAGGCCGACACGAAGCGCTTTAACGAACACGGGATAAGCCTCACAGGGCAAACGGAAGGCGCGCAGCTTACCTGATTTTTCGCAGGCGAAAAAAAACCGGCGATGAACGCCGGTTTTCTTCGCGCTGCGGATTACTTGATCAGGCTGAGAAACTCGCTGCGGGTCGCCGCGTTTTCACGGAACTCACCGAGCATCACCGAAGTGATCATCGACGAGTTCTGTTTCTCCACACCGCGCATCATCATGCACATGTGCTTGGCCTCGATCACCACTGCAACGCCCAGGGCGCCAGTGACTTCCTGGACCGCATCGGCGATCTGGCGGCTGAGGTTTTCCTGGATCTGCAGGCGGCGGGCGTACATATCGACGATCCGCGCGACTTTCGACAGCCCCAGCACCTTGCCGCTCGGGATGTAGGCGACGTGGGCCTTGCCGATGAACGGCAGCAGGTGGTGTTCGCACAACGAGTAGAGCTCGATGTCCTTGACCAGCACCATTTCGCTGTTGTCGGAGCTGAACAAGGCACCGTTGGTGACCTCTTCCAGTGTCTGTTCATAACCGCGGCAGAGGTACTGCATGGCTTTGGCGGCACGTTTTGGCGTGTCGAGCAGGCCCTCGCGGGAGGCGTCCTCGCCCAATTGGCCGAGAATCTCGGTGTAATTCTGTTCCAGGGACATGAAACTACCTGTGGGATTTTTACGCAAAGGCCAAGGGTACGGTGGCGGACACGGCGCTGCAAGCACGAAGCGACAGCCTCACTCGTCGCGACCTTCCATCATGGTTCGTTTGAGCATCACATAAACCGCTCCGGCACCGCCGTGTCTGGCCTGGCACGAGGTGAAGCCAAGTACCTGGGAATGCTGGCGCAGCCAGGTGTTGACGTGGCTTTTGATCATCGGGCGCTTGCCGTCCAGGCGCACGGCCTTGCCGTGGGTGACGCGCACGCAGCGGATTTCGAATTTGGTCGCTTCGGCGAGGAAGGCCCAGAGGGTTTCCCGGGCCTTTTCGACATTCATGCCGTGCAGGTCCAGGCTGCCTTCGAACGGAATCTGGCCGATCTTGAGCTTGCGCATCTGGCTTTCCTGCACCCCGTCGCGCGCCCACATCAGCTCGTCTTCCGGGCCGACGTCGATGACGAACTGATCGGACAGCCCGTCGACGGTGGTGGCATCGGTGCGCACGGTAGCGGCCTGGCGCAGCTTGGCGATCTGCGCGCGGTCAGCTTTGGGTTTGCCGGTTTCGGCGCGATCGTGCTTGATCGGCTTGACGCCTTGGATCGCGCTTTTGAACAGGGAAAAATCGTCGTCTTGCATGTCAGCCTCCGCGAAGGGCGGCCAGTTTACCCAACTCGGGACGAATGGGGCGCGACAAAACGCCAGCGGGTTCGGCTCAGTCGTGTTTTTTCATCAGGTGCGGAGCAATGTTCAGTTCCCGCGACTGGCGCGCACGGCGACGGCAGCGGCGCCACAGCCACACACCGAGGTACAGCACGAACAGGCCGACCGCCAGCACGATTGCCGAGCCCAGCGGGCTGGCATTCAACTCGCCCAGTGCCGGTGGGCGGCCCAGCAGGCTGGCCGCACCGGCCATCGCCAACAGCACGCCACAGGTCGCCAGCAAGGCAGCGAAGGCTGCGCCGAAACGAAAACGCCAGTTGCTTCGGCTTTTGGGCCGCAAGCGGCGAGCGTCAAATCCATCGGATAACTTCATTCCGACCTTCCTCAATGGGTATCGGCCCTTCGACCGGGAGTTGACCGGGATGTTCCTGAGGCTAAGACAATTACAGCACACGAATCGCTTTAGCGGATGAGCGGCGGCATACACCGCTCATCGAATGTCGATCAAATCAACTCGCGGGTCACGGCGAGAGTGGCGAAGTTGTCCGCCATGATCGCCATTTCGGTCTGCTGCACATGCTCGGCAGTCAGGACGCCACCTTTGTACGGCAGGTCGCGGGTGGCACAGGCATCTTCTACCAGGGTGCAGCGAAAGCCCAGGTTCTTGGCGGCGCGCACAGTGGTGCTGACGCTGGAATGGCTCATGAAACCGCAGACGATCAAATCCAGCGAGCCGAGATTCTGCAGGTGTTCCAGCAGTTTGGTGCCGTGAAACGCACTCGGCAGCAATTTGCCGATGATGGTTTCGTCACGCAGCGGTTCGAGCCCCGGAATGAATTCACCGCGTGCGCCTTGTGGATCGAACAGCCCACCGACGGTGCCAAGGTGGTGCACATGCACGATCGGCCGGCCGGCTGCGCGGGCAGCGGCCACCAGTTGCTTGATGTTCGCGACGGCAGCATCCATGCCGATCAGGGCCAGCGGACCACTGAGGTATTCTTTCTGGGCATCGATGATGACAAGCGTCGCATTGCTCAGATTGGCTGCAGCGTAACCGCGGCCGCTGAGTTGAAACATCGTTTTTGGAACGGACATTCTGGGGCTCCTTCGGGTGGGGCTTTTGCGACATTGTCCTCTGGCTGAGCGCTTCTGTGAATCGCTACTATCGCAGGCGGTGTCGTTGCTGGCTCGCAGCCTTGTCAAGATGTCAGTTTTGTTCAATAGCCAGGCTCAAAAAGAGAATAGTCCTACAACTGGTCCGGTGCTTTTCCTGCGTCGTCGTGGCGCGATTTGGCTGTTAGAATCGCCAGTCGTTTTTTCTGGAGTTTGCTGCCGTGATCACTTCCCGCCTTCGCACCCTGCGCGACCATATCCGTTGGGCCGTCAGCCGCTTCCATGGGGAGGATCTGTTTTTTGGCCATGGGACCGACAACGCCTGGGACGAAGCCCGCCAACTGGTGCTGGGTGCCTTGCACTTGCCATGGGAAATGGCCGACAGCTACCTTGACTGCAATCTGGAAGACGATGAACTGGTCAAGGTGCAGCGCTTGCTCAAGCGGCGCATCGAAGAGCGCATTCCGACCGCGTACCTGCTGGGTGAAGCCTGGTTCTGCGGTCTGTCGTTCATCGTCGACGAGCGTGTGCTGATCCCGCGCTCGCCGATTGGCGAGCTGATCGAAAAACGCTTCGAACCCTGGCTGGGCACCGAGCCGGCGCGGATTCTCGACCTGTGCACCGGTTCCGGCTGCATCGGTATTGCCTGCGCCTATGAATTTCAGAAGGCCGAAGTGGTGTTGGCCGATCTCTCGTTCGAAGCACTGGAGGTGGCTAACCAGAACATCGAGCGCCACGGCGTCGACGAACGGGTGTACACGGTGCAGGGCGATGGTTTCGATGGTTTGCCGGGTCAGCGTTTCGACCTGATCGTGTCGAACCCGCCATATGTCGATGCCGAAGACTTTGCCGACATGCCGGACGAATACCAGCACGAGCCGGAGCTGGGCCTGGCCTGTGGTGACGATGGCTTGAACCTGGTACGGCGCATGCTCGCCGAAGCGGCGGATCACCTGACCGAGAAGGGCTTGCTGATAGTCGAAGTGGGCAACAGCCAGGTTCACGTCGAGGCGCTGTACCCGGAAGTCGACTTCGCCTGGCTCGATTTCAAGCGCGGCGGGCATGGGGTGTTCATGTTGACGGCGCAGCAGTGCCGGGATCATCAGGCCCTGTTCGCGACCCGCGTCTGACTTAAGGACGCCTTCGCGGGCAAGCCTCGCTCCTACAGGTTCTGTGTCGTAGCCATGATGCGGCACACACAAAACCTGTAGGAGCGAGGCTTGCCCGCGAAGGCCGCGCCTCGGTCTCAAGCCCTCACCGCTGCGTAGCAATCCAGATCAACAACCCCGCCTGAAACACCGCAAACGCCACCAGGCAAGTAATGGTAAACCGCAGCCCGGCATCTTCGCGCA
Organism: Pseudomonas fluorescens; assembly: GCF_902497855.1. Classification (GTDB taxonomy): domain Bacteria; phylum Pseudomonadota; class Gammaproteobacteria; order Pseudomonadales; family Pseudomonadaceae; genus Aquipseudomonas; species Aquipseudomonas fluorescens_BI. Next base: position 101,145 of record NZ_CABVHU010000015.1, read on the forward strand.
TGTACTGGCTGACCCGTTCCTCATGTTGCTTGAGCTTTACTTCCTGCTCGGCCAGGTTCTGCTCGGCGTTCTGCAGCATCTGCGCCGCTTCGATAATCTCCACTCCCTGCAGCTTCTCGGCGTTCCAGTCATCCAGCAGGTCGCCGACCCGCACCTCTTTGACCCGGCCCTTCAAATGCTGGGCGTCGGCGTAGACCACATCAAAACCCTGCATCCGCAGAAAATGATCGCGGCGCAGACGGCTGTCTTCATTCAACGCATCTTTATTATTCAGGTCGGTGCCGTCGACGGTGTAGCCGGGCCATCGCTGCTTCGCCCAGCCAATGCCCTGAGCCGCCATGAAACGGCCGAGCCCGCGGTTCATCGGTTCGATCTGCAAGCCGCTGTCCGGGCCGAAATGCACGCGTTGGGTGCGGTGATCGACCCACACGTCCAGATGATTCTGTTCCTTGCGCACGCGCTGGCCGGGCAGGGTGATGCTCATGCGCATCAGGCTGTGTTCCTTGCCCAGGCGATGCGCATAACCGAATTCGACAAAGCGCAGCGGACGGGCACCGGTATTGCGGTCGGTTTTCAGCGGCGCCAGGCGCAGCAGCCTGCGATGCTCGACGTTGACGTCCGCCCATGGCAGCTCGACCACTGGCGCAGCCTCTGTTGCAGCGGTAATGTCGGGTGAAGCCGGCGTATCAGTCATGACGGCGAGATCCTGTCCAGGCCCTGCTTGTCGCCACTGATAGAGATGGCGACAAAGGCTTATCGGCCGTTTTTGTCAGGACTGAAGGGCTGGCAGCGCCTAACGGGTGCGAAGCCCGTCAATAAATCCGATGATCCGCGCGCCCAACTCGGCCGCCAGCGGCAATTGCGGATCCTTATAGGACGCCAATTGCCGTTTTACGTCGTTGGGCACGATGCGCATCACATGGTTCATGCCCTCGATCAGTGCCAGTTCGGCGTCCGGCTTGGCGGCCTTGAGCAGCCGGGCGTCATTGACGCCGACCTGGATATCGTTACTGCCCTGAATGATCAGCGCCGGCATCTTCAATTGGCCGAAGGCTGCGGCCGGGTCCTGGCGGAACAGCGAAATCAGGTACGGCTGTACGCTCGGACGAAAAATCACCTGCAGCTGCGGCGGCACGTTGTCGTCGGTGCGGCCGGCCTTGAGGCTGTCGAGCAGTTCGTTGCTGCGCAGCATCAGGGGCGGCGGCAAGCGATTGCTCAGCTGCTGGCGCAACACCTGGTCGATCGGTCGCGCGCTGCCGGACATGGAAATCACCGCGGCGGCGTCCAGGCTCGGTGCCGCAAGGCTGGCGATCAAGGCGCCCTCGCTGTGGCCGAGCAGGATCAGTTGGCCAAAGCGCGGGTCGGCTTTCAGCTTCCGGCCCCAGGCCTCGGCGTCGGCGACATAGGCTTGCACCGACAGGTTGCGTTCGTCCGGGGTCGCCGCCAGGCTCGCCGCCACGCCGCGCTTGTCGTAACGCACGCTGGCGATGTTGTGTTTGGCCAGGACCCAGGCCAGACGCTTGAGGCTGTCATTGCGCCCGCCGTCGGGGTTGTTGCCGTCGCGATCCGTAGGGCCGGAGCCGGAAATGATCAGGACGACCGGCACGGGTTGCTCGGATTTTGGCAGCAGCAACGAGCCGAAAAGCTCGCCGGTACCGGTATCCAGGGTGATCGGCCGTTGCAGGACAGTGGCCTGTACAAAGCCGGTAAACAGGGTAAGGCTCAAGGCTAGAACTCGCAGCATCATCACGCCATCATGAACAAGGTGCCGGTTGGACTCGCAGGCACCCGTAAGGTTCGAGGATGAACTACTTGGGTAGCCTGCGTATACTGGCGCGCATTACGTATTCAGGTTCGATTTCACGGAGCGTCCCGCATGTCCGGCAATACCTACGGCAAGCTGTTCACTGTCACCACCGCTGGCGAAAGCCATGGGCCGGCGTTGGTCGCCATTGTCGACGGCTGCCCGCCGGGGCTGGAGATCTCCCTCGACGATTTGCAGCGCGACCTCGATCGCCGCAAACCCGGCACCAGCCGCCATACCACCCAGCGCCAGGAAGCCGACGAAGTCGAGATCCTTTCCGGCGTGTTCGAAGGTCGCACCACCGGTTGCGCCATCGGCTTGTTGATCCGCAATACCGACCAGAAGTCCAAGGACTACTCGGCGATCAAGGACCTGTTCCGCCCGGCCCATGCCGACTACACCTATCACCACAAATACGGCGAGCGCGATTACCGCGGCGGCGGTCGCAGCTCGGCGCGGGAAACCGCGATGCGCGTGGCGGCCGGCGCTATCGCCAAGAAATACCTGGCCACCCAGGGCATCGTCATTCGCGGCTACATGAGCCAGCTGGGCCCGATCGAGATCCCGTTCAAGACCTGGGATTCGGTGGAACAGAACGCGTTCTTCAGCCCCGACCCGGACAAAGTGCCGGAGCTGGAGGCCTATATGGACCAGCTGCGCCGCGACCAGGATTCGGTGGGCGCGAAGATCACCGTGGTCGCCGAGGGCGTGATGCCAGGGCTCGGCGAGCCGATCTTCGACCGTCTCGATGCCGAGCTGGCCCATGCGCTGATGAGCATCAACGCGGTCAAGGGCGTGGAAATCGGCGCCGGTTTCGCCAGCGTTGCCCAACGCGGCACCGAACACCGCGATGAAATGACCCCGCAAGGTTTCCTCAGCAACAATGCCGGCGGCATTCTGGGCGGCATTTCCTCCGGTCAGCCGATCGTCGCGCACCTGGCGCTGAAGCCGACTTCGAGCATCACCACGCCGGGCCGTTCCATCGACATCCACGGCAACCCGGTGGACGTTGTCACCAAGGGCCGTCACGACCCCTGCGTCGGCATCCGCGCCACGCCGATTGCCGAAGCGATGATGGCCATCGTGCTGATGGATCACCTGCTGCGTCACCGCGGGCAGAACGCCAATGTACGGGTGAGCACCCCGGTGCTGGGTCAGCTTTAATGGCTGATCTCAAAGCCGCTGCAGTCTGACGACGGTGGCGGCGCTCCCGTACTGGCGGCTCTCCAGTTTCTATCTGTTCTATTTCGCCTTGCTCGGTTCGACGGCGCCGTTCCTGGCGCTGTACTTCGATCACCTGGGTTTTTCCAGCGCGCGGATCGGCGAGCTGGTGGCGATCCCGATGCTGATGCGCTGCGTGGCACCGAACATCTGGGGCTGGCTCGGTGACTACACCGGCCAGCGCCTGGCCATCGTGCGCTTCGGCGCGGTCTGCACCCTGCTGACGTTTTCCCTGATCTTCGTCAGCAAGACCTACGCCTGGCTGGCGATGGTCATGGCCTTGCACGCCTTCTTCTGGCACGCCGTGCTGCCGCAGTTCGAAGTCATCACCCTGGCGCACCTGAAGGGGCAGACGTCCCGTTACAGCCAGATCCGGTTGTGGGGTTCCATCGGCTTCATCATCACCGTGGTCGCGCTGGGCCGGCTGTTCGAATGGCTCAGCCTCGACATCTATCCGGTGGCGCTGGTGCTGATCCTGGCCGGGATCGTGGTCAGCAGCCTGTGGGTGCCGAACGCACAACCGCTCCAAGGGGAGCGACTGGCGGGGGACGGTTTTCTCAAGCAATTGCGCAGCCCCGGGGTATTGGCGTTTTACGCTTGCGTGGCACTGATGCAACTGAGCCACGGGCCGTATTACACCTTCCTGACCTTGCACCTCGAGCGACTCGGTTACAGCCGTGGCTTGATCGGCATGCTCTGGGCTGTCGGCGTGGTGGCCGAAGTACTGATGTTCCTGGCCATGAGCAAGATCCTCGCGCGCTTCTCCGTGCGGCGGGTGCTGCTGGCGAGTTTTCTGCTGGCGGCGCTGCGTTGGCTGTTGCTCGGTTCGTTCGCCGAGTACCTGTGGGTGTTGCTGTTCGCCCAGGTCCTGCACGCGGCCACCTTCGGCAGCTTCCACGCGGCAGCCATCCAGTTCGTGCAACGCAGTTTCGGCGCACGCCAGCAAGGGCAGGGGCAGGCGTTGTACGCGGCACTGGCCGGCACCGGCGGCGCACTGGGGGCGTTGTACGCAGGCTATAGCTGGAACGCCCTCGGGGCCACATTGACCTTTAGTATTGCCAGTCTCGCCGCGTTCGCGGCAGCCGTTATGATTGCGACATGCATGCAAGAGGACAGGCCATGAGACTGTCCTGTGAATAATCGAGGAAACCACCATGAGCAGCCTGTCCGTTTACCCTGTCAGCAGTCCGGAACTGCCGAACAAGGTACTGACCCACTTCGACGATATCGCGTCGACCCTGGCCGAGCAGGGTGTGCGCTTTGATCGCTGGCAAGCCGCGACCAAACTCCAGCCTGGCGCCAGCCCGGAAGAAATCATCGGCGCATACCAGGCGCCGATCGACGAGCTGATGACCGAACAGGGGTATATCGGCGTTGATGTGGTCAGCCAGACCAACGATCACCCGCAAACGGCCGAGCTTCTCAAGGAGCACCGCTGTGATGAAGATGTCGTGCGATTTTTCGTGGCGGGGCGTGGCTTGTTCAGCCTGCATATCGGAGATTACGTCTACGCCGTGCTATGCGAGAAGAACGACCTGATCTCGATCCCGGCCGGTATTCCCCACTGGTTCGATCTGGGTGAGCATCCGCATTTCGTCGCGATCCGTCTGTTCAATCGTCCGGAAGGCGGGGTGGCCCACTTCACCGGCGAGGACATCGCCAGTCGCTTTGCGCTGCTTGAGGATTGAGTAGAGGCGGTCTACCGACTGGCCGGGCTCTCTGATCCGCATGCATATCAAAATGTAGGAGCCGGCTTGCCGGCGAAGGCGGCCTGAAGCCATGCAGCGCCCATGAAGACTGCGCCCTGTAGGAGCGAGGCTTGCCGGCGAAGGCGGCCTGAAGCCATGCAGCGCCCATGAAGACTGCGCCCTGTAGGAGCGAGGCTTGCCCGCGAAGGCGGCCTCAAACCCTGCACCGCCCATGAAGACGCCTTCGCCGGCAAGCCTGGCTCCTACAGGGGTTGGCGTTGCGCACAATTAATCGATACACAGCTGATCGTGTAGGAGCCGGCTTGCCGGCGAAGGCGGCCTGAAGCCATGCAGCGCCCATGAAGACTGCGCCCTGTAGGAGCGAGGCTTGCCCGCGAAGGCGGCCTCAAACCCTGCACCGCCCATGAAGACGCCTTCGCCGGCAAGCCTGGCTCCTACAGGGGTTGGCGTTGCGCACAATTAATCGATACACAGCTGAGCGTGTAGGAGCCGGCTTGCCGGCGAAGGCGGCCTGAAGCCATGCAGCGCCCATGAAGACTGCGCCCTGTAGGAGCGAGGCTTGCCGGCGAAGGCGGCCTCAAACCCTGCACCGCCCATGAAGACGCCTTCGCCGGCAAGCCGGGCTCCTACAGGGGTTGGCGTTGCGCACAATTAATCGATACACAGCTGATCGTGTAGGAGCCGGCTTGCCGGCGAAGGCGGCCTGAAGCCATGCAGCGCCCATGACGACTGCGCCCTGTAGGAGCGAGGCTTGCCCGCGAAGGCGGCCTCAAACCCTGCACCGCCCATGAAGACGCCTTCGCCGGCAAGCCTGGCTCCTACAGGGGTTGGCGTTGCGCACAATTAATCGATACACAGCTGAGCGTGTAGGAGCCGGCTTGCCGGCGAAGGCGGCCTGAAGCCATGCAGCGCCCATGAAGACTGCGCCCTGTAGGAGCGAGGCTTGCCGGCGAAGGCGGCCTCAAACCCTGCACCGCCCATGAAGACGCCTTCGCCGGCAAGCCGGGCTCCTACAGGGGTTGGCGTTGCGCACAATTAATCGATACACAGCTGATCGTGTAGGAGCCGGCTTGCCGGCGAAGGCGGCCTGAAGCCATGCAGCGCCCATGACGACTGCGCCCTGTAGGAGCGAGGCTTGCCCGCGAAGGCGGCCTCAAACCCTGCACCGCCCATGAAGACGCCTTCGCCGGCAAGCCTGGCTCCTACAGGGGTTGGCGTTGCGCACAATTAATCGATACACAGCTGATCGTGTAGGAGCCGGCTTGCCGGCGAAGGCGGCCTGAAGCCATGCAGCGCCCATGAAGACTGCGCCCTGTAGGAGCGAGGCTTGCCCGCGAAGGCGGCCTCAAACCCTGCACCGCCCATGAAGACGCCTTCGCCGGCAAGCCGGGCTCCTACGACGGCCTGTGTGTTTGCAGCATTACAACGATTTACGCCGAATGATAAGTCGGCAGGGCAAACCGTTGCTGGCTTTGCAGCATGGAGATCTGCGGCAGCTCACTGGCCTGTTCCGCGAGATCGCGGCGGATCGCGCTGATGACCCACGACAGCTGATCGCCAGCATGCAATTGCTGGTAGGAAATCGAGCGCTTGAACACTTTGCCTTCGGTGCTGCGCAAGGTCAGCAGGATACCACCGTCCGGACGTGGCTGGGTGGTCACTTCGAAGTTGGAAAACAGGGACGAAAATTTTTCTTGAATCAGGCTCATGTCTATCGGCTCCGTTAGCACTTGATTGGCAAGCATGGAGAGGAAGTTGCAGCCTTTGTGCCAGCCTTTGTATTTTTAAAAATCCTTATAAATCAATGGCTTAATTTCATAGCGATTTCAGCCGTTCGTGCAATCTGCATGAACGGCCATCGTGCATCCTGCATTTTGCGTGGTCGCCACTGTTTCAACGGAACCAATCGCCTGGCCGAGACTCGCGATTTCGCCTGCCAGGGTCCTGGATACAAAACATTTCAAAAACCGCGTGTACAGCCTCCGAAGCGCTGACGTATTTTCGGCCTCAATCAAACGCCGCCCGACAATAAAAAACATCGAACGGGAGCCTGCATGAGCACGCCGCACGACACCATTACCTGGGGCATGATGCTCCGCAAACTCCCTGCCATCGCCAAAGCCATCCCCCGTGTGGTGAAAGGCATGAAAGCTGCCAACGTCAAGGACCCGACCCAAGCCTGTGGCCTGGGCTGGAGTTTCGAGCAGGCGACCTTGCGCAATCCCGATGGCCCGGCATTGCTGCAGGGCGAAGTGGTACTGAGTTATGCACAGGTCAACCAATGGGCGAATCGCATCGCCCATCACCTGATCGCCCAAGGCATCCGCAAGGGCGATGGGGTGGCGGTGTTCATCGAGAACCGCCCGGAACTGCTGGTGACGATTCTGGCGGTGGCCAAGGCCGGCGCGATCAGCGCCTTGCTCAATACCTCGCAAACCCGCGACACCCTGGCCCACAGCCTGAACCTGGTGGCGCCCGCGGCAATCATTGTCGGCGAGGAGCTGGTCCCGGCGTTTTCGGCGGTGCGCGAACGGGTATCGATCGCACCTGCGCGCACCTGGTTCGTCGCCGATCAAGGCACCTATACCCATCCGGGCATTGCGCCCGACGGTTTCGTCAACCTGATGGCGGCCAGCGTCGATGCGTGCAGTGACAACCCCGCCAGCAGCCAGCAGGTTTTTTTCGACGACCCTTGCTTCTACATCTACACCTCGGGCACCACCGGATTGCCCAAGGCCGGGGTGTTCAAGCACGGTCGCTGGATGCGCAGTTCCGCCAGCTTCGGCATGATCGCGCTGGCTATGCGCCCCGAAGATGTCGTCTATTGCACCTTGCCGCTCTATCACGCCACCGGGCTGTGCGTGTGCTGGGGGGCGGCGATCAGTGGCGCCTCGGGCTTCGCCATCCGCCGCAAGTTCAGCGCCAGCCAGTTCTGGAACGATGTGCGCCAGTACCGCGCGACCACCCTCGGTTACGTCGGCGAGCTGTGCCGTTATCTGGTGGATCAACCGCCCGCTGCCGACGACAACCGGCACAGCGTGACGAAGATGATCGGCAATGGCCTGCGGCCCGGCGCGTGGCGCGAATTCAAGACGCGATTCGGCGTCAACCATATCTGCGAACTGTACGCCGCCAGTGACGGCAACATCGGCTTCACCAACGTACTGAACTTCGACAACACCGTGGGTTTCTCCCTGATGTCATGGGAACTGGCGGCGTACGACCACGACAGTGGCTTGCCTGTTCGAACCGCCAAGGGCTTCATGCGCAAGGTGGCCAAAGGCGAGCAGGGCCTGTTGCTGGCGAAGATCGACGACAAGGCGCCGCTGGATGGCTACACCGATCCGCTGAAAACCGAAAAGGTCGTGCTCCACGATGTATTCGCCAAAGGCGACCGCTACTTCAACACCGGCGACCTGATGCGCCACATCGGCTTCGGCCACGCCCAATTCGTCGATCGCCTGGGTGACACCTACCGCTGGAAGGGTGAAAACGTCTCGACCACCGAGGTCGAGAACATCCTCCTGCAGCACCCGAACATTTGCGAAGCCGTGGCCTATGGCGTGGAAATCCGCAACACCAACGGCCGCGCCGGGATGGCTGCAATCACCCCCGCCGAATCCCTGGCGACCCTGGATTTCAGCGAGCTACTGGCCTTCGCCCGGGAGCAGATGCCGGCCTATGCCGTGCCTTTGTTCCTGCGGGTCAAAGTGAAAATGGAAACCACCGGGACCTTCAAATACCAGAAGACCCGGCTCAAGGATGAAGCCTTCGACCCCGGCAGAACCGGGGATGATCCGATTTACGCCTGGTTGCCAGGGACCGGGACTTACGTGCCGGTCACCGAGCAGTTGCTTGCTGAGATTTATGGCGGCAAGTACCGTTATTGAAATTGGCTATGGCAGCCCATGAGAAAAAACAAGTGACAGCTTCGGGGCTCATCGGGAAACTGTCGGCTTTGCGAATAACCGAACGTGGAGCCCCCGATGTCAGACCAAAGCCGCCAGATGACCCCCGAAGAAGCCGCTGAATTTGCCGAACAGGTATTCAACAAGGCGCGCGAGGGCGATGCGGCCATGATGGCTGCGCTGCTGACCAAGGGCCTGCCGCCAAACCTGCGCAACCACAAGGGCGATACCTTGTTGATGCTGGCCGCTTACCATGGCCATGTGGAGACGGTAAACGTCCTGCTCGAGCACAAGGCCGACCCGGAAATCCGCAATGACAACGGCCAGAGCCCGATTGCCGGCGCGGCGTTCAAGGGTGACCTGGCGACGGTCACGGCGTTGGTCGAAGGCGGCGCGCAGGTTGAAGGTTCGTCCTTTGACGGCCGTACGGCGCTGATGATGGCGGCGATGTTCAATCGCGTCGAAATCGTCGACTACCTGATCGGCAAGGGCGCCGATCCGAAGGCCAAGGATGCCAATGGCGTCACTGCGCTGGATGCGGCCAAGACCATGGGCGCGGTGGATACCACGGCTCAGCTTGAGAAGCTGCCTGGCTGATAGGCAACGTCCTCAGGCAAGCCAAACGCCTTAGTGAGGTGAGTTAAGACGCGGACCTGTAGGAGCTGGCTTGCCAGCGAAGGCGGTCTGTCAGTTAATATTGATGTTGCCTGGCACACCGCCTTCGCTGGCAAGCCAGCTCCTACAAGTCCGCGCTTAACTGGCTGGCATCGGGGCCTGCCCGTTCGCCACAGGAGTTCACTGACGCAAAGGATGTTTCCAGATCAACCAAAGCCTCAATGCACCCACACCTCAACCCGCCGATTCCTGATCCGCCCCTCGTCCGCGCTATTGGCCGCCACCGGCATCTCGGCGCCAAAGCCGCGAACCTCGCGCAACACCACACCGCTTTTCACCAGCTCCCGGCGCACCGCCATGGCGCGCAGTTTCGACAGCAGATCGGCCCGCGCCGGATCACTCTTGGCGTCGCCAAACCCCACCAGCGTCACCTGTCGACGGGTCTTGTCGTGCTGCTTTATATAGTCGAGCACCCTAGAGAGGTCCTGCCGGGCCTTGTTGTCCAGGGTCGCACTGCCTTCTTCGAAACGGAAGTTGACCGACAGCCGCTGGGCATGGCGGCTGAGCGCCTGATAACCCTCGGGCATCAGCGCATTCGGCGTGACCGCCATGGCCTGGACGGTCTGGGCGACAAACCCATTGGCGGCGACGATGGCCTGACCCTGGCGGCCCTGGGTGAAGGCGACGAGCGCGTTGGCCCAGGGATTGTTCCCGGTGGGTGGCAGATAAAAGAACAGTCGACGGGACAGTGGATAGTCTTCCGTGGCGATCAGGCTGTCGAGCGGCAGCATGGCCTGGGATTGGCCGTCGGCAATGGCTACGGCTTTGGCCTGGCGCACGTAGGGCAGGCCGATGAAGCCGATGCCTTGCGGATCCCCGCTCACTGCATCGGACAACTGCTCGCTGGATTCGAAACGCTTCGCGGTGCTGCTCAGGGTTTTCCCACGACCGGCGAGGACCAGTTCGTTGAACGTGTCATACGTACCCGAATGGTCATCCCGCGCATACAGATGAATCGGCCCACCGCGACCGCCGAGTGCTTCCCAGGTGCCGGCCTCGCCGCTGAAAATCCGCGCCAGTTGTTCGGTGTCGAGCTGATTCAACGGGTTTTGCGGATGAAGGATGATCGCCAGGCCATCGATGGCGATCACCTGCTCGGCGCCGGGTTGTTTCAGATCGCCCAGGGATTGCAGGACTCGCCGTTCGCGGTCCTTGATCGGGCGCGAGGACGCGGCGAGGTCGGCGGTGGCGGTTCTCAGGGCGGTGAAACCGGTGCTGGATCCGTGGGCGGCGATGTCCACCACCACTCGACGCCCTTGCACGGTTTCGCCGACCACCCGCAGTTCGTTGGCTATGTCCCGGGCTTCGCGGTGAACCTTGAGCAGACCCTGCTCGCGCATCAAGCCTTCGACCAGGGCCGGGCCCAGTGCGGCGCCGATGGTATTGGACCCCTGGATGCGCAGCACCGAACCCTGTTCGGGTGTCGGTAGATCACCGGCCGAAACCACCAGCGGCAGGCTCGCGCAGAACACCCACAGGAACAACACGCGCAGCATCATGCCGGCACCTTATAAGACCAGGAAAGTGCCGGGAGAATAAGTCAGTCAGGTGACCGAAAGATGACAGATCAATAGCTCGTCTAACGCGTAGAATTGCGCTCTGGAGCAAATCTGAGGTTGCAGTGGTGGATTTACAGCGGGGCTTCGTCCTGACCCGGCATTGGCGCGACACACCGGCCGGTACGGAAGTCGAATTCTGGTTGGCGACCGATACCGGTCCCCGGCGCATCCGCCTGCCTTATCAGCCCTCGGTGGCGTTCATCCCGGCGGCTCAGCGCGAGCAGGCCGAGGCGCTGTTGCAGGGTGAAAAAAACCTCGAACTGCGACCGCTGGCCCTGCAGGATTTCGAGCATCGCCCGGTGCTCGGCCTGTATTGCCAGCAGCATGGGCAGCTGATGCGCCTGGAAACCGCGCTGCGCAAGGCCGGCGTCGATATGTTCGAAGCCGATGTGCGCCCGCCCGAGCGCTACATGATGGAGCGGTTCATCACGGCGCCGGTGGTCTTTGGCGGCACGCCCGGTGCCGAGGGCCTGCTGCTGGACGCGCAGATGAAACCCGACCCGGACTACCGACCCAGGCTCCGGCTGGTGTCCCTGGACATCGAAACCACCGCCCGGGGCGAGTTGTATTCCATCGCCCTGGAAGGTTGCGGCGAGCGTCAGGTCTATATGCTGGGCCCGCCCAACGGCGACCCCGGCGCGGTGGATTTCCAGCTCGAATACTGTGACTCGCGAACCCTGCTGCTGAAAAAACTCAATGAATGGTTCGCCCGCCATGATCCCGACGCGATCATCGGCTGGAACGTCGTGCAGTTCGACCTGCGCGTACTGCACGAGCATGCCCGGCGCCTGGCGGTGCCATTGAGACTGGGGCGTGGCGGCGAGGAAATGCAGTGGCGCGAACACGGCAGCCGCAACCATTACTTCGCTTCGGCCGCTGGGCGATTGATCATCGACGGCATCGAATCCCTGCGCTCGGCGACCTGGAGCTTCCCCTCGTTCAGCCTGGAAAACGTCGCGCAAACCCTGCTCGGCGAAGGCAAGGCGATCGACAACCCTTACCAGCGCATGGACGAAATCAACCGCATGTTCGCCGAGGACAAACCGGCCCTGGCCCGGTACAACCTCAAGGACTGCGAACTGGTAACGCGCATCTTCGCCAAGACCGAGTTGCTGACCTTCCTCCTGGAACGGGCCAGCGTCACCGGTTTGCCGGCGGACCGCAGCGGTGGTTCGGTGGCGGCCTTCACCCACCTGTACATGCCGCTGATGCACCGCCAGGGCTTCGTCGCGCCCAATCTCGGCAGCAAGCCTGCGCAAGCCAGCCCCGGCGGATTTGTCATGGACTCGCAACCGGGGCTGTATGAATCGGTGCTGGTGCTGGACTACAAAAGCCTTTACCCGTCGATCATCCGCACCTTCCTCATCGACCCGGTAGGCCTGATCGAGGGCCTCAAGCATCCCGCAGACAGCGAGTCGGTGCCGGGCTTTCGCGGCGCGCGTTTTTCCAGGACCCGACATTGCCTGCCGGCGATCGTCGCCCGCGTCGCCGAAGGCCGGGAAACCGCCAAGCGCGAACACAATGCGCCGCTGTCCCAGGCGTTGAAGATCATCATGAACGCCTTCTACGGCGTGCTCGGTTCCAGTGGTTGCCGCTTCTTCGATACGCGCCTGGCATCGTCCATCACCCTGCGCGGCCACGAAATCATGCTGCGCACCCGAAAGCTGATCGAAGCCCAGGGCCACACGGTGATCTACGGCGACACCGACTCGACCTTCGTCTGGCTGCGCCGCGCCCACGGCCAGCAGGAAGCGGCGCAGATCGGCCGCGCCCTGGTGGACCACGTCAACCAGTGGTGGCGCGAACATGTGCGGCAGGAATACGGGCTGGACAGTGCCCTGGAGCTGCAGTTCGAAACCCACTACAAACGGTTCCTGATGCCGACCATCCGCGGCGCCGAGGAGGGCAGCAAGAAGCGCTATGCCGGGCTGGTGACCCGCGCCGACGGCAGCGATGAAATGGTCTACAAGGGCCTGGAAACCGTGCGTACCGACTGGTCGCCGCTGGCCCGGCAATTCCAGCAGGAGCTGTACCTGCGCATCTTCAATCGCCAGCCGTATCAGGATTACGTGCGCGACTATGTGCGCAAGACCCTGGCCGGTGAGTTCGATGACCGGCTGATCTACCGCAAGCGCCTGCGCCGCACCCTCGACGACTACCAGCGCAACGTGCCGCCCCATGTCCGCGCGGCGCGGATCGCCGACGACTATAACGACCGTCAGGGCCGGCCGCGGCAGTACCAGAACGGGGGCTGGATCAGCTACGTGATCAGCGTCGCCGGTCCCGAGCCGCTGGAGATCCGCAGCGCACCCATCGATTACGACCACTACGTCACCCGGCAATTGCAACCGGTGGCGGATGCGATCCTGCCCTTCGTCGACGACGACTTCTCGACCCTGATCGGCGGGCAACTAGGCCTGTTTTGAGTCCATCAGCGTCAACGTCCAGGCGTCCGGGATGCCGTGGAAATACTGATCCAGTGCCTGGCTGAAGAGAGAGTCTTCTGCATCGACCTGGGCGAACAGTGTCATCGAGGAGTGAAACTTGAGTTCGTCGGGATGGCCGAAAATCTCCGCAATCGGGCGCTGCTTGATGTCCAGGACCAGTTGAGTACAGGTACGCAGTCGAGTGCTCAGCACGGGGTGTTCAAGGAAGGCCACGGCTTCTGCTGCGGATCGAATCGCGAAGTGACGGGACTTCTCACTGTCGCCCAGTCCGGTGAATTGCGGAAAGATGAACCACATCCAGTGGCTTCGCTTGTGGCCATCACTGAGCTCATCCTGAACCTGGTCGAACACCGGGTCCTGCGCCTGAATGAAGCGTTTGAGGTCGAACCTGTCGAGTGGATCGGTGCTTCTCATGCGCAAACCCTCTGACACAACCGCGATGGCTCAGACCATGGCCAACTGTTGCTTTCGTTGCGGCGCGTGAAACGCGTGGTCCAGCGCCTCCAGGTCCCCGGCTTCAAGCCGCAGTTGCGCGGCTTGTGCATTCAGTTGCACATGTTCGGGGCTGACCGCCTTGGGGATGGCGATCACACCGTCCTGGCGCAGAATCCATGCCAGCGCGATTTGGGCCGGCGTCGCGTCGTGACGGGCGGCAACGTGCATGAGCGCCGGGTGGGCCAGCATCTCCCCACCCTGGCCGATTGGACAGTAGGCCATGACGGGCAGGCGATGCTGCTGGCACCAGGGCAGCAGATCGAATTCTATGCCGCGCTCTTCCAGATTGTAGAGCACCTGGTTAGTGGCGCAGGCCGGTGCGGCCAGTTCGTGCAGGTCATCCAGGTCGAAATTGGACACGCCCCAGCGGCCGATCTTGTCGGCTTCGCGCAGGCGCTCGAACGCTTCGACGGTTTCCTCCAGGGGATACTGGCCACGCCAGTGCAACAGGTACAGATCAATGTAGTCGGTGCCCAGCCGTTGCAGACTGCGCTCGCAGGCCTGGGGGATGCCGTTGCGGCTGGCGTTGTGCGGGTACACCTTGCTGACCAGAAACACCTGGTCGCGCCTGCCCGTGATGGCTTCGCCGACCACTTGCTCGGCACCGCCTTCGCCGTACATTTCAGCGGTGTCGATCAGGGTCATGCCCAACTCGATGCCCTGGCGCAACGCCGCCACCTCCTGGCTGCGCCGCGAAGGATCCTCCCCCATGCGCCAGGTGCCCTGGCCGATGACCGGTACGTTGACGCCTGCCAGATCGAGGGTGCGCATGCACATCTCCTTTTTTTCGATCGATGGGTACTCTTCGGTTGGCACCAGAATACCCCGGTGGTTCCGTGCAAAGCTCAAATATCCCAGTGTACGCCGCCCCCCTTGTAGGAGCTGGCTTGCCAGCGAAGGCGGCCTTTCTGTCGAACAAGATGTTGCCTGATCCACCGCCTTCGCTGGCAAGCCAGCTCCTACAGGGGGGTACGCGTACGGCGCGAGCTGTCGCAGGCTGCTGATCTTTTGATTCAACTGTCCGCCTACCAGCATTTACAGACCACCGGTACTGCACTTTTCCCCGTTTCCCGGCTCTATCCCATGGCCAGCCTGCGGCGATCCCCACCGCAAGCCCATGTCCAAGTTCAAACACCCATGCTTCGAGTGTTACCCCTCATCACGATGCACACCCGCCGTTACAGCCTGCTGCTGGCTTGTCTGTCGACGCTCTGCTTCACCGGATGCACCCAGCACCAGGGCGGTGACATCATCGACCAGTTCCGCCAAGGCAAACCCCAGGAATTCCTCCAGACCAGCGTCGACCGCATGGCAACCCTGGCAATGCGCGACAACCTCGACAGCCTCTACTTGCTCATGAGCAAGCTCTACCTGCGCAACCCCGAAGAGTTGAAAAAGTCCGGCTTCCTCGACGCCCGCACCGCTGGGCAGCAAGTGCGCATGGCCATCGAAATGCAACAACCGTTGCCGACCCTGGGCGGCAAAAAAGACCTGGCGGCACTGAGCTTCGCCATGAGCCCGGAATTCCTCGGCGACCGGGTCGGCGCCTTTATCTATGCCATCGGCAGCATGCTGGTCACCGCCCACGGCAATCGTCTCGAGTTCTACATGACCGATGCGATCAACCCGACCTTCGTCAACAACGCCGCGCGCAACATCGAGAAAGCCACCTGGATCCTCAGCCAGCGGCAGAACAAGCAGGGCGAGCCCTTGCTGTTTTCCAACGAGATTTCGGAGGAGGGCAGCAACCTGAGTTTTGCCGTGGAATTCGGCAAGATCGTCGCACGCCTGGACCTGCTGACCCAGATGCTCGACGAGCGCTACCGGCGGATCGGCCTGAATTACGCCCAGAGCCTGCTGTTCCTCAATTTCCTGCCCGTACAGTGAGTGGCTGCTTGCACCGATAGCTCACCCCCCCCATGACCTGTAGGAGCCAGGCTTGCCGGCGAACCAGGCGCCGCGGTGTATCTGTTGCTCCGCGTTATCGTTCTTCGCGAGCAAGCTTCGCTCCTACAGGGATGTCAGCGCACATAGGCATAACGATAGACCGCATCGATATAACTGGTTATAAGAAAAATCGCTATGCTGCGGACCAGTTTTTTCATGCGATTTTTGTGGGCGTGTTAATGGAATTCGTTAACTTCGGGTTGGTGGTCGCAGGTTTGGTGGTGGGTTTCATCGTCGGCATGACCGGCGTGGGCGGCGGCTCATTGATGACGCCGATCCTGCTGTGGTTCGGGGTCAATCCGGCGACGGCGGTGGGCACGGATCTCCTGTACGCCGCCATTACCAAATCCAGCGGCGTTCTGGTTCATAAAAAGAACAACAACATCGATTGGGCAATCACCGGCTGGCTGACCCTCGGCAGTGTGCCGGCGGTGCTGATGACGCTGTGGTTCCTGAGCACCCTGCAGACATCCCCCGATGCCATGAACGCCGTGATCAAACAGGCCTTGGGCTTTGTCCTGTTTGCCACCGCGCTGGCGATTTTCTTCAAGAAGCGCTTGCTCGATTTCGCCCACAAACGCGCGGGCGGCAACTACAACCCCAGTGGCCCACGCCTGAACGGGCTGACCGTGCTGACTGGCCTGGTGCTCGGCACCATGGTCGCCCTGACCTCCATCGGTGCCGGCGCCCTGGGAACCGTAGCCCTGTTCATTCTTTATCCCATGCTGCCAACCCGCCGCCTGGTAGGCACGGAAATCGCCCACGCCGTACCCCTGACCCTGGTCGCCGGCCTCGGTCACGCGAGTATGGGCAACATGGATTGGCACGTACTGGGCTACCTGCTGGTCGGTTCGCTGCCAGGCATTTACCTGGGCAGTCACCTGACTGGCCGCATCTCCGACGAAATGTTGCGTCCTTGCCTGGCGACGATGCTGGCGCTGATCGGCTACAAACTGGCGTTCTGATCTCTGCCGCGGGCCCCAATCACTCACGGGTGAAGATCTCCAGCAGGTGCCCGTCCGGGTCATCGAAGTAGACCCGCCGGCCACCGCCGTAGTCATTGATTTCGTCCAGTCGCTGCTTGCCGGGATCAGCCCACCAGGGTTGCTTTCGCGCTCGCAGACGGGCGAAGGCCGCATCGAACTCATCGTCCCCAAGCAAAAACGCATAGTGCTGAGAAGCGATCGGCGGGTCGTTGTTGTAGAAATCCAGCGACACGCCGTTGTCGAGTTTAACGACCAGCATCGGCCCGAAGGGTTCAGGCGCGGGCAGGCCGAGGAGGTCGGCCAGGTAGTTGGCCGACGTCTGCTTGTCGCGGCACCAGACGATGGTGTGGTTCAGCTGAGCGCTCATGGTGTGGCCCTCACTGCGTTTCAGGTGTCGAGTACTGAACCATGAGATTAGTCCAGCCTGTTGCGCAATGACTGCCCTGACCTAAGCTTGGGGCAGGGCGAAACATAATTGCGAAGCGTCCCCGGAACGAACGCCGCGATGCGCAATCATTAGAGCGTGGATATCAAAAGGAGATGCGCATGCTCATCAGGTCATTGACCCTGGCTACCCTGCTGGCTTTCGCCGGTCCCTTGTTCGCCGCCGATGGCGACTCACCGCTGGACATGGACAAGGGCAGGGCCCGGCCGTTGATTGTCATCGCTCCGAGTACGGTCGATCCCACATGGGTCAGCTTGAAAAAGGCACTGGATGAGCCCGCCAACCGCAAGGGTTTCGACGATCGCAATATGGTCCTGTACAGCGTGCTCAATCTGATGGGCCAGCGCGAGGGCAAAGACCTGGGGCCGCAAGATACGGCGGCATTGATCCGCTCGCTCAAGTTGGGGGCTGGCGCGAAGACCAAGGTGATTCTGGTCGGCAAGGACGGCGAAAAGAAACTGGAACAGTCGGATAAGGTCGACCTGCAGGCGATTTTCAAAACCATCGACGAATTGCCGGCGACAGAGAAAGAAGCCACGGCACCGACGCCACCGCCGGTGACCGAACCCGCCCCGGCCAAGGGCTCCAAGGCGACAAAACCGGCCAAACCAACCAAGCCCGCCAAGCCGCCTGAAATGCCGGATGATTGAATCCGCACAGAACCTTTATGGCGAATGAATCCCCTGTAGGAGCGAGCTTGCTCGCGATGGACGTTAACGATAACGCGTTTTCCCTGAATGAACGCATCGTCCTCAAGACCATCGCGAGCAAGCTCGCTCCCACAGTTGATCGCGCCTTTCGCCAATCTGGCGTCCACTGAAGACCCCCTGTAGGAGCTGGCTTGTCGGATCGCCGCACCGCAGCGAATGCGATCTGTCAGCCACCACCTCTATTGAATGTGCCGCCGTCTTCGCCAGCAAGCCGGCTCCTACATAGGATCCCTGTCGTTCAACAATCTCGTGTTCGCTGAAGATCACTTACCTTCGCGGGCAGATCGCACCGCCGTTCCTACGGTTGAGCCAGATAATTGCTGATTACATTGACCAGGACAGGTGAGAAAGGCTGGAGACATTGCGCTGCATCCGGTGTTTTCAGATTCTCCAGGAGCAACTCCAGCAACTCTTCATCTTCAAACTGCAAGTCTTCGGGGAGCACGCTTTGGCTATAGATCAGCGCATCGACCAACTGTTTGCGTGCACCGACAAGGCCTCGATTGCTTTCTTCGGTATGACCCAGATTCAATGCCTCGATTGAAACCCTGGCCCGTTCGGTACAGCCTCTTACCAGGCCGGACAAGTAGAACTTGATTTCGGTTTCACAATCAGCCATCAACGGCGTAAGTGGCAGCGGTCGTGTACCGCGACCATGACCACATTGATTTGGACGCTGGCAACTGGCGACGATGTTGGAAAAATCCAAAGTCCGGTTCGGCGCACGATCCTGGGCTTCAAGATGTTCATTATGGGCGTCATCAATCGTGATGGATTGACAGCAATACGCACACAAACCGTATTGTTCCGAGATGCACGATGAACGAATGGACCGGCTCTCTTCCCGTGGTAAGTCCGGGTAACGTAGCGCGCTGTTCGAGCGCTTCCAGCGAGTCAGCGATTGCGGCTCCATGCCTTTATCGATCTTACGCACGGCGCAACTCCAGCTTGCGGATCAACAATGCAGCCTTCGCCAGCTCCAGGTGACCTTCTGGAAGCTCAAGTGAAAGCTCGGAAAAAAGCTTCTTCGCGGCGTCCAGATCACCGTCCTGCAATCGCTCCAGCAATCGATTCAAGCGTTGCTGCACGTCGCTGTTGCGAATATCGGTGTCCATGACTTCCAATAGAACCTGATTGGCATCCAGTCCATAAAGGCCATTGCGTTCCTGTAGTTCCCCGTCATCCAGCACGTAAACCAACACATCTTTTGCGTCGCTGATGACCAGCGGCGAATGGGTTGTCAGCACAAACTGGCAATTGGGGAAGGTCTCGCTCAACTGCCGAATCAAGCTGCGCTGCCATTTTGGGTGCAGGTGCAAATCGACTTCATCAATCAGTACGATGCCGTCACCTTCTAATGGATTGTCCAAAGACTGATTCATCATCGCCAATCGACGAGCGATGTCGCCGACCAGCGCCATCATCGACTTTTCACCCTGCGAGAGTTGGGACACGTTGAGCGTCACGCCGTCCTTGTCTATCGCCATGTGCAGGCGCGGTTTGCGCTGCACTCTCAGGTTGCTGAAGCCTGGCATGAACGCTGCGATAGCAGAGCGAACGGCGGTCAACTGGCGATCACGGGATGAGGCTTTCAGCTGGGAAAGGGTTTTCCAGATGTCACTGTCCTTGCCAAATTTTTCGGAAATTTCGGCCAGGGCAGTGTCGGACACGCCGGTTTCATTTTCGCTGTCTTCGCGTTCGCGAAACCATTCGAAAAAGCGCCGGAAATCCACGCCACGATTCAATGAGTTGTCGTAGCCGTCCAGTTGATCAAAGGAATGTTTGGTGCGGATTTTTAGCGGAATTTCCAGAACCGAACGCTCGACCGGGTAGTAGGCGATCAAGGGGAGCGAGGCTTTATCAGATGCGGTCAATTCACTTCGGTAATGATCAGCCAGACGGCTAGCATCTACCAACTCGCTGTGGACAGCGATCTTTCGCCCTTGCCTGCCGCGAGCAATGGCCCATGAGAACAAGTGATTTTTTTGATCACCCTCGGGATAATCTGAACGTGCCAGTGAACCGTCTACTACGGCAACAAAAACAAATGCGACGGAAGCGCCGTTTCGAATGTCCTCATTTGCCAGGTGGTTGCCATTACCTTTCTCGGTACGAATCCTGGCCACCAACCAGCTCAGTGATGTGGCCAGTGATTTTAATAGGGTAGTTTTCCCGGCACCGTTGTTCCCCACCAATACCGTCACATTTGAGGGATGTTTGGCTGTGGGGGCCAAGTAAACGGTCAAATCGTTGAACCGACCGACATCCTTGAGCTTGAAACTGAAAATTTCCATTACATCGCCCTTGGGGGTCAGTCGGTGTGAATATTTGAGTGCGCATTATGACATTCCCGACCACGGATTGATCCGCTGTCGTTTAGATACAACGGTTTCGGTCGCACCACAACGGTCATTAGTAAAAAGTAATTGCAGCATATGCCTTTGAAAATGAGTCGTGGCAAAGGCCTTCGCTTGCGTCGGACATTTCCTGCAAGACGCGGCGCACTCCGTGAACTGGTGCTCGGCGGACTGCGCCGATAACCTTCTCTAGCCGCTGCAAAATCAGCGGCCGGATGTGGAAGTCCGGTGATCAAAGTCATCTACCAATGCCCGTAAAGCGCATGTCGACATTTTTTATGTCAACATTGCCGCGTTATGGCGGCTGTGCGCGGGAGCACTTTCGAGTGCGCCGGGTATTGGTGGGTTGGCCTGGTCTTCCACACCTGCGTACAGCTGCCACCCTCATGTGGAAGTGAGATGGGTAGTTTTCCCAACAATCCCCAATGGATCCTCTCCCATGAAAAAAGTAAGTCCCAATCCCCCTGAATCCCCAACCAATTCCAATCCCCTCGACCCCGTTCCACTTTCCAACATCACCGAACCCGCCATCAGCGCTCGTCTGCGCAACCCCAACCACGCCGACCCGGTCAGCCACATCTTCACCATCGTCCCCGGCGTCGACTCCGTAACCCTGCTATGCCATGCCTGCGAAACCCTCGCGTCGCTGAACGTCCTCGTCACGGACCTGGCCTGCAAACTGGAAAGCTCCAACCGCAACGTGGCGCTGTCGATTCAGCAGTTGGCCGTCGTGGGCGAGTTATTGGTGAATCGGGCACTGGACAATCTCGATCCACCCGAAGGCGCGCCGGCTGTTTAGTCAACAGGCGCACCAATGAAAATGGGCGACCTCAAGGGGTCGCCCATTTTGATGACTGCCACAGGTCGGGGGGTTGAGTTACTGGCTCAGTGCGCTCAATACCCTGTGCGCCACTTTCACCCGCTCAGCATTCGGATAGTTTTTGTTGGCCAGGATCACGATGCCGATATCTTTCGAGGGCACATACGCGACATAGGCACCGAAGCCGCCCGTAGAGCCGGTTTTATTGACCAGCACAACGTCCGGTAGAGGTTGCAGCGGGTTCAGCAACTGGACTTCGTGAGCTTCCATCGCCATCTGCGTCGAGTTGCCGTCGAGCAACTGCTCGAGCGTGACCGGGTAGCCGTAGAGTTCCCAGCCCAATCCCTGGGTCATGTCACCGACTTTGAAATAACCCGTGTGCGTGGTGGCAATTGCCCGCTGCAGCGGCGCTTCAAGCCCTGCCGGTTTCATGTTTACCTGAACATAGCGAAGCAGATCCGCCGCGCTGGTTTTCACCCCATACGCCTCCGAATCCAGCGCCCCCGGCCCGACCCGCACCGGCTTGTCTTCCTTGCTGTACCCCTGGGCATAAAGCCCCATCTGATCCTGCGGCACCTTGAGGAAGGTGTGCGTCAGCCCGAGTTTCGGCAGCAGGGTTTTTTCCATCACCTCATCGAACGGCGCGCCCATGCTTTCGGCCGCCAGATAGCCAAACAGCCCAAGGCTCGGGTTCGAATACTGCCGATGGCTGCCAGCGGTGTAGGTCGGTTTCCACTGCTTGAAATAGCCGAGCATCTTGTCCGGCGCATCGGCCTCGGCGGGGAATTGCAGCGGCAGTCCACCGGCGGAGTAGGTGCCGAGTTGCAATACGCTGATGTCATCGAACGCACTGCCGCGCAGCTCTGGTAGGACGTTGCTGGCCTTGTCTGACAGGGACAGTTTGCCTGTCGCCTGGGCATAGGCGGCGAGGGTGGCCGTGAAGGTCTTGCTCACCGAACCGATCTCGAACAGGGTATTTTCGGTAACGGCGTTGCCGTTTTCCTTCGAGGCCACGCCGTAGTTGAAGTACTGCGCCTGGCCGTTGACGGTGATCGCGACCGCGACGCCGGGGATCTGCTGTTGCTGCATCACCGGTTCGATGGCGGCGTTGACGATGGATTCGATATTGTCGTCAGCTACGCAGTGACCGGCGCCGAGGAAAAGTACGAAAACACTGTAGGACGCGAATTTTTTCAGGTTGTATTCAGGCATGACTGAGCCACTTTCCATGAGTTTCCAATGATATTAACCGCTTCTCTCCAAGCGGCTTTTGAATCTGGCCGAAGGCGCCCGATGATCGCCATCAAGCGATCTATCTCTCGTGTCGAGAGGCGGTTGGTTGGTTCGTCGAACGCGGGCTCGCATTGAATGAAATGCGGAGTATCAGGTGACCCGAACATTCTGCGCATGACTCGACACTCCATGACAACCACAGGCTAATCGATGACCGTGCAGTACCACGGGAATGCCATTCATGCGTCGACGCGGATGCCCCTCGACGAAGGCGAATTCGCCCAAGTGCAATGGGCAGGTAGCCTTGTCGCCCAATACCGCAGGGATTTTTCCGTTTATACGGTGCGTACCCGAAAGTTGGCAGGACACGACCGTGCCACCGCTGCTGGTGGAGTCGCCCAGGCAGATGGGATGGGTCATGGTTATCGCCCCGGCATGCGAAAGCGGAAGGGATCGATGCCGTGGGTCTGCTGGTTTTTCGCTTTGCGGGCTTCATCGGGCGGGCGGACCATTTGCACCGTGGTGCTGCCATCCTTGCCGGCGTACACCACTGCGCTGACACCTCCCTCCAGGTAGCTGGCAATCGTGGCGAGGTTGATTTCGACCAAGGCGCTACTGACGCCGGTATTGCCCAGGCGCCGACCGATGTCGTAGCCCTCGTCGACATTGCCCAATTCGATGCCGGTGCCGTCGGTGTTGAGGCTGTGCAGCGCGTTGGTCAGGGCGATTTCGCCATTGATGTTGTCAGTGCTGTCGTAGAACACTCGCACTGGTTTGTCGCCTTCCGGCAAAGTTTCCAAGGCTTGTTGCCAGCCTGCTTGAAGGGCCTTGGCCTGTAGCGCGGGTTTAAGCAGTTTGCCGTTTTCGTCGAGCATCGGGACTTTGATCGGGCGGTGCAGATAGCCCAGGATTGGAGCCCTGTCGAATTCCTGGACTTGATGGTTGGCCCAGCGTACCGGGAGCCATGGGGAAGGCTCGAAGTGGCCGGGGCCACGGTTGCTCAGGGTTTGCCAGAGGGTGGGGAGTTGGGATTGCCAGTAGGTGGAGGACATGGTGGTGATAGGGCGCACATGACCTTTCTTACCTTTGGCACGCTCACCCTCTTTATACCAGTCCAGAAATGCATCATCACGATTCCAGTAGAACGCCCATAACTTGCCCACGTCGGTGTTTGTGTTTTGGTTGTCTTCCGAGTCATTGGTGACGAAAGGGCGGATATAGCTGTCAACGCGATCCGAACGGGTGACCAGCAGACCCGTCATACTTTCGAATATCGTTGGCACGGCGTGGACATTTTGAAGACCCAGAGTGCCAGCCGCGCGATATCCGTTTCGAGTGACGTCACCATCGCGACTTACGATCAATGCCTGCGGCACTTTTGGATTGTCATCAAAAAACTGAAACAGGCGTTCAATCATGTTCTGCGCATGAGTGGTGTTGTCTGCGTCTTGCCAAAGGAACAGGGTGACACCCAGAGTCGCGGCGTTGCGACCACTGAGAATAGTATTTGGCGCACCCGCATCTTCAGGTTGCTTGGGCGGCGCAATCGCAAACACCGGTATTGGCCAGTAGGCCACTGAGTCGCTGGCCGACTGCTTGAACGCAACTCGTATATTGATACTCCGGGTGATCTCTCGGGAGCTCAATGAAGCATCGTAGTCCTTGGCGTTTTGCGAATAGATCGAGGTGAAATTGTTATTCTTGTTTTTTATTTCTCGCCAAATTGAAGATTGATGCCAATCATCAATGGCAAGCCCCGTACCTCGTATTTCCAGCGCATAGGTACGCTCACGCGTGGCGTTTTGCTTGGTTACTCCAGCGATGACTTTTGATTTGTAAGTCGCAAGTTCTACCTTTTCGTAAGCTAAAGCCTTTCCAAACCAGTGCCCGCTGTAAGCCAACACCAGCGCACCCAAAATACTCGCGATTCCCCAGCGCATAACCGCATCCATATTCAGAAGCTCCCTATTTTCGGCTTGTGCTGTGTAAACGACGAAAAACAGGAACCCAAGCCAGACGGCTGAGAGTATTCCTGCTGACCAGAAGTATCCCTTCAGCTGCGGTCGCTGTGATTTGTCCTGCTGACGATCCCTCATTGGGCAACTCCTTTCACGGAGGGGCTCACGATCAGTGCCGGCGGCGTCAGTGAGACCAATTCGGTCGAAGGAAATTTACCTTGGTGGTAATACTGATAGCTGGTTTCGGTCAACGCTTGAGCCTGCGCACTCAATTGCGACCAACCCTTCATCTTGATGACTTTATCGAACTGTTCTTCATCCATCTTCCAATCCGCAATCGCCACCAACACCTCACGCATCACCGGATCATCCAGACACTTCGCCTGCCCAATCGCGATATCCATCGCCGTCACCCAGCGATGGTTTTCCGGACTACGCAATACTGCGGAGTGATAGCTGTTTTCACTCAACTCATCAGGGTCGACGTCCATGCGAGCACGGATTTCGTTCGGCGTTTCCTCACGTTCGTAGCGGTAGTGATCTCTGGTTTCGAGCAACGCAATACCGGACACTGCTGTGCGGCGGAAAGCGTGGGTCTGGTCGTCCGGTTCTTTGCCCTGGTTCCAGCGGGCGCGTACGACTTCCACATCGATTCGATCGGAAAGGTTCTGCACAAATACCCATTTGAAGGTCGCGCTGGGGTTGCCCAAAGCAGCGTTTTGCGAGACCGCGTCGGCGCGGTCCTTTCCTGATTTGTGAGTTGAACCGGTCACTGCTTCGCCGCCGAACATCTGCGGCGCATGAGGCGGGTGCAGTTGTTCGGCATTGATGTTGCGTTCCTCGCCTTTGCGGATCGGTGCTTGCGAAGCCATCGCTGCGGCTGACCAGCCACCGGGATAGCGGGGCTCCCCCCTGATTCGGGTGTAGTCCGGTTGCGGAACCTTGCCAACGAGCACGGGCTCACTGTCGCGCTGGCGCTTGGTCCACAGGCGTTGATAGAAACGCATGGATTGCAACGCAGCCATGGCCGGCTCGCCATTGGGCAGCACATCCGGTACGCCGTATGTCCCGATGCCTTGCACATCATCCAGCGCTACGGTGGTGTCGTCTGGACAAAAGTACAGATAGACCTTGCCGCGATTGTCGCGCTCGGGAAATACCACGGTTTTCCCCTCAGGCCCCAAACGTTGCCCCTGTTCAGGTGACCATACCGGGCCGGTACGACCGCCATACCCCGGTACCCCACAACGCGCGGCGCTCAAGGGCGGTTGCGCATGGGGTGATTGGGTGATCTGCTGCACAAGATTAATCAACACTTGCAGCGTCTTGGAATTTTTCGGCGTCGTACCTGGCAGCACCGAATAGGGCGAGGCCACCATGATTACGCAGTCGGCGCAGCGCTCACCCCGATCCACCAGCATCGCTTGAGCGAGCAAGGTAATCAGCGTGCCCTGGCTGTGCCCCATGATGGTGATGGTTTCATCAGGTGAGACGCGGCGGATCTCACTGACCAGCATCGCCAACCGGGTCGCGGCCAGCACGAAATAACGCCGGTTCGGTCCCTTACCCATGTACAGGGGGTTAGGCATCGTGGGTTGGACCAGATGGCGCACCCATTTAGCAAAGCCCTCTTCGTACATCTCCAGCAGGTTGTTGGTGGCGTTGGCAAAAAAACCGCCGCCTTTGGCGAAGTGACGATCAAGGCGATTGCCATATCTGTCTTGAAATTGATCACGCAGCCTGGCTGGATCGCCATTTTCATCGCGCTTTATCTCGCCGTGTTCGGCCCTGTAACCCCAGTAAAAAGGGATGAACAGACTGCAGACTTCAGAGGAATCCGAATCGCGTTGATAAAGGTAGGTGTCGGGATCGTCGAGTATTTGCCCCTCCTTATCTTTCCACGCTTCCCTAGGCGTACTGTCAGCCTGATTGTACTTGGCCCCATACCGCCCAGCCCTAAGATCCGGCCGATCCAACCGCTCATTCACCCCCTGACACAACCCCGTCTCCACCGACTCATACGACGCCCCCGGATCGTTAACGCCGTGCAGGAATATCACCACCCCGGGCAGGTCGCCAGGGACTTCCAACTTGCGCTCGGTGGTGCAGTTCGGAATCAAGCGGAAGGTGCTCTGTGCCACGGTGTGAACGCTCGACTCGCTCATTGATTCTCTTCCTCCGGGCCATTTTTTCGCTTGGCATTCACCCGGCCCTGATGCATCGCCTCTCGCTCCACCCTCTGCGTCAAACCGGTCGCATCCGTCAAACCTTGCACCACGCTGCCATCTCCAAGCTCGATCTGATACGCGTGGTCCGCTGCCATTCGGGGGCTATCATCTGCATGTCCCGGATAATGAAAGGCCAGACGTTGCGCCGCTGGATCACGGCTGAAGGAGGGGATGGAAACGCTGTCGGTTTTCGGTCCGATCCAGTCATGGTCGCTGGCATGCACGATGACCTTGTCCTGGGTGCCAATCTCGATGCCTCCACCAATCTTGATGTAGCTGCCATCGTCGGCCACCAAGCGAATGGTGGGGGCAGTCATGACCACTTCACCTTCGGTGGCCGACAGGTGCAGGTTCTTTTGCGCGTTGAGCGCAATGTCATCTTCCTGGGCTTGCACGAGCACCTTGCCCCGATTGGCGATGGCGCTGATGCCTTCATCTTGCGCAAACGCCGAAATCCCTCTGCCCGCGTTCAATCGCATGGCCGCACCGCTGGTCAATTGCAGGTGATCCTGAGCCGTTGTGTCGTGGTTCTCGCCGGCGTAGTGCACTTGTGAGCGCGGTGTCGCGCTGGAAATGCCCGCCTCGGCGGCCAAGGCGAGCAGAGGGTCGCCCGAACTGTTGCTCTCGGGTGCAGGCCATTGACTCAACGACTGGCGCAGCGTTTCTATGCCCAGGCTATCGACCTGTTGGCTACCACGGGCGGCGGCAGTCTGGCCGAGCGACTGGAACAACTTGCCACACTCGCTCAGCAGCTTGAGCAATTCTTCGCGGTCCAACTGCGAACCCTGCGCGCCGTGACGGGCATAGGTGGTCAATAACATGCCTTGGGCCGCTCGCAGAGCGATGGCCGCGTCGGTGCGCAGTTCGGCGCCATTGCCACGGGGCTGGGCTTGTCCATCGGTTCGGGGCGTGGTGAGTTTGCCCAGATTGAGCGCGGTGGCGTGATGGGTCGTGCCCACGCGGGCGCGCAACGCACCGGGTGTATCGTCGAAAAGCAGTTCGTTGAAGCCGTTACCCTTGTGTTCCCGGGTCTGGATGCCCGAGAGCGTTCGATTACCCGGTAAACCCGTGGCGTTACTGAAGCGCGGTGGTAAATGGTCAGCGTTATAGAGCACCGAGGTGACGAGGGGACGGTCGATGTCTCCCCCGAGGAAAGTCACCAGGACTTCCTGGCCGATGCGCGGCAAAAACTGATGACCGAAACCGGCGCCCGCACTGGGCATGGCAACCCTTAGCCAGGTGGTGCCGGGTGCAGGATCTTGCCCGCGCTGCCAGTGAAAACGTACTTGTACCCGCGCCAGCGCATCGGTGAAGACTTCCTCTCCTTCAGGACCCACCACGATGGCGGTGAGCGGCCCCGAAATCGTCGGGCGAGGCGTGATGATCGCAGGACGATACGGAATTTTATGGCGGATACACACGAAACTATTGTCGTAGCTTGCCGGCTGATTCGATAGATAGTTGTTACTGCCACGGTGTTCGACGCTCAGCAACAGGAAATGGCGATCCGCAATGGGGTCACGATCGTGATCGAAGTGCTGGGTCAACTCGAAGGTGTAACCCGGCAGCATGGCGCGACAGTTGCTGCTGCCCTGAAACGTCTTGCCCTGTACTTCCATGGCTTCCAGTCGATGACGCACCAGCGTCTCGCCATCCGCGGGGATCGCGTGGCTGTAATGGCCGGGAAAGTCGTAGATTTCGTAAGGCGGGACTTCGCCCTGGACGTTGACGCTGGGCATGCTGACCGGCAGTGGATTTCGCGGTTGTCTGTAGTCGAATGTCTGGATGGCCATACGACCGGACTGCAAGACCCGGTTGCTGCTCCATTGAGTGATGGAATCGGCTGTCTCGGTGACCGAAGCACTGTGGTAGCGGATCTGCGGTTGCTGCGGTAACGGCTCTAGGTTGCGGGAATGGTCTGTGATGATCAGTTGATGGCCTTCCTTCGAGTGATCGAAGTAGAAGAACAGTCCTTCACCTTCCAGCAGGCGCAAGACGAAATCCAGATCGTTCTCGCGGTATTGCGTGATGTAGCTGTGGGACTTGAGCGGCTGGTCGAGCCGGAACTCGAAACTGGGCAGCGCTTCATAGCGGGCAAACACCGTGCGAATGATGTCTTCGATCGTTTGTTCTTGAAATATCCGTGAGTCATGACGTCGCGACAACATCCACAGCCAGGGACTTAATGTCGCGCCATAGCGCGCCAGCCCGCCGTCACTGCCTTGCAGGCTGAAACGGCTGATATAGCCATGAATGTAACGGGTCCCACCGGTCGCCAGTTCAATGGCCAGCAGCGCGGGTTGCCCTATCAGTGACTTGAGTTCCAGTCGCCCATCCTGACTGATCAGCGACAACTCGAAACTGAACAGGGTCGACAATCCTTCAGTACCGGAAAATCGCTCCAGTAGCAGCTCCTGCTGACCTTTGGCCGGGGTTGTCAGCTTGATCAAGCGTCGGTTCTGTGGCGCAAATAGTGGTGTTAGTTCCATTAACAAGTGTCCTACGGCATAAGCAACCGGTGTTCGACCCATGAGCGGTGCACGTTGAACTCACGGCGAAATACAAACACGGGAATTAAGACGCTTATGAAATAGCTTGTATGTAGGACGCTTCCTTTTTTAACAAACTGAGCAGCGATGGCGACTGATACATCGCTGTCGCGAGCAGTTGCACACACGGCTATGCAGCAAACACAGCCTTTTGTGTGACACCAATCAAGTGTGGGAGCGAGCCGGCTCGCGAATGCGGTTTAACATTCAACAGAGATGTTGACTGACCTGCCGCTTTCGCGAGCAAGCTCGCTCCCACAGGGATTGTGGTGTTCTCTAGTTCGTTAGCGCACCAGGCTTGGCCGCTTGTTATCGAACGTCCAGCCCGGAATCAAAAACTGCATCGCCACGCTGTCGTCCCGCGCACCCAGCCCCATGCCTTTGTACAGCTCATGGGCCTTGGCCAGCTGATCCATGTCCAGTTCGACCCCCAGTCCCGGTTTCTTCGGCACCTGCACGCACCCGCCCACGATTTGCAGCGGGGCCTTGGTCAGGCGCTGGCCGTCCTGCCAGATCCAGTGGGTGTCGATGGCGGTGATCTCGCCCGGCGCGGCCGCCGCAACATGGGTGAACATCGCCAGGGAAATATCGAAGTGGTTGTTGGAATGCGAGCCCCAGGTCAGGCCCCATTCATGGCACATCTGCGCCACGCGGACCGAGCCTTGCATCGTCCAGAAATGCGGGTCGGCCAAGGGAATGTCCACCGATTGCAGCTGGATCGCGTGGCCCATTTCCCGCCAATCGGTGGCGATCATGTTGGTGGCCGTTTTCAGGCCCGTGGCGCGGCGGAACTCGGCCATGACTTCACGGCCCGAATACCCGTTTTCTGCCCCGCAAGGGTCTTCGGCATACGCGAGGACGTGATGCTGATCGCGGCACAAGCGGATCGCTTCTTTCAGCGACCAGGCGCCATTCGGGTCGAGGGTGATGCGGGCATCGGGGAAGCGTTCGGCCAGGGCGGTCACCGCCTCGATTTCGTCATCGCCACCAAGCACGCCGCCCTTGAGCTTGAAGTCCTTGAAGCCATAGCGGGCATGGGCAGCTTCGGCCAGGCGCACCACGGCATCGGCGCTCAAGGCTGGCTCGTGGCGCACGCGAAACCAGTCGTTGTCGGCGTCCGGCTCACTGCGGTAGGCGAGGTCGGTCTGGTGGCGATCGCCGACATAAAACAGGTAACCGAGCATCTTCACTTCGTCACGCTGCTGGCCTTCGCCGAGCAGGGCCGCGACCGGCACGTCCAGATGCTGACCCAACAGATCCAGCAGCGCCGCTTCCAGGCCGGTGACCGCGTGAATGGTGATGCGCAGGTCGAACGTCTGCAGGCCACGGCCGCCGGCATCACGGTCGGCGAAGGTCTGGCGCACCTGATTGAGGATCTTCTGATACGTACCGATCGGGCTGCCGACCACCAGGCTGCGCGCATCTTCCAGGGTCTGGCGAATGCGCTCGCCCCCCGGCACTTCACCGACGCCGGTGTGGCCGGCATTGTCCTTGAGGATGACGATGTTGCGGGTGAAAAACGGCCCGTGGGCGCCGCTCAGGTTGAGCAACATGCCATCGTGCCCGGCCACCGGAACCACTTGCATGCTGGTGATGATCGGCGCTTTTGCAGTGTCTTGTGCGTTCATTGTCTTGTCCTTAAAGCAGGATTCAGGCGTGGTTGGGCGCGGATTCGCCCAGTACGGCAGCAGGGGCGGGTTTGGGGGTGTTGCGCGCGGCGAAGACGATGATCGCGGCGATGATCGATGTGGCGGCCAGGCCATACAGCCCGCCCTGGATCGACCCGGTGTGTTCTTCCAGCAGGCCGAAGGTGGTCGGTGCCACGAAACCACCAAGGTTGCCCACCGAGTTGATCAGGGCGATGACGCCCGCGGCGATGCGTGCATCCAGGTACGCCTGGGGAATCGGCCAGAACAGCGACGAAGCCGATTTGAAACCCAGCGCAGCAAAGCAGATCGCAACGAAAGCGAAGATCGGCCCGCCGGTGGTGGACATGAACATCCCGGCCGCGGCGACCAGCAGGGCGGCAGCCACCCAGGCTTGCTGATGTTTCCATTTGGCCGACAGCGAGGCGAAGGCGTACATGCCGACGATCGACAGCAGCCAGGGGATCGAGTTGAACAGCCCGACCTGGATGTCGCTGAGGTCGCCCATCTTCTTGATGATGCTCGGCAGCCAGAAGGTCGCGGCATAGATGGTCAGCTGGATGAAGAAGTAGATCAGGCAGAACAGGATGATCTGGCGATCCTTGAGCAGCCTGCCCAGGGATGGCTTGATCGGCGTCGCCGCTTCCCGGGCCGATTGTTCGTCGTCGATGGCCTTGACCAGCGCGTCCTGCTCGGGACGGGTCAGCCATTTGGCGTCGTGGGGCCTGGAGTCGAGCCAGAACCACACGAATACGCACAGACCGACCGAGAACATGCCTTCGATGAAGTACATCCATTGCCACCCGTGCATGCCGAAGCCGCTGATCTGCAAGAGCAACCCGGACAGCGGGCCGGAGATCAGCGACGCGATCGCCGAACCGCTGAGGAAGATCGCAATGGCCTTGCCGCGCTCGACACCCGGCAACCAGCGCGTGAAGTAGTAGATCACCCCGGGAAAGAATCCGGCTTCAGCCACCCCCAGCAGAAATCGCAGGATGTAGAAGTGGGTTTCGTTCTGGATAAAGGCCATGCAAGCGGCCACCAGGCCCCAGGTCAGCATGATGCGAGTCAGCCAGATTCGCGCGCCGACTTTTTGCAGGAGGAGGTTGGAGGGGACTTCGAAGAGGGCGTAACCGATGAAGAACAGACCGGCGCCGAAGCCGTAGGCGGCAGCGCCGATGCCCAGGTCATGTTCCATGTGGGCGCGGACAAAGCCGATGTTCACGCGGTCGATGTAGTTGACGATGAACATGATCACGAACAGCGGCAGCACGTGCCGTTTCACTTTTGAGATGGCGGACTTGAGGACCGGATCGGCGCCGTCGTTCATCCCGGATATGGATGCACTCATTTGGTTTTCTCCCACTGATTATTTTTATGCGGGGTGTGACTGGGTGTTGCTGTGTTGATAGACATCATACAACTACATTTTTTTATCCTGCAAGCGTATCACCCCAATAAATGAGCTATTTAACTGGAGCGCTGATGGCCATGTGGGGACGTAATCGCGAGGATTTATGCAGTTGTTGAGTGTTGTCATACAAGTCGCGGCGTTTTTTTGAAGATTCCCCTCCATCAGGGTGCTACGATCCCATCAGCCCTGCTTTCGGACGATCGCCATGCACGAAGACCTCGACGCGCCTGCGCGCAAGCGCACCCACAATCTGGCCCATGACCTGGTTGCCAGGCTGACCCAGAGCATCCTGCTCGGTCAGATGCTGCCGGGGGACAAGCTGCCCTCGGAGAACACCATCGTTCAGGAGCATGGGGTCAGTCGCACCGTGGTGCGCGAGGCCCTCTCGAAGTTGCAGGCGTCCGGGCTGGTGGAAACCCGCCACGGCATCGGCACCTTCGTGCTGGAGCGTGCGCCGGACCAGGGGCTGCGACTGAATGTCGACACCGCGCTGGGGGTGCGCGGCATTCTGGAATTGCGCATGGGCCTGGAAACCCAGGCGGCGGCGCTGGCCGCTGTCCGACGCACGGATCGGCACGTGGCGCAGATGCGTGAAGCGCTGGACGACTATCAAAGCCTGCTCGCCAACAACGACAGCTGCGTCGAAGCCGACAAGCGCTTTCATCTGCTGATCGCCGAAGCCACCGGCAATCTGTGCTTCAGCGAAATCATGCAGCAGCTGGGCCGCGCGATGATTCCCCGGACCCGGGTCAACGCCGCCGAACGCGGCGCGGCGGATTTGAGCAAGCTCGGGCAGTTGGCCAACCTTGAGCACGAGGCGATACTCAACGCCATCAAGCGCCAGGACCCGGATGCGGCGCGGGCAGCGATGTGGCTGCACCTGACCAATAGCCGCGACCGGTTTCTGGCGGACCGCGGCTAACCGTCTGTCTACCCGACAGCACCTCCATCACGGCGTTGCTTCCAACCAGTACGGCCCAGATTTGCTGGACCTCACCTGTGAGGTGCGTCATGGCTAATGAATCAACGTTCCAGGGTGGAACACCCACCACCGACCCTACCAGACCCATGCCCGGGACCGATGAGCCGAGCCTGGATCAGGATGCACCACCGGGCATGGACCCAGCCCGGGATCCGTCCGACGCCGAGGCTGATCGACCAGAAGACTGGATGGACCCGACGGCGGATGAGGACGTGCCTCCGGCCGATGAGCCAACGCCGCTGTCCGATGACAGGCGCTAACCGAAACCCGGCCAGAGTGCCGGGTTTTTTGAGAGTGGCAGGGCAGGTTTACCGCGTCATCGTTCATCGCGGGCAAGTCGGACCGCCGCATCGCACACTCCCACAGGTTCCGGGTTGATCCAAATGGTGTGCTCGACACAAAACCTGTGGGAGCTGGCTTGCCAGCGAAGGCGTCAGACGCATCACCGCATGTAAACGATCAGATACGCGCCCCCTGAATCACCACCACCCGCCGCTCCAGATTCAACGCCAGCACGCTGATCAGCACAATCGCCGACCCCATGAACACCATCAATGTGGGCTGCTCCCCCAACGCAAAAGACGCAATACCCATGGCTGTGGGTGGAATCAGGTACAGCGTCATCGTCGCCCGGCTCAAATCCACGTGCGTCAGCACATAGGCCCAGGCCAGGTACGCCAGGGCGCTCGGAAACACGCCCAATCCGATCACCGCCCATTGCACCTCCGCCGGCGCTGCGATCACCTGGCTCGCCAACCCCGGCAGGTAAACCAACAGCAGCAGCGTCCCGAACCAAACCGTGTAACACACCAGCGTCAAGCCGTCGTAGCGCCGGGCATGCTGCTTTTGCAGCGCAAAGTAAAAGCTCCAGGACAGCGCCGCCAGCAAAATCAACAAGCCGTGGCCATTGATGCTGCCCAGTCCGTGATCCCCAGCCACCACGATCACCACGCCGAGCAGACCCAGGACAATACAGCCCCAGCGCCAGGCGCTCACCCGGTCCTTGAACACAAAGCGCGCCAGTAGCGTGCTGAGCAAGGGCGTCGTTTGCGCCAATACACTGGACGCTCCGGCGCTGACACCCTGCTGGCCGAAATTCAATGCGACGTGATGCAGGCTGACCGCAAAGAACCCCAGGGCCACCAGCAGCGGCAGATCGCCAAGGCTCGGCAGGCGAATGCCGCGGATCAGCGCGACTGCGCCCATGAACGCCGAGGCCAGCAGAAACCGCAGCAACGCCAGATGGCCCGGATCATAGGCTTGCAAACCGATATGAATCCCGGTCGGGGAATACCCCCAGCAGGCGACGACAAACGCCATCGCCAGGACGATCTTGAGGGGGGAGGGGGAGACGGCTGTGAGCGCTTGCATGGGCGGATACCTGTGGGCCTGTACTCCGAGTATCAGAATTCTGACCATTCGCCACAACTGACTTATACTGCGCTAACTGTTCACTTTGGGTGATGTATGGAACTGGCGCAGATTCGCATGTTCAAGACCGTCGCCGACGTCGGCAGCATTGCCCGCGCCGCCGAGTTGTTGCATTGCGTGCCGTCGAATATCACGGCACGGATCAAGGCGCTGGAGGCGGAGTTGGGGGTTGCGCTGTTCCTGCGCGAGGGCCGGGGGTTGCGAATCAGCCCGGCGGGGCAGACCTTCCTCGCCTATGCCGCGAAGATGCTCGCGCTCGCGGCTGAGGCCAAGCGGGCGCTCGATCCCGCCGCGGAGCCGTCCGGACCGTTGCGCATCGGCGCCATCGAGTCCTCGGCCACGGGGCGCTTGCCGCGCTTGCTGGCCAAGTTCCACAAGCGTTTCCCGAAGGTGGCGCTGGAACTGACCACCGGTCCCTGGGGCCAGCTGCTCGATGACACCTTCAACCACCGGCTCGACGGCGCGATAGTCGCGGTGGATGTCGAGCGCTCGCAACTCAAGCGCACGCCGATGTACCGCGAGGAGCTGCTGTTGATTGCCTCGACGTCCCTGGGGCCGGTGCGTGATATCGCCGATCTGCAGGACAAGACGGTGTTCATGTGGCCACAGGGCTGCCCCTATCGGGCGGCGCTGGAGCATTGGTTGTTGCGCCAGGGGCAGGCGTTGCCGATTGTCAGCCTGGCCAGTTACGGCGCGATCGTCGGCTGCGTCAGCGCCGGGGCCGGTGTGGCGCTGGTGCCGAAAGGGGTGTTCGACCAATTCGCCAAGGGGGCCGGTTGCGCAGGCTATGAATTCCCCGACCTGACGGCCATCGACAACCTGTTCTACTGGCATGAAAACGCCGGGGTTCACCCGGCGCGAGAGGCGTTTGTGGCGATGTTGCGCGAGGAGTTCATCTAGGCGCGCTCTATAGCCCCACATCCCGCATCAACAACCCAAACCGCAACTCCACCGTATCCGGAATCGGCACATACACCGTATGCCCATCCCCTGGCGCCACGTCGATCGGCTCGCCCCTGATGTTCTGCAACTGATACAGATCGAAGTGGAAGTTGCCCTTGGGCGTCATCAGTTCCATGTGGTCACCCAGGCCGAACCGGTTCTTCACCTTGACTTCGGCCAGCCGGTCGCGCCGCTCGCCGGTCAATTCGCCGACAAACTGTTGCCGCTCCGACACCGAACTGCCGTGGTGGTAGTTCTGATACTCGTCATGCACATGCCGTCGCAAAAAACCTTCGGTGTAGCCGCGTTGCGCGAGGGATTCCAGATCCGTCATCAGGCTGCGGTCGAATGCGCGACCGGCCACCGCATCGTCGATGGCCCGGCGGTATACCTGGGTGGTCCGCGCGCAATAGAAATGGGATTTGGTCCGGCCTTCGATTTTCAGCGAATGCACGCCCATCCGGGTCAGGCGCTCGACATGCTGCACGGCGCGCAAGTCCTTGGCGTTCATGATGTAGGTGCCGTGCTCGTCCTCGAAGGCCGGCATCAGTTCGTCCGGTCGATTGGCTTCCTGCAACAGGAACACCTGATCGGTCGGGGCGCCGATCCCCAGGGTCGGTTCAGGCTGGAAGCTCTGGACGATTTCGCCGAGTTGATTTTCCGTGGCCGGCTGTGCCGAATATTTCCAGCGACAGGCATTGGTGCAGCTGCCTTGATTGGCGTCGCGCCTGTTCATGTAACCGGACAGCAGACAGCGGCCGGAGTAGGCCATGCACAGGGCCCCATGGACAAACACCTCCAGCTCCATGGCCGGGACCTGCTCACGGATTTCGGCGATTTCTTCCAGGGACAATTCCCGGGACAGGATGATCCGGCCCAAGCCTTGTTGCTGCCAGAACTCGACACTCGCCCAGTTCACCGTGTTGGCCTGCACCGACAGATGGATCGGCATCTGCGGGAAATGTCGGCGCACCAGCATGATCAGGCCCGGGTCGGACATGATCAGCGCGTCCGGCGCCATGGCAATCACCGGCTGCAGATCCTTGAGAAAGGTTTTCAGCTTGGCGTTGTGCGGGGCGATGTTCACCACCACATAAAAGCGCTTGCCCTGGGCCTGGGCCTCGCGAATGCCGAGGGCCAGGTTGGCGTGATCGAATTCGTTGTTGCGCACCCGCAGGCTGTAGCGCGGCTGGCCGGCGTACACCGCGTCGGCGCCGTAGGCGAAGGCATAGCGCATGTTTTTCAGGGTGCCGGCGGGGGCGAGCAGTTCCGGTGGGATAAGGTTCATTGACGAGTCGATCGCAAAAGTCGACGAGGGTAATCGGCTTGCCCGCAGGCTTCATTGATCTGGATCTATGCTTGATGAACAAACGGATGGCACTCGCGCGAACCGTGGCGGACTAAGCATCAGGACGGCTCTTGAGTACAAGAGCAGGCACCCTTGCGGACTGACATGGATCGGACATGAACGAACAGACGCTGCAAAACAAATCACTGGTAATCCTGTTGGCACTGGTCACCGCCGCCTTCCTCTGGATTTTGCTGCCGTTCTACGGTGCGGTGTTCTGGGCAGTCATCCTCGGCATCCTCTTTGCCCCCCTGCAGCGCCGACTGCAAGCGAAGTTCGGCTGGCAACGCAACCTGACGGCGCTGCTTACCCTGGGCATCTGCCTGGTGATCGCGATTCTGCCGGTGATCATCCTCGGTTTCCTGCTGGTTCAAGAAGGGGCCGCGGTCTACAAGCGCATCGAAAGCGGCGAACTGGACATCGCCGGGTATGTGTCGCATTTCAAACACAGCCTGCCGCCGTACTTCCAGCACTTGCTCGATCGGTTCGGGGTCGGCGAGCTGGACGGGCTGCGAGAGAAAATCATCAAGAGTGCGGTAACAGGCAATGAGTTTATCGCCACACAGGCCTTCAGTTTCGGCCAGGGCACTTTCGATTTCCTGGTGAGTTTTTTCATCATGCTCTACCTGCTGTTCTTTTTTTTGCGCGACGGTGCCGAACTGGCACGTAAAGTTCGCTCGGCCGTGCCACTGCAGGAGCACCAGAAACGTCGTTTGCAACTCAAGTTCAACCGCGTGGTCCGGGCGACAGTCAAAGGCAACCTGCTGGTGGCGATTACGCAGGGGGCACTGGGTGGTTTGATTTTCTGGTTTCTGGGGATCCCGAGCGCGTTGCTCTGGGCGGTGCTGATGGCGTTTCTATCGCTGTTGCCCGCGGTGGGGGCGGGGATCGTCTGGGCGCCGGTGGCGGCATTTTTCCTGTTTGCCGGAGCGATCTGGAAGGGCGTGGTGCTGGTGTTGTTCGGGATTTTTGTGATCGGCCTGGTGGATAACGTGCTGCGCCCCATTCTGGTGGGCAAGGACACCAAGATGCCGGACTACATGATCCTGATTTCAACCCTGGGTGGCCTGGCGATCTTCGGGCTCAACGGTTTTGTCATCGGGCCGCTGATCGCCGCGCTGTTCATGTCGGGCTGGGCCATCTTCCTCGAAACCAAGCCGCGGGTGCAGTTGCCTTAAGCGCTGAGCTGACCCTGGCCGATGCGTTGCGACAGTGCCTGGGCGTCCGGCAACGAGGTCAGCGGGCCACTGATCGCTTCGCCGTCCTGCACCAGGTACCAGCAGGCGAGCAAGCCAAGCGCTCTGAGCGGTGCGGGAACGGCGCTGCCGATAACGGACATGATCTGAACCTGGGACATAAGTACCTCCATCAATCTATGGAGCTACCTTACGGACCCAATGCCGGAACGGACAATCAACGCTTTCGATAGTGGTCATTGACGCCAATGAGTCTTGGCTTCAGTCGACCACCAGATCCAGCATATGGACCACTTCCTGCTCGTTGAGCAGGCCTTTGCGCACCAGGTTTTCAGCCAGCAGCGAGAGAAACTTGGCGCTGCGATGGCCTTCCAGGTGCTTGAGTTCGGTCAGTGCGTTGTACACCTTGCTGGAAGTGCACAAGCCGACGATGCGGTGCGGATTTTGCGTGGGCATGAGGTCGTCCTTGTTATTATCAACCTGTTGTTTTTGGACAGATCCAGCGTGTGAACCTGACATGAATATGACCGTTTTCCCCAAGCGGGGGGAAGGGGGGCGAGTCAATCTTGCCAACTTGCACCGCAAAGACTGTCCCGACAGCGACCTTGAGGCGATTTATCCAGACCTGTACCGACAAACGGCCACAAAAAAGGCCCTGCCGTCGGGGACATCATCGCGACCGTAGTTAACGATAACGCGGGCATTTTGGCCTAACCGCGGCCCCTGTAGGAGCAAGCTTGCTCGCGATGGTCGTTAACGATAACGCGGGCTTGCTGGATAAACGCGGCGCTCTTGCGTCCATCGCGAGCAAGCTCGCTCCTACAGGTCGGGTCTTACCAGCGGCCATAACCGCGGGGATGGCCGTAATATCCGCGCGGTGGGGCGTAGTAGCCACGGGGCGGACCGTAGTAGACCGGTGGCGGAGCGTAATAGACCGGTTGCTGCACGTAGACCGGGGCCGGCTGGTAATAAACCGGAGGCGGTGGTTGCATGTACACCGGTTGTGGCTGCACGTAAACCGGTTGTGGCTGCACATAAACCGGCCGGTTGCTGTTGATGATGGCCGAACCGACAATGGCCGAGCCGACGATCGCACCGAATACCGCCGGTCCTTCCCAACCGTGACCGCCGTGACCGCCGCCAGCTTCTGCCTGCCCTGCGATAGCCAGACCACCGATCAGCAAGGCAACTATGGGGATTTTTCGGTTCATGATAATTCCTCGGTTCTTCGCCCGGCGCCTGGCTCTGCGATAGACCCAGGGATTGTCGCGGGGATACTTCTAAGACAGCGTTTTTCTGCAAATCAGCACAGCCATTGGGTAAATTTTGTGTAAGGTCTGTACCGGCTTTCCTAGCGTCGTACGCTGTCGCCGGCAGGTACGCGAATATGATCGATCAGACCGGGTGGACTGGCTAATCCCGTCCATCCGATAGTGCTATTGAAGGAGATTCACATGCAGATGAACCCCAACAAAGACACCCAGCTGTGCATGTCCCTCTCGGGGCGCCCTGGAAACTTTGGCCTGCGATTCCACAATCATCTGTACGAACAACTGGGCCTGAATTTCTATTACAAGGCCTTCAGCAGCCAGGACCTGCCAGGTGCCATCGCGGGCATTCGCGCCCTGGGGATTCGTGGCTGTGGCGTGTCGATGCCGTTCAAGGAGGCCTGCATTGCGCTGGTCGATGAGCTGGACGCGTCGGCCGCGGCCATTCAATCGATCAACACCCTCGTCAACACCGACGGCCACCTCAAGGCCTACAACACCGACTACATCGCCATCGCCCAGTTGCTGGAAACCCACCAGGTGCCCAAGGCATCAACCTTCGCCCTGCGCGGCAGCGGGGGCATGGCCAAGGCCGTGGCCAGCGCCTTGCGTGATGGCGGGTACAAGCATGGCCTGATCGTCGCCCGCAACGAACGCGCCGGGCGTACCCTGGCCGAATCGCTGGGCTTTGAATGGCAGGCTGAACTCGGCGCGCAGCGTCCGCAGATGCTCATCAATGTCACGCCGATCGGCATGGCCGGCGGGCCGGAAGCCGATCAACTGGCGTTCGACGCCGACGTCATTGCTGCTGCCGAGACTGTCTTCGATGTGGTGGCGATTCCCTCGGAAACACCGCTGATCGTGCGCGGTCGTGCCGAAGGCAA
The DNA here is from genome assembly GCF_902497855.1 of Pseudomonas fluorescens. Lineage (GTDB taxonomy): Bacteria > Pseudomonadota > Gammaproteobacteria > Pseudomonadales > Pseudomonadaceae > Aquipseudomonas > Aquipseudomonas fluorescens_BI. The sequence continues at coordinate 141,307 of NZ_CABVHU010000015.1, forward strand.
GCGAGTGATTACCGGGCTGGAGGTGATTGCGATCCAGGCGCTGGAGCAGTTTGTGCTGTACACCGGCGTGCGGCCGACGGTCGAGCAGTTTCAGAAAGCGGTGGAGTTTGCCCGCAGCTGATCCCCTGTAGGAGCTGGCTTGCCAGCGAAGAGGCCATCACTTGCAACATTAATGGCGCCTGACACGCCGCCTTCGCCAGCAAGCCGGCTCCTACATCTGATCGTTGTCGTCGGGCTACTCGAGCCGCGCCAGGCGTTCTTCCAGCGCCGCAATCCGCGCTTCCAACTCTTCGATCCGCTCCAGCGGCACACCGCTGCTGGCACCGCGCTCCACCGGATTGCTCCGCGCCGCCAATATCACCTCGATATCCGCCGGATCCCCCAGCGCGTGCATGTAGCGGTCTTCACGCTGCCCGGTCTGGCGCGCAATCAATAGCGCCAGACCGCGGGCGATCAACCGTTCCAGCTGATGCACCACCTGCTCGGTGTCTTCGAATTCATGCATGCGGGCGCTGCGGGTCAGCAGTTCATTGACCGTTTGCGGGCCGCGCAAAAACAGCAAGCCGGTCAGGATGACCTGGGCCGGCACCAGTTCCAGCGCCTTGTCGACCCGGTGCTCCCAGCGATCGGCCCGGCTGCCCATCACCAGCCGGGTAAAACCGCGGCCTTCAAGGGCGCGCAGGCTCTGGCCGACCTGGCCCTGGGTGAGGTTCATCACCGGCTCGCGGCTGGTTTTCTGGTTGCAGGCGATCACCAGGGCGTTGAGGGTCAGCGGATAGGTTTCCGGGCTGGTGGCCTGTTTCTCGATCAGCGAACCCAGAATGCGGATTTCCGTGCTGCTGAGGCGCGGCTCGTCGATAGTGGTGTCTTGTTCAGTGCTCATCGCGCTTTTCCCTAGGCAGTCGAAGCATGCAGTCGAAGCGGCCTAGCGTAATCCTTGCAGGATAAAAGACAAGTCGCAGGAGCGTCGCGCATGGCTATAATCGGCCCACATTTACCTCCTGTCACAACACGAGACTGCCATGACCATTTCCCTGTACGACGCTTCCGTTCCGGTATTCAAGCAAATGCTCAACGCCCTGAGCGATGTGCTGAACAAGGCCGAAGCCCACGCCACTGCAAAAAACATCGATCCGAACGCGTTGCTGCAAGCCCGCCTGTACCCGGACATGTTCCCGCTGGTACGTCAGGTGCAGATCGCCGTCGATTTCGCCAAGGGCGTTTCCTCGCGCCTGGCCGAGATCGAAGTGCCGAAGTACGACGACACCGAAACCACCTTCGCCGAGCTGCAAGCGCTGATCGCCAAGGTCCTGGCCTACATCGGCGAGATCAAGCCCGAGCAGATCGCCGGCAAGGAAGGCATCGAGATCGTCACGCGCCCAGGCACGCCTAAAGAGAAGCGCTTCAGTGGCCAGGCTTACCTGCTGAGCTACGGTCTGCCGCAATTCTTCTTCCACGTCACCACCACCTACGCTTTGCTGCGTCATAACGGTGTGGAAGTGGGCAAGCGCGATTACATGGGCGCGTTCTAACCCCCCCCACTTACAAAAAAGCCCCCGCAGCCTTAAGCTGCGGGGGCTTTTTCATGGGTGAACATTATTCAGCTTCACCACCGACCCTGTGGGAGCGAGCCTGCTCGCGAATGCGGTCTAACATTCAACATCAATGTCGACTGGTACACCGCTTTCGCGAGCAGGCTCGCTCCCACAGGGGGATTGGGGTCAGGCCAGACGTTCGGCCTTCTCTTCCTCACCCAGACACGCCGCTGCGGTAAACAACACATCGGTAGACGAGTTCAGCGCCGTTTCCGCCGAATCCTGCAACACCCCGATGATGAAACCGACCGCCACCACCTGCATCGCGATTTCACTCGGGATGCCAAACAAACTGCACGCCAGTGGAATCAGCAACAACGACCCCCCGGCCACACCCGAAGCGCCACAGGCACAGATCGCCGCGACCACGCTCAGCAAAATGGCCGTCGGGATATCGACCGCAATACCCAGGGTATGCACGGCCGCCAGGGTCAGCACGGTAATGGTGATCGCTGCGCCCGCCATGTTGATGGTGGCGCCCAGCGGAATCGAGACCGAGTAAGTGTCTTCATGCAGGCCCAGACGCTTGCTCAACTCCAGGTTGACCGGAATGTTCGCCGCCGAACTGCGGGTGAAAAACGCGGTGATCCCGCTTTCCCGCAGGCACATCAGCACCAGCGGATAGGGGTTGCGACGCAGTTTCCAGAACACGATCATCGGGTTCATCACCAGCGCCACGAACAGCATGCAGCCCAGCAGCACGGCCAGCAGATGCATGTAGCCGAGCAGGGCGCCGAAACCGGACGTGGCGAGGGTCGAGGCCACCAGGCCAAAAATCCCCAGCGGCGCAAATCGAATCACCAGGCGCACGATCAGGGTCACGCCGTTGGACAAATCCCCGAGCACCTCGCGCGTGGTGTCACCGGCATGGCGAATGGCAACGCCCATGCCGATCGCCCAGGCCAGGATGCCGATGAAGTTGGCGTTCATCAGGGCGCTGACCGGGTTGTCGACCACGCTCAATAACAGGCTTTGCAGCACTTCGCTGATGCCGCCCGGTGCAGTCACTGCGACGTCGTGAGTGGACAGCACCAGGCTCGACGGGAACATCATGCTGGCAACGACCGCGACCACCGCGGCGGCAAAGGTGCCCAGCAGGTACAGGAACAGGATCGGCCGGATGTGGGTTTCCTGGCCGTGCTTATGGTTGGCGATCGACGCCATGACCAGCACGAACACCAGGATCGGTGCGACGGCTTTCAGGGCCGAGACGAAGACTTTGCCGATGAACGCGGTGGACTTCGCCACATCCGGCGCGACCAGCGCCAGGACAATCCCGGCGATCAGGCCGATGATGATTTGCGTGACCAGGCTCAAGCGTGTCAAACGATGCAATAGCGAAGGGGATGAAGCGGTCATAAAACGGCATCTCTGATTTTATTGGGTGCGGGGGTGTCGCGACATCAATGCCAATCGCTGGCAGATGAGCAGGGTGTACGTATCGCAGGGCGCGGACTTTATCACAGCGTCGTCCCGATCCTTCAGGCCTGTGACGATCTGCCACCCGCGTGTTAAACGAGAAAGGCAGGTTCGTGCAACCGCGCGCGGAATCACTCTGTTAAGATGGCCCATCCTCATTTTCATGTTCTGCCAGCGGGCCTTCGGGCTGTCGTTGGTGTCGTCGTTTTCTGGAGTTCTGCATGCTGTTGCCCATCCTTCTGTTGTCCGCCGCCGGTTTCACGGTGCTGACCACGGAATTCGTCATCGTCGGCCTATTGCCGGCGATCGCCCGCGACCTTGACGTCAGCATCCCGCAAGCGGGTTTGCTGGTGACTTTGTTCGCCTTTACCGTCGCCGCCTTCGGACCGTTTCTGACCGCGTACTTCGCCAGATTCGAGCGACGCAAGCTGTTCATTTCGGTGCTGATCATGTTCGGCCTGGCCAACACCCTGGCGGCGTTTGCCCCGAATATCTGGGTGATGGCCATCGCCCGCCTGATTCCCGCGCTGGGGTTGCCGGTGTTCTGGGCCCTGGCCAGCGAGACGGCGGTGGACATCGTCGGCCCGGACTTCGCCGGCCGCGCCATCGCCAAGATCGGTTTCGGTATTGTCTGCGCCACGGTGTTCGGCATCCCGGTGGGCACGCTGATCTCCGACGCGTTCGGGTGGCGCAGTGCCTTCGGCATTCTGGCGGTGATCGCCTTTGCCAAGGCGCTGCTGCTGTTCATCTACCTGCCGTCAACCAACCTGCATCAGCATCAAGTGAGCTTTCGCTCGCAGTTCAAGATCCTGCGCAGCCCGCTGATGATCGGCCATGTGCTGCTGTCGATCCTGGTGTTCAGCGGCATGTTCACCGTCTACACCTACCTGGCGGACATCCTCGAGCGCCTGGCCGGTTTCAACGGCACGGTGGTCGGCTGGTGCCTGATGGGCTTCGGCGCGGTGGGGCTGATCGGCAACTCCCTGGGCGGCCGTGCGGTGGATCGTCACCCGCTGATCGCGTCGGTGACGTTCTGCGCGTTCATGATTGCCGGCATGGTGGCGCTGGTGCCGAACATTCATTCGCCGCTGGGGCTGGCGGCGGCGATGGGGATCTGGGGCGTGGCCCAGGCAGCCATGTTCCTGGTCAGCCATGTGCGCTTGATGAAGGCGGCACCCGAGGCGCCGGCGTTTGCCGCGTCGCTGAACATTGCCGGGGCCAACCTCGGGATCGGCCTGGGCGCCATGGTCGGTGGCCGGGTGATCGACAGCGTGGGTTTGCAAGGCCTGGGTTTTGCCGCGGCCGCTTTCATCCTGGTCTCGATCCTGCTGGCCATGGCGCTGATGACCTTCAAACCCCGGGAAGTCTGCGCCTGACGCTTCACAGCGCGGTGAACAGTTCGCGCCTCGCACCTTCGGTAATGGCGACAATGCCGGGGTGCTTGACCTTGCGTTCCACGGAAATGGCGTAGAACGACTCGGTGACCGCGTTGGTCTGGCCAATCGATTCCACGCCGTATTGGCGTTTGACCTCGTCGGCAATCACGCTCGGCCCGATGAAAATCCCGCTGCCGGATTGACCGAAAGCCTGCATCAAGGCGCTGTCGTCGAACTCGCCGACAATCCGTGGCTGGATCTGCTGCTCGGCAAACCAGCGCTGCAAGCGACTGCGCACCACGGTTTCCGGCCCGGGAATCAGCAACGGTGCGCCGTGCAGGCTGCGCGGAAAGTCCTGGCCGTACTGCGCGGCCAGTGCGGGGGTGGCAAAGAAGCTGATCCCGCATTCGCCGAGCTTCTGGCTGTAGCCCTTGATGTCCAGGTGCGAGGGCATCGGGCTGTCGGAGATCACCAGGTCCAGGCGCTGGATCGCCAGGTCGGCCAGCAGCCGTTCGAGCTTGTCTTCGCGGCAGGTGATGCGCAGCGGCTCGCTCAACTCCATGGTCGGCGCGATGAGCCGATAGACGATGGATTTGGGCACCACGTCCGCCACGCCGACCCGAAACAGAATCTGCTGCTCGTTGGGCTGCGCCCGCAGCATCAATTCCAGCTCACCGCCCAGCTGGAACATCTGTTCGGCGTAGGGCAGGGTCTGGCGCCCGGCCTCCGTCAGCTCGAGCTGGCGGCCAACCCGACGAAACAACTCGATGCCATAGGTTTGCTCGAGCAGGGAAATCTGCCCGCTGATGGTCTGCGGAGTCAGGTTCAACTGCTCGCAGGCGCGCACGATGCTGCCGGTCTTGGCCACCACCCAGAAGTAATGCAGCTGTCGGTAATTCAACATTCTGTTTATTTCCCCTGATCACACAACCCCCTGTAGGAGCGAGCTTGCTCGCGATGGACTCAAGAGCGCCGCGTTTAACCAGTAAACACGCGTCATCGTTAACGACCATCGCGAGCAAGCTTGCTCCTACAGGGCGCCGGGTTTAACCAGTAAATACGTGTCATCGTTAACGACCATCGCGAGCAAGCTTGCTCCTACACGTAGCCATTTATTCGAATTTCAGATTCTGGATTCGTAAAAACCGAAGTATAGCAGCCGAAAATACGAATTTTCCTGAAGTGTCAGTCTGCCTAGAATGCCCCGCTATCGACGAGAGGCCTTTTCGGCTCTGTCTGTTCTATCGAGGAAACATCATGAAGCTTAAAACCACGGCGTTGCTGCTCACGTCTCTACTGGTACTGGCCGGTTGCGACCAGGCCGAGAAAAGCGCTCAGCAACTGATGGGCAAGGCGGCCGAAAGCGCGAAACAAGCGATCGACGACACCCACAAAGCCGCCGAACAAGCGATAAGCGACGCCACCGGCGGCCTGATCAGCAAAAAAGAATCATCGGCCGAAGACAAACGCAAAACCGAGTCTTCGTCCCAGGAAATCTAAGCCGTCTTAAACGAGTCAGGACTGACCCATGGAATACCTTTTAGAACTTGCTGTAAGCCCCACCGCCTGGGTCGCCCTGGCCACATTGATCGTGATGGAAATCGTGCTCGGCATCGATAACCTGATCTTCATCTCGATCCTGACCAACAAACTGCCCGAGCAGCATCGGCAGAAGGCGCGGCGCATCGGTATCGGCATGGCGCTGATCTTGCGACTGGGGCTGTTGAGCACCATCGCGTTCATCGTCCAGTTGACCGAGCCGGTGATCGATCTTCTCGGCCACGCGTTCTCCTGGAAAGACATGATCCTGATCGCCGGTGGCCTGTTCCTGTTGTGGAAGGCGACCACCGAAATCCATCACAGCATGGACCCGGCGCCGGAAGATCCGAAGTCGGCGACCTCGACTGTGACCCTGGGCTTCGCTGCCGCGATCGGTCAGATCCTGATGCTGGACATGGTGTTCTCCATCGACAGCATCATCACCGCTGTCGGCATGACCGAGCATTTGCCGATCATGATCATTGCGGTGGTGGTGTCGGTACTGGTGATGTTGCTGGCGGCTGACCCGTTGGCGAAGTTCATCAACGATAATCCGACCGTAGTGATGCTGGCGTTGGGCTTCCTGATCATGATCGGCATGACCCTGATCGCCGAAGGCTTTGGCGCCCACGTACCGAAAGGCTACGTCTACGCGGCAATGGCGTTCTCGGCCACGATCGAGGGGCTGAACATGATGTCCCGACGGGCGAAGCAGAGGAAGGTTGCCGCCGAAGCGTAACCTGCACTGAACGAAACGGCCGCCCGGACTCGCAAGAATCCGGGCGGCCGTTTTTGTTTGTACGATCCAAAAGCGCCAGTCAGTGCGCGGTCGCGTGGTGGTTGGCCGGTTTGTCGGGGGCTGTCGGCGATGCCGGTTGCACAGGAGCGTGGTGGTGCCGGCGGGTAATGCGCAGGACGCCCCACAACATGGCAGTAGCCACCGCCAGCCAACCGGCTACCAGCATTATTACGGTCATTGTCAGGCTCATCAGTGCCTCCTCCTTGCCCCTGTCGCGGGCGTACACTCTCTGCAAATGACAGTTTAGCCGCTACCTTGTTTCAGACTATTGACCAAAGGTCGGCTGGCTTCAACGAGTTTGCTCTATCGAGCGCAATCAACTGCCGCTGATGGCTATACCGCTGCGGTCTGGCGTCCTATGATCGTCGGCCAAGCCGGGAGCACGTACGCCTGGCGCCTGAACAAGTGAGTGATGATGGTGCGGGTATTTTCTCGAATTCTTTCGGTGGCAGTGCTGGTTGGCAGTGTGGCGGGTCTGGCGGGGTGTGCGGGAAGCGTTGCACCTGAAGTCCAGCGGCTGCCGGAGCGGGTGGAACTCAGCGGTACCTTCTACCGCGGGCAGGATAATCAGAGCGGCCCCCAAGTCCTGGCCAGCCTGTTGTCCCAGCAGGGCATCGTGATTACCCCGGGTCTGCTCGACAAGCCCCTGCAGTTGCCGGGTGCCGAAGCCCGGCTGCAGCAAAACATGCAGAACCTCGCCCGGGAGTACGGCCTGGTGGTCTATCCCCTGGACGCCAACCTGCCTGCGCTGCTGGCCCAGGTCGCGGCCGGAAATCCTGTGATGGTGCGCTTCACCGAAGGCTCGGCGTTCTGGGCGGGACCGCGTTACGCCATACTCGCCGGGTACAACCGGCAGAAACAGACCGTGCTGCTGCGTGCCGGGATGAATCGCCGGACGCTGATGAGCTTCAGTTCATTCGAGTCGGCGTTCAAGGACGCCGGGGGGTGGGCGGTGCTGATCCAGAAACCGGACCAGCTTCCGGCCAACGTCGATCGGCAGCGCTGGCTGAAGGCGGCCAGCGATCTGGCCCAGGCAGGCCAGGAACAGGCGGCTGACCGGGCGAAGAAGGCATTGTCCGCGCAGTAGCGTTCCGTTCGTCATCTGCAGGGCACTGTCACCTGCAATTGGCCTCTGAGGTAGAAGGACCCGGAATTTTTTCCGGGTCGGTCCTTATGGTTCAGGACATACCCAGGAGGCGCCGATGGCACATTCCAATACCCCCGATGGCCCGCACTCGTCCGAGCATTCGTCCGGCGATGAGCTGGGCTTCGACCCCGATTCGCCGGACCTCGCCGATCCACAGGTCGATCCCATCGGACCGGCCAAGGCGCCCAGGGACGTGAAGCCGGGCGATAACCCCACGGCCCCGGCGAAGCCTTACGATCCTCTCGCCGACTTGAAACCCTGACCCCCAGTGAGGTGCGTATGTCTACCGATTCGAGTTTCAACGACAAACGTCCGGACAGCGTTCCAACCACCCCCGAAGCGGACACCGATCCGGTGATGGATCCGAACAGCCCGCTGAGGGATCCGTTGGCCAGGCCGGTGGTGACGCCAACGGAGCATAAGGGTCCCAGGGATCCGAGCGCAGGAGACGGCATCCCGGACGACGACCAGATGCCGCTGCCCAATGACTGACCGTTAGCGGGTTTCGTCTTACTTCGACGCCTCCACCACACCACTTTGCCGACTCTTGAGATTTTTGTCGGATTTGTACTGCAGCGCCACCGACGGCACGTCGGCGGCCCTGCCGGTTTCGACCCAGCTGCGAATACGGCTGGCATCGGCGAAGTGGGTGTATTTGCCGAAGGCATCGAGAATCACCAGCGCCACCTGCCGATTACCCATGCTGGTCACCAGCACCAGGCAATGCCCGGCCTCGTTGGTGAAACCGGTTTTCGTCAGTTTGATATCCCAGTTCGGCTTCCTGACCAAATGGTCGGTGTTACGAAAACCCAGGCTGTAGTTGGGTTTACGGAACGAAACAGTCTTTTCCTTGGTAGTACTCAATTCAGTCAGCAGCGGATACTTGTGTGCGGCCACCAGCAACTTGCTCAGGTCGCGGGCGGTGGACACGTTGCGAGGGGACAGGCCGGTCGGCTCGACGAAATGGGTGCTGGTCATGCCCAGCGCCCGGGCCTTGGCGTTCATGGCGGCAATGAACGCGACGTAGCCGCCCGGGTAATGATGGGCGAGGCTCGCGGCGGCGCGGTTTTCCGACGACATCAGGGCGATCAGCAGCATTTCCCGGCGCGGCAATTCGCTCTTGAGCTTGACCCGGGAGAACACGCCTTTCATTTCCGGCGTGTCGCTGATATTGATGGAAAGGTATTCGTCCATGTTCTGCCGGGCTTCGACCACGACCAGGCCGGTCATCAGTTTGCTGACGGAAGCGATCGGTACGACCACGTCAGGGTTGCTGGCATAGATGATCTTGTTGGTCTGCATATCCATCAGCAAGGCGCTGCCGGAAGCGATCTTCAGTTGTTTCGTATCCCGGGGCGCCGAGGTGGTTTCGGCAGCGTTGGTTATTGGCGTGATGAAAGCCCCTGTAACAGCAAAAAACAGGCTCAGGATGGAAAGACGGATTTTCACGCTGGCAGACTCATAAGGTGTTGATAAGCCGTTATGTAACGGGCTGTTTCGTAAAAAAGCGCGGTATTCTGGAGTATGGCTGAATAACTGTCGATGGTTGTTCAAGGATGGGGGCAAAGTCCTTGGAAACATGAAAAAAAAGCTAATTTCCGGCGGGTGGTCGAGGGATTTTCTGCGGGCGGAAAGAGCCCTGCCATTTGGGGTGAAAAGGTGTGGGGGGTACATATCCGTTGCTGCGGTAACGGCCGCCTATGGTTTCGCCCTTACGGCGAGTCCCTTTTGGCAAACGCCCCAAAAGGAACCAAAAGGTCTCGCCCCAGCGTCCGGCCCCTCGCTAAGGCTCGGGGTTCCTTCGCTCCGGTATTCATCCGGGGACACAGCCCGCAGGTTGGCTTCGCGACGACCTACATGCAGCGTGTTCGACTGCGTCGAACGGCGCTACGCGCCACTCCCCGGATGAACACCTCCACTCAGCCTCCCGAAGGGGCGGGTGGATCAAGATCAAGAGCTGCAGGCGAGCTAACGCTCGGCCTGATGAGTGGTGGGGAGCGGCGGCGTACGACGATTCAGTGTAGGAGCTGGCTTGCCAGCGAAGACGGCCTGCCAGCCGACCAATCTCTTGCAGATGTACCCCAAACCCCTGTAGGAGCTGGCAAGCCAGCTCCTACAGGGGTTTGGCGTATGGCGCTCGTTTTTCACCACTCATCAGGCCGAGCGTTAGCTCGCCTGCAGCTTTTGATCTTGAGGCACCGCCGCCTCGAGAGGCCGAGTGGAGGTTCTGCGCAGTGGGCAACCCGGCATGGATGCCGGGTTAGCCGCCCCCGGCCATGGATGGCCGATGGCGGCGGGCCCACGGAGCAGGGCCGGAGCGAGGGCATGCCGAGCCTAGGCGAGGCACCGAACGAAAGGGGCAAGAGCGTTTGGTTACTTTGCGCTTTTCAAAGTGACCCGCTGTAAGAGCGGAACCGTCAGCAGCCGTGACCGCAGCTACGGATATGTACACGATCAACAAAAGGCGCTGACGCCTATAAACTGGATCAGCCGTGCAGCGTTTCCGCCGCGTACAGCGTATTTTCCAGCAGGCACGCACGCGTCATCGGGCCAACGCCACCGGGAACCGGCGTAATCCAGCCAGCGCGGGGCAGGGCGGTGTCGTAGGTCACGTCACCGACCAGCTTGCCGTCTTCCTGGCGGTTGATGCCGACGTCGATCACGATCGCGCCTTCCTTGATCCACTCGCCCTTCACCAGCCCCGGCTTGCCAGCGGCCACCACGACCAGGTCGGCACGACCGACGTGGCCCGCCAGGTCCTTGGTGAAGCGGTGGGTGACGGTCACGGTGCAACCGGCCAGCAACAACTCCATCGCCATCGGGCGGCCAACAATGTTGGAAGCGCCGACAATCACCGCGTCCATCCCGTAAAGATCGGCACCGGTGCTTTCCAGCAGCGTCATGATGCCTTTAGGGGTGCACGGGCGCAGCAGCGGGATACGCTGGGCCAGGCGACCGACGTTATAAGGGTGGAAACCGTCGACGTCCTTGTCCGGACGAATGCGCTCCAGCAATCGGGAGGCGTCCAGGTGTTCAGGTAAAGGAAGCTGCAGCAGAACGCCGTCGATAGCCGGGTCGTCGTTCAGGCGATCGATCAGATCGGTCAGCGCTTCTTGAGTGGTTTCAGAAGGCAGGTCATAAGCTTGGGACAGAAAGCCGACCTCTTCACAGTCTTTACGCTTGTGCGAGACATAAACCTGAGAGGCAGGATCGCTGCCGACCAGGATCACCGCGAGGCCGGGCGTGCGCAGGCCTTGCTGGCGACGCTCGGTGACGCGTTTGGCGATCTGCTGGCGCAGGCTGGCGGCGATCGATTTGCCGTCGATTAGTTGTGCAGTCATTGCGCGTGATTAACCATCGAGAGGTGAAAAAAAGAGAGCGCATTCTCGCATGTCATGAGGTGAGGGCAAAGGCGCTTGGTCTGCAAATTCCCCTAAGCCCTTTAATTAAATGAATTTTTTTTAAAAAAGAGTTGACGACCTTCAGGCTCACCTATAACATTCGTCGCACTTGTCGGGCACAGCCTAGCACTGGTTAAGAAGGTTGAGCGGAGTTGATGTTTGATTCGGCGAGACTGAAAGCACTTAGTTTGTAATCGTCCAAGAATACAGATTAACAAGGCGCCCGTAGCTCAGCTGGATAGAGCATCCGCCTTCTAAGCGGATGGTCGCAGGTTCGAGTCCTGCCGGGTGCGCCATTAGGCAGCTTTGGCACAAGTAACGCAACATGGCAATATGGTGGGCGTAGCTCAGTTGGTAGAGCACGGGATTGTGACTCCCGTTGTCGAGGGTTCGATCCCCTTCGTCCACCCCATATTTAGAAAGGCGCCAGATTAACAGTCTGGCGCCTTTGCTTTAAAAGCTTGATACGCGGATGTGGTGGAATTGGTAGACACACTGGATTTAGGTTCCAGCGCCGCAAGGTGTGAGAGTTCGAGTCTCTCCGTCCGCACCATACAAGTCGCTATTTAATAGCAGAAAACGGCGCAGCACCTGAAAAGGGCTGCGCCGTTTTTGTTTTAAAGGTCGCAATTTTCAAGGCAACCGCGGGTTCCGGGTTGAGAGGGCAGGTCGGCTCGTCGCATTTTTGTTTCTCGATGATGCCGATCCGCCCGCTGCCAGGGGGACACGGCCGCTTCTTCCTATATATAGAAGGACTGCTGCAGAGCCTTGGCCTGATTGACCGTATTTGCTAACAGGGCGAGGCATAACCGTTTGTCCCCGCCTATAAATTGCCTGCTGCTTTTTTACCCGTTTTCAGTAGGGTGACTTCTTGAGTTTGACCCACTAGAATGCATGCCCTTGATTCTGGGGTCGGAAACGGCCGGCTAACGTCTGTGCAACGAGGAATATCCATGCAAGTTTCTGTTGAAAATACTTCTGCTCTTGAGCGCCGCATGAGCATCACCGTGCCGGCTGAGCGCATCGAGACTCAGGTCAACAAGCGTCTGCAGCAGACTGCCCAAAAGGCCAAGATCGCTGGTTTCCGTCCAGGCAAAGTGCCAATGAGCGAAATCAAGCGTCGTTTCGGTGCCGATGCGCGCCAGGAAGCGGTAGGCGACGTGATCCAGTCTTCGTTCTACGAAGCGGTCGTCGAGCAAAAGCTGAACCCGGCCGGCGCGCCGTCGATCGAGCCTAAATCGATCGAAGCGGGCAAGGACCTGGAATACGTCGCGGTTTTCGAAGTGTTCCCTGAGTTCACCGTTGCCGGTTTCGACGGTATCGCTGTCGAGCGCCTGAGCGCCGACGTGGCCGATGCCGACCTGGACAAGATGCTGGACGTGCTGCGCAAGCAGAACACCCGTTTTGAAGTGGCCGATCGCGCCGCTCAAAACGAAGACCAGCTGAACATCGATTTCGTCGGCAAGGTCGACGGTGAAGTGTTCGCTGGCGGTTCCGCCAAGGGTACTCAGCTGGTGCTGGGTTCCGGCCGCATGATCCCTGGCTTCGAAGACGGCCTGGTTGGCGCCAAGGCCGGCGAAGAGCGCGTGCTGAACCTGACCTTCCCCGAGGACTATCAGAACCTCGAGCTGGCTGGCAAAGCCGCTGAGTTCACCGTGACCGTGAACACGGTTTCCGAGCCAAAACTGCCTGAGCTGAACGAAGAGTTCTTCGCTCAATTCGGCATCAAGGAAACCGGCCTGGAAGGCTTCCGCACCGAAGTTCGCAAGAACATGGAGCGCGAACTGCGTCAGGCGATCAAGTCCAAGGTCAAGAACCAGGTCATGGACGGTCTGCTGGAAACCAACCCGATCGAAGTGCCAAAGGCGCTGCTGTCCAACGAAGTCGACCGTCTGCGCGTGCAGGCTGTTCAACAGTTCGGCGGCAACATCAAGCCTGACCAACTGCCGGCCGAGCTGTTCGAAGAACAAGCCAAGCGCCGCGTCGTCCTGGGCCTGATCGTGGCTGAAGTGGTCAAGCAATTCGACCTCAAGCCTGACGAAGCCCGCGTTCGCGAAATGATCCAGGAAATGGCTTCGGCCTACCAGGAGCCAGAGCAGGTTGTGTCCTGGTACTACAAGAACGACCAGCAGCTGAACGAAGTCCGTTCGGTTGTGCTGGAAGAACAAGTTGTGGATACTGTTCTGCAGAAAGCTAGCGTGACCGATAAATCGGTCTCTTACGAAGAAGCGGTCAAGCCGGTAGAAGCTCCACAAGCCGACTGATTGATTTTGCGTTAGAAGTACACACCATAAGCCAGCTCTCGAGCTGGCTTATGCGTATTCAAGACAAAACTATTTGGGAGCGACTGCAGAGCATGTTCCGTAATTCTTATATTCAGCAGAACTCTGATATCCAGGCCGCAGGCGGCCTGGTCCCGATGGTTGTCGAGCAATCCGCTCGTGGCGAGCGCGCCTATGACATCTACTCGCGTCTTCTCAAGGAGCGAGTGATCTTCCTGGTGGGGCCGGTAGAGGACTACATGGCCAACCTGATCTGCGCGCAGCTGCTGTTCCTCGAAGCGGAAAACCCGGACAAGGACATCCATCTCTACATCAACTCCCCGGGCGGTTCGGTGACGGCGGGCATGTCGATCTACGACACCATGCAGTTCATCAAGCCGAACGTGTCGACCACCTGTATCGGCCAGGCGTGCAGCATGGGCGCGTTTCTGCTGACGGCCGGTGCCGCCGGCAAGCGTTACTGCCTGCCGAACTCGCGCGTGATGATTCACCAGCCACTGGGCGGTTTCCAGGGCCAGGCGTCGGACATCGAAATCCATGCCAAGGAAATCCTCTTCATTCGTGAGCGTCTCAACACGCTGATGGCCAAGCACAGTGGACACACCCTTGAAGAAATCGAGCGCGACACCAACCGCGACAACTTCATGAGTGCAGAAGCCGCGCGTGAATACGGGTTGATCGATCAGGTGATCGACCAGCGCCCCGCTTAATAAGCAGCTCAAAATAGGGTTGGTCGGCTTGTCTGACCACCAGCGGGCTTGAAAAAGCCCGCAATAGCCTTCATCTTGTGTTGCAAGCCTATCGGATTTGGATCGAACGAATGACTGACACCCGCAACGGCGAGGACAACGGCAAATTGCTTTATTGCTCCTTCTGCGGCAAAAGCCAGCATGAAGTACGCAAATTGATTGCCGGCCCCTCGGTCTTCATTTGCGACGAGTGCGTCGACCTGTGCAATGACATCATCCGTGAGGAGGTGCAGGAAGCCCAGGCCGAGAGCAGCGCGCATAAATTGCCTTCGCCTAAAGAAATCAGCGGCATCCTTGATCAGTACGTGATTGGTCAGGAGCGTGCGAAAAAGGTTCTGGCCGTAGCGGTGTACAACCACTACAAGCGCTTGAACCAGCGTGACAAGAAGAATGACGACGTCGAACTCGGCAAGAGCAACATCCTGCTGATCGGCCCGACAGGCTCGGGTAAAACCCTGCTTGCCGAAACCCTGGCCCGCTTGCTGAACGTTCCGTTCACCATCGCCGACGCAACCACCCTCACCGAGGCGGGTTACGTGGGTGAAGACGTCGAGAACATCATTCAGAAGCTGCTGCAGAAGTGCGATTACGACGTGGAAAAAGCCCAGATGGGCATTGTCTACATCGATGAGATCGACAAGATCTCGCGCAAGTCTGACAACCCGTCGATCACCCGGGACGTTTCCGGTGAAGGCGTGCAGCAGGCCCTGCTCAAGTTGATCGAAGGCACGGTCGCTTCCGTTCCGCCCCAAGGCGGTCGCAAGCATCCGCAGCAGGAATTCCTTCAGGTCGACACCCGTAACATTCTGTTCATCTGCGGTGGTGCGTTCTCCGGTCTGGAAAAGGTTATTCAAAACCGTTCCACCAAGGGCGGCATCGGCTTCAACGCAGAAGTGCGCAGCAAGGAAGAAGGCAAGAAAGTCGGTGAATCCCTGCGTGAAGTCGAACCTGACGATCTGGTCAAGTTCGGTCTGATCCCGGAATTCGTCGGTCGTCTGCCGGTCCTGGCCACGCTGGACGAGCTTGATGAAGCTGCGTTGATGCAGATCCTCACCGAGCCGAAAAATGCGCTGACCAAGCAGTATGCCAAGCTGTTCGAGATGGAAGGCGTAGACCTGGAATTCCGCGCCGACGCGCTGAAATCGGTCGCCAAACGTGCCCTGGAACGCAAGACCGGTGCCCGTGGACTGCGTTCGATCCTCGAAGGCGTATTGCTCGACACCATGTACGAAATCCCCTCGCAGTCCGAGGTGAGTAAAGTCGTGATCGACGAAAGCGTCATCGAAGGCAAGTCCAAGCCACTGTATATCTACGAAAACAGTGAGCCGGCTGTCAAGGCCGCGCCAGACGCCTAAGCGTCACGCTGCCGGTACAAAGAAGGGGCCTTCGGGCCCCTTTGCTATTGTGGTGTAGGAGCTGGCTTGCCAGCGAAGAGGCCCTCACAGCCAACCCGATTTTCATGTCTAACCGGGCCCTGTCAGGCGCCACTACAGTCCGCAATCTTTCAAGCCACTCTTTTATCCGCTTGTTTTTTTCCAAACCAGCCCCCATCTTGGTTTCAAGCTTACTTCCATCTGTTTACGGCCTTACGGCCGCCGTAGAGGCGAAATCATGAAGACGACCATCGAATTGCCTCTCCTGCCATTGCGTGATGTTGTGGTTTATCCGCACATGGTTATCCCGCTGTTCGTGGGGCGCGAGAAATCCATCGAAGCCCTCGAGGCAGCGATGACCGGCGACAAGCAGATCCTTCTGCTGGCTCAGAGAAACCCTGCTGACGACGATCCCGGTGAAGATGCACTCTATCGCGTAGGTACGATTGCAACCGTTCTGCAGCTGCTCAAGCTGCCTGACGGCACGGTCAAGGTTCTGGTCGAAGGTGAGCAGCGGGGCGCCGTGGAGCGCTTCAGCGAAGTGGACGGCCATTGCCGCGCCGAAGTCTCGCTGATCGACGAAACCGACGCGCCCGAGCGCGAGTCGGAAGTGTTTGTCCGCAGCCTGCTGGCTCAGTTCGAACAATATGTGCAGCTGGGCAAGAAAGTCCCGGCTGAAGTCCTGTCGTCGCTCAACAGCATCGATGAGCCGGGCCGCCTGGTCGACACCATGGCCGCGCACATGGCCCTGAAGATCGAGCAGAAGCAGGAAATCCTCGAAATCATCGATTTGTCGGCCCGGGTCGAACACGTCCTGGCGTTGCTGGATGCCGAGATCGACCTGCTGCAAGTCGAAAAACGCATTCGCGGTCGCGTCAAGAAACAAATGGAGCGCAGCCAGCGCGAGTACTACCTGAATGAGCAGATGAAGGCCATTCAGAAAGAGCTCGGCGACAGCGACGAAGGCCACAACGAAATCGAAGAGCTGAAAAAGCGCATCGATGCCGCCGGCCTGCCGAAGGATGCCCTGGCCAAGGCCCAGGGTGAACTGAACAAGCTGAAACAAATGTCGCCGATGTCCGCGGAAGCGACCGTGGTACGTTCGTACATCGACTGGCTGGTCCAAGTGCCGTGGAAGGCCCAGAGCAAAGTGCGTCTGGACCTGGCCCGTGCCGAAGACATTCTCGACGCCGACCACTACGGTCTGGAAGAAGTCAAAGAGCGGATCCTCGAATACCTCGCCGTGCAAAAGCGCGTGAAGAAGATTCGCGGTCCGGTGTTGTGCCTGGTCGGTCCTCCTGGCGTGGGTAAAACCTCGCTGGCGGAGTCGATTGCCCACGCCACCAACCGTAAATTCGTGCGCATGGCCCTCGGCGGTGTACGCGATGAAGCGGAAATTCGTGGTCATCGCCGGACTTATATCGGTTCGATGCCAGGAAGATTGATTCAAAAAATGACGAAAGTGGGAGTGCGCAACCCGCTGTTCCTGCTCGATGAAATCGACAAGATGGGCAGCGACATGCGTGGCGATCCGGCCTCGGCGTTGCTGGAAGTGCTCGATCCCGAGCAGAACCACAACTTCAACGATCACTACCTGGAAGTCGACTACGACCTGTCCGACGTGATGTTCCTGTGCACCTCCAACTCCATGAACATTCCGCCGGCGCTGCTGGACCGGATGGAAGTGATTCGTCTGCCGGGCTACACCGAAGACGAGAAGATCAACATCGCCGTCAAATACCTTTCGCCGAAGCAGATCACGGCCAACGGCTTGAAGAAAGGCGAGCTGGAATTCGACGCCGAAGCGATCCGCGACATCATCCGCTACTACACCCGCGAAGCCGGTGTACGTGGGCTGGAGCGCCAGATTGCCAAGGTTTGCCGCAAGGCGGTCAAAGAGCATGCGCTGGAAAAACGCTTCTCGGTGAAGGTCACGGCCGACATGCTGGAGCACTTCCTCGGCGTGCGTAAATTCCGCTACGGCCTGGCCGAATCCCAGGACCAGATCGGTCAGGTCACCGGCCTGGCGTGGACCCAGGTGGGCGGCGAATTGCTGACCATCGAAGCCGCGGTCGTTCCCGGCAAGGGCCAGTTGATCAAGACCGGTTCCCTGGGTGACGTGATGGTCGAATCGATCACCGCAGCCCTGACCGTGGTGCGCAGCCGTGCGAAGAGCCTGGGGATTCCCCTGGACTTCCACGAGAAGCGCGACACGCACATCCATATGCCGGAAGGGGCGACCCCGAAGGATGGCCCTAGCGCCGGTGTAGGCATGTGCACGGCCCTGGTCTCGGCATTGACCGGGATCCCGGTACGCGCGGACGTCGCCATGACCGGTGAAATCACCTTGCGTGGCCAGGTGCTGGCGATTGGCGGCTTGAAAGAAAAACTGCTCGCGGCTCACCGTGGCGGAATCAAGACGGTGATCATTCCTGAAGAGAACGTACGCGATTTGAAGGAAATTCCTGACAATATCAAAGCCGATCTTCAGATTAAACCGGTTAAATGGATTGACGAGGTCCTGCAAATTGCGCTGCAATACGCGCCGGAGCCCTTGCCTGATGTGGCTCCGGAGATTGTTGCAAAGGATGAAAAACGCGAGTCTGACTCTAAGGAAAGAATTAGCACGCACTAGTACGTATTTGCCTGGGGGGCTTGTTGACGCTTTTTAGAGCCCTTGTTATAAAGCGGCTCTTCAGTGTCTGTTGGCCATTCAGCACTCGTTTTTTTGCTTTCACCAAAAAACTTAGAATCATACTCAAATAGATATAAGGGGACTTAGAGTGAACAAGTCGGAACTGATTGATGCTATCGCTGCATCCGCTGATATCCCGAAAGCTGCTGCTGGCCGCGCGCTGGACGCTGTAATCGAATCCGTCACTGGCGCTCTCAAGGCTGGCGACTCTGTTGTTCTGGTGGGTTTCGGTACGTTCTCCGTCACCGATCGTCCAGCTCGCATTGGTCGTAACCCGCAGACCGGTAAGACGCTGGAAATCGCAGCTGCCAAAAAACCAGGTTTCAAAGCCGGTAAAGCACTGAAAGAAGCTGTCAACTAAGTTCGATTCAGGTTTTTGCCTATCCGGGTCGGGGTCAAGCCTGACCTGGCAGCGGAGCGGGAGTCCAGTCGGCAAGTCGCCGTGCCGAGACACCGAGGGTCGCACGTTCGAGCCCTCGATCCGCTCCGCCAGTTACGAGAAGGCGCATCCTCGGATGCGCCTTTCTTCTATCCGGATTCTACCCACGCTCCACGGTTGCCTAATTTTGAAGTTCAACCGTTTCTGGGGGACGCATGCTGCAGAATATCAGGGACAATTCACAAGGCTGGATTGCCAAGACCATCATCGGGATCATCGTTGTATTGATGGCGTTCACCGGTGTCGAAGCCATTTTCCAGGCCACGACCAACAGCCAGAACGCGGCCAAGGTCAATGGTGACGAAATCAGTCAGAGCGAGCTGAGCCAGGCGGTCGATATGCAACGCCGTCAACTCATGCAACAGCTGGGCAAGGACTTCGATGCCTCCTTGCTCGACGAAAAAATGTTGCGCGAATCGGCCCTCAAAGGCCTGATCGATCGCAAACTGCTGCTGCAAGGCGCAGAAAAATCCGACTTCGCTTTTTCCGAAGCGGCGTTGGACCAGGTGATCCTGCAAACGCCTGAATTCCAGGTGGACGGTGCGTTCAGCGCCGAGCGTTTCGACCAGGTCATCCGTCAACTCGGCTACAGCCGCCTGCAGTTCCGCCAGATGTTGGCTCAGGAAATGCTGATCGGTCAGCTGCGCGCCGGTCTGGCAGGCAGCGGTTTCGTCACCGACGCACAGGTGCTGGCCTTCGCCCGTCTGGAAAAACAGACCCGCGATTTCGCTTCCCTGAACGTCAAGGTCGACCCGGCAGCCGTGAAGCTGACCGACGACGAAGTCAAAGCCTACTACGACGAACACGCCAAGGAATTCATGACGCCGGACCAGGTGGTCATCGATTACCTCGAATTGAAGAAGTCGTCCTTCTTCGATCAGGTCAGCGTCAAGGACGAAGACCTGCAAACGGCGTATCAGAAAGAAACCGCGAACCTGTCCGAACAGCGTCGGGCCGCGCACATTCTGATCGAAGTGAACGACAAGGTGACCGAGGCGCAAGCCAAGGCGAAGATCGAAGAGGTCCAGGCACGCCTGGCCAAGGGCGAGCAATTCGAGGCCCTGGCCAAGGAATTCTCCCAGGACCCGGGTTCGGCCAACAATGGCGGTGACCTCGGTTTCGCAGGTCCTGGCGTCTACGATCCGGCCTTTGAAACAGCGCTGTATGCGTTGGCCAAGGATCAGGTCTCGGCGCCGGTTCGCACCGACTTCGGTTTCCACCTGATCAAGCTGCTGGGTGTCGAAGCGCCGCAAGTGCCAACCTTCGCCAGCCTGAAAGACAAGCTGACCCGCGAGCTGAAAACCCAGCAGGTCGAACAGCGTTTCGTCGAGGCCACCAAGCAACTGGAAGACTCGGCGTTCGAGGCCTCCGACCTGGCCCAGCCGGCGCAAGACTTGAAGCTGACCGTGCACACGTCCAAGCCGTTCGGCCGTGAAGGTGGTGACGGTGTGGCGGCCAACCGTGCCGTGATCACCGCTGCGTTCAGTCCTGAAGTGCTGGATGAGGGTGCCAACAGCACCGCCATCGAGCTCGATCCGGAAACCGTGATCGTGCTGCGCGCCAAGGAACACCTCAAGCCTGCGCAACTGCCGCTCGAAGCCGTGTCTGCCGCGATCCGTGGGCAATTGGCCAAGGAGCACGCCAGTGCTGCCGCCAAGACCAGGGCCGATGAGTTGATCGCCGGCCTGCGCGACGGCAAGACCCCGCTGAACCAGGCCATCGACGGTCAGAACTGGGCAGTCGTCGCCGCCGCCACTCGCGCTCAGGAAGGGATCGACCCGACTGTGCTGCAGGCGCTGTTCCGCATGCCAAAACCCGCCGCGAAGGACAAACCGACCTTCAATAGCGTGACCCTGGCCGATGGCAGCCTGGTGATTGTGCGTCTTGATGGCGTGAACGAAGCAGCGGCGCCGACCGATGAAGAGAAGGCCCAGTACCGTCGCTTCCTCGCCTCGCGCATTGGCCAGCAAGACTTTTCGGCCTACCGCAAGCAGTTGGAAGCCGAAGCGGACATCGAGCGGTTCTGATGCCTGATTGAAGTATTACGCAACACAAAAACCCCGGCCCAAAAGGCCGGGGTTTTTTTTCCCTGCCATGATCGTTCCCACGCTCTGCGTGGGAATGCCGCCATGGACGCTCTGCGTCCGCTGTTGAAGCTGTGACGCAGAGCGTCACGGGATACGTTCCCACGCAGAGCGTGGGAACGATCTTCATGTCCTGTCCATCGGAACACTGAAATCGTCATGCGACTTTCCTGCCTTTAAACGGTCAGTAGTCGTGTAACCGTTTTAAGACACCAATCGGTGCGACGCTAAGCATCGTTCTGTTGCACAATACGCCCCAGACCGTTTCCTCAGGATGCTCAATGTCTAAATCAATTCCCATGCATGTCATCGGGCTGGCTCTGGTATTGGCTGCCGCTGCCGGCTGCTCGTCGGAAAAGACCGCCATTTATGAGCATGAGAACTTCGATGACTCCGGTACCTTTTCCCGCAATTACCCGGTGACCGATGCACAGACCTGCGAGGCCGCCCGTCGGGCGTTGCTCAGCCAGGGCTATATCATCACCAGCAGCGACCCGAAACTGGTCAGCGGCCACAAGAGCTTCCAGCAGACCGGCGATACCCACATGGAGATCAGCTTCAGTGTGGTCTGCGCCGACGACGGCACCGAGGGGCATCATGCGACCATGTTCGCCAACGCCCTGCAGGACCGCTATGCGCTGAAGAAGACCAACAACTCCGCCAGCCTCGGCGTGGGTGTGTTGGGTTCGGTATCGATGCCGATCGGCTCGTCCGACGACTCGATGGTCAAGGTCGCCAGCGAAACCGTCTCCTCGGCCAAGTTCTACGAGCGTTTTTTCACCCTGGTCGAGTTGTTCCTGCCACCGGAAGCGAAGAAGGCGGCACACATCAAGGAAAAGCCGAAAACCGACCTGGGCGTGCCTGAAGCCAAGGTCGCACCGGCTCAATTGGTGCCGACGCCTGCACCGGCGGCAGAGCCTGCGCCTGCTCCGGCCCAAGAGCCAGAACCGCAACCTGCACCGGCGGCCTCGGAGCCGGTCGCGCCGCCGCCTGAAGCCGCACCGATTACCCCGGTCGAGAACAGCGAACCGGCAACCTCCACCGACACGGGCACCGCTCCGGCGGACTCCAGCCTGCCGCCCCCGACCGAGCCGATTCCGGCCATGCCGGTCACTGGCCGGTAATCGGGGGCTGACGTTCCGGGATCGGGCCACACGGCGCCGATCCCGGAACATCTCATCATTGATCCTCGTCAATCCTGGTCACAGTTTTGCGGCCAGTATCGAAAAAATCCTGAGATAAATTCCTGAACGCCTGCTACGTTTTATCAAGTAGCCGCGTAGCGTCTTGCCTGCGTCATTTTTCGTTCACACGGGCACTTTATGCTCAGGGCGCAGGTCACTTATTCAGGCATTTTTTCAAACGAACCGTGGGGGAATAAAAATGGACGATTATCAAGAAGAACTGCTCGAGTACCAGGCGTTCGAACTCGACCCGCTGGAACCCGCCGAAGACGCTACCGAGCTGTAGGCGTCAGGCGGATTGGCGATGACTGCGGCGAAACTCGCCGGGGGTCTGGCCATTCCAGCGCTTGAAGGCCCGTTGAAAGGCTTCGGCTGAAGCAAAGCCCAGCAGGTAGGCGATTTCTCCGAACGCCAGTTCGGTATCGCGGATGTAGGTCATGGCCAGGTCGCGGCGCGTGTCGTTGAGGATTGCGCGAAACTGCGTGCCTTCCTCGGCCAGTTTGCGGCGCAAGGTCCAGGTCGGCAGCTTCAGGCGTGCCGCCACTTCTTCCAGGTCGGGTTCCCGGCCACCATTGAGCAACGGCCCCAGCAACTGAGTGATGCGTTCACGCAGGCTGCGGGTGCGTGTCAATTGCTCCAGTTCCCGTTCGCACAATTGCAGCAGGTGCCGCCAGGTGCTCGGGCAGTGCAGCGGATTGCGCTGGGCCAGGCTGGCCAGGCTCAGGCGCAGTTGATTGTGTTCGGCACCGAACTGGATCGCACAGTCGCCCAGTATGGCATAGGCCTCACGGTAATCCGGCGCCTGGAACTCGATCTCGATGCGTTCGGCGCGCAGGGGGGCAGGGCTGACGCTGGACAGTTGCTGCAACCAGCCGGCGATGATCGAATCCA
The DNA here is from genome assembly GCF_902497855.1 of Pseudomonas fluorescens. Classification (GTDB taxonomy): domain Bacteria; phylum Pseudomonadota; class Gammaproteobacteria; order Pseudomonadales; family Pseudomonadaceae; genus Aquipseudomonas; species Aquipseudomonas fluorescens_BI. The sequence continues at coordinate 164,280 of NZ_CABVHU010000015.1, forward strand.
CCACGAAGCGGTTATAGGCGTTGTAAGGGCTGATGGAATAAAAGCGCAACCAGGCGCCCTGGGCGTCCTCGTGAAAGCTTGATTGCCCGCGATAGTTGGAGCCGTACAAGGCTTCGAAACGAATCAGGCAGCGCGCCGCTTCGCGCACCGTTGGCGCCTGTGCCGCGGTCACTCCAGCCAGGCCGGCCTGGCCCAGGCGACTGAGCTGGCCCATGCGCAAACCCAATGCCGGGTCGTTGGTCAGCTGAATGGCGCTGTGGCCCAGGCGCATGTAGCGCGGGATCGAGAGCCGGGCGCCGGCTTCGCTCAAGCGAGCCGCGTCAAGGCCGTACTGCTCGAGCAAGGGCTGTGGGTCGGCACCGTGGCTGCGCACGGCGTCGGCCAGGCTGTGCACGAAGCCCACCGACAGATCGCCCAGTCGCATGGGCAAGGGTTTCATGGGTTATAACCACAGGTTCAGCAAACGCGCGCCAGGGGCATTGCCGTCGGCGAAATGCTGGCCGTTGCTGCTGAGAAAGCTCTGCCCGGCGCTGCCCTGATCCCAGAACTGACCGCGCAGGAACACGCTCATGCCGGCGATCGCCTGGCTGCTGGGCGGTTGAGCGGTGAGGGTCAGGTGATGCCAGGCCTGGCCTTCGCTGAGTTCTTCGGCCTTGAGGCTGACGGAGCCGGGCGTCGACAACCCCTTGTAGCCGCGCCACGGTTTATCCCAGGTACCGCGCCCGGTCACGAAGGCCGGCACCGCGACGAACTTCGCGCCCTGGTCGTCCAGCTTGCGGTAGGCATCCGGGTACCAGCTGTCGCTGCCGATCAGCACTCCCAGGCGTCCGGCCGGGGTATCGACCACGCTGAGCGTGCGCTCGCCATTGGCCGCAATAACCTCATGGTCATCGAATACCGGGTGCATCTGGCGCTGGGGTTGGCCGATCGGCAGGCCGTCACGGCCGAACACCACGCTGCTGTTATACAGCGCGCCGCCGCCGACTTTCAGCCGGCCCTCGATGATGCTCGGTTCGGGCAACACGATGGAGCCGGCCACCAGGGTCACCTGGAATTCCTTGGCCAGGCCACCGAACAGAGCCTGGTAATCCTTGGCCATGCCTTTGGCTTTCATCCGCAGGTGAGCATCGTCCAGGCGACTGTCGCCCCGGGCACTGACCAGGGCGCGGATGAACTTCAAGGGATTGCTCGCCGCCAGCCAGTTCATGGCTTCCTTGAGGGTGGTGGCCTGGTACAGCTCATCTTTCTCGCCGCTGACCATCAGCCAGGTACCGATGTGTTCCGGCAGCACGACAATGGTTTTTTCATTCAGCAGGCCCTGGTCCCGGGCCTTCTGCAAATAGGCCGCGAGCTTGCGGTGCAAGCGCTCGGAGCTTTGGTAATCGGTGGGGAACAGTTCGGGCTGGATGCCCAGCAGGTTGCCGCGATCGGCAGGCGTGCCCTGATCGACGGCGAGATCGATCCGCAGGTCCGACAGGTAGTGACCCACCGGACGGTCAGCGGCCCACATCGCGTAGGTGGTCAAGGCGGCAATCAATGCCATGGAGAACGTCAGGTACAGAAGTTTGCGCATGGGAAAACAGTCAACAGCCGTGTGCAGGATTCGCTGACTAGGGTAGGGCCCATGCCGGCGCTTGCCAAGGGGCGCTGCGCATTTGGATCAATAAGTTGTCAGTTACGGTCATTGAGCGACCGGTGGCGTGCTCATAGTCTGTGCCACATGACAGAGGGGTGCCAAAGAGCACCCTCACTTTTTCCGTGATCGTTCGTTGTGGAGTTACCGATGGCCGCCGCTCATTACCCGCACCTGTTGGCCCCGCTGGACCTGGGTTTTACCACGTTGCGCAACCGCACCCTGATGGGCTCGATGCACACCGGTCTTGAGGAGAAACCCGGCGGTTTCGAGCGCATGGCCGCGTACTTCGCCGAGCGTGCCCGGGGCGGCGTGGGCCTGATGGTCACCGGCGGCATTGGCCCCAACGACGAGGGCGGGGTGTATTCCGGTGCGGCCAAGCTGACCACCGAGGAAGAAGCGCTCAAACACCGGATCGTGACCCGCGCGGTGCACGAGGCGGGCGGCAAGATCTGCATGCAGATCCTGCACGCCGGCCGTTATGCCTATAGCCCGAAACAGGTCGCGCCGAGTGCGATCCAGGCGCCGATCAACCCGTTCAAGCCCAAGGAGCTGGACGAGGAGGGCATCGAGAAACAGATCAGCGATTTCGTCACCTGCTCGACCCTGGCGCAAACCGCCGAGTACGACGGTGTCGAGATCATGGGCTCGGAAGGTTATTTCATTAACCAGTTCCTCGCCGCCCACACCAACCACCGCACCGACCGTTGGGGCGGCAGCTACGAAAACCGCATGCGCCTGCCGGTAGAGATCGTGCGCCGGGTGCGCGAAGCGGTCGGCCCGAACTTCATCATCATCTTCCGCCTGTCGATGCTCGACCTGGTGGAAGGCGGCAGCTCCTGGGAAGAAATCGTGCAGTTGGCCAAGGCCATCGAGCAGGCTGGCGCGACCATCATCAACACCGGCATCGGCTGGCACGAAGCACGAATCCCCACCATTGCCACCAAGGTGCCGCGCGGTGCGTTCAGCAAAGTCACGGCCAAGCTGCGCGGCTCGGTGAACATTCCGCTGATCACCACCAACCGCATCAACACCCCGGAAGTCGCCGAGCAGATCCTCGCCGAAGGCGATGCCGACATGGTGTCCATGGCGCGCCCCTTCCTCGCCGACCCGGACTTCGTCAACAAGGCCGCCGCCGGTCGTGCCGATGAAATCAACACCTGCATCGGCTGCAACCAGGCGTGCCTCGATCACACCTTTGGCGGCAAGTTGACCAGCTGCCTGGTGAACCCGCGGGCCTGCCACGAGACCGAACTCAATTACCTGCCGGTGCAGCAGATCAAGAAAATCGCCGTGGTCGGCGCCGGCCCCGCCGGTCTGTCCGCGGCGACCGTGGCCGCCGAACGTGGCCATCAGGTGACGCTGTTCGATTCGGCCAGTGAAATCGGTGGCCAGTTCAACATCGCCAAGCGAGTGCCGGGCAAGGAAGAGTTCTTCGAAACCCTGCGCTACTTCAACCGCAAGCTGCAGACCACCAACGTCGAGGTGTGCCTGAACACCCGGGTCGATGTGGCGCAGTTGCTGGCAGGCGGTTACGACGAGATCATCCTCGCCACCGGCATCGCCCCGAGGACCCCGGCGATTCCGGGCGTGGAGCACGCCAAGGTGCTGAGCTACCTGGACGTGATCCTCGAGCGCAAACCGGTGGGCAAGCGTGTCGCGGTGATCGGCGCCGGGGGGATCGGTTTCGACGTGTCGGAATTTCTGGTTCACCAGGGCGTGGCCACCAGCCAGGACCGTGAAGCGTTCTGGAAGGAGTGGGGCATCGATACCCACCTTCAAGCCCGCGGCGGTGTGGCCGGCATCCAGGCCGAGCCCCATGCACCGGCTCGTGAGGTGTTCCTGCTGCAACGCAAGAAATCCAAGGTCGGCGACGGCCTGGGCAAGACCACCGGCTGGATTCACCGCACCGGCCTGAAGAACAAGCAGGTGCAGATGCTCAACAGCGTCGAGTACCTGAAGATCGACGACCAAGGCCTGCACATCCGCATCGGCGACACCGGCGAACCGCAACTGCTGCCGGTGGACAACATCGTGATCTGCGCCGGGCAGGATCCCCTGCGTGAACTGCATGACGGCCTGGTGGCGGCGGGACAGAACGTGCATTTGATCGGCGGCGCGGATGTGGCGGCGGAGCTGGATGCGAAGCGGGCGATCAATCAGGGGTCGCGGTTGGCGGCTGAGTTATAACAGCAGGTCCGACGTACCAATGGCAATCGCGGGCAAGTCGCCGGGATTGCCGGCATCTGGGAGATCCGTGCCTGCCACCGTGCCAATGGGGGAGCGAGCCTGCTCGCGAAAGCGGTATGTCTGTCGCTGCGAATGTTGAATTTGCCGCCGCCTTCGCGAGCAGGCTCGCTCCCACAGGGGATCGTCGGCATCTGGGAGATCCGTGCCTGCCACCGTGCCAATGGGGGAGCGAGCCTGCTCGCGAAAGCGGTATGTCTGTCGCTGCGAATGTTGAATTTGCCGCCGCCTTCGCGAGCAGGCTCGCTCCCACAGGGGATCGTCGGCATCTGGGAGATCCGTGCCTGCCACCGTGCCAATGGGGGAGCGAGCCTGCTCGCGAAAGCGGTATGTCTGTCGCTGCGAATGTTGAATTTGCCGCCGCCTTCGCGAGCAGGCTCGCTCCCACAGGGGATCGTCGGCATCTGGGAGATCCGTGCCTGCCACCGTGCCAATGGGGGAGCGAGCCTGCTCGCGAAAGCGGTATGTCTGTCGCTGCGAATGTTGAATTTGCCGCCGCCTTCGCGAGCAGGCTCGCTCCCACAGGGGATCGTCGGCATCTGGGAGATCCGTGCCTGACACCGTGCCAATGTGGGAGCGGGCTTGCTCGCGAAGGCGGCCTATGAGCGACTAGAATGCTCGCTCTTTCCCAGCCCAATCAGGCACCAATGCTTTCTCCTCCTGCCCACTGGCAACCCGAAGCTCCCCTCGAACTTCTTCATCTGGATTGGCTAAACCGATCAGGCATCGAAGTCGCCGTCCTGCGCCTGGATCAGATCGACCCGCTGATCAGCGGCAACAAGTGGTTCAAGCTCACCGAACACCTCAAGGCCGCTGACCTGGCCGGGGCCAAGGGCATCATCAGCCTGGGCGGCGCCCACTCCAATCACTTGCATGCCCTGGCCGCCGCTGGCAAACGCTTCGGTTTCCCCACTGTCGGTCTGCTGCGCGGACATCCGCAAGACACCCCCACGGTGCAAGACCTGCAGGCGTTCGGCATGGCGTTGCACTGGTTGGGTTATGGCGGTTATCGCGCACGGCACGCCCCCGGTTTCTGGCAGCCATGGCGGTCGCAATATCCCGATCTGCAGCCGGTGCCGGAAGGTGGCGGCGGTTTGCCGGGCGCCAAGGGCTGCATGCCGCTGAAAACCATGGTCAGCGAGCAGTTGAGCGGTCTGGGGTGGAGCGACTACGACGGCTGGTGGCTGGCCTGCGGCACCGGCACGACCCTGGCCGGCCTGGTGCTGGCCGAAGCGGGCGAGCATCCGGTGCATGGCGCCCTGGCAGTGCCCGACGATCATGGTGTGGCGCAGCAGGTCCAGGGCATTGTGCAGGAAGCGGGGTTGGTCGATACCGCCTATGAACTGCTGGACGCCAGTCGGGGGGGCTTTGCCAAAGTCGATCCGCTGTTGCTCGAATTCATCGAGCGGACCGAGCGGGCCAGCGGCATTCCCCTCGAACCGCTGTACACCGGCAAAGCCCTACTGGCACTTAAGCAGCAAGTCGACGCCGGTAAGTTTCCCCGGGGAACGCGCCTGATCTTCATCCATACCGGCGGCTTGCAAGGCCGCCGGGGGTTCAATCCACAGAGATAAAGTTCGTGGCGAGGGAGCTTGTCGGAACGCCGCACCGTCCCGCTGGGCTGCGAAGCGGCCCCAAAAAAGCCGAACGCGCATGACCTGATTGACCTCGGCCAACCGTTTTGCGCCTGCTACGCAGTCGAGCGGGAGCAAGCTCCCTCGCCACAAATGATCACTTGCCCAGGCGTTTTCTCATCACGGTTCAACCGCGCTTGGGCATCATCCGCAGCAACGTGTTATCCCCCACCACATAATGGTGATAAATCCCCGCCAGGGCATGCAGGCCGATCAGCCAGTAACCCAGGGTGCCGCCGAGTTCATGCCAGCCCTGGATCTGCTTGGCCAACGCCTTGTCCTCCGCGACCAGCAGCGGCAAATCGAAACCATAGAACATCACTTGATGGCCCTTGGCACTGGTGACCAGCCAGCCCAGTATCGGCATGGCGATCATGAACAGGTACAACGCCCAGTGCATCAATTTCGCCAACAGGGTTTGCCAGCGGGGGGAGGCCGGGAAGATCTGCGGTGCCGGACCCAGGCTGCGGGCGAACAGTCTCAACCAGACCAGCACGAACACGGTCAAACCCAGCATGAAGTGCGATTCGGTGATCAGCGTGCGACCGCCGCTGCCTTTGGGAAAGATCCCGCGAAACTCGATACAGGCGTAGACCAGCGCCAGCAGGACCAGCATCAACCAGTGCAGGGCGATCGACACGGTGCTGTAGCGCGAGTCGGAATTCTTCCAGGGCATACGGCGTTCCTCACAGGTCAGGTCAGGCCACCGTTCTTGGTCGACGATGTGCGTTTAACTGTAATCCTGTTTCGCCGGGTTTGCCTCTGTAGGAGCTGGCTTGCCAGCGAAGAGGCCATCACATTCAACATAAATGTTGACTGGTCTGACGCCTTCGCGAGCACTGTAGGAGCTGGCTTGCCAGCGAAGAGGCCATCACATTCAACATAAATGTTGACTGGTCTGACGCCTTCGCGAGCACTGTAGGAGCTGGCTTGCCAGCGAAGAGGCCATCACATTCAACATAAATG
>NZ_CABVHU010000016.1 GCF_902497855.1 Pseudomonas fluorescens
TCTACATCACAGGCACAAAGCCTAAGGAGCTGCACGGCTTCCAGGTCCCTCCCTCGATGATCAGTCGAGAACTATCGCTCCTGATGGAGCGATAGTCGAGATACAAGGAGCTGGCTTGCCAGCGAAGAGGCCATCACATTCAACATCGATGTTGACTGTTACGCCGCCTTCGCTGGCAAGCCAGCTCCTACAGGATGTGTGTCGTTACTTTTTCATCAACGCCGAACACGCCGCCTTGTATGCCTCATGCTGATACTTGTTCAACGTCCCCGGCAGCTCAAAATCGAACTTCTTGTTCTGCGCATTGATCGTCTGCGGCGACAACAGCGTCACCTCGCAATTCTCCAGCAACTGGAAGACCCCTTTTGATTTCGATACCGCAGATATTCATGAACTGATGTCCCTATGAGCGAACCGCAAAGCCTTGATGTTGACGTAGTCGAGGCATGAAATTATCCCAAGGCGTGGTAGCCGCGAACCCTCGACCGTTGGTCGGCAAACCACGTTGACCTATCATTTCTGAGAGTAGACGCCTATCGCTGCCACCCTTATTTTTATCGGTGCCAGGCCCATTTCAGGGACATCAGTTCTGGTATCACTTAAGGATCAAGTCAGATGAAACTTCGGAAAAATATTCGATCGTTGAGCAGTGTTGAAAAACAGAAATTTGTCGCTGCCTGTCTTCAGCTCAAGGCGACAGGGCAATACGATCGGTACGTGCATCAGCATCATCACGTCATGGTACCCACCGTTCTACCCCATGAGCCGAATGACCCCAATTACAGAAACGGTGCACATCGGGGGCCCTCTTTCCTGCCCTGGCATCGAGCCTTCCTGCTTCAGTTTGAAGCGGACCTTCAGGCCATCGACTCTTCGATCACTATTCCCTATTGGGACTGGACGCAGGATTTCGCCGATCCGCTGAACTCTCCGGTGTGGAAAGACGACTTCATGGGCGGTAATGGTGTGGAGAGCGACGAATGGCGGGTGGCGAGCGGGCCTTTTGCCTACAAGAACGGGGAGTGGCACGTTCCGTCATATCCTGATGACGGTCTGCCAGGGCCTGGATTGAAGCGACAGTTCAGTCTGGTGGTGAATTCCTTGCCAACCCCTGAAGATCTGCAGATGGCCATGCGCGAAAGTCTGTATGACACGCCGCCGTATGACTCCAGTCATTGCGTGCGCGGTTTCAGAAACCGCCTGGAGGGCTGGATCACCCAACGAGGCGACCCTCAGGTCACAACCTCGAGTTCCCAGTTGCATAATCGGGTTCATCTTTGGGTGGGGGGCAACATGTTGCCGATGACTTCTCCAGATGACCCGGTGTTCTTTCTTCATCATTGTTTCGTCGACAAAGTCTGGGCCGACTGGCAAGCGCGGATGGTGCGAGACAATGGTCAATGGGCACCACACTACGCGCCACTGCAGAATGGCCCCGAGGGCCACAATTACCATGACGTGCTCAAACCCTGGACGCTGAAGATCAGCGAAGTCATGGACATTGACGCGTTGGATTACGAGTACGAGCAGGCATCAGATTCGCTGGTGGTACCACAGCGGGTCAATCAATCGCCCTGCTTGGCATGACACGGGTCAAATCAATTAATCGATGAGTGGGGCAAGCGGCCCGCAGGCAGCGACAACTCAAGAGAATGTGTCGACGTGGGAATCGCCGAAGGCCCTTGTCGTGTTGCTCTATCTCTTACAGCTCTAGCTGGCGTTGATACTATTTTTGAGGCTTGTCCGGGAAGAGGAAGGCACATTCGAAATCATTGTCGACTGATACTCCGTCTTCGCGGGCAAGCCTCGCTCCTACCCGTTACTTCTTCATCAGTACCGAACACGCGGCTTTGTAAGCCTCATGCTGATACTTGTTCAACGTCGCCGGCAGCTCAAAATCGAACTTCTTGTTCTGCGCATTGATCGTCTGCGGCGACAACAGCGTCACCTCGCAATTCTCCAGCAACTGGAAAACCCCTTCGATCTTGAACGTGGTCGGCCCACCGGCAAATTCGCCTTTCTTGCTGCGTTTCTTGATCGCGATCCGATCGATGGAATGCTCACGCACAAACGACGCCACCTGAGCCGCAAACACTTTGACGTTTGCCGCCTCGTCGTCATCCTCCAAGGCAATTTTTTTGGTGGCCAGGGCGACATGGCTCAGCGCCAGACCGTCGAGGGAGGCCAACGCGATAATCGCTTCGCTGCCTTTGATTTCGATGCCGCAGATGTTCATTTCAATCCCTTTTTCCGATGCTGGCGTACAGGTTACAGCTCTAACTGGTTGGCGGTGATGCCAAACGCCGCGGCAATTTTCTCACGGGTCGCCCTGCGAGGCTTGGCGACGGTTTCTTGCTGGGCGAAGGCCGGCTGGGAAATGCCCATGCGTTTGGCCACTTCGTCCTGTGTAAGGCTGAGGTGTTCGCGCCAGGCGCGAATAGGCGTTGCACCGTCAACGATAAGGCTGACTACTTCGTGAGGGATCAAATTATTCTCCATGCTTATGTTCTTACTCCTGCCCGATCGACTCCAAAAACTCCGACCGCTCATCGCTCATCCGTGCCACGCAATCATTCTGCGCAATGGTGAACGCCTTGCTGCCACTGGTCGCCGGGAACGCCTCCAGTGCGCAATCCGCGTCCCGGGTCTTCAGCCACTGTTGCTGGGCCGCCTTGAGCCTGGTGGTGACGTCGGTCAGTTGCGCCGGGTTCTTGCCGTAGAGCATCTGCAGGCGCTCGGTCAGGCTTTTGTAGTTTTCACTCAGCAGGTCTTCGGCAGTGGTTCTGCTGTAGGCCGAGCATTCCAGGGTCTGGATTTCGTTTTCGACGGCATCGCAGGGGTTGTCGTCGGCCTCTTCAGCCGCCTGCGCGCCGGTCGCTATCAATGCCAAAGCCAGAAAGATCGATTTCATCGCGTCGCCGCCCCTAAATCCAGTGATGCGATGGATTCTCGCGTATGCGGACGGGCTTGAACAGGTCGCTTATCCGGCCGGCTGACGACCCTTTGTCGCGGATTGACGCTTTCGGCAATTCCCCTGTCGTTTTTGCACCCGGCTGCCAGTGCACCGAGGCATATGCTGGCCCCAAAGCGCCGGCACACGATTCGGCGCATGAATCGCCAATAGGGGACAGCCTGATGAGCCCAGCCGAATTGCACGCCGACAGCATCGTTATCGACGGGCTGATTATTGCCAAGTGGAACCGCGAGCTGTTTGAAGACATGCGCAAGGGCGGTCTGACCGCGGCCAACTGCACCGTGTCGGTGTGGGAGGGCTTCCAGGCCACCGTCAACAACATCGCCGCCAGCCAGAAACTGATCCGCGAGAACAGCGACCTGGTGATTCCGGTGCGTACCACCGCTGATATCCGCAAGGCCAAAGAGCAGGGCAAGACCGGCATCCTCTTCGGTTTCCAGAATGCCCACGCGTTTGAAGACCAGATCGGCTACGTCGAGGTGTTCAAGCAACTGGGCGTCGGTATTGTGCAGATGTGCTACAACACCCAGAACCTGGTCGGTACCGGTTGCTACGAGCGTGATGGCGGCCTGTCGGGCTTCGGTCGCGAAATCGTCGCCGAGATGAACCGCGTCGGCGTCATGTGCGACCTGTCCCACGTCGGCTCCAAGACCTCCGAGGAAGTCATCCTCGAATCGAAGAAGCCGGTCTGCTACTCCCATTGCCTGCCGTCGGGCCTGAAAATCCACCCGCGCAACAAGTCCGATGAAGAGCTTAAGTTTATTGCTGACCACGGCGGTTTCGTCGGCGTGACCATGTTCGCCCCGTTCCTGGCCAAGGGCATCGATTCGACCATCGACGATTACGCCGAAGCCATCGAATACACCATGAACATCGTCGGCGAAGACGCCATCGGCATCGGCACCGACTTCACCCAGGGCCATGGCCAGGACTTCTTCGAATACCTGACCCATGACAAGGGCTACGCCCGCCGCCTGACCAGCTTCGGCAAGATCATCAACCCGCTGGGCATCCGCACCGTTGGCGAGTTCCCGAACCTGACCGAAACCCTGCTCAAGCGCGGCCATTCCGAGCGCGTGGTGCGCAAGATCATGGGCGAGAACTGGGTCAACGTGCTCAAAGACGTCTGGGGCGAATAAGCCACTGCACTTCTGAATCCTTTCCTGCGGCCATCCGCGCCGCAGGCAACACCAAAATTTTTCTGGAGTTAAGTTTCCATGGCCAAGATCGCCCCGCAATTACCTATCGAAGTCGACAGCGAGACCGGTGTCTGGACTTCCGACGCCCTGCCGATGCTGTACGTACCGCGACATTTCTTCGTCAACAACCACATGGGCATCGAGGAAGTGCTGGGCGCCGACGCCTACGCCGACATCCTCTACAAGGCCGGCTACAAGTCCGCCTGGCACTGGTGTGAAAAAGAAGCCGAGTGCCATGGCCTGGAAGGCGTCGCGGTGTTCGAACACTACATGAAGCGCCTGTCGCAACGCGGCTGGGGGCTGTTCAAGATCCAGGATATCGACCTCGACAAAGGCACCGCCAGCGTCAAGCTCGAACACTCCGCATTCGTCTACGTGTACGGCAAGGTCGGGCGCAAGGTCGACTACATGTTCACTGGCTGGTTTGCCGGTGCCATGGACCAGATTCTGCAAGCCCGCGGCAGCAAGATCCGCACCGTTGCCGAACAAGTCTACGGTGGCTCCGAAGAAGGCCACGACGACGGTTTGTTCACCGTCAAGCCGTTGTAAGTCGAGGATCCCGCCATGGCTTTCGAAGCAATGTTCCAGCCGATCCAGATCGGCAAACTGACCATCCGCAACCGCGTGCTCAGCACCGCGCATGCCGAGGTCTACGCGACCGACGGTGGCATGACCACCGAGCGGTACGTCAAGTATTACGAAGAGAAAGCCAAGGGCGGGATCGGCCTGGCGATTTGCGGTGGTTCCTCCGTGGTGGCCATCGACAGCCCGCAGGAATGGTGGAGTTCGGTGAACCTCTCCACCGACCGCATCATTCCGCACTTCCAGAATCTCGCCGACGCCATGCACAAGCACGGCGCCAAGATCATGATCCAGATTACCCACATGGGCCGCCGCTCGCGTTGGGACGGCTTTAACTGGCCGACGCTGATGTCGCCTTCGGGCGTGCGCGAGCCGGTGCACCGTGCCACCTGCAAAACCATCGAGCCGGAAGAAATCTGGCGGGTGATCGGTAACTACGCGCAGGCCGCACGCCGGGCCAAGGCCGGGGGGCTGGATGGCGTCGAACTGTCCGCTGTGCACCAGCACATGATCGACCAGTTCTGGAGCCCGCGCGTCAACAAGCGTACCGATGAATGGGGCGGCAGTTTCGAAAATCGCATGCGGTTCGGCCTGGAAGTGCTCAAGGCCGTGCGTGCCGAAGTCGGGCCGGATTTCTGCGTCGGCATCCGTCTGTGCGGTGACGAATTCCACCCGGACGGCTTGTCCCATGAGGACATGAAACAGATCGCCAAGTATTACGACGACACCGGCATGCTGGACTTCATCGGCGTCGTGGGTTCGGGTTGCGACACCCACAACACCCTGGCCAACGTGATTCCGAACATGAGTTATCCACCGGAGCCGTTCCTGCACCTGGCGGCCGGTATCAAGGAAGTGGTCAAGGCGCCGGTGTTGCACGCGCAGAACATCAAGGACCCGAACCAGGCGACCCGTATCCTGGAAGGCGGTTACGTCGACATGGTCGGCATGACCCGTGCCCACATCGCCGACCCGCACCTGATCGCCAAGATCAAAATGGGCCAGATTGACCAGATCAAACAATGCGTCGGCGCCAACTACTGCATCGACCGGCAATACCAGGGCCTGGATGTGCTGTGCATCCAGAACGCTGCGACCTCCCGCGAGTACATGGGCCTGCCGCACATCATTGAGAAGACTACCGGCGTGAAACGCAAGGTCGTGGTGGTCGGCGCCGGCCCTGCGGGGATGGAAGCCGCTCGTGTGGCCGCCGAACGAGGCCACGATGTGACCCTGTTCGAGAAAAAGGAATTCATCGGCGGGCAGATCACCACCGCGTCGAAAGCCCCGCAACGGGACCAGATCGCCGGTATCACGCGCTGGTACCAGCTGGAACTGGCGAGGTTGAAAGTCGACCTGCGCCTGGGCGTGGCGGCCGATGCGCCGACCATTCTCGACCTGCGTCCGGATGTGGTGGTGCTCGCCGTCGGCGGTCATTCCTACCTGGAGCAGAACGAGCACTGGGGCGCGGCCGAAGGTCTGGTGGTCAGCAGCTGGGACATCCTCGATGGCAAGGTGGCGCCGGGCAAGAACGTGCTGGTCTATGACACCATTTGCGAATTCACCGGCATGTCGGCGGCCGACTTCCTGGCCGACAAAGGCAGCCAGGTCGAAATCGTCACCGACGACATCAAGCCCGGCGTGGCGATTGGCGGCACCTCGTTCCCGACCTACTACCGCAGCATGTACCCCAAAGAAGTGATCATGACCGGCGACATGATGCTGGAGAAGGTCTACCGCGAAGGCGACAAGCTGATCGCGGTACTGGAAAACGAATACACCGGCGCCAAAGAGGAGCGGGTGGTGGACCAGGTGGTCGTCGAAAACGGCGTGCGCCCGGACGAAGAGATCTACTACGCGATGAAGGAAGGTTCACGCAACAAAGGCCAGATCGACGTCGAAGCCTTGTTTGCGATCAAGCCGCAACCTTCGTTGAGCCAACCGGGCGACGGCTACTTGCTGTTCCGCATCGGCGACTGCGTGGCCCAGCGGAACATTCACGCCGCCATCTATGACGCACTGCGGCTGTGCAAGGATTTCTAAGAGCTTGTGGATAACCCTTGTAGGAGCGAGCTTGCTCGCGATGGACGTGAACGATGACGCGGGGAGTCTGTTTTAACGCGACGTTCTCAGGTTTTTCGCGAGCAAGCTCGCTCCTACACAGGGCATCGGGCAAGGCATCCAGGTAGTTTGGCCTGCAAGACCGTGCGGTCTTTGGGAGCTCCACCATGTTGAACACCCTTCTTCCAATCCTGTTGTTCGCTGCCCTGGGCCTGGCTGTCCTGGGCGCGTTGCGGCGGGTGGCCATGTGGCGTCGGGGCCGGGCTTCGAAAGTCGACCTGATCGGCGGCTTATTTGCCATGCCCAAGCGCTACATGGTCGACTTGCACCATGTTGTCGCGCGGGACAAATACATCGCCAATACCCACGTCGCCACGGCAGGCGGCGCGGTAGCGTCCATCGTACTGGCGATTCTGGTTCACGGTTTTGGCCTGCATAACCGCATCCTCGGTTATGCGCTGCTGTTGATGACGGCCGTGATGTTCGTCGGGGCGATTTTTGTCTACCTGCGTCGCCGCAACCCACCGGCCCGCTTGTCCAAAGGCCCGTGGATGCGCCTGCCGAAAAGCCTGTTGGCGTTCTCGGTCAGCTTCTTCCTGTTGACCCTGCCGGTTGCCGGCATCCTTCCGGAAAACTTCGGCGGCTGGGTAGTGGCGGCGATCCTCGGCGTCGGTGTGCTGTGGGGCGTCTCGGAATTATTCTTCGGCATGACCTGGGGCGGGCCGATGAAGCACGCCTTCGCCGGCGCATTGCACCTGGCCTGGCACCGTCGCGCCGAGCGTTTTGGCGGTGGTCGTTCCACCGGTTTGAAGCCGCTGGATCTGAATGACCCGAACGCGCCGCTGGGCGTGGAAAAACCCAAGGATTTCACCTGGAACCAGTTGCTCGGCTTCGACGCCTGTGTGCAGTGCGGTAAATGCGAAGCCGCGTGCCCGGCATTCGCCGCCGGCCAGCCGCTGAACCCGAAAAAACTGATCCAGGACATGGTGGTCGGCCTTGCGGGTGGCACCGACGCCAAGTTCGCCGGCAGCCCCTATCCCGGCAAAGCCATTGGCGAGCACGCCGGCAACCCGCATCAACCGATCGTCAACGGCCTGGTGGACGCCGAAACGCTGTGGTCCTGCACCACCTGCCGCGCCTGCGTCGAGGAATGCCCGATGATGATCGAGCACGTCGATGCCATCGTCGACATGCGCCGCCATCTGACCCTGGAAAAAGGCGCGACCCCGAACAAGGGCGCCGAAGTCCTGGAGAACCTGATCGCCACCGACAACCCTGGCGGCTTCGCCCCGGGCGGGCGGATGAACTGGGCGGCGGACTTGAACCTGGACCTGCTCAGCGAGAAGAAGTCGGTCGACGTGCTGTTCTGGGTCGGCGACGGAGCCTTCGACATGCGTAACCAGCGCACCTTGCGCGCCTTCGTCAAAGTGCTGAAAGCGGCCAAGGTCAACTTCGCGGTACTGGGGCTCGAAGAACGCGACAGCGGTGACGTGGCGCGACGCCTGGGCGACGAAGCGACCTTCCAGCTGTTGGCCAAACGCAACATCCAGACCCTGGCCAAATACAGCTTCAACCGCATCGTCACCTGCGACCCGCACAGCTTCCACGTGCTGAAAAACGAGTACGGCGCTTTCGACGGCAACTACCTTGTGCAGCACCACAGCACCTACATGGCGGAAATCATCGGCGCTGGCGCCCTGAACCTCGGCCAACACAAAGGCAGCAGTGTGACGTATCACGACCCGTGCTACCTCGGTCGCTACAACGGCGAATACGAGGCACCGCGTGAAGTGCTGCGCGCCCTCGGGATTGAAGTGAAAGAGATGCAACGCTCCGGTTTCCGCTCGCGCTGCTGCGGTGGTGGCGGCGGTGCGCCGATCACCGACATTCCGGGCAAGCAGCGGATCCCCGACATGCGCATGGACGACATCCGCGAAACCGGCGCCGAACTGGTGGCCGTGGGTTGTCCACAATGTACCGCGATGCTTGAAGGTGTGGTCGAACCCCGTCCGCTGATCAAGGACATCGCCGAACTGGTCGCCGATGCCTTGCTCGAAGACGCTGCCCCGAGCAAACCCAATGCGCCGGCCAAACGTGAAGAACCTGCGGAGGCCCACTGATGAGCGACATTATCCGCCGCGACCCACGCGCCGAATGGATCGCCCGCAACCGCCTGCATCCGCTGCATGCGGCGATGCAACCGGTGCAACACAGCTGGATGGGGCCTAATGGCGTCATCCGCAAGAATCCCCATGGCATCGGTTTCATCGGTCCCAACGGCATCAAGCGCATCGACCGCAGCGGCGCCCAGCAGGGCGGGGCGAGCAAACGCTCGGCCGCGGTTGAAGTGCAATTGCCGTTGCATCAGGTGCCTGCACCCGCGTTCTACATCAGCGTGGTGCCGGACATGGTCGGTGGCCGCTTGAGCAGCCACGACCGCGACTTGCTGGGCCTCGCTCACCAATTGGCGGGCAAGGATGGCGCGGTATTGGCCGTGGTCTTTGGCGAACACAAGGAAAATGCCTTTGCCACCGCGGGCGTCGATCGCCTGTTGGTGCTGGAAGGTGAGGAATTCAGCGGTTATGCACCGGAACAACGGGTCCAGGGCCTGCGGGCTGTGGATAACCAGTTCAGCCCGCGTCATTGGCTGCTGCCTGACAGCCGCAGTGGCGGCGGGGAACTGGGTCGACGCTTTGCCGCAGCATTGGGCGAACGCCCGGCGACGCGGGTCTGGCAGGTCAAGGATCAGGCGTGCATCGGCCGCGCTGGTGCTGGCTTGCAAGACCTCGCACGTCCGGTTGCGCGCTTGATTCTGGCCGCCGTGGAATGCGCCGAGCCGGTCAGCGAAACCCGTCACGAAGTTTTGCCCGTGGAGTTATCCACAGCCGTCGCCCGTAGTCTGTCGCGCATCGAAGACTTGGGCGCGGTGGCAGTCGATCCGGCGGCCATTCCGATGGCCGAAGCCGAGTTCATTTTCTCCGGCGGCAATGGGGTCAAGGACTGGGCACTTTTCCACAGGACCGCCGAAGCGTTGGGCGCGACCGAAGGCGCCTCCCGAGTGGCGGTGGATGACGGCTTCATGGCCCGCGACCGCCAAGTCGGCGCGTCCGGCACCTGGGTTACCGCGCGGGTCTACGTGGCGGTGGGGATTTCCGGGGCGATCCAGCACCTGCAAGGCATCGGTGCCTGCGACAAGGTGGTGGCGATCAACCTCGACCCTGGCTGCGACATGATCAAACGGGCCGACCTGTCGGTGATCGGCGAGAGCGCCGAGATACTTCAAGCCTTGATCGCGGCGGTAGAGGCTTACCGCAACGAAGCCAGGCGCGATGCGGCTTAAGGGAAGGAAAGGGTTATGAGCACGAAAATCATCAGCCTGGTGTCCATCGGCGCCCACCCGACCTCCGGCCGGCCGCGTCGCGCGGAGCAGGATGCGCGGGCGGTGGAACTGGGGTTGCAACTGGCTGGGGATAACCTGCAAGTGCTGCATGCCGGCGACGTCGCGGAACCGGCGCTGCGCGCTTATCTGGGCATGGGCCTGGAACAGCTGCATGTGCTGGAACAACCGGTCGGCGCCGATGCATTGCCCGCATTGACCGCCTATCTGCGTGAAACCGGTGCCCAGGTCGTATTGACCGGCAGCCAGGCGGAAACCGGCGAAGGCTCGGGGATGCTGCCATTCCTGCTGGCGGAAAGTCTGGGCTGGCCGCTGGTGGTGGGGCTGGCTCAGGTCGAATCCATCGACGGCAGCTCGGCCTTGGTGCTGCAAGCCTTGCCCCGGGGTCAGCGCCGTCGGTTGAAAGTGCGCTTGCCGTTTCTCGCGACTGTGGATAACGCCGCGCCCAAGCCTCGGCAGAGCGCCTACGGCCCGGCTCGGCGAGGGGTGCTGCAGGCGGATGAAGTTGAAGTGGTCGATGACGAGTTGCTGGCTGTTGCGACGCTGCAACCGGCCAAACCACGGCCCAAACGCCTGAAGGTGATCAAGGCCAAGAGCGGTGCGGACCGGATGAAGGCGGCCACGGCCAAGGCCAGTGGCGGCGGTGGGCAGGTGCTTAAAGGCGTCACGGCGCAAGCAGGTGCGGAAGCAATTCTCAAATTGCTGATCGAAGAAGGCGTGGTCCGCTAGTCAACACTAACACAGATCTAAATGTGGGAGCGAGCCCGCTCGCGAAGGCGGTGGATCAGTCAGCCTCATCGGCGACTGACCCACCGCTTTCGCGAGCGGGCTCGCTCCCACAGGGGGAAAAGCAATGACAGTTGAATTTCGTTCCGCCGTGCGTGCGGATGCGCGGGAAATTGCGCGTTTGTTTCAGATCACATCAGAAGGGGCTGCGGATTATATCTGGAGCCAATTGGCACAGCCCGGCCAGGATCTGCTGGACGTCGGCGCCAACCGATATGCCCGTGACGACGTGGACTTCTCCTGGCAGAACTGCCTTATCGCACAGGCGAACGACCAGATCATTGGCATGATGCACAGCTACGTGATGCGTCACGATCCGCTGGCTACGCCGGTGACCGATCCGGTCCTGGCGCCCTACGCGACGATGGAAATTCCCGACACCCTCTACATTTCCAGCCTGGCGCTGCATGAGGGCTGGCGCAATCAGGGGCTGGGCAAGCAATTCCTCGCTTACGCCTATGACCGTGCCAACCAGCTCGGCCTCAACGGCTTGAGCCTGATCGACTACGCGGCAAACACCGGCGCCCGCCGGTTTTACGAGCGCAATGGCTTCCGTATCGTCGATACCTGCCAGATCACGCCGCACCCGATGATTCGGGTCACGGGTGAAGCCTATCTGATGTACCGGCCGTAGCCGTTACCCACAACCCCCTGTAGGAGCTGGCTTGCCAGCGAAAGCGGCGGCACATTCAATATTAATGGTGACTGATACACCTTCGCTGGCAAGCCAGCTCCTACAGGGATCATTTACCCACAATCCCTGTTAGCGCTTCTGTGGATAACATGTTCGCCCCTCGCTGCACCCCATGTAAAACAAGCCCTGCAACCCTTCGTACAAAAAACAACCAGCCTAACTCACGGCTTTCTCGAGCTTTTTCCAGAGGATAAGTTTACTGGCAGGCTTCTACTTGCCCCCAATCTCTGTTGGCGCTTCTGTGGATAAGATGTTTGCTGTCGGCTGCAGGCTATATAAACCGGGCTTGTCAGGCGTCTGATTAAAAAACAGTCAAATCGGCGTTTTATTCTGGAATACCTGCTCAAAGCCCGATTTATCGCGGGTTTCCGTGGTTTTCCACAGAGCGGCCATAGTTGCCCCCAAAGTCTGTTGGCGCTTCTGTGGATAAGGTGTTCGCCATCCTCTGGGGGCCTGGTAAATCGTGGCTTACAGGCTTTAGATCAAAAACTAACCAATAGACGCCAGGAACCCTGATTTCGGATAAGTCACGGATTTTCTTCGCATTCTGTGAATAAAATTTCCCCCGATTGCACACTTGTCCCCATTAGCTGTGGGTGGAGTTGTGGATAACTTGTTCGCCAAACCCTGCAAGCCACGGTCCGCATAGGCCTGAACGCAATAGATCAGATTTCATACAGTTCTAAGGCCTGTCTTGACTTCAACCAGTCACCTGTCTTCACTCACAGGGCACAAGGACAGCCGTCACTTATCCACATCCGGTTCAGGGAGAACGCGCGATGGATAGCCAGCAACATTCTTCGCCTCCGATTTCCTGCACCACTTGCGTTCCGGCGCCCGCGACTTCGTTGCGTAGACGAATCCATCGCCGGGCCGCGAATCAGCGTGCCCGTCTATAGCGCTTGCCCCTTCCAATGACACCGGCTTGCTGCCGCTGAGTTCACTCAGTGGCCAGGTATCCGCTCGCCCATCGATTGCAGGCAACCGCAGAGTTGCCCTATCTGCCTGACAGAGGACAAGTCTCATGACACGGATCGCAACGCCCATCAGCGAGATCAAGGAACATTACGACGTGATCGTCATAGGCTCGGGTTATGGCGGCGGGATCGCCGCTTCACGCCTGTCCCGCGCCGGCAAGCGGGTCTGCCTGCTGGAGCGTGGTCGCGAAATGCAGCCCGGTGAATACCCCAACACGATGTTGGCGGCCACCGAAGAATTACAGGTGCATGACCCGGACGGCCACATCGGCTCGCGCACCGGTTTGTTTGACCTGCACGTCAACGCGCAGCAGAACGTGGTGGTCGGTTGCGGCCTGGGCGGGACCTCGCTGATCAACGCCAACGTCGCCCTGGAACCGGAACCCGGGGTGTTCGACGATCCGCGCTGGCCGCTGGCGGTGCGTGAACACCGCGACACCTTGCTCAAGGAGGGGTATGCCCGGGCTCGGGAAATGCTCAAGCCCACTCCCTACCCGAGCACCTCACCGGTATTGCCGAAACTCGAAGCCAACCGGAAGTCGGCGGATTACCTCAAGCAAGGCGCGCATTTCTACCGGCCGCCGATCAACGTGACCTTCGACAAGCTGCCGAACAATCTCAACCATGTCGGCGTCGAGCAATTGCCTTGCAACCATTGCGGCGACTGCGTCTCGGGCTGCAACAACAAGGCGAAGAACACTACGCTGATGAACTATCTGCCGGACGCCTGGAACCACGGCGCGGAGATTTTCTGCCAGGCCCAAGTGCGGCATCTGGAGCGAGAGGGCGATGGCTGGATCGTGCACTTCCAGTACCTGGACAGTGGTCGCGAGAAGTTCTCGGCGCCGACGTTGTTCGTCAAAGCCGACATCGTGGTCGTTTCCGCCGGCACCCTGGGGTCGACAGAGATTCTCCTGCGCTCCCGGGACAAAGGCCTGGCGATGTCCGGCCAGCTCGGCGAGCACATGAGCGGTAATGGCGACATCCTCGGGTTTGGCCACAATTGTGAACAGCCGATCAATGGCATTGGATTCGGCGCACATCCGGCCAAGGAGCTGCAACCGGTCGGGCCGTGCATCACCTCGGTCATCGACATGCGTACCGAAGGTGACTGGCGCAGCCGCATGGTCATCGAAGAAGGCTCGATCCCCGGCGCCCTGGGTCGACCAATGGTGCCAAGCATGGCAGGCTTCGCCGAGCTGATCGGCCAACCCACCGACGACAGTTTTACCGGCAAGTTGAAGTACAAGGAGCGTGAAGCCGAAAGTTTCCTGCGCGGCCCGTACTACGGTGCGCTGCACAACATGCAGACCTACCTGATCATGAGCCACGACGACGGCAAGGGGCGGATGGTGCTGGACAGCAAGGATCAGCTGCGCATCGACTGGCCGGGTGTTGGTGAGCAGGAAAACGTCAAGATCGGCAATGAGCGGCTGCATCTGAGCACCAAGGCGCTGGGCGGGATCTGGGTCGAAAACCCGATATGGACCACGCTGCTCCAGCACAGCATCGTGTCGGTTCACCCCTTGGGCGGTTGCGTCATGGGAGAAGACGCGGGGCAGGGCGTGGTCAATCACAAGGGCCAGGTGTTCAGCGGCGACGCCGGCACCGACGTGTATGCGAGTTTGTACGTGACCGACGGCGCAGTGATTCCGACGTCCCTGGCGGTCAACCCGCTGCTGACCATCTCCGCTGTAAGCGAACGCAACATGAGCCTGCTGGCCACCGATCGCGGGTGGCGGATCGACTACACACTGCCGTCAGCGCCACGCAAACAAGTGGCAGCGCCAACCCTTGGCGTGCAGTTCACCGAAACCATGAAAGGCTATTTCTCCCGCGCCTTCACCCCGGCACAAAGCACCGACCTGAAAGTGTATGAAGCCGCAGCCAAGCGCGGCGAGACCGATAACTCGCCAATCGACTTCACCCTCACCATCACCGCCGCCGATCTCAACCGCATGATCAAGGAACCGGAACATGCGGCCACCCTGGTCGGCACGGTCAGCGCGCCGAGCCTGTCACCGCAGCCTCTGACCGCTAGCAACGGCGTGTTCAACCTGTTCGAGCAGTACCAGCAACAGGTCGGCGTACGCCATATGAACTACGACATGAAGCTGACCGCCGAGGACGGCAACGACTATTTTTTCAGTGCGTTCAAAACCGTGCCCGAAGACAACGGCGTGCTGAACATCTGGCATGACACCAGCACCCTCTATGTGACGCTCTATCGCGGACCGGACAAGACTGGCGAGGTCATTGGCACCGGGGTGATGCACATCCATCCGACCGATTTCGCCAAGCAGATGACCACCATGAAGGTGCTCAACGCGCGCAACGAACGCGAACGCATTGAAGGCCTGGCGCGGTTCGGCAAGTTCTTCGCCGGGATTCTCTGGGAGAGTTACGGCGGGGTGTTTGCGGGCGACATCTACTTCAATCCGGACGCGCCGCCACGGCTGAAGCGGCCGCTGGATGCGCCGACGCCAGTGGTGCATTTCTTCGAGACCGAAGACCGCGTCGAGTTGCGCCTGACCCGCTATCAGGGCGGCAGCAAGGGCCCGGTGATGCTGGTTCACGGCCTGGGTGTGGGCTCGAATATTTTCTCCACCGATACCATCCAGACCAACCTGCTGGAATACCTGTGCAAGCACGAATATGACGTCTGGCTCCTGGATTTACGGGTCAGCATCCTGCTGCCGGCGAGCAAGCAGGAGTGGAATGGCGACCAGATCGCCCAATACGACTTCAAGGCCGCCATCGCGCAGATCCAGCAAGCGACTCAGGCGTCGGACGTGCAATGCGTGGTGCATTGCTACGGCGCGACGACCTTCTTCATGTCGTTGCTGGCCGGACTGCAGGGCGTGCGTTCGGTGGTCTGTTCGCAAATTGCCGCCGACACGGTGGTTGCCGCGGCCACCGGGCTCAAGGCCGGTTTGCACCTGCCGGGGATGCTCGATGCGATCGGCATCAAATCCCTCACGGCGTACGCCGACAACAGGGAGAACTGGTTCAACAAACTCTATGACAAGGCCCTCAATGGCTACGCGCGGATCGAGGCCCAAGGCTATTGCACCAACCCGGTGTGCCACCGCATCACCTTCATGTATGCATCGCTGTACCGCCACGACACGCTCAACGAAACCTTGCACGACAACCTGCACGAGCTGTTCGGCGAGTCGAACATGCACACCTTCGAGCACCTGGCGCTGATCGTGCGCAAAGGGCATCTGGTGGACTTCAAGGGCGAGGATGTCTACATGCCGCACATCGACCGGCTGAGCATGCCGATCTGCTTCATCAGCGGGGCGGACAACCAGTGCTACCTGCCGCAAAGCACGCTCAAGACTTACGAACGGGTGTGCAAGGTGCATGGTCCGGAGCGTTACAGCCGGCATGTGGTGCCGGGGTATGGCCATATCGATTGCATGTTCGGCAAGGATGCCGTGGTCGATGTGTACCCGATCATCCTGCAACACCTGGAGAAAACCGCCCTCGGCTAATACCCGCGGTGGCTGGAGATTTGTCGCATAACCTGTGGGAGCGAGCCTGCTCGCGAAAGCGGTGTATCAAACGACGGTGATGTTGACTGCGCCGCCGCCTTCGCGAGCAGGCTCGCTCCCACAGTGGATTGTGTTCAGGATTAGAAGGAAATGGATGACATGGACAGCTACATCCGCTGGTTTCAACGCTTCATCTGGCTAGGCATCGTGATGAACATGGTCTTCGCGATCCCGGCGCTGTTCGCCCCGGCGTTGCTGACCTCGATGCTCGGCCTGCCGCCGCAACTCTCCGATCCCTGGCTGGAAAACGCCGGCATGCTGCTGGTCGGCATTAGCGTGTTCTACATGCCATCGGGCTTCAACGCGCCGCGGTTCGTGGTGCATTCCTGGTTGTGCGTGCTGACCCGTCTGATCGCCGTGGTGTTCTGGATCTACCTGATCAACACCAGCAGCCAGGCACCGGTGTTCGTGCCGATGCTGATGGGCGATCTGAGCATGTTCCTGATCCTGGGGATATTGCTGTACCTGGGCAGCACACCGGCCAATCGGCCGTTGGCATTGCTCTGTGACGGCTGGCGCGAATGGCGTGCAGGTTGGGCGCTGCGCTGGCAACGGCACAGCTTCAAGGTCGGCACGTTGATCGTGGTGGCGCTGCTTGGATTCATCGGTTACCAAACCTGGTACCAGATGCTGCGGGTGGTGCCGGCCGAGAAATACGCCTCCGACGAAGACCATTACAAATACGCCGCCATCGGTCTGGGCATCGAAGCGCGCATCCCTTACTACTTGTTCGCCGTGCTGCCGCAGATGTGCCCGCAGAAGCTGCCCAAGCCCGGTGGCTATGAAGTTTTCGGTTTCCTCTATGAAAACGGCAAGGACCTGCCCATCGGCATGGCCAGGCGCCAGATCGGCTACCCCACCGTGGAGCCCAACTGCGCCCTGTGCCACACCGGTTCCTACCGCGCCACTGCCAGCGACGTCGCCACAGCCGTAGCCACTGCGCCGGCCAACACCCTGCAACTGCAGGCCTTCCAATGGTTTGCCTACGATTGCGCCAGCGACCCGACATTCACCACCGACGCGGTCATGACCGCGATCAACGGCAAGTTCCAGCTCGGGTTTTTCGAGCGGCTGTACAACCGTTACCTGATCATCCCGATGGCCAGGAGCGCCTTGCTCAAACAGAAACAGGCCTACGCCTGGCAGAAGCTGCGTCCGCCACAAGGACCCGGTCGCACCGATACCTTCAACCCGACGAAAATGGTGGTGTTCGGCTTCCCGGATGACTCGACCATCGGCACCGTCGACCTGCCGCAAGTGTGGAACCAGAAACCCCGGGAATCGTTGTACTTGCACTGGGACGGCAACAACAACGACATCCACGAACGCAACTACGCAGCGGCCATGGCCGTGGGCGCGACGCCGGAATCGGTGCTGCCGGACAGCTTCAATCGCGTGACCAATTGGTTGCTGGCGACCAAGCCGCCCGCCTGGCCGTTCGCGCTGGATCAGGCCAAGGTTGCCCAAGGCAAGCCGATCTGGGACCAGAACTGCGCCGCTTGCCATGACTTCGGTCGCACCGACACCGGACAGGTCACCACGAGTATCGACGAACTGGGCACCGACCCCCATCGCCTGGACTCGTTTACCACGGGGCTGGTGGCCGCCTTCCACACCTTCAAGAAACCGCCGTTCGACTTCAACGCCTATCGCAAGACCCAGAGCTACAGCAACACGCCGACCGATGGCATCTGGCTGCGCGCTCCCTACCTGCATAACGGTTCGGTGCCGACCCTGTGGGATTTGCTGCAAGCACCGGAACAGCGGCCACAGGTGTTCTTCACCGGTTCCGACGTGTACGACCAGGACAAGGTCGGCTTCGTCACCAGCGGCGCCCAGGCGAAAGCCTCGGCCGACTTCAAATACGACACGCGTCTGGAAGGCAATCACAACAGCGGCCACCTGTATGGCACGCAGTTGTCGGACGTCGATAAACGGGCGCTCATCGAGTTCATGAAAACCCTGTGATCCCACTACGGATGGAGGAATGCGAACATGTCATTAGCCGCTCATTGGGAACATGAATACGACAAGGTCAAAGTGCGCCTGCACGGCCTGCTCACCCGGCTGGAAATGGCCTGGAAGAAGCGGGTCAGCGAACTCGAACCCGAGGAGTTCCAGGCCATCGTCGCGCTGTTGCAACGGGGTCATGATCAGGCGCAGTACGTGCTCAAGCACGGTGACCTGCCGGACGACCAGCCGAGCGTGCCCTGGGAGTTGTCCCACGGTTTGTCGATCCTGCACATCGGCAACGCGAGTCCCTTGCCGCAATCGGTAGAAGAGTTGCAAACCCGGGTGCTCAAGGACGGCAGCCTGCTGGGGTGTCGTAAATGGGAACTGCTGGACTTGTTGTGGAGCGAGGCCCTGCTCAAGTGGATCGAAAACCTGCGTCATCACGCCCCGTTCGCCACCAACCCGGCGCTGATGCGAATGGACAGCGACGTGGTGCTGGCGATCGCCGGCGACTGGGGCACCGGGCCGTTCGACAGCCATGCCCCGGCAGTGGCGGTGGCCAATCAGATGCAACTGGCCCAGGCCGATTTCACCATTCACCTGGGGGATGTGTATTACGCCGGCACCCATTCCCAGGAAGACGTCGACATGGTCGGCTGGCCGATGGGCAAACATGGCTCGTTTACCCTCAACTCCAATCACGAGATGTACAGCGGCGCCCATGGTTACTTCAAGGAACTGGCCAAGCGTTTCCCGGCGCAGCAGGGCACCAGCTATTTCGCGTTGTACAACGACGACTGGCTGGTGGTCGGGCTCGATACCGCGTATGCCTCGGACGCCATCAACCTGTACATGGACGGCACGCTGAACCAGCAGCAGATCGACTGGATGAAAGGCCTGCCGCTGCGCAAGAAGATCATGGTGCTCAGTCATCACCAGGGGTTCGATATTTCCGGGCACAACAAGACGGCGCTGTACCAGCCGGTATGTGACGCGCTGGGCCGGGAGCCGGATTACTGGTATTGGGGGCATTTGCACAATGGCATCTGCTACGCCGCCCAGGGCGGGCTGCATGCGCGTTGTGCCGGGCATGGGGCGATTCCCTATGGTAACGCCAGTGAACTGGACGGCCATTCGCGGGTGTTGTGGTCGGAAACGCAAAATGCGCGGGATGAGGCGTACCCGGATCGGGTGTTGAATGGTTATGTGAAGGTGCGGCTGGTGGGGGAAAGCATTATTGAGGAGTTTGTTGGGGAGGATGGGTCGGTGCGGTGGTCTTCAGCAGCTCAATGATCGTTCCCACGCTCTGCGTGGGAATGCAGCCAGGGACGCTCCGCGTCCCTTTGCCGCGTGACGCAGAGCGTCACAGGAGGCATTCCCACGCAGAGCGTGGGAACGATCAGTCGGGTGGAGTCAGCCTTGAACTGGAACGCCTTTGAGGTAAGGCGCAGGCTCAGCCCCAAGGTTATTCAGCAACCGCTCGCTGTACCAGTCCACAAAATTCACCACACCAAACTCATAGGTCTTGGAATAAGGTCCTGGCTGGTACGCCGTGGAGTTGATCCCGCGCTGGTTCTCTTCGGCCAGGCGACGGTCCTGGTCGTTGGTCGCATCCCAGACCTGGCGCATGCGCTCCACGTCGTAGTCCACGCCTTCGACCGCGTCCTTGTGCACGACCCACTTGGTGGTGACCATGGTTTCCTGGGCGCTGATCGGCCACACCGTGAAGACGATGATATGGTCGCCCATGCAGTGGTTCCACGAATGCGGCAGGTGCAGGATACGCATCGAGCCCAGGTCCGGGTTCTTGATGCGGCCCATGAGTTTGGCGCAACCCTGCTTGCCGTCCAAGGTCATCGACACGGTGCCCTTGAGCAGCGGCATGCGCACGATACGGTTACGCAGGCCAAAGCTGGCGTGAGCGTAAGGGATTTTTTCGGCTTCCCAGGCGGCGGCGGAGGCGGCGACGTGGTCCTTGAACGCCTGGTCGGCCCGCGGGTCGGTGACGTCGTCCCATTCCAGCAGGGTTTTGAGCAGTTCCGGGTGCGAGGCGTTGCAGTGGTAGCACTCGCGGTTGTTCTCCAGCACCAGCTTCCAGTTGGCCTTTTCCATCAAGGTGGTGGTAATCGCCACCTTGGTGTTCTCCATGTCGTACGGTTCCATGTAATGGTTCAGTGTCGCCAGGAAGTCATCGATGGCTGGCGGGGTCGAAGACAGGCTGATGAAAATGTAGCCGCCGGCGGTCTTCACGTTCACCGGCTTGAGGCCGTATTGCTTCATGTCGAAGTCGGCGCCCATTTCGGTGCCGGCGAACAGCAGGCGACCGTCCAGCTCGTAGGTCCACTGGTGGTAGTGGCAGACCAGCTTGGCGACCTTGCCTTTTTCACTGGTGCACAGCCGCGAACCACGGTGACGACAGACGTTGTGGAACGCATGCACCACACCTTCGGCGCCGCGGATCACGATGATCGGGTTCTTGCCGATTTGCAGGGTCAGGTAGTTGCCTTTGGCCGGGATCTCGCAGGTCATGCCGGCGATCAACCACTCTTTCTGGAAGATTTCCTGCATGTCGATATCAAACAGCCGCTCGTCAGAGTAAAACGGCTGCGGCAGCGAGAAAGTACGCTCGCGCTCTTGCAGCATCTGCGCGGTGGCCTTGCGTGCGGGTTCCAGCGGATCGCCCAGGCTGATTTTTGCGGTGACGTCCATCGTTTTGATCCTCATGGCCATTCTGTGTGGCCGGCGAATAGTGGCTGATACGGTTGCTACGCAAGACACAAACAGCATTTATCTGTTGTGGCGAGTGTGGGGCCGGCGCTGCCGGGAACCTTATCCATGGGCGACATGGCCCAATCTGTTCCCGACGCGCAACCCCCGGTAGTTGGGGGCTGGTCGCGATAAGTATGTGAATGTCGCAGATAGGTAAATGGGTGGTTCGCGGTATACGCAGAATCGCCAACATAAGGCCGACCATCGGCGGTGGAGAACAGCATGTCCAACAGCTTCCTGAATCCGGTAACCACCCAGACCTGGGCCAATGGCCGACATATCGTCCGTTGCGTCAAAGTCATCCAGGAAACCTGGGATGTGCGCACCTTCTGCTTCATGGCCGACCAGCCGATCCTGTTCTTTTTCAAGCCCGGGCAGTTTGTCACCCTGGAGCTGGAAATCGAAGGCGTGCCGATCATGCGCTCCTACACCATTTCCAGCTCGCCGTCGGTGCCGTACAGCTTTTCGGTGACCATCAAGCGCGTGCCGGGCGGCAAGGTTTCCAACTGGTTGCACGACACCCTGCACGAAGGCCAGGAACTGGCGGTGCACGGACCGGTCGGGCTGTTCAACGCCATGGACTTCACCGCGCCGAAAGTGCTGTACCTCAGCGGCGGCGTCGGCATCACGCCGGTCATGTCGATGGCGCGCTGGTTCTACGACACCAACGGCAACGTCGACATGGTGTTTATCCACAGCGCCCGTTCGCCCAAAGACATCATTTACCACCGCGAGCTGGAACACATGGCGTCGCGGATCGACAACTTCAGCCTGCACCTGATCTGCGAGAAGCATGGCCTGGGTGAACCATGGGCCGGTTATCGCGGTTACCTGAACCAGAAGATGCTCGAGTTGATGACGCCGGACTTCATGGAGCGCGAAGTGTTCTGCTGCGGCCCGACGCCGTACATGAATGCGGTGAAGCGCATGCTCGAAACGATCGGCTTCGACATGTCGCGTTATCACGAGGAGTCTTTCGGCGCCACGCCGCCGGAAGCCCGCGCCGATGCGGTGGAGCAAGCCGAAATCGCCGCAGACGCACCGGACATCGACGCGGCGGACCTGCATCAGGTGGAGTTCACGGCGTCCGGCAAGAGCATTCGTGTTGCACCGGGGGAAACCGTTCACGCCGCTGCCGCCAAGTTGGGCCTGTTGATTCCGAAAGCGTGCGGGATGGGGATCTGCGGGACATGCAAGGTGATGAAACTGGGTGGCGAGGTCGACATGGACCACAACGGCGGGATCACCGAGGAAGACGAAGCCGAAGGGTTCATCCTGTCGTGCTGCAGCGTGCCGAAGGGCGACGTTCGTATCGAGTTTTGATGGTTGCACAGTAACCCTGTAGGAGCTGTTGATCGTTCCCACGCTCCGCGTGGGAACGCCGCCCGTGACGCTCTGCGTCACAACGGTGTCGGGCTCTGCGCCAGCGGTGAAGCTGGAACGCGGAGCGCCCCTGGATGCATTCCCACGCGGACGGTTCGACGCCTCGACGTGGGAACAATCAACGGCTCAGAACCAGCGTTGAATTTCGATTAGTCCTTCCATGCCCGCGTAATTACGGGCACTTGAATACCTCCAGTGCTCCGGCATATCCACATAGCCACGCTTCACCGGGTTGTAGTGGATGTAATCCAGTTTCTGGCGCATCACTGTTTCGCTGTACACCATCTCCGTGTGTGAGCCTTCTTGCCACAGCTGATACACCCGATCTTTCTTATGAGCACGCTTGCTGAAGCGCAGTCGTTGCAAAGCGCGCTCAGCGCCTTTGTCTCGCAGATCATCGATAATTTGCCGAGCGGTAAAGGATTTGAACTGGCTGAGGCTTTTGCCGAGATCCGGAGCTTCGGCAACAAAGTGCAGATGATTTTCCAGAACCACATAGCCATACAGTTTTAGATCTTGATGCATCTGCTGATAGCGCCAGCAGTTGAGCAAATGATCGACGATGTAGGGGCGAACGAACAGCGGGAGCCATTCCATGATCGTGCAGGTCATGAAGTGGGGTTTGTCAGGTTCTGTAATGGTGTAGCGACTACGGCCCATGGGATTCGTCCTTGAATCTTGTGGTGCGGGAGAGAGGAGCGCGGAGCGTCCCGGGAGACGTTCCCACGCGGAGCGTGGGAACGATCAGATTGCGGGGGTTTTTATGAGGTGGCTAGGCGTCAACTTCTGAAAGAAACGTAGGATTCATGATCATTCCCACGCTCCGCGTGGGAATGCATCCCGTGACGCTCTGCGTCACAACGGTGTCTGGCTCTGCGCCGAGGGTGAGGCTGGAACGCGGAGCGTCCCGGGAGACGTTCCCACGCGAAGCGTGGGAACGATCATGCGGCGGAATTAGCGGGCCATCACTTCACGAATATCCGCCGCCAATTCCCGCACACGCTCTTCTTCGGTGTCCCACGAGCACATGAAGCGTGCGCCGCCGTTGCCGATGAAGGTGTAGAAGCGCCAGCCCTTGGCGGTCAATGCGGCGATCGCCGGTTCCGAGAGTTGCAGGAATACGCCGTTGGCCTGCACCGGGAACATCAGTTCCACGCCCGCAATGTCGCTGACCAGTTCCGCCAGCAATTGGGCGCAGTGGTTGGCGTGGCGGGCGTATTTGAGCCAGGCGTCGTTTTCCAGGATCCCGACCCACGGGGCCGAGAGGAAGCGCATTTTGGAAGCCAGCTGGCCTGCCTGTTTGCATCGGTAGTCAAAGTCTTCGGCCAGTTTGTGATTGAAGAACAGGATGGCCTCACCGACCGCCATGCCGTTTTTCGTACCGCCAAAGCACAACACATCGACACCGGCCTTCCAGGTCAGGTCAGCGGGTGAGCAGCCAAGGAATGCGCAGGCATTGGAGAAGCGTGCGCCGTCCATGTGCAGGTTCAGGCCCAGTTCCTTGCAGGTGACGCTGATGGCGCGGATTTCTTCGGGGGTGTAGACGCTGCCGACTTCGGTGGCCTGGGTCAGGGTCACGACGCGCGGTTTCGGGTAGTGGATGTCCTGGCGCTTGAGGGCGATTTCGCGGATCGATTCCGGGGTCAGCTTGCCGTTTTCGGTGCGGGCGACGAGCAATTTGGAGCCGTTGGAGAAGAACTCCGGCGCGCCGCATTCGTCGGTTTCGACGTGGGCGGTTTCCGAGCAGATCACGCTGTGGTAACTCTGGCACAGCGACGACAGGGCCAGGGAGTTGGCGGCGGTGCCGTTGAAGGCGAAAAACACTTCGCAGTCGGTTTCGAACAGTTTGCGGAATTGATCAGCCGCGCGGGCGGTCCATTCATCGTCGCCATACGCGCGCTGGTGGCCGTGGTTGGCCTGTTCCATGGCCGCCCAGGCTTCAGGGCAGATACCGGAGTAGTTGTCGCTGGCGAATTGTTGGCTCTTGTCGGTCATGGCCGGCTTCCGTGATCGAGACTCTTATGGTGAAGAGCCTCGTGGTCAATGATGGTGCGCACTCTACCGAAGGTCGTCCGGGGAGCGCACGGGATCTTTCTGTCAGAAAAATACAGGGCAATTATGCACATGACTCAACGGGACGGTGCACTGGATCTGCTGAAGTGGCTGGCACTGTTGAGCATGGTGCTCGATCATCTGCGATATATCGGTTATTCCGTCGATATTCTGTATGTGCCGGGGCGTCTGGCGTTCCCGTGGTTCTGCCTGGCGATGGCGGCCAATCTGTCGCGCACCCGAAGCGTCACGACCGACGGCCATTGGCGGTATCTGGGGTGGTTGTTGCTGTTCAGCGCCGCCAGTGAAATTCCCTACCGACTGTTCATTCCTGACCCCGACACCTTCAATGTGCTGCCCACGCTGGCCTTGGGCCTGCTGGTGGCTCGTGGCTGGCAGCAACCACTGCTGCAATCGCGACTGCTGGCGGCCGCTGCAGTGGTGTTGGCGGCACTGTTCCCGGAGCGACTGATGTTCGGCTTTTTTGGGGTGATGTTGCCGTTGGTGATGCTGCTGGTGATCAGGCAGCCCTGGTATTACAGCCTGTTGCCGGGATTGATCTGCCTGGGAGCCAATCAATGGGAAGTGCTGTATTACTCGGCCCGGCTCGGCAACCGTGCAGCCCTCCTCGGCATCGCCGTTTGTCTGATCGCGCCATTGCTGGGGCTGGTCTTGTTGCGACATGCCCGAGGCGTCCAGCCACCGCCGATGCGGCGTTGGGCGTATGCCTTGTATCCACTGCATTTCTTACTGCTGCTACTCATCCGCAAGCTCGCCGCCTGACCCTGTAGGAGCTGGCTTGCCAGCGAAGGCGGCGTGTCAGTTAGTACATGTGTCGACTGACACACCGCTTTCGCTGGCAAGCCAGCTCCTACAAGGTTCTCTGCTGAATTGGAGATTGTGTTCGGTGTGCCAATTCAGGCCATGTCGTAAACGCACCTTTGCGTGGCGTCCGTAGGCATTTGGCGTGTCTGCGCCGGCCATACCATCGCATTCAAAGGGCACTGCCGAAACGCCAGTGCCTCACCGAGACGAATGGCGCACCACCGCCGCTGGGAGAGACGCGATGTTCAGCAAGCAAGACCAGATCAAAGGCTACGACGATGCACTGCTGGCGGCGATGAATGCCGAGGAACAACGCCAGGAAGATCACATCGAGCTGATCGCGTCAGAGAACTACACCAGCAAACGCGTCATGGAAGCGCAAGGCAGTGGTCTGACCAACAAATACGCCGAAGGCTATCCGGGCAAGCGCTACTACGGTGGCTGCGAGCACGTCGACAAGGTCGAAGCGCTGGCCATCGAACGCGCCAAGCAACTGTTCGGTGCCGATTACGCCAACGTCCAGCCGCACTCCGGTTCCTCGGCCAACAGCGCCGTGTACCTGGCCCTGCTGCAAGCCGGCGACACCATTCTGGGCATGAGCCTGGCCCACGGCGGTCACCTGACCCACGGCGCCAAGGTTTCGTCCTCGGGCAAGCTGTACAACGCCGTGCAGTACGGCATCGACACCAAGACCGGCCTGATCGATTACGACGAAGTCGAGCGCCTGGCGGTCGAGTGCAAGCCGAAGATGATCGTTGCCGGCTTCTCTGCCTACTCCAAGACCCTGGACTTCCCACGCTTCCGTCAGATCGCCGACAAGGTCGGTGCCCTGCTGTTCGTCGACATGGCCCACGTCGCCGGCCTGGTCGCTGCAGGTCTGTACCCGAATCCGCTGCCGTACGCCGATGTGGTCACCACCACCACCCACAAGACCCTGCGCGGTCCGCGTGGCGGTCTGATCCTGTGCAAGTCCAACGAAGAAATCGAGAAGAAGCTCAACGCGGCAGTCTTCCCGGGTGCCCAGGGCGGCCCGCTGATGCACGTGATCGCTGGTAAAGCGGTGTGCTTCAAGGAAGCGTTGGAGCCTGGCTTCAAGGCCTATCAGCAACAAGTGATCGACAACGCCCAGGCCATGGCCGGCGTATTTATCAAACGCGGCTACGATGTAGTGTCCGGCGGTACCGATAACCACCTGTTCCTGGTCAGCCTGATCCGTCAGGGCCTCACCGGCAAAGAGGCGGATGCAGCACTCGGTCGCGCCCACATCACCGTGAACAAGAACGCTGTCCCGAACGATCCACAATCGCCGTTCGTGACCTCCGGCCTGCGCATCGGCACCCCGGCGGTAACCACCCGCGGCTTCAAGGTGACCCAGTGCGTGGAACTGGCCGGCTGGATCTGCGACATCCTCGACAATCTCGGCGACGCCGATGTCGAAGCCAATGTCGCCCAGCAAGTGTCGGCACTGTGCGCGGACTTCCCGGTTTATCGCTGAGCGCGGTTTTGGAGTAAATGACTATGCAACGCTATTCAGGCTTCGGCCTCTTCAAACACTCCCTCAGCCATCATGAAAACTGGCAGAAGATGTGGCGCACGCCGACCCCGAAAAAGGTCTATGACGTGGTCATCGTCGGCGGTGGCGGGCATGGTCTGGCGACCGCCTACTACCTGGCAAAAGAGCACGGCATCACCAACGTGGCCGTGGTCGAGAAAGGCTGGCTGGGCGGCGGTAACACCGCGCGCAACACCACCATCGTTCGCTCCAACTACCTGTGGGACGAGTCGGCGCACCTGTACGAACACGCGATGAAATTGTGGGAAGGCCTGTCCCAGGACCTGAACTACAACGTGATGTTCTCCCAGCGCGGCGTCTACAACCTGTGTCACACCCTGCAGGACATTCGTGATTCCGAGCGTCGGGTCAGCGCCAACCGCCTCAACGGCGTCGACGGTGAACTGCTCGATGCCAAGCAGGTTGCCGACGAGATTCCGTACCTCGACTGCTCGAAGAACACCCGCTACCCGGTGATGGGCGCCACCGTCCAGCGTCGCGGCGGCGTGGCCCGTCACGATGCCGTGGCCTGGGGCTTTGCCCGTGCCGCTGACGCATTGGGCGTCGACCTGATTCAACAGACCGAAGTGATCGGTTTCCGCAAGGAAAACGGCGTGTGCATCGGTGTTGAAACCAACAAGGGCTTCATCGGCGCCAAGCGCGTCGGTGTGGTCACTGCCGGTAACTCCGGGCACATGGCCAAGCTGGCCGGTTTCCGTCTGCCGATCGAATCCCACCCGCTGCAAGCGCTGGTGTCCGAGCCGATCAAGCCGATTATCGACAGCGTGATCATGTCCAACGCCGTACACGGTTACATCAGCCAGTCCGACAAGGGCGACCTGGTGATCGGCGCCGGGATCGACGGCTACAACGGCTACGGTCAGCGTGGTTCGTACCCGGTGATCGAGCACACCGTCCAGGCCATCGTCGAGATGTTCCCAGTGTTGTCCCGCGTACGCATGAACCGTCAGTGGGGCGGCATCGTCGACACCACGCCGGACGCCTGCCCGATCATCTCGAAAACCCCGGTCCCGAACATGTTCTTCAACTGCGGTTGGGGCACCGGCGGCTTCAAGGCCACACCTGGCTCGGGCAACGTGTTTGCCGCAAGCCTGGCCAAGGGTGAAATGCACCCGTTGGCCGCACCTTTCTCCATCGACCGTTTCCACAACGGTGCGTTGATCGACGAACACGGCGCTGCAGCAGTCGCCCACTAACAGGAGAAATCCCTATGTTGCATATCTTCTGTCCTCACTGTGGCGAACTGCGCTCCGAAGAGGAATTCCACGCATCCGGCCAGGCGCACATCCCGCGCCCACTGGATCCGAACAGCTGCACCGACGAGGAGTGGGGCGACTACATGTTCTTCCGCGATAACCCTCGCGGTCTGCACCACGAGCTGTGGGATCACGTCGCCGGTTGCCGTCAGTACTTCAACGCCACCCGTGACACCGTGACCTACGAGATTCTCGAAACCTACAAGATCGGCACCAAGCCACAATTCACCGACAAGACCGACAGCCCGAAAGCGGCCGCCACGGCTCTGGGAGAGAAGGTATGAGCCAGATCAATCGCCTGTCCAACGGCGGACGGATCGACCGCAACAAAGTGCTGAGCTTCACCTTCAACGGCCAGAGCTACAAAGGCTTTGAAGGCGACTCCCTGGCCGCCGCCCTGATCGCCAACGGTGTGGATATCATCGGTCGCAGCTTCAAGTATTCGCGTCCGCGCGGCATCTTCGCCGCCGGTGCCGAAGAGCCGAACGCGGTGCTGCAGATCGGCGCTACCGAAGCCACGCAGATTCCGAACGTGCGCGCCACGCAACAGGCGCTGTACCAAGGCCTGGTCGCCACCAGCACCAACGGCTGGCCAAGCGTGAACAACGACATGATGGGGATTCTCGGCAAGGTCGGCGGCAAGCTGATGCCGCCGGGCTTCTACTACAAAACCTTCATGTACCCGCAATCGTTCTGGATGACTTACGAGAAGTACATCCGTAAGGCTGCCGGCCTTGGCCGCTCGCCGACCGAGAACGATCCGGACACCTACGACTACATGAACCAGCACTGTGACGTGCTGATCGTCGGCGGTGGCCCTGCTGGCCTGGCCGCTGCACTGGCGGCTGCCCGCAGCGGTGCCCGGGTGATTCTCGCCGATGAACAGGAAGAGTTCGGCGGCAGCCTGCTCGATTCCCGCGAAAGCCTCGACGGCAAACCGGCCGTGGAATGGGTCGCCAGCGTCATCGACGAATTGAAAAATACCCCGGACGTGCTGCTGTTGCCGCGCGCCACGGTCAACGGTTACCACGACCATAACTTCCTGACCATTCATGAGCGCCTGACCGATCACCTCGGCGACCGCGCACCGATTGGCCAGGTGCGTCAGCGCATCCACCGGGTTCGCGCCAAGCGTGTCGTGCTGGCAACCGGCACTCACGAGCGTCCACTGGTCTACGGCAACAACGACGTGCCGGGCAACATGCTCGCCGGCGCTGTATCGACTTACGTGCGCCGTTACGGCGTGGCACCGGGCAAAAAACTGGTGCTGTCGACCAACAACGACCACGCCTATCGCGTGGCACTGGATTGGCTCGACGCCAGCCTGCAAGTCGTCGCCATCGCCGATGCCCGCAGCAATCCGCGCGGTGCGCTGGTTGAAGAAGCGCGCGCCAAAGGCATCCGCATCCTGACCGGCAGCGCCGTGATCGAAGCGCGTGGCAGCAAGCACGTGACCGCCGCTCGCGTTGCCGCGATCGATGTCAAGGCGCACACCGTGACCAGTCCTGGTGAGTGGCTCGAGTGCGACCTGGTTGCCAGCTCCGGCGGCTACAGCCCGGTGGTTCACCTGGCCTCGCACTTGGGCGGCAAGCCGATCTGGCGCGACGATATCCTCGGTTTCGTACCGGGTGAAGCACCGCAGAAACGCGTGTGTGTCGGTGGCATCAACGGCGTCTACGGTCTCGGCGATTCCCTGGCCGATGGTTTCGAAGGTGGCGCTCGCGCGGCCAGCGAAGCCGGTTTCAGTGGGGTCGAAGGCACCTTGCCCAAAGCCCTGAGCCGTGTCGAAGAACCGACGCTGGCGCTGTTCCAGGTGCCCCATGAAAAGAACTCTGCACGCGCGCCGAAGCAATTCGTCGACTTCCAGAACGACGTCACCGCTGGCGGCATCGAACTGGCGACCCGCGAAGGCTTCGAATCGGTCGAGCACGTCAAACGCTACACCGCACTGGGCTTCGGTACCGACCAGGGCAAGCTGGGCAACGTCAACGGCCTGGCCATCGCCGCCCGTTCGCTGAACGTGACCATCCCGCAGATGGGCACCACCATGTTCCGTCCGAACTACACGCCGGTGACCTTCGGCGCCGTGGCCGGTCGTCACTGCGGGCACATCTTCGAGCCGGTTCGTTTCACCGCGCTGCATCATTGGCACGTGAAGAACGGCGCCGAGTTCGAAGACGTCGGTCAGTGGAAACGTCCATGGTACTTCCCGAAAAACGGTGAAGACCTGCATACCGCCGTGAAGCGCGAATGCAAAGCCGTGCGCGACAGCGTCGGCCTGCTGGACGCTTCGACCCTGGGCAAGATCGACATCCAGGGCCCGGATTCCCGCGAGTTCCTCAACCGCATCTACACCAACGCCTGGACCAAGCTCGACGTGGGCAAGGCCCGCTACGGCCTGATGTGCAAAGAAGACGGCATGGTGTTCGACGACGGCGTAACCGCGTGCCTGGCCGACAACCATTTCGTGATGACCACCACCACCGGCGGCGCTGCACGCGTGCTGCAATGGCTGGAAATCTACCACCAGACCGAATGGCCAGACCTGAAGGTGTACTTCACTTCCGTGACGGACCACTGGGCAACCATGACCCTGTCCGGGCCGAACAGCCGCAAGCTGCTGGGCGAAGTCACCGACATCGATATCAGCAACGAAGCCTTCCCGTTCATGACCTGGAAAGAAGGTCTGGTCGGTGGTGTGCCGGCACGGGTGTTCCGGATTTCGTTTACCGGTGAACTGTCGTACGAAGTCAACGTGCAGGCCGACTATGCGATGGGTGTCCTGGAAAAAATTGTTGATGCCGGCAAGAAGTACAACCTGACGCCATATGGCACCGAAACCATGCACGTGTTGCGGGCAGAGAAGGGCTTCATCATCGTCGGTCAGGACACTGACAGCTCGATGACCCCGGACGACCTGAACATGGGCTGGTGCGTCGGTCGCACCAAACCGTTCTCCTGGATCGGTCAGCGTGGCATGAACCGTGAAGACTGCGTGCGTGATCAACGTAAGCAGCTGGTGGGCCTGAAGCCGATCGATCCGACCAAATGGCTGCCAGAGGGTGCGCAGTTGGTGTTCAACACCAAGCAGGCGATTCCGATGACGATGGTTGGTCACGTGACGTCCAGCTACCTGCACAACTCCCTGGGCTATTCATTTGCCATGGGTGTGGTCAAGGGCGGCCTGAAGCGCATGGGCGAGCGAGTGTTCGCACCGCTGGCCGATGGCAGCGTGATCGAGGCGGAAATCGTTTCTTCGGTGTTCTTCGATCCAAAGGGTGATCGCCAGAACGTGTAAGTCGATCGTTCCCACGCTCTGCGTGGGAATGCATCCCGGGACGCTCCGCGTCCCAAGAGCGGACGCAGAGCGTCCATGGCGGCATTCCCACGCAGAGCGTGGGAACGATCAACATGCGAATTCAGGAACAGGTGCTTTATGACCACAGCCAATGTGTACCAACAACGCCCAACCACCGGGGCCAAGGCCGAGTCGTCGTTGCATCATGCCGACCTCGCCAGCCTGGTGGGCAAGGGCCGTAAAAGCGCCGGCGTGATCGTGCGCGAGAAAAAACTCCTCGGCCACCTGACCATTCGTGGCGATGGCCACGATGCTGCGTTTGCCGCTGGCGTGCAAAAAGCGCTGGGCATTGAATTGCCAGGCGCGCTGACCGTCATCGTCAAAGGCGAAACCAGCCTGCAATGGATGGGGCCGGATGAATGGTTGCTGATCGTGCCGACTGGCGAAGAATTCGCCGTCGAGCAAAAACTGCGTAAAGCGCTGGGCAACCTGCACATCGCCATCGTCAACGTCAGCGGCGGCCAGCAGCTGCTCGAACTGAGCGGCCCGAACGTGCGCCAGGTGCTGATGAAATCCACCAGCTACGACGTGCACCCCAACAGCTTTCCGGTAGGCAAGGCGGTGGGCACGGTGTTTGCCAAATCGCAACTGATGATCCGCCACACCGCCGAAGACACCTGGGAACTGCTGATCCGTCGCAGCTTCTCGGATTACTGGTGGTTGTGGTTGCAGGATGCCGCCGCTGAATACGGGCTTAGCGTCCAAGCGTAACGATCGTTCCCACGCGCTGCGTGGGAATGCATCCCCGGACGCTCCGCGTCCCAAAGCGGACGCAGAGCGTCCATGGCGGCGTTCCCACGCAGAGCGTGGGAACGATCAGATAGGAGTCACCGCACTATGAGCCGCGCCCCAGACACATGGATTCTGACCGCCGATTGCCCAAGCGTCCTCGGCACCGTGGATGCGGTGACCCGCTTTCTGTTCGAGCAGGGCTGCTACGTCACCGAACACCACTCCTTCGATGACCGGCTCTCGGGCCGTTTCTTCATTCGTGTCGAGTTCCGCCAACCCGACGGCTTCGACGAACAGTCGTTCCGCGCCGGCTTGGAAGAGCGTGGCCAGGCCTTCGGCATGATCTTCGAGCTGACCGCGCCGAACTACCGGCCGAAAGTGGTGATCATGGTCTCCAAGGCCGATCACTGCCTCAACGACTTGCTCTACCGCCAGCGCATCGGCCAGCTGTCCATGGACGTGGCCGCCGTGGTGTCCAATCACCCGGACCTCAAGCCGTTGGCCGACTGGCACCAGATTCCCTATTACCACTTCCCCCTGGACCCGAACGACAAGCCGTCCCAGGAGCGTCAGGTCTGGCAAGTGATCGAAGAGTCCGGCGCCGAGCTGGTCATTCTTGCTCGTTACATGCAGGTCCTGTCGCCAGAGCTGTGCCGCAAACTCGACGGCAAGGCAATCAACATCCACCACTCCCTGCTGCCGGGTTTCAAGGGCGCCAAGCCGTATCACCAGGCCTACAACAAGGGCGTGAAACTGGTGGGCGCCACCGCGCACTACATCAACAACGACCTGGACGAAGGCCCGATCATCGCCCAGGGCGTGGAGGCTGTGGACCATAGTCATTACCCTGAAGACCTGATTGCCAAGGGGCGGGATATCGAAGGGCTGACATTGGCGCGGGCGGTGGGTTATCACATTGAACGACGGGTGTTCTTGAACGCCAATCGCACCGTCGTTCTTTAGATTTTTGGGGGCTGCTGCGCAGCCCATCGCCAGCAAGCCGGCTCCTACAGGGGATTTGTGCCTGGACACACATCTCAAACACACCAAAAACCCTGTAGGAGCTGGCTTGTCGGGTCGCCGCATCGCAGCGAAGAGGCCGTAACAAACAACACAAAGCCACAAGCAACAACCCAAGCAAACAACGCGCCGCCGATCCCGGGCGACGCGACCGCTACATAAAAACAACAGCGAGGTGAAAGCATGTCTGGTAATCGTGGTGTCGTGTATCTCGGCAATGGCCAGGTCGAAGTACAGAAAATCGACTATCCCAAAATGCAGGACCCGCGTGGCAGGAAGATCAATCACGCCGTCATCCTGCGTGTGGTTTCGACCAACATCTGTGGTTCCGATCAGCACATGGTGCGCGGTCGCACCACCGCCCAGACCGGCCTGGTACTGGGTCACGAAATTACTGGTGAAGTGATCGAGAAGGGCAGCGACGTCGAGAACCTGCAAATCGGCGACCTGGTCTCGGTGCCGTTCAACGTCGCTTGCGGGCGCTGCCGTTCCTGCAAGGAAATGCACACCGGTGTCTGCCTCAGCGTCAACCCAGCCCGTCCAGGCGGTGCCTACGGCTATGTCGACATGGGCGACTGGACCGGTGGCCAGGCCGAATACGCCATGGTGCCGTACGCCGACTTCAACCTGCTGAAACTGCCGGATCGCGATCGCGCCATGGAAAAAATCCGTGACCTGACCTGCCTCTCCGACATCCTGCCCACCGGTTACCACGGCGCAGTCACCGCCGGCGTTGGCCCGGGCAGCACCGTGTACATCGCGGGCGCCGGCCCGGTTGGTCTGGCAGCCGCCGCTTCCGCTCGCCTGCTGGGCGCGGCGGTGGTGATCATCGGTGACGTCAACACCGTCCGCCTGGCACACGCCAAGGCCCAGGGTTTCGAAATCGCCGACCTGTCCCTCGATACTCCGCTGCACGAACAGATCGCCGCATTGCTGGGCGAGCCGGAAGTGGATTGCGCCATCGACGCCGTAGGCTTCGAAGCGCGTGGTCATGGCCATGACGGCGTGAAGCACGAGGCTCCGGCCACCGTGCTCAACTCGTTGATGGGCGTGGTGCGTGTGGCTGGCAAGATCGGTATTCCAGGCCTGTACGTGACCGAAGATCCAGGTGCAGTGGATGCGGCCGCGAAAATGGGCGCCCTGAGCATTCGTTTCGGTTTGGGTTGGGCTAAATCCCACAGCTTCCACACCGGGCAGACGCCGGTGATGAAGTACAACCGTCAGTTGATGCAGGCGATCATGTGGGACCGTATCAACATCGCCGAAGTGGTGGGCGTTCAGGTGATCAGCCTGGATCAGGCACCACAGGGGTATGGTGAGTTTGATGCGGGTGTGCCGAAGAAGTTTGTGATTGATCCGCATAGGTTGTTTAGTGCGGCGTAAGGCCTAACGAAAAAAAACGGCGAACTTTTGTTCGCCGTTTTTTTAATCTATAGATGACGGACCTCGTCTTATGCTGCTTTGTCTCTCGGAGGGTTCATACAACCATAAGGATTGGTGGTAAGAAGGTAGCCCGTTATCTTCATATTTTTGGGGTGGCAAAGATGCAGAGTAGGGAGGGGGAAGATCGGAACTACCGCTTGAAGCAGATCCAATGCTATTTATAGGATTTATAGGATTTATAGGATTTATAGGATTTGTAGTTCGATTGTTACCATGCTGAAGTATGTATTCTCCCCCTTCAACGGTGTGCGCAAAAGGTCTTCTTTGTACGCGTACGGGTGGAGGCAAGTTAGGACGACCACTTTCAGACGTAGTTAATAGAACTTGTAAAATGGCAGGGCGGGGCGCTCCAGGGGGGCGTGATTCTGTCACAGCGAAAGCCAAAGAACCTTGGGTCGTCCAGGCTGGAGTTTTTGGGTGTATTTTTTTTCTCATCAATCCTATGTAACGCAGAAAAGCTTTCACCGAAGCCGGTGTATGCCCAGTAGGGTCCCTTCGATTCACCGGGTCCCCCACACAATACACATACCCATTCAACCCTCCCTCCCCAAACGGACTCCAACTGTCCGGACTATTGAATCGCATCAACACCGGATTAAACGCCCGATAGCCATTTCCCAATAGATAATGCGCGGTCACCGGATCGGGTCGCTCACCGTTGAAGCCGAGCAGGCTCAACATGCCGTCTTTCGGAGAACTATGGCCATAAGGTGTGTAGACGAAAGAATGAGGTGGCGCTGCGTCGAGAGCGTTCAACACTGAACGATGTTTGTCGGTAGCGAACAAAGTTGTGTTTACACCGCCGTTCTGGTGCAGTTTCTGCGCCAGCAGTTGTTCTTCGTGCTGCATGATCGAACGTTGCACCACACCCTGAACCTCGGTAGCCAGGTGATCTTTTAAGTAGAAGCGTCGGGTATTTGCTTGTGCTGACGGCATGCAACCAACCAGTCGGTCCAGTGGATCGTACTGATAACGGCAGAGCAAGGGTTCGCGGTGTCTGTCCATGAGCAGAGTTCCTTGAAGGACCGCCGATTCAGGGTTTCACTGTGACGAAATCGACCACGTTTGCCTACTAGAAGAACTGATAGGTCGACTGGAGCTTTGCGGCTATTCATGGCCTTCACAACCTTGTGCGGTTCGAACAAGCCTCGTTGCCACAAATGCCATTAGCCGCACGAACAGATCGCCGCACTGCTGGGCGAGCCGGAAGGGGATTGCGCCAGCGACACCGTAGGCTTCGAAGCGCGTGGTCA
The DNA here is from genome assembly GCF_902497855.1 of Pseudomonas fluorescens. Taxonomy (GTDB): domain Bacteria; phylum Pseudomonadota; class Gammaproteobacteria; order Pseudomonadales; family Pseudomonadaceae; genus Aquipseudomonas; species Aquipseudomonas fluorescens_BI. The sequence goes on from NZ_CABVHU010000016.1 coordinate 35,848, forward strand.
TTTGAGTTGATCGGCCTCGGGTGTGCATCCGTGGTTAGGGTGATTTTGCTCCGGGAGCGCCGAAGAAATCTGTGATTTTTTATACGTGACCTCCAACTTGAAGTATGGTCACAGTTTTATCGTGTACTGAGAATATTACTCGTTCACTGTCACTTAGTCTTATTTGATACGTATTACGTTTGATGGCGACTTTGGTTTTTGTCAGGCGGACGGCGCCTAATAATTTTGCTGCCTCAATATAGCTTTTTCCGTCGTTGTGAATGGCATTCTGAAATTCATCAAATTTATTTTGTTCTGCTGTTGTAAGTTGACTAAATTTAGCGCCCTTTTTTGAGTAATTCCACGGACCCCGCTGCGGTTTTTCAGATACACTCGCTTTATGGCTTCTGGCCGTTTTATTGGCGGGGGATAGTTTGGAAGGGGCGTCTACTTGACTTGAATAAAGTCTTGCTTTATTTGGCGAATTCCGCTTTCCTGAAATAGGGGGCAGACTGTGAGCTTGAGTTGACCATGACGCGGCGGCATTGAAAGGGGCAGGAGGGGGGGCAGCAACCCGAATTATGTCGCTCGATTTATTTACAACAGCAGAGGATATGGTCGGGGAGTTTCCAAAATAGCGTATATAGGCGCCTTGGAGCCACTTCCGTAAACTCGTGAAATAATGCCCACTCGGATCGCTCCGATTTACCGGATCCCCCGCGCAATATGTATAGGCATTCAAACCTCCATCCCCGAATGGACTTAAATTATCCGGGCTGTTAAAGCGCATTAACACCGGGTTAAACGCCCGATAACCATTGCCCAACAAATAGCACCCCGTCACTGGATCTGGCCGTTCGCCGCTGAAGCCGAGCAGGCTGAGCAAGCCGTTTTCCGGAATACGGTGACCATACGGTGTGTAAGCGAGCCTATGCGGTCTGGTTGAGTCGAGGGCAGTCAACACTGAACGCTGCTGATCGGTGGCGAGCATGGTGGTTTCCAGGGTGCCGCCTTCACAGCGATGTTCCGCCAGCAGTTGATCCCCATGCTGCATGATCGAACGCTGCACCGCGCCTTGAACCTCGGTAGCCAGACGATCCTTGAGGTAGAAACGCTGAATGTTGGCTTGCGCGGACGTCGCGCAACTAATCAGTTGATCCAGTGGGTCGTACCGGTAATGGCAGAGTGGGATTTCGCGGCGAGCAGTCATGACTAGGGCTCCTGAAGGATCCATCTATCAAGGCTTCCACTGTGATGCAATCGGCCCGGGCTGCCTACTAGCAGAACTGCTAGGTTCGAACGGTGAAAACCGTTTCATCGAGCGGCATTCCTGGTTTCACGTTGTCTTCACGTGAGTGGGCGTAAAAAATGGGCGCAGCGCTGAGGAACATGCCGGCCAATACCCGGTCAAACCGGCAGTTTTTCCGTCTATCAACAGGCGGTTTTCATGGCACAAGAGGATGTCTGAATGAAGATTTCACGCGGTTTTGCACTGGCATCGCTCATGACCCTGGCCGCCAGCCCGGTCTTTGCTCAGTTCAGCCTGAGCGACGCGGCCGATGCCATTTCCGGCATGAAAGGCGATAACACCGCCGCCGCGGCCGCGCCCACCTCCGAAACGGCCAGCCTGCTGAGTGCGCTCAGCCAATTGAACGTCACGCCACAACAAGCCGTTGGCGGCACCAGTGCGATGCTGGGGCTGGCGAAGAATCAATTGAGTTCGACCGACTATTCCGAGCTGGCCAAAAGCGTACCGGGCATCGACAAGCTGTCGGGTGGTGGTGAACTGGGCGCGCTCGCCGGTTTGCTCGGCTCGTCCGGCAAGGCGGCCGGCCTGGACAACGCGCTGGGCGCCGTCAAGAGCACCAATGACCTGAACAACGCCTTCAGCGCCTTGGGCATGGACACTGGCATGATCGCCCAGTTTGCCCCGCTAATCCTGCAATACTTTGGTCAACAGGGCGTCGGCGGTTCGTTGCTGCAAAGCCTGGGCGGGATCTGGGGCGCCGGCACCGGCATCGGTAGCTGATTCAGCGGCGCTCGGCGCGCAAGGCGTCGATACGCCGGTCCTTTTCGATCCAGAGCTGGTTGACCCAGTTCTGGAGCGTTTCGCGAAACACCGGATCGTTCTGGTAGTCGCCCCGCCACAGCGCCGGGTCGAGTTCGCGGGTCTGGATGTCGACGATCACCCTTGGCACGTTGCCGCTGATCAAGTCCCAGAACCCCGGAATCTGCTGCTGCGGGTACACCACCGTCACATCGAGAATGGCGTCCAGCTGTTCGCCCATCGCCGCCAGCACGAACGCCACGCCACCCGCCTTGGGTTGGAGCAGGTGGCTGAAGGGTGATTGCTGCCGGGTGCTTTTCGCGGCGGTGAATCGCGTGCCTTCCAGGTAATTGACCACCGTCACCGGCTGGCGCTTGAACAGCTCGCAGGCAGCCTTGGTGATCTCCAGGTCCTTGCCGGCCAGCTCCGGGTTCTTCGCCAGGAACGCCTTGGTGTAGCGCTTCATGAACGGGTAATCCAGCGCCCACCAGGCCAGCCCGAGGAAGGGCACCCAGATCAATTCTTTCTTGAGGAAGAATTTGAAGAACGGCGTTCGTCGATTCAGGGTCTGGATCAGCGCGGGGATATCGACCCAGGATTGATGGTTGCTGATCACCAGGTACGAGGTGTCGCGGCGCAGGTTCTCGCCGCCGCGAATGTCCCATCGGGTGGGGATGCACAGCTGGAAGATCAGCTTGTCGACCTCGGCCCAGGTCTCGGCGATCCACATCACCGCCCAGGAAGCGTAATCGCGAAAACGCCCGGGCAGCACCAGCTTGAGCAAGGCGAACGCCATCAGCGGCCCGAACAGGACCAGGGTGTTGAGCAACAGCAGCAGGGTAACGAAACAGCCGGTGAGCAGGCGGCGCATAGGTAACTCTTGAAAGCGTTTGGGCGCGCCATGATAGGCAGCTTCGGTCGAGAGGCCAAATCGACGCTGACAAATGTTTCACCTTTGACCCGCTAACCTCCCTCCACTGATCGTTCCCTCGCGCCGTGTGGAAGGCTGCTTACCGATCGTTCCCACGCTCTGCGTGGGAATGCCTCTTGTGACGCTCTGCGTCACGCTTTGGTACGCGGAGCGTCCCCAACTGCATTCCCACGCAGAGCGTGGGAACGATCTAATCGATAACGGTCTAAAATCCCGCTGCCCACTCTTCAAGGAAGCCCATTACGTGAAATCCCTCCTTGCACTGCTCTCCCTGGTGGCCCTGCCCATCCTGGCCGCCGAGCCGACCCTTTACGGCCGCTACGAATACATCGCCTTGCCGGAAATCGGCGGCGAAGTGCTCAAGGCCAAAATGGACACCGGCGCCCTGACCGCGTCGCTGTCGGCCAAGGACATCGAAACCTTCACCCGCGACGGCGACGAGTGGGTACGTTTCCGCCTTGGCACCAAAGATGCGAGCAACAAGGTCTACGAACACAAGGTTGCGCGGATCAGCAAGATCAAGACCCGCTCGGAAGAGGGCGACGATGATGACGAAGACGTCGCCCCCACCAAGCGGCCAGTGGTTGATCTGGAGTTGTGCCTGGGCAACGTCAAGCGCACGGTCGAGGTCAACCTGACCGATCGCAGCAGCTTTAACTATCCGTTGCTGATTGGGGCAAAGGCGTTGCGTGAGTTTGGGGCGGCGGTGAATCCGGCTCGGCGGTTTACGGCGGATAAGCCGGATTGTTGAGCAGGTTCTTTGACGATGCTGCGTCTACAGATTTCATTCAGGCCCGGATGTGAGTAGCCAACCTCTATGTGTCTTGCCTGATTTTGGTGTTTGAGATTCCTGTGTTAACTATCTTTCTGGTTTGCGCATCGGGGGGAAAGGACAACTCCGATCGCGAGGCGGCAAGGTAGTTCAAATGGCGGCCCGTTCGATCTCTGGCTAGATTGAGAACTAATCGTCCATCCTGCGGGTTGTTTTCAGGCGAATTAAGGAGTTTTTCTACCTGTTTATTAGGTTTGGGTGTTTCTGGGGATGGGTAGTCAGGTCAAGTGAATTTTTGCGACCAGGTTGGCTAGTGCCCGGAAATTCAGATGTGAATTTTGCAAGGTTAGCTTCATATTTCGCATCGCTTGTATGTTGGCTTGCAGAGATCGGTGCAGCGACAGTAGTCGGGTTTCTAAATTTTTTTGGTGTTCTACCGAATATGTTTTTAATCCCCTTCCACAGACTTCTAAATAGGTGCGAATGCCCTGAAGGATCGCTTCCAAGTACCGGTTCTCCTGCGCAATATGAAAACGCATTCACCCCCCCTTCTCCAAACGGACTCCAACTGTCCGGACTGTTGAATCGCATCAATACTGGGTTGTACTGCCGATACCCACTGCCCAAATGATAGTGCCCGGTCACCGGATCCGGCCGTTCGCCATTGAAACCCAGCAAACTGAGTAAACCATTCTCCATCGGACGATGACCATAGGGTGTGTAAGCAAGGGGATGAGGCTGGGTCGCGTCGAGTACACTCAATACCGAACGTTGTTGATCCGTCGCCAGCAGCGCGGCGGCCATCTTGCCACCCTCGCGCTGTTGCTGCGCCAACAGCTGGTCGTTGTACTGCACGATGGTGCGTTGCACCGCGCCCCGCATTTCAGTGGCTAGGCGTTTCTTGCAGTAATAGCGCTGGATGGTCGCCTGTTCGAAGGGCGTGCATTCGACCAGGCGATTGAGCGAGTCGTAGTGGTAGCGACACAACAGCGTTTCGCGGATAGAGGTAGGCATTGACTGAGCTCCGTGCAAGGTCCAAAAAGCCAAGCCTTTAGCATCGTTATTTTTTCTGTCGTTGCCTACTATCAGAACTGCTAGGGGATCGGCTAGGCGGTGGAGTCGGAGGAGATCCATGAGTGGATCTGCTGGATTGTGGCAGGATCAGTATGGATAAGGCGGTCGCGGTGTTCCTTCATTGCTTTCTTATGTCGTAAGCAATCTTCGGCCATTTGTCTGGGTTGAAATTGCTCATACGACTCGGAGTGTTCTTACGAAGAGTCAACAAATATGAAACTGCACGTTTGAGCTCGTTTTGGCTTTCTTGTCGGGATAACTCCACGTTCCAGCGTTCGTTGTCGGTCAGATGTTTAGAATAGCTTTCATCCGTGAGTAACTCATTAGTTATATTTTTGTTTTTGAGAGTTTTTCTAATGTGTCTGTCGGCTCTGAGGAGATATTCAGTACCATTTTCTCCTGGTTTTAACTCCTCCAGAAAGCCGACTTTTTTTCGAAGGGATAACTCGCTGGCGAGGATGGCTTTCGGATCTTTGCCAGCTCCTTTAGCAATTTGGTCAAGCTTGGCTTTTCCTAGGAATGTAGTATCCACTATTTTGTTTGCTGCTTTTTGTAACTGTGATTTTCCTAAGTGAGGGGCTTTCATTAATTTGTAACTATTAAAAAAGATATCATCGAATTGCATTGCGAGAAAAATTCCAGAGTGACCACTTGGATCTCTTTGACTAATCGGGTTGCCAGCACAATAGGCGTAGGCGTTCAATCCACCTTTCCCAAATGGGCTCCAGCTGTCCGGGCTGTTAAAGCGCATCAACACCGGATTGAACTGCCGATATCCATTCCCCAGGTGATAATGCCCAGTCACCGGATCCGGCTGTTCACCGTTAAACCCGAGCAAACTGAGTAAGCCATTCTCCGTCGGACGATGACCATAAGGCGTGTAGGCAAGGTGACGAGGCTGGGTCGCGTCGAGTGCATTCAATACTGAACGTTGTTGATCAGTCGCCAGTAGCGTGGCGAACGCTTTGCCGTTCTCGTGCTGCTGTTGCGCCAATAGTTGGTCGTCGTGCTGCACGATGCTGCGCTGCACACCGCCTTGTGTTTCGGTGGCCAGACGGGTTTTGCAGTAATAGCGCCGGATGGCGGATTGTTCAAAGGGTGTGCTATTGACCAGGCGATCAAGCGGGTCGTAGTGGTAGCGAGCCAGGAGGGTTTCACGAATGGAGGTAGGCATTGACTGAGCTCCGTGCAGGGTCGAAAAAGCCGAGCCTTCAGCATCAATTCTTTTTCAGTCGTTGCCTACCTATCAGAACTGCTAGGGGATTGGCCCTTTCGGTACTCTTGCACCTCAACTGAACAGAAGAGGGGCGTACTTCTGCGAACAAATGTGTGCGAGCTTGCTCGCGATAAGGCCGGTATAAACAGCGCAGATCTTGGCCCCGGCATCGTCGTTGGCGTCAACCATCGCTGGAGAACTTAAAAATACGGCGCGGCGAGCTGCGGATCTCTTCGTGTCTGTTGCGATCGCGGAAGGTGACCGCTTTTTTGATTCAATGAGTCTTTCCCGTCCAGGGTCCGCACAGGGGATTTCTCTCGTCAAAAAGTAAGTTTTCCTACAGGAAAAACTGGCCTCCTACAGGGCAAATCCCTTCCTTTTGCAGGACGTTTCCTAGATTATTCCGCACGCTTGCGCCGACAGATTTCCGTGCCTAGTCTTCGTCCGTCACTGCTCATCAGTGATCGGGTTTAGTCGCCCGGATCTTTCTAGGCGCACAGCGCCACCTCATTCCAGGTGTTTTCATTGCCTGAAAGTTATGGTGGCTGTGCGCAGGGCACCCTCGGGTGCGCCGGGTTGCCTAGAGACCGGTCGACTAACCTGCGTGCAGCCGCCACCCCTGTTCGTTTAGTCGCGATATCGGTTGGCTCCAATTAGCTCTAGGAGTTTTACCAATGAAAAAATCTGTCCCCGATCCACCTCTAGAAACGTCCACCCAAGGCAAACCCACCGACGATCCGCCAAGAGACCGTTCCGCCCTTTATCGTGCGATCGATTTCTACCTTACCGGAGAACAGCCTTCGGCACCGGATGAACTGCGGTTCTACAACGTCAGCGACGACGTGAGCTTCGAAGATACCCAACTCTATATCGCCGACCTGCTGCGTTGTGCCTCGGTCACCGCCTATCAATGCGGCGATCACCTCAAAGGCGCGGACAGGGCCATGGTGTTTTCTGTCTGGCATTTGCTGGAGATCGCCAAGGCCATGGTTGATCGATCGATTGATTGTCTGGGGATGAAGCACACCCGGGACTGATTCAAGTCGTTGGTTGTTGCTGATATTGCTTTCGCGAGCAGGCTCGCTCCCACAGAAAACTTGAGGCAGGCAAAAAATAATATAGGAAATGACTTTTACGGAAAACAAAGCAGGACAGATTTGTTGGGTTAAAATCTGTCCCGCTGCTTTGCTCTAGTATTTAAATAAATCTGCCCACTTAATGACTCTTAATTCTTTTGTTGGTTGAGTTGATGTTTGTGCTTCATGTGTTTTAAGAGGTGCGGATGTTTGTTGTTGTTGTGGTGTGCGTAGAGTTACGAGAGGAGCTGTAATACTCTCTGTAACTTGAGTTTGTATCAAAAGTAATATTTCGGTTCCCTGTCGAGTGGCTAGCACCGATATTGGCGCTGTTTCTAGTTAATGTGGTTGGTTCTGTTTCACTAACATAAGTGGCTACGAAGTTTGAGCGGGATCGAATTGAATCACCCCGGGAGGATGGAGGTTTTCTTGCGGTCGGCCTATAGGGGGCGGCTGGTGGAGTTAAATCCTGCAAAGGAAATGAAGAACGTCGTGGAGGCGGCGTATAAGGGGCACGCGATAAGCCTCCCGATTTTGACAAAACCGGCATTAATCCCCCAGCTGTCAGGAACACACCAAAACCGATCAGTGCTACACCGGCAACAAAAGATAGCGGTGAGGGGTCTTTGTCAGACAATATTATGGAACCTCCCACGATACTGCCAATACCCCCAGCAAGTAGAACAAGGCTCAAGAATGAATGTCCATTTGGATCCGCTTTGTTAACGGGATCTCCCACGCAATACGTATACGTATTCAATCCACCCTCCTTAAACGGACTCCAGCTGTCCGGACTGTTAAACCGCATCAACACCGGATTGAACTGCCGATAACCATTGCCCAAATGATAATGCCCGGTCACCGCATCCGGCCGTTCGCCGGTGAATCCGAGCAAGCTGAGCAATCCATTTTCCGGTGGTCGATGACCGTAGGGTGTGTAAGCAAGGGGATGAGGCCGGTCCGCGTCGAGTGCATTCAATACCGAACGTTGTTGATCGGTCGCCAGCAGCGAGGCGGTCATCTTGTCGCCCTCGCGCTGCTGTTGCGCCAACAGTTGATCGTCGTGCTGCACAATTGTGCGTTGCGTTGTGCCTTGAAGTTCGGTGGACAGGCGTGTCTTGCAGTAATAGCGCTGGATAGCCGCCTGTTCAAGCGGCGCGCAATCGACCAGGCGATCGAGCGGGTCGTAGTGGTAGCGACCCAAGAGTATTTCGCAAGTAGAGGTAGGCATTGACTGAGCTCCGTGCAAGGTCGAAAAAGCCGAGCCTTCAGCATCAAGCCTTTTTCAATCTATGCCTACCTATCAGAAGTGCTAGGGTTTGGCCCTGTCCGGCTTCAAACCTTCGGCATCGTCGCCAGCATCGACGCCCGCTGACTCACCTCGAAGTACCAGCCCGCCAGCTTGGGATTCGCTTCACGCCAGTCCAGGTCCGGGTGGCGCAAATCCAGATATCCCAACGCACAGGCCACGCTGATCGCGGCCACATCGAAATGACTGGTCAGCTCGGCAATCGCGTCTTTTTCCAGCAGCGCCAGCGTACGGCGGATTTTGTCGCGTTGGCCGTCCAGCCATTCGTTCCAGTGTTTCTCCGGGGCGCGCAGGGCCACTTCGTAGCGGGTCAGCACCGCGGCGTCCATGATGCCGTCGGCCATGGACGCCAGGGTCATGCGGCGCCAGCGGGCCGAGCCGTCGCGGGGGATCAGCGGGTTGCCGACGTGCTGGTGATCGAGGTAATCGAGGATGACCCGGCTGTCATGGATGACGTTGCCGTCGGCCAGGCGCAGGGCGGGGATTTTGCCCAGGGGGTTGTCGTCGATAAGTGCAAGGTCCGGTTCGACGGGCGTCAGCACGCAGTTTTGCAGGGCCACGCGGTTTTGTTGACCGGTTTCGTGGAGCAACACCATGACTTTGCGAACGAAGGGGGATAGGGGGTTGTGGTAGAGGGTCATGCTGGGGGCGGACATGGCGGCGTCTCGGTCGGGGGGAGTGTCGGCAGCATAGCGCGTAATTTTTGCGAACCGAACTCTGTAGGAGCCGGCTTGCCGGCGAAGGCGTCTTCGAATCTTGCGCCAGGCTTGAGGGCGCTTTCGCCGGCAAGCCGGCTCCTACAGGGGGGGGTGATGATGACACATAACGTCAGGGGCGTTGCAGCAAGCCGCGCAGGGCGAGGATTGCGGGGACGCCCAGGCCCAGCCAGCTCAGGGCATCCCATACGCCATCGCCCAGCAACGCGGCGAACAACCCTGCGCCGCTGAGCAGGGCGATGACGGTCGGGGTGGCGAAGACTTTCCAGAAGTTCGACTGCCGCGGCTTCATGCTTGAGCCTCCGCCTGTTCAAGCACAGGTTTGGCCGCCTTGCGCCGTACCACCCACAGGTAAACGCCGCTGCCGAGCACGATGATGGTCAGCACATCCAGGGTCGCCCAGAGGATTTTCATCGGCATGCCGCCGTAGTCACCGAAGTGCAGCGGCTGCGACATGCCCATGGCGTCCATGTACCACGGCCGTTCGGCCACGGCGGTGACTTGCAGGGTGCTGGCGTCGATCAGCACCGGCGTCAGCAGATGCGAAGTCAGGTGGGTGCTGCCTTTCATGAACACGGCGTAATGGTGTTCGCTGGAAAAGCGGGTCCCGGGGAAGGCGATGAAGTCCGGTTGCATGCCGGGCGCGACGTCTTTGGCGATCTCGAGCAGACGGGTGGCAGGCGCCAGTTGCGTCAGCGCTGGTGCGTCGCGGTAGGGTGCGATCATTGCGCTGAGGCTGTCGTTGCGCCAGGCGGCGATCAGCAGGTCGGCGCAGGCGCTGATGACGCCGGTCACGCCGACTACAAGCGCCCAGGTCAGCGTCACCACGCCGATCAGGTTGTGCAAGTCGAGCCAGCGCAGGCGGGTGGATTTGTCCTGGCGCACGGTGGCGAATTTCAAGCGCCGCATGAACGGCAGATACAGCACGGCTCCGGAGACGATCGCGATCACGAACAGCAGCCCCATGAACGCCAACAACAACTTGCCCGGCAGGCCGGCGAACATGTCCACGTGCAGGCGCAGCATCACCATCATGAAGCCGCCGTTGGCCGACGGCATTTCCAGCGCTTGCCCCGTGCGGGCGTCGAGCATGAAGGTGTGCGACGAGTTCGGCTCGGTGCCGGCAGTGGCCGCCATGATTGCGATCGCGGCGTTGGGCTCGTCTTCCTCGAAGCCGAAGTACTGCATGACTTCGCCGGGACGATGTTTTTCTGCCGCCTGCACCAACTGCTGCAGATTCAGCTGCGGGGTGTCCGCCGGCATGGGCTGCAACTCGGCGGCATCGCCCAGCAGGTGGTCGATCTCGTGATGGAAGATCAGCGGCAGGCCGGTCAGTGCCAGCATCAGCAGGAACAGGGTGCAGATCAGGCTGGTCCAGGTATGGACGAAGGACCAGCGGCGAATTGTTTTACTTTTCATTTCATGGCCTTCGAAAATACCAAAGCCGTCCTCGAAGGACGGCCTGGGTATTGAGCGTGTCAGATCAAGCAATTACCACTTGTAGGTGGCACTGGCGACGACACTGCGTTGGTCGCCGTAGTAGCAATAAAAACTGTCGCAGGTAGAGATGTAGTCCTTGTCGAACAGGTTGGTCGCGTTGAGTGCCACTGAGGCACCTTTGAGGCTGTTGTTCAGGCGGCCGAGGTCGTAGTGAACAGCGGCGTCGAACACCGTGTAGGCGTCAGCCTTGCCCAGCTCGGTGTTGGCCTGGTCACCATAGGTGTTGCCGGTGTAGCGAACACCGCCGCCGACGCCGAAGCCGTCCAGCACGCCGTTGTGCCAGGTGTAAGCGGTCCACAGCGACGCTTGTTGATTCGGCATCAGTTGCAGGCGATTGCCCTTGAAAGTGCCATCTTGTACTTCGGATTTGGCCAGGGTGTACGCGGCGATAACCTTGAGGTTTTCGGTCACGTCGGACACGGCTTCCAGTTCCAGGCCTTTGACTTTCACTTCACCGGTCTGGCTGGTGATCGAAACGTTGTCCGAGTTGGTGGTGGTGACTGAGACGTTTTTCTGGGTCAGGTCGTACACCGCAGCGGTCAATAGCGTGTTGCTGCCAGGCGGTTGGTACTTGATACCCAGTTCCCATTGCTTGCCTTCGGTCGGCTTGAACGAGTCGGTTGGCGAGGCGGTGGCGTTGCTGGTTGGCTGGAACGATTCGGCGTAGGACAGGTAGGGCACGATGCCGTTGTCGAACACGTAGCTGATCGCTGCGTTGCCGCTGAAATTCTTGTCCCGCTCGGTGTTGGTGGCATCGCCTTTGTTGAAGAATTTGGTACCGGTGTGGACCCAATCTTCACGCCCGCCCAGGGTCAGGCGCCATTGGTCCAGAGCCATCTGGTCCTGGACGTACAAGCCGGTCTGGTAGGTTTTTTGATCGTAGTCGTAGAACGCCGTTGAACGGGCAGGACGAACGATGGGCTGGCCATAGATCGGGTTGTTGACGTTGGTGGTCTTGCCGTCACCGAAAATCGAGGTGTAGTTGGTGTTGCTGCGTTGGTGATCAAGGCCGATCAACAGGGTGTGACGAATATCGCCAGTGGCGAAGTCGCCCTGGAAGTTGTTATCCACGGCGAACTGGCTGATGTCTTCGTCGGTACTGGTGCTCGAACGGCCGACGTTGCCTTCGGCGTCGACCTGGGTGAACGGATAGGCACCGGGAGTGAGGGCCTGGAACGACAGGTCCGACTTGGTGTAGCGCAGGTTCTGCTTGAACTGCCAGACATCGTTGAGGCGATGTTCAAAGGCGTAGCCCAGTGCGTAATAGGTGCGGTCGTAGTATTCCCAGTCCGGGTCGCCCAGGTTCTTGTGATGGGAAATCTTGCCCAGTGGCGAACGGATTTTCGTGCCCTGCACCGGCAGGAACTGGCTGGTGATCCCGGTATCGTCACGGGTGAATTGCGTGAGCAGGGTGAGTCGGGTGTCGTCGTCGATGTTCCAGGTCAGGCTCGGCGCAATGTTGTAGCGCTTGTTGTCGACGTGATCGATCTGGGTGCCGCTGTCGCGTATCACCCCGCTCAGGCCGTAGAGGAACCGACCTTCATCGTCGATCTTGCCGGTGCTGGCGAAGTTGATCTGGCGATGGTTGTCACTGCCGTATTGCACCTGGATTTCACTGCTCGACTCGGCGCTGGGACGGCGACTGACCATGTCCAGCAAGCCGCCCGGCGGGGTCTGGCCGTACACCGACGAAGCCGGGCCACGCAGCAGGGCGAGGCGATCCAGGTTCCAGGTTTCCTGTTTCGGGTTGGCGTACACGCCTTTGGGCAGCGGCAGGCCGTCAAGGAATTGCGTCGGTTCGAAACCGCGCACCCGCAGCCAGTCGGCGCGGGTGTCGCTGCCGTAGCTGCTGGCGACGATGCCGGGCATGTAGCGCACGGCGTCATCGATGTTTTGCACTTTGCGGTCGTCCATCTGCTGCCGGGTGGCGACCGAAATCGAACGCGGGGCTTCGACCAGGGCGGTGTCGGTCTTGGTGCCGGCGGCGGTGCGAGTGGCCACGTAGCCTTCCACCGGACCCCAGGCGCTCTCAGTGTTTTCCACGCCGATGACGGCGGTTTCCGGCAGCGCCATCACACCCTCGGGCACGGCCACCAGGCTGTAGGTGCCAGCGCTGCTCTGTTCCAGTTGCAGGCCGGTGCCGCGCAGGGCTTCGCGCAGGGCGCCGGCGGCATCGAACTGGCCTTGGACCGGGGCCGAGGTTTTGCCGGCCGCCAGGGATGGGTTCAGCGCCAGCGCCAGGCCCGCCTGGCTGGCGATCTGATTAAGCGTGCTGGCCAGGGGCGCGGCCGGCAGATTGTAGGCGCGAACGCTGGACGCCTGTTCGGCGGCGATCAGTTGACCGCAGGCCAGCGGGGTGCAGAGGGCAATGGCGGCGGCCAGCAAACCGGGGCGCAACAAGGTGTCTAGCGAGCGGGACATACAGCGGCTCCTGAAGGGGAATATTTCTCAATTGCCTAGGTGCCGGACGAGAATCGAAAAGTGATAGGGGTAGGTGAAAATAATTCGTTTCATTATTTGCGGTGATGCTGGCGGCCTCTTCGCGGGCAGCCACGCTCCCACAGGTTCTGTGGTGTTCACAGCGTTACTGTTCTACGCAAAACCCGGTAGGAGCTGGCTTGCCAGCGAAGGCGGCCTCGAGCTTTGCATAGCCAATGAGGACGCCTTCGCCGGCAAGCCGGCTCCTACAGGTTTGGTGTTGACCGCAAGACACAAGCGGCTTGGCAGGCACAACATTCCTCAGGGCTTGGCTTCAGCCTTCACCACCGTCACCCACCACGGCGTGTGCTGTTCGATCTGCACCGGCAATGTCGGCAGCAGGGCGCTCAGGGCCAGGTCGGTGTCGTTCAGCGGGAAACTGCCAGTGATTCGCAGGTCGGCAACTTCCGGTGCAACGCCCAGATGCCCGCGGCGATAACGGCCAAGTTCGTTGATCAGGTCCTCCAGTCGCGCGTTATCCACCACCAGCATGCCGCGGGTCCAGGCATCGGCGCCGAGGTTGAGCGCGAGGATCGGTCCGAGGCCGTTGTTGCTCATCAGCACTTGCTGGCCTTCGCGCAGAATCTGTTCTTCAGGGCTTGATTGCGGATGGGCGGCCACCGCCGATTGCAGCACGCTCAGGCGCGTGCCTTCTTCCTCGCGTTTGACCAGGAACCGCGTGCCGAGTGCGCGCATGCTGCCTTCGCGGGTTTCGACGATGAAGGGCCGGGCATCGCCATGGCTGGTTTCGACGAGGATTTCCCCTTCCTGCAAAATGATCAGCCGCTGCTTTTCATCGAAGCGTACGTCCATGGCACTGTGGGTGTTGAGGCTGACCAGCGTACCGTCGCTCAGGCGCAGGGTGCGTTGTTCGCCGGTGACGGTGCGCTGGTCTGCCAGCCAATAGTCGAGCGGCAGATAACGATCACCGGCGAACAGCGCCAGGCCGATCACTGCCACGACGCTCGCCACGCCACTGCCCAGTTTGCGCATCCCGCGGCGAATGCTGGTGCGCGATTGCAGCAACGCGGTGCGGGCCGGACCGCTGGCGGCGCTGAAACGCGCATCGAGCAGGCCCAGTTGGCGCCAGGCCCGGGCATGTTCTTCGTGGGCGGCGTGCCACTTGGCGAATTCTTCGCGATCGACCGGGTTGCCGGAGTCCAGGGTCAGTTGCCAGGCGATGGCGGCATCCAGCACCTGCGCCGACACCGGTCTTGAGCTGGCCGGGCTCACAGCGGCTCACCGTACAGCGCGATGTAGCACTGACGAATGCCCTGGGCCAGGTATTGACGCACCCGCGACACCGACACGCCCAGACGCTCGGCGATCTGCGCGTGGCCGAGGCCGTCGAGGCGGTTATAGAGAAACGCTGCCCGGGCCTTGCTCGAGAGTTGGCCGAGCAGGCGGTCGATGTTTTTCAGGTCTTCGAGGATAAGCTGTTGCTCTTCCACTGAAGGTTGTTCGGCTTCGGGGATCAGCATCAGTTCGGTCAGGTAGGCCTGTTCCAGCGCGGCGCGGCGGAAATAGTCGAACAGCAGGCCTTTGGCGATCGCCACCAGAAACGCCCGCGGCTCGCGAGGTTCCTTGAGTTCATCACGGCCCAACAGGCGGACGAAGGTGTCCTGGCTCAGGTCTTCGGCCCGTTGCGGACAGGCCACGTTGCGCCGCAGCCAGGCCAATAGCCAGCTGCGATGGTCGCGATACAACGCACCAACGAGCTCACTCTGGGGGCTTTGGACTGACGGCACGCCGTATCACCGATTGGGAAGTGTTAACTAACGAGAATTGTTCGCGATTGTGGCAGAGGCGGGGGAGGTAAGCAATTGGCCACTGGTCGGGTGGTTTGGATGGTATGTGTTCAGTGGGATCGCGTTATCGTTCTTCGCCGGCAAGCCTGGCTCCTACAGGGATGTTGAGTCGTTCGCCGATTTCGTGGGCGACCCAAACCCCCCGTAGGAGCCAGGCTTGCCGGCGAAGAGGCCGGAACAGGCGCCGCAGATCTAGAAGGACGGCGCGCGCTGCCTGCGTTTCCACTGCCTCACCCGCTGCAGCAGTTCCAACGGACTATGAATCTGCTGCTGCCGCGCCCGGCTGAACAAAATCAGCGCCAGTTCTGCCGTGGCCAGCGCGTCGGCACTGGCGTTGTGCCGCTCGAACACCTCCAGCTTGAACCAGTCGATCCACTCATCCAGCCCGGCCTCGCGAATAGGCGCCTGCGGACACAGCAGCGGCGCGATATCCGCGACATCCAGAAACAGATGCTGCAACTTGTAACCCAGATGATCTTTCAATGCGCGCCCGAGCATGTGCTGATCGAACGGCGCATGAAAGGCCAGCACGGGACTGTCACCGACAAACTCCATGAAGTCGAGCAAGGCCTGGGCCGGGTCGCTGCCGGCGGCAATCGCGCTCGGGCCCAGGCCGTGAATCAATACGCTGGGACCGAGTTTGAGCTCGCTGCATTGCAAGGTGCGTTCGAATTGCTGGCTGAAGTCGATCGCCCCGTCTTCGATCACCACCGCGCCGATGGACAGTACTCGATCCTTGTTCAGGTTCAGCCCGGTGGTTTCCAGGTCGAGCACCACCCAGCGTTGTTCGCGCAGGCTGCATTCGCTCGGCTCGGCGGCCGTCGGTAAGCGTTGCAGGCGCAGTTGAAGGTCGCCGGACAACATTGGGCCTGACGGGCGCAGCCATGAAAACAGGCTCATAGCTGATACCGCAGGGCCAGGCTGCTTTGCAGTCGCTGAGCCTGACGCAGGGATTCACGCAGGATCCGTCGATCAAGATGATTGAGACTGTCCGGGTCGACCCGGTTGGAGTGGGGCAGATTCTCCCGGGTCTGGAGCTGATGTTGCTGCATGCGGGTTTGTTGAATGAAGTGATAAGCCTCTTCGTACGCCGCACCGTCCAGTCGTTCGATGACCTCTTTGTCTACCAGTTGGCGGAAGCGCTCCAGGGTATTGTTCGCTTCGATCCCGTGGGCCAGTGCCAGCAAGCGGGCACCGTCGACGAACGGCGTCAGGCCCTGGATTTTCAGGTCCAGCGTGGCTTTCTCGCCATTCTTGCGAGCCAGCACGAAATCCCGGAAACGTCCTACGGGCGGACGATTGCGCAGGGCGTTCTCGGCCAGCATGCGCTGGAACAACCGGTTGTCGTCAACCTGGTCAAGAATCCCCCGGCGCAGTTGCTCACAGCCATCCTCATCGCCCCAGACCACGCGCAAGTCGAAGTAAATGCTCGAACCCAGCAGATTCTCCGGCGTTGCTTCGCGGATGAACGCCGCAAAACGCCGAGCCCACTCGGCACGGGACAGACACAGTTCGGGGTTGCCGGCCATGATGTTGCCCTTGCACAGGGTAAAGCCGCAGAGCGCCAGGCTCTGGTTGATCTGCTGGGCGATGGGCAACAGCTTGCCGCGGATCTCGGCGGCATGGGCCGCGTCCCGGGCTTCGAACAGAATGCCGTTGTCCTGATCGGTGTGCAGCGTCTGCTCGCGGCGGCCTTCGCTGCCGAAGCACAGCCAGCTGAATGGAATCCCGGGGTCGCCTTTCTCGGCGAGCGTCAACTCGATGACCCGGCACACGGTATGGTCGTTGAGCAGGGTGATGATGTGGGTGATCTGGGTCGACGACGCGCCATGGGCCAGCATGCGCTCCACCAGTTGGCCAATCTCGCCGCGCAGTGCCACCAGGTTTTCCACGCGCTGGGCGCTGCGGATGGTCCGTGCCAGATGCACCAGATCGACCCGCTGCAGGGAAAACAGATCCCGCTCGGACACTACGCCGCACAGGCGATGGTCCTTGACCAGGCAGACATGCGCGATGTGCCGTTCGGTCATGGCGATCGCCGCGTCGAACGCGCTGTGGTCCGGCGACAGGTAGAACGGCGCCTGGGTCATGTGGCGTTCGATGGCTTCGTTGAAGTCGTCCGTGCCGTCGGCCACCACATGGCGCAGGTCGCGCAGGGTGAAAATACCCAGTGGGGCTTTCTGCTCGTCGACGATGACGATGCTGCCGACTTGCTGCTCGTGCATCAGGGTCACGGCTTCGCGCAGGGGTGTGGCGGGGCTGCAGGTCACTGGGTGGCGCATCGCCAGTTCACCCAGTCGAGTGTTCAGCGAGTACTGGGTCCCCAGGGTCTCCACGGCTTTTTGCTGGACTTGCTGGTTGACCTGATCCAGCAGGCTGCTGACGCCGCGCAGGGCAAAGTCGCGAAACGCGTTGGACAGCGCGAACAGTTTGATGAACGCCAGTTTGTTCAGCTGCAGGCAAAAGGTGTCTTCGGCGGCCCGGTGTTCAGTGCGGGTCGCACGCTCGCCCAGCAGCGCGGCGAGGGGGAAACACTCGCCGGTGGTGATCTCGAAGGTGGTTTCAGTCCCGCCCTTGGCCGTGTGGGGACGCTCACCCACGACCTGGCCTTGTTTGACGATGTAAAAATGCTCAACCGGGCCATCGGCGGGCTTGATGATGCTCTCGCCGGGCGCATAAAAACGCAGCTGACATTGTTCGACCAGGTACGCCAGGTGAGCGTGTTCCATTTGATTGAAGGGCGGGAAGCGCTGAAGAAATTGCAAAGTACCCTGGATGTTCTGCAACACCGCGGTTTTCCCTGCCTGGGTGAAGGCGTCCGCTTTACTCATAACCAATACCGCAGTCTTTTTGAATTGTTGTTGTCGGATGACTGACCCATGGTCGGCCCCTGCGCCCTGGGTGCCCATTGGACGTAAGTCTAGGTCGGCAGGTGCAGCTGATGAAAGTTAGGAAATATCTGACGCAACTATCGGAAAAGCCTCCTACATTGGCTATAGAACAACTATCCGACGAAGTGCACATTGAAGGTCTTGTTGGTGATGTCTGACTAGTGAGTCAGGCGATTGAATTCGAATGTAGAGTAAGCCATGTCCGACCACGATATTTTGACTGACGCCGAGCGCGAGGCGCTGAGTGCGGTCATGCTCGAACCTGACTTGCCGCCGCAGCGGGTGCTGATCGTCGACGACGATAAAGACGCGCGAGAGCTGTTGTCAGAGATCCTCGGCCTGGAAGGCATCCGGTGCATGACCGCAGCCAGTGGCGAAACCGCACTCAAGATGTTGAGCGAGAAGCCGTCGATTGGCCTGGTGATCACCGATCTGCGGATGGGACATGTCGATGGCCTGGACTTGATCCGCCAGGTCCGGGAGTCGGTACGGGCGGCCATGCCGTTCATCATCGTTTCCGGTGACGCCGATGTGAAAGACGCGATCGCCGCCATGCATCTGAGCGTGGTGGACTTTTTGCTCAAGCCTGTCGATACCGGCAAGCTGGTGGAGCTGGTCAAGCATGAGTTGGGGATGTGAGCTGCTAAAAGATCTTGCTCCAACAAAAAGGCCCCGATCTTTCGATCGGGGCCTTTTTTTGCTTCGGCGCTAACGCTTATTCAAAGGCCATTGGCAGCCTTGAACTCGCGACGACGACGGTGCAGAACCGGTTCGGTGTAGCCGTTCGGTTGCTTGCTGCCTTCGACCACCAGTTCGACCGCCGCCTGGAAGGCGACGTTGCTGTCGAAGTCCGGTGCCAGCGGGCGGTACAGCGGGTCATTGGCGTTCTGGCGGTCAACCACCGGCGCCATGCGCTTGAGGCTTTCCATCACTTGATCTTCAGTGACGATGCCATGGCGCAGCCAGTTGGCGATGTGCTGGCTGGAAATACGCAGGGTCGCACGGTCTTCCATCAGGCCGATGTCGTTGATGTCCGGCACCTTCGAACAACCCACGCCCTGATCGATCCAGCGCACCACGTAACCGAGAATGCCCTGGGCGTTGTTGTCCAGTTCGTTCTTGATCTGTTCCGGGGTCCAGCCCGGGTTCACCGCCAGCGGGATGGTCAGGATGTCGTCCACCGACGCGCGGGCACGCTTGGCCAGTTCGGCCTGACGGGCGAATACATCGACCTTGTGGTAATGCAGCGCGTGCAATGCCGCGGCGGTCGGCGAGGGTACCCAGGCGGTATTGGCGCCGGCCAGCGGGTGGGCGATTTTCTGTTCGAGCATCGCCGCCATCAGGTCGGGCATGGCCCACATGCCTTTACCGATCTGCGCGCGGCCTTGCAGGCCAGTGCTCAGGCCAATATCGACGTTCCAGTTTTCGTAGGCGCCAATCCACTTCTCAGCCTTCATGTCCGCCTTGCGCACCATCGGGCCGGCTTCCATGGACGTGTGGATTTCATCGCCGGTGCGGTCGAGGAAACCGGTGTTGATGAACACCACGCGCTCGCTGGCCGCCTTGATGCAGGCCTTGAGGTTGACCGTGGTCCGGCGCTCCTCGTCCATGATCCCGACTTTCAGGGTATTGCGCGGCAGGCCGAGCACGTCTTCGATGCGACCGAACAGCTCGTTGGTGAACGCGGCTTCTTCCGGGCCGTGCATCTTCGGCTTCACGATATAGACCGAACCGGTGCGGCTGTTCTTGCGCGAGTTGTTGCCGTTGAGGCTGTGGATGGCCGCCAGGCTGGTCAACAGACCGTCGAGGATGCCTTCCGGTACTTCGTTGCCGTCTTTGTCGAGGATCGCGTCGATGGTCATCAGGTGACCGACGTTACGCACGAACAACAGCGAACGACCGTGCAGGCTCAGTTCCTTGCCATCGATGCCGGTGTAGGTGCGGTCGGCGTTCATAGTGCGGGTGAAGGTCTGACCGCCCTTGGAGACTTCTTCCGACAGATCGCCCTTCATCAGGCCGAGCCAGTTGCGGTAGATCACCACTTTGTCGTCGGCATCGACGGCGGCGACCGAGTCTTCGCAGTCCATGATGGTGGTCAGCGCAGCTTCCATCAGGATGTCTTTGACGCCGGCCGGGTCGGTCTGGCCGACCGGGGTGCTGGCGTCAACCTGGATTTCGAAGTGCAGGCCGTTGTTTTTCAGCAGGATCGCGGTCGGGGCGCTGACATCGCCGTGGAAACCGATCAGTTGCGCATCGTTGCGCAGGCCGGTGTTGCTGCCGCCTTTAAGGGCGATCACCAGTTTGCCGTCGACGATCTTGTAGCCGGTGGAATCGACGTGAGTGCCGGCAGCCAATGGCGCGGCTTCGTCGAGGAAGGCGCGGGCGAAGGCGATGACCTTGTCGCCACGGACCTTGTTGTAGCCTTTGCCTTTTTCCGCGCCGTCAGCTTCGCTGATGGCATCGGTGCCGTAGAGCGCGTCATACAGCGAACCCCAGCGGGCGTTCGAAGCGTTGAGGGCGAAACGGGCGTTCATCACCGGCACCACCAGCTGTGGGCCGGCCATGCGGGCGATTTCGTCATCGACGTTTTGCGTCGTCACCTGGAAATCGGCCGCTTCTGGCAGCAGATAACCGAGGTCTTGCAGGAAGGCTTTATAGGCCACGGCGTCATGCGGTTGACCGGCACGGGATTGGTGCCAGCCATCGATGCGAGCCTGGAAATCATCGCGTTTGGCGAGTAGGGCTTTGTTCTTCGGTGCCAGGTCATGAATGACCTTGTCGGCACCGGCCCAGAACTTATCGGCGGTGAGGCCGGTACCGGGAATGGCTTCGTTGTTCACGAAGTCGAACAGGACTTTGGCGACCTGCAGGCCACCGACTTGAACGTGTTCAGTCATTGCTTGCCTCACTCTGCTCAGCTATTTCGCTTTTCAGCTCTTCAATTTAACAATGAAGCCTCTGGCCATTTAAACCACAAACCCGTCTACCAGTACATGCCATGCGGGCGGCTGGGTTTTGACCAATCAACGGCTTGGGGCCTTGCTGACGGGGCTTTCAGGGTTGCGATTGCGCCTGTGGCAGACATCGATCCACGTTATGTAGTGCGCGCTGCGGCATACTACATGATGAATTGCGCTTGTGAAAATTAGACTAATTACGTCGTTCTGCGACCCTATGACGCATTGCGGTCAGGTCGGGGAGCAGGATGTTCTCAAAAAACTAATGGATTGTTCCAGTTAAATATCAAAACTTGTACACGATTTTTGTTCGGCAGGTTCATTGGTGGTGCTCCATTCGCGGGCAAGCCTCGCTCCTACGGGTTTTGTGTCGGTCGGCAATTTTGTGAACGGCACAAAACCCGTAGGAGCGAGGCTTGCCCGCGAAGGCGTCAGACGACTCAGCGCAGGACCAACCCTTGCCTATACTTCTTTTTCTATAACAAAAGAGGGCTGCGCCATGGACCACCTCGTACTCACTGTAATCGCTCCGGACAAGCCTGGGCAGGTCGAGCGCATCGCCCAGTGCATTGCCGAGCACGGCGGAAACTGGCTGGAAAGCCGAATGTCGCGCATGGCCGGGCAGTTTGCCGGGATTCTTCGGGTGGGCGTGCCAGCCGAAGCCTACGACGAACTGGTGGACGCCCTGCAGGCATTATCTGCCCACGGCATTCGGGTGCTGATCGCCGAAAGTGGCATCGAACAATCCTGCACCTGGAAACCGATCGCGATGGAACTGGTGGGCAATGATCGTCCGGGAATCGTCCGTGACATTACCCGTTTGCTGAGCGAACAGGGGGTGAACCTCGAGCAACTGGTGACCGAAGTCCGCCCGGCGCCGATGAGCAGCGAGCCGTTGTTCCATGCCGAAGCGATTCTTGCGGTGCCGTTGACGTTGTCGCTGGACGTATTGCAGTCGCGCCTGGAGACCCTGGCCGACGACCTGATGGTGGAATTGGTGCTGCGCAGTGAGCCTTGAAAGGTTATCCAGTTTAAAGGTGCACCTGCCTGTGGATAACCTGTAGAGACAGCCCGCCAGGCCACGCCGACCGGGCTTCTGCAGCAACTGATCAAAAAACCAGCAGTTTCAACGAGTTGCGCACAAACGGCGGGGATCACGCTGTGGATAACCTTGGGAAGGATCGATGCAGGCCACGAACGACGTGGCCTGTGGAGAGTTGTACGTTTTCTGATCAACTGCGACGACGCAGACTTATCCACGCATCGAGGCTGTAGACCGCCAGACCGGCCCAGATAAAGATGAACGCCAGCAGTGTGCTCGACGACAGCTGTTCACCAAACAGCAGGACGGCTTGCAACAGCACCAGCGTCGGCGCCAGGTACTGTAGAAATCCCAGCGTCGTGTAGGGCAAATGCCGTGCGGCGGCGTTGAAACATACCAGCGGCACCAATGTCACCGGCCCGGCTGCAACCAGCCACCAGGCTTCGGATGTGGTCCAGAACTCAGGCTGAACGCTTGTGGCCGTCTGATTGAAAAGCAACCAGGCAATGGCAATCGGCACCAGCATCCAGGTTTCCACCACCAGGCCGGGCAGCGCCTTGACGGGCGCTTGCTTGCGGATCAACCCGTAGAAGCCGAACGTCAGCGCCAGCACCAGCGACACCCACGGCAGGCTGCCGACTTGCCACACCTGTTGCGCCACGCCCACCGCCGCCAGACCCACGGCCAGCCACTGCATGCGCCGCAGCCGTTCGCCGAGGATCAGCATGCCCAAGAGCACATTCACCAATGGGTTGATGTAGTAACCGAGGCTGGCCTCGAGCATGCGCCCGTTGTTCACCGACCAGACGTAGGTCAGCCAGTTGGCCGCGATCAGCGTGCCGCTCAGGGCCAGGATCGCCAGGCGTTTCGGGTTGTCACGCAGCTCGCGCCACCAGCCTGGATGTTTCCAGACCATCAGCAGCAAGGCACCGAACAGGGCGGACCAGAGCACGCGGTGGATGATGATCTCCACGGCGGGTACGTTGGCGATGGCTTTGAAGTAGAGCGGGAATAGTCCCCAGATGATGTAGGCACTCAGGCCCAGAATGTACCCGCGACGCGGGTTGGCGGCTTGCATGCAGAATCCTTGCTTAGGCAGCTAACAAAGAGGGGATTGTAAGGAGATTTGTCTCGACGTGCTGATCCCTGTAGGAGCGAGGCTTGCCCGCGAAGAACGATAATTCGGTATATCAGGCAGACCGCGTTATCGTTCTTCGCGGGCAAGCCTCGCTGTGTGAATCAGAAGATTTTTAGGGGTTCTTCATTCAGCGCAGCCAGTTGTTCGCGCAACGCCAACACCTGATCGCCCCAGTACCGCTCGCTGCCGAACCACGGAAAGCTGTGGGGGAACGCCGGATCGTCCCAGCGGCGGGCGAGCCAGGCGCTGTAATGCATCAGGCGCAGGGCGCGCAGCGGTTCGATCAGCGCCAGTTCCCGCGGGTCGAAGTCGTGGAATTCGTTGTAGCCGTCCATCAGTTCCGACAACTGGCCGAGACATTCCTGGCGGTCGCCGGCAAGCATCATCCAGATGTCCTGCACCGCCGGGCCCATTCGACAGTCATCGAGGTCGACGATATGGAACATCTCGTCGCGACACATCATGTTGCCGGGGTGGCAATCGCCGTGCATGCGGATGTTCTGGTGCGGTGTCGCCTTGTAGACCTCTTCCACCCGCTTGAGCAGGTCGCGGGCCACGGACTCGTAGGCCGGCAGCAGGCTTTTGGGTACGAAGTTGCCTTCGAGCAACGTCGTCAGTGAGTCGTGACCGAAGTTTTTCACACCGAGGGCTTCACGGTGTTCGAACGGCTTGGTCGCGCCCACGGCGTGCAAACGACCGAGCAGTTGGCCGAGGCGATACAGCTGATCGAGATTGCCCGGCTCCGGCGCGCGGCCGCCACGGCGGGGGAACAGGGTGAAGCGAAAACCGTTGTGTTCGTGCAGGCTGGCACCGTTGTGAATCATCGGCGCCACCACTGGCACATCGCACTCGGCGAGTTCGAAGGTGAACTGGTGCTCCTCGAGAATCGCCTCGTTGGTCCAGCGTTGCGGACGATAGAACTTGGCGATCAGCGGTTCGGAGTCTTCGATGCCGACCTGATAGACACGGTTTTCGTAGCTGTTGAGCGCCAGGATGCGCGCGTCGCTGAGAAAGCCGATGCTTTCGACGGCATCGAGCACGAGGTCTGGGGTGAGGGTTGCAAACGGGTGGGCCATGCTGACTCCTGCGCGCAGCAGGCTGCCGCGTCCGGCCAGACATGGTAGCGCAGACGGGGTATCTTTAGGGGGATCGTTCCCACGCTCTGCGTGGGAATGCCTCACCGGACGCTCCGCGTCCGTTTCTGGAACGCAGAGCGTCCCGGGCTGCATTCCCGCGCGGAGCGTGGGAACGATCAGACAAGAGATCCCTGTGGGAGCGGGCTTGCTCGCGAAGAGGCCCTGTCAGGCGCCGACGATCCCGCCATCTTCCCGGGAGATTGCCATCACCGAAGACCGCGGCTTGCCATTCGGCAGATGCTCAGGGAACGTCGACCCACCGTTCTCCCCCGGATGCTGAATCCCCACAAACAAAGTCTTCTGATCCGGCGAAAAGCTGATCCCCGTCACTTCGCAACCCACCGGCCCGACCATGAAACGCCGAATCTCCCCGGTCGCCGGGTCGGCACACAGCATCTGGTTGTTGCCCATGCCGGCAAAATCACCCGCATTGCTCGAATCACCGTCCGTCAGAATCCACAGCCGCCCGGCGTTGTCGAAGCCCAGGCCATCCGGGCTGTTGAACATGTTCTGCGGCGTAATGTTGGACGAGCCGCCCTTCGGCGTGCCGGCATGCACGCCCGGGTTGCCGGCCACCACGAACAAGTCCCAGGAGAAGGTCTTGGCACCGTGATCGTCACGGTCAGTGCGCCAGCGCAGGATCTGCCCGTAGATGTTCTTCTCACGCGGGTTCGGCCCGCCCACCGGTTGGCCGTCCTCGCCGCGCTTGGCGTTGTTGGTGAGGGTGCAATAGACCTGGCCATCCTTGGGGCTGACGACGATCCATTCCGGGCGATCCATGCGCGTGGCTTTCACCACACTGGCGGCGAGGCGTGCGTGAATCAGCACTTCGGCCTGATCGGCAAAACCGCTGCCGGCATCGATGCCGTTTTTACCGTGGGTCAGTTCGATCCATTCGCCCTGGCCCTTGGGGTGATCGGCATTGCCGTCGCCTGCGTCGAAGCGCGCCACGTACAGGGTGCCATGGTCCAGCAAGTCGCGGTTGGCCTTGGGGGCTTGGTGGTTGATCTTGTCGCGGCTGACGAATTTGTAGATGAATTCGCCGCGTTCATCGTCACCCATGTACACCACGGCGTGACCGTCTTTGGTTTCGGCCAGGGCAGCGTTTTCATGCTTGAAACGGCCCAGGGCCGTGCGCTTGACCGGGGTCGATTGCGGATCGAAGGGGTCGATTTCCACCACCCAGCCATGACGATTGAGCTCGTTCGGGTTCTTCGCCAGGTCGAAACGCTCGTCGTGCTGATGCCAGTTGATCTCTTTGCTGGCCGCCACCACACCGTAGCGTTTCTGCGCGGCATCGAATGTTTGTTCGGCATGGCTGCTGCCGAAGCAATCGGTGAAGTTCTCTTCGCAGGTCAGGTAAGTGCCCCACGGCGTCTTGCCATTGGCGCAGTTCTGGAAGGTGCCGAGGACGTTCTTGCCCTGGGGGTCGGCGCTGGTTTTCACCAGTGTGTGGCCGGCGACCGGGCCGCTCAGGCTGATCGGCGCGTTGCCGTGAATGCGCCGGTTGTAGCGCGAACCCTGGACGAAGTGCCACTGGCCGTCCTTGCGCTGAACCTCGATCACCGACACGCCTTCGCAGGCCAGTGCCTTGCGCACATCGTCGGCCGATTGCGGCATGCCACCGTGGGGATAGAGGTAGCGGTAGTTGGTGTACTCGTTGTTGATCGCCATCAACGCCCGGTCTTGCTCGGCGGGAAACTCGAACAGGCTCATGCCGTCGTTGTTGTCACCGAACTGGGCTTCTTGCTGCTCGGCGGTGCCGTTGCCGCTCGGGTCGAAGGCCGGGCCGTCCTTTTGCAACGGCTGGCCCCAGCTGATCAACACCGAGGATTTATAGCCGGGCGGCAGGCTGATGGTGTCGCTGGTGGCGGCGGCGATACTGTCGAAACCCAACAGTTTGCCGGTACCTGCACTGACACTGGCAGCGAGCACGCTGCGGCTCAGCAGATTGCCGCCGAGGAACATCGCTGCACCGCACAGGGCGCCGGCGCTGATAAAACCGCGACGGCTGAGGCCGACCATTTTTTCAAGATCGGTGGACTGGTTTTCTTCCAATAGGCTCACATCAGGCTCCCTGCGGGTTTTTGCAGCCACCTTAAAGAGCAATCATGACGTTAATGTTTCAGAGTGGTGTACCCAGCAATACGTTGGATGGCGCGAACTGCACCCGTACCGCTTTATCCGTGGCCAGGCCCAGGGTCCGCAAGTGCAGCGGTTCGGCCAGCGCACAGAGGGTCTGGCCATTGGGCAGGCCGATGCGCACTTCGCTGGGACCGTCTTCGGCGTCGAGGATTTCTTCGATGATGCCTGTCAGGTCATTGTGTCCTGGCGTCACGGCATCCGTGATGCCGAGTAGCTCGAGCCAGCCGGCCTTGATCAGCGCCACCACTTCGGTACCGTTTTCCAGCTCCAGGCGCAGGGTACTGTCGTGGGTGATCTGCGCATCGATGGTCAAACCTGCGGCCAGTTCCAAGTGAATCAGGTCGTTGCGACCCTGGCTAGCGATCGCCACGACCTTGCCATGCAACTGATTGCGCGCGCTGGTCCGGAGCATCAGGCGGCCGAGCAGGTCGAGATCGCTGGCCTCTTCGGCAGCTTCCAGCACCTGAGCCTGCAGCGCTTGCAGCTTTTGATAGAGGCGCAAGACGCGCTCGCCTTCGCTGGACAGTCTGGCGCCCCCGCCGCCCTTGCCGCCGACACTGCGCTCCACCAGCGGCTTTTGCGCGAGGTTGTTCAGTTCGTCGATGGCATCCCACGCCGCTTTGTAACTCAGGCCTGCGCTTTTTGCGGCACGGGTGATCGAGCCCTGTTCGGCGATGTGTTGCAGCAAGGCAATGCGCTGTGGGCGACGGACGATGTGCTGGGATAACAACGTAGGCAAGGACATGGCAGGACGCTTTGGACGGTGGCGATGGGAGGACGTTGGCGGCTTGGGCTGCGGGAGTCAAGCAGGACCCTGTGCGAGCCTCTGTGGCAAGGGGCCAGTCAGTTAAGCGTAATTCTTGTGGGAGCGGGCTTGCTCCCGAAAGCGGTGGGTCAGGCGACATCAATATTGACTGAGCCGCCGTCTTCGCGAGCAAGCCCGCAGGTTCTGTGTGTCCTCAAGTCAATCGGCGTCGCCAGGCTTGGGGGTGCGGGCCAGGCAGTAGACGTCGACCCGCGCAGCGCCGGCGTCCATCAACAGCCGGGCCAGAGCCTGGGTCGTGGCGCCGGTGGTCAGCACGTCATCCACCAGCGCCAGGTGCCGACCCTTGATCAGTGCATCGGGCGCCAGTGCGAAGGCATGGCGCAGGTTTTTTTTGCGGGCGTCGGCCTTCAGCTCCTGTTGCGCGCTGGTGTCCTGGACCCTCAGCAACAGCTTTTCATCGCAGGCAATGTCGAGGCGGTTGCCGAGCCAGCGGGCAAGCATCGCCGCCTGGTTGAAACCCCGCTGGCGCAGGCGTTTGACAGCCAGTGGTACCGGCACCAGCGTGTCGGGTCGATCCAGGTCCTCATCGAACCGATGCAGCAGAAATCGGGCAAGCAGTTCGGCGAGCAGGTGACCGGACGGCCATTTCGCGCTGTGCTTGAAACGGGTGATCAGGCTGTCGACCGGAAAACTGTAGGTCCAGGGAACGGCGACGCGTTCGAAGGCCGGCGGTTGCTTCAAGCACGGGCCGCACGTCATGCCGGCGGCGGGCAAGGGCAGGGCGCAGCTCTGACATTGGTCGCCGAGCCAGGGGAGGTCGGTTTCACAGGCAATGCATATGGGTGTCACATCATCGGACGCTTCGCCGCACAGCAAACAGGATTGGTTGTTTTTTAACCAGATGTAAACCGGTCCATCGTATTGTGGTTGACAGCGCATAAGTCTTCCTTAAATATGCCGAACATCCGTATCGCGTCTGTGGGTATTGCCTTCCCCCAGCCGCTTGCCAAGCATAAAACAAAGGAATCGCCCATGAGCGCCAGCACCACTGCAACCCTGCGTCATGACTGGTCTTTGGCTGAAGTCAAAGCACTCTTCGTTCAGCCATTCAATGACCTGTTGTTCCAGGCGCAGACGGTGCACCGCGCGCATTTCGACGCTAACCGGGTCCAGGTTTCGACGCTGCTGTCGATCAAAACCGGCGCCTGCCCGGAAGATTGCAAATATTGTCCGCAGTCCGGTCACTACAACACCGGCCTGGAAAAAGAAAAACTGATGGAAGTGCAGAAGGTCCTCGAAGAGGCCGCTCGCGCCAAGGCCATCGGCTCGACTCGTTTCTGCATGGGCGCTGCCTGGAAGCACCCGTCGGCCAAAGACATGCCGTACGTGCTGGAAATGGTCAAAGGCGTCAAGGCCATGGGCCTGGAAACCTGCATGACCCTCGGTCGCCTGGATCAGGACCAGACCGAAGCGCTGGCCCAGGCTGGCCTCGACTACTACAACCACAACCTCGACACCTCGCCGGAATTCTACGGCAGCATCATCACCACCCGTACCTACAGCGAGCGCCTGCAAACCCTGGCCTACGTGCGTGAATCGGGGATGAAGATCTGCTCCGGCGGCATCCTCGGCATGGGTGAGTCCCTGGATGACCGCGCCAACCTGCTGATCCAGCTGGCCAACCTGCCGGAGCATCCGGAGTCGGTGCCGATCAACATGCTGGTGAAGGTTGCCGGCACGCCGCTGGAAAATGCCGACGACATCGACCCGTTCGACTTCATCCGCATGCTCGCCGTCGCCCGTATCCTGATGCCGCAGTCCCACGTGCGCCTGTCCGCTGGCCGTGAAGCCATGAACGAGCAGATGCAGGCCCTGGCGTTCTTCGCCGGCGCCAACTCGATTTTCTATGGTGAGAAATTGCTGACCACCGCCAACCCGCAGGCCGACAAGGACATGCAGCTGTTCTCGCGCCTGGGCATCCTGCCGGAAGCGCGCGAAGAGCACGCCGACGAGGTGCATCAGGCGGCGATCGAGCAGGCGCTGGTGGAGCAGAAGAGCAGCGAGCAGTTTTATAACGCGGCTGTTTGATCCTCCCCGCTCTTGCTGAAAAAATGCAAAACCCTGCAGGAGCAAGCTTGCTCGCGATAGCGATCTCTCAGTCGACATCTATGTTGAATGTGACTCCGTCATCGCAGGCAAGCCAGCTCCCACAAGGATCTGTGTTTACCTTGATTTATCTGATCTGACACCCGAGGCCTGCATGTCTTTCGATCTCGCCGCACGCCTTGCTGCCCGTCGTGCCGAAAACCTTTATCGCCATCGCCCCCTGCTCGACAGCCCTCAAGGCCCGGAAGTGGTGGTCGATGGGCAGCCGTTGCTGGCGTTCTGCAACAACGATTACCTGGGCCTGGCCAATCACCCGCAAGTGATCGAAGCCTGGCGCGCCGGTGCGACCCGTTGGGGCGTCGGCGGCGGGGCTTCGCACCTGGTCATTGGCCACAGCAGCCCGCATCACGCGCTGGAAGAAGCGCTGGCCGACCTGACCGGTCGCCCGCGTGCGCTGTTGTTTACCACCGGCTACATGGCCAACCTTGGCGCGGTCACCGCACTGGTGGGGCAGGGCGATACGGTGCTCGAAGACCGCCTCAATCACGCCTCCCTGCTGGACGCGGGCCTGCTGTCCGGTGCGCGCTTCAATCGCTATCTGCATAACGACGCGGCGAGTCTGGCCAATCGTCTCGAGAAGGCCACCGGTAACACGCTGGTGGTCACCGACGGCGTGTTCAGCATGGACGGCGACATCGCCGACCTGCCGGCGCTGGCCCGGGAGGCCAAGGCCAAAGGCGCGTGGCTGATGGTCGATGACGCCCACGGTTTTGGTCCGCTGGGTGCCAATGGCGGTGGGATCGTCGAGCATTTCGGCCTGAGCCAGGACGAGGTGCCGGTATTGGTCGGCACCCTCGGCAAGGCGTTCGGTACGGCCGGTGCTTTTGTCGCCGGCAGTGAAGAGTTGATCGAGACGCTGATCCAGTTCGCCCGCCCCTACATTTACACCACCAGCCAGCCACCGGCCCTCGCCTGCGCTACGTTGAAAAGCCTGGAGCTGCTGCGCAGCGAACACTGGCGACGTGAGCATCTGAACACGCTGATCCGCCAGTTCCGCCAGGGTGCCGAGCAGATTGGCCTGGAATTGATGGACAGCTTCACGCCGATCCAGCCGATCATGATCGGCGATGCCGGGCGTGCGGTTCGACTGTCACAGATGCTGCGCGAACGCGGGCTGATGGTGACGGCGATTCGCCCGCCGACCGTGCCCGCCGGCAGCGCCCGTCTGCGCGTGACTCTCAGCGCTGCCCACAGCGAGGCGCAAGTGCAGCTATTGTTGAATGGATTGGCCGATTGCTTTCAACAACTGGGACCGGAGCCAAGCCATGCGTGATCATCTGATTCTGCTGCCCGGCTGGGGCCTGGGGATTTCACCGCTGGAGCCATTGGCGGCGGCATTGCAAGGGCTGGATGAACACTTGCGGGTCGAGATCGAACCCTTGCCGGAACTGGAATCGAGCGATCTTGAAGAATGGCTCGATGAGTTGGATTCGACCCTGCCTGAGGATACCTGGCTGGGTGGCTGGTCCCTCGGCGGTATGCTCGCCGCCGAGTTGGCAGCCCGACGCGGCGATCGTTGCTGCGGCTTGCTGACCCTGGCGAGCAATCCTTGCTTCGTCGCCCATGAGCAGTGGCCGAGTGCGATGCCCGGCGAGACCTTCGACGCGTTTCTGGCCGGCTGCAAGGCAGAACCGCGCACGACCTTGAAACGCTTTTCGCTGCTCTGCGCTCAGGGTTCTGCAGACCCGCGCGGGTTATCGAGGCTGTTGCTCGGTGGTGCGCCGCATACCACTGCGTCGGTGGCGATAAGCGGTCTGCAGGTGCTCGCGCAACTGGATACCCGTCAAGCGTTGCAAACATTCCGCGGCCCGCAGTTGCACCTGTTCGCCGGGCTCGACGGGCTGGTTCCGGCCGAAGCCGCACAAGCCCTGCTGGGGTTGCTGCCGGATGTAGAAATCGGTCTGATCGAACGGGCCGGCCACGCGTTTCTTCTGGAAGATCCCCACGGTGTGGCGGGGGCGATCCAGACCTTTTTGCATGAGTTCGGCGATGACTGATCTATCCCTTCCCAACCTGCCCGGCGGCTTGCCTGACAAGCGCCAGGTGGCAGCCTCCTTTTCCCGCGCCGCGGCCAGTTATGACAGCGTTGCCCAATTGCAGCGCGATGTTGGCAGCCAGTTGTCGGACCGCTTGCCGAAAGACTTCGTACCGGGTCGCTGGCTGGACCTGGGGTGCGGCACCGGACACTTCAGTCGGGCGTTGAGCGAGCGTTACCCTGCCAGCCACGGCGTGGCGCTGGACATCGCCGAAGGCATGCTCAATCACGCACGGCCATTGGGTGGGGCCACGCATTTCATCGCCGGGGATGCCGAGCGACTGCCATTGCAGGCTTCGACCTGCGATTTGATCTTTTCCAGCCTGGCGGTGCAGTGGTGCGCAGACTTCGCCTCGGTGCTCAGCGAGGCGCATCGAGTGCTGAAACCTGGCGGAATTTTCGCATTTGCTAGTCTGTGCGTGGGTACGTTGTACGAACTGCGAGACAGTTGGCGTCAGGTGGACGGCATGGTGCACGTCAATCGCTTCCGTGAGTTCGGGGTTTATCAACAGCTTTGCGCGGGCAGTGGATTGACCGTCGCGCAGCTGCAAACCCGTCCCCATGTGTTGCATTACCCGGATGTGCGCAGCCTGACCCATGAACTCAAGGCGCTGGGTGCGCACAACCTGAACCCCGGTCGGCCGGGCGGTTTGACCGGCAGAGCGCGAATCCTCGGCTTGGTCGAGGCCTATGAGCAGTTTCGCCAGGCCAAAGGCCTGCCGGCGACTTACCAAGTGGTGTACGCCGTTTTGGAGAAACCCTTATGAGTGCAGCCTATTTCATCACCGGCACGGACACCGATATCGGCAAGACCACCATTGCCGCAGGCCTGCTGCATGCCGCGCGGTTGGCGGGCTTGAGCACGGCGGCGGGCAAGCCGGTGGCCTCCGGCTGCGATGTCACTCCCAAGGGCTTGCGCAATGCCGACGCACTGGCGTTGATGGCGCAATGTTCGGTGCCTTTGACCTATGCCCAGGTCAACCCGATGGCATTTGAACCGGCGATCGCTCCGCATCTGGCGGCGCGGGAGGCTGGCGTGGCATTGACCGTGCAATCACTGTTGACGCCGATGCAGCAGCTCCTCGACCTGCAGGCTGACTTCACCCTGATCGAAGGCGCCGGTGGCTGGCGGGTACCCCTGGCGGACCAGGACAACCTGTCGGATCTGGCGATGGCGCTGGACCTGCCGGTGATTCTGGTGGTTGGCGTGCGCCTGGGCTGCATCAATCATGCGCTGCTGACCGCAGAGTCCATTGCGCGGGACGGTCTGCAATTGGCGGGTTGGGTGGCCAATATCATCGATTCGAAAACCGCGCGCCTGGAAGAGAACCTCGCGACACTCGCCGAGCGAATCCCGGCGCCATGCCTTGGACGCGTGCCGAAACTCAAATCGGTGA
Source organism: Pseudomonas fluorescens (assembly GCF_902497855.1). Lineage (GTDB taxonomy): Bacteria > Pseudomonadota > Gammaproteobacteria > Pseudomonadales > Pseudomonadaceae > Aquipseudomonas > Aquipseudomonas fluorescens_BI. The sequence continues at coordinate 68,427 of NZ_CABVHU010000016.1, forward strand.
CGGCCGAAGCGGTGGCCGAACATCTTCAGTTGGACCTGCTGGACTAGGCTGCGCCTCGCTGCCACCTGGCTGAATCCACCTGCCAGCGCCGCGATCATTCGCGGCGTTTTTCTGCGTAAGTCCTTATCCCTCAACTAATCTTTCCCTATTGCCCAGCGATCACATCGACGCTGTTGTCTGGCTGCGCGCCCGCCATTCCCGGGGTGTGATGACGAACGGCAAAAGATCGGCGCTTGACAAGGTTTGGCGGTAAACGTATGTTTCAAACAACTGTTTGACCGTCACAACACATCAACGCGGTCGTTCATTCCCGGTTACATCAGCAGAGGTTTATCGCTATGCCTGACTACAAGGCCCCCTTGCGTGATATTCGCTTCGTTCGTGACGAACTGCTCGGCTACGAAGCGCACTATCAGAGCCTTCCGGCTTGTGCAGACGCAACTCCGGACATGGTTGACGCCATTCTCGAAGAAGGCGCCAAGTTTTGTGAGCAGGTACTGGCTCCGCTGAACCGCGTGGGTGACACCGAAGGCTGCACCTGGAGCGAGTCCGGCGTTAAAACCCCGACGGGCTTTAAAGAAGCCTACAAACAATTCGTCGAAGGCGGCTGGCCAAGCCTGGCCCATGACGTGGAGCACGGTGGTCAAGGCCTGCCGGAGTCTCTGGGTCTGGCGGTCAGCGAAATGGTTGGCGAGGCCAACTGGTCGTGGGGCATGTACCCAGGCCTGTCCCACGGCGCGATGAACACCATTTCCGAACACGGCACGCCTGAGCAGCAAGAGGCTTACCTGACCAAACTGGTATCCGGCGAATGGACCGGCACCATGTGCCTGACCGAACCGCATTGCGGCACCGACCTGGGCATGCTGCGCACCAAGGCCGACCCTCAGGCCGACGGTTCCTACAAAGTGTCCGGTACCAAGATCTTCATCTCGGCCGGTGAACACGACATGGCCGACAACATCGTCCACATCGTGCTGGCACGTCTGCCGGATGCACCGGCTGGCACCAAAGGCATTTCGCTGTTCATCGTTCCGAAATTCCTGCCGAACGCAGACGGCTCGATCGGCGCCCGTAACGCCGTGACCTGTGGTTCCCTGGAACACAAGATGGGCATCCACGGCAACGCCACCTGTGTGATGAACTTTGATGCAGCCACCGGTTACCTGATCGGCCCGGCGAACAAAGGCCTGAACTGCATGTTCACCTTCATGAACACCGCACGTTTGGGCACTGCGCTGCAAGGTCTGGCACACGCCGAGATCGGCTTCCAGGGCGGCCTGAAATACGCTCGCGACCGCCTGCAAATGCGCTCCCTGACGGGCCCTAAAGCGCCGGAAAAAGCCGCTGACCCGATCATCGTGCACCCAGACGTGCGTCGCATGCTGTTGACCATGAAAGCCTTCGCCGAAGGCAACCGTGCGATGGTTTACTTCACCGCCAAGCAAGTCGACATCGTCAAATACGGCGTGGACGAAGAAGAAAAGAAGAAGGCCGACGCACTGCTGGCGTTCATGACACCGATCGCCAAAGCCTTCATGACTGAAGTCGGTTTCGAGTCCGCCAACCACGGCGTACAAATCTACGGCGGCCACGGCTTCATCGCCGAGTGGGGCATGGAGCAGAACGTTCGCGACAGCCGCATTTCGATGCTGTACGAAGGCACCACCGGGATCCAGGCACTCGACCTGCTGGGCCGCAAAGTGCTGATGACTCAAGGCGAGGCCCTGAAAGGCTTCACCAGGATCGTCCACAAGTTCTGCCAGACCAACGAAGGCAACGAAGCGATCAAAGCGTTCGTCGAGCCATTGGCGGCGCTGAACAAAGAGTGGGGCGAGCTGACCATGAAGGTCGGAATGGCGGCCATGAAAGACCGCGAAGAAGTCGGCGCGGCGTCGGTGGACTACCTGATGTATTCCGGTTACGCCTGCCTGGCTTACTTCTGGGCTGACATGGCGCGCCTGGCTGCCGAGAAACTGGCTGCCGGCACCTCCGAAGAGGCGTTCTACACCGCCAAGCTGCAGACCGCACGCTTCTACTTCCAGCGCATCCTGCCGCGTACCCGCAGCCACGTGGCAACCATGCTGTCGGGCGCCAGCAACCTGATGGACATGAAAGAAGAAGACTTCGCACTGGGCTACTAAGCCTCACGCGCTTCTTCACAAGGCCGCTGCTTCTTCGGGAGCAGCGGCCTTTTTTTGTGCCCCCTGCAGGCGCCGGCTTGCTGGCGAACCAGGCGCCGCGGTGAATCAGATGCGCCGCTGCAGTCGCAAAATCCGGCTCACACGCCAGAGCACGAAAAACGCCGCTACGGGTTGAGTGATGATCGCGCATTCAGCGTCTGGACTGTGATTGTGGGGCCTGGCAGGCGGCAGTAGCTTTGAGCCATCTGCTGCCGGAGAAACAACCATGCCCGAGTACAAAGCTCCCCTGCGCGACATGCGCTTTCTGATCGACCATGTCTTCGACTTTCACCGCCACTACGCCGCGCTGGGCGCCGCCGATGCCAGCCCGGACATGATCAATGCGATCCTCGAAGAGGGCGCAAGATTCTGTGAGAACGTGCTCGCACCGCTCAATCGCAGTGGTGACGAAGAAGGCTGCCGTTTCGACAACGGCGTGGTGACGACGCCTGCGGGGTTCAAGCAGGCATTCGCTCAGTATGTTGAAGGCGGGTGGCATGGCTTGGCGGCGGATCCGACTTACGGCGGCCAGGGCCTGCCCGGCTCCCTGGGCCTGGTCATCAGTGAAATGGTCGGCTCCAGCAACACGTCCTGGGGCATGTACCCTGGCCTGACCCACGGCGCGATGTCGGCGATCCACGCGCACGGTACGCAAGCGCAAAAGCACACCTACCTGAGCAAGCTCACCGCCGGCCAATGGACCGGCACCATGTGCCTGACCGAGGCCCATTGCGGTACTGACCTGGGCATCATCAAGACCCGCGCCGTGCCTGCGGCCGATGGCAGTTATGCGATCTCCGGCAGCAAGATTTTCATCTCCGCCGGCGAGCACGACATGAGCGATAACATCATTCACCTGGTGCTGGCGAAGCTGCCGGAGGCGCCCGCGGGGACCAAGGGCATTTCGCTGTTCATCGTGCCCAAGTTCCTGCCCGATGCACTAGGCGAGGCGGGCGAGCGCAACGGGGTGTCCTGCGGTTCGATCGAACACAAAATGGGGATCAAGGCCTCGGCCACCTGCGTGCTGAACTTCGACGGGGCCAAGGGCTTTTTGATCGGTGAGCCGAACAAGGGCCTGAACTGCATGTTCACCATGATGAACCATGCGCGCCTTGGCACCGGGATGCAGGGTCTGTGCCTGGGGGAGGCCAGCTTCCAGGGGGCCATCCAATACGCCAATGACCGTTTGCAGATGCGCTCGCTGACCGGCCCGAAAGCACCGGAAAAAGTCGCCGACCCGATCATCGTTCATCCCGATGTGCGCCGCATGTTGCTGACCATGAAAGCCTTCAACGAAGGCAATCGGGCGCTGACCTACTTCACCGCGCAATGGCTGGATACCGCGCACATGAGCCCGGACGCTGGCGCACGGCAAGAGGCCGAAGACGTGTTGGCGTTCCTGACGCCGATCTGCAAAGCCTTCATGACCGACACTGGCCTGGAGGTGACCAACCACGGCATGCAGGTATTCGGTGGTCACGGTTTCATTCGTGAATGGGGTATGGAGCAGTTGGTCCGCGACTGCCGGATCGCGCCTATTTACGAGGGCACCAACGGGATTCAGGCGCTAGACCTGCTCGGACGAAAAGTGCTCGGTAGCCAGGGCAAGCTGCTGCGTGGTTTCACCAGAATCGTCCACAAGTTCTGCGCCGCCAACGCCGGGCATCCGCAGCTCGCCAGCTATGTGGCGCAGCTCAACGAGTTGAATCAGCAATGGGGCGAATTGACCACCAAGGTCGGCATGGCGGCGATGAAAAATCCGGATGAAATCGGCGCCGCGTCGGTGGATTATCTGATGTACAGCGGTTACATCATCCTTGGTTATCTGTGGCTGCGTATGGCGCTGGTGGCTCAGGCGCAGCTCGAAGAGGGCTGTGCAGACGCTGATTACTGTCAGGGCAAACTGGCGACCAGCGAGTTTTACTTCAAGCGATTGTTGCCACGCACCGCTGCTCACCGGGCCGCCATTGAGGCGGGTAGCGATTGCCTGATGAAGCTGCCGGCGGAATTATTCGCGCTTTAAATGTAGGCGCGAGCTTGCTCCGGACGTCGTTCCGACAATGGACTCAAGAGCGCCGCGGTTATCCAGTAATCACGCGTTATCGTTAACGACCATCGCGAGCAAGCTTGCTCCTACAGCGGGCTGTTTTCATCTGTGGATATTCGGTGACCAAAAATAACAAAATAGTCACTGACTGACCCTATGTGTCGTAAAAGTTGTTGAGGTACACTCGGCCTCAACGAAAGCAACATCCCTACGACTCACCTGTTTAGATCTTGCGAGGTTTGCCATGGCTGACTACAAAGCGCCCCTGCGCGATATGCGCTTCGTCCTCAATGAAGTATTCGAGGTCGCCAGACTCTGGGCCGAACTGCCGGCGCTGGCCGAGACCGTGGATGCCGAAACCGTCGAAGCCATCCTCGAAGAAGCCGGCAAGGTCACCAGCAAAAGCATCGCGCCGCTGAGCCGTGCGGCAGACGAAGAGGGCTGCCACTGGGCGGACGGTGCCGTCACCACCCCGGCCGGTTTCCTGCAGGCGTACCAGACTTACGCGCAAGGCGGTTGGGTCGGAGTTGGTGGCGATCCCGCCTACGGTGGCATGGGCATGCCCAAGGCGGTCTCGGCCCAGGTCGAGGAAATGGTCAACTCCGCCAGCCTGTCGTTCGGTCTGTACCCGATGCTGACGGCCGGCGCTTGCCTGTCGATCAACGCCCACGCCAGTGACGAACTGAAAGCCGCCTACCTGCCGAACATGTACGCCGGGGTCTGGGCCGGTTCCATGTGCCTGACCGAACCGCACGCCGGGACCGACCTGGGGATCATCCGCACCAAGGCCGAGCCCCAGGCCGACGGTTCCTACAAGGTCAGCGGCACCAAGATCTTCATCACCGGCGGCGAGCACGACCTGACCGAGAACATCATCCACCTGGTGCTGGCCAAGCTGCCGGACGCACCGGCGGGTCCGAAAGGCATTTCGCTGTTCCTGGTGCCGAAATTCATGGTCAATGCCGATGGCAGCCTGGGCGCGCGCAACCCGGCCAACTGTGGTTCGATCGAACACAAGATGGGCATCCAGGGTTCCTCGACCTGTGTGATGAACTTCGACGAAGCCGTGGGTTACCTGGTCGGCGAGCCAAACAAGGGCCTGGCGGCGATGTTCACCATGATGAACTACGAACGCCTGGGCGTCGGCATCCAGGGCCTGGCCAGCGGCGAGCGCTCCTACCAGAACGCCGTGGAATACGCTCGCGATCGCCTGCAAAGCCGTTCGCCGAGCGGCGCGCAGAACCAGGACAAGGTCGCCGACCCGATCATCGTCCACCCGGACGTGCGGCGCATGCTGCTGACCATGAAAGCCTCGAACGAAGGCGGTCGAGCCTTCTCGACCTACGTGGCGATGCAACTGGACACGGCCAAGTTCAGCGAAGACCCCACCACCCGCAAACGCGCCGAAGACCTGGTGGCCTTGCTGACCCCGGTGGCCAAGGCCTTCCTCACCGACCTCGGCCTGGAAACCACGGTCCACGGCCAGCAGGTGTTCGGCGGCCACGGCTACATCCGCGAATGGGGCCAGGAGCAACTGGTGCGTGACGTGCGCATCACCCAGATCTACGAAGGCACCAACGGCATTCAGGCGCTGGACCTGGTCGGCCGCAAGATCGTCGGCACGGGCGGGGCGTTCTACACCCTGTTCGCCGACGAAATCCGCCATTTCACCGCGACCGCCGACGCTAACCTCGCCGAGTTCACCCAGCCGCTGAACGACGCGGTGACCACCCTCGACGGACTGACCGCATGGCTGCTGGACCGGGCGAAAAACAACCCGAACGAAATCGGCGCCGCCTCGGTCGAGTACCTGCAAACCTTCGGCTACGTGGCTTATGCCTACATGTGGGCACTGATGGCCAAGGCGGCCCTGGGCAAAGAAGAAAAGGACGATTTCTACGCCAGCAAGCTGGGCACGGCGCGGTTCTATTTCGCCCGGCTGCTGCCGCGTATTCATTCGTTGAGCGCGTCGGTCAGGGCCGGTAGCGAATCGCTGTTTTTGCTGGATGCGGCCCAGTTCTGACAATGTAACGCCATGTAAGCAATCTCTTACAATGCGTGATGCTGTTTTCCCATAGTCGAAGATTGGATCCACAGCTAATCTACTGCTTATGGACGTCGCGCAGGAAGCGCAAAGCAACAACAAGGACACGTAGGATTCTGCCAGGACGGCGGAATGAAATGGATGTCAGGGAAACAGTCTGCAAAGCCCCGCTTCGGCGGGGTTTTCTTTGCTTCAAAGAAAAGTGTTCAGCTCAGCCCGTCGAGGGTGGTCGAGCTGTTCGAGCGATCATCCGGGCCGTTCATCACTTCTTCCAGCAAGGTTCGCAACAACGCCAGCGAGGCTTGTTGCCGCTGCACATCCCGACACACCAATCCGACTTTCAGCGGCACCCGCGGCTCGGTCAGGGGTTTCCACAGCAAGCCGGTGTTGCCAAGTGCCTTCTGCGAGCGTCCGGGAAGAACCGTCGCCAGTCGGGTGTGGGGCAGGCTGTCGAGAATCCCCGCCATGTTGTTCAGTTCGGCCTGCACCTGCGGACGTCGCCCCAGGCTGGCCAGTTGCGTCTGCCAGATTTGTCGCACCTGGAACTCTTCACCCAGCAGCAACATCGGCAACTCGGCGGCCTGACTCATGGACACTTTCTTGAATTCGCGCAATGGATGATCCGCCGGGATGACCAGGGTCAGTTCGTCTTCGTAGAGCATCACACCGTGCAGGCCTGGCTGACGGGGCGGCAAGTAGCTGATGCCGATATCCAGCGAACCGTTGAGCAGCCGCCGCTCGATCTCCAGCCCCGTCAGTTCATAGATCTGCACCACCAGATGCGGCTGCGCCTTGCGCACGCGTTCGAGCATCTGTGGCACCAGGCTGGTGTGAACCGTTTGCAACACGCCAATGGCCAGGGTCCGTAGCGCTTGTCCCTTGAAGTTACCCAAGGCTTCGCGCGCCCGTTGCAGGCCATCAAGCAACGGCAGCGCGTGGTTGTACAACGTGTGGGCGGCCAGGGTTGGCAGCAGGCGTTTGCTGCTGCGTTCGAACAGGCTCACATCGAGGTTCTGTTCGAGGTGGCGAATCTGTTGGGACAGCGCCGGCTGGGAGATTGATAGGCGCTCGGCGGCCCGGCCCACATGACCCTCTTCATAGACCGCGACGAAATAACGCAGTTGCTTGAAATCCATAAGTAATACTTATCGAAAATGCTGTGAAATCGAAATGGTTCAACGCCTTGTCTGAGCCTAGTCTAACCGCATTCACAAGGCTTACAGGGCCATAGAGCGCGATGAATACCGTTTATATTGATGGTGTTTACATAGGTAAGGCAAAAAACCTCACACGAGGTTTGAGCAGATGAATTTGTTCAACTTGCGGCGCAACCCACCGAGTCTCGAAGACCTGGCCGTTGACGACCACCTGTCGTCCAAGGGCGACAACCTTTCCAGCGAGTGCCTGATGCCCAGTGTCGAGCGGCCGAAACAGGTTTTTGTGCGCGGCCAGGGCTCCTGGTTGTGGGACAGCGACGATCGCGCGTACCTGGATTTCTCACAGGGTGTGGGCGCCAATAGCCTCGGGCACAGCCCTTCGGCACTGGTCAATGCCCTCGCGTCGCAAGCCCAGTCGCTGATCAACCCCGGTTTCGGTCTGCATAACCGCGGGATGCTCAACCTCGCCCAGCGATTGTGTGCCAGTACCGGCAGTGATCAGGCGTACCTGCTCAACAGTGGCAGTGAAGCCTGCGAAGCGGCGATCAAACTGGCACGCAAGTGGGGGCAGCGGCATCGCGGTGGTGCCTCGCGAATCATCGTTGCCAATAACGGTTGCCACGGGCGTAGTCTCGCGACGATATCGGCGTCGGACAGTTCCAGCTTGATCAATCGATTCGAGCCGCAACTGCCAGGCTTCAGCCACGTTCCGTTCAATGATCTTGCGGCGCTGCATGCGGCCGTGGATGCCCGGACCGTGGCAATCATGCTCGAGCCGATCCAGAGCGAAGCCGGGGTGATGCCGGCCACCGAGCATTACCTCAAGGGGGTCGAACGGCTGTGCCGTGAACTGGGCATCCTGCTGATCCTTGACGAAGTGCAAACCGGGGTCGGTCGCTGTGGCACGCTGCTCGCCGAACAGTCCTACGGAGTGCGGGCCGATATCGTCGTGCTCGGCAAAGGCCTGGGCGGGGGCGTGCCATTGGCGGCGTTGCTGGCGCGGGGCAAGGCTTGCTGTTTCGATATCGGCGAGCTGATGGGGACTCACCATGGCAATGCCCTGATGACGGCTGCCGGTCTTGCCGTGCTCGACAGTGTGCAGGACAAGGCTTTTCTCGAGCATGTCCGGGAAAGCGGCCAGCACCTGCGTGAAGGTCTGGCTCGATTGGCCCATCGCTACGGGCACGGCGAATTACGCGGGCAGGGGCTGCTTTGGGGGCTGACGTTGTCTGACGATTCGGCGGATGCCGTCGTCAAAGCTGCGCTGCACGAAGGCCTGCTGCTCAACGCCCCGCAACCCGATTGCCTGCGCTTTACCCCGGCCCTCACCGTCAGCAAGGCCAATATCGACGAAATGCTCCTGCGCCTGGCGCGTGGCTTCTCCCGTGTGCGTACTGCGCAACTGCAATGCCGCAAAGGGATTGCCGTCTGATCAGACCCGGTCCCGCACGAATTCCCGAACCGTCTCGCGGTATAACGCATCGCCCCATGCCTGATTTTTTTGGCGTGGGGCGTTTTTTTGTCGGCACAAATCGGGCTTTAACGCTCGGACTGTGACGATACTGAACCCTGACGAACGGTATGGGTCGATTAGGTGTAGGCTCACACGAGCCAACCTCAACCAGGAGCTGCCCCATGGACTTTATTCGAATCATCATCGCCATTCTGTTGCCGCCACTGGGTGTGTTCCTGCAGGTCGGTTTCGCTGGCGCGTTCTGGCTGAATATTCTGCTGACGTTGTGCGGTTATATTCCCGGGATCGTGCATGCGGTTTACATCATCGCCAAGCGCTGATATTTGCGGCGTCTTGTAGATCGCATTCGCGAGCAGGCTCGCTCCCACAGTTGACCGAGACTTCCCAGAGGAACTCGATTAGATGTGGGAGCGAGCCTGCTCGCGAAGGGGGCGCCACGATTTTGATCGGAGCGCAGACTTCAGTCCGCCAGCGCCATCACCCGCCGATAAAACAACCACTCCTGCTCCAGCGCATGGGCCTGATTACCGGCCTTGCGGAAACCATGACGTTCGTCCGCGTAATAATGCGCTTCAACCAGAATGCCGTTTTTCTGCAGCGCCTCGACCATGTCGCGGGTCTGTTGCGGCACCACCACGGCATCCAGTTCACCCTGAAAGAAAATCACCGGGACACTGATGTTGCCCGCGTGCAGCAGCGGCGTTCGTGCGGCGTAACGTTCGGCATCCACGACCGGATCACCGATCAGCCAATCCAGATAGTCACCTTCGAACTTGTGGGTCGCATGGCCGAGAGCGACAGGGTCGCTGACGCCATACAGGCTGGCACCGGCGCGGAAGACCTTGTGGAAGGCCAGTGCGCAAAGGGTGGTGTAGCCGCCGGCGCTGCCACCGCGAATGAATGCCTGGTCACCGTCGATCAGCCCGCGCTCGGCGAGATAGCTGACGACCGCGCAAGCATCTTCGACATCGACATCGCCCCAGCTCAAATGCAGCGCCTGGCGGTAAGCCCGACCGTAGCCGCTGCTGCCGCGGTAATTGAGGTCGGCCACGGCGAAGCCGCGTTGTGCCCAGTACTGGATGCGGGGGTCGAGCATCGGGTAGCAGGCCGAGGTCGGGCCGCCGTGGATGAACACCACGAGGGGCGGTTTCGCCTCCCCGCTCATCGCCGGGTAGAAGAAGCCATGGGCTTGGCCCGAGCCGCTCGGATAGCGCAGGGTTTGCGGCAGGCTGATCTGCGCGGCAGGCAATGGCGCGATACCGCCGGCCAGCACCTTGACCTGGCCGGTGCCGCGGTCGATGGCAATCACCGCCGCAGGGCTGACCGGCGAGGCGGCGATGCAGTAAATGAATTGCTCGTCCAGGGCGAGATGGCGGAAGCGGCTGTAGTCGCCGGTGAAATCCTCACCGTTGTCGCCGCCAACGCCCAGCCGGCCAAAACCGCCTTCGGTCCAGCTTGCCAGATAGCGGCCTTCGCCCAATGGCAGCCAGGTGCATCCGCCCAGTTGCCACGGTGCCGGCCCATGGTCGGCGGCGGCGCTGGGCAGAGGGCTCAGATCATCGCCCGACTCCATCCAGGGCTGCCAATAGCCAGCGCGATCGGTCAGGCAAAACAGCCGGCCGCCGGCATCGAACCGAGGCTGTTGCAGCGACTCCTGAACGCCATCGCCGGCCACGCAACGCGGCTGCGCATAACCGCCATCGCCCTGGCGTTCGGCAACCATCAGGCGGGTCGCGGTCCATGGCTGCTCCGGGCGGCGCCATTCGATCCAGGCCAGGCGGCGAGCATCCGGGCTCAGGGTCGGTGCGGCGTAAAAATCCGCACCTTCGGCCAGCACATGTCGGGCCCCGTCCAGCAGGTCTATGGCGACCAGACGATGGCGGTCACGGTTCTCTTCAACCGCTAGAACCCGCCCGTCGGCGAACTGCAGATCGCCGTAGCGGCACTCGTTTGAAGTCAGCGCCTCAGGCTCGCCTGTGAGCGACTGTCGATACAACTGCTGGTCGGCCTCGTTGACGAAAACGACGCCGTCGTCGGTCAGGCAAAACGCTCCACCGCCGTATTCGTACACTCGACTGCGCACACTGAAACCTGGCGGTGTCAGGCAATGGGCCTGGCCGTCGCGCCACTGCCAGATGCGGCAGGCGGCATCTTCGGGGCGGTACTCGTTCCAGAACAGGCCATGCCGACCGAGCTGCAATTCGGCAAAGTCGACACCGGCGGCGACGGCTCTGGCGGCGCTGAAGGGTTCAGCTTTTGGCGATGAGGCGTGAATTTCGTTCATTGCGAAAGGCCAGTTGTTCGATGGTCTGGGTGGCGTGCTCGGCTTCTTCGCGGGCCTTGAGGATCACGTCGTGATGGTGCGACTTGCTGCACACCGGATCGGCGTTGCTCGCATCGCCGGTGAGCATGAACGCCTGGCAGCGACAGCCGCCGAAGTCTTTTTCTTTTTCATCGCAGGAGCGGCATGGCTCGGGCATCCAGTCGTAGCCGCGAAAGCGGTTGAAGCCGAACGAGTCATACCAGATGTGCTGCATGCTGTGGTCGCGCACATTGGGAAACTGCACCGGCAGCTGTCGGGCGCCGTGGCAAGGCAGGGCGGTTCCGTCCGGTGTGACGGTCAGGAAAATACTGCCCCAGCCGTTCATGCAGGCTTTCGGGCGTTCTTCATAATAGTCCGGGGTGACGAAAATCAACTTGCACGGATGCCCTTCGGCTTCCAGCCTGGCGCGGTATTCGTTGGTGATACGTTCGGCGCGGACCAGTTGTTCCTTGGTCGGCAACAAGCCGACCCGATTGAGCTGCGCCCAACCGTAAAACTGGCAGGTGGCGAGTTCGACGAAATCGGCTTCAAGGGCGATGCACAGCTCGATGATGCGGTCGATCTTGTCGATGTTGTGCCGGTGGGTCACGAAGTTCAACACCATCGGATAGCCGTGGGCTTTCACCGCGCGGGCCATTTCCAGTTTCTGCGCGAAGGCTTTTTTCGAACCGGCCAGCAGGTTGTTCACCTGCTCGTCGCTGGCCTGGAAGCTGATCTGGATATGGTCCAGGCCAGCCTTCTTGAAGTCGCTGATTTTCTGCTCGGTGAGGCCGATGCCCGAGGTAATCAGGTTGGTGTAGAAACCCAGCTTGCGCGCCTCAAAGATCAACTCGGCGAGGTCCTGGCGCACCAGCGGTTCGCCCCCGGAAAACCCCAACTGCGCCGCGCCCATTTCCCGTGCTTCGCGGAACACCTTGATCCACTGCTCGGTGCTCAGTTCCTTGCCTTGCTCGGCAAAATCCAGCGGGTTGGAGCAGTACGGGCATTGCAGCGGGCAGCGGTACGTCAGTTCGGCCAGCAGCCACAGCGGCAGGCCGATTTCCGGTTTGGGCGGTAACTTGGCTGACACGGAATCAGGCAAGTTCGATCCAGTGCTGAGCACGGGCGACCTCCATGAATTGCTCGATGTCGTCACCGAGTTCGGGCACGCCGGGGAATTGCGCGTCCAGTTCGGCAATGATCGCCGCGACATCGCGCTGGCCGTCGATCAGGCCGCCGATCATCGCGGCGCTTTCATTGAGTTTGATCATGCCTTCCGGATAGAGCAACACGTGGCCTTTCTGCGCCGGCTCGTACTGGAAGCGGTAGCCGGGACGCCAGGTCGGGGTCTTGCTGCGGTCGAAACTCATAAGGTGATTCCTTTATGCCAGACCCGTTGCCCGGTCACGCTGTGATACGGCGGGCGGTTCAGTTCGTAGGCCATGCTCATGGCATCGAGCATGCTCCAAAGAATGTCCAGTTTGAACTGGAGAATTTCCAGCATGCGTTCCTGGCCTTCCCGGGTCTTGTAGTGCTCGAGCGTGATCGCCAGACCATGTTCGACATCCCGCCGCGCCTGACCCAGGCGGGTGCGGAAATACTCGTAGCCGGCCGGGTCGATCCATGGGTAATGCTGCGGCCAGCTGTCGAGGCGTGACTGATGGATCTGCGGCGCGAACAGTTCGGTCAGCGAGCTGCTGGCAGCTTCCTGCCAACTGGCCCGGCGGGCGAAGTTGACGTAGGCGTCCACGGCGAAACGCACGCCGGGCAGCACCAGTTCCTGGGAGCGCAGCTGATCCGGGTCGAGGCCGACGGCCTGGCCCAGACGCAGCCAGGCTTCGATGCCGCCGTCTTCGCCGGGTGCGCCGTCATGGTCCAGCAGGCGCTGAATCCACTCGCGGCGGATCTCGCGGTCCGGGCAGTTGGCGAGGATGGCCGCGTCCTTCAGGGGGATGTTCACCTGATAGTAGAAGCGGTTGGCGACCCAGCCCTGGATCTGCTCGCGGGTCGCCCGGCCTTCGTACATCGCCACGTGATAGGGGTGGTAGATGTGGTAGTAGGCGCCTTTGGCGCGCAGCGCCGCTTCGAATTCGGCGGGGGACATTGGGGTGTCAGTCATTGGGGGTCTCCGGGTAACAGCCGCGAAGTTGATGTCGTTTGGTCGGGCCTCTTCGCTGGCAAGCCAGCTCCTACAGTGATCTTCGGTGTACACAAAACCCTGTAGGAGCTGGCTTGCCAGCGATAGACCGCAAAGCGGTCTCGGCTACTTACAACACAATACTCATGCCGTCGTAGGCCACTTCAACCTTGCGCCGACCCAGCTCGGCACGCTCCGGCGAGTCCTCATCGAGAATCGGGTTGGTGTTGTTGATGTGAATCAGCACTTTGCGCGGCTTGGGCAGTTGCTCCAGCACTTCCAGCATGCCGCCGGGGCCGTTCTGCGCCAGGTGGCCCATTTCCCGACCGGTGCGAGTGCCGACGCCCCGACGCTGCATTTCATCGTCGTCCCACATCGTGCCGTCCACCAGCAGGCAATCGCTGCCGGCCATCATTTCCAGCAGCGGCGCATCGACCTTACCCAGGCCCGGGGCGTAGAACAGCTTGCCGCCGGTGTTCAGGTCTTCGACGATCAGGCCGATGTTGTCGCCCGGGTGCGGGTCGAAGCGGTGCGGCGAATACGGTGGCGCGGCGCTGCGCAGGGGCAGCGGGGTAAAGCGCAGGCTCGGGCAGGCCGGGATGGTGAAGCTGCGGTCGAGTTCGATGCGGTTCCAGCTCAGCCCGCCATTCCAGTGGGTCAGCATGGTAAACAGCGGAAAGCCGGTCGTCAGGTCTTCGTGGACCATGTCGGTGCACCAGACCTGATGCGGGCAACCTTCGCGCAGGCTTAGCAGGCCGGTGGTGTGGTCGATCTGGCTGTCCATTAGGATGATCGCGCTGATCCCGGTATCGCGCAGGGCACGACCCGGTTGCATGGGCGCGAAGCTCTGGAGCTGGGCGCGGATGTCTGGCGAGGCATTGCACAGGACCCAGTTCACGCCGTCATCGGAAATCGCGATGGACGACTGGGTCCGTGCCTTGGCCCGCAGGCTGCCGTCACGAAAACCTGCGCAATTCGCGCAATTGCAGTTCCACTGGGGGAAGCCGCCGCCAGCGGCGGAACCTAAAATCTGGACAAACATGGCTGCTCCATCATTTCTACACTGAAAATAAAAACGCCTCGGCGAACCGAGGCGTTGCACATCATTCTCCACCTAAACGGCAGAACTTAGCGGCTTGCGAAGTACATGGTGACTTCGAAGCCGATACGCAGGTCGATGTAAGCAGGTTTGGACCAGGACATGGAATGCTCCTTTCAGGTAGATGGGACAGCTGATACCTATACATATAGTCCACCTCCAGTCGGAGATGTTCAGATAGTTAGGCGGCTATGTTACTCAAAATTTCAGAATAATTGGCCGCGAATCTTTGAGAAAGCTCATTGCAGTACCGGTAATGATCAGTTTACCGCTTGCCAGGGCGCGTTCGGCCCCGGACTGCTGGCCAGGCAGCGCCAGCCACCGTCTGCCTGATTCAGTCGCTGGGCGGCGTGGAACAGGGCTGGGCGGTCAATCTTCAGAATCGCCTCGGGAAGTTGCGTCAGATAATCCGACGAGTGGCCGGCCAGTTTGCCCTGCCACAACAGTTCGGCGGCCTGAGCGACAGGCAGCGCGCTGCTAAGGAACTGATCGGCCAAGGCCTGGCGTTGGGCGGCGAAGGCCAAGTCATCGATGCCATCGATCATCCCCGGCAAGGCGTTCAGGAATTGTTCGATATGCCCCAGCAGCTCCACAGGCGCCACGCTGGGTGATTGCACGCCGAATAACAGCCCGGTTTGCCCATGAACCTGGCGCAGGCCGCTGAATACGGCATAGCCCAGTTGCAGCTCTACTCGCAGGCGCTGGTAGAAGGGTGTCTGGCACAGGTGAGCGAGCAAGCGCCAGGCGGCTTCGTCGGCGATGTCCCGGGTTGCGTTCGGGCAGAAGAGCAATAACGCATGCTCGCTGGAGCCGGTGTCGATGCAGTGCCAGAGGCGCTGTGCGCAGATCGATGACAGTGGCGTCAGTTGATTGTCCGGGCTGCCCGGCACTCGGCTCAAGACCAGGCCCATCGCCGCTTGAGTCCGGGCGGACAGACCGGTCGCCAGGCCATCCCAGCGCGCATTCACCCACAGCTGCTGCCAGTCGTCAGATTCGGGGGTGTGCGCAAGGCAGTGCTCAGGCAGTGCCTTGAGCAGCTGTCGAATCGGCATCAGCGGGGCGCTTGTCGATGCTGCTTGTGAGACAGCGATATCAGCCTTTGTCAGTTCTTTCAGCGCATGCTCGAGGACTACCGGCATTGGCTCCTGCAGCCCGGTCATTTTCAGCAGCCATTCATTGCCCGAAGCGCTGAGAGAACACTCGACACCCGCCTGCCGAGCATCGTCGCGCAAGGGTTGCAGGCGGCTTTCCAGTGCGGATTGAAGCTTGCTGCCAGGCGCCGAGTCCAGGCGCCAGCGCAGGTATACGGCGCCTTCCGCGGTGTTATCCGGCAATGCCTGGCTGAAGTGCATCGGCGAGTGTTCGCGGCGACTGCGCGTGCGGTCCTGGGCAAAGGTTCGCAGACCGCGGTGTTTGCTGGTCTGGCCGCGGATCAGTCCGGCGCTCGGTGCTTGAGGTTCGGCGCATAAAAACGGATTGGCTGACGGCAATTGCCATTGGCCGCTGAAGTTATCCACAGCGCCCATCTGCTGGAGGATCTGCTTCAGGGCGACGACACCCTGGTCGGATAAACCACTCTCAAGCTGCTCGCTGTCCAGTCGGGCCAGCTGCAGGGCTGAGCTGACTTGCTGCTGGCGTCGCATCAGGGCAGTGTACTCTTCGCGCAATGGGCTCCAGTCTTGCCCAGAGGCAAAAAAGCCCAGCCAGTCCAGTAGCTGCTCGCGGATCCCGGTGTGGGCTGCAGGGGTGGGCAAGGTGAACTCGATGTGCAGCAACGCTTGCCCGGCGAACCGGTACAGCGGCGCGGCTTTCAGGCTGTCGGCCATCCCGCCGGCGCGCAATACTGCCAGCAGCCCGCCGGGTTTAGCCGCGTTCAACCAATGGCACAGGAATGCCAGGGCTTCGGCCGATGAAGCGGGCAGCGCTTCGAAGGCAAACAACAGGTCCAGCCGACCCTCGCCGGCCTGTTGATAACTCTTGCTGGAAGACGCCATCAGCGGCACAGGGGGGTGTTGCGGGACTTTTTTCCCTGCCACAAAGACAGCGCCAACGCTTTGCGCCATCGACTTCAACTCATCGATACTCTGCGGCCCCGCCAGGTTCAACGTCATCTGCCCGGCCTGATAAAATCGTTGATGAAAATCCTTCAGCGCTTGCTGGAACCCGGTCTGCGGCAGCGGCAAACTGTAGCGATTGCCCGCATGAAACGCGCGCAACGGGTGAGCGGCTGAAACACCGTCAAACAGCGAAAATTGCTGCCGGGCTGCGGCATCCCGGGACCAGGCGACAAACTCTGCGTGCAGCACTTCCCGTTCCCGCCGCTGATCGTCCGGATCCATCCGCGGGTGAGCGAGCATGTCTGACAGACGCTGCAGCCCACCGCCAAACGCCTGAGGGGGCACTTCAAAAAAGAAGTCGGTTGTGCGTTCACAGGTTTGCGCGTTCACCTGCCCGCCGTGACCTTGTACGTAGGCCATCAGGCCTTGGCCTGCAGGAAAGCGCTCGGTGCCGAGGAACAACAAGTGTTCAAGAAAGTGCGCCAACCCAGGCCAGGCCAGCGGCACATCATGGCTGCCCGCGGCGACGCGCAACGCCGCAGCGCAACGCTTCAACTCGGGAGCATGACGCAACGTCACCCGCAGGCCGTTGGCCAGGGTTTCAGTGTGAAGGCGGGGGGGATTCAGCGCAGGCATGAGCACTTCCAGAACAGAGAAGCGCTAATGCTAGCGGATCAGGGGGCGTTCTCAATGAGTTTCCACACCGCGGCGGGGAAACTCATCGAGAACGCCGCCAAGTGGATCAGCGCTTGTGCAGGTCGCCGTAGAGCTCGGGGCGGCGATCGAGAAGGTAGCGATTGGCGGCGCGGGAATCGACCATCAACTGGCGATCCAGCTCGCCGACGATCAGTGCTTCATCGAGGCCGGCCTGGGCAATGCGGCTGCCATCCGGCGCGGCGATACTGCTCTGGCCGCAGTAGTGGATGTCGCCTTCTTGTCCGCAGTAGTTGGCATAGGCCACATAACACTGGTTTTCGAAGGCCCTGGCGCGGACGGTGACGTCGGCAACGAAGTCGTAGGGAATCATGTTCGCCGTGGGCACCAGAATCAGCTCGGCACCGGCCAGGGCCAGGCGCCGGGCGTTTTCCGGAAATTCCAGGTCGTAACAGATCAAAAAGCCGAGCTTCCAGCCGTTGAGCTCGACCAGGGGCAAATCATCCTTGCCTGCGCTGAACATCGAGCGATCGAGATCGCCGAACAGATGTGTCTTGCGGTAGTTGCACAGGCGTTCGCCATGGGCGTCGATCAACTGCACGGCGTTGTAGATCTGTCCGTCTTCGGTGCGCTCGGGATAGCCATACAGAATGGCAATCCCCGCGGTCTTGGCGATGCGCGCGATCTGCTGCGCCGACTCACCGTTGTACACCTCCGCCAGCACATTGACCGCATCGAGGCCGATGTTGTAGCCGGTCAGGAACATCTCCGGCAGCACCAGCAAGTCGGCGCCCTTGGCCTCCAGCGCCAGTTGATGCAGGCGTTGCAAATTGCCTGCAACGTCCAGGGGCAAGGGTGGACACTGGTAAAGAGCTACGCGCATTTCGGATTCCTCTTACTCGGGCAGGGCGATCGGACCGATCTCGTTGAACACATCTCCTGGACCCGGGTTCTCGGCGTGAGTTTCACCGCCGAAGTGTTTCATGATGCCCCACACCGCATTGAGCGAGGTCTGCACCGCGCCCTCGACCCAGGCCGGCGTCCAGGAAACGTCGTCGCCGGCGATGAAAATCCCGCGCTGCTCGGCCGGCATGTCGGACTGCATGAAATGCGCATACATCCGCTGGTTGTAGCGGTAGTGGCCGGGCAGGGCACCTTTGAAAGCACCGAGGAAATGCGGGTCGGCTTCCCAGGACACGGTGATCGGGTCGCCGATGATCCGTGCGGCAATGTCGACTTTCGGGTAGATCTTCTTCAAGGCATCCAGCGCCAGTTTTACGCGTTTTTCCACGGGGTGCGGCAGCATTTTCAGCGCGTCGCTCATCCATGAATACGACAGGCAAATCACCCCCGGCTTGTCGTCGCCGTTGTCGAACAGATAGGTGCCACGGGTCAGGCGATCGGTGAGGGTCATGCTCATCAGGTCGCGGCCGGTTTCCGGGTCCTTGTCCTTCCAGAACGGACGGTCGACCATCACGAAGGTTTTTGACGACTGCATGTAGCGGGTGCGGTCCAGGGCCATCCACATCTTTTGCGAGAACAGGGTTTCGTCGCACTCGATCTGGGTGGTCAACAGCCAGCTCTGGCAGGTGGTCAGCACTGCCGCGTATTCGCGGGTGTCGCCGTAGTTGTCGGTGACCGTAAAACGGCCGTTCGCTGCGTGGGCGATTTTCTTCACGCCGGAACGCGGCGCGCCCCTGTGCAACGAACTGAGGCTGGTGCCCTCGGGCCAGTGCACGCAGCGTTCCGGCACATGGCGCCAGATGCCCAGCGGCACTTGTTCCACACCGCCGACCACCAGGTGCTGGTGATCGTCGCAGTTGGTCATCACCACGCGGAAGATTTCCAGCATCGAGTTGGGGAAGTCCGAATCCCAGCCGCCGGTGCCGAAACCGACCTGGCCGAATACTTCACGGTGATGGAACGACAGTTTGGCGAACGCTTCGGAGGTCGCGACGAAGTCATAGAAGGTGCGGTCGTCCCAGAGTGGCACCAGGGTGTTCCACAGTTCCTTGAGGCGTGGCACGTCGCGGTCGCGGATCGCCTGCTGGATATCGGAGAACTGCGAGCCGGCCTCCAGGGCATCGGCCCAGGCGTCGGCCACTTCCTGGAACAGTGCAGGAAGATCTGACAGTTTCTGGGCGTAATGGGTTTTGCCTTCCAGATCGATCACGGTGCTGCCCGAAGCAGGGGTCAGCGGGTTCGGGAAGGGTTTGGTCTGCAGACCTAGTTTGTCGACGTAGTGATAAAACGCGGTGGACGACACCGGGAAACGCATGCCGCCGAGTTCGGCGATGATGCCTTCGGCGCCGTTGAAGGCCTGGGAGCGCAGGCGACCGCCCATTTTCGAGGCTTCGTAGACGACGGGCTTGAGGCCCAGCTTCATCAATTCGTAAGCCGCCACCAGACCGGCGATACCGGCACCGACAATCGCCACTTCGGCACCGTGATTGTGCGCAGGAATGCTGCCCAGGCCCGCCGGGTGCTCAATCCAGTCGTCGAAAGCGAAAGGAAAGTCCGGGCCGAAAATGGTGACTGGTTTTTTACCGTCTGCAGGATGGCGATTGTTGTTGTTCATGGCTGACCTTGCTGGCGACCCGACGCGGAATGCGCATCTGAGTATAGGAAAAGATGACAGCCATTCTAGAGAGCGCAGAACACGTTAATAAGACGCAAAGTGTCGTCGTTTTGCAGGTTGTTTTCGCATTATGACGATGGCGCGATGCAGACTGACAATCTTCGGTCCTTGTGGGAGCGAGACCGGCTTGCCGGCGAAGGCGTCAGCTCAACCACCCGTGAAAGCAGGCCGGCCATTCAAACCGGCTGCCCTCGATCAATCTTGCTGCTCAAGATGATCGAAGTCGTCGTCTTCTCCACCCCATCCACACTGCCAATCTGATCCAGCAACTGGTCCAGCTGCTCCGGCGAGTCAGTGCGCAGCCACGCCACATAATCAAATTCGCCACTCACCGCACACAACTGCTGTACCTGAGCCATGGTGCTGAGACGACGCAACACTTCCTTGCCGGATCGCGGCTGCACCGTGATCCCGACATACGCCTGCAATCCGCCATCCACCACGCGCTGCCCCAAACGCACGCCGTAACCGGTGATCACTTTGGCCTTTTCCAGTCGCGCCAGCCGCGAGGTCACGGTCGTGCGGGCGATGCCCAGTTGCCGGGCAAGCGTGGCCACGCTTTCGCGAGCATTGATTTGCAGGGCCGCGATCAATTGGCGGTCGATTTCGTCAAGGACGGGCGGACGGATGTCAGGCAAGGGCGGGCTCCAGCGGCACAAAGCAATGGGCATGCATGTTACAGGCACATCTCGTTACCCGGATGTTTGATCTAGGCTCAATACCGTTCATGCCATTTTTGCCTGCGACAATTTGCCATAAGTAACTAGTTCGTACATTATTCCGCGCTTGTCACAAATGGGGAAAATTTTCGACATGAATAATTCTGGGGCTGCCGGCGGCAGCAAATGGTTGCTATTGGGGCTGGGTGTCCTGATCGCCTTGATCGGGCTTGGCTTGGCCGGCGGCGGTGGTTATCTGATTTCGCTCGGCGGCAGCGCGTACTTCCTGCTGATGGGCCTGGCGATGCTGGTGTCCGGGCTGATGATCGCCCGGCGAAAACCGCAGGGCGCATGGCTGTATGGCCTGGCGCTGATCCTGACGGCGATCTGGGCCGTATAGGACGCCGGGTTCGAATACTGGCCGCTCGTTTCGCGGGTGCTGACCTTCGCGGTGATCGGCCTGGTTGTCGCGTTGATCTACCCGACCCTGGTGCGTGCCTCGGGCACGACTGCAGGCCGTGGCGCCTACGGCCTGGCTGGCATTCTGGGGGTGGGTGTCGTTGCGACGCTGGCCTACATGTTCGTGCCGACCCCTGTGGTCAAGGCCAGCAGTGAGCCCGCGGTGACGCCGGTCGCTGCGGGCACTGAACAGAAAGACTGGGCGCATTGGGGCAACACCACCGCCGGCAACCGCTTTGCCGCGCTGGACCAGATCAACAAAGGCAACATCGACAAACTGCAGGTGGCCTGGACCTTCCGCACCGGCGACATTCCGCAAAGCACCGGTGCCGGCGCCGAAGACCAGAACACGCCGCTGCAAATCGGCGACACGGTCTACACCTGCACCGCCTACGGCAAAGTCTTTGCCCTGGATGCCGACACCGGCGCCCAGCGCTGGAAGTTCGATCCGCAAGGTACCGCGCCCAACTGGCAGCGCTGCCGGGGGCTGGGTTACTCCGACGCGAGTGCCGCGCCTGCAGCCGAGCAGCCATCTGCCTGTACCAAACGTCTGTTCCTGCCAACCGGCGATGCCCGCCTGATCGCGCTCAACGCCGAAACCGGCCAGCCGTGTGAAGAGTTTGGCAACAAAGGCACGGTCGACCTGACCACCGACATGGGCGAAGTGAAGCCCGGTTATTACCAGCAGACCTCGACCCCGCTGGTGGCAGGGGACGTGGTGATCATCGGCGGCCGCGTGGCCGATAACTACTCCATCGGCGAGCCTCCAGGTGTGGTGCGTGCCTACGACGTGCGCAGCGGTGAGCTGGTATGGGCCTGGGATCCGGGTAACCCGAACACCACCAAACGTCCGCCAGCCGGCGAAACCTATACCCGTGGCACCCCGAACGTCTGGTCGGCCATGTCCTACGATGCCCGTCTCGGTCTGGTTTACCTGCCAACCGGCAACGCCACGCCAGACTTCTTCGCCGGCCAACGCACGGAATTTGACGACAAGTGGAGTTCGTCCATCGTCGCCATCGACGTGAAGACCGGTCAGGTGCGCTGGCACTTCCAGACCACGCACCACGACCTGTGGGACTTCGACCTGCCGGCCCAGCCGCTGCTGTACGACGTGCCTGACGACAAGGGCGGCACCCAGCCAGCCCTGGCGCAAGTCACCAAACAGGGCGAAATCTTCCTGCTCAACCGCGAAACCGGCGTGCCGATCGCCCGCGTCGAAGAGCGCCCTGTCCCGCAAGGCAACGTGCCCGGCGAACGCTACTCGCCGACCCAGCCGTTCTCGGTGGACATGCCGTCCATCGGCAACAAGACCCTGACCGAATCCGACATGTGGGGCGCCACGCCGTTTGACCAGTTGATGTGCCGCATCCAGTTCAAAGGCATGCGCCACGAAGGCGTCTACACCCCGCCGGGCATGGACCGCGCCTTGCAGTTCCCCGGTTCCCTGGGTGGCATGAACTGGGGCAGCGTCTCGGTGGATCCGAACACGAACTACATGTTCGTCAACGACATGCGCCTGGGCCTGGCCAACTACATGATCCCCCGCGACAAGATCGCCGCCGGGGCCAGCGGAATCGAAATGGGCGTGGTGCCGCAGGAAGGCACACCGTTCGGTGCCATGCGCGAACGCTTCCTCTCGGCGGCCGGCATTCCGTGCCAGAAACCACCGTTTGGTACCATGTCCGCCATCGACCTCAAGACTCACAAGCTGATGTGGCAGGTACCGGTTGGTACCGTGCAGGACACCGGCCCGTTGGGTATTCGCATGCACCTGCCGATTCCGATTGGTATGCCGACCCTGGGTGCCTCTTTGGCGACTCAGTCGGGTCTGTTGTTCTTCGCGGGCACTCAGGATTTCTACCTGCGTGCTTTCGATACGGGCAATGGTAATGAGATCTGGAAGTCGCGTTTGCCGGTGGGGAGTCAGTCAGGGCCGATGACCTATGTTTCGCCGAAAACGGGCAAGCAGTACATTCTGCTGACTGTTGGCGGTGCGCGGCAGTCGCCGGATCGTGGGGATTATGTGATTGCTTACGCCTTGCCTAAATAAAGGCTGAGCCCCTGTACGAAAAAGCCGCGCAATTGCGCGGCTTTTTTTGCTGTGCGAATTGACCTGACGCCATCAACGGGACGTCAGGATGGACAGCGACAGTCACTCGTAGTCGAATGCGAAATCCAGGGATGCGAGGTGACGCAAATGACGAAAAAGATGCCTCCCGCTGTACGGGACCATGCATTGCAGATTGCACATCACGAAATGGCGCACTACGTCATGGCCCGTGCCTTGGGGTTTGCAACGGGTGGCGTGACCCTGACAGTGACCATGGACTTGAGGCATCAAGGGGGCGCTATCATCACCTTGGCGCGGTCAATTTCGTCGGTAGATGCGATGAAAGAGTATTTGCAAGCCCGAATGATGGTCCTCTTGGCGGGCGCCATGGGGCAGACCTTATCTTCAACACATTCGCCCAGGAAACTCGTCGATAAGCCGAAAGCCACAATCATCCTCAAAGGAGGCCTTGGGGCGGAGCAGGATTACGCAAAAGTAAGAGAGTTGCAGCAACTGCTACGCAACATCGCCTACCCCGATACAGATCTCGCGTCGTCTGATCGCATAACGGCGGAGCTTAAAGAGATTACTAATCGCGTGTGGCTGCGGACTCAAGAAATCGTGGAGGCGTTGGCCGATACGATTACCGAATTGGCATTGGCGTTGGTGGACGGCATGGTCATGGTGGAGCAGTGGGGAAGGGCGGGGGATACGTATGAGGTTGTGTTGACGGGGGGAATGCTTGAACGGCTGCGGTCGGTGCAGGCTATTCCGGCGTTAAAGGTTTGGACGTAGAAACGTTGGTTGCTCCAGTTTGAAACCAACGCTATTGTTGCGTCGTCAGCACAGACCGGAACCTTGGAAGCAAGGGGTGTTGATTTCGGTGGCGCAAGCCACTCCTAGCCAGTGAGCGGGATAAGCGGGAAACCGTGAAAGGAGAGGCCGATATTCAGATTCACAAGAAGCCTTGATGCGAAAGCATCGAGGCTTTTTGCTATCTATCAGGCGTCATTGCGTTGCATTTAGATCGTTGCCGAAGTGGGATGCAGCAGTCGCAATCCCGATCATGACTTGAAAGCCCCGACCGTTTCGGGGCTCTTCCCGCTGCTTGATTCACCGTTATTTTTCGGATGCCATCCGAGCCGGCTCCCGCGTCAGCACCTTCACCACATCATCAATCACCGCTTTGCTCATCGTTGTCAGATAGTGCGCGGCCCATGCGTGGCGATCGGAGTCTTGGGCGTAGGCGGCATCGACGGTCAGGGATTTGGCGAGGAACAGCAGGTTGGAGGCTTGGGCCAGGGCGTCGGCGATGGGGACGTTGCGGCAGACGTGGAACAGCGGTTGGTCCGAGAGATACAGGAAGGGGGTGAAGCCGATGGTTTTCAGTTCTGAATGATCAGATGGATTTGCTTTTGTCATGATGTAACTCCTTGGCTTAAAGAGCTGCCTCGTTCGTTTCCAAGCGAATGGGTGGCAGCTGTGCGCAGGTTGGAAACCGGGAGCCAAGGAAACCGGCACGTCCGAAGACGTCCCACGCACAGCTGCCATAACACTGAGTCGCAGCCGTAAAAACGTCTGGAGTCGTGATGGGACTGTTGCGCTTGACTTGACTAGACGGGTTTCCAAGCCCGATCGCTGAATGGTCAGCGACGTCCGGAGAGTATCCCGCCGAAGAAAAGCCCAACAAGGCATCAAAGTGCCCAAATGCAATTTTCGGAGTTTGCCTACAAGGTCCTAGGACGTCATCCGATATTTCGGCACCTTCAGTAAACAACACTTAAACGCAAAACATGCAAACGGCTTGTATTTGAAGCTTCTTGACAGCATTTCGCGCGTGTCATCGATCTGCCATCGCTCAGCAGTCAATTGCGAGCCAGGCGCCACGTTCAGGATCGATCGAAACTCTCGTTAACAATTTCAGCACGGAGCGAGGGTGGTCGGACGGCCTTTTTAGCTCATAAAGTTATTCCCTTGAGATCATATTCTCGAAGGGCATATTGCCTGGCGGATAAATTGTCTGATGCATATTTGAAAACACTGCGCAAAGAGGGCCGCAATGATGGCTAAGAAATTTGCTGAACTTCAAGCTCGCATGACGCCGGAATCTCGAGCTAATGTAGAGCAGCAGTACCAAAAGCATCTGAAAGAAATGCCCCTGCACCAGTTGCGTAAGGCCCAAGAGTTGAGCCAAGAGACCTTGGCCAAAACGCTGCACATCAACCAGGCTACGATCTCCAGGATGGAGCGACGTACCGACATGTACATCAGTACGCTGCGCGACAGGTAAAGATCGAAAACTTTGCAAGCTGAGCAATAAAAAAGCATCTGCAAAACCCAATCGCCAAATACGAAAAAGCCGCGCATTTAGCGGTTTTTTTGTTTGTCTCGTCCAAAAATCAGATGCGTATCTATTTCAGGACGCGTGATGGGCATCATTTTCGGAAGCGTCTGACATACACGGCGGCGGTCTCTTGTTGATCATTGGTTCTTTTTCGTGGCGTCGAGCCTTGGCTAGAGGTTGGCGGAATGGAGACCGAAGTGACCGCCTATTTTCCAGTGCTGATCATTGGTGATCAGACTTACGATTTTGCTCACCTTGAACCGTTCACCTTCACGATTGCGAGTCAGTTGGCCGGGCGTGATTTGCGCGTGCACGTCACTTTTTCGAGCCACTGTTTCAGCCAGGGTTACGATCAGGCGACGCATCCGGTCGGGGAGCCGATCATTCTCGACGGTGCCGGACGACCGCGCACTTTCTGTGCAATCCGATTCCGGTTGTCATTGGAACTGCCGACGGTGATCCAGGGGTTAAACCATCCCCGGTCCAAAGTCCGTGAGACCGCTGCGCGGCGCAACTGGGCATACTCTATGACGATTCAGGACCCGGCCGGGCCTTACCACGTGTTCTTTGAGATACGTCGTGCCGCCAAGGAAAAGCCGCAGGATCTTAATCTGGTAGTTGAGAGTGCTTACCACCAAACCGAACAGCCGCCGAGGCTGCTGGGCAAGATGGGGTTTATTTTGCTGTGCGGTAAGGTCTACCTGCGGCAAGCGAGCTCGACCAAGCGCTAGGGGCTGAAACGAAAAAAGACGCCGTAGGCGTCTTTTTCGATTCGGTAAAGCAGATCCGGACACCACTTGCGAACCGCCTTGCGCGGTTACAGCTTTCGCTGCTGGGAAGCGCTCAATCTCATCCGGTCAGTCGCTTCGACGAGTCAAATCTAATGAAAGTAAATATTCACGTCAATCATTAATTCGTCGAAAGCCGCGCATTGCGCGGCTTTCTTGTTTGGTGGGCCCACACGGACTTGAACCGTGGACCAAAGGATTATGAGTCCTCTGCTCTAACCAACTGAGCTATAGGCCCTCAGTAGGCCGCGGATTATAGCGATGGTTTCCCGGCTGTGCTATCCGAAAAATCCAATTTGGCTGTACGAAGAAACGTCGCTGCGAATTCGGCTGGTTGCAATGGCAGGCTGACGATGTAGCCCTGGATCTGTTCACAGCCCTCCGCGGTGAGGAATTGCTGCTGCGCGAGGGTCTCGACGCCCTCGGCGATCACGGTGAATTGCATGCTGCGGCCCAGGGCGATGATGGCGCGAACGATGGCTGCATCGTGGGGATCGTCCGGCAAGCCGCGGACGAAGGACTGGTCGATCTTGAGGATGTCCAGGGGCAGGCGTTTGAGGTAGCTCAGGGACGAGTAGCCGGTGCCGAAGTCGTCGATCGCCAGTTGCACGCCCAGGTGTTTGAGTTGATGCAGCACTGCCAGCGCTTCTTCGGCCTGGCTCATGATGAAGTTTTCGGTGATTTCCAGTTGCAGGAAATCAGGGCGCAGGCCGTTGTCCTTGAGCAATTGTTCGATGCGGCCGAGCAGGTTCGGCTGGCGCAGTTGCGCGCCGGCGAGGTTGACCGACAGTGGGCCGAGGCATTCGTAAACCTGGTTCCATTCGTACATCTGCCGGCAGGCGGTCTCGAGTACCCAGTCGCCGATTTGCAGGATCATGCCGTTTTCTTCGGCCAGGGGAATGAAGTGCTCCGGCGGCACATCGCCGAAGGTCGGATGACGCCAGCGAATGAGTGCTTCAGCGCCGACCAGGCGATGGTTGTCCAGGCTGATCTTGGGCTGATAGTGCAGGAACAGTTCATTGCGTTCGATGGCGCGTCGCAGTTCGTGCTCCAGCGCGACGCGCTCGCTGGCTTGGGCGGTGAGGTCGCGGGTGTAGCTTTCGACCCGATTGCGCCCCTTGGCTTTGGAGCGATACATCGCCGCATCGGCGTTCTTGACCAGGGTGGCGACGTCACAGCCGTCCTTGGGGTAGAGGCTGGTGCCAATGCTGGCACTGATGAAAAACTCGTGCACGCCGGCCTGGAAGGGCGCGCTGAAGCAATTGAGCAGCTTGGTCGCGATGTTGTCGGCGTCGCTGGATTGCTGCAGGCCGGGGAGCAGGATGATGAATTCGTCGCCGCCCAGGCGCGCCACGGTATCGATGTCGCGCAACTGTTCCTTGAGGCGCACGGCGATGCCTTTGAGCAACAGGTCGCCGACCGGGTGCCCCAGGCTGTCGTTGATGTGTTTGAAGCGGTCCAGGTCGAGGAACAGCACGGCGCCCTGGCCCCCGTTTTCCTGTTGGTTGTTGAGCGCGGTCAGCAGCCGGCTTTCGAACAGGGTGCGGTTCGGCAGGCCGGTCAACGGGTCGTGGTGCGCCTGGTAATCGAGCTTGGCCTGGGCGTGCTTGAGGCTGGAAATGTCCGCGAACACGGCCACAAAGTGGGTGATGAATTTGTCCCGGTTGCGCACCGCGCTGATGGTCAGCCAGCTCGGGTAGAGCTCGCCGTTCTTGCGTCGATTGGAAATCTCGCCCTGCCAATGCCCTTCGGCGGTCAGTTGGTGCCACATGGCGGCATAGAACGCGCTGTCGTGCAGGCCGGAGGCGAGCAGGCGAGGGGTGTGGCCCAATGCTTCGCTCTCGCTGTAGCCGGTGATTTCGGTAAACGCGCGATTGACCGCGCTGATGTGTTGTTGAGTGTCGGTGATCAACACCCCTTCGGCCGTGCTTTCGAACACGGTGGCAGCCTGTTGCAGTTTCTCCTGCATCAAGTGCCGCTCGGTGATGTCTCGGGCGATGGTCAGCATGCAATCTTCGTCGCCGATCGGCAGTGGCCGGCTGGAGACTTCGCAGAGGCGGATCTGGCCGTCGCTGCGGCGGATGTGGCAGCTGAAGTCGCGGACGAAACCGTCACGGTGCAGCAGGTCGAGCATCTGTTTGCGTTCGTTGAGGTTGACCCAGATCCCCAGCTCGAGCGCCGAGCGATCCACGGACATCGCGCTGTTGAAGCCGGTGATGCGACTAAACCCTTCGTTGACCTCCAGCAGCAAGCCGTCGCTTTGCCGGGACAGCAGCAAACCGTCGGGGGAGGCATGGAAAGCCTTGGCGAATTTCTCTTCGGAGGTTTGCAGCTGTTGTTGGGTTTCCTTGAGCTGACTGATGTCGCGCACGACGACCACCAGCGCAGGGGTGGTGTCGAGGTCGAAGGGTTCGGCGGAAATCAGGCCGGTAAACACTTGGCCATTGTTGCGGCGAAAGGGCATCTCCAGGTTACGAATGCTGCCGGCCTGCAACCGCTGCAACAAGCCCGGCCCGACGCCGGGGATGCCCCAGATGTTCAGGTCGGTGGCGGACCGGCCGATGACGTCTTCAGCCTTGAGGCCGATCTGTTCTTCGAACGCGTTGTTGACCTCCAGCAAACAGCCGTCGGAAAGCCGCGCGATGACCAGGATGTCCGGGCATTGCTGGAATACCGAGGCGAACTTCTGTTCCGACAGGCGCAATGCTTCTTCGGTGCGCTTGGCATCGCTGATGTCGATCATCAGCCCGCGCATCACCGGTTCATGGCCGTGCTCGATCAGGCTGACGATGTCACGCACCCACAGACAACGGCCGTCGGCGGTGATGACCCGGTAATCGAGGGAATGATCGCGCCCGGCGAGGACTTCCTGATCGCAGAAGGTCTGGGCGCGGGTCAGGTCAGCGGGGTGAATGATGTTGCGCCAGAAGCCCGGAATCAGCCAGTGGGACAGGGGGTAGCCTAGCAGGGCCTCGGCATGGGGCGAGACGTAGCTGTAGGTGAAATCGGTGATCCTTGCTTCCCAGGCGATGGCCGAAAGACTTTCTACCAGTCCGCGGTAGTGGTATTCGCTGCTGCGCAACTCCTGTTCCAGATCGACCCGGCGGGCGATTTCCGAACTCAGCCGACGGTTGATCCGTATCACCACGGCCAGCACACTGATCAACAGCAGTAAACCGGGCAGGCCGTAAACCAGTACATCGGACCAGAACGTTCGATGATCGAGGACGTTGCCGACCCAGTGCTCCTGGATTGCGCTGATTTCTTCCGGGGTCATATCGGCCAGGACCTTGTCCAGGATGCCCACCAGCATCTTGTTGTCCTTGGGCACGCCCATGGCCAGTTGATAGCGATAGGGGGTCTCGCCGCTGACATAAAGCCCGTCGAGCTT
The DNA here is from genome assembly GCF_902497855.1 of Pseudomonas fluorescens. Classification (GTDB taxonomy): domain Bacteria; phylum Pseudomonadota; class Gammaproteobacteria; order Pseudomonadales; family Pseudomonadaceae; genus Aquipseudomonas; species Aquipseudomonas fluorescens_BI. The sequence goes on from NZ_CABVHU010000016.1 coordinate 97,913, forward strand.
GAGCTGGCGCAGGCTCCAGATGCTGGAGGCGAGATCGCCGACTACGGCGTCCACCTCATCGGTGGCCAGTGCCTGCAAGGCTGAGCTGACATTGGGCATTGCCACCAGGTTCAGGTCAGGGTGGTGCGTACGCAGCAGCTCATGGGGGGCGTAATTGTCCACCACGGCGATTTTCAGGCCGTACAGGTCTGCCAGTTTGCGCGGCTGGGGGCCTCCGACATGGGCAAGAATGACGATCGGAAAGTCCAGGTAGGGGCGGGTGAACGACAGGTAAGTCTGACGCTCCGGGGTCGACATGATGCCGGGCAGCAGGTCCAGCTTCGCTTGTTTGGCCTGCTCGAGGACAACCGTCCAGCTGACCGGCTCGATGGGCGTGAGCTTGATGGCCAGGCGTTGCCGAATCATGTTGATGTAGTCCGCGGCCAGGCCCTGGTAGCGGCCCTGATCGTCGCGAAACTCGAAGGGCGGCCACGACGCATCGACGCCCAGGCGCAAGTCCGGGTGAGCCGCCAGCCAGCTACGTTCTTCGTCGGTCAGAGTCAGCGCGCCAGCCGTTGCGGTCCAGGTTATCAGCGACAGCAAAAAAAGCACGGTCGGCAGTCTGGGCATAACAATCTCGTTGCGGCACGGGGGAATGTGTCGAGTGTAGACGGGCAATCAGGCGGGAGTGAAGCGTGGGGAATTTTATCTGCAAAAAGCAAAACCCCCGGCCTGGGCCGGGGGTTTTTTGATCACTCGTCGAGGAAGGAGCGCAGATGCTCGCTTCTCGTCGGGTGGCGCAGCTTGCGCAGCGCCTTGGCTTCGATCTGACGAATCCGTTCACGGGTCACGTCGAACTGCTTACCAACCTCCTCGAGGGTGTGGTCGGTATTCATGTCGATACCGAAGCGCATGCGCAGTACCTTGGCTTCACGGGCAGTGAGGCCGGACAGTACTTCGCGAGTCGCTTCTTTAAGGCTCTCAACGGTGGCGACATCGATTGGCGACTGCATGGTCGAGTCTTCGATGAAGTCACCCAAATGGGAGTCTTCGTCATCACCGATCGGGGTTTCCATGGAGATCGGCTCTTTAGCGATCTTCAATACCTTGCGGATTTTGTCCTCAGGCATTTCCATGCGTTCGCCCAGCTCTTCCGGGGTCGGTTCGCGACCCATTTCCTGCAACATCTGCCGGGAAATGCGGTTGAGCTTGTTGATCGTCTCGATCATGTGCACCGGAATACGGATAGTGCGGGCCTGGTCGGCGATCGAGCGAGTGATCGCCTGACGGATCCACCAGGTGGCATAAGTCGAGAATTTGTAGCCGCGGCGGTATTCGAACTTGTCTACCGCTTTCATCAAGCCAATGTTGCCTTCCTGGATCAGATCGAGGAATTGCAGGCCACGGTTGGTGTACTTCTTGGCGATGGAGATCACCAGACGCAAGTTGGCTTCAACCATCTCTTTCTTCGCGCGGCGGGCCTTGGCCTCACCGATCGACATGCGACGGTTGATGTCCTTGATCTCGGCGATCGTCAAACCGGTTTCGGTTTGCAGCGCGGTCAGCTTCTGCTGGCAACGAATGATGTCCGGTTGCAGGCGACCAATGGCTTCAGCGTATTTGCTTTTGCCTTTGGCCAATGCATCGGACCAGCTTTCGTCGACTTCATTGCCCGGGAACTGGCGCAGGAAGTCTGCACGCGGCATGCGGGCATCACGCACGCACAGTTGCATGATCGCGCGCTCTTGCTGACGCAGACGATCCAGGGCACTGCGAACACGCTCGACCAGGCCTTCGAATTGCTTCGGCACCAGTTTGATCGGCATGAACAGCTCAGCCAGGGCAATCAGCTCGGCAATTGCCAGCTTGTTGCCACGACCGTGCTTTTTCAGCGCCTTGCGGGTGATTTCCATCTGATCGGCGACAGCGCCAAAGCGCTGTGCGGCGATGACCGGATCCGGACCGCTTTCGGCTTCTTCTTCGTCATCGGTGGCGTCGGCATCATCGTCGTCGGTGTCGTCGTCCGCTTTCACGGCTTTCGGGTCGACAGGCGGTGGCACTTCGGCTGCAGGCGGCGCAATGCCGTCGTCCGGGTCGATATAACCGCTCAGGACGTCGGACAGGCGGCCACCTTCGGTGGTGACGCGAGTGTATTCGGAGAGAATATGGTCAACCGTGCCAGGGAAGTGCGCGATTGCGCCCATCACTTCGCGGATGCCCTCTTCAATACGCTTGGCGATTTCAATTTCGCCTTCACGTGTGAGGAGCTCTACCGTACCCATTTCACGCATGTACATGCGCACTGGGTCGGTGGTGCGACCAATGTCGGTCTCGACCGCTGCCAACGCTGCTGCTGCCTCTTCGGCCGCGGCTTCGTCGGTATCGGCGTCGGCCAGCATAAGGGAATCCTTATCTGGCGCAACCTCGAATACGTTGATCCCCATGTCATTGATCATGCGGATGATGTCTTCCACCTGTTCCGGATCTGAAATATCCTCCGGCAGGTGGTCGTTGACCTCCGCGTAAGTCAGGTAGCCCTGCTCACGACCAAGTGTGATCAACTCTTTGATACGAGACTGCTGTTGCGCTTTTCCGGACATAACACCCTATCCACTGAAGGTCTTGGCGGGCAAAAAACAAGCCGAGGATTATACCTGAGCTATGACCTCACGCGCCAGTTGAGGTCGGGCTTGATGCGGAAACATTGCGACTTAAAAGGTCGCGCAGTTGATTTTTCTCGTCGCTGGTCAGTTCACTTTGACGTGCTTTCCTGAGCAGTTGTTCCAGGTTTCGCTCGCGTTGGCGGGCTGACAAGCTATTAATGGTGTCGAAAAACTGTTGTTCAAGGTTATCTCCGTCAATCAGCCATTCCTTTTCTGCCAGCGCCTTGAGCAAACGTCCTTGCTCGGTACCGTGCCAACGCGCGATCAACTGAAATGAGTTTAGCTTGGGATTCTTCTGTACGGCTTCGAGCAGTGCCACCAGCAATTGTGTATTGGTGTGATCTTCGGCGGCAAAGTGTCCGGCATCTTCGACTTTTTTGGCCAGTTGCGGGTGATGCAGCAGCGTTCGCAGCGCAGCCAGGGTTGGCGGTTCTACGGCGGCCGGCACCCGTGGAGCACGCGGTTGATCGCGATCACCGCCGCGCTTGCCGTTCTTGTCCCAGGGTTTTTTGTCCCATTTTTTTCCGCCGGCGCCGGGTTTCTTCGGCGTCCATTCCTGCTGCGGCACATACATTTCTTGTGCCTGCGGCTGATGGTAGTCGCTGTAATCCGGCGTGGCGTCGTAATCGATGCCCGGGTCGTACGCCGGTGGCGCTTCCTGGGGGGCGCTTTGCACCAGCTGGCTTACCGCTTGACCGCTAAGGCCGGTGATTTCGCTCAGTCGTTGACGCATGAGGATGCGCAGGTTGGCGCCCGGGACCTTGTCGATCAGCGGCGCGGCGAGGGTGGCCATGTGGGCCTTGCCTTCGAGCGAGCGCGGGTCCGATTCTTCTGTCAGCTGCTGGAAAAAATAGTCCGCCAATGGCTGGGCATGCTGGTTGATGCGCGCGCGGAAAGCGTCGGTGCCTTCGGAGCGGACCAAAGTGTCCGGGTCCTCGCCCTCAGGCAGGAACAGGAAGCGCGCCCGGCGCCCGTCTTGCAGGCAGGGAAGGGTGGCCTCCAGCGCCCGCCACGCGGCGTTACGGCCCGCCTGGTCGCCGTCGAAGCAGAACAGCACGTTGGGCACGACGCGAAACAGGCGCTTCAAATGCTCTTCGCTGGTGGCGGTGCCCAAGGTGGCTACGGCATTGCGCAGGCCTTGCTGGGCCAGGGCAATAACGTCCATATAGCCTTCGACGACGATGATTTCGTCGAGGTTGCGGTTGTGCTTGCGTGCTTCATAGAGGCCGTAGAGTTCCTGGCCTTTATGGAATACCGGGGTTTCCGGCGAGTTCAGGTATTTCGGCTTGTCGTCGCCCAATACCCGGCCGCCGAAAGCAATGATGCGCCCGCGGCTGTCGCGGATCGGAAACATCACGCGATCGCGAAAGCGGTCATAGCGTTTGCCGGTTTCGGCGTTTTCGATCAGCAGGCCGGCATCGACCATGGCTTTTTGTTGCAGGGTGTCGCTGCTCAAATGCTTGAACAGGTTGTCCCAGCCGGGCGGGGCGAAGCCGAGGCCGAAGTCCCGGGCGATTTCGCCCGTTAGCCCGCGTCCCTTCAAGTAATCCACAGCGGCTTTGCGCGATGGATGGTTTTTGAGAGCCTGACGGTAAAAGTCGGCGGCAGCCGTGAGCAGCGGGTACAGTGGCGAATCGGTCGGCTGTCGCGGTTTGTGCGGGCGGCCGCTTTCTTCGCGGGGGATCTCCATGCCGGCGGCTTTGGCCAGTTCTTCGACAGCCTGGACGAAATCCAGGTTGTCGTGGTCCATCATGAAGCCGAGGGCATTGCCGCCAGCGCCGCAGCCGAAGCAGTAATAGAACTGTTTGTCGGGGCTGACGCTGAATGACGGGGTTTTTTCTTTGTGAAAGGGGCAGCAGGCGGTGTAGTTCTTGCCGGCCTTTTTCATTTGCAGGCGCGAGCTGACCACATCGACGATGTCGGTGCGGTTCAGAAGGTCGTCAATGAAGCTCTGGGGAATTAGCCCGGCCATGGCGTTCTCGTCATCTGCGCTGAAATGGGCCCGAAACAAAGGGCAGCCGAATGCGGGTCATTGTTGAAGGCGCGCAAAATATACGGCTCGACCAGTGTCGTCTGCGTAATCGTTGTCGGGAAGTGTATCTGCCGAAAATCCACTGACGTTAGTGCCAATCAGTATTCGACTATTTGAAAATATTGCGCTGAAATCCGCTGCGGCCAGTCGATGGCCTCGGATCGCTCATAAGCGGGCACGCAAGAAGGTACCTTGGGCTGATCGTCGTGAGAGGAATCAGTGGGTGTGCTCGTCAGTAGCCTTGGAAGGCTCGTCAGAAAAGACGTGCACCGCTGGCAAAAGAGCCAGGTCTGACGCTGTGAAGCAGGTTTGTCTCGGTCGCGTCTGCGGCTTTGACGGTGAAGCATCAAGCGTATTCCGCAAATGCCATTAGCCCGGCTGAGGGCCGGGCTTGGCAGAAGCTTGCTACGAACGTCTGTGTATTAGTACAGACGAACGGCGCGGCGCTGTTCGCGCTGAACTTTCTTGGCGTGACGCTTAACAGCGGCTGCTGCTTTACGCTTACGCTCAGAAGTAGGCTTCTCGTAGAATTCGCGGCTACGAACTTCAGCCAGTACACCGGCTTTTTCGCAGGAGCGCTTGAAACGACGCAGAGCTACGTCGAAGGGTTCGTTCTCTTTTACTTTGACGGCTGGCATCCAGAGCTACCTTCATTCATTACCGGGGTCAACATCCTCGTGGCAAAAGAGCACTTGAAGACGTCGGTTTTTAAGGGTTGCGGATGTTAACCCCTCATCGCTCGGAATGCAAAGCCTCTGATCGAAAACCGCTGGTCGGGGCATCCCGTGGCGACTATTATGCGCGCCTTCGAATTCAGCCTAAACAAGGCGCAAACCCATGCTAGTACTGGGATTAGAAACCTCCTGCGACGAAACCGGTGTCGCACTTTACGACAGTGAACGCGGCCTGCTGGCCGACGCGCTGTTCAGCCAGATCGACCTGCACCGTGCCTATGGCGGTGTGGTGCCGGAGCTGGCTTCGCGTGACCACGTCAAGCGCATGCTGCCCTTGATTCGTCAGGTGTTGGCTGAAGCCGACTGCGTGCCGACCGAAATCGACGCAATCGCCTATACCGCGGGTCCCGGGCTGGTCGGTGCGCTTTTGGTGGGCGCTTCCTGCGCCCAGGCGCTGGCCTTTGCCTGGGGCATTCCGGCTCTCGGCGTGCACCACATGGAAGGCCATTTGCTGGCGCCGATGCTGGAGGCGCAACCGCCGCAATTTCCGTTCGTCGCTTTGTTGGTGTCGGGCGGTCATACGCAGCTGGTTCAGGTCGACGGTATCGGTCAATACACGCTCTTGGGCGAGACCCTCGACGATGCTGCCGGTGAAGCATTCGACAAGACCGCGAAGATGATGGGTCTCAATTATCCGGGTGGCCCGGAAATCGCGCGTCTGGCGGAGCAAGGGGTGGCAGGACGATTCACTTTTCCGCGTCCGATGTGTGACCGTCCCGGCCTGGCGTTCAGCTTCAGCGGCTTGAAAACCTTCGCCCTGAACACTTGGCAGCAATGCGTCAGCGCCGGGGACGACAGCGAGCAAGCCCGTTGCGACATCTCGCTGGCGTTCCAGCAGGCCGTGGTGGAGACTTTGACCATCAAGTGCAAGCGTGCCCTGAAACATGCAGGTATGAAGCGCCTGGTGATCGCTGGGGGCGTCAGCGCCAACAAGGCATTGCGCACTTCTCTGGAGAAAATGCTCGGGGACATGCGCGGCGATGTGTTCTATGCCCGTCCGGAGTTCTGTACGGATAATGGCGCGATGATTGCCTTTGCCGGTTGCCAGCGCTTGCAGGCTGGCCAGCATGAAAGCCTGGCGATCAGTGTTCAGGCGCGCTGGCCGATGGAGCAATTGACGGCGCTGTGATGAGCGGTGTTCACGTGCGGTATTAAAAATGCCGTTCGCGCCCGGCAAGCAGGTCGCGTAGATTGCCGCGATGACGCCAGACGATCAGCCCTGTGAGCGCGCTCATGGGCAGCAGTGCTGCTGGTTCTTGCCAGGCCAGCAATGGCAGGGTCAGCGGCGTGGCGATCAATGCGGCAAGCGAGCTGGTGCGGGTCAGGTAGAACGTCAGCAGCCAGGCGCAGACGGCCAGCAGTGCTGCAGGCGGATAGAGGCCCAGTAACATTCCGGCAGCGGTGGCGACACCCTTGCCACCGCGAAAGCGGAAGTACAATGGGAACAGGTGGCCGATGACGGCACAGATGCCGATCCAGGCCTGTTCCTGCAGCAAAAGCCCCGCAGCGCCTGCAATCAGCACCGGCAGCAGGCCCTTGCAGAGGTCGCCGAGCAGGGTCAGGGTGGCGAGCTTTTTGCCGGCCAGGCGCAGCATGTTGGTGGCACCGGCATTGCCCGAGCCACTCATTCGCGGGTCGGGGGTACCGGTCAGGCGGCTGAGCAAAATGGCAAAGGACAGAGAGCCGAGCAGGTAGGCGAGGGTCGCCAGTAACCAAAACATGCTAACTATTCCGGGCGAGGACGCCCTGATTCTAACGGCGCATTGCGCCCTTGTCGTGCAGCGGAGAAGAGTGCTTGGACAGAGTGTTTATCGAGGGCCTGGAAGTCGACACCGTGATTGGTGCCTACGACTGGGAGCGAGGCATCCGACAGTGCTTGCGTCTTGATCTGAGCTTCGCCTGGGATAATCGCCCGGCCGCTGCCGGTGACGACCTGACCCTGGCGCTCGATTACGCGAGCGTTTCCTCGCGCATCCAGGCGTTTGCCGAGCAGGCGCAGTACCAGTTGGTCGAGACGTTTGCCGAACGCCTGGTTGAGGTCCTGATGGGTGAGTTCAACATCACCTGGATGCGCCTGAAGCTGACCAAGCCAGGTGCGGTCCCGGCTGCCACGGGTGGTGTGGGCGTGGAGATCGAGCGCGGATGTCGCTGACTCAGGTGTATCTCGGGCTCGGCAGCAATATCGAGCGTGAATCCCATTTGCAGGCTGGCCTGGAGGCCTTGGCAGGTTTTCTGGTGGATATACGCTGCTCGGCGGTATTCGAAAGCCAGCCGGTGGGGATCAAAAGCGGGCCGTTTTTCAACTTCGTGGTCTCGGCCTACACCGATCTGCCGCTGATGGAGCTGGACCGTCGATTGAAATTCATCGAGGCGGACAACGGCCGTTACGCGCCGGACCGCAAGGGTTTGCCGCTGGACATCGACGTGCTGCTGTTTGGTGATCTGGTGGGCAATTTCGATGGTTTGATGTTGCCGCGGGCGGAAATCCTGAAGAATGCCTTCGTATTGTGGCCGTTGTCGTTGATAGCGCCGGATCGCGTGCATCCGGGCGTCGGCAAAAGTTTTGCGACGTTGTGGGGTGAGGCGCGGATTGATCAGGTGTTGGCGCCGGTGGCGTTTGAGTGGCGTGGTCAGCAGCTGACGCCTTCGAATTTGTTGTGATCGGACTGACGTCTTCGTCGGATCTGCGTCCGGAGCCGGCTCGCTCCCACAGGGTTGGCGTAAACCTGTGGGAGCGGGCTTGCCCGCGATAGCTTTCAGACAGACGCCATCTCTTTGTAAGCCTTCAGTGCCTTGAGGCGTTCACGCTTGATCGCCTCGCCCAGCTCCGGCCCTTTGAATCCCTTCTCCAGCAACGGCTGAACCGCCACGCTGCGGGCTGCATTCGCCGCCCCGCGTAAATAATCCGCCTGTGGATAACTTCGTTGCTCCAGCCCTTTGCGACCACGGGCGTCCATTTCGCACGCCGCGATAAATTCCTCGAACCGTTGCGGTCGACGGTAGATGTCGAAACTCTGCAGCAGCTCCAGCAAGGTCGACGCCTTCAGTTCGAGGGCGCGATGGCCATGAGTATGATATTCGCCCACCAGCATCGCCAGTTCCTGGCAGTCCCTCGGCGCCTTGAAGCGTTGATTGACCGCCTTGATCAGCTTTAACCCCTTGTGCTCATGGGCAATGTGGCGGGGCCATTCTTCCTCGGGCGTCAATCCTTTTCCCAGGTCGTGCAGCAGGCAGGCCCAGCGCACCGTCAGCGGTTGTTTGTACTGCGCAGCTTGCTCGAGCACGCTCAGGGTATGCACGCCAGTGTCGATTTCCGGATGATGGGCTGGCGGTTGCGGTACGCCGAACAGTGCATCGACTTCCGGCATCAGCACCTTGAGCGCGCCACACTCGCGCAGCACCTCAATGAACACCTGTGGCCGATCTTCCAGCAGTGCGCGAGAAATTTCCTTCCAGCTCCGCTCCGCGGTCAAGGCCTGCAACTCGCCCGACTCGCTGAGTTGGCGCATCAATTCCAGTGTTTCGGGCGCAACGGTGAAACCCAAATCGGCGTAACGCGCCGCAAAGCGGGCAACACGTAGAACCCTGAGGGGATCTTCGGCAAACGCGGGGGAAACGTGTCGAAGCAGGCGGGCCTCGAGATCGCGCCGGCCATGGTAGGGATCCGTCAGGTGCTGTTGCTCGTCTTCAGCCATGGCATTGATCGTCAAATCGCGACGGATCAAGTCTTCTTCGAGGGTGACTTCAGGGCTGGCGTGAAAGGTGAAGCCGCCGTAACCGCGCCCGCTTTTGCGTTCGGTCCGGGCGAGGGCGTATTCCTCACCGCTTTTTGGGTGAAGAAACACCGGAAAGTCCGCGCCCACCGGGCGAAAGCCCTTGGCGAGCATTTCTTCGGTGGTCGCGCCCACCACGACCCAATCGATATCGGTGACAGGTTTGCCCAGCAGGCGATCGCGAACGGCGCCACCGACTTTATAAATCTGCATAAAAAACCTCCGTTAGCTCGACAGAATAACCTTTGCGTCGAACTTCCGGAGGCAGAAACAGGATCAAAGATGGATGACCGCCAGATCCAGCCGGCCGTATTCTCCCTCGCTGTGCTCGCCTCTGGGCGGAACATGGTGGGTTTTCATCACTTGGTCGCCTTGCAAGGTTTCCAGGTGAATGTCGAAGCCCCAGAGGCGATGCAGGTGCTTGAGGACTTCCTCCGTGGACTCGCCCAGCGGTTTTCGGTCGTGTTGCTGGTGGCGCAAGGTCAGGGAGCGGTCGCCTCGCCGGTCGATGCTGTAGATCTGCACGTTGGGTTCGCGATTGCCCAGGTTGTACTGCGCCGCCAGGGTTTCCCGGATGATGCGGTAACCTCCTTCGTCGTGAATCGCCGGGACCAGCAGGTCTTCTTTCTGGTCGTCATCGAGAATGCTGAACAGCTTCAGGTCGCGGATCACTTTGGGTGACAGGTACTGCAGGATGAAGCTCTCGTCCTTGAAGCTGCTCATGGCGAACTTGATGCTCGACAGCCAGTCGGTGCCGGCAATTTCCGGGAACCAGCGGTAATCCTCCTCGGTAGGGTTTTCACACATGCGCCGGATGTCGCGGTACATGGCAAAGCCCAGGGTGTAGGGGTTGATGCCGTTGTAATAGGGGCTATCGAAACCGGGCTGATAGACCACGCTAGTGTGGGACGTTAGAAATTCCATCATGAAGCCGTCGGTCACCAGGCCTTCGTCGTACAGGTCGTTCATCAGGGTGTAATGCCAGAACGTGGCCCACCCCTCGTTCATCACCTGAGTCTGGCGTTGTGGATAGAAATACTGGGCGATCTTGCGCACGATCCGCACGATTTCCCGTTGCCAGGGCTCGAGCAGCGGTGCGTGTTTTTCGATGAAATAGAGGATGTTTTCCTGAGGTTCGGCGGGGAAGCGTGCATTGTCCTTGTCGCTGTATTTGTCCGCGCCTTTGGGAATGGTCCGCCACAGGTCGTTGATCTGCTTCTGCAGATGTTCTTCCCGATCCTTTTGTCGGCGACGTTCTTCCTCGGCCGAAATCGGATAGGGGCGTTTGTAGCGGTCAACGCCGTAGTTCATCAGCGCATGGCAGGAATCGAGCAAGTCCTCCACTGCGTCGATGCCGTGGCGCTCTTCGCACTGCATGATGTATTGCTTGGCGAACACCAGGTAGTCGATGATCGAGCTGGCATCGGTCCAGGTGCGGAAGAGGTAATTGCCCTTGAAGAAGCTGTTATGCCCATAGCAGGCATGGGCGACGACCAGTGCCTGCATGCAGATGGTGTTTTCTTCCATCAGATAGGCGATGCATGGGTCCGAGTTGATCACAATCTCGTAAGCCAGCCCCATCTGGCCACGGCTGTAGGATTTCTCAGTGCTGAGGAAGTGTTTGCCGTAGGACCAATGGTGATAGCCCAGCGGCATGCCGACGGAGGCGTAGGCGTCCATCATCTGCTCGGCGGTGATCACTTCGATCTGGTTGGGATACGTATCCAGGGCATAACGAGCCGCCAGGCGACTGATTTCCTTGTCGTAGGCCTGGATCAGCTCGAACGTCCATTCCGAACCGGTGGAAATGGGTTGGCGCTTCTGCTCTTTGGCGGTCATGTCACTAACCTGCGCTGGAAGAGTTCACGGAAGACCGGATAGATATCCCCGGCCGAGACCAGTTGTTGCTGGGCAAAAGTGTCAGAAAAGGCTTCGGCGATGCGTTCATATTCGAACCACAGGGCCTGGTGTTCGCGTGGGGTGATCTCAACGTAAGTGTAGTACTGCACGAACGGCATGATCTGGTTGATCAGGATGTCGCGGCAGATCGGAGAATCGTCGTTCCAGTTGTCACCGTCGGAGGCCTGGGCGGCATAGATGTTCCACTCGTTGCTCGGATAGCGCTCGGCCATGATCTCCTGCATCAGTTTCAAGGCGCTGGAGACGATGGTGCCGCCGGTTTCCCGGGAGTAGAAAAACTCCTCTTCATCCACTTCGCGGGCGCTGGTGTGGTGTCGGATGAACACAACGTCGATCTTGTCGTAGTTGCGCTTGAGAAACAGGTACAGCAGGATAAAAAAGCGTTTGGCGATGTCCTTGGTGGCCTGGGTCATCGAGCCGGACACGTCCATCAGGCAGAACATCACGGCCTTGGAACTGGGGTTGGGTTGCTTGATGAGCAGGTTGTACTTGAGGTCGAATGTGTCGAGAAACGGTATGCGGTGAATACGCGCGCTGAGTTTTTCGATTTCTGCTTCGATTTCCTGGATATCGCCGAAATTGTCCGGTTCTTCCTGCTTGAGTCGCAGAAGTTCTTCCTTGGCTTCACGCAGTTTTGCCCGGCTGCTGCCGGACAGGGCGATTCGCCGGGCGTGGGCGGAACGCAGGGTGCGGATGATGTTGATCCGCGACGGGTTGCCTTCGTTGCTGATCCCGGCGCGCACGGTCTTGAAGGTATCGGTGCCGGTCAGGTTGCGTTTGACCAGGTTCGGCAGCTCGAGGTCCTCGAACATGAATTCGAGGAATTCCTCCTGGGTGATCTGGAAGACGAACTCGTCCATCCCTTCGCCCGAATTGCCGGCCTTGCCGGGGCCTCTGCCGCCGCCACCTCCCGGTGGTCGGGCAATATGCTCGCCGCTGGTGAATTCCTTGTTGCCCGGGTGCACGACCGTTTGCTTGCCACCGCGGCCGTGATGAAGCACCGGCTCGTCGATGTCGCGACCGGGGATGCTGATTTGTTCGCCGTGTTCCATATCGGTAATGGAGCGCCGGCTGACCGCCTCTTCGACAGCCTTCTTGATGTGATCACGGTAGCGCCGCAGAAACCGCTGGCGGTTCACCGTGCTCTTGTTCTTGCCATTGAGACGTCGGTCGATCACATAGCTCATGACTGCTCCTTAGAAGCTGTCCTGAAAGGGGCGAGCGGTGATACAGCATCGAACCGAGAGCCGAGGGATGTTGAACGCTCCCCCAAGCGCTTTGGATGCTGCCTGAACTCGCTACCGACTTTCGAACACCTTCCAGAGGCCTGTGTAACAGAAAAAGCGCTCACAGGTCTCTGGCTGACGACAACCGGTCTGACCGGCAGCGGGTTATTGTGATTTTCTGACCCGCAGGTACCACTCGGACAGCAGTCGCACCTGTTTGTCGGTGTAGCCCCGCTCGACCATCCGTGTGACGAAGTCGTTGTGCTTCTGCTGATCCTCTTTACTGGCCTTGGCGTTGAAACTGATGACTGGCAGGAGGTCCTCGGTATTGGAGAACATTTTCTTCTCGATGACCACCCGCAGTTTTTCGTAGCTGAGCCAGGTCGGATTCTTGCCATTGTTGTTGGCCCGGGCGCGCAGTACGAAGTTGACGATTTCGTTGCGGAAATCCTTCGGATTGCTGATGCCGGCCGGTTTTTCGATTTTTTCCAGTTCTTCGTTCAGCGCGACGCGGTTGAGGATTTCGCCGGTTTCCGGGTCGCGGTATTCCTGGTCCTGGATCCAGAAGTCGGCGTACAGCACGTAGCGATCGAAGATGTTCTGGCCGTACTCGCTGTAAGACTCGAGATAGGCTGTCTGGATCTCCTTGCCGATGAATTCGATGTAGCGCGGTGCCAGATACTCCTTGAGGAAGCGCAGGTAGCGTTCGCGGGTTTCGGCCTGGAACTGTTCCTGTTCGATCTGTTGTTCCAGTACGTAGAGCAGGTGTACCGGGTTGGCGGCAATTTCGTGCGGATCGAAGTTGAACACCTTCGACAGGATCTTGAAGGCGAAGCGGGTCGACAGCCCGTTCATGCCTTCGTCGACGCCGGCGTTGTCGCGGTATTCCTGAATCGATTTAGCCTTTGGATCGGTGTCCTTGAGGTTCTCGCCGTCATACACCCGCATCTTGGAGTAGATGTTGGAGTTTTCCGGCTCCTTGAGGCGCGAGAGCACGGTGAACTGGGCGAGCATCTTCAGGGTGTCGGGCGCGCAGTGAGCCTTGGCCAACGAACTGTTGAACAGGAGCTTGTCGTAGATCTTCACTTCGTCGCTGACCCGCAGGCAATACGGCACTTTGACGATGTAGATCCGGTCGATGAAGGCTTCGTTGTTCTTGTTGTTGCGGAAGGTATGCCATTCCGATTCGTTGGAGTGGGCCAGCAGGATACCGGTGAACGGAATCGCGCCGAGACCTTCGGTACTGTTGTAGTTGCCTTCCTGGGTGGCGGTCAGCAATGGGTGCAGCACCTTGATTGGCGCCTTGAACATTTCGACGAATTCCATCAGGCCCTGGTTGGCCCGGCACAATGCGCCCGAGTAGCTGTAGGCGTCGGCATCGTTCTGCGGGAATTCTTCCAGCTTGCGGATATCGACCTTGCCTACCAGCGCAGAAATGTCCTGGTTGTTCTCGTCGCCCGGTTCGGTTTTGGCCACCGCGATCTGGTTCAGGATCGACGGATAGAGTTTCACCACGCGGAACTGGCTGATGTCCCCGCCGAATTCGGCCAGGCGCTTGGTGGCCCATGGCGACATGATGGTGTTGAGGTAGCGCCGCGGAATGCCGAAGTCTTCCTCGAGGATCGCGCCATCTTCAGTGGCGTTGAACAGACCCAGGGGCGATTCGAATACCGGCGAGCCCTTGATCGCGTAGAAGGGCACTTTCTCGATCAGCTGTTTCAGCTTCTCGGCCAGGGACGATTTACCACCGCCGACGGGACCGAGCAGGTAGAGGATCTGTTTCTTTTCTTCCAGGCCCTGGGCGGCATGGCGGAAATACGACACGATCTGGTCGATGCATTCTTCCATCCCGTGGAAGTCTTCAAAGGCCGGATAGCGGCGGATCACCTTGTTGGAAAAGATTCGCGACAGTCTCGAGTTGGTCGAGGTGTCGAGCAGTTCCGGTTCACCGATGGCCAGCAACAGACGCTCGGCTGCGGAAACGTAGGCACTGCGGTCCTGTTTGCACAGTTCAAGATACTCTTGCAGCGAGAGTTCTTCCTGGCGTGTGGACTCGAAGCGTTGTTGGAAGTGGCTAAAGATACTCATGACGTCACCTCGCTCGATACGTGGAGCCGACGCCGGATCAGTCAGTCGATGCTGGCAGCAACCGGATATGCAGTTGCTGTTTACCCCCCAGAACCCTCTCAAGGCTTAGTGCCCCGAAAGCTACTCCCGATGACCCGCGCGCCGGTGTACCGGCTCTCCCCTGTTTTGGATGGCCTGCGCTTAAGGATAGTTGCTTATTCGGGAGGTAAAGGCGAGATACGTAATTAGTTGTGGCAGACCGTTCGTCTGCCACCGCGCTAAGCCGCGGGGGCCGGGGCCTTGCGCATTACAAAAAAATTATTCGCCGGTGCCTTGCGCTGTTTCCGCAGGATAAACCGTACGCCACAATTCGAATCCGCCATCCATGCTGTAGACGTCGGAAAAGCCCTGGCTGATCAGGTAGGCGGCGGCGCCCTGGCTGGAATTACCGTGATAGCAGACCACAACGGTCGGTGCGTCCAGGTCGGCGCCTTGAATGAAGGCATGCAGCGAATGGTTGTCCAAGTGCTTCGAGCCGCTGATGTGCAGGGCGGCAAAGGTCGCCGGGTCGCGAACGTCGACCACCACTGCGCCTTGTTCGCGCAGGGCTTGGGCCTGCTCCGGGGGGATACGTTTGAATTCGCTCATGGCGGGCTCCTGTGGCTCGGCTGAAAGCGCAGTCTAGCGCGGGGCGCTGGCTGACGATGGTTCGGAAATTCGTGGGGCGACTGGCGGCACGGCGGCATGACCCTGCGCGTCGCATTTGCAGGCAATGCGTTCGCCACTGTCGACATTCATCAGGGTCAAGGCTCCGCCCCAGACACAGCCGGTGTCGAGGGCCGAGATCCCCGGCTCGCTGCATTGGCCTTCGAGCGCTGCCCAGTGGCCGAAAATGATCCTCAGGCCCTTGGTCTTGCGTTCCTTGTGCTGGAACCAGGGTTTGTGCCCTGCCGGCGCAGTATCGAGACCTTCCTTGCTCTTGAGGTCAAGCTTGCCCTCGGCGGTGCAAAAGCGCATCCGGGTGAAATAGTTGGTGATCACTCGCAGGCGGGCTATGCCCTTGAGGTCGTTGTCCCATTTCGCCGGATCGTTGCCGTACATGCCATCGAGGTAGGCTGGAAACAGGTTGTCGTCGCGCAGGGCGGTCTCGACCTCGGCCGCGCACTTCAGGGCCTTGCGCAGTGACCATTGCGGCGGGACGCCGGCGTGCACCAGCGCGACATTTCGTTGTTCGTCGTAATGCATGATTTTTTGCTGGCGCAGCCAGTCCAGCAGCTCGGCGCAATCAGGTGCTTCGATGATCTCGCGCAGGGTGTCGGCTTTCTTCAGGCGCTCGATGTTCTGCCCGGCGGCCAGCAGGTGCAGGTCGTGGTTGCCGAGCACGCACACAAGCGATTCGCGGATGCCATAGAGAAAACGCAGCGTCTCGAGCGATTGAGGGCCGCGGTTGACCAGGTCGCCCACCAGCCACAGGCGATCCTTCGTTGGGTCGAAGCCAACCTGCTTGAGCAGGCATTGCAGGGCTGCAAGGCAGCCTTGCAGATCGCCGACGGCATACGTCGCCATCAGTGCAGGGCTCCGGGCACCGCCAGGCGGAATGGAGCGATGATGGCGTCGAAGTGTTTGCCGTCTGCGGCGACCATCTCATAAGTGCCTTGCATCGTACCGACCTTGGAGGTCATGACGGTGCCGCTACTGTAGGTATGGCTTTCGCCCGCTTGGATCAACGGCTGCTGGCCAACCACGCCTGCTCCGCGAACCTCTTCGACATGTCCGTCGCCATCGGTGATCACCCAGTGGCGCGACAGCAGCTTGGCCGGTAACTCGCCATTGTTCTGCACGGTAATGGTGTAGGCGAAGGCAAAACGGTTGTGCTCGGGTTGCGATTGTTCTGCCAGATAGCGAGTGACGACGCTGACGTCGACCTGATAACGAGGATCGGACATGCAAGAGGCCTTAAAAACGAAGCGGGACGCGGGGCGTAGCTGATGGAACTCAGTCTAGGCCAAGTATCGGATAGTAAACCAGACATGAAGGCTGGTGTCCTACCCGATAATGCTTATCGCTTGTCAGTCGGCGCTGGGAGTGGCTAGGACTTGTTCGCTCAGCTTGTCGGCCAGGCGCACGAAGGCGGCCAGGTCGAGCTGCTCGGGGCGCAGGCTGCCATCGACGCCGGCGGCTTCGATCTCGGCATTGCTCAGCAGCAGCTTGAGGGTGTTGCGCAGGGTCTTGCGTCGTTGATTGAAGGCTTCACGCACGACGCGTTCCAGCAGCTTGTGATCCTTGGCCGGGTGCGGCAGCACCGCGTGGGGCACCAGGCGCACGATGGCCGAGTCGACTTTCGGTGGCGGGTTGAATGCCCCCGGGCCCACGTTGAACAGATGCTCGACCCGGCAGTGGTACTGAACCATGATCGACAGCCGACCCCAATCACCGCCACCAGGACCTGCGGCCATGCGCTCGACCACTTCCTTTTGCAGCATGAAGTGCATGTCGCGGATCAGGCTGGCGTTATGCAGCAGGTGAAAAATCAGCGGCGTAGAGATGTTGTACGGCAGGTTGCCGACGACTCGCAGGCTGTTCGGTACGGCGCCAAGGCTGTTGAAGTCGAACTTCAGTGCGTCGCCCTGGTGCAGGTTGAAGTTGCTCTTGCCGGCAAATTGCTGGTTAAGGATCGGGATCAGATCCTTGTCCAGTTCCACCACGTCGAGCTGGGCACCACTGCTGAGCAGGCCTTGAGTCAGCGCACCCTGGCCCGGGCCGATTTCCAGCAGGCGGTCTTCGGGTTTGGCGTGGATGGAGCGCAGGATGCGGTCGATAACGCCAGCATCATGCAGGAAGTTCTGGCCGAAACGCTTGCGCGCCCGGTGTTGGTAATGCTCGGTCATAAACGGGTCTCGGCCATCTGGTAGGCGGTTTCCAGGGCGACTTGCAGGCTGCCGGTGTCAATCTTGCCGCTGCCGGCCAGATCCAGGGCGGTGCCGTGGTCGACCGAGGTGCGGATGATCGGCAGGCCGAGGGTCACGTTGACTGCCGCGCCGAAACCTTTGTATTTCAGCACGGGCAGGCCCTGGTCGTGGTACATCGCCAGCACCGCATCGCAGTGCTCCAGATATTTGGGGGTAAACAGAGTGTCGGCGGGCAGGGGGCCACGAAGGTCCATGCCCTCGCCGCGCAGGCGCTCTAATGTAGGTTCGATGATGTCGATTTCTTCATGGCCCAGGTGTCCGCCTTCACCGGCATGGGGGTTGAGCCCGCAGACCAGGATGCGTGGCCGGGCGATGCCGAATTTTTCTTGCAGATCGGCATGCAGGATTCGCGTGACCCGCTCCAGGCGCTCCGGCGTGATTGCGTCGGCAATCTCGCGCAGGGGCAGGTGAGTGGTGACCAGCGCTACCCGCAATCCGCGAGTGGCGAGCATCATCACCACTTGCGCGGTATGGGTCAGGTCGGCGAGAAACTCCGTGTGCCCGGAAAATGCGATGCCGGATTCGTTGATCACGCCCTTGTGTACAGGGGCGGTGATCATGCCGGCAAAGTGCCCATCCAGGCAGCCCTGGCCGGCGCGGGTGAGGGTTTCCAGGACGAACGCCGCATTGGCCTTGTCCAGTTGCCCGGCAGTGACCCTGGCGTTGAGCGGGGTATCCCAGACGTACAGGCTATTGGCCGGCGCAGGTACGTCCGGCCAACTGTCCGGCGCAACCGGCAGCAGATCGACCACCACGCCCAGCTGCGCGGCCCGCTCAAGGAGCAGATCGCGGCTGGTGATGGCAATCAGGGGATGAGGCTGGGCGTGCGCCGCGAGCAGCAGGCACAGGTCAGGACCTATGCCGGCCGGTTCGCCGGGTGTCAGCGCGAAACGTTTGGGTTTCACTGCGTTGCCTGGTCTGCACCAGGGAGTTTGATCTCTACGTACGCTTCGTCACGGATCTGACGCAGCCAGGTTTGCAACTCTTCGTCATATTTGCGGTTACGCAAAACGGTCATCGCTTGCTGTTCACGGGCCTGGCTGGTGCTGTCGGTGGCGCGGCGGCCCAGGACTTCCAGGATGTGCCAGCCATATTGGGTCTGGAATGGCTTGGACAGCTGACCTTGCGGGGTCTTGGCCATCACTTCGCGGAACTCGGGAACCAGTGCATTCGGGTCGATCCAGTTCAGGTCGCCGCCGTTGAGAGCGGAACCCGGGTCTTCCGAGAAGCTTTTCGCCAGTTCGCCGAAATCTTCGCCCGCTTCGATCCGGGTGTAGAGCGATTGAGCCAGGGCTCTGGTTTTTTCTTCGTCGCGGATCGGGCTAGGTTTGACCAGGATGTGACGTACGTGCACTTCATCACGTACCTGGGTCTCACCGCCACGCTTGTCGAGGATCTTCAGGATGATGAAGCCGCCCGGGGTGCGCATTGGCTGGGTAATGTCGCCGACCGCCATGGTGCTGAGCAGGCGATCGAACGGAGGTGGCAGTTGAGCGGCTTTACGCCAGCCCATGTCGCCGCCTTCCAGAGCGGTTTCGCTGGCGGATTTGGCGATTGCCAACTGACCGAAGTCAGCGCCTTGCTTGAGCTGCTGGTAAACCGCGTCTGCTTGTTTGGCGGCATTCTGAATCGCGTCGGAGTTGGCGCTTTCCGGCGTAGGAATCAGGATGTTGGCCAAGCGAAACTCTTCGGACAACTGCATCTTGCCGAGATCGGAAGCGAGGAAGTTCTTCACCTCCTGTTCGGACACCTGGATGCGCTCCGCCACGCGACGCTGACGCACACGGCTGATGATCATTTCGCGGCGGATCTGATCACGGGCTTCGTCGTAAGACAGGCCATCGCGAGTCAGGGCGGCGCGGAACTGATCCACGGACATGTTATTGCGCTGGGCAATGGTGCCGACAGCCTGGTTCAGTTCTTCATCGGTAATGCGGATACCGGAACGTTCGCCGATCTGCAGTTGCAGGTTCTCGACGATCAGACGCTCAAGCACCTGCTGATCCAGCACGTTGGCCGGCGGTACCGCAGCACCGCGCTTGGCGATGGTTTGCTGAACTTCATGGACCCGTTGGTCCAGCTGGCTCTGCATGACCACGTCGTTGTCGACGATGGCCACCACTTTATCGATGGACTGTACCGAGGCATTGGCCGCAGTACCCAGGAACAGCGCGCCCAGCATTAGCGGGCGCAGACAATCAGAAAGCTTGGTCTTCACGTTCACGATAACCTTGGATGCCTTTGTCGAGGAAGCTCTCTACTTTAGAGCCGGTGAGGCCGCCGAGTCCCTTCAGAACGATTTGGAGGAAGACGCCATGGTCGCCCTTTTCGTTTTCCGGAGCGTCTTGACTGGTTTCGTCATAGTCGACCCAGTAACGGTTGATCAAGCGCAATTTCCAGCAGCAGTTGTCGTACTCGAAACCACCGAAGGCTTCCAGGGTACGGTTGCGGTTGTAGTCATACTGCCAGCGGCTGATCAGGTTCCATTGCGGCACGACCGGCCACATGACCGAGAAGTCGTGCTGCTGGATCTTGTAGTAGTCCTTCACGTAACCCGGGGTGCCCGGAGTTCCGTAGTCACCACCGCCCACCGACCATTGACCCGTAGTCTGATCGTACCGGACCTGGTCATTGCGATAGCGATAGCCGGCGTTGATGACCTTGTTCGGGTTGTCTTCAGGCTGGTAGTGGAACATTGCGCTGCCCGAGCGAGGGCTGTGGCTGTCGGGGTCCCAGTTGTAATCGGCGGTGGTGCGCCAATCGCGGTTCCAGCGGTATTCGTATTCCAGGGCGTAAGGCGACACGTCCGACTGTGAATCCTTGCGGGTCCTGGCATCGATGCCTGGCAACTGAACCTTGCGATCCTTGAAGTAGACGGCCTGGCCGACGCTGATGCGTTGACGCTCGAAGCCGTTTTCTTCGATCCAGCGGTTGGTGATGCCCAGGGACAGTTTGTTCTCGTCACCGATACGGTCGGTGCCGGAGAAACGGTTGTCGCGGAACAGCGACGCGTAATTGAAGGTGTACTCGCTGGTGTCGAAGACTGGAATGTCTTCCTGGTCCGTTTCCGGAACGTAGAGGTAAAACAGGCGTGGCTCAAGGGTCTGGCGGTAGTTTTTGCCGAACCATTGAGTGTTGCGGTCGAAGTACAGGCCGCTGTCGATGCTGGCAATCGGCACGCCACGGTTCTGGTTGCTGTCGAAGGTACCGTTGAGTCGATCTTGTTCTGCGCTCTGCGCGGCAATCTGGGACTTGCCTGTACCGTCCAGGTCCAGCTGGTATTGCGTGTACTGATACTTGAGCGTTGGTTTCACGAAACCATACGTCCAGTCCAGTGGCAGGCTCACGGCTGGCGCCAGGTTGAGACGGTCGCCAGTGGCACGTGCCAGGCCTTGGACGTTAGTGTCCAGGCGTGGGCTTAAATTGCCGTCTTCGTCCGAGAAATTGCCGGTTTTCAGATCCCGGTCAAACCTGACGAGTTCGGTGTTGTACGAGAAGTCCAGGCCGCCCGGATGGTAGGGCAGCGCACCATCGAAGGTGATCTGCGGCAAACGATCATAGGGCGTGATATCCGATACGGTCGCCAGCTGATAAGCCTGGGCGTTGACGCGAGCGGTGTAACTGTCGCCGCGATAGCTGACGGAACCTTGCTGGTTCACGTAATCAGAGCTTTTCACGCCGATCTGGTCAGTCTGCAGGTCCTGGAAGTAATACGGATCGCTGATCTTGGTGTAGTCGACCTGCGTTAAGACGCGCGAGTCGAGGCCACCCTTGTGTTGCCAGTTGTACATGTAGCGGGTTTTTTCGTAGTCGGTCTGGAGCTTGCGATCGTCATTCTCGTCGTTGAGGTACGCGGCGCCGAACTGACCTTCACTGGACTTGGTCAGGTAACGGAACTCGCCTTCCATCAACAAGCCGCGCTTGCTCATGTAGCGCGGGTACAGCGTGGCATCGTAGTTCGGTGCCAGGTTGAAGTAGTACGGGGTGACCAGCAAAAAGCCGGTATCGGTGCCGGTGCCGATGGTCGGCGGCAGGAAGCCCGACTGGCGACGGTCATCGATCGGGAAATAGATATACGGCGTGTACAGGACCGGAATGTCCTTGACCCGCAGTGTCACGTTGGTCGCGGTGCCGAAGCCGGTGGCCGGGTTCAGGGTGATGTTGTTGCCCTTGAGCTGCCAGGCGTTGCTGTTCGGTTCGCAGGTGGTGTACGTACCATCCTTGAGGCGGATGATCGCGTTCTCGGCGCGTCTGGCGTACAGCGCGCTGCCGCGAATGCGCGATTTGTGCATCACGTATTCGGCGTTGTCGACCTTGGCTTCACCGGTGTCGAGCTGTACATCGGCGTGGTCGCCGACGATCAGTGCGCCGTTATCGCGAACCCGCACGTTACCGCTCAGTTCGCCACGGCTCTCGGCCTGGTAGAGATTCGCTTCGTCGGCTTCGACCTGCATGCTGCCCTGACGCATGACCACGTCACCGGCCAGGGTAGCGACCTGCTCTTCCTGCTTATAGCGAGAGGCTTTGGCGCCGATAAAGGTTGGCGCGTCACTTTTATCCGTCTTGTCGGTCATGCCCGGACGAATCGGTTCGACATAGGAACCCGCGCAGTAAGGACCGGTTTCAGCCAATTGCGCTGCGGTGAGCTTCTCGCGCGGAACCCAGTCGAGGTGACTGTAGTCTTCGCTACGCGACTTCAGGCCGCGGCCCTTGGCTTCGGTCACCAGTACTGGCTTGGCACCGGTGTCCTGGCTGACACTGTCGTCAGCCGGCGTCTCATCGCCCGCGCTGACAGAGCTGCCCTCATGGGCAGGGCGCGGTGGCAAGGCAGCGGCTGGAGATTTTGGTGCACAATTCCAGGCACCCGAAGCAGAGACGGAGCAGTCATACTGTTCCGCGGCGACCACGAACGACGTGGCGAATGGTTGCAGGGCCAGCAGACTGCCGGTCACCAACAACGGAAATTTTTTACGAAACGCGGGGGATTTCAATGCCATCTTAATAGTCCGGGCTTCCTGCGTGCCATCTGCCCGCGGTGTGGGCCGCACGCCTCTCGATGGTCTGAAAAAGATGCTGGATAATAAAGCATGACCCGCTTGACGGCTAGCGCCGTCGGAGACCCTTGCAATGCCTGACCAAGATGTACGTTTGCAACACCTGAAAGTTTGGCTCGATGAGCAGTTGCCGATTCTCTTTGCAGAACAAGGCTGGGGAACCGTGCCCCCGGCCACGTTGACCGCAGCCAGTAGCGACGCGAGTTTCCGGCGCTACTTTCGCTGGGAAGGCGAGGGTCGAAGCTTTATCGTGATGGACGCTCCACCGCCCCGGGAAAACTGCAAACCCTTCGTGGATATTGCTTTCCTGTTGGGCAAATCCGGAATAAATGTGCCGAAAATCCATGCCGAAGACCTCGAGCGTGGATTTCTGTTGCTCAATGACTTGGGCAACAAGACGTACCTGGACGTGATCGACAGCGAAAATGCCGACGATTTGTTCCAGGACGCCGTGCAGGCGCTGCTGGCTTTTCAGCAGTTGCCGATGGTCGCACCGCTGCCGAGTTATGACGTGGCCTTGTTGCGACGCGAGCTGGAATTGTTTCCGGAATGGTACGTGAAGTGCGAGTTGGGCATCGAGTTCGACCCCGCTCAGCAAATGCTCTGGCAGCAAGTCAGCGAGTTGCTGATCGAAAGCGCGCTGGCCCAGCCCAAGGTTCTGGTGCACCGCGATTACATGCCGCGCAACCTGATGCTCAGCGAGCCGAATCCGGGGGTGCTGGATTTCCAGGACGCGGTCTATGGCCCGGTGACTTACGACGTGACCTGTCTGTTCAAGGATGCATTCCTCAGTTGGCCCGAGGAGCGTGTACACGCCTGGCTGGAAGACTACTGGCGCCAAGCGGGCGAGCTGGGGATCCCGGTTCAGCCGGACTTCGAGGATTTCCTGCGCGCCAGCGACCTGATGGGCGTGCAGCGTCACTTGAAAGTGATCGGCATCTTCGCCCGGATCTGCCATCGCGACGGCAAGCCGCGTTACCTGGAGGATGTGCCGCGCTTCTTTGCTTATATAGAGGCCGTGGTCGCGCGCCGTCCCGAACTGGCTGAGCTGGGTGTATTGCTGGCCAGTCTGCGCGCTGGAGCGAATGCATGAAGGCGATGATTCTGGCGGCAGGCAAAGGCGAGCGCATGCGCCCGTTGACCCTGACCACGCCAAAGCCGCTGGTTCGTGCCGGCGGGGTGCCGCTGATCGAGTATCACCTGCGCGCGCTGGCCGTCGCCGGTTTTACCGAGATCGTGATCAATCACGCCTGGCTCGGCCAGCAGATTGAAGATTATCTGGGCGACGGCTCGCGGTATGGCGTGAGTATCCAGTATTCGCCGGAAGGTGAGCCGCTCGAAACCGGCGGCGGAATCTTGCGCGCGTTGCCGTTGCTGGGGAATGAAGCCTTCTTAGTGGTCAACGGTGACATCTGGACCGATTACGACTTCAGCGTGTTGCATCGGCCTATTGCCGGGCTGGCTCATCTGGTGCTGGCAGACAACCCGGCCCATCACCCGGTCGGGGACTTCAATTTGATCGACGGACAGGTGCATGACGGTCAACCAGGCTCTGCCACCCTGACCTACAGCGGCATCGCGGTGTTGCACCCGCAGCTGTTCGCCGGTTGCGTGGCAGGGGCCTTCAAGCTCGCGCCGCTGCTACGCACCGCCATGGCAGACGGGCAAGTGACCGGCGAGCACCTGAACGGGGTCTGGGTGGATGTCGGCACCCACGAGCGTCTGGCCGAAGTGGACACTCTGATAGAAGCGAGACGCTGACATGCTGTGGCCAGGGACTCTGATTGGAGCCGGAGTGGGCTATGCCATTGCCAGCATTCCGGGGGCCATGCTCGGCGCCTTGTTGGGGCAGGCGCTGGATCGGCGCCTGCAACTGCAGGGCTGGGCGCATTTGCGAGAAAAGCTCGGCGGCCGGCCGCCGCTGCGCAACGATGAACTGTTGTTCGTGTTACTGGGACGGTTGGCCAAGTGCGATGGGCGGGTGGTGGATGGCCACATCCAGCAGGCGCGCCAGGAGATGCGCTCGCTGGAAATGACCGAATCGGCACAACGCCGTGCGATTGCGGCATTCAATCGGGGCAAGTCGGGGCATGACCGGTTGCGCGGTCATATGCGTCGCTTGAGTGCTCAACCCCATGCGGCCGAAGGCGTCTTGCGCGCCTGCTGGCGGATGATCTGGGCCGATGGCCGCGCCGGTGTGGGGGAGCTTGAGCTGGTAGCCCAGTGGGGCAAATGGCTGGGCTGGACCCGGCAACAGGTGCAAGCGCTGGCCAGCGACTATGAACCGCAGAAACGTCCGTTGGTCAGCAGCGCGGTGACCTATCAAGAGGCTTTGCGGCTATTGGGCGTGTCCGCCACCAGCGAGCCGGCGCAGATCAAGCGCGCGTATCGACGCCTGCTCAGCCGCCATCATCCGGACAAGATCGCCGGCAGTGGGGCGACGGCGTTGCAGGTGCGTGAGGCGACCGACAAAACCCGTGAGCTACAGACGGCCTACACCTTGATTCGTGAGCGGCGGGATTTTCGCTAGGGCGATTCGGTCTATTGGTTTTCCTCAGGCTGAGGGTTCAACCACCCCCGAACCCGACGAACCAGCTGCTCCTGCTCAGCCTTGCTGTTACCCGGCAAGGCCTTGAGCGATACCTGGCTGAAACCCGAAGCCTTCAAGCGTTTGCTCGCCTGCAAGCGTTCCAGCGCCGCGTTGCGATCCATCGGCTTATCCATATAGAAGATGTCCGCCACAGGCAGCTGCAATGTGGGTGTGAGTTCAGCCAGTCCGGGTTTCGTGCTTACCGGCGTCCGGGCGGCGATCATCACCAGCTTTTCGACCTGCGGGGGCTGTTTTTCGCTCAGGTAACGCGCGGCCCAATAAGCGCCGGTGCCATGACCCAATACAACGATGCTGCGGGCGCTTTGCTGTTCAGCGTAGGCAATGGCCGCATCGATGCGGGCGAAGATTCGTTCGGCGTCAGCCCCAGCCCGTTCCTCGGTGGTTTCGACGATCGCCTTGTCCGCCATCTCCGCTTCGCCGCCGACCGCTTGCTCGATGGGCGCGGCAGTGGTGGCATCCTTGCTGCCGGTTTCGGGCGCTTTGAGCGTTGGCGGCATTTCAGCGATACGTGGCGCAATAGCATCGCTTTGCGGGTCCGGCAAGGTGATACTCAGGCTGCTCCACTCGGCGTCCGGCAATGTGCGCCGCAATGGAGCGATTGCTTGCGGCCAGTCAACGGTTTCGCCAGCGCCCGGGATGATAATCACCGCGCCTTTGGGGCTGGCGGTATTGGCCGGTTTCCACAGGGCCAGAAAGGTATCGGCCCCGGCTTGCAGTTGTTGCTGCTCCTGGACCGGGACCTGTCTTACAAGGGCGGTCGCATCTTCCTGGCTACGCTCAAGCAACGGCGCGCGCTCAGGCGGTTTTTCTTCTGCGGTTTTCCCTGCGCTGGAAGCCGGGTCGGCCGCCTCGACGGAAAAGACGCAAGGCAGGATCAGCGACAGGCACAATGCTGGCAGTGCCAGGCGGTAGACAGGGAGCATCGGGTAGTCCAGGCCAGAAGTGATTCCGCAGCCTAATGGGTTGGTCAGTATTTGTCAGTGTGTGAGACTTCAATGATGCGTTTTCGCTGCCTTTGGGTTATCGGCTGTTTGTGGTTCCCCTCAATGAACTGGGCGGCGTCCGTGCCTCCAGCGCACGTCACGCCATTGTCCACGGACCAGCAGCAATGGCTGACCCAGCATCGCGAGTTGCGCGTCGGACTGTTGCTGCAAGTGCCTTACGCCCAATACGATCGCCGTTTGCAGCGCTTGTCGGGCGTTAACGTCGAGCTGATGCAATGGCTGGCCAGGTCGCTCAAGGTCGAACTGAGCTGGCGTCACTTTTCCGACCTTGCGCAGCTGGAGGCCGCTGCCCGTGAAGGGGCAATCGATATCGCGCCAGGGCTGAGTCAAACCCCTGGCGGTCTGCGTCTCTGGCAGTTTTCCGATCCGTACATGCGGGTACCGCAACTGGTGGTCAGTGACCAGAAAAGCACCGGCACAGTGGAACTGGAAAAACTCGACAGCCAGACCCGCGTCGCCGTGCGCATGCCCAGCGCCACGGCCGATTACCTGCGCGGCAATTACCCGCATTTGAACCTCCAGGGCGTACCGATCGAGCGCCAGGCATTGCAACTGTTGTTGAGTCAGCAAGCCAGCTACGCCGTGGTCGATGAAGCGCAACTGGGGCGCCTGTCCGCCGAGCCGGAGTTCGCCGCACTGGTCGTGGTCGGTGACATTGGCCTGCCGCAACTGCTGCGGGTGGCCACGCGCCGGGACTGGCCGGAGCTGGCCGCAATCGTCGAAAGCGCATTGCGGGCGATCCCGGCCAAGGACCTGGAGCAGTTGCACAGTCAATGGCTGCAACCCAAATACCCGCGGCTGACCGAATCACCGGGTTTCTGGCAAAACCTCTCTCTGCTGTTGACCGTGTTGATGCTGAGCAGCATGGCCATCGTGTTCTGGCAACGTCGGCAGCAGCGCAGTCTGGAGCAACGGTTGCTGGCCGCGCGCGAAGACATTGCCCTGCGTGCCGCCAGCGAAGAAGCCCTGCGCCTCACTCAATTTTCCATCGACCAGAGCACCGTCGGCATTCTCTGGGTGAACTGGGACAGCCATGTGCGCTACGCCAACCGCGCGGCCGAAACCATGTTGGGCTATCCGGCGGGCGGGATCATCGACAGACCGTTGATCGACTTTGAGCCGGGCCTGCACATGGACCGTTGGCTGAACCTGTGGAAACGCGCCCGGGCCAGCGAGGAAGGCCCGCAAAGTTTCGAAACCAATTGTGTGCGCGCCGATGGCAGCGTTCTGCCAGCGGATGTTTCGTTGAGCTTCCTGCGTTTTCGCGACGGTGAATACCTGGTGGTTTACCTCAATGATGTCACCGAACGCCGCCGTGCCCTGGCTGCGCTGCAGGAAAGCGAAGCGCGACTGCAAGGGATCGCCGCCAATGTTCCGGGGCTGGTCTTCCGGCTGGAGCGTGCGCCGGTGACCGGACAGATCGACTTTGCCTACATCAGTGAAGGCAGCGAGAGCCTGGTGGGTTACTCGCCGGCCACCCTGGCTCATCGCGACAAAGGCCTGCGCAGTCTGGTGCATCCGGACGACAAGGCCAGCTATCACCAGACCCAGGACCATGCGCTGGACACCGACAGCGACTGGTCGTGGCAAGGACGGATTCTCACCCGTTCGGGCGAGCAGCGCTGGGCCGAAATCAAGGCCATCACTCGCCGCCTCGAAGACGGTGCCTATGTCTGGGACGGCATTGTCTGGGACATCAGCGAGAGCAAACGCATCGAGCTGGAACTGGCCAGCTCCCGGGGGCAATTGCGTGAGTTGTCCGCTCACCTGGAGAGTGTACGGGAGGAGGAAAAGGCCCACATCGCCCGGGAAGTTCATGACGAGCTGGGTCAGATGTTGACCGTATTGAAGCTGGAAACGTCCATGTGCGAACTGGCCTATGCCCAGCTCGATCCCGGTCTGAACGAACGCTTGAACAGCATGAAACGCTTGATCGCTCAACTGTTCCAACTGGTGCGTGATGTGGCGACGGCGCTGCGCCCACCGATTCTTGATGCCGGGATTGCATCGGCCATCGAGTGGCAGGCCCGCCGTTTTGAGGCGCGCACACAGATTCCGTGTCTGGTGCAGGTGCCGGACAATCTGCCAGTGCTCAGCGATGCCAAGGCGATCGGCTTGTTCCGCATCCTCCAGGAAGCGCTGACCAATGTCATGCGTCATGCCCGGGCGCATACTGTCGAACTGACATTGACGCTGGAAGGCGACGAGTTGTGCCTGACGGTCAGTGATGATGGCGTAGGATTCGTCCCCGCCACGGGCAGGTCGACATCCTTTGGTGTGGTCGGCATGCGCGAGCGGGTGTTGATCATGGGCGGTCAGTTGTCGCTTGAAAGTGAGCCGGGGGAAGGCACGACCTTGAGTGTGCGAGTGCCGGTGGGCGAAGCCTGAGGTCTGTGTGGCGTCTGTACTGACGCCTTCGCGAGCAAGTCGAATGATCTTGAATCTGGAGAAGAACGTGATCCGTGTACTGGTAGCCGAAGACCACACCATCGTCCGCGAAGGCATCAAGCAGTTGATCGGCCTGGCCAAGGACCTTCTAGTGGTAGGGGAGGCGAGCAATGGCGAGCAGTTGCTCGACACCTTGCGTCATGTTCCCTGCGAAGTGGTGTTGCTGGATATCTCCATGCCCGGGGTCAATGGCCTGGAAGCCATTCCGCGGATTCGCGCACTGAACAATCCACCGGCGATTCTGGTGTTGTCGATGCACGACGAAGCACAAATGGCCGCCCGGGCGTTGAAGGTCGGCGCCGCCGGTTACGCAACCAAGGACAGCGATCCGGCCCTGCTGCTGACAGCGATCCGCAAAGTCGCGGCGGGCGGGCGTTATATTGATCCGGACCTGGCCGATCGCATGGTCTTCGAAGTCGGGCTTACCGATTCGCGGCCGTTGCACTCCTTGCTGTCCGAACGCGAATTTTCAGTGTTCGAACGCCTGGCACAAGGCGCCAACGTCAACGACATCGCCCAGCAACTGGCCTTGAGCAGCAAGACCATCAGCACCCACAAGGCGCGGCTGATGCAGAAACTCAACATCACCTCCCTGGCCGAACTGGTGAAGTACGCCATGGAGCACAAGCTCCTCTGAATGTGTACGCGGTCCTCTGTAGGAGCCGGCTTGCCGGCGAAGGCGTCTTCGAATCCTGCACCAGGCTCAAGGGCGCCTTCGCCGGCAAGGGACCGCATAGGCATGTCCATTTGCGACATGTCCGCAAACCCGGCTTTGCCTGCCCGTGCGGCTTGCAGTGCATCGCTTGTCGCTATCGATCATCGACATACCCATCCCCGCCATCCTTGTAGGGCAATCCCTACCCCCAACCTTCCATCCGGCTGAGGCCATTCTCTCCTGCACCCCGATTTGCGTGGTCACCGTCGTCCACTAGGCTTAGTCCACAGCAGTCATCAACAACAAAGGTGTGGGTATGAGCCAGGTCGATTCAAGCGCAGGGGCCAGCGACATTCTGGTCAGCTTTCGTGGAGTGCAAAAGAGCTACGACGGCGAGAACCTGATCGTCAAAGACCTCAACCTGGACATTCGCAAAGGCGAATTCCTCACCTTGCTCGGGCCGTCCGGCTCCGGCAAGACCACCAGCCTGATGATGCTCGCCGGCTTCGAAACACCGACCGCAGGTGAAATCCTCCTGGCCGGGCGTTCCATCAACAACGTGCCGCCGCACAAGCGCGACATCGGCATGGTGTTCCAGAACTACGCGTTGTTCCCGCACATGACGGTTGCCGAGAACCTGGCGTTCCCGCTGACCGTTCGCGGCTTGAACAAGAGCGATGTCAGCGACCGGGTCAAACGCGTCTTGAGCATGGTTCAGCTCGACATGTTCGCCCAGCGTTATCCGGCGCAACTGTCTGGCGGTCAACAGCAGCGTGTGGCCCTGGCCCGTGCCTTGGTGTTCGAACCGCAACTGGTACTGATGGACGAACCCCTCGGCGCGCTGGACAAACAACTGCGCGAACACATGCAGATGGAAATCAAACACCTGCACCAGCGCCTGGGCGTAACGGTGGTCTACGTGACCCACGACCAGGGTGAAGCCCTGACCATGTCCGACCGTGTGGCGGTGTTCCACCAGGGCGAAATCCAGCAGATCGCGCCGCCGCGCTCCCTCTATGAGGAACCGAAAAACACCTTCGTCGCCAACTTCATCGGCGAGAACAACCGTCTCAATGGCCGCTTGCACAGCCACACCGGCGACCGCTGCGTCGTCGAACTCGGTCGCGGTGAAAAGGTTGAAGCCCTGGCAGTCAATGTCGGCAAGACCGGCGAACCCGTCACGCTGTCGATTCGCCCGGAACGCGTGAGCCTCAATGGTTCGAGCGAATCCTGCGTCAACCGCTTCTCGGGGAGGGTGGCGGAATTCATCTATCTGGGCGACCACGTCCGGGTTCGCCTGGAAGTCTGCGGCAAGACCGACTTCTTCGTGAAACAACCGATTGCCGAGCTCGATCCCGAGTTGGCGGTTGGCGACGTGGTACCGCTCGGCTGGCAGGTCGAACACGTTCGCGCGCTCGACCCGCTTCTAGAGGCGCATTGATCGCCCCCTGCTTCAACAACACCAACCCTGCACGTGGAGAGAACAATAAATGTTGAGATCCCTGAAATTCACCGCTTTGGTCATGGGCATGATCGGTGCGGCACACGCGATGGCGGCGGGCCCGGACCTGACCGTGGTGTCCTTTGGCGGGGCGAACAAGGCGGCGCAGGTCAAAGCCTTCTACGCACCGTGGGAAGCGGCAGGCAACGGCAAGATCGTGGCAGGCGAGTACAACGGCGAGATGGCCAAGGTCAAGGCCATGGTCGACACCAAGAGCGTGTCCTGGGACCTGGTGGAAGTTGAATCGCCGGAACTGTCCCGTGGCTGCGACGAAGACATGTTCGAGCAACTCGATCCCGCACTGTTCGGCAAAAATGAAGACTACGTCAAAGGCGCTATCCAGCCGTGCGGCGTGGGCTTCTTTGTGTGGTCGACCGTGCTGGCCTACAACGCCGACAAGCTGAAGTCCGCACCGACCAGCTGGGTGGATTTCTGGGATACAAAAAAATTCCCGGGCAAGCGCGGCCTGCGCAAGGGCGCCAAGTACACCCTGGAGTTCGCACTGATGGCCGACGGCGTTGCGCCGAAAGACGTCTACAAAGTACTGGCCGGCAAGGACGGTCAGGACCGCGCGTTCAAGAAGCTCGATGAGCTCAAGCCAAGCATCCAGTGGTGGGAAGCCGGCGCACAACCGCCGCAATACCTCGCTTCCGGTGACGTGGTCATGAGCTCGGCCTACAACGGCCGGATCGCTGCCGTGCAGAAAGAAAGCAACCTGAAAGTCGTGTGGAACGGCGGTATCTACGACTTCGACGCATGGGCCATCCCTAAAGGTCTGGATAAAGCACGCGCTGAAGCGGCGAAGAAATTCATCGCGTTCTCGGTGGCGCCGCAGCGGCAGAAGACCTACTCGGAAAACATCGCTTACGGCCCGGCCAACATTCAAGCCGTACCGTTGCTGGCCAAGGATGTCCTGAAAGACATGCCGACCACCCCGGAAAACATCGCCAACCAGGTGCAGATCGACGTCAGCTTCTGGGCTGACAACGGCGAGCAACTGGAGCAGCGCTTCAATTCCTGGGCAGCAAAATAAGACCACCCCGTGGGCTTATCCACTCCTGTAGGAGCGAGGCTTGCCCGCGAAGGCGGCGTGTCAGTCAACATTGATGTTGAATGTGCTGACGTCTTCGCGGGCAAGCCTCGCTCCTACAGGTAGCGGGTTGTAAACAGAAACAGAGGTGGTTCTACAGTTTGTGAGGCCACCTCTGTAACGATCAAAGATTTCCGGAGTACGCCATGGCCACCGCCATTCCCCTGAACGCGGGCACAGACCCCACCTTGAAGCAGCGGCTCAAGCATGCCGAGCGGATCAACCGCTGGAAGGCCCAGGCCTTGATCGCGCCGCTGGTGCTGTTTCTGCTGCTGGTGTTCCTGGTGCCGATCGTGGCGCTGCTCTACAAAAGCGTCGGTAACCCGGAAGTGGTCGGCGGCATGCCGCGCACCGTGGCGGCCATCGCCAGTTGGGACGGCCGCGGCCTGCCCGCTGAACCGGTTTACAAGGCGGCCAGCGAAGACCTGGCCGAAGCCCGCAAGAATCAGACCTTGGGCGACCTGTCCAAGCGCTTGAACATGGAGTTGGCCGGCTATCGCAGCCTGCTGACCAAAACCGCACGCGCCTTGCCGTTCGCCACCGAGCCGGCCTCTTATAAAGAAGCGCTGGAAGGTCTCGACGAGCGCTGGGGCGACCCCGCCTACTGGCAAGCCGTACGCCGTAACACCAGCAGCATTACGCCGTACTACCTGCTGGCGGCGGTGGACCACCGGGTCGACGACCTCGGCGAAATCGCCCCCGCCACGCCCGACCAGGCCATCTATCTAGACATTTTTGCCCGGACCTTCTGGATGGGCCTGATCATCACCGTGATCTGCCTGGTGCTGGCTTATCCATTGGCCTATCTGCTGGCGAACCTGCCATCGCGGCAAAGCAACCTGCTGATGATTCTGGTGCTGCTGCCGTTCTGGACCTCGATTCTGGTGCGGGTCGCCGCGTGGATCGTGCTGCTGCAATCGGGCGGCCTGATCAACAGCGGCCTGATGGCCATGGGCATCATCGATAAACCGCTGGAGCTGGTGTTCAACCGCACCGGGGTCTACATCTCGATGGTGCACATCCTGCTGCCGTTCATGATCCTGCCGATCTACAGCGTGATGAAAGGCATCTCGCCGACTTATATGCGCGCCGCGATTTCCCTGGGTTGCCACCCGTTCGCCAGCTTCTGGCGGGTGTACTTCCCGCAGACCTATGCCGGTGTCGGCGCCGGTTGCCTGTTGGTGTTCATCCTCGCCATCGGCTACTACATCACCCCGGCCTTGCTGGGCAGCCCGAACGATCAGATGGTCAGTTACTTCGTCGCCTTCTACACCAACACCAGCATCAACTGGGGCATGGCGACCGCGCTTGGAGGGCTGCTGCTGTTGGCGACCGTGGTGCTGTATCTGATTTACAACTGGCTGGTGGGCGCCAGTCGCCTGCGCCTGAGCTAAGGGGAGAACGAAATGCTGAGTCCTTATATGTCGCCCATCGAGCGGGTGTGGTTCTACAGCTTGCGGATTCTCTGCGGCTTGATCCTGTTGTTCCTGATTTTGCCGGTGCTGGTGATCATTCCGCTGTCTTTCAACTCAGGGAGTTTCCTGGTGTACCCGCTGCAAGGCTTCTCGCTGCAGTGGTATCACGACTTTTTCGCGTCGGCGGAATGGATGCGGGCGCTGAAAAACAGCATCATCGTCGCCCCGGCGGCCACGGTGCTGGCGATGATCTTCGGTACGCTGGCAGCAATTGGCCTGACTCGGGGCGACTTTCCCGGCAAGGCGTTGGTGATGGCCCTGGTAATTTCGCCGATGGTGGTGCCGGTGGTGATCATCGGTGTCGCCAGCTATCTGTTCTTTGCGCCGCTGGGCCTGGGCAACAGCTTCTTCTCATTGATCGTGGTGCACGCAGTGTTGGGTGTGCCGTTTGTAATCATCACGGTGTCGGCGACCTTGCAGGGGTTCAACCACAACCTGGTGCGGGCAGCTGCAAGCCTGGGGGCTTCACCGCTGACGGCGTTTCGGCGGGTGACCTTGCCGTTGATCGCGCCGGGCGTGATCTCGGGGGCATTGTTCGCCTTCGCCACTTCGTTCGATGAAGTGGTGGTGACGCTGTTCCTTGCCGGTCCTGAGCAAGCGACCCTGCCACGGCAGATGTTCAGCGGTATCCGCGAAAACCTCAGCCCGACCATTGCCGCCGCCGCGACGCTGCTGATTGCCTTCTCGGTGATCCTGTTGCTGACGTTGGAATGGCTGCGTGGCCGCAGCGAAAAACTGCGTACGGCCCAAGTCTGACACAGGTGGTTATATCCCTGTAGGAGCCGGCTTGCTGGCGAACGACACAACGCGGTTCACCTGACACATCGCGTTATGCCATTCGCCAGCAAGCCGGCTCCTACAAGGGGCAATGCGCAAATCGAGCGCCGTCGATATCGAGAAAATCTACCGGGCGGCCTACTGATTATCGCGTCACGGTGCGCGCTTCAAAGCATGAGGTATACAATGCGCGCCATCGTGATTTTGCTCAGTAAAGGTGCGTCATGCAGCCCTTCGTCATTGCTCCGTCGATTCTCTCCGCCGATTTCGCCCGCCTGGGTGAGGAAGTGGACAACGTCCTGGCCGCCGGCGCCGACTTCGTACACTTCGATGTCATGGACAACCATTACGTGCCGAACCTGACCATCGGTCCGATGGTCTGCGCCGCGCTGCGCAAGTACGGCGTGACTGCGCCGATCGATGCGCACCTGATGGTCAGCCCGGTGGACCGCATCGTTGGCGACTTCATCGAGGCCGGCGCGACTTACATCACCTTCCATCCGGAAGCCACGCAGCACGTCGACCGCTCACTGCAATTGATCCGCGAAGGCGGCTGCAAGTCGGGGCTGGTGTTCAATCCGGCGACACCGCTGGACGTGCTCAAGTACGTGATGGACAAGGTCGACATGATCTTGCTGATGAGCGTCAACCCGGGCTTCGGCGGGCAGAAGTTCATTCCTGGCACCCTCGACAAGCTGCGTGAAGCGCGGGCACTGATCGATGCCTCCGGTCGTGACATCCGCCTGGAAATCGACGGTGGCGTGAACGTGAACAACATTCGCGAAATCGCCGCCGCTGGCGCCGACACCTTCGTCGCCGGCTCGGCGATCTTCAATGCACCGAATTACCAAGAGGTGATTGAAAAGATGCGTTCCGAACTGGCGCTGACCCGCCCATGAGTGGTTTTGAGCAGCTATTCCCGGGAGCTCTGCCGCGGCTGGTGATGTTCGATCTCGATGGCACGCTGGTCGATTCGGTCCCCGACCTCGCGGCGGCTGTGGATAACATGCTGCTCAAACTCGGACGCGCACCTGTCGGGATCGAGTCGGTACGCGACTGGGTCGGCAACGGTGTGCACATGCTGGTGCGCCGTGCCCTGGCCAATCATATCGATGGCGAGAACGTCGATGAGGTCGAGGCCGAGCGTGCACTGGAGCTGTTCAACGGCTTTTACGAGGATGGACACGAATTGACCGTGGTCTACCCCGGCGTGCGCGATACCCTGAAATGGCTGCACAAGCAGGGGGTCGAGATGGCATTGATCACCAACAAACCGGAGCGTTTCGTCGCGCCGCTGCTGGATCAGATGAAGATCGGCCGTTACTTCCGCTGGATCATCGGCGGCGATACCCTGCCCAAGAAGAAGCCTGACCCGGCGGCACTGTTCTTCGTGATGAAAATGGCCAATATCCCGGCTTCGCAATCCTTGTTCGTCGGCGATTCGCGCAGCGATGTGCTGGCGGCGAAAGCGGCGGGGGTCAAATGCGTAGCGCTCAGTTATGGCTACAACCATGGCCGGCCGATTGCGGAAGAATCCCCGGCGCTGGTGATCGACGATCTGCGCAAATTAATTCCCGGTTGCCTGGATCTGGCCACTGGGATAACGTTGCCCGACGCTGTTCAATCTCCTGCCGGAAATCCCATCGTGGTGGTCACTCGCAAACTCTGGATGAAAGTCATCAAGGCCCTGGCCCGCTGGCGTTGGCGCGCCTGACTTGTTCCTGGCCGGCATCCCGGCGCGTTTGCATACCTGACTGTTAGACCCTCAAACCACGAGGCTACTCCATGATCCGCGAAGAATTCCTGCGTTTGGCCGCTGCCGGCTACAACCGCATCCCGCTTGCCTGCGAAACCCTGGCCGACTTCGACACTCCGCTGTCGATCTACCTGAAACTGGCCGATGAGCCCAACTCCTACCTGCTCGAGTCGGTGCAGGGCGGCGAAAAATGGGGCCGTTATTCGATCATTGGGTTGCCGTGCCGCACTGTGCTGCGGGTTCACGATCATCACGTCAGCATCACCCACGACGGCGTCGAGATCGAAAGTCATGAGGCTGAAGACCCGCTGACCTTCGTCGAAGAATTCAAGGCTCGTTACAACGTGCCGACCATCCCCGGCCTGCCGCGTTTCAATGGCGGCCTCGTGGGATACTTCGGGTACGACTGCGTACGTTATGTGGAGAAGCGTCTGGGCAAATGCCCGAACCCGGACCCACTGGGCGTGCCGGACATTCTGCTGATGGTCTCCGACGCGGTGGTGGTGTTCGACAACCTCGCTGGCAAGATGCACGCGATTGTCCTGGCCGATCCGTCGCAGGACGATGCTTTCGAACATGGACAGGCACGTCTTGAAGCGCTGCTGGAAAAGCTCCGTCAACCGATCGCTCCGCGTCGCGGCTTGGACTTCAGTAAACAGCAGTCTGCCGATCCGGTATTCCGTTCAAGCTTCACCCAGAACGATTACGAAAAAGCCGTCGACACCATCAAGGAATACATCCTGGCGGGTGACTGCATGCAGGTCGTGCCGTCCCAACGCATGTCGATCGACTTCAAGGCTGCGCCGATCGATCTGTACCGGGCGTTGCGTTGCTTCAACCCGACACCCTACATGTACTTCTTCAACTTCGGCGATTTCCACGTTGTCGGCAGTTCGCCGGAAGTGCTGGTACGGGTCGAAGACAATCTGATCACCGTACGCCCGATCGCCGGCACCCGTCCGCGGGGTGCCAATGAAGAGGCGGATGTTGCGCTGGAAAAAGACCTGCTGTCCGACGCCAAGGAAATCGCCGAACACTTGATGCTGATCGACCTGGGCCGTAACGATACCGGTCGCGTTTCGGAAATCGGCTCGGTGAAACTTACCGAAAAGATGGTGATCGAGCGTTACTCCAACGTCATGCACATCGTGTCCAACGTCACCGGGCAACTGACGGCCGGGCTGACGGCGATGGACGCGCTACGGGCGATTCTGCCGGCGGGCACCTTGTCCGGCGCACCGAAGATTCGCGCGATGGAAATCATTGACGAGCTGGAGCCGGTCAAGCGTGGCGTGTATGGCGGAGCGGTCGGTTACTACGCCTGGAACGGCAACATGGACACCGCCATCGCGATCCGCACCGCGGTGATCAAGAACGGCGAGCTGCATGTACAGGCCGGTGGCGGCATTGTCGCCGACTCGGTGCCGGCGCTGGAATGGGAAGAGACCTTGAACAAACGCCGCGCGATGTTCCGTGCGGTGGCGCTGGCCGAACAAACCCCGGACGCCTGAGTTCACGCAAAACTTGTGGGCGCGAGCCGGCTCCCACAAGGCCTCACCACCATAAAAAACGCGGCGCCTGTGAGGGCACCGCGTTTTTTTGTGCTTGCTAGTTAATGGATCAGAAATCCAATACAACCCCCACGTTGAGCCCTTGCTGGGTAAAATCGTCTGACTTGCGGAACGTGTAACCGCCACGCAGTGCCAGATCAGCTGTCAATTTGTGGCTAACCCCCAGGCTCACGCGATTCAAATGACTTTGCGGTGTGTAACCGTCGAGCTCGAAGTCCAGCGACGGCAGGCTATTGAGGGCGATGTTCACTTTCTGAGTGTCATCCTCGTATTCGCGCTCGAAAGCGTATTCGCCGAACACTTGAGTCTGCGGGGTGATCTGGTATTTGCCCTGAAGGCCGGCGCCCAGCCGTTTCGAGTCGCGTTTCTGGTCATCAAAAGTCAGCGCCGTGGAACGAGCGCCGTTTTCCGAGTAACCATCGACTTCCACTTTTGCGTAATCGGCGCTGATGAACGGCGACAAATGCCATTCACTGCCCGGTTGCGCAATATCGTAGCCAAGGCGAGTGCTGAAGGCCCAAAGGTGGCCGTCTGTATCACCTTTTTCCGCCCTTTCGCTGGCACCCAGGTCGAATTTGCGCTTGAGATTGTCATAGTCCAGCTTGCCGCCAGTCAAAGCGGCGTCGGCCCACCAGCGGTTCTGCTGGAACTGGGCGAAGGCGGTGGCCAGGTAGCTGTTGAGCTTGTAGTCCGAATCATTGCTGCCAGCTTCAAGGTTCTGCCGATAAAAGCCTGCCGCCACACCAACTCGCCAGGCTTCATTGAGGCGATAGCTGCCGCCAATATTCAGATTGCTTCCACTGCCATCGGCACTGGCGCCGCTGATTTGACCATCGATATCCAGATGCTGGCCGCCGCCTGCGACAATCGCGCGCCATTGGCCGACGGCCTGCCAGTTTTCCCAGTCCGATTGCCATTGGCTGCGCAGTTCATCCTGGTGCGCACGTAGAGAGGCGTGGGCCATTTCCGGCAACAGCGTCAGTTCCCACGGTGCTGCCAGCAGGGAGTAGGCGTAATCGGAAATCAGCTTCTGCCCGGTTTCGGTCGGGTGAACGCCATCGTTGTAGATCAGTTTGCTCGGGTCCGGCGTGGAACTGTTGATGCCATAAGCGGTGTTTTCAACGCAGCCATTGCCGCTGAAACAGGTGGCAACCAGGTTCTGGTCGGTGGCCAGTCCGAATGGTGCCGGATCGGCGACCGCTTCCTGCAACAGCGATGGAACGTTAAGCGGGATGACCTCGGCGTCGATGCCCCCGAGTCGCGTCACCAGGCGCTGATTGAAGAGGCTGCTCAGTAGCGAGATACCCGGCTGTGCGGGACTGCCGTTGATGGCGGGCGTCAAACCCAGGTCAGGCAACAGCCAGACCATGATGTACTGGGCGCCGGCGGTCTGCAAAACCTGGGCGCTGTCTGCCAGTCGATCTGCCGCCGCGCCGGCCTGGGCCGGGTTGAGCACCAGGCCCTGGAGGAAATCGTTACCGCCACCGGAGAGGAAATACAGCGCATTCGGGTCGGCACGCAGGTTGTTGGCGGCCAGGTAGCCAGGACGAGTGCGTTCGCCCGTGGCGGATACATTGGTAATCGAATCGAGGATCTGGTCGGTGCGATAGCCGCCCACGGCCCAGTTGTTGCCATCAGGCAGGCCCTCGCTGGCGCGCGCAGCCGAGGTGGAAGCAGCCGTCTGATCCGGGGAGAAACCGAGTTTTCCTCCCAGTAGCTGCGTCGAGTTGGCGGAGTAAACCTCGCCGCTGCCATCGAAGTAGACCGGCCCGATGCGGTTGGTATAGCGCTGGGTCGCGCCGGCCGGACCGCCGGTATCGGTAAATTGTCCCGCATCGCTGAGACTGTCGCCGAAGACGATGAAGTTCGAGTAGGGGTTGGGCGCCGCTATCGTCTGGGTACAGGCCATGGCGAGCAAGCAGGCTGCAAGGGGTGCCGCCAACGTCGGTTTGATCATGGGCAAATCCGTTTGTTTATTGTTTTAGTGAGCGAAACGTGAGTGCCAAAAACTATAGAGGCTGTTGCCATTCGGCGCGAACCCTCGATTGTTTCACCGCGCTTCGATCACCCCATATTGCACGCTCTGCCCAGCTAAGTTACTGTGCCAATACGTATAAATGAGACCTTCCCCGTGTTGATCGTCAGCAAACTCCTGGATCAAGTCATCAAGGCACACGCCCGTTGGCGTTGGCGCGCCTGAATCCTTCTGCCGGCCCGGCCGGACCTTTACCGCTTTGCCTTCTTTTACCCGCAAGACAAACCGCTTTGCTGCGCGATTCCAGCGACTGACAAAGCGCAGGACGCTGCGGGTAAATCCTTCGAAGGCTGAATTAAAGTCAGTGAATTCAAGAGGTTCTTAACGCCATGTTGCTGATGATCGATAACTACGACTCTTTTACCTACAACGTTGTGCAGTACCTTGGAGAGCTCGGCTCAAAGGTCAAAGTCGTGCGCAACGATGAACTCACCATCGCCCAGATCGAAGCGCTCAACCCGGAGCGGATCGTTGTCTCCCCCGGCCCTTGCACCCCGACTGAAGCCGGCATCTCGATCGAAGCGATCAAGCATTTCGCCGGCAAACTGCCGATTCTGGGTGTCTGCCTGGGCCATCAATCCATCGGTCAGGCGTTTGGCGGGGATGTCGTGCGCGCCCGGCACGTCATGCACGGCAAGACCAGCCCGGTGTTCCACGAGGACAAGGGCGTTTTCGAAGGCTTGAATCATCCGCTGACGGTCACCCGCTATCACTCGTTGATCGTCAAGCGCGAAACCCTGCCGGACTGCCTCGAGCTGACTGCCTGGACCCAGCTCGAAGATGGTTCGGTGGACGAGATCATGGGCCTGCGCCATAAGACATTGAACATTGAAGGCGTGCAGTTCCACCCTGAGTCGATCCTGACCGAACAGGGCCACGAGCTGCTTGCCAACTTCCTCAAACAAACCGGCGGCACGCGCTAAGGACTTTTAATGAATATCAAGACAGCCCTGAGCCGGATCGTCGACCAGCTCGACCTCAGCACCGACGAAATGCGCGATGTGATGCGCGAAATCATGACCGGGCAGTGCACCGACGCGCAGATTGGCGCGTTCATGATGGCCATGCGCATGAAGAGCGAGAGCATCGATGAGATCGTGGGCGCGGTATCGGTCATGCGCGAGCTGGCGGACAAGGTCGAACTCAAGACGCTGGACGGCGTCGTCGATGTCGTCGGTACCGGCGGTGACGGTGCGAACATCTTCAACGTGTCCACCGCTTCTTCGTTTGTAGTCGCAGCAGCCGGCTGCACCGTGGCGAAGCACGGTAACCGTGCGGTCTCGGGTAAAAGCGGCAGTGCCGACCTGTTGGAGGCCGCAGGGATCTACCTGAACCTGACGCCGGTTCAAGTGGCACGCTGCATCGATAACGTCGGCATCGGTTTCATGTTTGCCCAGACCCACCACAGTGCCATGAAATACGCCGCGGGTCCGCGCCGGGAACTGGGCCTGCGTACCTTGTTCAACATGCTCGGCCCGCTTACGAATCCGGCCGGGGTGAAACATCAGATAGTGGGTGTGTTCAATCAGGCGTTGTGCCGGCCTTTGGCCGAGGTGTTGCAGCGCCTGGGCAGCAAACATGTGTTGGTGGTGCATTCCCAGGACGGTTTGGACGAATTCAGCCTGGCGGCACCCACCTATGTGGCTGAACTGAAAAACGACGAAATAACAGAATACTGGGTCCAGCCGGAAGACCTCGGTATAAAGAGCCAGAGCTTGTATGGTCTGGTGGTTGAAAGTCCGGCCCAGTCACTTGAACTGATTCGCGATGCCTTGGGCAAGCGCAAGACCGAAAACGGTCAGAAAGCCGCCGAGATGATCGTGCTCAACGCCGGTGCCGCGTTGTATGCCGCCGACCTGGCCAGCACTTTAAAAGAGGGCGTTGCCCTGGCGCACGATGCGCTGCACACCGGTCTCGCTCGGGAAAAGCTCGAGGAGTTGGGTGCGTTTACCGCGGTATTCAAGGTGGAGAATGAGGGATGAGTGTGCCGACGGTTCTGGAAAACATTCTGGCCCGCAAAGTCGAGGAAGTCGCCGAGCGCAGTGCTCGTGTGAGCCTCGCCGAGCTGGAAAGCCTGGCCAAAGTGGCCGATGCACCCCGTGGGTTTGCCAAGGCATTGATCGACCAGGCCAAGCTCAAACAGCCTGCAGTCATTGCTGAAATCAAGAAAGCCTCGCCGAGCAAAGGCGTGATCCGCGAGAACTTCGTTCCTGCCGACATTGCCATCAGCTATGAGCGGGGCGGGGCGACCTGCCTGTCGGTGCTCACCGATATCGATTACTTCCAAGGCGCCGATGCGTATCTGCAACAGGCGCGTGCGGCATGCAAACTGCCGGTGATCCGCAAGGACTTCATGATCGATCCCTATCAGATCGTCGAAGCCCGTGCCCTGGGCGCTGACTGCGTGCTGTTGATCGTTTCCGCATTGGATGACGTGAAAATGGCCGAGCTGGCGGCCGTGGCCAAAAGCGTCGGCCTCGATGTGCTGGTGGAAGTCCACGATGGGGACGAGCTGGAACGGGCGTTGAAAACACTCGACACTCCGCTGGTCGGCGTCAACAACCGCAACCTGCACACCTTTGACGTCAATCTGGAAACCACGCTTGATCTGTTGCCCCGTATCCCGCGTGATCGATTGGTGATTACCGAAAGCGGCATTCTCAATCGAGCCGATGTCGAACTGATGGAAATCAGCGACGTGTATGCGTTCCTGGTCGGCGAGGCGTTCATGCGTGCCGAAAATCCGGGCACCGAGTTGCAGCGTCTGTTTTTCCCTGAGCGCGGCGTACCTGTCAGCGGCTCGACGCTCGACTGACGATATCTTTGCTGGCAACCCGATCCCCTGTAGGAGCGGGCTTGCCCGCGAAGAGGCCATCAAGTACCCCAAAGACTTCATGTCTTACGGAGTCATCCATGTTCCATCCAACCTCTCTAACCGTCGAAACCGGCCTGCTTGCCGAACAGGACCTGTTGGCCCATGTATGCACTGGTGACTCGGAATTTGGTCTGCTGTTCTGGCAACCCAGTGACAAGGCGCTGGTCATGCCGCGCCGATTGAATCGTCTGCCCGGGTTCGACGCCGCGTGCGAGGTGTCTGCGGCGGCAGGTTGGCCTGTGTTGTTGCGTGAAACCGGCGGTGAGCCAGTGCCGCAATCGGCATCAACCATCAACATCGCACTGGTCTACGCGCCACCGCGTAGCGAGGGTGATCAGAACCGGATCGAAACCGCTTACCGACGACTCTGCGATCCGATCTGTCAGCTGCTGGACGAGCTGGGCGGTGTTTCATCCCTGGGTGAAATCAAAGGCGCGTTCTGCGATGGCCGTTTCAACGTCAACCTTGATGGACGCAAGATGGTCGGCACCGCTCAGCGCTGGCGCCAGAGCAAAGGCGGCTCGCGTCCGGTAGGGTTGGTACACGGTGCTTTGTTACTCGATAACGAGCGCGAGTCGATGGTCGCGGCGGTCAACCGTTTCAATGAAGCCTGTGGTCTTGAACAGCGGGTTCGCGCCGAGAGCCACATTGCCCTGCATGAAAAATTCGCCGCCCCGGATGCGCTGGAACGGCTCGACGGGCTGTACCGCCAATTGCTGGCTGAGATGCTCGGTGCTTGATTTTCCAGGTTTGAGTTTTCGAGCTTGATTTTCCGGGCTTAGCGCGTACCGAAGACAACCATGGTCTTGCCTTTGACGTCCACCAGGTTGCGCTCTTCCAGATCCTTGAGCACCCGTCCGACCATTTCACGGGAGCAGCCTACAATCCGCCCGATTTCCTGGCGGGTCACCTTGATCTGCATGCCGTCGGGGTGGGTCATGGCGTCTGGCTGTTTGCACAGCTCCAGCAGACAGCGAGCCACGCGTCCGGTCACATCGAAAAACGCCAGGTCACCCACCTTGCGGGTGGTGTTGCGCAAACGTTGGGCAATTTGTCCGCTGAGTACGTAAAGAATGTCCGGATCCTGCCGGGACAATTCGCGGAATTTCGCATAGCTGATTTCCGCGACTTCACATTCTATCTTCGCGCGCACCCAGGCGCTGCGTTCCTGTTCCAGGCCGGCCTGTTCAAACAAGCCCAGTTCACCGAAAAAGTCCCCGGCGTTCAGGTAGGCGATGATCATTTCGCGACCATCGTCGTCCTCGATCAGGATGGTGACCGAGCCTTTGATGATGAAAAACAGCGTGTCCGAGCGATCCCCGGCGCAGATGATATTGGTCTTGGCCTGATAACGATGGCGCTGGCAATGCATCAACAGTTTGTCGAGGTTCTTGATTTTGGGCGTGGGCGCAATAGCAACCATGGTTCTATCCCGAAAAGACTGCACGGTGTGGTTGGTTTTTCTAGGGGGTGGCGAAACCTGCAATCGTTGTTGTCAGCAACGAGGCTGGCTATGCGCCAGCTAATTGACGCCAGCTTAACAGACACTTCCCGCAATATTCGAGCATTTACCTACGGCGCGGGAGGTTATGTCCCAGGAAGGCGGGCGCTGTCAATCAAGGGCCCTGTGCTAAGCTGGCGACCCTTTTTTATACAGTGGAGTCTTGGCGATGAAGGCACGCATCCAATGGGCTGGCGAAGCCATGTTCCTCGGCGAATCCGGCAGCGGTCATGTCGTGGTCATGGACGGTCCGCCCGAAGCCGGCGGTCGCAACCTGGGTGTCCGGCCAATGGAGATGCTTCTGCTGGGTGTTG
Source organism: Pseudomonas fluorescens (assembly GCF_902497855.1). Taxonomy (GTDB): domain Bacteria; phylum Pseudomonadota; class Gammaproteobacteria; order Pseudomonadales; family Pseudomonadaceae; genus Aquipseudomonas; species Aquipseudomonas fluorescens_BI. The sequence continues at coordinate 141,943 of NZ_CABVHU010000016.1, forward strand.
GCGGTTGCAGCAATTTCGACGTGGTCAGCATCCTCAAGAAGTCCCGTCAGGCCGTTGAAAGCTGCGAAGCCTTCCTCGACGCCGAACGCGCGACCGAGGATCCGAAAGTTTTTACCAAGATCCACATGCGCTTTGTGGTCAAAGGCCGTGGGCTGAAAGAAGCCCAGGTCAAACGCGCCGTTGAGCTGTCTGCAGAGAAGTATTGTTCGGCGTCGATCATGCTTGGCGCGGCCGGAGTCGAAATCACCCACGAATACGAGATCGTCGAGCTCGGTTGAATTGCCGCGCAACATGGCAGCCTGTAGCTTGAGGCAATAAAAAGGCGGCTACCTTACGGCAGCCGCCTTTTTATTGGCTGAAATACGACCCCTGTGGAAGCGGCGGTGCAGCGATCCGACTTGCCCGCGAAGAGACCCCCTATCAAACAACGCAACCGTCAGATCCGGTAAGTACTCTTGGTCATCACCTTGGCCATCAGGCTCATGCCGAACTTCACCGGCGCCGGAAAACGGAAGCCGCCGGCGTCCAGTGCACTCTCAGCATGCTGCTCTTCATCGATGCGCATTTGCTCGAGGATTGCCCGGGATTTTTCATCTTCCGCCGGCAGTTGCTCAAGGTGTTCGTTCAGATGCTTGCAGACTTGATGCTCGGTAGCCGCCACGAAACCCAGGCTGACTTTGTCGCTGATCAGTCCGGCCACTGCGCCAATCCCGAACGACATGCCGTAAAACAGTGGATTGAGAATGCTGGTGTGGCTGCCTAACTGATGGATGCGTTGCTCGCACCAGACCAGGTGGTCGATTTCTTCTTCGGCAGCATGTTCCATGGCGGTGCGCACTTGCGGCAGTTTGGCGGTCAGGGCTTGCCCCTGATACAACGCCTGGGCACAGACTTCGCCGGTATGGTTGATGCGCATCAGGCCGGCGACGTGCCGGGTGTCTTCGTCGCTCATTTTCGCATCCGGCTGCACGATGGCGGGCGACGGACGGTACGGTTGGCCGCTGGAGGGCAGCAGGGTACGCATTGCAGCGTCGGCTTGCAGCAGAAGACGGTCAATCGGCGAGTAGTGACGTTGGGTAGTCATGCAGACCTCCGGGAAGAATCTCGGCGGCCAGTTTAACCCAATCGGCCGGTGAAGGTTTGTGCTGGGTCATTGCGTCGCAGGCTTGATCTGTAGGAGCCAGCAAGCCGGCTCCTACAGAGTACGGTGTTGTATCAGCCCGGCGGCCAATGCATCTGGCGCTGACCCAATACATGCATATGAATGTGATAAACCGTCTGCCCGCCCAGTGGATTGCAGTTCATGACCACACGGAACCCTTCTTCGCAGCCCAGTTCCAGCGCCAGGCGTTGGGCTGTGAACAGAATATGCCCGGCCAATGCCTTGTCGTCCTCGGTGAGGTCGTTCAGGGTGCGCACCGGCTTCTTCGGGATCACCAGAAAATGTACCGGTGCCTGTGGGGCGATGTCGTGGAAGGCCAGTACCTGGTCGTCCTCGTAGATGATCTTCGCCGGGATTTCCCGGTTGATGATCTTGGTGAACAGAGTATCCACAGCAGTTTCTCCGTTGTTTGGGCTGGCCTGAGTGTACTCATGGGAGATGCGCCAGCCCAGTGTTTTACCGTAGGACTATTCAGCGCGGACAGTGGGCCTTGTTGACCATGCCGGCGATTGTCCGGGTCAGCCACCGCGAGCCGAGCCGCGGCAGGAAGGCGCGCCAGCGGTTGCGTCGGCCCGGAATGATGATGGCGCGATTTTTCTCCAGGGCGCGCACGGTATAGAGCGCGACTTCCTCGGGGCTCATCAGCAGTTTGCTGTCGACCAGTTTGTCGGTGTCCAGTTGCGCGGTGCGGAAAAATGCGGTGCGAGTCGGGCCAGGGCAGAGCACTGAAACCTTGACCGCACATTTTTTCAACTCGACGCGCAACCCTTCGGAAAAGTGCAACACATAGGCTTTGCTGGCGTAATAAGTGCTCATCCACGGGCCCGGATGGAATGCTGCGACCGAGGCGACGTTCAGAATCTGCCCGCCACCCTGCAAGGCCATGCTGTTGCCGACCGCATGACACAGGCGGGTGAGGGCGAGAATGTTCACCTCGATCAGATCCTGCTCGGTCATCCAGTCCTGAGCCAGGAAAGGACCACAGGTGCCCATGCCGGCGCAGTTGACCAACAGGTCGATCTGGCGATCACCTTCCTCCAGTTCCAGCAGAAACCCGGACAGGCGCAACGGTTCGCCCAGGTCACAGGCCCGGAATAGCACTTCCACGCCAAAACGTTGAGTCAGTTCGATCGCAATGCTTTCCAGCTGATCACGCTGTCGGGCCACCAGAATCAGGCTGCGGCCGCGCCGGGCCAGCGCTTCGGCCATTGCCAGGCCGATGCCGCTGGAAGCGCCAGTGATCAGAGCGTAACGGGTCATGCAATTCTCCATCGCAACAGCTCCGCGCCCGCGACGCAGGTGTCACGGGCGGGAAGCGCTGTTCATTCTTTCGCAGAGTCTACAGGGGGCCGGGCTTCTTCGGCTGCATCGTCAGCTGAATTTGGTGCAGGCTCTGCTTCCACAGCGGTTTGATCTTCGATCTCCCCGGTGGTGACCGAGTCACTTTCGTAGCGGCTCTCGGTAGCGCTTTCGTATTCGCTATGGATCGCAGTGAGCCCGCCGGTCAGCCCGCCGATCAACAGGATCGCGACAAACACCAGCCATAGCGCAGACAGGACCTTGACCGCTGCGCTGTTGGGCGGTGGTGGCGCACCGTAGCGATTGGCGGTGTTGTTGCCCGGCATGATCATCATCACGAACGGAAAGAAGCTGCCCACGAACGGCACGAGCGTCAACAGCCAGAGCCAGCCGGACCAGCCGATATCATGCAGACGCTGGACGCTGAACTGGATGCTGACGAACCCGAGCACCACGATGAGAATAAAGGCCAGCAGGCTTGCGAGAATCAGACCGGCGCTGGAGTCCGTGCTGATAAGGGCGAGGCCGAAAACGCCGAGCACGGCCCCGATGCCAAGCGTCACCAGCATCAGCACCATCGTCCAGGCCAGATAGCGCAAGCGGCCGATACGGCCTTCGAAACTGAACGCCTTGAGCGGGGCGAACGCCGGCAGCGCTTCGCCGACAGCCGCGCGCGGCGGTGCATAGGGTGATTCCGGATCTGTCGATGGAGGTGGGTTGGCAGGCGTGTGTTCGTGCGCATCTGACAGGTTCAGTTCGACCTGGGGTTCACTTTCGATCCGGGCATCGATGCCGGTTTTCGTCAGCGCCTGCAGATAAGTCTGGGCATCGGCCTGTGACAGGTCGCGTTTGAGTGCAACCGGCCGGCCACTGAACAGCCGCTCGATGGCAGCGACATCGGATTTGAATAGCTGGGCGAGATTGAGTTTGGCGGTGGTGGCCTCGACACCGGGCAGCAGAGCGCCGTCGAATACGATCTTGTAACGGTTTTCGCTCATTGCGAGGCATCCTTGTCGCGAAAAATTCGAATGGAGTGTTGCGCGGCCGGCGTGCAAGGCCAGCCGAGCGCGACTGGCCGGGTTGCCCCGTCAGCGCGGCCAGCGCTCGCGCAGCTGTGCCGCGCGTTCCAGGGCCTTGCGGTATTCATCGTCCAGACGTGCAACCAATTGATCGACACTCGGCAGGTCATCGATTGCGCCGACGCCCTGACCTGCGGACCATACGGTTTTCCAGGCTTTGGCTTCATCGCTCAACGGCTTGAGCTTGGCGCCGAAGTTGACCTCGCCCTTGCCTTGCAATGCCGCCATGTCGAAACCGGCGGCCTCCAGGCTTTGACGCATGAAACTCGCCGGTACGCCCGACACTGCTGGAGTATGAACGATGTCCGCGGCTCTGGAAGTCAGCAACATCTGCTTGTAGGCGTCAGGGGCATGACTTTCGGTAGTGCCGATGAATCGTGTACCGAAGTAGGCCAGGTCCGCGCCGAGCAATTGTGCGGCGAGAATCTCGTGACCGTGGTTCAGGCAACCGGCGAGCAGCAGGGTCTTGTCGAAGAACTGGCGGATCTCGGCAATCAGCGAGAACGGGCTCCAGGTGCCGGCGTGTCCACCGGCCCCCGCCGCTACGGCGATCAAGCCATCTACCCCTGCCTCGGCGGCTTTCTCGGCATGACGACGGGTCGTCACGTCGTGGAACACCAGGCCGCCATAGCCGTGGACGGCATCGACCAGTTCCTTCACGGCACCAAGGCTGGTAATCACGATCGGCACTTTGTGCTCGATGCAGATCTCCAGGTCCGCTTGCAGGCGCGGGTTACTGTTGTGAACGATCAGGTTCACCGCGTAAGGCGCAGGGTTATCCAGTGTCGCCAGCCCGGCTTCGATTTCTTCCAGCCAGGCCTTGAAGCCACTGCTCTCGCGTTGATTGAGCGCGGGAAAGCTGCCCACCACACCATTTCGGCAGCAAGCGAGCACCAGTTGCGGGTTGGAAATCAGAAACATCGGCGCTGCCACCACGGGCAGGCGCAAACGTTGTTCGAGCAAAGCGGGCAGCGACATTGGAAGTACCCCGGTGAGTTGTGCCTGAAATCAGAACGGCCGAACGACGACCAGAATTACGATAGCCAGCAATAGCAGAACCGGCACTTCATTGAACCAGCGATAAAAGACATGGCTGCGGGTGTTTTCGCCACGGGCAAAACGTTTCACCTGGGCCCCGCACATGTGGTGGTAGCCGATCAGGATCACCACCAGCGTCAACTTCGCGTGAATCCAGGCGCCCTGACTGAATATGCCGGGGTTCAAGCCGATCAGCGCGATGCCGAAAATCAGCGTGGCGATCATCGCCGGTCCCATGATGCCGCGGTACAGCTTGCGCTCCATGAGGCTGAAGCGTTCCTTGCTGACGGTGTCTTCGCTTTGCGCGTGATAGACGAACAGGCGCGGCAGGTAGAACAGGCCGGCAAACCAGCAGACCATGCTGACGATGTGCAACGCTTTGAGCCATAGATAAAGCATTTTTTAGTTATTCCCAGGTTCACGGTAAGCGCGATAGTAGAGGCTTGAGGCTCCGCACGTCACCTTGGCGGTTGTCGCAGGACGATACGGGCCCTATTATCGACGGCTTTCCAGTGGGTTCGTTGAGGGCAGGTTTATGGTCAAGGTCGGTATCGTCGGCGGCACGGGTTACACCGGTGTCGAACTGCTGCGTCTGTTGGCGCAGCATCCGCAAGCTGAAGTGGTAGTGATCACTTCCCGATCCGAGGCCGGTCTGGCCGTGGCTGATATGTACCCGAACCTGCGCGGTCATTACGATGGCCTGGCATTCAGCGTTCCGGACATCAAGACCCTGGGCGCTTGCGACGTGGTGTTCTTCGCAACGCCTCACGGTGTTGCCCATGCCTTGGCCGGTGACTTGCTCGCGGCCGGGACCAAGGTCATCGACCTGTCGGCCGACTTCCGTCTGCAAGACGCCGATGAATGGGCCAAGTGGTACGGTCAGCCGCACGGTGCGCCGCAATTGCTTGAGGAGGCGGTCTATGGCTTGCCGGAAGTCAATCGCGAGCAGATCAGGCAGGCTCGCCTGATCGCCGTACCGGGTTGCTACCCAACGGCCACGCAATTGGGTTTCCTGCCGTTGCTCGAAGCTGGCTTGGCCGATACCGCTCGCTTGATCGCAGACTGCAAATCCGGTGTCAGCGGTGCCGGTCGTGGTGCTTCCGTAGGCTCGCTGTACTCCGAGACGTCGGAAAGCATGAAGGCCTATGCCGTCAAAGGCCACCGTCACCTGCCGGAGATTCGCCAGGGGCTGCGTCGTGCAGCAGGCAAGGACGTCGGCCTGACCTTCGTTCCGCACCTGACACCGATGATTCGTGGCATTCACTCCACGCTCTACGCCACCGTTGTTGATCGCTCGGTGGACCTGCAGGCGCTGTTTGAAAAGCGTTATGCCAACGAGCCGTTCGTCGATGTGATGCCGGCCGGCAGCCATCCGGAGACTCGTAGCGTACGGGGTGCCAACGTCTGCCGTATCGCTGTGCATCGCCCTCAGGATGGCGATCTGGTGGTTGTGTTGTCGGTGATCGACAACCTGGTCAAAGGCGCTTCGGGTCAGGCTGTGCAGAACATGAACATTCTGTTCGGGCTGGATGAGCGTCTGGGCCTGTCCCACGCCGGCATGCTGCCGTAAGTTTTATCGAGTACAGCCAAAGGCCCGTCTGACGGGCCTTTTTTGCATTGCGGGCCGGCGATTGGATTGGTTGATATACCATAACAATAGTTGACCGCTTTTCTAGGAGAAGCGGATAATGCACGTCATCACGCAATATGGCGGCGTAACGCCGGGAGATAGTCAGCATGAGCGTCGAATCCTTCACCCCCACGGCTTTGCAATTCACCCACGGTGCCGCGCACAAGGTGAAGAGCCTGGTCGATGAAGAGGGGAATGATCGCTTGAAGCTGCGCGTATTCGTTACGGGCGGCGGTTGTTCAGGTTTTCAGTACGGCTTCACCTTCGATGAAGAAGTGGCCGATGACGACACCATCGTCGAGCGCGAGGGTGTGAGTCTGGTCGTCGATCCGATGAGCTTCCAGTACCTGGCAGGTGCCGAGGTGGATTACCAGGAAGGTCTGGAAGGTTCGCGTTTCGTCATCAAGAACCCGAATGCCTCCACCACGTGTGGCTGCGGCTCTTCGTTCTCGATCTGATCGCGCAGCGCACCACAAGGCGCCGCATGGCCTCAGGGCCCTGCGGCGTTTTGCTGTCCGCAGATCGGTCAGGCGGGGTAGATGGCGCCCAGTACGCGCAGGCCACGGGCGCCGGTGACGCTGGGGCGATTGGCCGCAATGCCTTCCAGGCAGCAATGGGCCAGCCAGGCAAAGGCCATGGCTTCAACCCAGTCCGGGTCGACACCGCAAGCCGCGGTGCTGCTGACCTTTGCCTTGGGCAGCAGGCTGGCCAGGCGGGCCATCAACGTGGCGTTGTGCGCACCGCCGCCGCAAACCAGCAATTGCCGGGTGTCCGATTGAGCGCTTTGCAATGACTCGACAATGGTCAGCGCGGTCAGCTCAAGCAGTGTTGCCTGTACGTCTTCGGCGGCGAAGCTGGGCAACCGTGACAGGTGCCGGGTCAGCCACGGCAGGTTGAACACCTCGCGACCGGTGCTTTTCGGGCCTTGTGTCACAAAAAACGGATCGCTGAGCAATGCCTTCAGCAGAACAGGTTCGACCTTGCCGCTGGCAGCCCATTGGCCGTCACGATCAAAATGATCGCCGCGTTGCTGGTAAATCCAGGCATCCAGCAGCACATTCCCGGGGCCACAGTCGAAACCGGCTACAGGTTTGCCAGGTTCGATCAGGCTCAGATTGCTGAAGCCGCCGACGTTCAATACCGCGCGGTTTCCGGCCTGTTCTTCAAACAAGGCCTCGTGAAAGGCCGGAACCAAGGGTGCGCCTTGCCCGCCAGCTGCGACGTCGCGGCTGCGGAAGTCGCTGACGACGGTGATGCCGGTCAGCTCGGTCAGCAGGGCAGGGTTGCCGATCTGCACCGTGAACCCGCGCGACGGTTCATGGCGAATGGTCTGGCCGTGGCTGCCAATCGCGCGAACGTCTACAGGTTTCAGGTGTTGTTGATCAAGGAGGGCGTGAATACCCTGCGCGGCCAGTTTCACCCAATTCTGCTGGGCGATGGCGGAGCGGGCGATCTCGTCCGGGCCGCTGGCGCACAAGCCAAGCAGCTCGGCGCGCAGGGCGTCAGGCATGGGGATGTAGTGCGTGGCGATCAACCTGATCGCCGAGGTTTGCTCGATCAGCGCAATGTCCAGTCCATCAAGGCTGGTCCCGGACATCACACCTATATAGAGCGTCATGACTTAGCGCTTCGAAGCCAGCAGGGTGGCTTTCTCTTGGTCCATGCGCGCCATCAATGGCTGACTCTGCGCGAGGAAGCGTGCGCGTTCGGCCTTGGAGATCGGATCGGCCATCGCCACCTTCTGGCCCAGCGGGTCGACGTGTACGCCATTGACCTGGAACTCATAGTGCAAGTGCGGGCCGGTGGAAAGCCCGGTGGTACCGATATAACCAATCACCTGGCCCTGCTTGACGCTGCCGCCAGTCTTGACGCCCTTGGCGAAGCCTTGCATGTGGCCGTAAAGCGTGCGGTAGGTATTGCCGTGCTGGATGATCACGGTATTGCCGTAGCCGCCCCGGCGACCGGCCAACAGTACTTTGCCATCGCCGGCAGCCTTGATCGGGGTGCCACGTGGTGCGGCGTAGTCGACACCTTTATGCGCGCGGATCTTGTTCAGGATCGGGTGCTTGCGGCCCATGGAGAATTTCGAGCTGATGCGGGCGAAATCCACCGGGGTACGGATGAACGCCTTGCGCATGCTGTTGCCATCAGCGGTGTAGTAGCTGCTGTTGCCTTGTTTGTTGGTGTAACGCACGGCGGTGTAGGTCTTGCCGCGGTTGATGAAGCGCGCGGAAAGTATCGGGCCAGTGCCGACTGCTTTTCCATTGACGACTTTCTGCTCGTAGATCACGTCGAACTGGTCGCCCGGGCGAATGTCCTGGGCAAAGTCGACGTCATAGCCAAACACACTGGCCATGTCCATGGTCATTCTATGGGACAGACCGGCGCGAGCGGCAGACTGCGACAGCGAACTGTTGATCACGCCGTGAACGTAGGCAGAGCGTACGGTCGGTTTGGCGGTAATGCGGTTGAAGGCATAACCCTTGTCATTCCTGGTCAGGCTGATGGTTTCGAGATCGCTGACCTTGCTGTGCAGGTTGACCAGTTGGCCTTCCGGGTTCAGTTCGAACTCGAGCTTCTGGCCACGCTTGAGTTGGCCGAAAAGCTTGGCTTGTTTACCGCTGGCCAGCACTTCATGTACCGAAGCTGCGGGAAGGCCGACTTTCTCGAACAGAGTAGAGAGCGTGTCGCCCTTGGCGACGACCACTTCCCTGTGGCTGGGCGCTTTCTTTTCTTCGATGGCAGGCACAGGTGCTGCTGTAGGAGCAGGTGCAGGTTCCGACGCGACCTCAGCGGTTTGCGCGGTCTCTTCGGTGCTGTTTTCGATCTGCGCGAAAGGGGACTCTTGCGGCTCGTTTGTGGCCTGGACGGCGTCGGCAGCGTCTTGATCTTGTGTCAGTTGTTCTGCAGGGCTTTCCAGTTCAAGACTCAGGGTCGTTCTTTTGGCTTCAACATCGCTGGAAGGGAATACCAGAAGCGCCAGGCTCAGGAGCGCGGCGATGCCACTCGCTGCGAGCAGGTGGGTCTTCGGGTAAAGCGGCGGCGCTTTAGACGGTTTTTTGGTCATAGGTAATGTTTGACTTTGAAAAAGATGAATTGGAAAAGATGAATGACATGATGAAGATGAAATAACTGTATAAAATATAACCAAATCATCTCTGAAGCAAGTCCGCGGACGCTCTGTCGGTGGATTGGCGTCCGTGCGCCGGGCAAAACTTTGTATTTGACGCGCGATCTTGTATGGTTGGTCCCCTTTGAATTCGAGCCTTGCGGGTCTGTTATGAAGTCGGTTGAAGAGCAGCTAGCGCTGATCAAACGTGGTGCGGAAGAACTGTTGGTCGAGGCCGAGCTGATCGAAAAGCTCAAGCGTGGCCAGCCGCTGCGTATTAAGGCGGGCTTCGATCCGACCGCGCCGGATTTGCACCTGGGTCACACCGTGCTTATTAATAAGCTGCGCCAGTTCCAGGACCTGGGGCACCAGGTGATCTTCCTTATAGGTGACTTCACCGGGATGATCGGTGATCCGAGCGGCAAGAGCGCGACGCGCCCTCCGCTCACCCGCGAGCAGGTTCTCGAAAATGCCGAGACCTACAAGACGCAGGTGTTCAAGATTCTTGATCCGGCCAGGACCGAGGTGGCGTTCAACTCCACCTGGATGGATCAGATGGGGCCGGCTGACTTCATCCGCCTGACTTCGCAGTACACCGTTGCGCGCATGCTCGAGCGCGACGACTTCGACAAGCGCTATACGACCAATCAGCCGATTGCCATTCATGAGTTCCTCTACCCGCTGGTGCAGGGGTACGACTCTGTCGCATTGCGCGCGGACGTCGAGCTTGGCGGAACCGACCAGAAGTTCAACTTGCTGATGGGGCGTGAGCTGCAGCGTGGTTATGGCCAGGAGCCTCAGTGCATTCTGACCATGCCGTTGCTCGAAGGTCTGGATGGCGTGAAGAAGATGTCCAAGTCCTTGGGCAACTACGTCGGTATTCAGGAAGCGCCGGGCGTCATGTACAGCAAGCTGGTGTCCATCCCCGATGTGCTGATGTGGCGCTATTTCGAATTGCTCAGCTTCCGCTCCATGGAAGAGATCAACGCATTGCGCGCGGATGTCGAGGCGGGTGCCAATCCGCGAGACATCAAGATCAAGCTGGCTGAAGAAATTGTTGCGCGTTTCCATGGCGAGGAGGCTGCGGCCAATGCTCATCGTGGGGCGGGCAACCGTATGAAGGACGGCGAGCTACCGGATGATCTGCCGGAGATCGAGTTGACGGCGACCGAAGATATGCCGATCGCTGCCGTCCTTAATAAGGCAGGCCTGGTGAAGAACTCTGCCGTGGCGCGTGACCTGCTCGGTTCAGGTGGTGTGCGTATAGATGGTGAAGTGGTCGATCGCACCTTTATATATGCACTGGGCGCGACGCATGTTTGCCAGGCCGGAAAGAAGGCATTTGCGCGTATTACGCTTAAATCCGAATAAAGCGGAATTTAAGGCTTGACGGCAGATTCTGGAAGTCTATAATTCGCCCCACTTCCGGCGCAGTCGAAACGGAAAACTCCTTGGTAAACAAAGAGTTACGCAGTTTTCGGCAGCGAGTTGCTTCAGGTTATCGAAGCCCGGAAGGAGTTGATAGAGCGGTGTTGTTTGGCTCTTTTGACGGTTCGATCTTCTCGGTCGAAAGCGGAGAAAAAGAGGTGTTGACAGCAGCGACTAACGCTGTAGAATTCGCCTCCCGCTGACGAGAGATCGGAAGCGCAAGTGGTTGAAGTTGCAAAGGAAACTTTGAAAGCTTCTAAAAATAACCGCTTGACAGCAGCAGAGGAAAGCGTAGAATGCGCGCCTCGGTTGAGACGAAAGATCTTAACCAACCGCTCTTTAACAACTGAATCAAGCAATTCGTGTGGGTGCTTGTGGAGTCAGAC
>NZ_CABVHU010000017.1 GCF_902497855.1 Pseudomonas fluorescens
CGACAACGATCTCACTGGCAATGCCCTGCTCTTTCAAGCGTACCGCTTCTTCCACGGCGATTTCGCAGAACGGGTTCATCGACATCTTGACGTTGGCGAGGTCGACGCCGGAATGGTCCGCCTTGACGCGAACCTTGACGTTGTAATCGACCACACGTTTTACCGCGACCAATACTTTCATGATCTGTTCCTGTAGTAGACCGCCAGCGCAGTGTCCGGCCGTAGAGGGTGTTCAGGCGTTGCGCAGCAAATCGGCATAGGCCTGCAAATGATGGTCGTCGTCGCCCAACTGATGGCTGAGCATGACCAGACGCTTGGCATGGTGGGCAAGGTTGTACTCCCAGGTCATGCCGATGCCGCCGTGCAATTGAATCGCTTGCTCGGCGATGAAACGGGCGGCGCGAGTAACGATGAACTTGGCGGCGGCCAAACCGCGACTGCGTTCGTCAGTGTCGGGTTCGTCAGCGATACAGGCGGCCAGCGTGGCCATGGAAATCGCCAATTCCAGTTCGCCACGCATGTCGGCCATGCGATGTTGCAACACCTGCAACTTGCCGATCGGTGCGTTGAACTGCTGACGGGTTTTCAGATAGTCCAGCGTCAGGCTGAAGGCTTCCTGCATATTGCCGATCGCCTCGGCGCATTGCGCCGCCACCGCCCGCCCTTGCTGGTAACGCAGTGCCGCAAGCGCTTGGCCGGCGGGACCCAGCAGGTGATTCTGATCGAGCACGACGCCATCCAGGTACAGGTCGCAGGCTCGTGGGCCGTCGATGCACGGGTAATCGCGGCGGCGCACACCCGCTGCTTGCGGGTCCAGCAGAAACAGGCTGATGCCGGACTCGTCCAGGGCACCGCCAGCGGTTCGCGCCGAGACCAGGATCAGTCCGGCGCTGTGGCCGCCGACCACCGCGCATTTATGCCCGGTCAGGCGCCATCCGCCCTCGACGGCTTCGGCACGGCTCTGCACATCGTGCAGGTGATAGTGGCTCTGGCGTTCTTCCAGTGCCACCGCGAGCTGCAGCTCACCGGTCGCCACTTGCGGCAACCATTGGCCACGCTGGTCCGCGCTGCCCAGTTGCTGCAGCAATCCGGCGCCGTGTATTTGCGACTGAAGATAAGGTTCCAGGCACAGGTTGCGGCCCAGCTCAGTCATCACCAGCATGCTTTCCACGCCACTGCCGCCGAAGCCTCCGTATTCCTCGCGAAGGGGCACGGCGCTCAGGCCCAACTCACCGAGCTGGTTCCAGAATTCACGGCTGAAACCCGTCTCGCTGCGGTAAAACTGTTCACGCTGTTCAAAGCTGTAACGGTCGCGCGCTACACGGGCGACGGTGTCTTGCAGCATCTGCTGCTCTTCGCTGAGATTGAAGTCCATGGGGGTGCCTCCTTAGAGCTCAAGAATCATCTTGGCAATGATGTTCTTCTGGATTTCGTTGGAGCCGCCATAGATGGACAGCTTGCGCAGGTTGAAATACTGGCCGGCTGGCGCGGCACTGTAGTCGGTGTGCAACAGCTCACCGGCAAAGGCGTAGTCCAACTCTTCCTCGGCGAAAGGCAAGGCATGCACGCCCAGCACTTTGCGCATCAGGTGGCTGATCGCCTGGCGAATCTCGGAGCCCTTGATCTTCAGGATCGAGCTTTGCGCCCCTGGCACACCACCGCCCTGCACGGCCGCGAGGATGCGCAGCGTGCTCATCTCGATGGCCATCAATTGCATTTCCACTTCGGCAATTTGCAGGCGAAACAGCGGGTCATCCAGCAGCGGCAGGCCGTTACGCAATTCCCGGGAAGCGACCGACTTGAGTTGCGCCAGTGCCGCCTTGGACTGGGCAATGCCCGCCTGGCCGGTGCGCTCGTGGGTCAACAGGAACTTGGCGCAGGTCCAGCCCTTGTTTTCTTCACCCACCAGGTTGGCGACGGGCACGCGCACGTTGTCGAAGAACACTTCGTTGACTTCGTGGTCACCCTCCAGGGTGATGATGGGCCGCACGGTGACGCCTGGCGTCGCCATATCGATCAACAGAAAGGAGATGCCGCGCTGTTGCTGGGCTTGCGGGTCAGTGCGCACCAGGCAGAAAATCATGTTGGCGTGCTGACCGAGGGTGGTCCAGGTTTTCTGGCCATTGACCACGTAGTGGTCGCCATCCAGCACGGCGCGGGTCTTCAGGCTGGCCAGGTCGGAACCGGCTCCCGGTTCGGAGTAACCCTGGCACCACCAGTCTTCCCCGGACAGGATGCGCGGCAGGTAATGGGCCTTTTGCGCCTCAGTGCCGAATTTCATGATCACCGGGGCGACCATGTTGACCCCGAACGAGATCAACCGCGGCGCACCGAACGCGGCGCACTCCTCCTCGAAGATGTGTCGCTGCACCACGCTCCAGCCAGTACCACCCTGCTCTACCGGCCAGTTGGCGGCGTACCAGCCGCGCCTGGCCAGCACCCGTTGCCAGCGCAGGTGGTCTTCCTTGTCGAGATGTTTGCCGAGGCGAACTTTTGCAGCAATGTCTTCAGGTACGGCAGCGCTGAGGAAGGCGCGTACCTCATCGCGAAACTCAAGTTCGGCGGGGGTGTAGTTGATGTCCATGCAAAGTCCTCGATAGGGATGGGGCCAGCGTCAGGCTGGCCGGCCGCAAGCGACCTGTTCAGCCTTGCTGATCCAGCTCGGCAACTGTCTTGCCTTCGGCGGCCAGACGGTCCGGCAGTAGCGCCGGTGGTTTGCAGGGGGTAACCGCTGCATCGGGCACCACCGCTTTAGCCGCTTGACGCTGCGCGAAAAAGGCCTGGATCAACGCTTCGCGTTGGGGCGACGCCATGCACTCGAGGAACAGCGTGCGCTCACGCTGCAGGCCCTCGCTCAGGGGCAGTGCGATCGCCGCTTCGATGGCGGCAATGCAGCGTACCGGCGAGAACGACGCTGGCTGGCTGCGTTGCACTTCATCGCGCTTGGCCATGAGCAACTCGGCGGTGCTGCCGACACCCGCCGGTATCGAGGCATGGCCACTGCGGCGCGGCTGAACGCCTTGCGCCAACAACCGCGCGGCATACGCCAGGCCGGCGGCCAACGGCTCACCCTCATACACCTCATCGACAATGGCGTGACGCTTGGCCTCCACCGCGCTGATCGGCTCTCCGCCCACAATCATCTCCAGGGCCTTGGCGACACCGGCCAGGCGTGGCAACCGCTGGGTCCCGCCGGCACCCGGCAACAGCCCCAGCTTGACCTCCGGCAGTCCGACTTTGGCGTTGACCTCGATGATGCGGTAATGACAGGCCAGGGCCACCTCAAGACCGCCGCCCAACACCGAGCCATGCAGCACGGCCAGTGAGGGCTTGGTGAAGTTTTCCAGGGCCAGGGTGACGTCCGGCAGGATCGGCGCTTGCGGTGGTTTGCCAAACTCGCGGATATCGGCACCGGCAATGAAGGTCCTGCCCGCGCAATACAGCAGCACCAGCTTGATCCCGGGATCCCGCTCGACGGCGTTGAACGCGGCCAGCAAGCCTGCGCGTACGCTGTGGCCAAGGGCATTGACCGGCGGATTATTGATGCACACAACAGCTATCGCCCCTTCGCGGGACCATTGCACGGGAGATGACATCGGGTAACTCCTGCAAGCGTTTCGCCTGCTTTTATTGTTGTTCTGACCGAGAAGAAAATGGGTTCAGCGGTGTTTCCACAGTGGTTTTCGCTTCTGCACGAACGCCTGCATGCCTTCCTTCTGATCTTCGCTGGCAAAGCAGGCGTGCAGCAGGCGCCGCTCAAAATGCACCCCCTCGGCCAGGGTGGTTTCAAAGGCGCGATCGACCGCTTCTTTATTGAGCATGACGGCCATCGCCGAAAATTCGGCGATCTGCCGGGCGACCTGCAGTGCTTCGTCTAAAAGGCTCGCCGCCGGCACGACGCGGCTGACCAACCCGCTGCGCTCGGCTTCGGCCGCATCCATCGTGCGCCCGGTCAGGCACAGGTCCATGGTCTTGGCCTTGCCTATCGCGCGGGCCAAACGCTGGGTACCGCCGGCACCCGGCAGCGTGCCGACCTTCACTTCCGGCTGACCGAAACGCGCACTGTCGGCGGCAATGATCAGGTCGCACATCATCGCCAGCTCGCAACCGCCGCCCAACGCCAGGCCGCCGACCGCGGCGATCACCGGTTTGCGGCAGCGAGTCACCTCCTCCCAGTTCGCCGTCACAAAGTTATCCAGGTAGACGTCAGCGAACCCCTTGAACTGCAACTCGACGATATCGGCACCGGCGGCGAAGGCCTTGTCGTTACCGGTAATCACTATGGCGCGGATGCCGTCATCCCGTTCGAAGGTCCGCAGCGCCTCGCCCAACTCAGTCATCAGCGCGTCACTCAACGCGTTGTGCATCGCGGGTCGATTGAGCCGGATCAGACCGACGTTCTCATGACGCTCCACCAAAATATTGTCGTAGGGCATGACGTTCACCACTCCTTCCTGACTGCGGCAAGCCGCATGAGCCGAAGATCCGTTGCACGGCTTCGGACGCTTGCAGCCGAGTCTATCGACATCAAAAAATAAAGACAACATGTTGACATATTAAAAATAGAGCGCGTATCTTCGCTTCCATCAGAAAGCGAAAGCTCTCGCAGACAAACAACAACAAACCGCCTATTCACTGGTGCTGAGAATGACTACAAAGACAAACATGCAGCCAGAACGACGTTCCGCCATGCTTAAGTCGGGCGCATGGAATGACAATATCATTACAGACTATCTGGATCAGGCGGTACTCGACGCTCCAGACTCGGTGGCGGTGATTGCCTACCGGGTGAACGAGGATGAACGTCAGGCTTTCAGCTACCGCGAACTGGATCGCCTGGTGACTCGCATGGCGGCGGGCCTGGCGGGTCTGGGTGTCGCCAAGTCAGACGTGGTGTCCTGCCAGTTGCCGAACGGGTGGCAGATCACGGCGCTGCACCTGGCCTGCGTGCGTATCGGCGCGATTCTCAATCCTCTGATGCCGATTTTTCGTGAGCGCGAGCTCGCCTTCATGCTCGGCCACGCACAGAGCCGGGTGCTGGTGATCCCGCATCACTTCAGAGGGTTCGATTACGCCGCCATGGTCCAGGGAATGCGCGGCGAGTTGCCCGCCCTCGAGCATGTGCTGGTGATCGGTGGCGACCACAGCGCTAATGGTTTCGAGCAGGTCTTGTTGCAACGTGCCTGGGAGGAAGAAACAGACACTGCGGCGTTGTTTGCCGAACGCCGCCTGGGCGGTGACGATGTCGTGCAGCTGCTGTACACCTCGGGCACGACGGGCGAGCCCAAGGGCGTATTGCACACCTCCAACACCCTGTTCAGTAACGTTCGCCCCTATGCCGAACGCTTGCAGCTGGGGTCTGAAGATATCGTTTTCATGGCCTCGCCCATCGCGCACCAGACCGGCTTCCTCTACGGGCTGATGATGCCGATTTACCTGAAGAGCACCGCGGTGCTGCAGGACATCTGGGATGCCCGCTTCGCGGTAAAAGTCATCAAAGCCGAGCGGCCGACCTTCACCATGGCGTCGACACCCTTCCTGACCGATCTGATCGATATTGCCCCCGATCACGGCGAAGCGCTGTCATCGCTGCGGACCTTCGTTGCCGCGGGAGCCCCTATCCCCGGCGCCCTGGTAGAAAAGGCCGGTACGGCGGTCAATGCCAAGGTGATTTCCGCCTGGGGAATGACCGAGAGTGGCGCGGTGACCATGACCCGCCCGCACGACGATGCCCGGTGCGCCATTCTTACCGATGGCCTGTCCCTGCCGTTCATGGAGGTGAACATCGTCGATGAGGATGGCCGGGAAGTCCCCCGCGATACGGAAGGCAACTTGCTGGTGCGCGGCGGCAGTCTGTTCGTCGGCTATCTCAAGCGCCCCGAGCTTTACGGCGTGGATGACCAAGGCTGGTTCGCTACCGGCGACCTGGCACGCATGAACGAACAGGGTTACATCCGCATCACGGGTCGCACCAAGGATGTGGTGATTCGCGGCGGCGAAAACATTCCCGTGGTGGAGATCGAGAACCTGCTCTACAAGCACCCGGCCATTGCCGCCGTGGCGCTGGTCGGCTGCCCGGACCCACGCCTGGGTGAGCGCCTGTGCGCCTATGTGACGCTGCACAACGGCCACACCAGCCTGACGCTGGCAGAAGTGGTGAGCTTCCTCCTGCAACAGCGCCTGACCAGGAACTACCTGCCTGAATACCTGGAAGTGCTGCCGGCCTTGCCGCGCACCCCTTCGGGAAAAATTCAGAAATTCAAATTGCGCGAACTGGCCATGGATATCCGGCTGGGTTCAGCCACGCGCCAATGATTGGCAATGCCCGCAAATCAATCAAAACAAGATGAGGACTGCTGCATGAAAGGTCTTATTGGAAGAACCGTAATCATCACCGGCGGCGGTGGCGGCATCGGTCGCGCCGTCAGCCTGCGCTTCGCTGCCGAAGGTTGCCTGGTCGCCGTACTCGATCGCGATGCCGCTGCCGCACAAACCACCGTCGACCTGATCAACGAAGCGGACAGCAAGGCCAAGGCCAAGGCCTACGCCGCCGACATCACCGATTACGCCGCCATCGTCGACACCGTCGCGGCCATTGAAAAAGACCTGGGTGTGCCGACCGTACTGGTCAACAACGCGGGCTTCGACCGTTTCATGCCATTCCTCAAAACCGAGCCGGCCATGTGGCAACAGTTGATCTCGATCAACCTGACCGGGGCGCTGAACATGCACCACGTGGTCCTGCCGAAGATGCTTGAAGCGGGGGGTGGCAAGGTCATCAATGTGGCTTCCGATGCAGCCCGTGTCGGCTCCTCCGGCGAAGCCGTTTACGCCGCCTGCAAGGCGGGGCTGGTGGGTCTGTCGAAAACCCTGGCACGGGAACTGGCGACCAAAAACATCAACTTCAATGTGGTCTGCCCCGGCCCGACCGATACCGCCCTGCTCAAAAGCGTAGCGGCGACGTCGAGCAACCCGGAAAAGCTGATGGAAGCCTTCAAGAATGCCGTGCCGATGCGCCGCCTCGGTCAGCCGGAAGACTACCCGGGGATCATCGCCCTGCTTGCCAGCGACGACGCCAACTTCATCACCGGACAGGTTATTTCCGTGTCCGGCGGCCTGACCATGGCCGGTTAACCAGGAGAGTTCCCATGCATTACGAAGACATTCTGTACACCGAAGTCGAAGGTGTTGCGACCATCACCATCAACCGTCCGGATCGCTACAACGCGTTCCGCGGCCAGACCTGCATGGAGCTGATCCACGCCTTCAACCGTGCTGGCTGGAACAAGGAAGTGGGCGTCATCGTGTTCACCGGTGCCGGCGACAAGGCGTTCTGCACCGGCGGCGACCAGGGGGCCCATGAAGGCCAGTACGATGGCCGTGGCCTGATCGGTCTGCCGGTAGAAGAACTGCAGGGCCTGATCCGTGAAGTGCCCAAGCCGGTGATCGCACGTGTCAACGGCTTTGCCATCGGCGGCGGTCACGTCCTGCACGTGGTCTGCGACCTGACCATCGCCTCCGAAAAAGCCGTCTTCGGCCAGGTCGGCCCGAAAGTCGGCTCGGTTGATCCCGGCTTCGGCACGGCCTATCTGGGGCGCATCATCGGCGAAAAACGCGCCCGCGAGATTTGGTACCTGTGCCGCAAATACAGTGCCCGGCAAGCTTACGACTGGGGCCTGGTCAACGCGGTCGTACCCCATGAAGAACTGGATGCCGAAGTGCAGAAATGGTGTGACGAGATTCTCGAGAAGAGTCCGACCGCCCTCTCCATCGCCAAGCGCTCATTCAACGCCGACAGCGCCAATATTGCCGGCATCGGCGCCCTCGGCATGCAGGCCCTGAGCCTGTACTACGACACCGAAGAGTCCAAGGAAGGCGTCGCCGCCTTCAAGGAAAAACGTAAGCCAGAGTTCCGCAAATTCTACAAGTGACCCTATTACCGGCAGCTGATCCGCTGCCGGTCCCCCGGCCCTGGCTTGGAGAGAATCATGAATTTCGCATTCGACGAACAACAAAACGCTATTCGTGAAAGCGTTGCCCGCTTTAGCGCCGAGGTACTTGCGCCGGGTTATCGCAAGCGCGATCTCAGCGGCAAGATTGAACGCTCAGTGATCCGGCAGATGGGTGAAATGGGCCTGCTCGGTGGCGAACTGCCGGAGGAATACGGTGGCAGTGGCCTGGACTGCGTAACCGCCGGCATCATCATCGAGGAAATCTCGCGCGGTGATTTCAACGTGGGCTACATACCGCTGCTGGCTTCGCTGAACGGCCAGATCATCGCGCAACACGCTTCGCCTGAACTGGCCAAGGAATGGCTGGGTGCAATTACCGGCGGGCAGAAAATCGTCTGCATCGCCCTGACCGAACCCAGTGGCGGTTCCGATGCCGCGAGCCTGCGCATGAAGGCCGAGCGCAAAGGCGATACCTATGTGCTCAATGGCGAGAAGACGTCCATTTCGATGGCCGATCAGGCCGACGTTGCGGTGGTCTTTGCCCGCACCGGCACCCAGGAATCCCGCGCCAACGGCATCAGTGCCTTCCTGGTGCCGATGACGTTGCCAGGCATCAGCACCACCCGCTTTGAAGACGCGGGCCAGCGCGCCATAGGGCGTGGTTCGATCTTCTTCGACAACGTGCAGGTGCATGCCAGCCATCGCCTGGGCGATGAAGGCAAAGGCTTCAAGCAAGTGATGCAGGGTTTCGATTACAGCCGCGCGCTGATCGGCCTGCAGTGCCTGGCGATAGCCCAGCAATCGTTGGACGAAACCTGGAAATGGCTGACCGAGCGCGAAGCATTCGGCCAGCAACTGGCGGCATTCCAGGGTTTGACTCACCCTCTGGCGGAATTCCAGACCTACGTGCAAGCTGCGCGCCTGCAGTGTTACTACGCGCTATGGCTCAAAGACGCCGGACAACCCCACAACGCCGAAGCGGCGATGAACAAGTGGTGGGGGCCCAAGCTGGCGTTTGACGTGGTCAAGCAGTGCCTGCTCGCCCATGGCCACACCGGCTGGGGTGAAGATCTGCCATTTGCCCAGCGCCTTCGTGATGTACTTGGCCTGCAGATCGGTGACGGTACTGCGCAAATCATGAAAAATATCATCGCTCGCGAGTACATCCCCAAATAACACCTTGTCTGCACCGGCAGGCAGGTGACCTTTTCGGCCTACCGACGCCCACCGGGCAACAAGGACATGTAATGGACGCCAACGAAAACCGCAGCATACCGAACACCTTATTTTTCCGGCTGTTTCAAACCGGCAACGTACTGCAACGCCAGGTACAGAACGAGATGGGCATCAGCACCGTGCAATGGGCGGTACTGGGCGCCCTGTCCCGAGCCGGTTTCGAGGAGGGTATCTCCTTCAACCAGTTGACGGAGTACCTGTTTGTCAGCCGGCAAAGCCTGGATGGCGTGCTCAAGCGCATGGAGCGGGATAACCACGTGCTTCGCGTGCCTCATCCGGATGACGGGCGCGCCCGCCTGGTCAGGCTGACCGATCAGGGCCGGGAATACTGGGACGCGCTGCAAGATCGGATCTACCAGTTTTATCAGCAAGGTTTGCAGGGCTTCAGCTTCGACGACACCGTCAATTTCCTGCACTACCTGAACAAGTTCAAAAACGACCTGGCCAGTATTTCATTCGGCGAGGAGAAGCAGGCAAGGCTCGAGGACTAGGCCCACACCGGACAGGCCGCTCTTCCTGCCATGCGTCGCGACGCAGATTGGTTTTTCCCCATGCCCACGGGCGTGGTGCCGGTTAATAAAAACAATCACTACCTGGCAGGAACAACAGATGAGCAATGTCATCCTCGAAACAAGAGGGTTGACCAAGGAGTTCAACGGCTTCACCGCCGTCAACTCGGTCGATCTGCAAGTGCATACAGGGCACATCCATGCCCTGATCGGTCCTAACGGTGCGGGCAAGACCACCTTTTTCAATTTGCTGACCAAGTTTCACGCCCCTACCAAGGGCCGGATTTTTTATCAGGGGCAGGAAATCACGCCCCTCAAATCCAACCAGATCGCCCGCCAGGGGTTGGTTCGCTCCTTCCAGATTTCCGCGGTATTCGGCCACATGACCGCCCTGGAAAACGTGCGCGTCGCCCTGCAGCGTGGCGAAGGCAACTCCTATCACTTCTGGGTCCCGCAACGGCGCCTGAACCACCTCAACCAGCGCGCTCTGCAGCTGTTATGCGAAGTCGGCCTGGAGACCTATGCCAGCGTACTGGCCGTGGAGATGCCGTACGGGCGCAAACGTGCCCTCGAACTGGCGACCACACTGGCGCTGGAGCCGACGTTGATGCTGCTCGACGAGCCGACGCAGGGCATGGGCAGCGAGGACGTGGACGTCGTCGTCGAGTTGATCCGGCGCGTCTCGGCCGGGCGCACGGTGCTGATGGTCGAACACAACCTGAGCGTGGTCAGTCGCCTGTGCGACCGCATCACCGTACTGGCGCGAGGCGCGGTGTTGGCTGAAGGCGATTACGCCAGCGTCTCGGCCAACGCCCTGGTACGCGAAGCCTACATGGGCAAAGAAGCCGATGAGGTGCACGCATGAACCGCCCTGGCGCCCAATTGACCGTCAGCAACCTGCACGCCTTCTACGGCGAGTCCCACGTGCTGCACGGCGTCGACCTCGAGGTTTATCCGGGCGAACTGGTGACGCTGCTCGGACGCAATGGCTCCGGCCGCAGCTCGACCCTGCGCGCGATCATGAACATGGTGGGTCACCGCACCGGGTCGATCGTGATCAATGGCCGTGAAACCCTGACCATCGCCGCCCACAAAATTGCCCGCCTCGGCGTGGGTTTCTGCCCGGAAGAGCGCGGCATCTTCGCCAGTCTCAGCGTCGAGGAGAACCTGATGCTGCCACCGACCGTGGCCAGTGGCGGCCTGTCGGTGGACGAGATCTACAGCATGTTCCCCAACCTCAAAGAGCGTCGCAAAAGCCAGGGCACACGCTTGTCCGGAGGCGAACAGCAAATGCTCGCCCTGGCTCGCATCCTGCGCACCGGCGCCCGCCTGTTGCTGCTCGACGAGATCACCGAAGGCCTGGCACCGGTGATCGTCGAGCGACTCGGCGAGGTGCTGGCGCAGCTCAAGGGCCGTGGCATGACCATCGTACTGGTGGAACAGAATTTCCGTTTTGCCGCGCCCCTGGCCGACCGGCACTACTTGATCGAACACGGTCAGGTGGTCGACCAGTTCAACGCCGCAGAGCTGGACGGAAAACGAGAACACCTCAACGCCATGCTCGGCGTTTAAACCTTGTGTATCCAGACCATAAAAATAACAAGCTCACCCTGAGCCTTGGAGTGTCACATGTCAGCAGCTTTCAAATTTTGCATGTCCGGTGTTGCCAAAGCTGTCGCCAGCGGGCTGGTTTTCTGCCTGATGGCCAGCACCGCTTACGCCAGCATCAGCGATGATCAGATCCGCATCGGCTACCTCGATGACTTGAGCGGCCCCTACAGCGACCTGGCCGGCCCCGGTGGGCTGGAGGCTGTGCGCATGGCCGTCGAAGACTTCAACGCCAAGGTGGGCGACAAGAAAATCGTGCTGTTCGAGGCCGACCACAAGAACAACGCCGACCTGGGCGCAAACACCGCCCGCGAGTGGATCGACCAGCGCGGCGTCGACCTGATCGCCGGCTTGAACGCTTCGCCGGTGGCCATCGCCGTGACCCGCCTGGTGGAAGAAAAAAACCGCTTCGCCATTGTATCGACAGCGGCGGCGGCCAGCCTGACCAACGAATACTGCACGCCCAATCACATTCACTACGTTTACGACACCTACTCGGTCTCCAACGGTGCGGCCAAGGCGATCGTCGCCAAAGGCGGTGACAGCTGGTACCTGCTGAGCGCCGACTACGCCTTCGGCCATGCCATGGAAGAGCAGGTGTCCAAAGCCGTGGCCGCCAGTGGCGGGACGGTAGTCGGCAAGGCTCGCCACCCGTTCCAGAGCAGTGATTTCTCGTCCTACATCCTCCAGGCGCAGGCCTCGGGGGCGAAGATCATCGGCCTGGCCAGCGCGGGTTCGGACCTGGTCAACGCCATCTCCACCGCTAAACAATTCGGCTTGATGGAAGGTGGACAGACCATCGCCAGCCTCATGGTGTTCATCACGGACATCAAGGCCATCGGCCTGCCGACCGCCCAGGGGACCCAGTTCGTGTCGGGCTGGTACTGGGACATGAACGACGAATCCCGTGCCTGGGCCAACCGTTATTACGAGCGTGTCAAACGCATGCCGACCATGGTCCAGGCCGGTCTCTATTCCAGTACCACCCAGTACCTCAAAGCCGTCGCCGCCACCGGCTCCGATGATCCTGCGGCTGTGCGCGAGTACCTGCTGAAAACGCCGATCAACGACATGTTCGCCCATAACGGTCGCGTGCGCGTGGATGGCCGGATGGTCCACGACATGTACCTGGCCCAGGTGAAGACGCCGCAAGAGTCGAAGAGCGATTGGGACCTGTTCAAGATCCTCGGCACCATCCCGGCCGACGAAGCCTATCTGCCGCTCTCCGAAAGCAAATGCAAGCTCGTTAAAAACTGATCTTCAAGTCACGAGCATGTAGCCCCTTGAATCCGCTAAAGGACGACTGGCAATGACAACAATACTCGGTGTGCCCCTGGCGGCCATGTTTGGCCAGCTATTGCTGGGCCTGATCAACGGCGCGTTCTACGCGTTATTGAGCCTGGGCCTGGCGGTCATCTTCGGTTTGCTGCGCATCATCAATTTTGCCCATGGTGCGCAGTACATGGTGGGCGCCTTCGCCGCACTGCTGTTTCTCAAATACTTCGGTATCAACTACTGGGCGGCGCTGTTTCTGGTGCCGCTCACTGTCGGTGCTCTGGGCATTGTGATCGAGCGTTTCCTGCTGCGGCGCATCGCTCATCTGGATCACCTGTACGGGCTGCTGCTGACCTTCGGCCTGGCCATGATCATCGAAGGCAGCTTCATCAACTTCTTCGGCGTGTCCGGCAGCAGCTATCCGATCCCGCAAGCCTTGCAGGGCGGATTCAAGCTGGACTTCATGTTCCTGCCAACCTACCGCGCCTGGGTGCTGGCGGCGGGCCTGGGCATGTGCCTGTTCACCTGGTGCATGATCGAAAAAACCCGTCTCGGCGCCTATTTGCGCGCCGGCACTGAAAAGCCCGGGCTGATGCAGGCCTTCGGGGTCAACGTGCCGCTGCTGACCACCCTGACCTACGGCTTTGGGGTGGCACTCGCGGCCTTCGCCGGCGTGCTGGCGGCGCCGATTTATTCGGTGTCGCCCACCATGGGTTCGAACCTGCTGATTGTGGTCTTCGCCGTGGTGGTGATCGGCGGCATGGGCTCCATCATGGGCGCCATCCTCACGGGTGTGGCCATGGGCGTGATCGAAGGTTTGACCAAGGTGTTCTGGCCCGAGTCGGCCGGTACCGTGATCTTCTTCGTGATGATTCTGGTGCTGCTGATCCGCCCCAATGGCCTGTTCGGTAAGGAGGCGTAAGCCATGAATGCCAAGACCAAGATTTATCTCCCTCAGCAACACGAAGCCCGCGAACAACGCCAGCTGAACACCTTGTACCTGGCCTTGATCGTCATCGGCCTGGTGGCGCCCTGGGTGGCTTATCCGGTGTTCCTGATGAAGCTGCTGTGCTTCGGCCTGTTCGCCTGTTCGTTCAACCTGTTGCTTGGCTACACCGGCCTGCTCTCGTTCGGGCATGCGGCTTTCCTCGCGGCCGGCGGCTACAGCACCGGCTACCTGTTGAGCCAGCATCCGGGGATCGGACCGGAGCTGGCGATCATCGGCGGCACCGTGGCGGCGGCTTTGGTCGGCGCCGTTTTCGGCGCCCTGGCCATCCGCCGCCAGGGCATCTACTTCGCGATGATCACGCTGGCGCTGGCGCAGCTGCTGTACTTCCTGTTTCTCAAGGCGCCGTTCACCGGCGGCGAAGACGGGCTGCACGGCATCAGTCGCGGCAAGCTGCTGGGCGTTATCGACCTGGGCAACAACCACGCCATGTACTACTTCGTGCTGGCGATCACCGTGCTCGGGTTTGCCTTGGTCAGTCGCGTGGTGCACTCGCCCTTCGGCCAGATCCTCAAGGCGATCCGCGAGAACGAGGACCGCGCCACCTCACTGGGCTACAACGTCAACCGCTACAAATGGCTGGCCTTCGTCATTTCTTCGGCTATCGCGGGCCTTGCCGGCTCGACCAAAGCCGTGGTGTTCCAACTGGCAACCCTGACCGATGCGCACTGGCATATGTCGGGCGAGGTGGTGCTGATGACCTTGCTGGGCGGGGTCGGTACCTTGCTCGGGCCCTTCGTCGGTGCCGCCATCGTCGTCTCGCTGCAACACCTTCTGGCCCAATCCCCCCTGGGCACGTGGGGCTCGCCGATTCTGGGCTGCATCTTCGTGCTCTGCGTGCTGTGCTTCCGCTCAGGCGTCGTTGGCTGGATCAAGCTGCTCATCAACAAAAACTTCAAATAACGCGCAGATGAATAACGATCAGGAGATAGGCATGAACAGTTCCGTCGTTTGGACACCCGGCCAGGAATTCATTCAGGGCACCCGCCTGCATCAATGGATGCACACATTGGGTGAAAGCGACTATGAGCACTTTCTCGATCGCTCGACCGATGATGCACCCTGGTTCGCCACCTCCCTGGAGCAAGCGCTGGGCATCGTTTGGGATACGCCCTACCACACCGCCCTCAACGACACTGGAGGCATCAAGCATCCCCGCTGGTATGAAGGTGGCCGACTGAACATCATCCGCTCGACCCTGGAGCGTTGGGCCGCCGATCCGGTACAAGCGCAAAAAAATGCGCTGATCTGGGAAAGCGAAGACGGCCAGTGCCTGGAAGTGAGCTACGGCGAGCTGGCACGGCGGGTGAACGACGTCGCTCAGGGGCTGAGCGAGTTGGGCGTAGTGAGCGGCGACCGCGTCGCCATCTACATGCCGATGTTGATTGAGACCGTGGTCGCGGTATTGGCCGTGGTCAAGCTGGGGGCCATCTTTACCCCGGCCTTCTCTGGCTACGGCGCCGAAGCCCTGGCCACACGCATAGAGGCTTGTGGCGCCAAATTGCTGATCACCGCCGACGGTTTTCTGCGGCGCGGCAAAGTGGTCGCCATGAAAGAGGAAGCCGACAAGGCTGCCGACCTGAGTCCATCGCTGGAAAAGGTCATTGTGGTGCGCCGCCTGGGACGTGAAATCCCCTGGCACCCCAGCCGCGACCTGGACTTTGCCACGCTGCTGGCCTGTGACGGCAGCCAGTGCCCGACCGCCGTGGTCGACAGCCAGTCCCCGCTGATGATCATCTACACCTCCGGCACCACCGGCAAGCCAAAGGGCGCGGTGCATACCCATGGCGGGTTCCCGCTCAAGGCCGCACTGGATGTCGGCTTGTGCATGGATGTAGGGCAAAACGATCGTCTGTTCTGGATCACCGACATGGGGTGGCTGACCGGCCCGGTCGTGGTCTTCGGCAGCCTGATCAATGGCGCCTGCGCGGTGCTCTATGAAGGCTCGCCGGACTATCCGCAAGCGGATCGGGTCTGGCAGTTGGGCGCACGCCATCAGGCTACCCACATCGGCGTTTCACCGACGCTGGTACGCTCGCTGATGCAGCATGGCGACGCTATTGCCCAAGGCCACGACCTGAGCGCCCTGCGCACCTTCACCTCGACCGGCGAGCCCTGGAATCGGGAGCCGTGGCTGTGGCTGTTCGATACCGTTGGCGGGGGGCGTTACCCCATCATCAACTATGCCGGCGGCACCGAGATCGGCGGTGGCATCCTGACTAACGTGCTGATCAAACCGATTTCCCCGGTGACCTTCAACACGCGCATGCCGGGCATGGCCGCCGAGGTCTGTGACAACCAGGGCCAACCGGTAAGGCAAACGCTCGGTGAGCTGGTGCTGGCCAAGCCCTGGATCGGTATGACCCACAGCTTCTGGCAGGAACCCGAACGGTACGAACAATCGTATTTCGACCGATTCCCCAACACCTGGGTCCACGGGGACTGGGCAATCATCGATGGAGAAGGTTTCTGGACCATCACCGGTCGCTCCGACGACACCCTGAACGTCGCCGGCAAGCGCATCGGCCCGGCAGAAATGGAATCCATCCTGGTCAGCCATGCCCAGGTGCTGGAGGCCGGCGCCATCGGCGTTCCGGACGAGATCAAGGGCGAGACACCCGTGTGCTTCGTGGTGCTGCACCCCGGTATCGTACCGGATGCGGCACTGGACGCCGAACTGCTCGATCTGATCGGCAGAAAGCTGGGCAAGGCCATGCGCCCCAAACAACTGCATTACGTCAGCGAACTGCCCAAGACCCGCAATGGCAAAGTCATGCGCCGAGTGATCCGCGCGGCCTACCTGGGGCAGGACGCCGGCGATCTGACATCGATGGACAACACCGATGCGCTCGTGGTCATCAGCAACTGCCGCCTTCTGGCCGCATGATTCGGGAGGCTCACATGACTCAGATTGCCCGCACCGTTGTCGTCACAGGTGCCGCCCAGGGGATCGGTCTGGCGATTGCCCAGGCGTTCGCTGCCCAAGGTGATTTCGTGGCCTTATGTGACATCAACCTGGCCGCCGCAGAGCAGGCGGCAAGCCACTTGCCCAATGCCAAGGCGTACGCTGTCGATGTCACCAGCGAGGCGCAAATCGCGGCGTTCTTCGAGCACCTTCTGGCAGAACGGCCGACCCTCGATGTACTGGTCAACAACGCAGGCCTGCAGCACATTTCGCCGGTTCAGGACTTCCCGCTCGACAAGTGGAACACCCTGCTGGCGGTGATGCTGACCGGCCCGTTCCTGATGAGTAAACACGCCCTGCCGAGCATGCTTGCGCAGCAGAGCGGACGCATCATCAACATCGCTTCGGTCCACGGCAAACTGGCTTCGCCGTATAAAAGCGCTTACATCGCCGCCAAACACGGATTGATCGGTTTCACCCGCGCCCTGGCGCTCGAGACCGCCAACCAGGGGATCACTGCCAACGCCCTGCTTCCCGGCGCGGTGCGTACCTCCCTGGTGGAAAACCAACTGCCCCTGCTTGCAGCCCAGGATGGCATCAGCGAGGAAGAGGCATTGCACCGGCACATTCTCGCTCGCCAGCCGATGAAGCGCCTGCTGGAGCCCGGTGAAATCGGTGACAGTGCGGTATTTCTCGCATCCCACGCAGCGCGCGCCATCACCGGCGAGTCGCTCAGCGTCTCGGGGGGCTGGTAATGCCGGCGAACCTCAGTCACCTCAAGGGCCATCGCTTTGCTGACTGCGATTGGTCGTTCACGCCCAAGCGCATCAGCGCGTTGAACCTGGCCATCGGCGTCACCCCGGATTGCGCCGGGCTGCCACCGACACTGGCGTTCAGCGCCGACATGGATCACCAGGTCGTCGATCAACTGCTCGCCCTGACAGGCCTGGGGTCCCATCAACTACTGCACGGGGAGCAGCACTTCCACTACCACCATCCACTGCAACCCGGCTTGCGTTATAGCAGCCGCGCTGAACTGACCGAGGTGATCAAAAAGCCGCGTTTCAACCTGCTGCACAAGAAAACGCGCCTGCTCACCGCCGACGGCAGCCTGGCGTGTGAAATGCTCAGCATCTATGTCGCGGTGCCGGTACCTGGCCCGCCCAAGGTGGGTCCTGAAATGGCGGAGCAAAACGCTCGGCCGGTAACCACCGCCAGGCCGATCAGCCGGGAGCAAATCAGCGCCTTCGCCCGCGCCTCGGGTGATCGGAACCCCGTGCATCTGGAGCCGGCCATCGCTTGCCGGGCCGGGCATGCCGATGTTTTCGCCCAGGGAATGCTGGGCATGGGCATGCTCGGCACACTGTTGAGTGCCACTAGCCTGCGACGGTTCGGTGTGCGATTCCTGTCGCCCATCGCGCTGGGCGATCAGCCTCGGCTGTATCAAACAGGCACCCGGTCACGGCAACTTGTACTCACCAATGAAAAAGGAAACATCCGAATCAGGGGTTACGCCGAGCTCGACTGAATAACCTTCAACGACTGATCAGCGAAAAAAAACGAATTTCAAAGTTCGTTCTACGGGATGACTCGTCCCGAAAAAAAGGATCGTCGTTTAAACCCGATAGCTGGCTGTTCACCACAATAAAAACAAGAGGTCGAACCATGCATTACCCGTCAAAAACCTTGTCCATCACCCTCGCAATCAGTACCAGCATCGTCGCTCAACAGGCGATTGCCGAATTCAACGACGATAGTCACTTGACGCTCGAGGCCCGTAACTTCTACATCAACCGTGATTTTCGGGACAACCCCAACACGGCCCGTCACAAGGCTGAAGAATGGGGCCAGGGCTTCATGTTGCGTTACAGCTCTGGCTTCACCGAGGGCACGGTGGGCTTTGGCGTGGATGCGCTCGGGCTGCTTGGCGTAAAACTGGATGCCGGCCGCGGCACGACCGGTGCGGGCGCCCTGCCCATGCAGAGTAATGGCGAGGTCCCGGACAGCTTTGGTTTTATCGGCCCTACCGCTAAAGTCAAAATGGCCAAGAGCCTGCTGACTGTCGGCACTCACGCACCGACCCTGCCGATCGCATTTCGCAATGACACCCGCTTGCTGCCGCAGACGTTTGAAGGCGCGCAGATCGTCTCCAGTGACATCGACAAGCTCACCCTGACCGGCGGCCAGTTTCGCGCCACCCGCCTGCGCAACTCAACCAACTACGAAGACATGACCATGTTTGCCGACGGTTCCAGAGGGGGCGTCGCGGCTGACCGTTTCAACTATGCGGGCGCTACTTATGCGTTGCTGCCGAACTTGACCACCACCTACTTCTTCGCCGAGTTGCAAGACAACTACAGCCAGCACTACGGCAATCTCATTCACACCCAGCCATTGGCCGAGGGATTGAACCTGAGGTCGGAAGTCCGTTATTTCCAGAGTGAAAAAGAGGGGCGCACCAACGTCGACAACCGCAACCTGGGAACGATGTTCACCCTGTCCTACAAGGGTCACGCCCTCGGCGCCAGCTACCAGAACCAGAGCGGCGACACCGGCATGCCCTTCATCGGCGGCGGCACCGATCCATGGGCATTCAACACCGTCACCTACCACCATTTCCTGCGCGCCAGGGAAGACTCCTGGCAGCTTCGCTACGACTATGACCTCGCCACCGTCGGTTTGCCCGGGCTGACGTTCATGACGCGCTATGTGTCAGGCGACAACTTTGAAATCGCCGGCACCCACGCCAAGGAATGGGAACGCAATGTCGATATCGCTTATGTGGTTCAGGGCGGACCGCTGAAAAACGTCAACCTGCGGTTGCGCAACGTCGCCTATCGCGGGAACCGCACGACGGATATTGACGAAAACCGCATCATCGTAGGCTACACCTTCAAGTTTTGGTGAGTATTGCTCGCCGACATTTCAGCCAATGACCGCATAAGGAGTTTCTCAAATGCACATAGATGCCGCCATCCGCTCGCGTAAGTCCGTTCGAAGCTTCATGCCGTGGAGCGTCCCCAAACCGGTGATCGAACATATTCTGAAGGTCGCCTCACGGGCACCCAGCGGCAACAACGTACAGCCCTGGCATGTCCATGTATTGACCGGCCAGGCCAAGCAACGCTTGTGCGACGATATAATCGCATCGGCGACCAACGAAGCCGGGCAGCATGCTGCCGAATATGAATACTACCCGACTGCCTGGTTCGAGCCCTATCAGCAACGTCGCCGCGAGGTGGGCTTCAGCCTGTACGAGAAGCTCGGCATCAAGCGCGACGATACAACGGCTCGCGACCAGCAAATGCTGCGCAACTACCAGTTCTTCGACGCCCCGGTCGGTCTGCTGATCAGCCTTGACCGCAGACTCAACACGGGCAGCTATATGGATTTAGGCATGTTCATCCAGAACATCCTGCTCGCCGCCAGGGGCCAGGGCTTGCACACTTGCGCCCAGGCTGCATTCGCCTGGTATCACCAGGTGATACGCGAGCATCTGCCGCTCGCGGACAATGACATTCTGGTTTGCGGCATCGCTCTGGGCCACGAGGACCGTGACGCACCCGAGAACAGCCTTGAAACGCCACGGGAACCGGTTGAACGTTTTGCCTCGTTCCATGGTTTCATCACTGACGAGCCATAGCCAATCGGCAACTTGTTCCGGTGACCACTGCAATTGAAGCTTGTCTGCAACAATTTGCGCCACCGTTCAATTCTCCCAATTTGGACCTGCGGCGTACAGCGGGTCTGATCCCCCTGTCTCCGCCAGGATGCGCTGTATCGATGAGTGGTTTCGTTCAGTGTTGCATCGACCGGTTGAATCCACAGCCAAAAGCTGTCATTCGGATGTGTCTATAAAGCCAGAGGTGATTCAATATTTAATCACCAGTCATTAACTACGATCTCAACCACTCGGTAGCCGTGATGCCATTTGGGCCTGACGTTGAAGAGCCAGGGCTTTTTATGATGCGTAGTAGCGTGATCGATCAATGGCCCATGATTCCCCCCTGCAACGCTAACAATAAGCGAAGGTCGATATTCACCCCTGGTTGTCTCAAATTATTTACAGGAATAGCCAATCGGAATATACAATGGTTTTTTGCCTCAAATTGGTATTTCAAAATTAAATGTTTTTGATGATTTAACTTGGATTATTTGATCCGATGACTATATTGATCAAGCGGAATCCCGCAACAACCAACAGATGAGGCTATGAGTGGATGCGCTTAATAGTTCATTGAGGCTCGCCATGAAAACAATAATGCCCAACAACGCGATCAAGTCATTAAAAATTTTCAGCTTGCTTGTCGGCAGTTTACTTTTGCAGGAAGCTTATGCCAGCCCTCTGGTGGCGTGCTATGGTTATATGATGCACTCTTGCCCAGAACCGGTCGATAGAATTATTCCTGACCCTGAAAAAAGGTTTACCTGGAGTCAGAGTGAAAGGGTTATTGGTTCTAAAAATATGTACCACCTTTTTGCTGGTGATGTTTTTTTAAGCTCCGAAAACAACATACAAAAACTACCGGCCGGCCAAACTATTTCAAATGTGGAATATAAGTTAGACAACAAAAAACTTGGCCTTGGCGACTACCTGAAAAATCAAAACATTGCGGGATTGTTGGTAATAAAGAACGGCAAAATTGTCCTGGAGCATTACGGTGACAGCATTAATGAGACGACGCTTTGGACATCCAGATCAGTTGCTAAATCCATTGTATCTGTACTCATTGGTGCGGCCATAAAAGACCATGCCATCGAATCTGTAGATACGCTGATCACGAAATATATTCCCGAGCTAGGAGGTACGGCATGGGAAGGCGTAACGCTGCACCAACTCATGCAACATACTTCCGGCATACAATGGAGTGAGGACTATACTGATCCCAATTCCGATTTCGCCAAGATGATTTTATGCGAGACTACTAAAGATTCTTACAGCTGTATCCTCTCGCTCGTTAGCGGCCTCGCCCGAAATCCCGGTGTAAAACCAGGAGAGCGCTGGAGTTACAACACTGGTGGGGCTTGGTTGGTAGGTTTGGTGTTGGAACGTGCAACCGGGATGACCATCGCCAAATACTTGGAGAAAAAAGTGTGGCAGCCAGCTGGAATGGAGCGAGACGGTGTCTGGTATGCGCTTAAACCTGGAAAAGTTGATATGGGCGGCTATGGCTTCAATGCAACATTACGAGATTGGGGGCGCTTCGGTCTGTTGGTGGCCAATAATGGCGTACTTTCTAACGGCGAACACGTCCTGCCTGGCGACTGGATAAAGCGTTCTACGGATTGGACTAAAGCAGACGGATCCGTAAAGCCATGGGCTCCGAAGGGTCAGCATGGTTATCAGTGGTGGTATATGGGCTTTGCGTCCGGTGACGAGGCTTTCTATGCACCTACAAGTACCTTTAATTCAGACGAATCCTTTTGGGCGTATGGCATTTTCGGCCAAGCGATCGCAATCAATCAGAAGGAAAAGTTGATTATGGTCCAGTGGTCCACTTGGGAGCACGCTGAAGGACCTGATGTGTTGTATAGCGAGCAGGGTGTTTTCTTTAACTCCCTGATTCAAGCGTTGCATTAATGCAGTAAAAAGAGGGGACTCCAGTCCCCTCTTTCAGTCCTTTTACTGGTCTGGAGCATTCCTCGTGGATACGAGAAGGGGGTCGAATCCCTATCCCCACGTATGCTTCGCAAAGATAATCCAACGGCTGCATTCGTCCCGATCCTGACAGTCAAACCTGCTCTCAGGCCCCGTTGTGTGTCCGGGGCCGAGCGGCCAGTTGCGAGCGGGGCGTCAAGATGGCCAAGGCAACCGTCACGATCAAGAGCGCCGGCACGTCACCTGCCAAGTGCCCCATTTGCCCCGGCTGGGTGACCGTCTGGACGGCCATGATTGCTCCGTGTACGGCGCTAGACCACACGGTGAACCAGATCAGGCTCAGATTGGCTAATGGATCACGTGCGGCCAGGATCAAGAACACGCCAAGTGTGGCGTAGATGCCAACGATCATCATCGGGTAGTCCGAGTGACCGACGTGCCAGGCCCAGCCGGACGGCCAGAACAACATAAGTGGGTAGAGAGCAAGGCACGCGAGGCCAGCCAAAACTAGAACGACGCGCAAATACCTGAGGCGATCGACTACGGTCATGGCGGACTCCTAATTGACCCCAAGTGGGGTGATAGCGCCTTCACGGGCTTGGTGGATAACATTCCTTGTTCTGTCGTCTATCCCTGACTAGGCCGGGCATTGTGACAGTCGGGGGCGTTTTCAACGCAATGCTCCATTTAAGAATTTTCCGCCTCGGGCGCACGGAAGGCCTTACTGTAGTAGCCGGACGGGTCGAAACAGCAAACCTGCTTCTTGCCGGATGCAAGCATATCGCAGGCATCACCCATTCGTTTTGCGCGCGTCTTAAGTTGCTTGGCTGAAGTAATCCAGTGTATCCAGTCTACTCGTGCAAGGGTCGTCGTATTGTTCCAGACTTTACGAGCCTCGGGAGTGGCTGCCAGTGCCTCCAGAAAATCTGCTGGGATGTCAGGCTCGGGTTCCTTCTTCACAGGGGCAAGCTCTAGTGTAACGATGTCCCCAACGGCCGCGCCTGCGGCTTCGAGTAACGCTCTACTTACTTGCAGCCAATGGCTCAGCTGACCGTCCGGCTCAAGGGTTGCCTGGAAGTGGTGCCCATTGATTGTGCCTTCAACTGTCGTCCTTCCTCGCCTCGGAAGCTGTTCACTCGCGTCTCTTGGCAGTACCACGAACGCCCACGACGTATCATTACCAGGCTTTGCCGGACGAAGAAGCTTTGCTTCGAATCGGGATTTCACATCGATTGTTGTCATTGCAACTCCTCCAACTAATGCGCCTGACTACTATCTGACGACATCACTGTCAGTTCAAGACCCACTGAGATCCTCCCAATAGGGAGGAACACCAATCGCATTGATGAAGTAGTCCCACACCACGCGAACCTTCTGGGAGCGAAGTCGATTCTCGGGGGAAATCAAATGTATCTGGCTTGGCGTCTGCTCAACCGAGCCCTCCCAATCGGGCAAAAGCTGAATGAGCTGCTTGTTGATGAAGCTCTCTCTACTGAAGAGCCAGGAAGGAAAAAACACAATCCCCCGCCCTGCGAGCGCCGCCTCTACCAGTACCTGCCCATTGTTGCTTCTGAGCGGCCCATGCACCTTGATGATTTTCACCTTGGCGCTGGCGGGCTTTCGAAAATACCAGCGCTGCGCCCCGCCTGTTCCCTTGTAGACCAGACACGCATGGTTCTGCAGGTCCTCTGGCGAAGCGGGTTTCCCATGCTTCGCCAGGTACTCTGCGCTAGCGCATAGCACGTATTGCTGGTCGCAAATTTTCCGGCCAATCAATCCGGAATCTTCCAGGTGCCCCACCCGAAATATGATGTCTGCGCCCTCCTGCACCGGGTCGATAAAGGCATCGGTGACCGTCAGTTCAACCGTCAATTGCGGATACTGGTCATACAGGCCATTCAACAGCTTCGCGATATGCAGACTGCCGAACGCAACCGGCGCGTTGATCCGCACAAGGCCACGAATCTCGCCACCCTTGCCGGTGACTTCCTCATCTGCGGCATCCAGCAACTCCAGCACTTCGCGGATCTGCACGTAATAGCGCTCGCCCGCATCCGTCAGCTTTACTGCGCGAGTATTGCGATACAGTAGCTGCTGGCCCACCTCCCGCTCCAGCGCCGCGATGAAGCGTGAAACGGAGGACGCAGGGACGCGAAAATGTCGAGCCGTCGCCGAGAAGCTGCCGGTCACGGCGACCATGGCAAAGTACCGGTGCGCTTTGAGGTGCATAGGGGAAGTCTCCAGCATGCTTACCCTCGATGGGGCGCGTAATCGACATAACCTTCGGCCCCGCCGCCGTAGAAGGTTTCGCGCCTGGCGTCGGTCAGAGGCCAGTCGTTCTGCAGGCGCGCCACCAGATCAGGGTTGCTGATGTAAGCGGTGCCAAACGCGGCGAGGTCGATGATGCCGTCATTGATCAGGTCTTGCGCACGTTGGCGCGACATGCCGCCAGCCAAAATGAGCGCTGTGTCAGGCAATTTCGATTTCATGGTCGACAGCAAATTGATAAAGGTCGCTGTCGGGCCGCCACCGCCACCCTCGGTACCCGGGGCAGGAAATCCGGACTGATCCATGACATGAACATAGGCCAGTTGCCGAGCGCCAATCTCTGTAGCAAGCGCAGTGTAGGTTTCATCGATCTGCTCGTACAACGGCATATCGAACAGTTGACCATAGGGCGAAATACGGATGCCCACACGGCTCGCGCCAATCCGCGCAACCACGGCGTCGATGACTTCCAGGGTGAAGCGCAGACGATTTTCCAACTGATTGGCGCAGTACTGATCGGTGCGATCATTGACCAGCGGATTCATGAACTGCTCGAACAGATAGCCATTGGCGCCATGAATTTCTACGCCATCAAAACCTGCCTCGATCGCATTTTCGGCCGCCTGCGCGAACTCACCGACGATCCGCGAGACCTCGGCCGTTGTGAGCTGGCGCGGCGCAGGTGGCTCTACCAGCGCCGGCTTGCCGTCAGCGTCGTAGCCGAAAGCTGTGGCGCCAACCGCTTGCTTCGACGTGGCGCTCACCGGCAGTTTCCCGCCATCCTGGATCGACGGATGCGAAACACGACCCACGTGCCAGATTTGCGCAAACATCTTGCCACCCACGGAATGAACCGAGTGGGTGGTGAGGCGCCATCCAGCGATTTGCTCGGGGGTGAAGATGCCGGGATTGAAGAGGTAGCCTTGACCTTCACGGGATATCGGCGTGCCCTCACTGACGATCAAGCCTGCGGTGGCGCGCTGCGCGTAGTACAACGCCACTCGCTCATCGGCGGCATCATGGGGTGCGCGAGAGCGGGTTAAAGGCGCCATCACGATACGATTTTTGAGCGTGGTGTTGCCCATGCGGAATTCTTCGAAGAGTTTCGACATTGGAGTTTCCATATTTGATCGAGTGGGAGGACGATCAGCTGAGCGACAGGTAAACACTGCAGGCTGTCTTGAACTCACGCCAAACGTCTGATGAGTTGCAACGATGGATCGATGCTAACTTCGGACGCGTGATGCAACAATCCACTCAAATCGCAAATGACTTTTGCTGTTTTAGCAACGCATGGACGATTGATACTCAAAACCACCCTGCAACATCATGCCCCCCTGTCATCTGCCCACCGCCGTTTCATACACGAAACAAATCCGCTATTTCCCGACATACGACGTTACCTAAAAAGGCATTGCGCGCGCGCATTTTTCCGGGCGTTGCACGAGCGATGGGCAATTTCGTGCCAGATAAGAAACCACGTTTCATATATGAAACGTCAGAAATAATCTGAAATCTTCCTAAACATCTAATAACAAAGGAGTTTTTGACAAAAAACAAAACTCTCACAGGTCTGGCATTGTTCATGCACTAAACGGCGTATCACCTATAAAACAGACCAGAGACCCTTCCCAATGGCTGTGAACGAGATGTACGCCGTCGCCCCTCAATGGAATAAGCCCGCTCCCAAGGACAATCCGGAGCCCACCGAAATTGAATTCCGCAATGTCGGCAAATGCTTTCCGGCCAAGGGAAAGTCCGAAGCGCCGTTTGCCATCCGCGAGGTGAATTTCAAGATCCGCCGCGGTGAAGTGGTGTCGATCATCGGCCCTTCCGGTTGTGGCAAGAGCACTATCCTGAACATGGGTTCCGGGCTGTATCGCCCTACCGAAGGCGAAGTCTTCGTCGGCGGTGAAGCCGTCACCGGGCCGGTCCGCCAGGTCGCGTTCATGCTGCAAAAAGACCTGCTGATGCCGTGGCGCAGTATTCGCCGCAACGTCGAACTGGGCCTGGAAATCCAGGGTGTACCGGCCGCCAAGCGGCAGGCGGTGGCCAAAGATCTGCTCGATCGCTGCCACCTGCAAGGTTTTGCCGACCACTACCCCTTCCAGCTGTCGGGTGGCATGCGCCAGCGCGCCGCACTGGCTCGCACCCTGGCCATCGACCCGCAGGTGCTGTTCCTCGACGAACCGTTTTCGGCCCTGGATGCGCAGACGAAGATGATCCTGCAGCAGGACATGGCGCGGATGCTGTTCGATGAAAAGAAAACCGCCCTGTTCATCACCCATGACCTGATCGAAGCCATCGCCATGTCCGACCGCTTGCTGGTCATGAGCGCCCGCCCCGGCACCATCATCGAAGAAATCACCGTCGACCTGCCGTATCGCGACAACCCGCTGGAGCGCCGCAAGCTGCCGGAGATCGGTCCGCTGGCCGGTCGCCTGATGGAACTGCTGAAAGTCGGCGAAGACACCGAACTGCATTGATCAACGCCCTTGTGGCCATCAACCTTTTCAGGAGTACGCATGCTCAAGTCTCTGTTTCAATGTTTCAGCCAGGCCAGCGCCGTTGCGCTCGGCCTGGGCCTGGCCTTCGCTGCCCAGGCGCAGTCGACCGACGTGACCTATTTGTTGCCGGCACCGCCGAACCTGCCGGCGTTCGCTCCGTGGATCATCGCCCAGCAAAAGGGTTACTACGCCGCCCAGAACCTGAACATGAAGTTCATCGCGGCCAAAGGCGGTGTGGATGTGGCGAAACAGATCGGGGCCGGTAACGCCATGCTCGGTGGCGCCCTCGGTGATACGCCGATTGTGGTGCGGGCCAATGGAATACCGGTACGCGCGGTCGCGGTGCTGGGCGCTGGCGGCGTGACCATGATTGCCACCAATGCCGGCGCAAACATTAACTCGATCACCGACCTCAAGGGCAAGACCATGACGGTGATGTCTTACTCGGACACCACCTACTACGCCCTGCTTGCCTCCCTGCGTAAAGCCGGCCTGAGCAAAAACGATGTGAATATCCAGGCTGCCGGCCCGGCAGGTGTCTGGCAATTGTTCTCGGCCGACAAAGCCGAGGCGATGGCCGGTGTGCCGGATTGGGTGGTCAACGCCGAAGAAGCCGGGTTGAAGATCAAGCTGATCCCGCAATCGCAGATTTTCGAAAGCATGGCCCAGTCGATCATCGCCTCCGACGATGCCATCAAGCATCACCCGGA
Source organism: Pseudomonas fluorescens (assembly GCF_902497855.1). Lineage (GTDB taxonomy): Bacteria > Pseudomonadota > Gammaproteobacteria > Pseudomonadales > Pseudomonadaceae > Aquipseudomonas > Aquipseudomonas fluorescens_BI. The sequence continues at coordinate 27,576 of NZ_CABVHU010000017.1, forward strand.
CATTGTTCGCGGCACGGTCCAGGCAACGCTGCAGGGCATGCGCGACATCATTGCGGACCCACGCGCCGCCGCCGTGACTTTCGCCAAGGCTGTTCCCGCCTATGCCGGCAAGGAAGATTCGCTGGAGAAAATCTTCAAGCTCTATGTCGAGCATGTCTATGCCAACCAGACCGTACTGGGCCGCATCGATCCGGCCCGACTGGAAGCGGTCCGCCAGTTTTATGTCAGCGAAGGCATCGTCACCCAGGAGCCGAAGCTCGACGACCTGTACACCAACCAGTTCATCGACACCCAAACCGCCGCGCAATGACGGTCAGTGACAACAAGGTAACGACACGATGAAAAACCTCAATAACTCCATGCTCGGCAGCATCGCCCTGCTGATCCTGTTCCTGGTGCTCTGGCAGTGGGGCCCGGGACTGCTCGGCATGCCCGAATTCGTCATGCCGCAACTGAGCCGCGTGGCCCAGGAAAGCGTAGTGATGTGGCAGACCGGCGGCCTGCTGCAGCACACCTTGATCACCGCGTTCGAGATCATCGTCGGCTTCGGCCTGGGCGCCCTGCTCGGCGTGGCGATCGGCGTATCGCTGGGCCTCTCGCCCGCCGCTGAAGCCATGCTGTCGCCGTACATCCTGGCGCTGCAGATCGCGCCGAAAGTCGCCTTCGCCCCGCTGTTCGTGATGTGGCTGGGCTACACCATTTACCCGAAGATCCTGATCGCCATCCTGATCGTGTTCTTCCCGGTGATGATCAACGTGCTGTCGGCGATCCGCACCGTGGACCCGGACATGATCAACCTCGTGCGGACCATGAACGCCAGCCGCTGGCAGATCTTCCGCCTGGTGGAATTTCCGTCGGCCATGGCTGCGTTGTTCTCCGGCTTGCGCATCGCCTCGACCCTGGCCGTGATCGGCGTCACCGTCGGTGAACTGGTCGGCGGCAACCAGGGCCTGGGCTTCCTGCTGGTGGATGCCGAAGGCCAGGGCAATACCGCGGGCGTGTTCGTCGCCATCGTCATGCTGACGCTGATCGGTGTGCTCGCTTACGGCGCGGTGGTCTGGGCCGAGAAACGCATCCTGCACTACATGCCCAAAGCCATGCTGAGTACTCAATGATGACGACCCTCAATCGTTTGCTCGAAGGCCGTCGCGTACTGGTCACCGGGGGCGCCCGCGGCCTGGGTTACGCCTTCGCCCAGGCCATCGGCCGCGCCGGTGCCCACGTAGTGATCGCCGACATTCTCGCCGAGCGCGTCCAGCAATCGGCCGCCGAACTGGTCGCTGAAGGCCTGACCGTTCATGGCGTGACCGTGGATCTGGCACAACCGGATTCGATCGACGCCTGCGTCGCTGAAACCACCCGTTTGCTCGGGGGGCTGGACGGCCTGGTCAACAACGCGTCGATCACCAATTCCGGCGGCAAGACCTGCGAAGAGCTGAGCCTCGATACCTGGGACCAGGTGATGCAGGTCAACGTGCGCGGCACCTGGCTGATGACCAGGGCCTGCCTGCCGGCCCTGCGCGCCAGTGGCCATGGCGCCATCGTCAACCTGGCGTCCGACACCCCGCTGTGGGGCGCGCCGAACCTGCTGGCCTATGTCGCCAGCAAGGGCGCGATCATCGCGATGACCCGCAGCCTGGCCCGCGAACTGGGCGGCGACAACATCACGGTCAATGCCATCGCGCCCGGCCTGGTGCTGGTCGAAGCCACCGCCTACGTGCCCGAAGCGCGTCACCGCTTGTACAACGACCAGCGGGCGATTCAGCGCCCACAACTTCCCGAAGACGTCAGCGGCGCCGTGCTGTTCGCGCTGTCCGACCTCGCCCGCTTCATCACTGGACAAACCCTGCCGGTCAACGGCGGGTTCGTCATGCCTTGATCAGGAGATAGCCATGACCGATTTATCCGCGCAGCAAAACACCCCCAAAAGCTGGGAACAACCCGCCGGCAGCGACCTTGAAAGCTGGATGCAGACCCGCATCGCCCGCTACGAGACGCGCAAGTACGACTGGAACGCCCTGAAGTTCCAGGCCGACTACGACCCGAAATTCCGCCGCGCGCAAATGCGCTACATCGGCACCGGCGGCACTGGCGTGAGCACGGACATGAACACCATTCCATCGGAGAACTTCACCTTCTCCACCATGGTGATCCCGGCCGGTCACGAAGGCCCGCCGCACCTGCACACCGACGTCGAAGAAGTGTTCTTCGTGCTGCGCGGCAAACTCAAGGTGGTGATCGAAAAGGACGGCGAACGCTTCGAAACCATCCTCACCGACCGCGACGTGATTTCCGTCCCGCCCGGCGTGTACCGCGAAGAGATCAACATCGGCGATGAAGACGCGTTGATGTGCGTGATGCTCGGCGCGAAAAAACCCGTCACCCCGACCTACCCGCCAGAACACCCCCTGGCCTCGATCAAGCGCGGATAAGCCCATGTTGCATGCCATCGACACCCTCGTCCCGCCGCTCACGGCCGACCTCCAGGCCCAGCTGGCTTTGCACTTTCCCCAGCGCATCCTGGAGCTCGCAGGCGCCCGCCAGGCCGTGCGCGAATGCGGGGCCGGGCCGGTCATCGTGTTGCTGCACGGGATCGGCTCGGGCTCGGCGTCGTGGCTGCAGGTGGCGCAAGAGCTTGGCCAGAGCGCCCGGGTGATCGCCTGGGACGCTCCCGGCTATGGCGACTCCACGCCTTTGAGGGCGTTGGCCCCGGACGCGTCGGACTACGCCGAACGGCTGCTGCAGATGCTCGACGCCCTGGACATCCAGCGCTGTGTGCTGGTGGGTCACTCCCTGGGCGCGATCACCGCCACGGCGTTCGCCAGCGGCGTGCACCAGCAGCGCATCAGCCGGCTGGTCTTGATCAGCCCGGCCCAGGGCTACGGCCATCCATCGCGCGCCCTGCAGCGCCAGGAAGTGCGCAACAAACGCCTGCGTGCCCTGGAACAACTGGGCGTCCAGGGCATGGCCGAGCAGCGCAGTGCCTACATGCTGTCGCCCAGCGCCAGCCCCAAGGCGCACGCCTGGGTGCAGTGGAACATGGCCCGGCTCAATCCCGAGGGTTATCGCCAGGCCATCGAACTGTTGTGCGGCGATGACCTGCTGCGCCACGCCCCGCTGTCGATGCCGTGCGAAGTGCATTGCGGCGAAGCCGACGGCATCACCGCGCCCGAAAGTTGCCTGACCCTGGCCAAGGCCCTGGGCGGCACGTTCAACCTTATCGCCGATGCCGGGCACGCCAGCCCCATCGAACAACCTTGTGTGGTGGCGGGCCGACTGGCCTGTGCCATCAAAGAATCCCTGACAGGTGCATCGCTATGAACGATTCAGATCTGCTGAAGGACGCTCAGGACAAATACATCGTGCCGGGCCTGGAGCGCGGCCTGCTGCTGCTCTGCGAGTTCAGCCGGCGCAACCGCACGCTGACCGCGCCGGAGCTGGCCCGGCGCCTGGCGCTGCCGCGCTCGACGATTTTCCGCTTGCTCACGACCCTGGAAACCATGGGCTTCGTCACCCGCAGCGGCAATGAATATCGCCTCGGCATGTCGGTGCTGCGCCTGGGCTTCGAATACCTGGCCTCGTTGGAACTGACCGAACTCGGCCAGCCGCTGCTGGCCCGCCTGTGCGACCGCCTCAACTACCCGAGCAACCTGGTGGTGCGCGACGGCCGCTCGATCGTCTACGTGGCCAAGGTCTCGCCGCCGTCGGTGTTCTCCAGCGCGGTGAATGTCGGCACCCGCCTGCCCGCCCACGCCACGGTCCTGGGGCGCATCCTGCTCGAAGACCTGTCGCTGGCCGAGCTGCGCGAGCTGTACCCGGAAGATCACCTGGAGCAGTTCTCGCCCTGCACGCCGAAAACCGTGATGGAGCTGTTCGACATGGTCCAGGCCGACCGCCAGCGCGGGTTTGTCAGCGGTGAAGGCTTCTTCGAGTCAGCCATTTCCACCGTCGCCGCACCGGTGCGCGATCAATCCGGGCAGATCGTCGCGGCCCTGGGCGTGACCATTCCGACCACGCAGATCGCCCACGTCAACTTCAACGAATTGCTCCTGCAGGTACGTCGCAGCGCCGACGAGCTGTCGCGGTTGCTCGACTACAACAGCGCGGCCGGCCACGACGGCCAGCACCGCGTGACCGCCCTGATGAGGGATTGAGATGAGTCTCTATCAACTGCAAGACAGCACCGCCATCGTGACCGGCGGTTCCTCGGGGATTGGCCTGGCCTGTGTCGAGTTGCTGCTCGAAGCCGGCGCCGCCGTGGCCTTCTGCGGGCGCGACGCGGATCGCCTGCGCAGCGCCGAAGCCGAACTGCGCCAACGCTTCCCCGAGGCGCGGTTGCTGGCCCGGGTGTGCAACGTGCTCGATGCCGACTCGGTCAACGCCTTTGCCGCCGCCAGCCTGGCCGCACTGGGGCCGGCCAGCGTGCTGATCAACAACGCCGGACAAGGTCGGGTCTCGACCTTCGCCGACACCAGCGACAGCGCCTGGACCGAAGAGCTGAACCTGAAATTCTTCTCGGTGATCAACCCGGTCCGTGCCTTCAAGGCGCAGCTGCAAGGTGAACCGAACGCGGCCATCGTCTGCGTCAATTCGCTGCTGGCCAGCCAGCCGGAGCCGCACATGGTCGCCACCTCGGCCGCCCGCGCCGGGGTGATGAACCTGGTGCGCTCGATGGCCACCGAATTCGCTGTCGATGGCATTCGGGTCAACGGCATCCTGATCGGCCTGGTCGAGTCCGGGCAATGGCGCCGACGCTTCGAAGCCCGCGAAGAGCGGGAGCTGGACTGGAGCCAATGGACCGCCCGCCTGGCTCAACAAAAACACATTCCCTTGGGGCGCCTGGGCCTGCCGATTGAAGCGGCCCGCGCGATCCTGTTTCTGGCCTCGCCTCTGTCGGCTTACACCACAGGCAGCCATATCGATGTATCCGGAGGCCTGTCCCGCCATGCGTAATGAAAATACTGTCACCGTTGGCGCTGCCATCACCGCGTTCCTCGAGCAGTGCGACGTCAAGGCCGCGTTCGGCGTGATCTCGATCCACAACATGCCGATCCTCGATGCCTTCGCCGTGCGCGGCAACATCCGCTTCGTCATGGCCCGGGGCGAAGCCGGCGCCACCAACATGGCCGATGCCTATGCCCGCACCACCGGTGGCCTGGGCGTGTGCCTGACGTCCACCGGCACCGCGGCCGGTAACGCCGCCGGGGCAATGGTCGAAGCACTGACCGCCGGCACGCCGCTGCTGCACATCACCGGGCAGATCGAAACGCCGTACCTGGATCAGGAGTTCGCCTACATCCACGAAGCCCGCGATCAACTGACCATGCTCAAGGCCGTGTCGAAAGCCGCGTTCCGGGTGCGCAGCGTCGAAACCGCGATCAGCACCATGAAGCTGGCCGTGCAGACCGCACTGACCGCGCCTACCGGGCCGGTCAGCGTGGAAATCCCGATCGACATCCAGTCGACCTTTATCCCGATGCCGACCGACCTGTCGCCGCTGCCGATTCCGGTGGCCGTGCCCGCGCCCGAAGCGCTGGACCTGGTCGCCGAGCGCCTGGCCAGTGCCACCCGTCCGCTGTTGTGGCTGGGCGGCGGCGCACGGCATGCCGGCCCGCAAGTCAAACGCCTGCTGGACATGGGCGTCGGTGTGATCACTTCGACTCAAGGTCGCGGCGTGGTCAACGAAGACGATGAACGCTGCCTCGGCGCGTTCTCGCAGAACAAAATGGTCGAGCAGTTCCTGCAAAGCTGCGACGCCCTGCTGATCGCCGGCTCCCGCCTGCGCAGCAACGAGACCTTCAAGTACGCGCTGAAACTGCCGCGCAACACCTTGCGCATCGACGCCAACCCGGCCATCGAAGGGCGCAGCTACAACAGCGAGCTGTTCATCTGCGGTGACGCGGCACTGGCCCTTGAAGGCCTGGCGGATCGTCTCGAAGGTCGCTTGCAGATCGACCCGACGTTCCTCGCCGAACTCAAGGCCGTCCGCGAAAAATCCCGCACGCAACTGATCGCCGACCTCGGCCCGTACTCGGCCATGGTCGAACAGTTGCAAGCCCTCACCGGGCGCAATTTCTCCTGGGTACGCGATGTCACGCTGTCCAACAGCATCTGGGGCAACCGCCTGCTGACGTTGTACCACCCGCGCGCCGGCGTGCATGCCCTCGGCGGCGGCATTGGCCAAGGCCTGTCGATGGGCATCGGTGCCGCCGTGGCCGCGGCGGAAACCGCGCCTGAACGCAAGGTCTTCGCCCTGGCCGGTGACGGCGGTTTCATTCTCAACCTCGGTGAGCTGGCGACCCTGGTGCAAGAGAACGCCAACGTGGTGATCCTGCTGATGAACGACCAGCGCTATGGCGTGATCCGCAACATTCAGGACGCGGTCTACGGCAGCCGTCACTGCTACGTCGACCTGCACACCCCGGATTATTCCAAGCTCGCCGAATCCCTGAACCTGCGCCACGGCCTGGTCACCGACCTGAAGGATTTCGGCAAGGTCGTCGACGGCGCGCTGGCGCAACCCGGTCCGTTCCTGCTGGAAGTCGACATGCTCGCCGTCGGCAGCTTCGCCACCCAGTTCGCCGGCCCGCCCAACAGCGAAACCAAAGCGCAGAAAGCCACGGCTTGAGGACTTCGTCATGTTGCACATCACCATGATCGGCTGCGGCGCCATTGGCGTCGGCGTGCTCGAACTGCTGGAGAAAGACCCGCAGCTGTGCGTCGACTACGTGATCGCCTCGGCCGGCTCGGAAGAGCTGGTTCGCCAGCGGCTTGCCAGTTTCAAACAACCGCCGCAGGTGCTGACGGCGTTGCCGGCCGATGCGCGCCCCGACCTGTTGGTCGAGTGCGCCGGCCATCGCGCCATCGAAGAACATGTGTTGCCGGCACTGGAACGTGGCATCGCCTGCCTGATCGTCTCGGTCGGCGCGCTGTCCGAAGTCGGCCTGGTCGAACGCCTGGAAGCGGCGGCCGAACGCGGCCAGACCCGCATCGAATTGCTGCCCGGCGCCATTGGCGGCATCGATGCGCTGTCGGCGGCCAAGGTCGGCGGTCTCGATTCGGTGAATTACACCGGACGCAAACCGGCGCGCGCCTGGAAAAACACCCCGGCTGATCAGGCCTTTGACCTGGACAGCCTTACCGAAGCCACGGTGATTTTCCAGGGCAGCGCCCGGGAAGCGGCCCGCCTCTACCCGAAAAACGCCAACGTCGCCGCGACCCTGTCGCTGGCCGGGCTCGGCCTGGATCGCACCCATGTGACGCTGATCGCCGACCCGCTGAGCGAGGAGAACGTGCATCACTTCGAAGCCCGCGGTGCCTTTGGCGGTTTTGAACTGAGCTTGCGTGGCAAGCCGCTGGTGGCCAACCCGAAGACCTCGGCGCTGACCGTTTACAGCGTCGTCCGCGCCTTGGGTAACCACGCCCACGCGATTTCGATTTAAGGGACAGTCCATGACTCTCGAACAGACTTTACCGATCTGCATTGCCGGCGACTGGCGCCTGGGGCGCGGCGAGCGCTATGCCACCTGCTACCCCGCCACCGGCGAGGCCGTGGCCTGGCTCAACGCCGCCAGTGTCGACGACGTGGAAGACGCGGTGCAAGGCGCGCACCAGGCGTTTCTGCACAGCGGCTGGGCGCAGCGCAAACCCCACGAGCGGGCCAGCGTGCTGTACCGCATCGCCGAACTGATCCGCTCACGCAGTGAAGAACTGGCGCAGTTGCAACGCCAGGACAACGGCAAACCGATCAACGAAACCCGGGCCCTGGTCGCCAGCGCGGCCGGCACCTTCCAGTTCTTCGCCGCGGCCTGTGAGACCCTCGAGGAAACCATCACCCCGTCCCGTGGTGACTTCGTCAGCATGAGCGTCTACGAGCCGATGGGCGTGATCGCCGCGATCACCCCGTGGAACTCGCCGATTGCCAGCGAAGCGCAGAAGGTCGCGCCGGCCCTGGCGGCGGGCAACGCGGTGGTGATCAAACCGGCGGAAATCACCCCGCTGATGGCCTTGCAACTGGCGCAGATCTGCGAAGAGGCCGGGTTGCCGAAAGGTTTGCTCAGCGTGCTGCCGGGCAAGGGTTCTCTGCTCGGTGATGCCTTGACCCGCCACCCGCTGGTCAAGCGCGTGTCGTTCACCGGCGGCACCAAAACCGGCAAGCACATTGCCCACGTCGCCGCCGACAAGATGATGCCGGTGTCGCTGGAACTGGGCGGCAAATCGCCGACCATCGTCCTCGACGACGCCGACCTCGACCATGCAGTGGCCGGCGTGCTGTACGGCATCTTCAGCTCTTCGGGCGAAGCCTGCATCGCCGGCTCGCGGTTGTTTGTCGCCCGTGCGTTGTACGAACCGTTCATGGCGCGCCTGGTGGCCGCTGCGGCCGAACTGCGCGTCGGTGACCCGGCCGATGAACGTACCCAGATGGGCCCGTTGATCAGCGCCGGCCACCGCGAGTCGGTGGAGCGTTATGTTGCGCTTGGGAGAGCCGAAGGTGGACGGCTGCTGCTCGGTGGCGAGCGCCCGAGCGGCGGCGTGTACGACCAGGGTTACTACTACCCGCCGACCATCCTCGAAGGCTTGAACAACAGTCAGCAGGTGTGCCAGGAAGAGATCTTCGGCCCGGTGCTGGTGGCCCTGCCCTTCGATGACGAAGCGCAATTGCTCGAGCAGGCCAACGACAGCCTGTACGCCCTCGCCGCCGGCATCTGGACCCGCGATTACAAGCGCGCCTGGGCCCTGGGTCGAAAAATTCAGGCCGGTACGGTGTGGATCAACACCTACAAACAGTTCTCGATCTCCACCCCGTTCGGTGGCTGGCGCGACAGCGGCCTGGGCCGGGAAAAAGGTCGCCTCGGCATCCTGCAGTACATGGAACAGAAAAGCCTTTATTGGGGCATGAATGAACAGCCACTGGCCTGGGCCGGTGTGCAACGAGAGGTAGGGTTATGAGCGTTCTAGGCATTGATGAAGTCACCTACGGCGTCGAGGACCTCGAGACCAGCGTGCGGTTTTTCAGCGACTGGGGCTTGAGCAAGGTCAGCGAGCAGCCTGACGAGGTGATCTTCGAAACCCTCAACGGCTGCCGCGTGGTGCTCGCCGACATCGACAAGGCTGGCCTGCCGCCGGCGATCGAAGCCGGTTCGACCGTGCGCGAAGTGGTCTGGGGCGTCGAAAGCGAAGCTGACCTGAAGCTGTACAGCGAGCGCATCGCCAACGATCCAGGCTTTATCGAAACTGACGGGCGCATCGGTTGCACCGACCCCAACGGCCTGGCGATCCGCCTGCAAGTGACGCGCAAGCGGGAACTGCAGATCGAGTGCAGCGGCCACAACACCTGGCAAACCAAAGGCCGGATCAACAAGGCCGCGCCGATCTACGACCACGCTACGCCGATCGAAGTCGGGCACGTGGTGTTCTTCGTCAAGGACGTCAACGCGTGCGAAGCCTTCTATCACGAGCGATTCGGCTTCCAGGCCTCGGACCGCTATCCGGATCGCGGCGCGTTCCTGCGCACCGCCGAGGAAGGCGGCCACCACGATCTGTTCATGCTGCAACTGCCCGCCCCACGCGCCGGCCTCAACCACGTCGCCTTCACCGTGCGCGATGTGCACGAAGTGTTCGGTGGCGGCATGCACATTTCCCGCCGCGGCTGGGCCACGGAAATCGGCCCGGGCCGGCACCCGGTGTCGTCCGCGTTCTTCTGGTACTTCAAGAACCCGGCCGGCGCGCTGGTGGAGTACTACGCCGACGAAGACCAACTGACCGGTGAATGGGAGCCACGCACCTTCGAACCCGGCCCGACGGTGTTCGCCGAATGGGCGATCGCCGGCGGCATCGATGGCAATACCCGGCGCCAGCAACATGTCGAAGCGCCCCAGGGCAAGTTCCTTACCGACAAGCCGAAACCTTGAGCGAACACGACGTACGACTTATTCCCGTGGGCGAAACGATCCGCGAACGGGTACGCAATGGAGGTCAATGAAATGAGCATTACCGAACCCTACCTGGAGCCCCATCAGGCTCGCAAACGGCCCAACACCCAGTTCGAAGAGTTGCTGGGCGACTCCATCGAACGCGCTTTCGGCAATGGCGTGACCGAGCTGCCCGACCTGCTCGCGCACCTGAACCTGGCCGGGCCGCCCTGCCCGCTGACCACCGGCGAGTGGACTGTGGATGCCTATAAAACCCTGATGGCTCGGCTGGGCGAATGACCCGCCGGAGGACAATTAGAAATGAACATGAATACAACCGTCGATCCTGTTGAAAACCTCTTGGCCAACGGCTTGAAGAACCTGTGGTTCCCGGTGCTGCCTTCCGATCAGCTGGGTGAAAAGCCGCTGTCGATCCGTCGCCTGGGCTACAAGATTGCCCTGTGGCGCGACAATGACGGCAGCGTGCATGCCCTGGAAGATCACTGCCCCCATCGTGGCGCACCCTTGTCCCAGGGCCCGGTGCTGGGTGACCGCCTGCAATGCCCTTATCACGGCGTCGAAGTGCGCTGCGATGGCACCGTGACCAAAGTCCCCGGCAGCCCGGGTTGCAAACTCGAAGGCAGCCGCCCGACGCGGATGTTCCACACCCGTGAAGCCGCTGGCGCGATCTTCCTCTACAACGCCGCCGACCCGCACGAGGACAGCCCGCCGGAATTGGTCCTGCCGGAGCAGCTGACCTCCCCCGAATGGAGCAGCTTCCTGTGCTACGCCGAGTGGAAAGGCGATTACCGCTACGTCATCGACAACGTCATGGACCCGATGCACGGCACCTACCTGCACAAGATGTCGCACTCCATGAGTGAAGGCGAAGCCACGGCCAAATTCGTCACCCGCGACACCGACCACGGTTTCTTCTTCGAGAAGGAAGGCCAGCGCGGGGTGAACTTCGACTGGACCGAATTCATGGACAATACCTGCCACTGGTTGCGCCTGGAAATCCCGTACCCGAAAACCGGTGGCCCCGGCGGCAACTTCACCATCATCGGCAGCTACACGCCGAGCAGCCGTGCCTTGTCGGCGGTGTTCCACTGGCGTTGCCGTCCATTGACCGGCTGGCAGCGTGACACCTGGCGCTTCCTCTACAAGAATCGTCTGGAAGCGCGGCACTGGGCCGTGCTGGAACAGGATCGGGTGCTGCTCGAATTCATGGAGCCGGACGCTAATCAGCGGGAGAATTTGTACCAGCATGACCTCGGCGTGGTGCGCCTGCGCCGCTACCTGAAAAATGCGGCCAAGGCCCAGCTTGAGCTGATCGACGCGAAGCAGTTGCCATGAACGCACGGCGTGACTTCTTCGCCGGGCAAGCGCTGTTCCCGACCTCGACGCTGATTGCAGTGAGCGCGCTGGCGTTTCCTGAACTGCGGGTGGAGATCGAGGCCGGCGCGCGCCTCGATCTCGATTTGCGAACTGTTGAAAAGAGGTGACCGATGTCCAATTCCTCCCCCCTCACCGCGTTCGTGCATACCCTGCGCTACGAAGCCGAAGGCATCATCAGCGTCGAGTTGCGGCCGTATGGCGACACCGTCTTCCCTCCGTTCGAAGCCGGCTCGCACATTGATCTGCACCTGCCCAACGGGCTGGTGCGCAGCTACTCCCTGCTTAACTCGCCAAGCGACCGTGGCCGCTATGTGGTTGGCATCCTGCGTGATCGCAACAGCCGTGGCGGTTCGGAATATGTGCACGGCCAATTGCGGGTCGGCATGCAGCTGCCGATTTCGTCGCCGCGCAATAACTTCCAGCTCGACCTCAATGCCAGACACAGCGTGCTGGTGGCCGGTGGCATCGGCATCACGCCGATCTACTGCATGTTCCGCCAACTGCTGGCCCTGGGGAAATCCGCCGAGCTGATCTATTGCGCCCGTTCCCGGCAGGAAGCCGCGTTGGTGGAAGAGCTCAGCGGCCTGAGTGCCAAGGTGGTTTATCACTTCAACGATGAAAAAGGCATGCCGCCGGACTTGAGCGCCTATCTGGCGGGCCAGCCGGCTGATACGCACTTCTATTGCTGCGGGCCGACACCGATGCTCGATGCTTTCGAAAGCACCTGCGAAGGCCTCGGTTATCCCCATGCCCATATCGAGCGTTTCGCGGCGGCGGAGTTGCCGCCGTCGGAAGATGCGCAGAGCAGTTACAGCGTCGAGCTGAAAAAAACCGGCAAGACCCTGTCGATCGAGCCGGGCCTGAGTTTGCTCGATGTGTTGCTCGAGGCGGGTTGCGACATTGAATACAGCTGTCGCGAAGGGGTGTGTGGTTCGTGCGAAACACGGGTCCTGGAAGGTGACGTCGATCATCGCGACGGTGTGCTGACCAAGGCCGAGCGTGCGGCGAACAAGTCGATGATGGTGTGTGTGTCGGGTTGCAAGAGTCGGCGGTTGGTACTCGACTTATAGCCGCTGTTCTATTCCATCCATTAAACGGGCCGACACTTTTGTCGGCCTTTTTTTTTGCATTACTGGCTTGGAGACCACCCTGTAGGAGCGAGGCTTGCCCGCGAAGCAGGCGATGCGGTGCATCTGTTAGACCGCGTTATCGTTCTTCGCCGGCAAGCCTGGCTCCTACAGGTATTGATCGTTCCCACGCTCCGCGTGGGAATGCTTCAACGAACGCTCCGCGTTCGGCTCTTGGGACGCAGAGCGTCCCTGGCTGCATTCCCACGCAGAGCGTGGGAACGATCGCTGGCAAGGGCGCACACATAACGTGCAGTTTCGTTACTCCTTGAGGCCCACGTTTCACGGGCAATACAAGGAAATGTGTTTCCCATATAAACAATTGTTGATCGTTCCCACGCTCCGCGTGGGAATGCTTCAACGGACGCTCCGCGTTCGGCTTTTGGGACGCAGAGCGTCCCTGGCTGCATTCCCACGCAGAGCGTGGGAACGATCGCTGGCAAGGGCGCACACATAACGTGCAGTTTCGTTACTCCTTGAGGCCCACGTTTCACGGGCAATACAAGGAAATGTGTTTCCCATATAAACAATTGTTTTTAATGCATTTTATTCGGTAAAAAACACCATCCAACAGTGGCATGGTTTCTGCTCTATCCCTCTCAAGTTCATAGGCCAAACGCCGTATCACCTACGAAACAGCAAAAACAACAACGCACTCCAATACCGCAACACTCGAAGTCATCCGCCCATTGCCACTTTCAAGGCAAGCGGAAAAGTGTTGCCGGTCACTTTGTAGCGCCCACTATTGCAGGGGAAGTGAGCATGAAGAATTACGTGATATGTCTCGGGCTGATGATGACCAGCTGCGTCAGTTTCGCCGGCGAACCCGGCCCTGCCGCGCCCGTGACCTCGACTACCGGTAAAAAGCCCTTCCCGCACATCGCCTGGCGCAGCGACGATGGCCAGAGCAGCCTGGACATCGGCGGCGCCTTGCGCACCAACTACCGCGACGAGCATTGGGACACCACCGAAAACAATGGCCGCTTTCTGTTCGACACCTTCCGCATCGACGTGCAGGCGACTTACAAAAACCTGTACAGCGACGTCGGTTACTGGTTCCAGGACGACGGCAAACGCTCCATCGATCGCGGCTTCGTCGGTTACCGCATCAACAGCAACTCAAACCTGCAACTGGGCGCGCCGTTCAAGCCGTTCGGCCTGGAACCCTACCCGCAATTCGGCTGGAGCTATCACCTGCCGTTCTTCATGGGGTATGGCGTCAGCGCCGGTTCGGGCCTGAAATACAGCTACAAGGACAAGGACTGGGATCTGCAACTGGGGTATTTCCCGCGCATGTTGCCCTCGGACATCCGCTACTCGCCTGAAGTCGGCCGCTACGCCGACCTCAAGGACAACGCGATCCCCTTCACCCAGTCGCGCCAGGACAACGAGAAGCACAACCAGATCAACGCCCGCGTCACGCGGACCTTTGTCAACGACGGCTGGAAAGCCGAGGTCGGGGCTTCGGTGGCCGCTGCCCAGCTGTACAACGCCACCACCCGCGATGACGGTGATTACTGGGCCGGCGGCATTCACGCCGTGATCAATGCCGGCCAGTGGACCGTCAGCACCCAGGGCATCCGCTACGAGTACGACCCGAAAAATCCCGCCGGCGTCAGCAACGACTCGGTGCTGATGGGCGGCAACGGCCTGACGCCCGCGTACCTGATCGCCTCCAAGGCAACCATCGCTTCGCTGAACGTCGGCTATGACATTCCGACGCCGAAGCTGGGGCAATTGAAGAAGATCAAACTGTACAACGACTACAGCCGCATGATGAAAGACCAGAGCGGTTGGGACGATTCGCAGATGTACACCGTCGGCGCACAGTTCCTGGCGATGCCGATCATGGCGTGGGTCGACCTGACTTGGGCGAAAAACGCCAACCCCTACGGCGGTGCGGAAAACGGTACCGGCTTCACTAACACAAGCTCGATCGGCAGCAACGAGTGGTACTACCGGACCAACATCAACATCGGCTACTACTTCTGATGGGTGTTGCCCTCTCCCCCGCGGGAGAGGGCAAACGCCAGGCTCAGGTGTGATGAATGTCCCGATCCTTGGTTTCCGGCAGGAAGAAAATACCCAGGATGGCGGTCATCACCGCGATGATGATCGGGTACCACAGCCCGTAGTAGATATCACCCGTGGCCGCGACCATGGCGAAGGCCACCGTGGGCAGGAAGCCACCGAACCAGCCGTTGCCGATGTGGTACGGCAGCGACATCGAGGTGTAGCGGATGCGCGCCGGGAACAGTTCCACCAGCCAGGCGGCGATCGGGCCGTAGACCATGGTCACGTAGATCACCAGGATGGTCAGGAGCAGCAGGACCATCGGGTAGTTGGTCTTGGTCGGGTCGGCCTTCTCGGGGTAGCCGGCTTCCTTGAGCGACGAACCCAGGGTCGCGACGAAGGCGTCGTTCCTGGCCTTGAAGTCGGCGGCCGGCATGCCGGTGCCCTCAAAGCTCTGGATGACTTTCTCGCCGATGCGCACCTGCGCCACGGTGCCAGGTTCGGCCTTCACGTTCTCATAGGGGATGGCCCGTTTGGCCAGCACCGTCTTCGCCAGGTCGCAGGAACTGGTGAATTTGGCCTTGCCCACCGGGTCGAACTGGAACGAGCAATGGTCGGGATCGGCGATCACCGTGACCGGGTTCTTCGCCTGCGCGGCGAACACGTCGGGGTTACCGTACTGGGTCAGCGCATGGAAGATCGGGAAGTAGGTCAGCGCCGCGAGGATGCAGCCGGCCATGATGATGCCCTTGCGGCCGATGCGGTCGGACAGGCTGCCGAAGATGACGAAGAACGGCGTCCCGATCAGCAACGAGCCGGCGATCAGCAGGTTGGCGGTCTGCGGGTCGATCTTCAGCGTCTGCAGCAGGAAGAACAGCGCATAGAACTGCCCGGTGTACCAGACCACGGCCTGGCCGGCAGTGCCGCCGAGCAGGGCCATGATCACGATCTTGAGGTTGTCCCAGCGGGCGAAGGATTCGGTCAGCGGTGCCTTGGAAGCCTTGCCTTCAGCCTTCATTTTCAGGAACACCGGCGACTCGCTGAGTTGCAGACGGATGTACACCGAGACGATCAGCAACAGGATCGACAGCAGGAACGGAATCCGCCAGCCCCAGGCCTCGAAGGCTTCGGTGCCGAGGATGGTGCGACAGGCGAGGATCACCAGCAGTGACAGGAACAGGCCGAGGGTCGCTGTGGTTTGAATCCACGAAGTGAAGTAGCCGCGCTTGCCCTTGGGCGCATGTTCCGCCACGTAGGTCGCCGCACCGCCGTATTCACCGCCCAGGGCCAGGCCTTGCAACAGGCGCAGGGTGATCAGGATGATCGGCGCGGCGACGCCGATGGTCGCATAGCCGGGCAGGAAGCCGACGATGGCCGTGGAGATACCCATGATCACAATGGTGATGAGGAAGGTGTGCTTGCGCCCGATCATGTCCCCCAGGCGACCGAACACGATGGCGCCAAAGGGGCGTACGGCGAAGCCCGCGGCGAACGCGAGGAGCGCGAAGATGAACGAGGTTGTCTCGTTGACCCCGGCGAAGAAATGCTTGGCGATGATCGCGGCAAGCGAGCCGTAAAGGTAAAAGTCGTACCACTCGAACACGGTGCCCAGGGACGAGGCAAAGATGACTTTGCGCTCCTCCTTGGTAAGCCCGTGGTGGGGCGCGCTGCGCGCCGTTGCATTGTCGATTGCGGGCATAAGTCTTCTCCGTCTTTGTTGTTATTTACAGGCCGGAGTACCCCACTACCTTCTTGCCGCACCCTGGCCCTGGGGCTGATGTCATCGGATTACGGATTGCGCAAAGCATGCACACAGGTTGACGGCCTCGCATTGCTGCAAGGTTTCCTGAAGCATAATCGGCTTCGCGCAGATATCCACTCGCCGGCGACAGTTACTTGCGCGACCTCGACCCTTTGCGGCCAGACACCCACACGGACGGTCGAAGCGTTTCACCGATCCCCGTGCTTGGTGTTAAATAGGACGCTCAGGGTGTCAGCCCGGCCCTGTCGCGAAATGCACTGCCACGAGAACCGTTATGAACCCCCATTTCAAGACCCGCGCTGTCCTTGCCTCCTGGACCGCGCCTGATGCAAACACTCACCGCGTCGCCCCTGCGCAGCTGGCGGTAGTCCCATGATCGACGTCACCGAAGTCTCCATTGCCGAACTGCGTGCGGCGCTCGAATCAGGCCGCACCACCGCGGTCGAGCTGGTCCAGGCCTATCTTGCCCGGGTCGATGCCTACGACGGTCCCGACACCGCCACCGCCCTCAATGCGGTCGTGGTGCGCAACCCCGATGCCCTCGAGGAGGCCCGGGCGTCCGATGCCCGTAGGGCCAAGGGCGAGACCCTGGGACCGCTCGATGGCATCCCTTATACGGCCAAGGACAGTTACCTGGTCAAGGGGCTGACCGCCGCCTCGGGCAGTCCGGCATTCGCCAACCTGGTCGCCTATCGCGATGCGTTCACCATCGAACGGCTGCGCGCCGCGGGTGCGATCTGCCTGGGCAAGACCAATATGCCGCCCATGGCCAACGGCGGCATGCAACGCGGGGTCTACGGCCGCGCGGAGAGCCCGTACAACGCCGACTACCTCACGGCCCCCTTCGCCTCTGGCTCGTCGAATGGCGCCGGGACTGCCACCGCCGCCAGCTTCGCGGCCTTCGGCCTGGCTGAAGAGACCTGGTCGAGCGGACGCGGGCCTGCATCGAACAATGGCCTGTGTGCCTACACGCCATCGCGCGGGGTGATCTCGGTGCGCGGCAACTGGCCGTTGACCCCGACCATGGACGTGGTGGTGCCGTTCGCCCGAACCATGGCCGACCTGCTCGAGGTACTCGACGTGGTGGTCGCGGAGGATCCAGACACCCGCGGCGATCTGTGGCGGATGCAACCCTGGGTGCAGATTCCAAGTGTCGCCTCGGTGCGCCCGGCCTCCTATGCATCGCTCGCGGCGGATGGCGCTGCGCTCGCCGGCAAACGCTTTGGCGTGCCGCGCATGTACATCAACGCCGATCCCGAGGCAGGCACGGCGCAGGCGCCGGGTATCGGGGGGCCTACCGGGCAGCGGATCAAAACCCGGGCCTCGGTGATCGGGCTCTGGGAAGACGCGCGCCAGGCACTCGAGGCCGCAGGCGCCGAAGTGCTCGAGGTCGACTTCCCTATGGTCTCCAATTGCGAGGGTGATCGTCCGGGCGCGCCGACGGTGTTTATCCGGGGCCTGGTGTCCAAGGAGTTCCTGAATCACGAGTTGTGGGATCTGACGGCCTGGGCGTTCGATGATTTTCTGCAAGCCAACGGCGATCCGAAGCTCAATCGCCTGGTCGATGTCGACGGGCCGCTGATTTTCCCCCACGACCCGGGGACCCTGCCCAACCGCGAGGGCGACCTGGTCGCGGGCATGGACGAGTATGTGCGGATGGCCGAGCGCGGCATCACCCCCTGGGACCAGATCGTCACTGTGCCGGATGGGCTGCGCGGGCTGGAACAGACCCGTCGCATCGATCTGGAGGACTGGATGGACCGGCTGGGGCTCGATGCGGTGATCTTCCCTACGGTAGCCGACGTCGCGCCGGCGAATGCCGACGTCGACCCGCAGTCCGCGGATATCGCCTGGAGCAACGGCATCTGGGTCGCCAACGGCAACCTCGCCATCCGCCACCTGGGCGTGCCCACGGTCACGGTGCCGATGGGCATCATGCCCGACATCGGCATGCCGGTCGGGCTGACATTTGCCGGTCGTGCGTATGACGATTCGACGTTGTTGCGTTTGGCTGCGGCGTTTGAATCGACGGGGACCAAGCGCTTGATTCCGCCTCGGACTCCGCCATTGTCGGGTGGTGAAAAATAGCAGCGGCCGGAGCTTCAACCTGGGCGTTGGCCAGCTCAGGTGAGGCATGACACCGATCCCCTGTAGGAGCTGGCTTGCCAGCGAAGGCGTCCTTCCAGACGAAAAAATATTGCCTGACCCACCGCCTTCGCTGGCAAGCCAGCTCCTACAAGGGATCGGTGTCAGGTTCGGGTTTGAAGGCTGGCGCGCTGGCAATCCTTCCACAGCCCGCGTATCAAATCCTTGAGCATCAGCGCCTCCGCCCAGCGATCGGTGATCTCGCCGCCGTCGGCACCCGTGATGGCATAGGGTGGCGGACCCAGTTCGCAGGTGAAGGACAGGCTGGCAGGCGTGTTCGGTCGCGCCAGCCAATCCTCGATCCCATAGCGCCACCAGCCAAGAAAACGCTCCACCCAGGGTCGATGCCGGGCGAAGCCCAAGGCGACCTGAACCTGTTCGCAGCTGGCGACACGGCCATGAAACCCCCAACTGTGGCGCAGGATGGTCTGGATCTGCCGGTCATCCTCGGCAGTCGCCGGCTCCGGCAGTTCGCGGCCCACGACGTAGTGGGACAAGTCGGCCAACAACTTCAGATCGGGCATTTCAGCGAGGATGTCGAGGGTGAACAACAGGTCGCTGGTGAGGCGATAACGGTGGGTTTCCAGAAGGATCGGAAAGTCCACCTGCTCGGCCAGGCGCTGCCAGCCTTCGATCAGCTCGATGGCCTGCGCCAGCGTGCGCGGCCTGACGTCGGCTTGCAGCGTGAGGTGATGACAGCCATGGCGCGAGGCGACATCGATCGCCGCCGCCAGATCGTCCACGGTGCGGGGAAACACCTGTCCCTCAATCTGCAGGCCCCGCGCCTTGGCGGCACTGCTCAGGCGTGCGGCGTGCGGCCCGACCCAGAAATGATCGGTGATGCCGTCGAAGCCGGCGGCGGCGATCTGTTCCAGCTGCGCTTCTATGGAAAGGTCGCATTGGCCGCGGTGATCCTGCATGGCCCACAGCGACTGGAATACCAGGAATTCACGCATGTCAGCTCCTTAGCAATTGTTTGAGCGGCACATCGGCGTCGGCCAAGGCGCCTACCGAAAGTGGATTGGAGTGAGCTATCAGCCGCTCGCACAGCTTGATGTCCCTGGCGATGCTATTGCCCTGCCCCCAACCGCAAGCACCTTGCAATCGCTGCTCGGCATCGAGATAAAACATCAGGAAACCGCCCCCCGGGGTGTCCCGGCTCGCCGTGGGCTGCGTGTTTGCAATCACGCCCACCGTCTGCAGCCCCCAGTCGTACTGATCG
Source organism: Pseudomonas fluorescens (assembly GCF_902497855.1). Lineage (GTDB taxonomy): Bacteria > Pseudomonadota > Gammaproteobacteria > Pseudomonadales > Pseudomonadaceae > Aquipseudomonas > Aquipseudomonas fluorescens_BI. The sequence goes on from NZ_CABVHU010000017.1 coordinate 47,154, forward strand.
GACCAGAAACCGGGAATGACCTCGAAGGGCAGCTCGCCGCCCAACAGATTCAGCGCGGCGTGACGGCCCTGGGCTTCGGCGTTGCGCCAGGTCTCCTGACGCTGGAAAACTCCGTGCGGATGCAACCGGAACTCACAGACATCGCCCGCCGCAAAGATGTCCGGCGCACTGCTGCGCAAGTGTGCGTCGACGCGGATGCCCTGGCCGACGTCGAGTCCCGCGGCTGCGGCCAACTCGATGTTGGGTTGCATGCCGATGCCCACCACCACCAGGTCGCAGGGCAGCAGCTGGCCGTCGACCAGTTGCACCGATTCAACACACCGGGTGCCCTGCACCGCCTCGATGGCCACGTTCAGCCGCACATCCACGCCCTGGCTGCGATGCAGGTCCAGCAGGACGCCGGACAATCGCTCCGGCAGGACGCGACCCGCCAGCCGCGGGCCGGCTTCGAGCAAGGTCACCGTGCAGCCCAAGGCACGGGCAGTGGCGGCGACTTCGAGGCCGATGAAGCCGCCACCGACCACCACCAATCGGGTGCCGGGCCGTAGCGAAGCGCGCAATGCCAGGGCCTCGTCATGGGTGCGCAGGTACAGCACATTCAGTAAATCCTCTGGCACCGAGGGCAGTCGCCGCGCCCTGCCCCCGGTCGCCAGCAACAGGCGGGCGTAATCCAGCCAGCGGCCATCGGCCAGTTGCAGACGATGCTGCTGCGGATCGAGGCGGTGCACCGGGTTATCCGCCAGGTGTTCGATGTCCAGTTCGGCGAGCCGGGCGCTATCGCACAGACTGTAGCCCGCCAGATCGACCGTGCCCTGCAACAGGCCTTTGGACAGCGGCGGACGTTCGTAAGGCGCGTGGGGCTCGTCGCCTATCAGGATCAGGCGACCGCGATAACCCTGGTCGCGCAAGGTCAGGGCCGCGCGGCCACCCGCATGCCCTGCGCCGACGATGACCAGTGGAGCGTTGGCAGAATTCATGGCTCGGACTCCGTGCAGTCAAACGCTGATGGCGAGCAGCACACGACCCGCCTCGACTCGGACCTGATAGGTCTTGAGGTTGACGCACACCGGCGCGCCGAGGGCTTTGCCGGAGCGGTAGTCGAATCGTCCGTTGTGCTTGGGGCACTCGATGACATGCTCCATCACCAGGCCATCGGCGAGGTGGATGGATTCGTGGGTGCACAGCCCTGCCGTGGCGAAAAACTCGCTGTCGGCGGAGCGGTACACGGCATAGGTGTGCTGGCCATGGTCGAAACGAATGACGTCTTCTTCATTTATCTCGCCCACGGCACATACATCGATCCATTGGTCGGTCATGGCGTTTTCTCTTGTCAGGGGTACAACGGGACGGTGTCAGGCCGGTGTGACTTCAGCTTGCGCCTGGGCGGTTGCGGCAGGCTCTGCGCGCTGGGGCAAAGGCCGACGGACGAAATATGTGGGGTCCTGGCGTTGCTTCCAGATGGTCGGGATGATTTCCTTGAAGGCCTCGAACAGACTGCGGTAAGGCGGCGGGCAGTCCTGGCGGATCTCCTCGTGAAGCTGCGCCAGCGCATGAAAAGGCACCATCGGATACATGTGATGCTCAAGGTGATAATTCATGTTGAGGTACAGGAAGCGCAGCACCGGGTTCATGTAGATGGTGCGGCAGTTGCTGCGGTGATCGAGCACGTCCTCGGCCAGGCCGACATGCTGCGTCAGGCCGAACAGGTAGGACAGCCAACCGCCATAGAGCGTCGGCAGACCGATGAACATCAACGGCAACCAGCTCTGCAGGTACAGCGCAGCGCCCACGACCAGCCCGTAAATCACCAGCCAGACGCGTGCGTCCCGCACCACCTTGGGCCGCTCGGATTCGGGGATGAACGTCTGCTCTTCCTCACTCATCCGCCCCAGCGCATGCCTGCAGACCGACTTCATGGTGTGCCATGCATAAGGCATTCTGAACAGGCTCAGCACCATATTGATCAGGCTCGGCGGACGGGGTTCGACGATTTCCGGATCGCGGCCGACGATGATGGTGTCGGTGTGGTGCCGCGCATGGCTCCAGCGCCAGACCTGGGGTTCGAACATGAACATGAAGCTCGACAGCTGGTAGATCGCATCATTCATCCAGCGGGTCTTGAACGCCGTACCGTGCCCCGTTTCGTGCCAGCGGGCATTGGACGCCGTGCCATAGAGCAGCCCGTAGACGAAGAAGAACGGCACGCAGGCCCAGGAGCCCCAGAACCAGTAGCCGCCGAAGCCGGTCACCAGCATCGCCGACAGCCAGATTGCGGTATCCCTCAGGGCCGGCCCATCGCGGCGCTGCATCAGTTCCTTCATGCGTTTTCGGGAAATCGGCGACTGGTACCAACTGGCCGATACCAGGCCTTTTTCCGCCGCCCTGGCGGCTTCGGGGCCGGTCAATCGATAATCCCGAGGCCCGGGTTTACCCGGGTGTTCAAAGGCTGCGTTTCGTTCAGGCATTTTATTATTCTCCGCAAGCTTGATGGTTTGAGTCACTTGCCTGGATGCGGGGTGGCATCGCTGGAGAAAATATAGAGAGCGCGCAAATCACCCTCAAGCCCTTGAATACATTCCCTATCAAGCTATCATCCAGGCCCAGCAAGGCTTGATAGTTTTCTATCAAGGCGTTTTCGGGACCCACCATGAACAACAATAAACGCCCCACCATCGCCACCGTCGCCGAGCACGCACGCTTGAGCGTGGCCACCGTGGACCGGGTACTCAACGCCAGGGCACCGGTCAGCCCGGCCACCGCCGAACAGGTGTTCCAGGCCGCCGAAGCCGTCGGTTATTTCGCCGCCAGGCTGATCGGCCAGCGGATCCGCGAACGTCGTCCCAGCTATCGTTTCGGCATCCTGCTACTCGGCACCGCCCAAGCGTTCTATGCCAATCTTGCCGCCGCCATCACCGAGGCGGCGCAGTGCCAGGCCGGCGCCAACCTGAGCTGTCAGTTCGACTATGTGTTCGACCGCACTCCCAGCGCCATCATTGCCCAGATCGAACAACTGGCGGTGCAGTGCGATGGCCTGGCGGTGGTCAGCTTCGCGCACCCGCTGATCAATGCCGCCATCGCCCAGATCAGGGAGGCCGGCGTGCCGGTGATCGCGCTGCTGTCCGACATCGCCGAGGCCGCGAGCGAGCCTTATGTCGGCCTGGATAATCATGAGGTCGGACGCACCATGGGCTGGTTGCTGGCTCACACCTGCGGTGCACGCAAAGGCAGCATCGGCGTCTTGCTCGGCGGCCACCGCTTTCTCGGCCATCAGGCTCGGCTCGAGGGGCTGCGCGGCTACCTGACGGCGCACGCCCCGGGATTACGCCTGCTCGACGCGGTGATCAACATGGACAACTGTGACGTCACCGAAGAGGCCACCCTGGAGCTTCTGGCGCGCCACCAGGACTTGCGCGGGTTGTGCGTGGTCGGCGGTGGCGGCGACGGCATCATCAGTGCCCTGGCGCAGCTGCCCAAGCGACCTGCGCTGTGCTGTATCTTGCAGGAGTCGACCGAACTGTCGCGACAAGCCCTGGCGCAGGGCTTGATCAGCCTGGTCATCGACTCCCAGCCACGCCTGGTGGCGACAGCGCTGGTCGACTTGCTGGTCGAGCTGCAGACCACGCCGGACTTCGACTCGCTACGGCATCGAATCCATGTGCCGTTGCAGATCATGACCTCGGAGAACGCCCGAGGCTGAGCGTGCTTCATCAGAGCTCGGGGCCGGCACGGAACGCGTCGGCACTCAGGCCGAACCGGGTCATCTTGTTGTACAGCCCGCCACGAGAAACGTTGAGCTGCCTGGCGGCCAGGCGGATGTTGCCGCGGGTATCCTTGAGGGCCGCGATGATCGCATTCATTTCATGGGTGCCAAGGTCCAGCGCAGCCTGGGGTGCAGGCACGCTTCCCGGCGCCGACAGCCGTAGCCGTTGCTTGATTTCCAGCGGCAGATCCTCCGGCTGGATCAGCTCCGACGTCGCCAGATTGGTCGCGCGCTCGATGCTGTTTTCCAGCTCGCGAACATTGCCCGGCCAGCCGTAGGCCGCAAGAATCTCCAGGGCCTGCGGCGAGATGCCCTGCACCGATTTGCGCAGCGACCGGGCACAACGGCCGAGAAAATGTCGCGCCAGCAACGGGATATCTTCCCGGCGCATCCGCAACGGCGGCACTGTCAGGTTGAGTACGTTGAGCCGGTAGTAAAGGTCTTCGCGGAAGGCACCCTCGGCCACCGCCTGGCTCAGGTTGCGGTGGGTCGCGGCGATGATGCGCACGTCCACCTGCCGGGATTTTTTCGCGCCCACCCGTGTCACCTCGCCTTCCTGCAAAACCCGCAGCAGGCTGACCTGGGCATCGAACGACATGTCACCGATTTCGTCGAGGAAGATGGTGCCGCCATCGGCCAGTTCGAACTTGCCGGCAGAGCCGCCGCGGGCCGACCCGGTGAAGGCGCCCTCGACATGTCCGAACAGTTCGCTCTGCACCAGGTCCCGGGGAATGGCCCCGCAATTGACCGCCACGAACGGACCGCGGCAACGGTCGCTGGCGTTATGGATGGCCTGGGCGAACAGCTCCTTGCCGGTACCGCTTTCACCGAGGATCAGCGTGGTCGAATCACTGCGACTGGCGATCCGCCCCAGGTGCAACGCGTCCTGGATCGCCCGCGAACTGCCCTGGATGGTCTCGAAGGTGTAGCTGGCTTGCGTGCCGATGATTCGCCGGGTGATTTCACGGATACGCCGGTTCTCGCGCAACGAGACAATGCGCCCACCCTGCTCCAGGGCGCACACCGACACCAGGCACGCCAGCTGGCTGCGATCATGCAGCTCGAAGGTGCAATCCAGGTCTCTTATCCCTTCATACTGCTGCCCTTCCCTGCCGTGCCGCAGGATCTCATCGGTCAGTTCGCTCTGGCCCAGGCGCTGGAACGGGCTGCCCAGCAGATCGCGGCCGACACGGAACAATTGGCGGGCATAGCGATTGAGTGCCTTGATGCAGCCCCGCTCATCCAGCACCACCAGGCCCTCGTTGAGCACTTCCAGCACGGTTTGCTGTTCTTCGAGCAAGGCCTGCAACGCCATCTGCCGCGCGACCGCTTCGGCGGCCGCCTGGACGGTGCCCAGGGTGTGGAAATGGAACCAGCCCGGTTCCGCCGTCAGGGTCAGCATGGCGAGTGTTGTGCCCTGGGCATCCCGGATCGGCGCAGCGGCACAATGCATGCGCCGCCGACGCAGGCCGCTGCCGAAATTTTCCTCGGCCAGCACATACACCAGTCGATCTTCGGCCAGGGCCAGCCCCGTGCAATTGGTGCCCTGCACCGACTCCAGCAGCCGGCTGCCCACCGGCGTAAGGTCCAGGCCGCAGAAATACAGGGTTGTGCCGTCGGTGTCGGTCAGGTTGATGTGGCCCCTGGGGTTGTAGGCCAGCAAGCCGCGCATGACCTCCGCGGCGGCGGCGATCAACACGCGATTGGCCGCCAGCGTCGCGGACAGCACAGCCGGCGCGACGAACCGGTAGGCGCCATCGTCCGGATCGAGCCCGGCACCCACGCTGCGCAGCCAGGACTGCCAGATCACCTGCCGGACGGCAGCCGGTCGATCGGTGCGACCGTCGAGGCACTCCCGCCAGGCCTGCTCCAGCTCGGCGATCGGCCCTTCGCTCAACGATGCGGGACCGAGGGCGGTGATGTAATCGAGGTCTTGCTCGCTGAAAGCCATCAACTGTGGGCTCGCCATCGTCGGGATCCATGTTCATATTTTTGACATGTCAGTATAGACATGTCACGCGAATGAACACTTATTTCAAGCCGTCTTGATTAACCCCTTAATTATCAATTACTTGAATATTGGCACAGCCCTTGCTCCCTGCTGTGTACCAGCGAGGACATTCCTGCTGTCTCGTCATTGAATAACAAAAAAGGGAGTCATTTCATGAGCACGTCCAAGATCATCCGCCTGGGTCTCATCGGTGCCGGCCGCATGGGCAGCTTTCACGGCCTGACCGCCGCCCGACACATTCCCGGCGCCTGCCTCGCCGCCATCGCCGACCCTACGCCAGGCCAGGCCGCGCGCCTGGCGGCCGAGCTGGGGGTGCAGAAGGTCTACACCGATCCACAGCAGCTGCTCGACGACCCGGAAATCGACGCGGTCCTGATCGCGGCCCCGGCGCGCAGCCACGCCGAACTGGTGATCAGTGCGGCCCGGGCCGGCAAAGGCGTGTTTTGTGAAAAACCCATGGCCATTACCCTGGACGAGGCCGACCGCGCCATCGCCGCCGCGGCCGATGCGCGGGTGCCGCTGCAGGTCGGTTTCAACCGGCGCTTTGCCAAAAGCTTCCGCACGGCCCACCTGGACGTGGTCGCCGGCCGTATCGGGACCCCGCAACTGCTGCGCTCGCTGACGCGCGATCCGGCGCTGAACAATCCGGCCGCCTCGCCGCAGTGGGTGATTTTCCTCGAAACCCTGATCCATGACTTCGATACCCTGCGCTACCTGAACCCCGGCGCCGAAGCGGTCGAGGTTTCTGTGATGGCCGATGCCCTGATCGCACCGGACTACAAGAACAAAGGATTTCTCGACACCGCGGTGGTCACGATCCGTTTCGACAACGGCGCCATCGCCACCGCCGAGGCCAACTTCCAGGCGGTCTATGGCTACGATGTCCGGGGTGAAGTGTTCGGCAGCGCCGGCATGCTGACCATGGGCGGCGTCAATGACGGCGACCTGGTTCGCTACCTGGCCAACGGCATCCAGGCCGACACCCAGCGCCTGGACACCGATCTGCTGCGCGATGCCTATGTGGCCGAGCTCAATCACTTTGTCGATTGCCTGCGCACCGGCGCCAAACCCCTGGCCAGCGGCGAAGATGCCCGGGCGGCACTGGCCATTGCCCGCGCCTGCATCGAGTCCTTCCAGCAAGGCAAAACCGTGCGCGTGCAAGGAGGCCGTCCATGAGTTTCATTCCGTTCAAACTGGCGATCAGTGCCGAAATGGTGTTCCTCGACTTGCCGTTCACCGAGCGCGTCAAACGGATTCACGCGCTGGGCTTCAGCGCTGAAATCTGGGACTGGACCCGCAAAGACATCGCCGCCCTGGTCGCCACCGGCGCTGACTTCACCTCCATGACCGGCTACATCTCAGGCAACCTGAGCGACCCCGAGGACATCCAGCACCTGCTCGACAGTGCACGGGAATCCCTGGCCGTGGCCGCGCAACTGAATTGCCCCAGCCTGAACCTGCATGGCACGGGCCTGGGCGACAAGGGGCTGCCGGTCAAACCGGTGGCCCTCACCACGGGACGCATGTGGTTGAGCGCCTGCAAGACCCTGGAAAAAATCGCCCGCCTGGGCGAAGACGCAGGCCGGGTGTTCCTCCTGGAGAACCTCAATACCGAAGTGGACCACCCCGGCACCCCGTTCGCCCGCGCCGACGATACCCTGGCGTTGATCGAGGCTGTGGGCAGCCCGCACCTGAAGATGAACCTGGACCTTTACCACGCCCAGATCGGCGAAGGAAACCTGATCGAACTGATCCAGCGCGCCGGCGGCGCCATCGGCGAAATCCAGGTTGCCGACGTGCCCGGGCGCAAGGAGCCCGGCACCGGCGAAATCCATTACCCGGCCATTGCCAAGGCGCTGTTCGGCATCGGATACACCGGTGTCGTCGGGCTCGAGGGCTGGGCCAGCGGCGACAGCGAAGTGGCGCTGGAACGCTTTCGACAGGCCTTTACCCTGGATTGAGGACCCTGGCGCTCCCGGTGAACCTGCTGCCGGGAGCGCCATAAAATCCTCCTGCTTGATCTTGATGAATATCGACTCATAACAACAAAAGGAAAATCATCATGCGTCGCTGCACTCTGCTTTTTGCCACGCTGTTATTACTCTTCAGCCAATGGGCCGCCGCCGACTATCGCATCGGCGTCAGCATCGCCCGGGTCGACGACAACTTCATGACCTATGTGCGCAGCGGCCTGGAAGAGGCCGCGAAAAAGGACAACGTGCAGATCCAGTTCGAGGACGCCCAGGGTGATGTGGTGCGCCAACTGAATCAGATCGAAGGCTTTCTCAGCCAGAAGGTCGATGCGGTGATCGTCCTGCCGGTGGACACCGCCGCCACCGCCAACATGACCCGCGCCGCCGTCGCGGCGAAGACCCCCCTGGTCTACGTCAACCGCCACCCGGACGAACGCGTGCTGCCCAAGGGCGTGGTCACGGTGGCGTCCAATGACATCGAGGCCGGGCAACTGCAGATGCGTTACCTGGCGGAAAAGCTCGGCGGCAAAGGCAGTGTCGCGATCATCATGGGCGACCTCGCGCAAAACTCCACCCACGACCGCACCGAAGGCGTGAAACAGGTGCTCAAGGACTTTCCGGGGATCAAGGTCGTCGAACAACAAAGTGCCGAGTGGCAGCGCAACAAGGGGATGGACCTGACCAGCAACTGGTTGCTCGCCGGCACCCGCTTCGATGCCATCGTCGCCAACAACGACGAGATGGCCATCGGCGCGGCCATGGCCCTGCAGCAAGCCGGCAAAGCCAAGGGCGAGATTGCGATCGTCGGCATCGACGGCCTGCCCGACGGCCTGGCGGCCGTCAAGCGCGGGATGCTGGTCGCCTCGGTCTTCCAGGACCCCAAGGCCCAGGCGACCCGTGCCCTGCAGGCCGCCATCAGCATGATCAAGGGTGAGCCGGTCGAGACGGATGTCTGGGTGCCCTTTCAGCTGATCACGCCCGAGCAGGTGGCGATGTTCGAACAGCGGTATAAATAGGTCCAGGAGATTGCTTGTGGAGCGAGACCGGCCTGCCGACGAACAGGCCGTGTCAGTCGACATCGATGCCGGCTGTCAGTGCGCCTTCGCAGGCAAGCCAGCTCCCACAGGAATCGATGCCGTGCACGCATATTGTGCCCGACACAAAACCTGTGGGAGCGGGCTTGCCCGCGAAGGCGTTCTGACAGCCAGCCGATCCATTCGGACCGTACTCGATCTTCTGTCCACCTCGCCCCTCTTCAAGCGGCCGCCACCCGTTCATTGTTGTTGGTCACTTCAAACTGCCCCACCAGTTTTTGCAGCTTGTTGGCATTGAGCCTCACGGTTTCGGCACTGCTCTGCAGCACCACCACCGTCTGGCGCATCTCGGTGGAAGACTGGTCGACCTGCCGGATCGTCTTGCCATAATCGAGGCTGTGCTTGTTGAGCTGCTGAATGATCGCAAACATGCTTTCCACGGCCTGGTGCAACTGCACGTTTTCCGAGGAGGCATCTTCGGCCAGGCGCAGGCTGTTATCGACGTCCTTGACCCCCGCCTCCATGAAGCTCACGGCTTTTTGCGTTTCACCCTGCAGGCCTTCGACCATCTGCCGGATGTCGTCGGCCGCCCGTGACGTGCGCGCGGCGAGACTGCGTACCTCATCGGCGACCACCGCAAAGCCGCGCCCATGCTCGCCCGCGCGCGCCGCCTCGATGGCGGCATTGAGCGCCAGCAGATTGGTCTGGTTGGTGATGTCGCTGATCAGGCTGGTGATCTTGCCGATTTGCGTCATCCGGCTGTCGAGCAGTTGCACGCTGGAAGACGAGCGCTCGACCACATCCCGAATCGACTGGGTGCCGGCCTGCACCGCGAGAAACTGTTCACGGGCACGGGTGACGACTTCGTCCATCACCTGCTTCATCTGCTCGGCGCCGGCCGAGGCTTGCTGGATCTCGCCCAACTGGTCTTCCACGATGATCATCATGCGGTGCACCGCTTCGGACACTTCGGCCGAGGTGATGCCGGCTTCCTGGCTGCGGCCCAGCATCATCTGATTGGTGGTGCCGACGTTGCGACTGGCCTTCACCACTTGCCCGACCACCGAGTCCAGGTGGTCGATGAAGCTGTTGATCCAGCGGCCCATGTCGCCGGTCTCGTCGTTGGCCATGGTCGTGGGGTCCAGGCGCTGACGCAGGTTGCCCTCGCCCTCGGCAATGGTCCTGATCACACCGGTCATCCCCTCCAGCCTCGCCGCCAGGCGCTTGGGCCCCAGGAGGCTGAACAGGAGCGTGGCGCCGACCATGCTCACCACTTCGACGGCATCGATCAGGCCCTGGGTCAGGCCACTGTAATGCTGGACCACGAAATTGCAGGCAAACAGGCCGGTCATGGTCGCCAGATAAGGCTTCATCAAGCCATGGGTGAGCGAGCGCCGACGGTAGACCTCCTCCAGGTCGGCCTCGCACATCATGCCCCAGCGGTCGGGTGAGCCTGGCAACTGGAAGGTGACGCCCTTGCCGACCACGGGAACGTGCCGGTAATCCGAATAACCGGGGTAGGTCACGAACAGGTTGGAGCCCTTGCGGATGGTCTCGCGGACACCCGGGTGCAATTGCTGGGTCGCCGGGTCGGTGAAGCGCAGTTCCAGCTCGGTGTGGCGCTGGATCTGCACGGTCTTCCACGGTGTGTGCACGCCGCTCTTGAGGTTTTCGCCGTGGGTAAAGGTGCCGTCCTCGAAACGTGAGCGCGACAAGGCCGTCCCTGGCTCGATGGCGGGATCGAATCGCGAGTGCGCCATGAACAGATAGTTGTCGCCGGACTCGGCAAAAATGTGCCCGGCCTCGCGCTGGATCAGATCGCCCAGCACATCGTTGGGCACGCGGCCACAGAGGCAGCCAAGGACCTTTCCATCGGCCTTCAGGGGCTGATAGAACATCAAGGTGACCTCATCGTGGAAGCGTGAAGAGGATGGACCGATGTTCAAGGTCAGTGGATCGCGGTAAGGCCCCTGGAGAAACGGCGCCTTCAATCCTTCGGTCAATGCACGGGTGTGCTCGAGCCGGGTGTTGCCCCGTCGGTTCCAGGTCGAGGCGATGACGTTGCCGGCGACATCGACCACGAACAACTCGGAAAAATCTTCCGCCTGGCGCAGCTTGTCCATCAACATTGCACTGTCGAGATGGGCGAAATCATGGCCGAGATGGTCCGCCAGTTCAGCCAGATGCTCCCACTGCTCGCGGGCCCAGTTGTGCAGCAACTGCACGCGGGTTTCAGCGATGGCTTCGAAGGTTTGCTCGATGACCGGGTAAGCCGATCGATTGAGCCGGCACGACCAGCCCATCGTTATCTTTCCGGTTTTGCCGAACCAGGGTAACCAGCGCTTCTCACTCGGGGATAACGGCATGGAATGACTTGATAGCGACATTAAATTCACCCACTGCGACAATCAGATGGCAAATTGATAGCAAATACCAGGCCAATTCATAAGCACGCTAATCATTGCTCCGGGGGCTGCGCAGGGCTCCAGAATGCGCAATCCCATGCTTCAACTCAGTGCGCCAATCGTGACATGCCCTGGAACAGCGCTGACAGGCTGAGCAGCACGCCCCTCCAGCAAACGGCAGAGCTACGGCAAGATCAACAGATCGCAGCCTCGCTTCGCGACACAGCTACAGGGAATCGGGCGTACGCAAATCCCGTGACCGGCAAAAAACCAAATGTAGGAGCTGGCTTGCCAGCGAAAGCGGACTGGCAGCCGACATCGATGTCGACTGACATGCCCTCTTCGCTGGCAAGCCAGCTCCTACAGGGAATCGGGGGGTACACGGACTTGGGCTAATCCTTGGCTTCGTCGCGCTGCAACACCGACTCGCCTGCTTGTGGCGGCAGCCGCAGGTTGTCCAGCAAGGCGACAGCCGCAATCACCGCCACACAGAGGAATGTCAGCTGAAAGTCGACGGTTTCGGCCTGCCCGGTGGTGCCATGGATGTTCATCACCAGACGCAGCAGCAACGCGCCGATGGCCACCCCCATCGCCATGCTCAATTGAAAGAACATGCTGAACAGTGTTGAAGCGTCGCTCATCTGCGCCTTGGGTATTTCGGCAAAGGCCAGGGTGTTGAACACGGTGAACTGCATCGAGCGTGACAAGCCACCGACGAACAGGATCAACAGAATCAGCGCCCGACTCATGTGCTCGTCCAGCAACGCACACGCCGCGATCGCCAGTACCCCGAGGACGCCGTTGACCATCAGCACCGGACGAAATCCCCACCTTTGCATCACGCGGGTGGTGAAGGGTTTCATGGCCAGGTTGCCGGCAAATACCGCCAGTACCAGCAGCCCCGCATCGAACGCAGACAGACCGAAGGCCAGTTGAAACATCAATGGCAGCAGAAACGGCAACGTACTGATGGCAATGCGGAAAATCGAGCCCCCACCGAGGCACACGCTGAAGGTCCGAATACCCGTCACACCCAGCGCCAACAAGGGTTGCGCTTGCCGACGCATATGCCGCCAGGCAAACACCCCGAGCACCCCACCGGCCGCACTCAGTGCCAGCCCCTGCAACCAGTCGGCACCGCTTTGCCCGAGCATCTCTACGCCATACAGCAATGCCGCACTGGCGATGCCGACCAGCACAAAGCCACTGAAATCGAACCGCCTGGAACTGATCTCGTCCCGTTTTGGAATCAGCACCAGCGCGGCAATCAAGGCCAGCACGCCCAACGGCAGATTGAGGTAGAAAATCCACGGCCAGGAGGCATGGGTGACGATGAACCCACCCACCGGCGGCCCCAGTACCGGCGCCACCAGGCCGGGCCAGGTGATGAACGAGATCGCCCGCACCAGGTCTTTCTTCTCGGTCGTGCGCAGCACCGCCAGGCGCCCCACCGGCACCATCATCGCGCCGCTGATCCCTTGCAGCACACGGGCGGCGACAAAGGTTTGCAGGCTGTCACTCAACCCGCACATCAACGACGACAGGCTGAACAGCACGATCGCCGAACTGAACACCAGGCGCGAACCGAAGCGATCGGCCAGCCAGCCGCTGATGGGAATGAACACCGCGACGGCGAGCATGTAGGCGCTCATGCCAATGTTCACATCCACTGCCGCGACGCCAAAGGTCCTGGCCATGTCCGGCAAGGCGGTGGCGATCACGGTGGCGTCGAGGTTCTCCATGAAGAACGTGACGGCGACCAACAGCGCAATCAGGGTTGAGCGGCGTTGAGACATCGGCATTGCTGTTCGACGCACCTTGAGCTCCTCAGCGGCGAATGGAGTCCGGGTGCTCGGCGTCATCGCGGACCATCAACATGATGGCGTCGCGTTTTTCCAGAAGGTGGTGGCGCAGAATACTGCTCAAGCGTTTGCCGTCCCGCGCCTGCAAGGCTTCGATCATTTCTTCGTGATCGTGCAAGGCCCTTTCCCACTTCGGCGCCTGTTGGTTGGACAGAAAACGCAACGCCTGGATGCGGCGGTTCAAGGACAGGTAGACCTGGCGCAGCGCCGAGTTGCGCGCGGCCAGGTTGATCATGTCGTGAATGGCCCGGTTGCGCTGGTAATAGCCGGGCAGATCGTTCTGATTCTTGCTGACCACCATGGCGTAGTGCAGCGCCTTGATCTCTTCGAGCTCCTGGGCCGTGATGCGCTCACAGGCCAACTCGCCGGCGAACGCTTCGATCCCGCTCATCAGTTCGAAGGTCTCACGAATTTCCAGCTCCGACATGCGCGCGACACTCGCGCCGCGGTTGGGATTGATCTCGATCAGCCCCTCCACCGCCAACACCTTTAGCGCTTCGCGCAACGGCGTACGGGAGATGCCCAGGGTTTCGCAAAGCTCACGTTCATTGAGTTTTTTCCCGGGCGCCAGCACGCCTTCGGTAATGAAGCTTCGCAGGTGCTCGACCACCGTATCGTGCAATCGCTGGCGCTCGACCTTGGGCATTACCCGTGGACTGCCAAGCTCGGCTAGCTGGTCATTATTTTGCATTCAAAATCCTCTTTTTCATCGATCTAAGGGCACGCCTTATTCGAAATCAGTCCATCTATTGCTCAATATTAGCGCAATTATGCCGTTTGACACAGCAAGATGACGTGCTAACGTATTTTGAATTCAAAATACAAAAACCAGGAGTCATCCCTGCTGAAGCTCGATTTCCATCCCGCCGGCCGCCACTTTCTGCAAATTCCAGGGCCAAGCCCGGTTCCGGATCGCATCCTGCGCGCCATGAGCTATCCCACCATCGATCACCGCGGCCCGGAATTCGCAGAGCTGGGGCTCAAGGTGCTGGAAGGCATCAAGCAGGTTTTCAAGACCCGTCACCCTGTCGTCATCTACCCCGCTTCGGGTACCGGTGCCTGGGAGGCGGCGCTGTGCAACACCTTGAGTGCCGGCGACGAAGTCCTGATGTTCGAAACCGGCCATTTCGCCGCCCTCTGGCAGAAAATGGCCTTGAGCCTGGGGCTCAAGCCGCAATTCATCGGTCGGCCAGGGATCGAGGGCTGGCGCGGCGGGGTCGATGCGTCAATGATCGAAGCGCACTTGCGCACCGACAGCAGTCACCGCATCAAGGCGGTGTGCGTGGTGCATAACGAAACCAGCACCGGCGTGACCTCGGATATTGCAGCCGTGCGCCAGGCCATCGACGCCGCCGGCCATCCGGCGCTGCTGTTGGTCGACACCATTTCCGGACTCGCTAGCGCCGACTATCGTCATGACGAATGGGGTGTGGACGTCACCGTGTCCGGCTCGCAAAAAGGCCTCATGCTCCCGCCGGGGATCAGCTTCAACGCCCTGTCGCCCAAAGCCATCGAGGCCAGCAAAACCGCCGGCCTGCCCCGCAGTTTCTGGGCCTGGGATGAAATTGTCGACATGAACAAGACCGGCTATTGGCCATACACCCCCAACACCAACCTGTTGTATGGACTGTCCGAGGCCCTGGACATGATCCTCGGCGAAGGACTGGACAATGTATTCATTCGCCACAACCGCCTGGCCCATGCCTGCCGCACGGCCGTGAACGCCTGGGGCCTGGACATCCAGTGCGCCGATCCGGCGGTGTACAGCCCGGTATTGACTGGCGTGATGACGCCCGAGGGTATCGACGCCGATGTTGTGCGCAAGACCATCTACGAGCGCTTCGACATGTCCCTGGGTACGGGGCTGGGCAAGATGAAAGGCCGGATGTTCCGTATTGGCCACTTGGGTGACTGCAACGACCTGATGTTGATGGCGACACTGACCGGCTGCGAAATGGGCTTGCAAATGGCCGGGGTGAAACTGCAGTCCAGCGGCGTGCTGGCGGCCATGGATTACCTGGGAGGGCAATCCGTGCCGTTGCGGCGCGAATGATGTGAAAGCGCTGTGGCCTGGGCCACAGCGCTTGCTGCGACTAACTATCCCGAATCCTCGTGTCGGTCAGCGAGAACAATAAGAAACTGGAGATAGAACATGAAGTTTTTACGTCTGCGCCCCACCACGGTGGTGCTGTTCATGCTGTGCGCCATGTATTTCATTACCTACCTGGATCGTGTCAACGTCAGTACCGCGGCAGTCGGCTTCGGTAAGGAATTCAATCTGACCAAGACCGAGATCGGCATCGTCTTCTCTGCCTTTGCGTATCCCTACCTGGTCTTCCAGATCATCGGTGGCTGGGTCAGTGACCGATTCGGCGCCAAGCGTACGCTGGTGGTGTGCGGGCTGATCTGGGCCGGCGCTACGGTGCTGACAGGCCTGGCCGGTGGTTTCGTGTCGCTGATCATCGCCCGTGTGCTCCTCGGCCTCGGCGAAGGCGCGACCTTTCCCGCGGCGACGGCGGCCATGTCCCGTTGGGTACCCAATGAGAAACGCGGATTTGCCCAAGGCATCACCCACGCCTTTGCGCGCCTGGGCAACGCCT
The DNA here is from genome assembly GCF_902497855.1 of Pseudomonas fluorescens. Lineage (GTDB taxonomy): Bacteria > Pseudomonadota > Gammaproteobacteria > Pseudomonadales > Pseudomonadaceae > Aquipseudomonas > Aquipseudomonas fluorescens_BI. The sequence continues at coordinate 62,799 of NZ_CABVHU010000017.1, forward strand.
TGGCCCCGGCAGCGATGATCGCGGTCATGGCCACCTATGGCTGGCGGGAATCGTTCTATGTCTGCGCCGGCATCAGCTTCGTCTGGGTAGCGATCTGGGCACTGGTCTTCACGGAACTGCCCAAGGATCATCCGCGCATCTCGCCACAAGAGCTGAACGTGTTGCCTGCGCCCAAGGTGAAAAGCAAGGAGCCGCTGGCCTGGGGACGCCTGTTCAAACGCATGGCGCCGGTGACCATCGTCTACTTCTGCTATGGCTGGACGCTGTGGTTGCTGCTGAGCTGGGTGCCGATGTATTTCATGAACATGGGCCTGGATCTGAAGGGCACCGCCATCTTCGCCTCCACGGTGTTCTTCGGTGGTGTCGTCGGCGATACCCTGGGCGGTATCGTCAGTGACCGCATCTATGCTCGCACCAAGGACCTGAACAAGGCACGCAGCCTGATGGTCGCCGTGTGCCTGGGGTTGACGCTGCTGTCCCTGGTACCTTTGATGTTCACCAAGGACATACATATTTCCCTGGCGTGCCTGGCCATCGGCTTCTTTTTCTCCGAGATGACGATCGGCCCGATGTGGGCCATCCCGATGGACATCGCACCGGACCATTGCGGTACCGCCAGCGGCATGATGAACACCGGCTCGGCCATGGCGGCGATCGTCAGCCCGGTGGCGGCAGGATTGCTGATCGACAAATTCGGCAATTGGCAGCTGCCGTTCCTGGTCAGCATTATCCTGCTGGCAATTGGCGTCATTCTGTCTTTCCGCATGAAACCGCAGAACAAGTTCGAGTATGTGCAAGCGCCCCTGGCGCCGACCGTCGAGGCGCAAGCCGCCCCGGTCATCCTTAAATAACATGCAGCCACCCCCGCCTGCGGGCGGGGCTTGAGAAATGGAGCGACACCTTGAATACAGCATCCCCCCCTTCGCGCCTGGCGCAATTGATCGTCGACGCGCAACGCGAGCGTAGCCCGTTGGGTGAGCTCGACGCCGACTTGTACCCTGCGGATTTCGCCAGTGCCTACCTGACCCAGCAAGAGATTCTTCGCCTGCGCGGCGTCGAGGCCGGCGGCTGGAAGATCGGCTCGAAATCCACCACCGGTCCGATCCAGGGTTCCCCGCTGCCTCGGGACTGTCTGTTTGCATCCGCCAGCCAATTCGACCGTGGCGCTTACGCGCCGGTGGGTCTGGAACTGGAGATCGCCTTTCGCTTCAACCGTGCCTTCAGTCCGCGTGACCACGACTATAGCGACGAAGAGGTCATGGCCGGCGTTGGCGAAATGGCCGCCACCATTGAAATCGTCGCCAGTCGCTTTGCCGCCTGGCCGAAGATCGAGCCCTTGACCCAGTTGGCCGACCTGCTCAACCACGGCGCCCTGGTGGTGGGCGAATTCGTGCCTTACGAGGAACATTTCCCGTTCGCGCACCCGGCACTGGAACTGACCCTCAACGGCGACAGCATCGTACCCGCGGCGGTCGCCAACCCCGCGGGTGACCCGCGCCGACTGCTGCCGTGGCTGGTCAATCATCACACCCGCCAGGGGCTGACCCTGCCCCAGGGCCTGGTCATCACCACCGGCTCCTTCACCGGCATGTTCCTCGCCGAAGGCCCCGGGGAGCTGAGTGGGCAGATCCGTGGCTTGCCGCCCGTGTCGCTGTCGCTGATCTAGCTGCGCACCCAATAACCGGGGCGGCTGTAGACCTCCTTGAGGAAGGCAATGAAAAAACGCACCTTGGCCGGCAGGTAATGTTGCTGGGGGTACACACCCTGGATGTCGTAGCTGGGCAAGGCGAACTCATCGAGCACCGTGGTGAGTTCGCCGCTGAGCAGCTCGCTCTGGATTTCCCAGACCGAACGCCAGCAAATGCCCAGGCCGCGCTTCGCCCAGTCAAACAGCAGTTCGCCGTCGTTGCAGTAAAGATTGCCGGCCACTTTGACCGCCACTTGCCGGCCGTCTTTCTGGAAGGTCCAGCCCCGGTGTTGCCCACCCTGCAGGCTAAACGCCAGACAGTTGTGGCGAGCGAGATCATCGAGGGTCTCGGGGGTGCCGTGGGTGGCAAAGTATCCCGGTGCACCGCAGACCACCCGACGATTGGCGGCCAGGGTGATCGCCACGTAATTGGGGTCCAGCACTTCACCGATGCGGATGCTCATGTCATAGCCCTCGCGCACCAGGTCGATGACGTTGTCGGTCAGGTCGAGGGACAGCTTGAGGTCCGGAAACCGCGCCTGAAATTCCGGCGCATGCGGGGCCACATGCCGTCGGCCGAAGCCGGCCGGGGCGGTGATCATCAGGTGGCCGCGCACCGCGCCGCGGTTCTCGCTGATGCTCGCATCGATCTCGTCGAACGACTGCAGCAACACCTTGGCCTGCTCCAGGTAGGCCTCACCCAATTCGGTGAGCGTCAGCCCGCGGGTTGACCGATGGATCAGCTTGACCCCGAGCCGCTGCTCCAGGGCAGTCAAGCGCCGCCCCATGATCACCGGAGTCACGCCGTCGGCCAAGGCCGCGGCCGCAAAACTGCCCCGGGACGCTACGAGCACGTAGCTGCGTAATTCCGTGTAACGATCCATTCGATACTCCTGATACCGACAGAAAGGATAAAAGTGCCAGTTCACAAATCAGGCTAACAAATGGATGCTATCGATGTACAAAAAATATCGAATCCAGGAGAGCCTCCCATGCCCCTCATGAAAGCTATCGAAGCCGCCGTTCTGGTGATGCGCCGCGAAGGCATCGACACCGCCTTCGGCATTCCCGGCGCCGCGATCAATCCGCTGTATGCCGCGCTCAAGGCACTGGGCGGCATCGATCACGTACTGGCACGCCACGTCGAAGGCGCCTCGCACATGGCCGAGGGCTACACCCGTGCCGTGGCCGGCAACATCGGCGTGTGCATCGGTACTTCGGGCCCCGCCGGCACCGACATGATTACCGGCCTGTATTCGGCGTCCGCCGATTCGATACCGATTCTCTGCATTACCGGCCAGGCACCGCGCGCCCGAATGCACAAGGAAGATTTCCAGGCCGTGGATATTTCCAGCATCGCCGCGCCGGTGTGCAAATGGGCGACGACCGTGATGGAACCTGGCCAGGTCCCCTACGTTTTTCAGAAGGCCTTCCAGATCATGCGCAGTGACCGTCCGGGTCCGGTCCTGATCGACTTGCCCTTCGACGTGCAGATGGCCGAGATCGAGTTCGACATCGATGCCTATGAACCCCTGCCCGTGGTCAAGCCCAAAGCCAGTCGCCAACAGGCGGAAAAAGCCATGGCCCTGCTCAACCAGGCCGAACGCCCGCTGATCGTCGCCGGTGGCGGCATCATCAATGCCGACGCTTCGGCCCTGCTGGTGGAGTTCGCCGAACTGACCGGCATTCCGGTGATCCCTACCCTGATGGGCTGGGGCTGCATACCCGATGACCACCCGCAGATGGCGGGCATGGTCGGCCTGCAGACGTCCCACCGCTATGGCAACGCCACGATGCTCGAATCGGATGTGGTGATCGGCATTGGCAATCGCTGGGCCAACCGGCATACCGGCTCGATCCCGGTGTACACCGAGGGCCGCCGGTTCATTCACATCGACATCGAACCGACCCAGATCGGCCGGGTATTGATGCCGGAACTGGGCATCGTCTCGGACGCCGGCAGCGCCTTGTCCATGCTGCTGGAGGTCGCCCGTGAATGGCATACGGCCGGTCGCCTGAAACACTTCGCAACCTGGCTGGGCAGTTGCCAGGAGCGCAAAGCCCGCCTGCAACGCAAGACGCACTTCGACAACGTGCCGATCAAGCCGCAACGGGTGTACGAGGAGATGAACCGCTTTTTCGGCCAGGACACGTGCTACATCAGCACCATCGGCCTGTCGCAGATCGCCGGCGCGCAGTTCCTTCACGTCTACAAACCTCGCCACTGGATCAATTGTGGCCAGGCCGGGCCCTTGGGCTGGACGATTCCGGCGGCCCTGGGCGTGGTCAAGGCCGATCCGCAGCGCCAGGTCGTCGCACTGTCCGGCGACTATGATTTCCAGTTCATGATTGAAGAACTGGCGGTGGGCGCGCAGTTCAAGTTGCCCTACATTCATGTGGTGGTGAACAACTCCTACCTCGGCCTGATTCGCCAGTCCCAGCGGGGTTTCGACATGGACTATTGCGTGCAGCTGGCGTTCGACAATATCAATGCCCCGGAACTCGAAGGCTACGGCGTCGACCACGTCGCCGTCGCCGAAGGGCTGGGCTGCAAGGCGTTGCGCGTGACCGATCCGGCGCATCTGCAGGCCGCCTTCGCCGAGGCCCGCGAGCTCATGGCCCGGCATCGCGTGCCGGTGGTGGTTGAAGTCATACTGGAGCGCGTCACCAACATCGCGATGGGCACCGAGATCAACGCGATCAACGAATTCGAAGCGCTGGCGCTGGTCGGCAACGATGCGCCAACCGCGATTTCGTTGCTGGACTAACAGCTGATTGATGATCGTTCCCACGCTCTGCGTGGGAACGCAGCCCGGGACGCTCCGCGTCCCAAAGCGGACGCGGAGCGTCCATTGAGGCGTTCCCACGCAGAGCGTGGGAACGATCCCAACAAAACATTAACGGGAGACCACCATGCCGCGTTTCGCAGCCAACCTGTCCATGCTGTTCACTGAACAGGATTTTCTTACCCGTTTCAACGCTGCCGCCAAGGCCGGCTTCAGTGGCGTCGAATACCTGTTCCCCTATGACTTCAGCTCCGCCGAGATCAAGGCCAGGCTCGATGCCAACGGCCTGACCCAGGTGCTGTTCAACCTGCCGGCCGGTGACTGGGCCAAGGGTGAGCGCGGTATCGCCTGCCTGCCGGAGCGGGTCGAAGAGTTCCGCGCCGGCGTCGATCTTGCCATCGCCTACGCCAACGTCCTGGGCAACACCCAGGTCAACTGCCTGGCGGGTATCCGTCCACAAGGCGTCGACGATGCCACCGTGGAAAAAACCTTCGTCGCCAACCTCAAGTACGCGGCCGACAAGCTGCAAGCGGCGGGCATCAAACTGGTGATGGAAGCGATCAACACCCGCGACATCCCCGGTTTCTATCTGAACAACACGGCGCAAGCCCTGTCGATTCGCGAGCAGGTCGGCAGCGCCAACCTGTTCCTGCAATACGACATCTACCACATGCAAATCATGGAGGGCGACCTGGCCCGCACCATGGCCGCGCACCTGGGCGAGATCAACCACATCCAGTTGGCCGACAACCCTGGGCGCAACGAACCGGGTACCGGCGAAATCAACTACCGCTTCCTGTTCGAACACCTGGACCGCATCGGTTACCAGGGCTGGATCGGCTGTGAATACAAGCCGCTGACGACCACTGAAGCCGGCCTGGGCTGGCTCAAAACCCATAACGCGATCTGACACAGATCCCCCTGTAGGAGCTGGCTTGCCAGCGAAGGCGGCCTGGAGCCTTGCAGCGCCAATGAAGGCGCCTTCGCCGGCAAGCCGGCTCCTACAAAGGCAGTTTCCCATTTGCTTGAAGCAGCAATAAAAACAAGAGGATTTTCCCATGGCTAAAATCGGATTTATCGGCACGGGCATCATGGGCCTGCCCATGGCGCAAAACCTGGTCAAGGCCGGCCACCAGCTGTTCCTTTCCAGCCACCACGGCACGCCCCCGCCAGCACTCACCGGCGCCGGCGCCGAGGTGCTGCCGACCCCGCGGGAAGTGGCCCGGCAAGCTGAGTTCATCATTGTCATGGTCCCGGACACGCCCTATGTCGAGGCGGTGCTGTTCGGCGAAAACGGCGTGGCGCAAGGCACCGGCCCGGACAAAGTGGTGATCGACATGAGTTCGATTTCCCCCTCTGCGACCAAGGCGTTCGCGCAAAAAATCGTCGCCACCGGCGCCCGCTACCTGGATGCACCGGTCTCCGGCGGCGAGGTCGGTGCCAAGGCCGGGACCCTGAGCATCATGGTCGGCGGCGATCAAGCCGTGTTCGACCGCGCCCTGCCGCTGCTGCAATGCATGGGCAAGAACATCACCCTGGTCGGTGGCAACGGCGACGGTCAGACCGCCAAAGTAGCGAACCAGATCATTGTCGCCTTGAACATCCAGGCCGTGGCCGAAGCCCTGCTGTTTGCCTCGAAGAACGGTGCCGATCCAGCCAAGGTCCGTGAAGCGTTGATGGGTGGTTTTGCCTCGTCGAAGATTCTCGAAGTCCATGGCGAACGCATGATCAAGGGTACGTTCGATCCGGGGTTCCGCATCGCCCTGCACCAGAAGGACCTGAACCTGGCGCTGGAAGGCGCCCGCGAGCTGCACCTCAACCTGCCCAATACCGCCAACGCCCAGCAGGTGTTCAGCACGTGCGCAGCCCTGGGCGGCAGCCAGTGGGACCACTCGGCGTTGATCAAGGGGCTGGAGCATATGGCCGGTTTTTCAATCCGCGGGCCCAACAGCTGAAGCGTTCGACAGGTAAAAAAATCCCGCCGTACTGACGGGATTTTCTTGTCTGCTCCTTTACTCCGGACGGCGCACGTATTGGCGATAGACCGGCTGCCAGAAATGCTGCTCGATGGCCGCCTGCAGGTCCTCCCCGGACAACGGCGGGGCAACGCTATCACGCTGCGCCGCCATGCCGACTGCGAAGGCGATGCGCTTGCTCACCGCCTGGACTTCGCGCAACGGTGGCAGCATCTGCCCTGCCCCGGCGCTCTCGGCCAACGCCTGGGCCGAAGCCATGAGCATGCCGTCGGTGATGCGGGTGGCCTTGCTGGCAATCGCCCCCAGGCCGATGCCGGGGAAGATGTAGGAGTTATTGCACTGGGCAATGGGAAAGGTCTTGCCTGCCAGCTCAATCGGCAGGAACGGACTGCCGGTGGCCACCAGCGCCTGCCCGTCGGTCCATTGCAGGATGTCCTTGGGATGCGCCTCGATCTGCGAGGTCGGGTTGGACAGCGGCATGATGATCGGTTGCGCACAATGGCTATGCATGGTCTGGACGATCTGTTGAGTGAATAACCCGGCCTTGCCCGACACGCCGATCAATACCGTCGGTTTGGCGTTGCTCACCACTTCGTGCAGCGACGGCCAGTCAGCGCTGAAATCCCACTGCGCCAGCGACTCGCTGGTATGTGCCAGGCGCTGCTGGAAATCGTAGAGATCGGGCTGGCGATCGGTCAGCAGCCCCTTGCTGTTGAGCAAGTAAACGCGACTGCGGGCCTGGGCCTCGCTCAAGCCTTCCAACTGCATGGCGGCGATGATCTGTTCGGCAATCCCGCAGCCGGCGGACCCGGCGCCGACAAACGCCACGGTCTGTTCGGACAGGCGCTGCCCCTTGACCTTGCACGCCGCGAGCAAGGTGCCCACGGTCACGGCGGCGGTGCCCTGGATGTCATCGTTGAAGCAGCACAGTTGATCGCGGTAACGCGCCAGCAACGGCATGGCATTGGTCAGTGCAAAGTCTTCGAATTGCAGGATCGCGTCCGGCCAACGGCGCTGGATACCTTCGACAAAGGCTTGCAGGAACTGATCGTAGGCCGCCCCGCGAACGCGTTCTTCCCGACGGCCGAAGTACAGCGGATCGGCCAGCAGCGCCGGATTGTTGGTGCCCACATCCAGCACCACCGGCAATGTGTAGGCCGGGCTGATGCCGCCACAGGCCGTGTACAACGACAGTTTGCCGATGGGAATGCCCATGCCGCCGACACCCTGGTCGCCGAGCCCGAGAATGCGTTCGCAATCACTGACCACGATGACCTTCACATGGTCCTTGGTCACATTGTTGAGGATCTCATCGATGCGGTCCTGATCGGCAATGCTGATGAACAAACCGCGATGGCTGCGATAGATTCGCGAGAATTCCTGGCAGACCTTGCCGACGGTGGGCGTGTAGATAATCGGCAGCATTTCGTCGAGGTGGTCATCGACCACGCGATAGAACAGGGTCTCGTTGGAATCCTGGATCGAGCGCAACAGGATGTGCTTGTCCAGGTCGGTGCCGCAGGCCTGGTACTGCTGGTAGGCACGCGCGGCCTGCTGTTCGATGGTTTCGACCTGCTGAGGCAGCAACCCTTGCAGGTGCAAGGTTTCACGTTCCTGTTCGCTGAAAGCGGTGCCCTTGTTCAGCAGTGGCGTGCCCAGCAAGGTGGGGCCGGCGAAAGGAACCGGTACGGCTCGATCAATAGGGTTACTCATCTTAACCTCCTGTGCTTTTGTATTTTGAATTCAATATACACCCATGGATTCGAATTCCAAGTACCGGAGAACTTCATCTCCATTCGATGGAATCTGTGGCGTCTCCCTCCTGCTCCACCCTCTGTTATCGGTTCAGCCGATTCAAACCTGCGATTTATCGATTTGTGCCGGGGTCGATGGACCGCGAGCATGGGGTCACTTCCAACAACAAAAACAAAGGACCCGCCATGATTGCCCGATTCCATAACCCCGTTGATACCCGTTTTGGCTGGGGCAGCCTTCAAGAGCTCGCCTCCCTCACCGAACACCAGGCCGTGGCCCTCGTGACCTTTCCCGAAGCGCGCGCCCTGGGGTTGGTGGATCGCCTCCAGGACCTGCTCGGCGACCGCCTGGTCTACGTGATCGAGGATGTCCAGCCTAACCCGGATGTGGCGCACCTGCGGGGTACGTATGAGCGCTTCTGGCAAGAGGCCGGCGAATGCCACGCGGTCATCGCCGTCGGCGGCGGCAGCGCCATCGATACCGCCAAGGCGTTGATCGTGGGCACCGAGTCGAGCCGTTTCGACGAATTGCTCTCGCTCAGCCAGGTATCACGATCCAATGACCAGCGACGATCTGTAAATTTGAACAAGCAAATATCGAGCTCGGTATCAATGATGTGCGGCGAATACACCCAGTGGCTATTACCCGCCTTCCAAACCGTTGCCTCAACACGATAACGCCCCCCGGGAGACAGTGACAAAACTTCAATTTCATCCATAAACAACCCTCGAACGCGGTCCATTGAACGGGCCGGGGTTTTCTTTTTTTGGCGCCGCTGCTCGGTCTATCCGCCTACTCCCCTTGCGACAGCCCTGAAGCCCAGGCTTTGATTGAATCGCAACAGATAACCATCCGGATCCAGCACCAGAAAATTAAGCTCTCCATGCTCGCGCTGATTATCCCGATACCAGCACTCTTCAATGGGCCTGTGCAATTCCACTCGTGCATTCGCAAGGGCCTTGGCCAAAACCTGGATATCAGTGCAGCGGATCGAAAGGTTCATCCCTCGGCCATAGGGAGATTCCAGAGGGCCAACCCGCCATGGCGACGTTTGCCGGTCATCCTCTTCCAGCATCAATTGGCTGCCTTGAAACGACAGGAAAGCGAATTTGTGTTCAGGCCTTTCGTATTCAATCTGAAAGCCCAGTATCCGGCAGTAAAACGCCAGGCTTCGTTGCAGGTCAGAGACGATCATCTCTGGAACCAATGCATTCATCTTCATGAAGGGACTCCTTGTCGTTGTAGAACACCTCTGGCAGCAATACGTTGTCGCTCCCTGCCGGGGCCGGTTGTACCATGATTGATGCGCAGGTGCCTTACCGATCACCGCCACTTCCAAACGGACTTGTCCGATACCGCAAAGGAGTTCCACCGTTGTCCGAATACCGCATCCGCCCCCTCGCCCTCTGTATCTTTCATCATCACGGCAAGATCCTGGTCAACCAGTTCCACGACAACGAAAACCAACGAACCCTCTTCCGCCCCATCGGTGGAGGTATCGAGTTTGGCGAAAGAAGTGCTGATGCCATTGTCAGGGAAGTGCAGGAGGAGCTGGGCTTGTCGATTCATGGCGTTCGCCTGCTGGGCACTCTGGAAAGCCTCTTCACCTATGCCGGCAAGCCGGGGCACGAAATCGTTCAGGTTTATGATGCTACATTCGATGACGAACTCGTCTACCAAACAAAAGAACTGGCAGGTCACGAAAGCGACGGGGCATCGTTCACCGCCAGATGGTGCGACAGCACGGATTTCAGCCCCGCCTCCCCTCTGGTACCTGAGGGCCTTCAGGATCTGCTCAAAACGCTGTCGCTACTTGAGTAGGACAATCCTCAGACCAGAACCTGAGCCCCCTGCCCCCGCGCCGCCTCTTCAACCTCAAGAACCGCATCCAGCGTATTGAGGAACAGATCATGACTCAAAATCCCGGTACCCACCGTCGACAACACCGCATTCCCAGTCTCATCCTTGATCACCACCGTCTCAGACCACGCACTCAAATCCACCGTACGCAAAGCCGACATCGGCACCTTGCGCCCCTCCACCTCCAGATAACTGCGCGTCACCAGAATCGGCTGAGTCGATACATCTAGGAACTTGCCACTCATCCGCTTGCCCCAGACCGCACCGTTACCCAAATACTTGAAGGTCACCGAACCGCCCGCTGCAAGCGTATCCAGCACCAGCGGCAGACGTGCACGGACATGCAGCTCGCGCACCTTCTGCTGGAAGTCTTGAAAGCCCTTGAGCGATTCAATGACCCGATGAAAAGGCTCATTGGCATTGCGCCGATAGGCCAGGTTGGTAATCAGCCCGGAGATCGCCGTTTGCCCGGAACTGAACAGGTAAAGGTCCTCGATCTCGGCAAAAGGAACGTACTCCTTCGTCGCCCCGTTGATGTGAGTGATGCCCTGTTCATAGACTTCATAACTGGCCTGGCGCTGACGCTTGTGCCACAGATGGATGCCAAACAGGACCACAGCGATGACGGCCAGGAACGCACTGGCGGCATAGATCAGCACCTGCGGACTGGAGAAATTTAGCGTCATGCCACGGCTCGTCGTCAGGCTGGCAGATCCGGTATTGCCGACGGGCAGAATCGCGCCCAGGTACAACACGAAACCTGCCAGACCCAACATGACTAAACCGAAAATCAGGGTGAAAACCAGAAAGCCCTTGCCGTGACGGTAGGTTGCAATCAATTCGCCGGTGGCCGGCGTAGACGCAGATGGGGACTGTTGCATGAGGTTCTTGCTTCCTTGTAAGAGTGACAGAAGGCGCGCCGAATCCAGGCTGGCCTCGCCGATGAAACCGGCGCCGGTTGAGGTTATTGCTGACTGGGGGTCCAGTCATCCCGTGGGGTGGGAATTGGTTTGAGTGTGGCTGGGGGGAAATCGTTCAGAAAGTGCTTCTGTGGGGTCGATTGAAGCCAGTCGTGCCGGGCAGCAATCGGCAAAAAAAGCAGTCGTTTTGCGCCAGACGCTGTCTTAACAGCGGGTAGGCCAAGGGGGACACCATGACAACGCGCACATTAACCATTGAAGACTTGCAGTTGAACGTTTCAATCCGCGGCCAAGGCTCACCGCTGCTCTTGCTCAACGGCCTGGGTGGTTTGATCCGTACCTTCGATCCCCTGCGCGATGAACTGGTGGACTACAGGACCATCACACTGGACGTGCCCGGGGTCGGCAAGTCGCAAATGCCCCGCTGGCCAATGCGCCTGCCGCGCCATGCCGACCTGATCGCCGAGATGCTCAAGCAATTGGGAATCGAACAGATCGATGTATTCGGCCTCAGTTGGGGCGGTGCGTTGGCGCAAGAATTCGCCCTGCGTTACCCGGGCAGGGTGCGCCGGCTGATCCTCGCGGCGACCTCGGCCGGTCCGGCGATGCTGGTGAAGCCCGCCGACATCCTGGATTTTTTTGGCAGGCGTAAAAGCGCCAGCCTGCGCAAGCAAGAAGGCTCGCGCCATTCGATACAGACACTACTGCGCTTCGGTATGGTGAACCGCATGCTCACGGTCAACCCGCTAACTTATTACCACCAACTCACCGCGTTGGTCGGCTGGACCAGCCTGCTGCGGCTGTTTCGACTGCACCAGCGCACGCTGATCCTCACCGGCGACCGCGACACCCTGGTGCGGCTATACAACGCGCACATCCTGCGCCGCGCCATTCGCCGTGCCGAACTGCACGTCCTGCAGGGCGAGGGGCATTTTTTCGTGGTGACCAGCGCCAGGCGAACCGCCGAAGCGATACGCGAATTTCTTTGCCAGTAGCGCGGCGTGACAGCTATCGAAGGCACCAAAGCCTGAGGAAGCTAGGGCGTAAAGCCCTAGCAGACAGCAGGTATCACTTTTTCTTTTTCGCCGGCTTTTCTGACTTGTCTGATTTCTTGGCCTTTTCCGGCTTGCTATCAGCTTTTTTTGCGGATTTCTTTGGTTCGGCATCTTTTTTCTTGTCTTTCTTTTCGGAAGATTTCGAAAGAGCCGAGGCCGCCGCTGATTTCTTTGCCGATGATGACTTTTTGTCTTTCAAATCCTTGCTGGCTTTCGAAGCGTCACCTTTGCTTTTCTTCTCGTCTTTAGCCACGTTGCCCACCTCTCGGAGTATGCCGGTATTGGCAAATTGCCTGTGGGATTATCCACATGCTGATCATTAGGCGAGCGCGTCTAAAAGCGGTTCAAATTTTCTTGATGCGTCGAGATAGGCACTTGTTTAAACGCCCTACAACTTACTTCCTGAAAGCTACAAGACCTTGCGCCGTTGCCTACGGGTACGCCAGAATCCGCCGGCTTGTGCGCCTCTGCCCCCCTCGGTAACTTGATTCGTGTCACTGCCCATCAGTGATCGGGTTTAGCAGCTCGTGGTTTTCCGGTGAAGTGCACAAGCTCTTTCAGTCAGGCATTGCCTGCACTCGATGGTAGCTGTGCGCAGGGCGCCTTCGGGCGCGCCGGTTTGCTGGATCCCCGGTCTGCTAACCTGCGTACAGCTGCCTCCCTCTCGTTTAGCAGCAGGAGGGGCGGCACTCCATTGAGGATCCCGCAAATGGTAAAGCCTTCACCCAATCCCCCGGACACAGATCCGACATCCCCCTATAAACCCGATTCAAACAAACTCAACGAAGCCGCCGAACGCGCCCTCGATTTCCACTTCCCCTCGACTGCCGACATCAAAGCCACGCCGCGTACACCCAGCACTCTGTTTACCGTCGACCCGCAGGCTTCGACCGAAACCCTCGTGGTTTATCTGGTCGAAACGCTGGCCTCGGTCGATGTGATGGTCCATCACCTGGTGGATCATCTGGACGGTGGTTCGCGCAACGCCCTGCTGGGCATTTCCAACAACATCATGCTGGCGGAAATCACCGCGAACCGGGTGCTGGATCAGATCGATCCGCACGCGTAGGCGAACGAGTCAGCGACACAGGCTGTGCAGCGGTCTCTTTCTTTGGAGACCGCACTTCAGCAACTGGTCATTCCAATAACGAAACCAGTCGCGGCTCAATCGAACCCTCAAGCACCTCAAGCAGCGCCAGCGTTACCGGCAGCTTGAACCTGCGCCGCCCCGCGCTGCCTGGATTGAGGTACAGCCGCTCACCACGCCATTCAATGCGTGGCTTATGCGAATGGCCGGTGATCACCAGCTTTATCCCGGCATCCAGCGCCGCCGGCACATCGGCAATGTCATGCACCAGCAAGCTCTGCCAGCCATTCAGATCAAAACGCAGCTGGTCGGCAAGACTCTCTGCCCAAGCCGCGCCCAGGTCATTGTTCCCGCGTACTACGTGCAGCGGGGCAATGGACGCCAGTTGATCGAGGATCTCGGGTTTTCCGATGTCGCCGGCGTGGATGATCCGTTCACAACCTTCCAGGGCAGCGAGGGCTTCGGCGCGGAGCAAGCCATGGGTATCGGAGATGACGCCAACTTTCATTCAGGGCTCCACAGCGGGCTCAAGCCAATCGGATCTTCTGCATGATCCTCGGTTTCGGGCACACTTGCAGGATCATTCAGGGATCCACTAAAAGGAATTACGATGCGATCGTTCAGCCGCAAGCTAGTCATGTTGTGTTTAGTCTTCTCGGTTCAAGGCGTTGCAGCGGTTCAGGCAGCAACGGAGCCGCCGACAAGCGAGGCAAGTACTCCGCAGAGGATTTCCGTGCTCGCGGGCAAACTGAGTTACACATTGCCGCAAGGTTATGTCGAACGCGAGTTGCCTGAGCTGGATGCGAAGGCCAGAGCCCAAGGCGTGACAGGCACGATGTACGTCAATGCCGCGCAAAAACGCATGGTGGTGGTGACGGAGACCCCGGTTGCGGAAGGATCGATTGCGGGGGATAACGATGAGGAGTTTCTGCTGGGATTGGCAAACGGCACCATCAGCAAGCATGAAAGCGGTTACAAGGACTTCAGGATTCTGCGTGACAAAGAGGTGGTCAAGAAGAACGGTCTTGGCATTCTCGAGATTGACGCCTACGGAACACTGGGCAACGATCAGCTCCTCAACACCACGCTATTGGCGGCCTCTGGAACGACGGCCGCTTATATTCACTTGATCTCACCCCGCGACACTCGCAAGACCCATATTGCATTGATCAAGGCGATCATTGGTGAATGACTGGACCAGTCGCTCCTGCCCACTCGATAACCCCGTGACGCGGCAATATGGGATGGGTGAAAGTGGCGTTGACGGAGACCACCCGCTTTTCCGACGCACAACCTGTCCTTTTGGAATGACTGATTAATCTTTAACTCATTGCAGCCGATGCCCCTAGCTTAGGGCATAGGAGCAGTACAGATGAGAAACAACCAACCGGTTACGCAGCGCGAGGTTGCCCTTGGACCTCAACAAAAACTCATCTCGACAACGGATGCACGGGGCGTCATCACGTATTGCAATGACGACTTCGTTGATATCAGCGGTTTCAACAAATCCGACCTGATCGGCGCGCCTCAGAACATCGTTCGTCACCCCGACGTACCCTCCGCGATCTTTGCCCATATGTGGGGCGCGCTCAAGCTGGGCAAGCCGTGGATGGGCATCGTCAAGAACCGCTCCAAAAACGGCGACCACTACTGGGTCAACGCCTACGTCACGCCGATTTTCGAAGGTCGTGAGGTCGTTGGCTATGAATCGGTCAGGGTCAAGCCGACGGCCGAGCAGATCCGCCGCGCCGAAGCCCTCTATAAACGCATCAGTCTTGGAAAATCCGCCGTCCCGGGCAGCGATCAATGGCAACCCGCCCTGCTCGCCTGGTTGCCTGTTGTGACGATCGGGTTGGTGGGAACGCTGGGCGGCATGTACCTCAGCGCGCCTGTGGCTTTCATTTTGGCTGTCGGGGTATCGATTCCCATCGGGTTGCTTGTGTCCCGCAGGCAAAACCGAGGGGCGCTGCATCTGCTGGAAATGGCTGAGGCCTCTACCTCCGACTCGTTACTGGCCAAAATGTACAGCGATGAACGCGGTTCTCAGGCACGCCTCGAAACGGCGTTCGTCAGTCAGGCGTCTCGGCTCAAGACCTGCCTCACCCGGCTGCAAGACACGGCAGAGCAACTGACCAGCCTGGCTGGGAGATCCGATGGCCTCGCCGCCGATAGCGCCCGTGGACTGGACCGCCAACGAATCGAGACCGAGCAGGTGTCGGCCGCAGTCAATCAAATGGCGGCCACCACGCAGGAGGTTGCCAGCCACGTCCAGCGCACTGCCGACGCCACTCAAGAAGCCAATGTGCTGACCGGACGTGGGCGCGAGGTGGCCCGGGACACTCGAGACGCCATTCAGCGCCTCTCCGTCGTGGTGGGCGAGACAGGGTTGACCGTGGCGCAGCTGGCCAAGGACAGCAATGAAATCGGGACGGTGGTGGATGTCATCAAAGGCATTGCCGATCAAACCAACCTGCTGGCGCTGAACGCAGCCATCGAAGCCGCGCGCGCGGGCGACATGGGTCGAGGCTTCGCGGTAGTCGCTGATGAAGTGCGTCAGCTGGCACAGCGCACGACTCAGTCCACGATCCAGATCCATAACCTAATTTCCAAGTTGCAGGTCTCATCCAGCAACGCGGTTAAGACCATGGAAAGCGGCCATCGACAGGCTGAAGAAGGCGTGGCGTGGGTGCTTGAGGCAGATAAGGCATTAGTCGGTATCAGTGAGGCCGTCGCGAACATCACGGACATGACCACCCAGATTGCCGCTGCGACCGAAGAGCAAACCGCCGTGGCCGAGGAAATCAGCCGCAATATCACGACCATTGCCAATCTGGCGGATCAAACATCTGAACAAGCCAGGCATTCGGCGGAGCTGAGCAAGGAATTAACCCAGACCGCTAAAACCCAGTATTCATTGGTCGAGCGATTTAACCGATAACCCATCAACTTTCTTAAAAAAAAGCCCGCTCCTGCGGGCTTTAAATTTTGGGCAAATCGATACCAAACCCCAATCCTCCGGACTGAGGTTAAAATACCCGAGGTTCCCTTCCCTGAGGATGACAAGACATGTCCCCGCTCGACACCTCCCTGCAAGACAGCGCCGCGCCGGAAGGCGTCTGCTACGGCTGCGGCAGCAGCAACCCCCACGGGCTGCACATCAAGAGCTTCTGGCATGAGGACGGCGTGCATGTCATGGCCGAGCATGTGCCCGAAGCCAAGTACTGCGGCTGGCCGGACCTGGTCTACGGCGGCCTCATCGCAATGCTGGTCGATTGCCATTCCAACTGGACGGCGATGGCCTATCACTACCGGCAGGAACAACGCGAGGCCGACAGCCTTCCGCGCATCAACTGCGTCACCGGCAACCTTGGCATCAAGTTCATCAAGCCGACCCCCATGGGCGTTCCGCTGACGTTGCGGGCGAAGGTCGAGGGGGATGTCGGACGCAAGACCCGGGTCATCTGCGAGGTGTGTGCGGGGGACGTGCTGACAGCGGTCGGCGACTCGGTTTTCGTTCGAGTCGATACCAGCCAATTGGCCGATGCGGCTCACGGACGCTAGCCGGCTATAACGACTCGGCTTTGTCCATGAGCAGTCCTCGAATGCGGTCCCTTGTAGGAGCAAGCTTGCTCGCGATGGTCGTTAACGAGCTTCTAGCTATTAATCACCTGTTGCAAGTGAATCGCCAGCTCCGTTGCAAACCGCCGCTCCGGTGTCTCGACATCAATGCCGAACAGCTCCTGGATCCGCGCGAGGCGATATCTGAGCGTTGTCACATGCACCCCCATTGCGTCCGCACAGGCCTGGCTACGGCAGCTTTCGCGCAGATAGGCAGTCAGTGTTTCCAGATAAGGCGTTTGATGCTTGCGATCATGGGCCAGCATTGCGCCCACGCTTTCGTTGACGAAGGTGCGAATATCTTCCCGACCCACCGCCGCCACAAAGATCGGGATCGGGCCGAAGTCCTGATCGGAAATCGGCCCGCGGCGGCCAAACGAACGGGCAATTTCAATCAGCCGCCGGCAGCGCTCCCACGCGACCGGGTAATCGGTGAGCATCTTGCAAACACCACTGGCCAGCAGAATCGGCTCGCCGCCCAGATAGTGCGCCAGGTCATCGACAATCTGGCGCTTGAGTTTGGCCAGCCGCTCGCGACCTTTCTCGCCTTCGGACGGCACCAGGCACACCAGGCCGTTGTCGACGATGATCACCGTCGAATGTATGCCTGCCCGCTGCAGAATGCGGGCGACGTTGTGGTGTAAATTCTTTGCCTCCCGGGCCTTGTCGCCATAATCGACAATGATCATCTGCTGCGCGGTGTTGAAGCCCAAACCCAGACGCTGGGCCCGCTGCTGAATGTCATCGGCGTCGCGCCAGCGGCCTTCGAGCACTTCGAACAAAAGCTCGGTCTGGGTGCGGGTTTCGAAGCGAAAGCGGATAAAACTGCGCATCATCTGCACGCTCAAGGCGAACTTGGCACTTTCCAGCATCAGCAGGTCCAGTTCGTTGACCGGCGCAGCCACCGGAAACAACACCAGCGCCCCCACCAATTCTTGATCGACCATCAACGGTTCGATCTGCGCCCGCAAGGTGAACTGGCGTTGGCCGTCGTCGAGGAACAAGCTGACTGTGCTGCGCAAGGCACTGCGCAGGCTTTCATGGGTCGCTTTGGTGATCTGCACACCCAGCACACCGGCGACCGCCGACTGCCAGGCGGCGTCATCGAACAATGCGCTGTCCGGCGAGCGACCCGCGACCACCTGGTTGGCGGTAAAGTCCACGGCAATCACGGGGTTGGGCAATTGATTGCCGACCATCAGCGCCAATGACGTCACCGAACCACCGCCCAGCACGTGTTCCAGCAAGGTGGTGTGCACATGCAACGCCTGCTGCATGCGTTCGGCCGCGCGACGCTCGGCTTCCAGTTGCCGCTGACGCTCCACGGCGATGGCACCCAGGTGGATGATCATGCCGAGGAACACCCGGTCTTCCTCCGACACGTCCATGAGCGTACGGGAGATCACGCTGAGCACCATGGGTCGACCATCGAAGTCGTTGCAGTTCATCGGCATCACCATCACCGTGCGGTAATCCCGTTCCACGGATTCGTGGCGATAACCGGGGTACTCGCATACGCGTACGTCACGAATGAACACCGGCTCATTGCGCTGCAGGGCGGTCATCACCGGGCTGGAGGACAGCTCCCAGCAATCCACCAGCGGCCGCTGCACCAGGGTCGGGTCGTGGCGGGCGATGACATGGCCAAAACCGGCCTCCATGTCGATGGCCATGATCGAGCTCATGGTCCAGTGGGTATGCCGGCAACTGGCGTAGACCAACTGGTGCAGCATCGATTGCAGATCACCGCCGGAGTTGATCTGACTCGCTACATCGCGCAACGACAGTATCTGCATTTCTCGATTCAAGGCGCTCACCTGAACATGGAGGTCACGGCAGCCACGTTGCCTGCCAGGCCCGCCGGATACTTGCGCCGTTTCCGAGCAATGTCCAACTAATTTTCACTGCGAAACCACGGAAGACGCTCCTTCCCTTTGCTCCTAGCCTAAGGCCACAACCAACAGCCACAAGGGCGACGAGTCATCATGAATCTGGACAATCTGGGCGTCAGGAAATACTGCACCTTTATCGAAGAAACCTTTATCGAAGGCGGCAAGGACGCCGGCAAGCCGATCACCCTGATCGTCGTCGCCGCCGTGTTGAAGAACCCCTGGGCCGGCCAGGGTTTCGTCGAAAACCTGCGTCCGGAGATCCTGCGCCTGGCCCCGGGCCTGGGCTATGAAATGACCCGCCGCCTGACGGCCCTGATGCCGGGCGGCAAGGTCGAAGCCTTTGGCAAGGCTGCCGCCGTGGGGGTCAATGGGGAGATCGAACACGCCTCGGGGCTGATCCACACCCTGCGCTTCGGCAACCTGTTCCGCGACGCCGTACAAGGCACCGCCTACCTGAGTTTCACCAACACCCGCAACGCTCCTGGCGCCCTGCTCTCCCTGCCGATGGTGCACAAAAGCGAAACCGGCAAACGCTCGCACTTCCTGACCGCCAACTTCCAGGTCGCCGATGCACCGGGCCCGGACGAAGTGCTGATCGCGATCGGCGCCAGCGACGGCTCCCGTGCGCATCCAAGGATTGCCGACCGCTATCAAGACATGGCGGAGATGGAAGCGGAACAGCCAACGGGCTGACCCCTGCTCCTTATCACAGCAAAACTTCCACAAATGTCCTCTTGATCGACGCAAGCCCACGCGTTTTCTTCCCCGTAGGCTTGCTCCATACAACAAGAAACAGGAGCACTGCGATGCCCAGCACCGAGATCAACGCCAACGTTGCAGCCGTCGATCCGGGCGCCTTGCGCCAGGCTTTCGGCACCTTCGTGACCGGTGTCACCGTCATCACGACCCATGACGCCGAAGGCAACCCACGGGGCATGACGGCCAACTCGTTCACCTCGGTTTCCCTCGACCCGCCCCTGCTGCTGGTGTGCGTCGGCAAATCGGCGGCCAGCTACAGTGCTTTCGCAGCCAGCGAACAGTTTGCCGTCAACTTGCTGCATGAAGGACAGGTGGATGTCTCGGGCACCTTTGCCTCCAAGTCGCCAGACAAGTTCCAGACCGTCAATCACGACACGGTTCACACCGGCGCACCCATCCTCACCGACAGCCTGACCTGGTTCGATTGCACCGTACACCAGCGCATTGAAGCCGGCGACCACCTGGTACTGATCGGCCAGGTCCGCGCCTTCGGCACCAGCCCCAAGTTGCCACTGTGCTTCTGCCGGGGCCGCTACGGGAATATCCAGGACCCATTGCCGGCCAGTTGGCTGGACTCGCACAAGATGATCATCGGCTACCTGATCGAAGCCGACGAGGCGATCCTGTTTCGCGCCGATGGCCAAGGCGGCTGGACCCTGCCCGTGGCCGGCAAGCGCAAGGGCTTCATCGATGCCGGCCAAAGCTCGCTGCCGGTCGAACTGGAGTCGACTTTTCTGTATTCGGCGTTCGATGTCGACGACACCGACCCCGGTTACCTGATCTACCGCGCCCAACTCGACAGCCTTGATGTCGAGTTGCCCGACACCCTGCGCTTCTTCCCCCTCGACGACTTGCCCATCGAGTTGATGCCGGTCAACGAACTGCGCTCGGTGGTGCGCCGCTATGCCCGCGAGCGCCAGAACCAGCAGTTCGGCATTTACACCGGCTCTGCCGCCAGTGGCCGGGTGGCGATGATCGATAACCGCGTACTGGCTGCCGAATCCCTTTGACCCGCACCCACAGGACTCATCCATGAAAACCACGGTCAGCGCCCTTGAGGGCAACCGCCTTAACCTGTTCATCGACGGCCGGTTCGTCGCACCTGGCAGCGAAACCTGGGTCGACAGTTTCGACCCCACCACCGGCCAGGCCTGGTACCAATTCGCCCAGGCCGACGCCAGCGATGTAGGCCGCGCGGTCGCCTCGGCGCAGAAGACTTTCGACGATCCGCAATGGCGCAACATGACGCCTACCGCACGGGGCAAATTGCTGTATCGCCTGGCGCAACTGGTGGCCGAAAACGCCGAAGAACTGGCCCTGCTGGAAACCCGCGACAACGGCAAGCTGCTACGGGAAATGCGTGCCCAGATGAGCGCCCTGCCCGACGCTTACATTTACTTCGCCGGCATGGCCGACAAGCTGCAAGGCGAAACCATCCCGGTCAACAAGCTCAATCAGCTCAACTACAGCACCCGCGAACCGCTGGGGGTGATCGGCATGATCACCCCGTGGAACTCGCCGCTGATGCTGCTCACCGGCACCCTGGCGCCGTGCCTGGCCATTGGCAATACCGTGGTGATCAAACCGTCCGAACATGCCAGCGCCTCCACCCTGGCCTTGGCCGAACTGGTGATCGAAGCAGGCTTCCCGGCCGGCGTAGTCAATGTCGTCACCGGTGACGGCGCCGTCACCGGCGATGCCCTGACTCGCCACCCGGACATCGCCAAGTATGTATTCACCGGCAGCACCGAAACCGGCCGACGCATCGCCGGCAATGCCGCGAACAACCTGGTGCCGTGCCAGATGGAACTGGGCGGCAAGTCACCCCACGTGGTGTTTGCCGACGTCGACATCGACAAGGCCGTCAATGGCGTGGTCTCCGGCATCTTCGCCGCCGCCGGGCAAACCTGCGTCGCCGGTTCGCGCTGCTTTGTCGAAGCGCCGATCTACGACAAATTCGTGGAAGCCCTGGTGGAGCGCACCCAACGCATCAAGGTTGGCCACCCCATGGAGGAACACACCGATATCGGCCCGCTGGCACTGCAAGCCCAACTGCAAAAACTCGAAGGCTACATCGCCAGCGGCGTGAAACTGGGTGCTCAGGCGGCCATCGGCGGCAAGCGCCCCAGTGGCTCGCACCTGGCCGAAGGCTGGTACTTCGAGCCGACGGTGATGGCCAACGCCAGCAACGACATGCCGTTCATGCGCGATGAATTGTTCGGGCCAGTGGTCGGCGTGATGCCGTTCACCTCGGAAGAACACATGATCAGCCTGGCCAACGACACCCACTACGGCCTGGCCTCGGGCATCTGGACGCAGAACATCGACCGTGCCATGCGCTTCGCCAACCGGATCGACGCCGGCACAGTGTGGATCAACACCTACCGCAGTTCGGCCTACATGTCCGCCAACGGTGGCTTCAAGCAGAGCGGTTATGGCCGGCGCGGCGGCTTTGATGTGATGCGCGAGTTTTCCCGGGCCAAGAACGTGGTCATCGACTATTCCGGCGAGATGCAAGACCCCTTCGTTATCCGCCTGCGCTGATTATTCAAGGAGCACCTTATGAAATTTGCCGTATCCCTGAGCATGGAACGCTTTTCCCCTGACGTGCCCATGCAGACGGTCATGGCCAACCTGCTGGAACTGGCGCAGATCGCTGATGAAGGCGGCTTCGAAACCCTGTGGACTTCGGAGCATCACACGCTCGAATGCACCATTGCCCCCAACCCGTTCCAGACCCTGGTATGGCTGGCCCAGCACACCCAGCGCATTCGCCTGGGCACCGCGACCCTGGCGGCCGCTTACTGGCATCCGATCCGCCTGGCCGGTGAAGCCGCACTGTGCGATCACCTGACCAAGGGCCGCCTGGAGTTCGGTATCGCCCGCGGCTCTTATCAATACGAATTCGACCGCATGACCCCCGGCCTGCAACAACAGGAAGGCGTGGGCTACATGAAGGAACTGGTGCCGGCGGTGCAAAAACTCTGGGCCGGCGATTACGCCCATGACGGCCACTACTGGAGATTCCCGCTGACGGCCGCCGTGCCCAAGCCGTTGCAAAAGGATCACCCGCGTATCTGGGTGGCCGCACGGGATCCGGGCACCTTCGATTGGGCCGTGAGCATCGGCGCCAACATTCTCTCCACCCCGCTCTCGGCCCCGGCGGCGGAAATCGCTGTGCTAGGAGAGAAGTTCAACAAAGCCGTGGCCGACAACCCCCATGTACCGCGCCCGCGCTTCATGATGCAGCGCCGCACCTGCGTCTACGCCAAGCCTGAGGATTGGGAGCTGCCGGTCAAGCACAGCATGGACTTTGGCCGCGCCTTCGAAAACCTCATGCAGAACGTCGGCACCGTGCACAACGGCTTCCCCGAGCCAGTGCCCTTTGAGGCCGTGCGGGGCAAAGAGAACTACAACCCGCAAAACCTGCGGCGCAACCTGATGTTCGGCACCCCGGTGGAAATCATTGAAAAGCTGCTCGACTACGAAGCCGCGGGCGTCGATCAGTATTGCCTGGGCCTCACCTTCAACCTGCCGTTCGAATTGCAAAAACAGACCCTGCGCCTGTTTATCGATGAAGTGATGCCGGTGTTCGCCGAACGCGAACGTGCCAAACGCCACGACAAGGTCGCGAGGTAATCGTCATGGGCCAGGTACAACAATTCAGTGTGGCCAATGTCACGCTCAACTATCGCCTCGACGGCCACGGACCACGTCCGCTGGTGTGCATTCATGGGGTCGGTTCGAGCCTTGAAGCCTGGGGCGAAGTGGTGGCGGGTCTGGAAGACCGGTTCACCGTTCTGACCTTCGATCTGCGCGGTCACGGCCGGTCTTCTCGCACTCCGGGTCGCTATGAAATAGACCACTTGGTGGGTGAAACGCTGGCCCTGGCCGATCATGTCGGTTTCAAGCGCTTCGATCTGGCCGGCTTTTCTCTGGGCGGCTTGGTCGCCCAGTGTCTGGCTCTGACTCACCCGGCGCGGGTTCAGCGCCTGGTGTTGCTGTCGACGGTCGCCGGGCGCAATGCGCAGGAACGCGAACGGGTACAAACACGTCTGGCGGCCTTGCAAGCCGGCGAACCGGTAGCGCATTACGAAGCATCGCTGTCGCGCTGGTTGACCGAGGATTTTCAAGCGCGTCACCCTCAAGCCGTCAACCGTCTGCGGCAACAGAACGCCAACAATGATCCGGGTTGTTATGCGGCGGCGTATCGGGTGTTGGCAGAGTCGGATTTCGCCGACCAGCTCCAGCGGATTCGCTGCCCGACGCTGATTGCCACGGGTGCCGACGATGCGGGTTCCAACCCGAGAATGGCGGCCTTCATGCACGAGCGCATCCACGGCTCGCAGCTGAAAATCCTGCCGGGGTTGCGACACTGCATTCTCATTGAAGCGCCGGAACAGGTGGCGAATCTGATGCGCGATTTTCTTGTTGATGAACCGGAGATACAGCATGAATAAGTCATTGCAGGCCCAGGGTGAAACGGTTCGCCGCCGGGTTCTGGGGAACGCTTACGTCGACCAGGCGCTGGGCAAGGCCGATGATTTCTCTCGGCCGTTCCAGGACGTGCTCAACGAATATTGCTGGGGCATGGTCTGGACCGATGAAGGCCTGGACCTCAAGCAACGCAGCCTGCTGAACCTCGGCATGCTCGCGGCGCTGGGCCGCATGGATGAGTTTGGTACACACTTCTGCGGCGCCATCCGCAACGGCCTCAAGGACGAGGAACTGCGCTGCGCCCTGATACAGATCGCGGTGTACTGCGGAGCACCGGCGGGTGTCGAAGCCTTCCGAGTCGCCCGTAAAGCGCGGGAAAGCATGGATACGGCAGATTCTGCGACCGGCTGACGACTCAGCCTTGCGCTCGCCCTGGCGCTCATGCTGTAAGTGCCCCCGCACAACAACAAGAATTTTTCAGATTGCACCTTTACGCCCGAAGCATTTGAAAGACCATTAACTGCCAGAAGCCCAAAAATTTCTCTTCATGAAATTTTCCACAGATCGAAAAACAACAATTGGAGGCAATTGGTGAGCGAACGACTGAAGATTGAGAACCTCTACAAGGTCTTCTCCTCGACCCCCGACAGAGCCATGCAGCTCTTGACCGCCGGTGCCAGCAAAGACCGGATCCTGGCCGAGACCGCGACGGTGGTCGGCCTCAACAACGTGTCGCTGTCTATTCCCAGCGGTGCGATCTACATGATCATGGGCCTCTCCGGTTCAGGGAAATCCACCCTGGCCCGCTGCATCAATCGCTTGAACGAACCCACGGCTGGCAAGATCCTGCTGGACGGCAAAGACCTGGTTGCCCTGAACGAAAGTGAGTTGCGGGAGGTGCGACGAACGCGCATCTCGATGGTGTTCCAGCACTTCGCCCTGCTTCCGAACAAGACCGTGATCGAGAACACCGAGTTCGGTCTCAAGCTTCGCGGCGTTCCTGCCGCCCAGCGGCGCAAGCGCGCCGAGGAAGTGCTGGC
The DNA here is from genome assembly GCF_902497855.1 of Pseudomonas fluorescens. Taxonomy (GTDB): domain Bacteria; phylum Pseudomonadota; class Gammaproteobacteria; order Pseudomonadales; family Pseudomonadaceae; genus Aquipseudomonas; species Aquipseudomonas fluorescens_BI. Next base: position 87,671 of record NZ_CABVHU010000017.1, read on the forward strand.
CATCGTTGGCCTGGCCAAGTGGGCCGATCATCACCCCCATGAATTGTCCGGAGGCATGCGCCAGCGGGTTGGGCTGGCTCGCGCTCTGACCACCGACGCCGATGTGTTGATCATGGACGAAGCCTTCAGCGCCCTCGACCCGTTGATCCGTACGGAAATGCAGGACGAACTGCTGCGCCTGCAACGCACTCTGAAAAAGACCATTTTGTTTATCACACACGACTTCCAGGAGGCGCTGAAGCTCGGCACGCGCATTGCGATCATGGCGGATGGCCAAGTAGTACGCGAAGGCACACCCCAGGAAATCGTCGCTAATCCCGGCAGCGACTACGTTGCCGGATTCACCCGCGATGTGGATCGATCACGGCTTTTTGATGCGCGCTCAATCATGGAAGCCGCTGGCACTCTGCTGGTCCAGGGCGACATCCGTATCGTCGGCAATGAAAGCGCCAGCGCGTTTGTGCTCAATGCCGCCGGCAAGGCGATTGGCGTTCTGGATTCGCGCGCACTGCTGGCTGTGGGCGGTGGCGCCGATGCGCAGCAACGCCTGTCTCTGCAGTTTGTCAGCGTACCGGCCAGCGCCAGGCTGGTAGAAGTGGCGCGATTGCTCAAGCCCGGCCTGCCGGTGGCGGTGGTCGATGATGACGGCGTGTTTGCAGGCACTCTCAACAGTGCCCACATCCTCGATTGCATCGCCGGCCTGCCTTCCAGCCTCCCGTCCACCCGCCCTTCCGTCTCGGAGGTTGCATACCATGCTTAGTTCAGAAGACCTCGCTGTTTTCCCCGTGGACCAATGGATCAGCCAAAGCGTCGAGTGGCTGGGCATTCATTTTCGCCCGATGTTCCAGGCCATTCGCTGGCCGGTAGAACACTTGCTGGCGTTCAGCGACACGGTGATCCATGCCATTCCGTTTCCGGTGATGGTGCTGCTGATATTCCTTATCGCCTACCGTGCCGCAAGCCTGGGGGTGGCGCTATTCAGTGCCATAGCCCTGGTGATTATCGCCACGCTGGGGGTGTGGGACGAGGCAATGACCACTCTGTCGCTGATCACCACGGCGATTGTGATCTGCATGGTCATCGGCATCCCGGTAGGTGTGTGGTGCGCCCGCAGCGAACGGGTCTGGGCCGTGATGCGGCCGATCCTCGACATTATGCAGACGACGCCGACCTTCGTGTACCTGGTGCCGGTGGTGATGCTGTTTGGCGTCGGCACCGTATCGGGTGAAGTGGCGGTGGTGATTTCTGCCTGCCCGCCGCTGATCCGCTTTACCTACCTGGGCATTCGCATGGTCGAAACCGAACTGGTCGAAGCAGGTCAGGCCTTTGGTGCCGACCGTCGACAATTGCTCTGGGAAATCCAGCTGCCATTGGCGATACCGACCATTCTTGGCGGCCTGAACCAGACCGTGCTCACCGCCATGGTGATGTCCGTGGTGGTGGCAATGATCGGCGCGGAAGGCCTGGGCCTGGTGGTATTGCAAGGCTTGGGACGCATGGACGTGGGCCGTGCGGCGGTGGGTGGTATCGCCATTGTATTGCTGGCGATGATGCTCGACCGGATCACCCAGAACCTGGCGCAACCGACGCCGCGCAAGCGCACATCGCTGTTCAAGCGCCTGTTCGATACCCGCTCGGTGAAAGCTTGAACAGCACAATCATGAACACCCGTTGTTGAGCGCTTTTCTTCACTGCTGCCCTTAACCATAACGAGAATAACAAAGAGGAAATCATGATGCGTCCATTCAAAGCCTTGCTTGGATTCGCAACTGCGTTGTCCCTGGTAGGTATGGCCTGTACTCCGGTATTGGCCGAAGACCTGCCGGGGAGCGGCAAGACCATTCGGTTCGTGCAATCGGAAAGTACCGGCGGCAATTACGTACTGACGAAAATCGCCATCGAAGCCAGCAAGCGCCTTGGCTACTCGACCAAGTTGAGTACCGTCAACACCACGCTGTTTTTCCCGGCGGCAGCCCAAGGCGACCTGGACCTCTCGATGGACGTCACCCTGCCGCAACTGCAACCCAGCTTTGACAAGGTCAAGGCCAACACCGAGGTGGTGGGCTCAGGCTTCATTTCGGGCGCTGGTTACAACGGCTACATGATCGACAAGAAAACCGCCGATGCTTACGGCATTACTAGCCTGGAACAAATAAAAGACCCGAAGATCGCCGGGCTGTTTGGCAAGAATGGCAAGGCCGACCTGATCAGCTGTGATCCGGGCTGGGGCTGCGGTGATGTAGTCGACTACCAGCTCGACAAGTTCGGCCTCAAGAACACGGTCAACACGGTGCGCGGTAAATATGAAGCGCTGATGTTTGAAAACGTCGCCCGCCTCAAACGTGGCGAACCCGTGTTCTTCTATGCCTGGGCACCGTCCTGGATGACCAATACGATGGTGCCGGGCAAAGACGTGGTATGGCTGCCGACACCGTTCGATGCCTTGCCGGGATCAGTGTCCAGTACGGTCTCGGCGTTGACCCCCGGTGTGATTGGCTGTGCCGGCGGCGCCGACCCTTGCCGCATGGCGATGGCCGCGTGGAACTGGTACGCAATCGGCAACAAGGCATTCGTCGCAGCCAACCCTGCGATCAAGTCACTCGTGGAGCAGATGGCGTTCTCCCAGGCAACCTGGAGTTATTGGGAAAAAACCATCAGTCAGGACGGCGCGAGCGAACGCAATATTCGTAAGTTGGCGGATGACTGGATGAGTGAGAACAAGTCGATGATGGATGGCTGGATTGCAACGGCAAAAGTAGCCAAGTGATCCCATGTGCCTGGCGGTGAGGGGCAGGCTCCCTCACCGCAAAAAGGTTCGCCGCTAACATTCGTCCCTGCGGAGCTCGTTGACGATGCACAAGCTTGATCGTTATGACCTTAAAATCCTGCGAATTCTTTCCGAGGACGGGCGTATCACCAAGTCAAGCCTGGCCGAGGCAATAAACCTGTCGGTAACACCCGCCTGGGAGCGTGTGCGCAAACTGGAAAGCTCGGGCCTGGTAAAAGGTTACCGTGCCTTGATCGACTGGAACCAGGTGTTCAAGCGCCAGCAGTTGCTGGTGGAAATCACCTTGGCACGGCACACATCCAGGGACATGCGCCGCTTCGAACAACGCATGAGCGAAACGAGCGAAGTGGAGTTTTGTTATGCCACTGGCGGAGGCGTCGATTACATCGCAATGATCCAGACGACAGACATTGATCAGTACCAGCGCTTTATTGATCAATTGCTCTTGGAAGACCTGGGAATCGAACGCTATTTCACCTATATCGTCACCAAAACCATCAAGACTGGCGGAGCACTTCCGGCACAGGCCTTGTGCGCTTTGGTCTGAGCAGAAGTAGACACCCTAAACGGTGTGAGCAGTAGTGGATGATTTCAAGGCGATTCTCGCACTGTGATATTGCAAAACAAGGGGTTCCCTCTCTATCCGAAAGCTGACCAAGACGAAGCGATGCGTGGTCGTCCGCCTGGTTCGCCCTAAAACCGGAGCGAGAGGGCATATCAGCTTGTTTCGATATGAACGTGGCACCACCAAGACAGGAGTGATGCCACAGCCACATGCATTTCCCCAGCGATTACATCAATTCATCAGAGTCTCTGAACAACCATGGCTGGCTGGCCCGGTGCTTGACCTCAAACGTCCCAATCGCATTACCTTCCAGTAAGGTCAGACCGATATCATCCAGCCCTTTAAGCAGGCAGTGTTTGCGGAAGGCGTCGATCTCGAAACGCAACACCTTGCCATCCGGACGGGTCACAGTCTGGGCCTGCAGGTCAATTTGCAGCTGGTAGCCCGGATCGGCCTCGACCTGCTTGAACAACTCATCGACTTCTTCATCGCTCAAGATGATCGGCAGCAAGCCATTCTTGAAGCTGTTGTTGAAGAAGATATCGGCATAGCTCGGCGCGATGATGCTGCGAAAACCATACTCTTCCAGCGCCCACGGCGCGTGCTCGCGGCTGGAGCCGCAACCGAAGTTCTCCCGGGCCAGCAACACGCTGGCGCCTTGATAACGCTCGGCGTTGAGTACGAAGTCCTTATTGAGTAAACGCTTGGAGTTGTCCTGATACGGCTGCCCCACATCCAGGTAGCGCCACTCATCGAACAGGTTCGGGCCGAAACCGGTTCGGTAAATCGACTTCAAGAACTGCTTGGGAATGATCTGGTCAGTGTCGACGTTGGCACGATCCAGAGGTGCGACAAGTCCGGTGTGCTGGGTAAATGCTTTCATGCTGCGCTCCTTCAGATCAATTCACGGACATCGATGAAACGACCGTTCACCGCGGCGGCGGCGGCCATGGCCGGGCTCACCAGGTGGGTACGACCGCCGGCACCCTGACGTCCCGCAAAGTTACGATTGGAGGTCGACGCGCAATGCTCGCCCGACTCCAAACGGTCCGGGTTCATCGCCAGGCACATCGAGCAGCCCGGCTCACGCCATTCGAAACCGGCATCGAGAAAAATCTTGTCCAGGCCTTCGGATTCGGCCTGAGCCTTGACCAGGCCCGAGCCCGGCACCACGATGGCCTGCTTGATGGTCGACGCCACTTTGCGGCCCTTGGCGATCACGGCGGCAGCGCGCAAATCTTCGATCCGCGAGTTGGTGCAGGAGCCGATGAACACGCGGTCCAGCTGGATGTCGGTGATCGCCTGATTGGCGCTTAACCCCATGTATTTCAAGGCACGGACGATGGAGTCGCGCTTGACCAGGTCCATTTCCTCGGCCGGATCCGGCACATTCTGGTCCACGGCCAAGACCATTTCCGGCGAGGTACCCCAGCTGACTTGTGGCTTGATCTGCGCTGCGTCGAGTTCGACCACGGTATCGAACCGGGCGTCGGCGTCAGACACCAGATCTTTCCAGGCTTCGACGGCCAAATCCCACTCCACGCCTTTCGGGGCGAATGGACGGCCCTTGACGTAGGCGACCGTTTTTTCATCCGTTGCTACCAAGCCTACGCGAGCGCCGGCCTCGATTGCCATGTTGCAGATGGTCATGCGGCCTTCGACGGACAAAGCGCGAACTGCGCTGCCAGCGAACTCGATGGCGTGGCCGTTACCGCCGGCGGTGCCGATCTTGCCGATCACCGCGAGGATGATGTCCTTGGCGGTCACGCCGAACGGCAATTGGCCTTCGACTACTACCCGCATATTCTTCATTTTCTTGGCGACCAGGCACTGGGTTGCGAGCACATGCTCGACCTCGGAGGTGCCGATACCGTGCGCCAGTGCACCAAAGGCACCATGGGTGGCGGTGTGGGAGTCGCCGCAGACCACGGTCATGCCTGGCAGGGTCGCACCCTGTTCCGGAGCGATGACATGAACAATGCCGTGGCGGACGTCGTTCATCTTGAATTCGGTGATGCCATACTCGTCGCAGTTGTCGTCGAGGGTCTGCACTTGCAAACGCGAAACCGGGTCGGCAATGGCTGCGATGCCACCCTTGCGCTCCGGCGTCGTCGGTACGTTGTGGTCCGGGGTCGCGATGTTGGCATCGATGCGCCATGGCTTGCGCCCAGCCAGACGCAAGCCTTCGAAGGCTTGCGGCGAGGTCACTTCGTGAATGATGTGACGGTCGATGTAGATCAGCGCCGACCCGTCGTCGCGCTGTTTCACCAAATGCGAATCCCAGAGTTTGTCGTAAAGCGTTTTACTAACCATCACACTATCCTCATTTGTTTTTTATATGCCAAAAAACCTGGCTCGTGCGTCGACTCGAATAGCTAAAATTTGTTTTCCATTAGTTGGTTCTGCATACAATGTTCAATTCGAGCACACACCGAAGCGATCCGCGCAATCAAAGACAACAGAATATGGATTAACGCTTAAGAGGCCCGGTTTGTGACATCGGTTAGTTGCACAAGAGTGTCGGCCGTTGACGTCGCCGATTTGGAGGCTTCGGGTCGCGCAGGATTACGCACTTCCTCCAGTTCCTCGCCATTGAGCGCTTTATTCATCTTGAACGTGTCCAATGCGCCAACCCATTTAGCGATGGCCATCGTGCCTACACCATTGCCAATCGTATTCGTAATTCCCCGCGCCTCGGACATAAAGCGATCCACACCCAACAGCAAAACCATGCCAGCCACCGGGATGGTGTCAAGCGACGCCAGGGTAGCCGTCAGGATAATGAAGCCTGCCCCCGCCACACCTGCGGACCCCTTGGATGTAAACATCAGAACTGTCAGCACAATCAACTGATCGGTCAAAGTCAGCGGAGTATTCGTCGCCTGGGCGATGAATATGGCTGCAATGGTGTAGTAGATAGCTTGCCCATCGGGATTGAAGGTCAATCCGGAAGGAATGATGAGCCCTGCCACTGGCTTGGATACACCTGCCTTTTCCATTTTTGAGATCATTTGCGGTAACACCGATTCGGATGAACAAGTACCCAACACGGTGAACAGCTCTTCTTTGATGTACTTCAGGAACTTCCAGAGGCTGAAGCCACTGTATCGGCAGATTGGCCCCAACACGAAGATCACAAAGATCGTGCAGGTCAGATAGACACAGGCCACGAGCTTACCCAACGAAAATAGCGAGCCGAACCCGTATTTTCCGATGGTGAATGCGATCGCACCAAAGGCACCGATTGGCGCCAGGCGCATGACCATGCTAACGATCCGGAACATGCCTTGCGTCAAGCTTTCGAGCATGTCCACGAACAGTTTCGCACGTGGCCCGGCATGAGCCAGGGCTACCCCTAGCAAAACTGAAAACAACAGAATCTGCAGCACATTGCCCTTGGCGAAAGCATCGACGATCGTCTCGGGAATGATGCTCATCACAAAGTCCATAGCCGATGTGTGCTTTGCTGCAGTGGTGTAATTGCTAAGACTTGACGTATCCAGTGAGGCGATATCGACATTCATTCCGGCGCCGGGTTTTAATACATTGACGACCACCAAACCTACAATAAGTGCCAATGTGGAAACCACTTCAAAATAGATTAAGGCGCGGAACCCAACCCGCCCAAGATCTTTCATGTTTTCCATACCTGCGATTCCCGTCACTACCGTCAGGAATATGACAGGCGCCAAAAGCATTTTGATGAGTTTGATGAATGCATCACCTAAAGGTTTCAGCGCTGTACCTGTTTCAGGAACCAGCACACCGACGGCAGCACCGATTATTACAGCGATTAGAACCTGTACGTATAGTTTTCCAAGCATTCTTTTCATTACAAAACCCTGAGTTTTTATTGTTGTCAGGAGACATCGAGAACCGGTTTTTAACCGACCTCGGCTTTTTCGCCCTCATAATTGGATCCACTAGGCTTGCTGGGTGTTTGGTCCTTCAGGCTCCAGGCTATTCAGCAGAGTGTGATCGGAGTATATATAGTGAACTCTACCCTGTGAGTTCTTTGAAATAACTACTTAATTAACTTTGAGTTACTAATGAGTCAGACCCTCGATCTATCTTTTTTTCATCTCCTGGCCGAGAAAGGCAGCCTGGCAGCAACAGCCCGTGAACTGGGAGTAACGCCACCTGCGGTGAGCAAGCGCCTGAGTGCGCTTGAAGCACGCTTGGGCATTCGATTGGTCAACCGCACCACCCGCTCTATGAGCCTGACGGCTGAAGGTGAGATGTATTTCAGCCACGCCGAGCGCATCCTCACTCAGATCAATGAGGTGGAGCAGATGGTCAGCAGCTGCCGCGCCACACCCAAAGGTCTGATACGGGTCAATGCTACCTTGGGTTTTGGCCGACGCTATATCGGCCCGGCCCTCGCTGCGTTTCACACGCGTTATCCGGAAGTCAAGGTGCAGCTTGAAATCAGCGATCATCCTCTGGATCTTGCTACCAATGGTTTCGACTTGGCCATCCGGATCGGCAACCTGCCCGATGCAGCTTTCCATGCACGCAAGATAGCTTCCAATCGCCGATTGCTATGTGCATCCCCCCTGTATCTGGAAAAACATGGCATCCCTGCCCGGCTCACAGACCTGCAAAACCATAGCTGCATTTTCCTGCGGCAGAATGAAGCGACTTACGGCGTCTGGAATTTTACTGGCGGCGGGCGAACTCAGAACATCAAAGTCCATGGTGCACTGAGCTGTAACGATGGTGAAGTTGCCTTGAACTGGGCATTGGAAGGTTATGGGATTCTGCAGCGTTCCGAGTGGGATCTTGCCCGCTATGTACGCAGCGGTCGCCTGAGGCTCGTGTTGGAGGACCACACCGAGCAAGCGGATATCTATGCGGTTTACCCGCAACAATTGCATCTTTCGGCCAGAGTGCGCAGCCTGATCGACTTTCTGGTCGAGCGTTTTTCCAACATAAACAGTATGGGTGAAGACATAAGCCATCCTGATGGTGTGACGATGATAAATTGATGGACGCTGCTCTAATGATCACCAAGCGAATGGCGAACGGTTAACCGCATAGCGATTTTTTTCATACCGGACCTGGCTAGGCGCTCAACTTCCAATCTGGATCGTTAGCCATCAGCGCTGCTGCCCAGTCGACGAAGACCCGTACCCGCGCAGACAAATGCCGTGAATAGGGATAGACGAGACTGATCGGCATGCCAGGTAACGTCCAGTCAGACAGTATCTCCACCAGCTTCCCGGACTGTAGGTGCGGGTTGGCTTCCGCCCGAGGCACTGAAACGATGCCAAGTCCTGTGAGCCCGGCTGTAATGTACGCTCCACCGTGGTTGAAACGCATCGCTGGCAACTGATCGATCGCGAAGCTTTTATCGCCGTTCTGGAGCACGGCGGTCAGCTGTTTGCCCGACCCTGGAAATGTGAAACCAAGATAACGGTGTTCCAATAAGTCGCCGGGTTTGAGTATCGGGTCGGTATTGCTCAAGTAAGCTGGTGAAGCGCAAAGGCAAAAGTGCATCTGTCCAACCGGTCGGCACACCAGTTCCTGATCCGTGACCGGACCGCCCCGAAACGCACAATCAATGCCCTCCTGCACAAGATCAACCACACGTTCACTACAGCCAATGTCCAGTTGGATGTTCGGATGCAATGTCGAAAAATCAGAAAGCGATGGAATGATGAGGCAGGTCCCAACCGGCGATGGCATCTCCACCCGCACTCTGCCTCGCGCCTCGCTACGACTTTGCGAAACCGACATTTCCAGCTCGTCTATATCTTCGAGCACTGCGCGGGCACGCTGATAGTAAGCGGCACCATCGGTGGTGGGAGTTACCCTTCGAGTGGTTCTGTGCAGCAGTTTGACTGACAGCAGCGATTCAAGGCCCTGTATCTGCCCTGAAATTGTTGTCTTCGCCACGTTCAACGAGTCCGCTGCCCGAGTAAAACTTCCCACCTCGACAATACGGCAGAACGCTCGCATCGCTTCTAATCGATCAAAAGCCATTATTATCCGGGTTCTCGCATAATGAAGCCGATATCACCAAGTTTATCCAGAAAGCTACAGCCAATATAGTCACTCCAAGACCGAAGCCTTCGGCTACCTGGAGAAAGACATGACTTCGCTGCCAATCAATACCAGTGTCGACGTCAGCATTCCCGACAGCCCATTAGCGCGCGAGGCGACGCAACTCATTCGCGACACCGAAAGCGAGTTACTGTTTTCCCATTCGACCCGGGTCTATTTCTGGGCCGCCCTCATTGGTCAACGCAAGGGATTGGTCTTTAACCCGGAGCTTCTTTACGTGGCATCAATGTTCCATGACATCGGCTTGACCTCGAAGTACCAGAAGAGTCAGCTTCGCTTCGAAGTGGACGGCGCGAATGCCGCACGTGACTTTCTACGCAGGCACAGCATTGGCGAGGGGGATGTAGAGAAGGTCTGGAACGCCATTGCTTTGCATACGACACCGGGCATACCGGAACATATGCATCCAGAGATCGCCCTGGTGCAGGCCGGTGCCGGGATGGACGTGGCTGGACGTGGCTTCGAGCAGTTCAGCGACCAACAACGTGAAGCGGTGATCGCTGCATACCCCCGCGAACCCGATTTCGCTCACAAGATGATCGACGAGTTTTACCGCGGGATGAAGTACAGGCCGGACAGCACGTTCGGCACCTTCAACGATGACTTCCTTGCCTTCAAGGATCCGGGGTTCAAGCGAAAAGATCTTTGCAGCATTATTTTATGCTCACACTGGGAGCATTGTTAAAGCTCTGAACGTCCGCACTTTCTGCGCGTAGAAGCCTAATCGCGGGCGAAAAAATTGATTTCGGCTGCCGGGCCATGAGCGCAAGGTCAGTGACCTGGCGCTCATGTGGTAGCCATGAAGCGCAAACATTCATATCAGACCGCGGCTGCCTGCATAGTCGACCACCACTTGATTCAATGCAGCGCTCACTACACGCTCATCCTCGCTTGTCAGCGCAATTTCAAGGCAGTCCATATACCCCAGCAATTGTGCCTTCACCCGATGGGCGAATTCTGGACTGACTTCCTGATCCTCATAAAACAGCACATACGCACGACAGAACTCGCCGATAACGAAACACATCGTCGCGTGTTCGGGAACATTGCGGATGATCTGCTCACACTGCACGCGCACGCGTTTGAAGGCGTCCGTGCCGGGCAAGGCTTGGCGAAACTCCTGGACTGCGGTGGAAAAATTCATGGCTGACTCCTTGAACGTGATTAACGATCGAATGCCAGGCGCTGGCCGTGCTGACCCGACAGTATTGCCGTGCCATCCCAGACCCGTTGCCCATTGACGAAGGTACTGACAATGCTCGATGAAAAGGTGTTGCCTTCGAACGGACTCCAGCCGCACTTGGACAAGACCTCGGCGCGCTGGACGGTGTGCTGCCGGCAGGGATCGACCAGTACCAGGTCGGCGGCATAACCTTCACGCAAGAAGCCACGATCGCTGACCTCGAACAATCTGGCAGGGGCATGACTGACTGCCTCGACCACCCGTTCCAGAGTCAATTCACCGGCGAACACCCGTTCCAACGCCACTTGCAGGGCGAACTGCACCAATGGGACTCCTGACGGGGCTTTCTGGTAAGGGGCGTTTTTCTCTTCAAGCAAATGGGGTGCATGGTCAGTGGCCAGCACATCGATGCGCCCTTCAGCCAACGCCCGGACAATCGCCACTCGATCGCGCTCGGTCTTGACCGCCGGATTGCACTTGAGCTGCATCCCCAGACGCTGGTAATCGCGGTCATTGAAATGCAGGAAATGCACACAGGTTTCCGCAGTAATACGCTTGCTCGCCAACGGCCCGGGCTCGAAAAGCTCCAGTTCCTCTGCAGTGGAAATGTGCAACACATGCAGACGCGCGTTGTGTTTGCGCGCCAAGCCGATGGCTAGTCGGGTCGACTTGATGCACGCCTCGCGCGAACGAATCAGCGGGTGCAGGTGCGCGGGTATGCCTTCGCCGTAACTGCGCAGGGCCTTTTGCAGGTTGTCCTCAATCATCGGCGAGTCTTCGCAGTGGGTGATGATCGTCACGGGCGAATCGCGGAAAATGCCGTTCAACACCTCGGGGTCATCCACCAGCATGTTGCCAGTAGATGCACCCATGAATACTTTGACCCCCGGCGTGCTCTTGGGATCGATCGCGCGGATCGCCTCCAGGTTGTCGTTGCTCGCACCCATGTAAAAGGCGTAATTGACCACAGAGGATTGCGCCGCGATCGCGTATTTGGCTTCCAGAGAATCGCGATCCAGTGCCGGTGGCCGGGTGTTGGGCATTTCCATGAAACTGGTGATGCCACCGGCCGCGCAGGCCCGGGATTCGCTGGCAATGTCGGCTTTGTGGGTCAGCCCCGGTTCGCGAAAGTGCACCTGATCGTCGATCATTCCCGGCAGCAACCATAGCCCCGTGGCATCAATTACCCAATCGTCCCTACGCGGCTCAATGGAAGAGGCAATCTGCGCAATCCGACCGTCCTCAATGCGCAGGTCGCTGCAAAAGCGCTGACCTTCATTGACCAGCGTGGCTTGGCGAATCAACCAGGATTGTGGTGAGCGTTTCATAGTGTCAGTTCCTGTGTGGTGTGGTACAGCACCTCGGTGGCCTCGATGAAATCATCCAGCACCATTGCCTCGTGAGGGTTGTGCGAACCGTGCTGGTTACGGATGAAGAGCATGGCGCTGGGGATCCCGGCGTTGGCGAAAACCGCAGCGTCATGCCCTGCACCACTCGGTGTCAGGACGCCCTCCCAGCCATGCTCGCGGGTCGTGCGCACAAAGGCTTCGACCCAGGGTTCATGCATGGCCGCCGGTTGCGTATCGATGCGTTTATCGAACTCGAACCGCACCTGACGGTGTTCCTCGATCTGCCGGACTTCGTCCAGGATCAAGGCATGGAAGGCCTCCAGCGTAGTTTGATGCAGACTGCGAACTTCCAGACTGAAGTTGACTTCGCCGGGTATCCGCGAGACCGCGTGATGCGCGGCGTTGGTGCCCAGGGTCCCGACCGTGACCACCAGATCGCGATCGTCATTGAGCCACTCGCCCCACAATTGATCGATGCGCGCCACCAGTTCGCTGACGGCAAATACCGAGTCATGGCGGTCCTCACGGGACACCGCGCCGGAGTGGCCGTCCTCGCCCAGGCATCGCACCAGGTTGTGTCGCAGATTGCCGCGAATACCGGGCACGATGCCCAGGGCCTGGCCCATTTTTTCCAGGGACTCGGCTTGTTCGATGTGCACTTCCAGGTAGCCGGCGAACTGCAGGCGGTCGATCAGCCATTGCTGACTGCGAATTGCATCCAGGTCAGCGCCGACCGCCTGCATGGCCTCGCCCAGGGTCTTCTTACTGAAGCGGTTGACCAATGCCAGGTCGTTAGACGTGAGCCCGCCCATCAGCGCTCGTGAGCCCATGTAGGACTTGCCATACCAGGCGCTCTCTTCACCGCGCAGGCCCAGCACGCGAATCGGACGCGGGGTCCGAACCGCTTGCTGATCCAGTCGGCACAAGCACAACAGCCCCGCGATGACACCCGCTAGACCATCGTAATTACCACCTTGGGGCACCGAGTCCAAATGTGAGCCAATCCAGATGGCTGGTTGCCCGTCGTCATCGGCCCGTTGAAAAATCACATTGCCGGCACAGTCGCTGCGCACGAATAAACCGTTGTCGCGGGCGAACTGCGACAGATAGGCAATCGCAGCGTTTTCGCCAGCACCGTAGCTCTCACGGGTAATGCCGATTTCCGGGTCTCGGGACAGTTCACTGATTTCGCTGAACATGCGCCGCGCTTGTTGTTTCCAGAGGGTGCTCATGGCAAGGCTCCAAAGGCTGCGGCCGGAGAATCGTCGAGGCTGCCGATCAGTGTGCTCAAATGGCTGATGCCCTTGCGCCGGCAATACACTTCCAGCTCGTTGACCATCAGGTTCATGGTCTTGGGATGAATAAAAGTAGCGGTGCCGACCTGCACCGCACTGGCACCGGCATAGATGAACTCCAGAGCGTCATGGGCGGTGGCAATGCCGCCGCAGCCGATCACTGGAATCTGCAGGGCCTTGGCGCACTGATAGGTCAATCGCACCATCAGCGGCTTGATCATTGCGCCGGAGATCCCGCCCATAAAATTACCCAGCCGTGCCCGACCTTTTTCGATGTCGATCGACAGCCCGAGCAAGGTGTTGCCGACCACCACAGCGTCCGCGCCTTCGTCCTGCGCGGACAATGCGATGTCGACGATTTCTCCAGCGTTGGGAGTCAGCTTGACCCACAGCGGCAACGACGTACTGGCACGCATTAATTTGATTACCTGCCGCGTGGTATCGGCGTGCATACCGAACGACGCGCCGTGGGCTTCAATATTGGGGCATGAGATATTCGCTTCGATGCCGGCCACGCCTGGCACATCGCTCAAGCGTGCCGCCAGTTCGGCAAAACCCTGGGCGGTCGGTGCCGAAATGCTGACGATCAGTGGCGAATCAAAATTGCGGTAGAACGGCACCACCTTCGCGATGAATAGATCGGCACCTTTGCTCGGGATCCCGATGGCATTCATCATGCCGTCGGCCAGTTCACAAACCCGCGGCATGGGGTTGCCGGTGCGTTTTTCGCTGGTAATGGTCTTGGTTACCAAGGCGCCCAGACTGTTGAAGTCCAGCAAGTGGGTAAGCTCTTCGGCGAAAGTGCCGGATGCCGGCATCACCGGGTTCTTCAGGCGCAGGCCGCCGATATTTACGCTGAGATCAATCATTCCAACACCTCCGCCAGGTCGAACACCGGGCCTTCCAGACACACACGTTTGCCGACTTTCAAGCCATCGACTTCAAACACATCGACGCAGCACTGGCACATGCCCAGGCCGCAGACCATTTGCTGCTCCAGGGCGACTTGCCCGGCCAGCCCCAACTCGCCCGACAGGCGCTTGAGCAAACGGGTCAGGCGTCTGGAGCCACAGGTGAACAGCGCATTGCTGCCTTCCCGGGCGATCACCTCACGCAGCACCGCTTCAATGTTTTCCAATGCGCTGCTGCCGTCCTCGTCCAGGACGCTGATGACTTCAGCGCCCAAAGAGGCAAAACGCTCCCGGGATAACAGACTTTTTTCGCTGCGGGCGCTGAGCACTGCGGTCAGCTTGATCCCCGAGGCATGGGCCGCTTCGGCCAACGGCGCCAGGGTCGCCAAGCCGACACCCCGGGCAACGATGGTCATATGTCGCCAGTTCGGATCAAGGTCGAAGCCCTTGCCCAAGGGGCCGAGGATTTCCAGGGTTTGCCGCTCACTGAGGGTTTCCAGGCCGAAGGTGCCCTTGCCGGTAACCTTGTACAGAAACTCAACCTGGCCAGTGACCGGATCGGCCTTGTAGGTGCTCATCGGCCGGCGGAAGAAAGGTTTGTGTTCGCCTTCGCTGGGGCAAAGCAAGTTGAAGAATTGCCCAGGCTGCGAATGGCACGCGGCGCCATCGGCTTGCAGGATCAGACGTTTGTATTCGTCGTTGACCCATTCGTTGGACAGCACCACCGCCAGCGTATCGTTAGGCGGGGTGACGGCGATGGCCTGGCAGCAGGTCGATATCCCGGTCATTTGAAAGCCCTCTTTGTTCTTGTTTAAGTGCTCTGTCTAATTTTTGATACTCTCGAGTCAAAAGAGTAACGACGCCGCCCTCGGATCCGGCAGCGTCGTGATTTTCTACTTCAATTCAGGTTTGACTCTACGCCTCATCATTGTGTTTGTCTAATTTTTGATACGACCGGCGCAATACTTTTTTAGCATTAACACAGCGGTTCAGCTCTTACTTTTGCTCCACTGGCAAGGCATTCGCCAATCGCGCTTCCCCACTGTCGCCCTGGCTGCGCGGCAGCAGGAACAGCGTGGCGGCCATGGCTAACAGGTAGATCGAAGCCAGCAACATGATCGCCGCCGAAAACGAATACGCCAGGGCGATGGCGCCCACCGCCAGAGGACCGAACCCACCGACCCCGCGCCCGACGTTGAACAGCACATTCTGCGCGGTGGCCCGTACTTGCGCCGGGTACAGGTCAGAGATCAATGCGCCGTAACCACCGATCATGCCGTTGACGAAAATCCCCATGATCACGCCGGTGAACAGCATGCTGATCGGATCCGTCAGGTTGGCGTAGATCAACACCATGACGGCCGCGCTGGCCTGATACAGCAGGAAGATTTTCCAACGTCCGAAGCGGTCCGCCAGTTGCCCGAACAACCAGATGCCGAAAGCCATCCCCACCACCGTGGCAGCGGTCCAGGTGCCGGACGCGGTCAGCGAGAAACCGAACTGGCGCGACAGGTAACTGGGCATCCAGATCATGATTCCGTAGTAACCGAAATTCTGCACCGAGGTCAGCACCATCACGCCGATGCTGGCTTTAGTCGTCGGTACATCCTTGAACAGTTGGCCAAAGCGCTGGGTAAACGAGATAGGGTTAACCGTGGCCTTGATGAACTCCTCCGGCTCGCCCATGGTGTGGCGAATCACGAAGGACAACAGCGCCGGCACCAGTCCGACCAGAAACATTCCGCGCCAACCGATATGTGGCAACAGCAGCGGAGTCAACAGTGCAGCCGCCAGGACACCAGCCTGCCATCCCATGCCGACGTAGGATGATGCGCGGTTGCGCTTGTTGGCCGGCCAGGTCTCGGCGATCAGCGCCATGCCGATACCGAACTCGCCGCCCAGGCCAAATCCGGCCAGGGTACGGTACGTCAGCAAGTCCCAGTAACCCTGGGCCAGCGAGCACAAACCGGTGAAAACTGAAAACACCAGAATGCACACGCTGAGCATCTTCACCCGGCCATAACGGTCGCTGAGTTGGCCGAAGATCAAGCCACCGGCCACAGCACCGAGCAACGTCCAGGTGACCAGAGATCCGGCCTCGGAGGTCGTCAGCCCCAGGCCGAGAGTGATGGCCGGCAACATGAAGCCAAGAATCAGCAGGTCGAACCCGTCCATGGCGTAGCCGGTCACGCTGGCGATCAACGCCTTGCGCGGTGACGCATCCGCCTTGACGGCGCTTGAGTCGTTGTGAGTTTTCACAATCATTACCTCTTATTGTTATCTCTGGTTGATGCGGGTGAACCGGGATCGGGGTCACCGCCTGACTCATCCCTGGAAGGAAACAGCGCCGTCCTTCATTCGCCGGCGATGCGCTGAGTCTACGAACAAATGAAACGTTTTGTCTAATTTTTGATACGACACAGGCGAAAAATTAAGATTCCGCTTTTTACAGGTGCCACTCCAGATTGATCGATAACGCATCGACATCCGTGCCCGGCCCCTTCTCATTGCCGAACTTGTTGCGCCAGTACTCGTAGCCAGGACCGATCCACAGCACGTTTTTTTCGCCCCAACCCAACTGCCCGACGTCCAGCATCAACGAAGTGCGCATCAACTGTTCGGCGGCCGTGGGCCGGTTCTGATAGTCGTCACCCTTCTTGCTGCTGTAGGTGTAAAAGCCCTGGAACTTGAGTGGTAGCGGTCCCGCCATGAACGGCACGCCCCACGTGAGGTTGAACTGCAGGAACGGATCGAACAGTAGATCGTTGTGATTACCCGGCTTGCCGCACACGTCCAGACCGCAGTGATTCCATTCCCGGGCGTAGAGCACGCTGGCGTCGAGAAACCCCGCGGGCAAGGCAAACTTCAACGTCGGACCAAGCACCAACAGGCGTTTTTCAGAAGCGAACTCATTGTTCTTGGTGTTGTAGTCGAAGCCGGCGGTCAAGGCCACGTCCTTGACCGGGCCGAATGCCAGAGGCTTGTCGAATACCTTCCCGTACTGCAACTGGTTGCGATATGTCAGGTAAAACTCGGTAGCACCGGTGCCTCCGCCCTTGGCCGGGTCGGTGCTGTCTGACTTGAACACATCCAGGTTAATGAAGTTCTGCCCCAGCCTGTAGCTGCTGACATGGGTTATTTGCAGAATGTTCTTGGCCACATCCCTGGTTTTGCCGGGATCGCTGTAATGGTCGCTATAGCGGTAGCCAATCAAAGTGTCGCTGTAGCCAGGCGCCGCCAGCGCGCAAGGCGTCAAGACAGCCAGTGAAAGCGCCAGCAATGACGGTAAGCCGATTGAATGGTCCATTGTTGTGCTCCGTATTGTTATTGATTTAGGGGCGTAGCAGGTCGCGCAATCAGAGTCATCTGTTCACGGCCTCACATTTCGTTTCGGGTGCGAAAAGGTCAGGGGTTCAGGTCGACGAGGTTCTCCAGGCTGGTTTTCAGGCGTGACAAACCCCGGTGCGGCTCAATAAAGGCGACGGGATTCGGGTTTTTCTATCAGTAAGAAAGGGACTGCACGCCAGGGATCATCCTGGAGCCAGGCTTGCCACAGGGATCTGGGGTGGGATATTCATGGACATGGCCGCACCATTTTTGTATTTTTTAGACAAATGAGTAATGCCTGTCTAAATATTGATACATCGAAGTCGTGACGAGGTCAACAAATTCCTTGTTCGAACCGCATGAACGGCAGCTATCGTCCGCTCAGAAACTGGTTGGAGCAGCGTGTTCCACCCCATGTACATTAGCCATTCGGAGTTTTAGTGAGCCAGATCGACTACCAGGCCATCGGGGAACGCCTTCGGGCCTACCGCATCGGTCGCCAATTGAACGCCGACCAGGTGGCCGAGAAACTCGATATTTCCCGTGCAGCGGTGTATCGCCTGGAACTGGGCAAAATCGTCAAGCTCGAGACCCTGGATCGCCTGGCACAGTTGCTCAAGGTTTCCCTGACCAGCCTGCTGGGCTCCGACACCGAATATTTCGACAATGCCCTGGGTTACTTCGAGCGCATGCGTCAGCTGGAAGCGCGCTCGTTGAGCATCCAGTCGTACTTCGACCCCTTTTCCTATCTGTTGACCTCCCCTGCTTATTCCGAACTGTTCAAGACCATGCTCGACGAAGCACGGCCGAAGAATTTCGACGCAGGCCAAGCGGCGATGCAAGCGCAGATTCTCGAGATTCTCAACGAACGTAAAGCGACGTTTTCCAAACAGAAGTTCGAGGTACAGTCGATCATCAGCCTGCGCCAGATCGAGCGCTACCTGCATATCGGCCTGGTCGGCCGCCTCGACCTGCCACCGAGCGTGAGGATGGAACGCTCACTGCTGGCGCGGCGCGAAGTCGAAAACCTGATTGACAAGATCGGTAGCGAAGGCTCGCGTTTCAATATCTACCTCATCGACGAAACCCTGCCCAGCGCCACCTTCCAGATTTTCGAGCAAGAGCACACAAGCTATGTCGCCGTCAGCCCCTACCGTCTCGGGGAACTGCCCAATATTCATACCGGCATTGCCAGTGTGAGCTCATCACCCGAAGCCGTGGAAATGTACAGGAGCATGACCCGTGGGCTACTTGAGCGTGCGCATTCAGGTGAGGCTGCAAAACGAGAGCTGAGCAGGTTGTTGGCCAAACTCTGAGCAGGCCCTTTGTTTTGTGGATACCGGGCTCCTAGCTCTTCATCGCTTCCTTCAGTGCGATAGAAAGGAACTCCCGGAGTGCCGAAACATTGCTCTGCAATGCTGGCTTGGTCCTCCACACCAGGCCTACATCCATTGACGGGATCTTGTCAGCAAGCACCCGCCGAACTATCCGCTGTCCTTCCAGCGACCAAGGGCGATAGACCAGATCAGACAGGATCGCTACGCCACGCCCAGCCGCGACCAAACTGCGCACGGCCTCTATTGAACAGCTCTGGAGTCTGACTTTAGGAGCCAACCCGTACTGGTCCCAGTATTTCCTGACCGTATCGATGTGCTCGTCCATATCCAGCAAGATGTAGTCATGCAGGGCCACATCAGCTAGCCCCACCCTATCTGCCAGCATGAGCGGATGCTCCGGATGTCCCCAAAGCTGCCTCGAAGACTTAAGCAGTGTTTCGCAAGCAACATGGCCTCGCTCGGGCAGGTTCGAGGCTAACAGGAGGGCTAAATCCAAGTCGCCATCCAGTACGAGGCGCTCGATATCTTGCCGCTGATGCTCTACCACCCTCAAATCCAGGTTCGGGAACTTCTGCTCGATGATCGGTAGAAGCGAAGGAAGCACATACGCCGTGATTGTCTCAGTGACACCGATACGCACTGTACCGGTGATAAGTACTGGTTCGACTGAAGCGGCAGCTACTGCGTCCTTCACGGCGGCCTCAATGAGCTGCGCATGCCGTAAAAATCTGATGCCGGCCTCGGTCAGACGTACTCCGCTCGAGTGACGGGAAAACAGGGATGCCCCCACTATCTCTTCAAGGCCTTTGAGCGAAGCGGTAATTGATGATTGCGCCACATGACAGCGTTGGGCCGCTCTGGAGATCTGTCCCGTGTCCGCGATCGCCACAAAATACTGGAGTTGCTTAAGGGTAGGAAGCATCGTTTTTTCCAATATCGCATTACAAAAAAAAAGAATTATAAATACCCAATAATGCTCGCTAGCATCGAGCCATGACAACACTGTGACAAGATGCCGAGTAACTAAACATGAGCATTATCGAGAAAGCAGGCTATTGCACACTGTGCCGCTCCCGCTGCGGCACCATCAACCTGGTAGCGAACGACACGCTGCTGGAGGTTCGTCCAAACCCCTCCCACCCCACCGGGAAAGCGATATGCCTGAAGGGAAAGTCAGCCCCTGAATTGCTTCATAGTGCTGATCGCATTTTGTTTCCAATGCGCAGGACCAACCCCAAGCACCATCCGGATCCAGGTTGGAAAAGAATTACTTGGGAAGAAGCACTCTCAGAAGTCGCCAATCGCCTCCAACATGCGAAGCGAAATGAGGGAGCCGAATCGGTCGCTTTCGCAGTCACCACACCCAGTGGGACTCCCTTGAGCGACAGCATCGACTGGATTGAACGTTTCATCCGCTTGTTTGGCAGTCCTAATACTTGCTACGCCACTGAGATCTGCAATTGGCACAAAGATCACGCTCACGCTTTCACATTTGGCTGTGGCATGCCCACTGCCGACTATCGTCGCGCTGAGCTGATTCTGCTCTGGGGACACAATCCAACCAATACCTGGCTTGCCCAAGCGGAAGCGATCGGGGTTGGCAGAAATGCTGGCGCCAAGTTAATCGTGATCGACCCCCGAGCAACACCATTGGCAAGCCAGGCAGATCAGTGGCTGCGCGTTGCACCCGGCACGGACTTAACTCTGGCGATGGCGCTTGCCAATCTGCTAATTGAGTCCAAAGCATTCGACCTGGACTTCGTTTGTCGCTGGACCAATGGACCGCTTCTTGTCCGTGCCGACAATGGCCATTTTCTCCGAGGCCGCGATATCGGGTGGGCAGATGAAGATGCGTTCGTAGTCTGGGACACCCTTACAGAAGCACCAACAGCATCCCGCACATTGCATAGCGAAGACTTTGATCACTTGGCGCTACGCGGAACCTTCCAAGTCCAAATCGTAGAGCAGAACTCCCCACGCTTAGTGAACTGTCGGCCCGCATTTGAGCTGTATGCACTCGAGTGTGCGCATTACTCTGTTGAGCGAACCTCGGCTATTACCCAGATTCCAGAAGCCGACATACGCAATGCCGCGCGTCTCATCGGATCCGCAAGCCGGATTGCCTTTCATGCCTGGTCAGGCGTAGGTCAGCACGACAATGCGACCCAAACCGATCGCGCAATGGCATGTCTCTATGCCCTGACAGGTAGCTTCGACAAGATCGGCGGCAATCGGGTGTACCAAAAGCCACCACACAATGCCGTTGCTTCGTTTGACCTGCTCTCAGACGAGCAGCGACAGAAGGCACTGGGTTTTGCTGACCGGCCGCTGGGGCCCCCTTCTCAGGGCTGGATTACAGCACGTGATCTCTACAATGCCATCCTCACCAAGCAGCCCTATGCCATCCGCACGCTGATGGCTTTCGGCACCAACTTGCTGTTGTCGCAACCGGAAGTTGATAAAGGTGCCAAAGCACTTGGCGCACTTGACTTCTATGTGCATTGCGACCTTTTTGAATCACCAAGTGCCCGTTACGCGGACATCTTGCTCCCCGTAAATACACCTTGGGAGCGGGAGGGGTTGCGTATCGGTTTCGAGATATCGGCGCAGGCCGAGCAGCTCGTTCAACTTCGCCAACGGATGGTTTCTTCCCGCGGCGAATCGCGGTCGGACAACGAAATCGTCTTTGATCTGGCGGTCAGGCTGGGGATGAGCGACCAGTTCTTCGGTGGCAGTCTCGAAGCGGGTTGGGACCATATGCTTAGCCCATCCGGTCTGAGTGTGGAAATTCTGCGTAACCATCCGGAAGGCGTTCAAGTACCTATTGTGGACGTCGCAAGAAAGTACGCTACGCGTCCTCGGCATAGCGCATTCAACACGCCTACCGGGTTGGTGGAGCTTTACTCAGAGCGCTTGCTGAATCATGGCTACCCCCCTTTGCCCTGCTCTAAATCACCCCAAGACGGTGGTGGCACGGTACAGGGCTGCGCCTTCCCCTTGGTGCTGACTTCTGTCAAGAGCGGCTACTTTTGCCATAGCCAACATCGCAGTCTCGCATCCCTCAGACGCAAAGCGATTCGGCCAGAACTGGAACTGTCCTCGGAGTTGGCCGCTGCCCGCGGAATCAAGCAGGGCGATCCCGTCAGAGTCACGACCGCAGTCGGTAATGCTCTGTTCATGGCACGTGTAACCGAGGGGCTGCATCCTGGGGTTGTGGTCGGTGAATACGGGTGGTGGCAACGGTGTGATTCGCTCGGCCAAGTCGACCTTGATGCCACCGGCAGTTCCAATAGCAACTTCAACAGCCTGATCTCCAGCGACAATATTGATCCCATCAGCGGGTCTTCACCTCTTCGGGCGTATCGCTGCGACGTCCAGCGAGATGAGCGTTTCAACATCGAGCAGAGGCGCTGGGAAGGATTCCGTGATTTTCGCATTGCCAAGCTGGTGAAAGAGACTTGCGACGTCACTTCGGTGTACATGGAGCCGCTCGACGGTGGCGGCTTGCCGGATTTCCAGCCGGGGCAGCACGCCACTATCAGGCTACCGATTGGCCCACAAGAAGTGGTGCGCTCCTACTCAATGACCGGGTCCGCATTCGTAGCCAATCGCAAGGGTTACTCGATATCGGTTCGACGCGCGACTGGACGCACCCCCGACGGCGAGCAGGTCTTCGGTCGAGCATCCACCTACATCAATCAGGAATTGGCCGTGGGCGATGTCATCTCACTCCGGGCTCCGTCCGGTACGTTCATCATGCCCGTTGCCACTTCGCGTCCTTTGGTTCTTCTGGCTGGCGGAATCGGTATTACACCCTTCATCAACTTGCTTGAGACGCTTGTTGATGTTGTGGCGCCCCCTGAAACTCTTCTGCTCTATGCGAATCAGCAGGGTGCGGCTCACGCGTTCAAAGCTCGTCTCAAAGCGCTCCAGGAGCGAATTCCTGGCCTTGAAATCATCAATTTCTACGACCGCCCCAGTGCGGAAGACCAATTGGGCGTTGATTACGACGTTGCCGGCCGAGTCAGTGTCGACTGCATTCCATCAGCGATGCTCAAACGTCGCCCGCTTTTCTACATGTGCGGGCCCGCTCCAATGATGGACGCCTTCACCAATGCGCTCATCGGTGTTGGTGTTCCTCGCTTCGACATCATCAAAGAAATCTTCCGGTCCCCGTCAACGGTAACGGTGGAGCCTGGTCAAGAGTTTCGTGTGTCGTTCACCAAATCAAGCATCTCCCGCACGTGGAAATCGGCAGACGGACCATTGCTCAGCTTCGCCGAAAGCCTGGGTGTGGATTTACCCAGCGGATGCCGAGTCGGCCAATGCGAAAGCTGTTCCGTGCGTGTTGTGTCAGGAGCCACTCGGCATCTGCACGGCGAAGAGCCCGAAGACTCCTCCGTATGCCTGGCCTGCCAAGCAGTTCCAACCAGCGACCTTGTTCTTGACGCCTAACGACAGAGCTCCACCCACCTGGAAGAAGCAATCATGCTGATACTCGATGCCCCAACGACCCGCTCACTCCTCCCTTTTGACCAACTTGTCCCTGCACTGAAGAACGCGTTCAGCCGAGGATGCGAGGTTCCGCTTCGCCACAATCACAGCATTCAGGTCGACGGCAAAGAACCCGGGACGATGCTGCTGATGCCTGCATGGCAAGCTGGTGAATACCTTGGCATCAAAACTGTAACTGTCTTCCCGGGGAACACAAAGCTCAAACTCCCGGGCCTGCATTCCACCTATATGCTCCATGACGCAAACACGGGTAAACCGCTGGCGTTAATTGATGGCAATGAAATTACGTCCCGGCGAACTGCTGCCGCCTCGGCACTGGCCGCTTCCTACCTGAGCCGTCAAGACTCCTGCTCCTTGCTGGTTCTGGGTGCTGGGCGAGTCGCCAGTTTGCTGCCTTATGCTTACCGCGCAGTAAGGCCAATTGAACATGTTTCGGTCTGGGATATCGATCAAGGACAAGCTGAACGTTTGGTGGAACAGCTAAGAGCCGATGGGTTTCATGCAACAGCCGCCCAAGACCTGGAAAGCAATTGCAAAGTTGCCGACATTGTGACGGCTGCCACCCTGTCTACTGTTCCTCTCGTGCGGCGTGAATTCCTACGACCAGGCACTCACCTTGATCTTATCGGTGGTTTCACGCCGCAGATGCGAGAAGCTGATGACTGCTGTTTCGACGGAACTTCCATATTCGTCGACACAAGCGAAGCCCCGATGAAAGCCGGGGATTTGCTGCATCCGATCGCGTCAGGCGTCATGAGCGAGGTTGATATTAGCGCTGATCTCGCTGAACTGTGCCGCAGCGGTCATCCGGGAAGAAAAAACAGTAAGGAAATTACCGTATTTAAAGCTGTCGGCACCGCACTGGAAGACTTGGCGGCCGCCGTAATGGCTTACGAAACATACTGCAATTATGGCCAATAACAACTGACAACCTAGCGCTGCCATCAATTCAAATAAGTACAGGAGACAGCCATGAAATCTGCAACCATCACAACAAAGGAAGAAGAAACGACTTCTCACACAGGACTTGAGAGACTTGCAATCAGGGTCACGGAATGGTCGGAGAGATGGTTTCCGGACTCTTACATTTTTGCTGCAATTGCGGTAGTAGTCGTCGCCTTCGGTGCTTTGTGCATAGGCGCATCACCAAAGGCGGTAGCCGTCGCTTTTGGTGATGGCTACTGGAGCCTTATTCCCTTCACCATGCAAATGGCCATCGTCGCGATATCTGGATATGTCGTGGCGGTTTCCCCACCGGCGTCCGTGTTGATCCAAAAGCTCGCAGCGGTACCCAAGACAGCTCGAGGTGCAGTGGCCTTCGTAGCCCTTGTAAGTCTATTGGCCTCACTGTTCAACTGGGCGATCAGCCTCATTTTGAGCGGGCTCCTGGTACGTGCGATCGCCCGACGCACTGGATTTCGCGTTGACTATAGAGCAGCGAGTGCAGCCGCGTACCTGGGCATGGGAGCGACCTGGGCCTTGGGCTTGAGTTCCTCCGCCGCTCAACTGCAAGCTAATCCAGCTAGCTTGCCAAAATCCTTGTTGGATATCACAGGTGTAATCCCATTCTCAGAGACCATCTTCCTGTGGCAGTCGATGGCAATGACTTTCGTTCTGATTGTCGTCTCTGTGCTAGTGGCCTACTTCTCTGCTCCAACAGAAGAGCGCGCGCTAACGGCCAAGGATATGGGCGTAAACCTCAATGACACGGACGAAGCGGTGACACGGCCGACCCGTCCTGGTGAATGGCTGGAATATAGCCCACTGCTCACGCTGCTTATCGTTGGCCTCGGAGCCGTTTGGCTGTTCTTTGAGTTCACGACAAAGGACCCGGTCTTTGCAATATCCAGCCTCAACACCTACAACTTCATGTTTCTTATGCTGGGGATGCTGCTCAACTGGCGGCCGAAGCGCTTTCTTCGAGCTGTAGCGAAGTCTGTACCATCGACTGCCGGTGTATTGATTCAATTCCCTCTATACGGTGGCATCGCGTTTATTCTAACCAAAGCACTTGGTCCGGACGGCGCAACCCTTTCTCACCACATGGCATCGGCATTCGTCTCAGTGGCTACTGAGGAAGCTTTCCCCGCCGTCATGGGTGTGTATTCGGCAGTGCTAGGTTTCTTCGTGCCTTCCGGCGGTGGCAAATGGATCATTGAGGCCCCCTATGTCATGCAGGCAGCTAACGAGTTGCATGTTCATCTGGGGTGGGCGGTTCAAATATACAACGCCGCAGAAGCACTCCCCAATCTGATCAATCCTTTCTGGATGCTACCGCTTTTGGGCGTGCTGGGCATTAAGGCCAAGGATGTCGTCGGTTTCACTTTCACTCAGTTAGTTGTCCACACTCCCCTTGTGCTGTTCATGTTGTGGGCACTCGCCTTCACCCTCACCTATCAGCCACCGGTTATGCCATAGGTCAACATCCTTGTGCGGCGCCTTCGCCGGTGCCGTACAAGCCGGGTATCTCTCGACACGATCTGTAAACTCACTCAACCCCCGTTGGTGGGCTTGATCTCACCTATACACAGGACTGTGTAAAACTGGAGGACGACGAATGTTAACTGACATTTTGCTGGATAACTTTGGTCGACGCATAGACTATCTACGAATTTCGGTGACGGACAGATGCGACTTTCGTTGTGTCTATTGCATGGCGGAAGACATGAAGTTCCTCCCTCGCCAAAGAGTGCTTAGCCTGGATGATCTTTACCTCCTCGCCGAGAGATTCGTTACATTAGGCACGAGAAAGATTCGTCTGACTGGTGGCGAGCCTCTCATTCGGCCGGGCATTCTCGGATTATGCGAACGAATTGCAATACTGCCGGGTTTGAATGAACTTTGCTTGACGACTAACGGCTCTCATCTTGCTCGACTGGCTTACCCCTTGTTCGCGACAGGTTTGAAACGCCTTAACATCAGCATGGATAGCTTGAGACCCACTCGCTTTCGCCAACTGACTCGAACAGGTGAACTGAACCAGGTTCTGGCCGGAATCGACGCGGCACTCGCGGCCGGCTTTCAGCAGATCAAGCTGAACTGTGTAGTGATGAAAGGCCGTAATGATGACGAAATCCTTGACCTGGTGACATTTGCCATAAACCACTGGATAGACATTAGCTTCATTGAGGAGATGCCGCTTGGGAGGATTGATGAGCACAGTCGCGTTGAATCGTTCTGCTCAAGCGCTGAAGTGCGCAACCGCATTGCCGAACGCTACACGCTGATTAAATCGATGGAAACCACCAATGGTCCGTCACGCTATTGGCGCTTGGCAGAATTCCCATCCACTCGAATTGGATTCGTTTCGCCTCATAGCGAGAATTTTTGTGCAGATTGCAACCGTGTGCGAATAACCGCGGAAGGGAAGTTATTACTGTGCCTGGGTAACGAGGCGTCCGTTGACTTGAAGAAAATACTGGAATGCTCCCTTGGGGATAATCTTCAACTCGATCAAGCCATACTGGGTGCGATGCGAAAAAAGCCGAAAGATCACGACTTCCAAATAAGTGACGATGTTCAGGTCATTCGATTCATGAACATGAGTGGAGGATAAAAATACTTTTGAAAGTAAATCCGTGCCCTTTCCCACCTTTGAAAGTAAAACCGTCCCCTTTCCCAGTCCCTTTCCCACGTCCCCTTTGCCTCTCTTCTTCCTAAGAGTTCTGGGCCAGGCTGGGTTGATAAACGGCAATGGGCGGACTGTGGATTTCACTTGCCCATGGCGTTCCGGGGCTGTTCGGCAGCGCCCTGTTCGCACCTGGTTTTTCTGTTTCTGGCGGTGTGTGCTGCGCTGATAATCTCTAAGGCTTGAGGCGCATCGAACGCTCATACTGAAAAACAAGCTCATTGGAAAGTCTGGGCTTCTGGCAACTCCGGAACCGTCTGCTACCGTCAACAAGCGAGTCCGTATTGCGGCGGATTATAAGGAGCAAACCCACCATGCCTGCCCATGAAGTGTCTTGGTCCACTCGTTTAAAACTGTCGCTGCTGGCGGGAGGACTCACCGCTACCTTGCTCGCGCTGGCCAGCGAGGTCGCCGTGTTGCGTACCGAGCCCCTTCGTCCCCATGTACGGCTGGGCGAAGTGCTCATTGATGCCAGTGTCGATCCCGCCCCGCCTATCGCCCAGGTCGAAGAAAAACTGTGTGAAGAAGCTGCCAAGCTTGGGGGCGATGCCGCGGTGGTGGTTTACGACCATATCCAACCCGTGGGCGCCTATGTCAACGGACCGCTATGGGCTCGAGACGTCAAAACCATCGAGGGTCGAAAACTCAAGGCGATTGTGATCAAGTACCGCTAACCACTCTCCAGGATTTTGTACACACCACAGATCAAAATGTGGGAGCGAGACCGGCTTGCCGGCGAAGAGGCGTTTCCACTGGACCAACCAGCAAACAGCACTAGACTTCCAGCCATGACGCTGACATTTTTTTTGTTCGGGTTTATGCCGGCTTTGGCTCGGCGAATAGTCGGGCATGTAGTCAAAAAAGGAGCACCGCCATGCAGGAGCATCTGATGCCAGTCCCGTTCTACGAGGACACGGTAGTTCTGGTTGGTCAGGGCACTGATCCGTTTGTCGCTATGAAGCCGATCGTCAAGAATATGGGACTGGACTGGGAAACGCAGTTGCGAAGACTGGAGGAGAGATTCAACTCAGTGGTGGTTGAACTGACCACGACGGGAGGTGATGGCAAACAATACGCAATGACCTGTCTCCCCCTTCGCAAGCTTGCGGCGTGGCTCTACTCGATAAACCCGGCCAAGGTGAAGCCCGAGTTTCGCGCCAAGGTCGTTCGTTACCAGGAAGAATGCGACGACGTGTTGTGGGACTACTGGAGCAAGAGCAGCACTTCTCGCGCCGGATCGGCGAACGTTGCGCAACTGATAGCCCTCTCACGCCATCGGATTGCACTGCTCAAGGAATTGAGCCGTACCTGCGACAACGCCATACGCACTGCGATCCATGAGCAAGTCGCACTCGCCTCCCACCAGTTAGGATTGTCAGTCCCCGACCTGACCAGCATCGGGACCGGGGCACCAGCTCCCGCCAACATGTTGGTCGAGTTCTGGGGTGCGCTGGCGTTTCTGGACAGCAAGGGTGTGCGTTACAACCACTGCACCCCATCGAAGGATTTTCTCTACTTACAGCTTCCCCACCTTGCCCAACTATTCAAAAAGCACGACATCGAGATCAAGTTCACCCGCGAATTACGCCAGGCGATGAGGGAGTCCAAGCATCCACGTTATATAAGTAATACGACTCAACACAGCGCTATAGAACGCATTTCGTTGAAATGCTGGGTATTTGAGTGGCCCGTTCGCCGCGAACGAGATGTGTTTGAAGCCCTGGATAAATATCCGGTCAGGCGCAATACAGCCTGACTGGATTTACCCCAGCCGAGTGAGCCCGCGACTGCGCTTTTTTGCCGGACATCTCAACCAACGGACATCTTCTCGGTCAGGTTCTGTTGCAGGTACGCCAGGAAACGTCGCTGGAACAGCATCGTGTGTTCATGCGCCGCCCGTTCTGCCTCGTCGGGCTTGCGCGCAGCAATGGCATCGACGATTTCATCGTGGTCGCGACCGATCGAAGTCGTGGAATTGGCTGAACTGATGATGTAGTCGAAGTGCAGGTGCAGCAGGCGCTGGCCTTCACCCAACAGCTTTTCGTAGTAACTGATGAAGTACGGGTTTTTTCCGGCCTCGGCAATCGCCATGTGCAAGGCTTTGTTGGTTTCGGACATCGCCTGGAAGTCTCCGGTACTGACTGCGTCCAGATAGGCCGCATCGGCGCCACGAATACGAATCAGGTCTTCATCCGTACGGTGCAGGGCCGCGAGGCGGGTCACCGCTCGCTGAATCAGGTCAAGGGCAGAAATGTAGTTGGGGAATTCTTCGATTTCGAAGGGCGTCACCAGTAGCGTGCGGTTCGGCAATATGGTGACCAGGCCTTCGCTGATCAACCGGGCAAGCGCATCTCGCACCGGAGAGCGGGAAAGACCAAATTGCGCGGCCAGGGAGACTTCGTCCAGCGGCATGCCGGGCTTGAGCTTCAGCGTCAGGATCTGCTTGCGCAACTCTTCGTAGATGTAGCGACCGCCATGGCGTTTGACACCGCTGCCAGCTTCAATCGTTTCTTTGCTCATAGGGTCATGCTCTCGGCAGTGCAGGCCGGTCATCCAGCCAGCCTGCAACTTTAACATCCGCCCGGGGATAGTTAGAAACCCTCACCCCAGGTGTCGCTCAACATAAAGCCTTCGGCCAGAGGATCATCCGGATCGACCCCGATCTGATGCAGCCCATAGATCCACGCCCGTCCGGTGATTCTGGGGAGAACCGCCGGTTTTCCCGCCAATTGCGTCAGCCCCAGCAACTCAACCTGAAATTCGCCACCAATGGTAGAACGCGAGGTCAACTTATCCCCCACCTCGACCAGGCCCCGTGCGCTCAAGGTCGCCAGATTCGCCGAACTGCCTGTCCCGCAGGGCGAGCGGTCGACTCGCCCCGGGGGCAGCGTGGTGCAGGTCTGGTAGGTTCTAGCATCCACGCGGTTGCGGAACATCACATAGGCCACCTCATTGAGTTCCTTGAACAACGGGTGACACACCTTCATTTGCTCATTGATCAGGCCTTTGAGGCGAACGCCTTGAGTGGCCAGTTCACGGGCGTTCTCAGGGGCGATGGTCAAACCGATCTGATCGACATCGACCAGCGCGTAATAGACACCGCCGAACGCGATGTCTGCCTTGATCAAACCAAAGTCTGCGGTTTCGATCGGCACATCCAGTTGCTCGACGAACGACGGCACCATGTCCAGCGACACACTCTGGCAGCGCCCGTCCGCGCACTGCGCACGGGCGGTGACCAGGCCGGCCGGGGTGTCCAGCACTACCGTGGTCACCGGCTCGACCATTTCCAGCATGCCAAGCTCCAGCAACGCCGTGACCACGCAAATGCAGTTGCTGCCGGACATGGGGTGAGCCTTGTCCGCTTGCAGCACGATGAACCCGGCCTGGGCCTCGGGCCGCGTCGGCGGCAACAGTAAATTCACCGACATTTGCAGGCAACCACGCGGTTCCAGAATCACCAGGCGTCTGAGGCTGTCGTCGACTTCGTTGATGTAGTTCATCTTGTCGAGCATGGTCTTGCCGGGGATATCAATGACTCCGCCGGTGATGACCTTGCCGATCTCGCCTTCACAATGCACATCAGCCATTTGCAACGTCTTTTTCCAGCGCATGACGGGCTCCTTTACTTGATGTACCAGCCCCATGGCTGCTGGCTGTCGTAACGGGTGATCTGCTTGGTTTCCAGGTAATTGTTCAAGCCCCACTCACCCAACTCACGCCCGATACCGCTTTGCTTGTAGCCGCCCCAAGGGGCTTCGGTGAAGGTCGGTTGCGAGCAATTGATCCAGACGATACCCGCGCGCAGTCGGCGGGCAACGCGCTCGGCACGTGCAAGGTCATGGGACATCACGGCAGCCGCGAGCCCGAAGCGCGAGTCGTTGGCACTGCGCAACGCGTCGGCCTCGTCGTCGAAAGGACGCACACACACGACCGGGCCGAAGATTTCCTCTTTCCAGATCCAGCTGTCTTCCGGCACATCGGCAAAAATCGCCGGGGTCAGGAAGTAGCCTTTCTCGCAATTCGCCGGACGCGTACCGCCGGCAAGCAGCGTCGCGCCCTCCTCCTGTCCACGGGCGATGGCCGCCAGCACTTTGTCATACTGGCCGCGATTGACCAGCGGGCCAAGCAGCACACCCTCGTCCATGCCGTTGCCGATACTGACGCGCCGGGTCTGCTCGACCAGTCGCTTGAGCAGTGGCTCGTAAAGGTCTCGCTGGACCAGCACCCGTGAAGTCGCCGAACACACCTGGCCCTGGTTCCAGAAGATCCCGAACATGATCCATTCAACCGCGGCTTCGATATCGCTGTCGTCGAAGATGATGAAAGGCGATTTGCCCCCCAGCTCCAGGCTGATGTTTTTGATGTCGCGGGCGGCGGCCTGCATGATCCGCGTACCGGTTGGCACGCTGCCGGTGAACGCCAGCTTATCGATGCCCGGGTGTTCGCTCAGTGGTGCGCCGGCTTCCGGGCCGAGGCCGGTCACGACATTAAGCACGCCAGCAGGCAAACCCGCCTGATGGGCGATATCCGCCAGTTGCAGGGCGGTCAACGGTGTCAGCTCCGACGGCTTGAGCACCATGCAGCAGCCGGCGGCCAATGCCGGCGCGACTTTCCAGGCGGCCATCAGCATCGGGAAGTTCCAGGGAATGATCGCCCCGGCGACGCCCACCGGCTCCTTGCGCGCGATGGACGTGAAGCGCTCATCGGCGAGGGAAATGTTCTGTTCACGATGGCCATCGAGGTCATCGGCCAGGTCGGCATAAAAATCAAAGCAGCCTGCGGTATCGGCGATGTCCCACTGGGCTTCGGGCAACGGTTTGCCGTTGTCTCGCACCTCAAGCTCGGCCAGTGTGTCCTGACGCTCACGGATGCCACTGGCGATGGCCCGCAGAATAGTCCCGCGCTCGGCCCCGGTCATTTGCGGCCATGGACCTTCATCAAATGCACGGCGTGCAGCGCTGACAGCCAAGTCGATATCTTCAGCGGTGGCCGCAGCGACCTGGGCGATCACTGATTCATCGCTTGGGTCCAAAGTGTCAAAAGTACCGCCACGCTTGGGGCGAACCCACTGGCCGTCGATATAGAGCTGGTCATAGGATTTCATGCATGGCCTCCACCAAGGGTAAAGCGCTGGGCGCTAAAAGGGGTCAGGTTCTGAGCGGGCGTTCGACCGGCAACCAGGTCAGCGATCAGTCGTCCGGTGGTCGCTCCCAAGGTCAGGCCGAGCTGGCCGTGACCGAATGCCAGGAACACATTCGACAGTCGGGTGCTGCGATCGATAACCGGTTTGGTGTCGGGCAAAAACGGGCGATAGCCGACGCCGTACTCGATGTTGTCCAGTTGCAGCCGGGGAAGAATTTTTCGCGCTTTCTCAAGAATGATCTCGGCGCGCTTGAAGTTCGGCTCGGCGTTCGGGCCGGCAAACTCGATGGTGCCGCCAATCTGCAAACCACGGGTCATCGGGCTGAAGCAGAAGCCGCCATCGGCATAAATCACCGAGTGACGAATCTCCACGCCAGGGGTGGGCAGCAACACCTGATAACCGGCAATTCCGGTCAGCGGTACCTGCGCACCGATCTGCTCGAAAAACTGTCGCGAGCCTGTGCCGGCGGCAATCACCACATGATCCGCAGCGTAACGTTGGCCATCGCCGAGGGTGACGCCACTGGCACGGTCGGCCACCTCATCAATCCGCTTGACCTGGCCGCGTACACGAACGCCGCCCTGATCGAGAAAACTTTGCGTCAGCGCGGCAATAAAACCTTTCGTATCACTCACCGCCCGCCAGTCTGGAAACAGCAGGCCATGGCTGAATTTGCCGGCCAATGCCGGTTCGAGATCCGAAATTGCAGCCGCGTCCAGCACTTCGGATTTGAAACCCAGTGCCTGCCGCAGCGCCAGGTGCTCACGTTCGTGTTCGATGCCCGACGGTGTATCGAACACCTCGAGGATCGGCCGTTCGCCCATCAGGGTCTTGTCCGGGCACGCCTCCAGCAAGGGCGCATAGTCCTCGTAGACATGGTGCGTCAGCGTCGCCATGTCTTGGGAAATTTCGACGATTTTCGAGTGCCGGGCACAGGCCAGAAACCGCAGGAACCACGGCAGGATGCCAGGCAACGCGCCGGGCCTGAGCGCCAGCGGGCCCTTCTGATCGAGCAGCCAGCCCGGGATTTTTTTCAGGATGCCGGGCTTGGACAGCGGAATGACCTCGCTGACCGCCATCTGCCCGCAACTCCATTTGGCGGTGCTGTCGCCCGCGGCGGCCGGGTCGATCAGGGTCACCGCATAACCTTCCCGTTGCAGGTATAGGGCACAGCAGACGCCGACGATACCGCCACCGACCACAATGGCCTTTTCTCCGGGAACGGGGGTTTGTGCAACGGGCTGCGCAGGTGTCATAGGGAAGTCTCTTGAGCAGAGGCTGGAGCGGCATAATCTTCCAGACTGAAGCCGTCCCACCAGGGTTGGGTATCGTCGACAATAAACTCAGCGCGCCCGGTGATCCATGCCCTTCCTTCGATGCTGGGGCGAATCGCGGCAGTGCCGTCTTCCAGTTGCAGTGTCTGCGCCACGCGACCGACGAAAAAACTGCCGATCAGGCTTTCGTGGCGATAAGCGCCCTCTTCGGCCAACCAGCCACGAGCAAAGCGTTGCGCGACCCGGGCCGAACTGCCGGTGCCGCATGGCGACCGGTCGATCAGGCTTTCACCGGCAATCACCACGGCCCGGCCCTGAGACGCTGATGACAGCGGCGCGCCTGTCCACATGCAGTGTTTGACACCTTTGATCGCCGGGTTTTCAGGGTGAACCACGTCCACGGACCGGTTGAGCAGATCCTGCATTTCCCGGCCCATTTCCAGCAGTTGCTGCGCACTGAAATGCTCACAACCCGGATAGTTGGGCTGCACTTCGATAATCGGGTAAAAGTTACCGCCGTAGGCGATGTCTATCTTCAACGGCCCCAGTGGCGGGAATTCGATTGCCAGGTCACGGTGCAGCAGGAACGAGGGGACGTTGGTGAAACACACCGAACTGACGTTGTCGCCGCTACGGGTGTAGGTCGCGTGGATCTGCCCTGCCGGGACGTCCACCACCACGGTGTCCGGGGTTTTGGGCTCAATCAGTCCAGCCTCCAGTGCAAAGGTAATCGAACCCAAGGTGGCATGCCCGCACATGGGCAGGCAACCGGAGGTTTCGATAAACAACAGGCTGAAGTCACTGTCAGCACGCACCGGCGGGTAGAAAATCGTACCGGACATGTGGGAATGGCCGCGGGGTTCGAGCATCAGGCTACGGCGAATCCAGTCGAAGTTGGCCATGAAATACTCACGCCGCTCGTTCATGGTTCGCCCTTTGAGCGCGGGTGCCCCGGCTATCACCATGCGCACAGGCATGCCTTCGGTATGGCCTTCGATACTGCTGAAAACGTGTCGGGTCATCTCACTCTCTCCTGTAAAGCCACATCAGCCGGGCATGGCGACTGATGTGGCAGGCGACATCAGCCCTGGGCCAGTTCGAACGCCTTGCGGAAACCGGCCTTCTCTTCGCTGGTCAGCGGTTGCAGCGGCATGCGCGCGTTGCCGGCGTCGAAGCCTGCCAGCTCGCAACCGTACTTGACCTTCTGGATGAACTTGCCCGACTCCATGTCTGCCAGCACCGGGAACAGCGAGCGCACGATGGCCTGGGCACCGGCCAGGTCGCCGCTGGTGTACTGGGTGTAGAAATCGCAAACCTGTTGGGTCAGGCAGTTGGCCGGGCCGCAGATCCAGCTGGTGGCGCCCCACAGGAAGAAGTCCAGGGCCTGGTCATCGGAACCGCAGGACAGCTGATAGTTGTCCTTGTAGGTGTTACCGATTTCGATGGCGCGCAACAGGTTGCCGCTGCTTTCCTTGATGGCGATAACGCGCTTGTTGTCCTTGAATGCGTCCAGCACGCCAAAGCCGACTTCGACGTTGGTGCGCACCGGGTAGTTGTACAACACCAGGTCGATATCGGGCACGGCATCGAGAATGGCCTGGTAGTGCCCGACCAACTCTTCCTGGGACGGCAGCGCGTAGTAAGGCGGCGCGATCAACAGGTTGGTGTAGCCGGCATCGCGGGTCTGCTTGACCTGCTCGATCACTTCACGGGTGCAGGAGCCATTGGCGCCGGCAATCAGCACGCCACGGTCACCGACTACTTCACGCACGGTGGCCAGGACCTGGCGGCGCTCTTCATTGGTCAGGGCGTAATACTCACCGGTGGAACCCAGTGGCACGAAGCCTGTGACACCCGCTTTGAGTTGAAACTCGATAATGTTGGAGAGCATGTCGAAATCGACTTTGCCGGCCTTGTCGAACGGGGTGACCAGAGCAGGCAGGATGCCTTTGAGTTGAGTCATTGCAGACACTCCACTTAAGTTGGATATCAGGGTTGGGTTAGTACGCATAGCGACGCAGCATCCGCGCTTCGATCACGCCGACCAGACGGGTCAGCGGGAACGCCACGAGGAAATAGATCACAGCCACCGCCGAGAGAAACTCGACCGGGCGGGCCGTGCTGTTGGAAATGTTCTGGCCGACGAACATCAGGTCGGCGATGCCCACCGAAGAGATCAGCGCGCTCTCCTTGAACAGTGAAACCACGTTGGAAAGCAGCGGCGGAATGCCCCGCAGCAAGGCCTGGGGAAACACCACGAAGAGGGTTTTATTCCACGAGGCCAGGCCCAATGCGACGCAGGCGTCATGCTGCTCGCCCGGGATGGACTTGAGCGCGCCGCGAAACGTCTCGCTGGTGATGGCGGTCATGTACAGGGTCAGCGCCAGCAACACCGACAGGTAAGGCGGGATATCGATGCCAAACACCACCGGGAAGCAGAAGAACACCCAGAACAGTTGGATCAACAACGGCGTACCGCGAAACAGCTCCACGTAAAGGCCGGCGGGCACGCTCAACCAGCGACTGCCCGACGCACGCAACAGGCTCAACAAAAAGCCGCACAGACTGCCCAGAATGGCGCACCCGACGGTGAACACCAGTGTCAGCGCCAGCCCTTGCAACAAGGCCTGCCAGTAAGAAAACACCACGGTGAAATCAAGGTTCATCACAGCCTCCTCAGCGCGCGAGCGCGGTGTCCTGACGACGTTCCAGCCACTGCACGAACTGCGCGATGGGCAACGACAGGGCGAAGTAGATGAGCGCGATCAGCGAGTAGGTTTCCAGCGGGCGATAGGCCTCGGTGGCGATGCTTTTGCCGACGTACATCAAGTCGCCCACCGCGACGATTGCCACCAGCGCACTTTGCTGAAGGATCGAGATGCCATTGGTCATCAACACCGGAACGGCACTGCGCAATGCCTGCGGAAGAATCACGTAGAGCGTTCGCTGCCAGGGGCGCAGGCCCAAGGCGATGCTGGCGTCCAGATGTTCATGGGGCACCGCCTGCACACCCGCCCGATAAGCCTCGGCGTTGAACGCGGTAAGGTTCAGGCCCAGGGCGAGCACGCCCATGGTGATCGGGTCGATGAACACATCGAACAGCATCGGCACGCAGTAGAAGAACCAGACGATCTGCAGCAGCACCGGCGTGCAGCGAAAAAACTCGATGAACAGCTGAGCCGGCCAGCGCAGGAAAAACCAGCGGCTCAAGGTCAGCAGGCACAAGCCGAAGCCCAGCACCAACCCGACGATGTTCGACACCAGCGCCAGTTGCAGGGTGACCTTCAACCCGTCCCACAGCAGGCCGAAATTGCCGCTGAGAAAGTTGAAATCGAATTGATAATTCATCTTTGCGCTCCTCAGTCCAGATGCAGCACTTTTTCCAGGAACTCGCGGGTGCGCGGTTCCCTGGGCTGGGTGAACAACTGGTCGGGATGGCCTTGCTCGACGACTTTGCCGTTGGCGCAGAACACCACGCGAGTGGCGATGTGCCGGGCGAAATGCATGTCGTGGGTGACGATGATCATCGCCATCTTCTGTTCGGCCAGTTGCAGCATCACGTTCTGCACCTCGATGACCATCTCGGGGTCGAGTGCCGAAGTGACTTCGTCGAACAGCATCAACTTGGGTTCGAGCATCAGCGCCCGGGCAATCGCCACGCGCTGTTTCTGGCCGCCGGATAACTGGCTGGGGTAAACGTTGAGCTTGCTCTCCAGGCCCAGTCGGGCGAGCAGTGCCCTGGCCTTCTCGGTGGCCTGCAGTTTCGACAGGCCATGCACTTTCATCGGGGCCAGGATCAGGTTGCCCAGCACCGACAGGTGCGGAAACAGCGTGTAGTGCTGGAACACCATGCCCACCTGGGTTTGCAGCGAACTGTCCATGGGCTTGCCTTTACCCCGGGCATTGCCGTCGATGTACGGTTTGCCCTGGAAGCGAATGGTGCCGCCCTGAATGCTTTCGAGCCCCATCATGACCCGCAGTAAAGAGCTTTTGCCGCTACCGCTGGGACCAATGATCACCAGGCGATCGTCGGCCCGCATATCCAGGTCCAGGTGATCCATCACCACCAGGTTTTCGCCGTAGGACTTGTAGACGTCGCGCAGTTGAATGAACTCACCGTTCATCTTTTCGCAGGCGTGCAGTGGCCGTGGCGGCACCGCCGCCAGATTGGAAGCTTTCATCGAACATTCTCCGGGAGCGCGCAGCCCGCTGCGCGCTCGACGTCGGCGGGATTTACTGAGGGGTTTTGTCGGCGTTGGCCAGTTGCGAGGCTTTGTCGACCAAGGCGTCGATTTCACCGGTCTCGCGGCGCTGGGAGAGGTAGATGTTCAGCGTCTGCAAATCGGCCGCGCTGACGTCTCGGCGCACACCGAACGCTACGCCTTGCTTGGCCAGTGCGGGCTTGGGCAACACTTCCCTGGTCCAGCCGGGGTTGGCCACGGCGAACAAGTGATTGGTGTCGCTGGCATCGACCAACACATCGGCGCGCTTGGACATCACCGCCATCCGCACCTCGTCCATGCCCGGCAGGCGCATGATCTTGCCCTGTTTGATCACTGCGGAAATCGCCTTGTCCTGCGCGGTGCCGGACATGACCGCGAAGGTCACTTCAGGCTTGTCGAAATCGGCAAGGGTGTTGCTGGCATTCGCCAGTTTCGGGTTGTCCTTGTTGATCAGCAATGACACCTGATAGTCGGTGGCCGGCACCGAAAAACTCACCGCCAGTGCCCGTTCAGGCGTCTGGTTGAGCGCCATGGCCATGTCCCACTTGCCACCTTGCAACCCCGCCACGAGGTTGTCCCAGTTGGTGTCGACGAACTCGACCTTGACCTTCAGCACCTTCTCGCCGAAGTCGCGGCACAGGTCCACAAAATAGCCGCTGTATTCACCAGAGCGGGCATCGCGCATGACGTAAGGCGCGGCGACGGCCGCGCCACAACGCAGCACACCTGCTTTCTGAATGTCTTTCCAGAGTGAAACATCAGCCGCCTGGGCTGGGACCTGGGTGAGCAGCGCGCCAATAGCGGATGCACAAACGAGCATGTTGCGGATGGTGCGAGGAAGGAACCGAGCCATTTTGACCTCTCCGATGATTTCGTTCTTGTAGGCAGGAAGGTACAAATCTACATCGTTGTGCGCCGTCATGTGTGCAGCGCTGTATGCAGATTAGATTTGAACGAATCGGACTGTCAACACGCGTCGGGAAAAATAATCGGGAAGGTGACCGGGCGGTCGAGAAGGCAGCGTAACGG
Source organism: Pseudomonas fluorescens (assembly GCF_902497855.1). GTDB lineage: Bacteria > Pseudomonadota > Gammaproteobacteria > Pseudomonadales > Pseudomonadaceae > Aquipseudomonas > Aquipseudomonas fluorescens_BI. The sequence continues at coordinate 126,307 of NZ_CABVHU010000017.1, forward strand.
CAGTCGTTCCGGGCACCCCGTTCGACCTCGCCGCGACCGCTCTTCCGAATCGGTACTTCGTCAATTTTGCGGTCAGTGCGGTTCGTCGCTGTTCTGGTCGAGAAGCCGAGGTGACTACGCAGACTGGATTTCCATAGCTTTGGGCACGCTCGACACAGTCCTAACCTGGAAAGCTATCCAAAGGGACTGCGCACGGAAGGAATAGCATCGACCAAGTATCTACGATATCGATAGAATGAATATCCAATAGATAAGAACCATACGAAGCATCACATGTAAACAGCTCCCGATTAAAAGCCGATTAATTATTTTTATCTCCAACTCACCACTCGTCGTCACGTAGAAAAAAATTCGACTTTTTCAAAAGCGGAAGACTCCCAACAATACAGCCCACGAAGGCGGTATGGGCGTTATCTGATTGATTGGCGATAGCTGATAGGAGATAGCAATGAACTACGAAGATCGCGATACCTATGGTATGTACAAAACCAACCTCCTACGAGACACCGGCTCCGAGGAACAGGGGCCTGGCCCCGACCTGATGGGGGCGGACACACTCATTGGAAATGATGTTTATAACCATAACGAAGAAGACTTGGGAGACATCAAGGAAATCATGCTGGATGTACGCAGCGGCAGAGTGAGTTATGCCGTGCTGTCCTTTGGTGGTTTTCTTGGCATGGGAGAAAAACTGTTTGCGGTACCCTGGAATGCACTGACACTCGACACAGTAAACAAGCGCTTCATACTGAACGTAGAGAAAGAACGCTTGGAAAATGCACCAGGTTTTGACAAGGACAGTTGGCCTAATATGGCTGATAAGTCTTGGGCAACAGAAATTCATACTTTCTATGGAACTAAACCCTACGACTACAATAGCTAACTGTCCAAATCTGAAACGAAGAGTGATGCGCGCCGAGTAAAACAACGACATGTAAACTTGGTCGTTGGGGGTCCAAACCCTAAGGCGCGCATTGCGTTGAGACATTCGCTGCGCCGACCGATCCGCTGGCATGCCGGATACTCATCATGTGGCCCCGCGCCCCTGCGAAAAATCGGTTCAAACGCTTACAATTGCTGCTAATCGATATCGACAACTTCAAACTGGTCAACGACCTGTACGGCCACACGGCTGGCGACCGATTGCTGGTCGCGCTAAGCGAGATGATTCGTTCGGCATTGCCCGATGGCGCGGTTGCGGCCCGGCTGGGCGGTGACGAGTTCGCCATCCTGTTGGGTAGAGCGTCGAATGAGCGAATCCTCGAACTGGGCAGCGCGCTACGTGAGCAGTTTCACCAGGCTGCCTCACAGACCTTCGCCACGCCTGAAGCGGTGACGCTGAGCATCGGGGCCACTCTGTTCGACCATCCGCCGACCAGCCTGGCAGCACTGATCGAACAAGGCGACACCGCGCTGTATGCCTCCAAGCGTGGCGGACGCGACAGTCTCCGCCTGGTCGATCGGACCCTCGCCAGTTCCGAGCCGCAGCGGGTGCGTTGATTCGCTCGTAGTGGAGATCGTTGGCGGTGCTGGATGTCCTCGGCATGGCAAGCGCTGGCATTGGGGGATTTGCCGGTCGACAGGCTGCACTCGGCCAAAAGCGGTCGCTCACCTTCTCTTAAATACATGCAGCTTGCCCATCACAGAGGAAGTGGCCTGTCTCCAATGCCCGAACTCGCCGATGACAGGGTGAAAGGCTTAGGCCCACGCGCTCGGCCAGTTCGGTGACCGACAGGCGACCATCCTTTTGCAGCTCTGCAAGAATCTTTCGATCGATCCTGTCCATTTAGAAGATTATCCCAACAAGTTGTGGCGTGATCTACCTGCTGGTGGGATTTGGCTCGCAGGTGATTCTTGGGGCGCGCCCTGGCGCCGCTCAATGGGTCAGCCGTTTCTCGGGGGCCGCGATGATCGTCATCGCGCTTGTGCTGCTGATCGAACAGATGCGGGGTTGACCCCCCTCTGGCGAGACTTGCGTTACTTTTAAGTCGCAGCCCCGGGCATCAAGATGGCTCGCGTGCGTAGCCTCAATCAAAAAAAAACGCCTACACTGAAAAATCTATCTGCCTGGCATGGAAATGAGCCGAGATGAAGGAACCGGCGCATGAAAAAAAACCAATGGGAAAAACTCTCACCCCTGACTGGATGGGTAATCGTCGTGGAAGACGAACCAACGTTGCGCATGTTAATCGTCGAGGTTTTGACCGAGCTCGGTCTGCGATCGCTGGAATTCTCAACTGCCGATGAGGCTATGAAGTACATATCGGGATCGTATGGCGGTTGTCCGTTGTTGATCGCGGATTATGGCCTACCCGGTCAGATCCAAGGCGCAGAATTTATTGAGATGATGAAGCTTAAATGGCCCTCGACCGGAGCAATTCTCACATCCGGTTATGACCTGAATTCCTCTATGGTACCCGCTGGGACGACATACCTTCACACGCCCTGGTCTATAGATGATCTGATCCTGGCCGTAACAACCCTACTTAAACCTGGTAGCCCTCTCGCAGAACGATGATTCGCAGGCGTTGCCCATGGGCGAGAAAGTCTTCATCACTTTATTTTTAATGTTGAGCATTTTATGGATCGCGGCCACTGTGGGGACGGTGTATTGGCTTCTGTAGATTCGGAACAAGGTATCCAACGAGACAAGTCGTGAAATGCGGTGATGCTCCTAGGCCAGCAGGTCTTGCAGTTGGTCGCTTGTCGACGACGCGTAATGGCCGTTTTTTGCCAGTAGCGACCGGCTGAAAACGGCCAGTTCCGGTCGTCCGCCAGTCCCGTCGAGCAGTCATTCGAACGGCTGATCTTCTCCAAAACTTGTCCGGTAGAGACAATGCCGCTTCGCTGACCTTAACTGGGGCGAAAATATTCCGGGAGTAAGGCGACCACCCTCACTTGGCTCCCGCCATTACATCTGTCTGCCGTTGCGCGCAGCGATCGCAACGGTGGTCGGCGAATCAGCAAGTGAAACGAATTGTCGTGTCGCGCCATCAAGCGCGTCAATGCAACCCGCCTCGATGTCGTAGACCCAGCCGTGCAGATTCATGCGCCCCTGCTCGAGCGCGAGTGCCTCCTCCTCATTGCCAGTCCGGTATCAAGCTCCACTTCCTCACAAAAATGCGATGAACCTTTCTTTTGCACCGTAACTAAAGAAGTTTAGAAACACGACGGGCGCCAAGTCCAACACGGGCGCCATAGTGGCGCACGACGCCAAACCTCATGCGCCAATGCCTCACCCCCATCACTCCCAACTTGGCTTTCCGTTGGCGATAATACTCAGCGGATATCCGCGTTGCTCGAGCGGCTCGCGCAATACGATCCGGCTGGCAAATTTCTCGATCCCGATATCATCTTCCAGCAGCCGATCCATGAGCGCCTGAAAATAGGAAATGCCAGGTACCACGATTTTCAGAAGGTAATCGTAACCGCCACTGACGTTGTAGCATTCGACGATTTCGTGGTACTCACCAGCCCCTGCTTCGAATATACGGAAGTCGCTGGGCCGATGACTGCTGATGGTCACCTCGGAAAACACGATTACGTGGCTGCCCAGCTTCTCCAGTGCGACCTCCGCGCGGTAGCCCCGGATAACGCCGATCTCCTGAAGCCGTTTCGTACGCAGGAGACATGGGCTCTCACTGAGGCCAATGGCTGCGGACAGATCGACATTCGAACAGCGTCCCTCGCGCTGCAGATGCACAAGAATCTTGATATCGAACGGGTCGAGGGAAGCTGAAGATCGCATGAGTCGTACCTTGAGTGCCTCGCCTACGTTTTTCAACGGCCTGTTAGCGCGCTTTTTCCGATTGCGCTTCGGTTAGCGCTTCGTCGAGCGTCTCGATCACCATACCGGCTTGTTCCGCTGACAGCACCAGCGGCGGTCGAATCTTCAGCACATTGTGTCCCTTCGCACAGGCGCTGAGCAGGACGCCTTTGTCGCGCATCAGATTGACCACCCGGCTGGTGAGCTCGCGGTCGGGGGTTCGCGATGCGCGGTCCGAGACCAGTTCCACGCCGACGAACATGCCCGCGCCACGTACGTCACCAATGGCCTCGTGCCGGTTGGCAAGCGCGGCGATGCCGTCGTGCAGGATCTTCCCGACCCTGGCGGCATGCTGCACCAGGCCTTCTTTTTCGATCGTATCCAACACCGCCAGCGCCGCCGCGCAGGATACGGTATTGCCGGCGAAGGTATTGAAGTACCTGGAGTTTTTACCGAATTCCGCCAACACGTCAGCGGTGGCCAGCAGCCCCGCGACAGGTTGTCCATTGCCCATCGGCTTGCCCAGGGTGACGATATCGGGGATGAGGCCGTGACGCTGAAAACCCCACATATGCTCGCCCGTCCGACCGAAGCCGGGCTGGACCTCGTCGGCGATGAAAATGCCGCCGGCCCGCTTGATCGCGTCGACCGCCCCCTTCAAGAAGCCCGCCGGGCCCGGGAGGATGCCGTCGCTGGTGAACAGGGAATCGACGATCAGTGCCGCCGGCTTGATGCCGTGACGCTGAAGATCGGCGATCGCCGCCTCGACATCGCGGGTAAAGCGTTCGCCGAGTTCGGCACCCTCGGCATGATAGAGGCAAGGTGCCGGTACCAGGCGAACGTGCGCGCCGAGATCGACTGTCGCGCCGAGCGATGGCGAGAATTGCGACACTGCGTCGGTGAAGCCGTGGTAGGCGGTTTCGGTCACGATCACGCCCGTGCCTCCGGTGCGGACCTTGGCGATGCGATAGGCGACGTCGTTTGCCTCGCTGCCCGTGCAGGTCAACATGAGATGAGCAAGGTCTGTCTCGGGCACGGTCGCGAGCAGGCGCTCGGCCAGTTCGAGAATGGTGTCGTGCAGATAGCGGGTGTTGGTCGCGAGCGTCTGCGCTTGTCTGCATATCGCCTCGGTCACCGCCGGGTGACAATGCCCGAGTGAGGCGACGTTGTTGTAAACGTCGAGGTAACGGCGACCCTGCGGATCGAACAGCCACACGCCTTCGCCGCGCACGATGTGCAGCGGATGTTCGTACATCAGCCGATAGGCCGGGCCGAGCAAGGCATCGCGCCGTTCGATCATCGCCGCGGTGACGGGTCCCACGTCGGCACGTCCGGGGATATAGGCGTTGACCATGTTGAGGTCAGTGGTGCTTTTCATTGGCTTTTTCCTTTTCGTACTTCGGTGAGCAAGCGGTCGCGCGCAGCATCGCGGGAAAGATCGGCCATCTGAGACAACGCCTCCCATGCTGCGGGGTTGTGGCGCATGATGTAGGCGCGGTTTTCGGGGTAGCGCGCAGCTCGCCATTCCGAAATCAGCACTGTGATGAGGTGCCGTGTAGCCATGAGATCGGCGACGATCTCCTGCTCGATGTCGGTCAGCGGCAGCGTCGCGTGATAGGCGCCGACGAACTGCGCCGCCCCCTCGAACGGATCGGCGCTGCCGGTCATGTGAAAGGCCGCCGCCGTAGCCACCTCACCGACCAGCGGCGCATGCAGCATGTCGCCGAAGTCGATGATCCCCACTACGCGCTCATGATCGTCGGGAGCGACCAGCACGTTGTAGAGGTGGTAGTCATTGTGGATTACCTGCGCCCTCACCGAGGCGAGGCGCGGCAGGACATGCTCGGTGAAGCGCGCCATGAACGACTCGGCAAGCGCGCGACGCGGAGCGTCCAGGATGCAATCGAGCTTGGCGGTCAGCCGGTGCGCTGCGGAAACGTTCCAGAGCAGATCGTGCGTCGCCGAAGGATGGGTGAAGTCGCGCAACGCGCGGTTCAATTCGGCGAGCACCGTCCCCATTGCCCGACGCTGCCCGGCGGTTCGGGGCGTCTCCTTGATCTGGATGCCGTCGAGATAGGTCAGCATCCGCACGGTGGTTTCAACCCCGTCGCCCAGCGCTACGGTGTCGCGCGTACGTCCGCCGAGCGTCCGCACGACACGTGGCACCGGCAGGTCGGGCGATACGCGGGCCATGTGCTCGAGCGCCGCGATCTGGAAATCCACCACCGCAACCGGCTCGGATGGATTACTGATCTTGAACACGTAACGCATGCCGTCCGCGGTCTCGATGCAGCAATTCTGGTCGCGCTCGCCCACCAGTGATTTGATCCTGCCATCGATGCCGTAGAGACGACCGACCAAGGCCCGCACCTCGTCCAGGGCAAGGCTGGGCACCGCCGTACTCAACGCCGCGGCCACAACCGGGTGCTCCGACATCATGCGCCTCGTTTCATCGTTGCGGCCTGGGGCAGACAGTCGAGCCCAAGCAAACCAGGAAGTTGGCGAATATCGGTCAACCGGTTGACACCATAACCCTCGAAACCTTCGAACGAGGGCTCGTGACCGCGATCGATGAAGGCCTTGGCCATGAACCCCAGGTCGTTCGCTGTCATGAGGTCGTAACGAAAGCTCGACGAGACGTGCATCATCTGCTCTGGGCCGCAGCCGAGTTGATCGAACATATATTCGAACATCTGCGCCCGTGGTTTGTAGGCGCGCGCTTCCTCGGCGGTGTACACGGCGTGCAAGGGTGCCTTGAGGTGGGCGACGCTATGCGGAATCAGATCGACCATGGAGTTCGACAGGATCACCAGCGGGACGTGCGGAGCGATTGCCTCCAGCACCTCGACTACATTCGGATGGGGCTGCCAGGTCGGGACCGCGTCGTAGAGTGCCAGCGCATCGGATGGACGATATTCAACGCCGTATGCCTTGCATGCCCGTTGAATGGAATTTTCAACAACGTTAAAGAACGGTTTCCACTCACCCAATACTTCATCGAGGCGGTAGAAGCCAAAACTGTCTAGAAAAGCCGGCATCCGATCGGTCGGAACACGGTCTGCGAAAATTCTTTTTGCAGTCGGCCCCATTTCGAAGTTGATGAGCGTCCCGTAGCAATCGAAGCTGATGAATTTCGGTTTGTATGTCATTGGGTTGATCTCTTACAGATTGACGACAGCTGGATGTCAGGCTGACGAATAAAGTGTATGGATATCAGCGCTTCGCAAATGCTTTATTGCCGCGGGAATCAAGCGGTTTCCACTTCAATCTGGAGCATGCCTGGCATTTTCCACGGCGCCCGTTGAGGCCAAACTTTGTCGAGGCATGACCATCCGACTTCTGTTGTCGCGACAACCTGGTGGCCTGGTGTAAGACGTACGACGCTCTAGCGTGCTGTCTCAGAATTATTGTTTCGAAGACATCGGCTCATAGGGTGCGCGGTGCGCACCAGAGCCTAATACACCGAGCGCCAGATCCCGTGTCTTCTCCGCGAGCTGGAGTCTTACGCGGATGGCCCAGATATCTCTGACTCGGAGCGGCGCCTTTTGCCCGACGAGCTTTCCCTTGTTCATTGAACAACCAGCGAAACAGATCGCTGTCCCGGAAACGGCCGTGACGATTCTTGGAAAACGTCGAGTGATTGGGTACTAAGACAGCGCCAAGGCTGCGCTTGCCCAGTTGACTGTTCCACTTATAGAGGTTGGGGTGCGGCAGAAAAAATTTCGGTAATGACAGAAATTTACCCTTGCGCCTTGGCGCAACCATCATCGGCACAGATCGGATCGATCGGGTTGCACCGCATTGCGCAAATCAAAATCGGTTTCCTCGACTCCATTCTTTGTCAGCGATATCCAATGAATTGAAGAGGGATTTCGCATCAATCCGAGGCTCCCGATATAGGACCAGATCAGCGGCGAGCGCTGCACAGCTTTCAGCTTGATTGAAGAGGGTGTGAGCTCCAGGTGCAGAAGGCGGTTGTCTTGCGAAGGCGTATAGGCGATATTCTCGCTGGCGACAACATCGGCTCCCCTCACAGTTGCCGGCATGCATTCCAACGTCGCGCTGACTTTGCCGTCGTTGTTGATCAAGTACGCAAAACCTTTACCGTTCACCGTTGTACCGGTCACGAGAAAACGATCGATCAATGGAATATATTTGGCTTTGTAGGTGTAGTAATTCAAGCCGGATCTCAGGATCTTATGGGCGGAGAGTTTCCCGGTCTCAGGATCGAGTACCGTTATCTTCAAATTTGCAGAGGTTTGATCAGGTACGAATTGTTGCCAGACCAGTAGCGCGCGATTGCTGGAACCAGCAATCATCGGCCACCATTCACGCCGCTGGGGTGCGACATCGGACGTACTGAGCAGGTGGCCGTGACTATCGAAGACCTTTGCATATACACCATTGCCGGTACCGAGATCATCGACACCGCCACCGTTGACCCAGTCCTCGGAATACAACACGACGAAATGCTTTCCTGCCGCGGCAACATGGCCGGAATGTCCGCCGGTCGCAACGTCGCGCGGATACGGCGCGATCGGTCGCAGCTTCGCATCGTAAACGCCATAACGTTGATTGACTTCGTTCGTGGTGTTCCAGCCGTCTTCAAACGAAAGCATGACATTGCCGTCCGTTGTTTGGGCGACCGACACCGGTTCTTGCGCTTCCGGCCTTTTGATGAATAGTGTGGGCGGACTGATCCGCGTATCATTGATTCCCCATTTCGAAAGGTAAATGTCGTGCGGCCAGTTGCCGTTTTCGTCCTCGCCTTTTGGTGGAATTCCGGAACTGCTAATGAAAATCAAAAAACGGCCGTCGGCCCCTTTGACCGCTTCGATGCCATGCATATAGGAGCGCAAATCTTCCTGGTCGTGCGGCCGTGCTTGCGCATTTGCCACGCTTAAGCAGAGCGCACCAGCGCATAACGCGGCGCGTGCCAAAGAGTGAGCGAACCGCTGATGTGGGTTACTGTTCATGTGTGTGTTTTCCATCCCACAATATCCCTCACCCGCGCTACACCGTGGACCTTGTCGAGTGTCGCAATGCTGTGCGGTATCGACTTCTCGCCAGCCAATAAAATCCTCATTTGTTGAGCTTAGCAATAGGGCAACCATCAGCCAGCAGCGATCATTCGTCAAACTCACTCGCCCCCGCAGGACAATTGCCAGGCTGCAAGCTCGCTCGGTTGATTTGTCGACGTGTCCAGTGCGCGGGCGATCCCTGTATTTCTCGTACACCAGAAACGAAAAAACCGGCTCGCGCCGGCTTTTTCCCCCTCCAACCAGATGGTCAAGCCACGCCGGTCGTGAGGGTTGCCTTACTGGAACAATCGTGAGCTTTGGCATTGATGGGTCGTCCGCACGTCTTAAATGGCCGAGTGCACTTAAAAATGTTTTGGTCACTTCAACATCACGAGTACCCGGAAATATCAGCTTACGCCTCCGCTTACATCCGGTGATGTTCCAGCAAGAAGTCCACGAACAATCGCACCCGCGCCGGCATTGCCGCCCCGCCGACGAACACCGCATGAATCGGTTCCTGGTCCCCGGGGTTCCAGGCTTCCAACAGCGGAATCAGGTCGCCGCGCTGCAGATCCTCGCTCACGCTGAACTCACCGATACGTGCAATGCCGGCACCTACTCGCGCGAGTTGTGCCAGCGCTTCACCACTGCTGCATTCGATGTTGCCGCTGACCTTTAGGGAAAACTCTTTTCCATCGCGGATGAACGGCCAGTTGGGTTCGGCACGCCGGAAGTTGAAGCGCAGGCAGTTGTGCTGTAACAGGTCTTCCGGTTCCTGGGGGATGCCGTGGCGCTGCAGATACTCGGGCGATGCCACCACTACCTGGCCGGTGTCGCCGATCCTGCGCGCGGTCAGCGGGCTGTCGGGCAGATGGCCAAAGCGGACCGCGACGTCGGCCTGCCCGCCGAGAATGTCGACTACTTCGTCGCCGAGGGTGAGGTCGACGACGATGTTCGGGTAACGGGCGCTGAATGCTGCGACCAAGGGAACGATGGCCAGCCGCCCATGGCCAAGGGCGGCACTGACCCGCAATCGCCCCCTGGGTACGCCCTGGTCGGCGATGGCTTCTTCGACCTCATCCATGTCGGCCAGGATACGCCGGGCGCCGCGCAGGAACGCTTCGCCCTCGGCAGTGAAGGTGATCGCGCGGGTGGTGCGCAACAGTAGGCGGGTGCCAAGACGTTGCTCGGTGCGCGCGATGATCCGACTGACTGCCGAAGGTGTCAGGCCCAGTGCACGCGCGGCGGCCGACAGGCTGCCTTCCTGCGCCACGGTGGTGAACACGCTCATTTCACCTGACCTGCCGCTGAAATCCACTTGTGCCTCCTGCGCAAAGGTGATTGCCAAAAATGCTATCTACCGCCTGAAAAGACTGGATCGTAGCATTAGCGGCATAGATAAGGAGCCTTCCATGCGTATCAATCCACCACTTGTCGCGCTCGCCATCGGTGCCTTTGGCATCGGCGTAACAGAATTCGCCCCCATGGGCATGTTGCCGGGTATCGCTGCGGATCTGGGCGTTTCCATTCCCGCCGCCGGTTTGCTGGTCAGTGCTTATGCGCTAGGCGTATTGCTCGGCGCACCGCTGATGACCCTGACCACCGGCAGGATTCCCCGGCGCTATCTGCTGATCGGGCTTATGGCGATTTTCACCCTGGGTAATCTGATGTCGGCCCTGGCCACCGATTACTACAGCCTCATGGTCGCCAGGGTGGTGACCTCACTGAACCATGGTGCATTTTTTGGCGTTGGCTCCATCGTCGCCGCCAGCGTGGTCGCCCCGGAGAAACGTGCCGGGGCGGTTGCGGCGATGTTCATGGGCCTGACCCTGGCGACCATCGGCGGTGTGCCGCTGGCCGCCTGGTTTGGTGAACTGTTCGGTTGGCGCACCGCTTTCTGGGGAATTACCGGCCTCGGCGTGGTGACCATGGCCGCGTTGTGGTTCGCCCTGCCTGACCTGAAGACGCCGCAAAGCGTCGGTGTAATGACCGAAATTCGGGTACTGGGGCGTGGTCCGGTGCTGGGTGCGTTGGCCCTGACCGTAGTCGGATCGAGCGCAATGTTTACCGTCTTCACCTACATCGCGCCGATCCTCAGCAGCGAGACCAATAGTTCCACCGCCTACATCACCGCCATGCTGGTGCTTTTTGGTGTGGGGTTGACGCTGGGCAATATGTGGGGCGGCAAGGCCGCCGACCGCTCGATAGATCGCACCTTGATCGTCTCGCTAAGCGTTCTGATTCTCGTCTTGCTGGCGTTCACCCTGCTGATGCGTTGGACGGTGCCGGCTGCTCTGGCCATCCTGATATGGGGTATCGCCAGTTTCGCCCTGGTGCCCCCGCTACAGATGCGCGTCATGGAAGCAGCGAAGGACGCGCCCAATCTTGCCTCTGCGGTGAACATTGGCGCCTTCAATTTTGGCAACGCGATTGGCGCAGCGCTGGGCGGAGCGGTGATCAACGCTGGTCTGGGTTATCCGGCGATTTCCCTGGCCGGAGCGGCGATGGCTGCTCTGGGGCTGCTGATGGTGTTGGCTTATGCCTGGCGTTCCAGAACGATTGAAGCAGCAGTGGTGTGACGACGATGGGGGGAGTGGTTCGTTACCATCCAAGAAGCTTACCTTCTGGATGCAACTGGTTCCGGGATAGATGATACTGGTTGCTCTTGAAATGGCTAGAACCGTCACTGTCTCGCCCGTCGTAGGGCCATGGCGCGGGCTCCATGGCCATGAACTGGAGGATTCGTCCATGACGAAGCGCGGGCTATCAGAACCAGACTCCTCTTTTAAACGTTTCCGGGTGCAATGGGCGCTGATGAATGCTTATGAGAGGTTCGAGCAGATAATCGTTTTCGCCCTGAGCCTTATCATCGCCAGCGTGATCCTCATGGCGATGCTCCAGCTCTGTCGGCGCCTGCTTCCCATGTTGATATCGGGGACAATCGATCCGCTCGACCATGACGTGTTCCAGTCGATTTTTGGCTCGATCTTTACCGTCCTGATTGCGCTGGAATTCAAGCATTCGATAGTTCGCCCAGCGCTACGACGTGACAGCATCGTCCAGGTGAAAACTGTTCTGTTGATCGCTCTGTTGGCGCTCAGTCGCAAATTCGTGATTCTGGATTCGATGACTACACCAGCCATTACTATTGCCGCGCTGGGTTTCGCTACACTTGTGCTTGGCATCGTGTGCTGGCTTCTCGGCAAACAGGGTGGCGATTCAAAGGTTGATGGGGAATAAATAGATATGCGCTTACCCGAATGACCTGCTAAAGCTGAACGGAGGCATTCACAACGGGTGTCTGCCTTCGGAGGTTCTAGTCTTTATATAGATTTGAACGCACACGGTGGCGTGACCTTTCTGTCAGGGCACAATCAACGCCCGCAGGCCTGGCGATTTATGGATGGCGGTAGCGAGCAATATCACGTCAGTCGCCAAGGCATTACCGTCACCGAGCCCAACGCCTATGTCGAGTGTGGCGTCGCAAGCTTTCGCATTCTTCAGGCACCAGGTATTACGCTGGACCCTTTGCTGGCGGACGGAACTTTGGTTGAGGTGCTGCGCCCCTATCGCCCACGCCCAAGGCCGGTGTAAGTGCTGTATCCCAGTCGCTCGCATCTGGCCCCGCAGGTTGAGGTCTTTGTTGATTGGGTGCATGAACAATTTCCCAAACTCTATGGGCGCTGGCGGGAGAGTTAGGAGGGTACTAAGCGGTGAAGTTGAACCTGCCAAAGGACCACCTCCGACCCATAGCAGTCTTTGGCGGACCTCAAGAGTTAATCTCTGGGCTGTCCGCATTTGGCCGCTGATCACGATTGCCTGTTCTCCAAGCCAGATGGTCCTTAACGGCGGCGAGTAAATGTTAAGGAACTGAATCTGAGCTGCGTCTCGTATTCATCGCGGCGATAAGACGTACAAATAACGCGCACGATCTTAGCTGCGCAAGGGGATGCTGGCTTACTGTGATCTACACTCCCTGGGCGTGTGAGTTGGCGCTTTGCCACAGAATTTACTTAGTCGCCAAGTAAAGAGGCAGACCTGAATTTCAGTGGGTCGCGGTCTGGGTGGGGGGCACGCCAGTCGATCAACAAAAAACCTTCTGCCGCCAGTCAATGCCTTCTGGTCAGTGACCATGTACGACGGCAAGAGCCAGCTGCTGGTCAAGAATCCGCTCAACCGATACCTGATCAATTCGCCGATGCTGTCGGCGATGAAGAAAAACACGGATGGTTCACTGACGCTGTACATCCAGAAAGACTCACCCGGCAAGGCTAAGGAGGCAAACTGGTTGCCCGCGCCTGACGACACCGTCTTTTTGGTAATGCGCCTCTACTGGCCGAAGACCGCACCCCCTTCGATTCTTCCCGCTGGTGACGGCAGCTGGCAGCCGCCGGCGCTGGTGGTCACGAAGTAAATATTGCGACCCTTTGCGTTCAGTTAAAGAGCAACCCCTGCAGTTAAAAACTGCAGGGCGCGGTGGCTTTTAACCTTGACTTGAGACCGGCTAATGGGCGTCCCTTTTTTCCTTTTTTCCTTTTTTCCTTTTTTCCTTTTTTCCTGGTCCCCTTTTTCCTGCGTCCCCTTTTTCCTGTTGTCCCTTTTTCCTGTCCCCTTTTTCTTTTTTCCCTCTGTCGACGGGCGACTCAATGGCCTTATTCGACCATGCCCTCCACCGCTATGCGCAGTTCGCTGCAGAACCATTTCAACGCGCTCGATTGTTCACTGCGCACGTGCCAGTGCAGGTTCACATAGAACGAAGGGATCTTGAACGGCAACTCCAGCATCTTCAGTGGGCCTGTCACGGGATGGCGACAAAAGCTGCCGGCAATTTGTGACGGCAATATCGTCAGCATGTCCGTGCCGGGCAGGACATTGGGCAGTACCGAAAAATGAGGCAGGCGCAGGCGCACCCGCCGTTTGATCTTCAGTGTTTGCAACACCTCTTCAGGCATGTTGTGCATGGCGTTGGAATTCACCAGCACATGGGGCTCCGCCAGGAACTGCTCCATGCTGAGTGATTCGCCTACCCGCGGATGATCGGCCGCGAGCACGCACACGTAGTGCTGCAACAGCACGGGATGGTAGGTGATGCCCGGCCCGGCCAACACCCGACTGCAAATCACCGCATCGACATGCCCTTCATTGAGCCACTGCGCGGCCAACTCGATATTCACTGGGATCACTTCCAGTTCAACGAAGGGTGCGACCCGATTGAGATGCCCCAGGACCCTGGGCAGGAACGCCAGTTCGCCCATGTCCGACAAGGCCAGGCGGAAACTGCGCGTGGAAGTGGCGGGATCGAATTTGCGGGCCTGGGCGATGGCTGAATCGACGTTCTGCGACACATCCTTGAAACAGGCGTAAAGCGAGTTGGCGAGCCGCGTGGGCTGCATGCCGTTGCGATTGCGGATGAACAGCGGATCGTCGAAATGCTCGCGCAACTTGCCCAGGGCGTAGCTGATGGAAGGCTGCGTGACATGCAACCGTTCGGCGGTTGCCGTGACGCTTGCGGTCTCATGCAAAGCCACAAACGTCGGGATCAGATTCAAATCGAAGGTGCTCATCAGCTACCCCTCACCTCTATAAGTGCTCTCTATATTGTAACCATCAAATATTGATTGGTTGCATGGAAAGATAGTTTTTAGACTGAACTGACCACGCACCGGAGCAGTGGGCGGGGTACGAGCGCAGCCGCGTCTTACAATAACAAAAGAGATTTTTGCCGATGGCCACTCATGACGTTCTAGAAGTCGCGGAAACCGCACCAATGGGCCGCTTCCATTACGGACTGCTGTTCTGGTGTTCCTTCATCATGATGTTCGATGGATACGACCTGGTGATCTACGGGTCGGTGGTGCCCCAACTGATGGAGCAGTGGTCATTGCCAGCCGTGCAGGCAGGCTGGATGGGGAGCGCAGCGATATTCGGGATGATGTTCGGCGCTTTGACACTTGGGCCTTTGGCCGACCGTTTCGGTCGCCGGCCCGTCATTCTGCTGGCGATCGGGCTATGCAGCCTGACCGCGTTGGGCAATGCATTTGCCTGGGATGCATGGAGCTTCGCAACATTGCGATTCATCACCGGGATCGGCCTGGGCGGGACGATTCCCAATATCGTTGCCCTGATCAATGACATGGCACCCAAGTCCCGTCGCAACCTCATGACCACCGTGATGCTCGGCTGTTACTCGCTGGGTGCACTCTTGTCGGCATTGGTCGCCCTGCTGGTGCTATCGCGTTTTGGCTGGGAATACACGTTCGTCATTGCAGGACTGCCGCTCTTGGCGATGCCCTGGATGTACCGTTACCTGCCTGAGTCCCTGCCGTTCCTGGTCGCCCGCGACAAAATTGCCGCAACGGCACTGTTGCGCCGCATCCATCCCACCATCGACGTTGAAAAACTGCGCTGGCCCACACTGGACACACGACGGGGTTCTGCATCTGTATCCGGTCTGTTTACCGAGGGCCGGGCGATTAACACGCTGGCCTTGTGGATCGGCTTTGGCATGTGCCTGCTGATGGTGTTCGGCCTCAATACCTGGCTGCCGAAGATCATGGTGGCGGGTGGTTATCCCCTGGTGTCCGGCCTGATGTTCCTGGTCACCCTGAACCTGGGGTCCATCGTGGGTGCACTGAGCAGCGGCTGGCTGGCCGATCGCTGGGGCAGCAAGCCCACGCTGATGCTGTTCCTGGCACTGGCGGTCGTTTCACTGTGCATCCTGGGTATCAAGCCCGGACCACTGCTGTTGAACCTCATGCTATTGCTGGCCGGCGCGGCTACCGTTGGCAGCCTTGCGGTGATTCACGCATTCGCCGCGCAGCAATACCCCACCGACATCCGTTCGACCGGCATCAGTTGGTGTTCGGCCATGGGACGCTTGGGAGGCGTAGCCGGGCCTGCCTTGGGTGGCTTGATGCTGAGCATGAACCTGTCACTGCAAATGAACTTCATCCTGTGCTCCGTGCCGGGGGTCATTGCCCTGGTGGTGGTGGCGATCGTGACTCGACGCAATGTCGAGGTGCTCTCCTCGGTCCAGTTGCAGGATTCGAAAGCCTGACAGACGCCTGATCCATCGACGTCCATCGATCCGATCCAAAAGAAACCCGGCCGAATGTGCTTCGCGGGTTTCTTTAGGAGATGTGCCGTTACCTCAAGCCTGCTTGGCCACAGCAATACCGACGATTCCCGGGAGATCAGCTCCTCCGGAGAAAATGCAATGCCTGTCTCGTTTCCATATCAAAACAAAAAGGTGAAAATGATGAATCAGCAATTGGTCGATCGTCTGGCGATCCGTGAAACGCTGGAAAACTGGGTCGTCTGGCGCGACGCCGGAGACTGGGAACGCTTCGCCACCGTGTGGCACCCCCAGGGCCGCATGATGGCCACCTGGTTTCAGGGCACAGGTGAAGAATTCATTCACGTTACGAAAGAAGGCTGGGCCAAAGGCGTCAGTATCCTGCATTTCCTGGGCGGCAGCTCCATCGATCTGAGCGAATGTGGCACGCGCGCCATCGCGCAGACCAAAATGACCATTTCACAACGCGGCAAAGTCGAAGGCCACGACTGCGATGTGGTCTGCACCGGGCGCTTCTATGACTTCATGAAAAAAGAAAACGGTCAGTGGCTGGTCCTGCTGCGCCAACCTATCTACGAGAAGGACCGTGTCGATCCGGTCATCCCTGGCACTCGCATCGAAATGCAGGCGGACATTCTCGAAAGCTTCCCCGAGGGCTATCGCCACCTCGCCTATATCCAGCATCAGATCGGATACAAGGTTAAAAAGGACATGCCCGGCATCCGTGGCCCTGTCGTCGAAGCGCTCTATCAGCGCGGCCAGCAATGGTTGGCCCGGGGAGTGCTCGAATGACCGCGCCGATAACCGATTTCATCTATGAAGGATTGCCACATCGAGTGGTGTTCGGCCGGGGCCGACGACTGCAGGTAAGCGACGAACTTGCGCGGCTTGGCTGCCGGTCACCGATGATCATCTGTACACCCGAGCAACGGTCGATGGCGCAGACGGTTGCCGCGCCACTGGGCGAGACCGCGCAAATCTTCAGCGAGGCGACGATGCATACGCCCCTGGGCGTCACCGAGAAAGCGCTGGCGGCCGTTGCCTCGCACGGTGTCGATTGTCTGATCGCGATTGGCGGAGGTTCGGCCATCGGGCTGGCCAAGGCCATCGCGCTCAGAACCGATCTGCCGCAAATCGCGATACCCACCACTTACGCCGGTTCCGAGGTAACGCCTATCCTCGGCGAAACCAGCGAAGGCGAAAAACGCACCCAGAAGACCCTCAAGGTCCTGCCTGAGGTGGTGATCTACGATGTAGATCTGACGATGTCGCTGCCAGTGGCTTTTTCGGTCACCAGCGGCATCAACGCCCTGGCTCACGCCGTCGAGGCTTTGTATGCGCAGGACGGCAACCCGATCATTGCGCTGATTGCCGAGCAGGGCATCACGGCAATGGTCGAATCGCTGCCGGTACTGGTGAAAAACCCGCTGGATGTCGATGCACGCCTCAAGGCCCAATACGGCGCCTGGTTGTGCGGTACCTGCCTGGGTTCGATCGGCATGGCGCTGCACCACAAGGTATGCCACGTGCTGGGCGGCACCTTCGATTTGCCGCATGCCTCGACTCATGCCGTGATACTTCCTCATGCACTGGCCTATACCGCACCGGCCATTACCCCGGCGATCCAGGTGCTGCAGCGCGTGTTGAAGTCCGAGCAACCCTGGGTAGCGCTGCATGCACTGAATGTGGAACTGGGTGCGCCGACCTCGCTCGAGTCCATCGGCATGCCCCGCGACGGCATTGAAAAAGCGGTGCAACTGATCCTGAAAAATGCGTACAAAAATCCGCGCCCGCTCGAAGAAGTCGCGCTGACAGGCATGCTCGAACGTGCGTATGCCGGTGCCGTACCGGTCAGTGAATAGGGATTGATCCATGCGAAATTTCAACGAAGAAAACATTACCGGTGCCGTTTTGGCCGCGGTCCGGCAAGGCTCGTCGTCTCGCGACAGGCAAGTCAGCGAAGCGGTCGTACGCCACCTGCATGCCTTTGTGCAAGAATTGCGGCCGACACAGGACGAGTGGCGCAAGGCAATAGACTTCCTTACCGAGACTGGCAAGTACTGCTCGGCAACCCGCCAGGAGTTCATCCTGCTGTCGGACGCCTTGGGGGTTTCGATGCTGGTTGACGCCATCAATCACAACAATGATGAAGGCAGTACGCCCACCACGGTGCTCGGTCCTTTCTATTACGACGCATCCGAATTGATGCCGCTGGGCAGCAATATCGCCAATACGCCATCGGGTGACCTGATGCACGTGGAGGGTCGCGTTCGACGTGCCAATGGCGAGCCCATCCAAGGCGCAGTGGTGGAGGTTTGGCACGCCGATCATGATGGTTTCTATGACGTGCAGTTGTGCGAAGGGCATGATCTCCTGGACCGTCGAGCGGCTTTTCGTACCGATGATTCGGGCCGGTTCTGGTTTCGTTCACGGGTTCCGCTGCATTACCCGATCCCCGCCGACGGCCCGGTCGGGCGCATGCTCGAAACCCAGGGACGTCACCCTAATCGCCCAGCCCATGTGCATTTCATGATTACCGCCGCCGACTGTGAGCAGTTGGTCACCCACGTCTTTCTTGAAGGCGACCCCTATCTGGATTCAGACGTGGTGTTCGGCGTCAAGGATGGTTTGATCGTCAAACTCGTCGACCACGCCGCCGGCGAAACCCGGGACGGTCATCTGTTGGAATGCGCGATGGCAGTCCTTCACTATGACTTCGTGCTCGCCGACGGCTGACACGTTCAGGTCATTGAAGCGCTCATACAGGAACGTCAGATGTTAATGATGCGCCCTGAAAATGAATTCGCTTCAAGCTCCGGGAACACAGCAACCCTGCAGGAGCCGGTTTGCCGGCGATGGACGCAAGTGCGCCGCGTTTAACCAGTCCGCCCGCATTATCGTTGACGATCATCGCTGGCAAGCCAGCTCCTACACCTTCTGCGGCGTAAGACAATCCAGGAGCCCACCACCCCCTGTAGGAGCCGGCTTGCCGGCGATGGACGCAAGTGCGCCGCGTTTAACCAGTCCGCCCGCATTATCGTTGACGATCATCGCTGGCAAGCCAGCTCCTTGTATCTCGACTATCGCTCCATCAGGAGCGATAGTTCTCGACTGATCATCGAGGGAGGGACCTGGAAGCCGTGCAGCTCCTTAGGCTTTGTGCCTGTGATGTAGATT
>NZ_CABVHU010000018.1 GCF_902497855.1 Pseudomonas fluorescens
TACGCTTCTTCATGTATTACAACCGCACAAGGCTCCACAGCTACAACGGTTACCTATCACCGATAGCTATGGAGCAAAAGGCGGCATAAACACCGTAACCGGTGTCCGGAATTACTTGACCAGTTCAGCTTGCCAGCGAAGGTCGTTAACGATAACGCGTGCAGTCAGGACAAACGCGGCACCTGTAGGAGCTGGCTTGCCAGCGAAGGTCGTTAACGATAACGCGTGCAGTCAGGACAAACGCGGCGCCCAGGAATGCTTCGCTGGCAAGCCAGCTCCTACAGATCATCTGTATAGAAGTTGTAACTGTGCGAACCAGATCATTAAAGCTAGAGTCTGATGGTTTCACGCAGGCTCGGACCTTAACCCCTGCGCATCGCCCAAGGAGTTTTCATGCACACATTTCGCCGCAGCGCCGCCCTTCTTGCCCTAAGCGTGAGCGCCGTTGCCAGCCTCCCGGCCCTGGCCGCCGACGAGCTGCATTACAACCAGATCGCCCTGCGCGCCGAAGTCAGCCAGGAAGTGGCCCGCGACCTGATGATCGTGACCCTCTACACCGAAGCACAGAACAGCGACCCGGCCAAACTCGCCGCCGACGTCAGCACCACCATGAACAAGGCGCTGGCCCAGGCCAAGCAGGTCAAGGACATCACCCTGCGCCAGGGCAGCCGCAACAGCTACCCGATCTACGACACCAAGGGCCAGAAGATCACCGGCTGGCGTGAACGCGCCGAACTGCGCCTGGAAAGCTCGGACTTCGCCGCCCTGTCGAAATTGACCGGCGAACTGCTAACCGACCTCAAAATGGGCGGCATGGACTTCGCCATCGCCACGCCTACCCGCAAGGCCAGCGAAGACACGCTGCTCAAAGAAGCGGTCACCGCCTTCAAGGCCCGCGCCCAACTGGCCACCGACGCGCTGGGCGGCAAGGGCTACAAAATCGTCAACCTGAACCTCAACAGCAATGGTTACCCGCAGCCGTACATGCGTGGACCGATGATGATGAAAGCCGCGAGCATGGACAGCGCGCCAGTGACACCGGAAGTTGAAGCCGGCACCAGCCAGGTCAGCATGACGGCGGACGGGTCGATTGAAGTGTTGATGCCTTGATTCGCTAACCCGTACCAGTAACGGCGATCACCCACGTGATCGCCGTTTTTTTTGCCAGGCCAAAAACCACTGAGTGCCTACACTGTGGGTGGGTATAAATAAGTAACACCCGCGCCAACCGAGTGCACCAGACACCCCCGGTCGTCCGTTGCCGGTGCGCTAATTGCACCGAAAAAACCCCGCGCAAACGTTCAAATGCGCAGGTATTTATACATTTGCGACATTAAGGTACGTTCGTGCCACTGTTTAAGGCTTGTTGCTGATCGGGATCTTGCATTGGGTATGGCCCCTGCATAAGTATCCGCAGGCACGACTCACGAGGTCGTCCTCTAATTCCAAAAATGACAACAAATCATGAGGCCACCATGCTTAAACACGCGGTCATTCCGTTTTTAGTCGGCGCAAGCCTGTTAGCCAGCGCACCTTTCGCCCAAGCGGCGACTAACCTGGTGTTCTGCTCCGAAGGGAGCCCGGCCGGTTTTGATCCCGGTCAGTACACCACCGGAACCGACTTCGACGCCTCAGCAGAAACCATGTTCAACCGCCTGACTCAATTCGAGCGCGGCGGCACCGCCGTTGTTCCTGGCCTGGCGACCAGCTGGGACATTTCCCCGGACGTGCTGACCTACACCTTCCACCTGCGTGAAGGCGTGAAGTTCCACACCACCCCGTATTTCAAGCCGACCCGTGAGTTCAACGCCGACGACGTGCTGTTCACCTTTAATCGCATGATTAACAAGGATGACCCGTTCCGCAAAGCGTACCCGACCGAATTCCCGTACTTCACCGACATGGCCATGGACACCAACATCGCCAAGGTCGAGAAGGTTGACGATCGCACTGTCAAATTCGTCCTCAACAGCGTTGACGCAGCCTTCATCCAGAACCTGGCCATGAGCTTCGCCTCCATCCAGTCCGCCGAGTACGCTGCCCAGCTGCTCAAGGAAGGCAAGCCCGGCGACATCAACCAGAAGCCGATCGGCACTGGCCCGTTCGTGTTCAAGAGCTACCAGAAAGACTCCAACATCCGCTACACCGGGAACAAGGACTACTGGAAGCCTGAAGACGTCAAGATCGACAACCTGATCTTCGCCATCACCACCGACCCGTCGGTACGTATCCAGAAGCTGAAGAAAAACGAGTGCCAGATCACCTTGTTCCCTCGTCCTGCCGACCTCAAGGCACTGCGTGAAGACAAGACCCTGAAGCTGCCGGAACAGGCCGGGTTCAACCTGGGTTACATCGCCTATAACGTGATGCCCGTGCTCAAGGGCCGCACCGACAACAACCCGTTGGCCGACCTGCGGGTCCGTCAGGCGCTGGACATGTCGGTGAACAAGGCACAGATCATCGATTCGGTGTACCAGGGCGCCGGCCAGCTGGCCGTCAACGCCATGCCGCCCACCCAATGGTCCTATGACACCACCATCAAGGATGCCAAGTACGACCCTGAGAAAGCCAAGGCGCTGCTCAAGGAAGCCGGCATCAAGGAAGGGACCCAGATCACGCTGTGGGCCATGCCGGTCCAGCGTCCGTATAACCCGAACGCCAAACTGATGGCAGAAATGCTGCAGTCGGACTGGAAGAATATCGGTCTGAACGTCAACATCGTCAGCTACGAATGGGGCGAGTACATCAAGCGCTCCAAGGGCGGCGAGAACCAGGCGATGATCATCGGCTGGAGCGGCGACAACGGTGACCCGGACAACTGGCTCAACGTGCTGTTCGGCTGCGACTCGCTGAGCGGCAACAACTTCTCCAAATGGTGCGACAAGGACTTTGACAAGCTGGTCAAAGAGGCCAAGAAGACACCTGACCAGGCCAAGCGCACCGAACTGTACAAGCAGGCGCAACACGTCCTCAAAGATGCCGTTCCCATGACACCTATCGCTCACTCGACGGTGTTCCAGCCCATGCGCGCCAACGTGCAGGATTTCAAGATCAGTCCATTCGGCTTGAACTCCTTCTACGGCGTCAGCGTCAGCAAATAAGGTGGTGCAGTGGCGACGTTTTGGACGTCGCCATTGCGTTATCTACCGAGAAAGCAGGAATTTGCCTACATTCTGATCCACTGCGTACTACAGCAGCGGTTTCGGACGTGTTGCCTTTTCCCACAAGCCTTTCGGAATTTTCGTATTTACTGCCGGACCCAAGGTTCATACCGTCGGGATCTGACCAGTTAGTCCGTGGGCTCTCGGTTATTGCTGCACGTCATGGCTTGAGATCAGTGAGGCCTCCACGTCCCCCGGACGGGAAACGTCTCATTGTCAAAAACACTAAAAAAAGAGCGAGCGTCATGCGCCATTCCTTGGTTTTTTCCGCATTGCTGGGCACCGGCCTGTTGGCCGCCACTTCCATCAGCCAGGCCGCCAGTAACAGCCTGGTGTTCTGCTCCGAAGGCAGCCCCGCTGGCTTCGATACCGCGCAGTACACCACCGCGACCGATAACGACGCTGCCGAGCCGCTGTACAACCGACTGGCAGAGTTCGAAAAAGGCGCCACCAACGTAGTCCCGGGCCTGGCAACCCGTTGGGATATTTCCGAGGACGGCCTCAAGTACACTTTCCACCTACGCGAAGGAGTGAAATTTCACACCACGGCGTACTTCAAGCCGAGCCGTGACTTCAATGCCGACGACGTGCTGTTCACGTTCAATCGCATGCTCGATCCGCAGCAACCCTTCCGCAAGGCTTACCCGACCGAATTTCCGTACTTCAACGGGATGAGCCTGAACAAGAACATCGCCAAAGTCGAAAAGACCGGGCCGCTGACCGTGGTCATGACGCTCAACAGCGTGGACGCCGCGTTCATCCAGAACATCGCCATGAGTTTTGCCGCCATTCTTTCGGCCGAATACGCCGACCAGTTGCTGGCGTCCGGCAAGCCGAGCGACATCAACCAGAAACCGGTCGGCACTGGCCCGTTCGTGTTCAAGAGCTACCAGAAAGACTCCAATATCCGTTACACCGGCAACAAGCAGTACTGGGACCCGAGCCGGGTCAAGCTCGACAACCTGATCTTCGCCATCAACACCGACGCTTCCGTGCGGGTGCAGAAGCTCAAGGCCAACGAGTGCCAGATCACCCTGCATCCGCGCCCTGCCGATGTAACCGCGCTGAAGAACGATGCCAGGCTCAAGCTGATCGAGAAGCCTGGTTTCAACCTTGGCTACATCGCCTATAACGTGCGTCACAAGCCGTTCGACCAGCTCGAAGTGCGCCAGGCACTGGACATGGCGGTGAACAAGCAAGGCATCCTCAACGCCGTCTACCAGGGTGCCGGTCAACTGGCGGTCAACGCCATGCCGCCGACCCAGTGGTCCTACGATGAGACCATCAAGGATGTCGCCTACAACCCGGAAAAAGCCAGGGAATTGCTCAAGGCCGCCGGCGTCAAGGAGGGCACCGAAATCACCCTCTGGGCCATGCCGGTCCAGCGCCCCTACAACCCCAATGCCAAGTTGATGGCAGAGATGCTCCAGGCCGACTGGGCAAAGATCGGTCTCAAGGTCAAGATTGTCAGCTATGAATGGGGCGAGTACATCAAGCGCACCAAGAATGGCGAACACGACGTCAGCCTGATCGGCTGGACCGGGGACAACGGCGACCCGGACAACTGGCTCGGCACGCTTTACAGCTGCGACGCCATTGGCGGCAACAACTACTCCATGTGGTGTGATCCGGCTTACGACAAGCTGATCAAGCAGGCCAAGGTCGTCACCGACCGTGACCAGCGCACCGTGCTCTACAAACAGGCTCAGCAGTTGCTCAAGCAGCAAGTGCCGATCACGCCTGTCGCCCACTCGACGGTCAACCAGCCGTTAAGCGCCAAGGTCGAAGGGTTCAAGGTGAGTCCTTTCGGCCGCAATGTGTTCTCGGGTGTCAGCCTGGAAAAATAACCGATTAGCCACAACCGCCGGGGGGCGCTTGCGCCCCTCACGCAAGCGTATTGCCGCAATTCGTCAAATCGGCCTGCTGCAAACGTTTGCGATGCCTTGAATGCGTTTTAAACCAATAGCCGGATCACCAAAAAAAGACCGGCATAAAAAAGAAACCAAGGAGCTTCACCCATGAAACTGAGCAGCACCGCGTTACTGGCCCTGGCCATCAGCAGCGTCACCGCCACGGCGTACGCAGAATCCCAAAGCCAGGCGTTCACCCCGGTTACCGTGAAAGAGAAAAGTGCCCAGAGCGCAGCCACCGGCTTCGTCGAAGGTCAGTCGATCAGCGGCACCACGCGTAACTGGTATGCGAACGAGCAACTGAAACGGGGCGGCCAGTTCGCTTACAAGAAAAATGGCATCTCGACCGACACGGATCGTCGGATCAATTGGGTGCAAGGCACCATCATCAAATACAACTCCGGTTTCACCGAAGGCCCCGTGGGCATCAGCACCGAAGTGGCGGCGTACAACGCCATTGCCCTGGACCGTGATCGCAAGGACCTGGCGTCCAACAACGGCGGCGCACCGGGCACGCGTCCCGGCGCGGGCAACAACCGCACCCTGACCGAAGAAGGCGGCGACGCTGTCGGCCAGTGGAGCAAGCTCGGCCTGGCCAACGTCAAGGCCCGCGTGTCCAACACCACCCTGACGGCCGGTCGCCAGAACTTCAGCAGCCCGATGGTCGATGTGATCGGCAACCGTGCGCTGCCTTCGAGCTTCGAGGGTGTGAGCCTGCACAGCGAAGAGCTGGAGAATCTGTCCTTCGACGTCGGCACCTTCGATCGCAACTCTCCACGTATGGAACAGAGCCAACGCAAGTTCCGCACCGAATATGCCAACGGCATCGTTGAAAGCGATCACGTCCACACCGCCGGCATCACCTACACCCCATTTGCCAGCCTGACCACCAGCCTCTGGGCCACCCAGGCCGAAGACATCTGGAACCAGTACTACTTCGGCGCCAGCCATGTGCTGGGCGACAGCCAGGTTTTGAGCCTGACCACCGGCCTGAACTACTACAAGACCCAGGAAGAAGGCAAAGCGCTGATCGGCAATATCGACAACGACACCTACTCCCTGTCGCTCGGACTGACCCATCAGGCCCACAGCCTGACCTTCTCGTACCAGGAAATTAACGGCGACGAGTACTTCGACTACCTGCACGAAACCAACGGCATCTACCTGGCCAACTCCCTGCTGTCGGACTTCAACGGCCCGAACGAGAAATCCTTCCAGGTGGCCTATGGTCTGAACATGGCCGAATACGGCGTGCCAGGTTTGAAGTTCAACATCTACAGCGCACGCGGCTGGGGGATCGACGGTACTCACTACAAGGGTAACGAAGGCGTGGCGGGCAGAGGCTACGACGGCATCCAGGCCCAGGATGGCGAACATCACCAGGAATACGGAATCGGCACTGCGTACGCGGTGCAGAGCGGCCCGCTGAAAGCCACGGCGATCCGCGCGACCTACACGACTCACCGCGCCAGCGAAAACCAGGCGGATGGCAGCATCAACGAGTTCCGTCTCGTGACCACCATCCCGTTCAACATTCTGTAAAACGCCAGCCAGACGGCTGACTCGTCACGGGTCGGCCAACTGGATGCGGTCTTTTAACCGTTTGCAGAGGGTTCTTGATGAAAATGCTTCCCCTACGTGCGGCCATCGCTGCCGCGTTGCTGAGCGTCGCTGTTGGCGTCTCGGCCAAACCCCTGGTGGTCTGCACCGAAGCCAGCCCCGAAGGCTTCGACATGGTCCAGTACACGACAGCGGTCACCGCCGATGCAGTGGCCGAAACCATCTTCAATCGCCTGGCCGACTTCAAGCCCGGCACCACTGATGTGATTCCTGCCCTGGCAGACGCCTGGGACATCAGCGAGGACGGTCTGACCTACACTTTCCACCTGCGCAAAGGCGTCAAGTTTCACACCACCGACTACTTCAAGCCGACCCGTGACATGAATGCCGACGATGTAGTCTGGAGCTTCCAGCGTCAGCTGGACCCGAAACACCCGTGGCACAACAAGTCGAGCGTAGGCTTCCCGTACTTTGAAAGCATGGGCTTCAAGGAACTGCTCAAAAGTGTCGAGAAGCTCGACGACAGCACGGTGAAATTCACCCTGACCCGTCGCGAAGCACCGTTCCTGGCCGACATTGCCATGGCCTTTTCTTCGATCTACTCCGCCGAGTACGCCGACCACCTGCTCAAGGCCGACAAAACCGGCGATCTAAACAATAAACCGGTCGGCACCGGGCCGTTCATTTTCCAGCGCTACAACAAGGACGCCCAGGTTCGCTTCAAGGCCAACCCGGACTACTTCCGCGGCAAGCCACCGGCAGACGCACTGATCTTCGCCATCGCCACCGACAACAACGTGCGCCTGCAGAAACTCAAGGCCAACGAGTGCCAGGTCGCACTGTATCCGAAGCCGGATGACATCCCGAGCATCAAGAAAGATACCCAGCTGAAAGTCGATGAAATGAACGCGATGACCGTCGCGTATATCGCCATCAACACCACTCACAAATATTTGAGTGATGTGCGCGTACGCAAAGCCATCGACATTGCTTTCGACAAGGAAGCGGCGGTCAACGCGCTGTTTGGCAAAGGCAATGCGACGGTGGCGGTCAATCCGTACCCGGACACCTTGCTGGGCTACAACCACAGCCTGAACAACCCGCCCCGCGACCTGGGCAAAGCCCGCGCCCTGTTGAAGGAAGCCGGCGTTCCTGAGGGCACCGTGTTTACCCTGTTCACCCGCAATGGCGGTGGCGCGACCAACCCGAACCCGATGCTCGGCGCGCAAATGATGCAGGCCGACCTCGCCAAGGTCGGGATCAGGATCGACATCCGCGTGATGGAATGGGGGGAAATGCTCAAGCGCGCCAAAAACGGCGAGCACGACATGGTGTCCGCCGGATGGGCGGGCGATAACGGCGACCCGGATAACTTCCTGACGCCTATGCTCAGTTGCGAGGCCGCAAAAAACGGCGAAAACTACGCGCGCTGGTGCAACGAGAAGTTCCAGGCGCTGCTCGATGAAGCCCGGGCCAAAGTGAACCCTGCCGAACGCGCGGCGCTCTATGAGCAAGCCCAGGTCATTTTCAACCAGGACCAGCCATGGATCAGCATCGCGCATACCCGTATGTTCACCGCAATGCGCAACAACGTAGAGGGCTATAGCATTAGCCCGCTCACCACCAATAACTTCGCCACCACCCAGGTGAAGTAGATAAGAAAATTCCCGGTGTCCCTGACCCCAGGGACGCCGGGCACGCCTAACCGGCTGATGAGGTACACCACACGATGTTTAGTTTTATTGCCCGCCGACTGGGGTTGTTGATCCCTACGTTCTTCGGCATCACCTTGCTGACTTTCGCGTTGATTCGCATGATTCCGGGCGACCCCGTGGAAGTGATGATGGGTGAACGTCGGGTCGACCCCGAAATGCATGCTCAGGCAATGGAACGCCTTGGTCTGAACAAACCCCTGTATGCCCAATACCTGGATTACATCGGCAAACTGGCCCAGGGCGATCTCGGCGAATCCCTGCGCACCCGGGAAAGCGTCTGGACCGAGTTCAGCTCGCTGTTCCCCGCGACTCTGGAACTGTCCATGGCCGCCCTGCTGTTCGCCGGCATCCTGGGCCTGCTGGCCGGGGTGATCGCGGCACTCAAGCGAGGATCCCTGTTCGACCACGGGGTGATGGGCATCTCCCTGGCGGGGTATTCGATGCCGATCTTCTGGTGGGGCCTGATCCTGATCATGTTCTTCTCGGTGTCCCTGGGCTGGACCCCGGTGTCCGGGCGGATCGACCTGCTCTACGACATCGAGCCGCGGACCGGCTTCATGCTGATCGATACGCTGCTGGCCGATGACGTCGGTGCCTTCTTCGATGCCCTGCATCACCTGATCCTGCCGGCCATCGTGCTGGGTACCATCCCGCTGGCGGTGATCGCGCGGATGACCCGTTCTTCGATGCTCGAAGTGCTGCGCGAGGACTACATCCGTACCGCCCGCGCCAAAGGCCTGTCACCGTCGCGCGTGGTGTTCGTCCACGGTCTGCGTAACGCGCTGATTCCGGTGCTGACCGTGGTCGGCCTGCAAGTCGGCACATTGCTGGCCGGTGCGGTCCTGACCGAAACCATCTTCTCCTGGCCCGGCATCGGCAAATGGCTGATCGAAGCCATTGGCGCCCGGGATTATCCCGTGGTGCAGAACGGCATCCTGTTAATCGCCTGCCTGGTGATTCTGGTCAACTTCGTGGTGGACATCCTCTACGGCTTTGCCAACCCACGCATCCGTCATCAGCGCTGAGATCATCATGACCATGACCACTCCAGCTTCAACTTCAAATCAAGCGGTAACAGTCGATCAAAGCCTGCTGTACCCGTCGCCGTACAAAGAATTCTGGCACGCCTTCTCCCGCAACAAAGGCGCCGTTGCCGGCCTGATGTTCATGCTGCTGATCATTTTCTGCGCGATCTTCGCGCCCTGGGTTGCCCCGCATAACCCGAGCGAGCAGTACCGTGACTTCCTGCTGACCCCGCCGGCCTGGCTGGAAGGTGGGCAGATCCAGTTCCTGCTCGGCACCGATGAACTGGGGCGCGACCTGCTGTCGCGGTTGATCAACGGTTCGCGCCTGTCCCTGCTGATCGGTTTGTCGTCGGTGGTGATGTCGCTGATTCCGGGGATCCTGTTGGGTCTGTTCGCCGGGTTCTTCCCGCGGATTCTGGGCCCGACCATCATGCGTCTGATGGACATCATGCTGGCCCTGCCGTCCCTGCTGCTGGCCGTGGCGATTGTCGCCATCCTCGGCCCTGGCCTGATCAACACCATTATTGCCATCGCCGTGGTTTCGTTGCCGTCCTATGTTCGTCTGACCCGCGCCGCAGTGATGGGCGAACTGAACCGCGACTACGTGACCGCCGCGCGCCTGGCCGGTGCCGGTCTGCCACGCCTGATGTTCGTCACGGTGCTGCCCAACTGCATGGCGCCGCTGATCGTTCAGGCGACCCTGAGTTTCTCCTCGGCGATTCTCGATGCCGCGGCACTGGGCTTCCTCGGCCTTGGCGTACAACCGCCAACGCCTGAGTGGGGCACCATGCTGGCTTCGGCTCGCGACTACATCGAACGCGCCTGGTGGGTCGTCAGCCTGCCCGGCTTGACCATTTTGCTCAGCGTGCTGGCAATCAACTTGATGGGCGACGGCCTGCGCGATGCGCTGGACCCAAAACTCAAGAACGCCGCCTGAGGAGATTCACATGTCACTGTTGGAAATCAAGAATCTCAACGTTCGCTTCGGCGACAAGAACGCCGTACCCGTGGTCGACGGGCTCGACATTACCGTGGACAAGGGCGAAGTGCTGGCCATCGTTGGCGAATCGGGTTCCGGCAAGTCCGTGACCATGATGGCGCTGATGGGCCTGATCGAGCATCCGGGGATCGTCACCGCCGACGCCCTGAATTTCGACGGCAAGAACATGCTCAAGCTGAGCAACCGCCAGCGCCGGCAAATCGTCGGCAAAGACCTGGCCATGGTGTTCCAGGACCCGATGACCGCGCTGAACCCGAGCTACACCGTCGGTTTCCAGATAGAGGAAGTGCTGCGCCTGCACCTGAAAATGTCCGGCAAGCAAGCCCGTGCCCGCGCCATCGAACTGCTGGAAAAAGTGGAAATCCCCGGCGCCGCCAGCCGCATGAGTGCCTACCCGCATCAACTGTCCGGCGGCATGAGCCAGCGCGTTGCGATCGCCATGGCGATTGCCGGCGAACCGAAACTGTTGATCGCCGATGAGCCGACCACGGCGCTGGACGTGACCATTCAGGCGCAGATCATGGACCTGCTGCTGGCCCTGCAAAAAGAGCAGAACATGGGCCTGGTGCTGATCACCCACGACCTCGCGGTCGTGGCCGAAACCGCCCAGCGTGTGTGCGTGATGTACGCGGGGCAAGCGGTGGAAGTCGGTCAGGTGCCACAACTGTTCGACATCCCGGCCCACCCGTACAGCGAAGCGCTGCTCAAGGCGATTCCGGAACACAGCCTCGGCGCCGCGCGCCTGTCGACGCTGCCGGGCATCGTTCCCGGTCGTTACGACCGCCCGCAAGGCTGCCTGCTGTCGCCGCGCTGCCCGTACGTGCAGGAAAACTGCCGCACGCAACGTCCGGCCCTTGACCCGAAAAGCCATAGCCTCGCCCGCTGCTTCTACCCGCTGAATCAGGAGGTGGCGTAATGGCCGTCGTACTTACCGCCCGCAACCTGACCCGTCACTACGAAGTGTCCCGCGGCCTGTTCAAGGGCCACGCCACCGTGCGTGCGCTCAATGGTGTGTCGTTCGAACTGGAAGCCGGCAAGACCCTCGCGGTTGTAGGCGAGTCGGGTTGCGGCAAATCCACCCTCGCTCGCGCATTGACCTTGATCGAAGAGCCCTCCTCCGGCTCCTTGAAAATCGCCGGGCAGGAAGTTGCCGGCGCCGACAAGGCCCAGCGCAAGCAGCTGCGCAAAGACGTGCAGATGGTGTTCCAGAGCCCGTACGCCTCGTTGAACCCGCGGCAGAAAGTCGGTGATCAGCTGGCCGAACCGCTGCTGATCAATACCAATCTTTCAGCGGTTGAGCGCCGTGAAAAAGTCCAGGCGATGATGAAGCAGGTAGGCTTGCGCCCTGAGCATTACCAGCGTTATCCGCACATGTTCTCCGGCGGTCAGCGCCAGCGGATCGCCCTGGCCCGGGCGATGATGCTGCAACCGAAAGTGCTGGTGGCGGACGAACCGACTTCGGCGCTGGACGTGTCGATCCAGGCGCAGGTGCTGAACCTGTTCATGGATCTGCAGCAAGAGTTCAACACCGCCTACGTGTTCATCTCCCACAACCTGGCGGTGGTGCGGCACGTGGCTGATCACGTGATGGTGATGTACCTCGGCCGTCCGGTGGAAATGGGTCCCAAGGAAGACATCTACACCCGTCCTTTGCACCCGTACACCCAGGCGCTGTTGTCGGCGACGCCGACCATCCACCCGGACCCGGACAAGCCGAAAATCAAGATCGTCGGCGAATTGCCCAACCCGCTGAACCCGCCGTCCGGCTGTGCTTTCCACAAGCGCTGCCCGTACGCGACCGAGCGCTGCAGCACTGAAGAACCGGTCCTGCGCCTGCTCGACAGCCGCCAGGTGGCGTGCCACTACGCCGAACAGTTCCTCGACGGCGCGGCATAAGCAAACCTGTAACCGGCACAAAAAACTGTGGGAGCGAGCTTGCTCGCGAAGGCGGAGGATCAGTCAATAGAAGTATCAACTGACAAACCGCTTTCGGGAGCAAGCCCGCTCCCACAGGGACTGTGTTTCATCCAGGGTTAAGTGATAACCCAACCTCTTCCACCGCGATTGCACATCAGTCGGCGCAGAAGAGGTTTATTTTGTTTGCGGTTTATGTCTGGGTGTCGTCCTCGCCCTCGTCACCGTCCATCGAATCGTCCTCTTCCGAGCTGCCAGCCAGACTCTGGTCACCCGCCTCTGATCCGGATTGGGCAATCATCGTCTCGCTCTGCGTGCCCTGCCAATTCCAGGCCTGTTTGTCATGCTCCTGACACTCCGCCCACGCCGCGGACGAACCGAGGGACAGCAACACCAACACCTTCAGCAACAAAATACCGCGAAGAAACATGCTCATAGCCGACTCCCTCCTGCCCACGACGAACCCGGGTGCCGTGGCTTTTGTGCGAGACAGTTGTGATCGAGCGGGTTCTCAAACCAGAACGTTGATGATCGCCGGGAAATGCCACCCACGCAGAGAATGGTTTTGCATAATCGCTATGGCGAATGGTTATTTAACAGAGATGATGTCCCCTGTAGGAGCAAGCTTGCTCGCGATGGAGGCCAACGATAACGCGCCCTTCCTGAATGAATGCGGCGCCCTTGAGCATCGTCGGAACGCCGCCCCCAAAACCCCGCAGCTTTCGCAACGGGGCTTTGGGTGTTTCAGGTCAGCGCTTAACGATGCTCACGCCGCGCGGAATTTCACGTCCGGACAGCGCTCTTGCATCAGCGCCAGGTTGACCCGGGGCGGGGCCAGATTCTTGCGCACGTCGATAGTTCGTCGCAGGGTTGACGCTCGCGCATGGAGGCCTCCCAAAACAAGCACGTTTGCAATTAGGGATATTTGATGATCACAACTGTTTTTGCTCCGTTGCAATCTCTCGCCGATACTCTGCTGCCTCATGCACTGGAACCGTCGGAGGACGGTGCTCACGATCTGTCGCACCTACAGAGGGTGTGGAACAACGCCCGCACGCTTCATGCGCAAGAGGGAGGCAATCTTGAAGTGCTTTTGGCAGCGGTGCTGCTGCACGATTGCGTGACAGTGGAAAAAAACTCGCCGCTACGATCACAAGCGTCAATGCTAGCGGCGCAGAAAGCATCACAGGTGTTGGCGGAGATAGGCTGGATGAGCACAAAAATCAACCTTGTCGCCCATGCCATCGAAGCCCATAGTTTTTCAGCCAGCATCGCCCCGACCTCGCTGGAAGCGAAAATCATGCAAGACGCTGACCGCCTGGACGCCTTAGGCATGGTCGGAGTCGCACGCATGTTCTACGTTGGCGGACGCTTAGGTCACGCGCTATACGACCCGCAGGACCCCGAAGCCAACCAGCGCGACTACGACGACAAACGCTTTTGCCTTGATCATTTTCAGACCAAGTTGCTGCACTTGGCAGATGGTTTCCAGACCGTGACGGGACAACGTCTGGCGCAGATTCGCCATGACCGGTTGAAAAGCTTTCTGGATCTGTTCAAAGAAGAGATCGGTATTGGCTGATCCCACACGCATGGCAGATGGTTTTCTATCAGGGGACATGTTCCCAAGAGACGACTGCCGTTCATTTTAGGCTGACTAATTTCAAACCTGTGGGGGCGAGCTCGCGCCCGGAGAGGCCTTCACTGCCATTGATGTTGTCTGATCTGCCGTCATCGCGAGCAAGCTTGCTCCTACATAGTTGTGGTGCCTCAACTCAATCTGACCAACGCTTCGCCCAAGCAGACCCATGAGCAACAAAAAGCCCCGCGGCTTTCGCAACGGGGCTTTTGGTGTTTCAGGTCAGCGTTTAATGATGTTCACGGGTCGCGCGGAATTTCACGTCCGGCCAGCGCTCTTCCATCAGTGCCAGGTTGACCCGGGTCGGGGCCAGGTAGGTCAGGTGACCGCCGCCGTCGACCGCGAGGTTTTCCACGGCCTTGACTCGGAATTCCTCGAGCTTCTTCTTATCGTCGCAATCGATCCAGCGCGCGGAATACACGGTGATCGGCTCGTAGGAGCACTCGACCTTGTATTCCTCTTTCAAACGGCTGGCGACCACATCGAACTGCAGCACACCGACGGCGCCGAGGATGATGTCGTTGCTGCGCTCGGGGAAGAACACCTGGGTCGCGCCCTCTTCCGCCAGTTGCTGCAGGCCTTGACGCAGCTGCTTGGATTTCAGCGGATCACGCAGGCGCACGCGACGGAACAGTTCCGGGGCGAAGTGCGGGATGCCGGTGAAGCCCAGGACTTCGCCTTCGGTGAAGGTGTCGCCGATCTGGATGGTGCCGTGGTTGTGCAGGCCGATGATGTCGCCAGCAAACGCTTCCTCAAGCTGCTCACGCTCGGAGGAGAAGAACGTCAGGGCATCGCCGATCCGCACGTCTTTGCCGGTGCGCACGTGGCGCATCTTCATGCCTTTTTCGTACTTGCCGGAGCAAATGCGCATGAAGGCGATGCGGTCGCGGTGTTTCGGGTCCATGTTCGCCTGGATCTTGAACACGAAGCCGGCGAATTTCTCTTCGACCGGTTCCACGGTGCGTTCGTTGGCGACACGGGCCAGCGGTTTCGGCGCCCAGTTGACCACGGCATCGAGCACGTGATCGACACCGAAGTTGCCCAGTGCGGTACCGAAGAACACCGGCGTCAGTTGGCCGTCGAGGAATTCCTGCTGGTTGAATTCGTGGCAGGCACCCTGCACCAGTTCCAGCTGTTCGACGAAGCGATCGTACTCGTCGCCCAAATGCGCGCGGGCTTCATCGGAATCGAGCTTCTCGATGATTTTCACATCGGTGCGCTCGTGGCCGTGACCGGCGGTGTAGACGATGATGTAGTCGTCGGCGAGGTGATAAACGCCCTTGAAGTCGCGGTAGCAACCGATCGGCCAGGTGATCGGCGCCGCCTTGATCTTCAGGACCGCTTCGATTTCGTCGAGCAGTTCGATCGGGTCGCGGATGTCACGGTCGAGTTTGTTGATGAAGCTGACGATCGGCGTGTCACGCAGACGGCAGACGTCCATCAACGCAATCGTACGTGGCTCAACGCCTTTACCGCCGTCGAGGACCATCAAGGCCGAGTCCACCGCCGTCAGGGTGCGGTAGGTGTCTTCGGAGAAGTCTTCGTGGCCCGGGGTGTCGAGCAGGTTGATCATGTGGTCGCGATACGGGAACTGCATGACCGACGTGGTAATGGAAATACCCCGTTGTTTTTCCATTTCCATCCAGTCGGAGGTGGCATGGCGGTCGGACTTGCGAGATTTCACCGTGCCGGCAACCGCAATCGCCTTGCCCATCAGCAAGAGCTTCTCGGTGATGGTGGTTTTACCGGCATCGGGGTGGGAAATAATGGCGAAAGTGCGGCGTTTCGCGACTTCGGCGGCCTGTTTGGTCATGGGAAATCGCCTGGCAGGTGATTCAAAAAAGGGCGCAGATTATAGCCCAACTTGAGTCAATAACCGAACCGTTGAGCACATTAGGGGTGGCCAAATGCTGCTTCAGATGGGAACCTTTCAGACCGTGGAGGCGTCCACTCCCCTGTTACGACTATTCGTCAGGGTTGAAAAATCAGCAAGTTAGCCTGACGAGGCTGCGCTTATGGCTCGATAAGCCGTACGCCTTTCTCCTGTAGGAGCGAGCCTGCTCGCGAAAAACGTCCAGACGAATGCGTTCATTCAGAATGCACGCGTCATCGTTGACGTCCTTCGCGAGCTGGCTCGCTCCCACAGGGGGGACGCGCACGGCATGAGCTGCTTCTCGCGAACGTTGATCCCGGCAGCCAGGAATGGCATGCCACACGGGACTGCGTCCGCCGACTGAACAAAAGGAGTCCGCCTGTGGCTATTCGCTATGGCAAGGGGCTGATAGGAGGTGCGGTTGTCGTCGCCCTCCTGGCCCTGCTGATCCATTGGATTGGCATCAACACGATCGAACATTACCGCGACGATTTGTTGTTCTACCTGCAAGCTCATCTGATTCTGGTCCTCTTTTCCATGCTGGCCGCCCTTGTAGTGGGCATACCCGCCGGTATCTTCCTCAGCCGCCCGACCATGGTTGGACGCGCCGAACGCTTCATGCAGATCTTCAACATCGGCAACACCGTGCCGCCTCTTGCCGTACTGGCCATCGCCCTGGGTATCCTCGGCATCGGCAGCGGTCCCGCGATCTTCGCCCTGTTCCTCGCCTCGCTGTTGCCGATCGTGCGCAACACCTATGAAGGCCTGAAAAATGTGCAGGGTTCGCTCAAGGAAGCGGCCGTCGGCATCGGCATGACACCGACTCAGGTGTTGTGGCGGGTCGAACTGCCGAACGCCGTGCCGATCATCATCGGTGGCGTGCGCGTGGCGCTGGCGATCAACGTCGGTACCGCACCCCTGGCGTTCCTGATCGGCGCCAACAGTCTGGGCAGTCTGATTTTCCCCGGCATCGCCCTGAACAATCAGCCGCAACTGATGCTCGGCGCGGCCTGCACCGCCCTGCTGGCCTTGCTGCTCGACGGCCTGGTGACACTCGCCAGCCGCCTCTGGCTCGAACGCGGGCTGCGCCCGTCTTAAGCCTCGGCAAAGGAATCGATATGAAAAAGCTATGCTTATTTTTAGGCTGCGCCCTGCTGTTCGCAGGATTTGCCCAAGCCGCTGAAAAACCGGTGATTCGCATCGGCGCCCGGGTGTTCACCGAACAGACCCTGCTCGCGGAAATCACCTCCCAGTACCTGCGCACCAAGGGTTACGACACCCAGGTGACCGGCGGTCTGGGCAGCAACCTCGCCCGCAGCGCTCAGGAAAGCGGCCAGCTGGACCTGATATGGGAATACACCGGCGTGTCGCTGGTGGCTTACAACCATGTCACCGACAAACTCGACAGCGCGCAGTCCTACGCGAAGGTGAAAGAACTCGACGGGAAAAAAGGCCTGGTCTGGCTCACCCCGTCGAAGTTCAGCAATACCTACGCCCTGGCACTCCCGGAAAAAACCGCGAAGGCTTATCCGCAGATCAACACCATCAGCGAGCTGAACACGGTGATGCAGGCTGAGTCGAAGACCAACCACCTCGTCGCCCTGGACACCGAGTTCGCCAACCGTTCCGATGGCATGGCCGGCATGGTCGACCTCTATGGCATGAACCTGACCCGTAAAAACACCCGCCAGATGGATGCCGGGCTGGTCTACACCGCCCTGCGTAATAGCCAGGTGTTTGCCGGCCTGGTCTATACCACCGACGGCCGCTTGAACGCCTTCAAGCTCAAGTTGCTGGAAGACGACAAGCACTACTTCCCGGATTACACCGCAGCCCCGGTGGTACGTCAGGTGTACCTCGACGCCCATCCGGCACTGGCGGAAGACATCAAACCGCTGGCCGAACTGTTCGATGACGCCACCATGCGTGCGCTGAATGCGCGGGTCGACGTCGATCACGAAAGCCCTTCATCCGTTGCCGCAGATTTCCTGCGCCAGCACCCTATCAACTGAGGAGGAAAAGACATGGAATTTCTGAACGCCTTTTCCCATCTCGACTGGGCGCAGGTCGCGCAATTGACCTGGCAGCACATCACGCTGGTCGGCATTGCCGTGACATTGGCGATCCTGGTTGGCGTGCCGCTGGGCATCCTGATGACGCGCTTCCCGACACTCGCCGGCCCGTTACAGGCCAGCGCCACGGTGCTGCTGACCGTGCCATCGATTGCCCTGTTCGGCCTGCTGCTGCCGTTCTACTCGAAATTCGGCCAGGGCCTGGGCCCGATGCCGGCGATTACCGCCGTATTTTTGTACTCGCTGCTGCCGATCATGCGTAACACCTACCTCGCCCTGACCGGCGTCGAACCCGGCATTCGCGAAGCCGCCCGCGGCATCGGCATGACCTTCGGCCAGCGCCTGCGCATGGTCGAACTGCCGATTGCCGTGCCGGTGATCCTCGCCGGTGTGCGCACCGCCGTGGTCATGAACATTGGCGTCATGACCATCGCCGCGACCATCGGCGCCGGTGGCCTCGGTGTACTCATTCTCGCTTCAATCAGCCGCAGCGACATGTCGATGCTGATCGTCGGCGCCGTGCTGGTCAGCCTCCTGGCCATCTTCGCCGACCTGCTTCTGCAATGGCTGCAACGCACGCTGACTCCAAAAGGACTCCTGAAATGATCGAACTTCAAAACCTCAGCAAGACCTTCCAAAGCAACGGCAAAGATGTGAAAGCCGTGGACTCGGTAAGCCTGACCGTCAATGAAGGCGAGATCTGTGTGTTCCTCGGGCCATCGGGCTGCGGCAAAAGCACCACGCTGAAAATGATCAACCGCCTGATCAAGCCGACCTCGGGCAAGATCCTGATCAATGGCGAAGACACCACCGACCTCGACGCCGTGACCCTGCGTCGCAACATCGGTTATGTGATCCAGCAGATCGGCTTGTTCCCGAACATGACCATCGAGGAAAACATCACCATCGTTCCGCGCCTGCTGGGCTGGGACAAGCAGAAATGCCACGACCGCGCCCGCGAGTTGATGAGCATGATCAAGCTCGAGCCCAAGCAGTACCTGAATCGCTACCCGCGTGAGTTGTCCGGCGGCCAGCAACAGCGGATCGGCGTGATTCGCGCCCTGGCGGCCGATGCGCCGTTGCTGCTGATGGATGAACCGTTTGGCGCGGTCGACCCGATCAACCGCGAGATGATCCAGAACGAGTTCTTCGAGATGCAACGGGCGCTGAACAAGACGGTGATCATGGTCAGCCATGACATCGACGAAGCTATCAAGCTGGGCGACAAGATCGCGATCTTCCGCGCCGGCAAGCTGCTGCAGATCGACCATCCGGACACCTTGCTCGCGCACCCGGTGGACGACTTTGTCAGCAACTTCGTCGGCCAGGACAGCACGCTCAAGCGGCTGTTGCTGGTAAAAGCCGAAGATGCGGCGGACAACGCGCCGTCGGTGAGCCCGGAAACCCCGGTGGCCGAAGCGTTGGAATTGATGGACGAACTTGACCGTCGTTATGTGGTGGTCACTGATGGTGAGAATAAGGCGCTCGGTTATGTACGACGTCGCGACCTGCACCGTCAGACCGGCACTTGCGCGCAATACCGGCGCGAGTTCAATGCCACCGCGGCGTACGACGAGCACTTGCGCATCCTGTTGTCGCGCATGTACGAGTTCAACCGTTCGTGGCTGCCGGTGATGGATGCCGAGCGGGTGTTCCTGGGTGAAGTGACCCAGGAATCGATTGCCGAGTACCTCAGTTCCGGCAAGTCCCGTGGCGGCAAGACCAGCATTGTTTCGCCGGCCGAGACTGCCGTCGCCTGATCTGACGCCTTCCCTGTAGGAGCGAGCTTGCTCGCGATGGACCTGAGAGCGCCGCGTTGACTCAGGAACCACGCATTTTCGTTAACGCCCATCGCGAGCAAGCTTGCTCCTACAGGCGGTTGCAAACACCTCAAATATCCTTCTACCGGGAACATCACACTGTCATGCTGG
The DNA here is from genome assembly GCF_902497855.1 of Pseudomonas fluorescens. GTDB lineage: Bacteria > Pseudomonadota > Gammaproteobacteria > Pseudomonadales > Pseudomonadaceae > Aquipseudomonas > Aquipseudomonas fluorescens_BI. The sequence goes on from NZ_CABVHU010000018.1 coordinate 19,801, forward strand.
TCAGCTACATCATTGGGTACAAGGCACCGCACGACGGAAGCGTGCAATAACGCGACATTTTTTGTTGATCTCAAGCCCCTCACGCCCTAAAGTTCGCGCCGAACGTCCATGCTGGAAACGATCCATCCGGCTCAAGTACTGACGACGAGACAGCAAGGCCAAGGGAAAGCACCGCTTCCCATGGCCTTTTTGCTTTCGGCGACATGCCTTGGGAAGTAGGCGAACCAAAGTGGGGATACGGAGGACGTTCATTTGCACCCATTGTTAATTTCAGTTTGCCCTTAGGAGTCTCCAGCAATGTCGATCAACGTCGAAGATTATTTCGAGCGCGCTACCTTTGACAAAATGAAGGCATTCGCCGACAAGCAAGAAACCCCGTTCGTGGTGATCGACACCGCGATGATCAGCCAGGCCTACGATGACCTGCGCGCCGGTTTCGAATTCGCCAAAGTCTATTACGCGGTAAAAGCCAACCCGGCTGTCGAGATCATTGACCTGTTGAAAGATAAGGGGTCGAGCTTCGACATCGCCTCGATCTATGAGCTGGACAAGGTGATGGACCGCGGCGTCAGCGCCGACCGTATCAGCTATGGCAACACCATCAAGAAATCCAGAGACATCCGTTATTTCTACGAGAAAGGCGTGCGCCTGTTCTCCACCGACTCCGAAGCCGACCTGCGCAACATCGCCAAGGCGGCACCGGGCTCGAAAGTCTACGTGCGTATTCTCACCGAAGGCTCGACCACGGCTGACTGGCCTTTGTCGCGCAAATTCGGCTGCCAGACCGACATGGCCATGGACCTGCTGATCCTGGCCCGCGACCTCGGTCTGGTGCCTTACGGCATTTCCTTCCACGTCGGCTCGCAACAGCGCGACATCAGCGTCTGGGACGCGGCGATCGCCAAGGTCAAAGTGATCTTCGAGCGCCTGAAGGAAGAAGACGGCATCGTGCTCAAGCTGATCAACATGGGCGGTGGCTTTCCAGCCAACTACATCACCCGCACCAACAGCCTGGAAACCTACGCCGAAGAAATCATCCGCTTCCTCAAGGAAGACTTCGGTGACGACCTGCCGGAAATCATCCTGGAACCTGGCCGTTCGCTGATCGCCAACGCTGGCATTCTGGTCAGCGAAGTGGTGCTGGTTGCGCGTAAATCCCGCACCGCCGTCGAGCGCTGGGTGTACACGGATGTGGGCAAGTTCTCCGGCCTGATCGAAACCATGGACGAAGCCATCAAGTTCCCGATCTGGACCGAGAAGAAAGGCGAAATGGAAGAAGTGGTCATCGCCGGCCCGACCTGCGACAGCGCCGACATCATGTACGAAAACTACAAGTACGGTTTGCCGCTGAACCTGGCCATTGGTGATCGTATGTACTGGTTGTCGACCGGTGCCTACACCACCAGCTACAGCGCCGTTGAATTCAATGGCTTCCCGCCGCTGAAATCGTTTTACGTTTAATTAGTAGTCACCCATAAAAACCCGTGAATTTCACGGGTTTTTTTATTGCTGCTTATTGGCAATAAAGTTCTGCACTCCAACTTCATAACGCGTTACAGACCCGCCATATAAAAGCATCCAAAACAAGGTTATTCTGCGACCTCACTCCATTATTCTAAAAGGATTTAAACCATGGATCATAATGCCGCACCTGTTGCATCCCCATCGATCATTACCAAAAGCGACATTACACGTATCAAAGAGTACGTCACCACCGCAAATGCACTTCCAATCACCCAGAGTGAGGTTCAACAGTTTCTCAAAGGTGAAGGGAGTGGTATCGCAGGCCTGGAGCCGTATGAAATTGCCAGCACTTTTGCCAAAATCGCAAGCAACGCAAACAGCTGGAACGACATCGAATTATCGATGAAAAAAGTTGCCGGCAGCCTTAACGCCTTCCATGCCGACCTGACTTCCTTCGGAAATGACATTATCGATGCCGTTGTGACAATGCCAGGTTATAAAAACTACCTGGGCACTCTTGAAGGACTGTCCGAAGAAGAAATCGCCCTGCTGCCGCCTTTGCAGGTGGGCCAGGAAGAGAAAAACAGATTCCCGACTATCAAGGACTCCATCCAGTTCATTGCCAGCTCCATCGAACAAAAAAGGATGAGCAGCACTAACATTGAGCTACGCCTTCGTATCTTCAAAAAGGAGTTGAACAATGAAATATCGGTAATGATCAGCAAAAAGCTGAAGCTGGCCGACCCTCATGAAGTGTCCGCAGAAATCACCCGGCTCAACGCCGAAATCGACGCTGCCCAACAATTGGTTGAAAAAACAACCAAAGCGTACGAATTAAATATTTACGATCAAGTTTTTTCATTTCACCCCACCCTATTTCTGGTTCCGGCTGCCAAAGAGGTAGCAAAAAAAATTGAGGTAGACCCTTTGATCCGTCGCCGGAACGAGCTCACCGAGCAAGTCCGCCAGAAGTACATTCTTACAGGGACCCTGCAAACACTGCATAACCGTCTATCCGTCATAGATACTTTTATCAACGACGCTATCAGCAGTGTGGCTCTGGTGGAGACCTTGTGGATCACTATTTCAGAATATATTGACTCGTCAAAAAACAAAGTGGACGGGATTCACGAATTCCTGACACTAAGAACATTTGTTACCAGCCTGCGAGCAGTTCTCGAAGACTGGAAAAAAGTGGATGTGAATGCCAGAGCTCTGACAAGGGCGTTAGACTGATCTGCTCATTCTGCACTTTGGTAAAACCATTTATAAGTAAAGAGTCAAGTCACTTGTTGAGCGAGTTGCGACGCACGCTGCTGATACTGTTGAGCCATCGCTCGAATGACGGGGTGCGGGGCGTTGAGTAACGCCTCGCCACTCACTCGCAGAAAATTCTGGTTACCGCCAGCCAATGCCTGGCGCAACCAGGACAACGCTTCGTCGACTTGCCCCTCATCGGCCAACAACGCCGCAAAACTGAACTGGCCTCGAAAATCCCCACCTTCCGCCGATCGTCGATACCAACACCTTGCCGCCAATGGATCGGCTGGACAAATTTGCCCTTCTTCCAGATAACGCCCCAGTAGATTCATCGATTTCGCATGCCCCAGTTCTGCGGCCTGTCGATACAGGCTCAACGCTTGAACCGGGTCTATCATCACCCCGCGCCCGGTCGCCAGCAGATTGGCGTAGTTGTACATCGCCCAATCGAGACCCGCTTCGGCGGCAACGCGATAATGCACCGCAGCAACCGCCGCATCGGCAGCACACCCCCAGCCATGCTCATGACAACGACCGAGCATGTTGCGCGCCATCAGATGACCTCGCTGAGCGGCGATTGCGAACCAGCGCACGGCCAGCGGCTGATCTTGCGCGATCCCTCGCCCGTCCAGCAGGATCTGCCCGAGCAGGGCCTGAGCGTCGAGCACGCCTTCACGGGCCGCGATCAGAATCGCCTGAGCCGCGCTCGCGGGGCTTTCATTGAGCATGGCTTTGAGGCGATCGCCGTCGAGCACTTCTTCGCGGCGCAATTGAAAACTCATACCTCGACCCAGCGGCGCAGCAGGTTGTGGTAAGTGCCGGTCAGGCGGATCAGCGAAGGGTGGTCGGGCATATCTTGCGTCAGCTGCTGGATCGCCCCGTCCATTTCAAACAGCAAGGCACGCTGGCTGTCTTCGCGGACCAGGCTTTGGGTCCAGAAAAACGAGGCAAAGCGCGTGCCGCGGGTGACGGCATTGACCTTGTGCAGGCTGGTGCCGGGGTACAGGACCATATCGCCGGCGGGCAACTTCACCCGTTGGGTGCCGAAGGTGTCCTGGATCTCCAGTTCGCCGCCGTCATAGTCGTCGGGCTCGCTGAAAAACAGGGTCGCCGACAGATCGGTGCGCACCCGCTCGATGCTGTTCTTTGGCTGGCGCACGGCGTTGTCGATGTGGAAATCGAAGCTGCCACCCGCCGTGTAGCAGTTCAGCAACGGCGGGAAGACCTTGTGCGGTAGCGCGGCCGACATGAACAGCGGATTTTTCCACAGCCGTTCCAGCATCGCCGCGCCGACCTCCTTGGCCAATGGATGACCTTCGGGCAGTTGCAGATTGTGCTTGGCCTTGGCCGACTGAAAACCTGCCGTGATCTTGCCATCCGCCCAATCGGCCTGTTCCAGAGCCTCGCGGATGCGCTGCACTTCTTCTTTAGCGAACAAGCCGGGAATGTGCAGCAGCATGGAGAAGCACCTGAAGGCAAAAGGATGGCAATGATATTGATTCTTATTGCCTGTGTAAAACCCTGGCGACGAATGAAACATCAAAAACCGTAAGGTTAAATTGTAAAGAATGTAAATTCAGTGCGAATAGTAATGTTTCGCAATTGATACGGATACTTGTTTACCCTATATTCCGCGGCCTCAAATCCTTGGGGAGGGGAAATGCTCATGTCACGCCAACACTCACAATTACCGGTCAGTTCACCGCGTTTGCTCGCGTCTGCAATTGGCGTGGCGATCACTGCGGGCTCCGCTGGCCATATGGTTTTCGCTGCCGAGAAGACCGACGAGAAAGCGCCGAACAATGCGATTTCCCTCGACGCCACTGCGATTAACGGCGAAGCCCAGGACGCGACGACCTACAACGTTGAAAAAGCCTCCTCGCCCAAGTACACCGCGCCACTGGTCGACACGCCACGCTCGATCACCGTCATTCCGCAACAGGTCCTCAAGGACACCGGCGCCCTCAACATGCAGGACGCGCTGCGCACCGTTCCAGGCATCACCTTCGGTGCCGGTGAAGGCGGCAACCCACAGGGTGACCGTCCATTCATTCGTGGCTTCGACGCTCAGGGCGATACGTACCTGGACGGCGTGCGCGACACCGGCTCGCAAAGCCGCGAGATCTTCGCCGTCGAGTCGATTGAAGTCAGCAAAGGCCCGAACTCGGCCATTGGCGGCCGTGGCGCTGCCGGCGGCAGCATCAACCTGGTGAGTAAAAAAGCACACTTGGGCGACTCGCTCGACGGTGGCTTCACCTGGGGCTCGGATCAGACTCAGCGCTACACCTTCGACGGCAACTACCAGTTCACCGACACCGCCGCCGGCCGTCTGAACCTGATGAGCCACGAAAGCAACGTCGCCGGCCGGGACAAGGTCGATTACGACCGTTGGGGCATCGCGCCATCGCTGGCGTTCGGCCTGGGTACCGACACTCGCGTGAACCTCGATTACTACCACCTGGAAAGTAACGACACGCCGGATTCGGGCATTCCGTACACCATTCCTGCCGGCCTTGCTGCCGCCCGCACCAAGTCCAATCCGGACAAGCCTTACGCCGGTGGCGATGACAGCAACTTCTACGGTCTGGACCGCGATTTCCGCAAGGGTCGCACCGACACCGCGACCTTCGCCATCGAGCACGACCTGAACGATGCGCTGACCGTCAAGAACACCCTGCGCCATGGCAGCAGCATGCAGGATTACATCCTGACCCAGCCGGACGACTCCAAGGGCAACGTCAACAATGGCAGCGTCTGGCGTCGGGCCAACACCCGTGTCAGCAACACCACGACCACCACCAACCAGACCGATCTGTTTGGTGATGTGTACATCGCCGGGTTCAAGAACAGCTTCGCCACCGGTATCGAGCTGAGCCGCGAGGAAGGCAAAAAGTCCTCGTACAACGTCAACACCGACACCACGCCGGGTACCGCCGCCGCGACCACCAACTGCACCCCGGCGCTGATCGGCACGCCGAGTAACTACAACTGCACCTCGCTGTCCAACCCGAACCCGAACGACCCATGGGACGGTTCCATCTCGCGCAACTACGCCGGCACCGACACCAAGGCCAAGACCTATGCGCTGTACGTGTTCGACACGCTGGAGCTGTCCGATCAGTGGCTGGTGAACATGGGCCTGCGTTACGACCATTTCGATACCGACTACAAGACCTACAACGCCGCCGGCACCACCACGTCCAAGGGCGATGACGTCAGCGAATTCGTCACAGGCCAATTCGGCGTGGTCTACAAGCTGGCTGAAAACGGCAGCATCTATGCCTCGTATGCCACCTCCGCCACGCCACCGGGCAACACCCTGGGTGAAGGTCAGGAAGGCAACCCGCTGGGCGGCACCCCGGATCGCAGCGGCAATCTGCTGAGCAGCGACATGGAGCCGGAAACCACCAAGAACTACGAAATCGGTACCAAGTGGGATCTGCTGAATGATCGTCTGTCGCTGACTGCCGATATCTTCCGCACCGAGAAAGACAACGCCCGGGTACAAGTCGACACCACGTCCTATGAAAACGCCGGTAAAACCCGCGTTCAAGGTGTCGAACTGTCGGCCACCGGCAAGATCACCGACAAATGGCAAGTCTTCGCCGGTTATGCCTACATGGACAGCGAGCAAGTCGACGGCGGCCCGTTGGGCGCGGCGAACGACGGCAACGAGCTGCCTAACACGCCGAAAAACAGCGCCAGCCTCTGGACGACCTATCAGGTCACTCCGAAGCTGACCATCGGTGGCGGTGCGTTCTACGTCGACGACGTATTCGGTAGCACGGCCAACACCACCATGGTGGATGACTACGTACGCTACGACGCCATGGTGGCCTACAAGCTGACCAAAAACGTCGACCTGCAGCTGAACGTGCAGAACCTGACCGACGAAACCTACTACGACAAAGCGTTCTCGACCCACTTCGCCAACCAGGCGGCAGGCCGTACCGCGTTGCTGAGCACCAACTTCCACTTCTGATAGAAAACTGTAGGAGCGAGCTTGCTCGCGATGGTCGTCAACGATGACGCGGGAAACCTGACACCCCGCGTCGCTCTCGAGTTTTTCGCGAGCAAGCTCGCTCCTACAGTATCGGCGTTGGGCCAGGCCCCGTTCATCCAGATGAACGGGGCCTTTGTGCGTAAAAAAGAATGCTTCTCGACAACCCACGGCATAATGCGCGCCGTGATGATTATTTTCGAACGAACAAGGCGAGTGACGTGTTGAAGAAAACCCTGTTCCAGTTGCACTGGTTTTTCGGCATCAGCGCCGGGCTGGTCCTGGCCCTGATGGGCATCACCGGGGCGACGGTATCGTTTCAGGATGAACTCCTGAGCGTGCTGAACCCGACTGTGCTGCAGGTCGAGAAGCAGGTCGCCGGCGTCCTGCCGCCCGCCGAACTGGTGGAAAAAATCGAAGGCGCCTCGGGCAAGAAAGTGGCGATGATCTGGGTCGAGACCGACAGCGGCAAAGCCGCCCGGGTGTCCTTTACCCCGCCACCGGGTGAGCGCCGCGGCGAGATGCGCTACTTCAACCCGTACACCGCCGAATTCATGGGCGATGCCGTCGGCCAGGACTTCTTCGGCTTCATGCTGCAACTGCATCGTTTCCTGGCCATGGGCGATACCGGTCGGCAGATCACCGGCGCCTGTACGCTGATCCTGGTGTTCTTCTGCCTGTCCGGCCTCTACCTGCGGTGGCCGCGCCAGTGGAACAGCTGGCGTGCCTGGCTGACCCTCGACTGGAAGAAAAAAGGTCGCAGCTTCAATTGGGACCTGCACTCGGTGGCGGGCACCTGGTGCCTGGTGTTTTATCTCCTGGCGGCGCTGACCGGGTTGTCCTGGTCTTATGAGTGGTACAGCAAGGGCCTGACCCGGTTGCTTTCCGATTCGCCGCAGAACGAGCGGGTTCGCGGCGGCCGTGGTCCTGCGCCAGCCGGCCCGGCGCCGACCGCCGACTACGCCGCGATGTGGAGCAGCATCTACAGCGCCGCCGGCCCGGCCTTGAGTGCCTACAACATTCGTATGCCGCCAGTGGCCGGGCAACCGGCAACCGTGTTCTATCTGTTGAACAGCTCGCCCCATGACCGGGCACTGAACCAGATCAGCCTCGATCCGGCCACCGGCATCGTCAAACGCCATGACCGCTACAGCGACAAGAGCCTCAAGGCGCAGTTGCTGACCAGCATCTACGCGCTGCACGTCGGCAGCTATTTCGGAATCGTCGGGCGGATCATCCTGACGCTCAGCGCGCTGACCATGCCGCTGTTTTTTGTCACGGGCTGGTTGCTGTACCTCGATCGTCGACGCAAGAAAAAGCAGATCAAGGATGCCCGCCAAGGCCTCGCACAATCAGACAGCAATACGCCGGCCTGGTTGATCGGCTTCGCCAGCCAGAGCGGGTTTGCCGAGCAATTGGCGTGGCAGACCGCCGGGCAATTGCAGGCCGCCGGCCTGCCGGTAAAGGTTCAGCCTCTGGCGGATGTCAGTGAGCAGGATCTGCGCGATTCCAGCAACGCACTGTTCGTGGTCAGCACTTTCGGCGACGGCGAAGCGCCGGACAGCGCCCGGGGCTTCGAACGCAAGGTACTGGGCCAGGCGCCGAGCCTGGAGCGCCTGAACTATGCGGTGCTCGGCCTCGGTGATCGGCAGTATCAGCACTTCTGCGGTTTCGCCCGACGCTTGCACACCTGGCTGGGCGAGCACGGCGGCAAGACCCTGTTCGCCCCGGTGGAAGTCGACAGCGGCGACCCCTACGCCTTGCGTCACTGGCAGCAGCAACTCGGCCTGGTGACCGGACAGGCGCCCGTGGACACCTGGCAAGCGCCCGGCTATGACCACTGGACCCTGGTTCGCCGGGACTTGCTCAACCCGGACAGCAGCAGTTCGGGCGTGTACATGCTGGGCCTCGCCGCCCCTACCACCAGCAGCTGGTTGGCCGGTGACCTGGTGGAAGTACTGCCGCGCAATTGCCCGTGGGCGATCGAGCACTTCCTCGATGGCCTGGGCATCGACGGTCGAGCCACGGTGACGCTCGACGACCTGTCGCAACCGCTGGAGCAAGCCCTCGCCAGTCGACAGTTGCCCGAGAACCGGACCCATCTGGTCGGTCTGCACGCACAAGCGCTGGTGGACGCCTTGGTGCCGTTGGCCATGCGCGAGTACTCCATCGCCTCGATTGCCGCCGATGGCGTACTGGAACTGATCGTGCGCCAGGAACTGCACCCCGACGGCAGGCTCGGCATCGGCTCCGGCTGGCTGACCGAACACGTGCCGGTGGGCGGCACCATCAGCCTGCGGGTACGACGCAACAGCGGTTTTCATCTGCCGACCGAGCCGGTGCCGATGATTTTGCTGGGCAACGGTACCGGTCTCGCGGGGCTGCGCAGCTTGCTCAAGGCGCGGATTGCCGACGGGCAGCAGCGTCATTGGCTGTTGTTCGGCGAGCGCCATCGCGAGCACGATTACCTGTGCCGCGATGAGCTTGAAGAATGGCTGATTTCAGGTGATCTGGAGCGATTGGACCTGGCGTTCTCGCGGGATCAGGCCGAGAAGATCTACGTGCAGGATCGACTGCGCGAGTCAGCCGCAGAACTGAAAAAATGGCTGGCGGATGGCGCCGTCATTTACATCTGCGGCAGCTTGCAGGGGATGGCCTCAGGGGTGGACCACGTGCTCAATGAAGTGCTCGGAATCGAAGCGGTCGACCGCCTGATCGAAGAAGGCCGCTACCGCCGCGACGTTTACTGATAGAGCTGAATATTGGCTGGGTATCCTGGCGTCACATTAACAACAATGTGATGCCTGGATAACCAACTGCTTGATTCGGGGCTCAACGTTACTGTGGCGACTCGCTTTCTGGATCACGCTTATTAAGCTTTGCTCGCGCCTTGATCTTGTCGATCTGCTGCTGACTGAGGCAGGTGACCTTAGAGCAGTTGTTGTTAAGGTCACACATTTGGTCGCAAGGGATGTCTTTATGGTCATCGATCAAACAGCGGTCTGCAGTACCGCTTCGATAAACGCCGTTGCCATCATTGTCCTTCCCTAAAAAAACACATAGAAAATGGCCGCCACCGATGGGCGCGATATCGCAGTAATAAGCACCCACCATTCCCCATCCTCCGTTGCATAACCCTGCATCGGTTTGATTTTCATTTTTGCAAGCAGAAAGAAACAGCGTGCACAATATCAAGGATATAACTGCCTTCCATGATGATCTTTGTTGTCCATTTATCAGTTTCATTGGTCTTTACTCGATTGGCGTTCAAGGTTTCAATCACCACCCTCTTAGCTTTCAATGAAAACAACCAAAAAACACCTGTAACAAATGACAGTTTATTATGCCGATTGGTTATAGCACGGCGCTTTATTCCTAATTAACGGCGAAGTTAAGCTGGGTAACGGATGGTAACCATGGAATGTCCAGCTGAGGCTATTACATCGCCTGCAGCTGCTTCTCAAATACGCTCACCCCATCCAGATCCCGCAACACCACGCTCATCTCCCCCGTCTGCCCATCGATATTCACCTCGCCAAAAAACTGAAATCCGGCAAAGGGTGAAGCGTTCTGCACCGGCGGTGCCTTTTCGAACACCACTTCAGGGCCAAAGGTTTTATCCAGTGGCTCCGGGCCGAAGCTCCCCGCATTCAGCGGACCGGCGACAAATTCCCAGAACGGCTCGAAGTCCTGGAATGCCGCGCGATCCGGGTGGTAGTGATGGGCCGCGCAGTAATGCACATCCGCCGTCAGCCAGACGTAATTGCGTACCTGCTGCGCTCGCAGGAAACCGAGCAATTGGGCGATCTCCAGTTCACGCCCCTGGGCCGGTCCCGGATCACCGTTGGCCACGGCTTCCCAGCGGGCCACCCCCGGGCTGACTTCACCGTCGGAGACACCCAGACCGATCGGCATGTCGGCGGCGATGACTTTCCACTGGGCACTAGAGCCTTTCAATTCGCGTTTGAGCCAGTCCAGTTGTTCACGTCCAAGGAAGGCTTTGGCGGTGCCGAGGTTGTCGTCGTTCGCCCCACGATAACTGCGCATGTCGAGAACGAACACATCGAGCAACGGGCCGTAGCCGAGCTTGCGATAAATCCGCCCACCGCCATCAGCGCCCTGCCATCGCATCGGCGCATAGTCGAGCCAGGCCTGGCGCCCGTGACTCACCAGACTGTGGATATCTTTGTTCGTGTAACGCCCATCCAGTTGCTTGCCCGGCGACCAGTTGTTCACCACTTCGTGGTCGTCCCACTGCCAGATCTGCGGCACCTCGGCGTTGAAGCGACGGATGTTTTCATCCATCAGGTTGTAGCGGTAATTGCCGCGGTAGTCATCGAGGGTCTGGGCGACTTTGCTTTTGGCTTCGCTGGTGAGATTGCGCCAAACGCGACCACTCTCCGTCATGAGCTGCGCCGGCACCGGGCCGTCCGCGTAGATGGTATCGCCGCTGTGGATAAAAAAGTCCGGCAGGCGCAAACGCATGGCTTCATAGATGCGCATGCCGCCGATGTCCGGATTGATGCCGAACCCCTGGCCTACGGTGTCGCCGCTCCAGACGAAGCGGATGTCGCGACGGGCCTGGGGCACACTGCGCAGGTGGCCGAACCAGGGTTCGCTGGCGACTCCGCACCGGGCGTCTTCGAAAGACACCCGATAAAAAATCGCCTGGTCGGCGGGCAGTCCGCTGAGTTCGACCCGGGCGGTGAAGTCGGTGCGGACATCGGCCAAGGGCGAGACGAATCGACGGGGGTTGCTGAACAGGCTGCGGGTGTCCCACTCCACCACCATCCGCGCGGGACGGTCGCAGCGGCTCCAGACCATCGCCCGGTCACCCAGCAGGTCGCCGGATTGCACGCCATCGGTGAGTTGTGGACGGTCCTTGACCGAGGCAATCACCGCCGGCGCCAGGCCCGGAAGCAGCAGGCCGGCGCCGACGGCTTGCATGACACGACGGCGACCGAGGTCGAATTCGCTCATGGGGTTCTCCCTTTAAAAGGAAAACTTAAGCACCTACGCATGACACTGGCGTGAAATGCGATCCCTGTAGGAGCTGGCTTGCCAGCGAAAGCGGTGTGTCAGGCGACATCAATATTGACTGTCCCGCCGCCTTCGCTGGCAAGCCAGCTCCTACAGGGGTGTGGAGAGGTTAGGCCTTGGCGGGCTCCAGCGCCATCTCCACCACTTCCGGCCGCTTGAGCAGCGCATACGCCACTGCCGTCAGCAAACTCCCGGCCACAATCGCCAGCAGATACAACAAGGCATGATTGATCGCATTCGGAATCGCCAGCACGAACAACCCACCGTGGGGCGCCATGAGTTTGCAGCCGAAATACATCGACAACGCTCCCGTCAGCGCACCACCGGCAATGCTCGCCGGGATCACCCGCAACGGGTCTTTCGCGGCAAACGGAATCGCGCCTTCGGAGATAAAGCACAGCCCCAACACCAACGCCGCTTTACCGGCCTCGCGTTCGGTCTGGGCGAACTTGCGCCGGGCGATGAACGTGGCGATACCGAGGCCGATCGGCGGCACCATGCCCGCGGCCATGGTCGCGGCCATCGGTGCATAACTCTGTGACGCCAGCAACCCCACCGAAAAGGCGTAAGCGGCCTTGTTGATCGGCCCGCCGAGGTCGACGCACATCATGCCGCCCAGCAACACACCGAGCAGGATCGCGTTGGTGGTGCCCATGCTGTCGAGGAAGTGCGTGAGCCCGGTGAGCATCCCGGCGACCGGTTTGCCGACCACGTAGATCATCACCAGGCCGGTGAACAGGCTCGCCAGCAACGGGATGATCAGGATCGGCTTCAGCGCTTCGAGACTTTGCGGCAAGCGCGCATAGCGATTGATCGCCTGCGCGGCGTAACCGGCGATGAAGCCGGCAATGATCCCGCCGATGAACCCGGCGCCCAGGGTGCTGGCCAGCAGACCGCCGATCATCCCCGGCGCCAGGCCGGGACGGTCGGCGATCGAATAGGCGATATAACCCGCCAGCAACGGCACCATCAGCTTGAACGCGGTCTCGCCACCGATCTGCATCAGGGCGGCCGCGAGCGTGCCCTCCTCCTTGAACGCGGTGATGCCGAACACGAACGACAAGGCGATCATCAGGCCGCCCGCCACCACCATCGGCAGCATGAACGACACCCCGGTCAGCAGGTGTTTATAAACGCCGGTTTTCTCTTGCTTGGCCGGGCCTTTACCGCCGGTGGCCGCCGTTTCCTGCTTGCCTTCGGCCAGCGCCTTGTTCAGCGTCGCTTCGGCTTGCTTGAGGGCAATGCCGGTGCCGCAACGGTAAATCTTCTTGCCGGCGAACCGCTCAGTGGCGACTTCGATGTCCGCCGCCAGCAACACCACATCGGCATCGGCAATGGCATCAGCGCTCAACGGATTGCGCGCGCCGACCGAGCCCTGGGTTTCCACTTGCAGGTCGTAGCCCAGGCGCTTGGCGGCCTGCTGCAAGGCTTCGGCGGCCATGAAAGTATGCGCGACACCGGTCGGGCAGGCGGTCACTGCCACCAGGCGTGGTGCGTTTTTAACGACAGCAGCAGGCTCGGCGACCGCTTCGGGAGCGGCGTACACCTCGGCTTCTTCAGCGCCGCGGCGCAGCACGGCTTCGACATCCTGCAGGGCCTGGGCCGGCGTGCTCTGGAACACCCGCTTGCCGACGAAACGCGACATGTCCACCGGCGCGCTGGTCACCAGCAGCAGCCACTCGGCGGCTTCGATCGTGGCCGCCGACAATTGACGTTCCGGATGCGCGGCATCGGCAACTTCCACGCTGGTGCTCCAGCCCTGACGCTGGGCCGCGGCATCGAGCAACCGCGCGCACAGCACACTGGTGACCATGCCGTTCGGGCAGGCCGTAACAATGGCTAACTTCATGACAATCCCTCTTATTGTTCTGTCAGGGGGCGCATGCGCACACCCTGTTCGAGCCGCGCCAATTGCGCGACGTCGCCGATGCCGAAACCGATCTGGGTGACCGCCATCGCGGCAATCGCCGTGGCGGTGCGCAGGGTCTGTTCAGGCGTGTCGGCGCTGAGCAGACCGTGAAGCATGCCGGCCAATAACGAGTCGCCCGCCCCCACCGTGCTGACCACGCGGACCTTGGGCGGCGTGGCATGCATCGCCGAACCGACACTGAACCAGTTCACCCCGTCGGCACCGTGGGAGATCACTACGTGCTCGATGCCTCGAGCGTGCAAGCGGCTCGCGGCTTCGGCCTGGGCCGTGACCGAAACCACTTCGCAACCCAGCACGTCGGCCAGCTCTTCGGTGTTGGGCTTGATCAGCCACGGCGCGGCCTTGAGCCCGGCACGCAGGGCTTCACCACTGGAGTCCAGCGCCACGTTCAGCCCGAGGTTGTTCAACCGCACAATCAACGCCTGCAGCCACTCGGGGCTGATGCCTTGGGGCAGACTGCCGGCCACGACAACCGCATCATGACCTGGAGCCAGTTGATCCAGTCGATCGAGCAACGCCTGCTGCGCCGCTTCACTGACCAGGGGGCCGGGACCGTTGATGTCGGTAATGCGCCCATCGCTTTCCGCCAGTTTGATGTTGCTGCGGGTTTCGCCGGGGACGCGAATGAAGGCGTCGACAAAACCGCGCCTGGCGAACAGGGCTTCGAACGCCTGGGGATTGTCTTCGCCGAGGAAACCGCTGACCGTGAGCTGATGCCCGAGATCCGCCAGCACCTGCGCCACGTTCACACCCTTGCCGGCGGCGTGGGTGTGCATCTCGTCGCTGCGATTCACCTCGCCGGGTTCCAGGCGCGGCAACTGGACGGTGAGGTCCAGCGCCGGATTGAGGGTCAAGGTCAGGATCTTGGCCATTACAGGGCCTCCACTAATGCGCGCACTTCGTTCGCGCTGCCCACGGCCAGGGCCTGTTGGGCAAGGGTTTGAGTCTGGGTCAGGCTGAGTTCGCGGATGCGCGCCTTGACCTCGGCAATGCTGCGGCCCGACACGCTGAGCTCATCCACCCCCAGCCCGACCAGCACCGGCACCGCCAGCGGGTCGGCCGCCAGCTCGCCGCACACGCCGACCCACTTGCCATGGGCATGGGCCGCCCGCACGGTTATGTCGATCAGTTGCAGCACCGCGGGGTGCAAGCCGTCAGCCTGGGCCGACAAGGTTGGATGGCCACGGTCGATGGCCAGGGTGTATTGGGTCAGGTCGTTGGTGCCGACGCTGAAAAAGTCGACTTCCCTGGCCAGCACCGGCGCCAGCAAGGCCGCCGAGGGCACCTCGATCATGATCCCCAGTTGCAGATCGGCCACGGGGATTTCCAGGCGCAGGCGTTCGGTCATGTCCCGGGCCTGACGCCACTCATCGACGCTCCCGACCATCGGGAACATGATGCGCAGCGGACGGTTATCGGCCGCACGGAGCAAGGCGCGCAATTGCGCTTCCATGATGTGCGGGCGTTGCAGGGTCAGGCGAATGCCGCGCACGCCCAGGAAGGGGTTTTCCTCTTTGGCGATCGGCCAATAGGGCAGCGGTTTGTCGCCACCGACATCGAGGGTGCGCACCACCAGCGGCCGACCGGCCAGGCCATCGAGTACGCGACGGTATTCGACTTCCTGGGTGGCTTCATCCGGCGCTTGGGAGTGGGCCATGAAAATCAGTTCGGTGCGCAGCAGACCAATGCCTTCGGCGCCCTGCTCCACCGCGCTGGTGACGCCGGCGCTTTCGCCGATGTTGGCGAACACTTCCACGGCGTGGCCGTCGGTGGTCAAGGCCGGTTGATGGCGTTGTTCGGCAGCGGCCTTCAGGCGTAGCTCACGGGTGTCGCGTTCTTCGATGGCGCGCTGCAAGGTTGCGGCATCGGCGTCCACGTGCAGGCGACCGCGCTGGCCATCGATCAGCAGCGGCGTGCCCGGCGCCAGCAGCAATACCGCCGCACCCGCGCCCACCAGCGCCGGAATGCCCAGCGCCCGGGCAACGATGGCGCTGTGGGCGGTGGCACCGCCACGGGCGGTGAGAATGCCGGCGACGCGAGTCGGATCGAGACGGGCGACGTCCGATGGGCCGACTTCATCCATCACCAGAATGTACGGTTGCTCGGGCTCGCTCGGGGTTTCGACCCCACAGAGTTGCGCCAGCACCCGACGACCGATATCGCGCAAGTCGGCGGCACGTTCGGCGAGCAAGGCGTCCTGCAGCGATTCCTGCTGTTTGGCAGCCGCTTCGATCACCGCCATCCACGCCGCTTCGGCGCTTTCGCCTTGCTTGAGGCGGGTGTCGACTTCATCGGTCAACTCCGGGTCGTCGAGCATTTCCTGGTGGGTGATGAAGATCTCGCGAATCGCTTTGGATTTGCTGCGCTCGATCAAGCCTTCGATGTCGCGGCGCACCTGCGTCAGCGCTTGCTGGAGGCGCTCGCGCTCGATGGCGGCGGATTCTCCGCGCAGCGGGTAATCGATGGTTTGCAGCACTTGAATATGGGCGGGACCGATGGCGATGCCCGGTGCCGCAGCGATGGCCTGAACCAGGCTGCCGGAGGCTGGCGCGAGCAACACTTCGGCGATCTCGGTGAGCACTTCGCGCTGCTGGCTCACGGCCGGCAGCGGCTCGACCTCTTCACCGAGGCCTTCTTCGATCGCCGCCAGCAACGCCGGCAAGGCATCGGCGGCAATGCTTGGCTCGGCAATGAACTCCAATACCTGACCGCGCCGGGCGCCAAGGCTGAGCAGCTTGCTCAAGCTCTTTACCGACACCGCGCTGTCCTGGCCATCGACGATGCGCACACGAATCTCACCTTCGAAACTTTTCGCCAGTTGCGCGAGGATTTTTGCCGGGCGCGCATGCAGGCCGTGGGCGTTGGCCAGGGCGATGCGTGCGCTCGGCCAGTCCGCCGGCAGCTCACCACCGAGCACCTCGAGGACTTTGCGGCTGCTGGTGGCGCGGCCCAATTCATGGCCACGACCTTCGATCAACAATGCACAAAGCCGCTCCAGCAATGCCTGATGGGCTTCACCGAGGCTGGCCAGGCAGAACAGACCGCTCAACGGCTGGCCGAGATAACGCATCGGCTTGTCCGGGGTGACGAAGGCCAGGCCCGGACGCTTGACCGTTTGCTCACTGTGCAACCACCACAGCCCGTCGCCCAGCGGCAACGCGTCGACCTGTTGCAGCACCGCGGAGAAACCGTTGCTGACGCAGTCGGCCTGACGCAATAAACGCGCACCGCGCCAGACCAGCTCTTCGAAATCATCGGCAGACACACCGAGGCCGATCATCTGTGCATCCAGCGCCAGCTCTTGCGGCGCGCCTTGCAGCAGTTTCAACAAGGCTTCGGCGGAACTGGCGCGGCGCAGGGCCTGGCCCAGGTCGGTCTCGCCCAGGGCACGGGTCAGCAGTTGCAGCAGGCGCAGGTGTTCGTCGGATTTGGCCGCAATGCCGATCGCCAGGTAGACGATCTGACCGTCGCCCCAATCCACGCCCTCGGGAAATTGCATCAGCCGTACCCCGGTGGAAAACACCTGGTCGCGGGTTTCCGGAGTTCCGTGGGGAATGGCAATACCTTGACCGAGAAAGGTCGAGCCCTGGGCTTCGCGCGCCTGCAAACCGGCGAGATAACCCTCGGCCACCAGGCCATCTGCGACCAGGTGCTGGGCCAGCAGGTGCAACGCAGTGGACTTATCCACAGCCGATTGGCCCATGGAAATCTGCTCTATGGTGAGCTCGAGCATGCTTTCTCCTTTTTGGCGCCTGGGCACCAGGTATTGTTTTGAATGATTCCAGCTTAGGCGCTGGGTACGACCTTTTCAGAAGCCATTTGGCAGTTTCGCGGCAGAACCGACCAAAGACGTCTTAAACCTAGAAAATACGCCTGCTGAAACGTTTAATCTAGAATGATTGGCACGTTACTCGATAATGTCTCATCCTTGAAGCCCAACTTGTCGGATGCGTTGAGACAGGGGTCGTCTGGCTGAATCGGTTAGGATTGGCGTACATGTCGCGGCAAGCTCGAAAAAACAAGGAATTCCCGGGTTGAAACTCAGTGATATTGCACAGTTGGCCGGTGTGTCCGTTACCACCGCCAGTTACGTCATCAATGGCAAGGCCGAGCAGCAACGCATCAGCAGTGCCACCGTCGAACGCGTGCGCGCGGTCGTCGAACAACATGGCTTCACGCCCAATCCCCAGGCCGCCGGACTGCGCAGTCGGCACACCCGCACCCTGGGCTTCATTCTGCCGGACCTGGAAAACCCCAGTTACGCGCGGATCGCCAAATTGCTGGAACAAGGCGCCCGGGCGCGCGGCTATCAGTTGTTGATCGCCAGCTCCGACGATGCGCCGGACAGCGAACGGCAGTTGCTGCAACTGTTCCGCGCCCGGCGCTGCGATGCACTGATCGTCGCCAGTTGTTTGCCGGCGGGTGATGACAGTTACCGTCAGTTGCAAGCCAAGGGCATTCCGATCATCGCCATCGATCGGGTGATGGAGCCTGAGTATTTCTGCTCGGTGATCAGTGATGACCGCGAGGCCAGTCTGCAGCTTACGCGCAGTCTGCTTGAGCCGTTGCCCAAGCAGATCGCGCTGATCGGTGCCCGCCCGGAACTGAGCATCAGCCAGGAACGTGCGGCCGGTTTCAAAGAGGCGCTGGCCGGGTTTGACGGCGATATCCTGATCGAACACGGCGAATCGTTCAGCCGCGAGTGCGGTAAACAATTGATGGACGAATTGCTCCAGCGCCTGGGCCATTTGCCGGATGCGCTGGTGACCACGTCCTATGTACTGCTGCAGGGCGTGTTCGATGCCTTGCATGACTTCCCGCTGAAGTCCCGCCCGCTGCGCCTCGGCACCTTTGGCGACACGCAGTTGCTGGACTTCCTGCCATTGCCGGTCAATGCCATGGCCCAACAGCATCAACTGATTGCCGACAAGGCCCTGGCGCTGGCGCTGGCCGCCATCGAGCAGTCCGATTACCAACCCGGCGTGCAGGCCATCGCGCGGACCTTCAAGCAGCGTATTCGTCAGGACTGAATCGTGGAGCTTATCGACACCCACACTCATCTGGATTTTCCGGACTTCGACGAGGACCGTCAGGCGCTGCTGGCCGAGAGCCGCGCCCTCGGGGTGCGGCGGATGGTGGTATTGGGGGTGTATCAGGGCAACTGGCAGCGGGTCTGGGAGCTGGTGCAAAGCGACCCTGACCTGCATGCGGCATTCGGTTTGCACCCGGTGTATCTGGATGATCACCGCCCTGAAGACTTGAAGGAACTCGGTGACTGGCTGACTCGGCTGGCCGGTCATCGGCAGTTGTGTGCGGTGGGCGAGATCGGCCTGGATTACTTTATCGAGACCCTCGATCGCGAACGTCAGCAGGCGCTGTTCGAGGCGCAGCTCGGGCTGGCGAAGGACTTCGATCTGCCCGCGTTGATCCATGTCCGGCGCAGCCATGCGGCGGTGATTGCCACGCTCAAACGGTTCAAGTTGAACCGCGCGGGAATCATCCATGCCTTTGCTGGCAGCAAGGAAGAAGCCCGCGAGTACATCAAGCTGGGTTTCAAACTCGGACTCGGCGGTGCCGCGACCTGGCCGCAGGCATTGCGCATGCACCGGGTCCTTGCCGAACTGCCGCTGGAGTCGGTGGTCCTGGAAACCGACTCACCGGACATGGCGCCCGCCATGTTTCCCGGTCAACGCAACAGCCCGGCGCATTTGCCGGCGATCTGCGCGGCGCTGGCGGAGATCATGGCGGTGAGCCTCGAGGAATTGGCCACCGCCAGTACCACCAATGCATACGAACTGTTTCACTGGTGACATCACTCGTCAACTTGAATAGCAGCAGCGTATTATCCTAATAATTGAACCAAACTTCATTCTGCACAATTGGATCAGGCCCAAATATATCAAACGCAAAACGAGCAAAAACGCGAGCATGTTTATTCGCTCCAACCCATCCGCCTTTATCACGCTCATTATCAGTAACGTTATACCAGCCTCCGTCCTGCTTCCGATCATCCGGGGAGTCTCTTCCCCACCACTGGAGTGAGTCAAAGCTATAATGCAGATTTGCTTTATCACCTGAAATGTCGCCTAGCAGCGGGCTGATGCTATATTGCTTGAAGTAGCAATAAAACAGCCCACCGTTGTTCTCCCACCAATAATCAAATGTTAAATATCCTTGAAACAAGGCATGTTTCACAGTTAGCACTTCAGTTTTAATTTCGGCCGTTTTCGACATTTTCTCATACTGTTCCGCCGTGAGAATGTTAGGTGAGACATTATTTGATCTGTTCGGACCCGAAACATCTTCTTTCTTTTTATCATGCATTTTCACGCCCACCCTTATACTAATAAAACGCAGGAAAAGTTGGCCTTAAGGCTTGAATTATTAAAGTCTGAACAACACGGAAATGATACCTGTCAAATATGACAGTACCGACGAGCGGTGTGCTCATGGTCGGCGCATCTACCAGAAATTTGCGTGACGGGAATTATAGGGATTAGTACTGGACGGTTGGCAGCGGCCGGCACGGCCAATGCGCGTGAAGTATTCAATTGGCCTTCCACGTAGCCCTCTTCTGTAGGAGCAAAGCTTGCTTGCGATGGAGTATCAGTCGACATCTGTGTCGCTGACGGTTCATCGCGAGCAAGCTTTGCTCAACAGGAGAGGGATAGCGGGTGTTTTACACCCGGAACGCACTGATCAGCTGCTTCAACTCCACCACCTGAGCCGACAACGCACGGCTGGCATCCTCGGTCCGATGCGCACCTTCGGCGGTCCGCTCGCCGGCGCGGTTGATCTCGACGATATTCTGGTCGATGTCGTGCGCCACGGCGGTTTGCTGCTCCACCGCGGCCGCGATCTGCTGGTTCTGGTCAACGATCATGCCGACGGCACCGAGAATATTTTCCAGCGCCTGCTGGACCTTCTCTGATTGCCCCACGGTGCCGCTGGCCATCTGATGGCTTGAGCCCATGGCCTTCACCGCAGCGCCGACACCACTGTGCAGCCGGGCAATCATCTGCTCGATTTCTTCGGTCGATTGCTGGGTGCGCTTGGCCAGTGTCCTGACCTCATCAGCAACTACCGCGAATCCACGGCCCTGTTCACCAGCCCGCGCGGCTTCGATAGCCGCGTTGAGCGCCAGCAGATTGGTTTGCTCGGCGATGCTTTTGATCACTTCCAATACGCGGCTGATGGACTGGCTGTCGCTGGCCAGTTGATTGATCACCCGCACCGACTGATCGATCTCGTTGGCCAGTGCCGCGATGCTGCCCTGTTGGGACTCCACGAGCCCGCGACCGCTGACGGTCTCGTCGTTGACGCTGTGGGCGCTGCTGACCGCCGCAGCGGCACTGCGCGCCACCTCCAGAGAAGTCGCCGACATCTGGTTCATGGCCGTGGCGACCTGCTCGATCTGCGAACGCTGCCCTGCCACTGCCTGGCTGCTCTGGGTGGAGACGTTTTCGACTTGCCCGGCCTGGCGCTCGACCTCGCCGACGGTCTGCCCCACCCGCTCGATCAAATCATGGATTTTCTTCACGGTGCCGTTGAACACCTCGCCCAACTCGCCCAGTTCATCGCGACTGTTGGCATTGAAGGTCACCGTCATGTCGCCGGCCGCCACCTTGTCCATCATCGCGCCAAGGCGTTTGAGCGTGGTGCGGGTCGATGCGTAGAAGCCGCCGTAAAGGTAAAAAATCAACACGAACACCACCGACAACGCCACGGCCTGCAATACCATGTGAGTGCGGTTCTGATCCAGCCGCTGCTGCAATTGGGTGCCCAGAAACGTCAGGGTGGCTTCGTTGAGTTGATAGGTCTGATCCATCAGGCCCGTGACCTGATCGTAAAAAGCCTGCCAGGGTGCATCGAGGGTATCGGCCATCACCACCTGTTCTTCGAACAGTTCGCTGGCTTTTTTGAGCGACGCTTTACTACTCTCGGCCTGACTGGCCAGGGCTTGCTGTGCCGCGCTGCTTGAGCCCAGCGCATCTTGCAACTTCAGTCCGTACTCGGCCTGCAGCTTTTCGATCTGTACCAGTAGCTCATCGAAACGGGTGCTCGAGGATGAATTGAGAAAGCCCTGCCCCAAGGAGTAAGCACCCATCGCCCGCCCATCGCCCAGGATCTGGGTGATGAGGGGGGTGACGTGGGTGACGAGTTCACTGAGCTGACGCATGTCGCTCTGGTTGTCGCGGCTGAGCCCGGCCTGACTGGCGATGATCTGGCTGAAAATCTGCGCATTGCCCAGCAACTTGCCGATCAGCGCACTTTTGCTTTGCAGGGAGGTTTCCGTTTGCTGGGCCTTGAACGCCGCAATCATTTCATCGCGTTTGGCGTCGAATACGGCGATTTGCTCCGGCTCGGTGGCCATCGCGGCCAACCCTTGCAAGCGCGCGAGAACGCTTTGCTCCAAGGCATTGATTTTGCCTTCGACATTGCTGGCCTTGCCGGATTGACCGAGGGTGACGTTGATCTGCACCAGGTTGTTCAGGGTTTCCAGATCGCGCCGCAACGTCAGGCTGCTGCCCAGCAGGTCGAGGCTTTGCAGTTCGACCCGGGTACCCTGGAATTCGCGATAGGAATCGCGTACCAGATAGAAGTTGGTCACCAGCATCGGCACGAGGAACAGCACGCTGATCAGACTGAACTTCATACCGAAACTCAGGCGGTTCATCAGCGCGACAGCGGGATAGAGCAAGCTCTTCACGGGTAGTCTCCCTTGGATTTCTTATTTTTATTCAGGCACGGGCTGAGAGCAGATAGCCACTATTCGATGCTGTCTCTGTATAACTTAAATCGGCGGGAGGTTTTGTAACTTAAGGTTAACGGCGGGGCTGTTCATCGGGCAGGTAATGTCTTCGGACGACTGATACATCTGGGGCGAGGGGAGGCTTGCCCCAATGACGTTCAGTTAAGCGTATGCGGCCTACTGTAGGAGCGAGCTTGCTCCGGGCGGCGTTCCGACGATGGTCGTTAACAACAACGCGTGTTTGCTGATTAAACGCGGCGCTCTTGAGTCCATCGCGAGCAAGCTCGCTCCTACAATGCAGTTCACTTCAGAGCTACGGCAGGACAGTCCACAACGCAAACCCCGCATACCAGAGCACCGCCGCGCGCAGCAGCAGCTCCCAGATCCGGTCGAGGCTGTTGATGCCATCCGGTCCGACCACCGGTGCCGGAATTTCACCCGCCACCAATCCGACTTTCTCTATTAACCGGGCGGCGCTGATGTTCCAGTTCAGCAGCTCGTGCAACATCACCCGGCCGACCGCGACAAAGTTGCCGACCAAGGCAAAACTCGCCGCCAGCAACCGCACCGGCACCCAATCGAACGCGTGACGCAGTTGTGCCGCGCGCTCGACCACGGCCGGGTTCTGCCCGTGTTCTTCGGCCAGTGCCAGCAGTCGATAGCTCAAGGCAGCGACCGGCCCCAGCAGGAAATACCAGAAAATCACCGCAAAGAAGCTCTGGTAGGCTTCCCACAGCAGATGCCCCTGGACCCGCTCCAGCAGCTGGTCAGCGCTGTCGGCGCAGATACCCAGGTCACGTTCCGCCACGTGGGCGGCGGCCTGCAGGTCTTCCCGGCGCCAGGCATCGCGAAACGGGCCGAGGCCGGCCAGCAGATCGCCGCGACCCAGGCTGTAGATCACCACCAGCAAATGCACGGGCAACGCCAGCAGGCCGTAAGCCACGGGCTCCAGCACCAGCAACAGCAAGCCCAGCAGCGCCACGGGCAACAACACCAGCACCACCAGGATCAGCCATGGCCGATTCACCAGACGCGCACTCGCCTCAAGCTTGTGCAGTTCGCGCACCCAACCGCCATCACGCTGGACCCGATGGCGCAGGGCCGAGAATTTTTCTATCCAGACCGCCAACAGCAACACCAGAAAACTCATTGTTGTTCCTCTTTTTCCAGAGCGGCGCGATAGCGTGCCCAGTCGAACGCTGGCCCCGGATCGGTTTTGCGGCCAGGGGCGATGTCGCTATGCCCGCAGATGCGCTGCGCGGTGATCGCGGTGAAGGTGCTTTGCAGCTGCCGGGTCAGGGCCGTCAACGCTTCATATTGCGCATCGGTGAAGGGCAGATCATCCGTGCCTTCGAGCTCGATGCCCACGGAAAAATCGTTACAGGTTTCCCGACCTTCAAAACTCGAGACGCCGGCGTGCCAGGCGCGCTCGAGACAAGAGACAAACTGAGTGACAGTGCCGTCACGTTCGATCAGGAAATGCGCCGACACGCGCAGGTCGGCGATCCCTGCAAAGTAGGGATGCTCGGTGACATCCAGGCGATTCTGGAAAAATTCCTGCACCTTGCCAGTGGCGAACTGTGCCGGCGGCAAGCTGATGTTGTGGATCACCAGCAGGGAAATTTCGCCCGGGGGGCGCGCATTGAAGTTGGGCGAGGGGCATAAACGCACACCCTGGCACCAACCGCTCGCGGGGTCCAACTGCATACAGATTCCTTCAACGACGACTGTGTTGCGTCCAGTATGCCGCGATAGACCCTCCGGGCGCGATCACTTGCCGCGATTGAGACGTAGCAGGGTTGGGTTGCTCCCCGCCATACCCCTATAATCGAAGCACTTTGTTTGTGGAGTCCGTTATGCCGAATCTACGTCTCGCCGATCTGACCGCCGAAATCGAAGCCAACGTGCGCCGTGCGTTGCGCGAAGACATCGGCAGCGGCGACATCACCGCACAGCTGATCCCGGCCGAACGTCTGGCCAAAGCCACCATCATCACTCGCGACGCAGCTGTCATTGCCGGCACCGCTTGGGTCGATGCGGTTTTCCTGCAACTGGACCCCCGGGTTGCCGTGCATTGGCAAGTGAGCGATGGCGAACGGGTCAAGCCCAATCAGGTGCTGTTCCACCTCGAAGGCCCGGCACGCTCGCTGCTGAGCGGCGAACGCAGCGCGTTGAACTTCCTGCAATTGCTTTCGGGGGTTGCCACCCGTGCGCAGGATCTGGCGGATTTCGTTGCCCAGACTCAGGTGAAACTGCTGGACACCCGCAAGACCCTGCCCGGGCTGCGCCTGGCCCAGAAGTACGCCGTGACCTGCGGTGGTTGCCACAATCACCGCATTGGCCTGTATGACGCCTTCCTGATCAAGGAAAACCATATCGCCGCCTGCGGGGGCATTCCCGAGGCCATCAACGCCGCGCACAAGATTGCCCCGGGCAAACCGGTGGAGATCGAAGTGGAAAGCCTGAGTGAGCTCAAGGAAGCGCTGGCGGCCGGTGCCGACATCATCATGCTCGATGAGTTGAGCCTGGATGACATGCGCGAAGCGGTGCGCCTGAACGGCGGCAAGGCCAAGCTGGAAGCCAGCGGCGGGATCAACGAAAGCACCCTGCTGCCGATTGCGCAGACCGGGGTGGATTACATTTCGATCGGCGCGATGACCAAGGATGTGAAGGCAGTCGATCTGTCGATGCGGCTGAGCCTTTGATCCGCGAAGCAAATCTGTAGGAGCCCGGCTTGCCGGCGATGGCGATCTCAAGGACGCTGCAAGGCTTGAGGCCGCCTTCGCTGGCAAGCCAGCTCCTACAGGGTCAGACCACCAGGTTATTCATCTCGCAGTACTCTTCCCACTCGACGCCCAACACCTCGGCCGCCTCCTTGTGCAGCACCAGGCGCGCCGCCTCGAACTCTTCGGGGCTCGAGGTGTACTTGAGCGTCAGTTCCCAGGGCTGCAAGCCCTGGGATTCCGCTTCATCCTCGAACGCCCACTGGATCTGGTCTTTCTGATCATCGGCGGGCAAGTCCTTGATCTCTTCAGCGAGCTGGGGGGAGTCCAGCAAGTACTTTTTCAGCGCTTCTTCGTGCCGTGCTTCCTGGGTCAATTCTTTAACGGTCATGGCGTTCTCTCTGATCTTGGGGAATGGAAGATGGATCTGGATCATCAAGGATCTCTCTGACGCAAAAAAACCGCGTAAACCCGGTTTATCTGGCCTTCAGAACCATTCGGGATCATCTGAAAACAAAGTGTCGCTGGTGCCCGAGACAGGAATCGAACCTGCGACCTTCGCGTTACGAGTGCGCTGCTCTACCGGCTGAGCTACACGGGCGGTGGGCTAAACCTAGCACTGACCATGGAGTCAGGCAACTGACCGCGCTACAAAGATCAAAAGATCGTCCGAACGCGGCCCGAGCCTGCGGCAGCTCCAATATAAGACCCTGTGCAGGAGCTGCCACAGGCTGCGATCTTTTGATCTTTCTGTGCACAAAAAAATGCCCCACCGTTTTCACGGCGAGGCATTTTCCAGAACGTTGAAACGGTCAGGCGTGGGGAGTGATTAAACGCCCGAAGCCTTGGCCGCCGCTACGTCTTTGATGGACAGCTTGATACGGCCGCGGTTGTCCACGTCCAGTACCAGTACTTCCACTTCCTGGCCTTCTTTGAGGATGTCGGTCACTTTCTCGACGCGAGCGTCGCTCAGCATCGAGATGTGAACCAGACCGTCCTTGCCAGGCAGGATGTTGACGAATGCGCCGAAGTCGACGATGCGCTCAACCTTGCCGACGTAGATCTTGCCGATCTCGGCTTCAGCGGTGATGCCCAGAACGCGCTGACGTGCTGCTTCAGCCGCTTCCTTGGTTTCGCCGAAGATCTTGATCGAGCCGTCGTCTTCGATGTCGATCGAAGCCTTGGTCTCTTCACAGATCGCACGAATGGTCGCGCCGCCTTTACCGATGACATCACGGATTTTGTCGGTGTCGATTTTCATCGCGATCATGGTCGGAGCGTTTTCCGACAGTTCGGTACGCGACTGGCCAATGATCTGGTTCATCTGACCGAGGATGTTCAGGCGCGCTTCCAGGGCTTGGCCCAGAGCGATCTCCATGATCTCTTCGGTGATGCCCTTGATCTTGATGTCCATCTGCAGCGCGGTCACGCCTTTGGCGGTACCGGCTACCTTGAAGTCCATGTCGCCCAGGTGGTCTTCGTCGCCCAGGATGTCGGTCAGGACGGCAAATTTCTCGCCTTCTTTAACCAGACCCATGGCGATACCGGCAACCGGCGCCTTCATCGGCACACCGGCGTCCATCAGGGCCAGGGAAGCGCCGCAGACCGAAGCCATGGAGCTCGAACCGTTGGACTCGGTGATTTCCGACACCACACGGATGGTGTACGGGAACACGTCGGCAGCCGGCAGCATGGCCTGGATCGAACGACGGGCCAGACGGCCGTGACCGATTTCGCGACGACCGGCGCCACCCATGCGACCACACTCGCCTACCGAGAACGGAGGGAAGTTGTAGTGCAGCATGAACGGGTCTTTTTTCTCGCCTTCCAGGGTGTCCAGCAGCTGTGCGTCACGGGCGGTGCCCAGTGTTGCAACAACCAGGGCCTGGGTTTCGCCACGGGTGAACAGCGCCGAACCGTGGGTCTTCGGCAGAACACCCACTTCGATGTTCAGCGGACGAACGGTGCGGGTGTCGCGACCGTCGATACGTGGCTTGCCGTTCACGATGTTTTCGCGAACGGTGCGGTATTCTATTTCACCGAAAGCCGCTTTGACTTCGGCGGAAGTCGGCTGGCCTTCTTGGCCGGACAGGCTGGCAACCACCTGGTCTTTCAGCTCGCCCAGACGTGCATAACGGTCAGCTTTGACAGTGATGGTGTAAGCCTGGGAAATCGCGTCGCCGAACTCGGCACGGATAGCGCCCAGCAGTGCGCTGGCTTCTGGCTGTGGAGCCCAGGCCCAGGTTGGCTTGGCGGCTTCGGCAGCCAGTTCCTTGACAGCGTTGATCACGACCTGGAATTCGTCTTGAGCGAACAGTACCGCGCCCAGCATCTGGTCTTCGGTCAGCTCTTTGGCTTCCGATTCAACCATCAGCACGGCGTCGGCGGTACCGGCAACGACCATGTCCAGGCTCGAGGCTTTCAGCTGTTCGTAAGTCGGGTTCAGCAGGTAACCGGTGCTTTCGTGGAACGCAACGCGGGCAGCGCCGATCGGGCCATCGAAAGGAATGCCGGAGATGGCCAGGGCCGCCGAAGTACCGATCATCGCAGCGATGTCCGGATCGGTCTTCTTGCTGGTGGAAACAACGGTGCAGACAACCTGCACTTCGTTCATGAAGCCTTCTGGGAACAGCGGACGGATCGGACGGTCGATCAGTCGGGAAGTCAGGGTTTCTTTCTCGGAAGGACGGCCTTCACGCTTGAAGAAACCGCCAGGGATCTTACCGGCAGCGTAAGTCTTTTCCTGGTAGTGAACGGACAGAGGGAAGAAGCCCTTGCCTGGATCGGCTTGCTTGGCGCCGACCACAGTCACCAACACGCTGACGTCGTCGTCAACGGTGACCAATACTGCGCCGGAGGCCTGACGGGCGATACGGCCAGTCTCGAGGGTAACGGTCGACTGACCGAACTGGAATTTTTTGATAACCGGGTTCACGGTGTCCTACCTTCTTTTGTGGCTCTTGGGGAACTTGTCTTCTTGCGAAATTCTTGGGCAATGCCGGGAATCGGCCCAACGCCTGTCCAGGGTAAAACGTTGTATCCAGATAAAACTTGAGGCTGGGAGCCTGCCATCCGCCAGCGGGAAACCCGCTGACGCACGACAAACAACCAACCTCTAGCGCAATCGCTGATTAGCGACGCAGACCCAGGCGACCGATCAGAGTCTGATAGCGACCCAGTTCCTTGCCTTTCAGGTAGTCCAGCAGCTTGCGACGCTGGTTTACCATGCGGATCAGACCACGACGGGAGTGGTGATCTTTACCGTTGGCCTTGAAGTGACCTTGCAGTTTGTTGATGTTGGCGGTCAGCAGTGCAACTTGCACCTCTGGCGAACCAGTGTCACCAACAGCTTGCTGGTAGTCAGCTACGATTTGAGCTTTTTCTTGAACGTCGAGAGCCATGAGGCAATCCTTTTATCAGGAAACTGTTTCAGAAAAACAGTTTCAACAGGCCAGGGACAAATCCCTGTATCTAAAAATGAGTAGTGACCGTGCCTGTTGACAGCCACCCTCGTTCGGTCATTCTGACCGAATCAGTCGACGTGGCGCGATGCGCCCGTCTTCGCTCACTTCACCGATACCGATGAAGCGACCATTGTGATCCTGTACCCGCACCATGCCGAACTTCGGAGCATCCGGGGCACGTACCGGCTGGCCGTTGAGCCAGTAGAACGCGCTCGCTTCCGAGAACTGCAGCAGAGGCCAATCCAGCAGGCCGCTGTCCGATGGCATCAGGAAGCGATCGACCGCTTCATTGCCGCCTTCGGCATGCACCGCTTCCAGCTCTTCGAGCGTCACTGTCTGCGCCAGGGTGAATGGCCCGGCCTGGGTACGTCGCAGTTCTGCAACGTAGGCGCCACAACCGAGTTGCTCACCAATATCCTCTACAAGAGTGCGGATATAGGTGCCTTTAGTGCAATCCACCGCCAGCCGCGCAGTATCACCTTCGAAGGCCAGTAATTCCAAGCGCGTAATAGTAACAGAACGCGGTTCGCGCTCCACTACTTCGCCTGCACGGGCCAGCTTGTACAGGGGTTGGCCATCACGCTTGAGCGCCGAGTACATCGGCGGTATCTGACTGATTTGACCGCGAAAATTGGGCAGCACCGCTTCGACATCGGATCGACCAACGGTCACCGGACGCTCCTGCAAAACTTCGCCCTCGGCGTCCGCCGTGGTCGTGGTTTTGCCCAGTTGCGCCAGGGTTTCGTAACCCTTGTCGGAATCAAGCAGGTATTGCGAGAACTTGGTGGCCTCGCCGAAGCACAACGGCAACACGCCGGTGGCCAGCGGATCGAGACTGCCGGTGTGCCCGGCCTTCTCGGCGTTCAGCAGCCAGCGAACCTTCTGCAACGCGGCGTTGGAGGTAAACCCCAGCGGTTTGTCGAGCAGAATGATGCCACTGACGTTACGACGGATGCGTTTGACCTGAGCCACCGATTACTCCTTGGCGTCTTCGGGTTCAGCGGCTACCGGGCGCTGACTGTCTTCAGCCACCGCACGCTCGATCAGGGCCGACAGGTGCGCGCCACGCACGACGCTTTCGTCGTAGTGGAAGTGCAACTGTGGAACGCTGCGCAACTTCATCTCGCGGGCCAACTGCATGCGCAGGAAACCGGCGGCGGAGTTGAGCACCTTGATGCTTTGCGCGATGTCGTCGCTGTTGTCCTGGCCCATCACGGTGATGAAGATCTTGGCGTGACCGACGTCACGACTGACTTCAACGGCGGTAATGGTGACCAGGCCGACGCGCGGGTCTTTGACTTCACGACGGATCAGCTGTGCCAGCTCACGCTGCATCTGATCGCCGATACGTTGGGTACGGCTGTATTCTTTTGCCATGTCTTGTTACCTGTTACTGCCCCACGGTGAAACCCGAAGGGTCTGAAAGCGGCAAACGCCCGGCCTGACAAAAGCCAGACCGGGCGTTGCGTTTAGAGTCCTGACGCTGTGCCGCGCATTTGCATGCGGCGGCTCACCGTGGCCCTTGAAGTGCGCGAGTCAGAGGCTGCGAGCAACCTGAACCTTCTCGTAGACTTCGATCTTGTCGCCAGGCTTGACGTCGTTGTAGCTCTTGACGCCAATACCGCATTCCATGCCGGCACGTACTTCGGAAGCGTCATCCTTGAAGCGGCGCAGGGATTCCAGCTCGCCTTCGAAGATAACGATGTCTTCACGCAGCACACGGATTGGACGGTTACGGTGCAAAACACCTTCGATAACCATGCAACCGGCGATCGC
Source organism: Pseudomonas fluorescens (assembly GCF_902497855.1). Lineage (GTDB taxonomy): Bacteria > Pseudomonadota > Gammaproteobacteria > Pseudomonadales > Pseudomonadaceae > Aquipseudomonas > Aquipseudomonas fluorescens_BI. The sequence continues at coordinate 50,210 of NZ_CABVHU010000018.1, forward strand.
GCCGAACTTCGGCGAACGGAACACGTCACGCACTTCAGCGATACCCAGGATGTTCTCGCGAACATCGCTGCCCAGCATACCGGTGAGGGCTTTCTTGACGTCTTCGATGATGTCGTAGATCACGTTGTAGTAACGCATATCCAGGCCTTCCTGCTCGACGATCTTGCGAGCGCCAGCATCGGCACGCACGTTGAAGCCGAACAGTACAGCGTTGGAGGCCAGTGCCAGGTTGGCGTCGGACTCGGTGATACCACCGACACCGCCACCGACCACGCGCACTTGCACTTCGTCGTTACCCAGGCCGTTCAAGGCACCGTTCAACGCTTCCAGCGAACCACGGACGTCGGATTTGAGGACGATGTTAAGCGTCTTCTTCTCTGCCTGACCCATGTTTTCGAAGATGTTTTCCAGCTTGCCGGCGTGAGCGCGAGCCAGTTTGACTTCGCGGAACTTGCCTTGACGGAACAGAGCCACTTCACGGGCTTTCTTCTCGTCCGACAGCACGCTCATCTCGTCGCCAGCGTCCGGGGTACCGTCCAGGCCGAGGATCTCGACAGGGATGGAAGGACCGGCTTCCTTGATTGGCTTGCCGTTCTCATCGAGCATGGCACGTACACGGCCATAGTTCGAACCGACCAGCACCATGTCGCCTTGGCGCAGGGTACCGTCTTGAACCAGAACGGTAGCCACCGGGCCACGACCTTTGTCGAGACGCGATTCAACCACGACGCCACGACCTGGAGCCGAAGGCGTTGCTTTCAATTCCAGAACTTCAGCTTGCAGCAGAACAGCTTCGAGCAACTCGTCCACGCCAGTACCGACTTTCGCCGAAACCGATACGAACGGGGTGTCACCGCCCCACTCTTCTGACGTCACGCCGTGAACCGACAGTTCGCTACGGATGCGATCGAGATCGGCGCCCGGCTTGTCGATTTTGTTCACTGCAACCACCAGTGGAACACCAGCGGCCTTGGCGTGCTGGACAGCTTCAATGGTCTGCGGCATCACGCCGTCGTCCGCTGCAACTACCAGGATCACGATGTCGGTCGCCTTGGCACCACGGGCACGCATTGCGGTAAACGCGGCGTGACCAGGGGTGTCGAGGAAGGTGACCATGCCGCGCTCGGTTTCAACGTGGTACGCACCGATGTGCTGGGTGATCCCGCCGGCTTCGCCAGCAGCTACCTTGGCACGACGGATGTAGTCGAGCAGCGAAGTCTTACCATGGTCAACGTGGCCCATTACGGTCACAACTGGCGCACGGGAGAACGTCTCACCTTCAAACTTCAAGGACTCGGCCAGGGAATCTTCCAGGGCGGTGTCGCTGACCAGGGTCACTTTGTGGCCCAGTTCTTCGGCTACCAGCTGAGCAGTTTCCTGATCAAGCACCTGGTTGATGGTCGCTGGAGTACCCAGTTTGAACATGAACTTGATGATTTCAGCAGCCTTGACCGACATCTGCTGGGCGAGATCGCCAACAGTGATGGTCTCGCCGATCTGCACATCACGCACGACAGGGCCGGTTGGGCTCTGGAAACCGTGAGCGTTGCGTTTCTTCAGCTTGGCCTTGCCGCGACCACCACGACGGAAGCCATCGCTTTCTTCGTCGGTAGTACGTGGGGCAACGCGTGGAGCAGGCGCTTTTTCCTTGACCGAAGCACGATGCGGAGCGTTTTTGCGCTCGCCATCGCCACTGCCACGGCGACTGTTATCGTCGGCACGTGGTTTGTCCGGACGGCGCTGTTCGTTCTGCTTGTTGCGAACGTCAGCAGACGGCGCTGGAGCAGCGGCGACAACCGGCGCGCTTTCGCGTACAGGTTCGGCAACTGAAGCAGGTGCTGCAGGTGCTGCAACGGCGTTGCCAGTAGCGGTTTGCGCAGCAGCTGGCTGGCGACGCGCTTCTTCTTCGGCGCGACGCTTGGCTTCTTCTTCAGCCTTCTGACGAGCAGCATTTTCTACTGCGCGACGTTCATCCTGTTCGCGTTTGCGCTCGGCTTCGATTTCTTCCGGGCTGCGCTGTACGAAGACTTTCTTCTTGCGCACTTCAACGCTGATGCTTTTGCTGCCAGCAACACGCAGGGTGCTGGTAGTTTTGCGCTGCAATGTAATCTTGCGCGGTTCTTCCACTTTCGCCTTGTGGCTGCTTTTCAAGTGAGTCAGCAAAGACTGCTTCTCACTATCGCTCACACCTTCATCGGCGGCGGTGTGCGGCAGACCAGCCTCACGCATCTGCTGCAACAGGCGCTCTACCGGTGTTTTGACCTCATCGGCCAGTTGTTTCACCGTGACTTGCGTCATGCACTTCTCTCCTCAGGCCGCGCCTAATTACTCGAACCAGTGGGCTCGGGCGGCCATGATCAACTTGCCGGCACGATCATCGTCAATGCCGTCGATGTCGAGCAGATCGTCAATAGACTGCTCGGCCAGGTCTTCGCGGGTAATTACGCCGCGCACCGCCAGTTCCATCGCCAAATCCTTGTCCATACCCTCAAGCGAGAGCAGGTCTTCGGCCGGATGGGCGTCTGCCAGCTTTTCCTCAGTAGCGATGGCTTTGGTCAACAAACGATCCTTGGCACGAGCGCGAAGCTCGTTGACGGTTTCCTCGTCAAAGCCGTCGATGTTGAGCATTTCTTCCAACGGTACGTAGGCAATCTCTTCCAGGCTGGTGAAGCCTTCATCTACCAGCACCTGTGCCAGGTCTTCGTCGACTTCCAGCTCGTCGATGAAGTTGCGCAGGATATCGCCGGTTTCTGCTTGCTGCTTAGCCTGGATGTCCGATTCGGTCATCACGTTCAGGGTCCAGCCAGTCAACTGGCTGGCCAGACGCACGTTCTGACCTCCGCGACCGATGGCCTGAGCCAGATTGTCTGCGCCAACGGCGATGTCCATGGCATGGGCATCCTCGTCAACGATAATTGCCGCCACTTCAGCCGGCGACATTGCATTGATCACGAACTGAGCCGGGTTGTCGTCCCACAGGACGATGTCCACACGCTCACCGCCCAACTCACCCGACACTGCCTGGACGCGCGAACCGCGCATGCCGATGCAAGCGCCTTGCGGGTCGATGCGTTTGTCCTTGGAGCGGACCGCGATCTTGGCGCGCGAACCCGGGTCCCGGGACGCCGCCATGACTTCGATCAGGCCTTCAGCGATTTCCGGCACTTCGATGCGGAACAACTCGATCAGCATTTCCGGCGCGGTACGCGACAGGATCAGCTGCGGGCCGCGGTTCTCGGTGCGGATTTCCTTGAGCAGCGCGCGCAGGCGCACGCCAACCCGGAAGGTTTCGCGAGAAATGATGTCTTCGCGGGCCAGCAACGCTTCTGCGTTGTTACCCAGGTCGACGATCACGTTGTCGCGGGTCACTTTCTTCACGGTGCCGGAAATGATCTCTCCCAGGCGCTCGCGATAGGCATCAACGACTTGAGCACGTTCGGCTTCGCGAACTTTCTGCACGATGACTTGCTTGGCAGTCTGTGCAGCGATGCGGCCGAATTCGATGGACTCGATCTTTTCTTCGACGACGTCACCGACCTGAGCACCAGGATGCGTTTCTGCAACCTTGCTCGGCCAGGTTTCGATGGCCGGATCGTCCAGGTCCGCTTCTTCGACGACCGTCCAGCGACGGAAGGTCTCGTAAGCGCCGGTGTGGCGATTGATTTCCACACGCAGATCGACTTCGTCCTCGAAACGTTTTTTGGTAGCAGTGGCCAGAGCCAGCTCCAGCGCTTCAAAAATTACGTTTGCCGGTACGCCCTTTTCATTGGATACCGACTCAACAACCAGCAGTACTTCTTTGCTCATCGTACGCCTCGCCTTTCGCAAGCCATTGGATCCGCGGGATCCGCGTCTCAGTCAAAACTGGGAATAATGTTGGCCTTGTCGATCATATCGATCGGCAACAGGAATTCATGGTCTTCAACCTGCACCACGACGTCCTGCTCTTCTACACCGCGCAGAAGGCCCTGAAAGTTGCGTCGCCCTTCAAAAGGCGAGCGCAGCTTGATCTTCACTTGTTCACCGGCAAATTTTGCAAACTGCTCAATAGTGAACAGCGGGCGTTCCATGCCAGGCGAGGAAACTTCAAGGGTGTATTCAACGGCGATCGGATCTTCAACATCCAGGACACCGCTGATCTGACGGCTGACGATGGCGCAATCGTCCACCAGCACACCGCCTTCTTTATCAATATAAACGCGCAACATTGAGTGGCGACCCTGAGCCGAAAACTCAATACCCCAGCATTCATAGCCCAGGGCCACGACCACCGGGGCCAACAAGGCCTGCAACTCTTCTAGCTTGCTCGACACCTGAACCCCCTCGTGCATGTATGTGCATGCTATGCAAAATAAAAAAATGGGCGAAACGCCCATCCTTGAAACGCCGTCGAACAGCGGCGTAGAAAGTGTCCAGCTAACAAAAAGCCCCTGAAAAGGGGCTCCTGAAACTGGTTGCGGGGGCCGGATTTGAACCGACGACCTTCGGGTTATGAGCCCGACGAGCTACCAGACTGCTCCACCCCGCGACAAAGCTGGGGCGGAAGTATACGACCGATCCCTCACAGGGTCAATGTAACCTTCCACCTACAAGAAAGCCCGCAACAGCGGGCTCTCCTGATAATTGGTACCGAGAAGGGGACTCGAACCCCTACACCCTATGGGCACAACCACCTCAAGGTTGCGTGTCTACCAATTCCACCACCTCGGCAATACTGCGTTTGAAACCCTTCTTACTTCTGCTCTTGAGCTGGAGGCACGTCAGTCGCTGGAGTAGCCGACTTTTGCTCTTGAAGCACCGGGACATCATCAGAAGCCGGTTGTTGCTTTGGAACTTCCAACACTGCCGGGTTTGGCAAACCTACTTGAGTCAGCTGGTGAGCTTTCTCTTTAGCAAAGTAACCTAACCCTAAGCTGGTTATGAAGAAACCTGCGGCAAGTATAGCAGTAAACTTACTAAGAAAGGTAGAGGAACCTTGGCTTCCGAACACAGTATTTGAAGCACCTGCTCCGAAAGACGCGCCAGCATCCGCACCTTTACCCTGCTGCAGCAAAACCAGAGCAACTACGCCCAATGCACCCAGCAGATGAAAAACGACTACGACTGTTTCCAGCATTTTTTCAGTTTCCCGCGGCGCGACAGATCGCACCGAACTCATCTGCATTCAGGGACGCTCCACCAATGAGCCCCCCATCGATATCCGGCATGCCGAACAGTTCGACCGCATTGGCCGCCTTCACGCTGCCGCCGTATAGAAGCCGCACACCTTGTGCGACTTCAGAATTCTTTTCCGCCAACTGGGCGCGAATGGCTGCGTGCACATCCTGCGCCTGTTGCGGCGAAGCAGTCAGCCCGGTGCCAATGGCCCAGACCGGCTCGTAAGCGATGACCGCCTTGGCAAAGACACCGACACCCAGCTCCTCGATGATACTGTCCAGCTGACGCCCGACAACTTCAAGAGTTTTCCCGGCTTCGCGCTGCTCAAGGGTTTCCCCTATGCACAACACCGGAATCAAGCCACATGCCTGTGCCGCTGCGAACTTGCGGATCAGCATTCCGTCCTGCTCGCCCATGATCTGGCGGCGCTCGGAATGCCCGACAAGCACCAGGGAACAACCTGCATCCACCAACTGACTCGGTGCAACTTCACCGGTCAATGCGCCTTGCATGGATTCCACCGCAGAGTTCTGCGCGCCGATCGAAATCGGCTGGTCTTTCAAGCCATCAATCACTTGATTGATATGCAGGCAAGACGGGAATACCGCAACGTCAACATCGCTCGGCAAGTCCAGACGGCGGAGGCCGTCAATCAGCTCAGCGACGCTGGTGCGGGTACCGTGCATCTTCCAGTTACCAGCTACCATAGGGCGACGCATGCTGTACCTCGTCGGTCAAAGTGGGCGCAGATGTTACCCAACACAATCATGGCTGGCAAGCCGAATTCAGGCAGAAACTGCAGTAACCAGGTTTGCCAGCTCTTCGGCGTGGCCGCGAACCTGCGTTTCGTCCTCGCCTTCGACCATTACCCGCACCAACGGCTCCGTCCCGGACTTGCGCAACAGCACGCGCCCGCGACCGGCCATGGCCTGGGTCACGCGCTCGCTGGCCTCCTTGACCGCCGGATGATCGAGGGGGCTTGCACCACCGCCGAAACGCACGTTGATCAGCACCTGAGGGCACTTGCGCAATGGCTGACGCGATTGCGCCAGACTTTCGGAGCGCCGCTTGAGCGCCATCAGTACCTGCAAGGCCGCAATGATCGCATCACCGGTGGTGGTGTGGCTGAAGCAGACAATGTGCCCCGAGTTTTCACCACCCACCAGCCAATCACGCTCCTGCAACTCGGAGATGACGTACCGGTCGCCGACGTTGGCCCGTACAAAGGGAATGCCCAGGTCCGCCAGGGCCAGCTCCAGCCCCAGGTTACTCATCAGCGTACCGACCACACCGCCCTGCAACTTGCCGCGCTCCTGCAGGTCGCGAGCAATGATGAACAGCAATTCGTCACCGTCGACGACAGCGCCGGTGTGATCGACCATCTGCACCCGGTCGCCATCGCCATCAAAGGCGATACCCAAATCGGCGTGCTCGGCCAATACGGCAGCCTGCAACGGCTCCATATGGGTCGAACCGCAGTTGTCGTTGATGTTCAGGCCATTGGGATGGGCAGAAAGTACAACGACCTCGGCGCCCAGCTCACGGAACACACTCGGCGCCACCTTGTAGGTCGCACCGTGAGCGCAGTCGAGCACGATCTTCAGGCCCGCGAAGCTGGTGCCGGTCGGGACGCTGCTCTTGCAGAACTCGATGTAGCGGCCCGACGCATCGTTGATGCGCGAGACCTTGCCGATCTTGCTCGACTCGACCACGGTCATCGGGGTGTCGAGCAATTCTTCGATCATGTGTTCGACTTCATCCGGAAGCTTGGTGCCCTTTCCAGAGAAAAACTTGATGCCGTTGTCGTCGTGCGGATTGTGCGAGGCGCTGATCACGATGCCGGCTTCGGCATGGAAGGTGCGCGTCAGATAGGCGATGGCCGGCGTCGGCATCGGACCCAGGAGCAAGACATCGGCACCTGCCGACGTCAGTCCGGCTTCAAGCGCCGATTCGAACATGTAGCCGGAGATCCGGGTGTCCTTGCCTACCAGTACCTTGCAGGCGCCCATCTTGCGGAACGCCATACCCGCAGCCCAACCGAGCTTGAGCATGAAATCAGGCGTGATCGGGTATTCGCCGACGCGACCACGAATGCCGTCGGTACCAAAGTATTTTTTAGTCATAAGCGCTCCATCCTTCTTATTCGGCTGATTCCACTGCGGCGATCATCCGCAGTACATCGACTGTTTCGGCCACATCATGGACGCGCAATATACGCGCTCCCTTGAATGAGGCCAGCGCCGCGAGCGCCAGACCGCCATACAGGCGTTCTCCGACCGGGCGATTCAAGGCCTGGCCTATCATGCTCTTTCGCGAAACCCCGACCAACAGGGGCCGCCCCAAGGCATGCAAGGCCTCCATATGCTTGAACAAGCTTAGATTGTGTTGCAGGTTTTTGGCGAAACCGAAACCCGGATCAAGAATGATCCGCTCGACGGGTATGCCTGCCGCTGCACATTGCGCCATGCGTCCGGCAAGAAACTCACCGACCTCCCCGGTCACGTCCCGATATTGCGGATTGTCCTGCATGTCGCCCGGCTCACCGAGCATATGCATCAGGCAGACCGGCAAGCCGGTGGCCGCGGCCGCATCCAGCGCGCCATCGCGTTGCAGCGAACGCACGTCATTGATCAACCCGGCCCCCAGCCGTGCGGTTTCGCGCATGACGGACGGGGTCGAGGTATCAACCGAGATGATGACATCCAACTCGCGATGAATTCGCTCGACGATGGGCGCTACGCGCTCGAGCTCCTCCAGCGGCGAAACCGCCCTGGCACCCGGCCGGGTCGATTCGCCACCGACATCGATCAGCGTCGCGCCGGCCGCCACCATGGCTTCGGCGTGGCGCAAGGCCGCATCGAGCTGGTTATATTGGCCACCGTCAGAAAAGGAATCGGGAGTGACATTGAGAATACCCATGACATGCGTCAGGGCCAAATCAAGAACCCGGTTGCCGCAAGGCAACCGGGTCGAGGACTGAACAGAAGTCATTTCAAACCTTAAACGTCAGCAGCCGGACCGCCGATAGGTGTTTCCGGACGCTCGCCCTGCACCACCGGAGGCGTTCCGGACGTACCGGTACCACCCGACCAGTCGCGAGGTTCGCGAGGCGTACGACCCGCCATGATGTCATCGATCTGATCGGCATCGATCGTTTCGTACTTCATCAAGGCATCGGCCATGGCGTCGAGCTTGTCACGGTTATCCGTGAGAATCTGCTTGGCCGTGCCGTAGCACTGGTCAATGATGCTGCGCACTTCGGAGTCGATCAGCTTCGCTGTCTCGCCGGAGAAGCTGGTGCCCTGACCGCCGCCACCGCGACCGAGGAACACTTCACCCTCTTCTTCGGCGTACATCAGCGGACCGAGTTTTTCCGACAGGCCCCACTTGGTCACCATGTTCCGCGCAATCTGGCTGGCACGCATGATGTCGTTGGATGCACCGGTGGTGACACCGTCGAAGCCAAGGGTCATTTCTTCAGCGATACGGCCGCCGTAGAGCGAGCAGATCTGACTGATCAAAGCCCGCTTGGACAGGCTGTAGCGATCTTCTTCCGGCAGGAACATAGTCACGCCCAAGGCACGACCGCGGGGGATGATCGACACCTTGTAGACCGGGTCATGCTCAGGCACGACGCGACCGACAATGGCGTGGCCGGCTTCGTGATAAGCGGTGTTCTGCTTCTCTTTCTCGGACATGACCATGGATTTGCGCTCGGCACCCATCATGATCTTGTCTTTGGCCAGTTCGAACTCTTTCATTTCAACGATGCGCTTGCCGGCACGGGCGGCGAACAGCGACGCCTCGTTCACCAGGTTCGCCAGGTCGGCACCGGAGAAACCAGGGGTACCACGGGCGATCACAGCCGGAGCGACGTCGTCACCCATTGGCACCTTGCGCATGTGGACCTTGAGAATCTGCTCACGGCCACGGATATCCGGCAGGCCGACCACTACCTGACGGTCGAAACGGCCCGGACGCAGCAGCGCCGGGTCCAGTACGTCCGGACGGTTGGTGGCCGCGATGACGATGATGCCGTCATTCATTTCGAAGCCGTCCATCTCTACCAGCAACTGGTTGAGGGTCTGTTCGCGCTCGTCGTGACCGCCACCCATGCCGGCGCCACGGTGGCGACCGACGGCGTCGATTTCATCGATGAAGATGATGCATGGCGCGTGTTTCTTGGCCTGCTCGAACATGTCGCGAACACGGCTGGCACCGACACCGACGAACATTTCGACGAAATCGGAACCGGAAATGGTGAAGAACGGCACTTTGGCTTCGCCGGCAATCGCCTTGGCGAGCAAGGTTTTACCGGTACCCGGAGGACCGACCATCAGTACGCCGCGGGGAATGCGACCGCCCAGGCGCTGGAACTTGCCCGGATCGCGCAGGAATTCAACCAGCTCGCCGACTTCTTCCTTGGCTTCGTCGCAACCGGCAACGTCACCCAGGGTGGTTTTCACCTGGTCTTCGGAGAGCAGGCGCGCCTTGCTCTTGCCGAAGCTCATCGGCCCGCCCTTGCCGCCCGCACCGCCCTGCATCTGCCGCATGAAAAACATGAACACGGCGATGATCACCAGGATCGGGAAGCTTGCGACCAGCAGCTGAGTCCAGATGCTTTGCTGTTCAGGCTGCTTGCCTTCGACCACGACGTGGTTGTCCACGAGGTCGCCGATCAGACCGTTATCCTGGATTGCCGGACGAATGGTCTTGAAGCTGTCGCCATCGTTGCGCTTGCCGGTAATCACATAGCCGTCGACGGCTACGCGCTCGACCTTGCCATCCTTGACCTGCTGGATGAAGTCGGAATAGTTGAGGGTCTGCGGCTCGTTAGGGCTGGAGAAGTTGTTCATCACCGTCACCAGGACTGCCGCGATGATCAACCACAGGATCAGATTCTTTGCCATATCGTTCAATTAACTACCCTCTGAAGCAAGCGCCGCTGATGGCGCGCGCCTCGCATGATATTCACCGGCCTAACTTACTACATTACCTACGACTCTGGCAGGCGTCGTCTGTAACCCTTTGTGAAACACTTTCTACACAATATTCGCTAATGCTCTTGGGGCGAAATACGAAAATCCTATCGACCCGCAAAAAAACCTCGATTTACTCACTACGGCCGCGGTAGCCCCAAGCCAGCATGTATTGCTCGCGGGAACTGCCACGGGAAGAGTCCGGCTTGATCATCTGGACCTTGTCGAATTTCTGACGAGCGTCCTTCACGTAAGCATCAAACCCTTCGCCCTGAAACACCTTGATCACGAAATTACCACCCGGCTTGAGTATCCGAGCCGCCAGATCAAGAGCCAGCTCACATAGAAACATGGCTTTTGGCATGTCCACCTCAGGCGTACCACTCATATTGGGGGCCATATCGGAAATCACAAGGTCCACCTGCGAATTACCCACGGCTTCAAGGATCTGAGCGAGCACTTCGTCCTGGGTGAAGTCACCCTGGATGAAAGTCACGTCCGGAATGCTGTCCATTTCCAGGATGTCCGAGGCGATCAGACGCCCCTGACCACCGATCAGCCGACTAGTGACCTGCGACCAGCCGCCGGGCGCCGCACCCAGGTCGACAACGCTCATACCTGGACGGATCAGTTTGTATTTCTCCTGGACCTCCAGAAGCTTGTAACTCGCACGCGAGCGGTAACCATCCTTCTGCGCCTGCTTCACATAGGGATCATTGACATGTCTTTGCAGCCACTTAAGGCTTGTCTTGGAACGGGCCACGGGCCACCTCGAAAATAAAACGGGTCGTGATTAACTGGGCGGTCCCGGACTCGCTCGGGTAAACTGGCCGCCGCTTTTTACAAGATCAGACGCAGGGGTCAGATTATGCCGCTCACTCAAGAGCAGAAGAAACAGTACAAATCCATTGGCCACCATCTGAAACCAGTTTTGACTGTGGCTGACAACGGTTTGACTGAAGGTGTGTTAGCCGAGCTTGAACGCGCTTTGGCGGATCACGAGCTGATTAAAATCAAGCTCAACATCCTCGATCGCGAGTCGCGCCTGGCGAACATTGCAGAACTGTGCAAGGTCGGCAAAGCGGACCTGGTTCAGGTCATCGGCAAGATGGCACTGATTTACCGCAAGAACTTCAGCGTCAACAAGCAGCTGTCGAACGTCCATCGCTTCAAGTGATGACAAGGGTCAAGGGTGTGCTTCGCGCACCCTGCCACTCCATCCCGGTACCGGCTGCAACACCAGCACCAACCCGGAAAACCCCAGGATCAGATAGCTGAACAGCTGCCAACGCACTGCATCCGGCCAGCCGAAGTGCACCGCGAAGTACATCGCGCACGCATACAGCGCCATCATCAGCAGTTGCCCGCGAATATCGCGCCATAGACTGGCAAGGCCCTCGGCCTGAACCAGCACCAAAGCCTGAAAAATCACACACACTGCGGCGAAACCCACCATCAGTGTATTGAGCATGCCCACGATTTCGTCGATCAGCAGCGGTGCCAGGCCGATATGACCCAGCACCGGCAGCAGACCGATATGCAACAGCCACAGGCCGCCCACCCATAACATCTGGGTCAGCTGCCACAGCATGGCGCCCGCATGCAGCGGGCGCCTTCTTTCAGATGTGACGAACTTCGACAATCTCGTACTCGATAACGCCACCAGGCGTTTTCACGGCGACCACATCACCCTCTTCCTTGGCAATCAAGGCGCGAGCCAGTGGCGAACCCACCGAAATCTTGCCGAGTTTGAAGTCAGCCTCATCCTCACCCACGATGTGGTAAGTGACGCGCTCATCCGTCTCGACATTGGCGATTTCAACGGTGGTGCCGAAAATCACTTTGCCGGTGTGAGGAATGGTCGTGACATCGATGATGACCTGGTTCTGAATCCGGCCTTCGATGTCACGAATCCGCGCCTCGACCATCCCCTGCTGCTCGCGGGCAGCATGGTATTCGGCGTTTTCCTTCAAGTCGCCCAGTTCGCGGGCCGTGCCGATGTCCTGGCTGAGCTTCGGACGGACGACCTTGGTCAGGTGAGCGTGTTCTTCTTCCAGGGCTTTGGCGCCCTTGACGGTCATTGGGTATTTGATCATGCCTTCAATCCTGCGTGTAGATCCTGCAAGCGGCGCACGGTCTTCTCGGGACCGAACTTCAGCGCTTCGCAGATAGCTTCGCCAGCAGCAATGGTGGTGGTGCAGTAGATCTTGTGCTGCAAGGCATTACGACGAATGGAATAGGAGTCAGCAATCGACTGACGGCCTTCGGTGGTGTTGATGATCAAGGTGACTTCGTCGTTCTTGATCATGTCGACCACGTGCGGACGACCTTCGGTCACCTTGTTCACGCGACGGACTTTCAGGCCCGCGGCTTCGATCAGCCTGGCAGTACCGGCAGTGGCGACCACGTCGAAGCCCAAGTTGATCAGATCACGGGCCACGCCTGCAACCAGTGGCTTGTCGTCGTCACGTACGCTGATGAATGCGGTACCGCCGGTCGGCAGCACTTCGCTGGCGCCCATCTGGGCCTTGGCGAACGCTTCACCGAAGGTGTCGCCCACGCCCATCACTTCACCGGTGGACTTCATCTCAGGGCCCAGGATCGGGTCCACGCCAGGGAATTTGGCGAATGGGAACACCGCCTCTTTCACACTGTAGAAGTTCGGAATGATTTCTTTAGTGAAACCGATTTCCTTCAGGGTTTTACCGGCCATCACGCGAGCTGCGATCATCGCCAGGGAAACACCGATGCACTTGGACACGAACGGTACGGTACGGGAAGCGCGCGGGTTGACTTCGATGACGTAGATGTCTTCGCCTTGCAGCGCCAGCTGAACGTTCATCAGGCCGACCACGCCCAGTTCCAGGGCCATTTTCTTGACCTGTTCGCGCATCTCGTCCTGGATGTGCGCAGGCAGCGAGTACGGCGGCAGGGAGCACGCGGAGTCACCGGAGTGAACGCCGGCCTGCTCGATGTGCTGCATGATCGCGCCGATCACCACGTCGGTGCCGTCGCAGACCGCATCCACGTCCATTTCGATGGCGCAGTTGAGGAAGTGGTCCAGCAGCACCGGGCTGTCGTTGGACACCTTCACTGCATCGCGCAGGTAACGCTTGAGTTCTTCTTCTTCGTAAACGATTTCCATCGCACGACCGCCCAGTACGTAGGACGGACGCACCACCAGCGGGTAGCCGATCTTGCTGGCGGCACGAATCGCTTCGTCTTCGCTGCGCACGGTGGCGTTTGGCGGCTGACGCAGGTTCAGGCGCTCGACCATCTGCTGGAAGCGCTCACGGTCTTCGGCACGGTCGATGGCGTCAGGGCTGGTGCCGATGATCGGCACGCCGGCTTCTTCCAGGGCGCGAGCCAGTTTCAGCGGAGTCTGGCCGCCGTACTGGACGATCACGCCTTTTGGCTTCTCGACGCGGCAGATTTCCAGCACGTCTTCCAGGGTCACTGGTTCGAAGTACAGGCGATCGGAGGTGTCGTAGTCGGTGGACACGGTTTCCGGGTTGCAGTTGACCATGATGGTCTCGTAACCATCTTCGCGCAGGGCCAATGCCGCGTGTACACAGCAGTAGTCGAACTCGATGCCCTGGCCGATACGGTTTGGACCGCCGCCGAGGATCATGATCTTGTCGCGGCCCGACGGCGCGGCTTCGCACTCTTCCTCGTAAGTCGAGTACATGTAAGCGGTATCGGTGGCGAACTCGGCCGCGCAGGTGTCAACGCGCTTGTAGACCGGGTACACCTCAAGCTTGTGGCGGTGGCGACGCAGGCTCTTCTCGGTCACGCCCAGCAGCTTGGCCAGACGCATGTCGGAGAAGCCTTTGCGCTTGAGCTTGAACATCATGTCGCGGTCGATGCTGGACAGACCCAGGGTCTTGACCTTCTCTTCTTCCTTGATCAGATCTTCGATCTGCACCAGGAACCACGGGTCGATCATGTTCATGCCGAAGATGTCTTCGACCGACAGGCCGGCACGGAAGGCGTCAGCCACGTACCAGATGCGCTCGGCACCCGGCACGGTCAGTTCGCGCTTGAGGATGCTCATGCTTTCCGGGTTGCTCAGGTCGAGCTTCTCGTCCAGGCCGCAAACGCCCACTTCCAGGCCGCGCAGGGCTTTCTGCAGGGATTCCTGGAAGGTCCGGCCGATGGCCATGACTTCACCGACCGACTTCATTTGCGTGGTCAGGCGCGCGTCGGCTTTCGGGAATTTCTCGAAGGCGAAGCGTGGCAGCTTGGTGACGACGTAGTCGATCGACGGCTCGAAGGATGCAGGAGTAGCGCCGCCGGTGATTTCGTTTTGCAGCTCGTCCAGGGTGTAGCCGATCGCCAGCTTGGCAGCGATGCGCGCAATCGGGAAACCAGTGGCTTTGGAGGCCAGTGCCGAAGAGCGGGATACACGCGGGTTCATCTCGATCACGACCATACGGCCAGTGTCCGGGCAGATGCCAAACTGAACGTTGGAGCCGCCGGTTTCCACGCCGATCTCACGCAGTACCGCCAACGAGGCGTTACGCATGATCTGGTATTCCTTGTCCGTCAGGGTTTGTGCCGGAGCAACGGTGATCGAGTCACCGGTGTGCACGCCCATCGGGTCAAAGTTTTCGATCGAGCAAACGATGATGCAGTTGTCCTTCTTATCGCGGACAACCTCCATCTCGTACTCTTTCCAGCCGATCAGCGATTCGTCGATCAGCAGCTCTTTGGTCGGCGACAAATCCAGGCCGCGGGCGCAGATTTCTTCGAACTCTTCACGGTTGTAAGCGATACCGCCACCCGTGCCGCCCATGGTGAAGGACGGACGAATGATGCACGGGAAGCCGAGCTTTTCGAGGACCGCGTTGGCCTCTTCCATGCTGTGGGCGATACCCGAACGCGGGCAGTCCAGGCCGATGGATTTCATCGCCTTGTCGAAGCGCGAACGGTCTTCGGCCTTGTCGATGGTGTCGGCGTTGGCGCCGATCATCTCTACGCCGAACTTCTCCAGAACGCCTTCGCGCTCCAGATCTAGTGCGCAGTTCAGAGCAGTCTGGCCACCCATGGTCGGCAGCAGCGCGTCCGGACGCTCTTTCTCGATGATCTTGGCCACGGTCTGCCACTTGATCGGCTCGATATACGTGGCGTCAGCCATGTCCGGGTCGGTCATGATGGTGGCCGGGTTGGAGTTCACCAGGATGACGCGGTAACCCTCCTCGCGCAGGGCTTTGCAGGCCTGGGCGCCGGAGTAGTCGAATTCGCAGGCCTGGCCGATCACGATCGGGCCAGCGCCGAGAATCAGGATGCTTTTAATGTCTGTACGTTTTGGCATGGGTTGTCACTCAAATCCGCAGGTCAGTCGGCAAGCCGTCTTGTTCAATCTTTGAAGGCCCGAGGGGGTCACCGGTGTCGGGACCGCCCTCAAGCTTTGCTGCATCAAGGCGAGCGATCAGCGTCGCTTGGCCATTTCGTTGATGAAGCGATCGAACAATGGCGCTACGTCGTTCGGGCCAGGGCTGGCTTCAGGGTGACCCTGGAAGCTGAAGGCGCTCTTGTCGGTAAGCTCGATGCCTTGCAGGGTGCCGTCGAACAGCGATTTGTGGATCGCGCGGACGTTGCCTGGCAGGGTCGTTTCGTCTACCGCGAAGCCGTGGTTCTGACTGGTGATCATCACCACACCGCTGTCCAGGTCCTGGACCGGGTGGTTGGCGCCGTGGTGGCCGTGACCCATTTTCAGGGTCTTGGCGCCGGAGGCCAGGGCCAGCAGCTGGTGACCGAGGCAGATACCGAACACCGGGATGTCGGTTTGCAGTACGTCCTTGATCGCCTGGATCGCGTAGTCGCAAGGCTCGGGGTCACCCGGGCCGTTGGACAGGAACACGCCGTCCGGATTGAGCGCCAATGCGTCAGCCGCAGGCGTTTGCGCCGGCACCACGGTTACGCGGCAACCGCGCGCAACCAGCATGCGCAGGATGTTCAGCTTGACGCCGTAGTCGTAGGCAACCACGTGATACGGCAGCTCGGCGGCGTCGATGGTCGCATGGCTGTCGGTTTTCAGATCCCAGACCGTCGAGCGCCATTCGTATTGCTCTTTGGTGCTGACGACTTTCGCCAGGTCCATGCCCTTGAGACCAGGGAAACCCCGGGCGGCCGCGATGGCAGCTTCTTCAGAGATGTTGTCACCGGCCATGATGCAGCCGTTCTGCGCGCCTTTCTCACGCAGGATGCGCGTCAGGCGGCGAGTGTCGATACCGGCGATTGCCACCACATTGTTGGCTTTCAGGTAGTCGGACAGCGACAGCTTGTTACGCCAGTTGCTCGCCACCAGCGGCAGGTCACGGATGACCAGGCCAGCGGACCAGACGCGATCGGACTCGGCGTCTTCCGGGGTGGTGCCGGTATTGCCGATGTGCGGGTAAGTCAGGGTAACGATCTGTTGGGCGTAGGAAGGATCGGTAAGGATTTCCTGATAGCCGGTCATGGCGGTGTTGAACACCACCTCACCAACGGTGTGACCGTCGGCTCCAATGGCTTCGCCGCGAAAAATGCTGCCATCAGCAAGGGCGAGTATGGCTGGCTTAGTCAAGAAGACCTCCCGTAAATAAAGCCTGAAAGGGCGATCGCAGGTTGTAAAAAAGCGGAGTGACGTATGGACACGTCACCCCGCTTCTTCACCGAATAATTCTGCGCGCTTTTAGTGGACACACTAAAGCTGTAGCTTACAGAAAAAGGCATTTTTGGTCTACCGCCAATGAGCCCTAAAGGCCGGAGAATGCGACAGGACGTCGCTTGGCGGGATAAAACCGGGTCCGAACGCTGGGTTCGAACCCGATTTCGGGCGCATCTTACCTCAGGTCGAGCACATCTTGCATGTCGTAAAGGCCTGGCCCGCGTCCGTCCAGCCACAAAGCCGCACGCACTGCACCCTTGGCGAAGGTCATGCGGCTGGAAGCCTTGTGCGTGATTTCGACACGCTCACCGTCGGCGGCGAACAACACAGTGTGATCACCGACGATGTCACCGGCACGCACCGTGGCGAAGCCGATGGTTTCGCGAGCACGGGCGCCGGTCTGGCCTTCACGGCCGTAAACCGCCACCTTCTTCAAGTCACGACCCAGCGCATCGGCAATCACTTCGCCCATGCGCACGGCCGTCCCCGACGGCGCATCGACTTTATGCCGGTGGTGGGCCTCGGTGATTTCGATATCGACGTCATCACCCAATACACGGGCAGCGGTGTCGAGCAGTTTCAGGCACAGGTTGACGCCGACACTGAAGTTGGCGGCAAAGACGATGGGAATGTCCTTGCCCGCCTCGGCCAGCAACTGCTTCTCTTCGACGCTGAAGCCGGTGGTGCCGATGATCATCGACTTACCGTGCTTGCGGCAGAACGCGAGGTTCTTCAGGGTCACCGTCGGGTGCGTGAAGTCGATCAGCACGTCGAACTCGTCGACCACCCGCCCCAGATCACCGGACAGCGGCACGCCGATACGACCCAGCGCCGCCAGCTCGCCGGCATCGGCACCGACCAGGCTGCTGTCCGGGCGATCCACCGCCGCCGTCAGACCGGCACCCGGCGTTTGCTGCACGGCTTCGATCAGGGTTTTACCCATGCGCCCGGCGGCGCCCATCACTGCAATACGTCGCATGCCTGCCTCCTTACAAATCGCCGAAGAAGCGCTTTACGCCTTCGAACCAACCGGTGGTTTTCGGCGAGTGACTGTTATCGTCCGCCAGCGAGCTACGGAACTCTTCCAGCAATTCGCGCTGGCGACGCCCCAGGTTGACCGGGGTTTCGACCGCCACGCGACACATCAGGTCACCGGCACCGCCACCCCGCACTGGCGCGACACCCTTGCCGCGGACACGGAACTGCTTGCCGGTCTGGGTGCCCTCGGGGATCTTCAGCTTGACCCGGCCATCGAGGGTCGGAATCTCCAGCTCGCCACCCAGCGCCGCGTCGACAAAGCTGATCGGCACTTCGCAGAACAGATGCTTGCCGTCACGCTGGAAGATGGCGTGCTCGCGCACATTGATCACCACGTACAGGTCGCCGGTCGGACCACCCTGCGCACCCGCCTCGCCTTCGCCGGACAGGCGAATGCGGTCACCGGTATCGACACCGGCCGGCACTTTCACCGAAAGCGTCTTGTACTCTTCGACACGACCTTCGCCATGGCAGGAATCGCACGGATCGGAAATGATCTTGCCCTGGCCATGGCAGCGCGGGCAGGTCTGCTGCACCGAGAAGAAGCCCTGCTGCATGCGGACCTGGCCAATACCGCCACAGGTCGGGCATGTGACAGGCGCAGAGCCTTTCTTGGCGCCCGAGCCGTCGCACGGCTTGCAGTTGACCAGTGTCGGAACGCGGATATTCACGGTGGTACCGCGCACCGCTTCTTCCAGGTTCAGTTCCAGGGTGTAGCGCAGGTCGCTGCCGCGCTGAGCGCCGCCACGGGAACCGCCGCGACCGCCACCGAAGAAGTCACTGAAGACATCGCCAAAGATGTCGGAGAAGTTCTGGCCGCCAAACCCGGCACCGCCGCCGCCCATGCTCGGGTCGACACCGGCATGGCCGTACTGGTCGTACGCCGCGCGCTTGCTCGAATCGGACAGCACTTCGTAGGCCTCGTTGGCCTCCTTGAACATCTCTTCCGACGATTTGTCATCGGGATTACGGTCCGGGTGGTGCTTCATCGCCAGGCGACGGTAGGCCTTTTTCAGGTCCGCTTCGCTTGAGCCGCGCTCAACACCCAATACTTCGTAATAGTCACGCTTTGCCATAAGTCTTTGCACTCTTAAGGACGTTCGGCAAACCCCTCCTGAGCCTCGCCAAACTCGTTGAGCCCCAATACAGGCCCGGACCCAACTCACGTCAATTCAACGATCCTGGTCTTTGATTCAAATCGGTACTTTCGGCGCGAAAAGCAGGAGCATTTCCGGCCATACCATCAGCACCCGAGCGATGTCGCATGCTGTAAAAATTCGCTAACTCCAGACACGCCAACGCGGGAGCAAGCTCCCGCGCGGCGACATCCTACCAGTCACCGCCTGAAGGCAGTCAACCGGGCGACCAACAACTTACTTGTGGTCTTTGACTTCTTCGAACTCAGCGTCCACGACGTCGTCGGCTTTTTCAGCTTTTTCGTCGTTTGGTGCAGCGCCTTCAGCAGGCTGAGCCTGTTCGGCGTACATTTTCTGAGCCACTGGCGCGGAGACTTTGGACAGCTCTTCAACCTTGGCGTCGATAGCAGCCTTGTCGTCGCCCTTGATGGCGGCTTCCAGGGCAACTACTGCAGCTTCGATTGCAGTCTTCTCTTCAGCGGTCACTTTGTCGCCGGCATCAGCGACCATTTTGCGCGTCGAGTGAACCAGGGCGTCGCCTTGGTTGCGGGCGCTGGCCAGTTCTTCGAACTTGCGGTCTTCTTCGGCGTTCACTTCAGCGTCACGAACCATCTGCTGAATTTCTTCCTCGGACAGACCGGAGTTGGCCTTGATCACGATCGACTGAGTCTTGCCGGTGGCCTTGTCTTTCGCGCCGACGTGCAGGATGCCGTTGGCGTCGATGTCGAAGGTCACTTCGATTTGTGGCACGCCACGTGGTGCTGGTGGAATCTCGGCCAGGTCGAACTTGCCCAGGGACTTGTTCTGGGCGGCTTGCTTGCGCTCACCTTGCAGCACGTGGATGGTCACTGCGCCCTGGTTGTCGTCGGCTGTCGAGAACACTTGCGATTTCTTGGTAGGAATCGTGGTGTTTTTCTCGATCAGCGCGGTCATCACGCCACCCATGGTTTCGATACCCAGGGTCAGCGGGCTGACGTCGAGCAGCAGAACGTCTTTCACGTCGCCGGCCAATACCGCGCCCTGGATGGCAGCACCCATGGCAACAGCTTCGTCAGGGTTGACGTCTTTACGTGCTTCTTTACCGAAGAAATCGGTCACCAGCTTCTGAACCAGCGGCATACGGGTCTGACCGCCGACCAGGATCACGTCGTTGATCGCGCCAACGTCGATACCGGCGTCTTTCATCGCGATGCGGCAAGGCTCGATGGTGCGTTGAACCAGGTCTTCAACCAGCGCTTCGAGCTTGGAACGCGAGATCTTCACGTTCAAGTGTTTTGGACCGGTAGCGTCTGCAGTGATGTACGGCAGGTTCACGTCGGTCGACTGGCTCGAGGACAGTTCGATCTTGGCTTTTTCAGCCGCTTCTTTCAGGCGCTGCATCGCCAGCGGATCACCCTTGAGGTTCATGCCGCTTTCTTTCTTGAATTCGTCGACGAGGTAGTCGATCAGACGAATGTCAAAGTCTTCACCGCCCAGGAAGGTGTCGCCGTTGGTGGCCAACACTTCGAACTGGTGCTCGCCATCGACTTCAGCGATTTCGATCACGGAAACGTCGAAAGTACCGCCGCCCAGGTCGTAAACGATCACGGTGTGATCGCCCTTGGCCTTGTCCATACCGTAAGCCAGCGCGGCTGCGGTCGGCTCATTGATGATACGTTTAACGTCCAGGCCCGCGATGCGGCCGGCGTCCTTGGTGGCTTGACGCTGGCTGTCGTTGAAGTAGGCCGGAACGGTGATCACCGCTTCGGTCACTGGCTCGCCGAGGTAGTCTTCGGCGGTCTTCTTCATTTTCTTCAGAATTTCAGCCGAGATTTGTGGCGGTGCCATTTTCTGGCCGTTCACTTCAACCCAGGCGTCGCTGTTGTCAGCCTTGACGATCTTGTAAGGGACCATCTGGATGTCTTTCTGCACGACTTCTTCGTCGAAACGACGACCGATCAAACGCTTCACCGCGTACAGGGTGTTGTGCGGATTGGTCACCGCCTGACGCTTGGCCGACTGGCCAACCAGAATTTCGCCATCGTTGGCATACGCAACGATCGAAGGGGTGGTACGCGCGCCTTCGGCGTTTTCGATGACTTTGGCTTTGCCGTTTTCAAGAATGGAGACGCAGGAGTTGGTAGTCCCCAGGTCGATACCGATAATTTTGCCCATGTTCACTCTCCCGAAACTTTGGATTTGGATGCCGCAGCAGTGGTGGCTAACTGCGGTAGCACTTAAACGCTTGACTTCTAAATGGGGGCCTTGCGGCTAATTTCAAGCCTGCTCGTCAATAGAAGGCGAAACTGGCGCAGGCACCTTGCTGACCACAACCATGGCCGGGCGCAGCAGGCGACCGTTGAGCTGATAACCCTTCTGAAACACCTTGAGCACGCTGTTCGGCTCGACGTCGGCGCTTTCCTGCATGGCCATTGCCTGATGCTGCGATGCATTGAAGGGCTCGCCTTCAGGGTCGATCACTTCCAGCTGATAACGCTTCAGGGTGTCCTGGAACATTTTCAGGGTCAGTTCGATCCCTTCGCGCATCGGACGAATGTTTTCGTCGTCAGGGCTGGACAACTCAAGGCCACGCTCGAGGCTGTCGATGATCGGCAGCAGGTCGCCGGCGAACTTCTCCAGGGCGAACTTGTGAGCCTTCTCTACATCCTGCTCGGCGCGACGGCGGACGTTCTGCAGATCAGCTGCTACACGCAAAGCCTGATCATGGGCGCCAGCCAGTTGCTCTTCGAGCACTTGTACACGAGCCGCCAGCTCATCACCCTCCTGGGCAGCTTGATCGGCGTCTAGATTTTGCGTATCCACTGTCTGTTCGTCAGCCATAGATTTCTCCTTTCAATATCGTCCGCGAGCTCAACTCGCGCTTCTGTCCCGGTATATGGGGCCGCAAAATCGAGCTTCAAGGGCCGCTCGTTGATTTAACCCTACAAAACGCAGCTGCATTGTCATTCCCGGGCGCACTAAGGATTTCGTCGGATCAGGCAAATCGAGCTAAAGAGAGGCATTGTCAGCCAGAATAAAAACACTGTATAAATAACCAGACCTAATGCCTGGGAGCGGCCTTTATGCTGGTGCACCTGTCCGTACACAACTACGCCATCGTTGAACATCTCGATCTCGAACTCGATCGCGGGATGAGCGTGATCACAGGGGAAACCGGCGCCGGCAAGTCGATCATGCTCGACGCCCTGGGCCTGACCCTGGGTGATCGCGCCGACAGCGGCGTGGTTCGCCCCGGTGCCGACAAGGCCGACATCCTGGCCACCTTCGACCTGGTCGACATTCCGGAAGCCAGCGCCTGGCTGGCCGAACGCGACCTGGAGGGCGACGGCCCGTGCATCCTGCGGCGGGTGATCACTGCCGAAGGGCGCTCCCGCGGCTATATCAACGGCACGCCCTGCCCGCTTGGCGACCTCAAGGCCCTGGGCGAGTTGCTGATCGACATCCACAGCCAGCACGAACACCAGTCCTTGCTCAAGACCGACACCCACCGCCGCCTGCTCGACGAGTACGCCGGCGCGACAGACCTTGCCCGTCAGGTGCAACTGGCCGCCCAACGCTGGCGCCAGACCCGCCAGGAACTGCACCGTCTGTCCAACTCCGGCGACGAGCAACGCGCCCGCCATCAGCTGCTCAGCTATCAACTCGAGGAACTGGAAAACCTTGGCCTCGGTGAAAACGAGCTGGAGCAGCTCGAGCATGAACACAAGAACCTGACCAACGCCGAAACCCTGTTGGGCATCTGCCGGCAAGTGGTCGAACAATGCAGCGAAAGTGATTCGGGCAATGTGCTGAATGCGCTCACCGCCAGCCTCAACCGCCTGTCGAGCGTGAACAACTCGATCGGCGCCCTGGGCGAAGCCAGCAGCCTGCTGACCAGTGCGCAGATCCAGGTCGAGGAAGCCGTGGGCGAACTGAACCGCTTCCTGGATAATTTCGACGCCGACCCGGCGCGTCTTCAGTACCTGGAAGAACGTCTCGACGCGATCTACACCATGGCCCGCAAGCATCGCATCCAACCGACCGAGGTCGCGGAAATGCAACAGCGCCTGCTGGATGAAATCGAGACCCTGAATGCCAACGACGAATCCATCGAACGACTGAGCGATGAGTTGGCGTCCTACGCCCGTCATTATCAGGAGAAAGCCCGGGAGCTGAGCGACCTGCGCCATCAATCCTCAAGTAGCCTGGCAAGCGCCGTGGAGCAGGAAATCCAGCGACTGGGCATGCCAGGTGGGCGCTTCACCATCGAGCTGCGTCGCAACAGCAGCGATGAATTGCTGCCCAATGGTCTCGAACAGGTCGAACTACTGGTGAGCGCCAACCCCGGGCAACCGCTCAAAGCCCTGGCAAAAGTAGCCTCCGGTGGCGAGCTGTCGCGTATCAGCCTGGCGATTCAGGTGATCACCGCGCAAACCTCTCGGGTCCCGACGCTGGTATTTGACGAAGTGGACGTGGGCATCGGCGGCCCGACCGCCGAGATTGTTGGCCAGCTGTTGCGTCGACTGGGGGAGCGCGGGCAGGTTCTGACGGTCACTCACTTGCCACAAGTGGCGGCACAGGGTCACCAGCATCTATTCGTGCACAAGGTGCGCGGCGAGGACGCCACTCGCACTGCCGTCTCGAAATTGAGCATGAATGGTCGCGTCGAAGAAGTGGCGCGGATGCTTGGCGGCATCGACCTCACCAAAGAGTCCTTGGCTCACGCGAAAAAGATGGTCGTTACCGCGAAGATTTAATAAATGGCAGACAGCACGAAGGCGACCCTGGGGTCGCCTTCGTTCGTTTCGCGAACCTCAAGTTCGCGCGACAGGCTTACTTTTTCTTGCGCACGTACAGTACAAGATTGTGATCAACCATCTCGAAGCCATACTTGTCGACGATTGCCTTCTGCAGCCGCTCGATTTCTTCATCGAAGAATTCGATCACTTCGCTGGTCTCGACATTGACCATATGGTCGTGATGCTTGCCGTCATCCAGCTCGAAGACCGCATGGCCTCCGTCGAAGTTGTGCCGCACCACAAGGCCAGCTGCCTCGAACTGGGTCAGAACACGGTAAACCGTGGCCAGACCGACGTCCTCACCAGCTTCCATCAGTGCCTTGTAGACGTCCTCGGCACTCATGTGGCGTTGCTCGGCGGAATCGAGCATTTGCAGAATCTTGACCCGTGGAAGGGTCACTTTGAGGCCGGCTTTGCGTAGTTCGCTATTTTCAACCATGGTCAGCTTTCTCGCGATGCTGCTTCGCAGCTTCTCTTAATGCGGGTATGATCGGCGTTTACGTTGTCCCAGCCAAGATAGTGGAAGTCGCCCACCGATGCAAAACACCAAGCTCTTGCTAACCAGTTTCACCTTTGTGGGACTGCTCGCACTCGCCGGTTGTTCATTCCCCGGGGTTTACAAAATCGACATCCAGCAGGGCAATGTCGTCACGCAGGACATGATAGACCAGTTACGCCCGGGAATGACCCGCCGGCAAGTACGGTTTATCATGGGCAACCCTCTGCTGACTGACACGTTCCATGCCGATCGCTGGGATTATCTGTACAGCCTGCAACCAGGTGGCGGCGAACGCCAACAGGAACGCATTAGCGTTATCTTCAACCCAAATGACCAACTTGTCAGCCTTTCCGGTGATTTCATGCCGGGCATGAGCCGGGATGAAGCCATTCTTGGCAAGGACAGCGGCACCAACGTGACCGCGCCGGCAGAACAGGTCGAGAAGCCGAAACCGGAAAAACCGGTCAAGCCAGGTTCGTTGCTGGATCAGATTCAGAAGGACGTCGACGGTGTAGAAACCGTTCCGGTCCCGTCTCCAGAGCCTCTGGAAACCTCGCCGCAATAATTTGCGACGCAATAAAAAACCCGGCATGTCCGGGTTTTTTATCGCCTGGCGTTTATTCGCCTCACTGATTGCGCGCCTTGGCCTCGGCTGCCTTGGCGGCGCGCAGCCGGCGAACTTCTTTCGGATCGGCCAATAGCGGCCGGTAAATCTCGATGCGGTCCCCCGCCTGTACTGCCCGAGTGTCCGGATCGAGGATCTGCTTTGCGAAGATCCCCACAGGACAATTGGCCAAGTCCAGCTCCGGGAACGCCTGAGCGATACCCGATTTCTGCACAGCCGCCCGCACTGTCGCCCCCGCAGGCACTGCCACAGTGAGAAGCACCTGACGATCTACGGCGGCATACACCACCTCGACCTCGATAATGGCCTCAACCATGCATCTGCCTGGCCCGCTGGCAGAACGCATCCACCAGCGTATTGGCCGCCTGATTGAATAATGGCCCCAAGGTCGCGCGGATGATCGGCCCGGCGTAATCGAACGACAGGTCCAGGCTGATCTTGCACGCCTTCTCGCCCAGCGGTTTGAACACCCAAATGCCGTGTAATTGATTGAACGGACCTTTTTCAAGGTTCATTTCGATCGATTGGCCAGGCACCAGGGTATTGCGCGTCACGAAATGCTGACTGAGCCCGCCCTTGGCCACGCCCACACTGGCCCTCATGTGCTCGGGGGAGCTTTCAAGGACTTCGGCCGACGAGCACCACGGCAGGAATTCCGGATAACGCGCCACGTCGTTGACCAGGTCATACAGGGCTTGCGCGGGGTACGGCAGCAGGGCCGAACGTTGAATGTGTGTCGTCATGTCAGCGTCACTTCCACAGCTGGGCGGCAAACACTACGAGAATGCCGATGGGCGCCACATAGCGCATCAAGAACAGGGACAGGGCGAACAACATCGGGCTGCGGATCGACAATTCGTCGCGTACCGCTTCCCGACCCATCACCCATCCCGCAAACACCACGAAACATAATCCACCGAGTGGCAACATGATCCGCGAGGTGAAGAAATCGATCACACCGAAGAAGTCCAGGCCACCGGCCGCACCCCATTGGTAGAGATGGAACATCCCGCCTTCGTTCACGAAAAACTTGGCTTGCTTCCAGATATTGAAGGAAAAGACCGTACCCAGGCCGACAAACCAGCAAGTGAAGGCCAACCAGAACGTCACCCAGGCGCGACTGACTTTAGTGCGCTCAACCAGGTAAGCCACCATCGGTTCGAGCAGGGAAATCGCCGAACTCCAGGCGGCAATCGCCACCAGTACGAAGAACACTACGCCCATCAACTGGCCGAAGGCTACGTTGCCAAAGGCAAACGGCAGGCTGACGAACATCAGGCCTGGCCCCTCGCTCGGGTTCAGGCCCGCGGCAAACACAATCGGAAACAATGCCAGGCCAGCGACCAGGGAAACGAACGTATCCAGCAGTGCCACGCCAACGACGGTGCCGGAAATCGATGAATCCTTTGGCATATAGGCGCCGTAGATCATGATCGAACCGACGCCCACGCTCAGGGAAAAGAACGCGTGCCCCATGGCCGGCAGCAAACCGTCCAGGACTTTTTCCGGGTGGAAGTCGAACATGAAATGCACGCCCTCCATGAAATGGCCGGTGGTCATGCTGTAGCCCAGCAACACCAGGATCATCACGAACAGCAGCGGCATCATGATCCGCAGGCTGCGCTCAAGACCGGCGACCACGCCCTTGGCGATCACGATGGC
This sequence comes from Pseudomonas fluorescens, assembly GCF_902497855.1. Lineage (GTDB taxonomy): Bacteria > Pseudomonadota > Gammaproteobacteria > Pseudomonadales > Pseudomonadaceae > Aquipseudomonas > Aquipseudomonas fluorescens_BI. The sequence goes on from NZ_CABVHU010000018.1 coordinate 76,736, forward strand.
GGACAGCAGCATGAAAATCGTATGCCAAAGTGTCAGACGCCAAGGATCGGCGATCACGTTGCCGAAATACGCGCCCACCTGGTCTGCGGTCACCCCCTGGAAATCGCCGCGCCCCATGTCGATGATGTAATCCAGCGACCAGCCGCCGACCACACTATAGAACGACAGGATCAGCAACGCCGTGATCATCCCGGCGAAAGCCCCCCAGGACCACTTCGCCGAATGTCCCGCCTCCAGCGCCAACACCTTCAAGGCGTTGGCCGGACTCTGCCGGGCGCGACGGCCGATCAGGGTTTCCGCCAGCATGACCGGCACCCCGATCAGCGCGATACAGGCCAGGAACATCAGCACGAAGGCGCCGCCGCCGTAGACGCCGACCATGTACGGGAATTTCCAGATACTACCCAGGCCCACGGCCGAACCGGTCGCGGCGAGTATGAAGACCCAGCGGCTAGCCCAACTGCCGTGGACAGAAACCTTGTCTGTCGACATCGTTATCACGCCCAAGCGTTCAAAAAAGAGGCCGCATTGTCCGGGATTCAATCAACCTGCTCAAGCACGTAGCGAGACCGTAGCCGACTAGCTTGTAACTCCCTATAATGCCGCCCCTATGGCTAAACAGAAGAAACACCCAACAGGGACCATCGCGCAAAATAAAAAGGCGCGACACGATTACTTCATCGAGCATAAGTTCGAGGCTGGTCTGGTCCTGGCCGGCTGGGAAGTAAAAAGTCTGCGGGCAAGCAAGCTGCAACTGGTTGACAGTTATGTGCTGCTCAAGGATGGCGAAGCCTGGCTGCTCGGCAGCCACATTACGCCGCTGATGACCGCCAGCACCCACGTCATCGCCGATCCGACCCGCACCCGTAAATTGCTGCTCAACCGCCGCGAGCTGGAAAAGCTGGCCGCGGCCGTGCAGCAAAAAGGCTACGCCTGCGTGTGCCTGTCCTGGTACTGGAGCAAGCACATGGTCAAGTGCGAGATCGCTCTGGGCAAGGGCAAGAAGGAATACGACAAGCGTGATACCGAACGCGAACGCGATGCCGGTCGCGAGTTGCAGCGTGCGGTGCGCAACAAGGGCAAGGAAGACTAACTCTCTTTTCGCCCGAGACCGCCATCGCGAGCAGGCTCGCTCCCACACTGGATTTGTGAACGACACAAAACAAATGTGGGAGCGAGCCTGCTCGCGATGGCGATAGCACACTCACTACAAATCTCACTGACTACATTCCTTTGCGCCGCTCCGCCCGAGCCACGCGCTGCACTTCCTGACGCACCTCCTCCAGCACTTCCTGCACATACAAAATATGCCGGCTGGAAACTTCCCGCGCCTGCTCCGCCCGACCTTCGATAATCGCCAGGTACAACTCCCTATGCTGTGAAATCAGCATGTCGCGGGTTTCGGTGCGTTGCTTGTACATCCCGCCGATGTTGGTCACCACATTGCGCTTGAGCAGATCGAACAGCCCGCGAATGGTGTGCAGCAACACCGCGTTGTGACTGGCTTCAGCGATCGCCAGGTGGAATTTCGCATCCGCTGCACCCTCCTCCGCACGGCTCACCTCATCGTGGCGCGTGTAGCAGTCCTGCAATTCGTTGAACGCCGTGGTCAGCCGTTCGCGATCGACATCCGTGGCTCGCAGCGCCGCGTAATAGGCGCAGGACGCTTCCAGGGTGTGACGAAATTCCAGCAGGTCGCGCTGGGCTTCAGGGTTGCTTTCCAGCAGATGCAGCAGCGGATCGCTGAAGGTCGTTCCCAACGACTCCACCACATAATTGCCGCCACCCTGGCGACTGACCAGCAAGCCCTTGGCCGCCAGTTTCTGAATGGCCTCGCGCAACGAAGGGCGTGACACGCCAAACTGATCGGCCAACGTACGTTCGGCCGGTAGACGCTCGCCCGCCTTCAGCGTGCCCTCGAGGATCATCCCCTCGAGCCGCTCGACAATATCGTCAGACAAACGGCGCTGACGTATCTGATCAAACCCCATAACTCACTTCTCCACGATCCCGGCAGCTCGCCGGGCCTTCTATTCTGGCCGATCGGCGCCGAGTCGGCACCCTGGCAGATTGCATTGGATCGACCGCATCAGATCACCTGCGCGCCGCGTATTCGACAAAAGTTGCAGGGCGACAAATTGACACGCCGCCCATAAGGCTTTTACCCTAGCCAACAGCGATTGTAAATTGGTATTACCAATTAACCAAGCACGCTGACCAGTGCCTGACCAACAACAATTAGGGGCCACCCCATATGCAAACCTGGCAACAGCTCTATAGTCCGCTCGGCAGCCTCGGCCTTTCCGCGCTCGCGGCCGTCATCCCCATCGTGTTTTTCTTCCTGGCCTTGGCCGTGTTCCGCCTCAAAGGCCATGTGGCCGGCAGCATCACACTGGCCTTGTCCATCGCCGTGGCCATCTTCGCGTTCCAGATGCCTGTCGACATGGCGTTCGCTGCGGCCGGCTACGGGTTCGCCTATGGCCTGTGGCCGATTGCCTGGATCATCGTCGCGGCGGTGTTCCTCTACAAACTGACGGTCAAGAGCGGGCAGTTCGAAGTGATCCGCAGCTCGGTGCTGTCGATCACTGACGACCAGCGCCTGCAAGTGCTGTTGATCGGCTTCTGCTTCGGTGCGTTCCTGGAAGGTGCCGCCGGTTTCGGTGCGCCGGTGGCGATCACCGCTGCACTGTTGGTGGGACTGGGCTTCAACCCGCTGTACGCCGCCGGCCTGTGCCTGATCGCCAACACCGCGCCGGTCGCCTTCGGCGCCCTGGGGATCCCGATCATCGTTGCCGGGCAAGTGACCGGCATCGACGCGTTCAAGATCGGCGCCATGACCGGCCGCCAATTGCCGCTGCTGTCGCTGTTCGTGCCGTTCTGGCTGGTATTCATGATGGACGGCCTGCGCGGCGTGCGGGAAACCTGGCCGGCAGCCCTGGTGGCGGGCCTGAGCTTTGCCATCACCCAGTATTTCACTTCCAACTTCATTGGCCCGGAACTGCCGGACATCACCTCGGCCCTGGCCAGCCTGATTTCCCTGACCCTGTTCCTGAAAGTCTGGCAGCCGAAGCGGGCCGCTGGCCAACATATCGTCGGCGCCGTTTCGGCTTCGGTTGTGAGCGCCAGCGCCGGCGGCTTCGGTCTGCCGCGCAGCACCGTGGCGTCGCCCTACAGCTTCGGTGAAATCCTCAAGGCCTGGTCGCCGTTCCTGATCCTCACCGTGCTGGTCACCATCTGGACCCTGAAACCGTTCAAGGCGATGTTCGCGGCCGGCGGCTCGATGTACAGCTGGGTGTTCAACTTCGCGATCCCGCACCTGGATCAGCTGGTGATCAAGGTCGCACCGATCGTGACCGCCCCGACGGCCCTTCCTGCCGTATTCAAGCTCGACCCGATTTCCGCGACCGGTACGGCGATTTTCTTCTCGGCGCTGATCTCGATGCTGGTGCTGAATATCAATGTCAGAACTGGTCTGACCACTTTGAAAGAGACCTTCTACGAGCTGCGCTGGCCGATTCTGTCCATCGGCATGGTGCTGGCGTTTGCCTTCGTCACCAACTACTCGGGCATGTCCTCGACCATGGCCCTCGTGCTGGCCGGCACCGGCGCAGCGTTCCCGTTCTTCTCGCCGTTCCTCGGCTGGCTTGGCGTGTTCCTGACCGGTTCCGATACCTCGTCCAACGCACTGTTCAGCTCGTTGCAAGCGACCACCGCGCACCAGATCGGCGTCAGCGATGTGTTGCTGGTAGCGGCGAACACCAGCGGCGGCGTGACCGGCAAGATGATCTCGCCACAATCGATCGCCGTGGCCTGTGCCGCGACCGGCCTGGTGGGCAAGGAATCGGATCTGTTCCGCTTCACCCTCAAGCACAGCCTGTTCTTCGCAACGATCGTCGGCCTGATTACCTACATCCAGGCCTATTGGCTCACCGGCATGCTGGTGCACTAAGTACTACACGAAAAAAAGCAAAAACCGACGCCGGACCACGATTCCGGCGTCAGCTATTCACAACCCGGTCTGTAAGGCTGCTGAAAGCTTGCCTCTCTATATTCAGCAGCCTCAACAGACGGATAACCGGGACCACCCGGAGACACGCCTGATGAGCGAGCTTTTTTACAACGCTGTGCCGAACGCGACCCGCGTCGCCCCGCCACTGCCCGAGCCCCGGCAATACCCCACCGAGAAACCGTCACGGGTCTACCTGTTCGGAACCTGCGTCGTGGATCTGTTCTACCCCGAAGCCGGGATGGACGCGATCCACCTGCTGGAACGCGAAGGCATCCGGGTCGACTACCCGCAAGGGCAAAGCTGCTGCGGGCAACCGGCCTATACCTCTGGTTACACCGAACAGGCCCGGACCGTTGCACGCTCGCAACTAACGCTGTTTGCCGGGGACTATCCGGTAGTGGTGCCGTCGGGATCGTGTGCCGGGATGTTGCGCGAACATTACGCCGACTTGTTCAAGGACGAGCCGGAAACCTTGAAACAGGTTCAGGCGCTGGCTGCCCGGACTTATGAACTGGCCGAGTTTCTGTTGTTTGTCTGCAAGGTGCAGCTCAAGGACAGTGGCGAGCCAGTCAAAGTGGCGTTGCACACGTCGTGCTCGGCACGCCGTGAGATGAACACCCACTTGCATGGCCGCGAACTGTTGTCGCAGCTAGGCAACGTGGAGCGAGTCGACCACAGCCACGAAAGCGAATGCTGTGGCTTCGGTGGGACTTTCAGCGTCCGTATGCCAGACATTTCCGGCGCGATGGTGGCTGACAAGACCCGCTCGTTGAAGGAATCCGGTGCACACCAGGTACTCAGTGCCGACTGCGGTTGCCTGATGAACATCAATGGCTCGCTGGAGAAACAGCGGGAAGCGTTGCGCGGCCAACACCTGGCCAGCTTCCTCTGGCAGCGAACCGGAGGCGCCCGATGAACGCCTCCGCGATTATTCCTACGGTTGCCGTAGAAGAGGATTTTCGCACCCGGGCTCACGAGGCTTTGGGTGACAAGCAACTGCGAAACAACTTTCGCACTGCGATGGATTCACTGATGACAAAACGGGCAGCGTCCTTCAGCGATGCCCATGAAAGAGAACATCTGCGAGTGCTGGGCAATGCTGTCCGCGCCCGTGCGTTATCCAAGTTGCCCGACCTGCTCGAGCAGCTTGAACAGAACCTGACCCGCAACGGTGTGACAGTGCACTGGGCGGAAACGGTGGACGAAGCCAATGGCATCGTCCTGTCGATCATCCGCGCTCACGAGGGGCGGCAAGTGATCAAGGGCAAATCGATGGTCAGCGAAGAGATGGAGATGAACCACGTCCTCGCTGAACAGGGCATTGAATGCCTGGAATCGGACATGGGCGAGTACATCGTCCAGCTCGACTTTGAAAAGCCTTCACACATTATTATGCCGGCAATCCACAAGAATGCCGGTCAGGTCGCGTCCTTGTTCCATGACAAACTTGGCGTGGAATACACCAAGGACGTTGACCAACTCATTCAGATCGGTCGCAAAGTCTTGCGCCAGAAATTCTTCGAAGCGGACATCGGCGTCTCCGGCGTCAACTTCGCCGTGGCCGAAACCGGCACCCTGCTACTGGTGGAAAACGAAGGCAACGGGCGCATGACCACTACGGTGCCGCCAGTGCACATCGCCGTCACCGGCATCGAAAAAGTCGTGGAAAACCTGCGCGACGTGGTGCCGCTCTTGTCGTTGCTGACCCGCTCTGCGCTGGGCCAGCCGATCACCACTTACGTCAACATGATCTCCGGCCCGCGCAAGGAACATGAACTCGACGGCCCGCAGGAAGTGCACCTGGTACTGCTGGACAATGGTCGCAGCCAGGCCTTCGCCGACAGCGAATTACGCCAGACCCTGAACTGCATCCGCTGCGGCGCCTGCATGAATCATTGCCCGGTCTACACTCGCATCGGCGGTCACGCCTATGGCGAGGTTTACCCTGGGCCTATCGGAAAAATCATCACCCCACACATGGTAGGCCTGGCGAAAGTCCCGGATCACCCCAGTGCTTCGTCTCTGTGCGGTGCCTGCGGTGAAGTCTGCCCGGTGAAAATCCCGATCCCCGCCTTGCTGCGACGTCTGCGGGAAGAAAACGTCAAAGCGCCGGACAGCCCGCACAAAGTGATGCGCGGCCAGGGCAGCAAATATTCGCGCAAGGAACGCTTTATCTGGAACGCCTGGGCCAGGCTCAACAGTTCGCCGACGCTCTATCGCCTGTTCGGCTTTTTCGCCACCCGCTTGCGCGCCCTCGCGCCGAGCAATGTCGGTCCGTGGACACAAAATCACAGTGCACCGAAACCCGCTGCCCGCTCACTGCATGACATGGCCCGCGAGCATCTGGCCAAACAGGGAGACCGTTGATGAGCGCCAAGCAAAATATCCTCGCCAAGCTGCGCAAAAGTCTGACGGGCACCACGCCGGTGCCTGACGAGTTCGACGTCGAACTGGTGACCCAGCCCTACACCTACGCGCCGGAACAACGCATCCCGCAGTTGCGCAAACTGATGGAAGCGGTACACACGGAAATCCATCTGACGTCCGGCGAAAGCTGGCCCGTGTTGCTGGCCCAATTGCTGCGGGATCGTCAGCTGCCGAACCTGCTGATCGCGCCGACCACGCCTCATGGTCAACGCGTCACTCAACACTGGGCGAAAAATCCCGGGCTACCGACACTCAAGTCCTACGACCGTCCGGTTGAAGCATGGAAAGCCGAGCTGTTCAATGACACCGCCGCCAGCCTGACCACCACCCTCGGCGCCATCGCTGCGACAGGCAGTCTGATTCTCTGGCCGACGCGGGAGGAACCACGCCTGATGAGCCTGGTGCCGCCGGTGCATTTCGCCCTGCTCAAGGCCAGTGAAATCCGCGACAACTTCTATCAGGTGCAGCAGGAATTCGAATGGGCCCAAGGCATGCCGACCAACGCGCTGCTGGTGTCCGGCCCGTCGAAGACCGCCGACATCGAGCAAGTTCTGGCTTACGGGGCTCACGGCCCGAAAGACCTGGTGGTTTTGATCCTGGAGGACCAATGAGTCTACCGACGGCTTTCCTGCGTGATGCGCAGCAATTGATTCCCCAGGAGCGCCGTTTCGACGACCCGCTGTCGACCCTGGCCTTCGGCACTGATGCCAGTTTCTATCGACTGATTCCGCAACTGGTGATTCGTGTCGAGTCCGAAGATGAAGTGGTGGCGCTGCTCAAATTCGCGCAACGGGACCAGGTCCCGGTGACCTTCCGCGCTGCCGGCACCAGCCTCTCCGGACAGGCGATCAGCGATTCGGTGCTGATCGTTCTGGGGGATAACTGGAACGGTCGCGAAATCCGTGGCCAAGGTACGCAAATCCGCCTGCAACCGGGCGTGATCGGCGCTCAGGCCAACGCTTGGCTGGCACCGTTCGGGCGCAAGATCGGCCCGGATCCGGCCTCGATCAACGCCTGCAAAATCGGCGGCATCGTTGCCAACAATGCCAGCGGCATGTGCTGCGGCACCGCGCAAAATACCTATCACACCCTGGCCGGCATTCGTCTGGTGCTGGCCGACGGCAGTCGTCTCGACACCGAAGACTCGGCAAGCGTTGCCGCGTTTCGCGACAGCCACGCGGCGCTGCTTGAGCGACTGGCAACCTTGGGCCGCGAGACCCGCGCCAATGCCGAACTGGCTGCGAGAATCCGCCACAAATACCGTCTGAAAAATACCACCGGCCTGTCACTCAACGCCCTGGTGGATTTCGACGAGCCTGTGGATATCTTGAGCCACTTGCTGGTCGGTTCCGAAGGCACCCTCGGCTTCATCAGCGCGGTGACCTACGACACCGTGATCGATCACCCGAACAAGGCGTCGGCGCTGATTGTGTTCCCGGACGTGGAGACCTGCTGTAACGCAGTCAGCGTCCTGAAGCGCCAACCGGTGTCGGCCGTGGAATTGCTCGATCGCCGCAGCCTGCGTTCGGTGCAGGACAAACCCGGCATGCCGGCTTTCGTACAACACCTGTCGAACAATGCCTGCGCCCTGCTGATCGAATCCCGCGCCGCTTCGTCCACCTTGCTGCAGGAACAGCTGACGCAAATCATGGCGTCGTTGACCTCGTTCCCCGTAGAGAAACAAGTCGACTTCACCGAAGACCCGGTGGAAAACGCCCGGCTCTGGGCGATCCGCAAGGACACCTTCCCCGCCGTCGGCGCGGTGCGCAAAACCGGGACCACGGTGATCATCGAAGACGTGACCTTCCCGGTGGAACAGCTGGCCGCCGGCGTAAACCGCCTGATCGAACTGTTCGACAAACATCACTACGATGAAGCGATCCTTTTCGGACACGCCCTGGAAGGCAATCTGCACTTCGTCTTCACCCAAGGCTTCAACAACCCGGAAGAAGTCGCACGCTATCAGGCGTTCATGGATGACGTCGCACAGTTGGTGGCAGTGGAATTCGGCGGTTCGCTGAAAGCCGAACACGGCACCGGCCGCAACATGGCGCCCTTCGTCGAACTGGAGTGGGGCAGCGACGCGTACCAATTGATGTGGCAGCTCAAACGCCTGCTCGACCCCAACGGCATTCTCAACCCGGACGTGGTGCTCAGTGAAGATCCGCAGATCCACCTCAAGCACCTGAAGCCACTGCCGGCCGCCGACGAGATTGTGGATAAATGCATCGAGTGCGGCTTCTGCGAGCCGGTCTGCCCGTCGAAAGGCCTGACCCTGAGCCCGCGCCAGCGCATCGTGATCTGGCGCGACATCCAGGCGAAGAAACGCGCCGGGGTGGACACCACAGAACTTGAAGCGGCTTACGAATACCAAGGCATCGACACCTGCGCCGCGACCGGACTCTGCGCCCAACGTTGCCCCGTAGGAATCAATACCGGCGACCTGGTGAAAAAGCTGCGCAGCCGTAACGCGACCCATACGAAAACCGCCAACTGGCTGGAAGGCAATTTCGCCACTGCACTGCAAGGCGCACGCTTCACCCTGCACGTGGCCAACGGCGCGCGGATGCTGTTGGGCGCGCCGCGACTGGCGAAACTCTCGGCCACCCTGACGCGATTATCCAAAGGCCAGGTCCCGCAATGGACCAACGCCATGCCGCAACCGGAAAAAGCCATTCGCTTCAGCCCGAGCGTGTCGGACCAGCGCCCTCGGGTGGTGTACCTGGCGGCCTGCGTGTCGCGAGCAATGGGGCCGGCGGCGGGTGATAAAGAGCAAATGTCGCTGTATGACAAAACCCGCGGGCTGCTGGAAAAGGCTGGTTACCAAGTGGTCTTCCCGGACAATCTGGACAGTCTCTGCTGCGGTCAACCCTTCGCCTCCAAAGGCTACGCCGAGCAGGCCGAACACAAACGCCAGGAACTGATCGGCGCGCTGCTGCACGCCAGCCGTGGCGGGCTCGACCCGATCTACTGCGACACCAGCCCCTGCACCCTGCGCCTGGTTCAGGACCTGGGTGAAGTTCGACTGGACCTGTACGACCCGGTGCGTTTCATCCGCACACATCTGATGGATCGCCTGGACTTCACGCCCCAGGAAGCGCCGATCGCGGTGCATGTCACCTGCAGCACCCAGCACCTGGGCGAAAGCCAGGCACTGATCGATCTGGCGCGCAAATGCAGCAAGAACGTGGTCATTCCCGAAGGTATTCACTGCTGCGGATTTGCCGGTGACAAGGGCTTCAGCACACCGGAGTTGAACGCTCACGCCCTGCGTACGCTCAAGGATGCCGTGCAGCAATGCAGCGAAGGGATTTCCACCAGCCGCACCTGCGAAATCGGCCTGACCCAACACGGTGGAATCGACTACCACGGGCTGGTGTACCTGGTGGATCGGGTCACCCGGGCGAAGGCGATCTGAAGAAAAATAGAACCCTGACGAGCCGCCGCAGTCCACTGATCAAGCCCCGCAAAACGCGGGTCTTCCCCACACTCGGCAGCCCGTCCTGATGGCCAGCGATGCCTGGATCCTCAGCTCAAGGAGATACACATGAAACGTTCTGTACTGTTAAGTCTGTTCGTTACTGCTTCCATGATGGCGTCCACCTCGTTTGCCGCTGAAGAAGACCTCTGCACGACCAACCTTCAAACCATCGAAAATTACAAAGCACAGATTTCTCCAGAGATGAGTGATCAGGTGGCGGCCTCCGTCAAGAAAGCCCAAGCCTCCCACGCACTGGGCACTAAAAAAGGCACTGAAGATTGCATCGCCGAGACGACTCAGACCATTCAGGATATCCAGAAAACCACTGACGGGGGCAAAACCCAATAGCCCAGCAAACGCCAACCTTCGGGTTGGCCTTAGGGGAATTGTTGGCGTATACGCTCCACCCGATACGAAGCAAACCAAGACCCGCCAAGTGCGGGTTTTGTTGCATCTGAAGGTTGGGTAATCCTCTATAATGCCAATGCTTCTATCAAACAGCTTTCTCATAGCAATTTTTGCAAAAAACGAATTCCTGCGCAGCCTCGGAGTCTTTTAAGTAGGCCCTCATCAATCGTGGCTGGTATTCCAACCTCGGCCGAGCCGCCCGCCCATACGGCAGCACCGAGACCATCAGTCCAAGGAGATATCCATGAAACGTACCGCACTCGCTGGTCTGTTCATTTCTGCTGCAATGTTGGCCTCTCCCGTATTGGCTGCAGACAACAACCTTTGTACGAGCAAGCTGCAAGAGCTCAAAAGCAAAGTGAATTCACTTCCGGCGAGCTCCAGCCACACCACAATGGAAATCAAGCGACTGATGTCCAGCGCCGAAGCGTCCCAAGCCGCCGGGGACGACAACAAATGCGTCACCGAGGCCACCCAGGCTTCGGCACTCGCCGACCAGCAGCGCAACCAAACCACGCCATAATCTGTGGCGGCCAACCTTCGGGTTGGCCTTCTGTCGCGCGTTGGCGTACACTACGCAGGCTTGTTGCTCACCATGATTCACAGAGCAACAGGCTCGGGGCCGTTTAGGATTCGACGCCGGTTGCGAAACTTTAGGTGCATGCCGAGTTGGTAACAGAACTCGTAAATCCACTGTTGCAACTTTCTATAGTTGCCAATGACGAAACCTACGGGGAATACGCTCTCGCTGCGTAAGCAGCCTTAGCCCTTCCCTCCTGGTACCTTCGGGTCCAGCAATCATCAGGGGATGTCTGTAAACCCAAAGTGATTGTCATATAGAACAGAATCGCCGTGCAGTACGTTGTGGACGAAGCGGCTAAAACTTACACAACTCGCCCAATGCACCCTGCCCGTCGGGTCGCTGAGGGTTAACTTAATAGACACGGCTACGCATGTAGTACCGACAGCGGAGTACTGGCGGACGGGGGTTCAAATCCCCCCGGCTCCACCAATTGAGACACCACCGAAGCCCGCCCAGTGCGGGCTTTGTTGCATCTGGAGTTCGGTATTCCAAAGGCCAACACGCCCCCCTGTAGGAGCTGGCTTGCCAGCGAAGAGGCCAGCCAGACCACCCCAAATCCCCAGCGGCCGCATCAACCCCGCCGTCGCCGCGACCGCCCCCGGAGACGCCCATGCACCAAGCCCTCCCGATCATCGACATCCAACCCAGCTTCACCCCACCCCAATGGCTCATCGACGGCACCCGCACATTGATCGGCACCCTCCCCAGCGCCGCCACCGTCGAACGCCACGACGAATCCAAAACCCCCTTCCAGAAACAACTCGGCTGGCACCCGGCACCCGATGACGACAGCCTGATCCAGGCCGACCGGATCTTCATCAAGCACGGCTACGCGCCATCGCCGCAAACTATCGAATTTTTGCAAAGCCTGAAGGTGGAACGGGTACTGGTGTGCGGCCTGCAAACCGACACCTGCTGCCTGGCGGCCGGGTTTGCGTTATTCGGTCGGCGTGAGCAGCGTCAACCGTACCCTCACTGCGCTGCGCATTAATCAAGCCGTCAGGATCGCCAGCCCGAGCCAAGCGTTAGCACAGCAGCGCTCGACCCTTCGCACCCGCGCGCCGGATGGCCCAAGACCACCCACAGGTACGGATAGCACTCGAGGCGCTTGGCAAACAGCAACACGAGCGGCTGACCGCGATGGTCCTTTTGGCGCGAGCAACCGGGATGCGTCTGAAACCAGAAAAAGCTGATGAGGGATCACTGGCGGATCGACGCCAGGAGGTGCCGGGCCTGTTCGCCCAACAGCGCGCTCAGGCTGTCGAGGATATGTGGATGCGGTTCATTGGCCCGGGTCATGGCGAAAAGCGTCACTGGCCATGAAGGCGTCAGGGTGCGTATTGCCGTTCGCTCGGGCGGCGCGCTGAGGGCAGTGAACGGGTCGACGACCGCGAGTCCCGTGCCGGATGCCACCAGCGCGCTCGCCAACGAGTAGGTCTGGACGCGAATGGCCATCCGCGGTGGCGGGTCGAAGGTGTTCAGGTGCAGACCCAACTGAGAGAACAGGGGATCGGCATGGGACAACCCAATCAGCGGCGCATCACTGAGTTCCTCGACCGGCAACGGCAATGCTTGTTGCTCCGGCGTCCAGTAATCCCGCGGCGCCAACGCCACCAGGACGCTCTGGGCCAGGGGCTGCACATTCAGGCCAGGGTGATCGGGGTAACGCAACGTCAAACCGATATCGATTTCGCGCATGAACAGGTTCTGCACCAGCTCCTGGCTGTGCAGGCTGGCCAGCTCGCACGAAGTGCCGGGGTAGCGCCGAGTCCATTCGCCGATCAGGGTCGGCAACAACGAAAACGCCAGCGCTGGCGTGGCACCGATACGCAAGGTCTGCCCGGGTTGATGGCGCAGGTTTTGGGCCAGCCGCCGCACACCGTCGACACTGGCCGTCACCTTGTTCACCTCCCGCTCCAACTCCAGTGCTTCGGGCGTCACCAGAAGCTTGCCCTTGACCCGCAAAAACAGGGCAAAACCCAGTTGCGATTCGGCGTGCTGCAGGGTTTTGGTCACCGCTGGCTGGCTGATATGCAGGAGTTGCGCCGCCCCGCTGATGGACCCCGCTTGGCGAATCGCCTGGAACACCTCGATATGTCTGAGTCGCATGTTTTAACCCATAACCTTTATCTATACCCACTTTATCTTTATTCATTACCCGCCCGCTGTCATGCCCATTACTGTGAAGCCTGCTTGCAAAACAGGAACGGGATCATGACTCAGCGTGTGTGCATCATCGGTGGTGGCGTGATTGGCCTGACGACGGCTTACGCCCTGGTGCGTCAAGGGCTGCAGGTCGACCTGATCGATGCGCAACCGGACCTCGCCCGCCAGGCCAGCTTTGCCAACGGTGGGCAATTGTCCTATCGCTACGTGGCGCCGCTGGCCGATGCCGGAGTGCCACTGCAGGCCCTGGGCTGGATGTTGCAAGGTGACTCGCCGCTCAAGCTGCGCCCGCGCCTGGATGTGCGCCAGTGGCGCTGGATGATGGCTTTCCTCGGCGCCTGCCGAGGTTCGGTCAACCGTCGTAATGCGCAACAGCTTTACCGTCTGGCACTGCAAAGCCAGCAGGTGCTGAACACCTGGCGCGAAGAAGACGCGCTGGGAGATTTCGCCTGGCGACGCAACGGCAAACTGGTGACGTTTCGCTCCCGGAGCAGTTTTTCCCATGCCCGCACGCGGCTTTGCGAACCTCAGACCCAGCAGGTGCTAAGCCCGAATGAACTGTTCGACCTCGAGCCGACACTAGCGAACGCGCCGTTTGTGGGCGGCATTTTTACGCCGGACGAAGAAGTCGGCGATTGTTATCGGTTCTGCCTGTTGCTGGCAGAGCGGTTGCGGGCTTCGGGGCTCTGCCACTTTATCCTCGGCCAAGCGGTAACGCGCATCCGCGAGGTCGGGGGCAAGGTGCAGGCGGTGGAGCTGGGCGATCAGGTGCTGCCAGTGCAACAGCTGGTGTTGAGCGCCGGTTATCGCAGCGCGGCACTGGCGCTGCCAGGCATGCGAATTCCGGTTTATCCACTGAAGGGATACAGCCTGAGTGTCCCCATTCTGACTCAGCATCAAGCGCCTGAGGTGAGCGTCACCGACTATGACCGCAAAGTCGTTTACGCACGGCTCGGCCAGCAACTGCGCGTCGCCGCCATGGTCGACATTGTTGGTTTCGATCCCTCCATCGACCGCCGACGAATCGACAGCATTCGCCAGGCCGCTTCAGCACTCTTTCCCCACGGTGGCGATTACCCGCAAGCACTGGAATGGGCCGGCATGCGCCCGGCAACACCCAGCGGCGTGCCCATGGTCGGCGCGGCGCCGTACCGCAATTTGTGGCTGAACCTGGGCCACGGCGCACTGGGCTTCACCCTTGCCTGTGCCAGCGCCCAGCGCTTGAGCGAGATGATCGCTGGCCGCGAAGACACCCAAGTGTGATGCAGCACCTGCCTGTTACTGGAGCGGGTTGCCATAGAGTTGAGGACGACGATCGCAATGCACGTCGTTCCGGTCACCGATGCGCTTGTTACGCGCTTGCGCGAGGTTCATCGTCGCCAGCAAAATCTGCTCGCCGGCAAGCTCCGTCGGCCCCGTCAGAGGATAACCGTCGGCGTCGACAATGACCGATCCCTGAACCCAGCCGACCCCGCGCTCGTGGCCGTGGCGATCACACGCGGCGATGAATATGCGGTTGACCGCCGCATTGGCCTGAACGCGTATGACTTCAGTTGGACGTTCGGTTTCTGGTCGTGGGCCATCGGGCCAATTGACGGGAGCGCAGAGCAGCTCCGCACCCGCCAATGCCGGTAGCCGTACCCACTCAGGAAACTCCAGGTCGTAACAGATCATCATGCCGATTCGCCCAAAAGCAGTGTCCACCACCGGCGGCTGCTCGCTTCCGGCGCTGAAAATCGAATTTTCCGCGCCCCAGAGATGAGCCTTTCGGTAAACCGCGCGCAATCCTTGAGCATCGATCATTGCCGCACTGTTGGCCACCCGCTCGCCCTCCAGCCGCTCGCAGAATCCTGCGACGATCACGATCTCCAGTTCGCGGGCCAGTGCCTCCCACAAGCGTAAGGTCGGCCCATCTGTCGATTCAGACGAGGACAGCGCTTCGCTACGGTTAACAAAGAGGTAACCGCTCTGCACCAGCTCGGGCAGCACCACCACCTGGGCGCCGCGGGAGGCTGCCGAACGGATCGCCCGTTCAGTGAGTGTTCGGTTGTAGGCAAGATCGCCAATCTTCGGCGCCATTTGGCAGCACGCGACGATGATATTTCCGGGTGTGTTCATTGTGCAGACTTCCATTGGTAGAACATGTGCTCGTTGACGGTGATCAACGCTCATTTTCTGTCGACGTATGAGCCATCGAGACGATATCGCTTTCGGTGATTGAATCGATGATCCGGCGTTCGGACTCAAGATCGATCGAACGACTGAGTATGAAATAGCTCAAGCCGGACACCACCAGGCCCACCAGCCAGGCGATGTCGACGCCTTCGAGCAGGCGCGCCAGCGGGCCGACGAATACTTCCTGGCCAGCGGCGGCGTCAAAGATGTAGAAGAACGGCACCATGGCGGCAAAACCTATCAGGTACGAAGCGATGCCGCGAAATTGCCACGCGCCGTAAATGCCCTTGGGAGTAAAGAAATGGGGAATGGCGTAGCGGCCTTTACGAACAAAGAAGTAATCCACCAGGTTGACGGCAGTCCATGGCACCAGGAAATACAACAGCACGACCAGGAAGGTATTCAACAGCGCAACACCATCACCTTTGATCGACAGCACGCAAGCCAACAGGATCACGCTGATGGCGAAGATCGACATCACACGAGCGCGAGGCGTCGGGGTGATCTTTTTGATGGAATCGACACCGGTCAACAGCGTCAGCATGGCGCTGTAAGTGTTGAGCGCGATGATCGGCAGGAAGCCCACCACCGACACCAGCACCAGTGAATGGCCCAAGCCAGGAATCATTGAGGAACCGACCTGATTCAACGCAACCAGTGCATCAGTCGCGTGCAACTGCTGCGCAAGCCAGGCACCCAGGCCGATCATCCATCCGCCCGACAAGGATGCCCCCAGAAACAAGGCGGTAATCAGTTTTGCACGACTGGTGTTCTTGGGCAGGTAACGTGAGTAATCGGACACATACGGCGCATAGGAAATGTTGTAGCTGGCACCAATGGCAAACATGCTGGCAAACGCGACCCAGTTGAAGCCGAGGGTCGTTGCGGGAGCGACGTCACTTTGGCCTGCGCCAAACATCAAGGCGATGGTGACGAGCGAATAGAGCGGCAAGGTCACCAGCAGCGCCCATTTGAACGCCTTGTGCATCATGTCGTGGCCATAGATCGCCAGCAACGCACCGATCAGCACCACCGTGACGGTCACAATGGTCGGATCGAGTCCGAAGACATGCTTGAGGCCACCCGCGATGAGCGTAATGTTGACCACGTTGAAGCCGACGAACACAAACATCGTCGCGATCAATGCGAGGATTACGCCGCGATAGCCGAATTGGGCCCGCGACTGGATCATTTGCGGAAGGCCCATCTCAGGCCCTTGAGAGCCGTGGAACGCCATGAAAATGGTGCCGAACATGATACCGAGCGTACCCGCCAAGGTAGCCCACAGTGCGGACAGTCCCAGGCTTGGACCCACAAAACCAATGGAAATGGTGAAGAAGTGGAAGTTACCCAAAAACCAGAAAGGGCCCTGGTTGATGAGTTTGGCGTGCCGTTCGTTTTCCGGAATGTAATCGATCGAATGGCCTTCGATGGCCATCCCTGCGCTCGCCTCGATGGCGCCCGCTGAGCTCTTGGACTCGGACATACGACTCTCCTTTTGCTTGGAATCGATAGTGATAATTGTTTTTATAGGGACTAAAGCTGCATTCAGGCTGAGTACCGGCCCGTTGAACTGTATGGATGTGATCGGAACTGTTAAATATCGCAGGCCAACTGTTCACATTGATGTTTGTCTATGTAGCTAATCGGAGCTCGTATGCTAGGAACTGTATCGGAACTGGATCTACGCTTGATCCGGGTGTTTCTTGCCGTCGTTGAGGCGGGGGGGATTTCGGCAGCACAAACGGCGCTCAATACCACACAACCCACCATCAGCGCGCAATTGGCCACGCTGGAAGCCAGGCTCGGATTTCGCCTTTGCGAGCGAGGGCGGGCGGGGTTTTCCGTCACGCCCAAGGGGAGCCAGTTCCTCGATGCCGCCCGCCGATTGATGGCCGCAACGGAGGGATTTCGCATTGAAGTCCAGCACATCAATCGCAAGATCACCGGCAACATCAATATCGGGTTACTGGGCCAGATCGATCCCGTGGTCAATAAAAAAATTGCCTTGGCCATCGCCCGATTACGATCCCACCACGAAGGGCTGTACTTTCACTTTACGGAAGTGTCGTCATCGTTTCTGGAAGAGAAACTGATCAATGGTCATCTCGATCTGGCGATAGGCTATTTCTGGCGCCGCCTACCTAACCTTGATTACATTTCACTGTTTAAAGAAGCACAAATCGCCTATTGCGGCCCCACGCATCCTCTTTTTGAAAAGGTGGGGGCGCTCAATATCGAGGATGTTCGGGAGCACGACTGGGTTTGGCCCAGCCACCCGTTACCAGAAATGCCGGTACCCACGTCCCTTGAACGTTTGACGGCGCTTACCGACAGTATGGACGGGGCCGCTTTGCTTATCCTGTCGGGCCAGCACCTGGGTTTTCTGCCGCAATTTTACGGCGCCAAGCATGAAGCGTTAGGGCAGTTGCACCCACTTAACCCTGAGCTGTTGCGCTATGAGGTCGTGTTTCATGCAGCGGTTCGACACTCTACCCGCCAGCATGAGGTGGTGAGCAACTTTTTGACAGAGTTGGTCGACATTTTTGGGGCGAAATCGGTAAGCGCCTGACAACTTGATTTGACCGCGACATGACGTGATGGCGAGACAGGTCGGACCGGGACCGGGTAACTCTGCCCTTTCAAAGGCGCTTGCCGCCTACTCGATTGATCGGAAACTTCGGCGACTTGAGCAACCATGTCCTATCAGGCAACAATGATTGACTCTTCGTTGATGATCGCGCGCAGCAATTAGCTGAACATCGCGCAGCCAAACTTGCTGCTATAGCCAGCGGTGCATTTCATCCCCACTCACGGAGTTACCTATGTAAATCGTTCAGAACAAGTGAGCAGGTTCTCAAAACTCCAACAATAAAGGAGAGAATAATGTTCTTAGAAGGTTACGCGCCGCTGATTATGAGCGGTACTTGGGTAACGATTAAGCTTGCCGTACTGTCTCTGCTGCTTTCCGTGCTGATGGGGCTGGTGGGTGCCAGTTCGAAACTATCCAGCAGCCGCCTGCTGAGTGGCCTCTCCACCGCCTATACCACGCTGATTCGCAGCATTCCCGATTTGGTGATCATGTTGCTGCTGTTCTACAGCATCCAGATTTTCCTCAATCACATCACCGAATGGCTGGAAGTTGATCAGATCATCATTAACCCTTTCGTGGCCGGTGTGGTGACGTTGAGCTTCATCTACGGAGCTTATTTCACTGAAACTTTCCGAGGTGCATTTCAATCGGTACCGCGTGGTTCGATCGAGGCCGCGGTGGCTTATGGCATGTCCCCTGGGGAAGTATTCAAGCGCGTATTGTTTCCGCAAAT
Organism: Pseudomonas fluorescens; assembly: GCF_902497855.1. Classification (GTDB taxonomy): domain Bacteria; phylum Pseudomonadota; class Gammaproteobacteria; order Pseudomonadales; family Pseudomonadaceae; genus Aquipseudomonas; species Aquipseudomonas fluorescens_BI. The sequence continues at coordinate 95,311 of NZ_CABVHU010000018.1, forward strand.
GATGCGTTTTGCTTTGCCTGGCATCGGCAATAACTGGCAAGTGCTGATCAAAGCAACCGCGCTGGTGTCGATTATCGGTCTGTCCGATATCGTCAAAGCCACTCAGGATGCCGGTAAAGGCAGCATGCAGCTGTTCTATTTCACCATCGTCGGCGCATTTATTTACCTGACGATTACCACGATCTCCAGCATCGTATTGACTTGGCTTGAGCACCGCTATTCGGTGGGCGTCAGAAAGGCAGAACTATGATTGAGATTATTCAGGACTATTGGCAGGCCTATTTGTGGAGCGACGGTTATCGTGTATCCGGCGTGGCGATGACACTTTGGTTGCTGATCCTTTCGGTCGCCTTCGGCTTTTTGATGGCGGTGCCTTTGGCAATTGCACGGGTTTCCAAAAATCCGCTGATCCGCGGCCCTGTATGGTTTTACACCTACGTATTCCGCGGTACGCCGCTGTATATCCAATTGCTGCTGTTTTACAGCGGCATATATAGCCTGCAAGTCGTGCGCTCGGATCAAATGCTGGACGCGTTTTTTCGCGAAGGTTTCAACTGCGCCGTGCTGGCGTTTGCTTTAAACACTTGTGCTTACACCACTGAAGTTTTCGCTGGAGTAATCAAGTCGATTCCATACGGCGAGGTGGAGGCGGCGCGCGCCTATGGCATGTCCCGGTTCATGTTGTACCGCCGCATCATCGTGCCGTCCACGCTGCGTCGCGCGCTGCCGTTCTACAGCAATGAAGTGATTCTGATGCTGCACGCCACCACGGTCGCGTTTACCGCCACCGTGCCCGACATTCTGAAAGTGGCGCGCGACGTAAACTCGGAAACTTATGCCTCGTTCGAAGCATTTGGCATCGCTGCCCTGCTGTACGCGTGCATTGCTTTTTTGCTGGTTTGGCTGTTCCGCCGCTTCGAGAACCATTGGCTGGCCTTTATGAAACCCCAGGGCCATTAATCCGCCTGGCTGCAACAGAGAAAACAAAATGTATAAATTGACGGTTGACGACCTGTACAAAAAATACGGCGCTCACGAAGTGCTCAAAGGCGTTTCGCTCAAGGCCAAGGCGGGCGATGTGATCAGCATCATCGGCTCTTCCGGTTCCGGAAAGAGTACCTTTCTGCGCTGCATCAACTTCCTGGAGCAGCCGTGTGCCGGGCGTATCACAGTGGCCGGCGAAGAGATCCAGACCAGGCTCGACAAGTACGGTGCGCTCAAGGTAGTGAACCGCAAGCAGCTGCAGACCATGCGCAGCAAGCTGGCTATGGTGTTCCAGCATTTCAACTTGTGGAGCCACATGACGGTGTTGGAAAACATCATCGAGGCGCCCATTACTGTACTGGGCATTAGTCGCACAGACGCGATTGGCCGTGCCCGTAAGTATCTGGCAAAAGTGGGCCTGGCTTCGGTAGAAGACAAGTACCCATCGCACTTGTCCGGCGGCCAGCAGCAACGCGTGGCGATTGCCCGCGCGCTGGCGATGGAGCCGGAGGTGATGCTGTTCGATGAGCCGACTTCGGCGCTGGACCCGGAGTTGGTAGGTGAAGTGCTGAAGGTGATGCAATCACTGGCCGAGGAAGGCCGAACCATGGTGGTGGTGACGCACGAGATGGGCTTTGCCCGCCATGTGTCCAACCATGTGGTGTTCCTGCATCAAGGCAAGATTGAGGAGCAGGGACACCCGTCTGAGGTGCTGAACAAACCGAAAAGCCTACGTCTACAGCAGTTCCTCACCGGCAGCCTGAAATAACCTTTCTTTGATCGGGTCGTGCTTGGAGGGTCCCGGGATGAACGCCCCCCGATAATTCGCTGAACATCGTGTTGTCGACTTGCTGAAGCAAGTTGCACACGTCATTCCACTCAAGGAGCCGCCTATGTTCCCTGTCGTAGATTTAGTCACGCTTGCCCGATCGCTGCCAGCTGATACCGACTACTCACTGGGCCAATTATCCAGTTCGTCACTGGTCCTGCTGAACTTAAAGCCTCAGCCTTATCCGATCGAACTTCACTCAGAGACCGAGCGCATCCTGGTGTTGCACGGTGAGGCGGGTGTCGAGTTTGATCAGGGTGAAGTACGACTGGCCTGCGGAGCACTATTAGTCCTCCCGCCTGGACAGCGTCATACCTTTTCTGCGGATTCGGATGCTGTGGTGCTGGCAATCTTTGGAGAGCCGGCGTGAAGTGGTTAACTCCAATCGATCAGGCCTCCTGTTGATCGAAGATCGCCGTGATGCGGCGGCAAGCAAACTCACTTAAAAACTCCAATAAACTGAACCGTCCACTTGCAAAGGTTTTAACTTATGAAAAAGGTACTTGCAGTGATGTCGCTGGCGTTGATGGCGACTTCCATCGGAGCGTCGGCCAAGGAGTTGAAGGAAATTCGTTTCGGAGTCCAGCCGGACTCTCCTCCGTTTGAGATGAAAATGGCCGATGGCAAACTTACCGGTTTCGATATTGATCTGGGCGATGCTATTTGCGAAAAGCTCAAGGTTGAATGCGTGTGGGTGGAGAATGACTTCGACGGCATGATCCCAGCGCTCAAGGCCAAGAAGTTCGACGGTGTGCTCTCTTCCATGAGCGTAACCGAGAAGCGGCAAAAGCAGATGGCGTTCTCCGACAAGTTGTTCAACGCCCCGGCGCGCATGGTGGTCAAAAAGGGTTCCACGCTGCTGCCTACCGCTGAATTGCTTAAAGGAAAGCGCATCGGCGTACAGCAAGGAACTACGCAAGAAACCTACGCTAAAACCTACTGGGCGCCGCTAGGGGTGACCGTGGTGTCGTACCAGAACCAGGATCTGAATCAGGCGGACCTGGTAGCAGGTCGTGTGGATGCCACGCTGCAAGACGCGGTGCAAGCGGACGTGGGTTTCCTGCAAACCCCGCGTGGCCGTGACTTCGATTTTGCCGGGCCGCCCCTGAACGACTCGAAAACGCTAGGCAGCGGTACCGCCATTGGCCTGCGCAAGGAGGATGACGAGCTGCGTCAGCTGATCAACAAGGCAATCGCCGACATTCATGAGGATGGCACCTACCAACGCCTCGAGAAGAAGTATTTCTCGTTCAGTCTCTACGATTAAGCCTAAGCGATTAGCCTGCCCTCTCTGGTGGGCGGTTCATATATTCGATGTATTCGTGACACGCATCGATTATTGAAACACAAATAAAAAAACCGCCTGGCCAGGCGTAAACATATCGCTCGTAAAAACGATTTGGCCTGCGTGCGAGGTCAGGCACGCGTTAGAAGTTGATTAACCAAAAATAATAAAATCGACTCTATGGAGAGTTAATATGCCCTTTACCCGTACTGTTCTTGCGTTGTCCCTTGGGCTGGTTTTTTTGCACAATCAAGCCCAGGCTGCACCTCCATTATCTCTAACGAACGGCAACTCAGTTCTGACTGCACAGGCGAGCAATGCCTGGATTGAAGTGAACAAAACTGCACTAGAACACAATATTCGCACGCTACAAGTTGAGCTGGGGGGTAAGTCGAAGCTCTGCGCGGTTCTTAAAGGCGACGCCTATGGTCACGGTATTGGCCTGGTGATGCCCTCGGTGATCGCGGCGGGTGTGCCGTGTGTCGCCGTTGCCAGTAACGAAGAAGCACGCGTGGTTCGAGAAAGTGGTTTTAAAGGTCAGTTGGTTCGTGTTCGCACGGCTGCCTTGGGGGAGGTGGAGGACGCGCTTCAGTACAACGTTGAAGAATTGGTGGGTAACCTCGACTTCGCCCGCCAAGCGGCTGAACTTGCACACCAGCACAATCGCAAATTACAGGTTCATATTGCTCTGAACTCCGGCGGCATGAGCCGTAGCGGGCTGGAGATGGCAACCGAACAGGGCAAGAAAGATGCGGTGGCGATCACCAAGCTGCCAAATGTCGATGTGGTTGCGATCATGACCCACTTTGCGGTGGAAGATAAGGATGATGTACGCAAGTGCCTGGCCACCTTCAACGAGCAGTCGGCCTGGTTGATGGATGTCGCACAGCTTGATCGTAAGAAGGTCACGTTGCACGTAGCGAACTCGTTCGCCACTTTGGAGGTGCCGGAGGCTCGCTTGGATATGGTTCGTACTGGGGGGGCCTTGTTTGGCGACACTGTGCCAACGCGAACCGAGTACCAACGTGTGATGCAGTTCAAGACACATGTTGCGTCAGTCAACAGTTATCCAGCGGGCAATACCGTCGGCTACGACCATACCTTCACACTGACTCGCGATTCAAAACTGGCGAATATCACGGTGGGTTACTCCGACGGTTATCATCGTGTATTTACCAATAAAGGCGTGGTGTTGATAGAGGGTCGTCGCGTCCCAGTGGTTGGCAAGGTCTCGATGAATACCTTGATGGTCGATGTCACGGATGTACCCGAGGTAAAGGCGGGGGATGAAGTGGTGTTATTTGGTAAACAAGGGGGCGCGGAGGTAACACAGGCTGAAATCGAAGAAATCAATGGAGCGCTTTTGGCTGATCTCTATACCGTTTGGGGAAACTCAAACCCCAAAATAATGGTGAAATAGTTCTGGTATCGGTAAGAAATAATGCATGGCGCGCTCCTTGGGGCGCGCCGTCGCTTGATCAATGAGTTTTACAGATTCATTAATGAATCGCGCTCCGCCGTTGCGACCGTTATCCCTTGCACTGGCCCAACAGGGTGGGTGGCGGGCACTACGCAGGTCGAAGGCAATCTGTGCCGGCCCCGGTGGCATCAACCTCGGACTTCATCACCTCAACCACATAATTGAGCCAGCCGCTGGCGCTGCTGGGGCGATAAACCAGCACGACCTGTTGGGTACATGAGAAAGGGTTGTCAGTCAGATCGAGCCGTAACAGCTGAAGTTCGGCCAGCGCATAGTCCGGCAGGTAGGCCAGAGCCAAACCCGCGCGCACAAGGCCATCAACCAAAAGAAGGTCATCGCTGCGGTAGCGGATGATCCGCGGTTGCTGATCGTCACGCCAGCCGTCGGTAGCCGGCCCACCTTGCAGCCCGCGAAACGGCGGCTGTGTAGGGACCACGAAGGGGTATTTCAGAACCTCGCTCACTGTGGCGCATGGGCTACTGGCACCGAGGGTGAGCGGGTGGTTTGCGCCGACGGCCACTTCAAAGCGGGTCATTCCGATGTTCAGCGCGCTATGGCGCGGGTCGAGCGCCCCCAGGGCTGCCGTGGTCACCAGTGCCAGATCCGCCTCACCGCGGGCCAAGGCACTGAGCGCTTCGTCTTCCTTCTCGTTGCCGAAAGCCACTTGAGCGCCGGGAAAGCGTTCGCCGATCAAACTGGCTATGCGCCGTCCCCAATTCAACTGCAACAGCGCGGGCCCGGAGATCCGGCAATGGAAACTACCGCGAGTCCCTAGAAACTCACTACGCATCTGATCGGCATTGGCCATCAGCGCCGCCGCCCGATCAAGCAATCGCGCACCGTCGGCGTTCAAGCGCAGATTGCGCCCTTGGCGGTCGAACAGCGTGGTCTGCAAGGCTTGTTCCAGTCTCTTCAGCCCCTTGGACAGAGCACTCGGGCTGAGGTGCAGTTCCCAAGCGGCATCGGACAGGTTTTGGTGGCGCGCAAGGGCCAGGAATTGGCGCAGGGTCGCTAGATCGAATGTTTCCATTTGCTCAATTAATGTTGAATATTCGTGGATTGAAAAGCAAGTTTTGTGGCGGAGAATAGCGAACGTTTTTCGCCTCGGCAAGGGAGAGGCGATGCTTAATCGATACGCATAATCCACTGTGTCCCGACCTGCGGGAAGGAGTTGCCGTGCACGCTTTGGAGCTCATATTGCCTATTTTGGGAGACGTCACATGAAGAAGATCGCTTGCCTTCAGCACCTGGCGGAAGAAGGGCCTGGCGCCCTCGCCGATTGGGCTCTGCGTCGTGATGTCGCCATCGAACTGTTTCGCGGTGATCTAGGGCAGTTGCCGACGCACGGAGACTACGATGCCTACGTGTTGTTGGGAGGCCCCTTCGATGCGGTAGGGGCGGATTGCCCATCTTGGCTGGAGCAGGAGAAGGCCTGGCTTGGCAACGTGCTGCGCATGGCCAAGCCGGTGCTCGGTATTTGCCTGGGCGGGCAACTGCTCGCTGATCGGCTCGGGGCGCAGGTTGCCCCCATCGACCACCCTGAGGGGGGATGGTGCGAGGTGGAGATCATCGGGGATGGTGAGGATGACGGGCATAACATGCAGGTACTGCAGTGGCACGAATGTGGTTTTGCGTTGCCGGCTGGGGCCAGGCATCTGGCCAGGGGATCAGACTGGGAAAACCAGGCTTACTCAGTCGGCGATGGGATGATCGGATTGCAGTTTCACCCGGAATGGACACCGCATATTGTGAATGCGCTCAACCGCCGTTTTGCTGCCGAGTCGCCACTGCCTATGCCCTCAACTGCGGATGAAGCCTGTTACGCCCGTATGCACCAGTGGTTCTTCGGATTACTCGATCATTGGTCGGCGTCATGGTCGAAGTGAGGGGGACACCAATGAGTCGATGACAACAGGTAGAGGTGAACCGCAGCATTGGCGTGCCAGAGCTTGCCGTTTGCGATAGGAGGCTGCGCACCCGTGCGATCCATGTCACACGCGAGGCAACCTGGACAACTCCCACAAGGAACAACATGAACGCACTTTTCATAGGTTACGGTCGTATGGGCAGCGCCATCGGCGAAGCCTGGCTTGCAGCCCGCTTGGTCGACAGCCTTTCAGCGGTCGATCCGCATTTGCAGTCGTCCAGTAGCGCCAGCCTATACCCAAGCCTGGACGCTGTACCGGCGCGCCCCTTCGACATCATTCTGGTGGCGGTCAAGCCCACCTATGCCTGTGAAGTCCTGGCCGCCCTGCCTGACGTCCTGTGCGAGGGTGCCGTGGTTATTTCAGTAGCGGCCGGCGTGACCGTGTCCAACCTGAGTCAAGCCCTTCGTCAGCGCTGCCCGGTGGTTCGCGCCATGCCTAACACACCCGTCCTGGTAGGTGCCGGTTGCACCGGCCTTTATGCTGATGCTGCATTGGGTGATACCCGGCGCGAGCTGATCACCCGCCTGTTCGCTGCAGTCGGCCTCGCCAGTTGGGTCGATCGTGAAGAGTTGTTGGATGCCGTCACCGCCATCTCCGGCAGTGGTCCGGCCTATTACCACTTGTTCAGCGAAGCCCTTTCTGCAGCTGGCGTGGCGCTCGGGTTGAGCCCTGAACTGGCCAATGCGCTGGCCGCACAAACGGCCTTTGGCGCAGCTTCGCTGCAGACTCAACCGGGCGCCGATTTCGTCGCCCTGCGCACCGCGGTTACCTCGCCCAACGGAACCACGGCATCGGCAATCGCCACGTTCGAACAGGATCAGGCCCTGCGTCACCTGGTTGAAGCGGCTGCCCGAGCGGCTCATCGTCGCTCGCAGGAGCTTTCCCAAGGCGTCTGACCCACAGCCTCCGGCATGCGGTGTTCGATGACTATCCGGGACTGTATCTGCCGCCCCATCAGCCCAAACGCGACGCGTAACACAGGGAGTATCAATGCATCAGGTTGCACAATGTTATCTTGGCGTATGGAAGCGGCGTTTGATCCAGCACCGCTCAGGGCGTTCGGACAGCGAAACGGTCGTGTATTGGCTACAGACACCGCGACTGTTTGCCGACCTGCGAATCCCCTCCAATCCACTCCCACGTCTGGCGCTTGAAGCTCTCAGCCACTCTCAACATCTGGCGTTGTGCGAACAGAAAGGTTTCGCCGGAGTGACCCAGATAGACGCCGACATTTGCCAATGGCATCGCAAAATGGACTATCAGCCGGTGAGTGGCGCTGAGGACATTGGTCGCATGCACTTTGAAACCAGTGAGTGCCTGATAGAAACCGCTCTGGACGAAAGTTACTATGAAATATGGGAACGCTTGCCCGACTCCCTCGGCGCTTGTCGTGGCCAATGGTTGCACGCGAGAGATGAGCCATCGCGTCAGGGCTGTCTGCTATTGGTCGGGGACTATTTTCTGTTCGCCGCCAGCCGCCCCACACCGTTGACACCGGGTGCTCATTTGCGCGAAACGTTCAGCCAATCCGAAAGCTCGATAAACCCTGCTTCCCTGTTCGCCTGCGAACTGTCTTTTGGCCGACATCATGCCGGAAAAACCCCATGGAAAATCGAGTGCTCAACGCTCCCCGCCAAAACTGGCCAATTCCTGCTGCCATCATCGGTGGACCCGTTTGCCCCGGATATTTTCGCCAATGAAGCCGTCATGTCTTCACTCGGCACATTCATTCCAACTGGCGGTTGGCGCTGTGCGCCTGATCCGTGACACCTCCACCGTCAGCATAAAAAACCCGAAGGGCTCAAACCGTTCGGGGTGGTCTGTAGCGCACTGCTTACAACTTGGCGATCGATACCTCGGTGGATTTCACGAAGGTAATCACTTCACTGCCGACCACCAGTTCCAACTCTTTGACCGAGCGCGTGGCAATCACCTGGCTGGGGCGTCGCCTCTTTTTAGTGGGCAGTGGTGGTCTTGACGAATCCAAAACACCCTTCCAGAAACATCATTTCAAGCGCACCGTGACATTGGACCAACTGCAGCAACGTTAAAGTCGGGATGCTTGGCGCTACACCCTCTATGCTGCTGTCTCATCTACGTGGACAACACCACCGAACAGAAGCATTCAGGAAGATGTGCATGATTGCCCGGATTTCAGCTTCCTTCGCTGTCACGATTTCTTTGGCTGCCCACGCTACCGTCGAGGTCGCACCTCTTGTCGACCCCCCTTTCAATAACGGCGCCGAAACCGTGACGGCCACCCAATCCATCAAAGGCCCGCTCACAGCGCAGCACCTGTCATCGAGACTTGTCGATGATGCCAGGGACAGCATCCAGCCGTTCGACCAAACACTCGAATTGCAGGGCATTCGTTTTCATGTGACGACGGCGTTGGTCGATGGAAATCCTGTGCTCTACATCACACCCCAAGGGCTGGAAATCGACAACTCGAAGGTAACTCACCCTCTCACCGGCAACATCGTTCGAGCGGAGGTAGCGGACCTTGATCGCAACGGGTCACCCGAGATTTACGTCTTCGTCAAATCATCGGGGCGTGGGATGGCGGGTGAGCTCATTGCCTACTCCGCTAACCGCAAGAAATCGCTCAGCACGATTTATCTGCCTCCTGTCAGTGACAACCCGAAATTTGCAGAGGGTTACCAAGGCGAGGATGAGTTTGCTGTGACGGAAAATTCGTTGGTGCGGCAGTTTCCGGTTTATGACGGTGCTGACGCCGAGGCTGGGCGGACGGGAAAAATTCGGCAGGTTCAATACAGGTTGATCCCAGGGGAAGCTGGGTGGCTGTTGAGAGTTTTTCAGGTGACGGATACTGAGGCAATCTTTTGAAGGAGAAAGTCACTCTCCGCCAAAGACGCGCAGCTCCTGAGGCTGAAGTCCCAAGAAATTCCCCGTCAAATCGTGGCGCCCCTCCCTCTCCGTCCTAGGAAATTTCCTGCAAGACGCGTCGCCTTCCATGAACTAGCGAACTCTGCCCGTCATAGATAGCCTTCAGATGTCGCTGCAAATCAGCGATCAGCTTTGACAGGCTGAAAACCGGAACCTTCCACTCTGCCTAATAAAACGGCATGCTTGCGCGCGTGCAGTTTTTTCATGGCGGCTGTGCGTGGGGCATCTTTGGATGCACCGGTTTCCTGTGTTTCCGGTCTGTCAACCTGCGTACAGCTGCCACCCTCCCTGATTGACAGCAGGGGAATGGCAGGTCCTATGACAAACCAGGAATTAGACCATGAAAAAACACAGCCCCAATCCACCGGACGCCTTGCCGGATTTGGCAGCCGATGCCCCCGATTTATCCAGGCTCTCCGAAGTCACTGAACCCCTCGTGAGCGCCCGCCTGCGCAATCCACGTCTCCCCGATCCCGTCAGCCACGTCTTCACCATCCTCCCCGACATCGACACACCCTCCCTGCTCGCTCACGCCTGCGAAACCCTGGCCTCGATCAACGTCATGAGCACGGACCTTGCCTGCGATCTGGAAAGCTCTCGCCGCAACGTAGCGCTGGCGATCCAGCAACTGGCGGTGGTGGCCGAACTGTTGGTAAACCGGGCGCTGGACAACCTGGACCCACCCGATGAATTGCCAGAGACCTGTCCACCAGTCAACCCTGAGTGGCCACGTCCTTTTTTACCAACTGGAGGTTTTTGCCATGGATCGATACATGCCGGTTACCGGCACTGAAGCGCCTCTGGACGTGTTGTGCGAAACCGCGGCCTACCGCATCCGCACGGCAACCCAATTGCTGGAGAGCTTCGCTGCAAACGAAAATGTTCACAGTGAACTGGCGCGGGTGTTGGTCGCTTCACTGCGCGACGGCTGCGATTTGTTGAACGTTTTTGGGCGGCGATTGCAAAAGCGGATTTAGACGTAGAAAAGAAAATGGGCGACCTCACTGAGGTCGCACTTTTTTATGATTGCTTTATCTGGTTTCGCAGCCTTATTTCTTGAATGTGTCAAAGGTAACAGACAAAAAAGTGGTGCCACTAAATAGATCCGTCCCCCTTTTTGAGACCACTACCAATAGGAAAACGCCCGCGGCCCCCTTGAAGTCATCCCAGCCGAGGCGTGGTGGCAAGGGAGTGGATGAATACTCGATCACGCGGCGACGCAGCGACTCCAGCTCATCCGTACCGACCACTGCCGCAATACGCGGCGGTAACGCATCGGCAATCAGCGCCTGGCCGGTGGCTGCGTCAGTTGCGCCGCACAGGTTTGCGCGGAGCGTGCGGTTGCGGGTGTGCTCGATCAGGGTTCGCAGTAGATACATTATTGCATCGGCGAGTCCCCAGGCGAGGTTGCAACCCAGCGCAGCGATCATCATCGTACGTTCCGCTTCCTGGCCCGACGTCGCTACGCTGATGGTGCCAGTGAAGGTCATTGCCATGAGCAGGCCAAAGATCACTTCAGTAATACGCTCCACTGGATCCAGCACGCGTGCCCGCTTAGTTCAGACTTGACCTGTTACAACGCAATACATCGACAACGACGACGCTTTTTCTATTTAAAGTTGTGCTGCATCGGCAATTGACCCGCGAAGGCGAGACTTTTTCTACGTTTTCTTCCTCTCGCGACAGACGGGAAGCGACTGCCTTGTAGGACTGCCAATGTCGTTCTATCGTTAAATCCCACACTTCGAGTAACGTTTCAGGTTTTCGCGGCACAACAGCCCCAGTTGACCGCGAGCGGTAAACAGGTAGGGGCTAGAAGTGATCGAATACTCTGCAAGGAGAATGATCATGATCCGCAGGTATTATCTGACCGCCCTGACCACTCTGGCCATTGCAGCTGGCGGCTACTGGGTGCCGACGCAGGCTTTTGCCACCAATCAGGCTGACCAGCGACAAGAGTCGCGCGATACCAAGCAGGAGGGGCGCGACGCTTCCCGGGAAACCAAGGAAGAATGCAAGGAAGGCGACGAAAAGAGCCGCGCCGATTGCCGCCAGGATAAGCGCGACACTAAACAGGACACGCGTGACACCGCTCGTGACATCAAATACTAATAACGTACATCTCACCCCCGCACTTCGCTGTGGGGCCAGGAAGGTTGATCCTTTCGGCAATCGGTTGTAGCTGCGCGGCGTCTTGACTCCAAGACTGTGCACTGCAACTGCAGAGAACGATCAAGGGGCGCGGCCCAATTCCGCCAATCCCGACAAAGGCAGTGCATATGAAAGCGGCACTCGCGTACTTCGCCAAACGGGTAGTTGCAGGTTTACTCGTTATCGTCCCCATCTACCTCGCCATCCTGGTGTTGCTCAAGGGCATGAAGTCACTGGGACAACTGGTGCGACCCTTTTCCAAACTGTTGCCGGAATGGCTGCCTGCCGAGCAGCTCTTATCGTTGATTCTGGTTTTGCTGATCTGCTTTTTCATTGGCGCCGCTCTGCGTACACGTTTGGGCGAACGCACCCGCACGCGGGTGGAAAGGGGGGTGTTTGAAAAAATCCCCGGCTACGGCCTGTTTCGTAGTCTGACCCAGCAAGTGGCGGGAGATAGCCGGCAAAATGTATGGAAGCCCGCCTTGGTCGAAATCGAAGATGCTCTCGTGCCGGCTTTCATCATTGAGGTGTTCGAGGATGGCCGCTACACCATCTTCGTCCCTTCAGTGCCCACGCCATTGGCCGGCGCCATCTACGTGCTGGAAGCGAGCCGCGTGCATCCTCTGGATGTCTCCTTCACTGATGCCTTTAAAGTCATCACCAAATGGGGCTTGGGTGCCAAGGATCTGGTGGCGGCCATGGAAGCCGGGACCAGCCGGAGAGAGGTCCCGATTCTGGTAAGCAAGGCTGATGGCGCGCCTTAATTAAAACGGCCTGCTCAAGTAGCTCACCAAGATGCCGGTAGAGCGGGCCCTTCAAACCGAAATGACCGAACACCTGGACAGAAAATGGGCGACCTTACTGAGGTCGCCCGTTTTTAAGCTGTCATCCAAGGCTTCGTGCACAACGACTCAACAAAAGGTTTCACTTTATGTAACTTTCTGTTGGGTCGGCTTCCTCACATCGCGCACAGATGAATTTTTCTTCACCCCACCGCCCCTCTCCAACCGGTACATTGCACTCGCTCTTCAAGAAACTACGGTTTGCCCGCCCTCCCGCGGGCTTTTTTTTGCCTTTTGAATGGTTCGCTTCATTCGGTCATCCAATAACCGCCCTCCTCTGACGCAATTCACTCCCTATAGCCCTATAGGGTGTACCATCAAAGACTGTCCATCAGATATCAGTTAGCCATGTCCACGCTAAGCGAAGAGAGCCGTCAGATCGTAGCTTCTCTGACGCACCGCGTTGGCCCCAACGCTGACATCGCAACAGTCGCACAAGCGATCGCATCAATTTTGCAGGCAATGGTCGTAGCCCTCACGCCCATTCTTGGTCAACAAGGGGTTGCCGCGCTTTATCGCCGCAGTCTCCATCTGTGCGCCGCCAACCATCCGCGCCTGGCCGGCACCTACGACAGTGTGCAGGCCTCCCTGGACCTGACAGCCCTCAAGTCCGTACTCGTTGAGCAAAGCGCAGCCGATGCCCTGTTTTTCGGTGAAGTGTTGCTGAGTACTTTCTACCAGCTGCTGACCACGCTGATCGGGCCCTCGCTCACCGCACGTTTGCTTCGTGGCGTGTGGGAACCTTCTTTGAGCGACACCCCTTCGCAGGAAACTTCGCCATGAGCACCAAAGTGACTATCAACCGCCTGGCCACCGGCGTGCCAGGACTGGACGAGGTACTGGGCGGAGGTTTACCGGAGTTTTCGTTCAACTTGATCGCAGGCCCTCCCGGCTGCGGCAAGACCACCCTCGCTCACCAGATGATGTTTGCCCTGGCAACGCCTGAGCGCCCGGCACTGTTCTTTACCGTGCTCGGCGAGCCTCCGCTGAAGATGCTGCGTTATCAGCAACAATTCGATTTTTTCGACAGTGAAGCGATCAATCAGTCGATCCGCTACATCAATCTGGCCGACGACACCCTGGCCGGTAATCTGGACGAAGTATTGCGGCGCATTGTCAGCGAGGTGGAGGCGCATTCACCGGCGCTGGTGTTCGTCGACTCGTTCCGTTCGGTGGTACTGGCCAGCCAGACCCAGGACAACCCGAACAACAACCTGCCGCAGTTCATTCAGCAACTGGGCATGTTGATGACCACCTGGCAGGCGACAACTTTCCTGATTGGCGAATACTTCACCGAAACCGACACCAACCCGATTTTCACCGTCGCCGACGGCCTGATCTGGCTGCGCCAGAGCGTCCAGCGCAATTCCATGGTGCGCAAAATGGAAATCATGAAGATGCGCGGTCAGCCGACACTTCCGGGGCTGCACACCTTCCGCATCGCGACGTCGGGCATCAAGGTCTTTGCGCCGGCGGCACTCAACCCGGTGGAAGCGCCACAGGAATTGCCCATCAAACGCCTGAAGATGGGCGTCGCGCAACTCGACGATATGCTTGGCGGCGGGCTGCCCCGTGGTTACTCCTTGCTGGTGGCCGGGCCGTCGGGCTCGGGCAAGAGTATTCTGGCCGCGACTTTCCTCGCTGAAGGCGTACGCAATGGCGAAACCGGGGTGATCGCGGTGTTCGAGCAGCGGCCCAATCATTCCCAGAATGCGACCCTCGCCCGCCTTATCCAGAGTGGTCAGGTCGGTCTGGTGGACAGCCGCGCTCCGGACCTGTCCATCGACGAAATCGTGCAGTTGCTGCTGAGCGAGATCACCCGGCTGAAAGCCACCCGCGTCGTGATCGATTCACTGTCGGGTTTCGAACTGGCGCTGGCTCCCACTTTCCGCGAAGACTTCCGTGAGTCGCTGTCGCGCATGGTCACCGCCCTGACCAGCGCCGGCGTCAGCGTGTTAATGACCTCTGAGCTGGAAGACCGCTACACCGATCTGCGTTTCAGCCCTTACGGTACGGCGTTCCTCACCGACGCCATCATCGTTCAGCGCTACATTGAAGTGCAGAGCCGCCTGCTGCGCATCATGGCCGTGGTCAAGGTCCGGGCCAGCGCCCATTCCGATGAATTGCGCCTGTACCGCATCGACGATCAAGGTTTACAGATCGGCGAGATGTTGCCGGAGCAGGAAGGATTGCTCGGGGGCAGGCCAACCCGACAGCACGCTGACAAAGACCAGGGATGAACGAACCATCATGAATGAGGCTAACAGCAAGAACGAGCAAGCAATGGCCACCGCCGCTCGCGAACTGTTCCTGCTCGGCCAGAAAACCGTCGAGGCGCGAGCCGTACTGGCGGCGCTGCAAAAGGAGCTGAGCGAGGCCAACACCCAGCTCGTCGATAGCCAACAGGTCGAGCAACTGATCGAGGCCAATCAGCAATTGGTCCTGGCGATTCTGCTGGCGCAGTCGGATGCGGAAAAACCCCAACGCTCGGCCGAAGAACACCAACGCTACCTGGAGATGCGTGACACCAACGAACAACTGGTGCGTGCCGTACTCAGTGCGCAACACCTGCAAGCCTCGGCCGAGCACAGCCTGGCCCAGCAACAAAATATCCTCACGCTGGTGGCTCACGAGCTGCGCAATCCTTTGACCCCCATCAGCATGATCGCCGGTCGACTGGTGCGGGTGCCGAAGGAAGAGCTGCCCCGAATGCAGGCACTGATCGAAGGCCAGGTGCAGCACATGTCGCGCCTGGTGGACGATTTGCTCGACGTCTCCCGCGCCAGCACCGGCAAGTTGCGCCTGGATTGTCGAATCGTCGATATGGTGCAAATCATTCAGGACGCCATCACCGTGTGCAGCCCGGTGATGGCTGCTCGTCATCTGCACTTCACCGCAGAGTTGCCTGAAGAGGCGCTCGCGGTGAACGGCGATGCGGTACGGCTCACGCAAATCCTCGGCAACCTGCTGGGCAACGCGGCCAAGTACACCCAGGCGGGCGGCACGGTTACGCTGTCGGTGACCCGCGAAGACAATCTGCTGCAGATGAGCATTGCCGACAATGGCATCGGTATTTCTGCCAAGGCGCTGCCTTTTATCTTCGAGCCCTTCGTGCAGGATGTTCACGCCGTCGACTTCAACCGTGCAGGCCTGGGCATTGGCCTGACCGTGGTTCGCGAGCTGGTCGAGGCCCATGGCGGCATGGTCATCGGCATGAGTGATGGCGACGGCAAGGGCA
Source organism: Pseudomonas fluorescens (assembly GCF_902497855.1). Classification (GTDB taxonomy): domain Bacteria; phylum Pseudomonadota; class Gammaproteobacteria; order Pseudomonadales; family Pseudomonadaceae; genus Aquipseudomonas; species Aquipseudomonas fluorescens_BI. The sequence continues at coordinate 110,955 of NZ_CABVHU010000018.1, forward strand.
GTACCTTTATCGTGACCTTGCCGTTGGCGGTTTGAGTTTTTTTAATCATCGCCATGAAACACCTGACCAGCGCTGGTCGCCGCAGACTCCCCTGTGGAAGCAGGCTCGCCCGCGAAAAAACCATCTCAAATGACGGGCTGAGGCTGAGCCGCCAACGTCGGTTCTTCATGCTTCTGCAAAACCGGCAACTCCAGCCGCGCTCGCCCATAGAACGCCAGCGCCGTCAGCAAACACGCCAGCCACACAAAGATCCCGGCCCAGAAGGTGTGGGACATGTAGTGCCAGCCTTGCAGGACCCGCGTCGTGCCGTAGACGAAACCAAGGGCCAACGAGCCGTACATCACTGCTTTGGAATGGCGCCAGCGGTAACGGCGCGCGACGAAGTACAACGCCAGCAGGGTAAAACCACCCGACGCATGACCGCCCGGCCAGCAACGACCGCTGCCTGCGACGTGCAGCAGATCGAAATTCTGGTACCACTCCTTGTGTTCAACCTGCCCCCCGTACTGGGTCGTTTCGATCGGGCAATACACACTGGTATGACCCTTGAGGTAGTGGATGACACCTGTGCTGATGGAAAACGCGAACACCACATAGAGGAAATCACGACGGTGCCTGCTGGCAAACCGCAGCACCGGCGCGACCTTGATCTTTTCCAGGAACGCGATGATTGTCGAATGCTTTTCAGCTTTCAGACACGGCCAGAGGAACGACAGCAAGGCGCCGACGATGGCTATCTCGCCGGTCCAGTTCGGGATGATCCGCGCCCATTTATGGGTGATCTTTTCGAAGAGATGGACATGATCCAGCGGGAAAACTTTCGCGACCGGATCATAAAAAAGATCGCTGAAGGCGATGTCGATTCTGGTGAGGTCGAACAGCAGGAAAACCACGACAGCAAAGACCAGCGGGATACCGAAGTTCACCCGGTAGAAACGCGAGCGGGAGGACGTCAGCATTGAGCGCCCTGATCGAGAAAGTGAAGTCATTCGCCGGTCACCGAGCGCCAGTCCGACGCGTCGATGAAACCGAGCATGCGCGGCGCCTGTAACGATTCGGCAGAAATGAACAAGGAAGCGCCGTAACCCAGGGTCGAGCTTGGCAACTCGAGGTCTTTCAGAAGTTGCGACATGCATTCGCTGTGGGTGACCAGAATCAGGTTGCGGCCGGCCACTTTGTGCGCCAGGGCGTCACGCAACATGGTGCCCTTGCAGTTGATCAACCAGTCATCATCGAAACTGACCTTGTTGAACATATAGCCGGCGGTCTGCGCGGTCCGCATGACCGGGCTGTTGTAGATGTCGGCCTGGTTCAAGCCCAGTCGTTCGAACTGCGCACCCAGCGCCACTGCCACGCTACGGGAACGCTCGGTAATGCCGTCATCGCCGCTCAGGCAGGCTGCCGAGGAGTGATCGCAACGCTCGACGTGGCGCACCAGCACGATCATGTCACCTTTGGCCCAGCCGGCCGCCAACGCTCGGGCGCCGGCCACATTACCGTCGGCCAGGTCCGGCACGGCGGCGGGGCGCAACAGCCATACCGTCAACGGGATCACCAGCAGCGCAGAGGCCAGCACCACAGCCCCGTTGCGATAGCGGGCCAGAGGGCTCAGGTCGAGGGAGCGTTTAATCCCGAACAGTCTCAGTCTCAATTCCACATCAAGCCGCCCCGCCGGCATGCATCACTGTCATTCGATGCCGCGAGGGTAGAGAGGCGCGCGTTGGCTGGAAGTGAAACGGTTGTGAAAAAAAGCTTAAGAACAACGGCAAAAGACCTCCCTACAGTTCCCGGCCTCGCTGCCGATACACACCTGCTACCCACCTTGCTGGCGCCCAAAAACAACAATCTTCCAGCCAACCGACGATCAAGAAACACAACGTTCCTGGAGGAATTTGATGAATAGCTGGTTCGGCAATATCAGCGTGAACCTGAAACTGGGCCTGGGGTTCGGCCTGGTCCTGGCATTGACCTGCGTCCTCGCCCTGACCGGCTGGATGAGCCTGGGCAGTTTGATTGACCGCAGCAACTGGATGAGCGACATCACTCAACTCAATGCCGGCCTGACCAAACTGCGCGTGGTTCGTCTGCAATACATGCTGACCAACGGCGACGAAACCGCCGCGCAAAACGTACAGACCACCCTGGATGCGTTCTCCGCCCAGCAACAAGCGCTGCTGGCGAAATTCAAGAGCCCGGACAATTTCAAGTTGCTGAGGGAACAAGGCGCCGTCATCGAGGCTTACAAGACGTCCCTGAATAAAATGCGCAGCGCCTACCGCACCGGCAACAGCGCCCGCGATGTGATGGGCAGCAACGCCGAAACCGCCAGCAAGCTGATCGATGCCATCAACTCCGACGTGCAGCAAATGCCTTCGAGTGATCAGCGCTTCGAACAATTCCAGGCCATCACGGCCGCCAAGGAAGCCTTTTTGCAGGCCCGTTACGAAGTGCGCAGCTACACCGCCACCACCAATGCCGAGACCGAACAAAAAGCCGTCCGCCAACTGGATGTGGTGATTGCCAGTCTGAAGTCATTGAGCGGGCATTTCGCCGAGACTCAGCCTGAAGCCCTACGTCAGTTGGAAACCGCGCTGAGCAACTACCGCAGTGCCTTGCAGGCTTATAAAAACGCCAGCAACGACGCCGTCCAGGCGCGCAAGGAAATGACCGAACAGGGCGCTGCCATCGTGTCCCTGAGCGATCAGCTGTATCAGATCCAGCTCGACCGCCGTGACGCCGAAAGCGCCCAGGCCCGCACCCTGCAACTGATCAGCACGCTGCTGGCATTGTTGGTGGGCATCATTGCTGCCGTCATCATCACCCGCCAGATCACCGGCCCGTTGCGCGACACCCTGGCCGTGGTCGAGCGCATCGCCGGTGGCGACCTGTCCCACGACGTCAAGGTGACTCGCCGCGACGAACTCGGCGTGTTGCAGCAAGGCATTGCGCGCATGGGCGTCACCCTGCGCGATTTGATCAGCGGCATTCGCGATGGCGTCGCCCAGATTGCCAGCGCCGCCGAAGAGCTGTCGGCCGTGACCGAACAAACCAGCGCCGGGGTCAACAGCCAGAAGGTCGAGACCGATCAGGTGGCCACGGCCATGCACGAGATGACAGCTACGGTGCAGGAGGTTGCGCGCAATGCCGAACAAGCCTCCCAGGCAGCGGCCGCCGCTGACGGCGAAGCTCGCGAGGGCGACAAGGTGGTCAACGAAGCCATCGCCCAGATCGAACGCCTGGCCAGCGAAGTGGCCCGTTCCACCGAAGCCATGAGTGTGCTGCAACAGGAAAGCGACAAGATCGGCAGCGTCATGGACGTGATCAAGGCCGTCGCCGAACAGACCAACCTGCTGGCGCTCAACGCCGCCATCGAAGCGGCCCGCGCTGGTGAAGCCGGTCGCGGGTTTGCCGTGGTGGCCGACGAAGTGCGTGGCCTGGCCCAACGCACGCAGAAATCCACCGAAGAAATCGAAGGCCTGGTGGCCGGTCTGCAGAACGGCACCCAACAGGTGTCGGCGGTGATGAACAACAGCCGCACCCTGACCGACAGCAGCGTGGCGCTGACCCGCAAGGCCGGCGTGTCACTGGAAAACATCACCCGCACGGTGTCCAACATCCAGTCGATGAACCAGCAGATCGCGGCCGCCGCCGAGCAGCAAAGTGCCGTGGCCGAAGAGATCAGCCGCAGCATCATCAACGTGCGCGACGTGTCCGAACAGACGGCTGCCGCCAGTGATGAAACTGCTGCGTCGAGTGTTGAACTGGCGCGGTTGGGTAATCAGTTGCAGATGATGGTCAGCCACTTTCGGGTTTAAACGCGTCTGATCGTTCCCACGCTCTGGTGGGAACGATCATCTTCCTGTGTCAGGTTTCCCACGGATTGATCACCTCGATCCCGGGAAACTCGAAGTCCCGAACATTGCGGGTGGCGATCGGTGCACCGTGAGTCCGGCATATCGCAGCAATTTGCGCATCAGCCATGGACGCCGCTCGCCCCTGTGCTTCACAACCCGCTACCAGCGTTGCGTACTCGACGGCGGCGTGGACATCAAAAGGCAATATCCTTCCGGCGAAATCCTCTTCAAACATCTCCATCGCATGAGCTTCAAGTTTTTGCTTGCGCTTTCCGTAAGGTAATCGGGCAATTCCATGAAGTATTTCTGCCACTGTCACTGCGCTGATCGCCAGATCCATCGCTGGCTGCCGATCAATCCAGGCCACTACTCGAGCCTCAGGCTCGGCCCGCATAAACTCGGAAAGAACATTGGTATCGAGCACTATCATTCAGAGAAATCCACTGCTGTCGCTTTCTCCGAACGTATGGGCAAATCGAGGTCCACGCCACCGACATCGCTGAATCTGTTGCGGATCCGGCTACCAAGCCCTCCAGCTCGGTCAACGGTCGCCAGCGCTCTCCCAAGAATCAGGCGGACCTCCTCTTCCATGGAGTGACCATTGTGAGCGGCGGTAATGCGCAGCTGTTCTTTAATTGTGTCGTCCAGATTACGAATGGTGATACTGGCCATGTCGCCACCTCATGAAATCAATGCAATCATTGATTTCATGCTAACACAGAATGCTCGGTGAAGCTTGAAATGTGTTTTCCCTTTAGACGCTGCAAGGCAACGATCCTTGGTGTCGCGACGATCAAAGAAAGCCTGTGTGCAAATCCCCCTCCCGCGCCAGAAACCGTCCTGCCCTTCTGCCGTTCGCCTGCCCCTCGCTGTAACTCAACACCCCATTGACCCAAACCCCATCGATCCCTTCCGCTGCCCGTTGTGGATCATTGAAGTCGGCCACGTCGCGAATGGTCACAGGATCGAACAACACCAGGTCCGCCCAGTGTCCTTCGCGGATTTCGCCCCGTTGCTTCAAGCCGAATCGCGCCGCCGACAGTCCGGACATTTTGTGCACCGCGGTGTGCAGTGGAAACAGCCCCACATCGCGACTGAAATGCCCCAAAACTCGTGGGAACGCGCCCCACAAGCGTGGATGCGGGAACGGGTCTTCCGGCAGTCCGTCGGAGCCCACCATCGACAGCGGATGCGTGAGGATTCTTCGTACATCCGCCTCGTCCATCCCGTAGTACACCGCGCCGGCCGGTTGCAGGCGGCGGGCGGCATCGAGCAACGGCACGCCCCACTCGGCGGCGATGTCCATCAGGTCGCGGCCACCCAGTTCCGGGTGCGGCGTGGACCAGGTGACGGTGATGCGATGGGCGTCAGTGACTTGCTTGAGGTCCAGGGTCGATGAACTGGCCGCATAGGGATAACAGTCGCAGGCCACCGGATGGGTTTTCGCCGCTTGTTCCAGGGACGCCAGCAATTGCGGACTGCGCCCCCAGTTACCGGCGCCGGCACATTTGAGGTGGGAAATGATCACTGGGGTTTGCGCATGGCGGCCGATCTGGAACGCTTCATCCATGGCTTCCAGTACCGGTTCGAATTCGCTGCGCAAATGGGTGGTATACACCGCACCGAAAGCGGTCAGCTCTTCGGTCAGTTGCATCACTTCGTCTGTGGACGCCGAGAACGCGCTCGCATACGCGAGACCTGTGGACAAGCCCAATGCGCCCGCCTCCAGGCTTTCACGCAGCTGTTCGCGCATCGCGCCGATTTCCTCAGGCGAGGCGCTGCGAAACAGGTCGTCGAGGTGATTGCTGCGCAATGCAGTGTGGCCGACCAGCGCGGCGACGTTGAGCGTGGTATTCGCCGCTTCGACGGCGGCGCGGTAGGCGCTGAACGTCGGATAAACAAACGCCGCGGCCGTCCCCAGCAGGTTCATCGGATCCGGCGGATTGCCACGCAAACTCACCGGCGAAGCGCTGATCCCGCAGTTGCCGACAATCACCGTGGTCACACCCTGGCTTAGCTTGGGCAACATCTGCGGCTGGCGGATTACCACCGTGTCGTCGTGGGTGTGCACATCGATGAAACCTGGCGCCAAGACGCGGCCGGCGGCGTCGACTTCTTCGGTGGCGCTGGCATCGAGGTCGCCGATGCGCTCGATACGGCCGTTCAGGATCGCTACGTCGGCGGGATAACCGGGAGCGTTGCTGCCATCGATGATCAGGGCGTTGCGAATCAGCGTGTCGTACTTCATGTCAGTCTCCCAGCGGCAAGTGATCGTCGCCACCGCGGTAGTCGTCCAGGGCGAGTTTGATCCGCCGCAGACGCTCTTGATTGTCTTCAGGGTTGGCCAGCGCCAGCTCGGTGGCGAGCACGTCGATGGCCAGCAACATGCCGTAGCGCGCCGCCGTGGGTTTGTAGATGAACGAAGTTTCGACGCCTTGCAGCGGCAGCAGCACGTCGCTCAGTTGCGCCAGCGGCGAGTCGGCCCGGGTGATGGCGAGAATGCGTGCGCCGTAGCTGCGCGCCAGTTCGACGGCCTCGAGCAGTTCGGGGGTGATGCCCGTCAGCGAGCAGGCTATGACGGCGCGGTCGGCATTGAGGCTGGCGGCGGTGACACGCATCATCACCGGGTCGTGGCACACCGCGATCGGGTAGCCGAATCGCACCAGCCGTACCTGCAGTTCATCGCTGCACAAGGTCGAGCAACCGCCCATGCCGAATGCATGAATCATCCGCGCCTTGCCCAGCAACTTAACCGCGTCGGCGAAGCGCGACTCGTCGAATGCCGACAGATGCTGGCGCAGGGTCGATTCGATATCGCCAACGATCTGCCCATAGAACGCCGACTGGTCGGGCGTACCCGCCGGATCGAGGAAACGGCTGCCGACGCCGCTGGCCTGGGCCAGTTGCAGGCGCAGGTCACGCAAGTCGCGACAACCCACGGTGCGGGCGAAACGCGACAGCGTAGCGGTGCTGACTTCCGCCCGCTGCGCCAGTTCATCGAGGCTGGCGGATGCGGCAAATCCTACGTCGTCGAGCATCAGCCTGGCGATGCGTCCTTCGCCGGCGCTGAAGGAGTCCTGACGGGCGCGGATCTGGTAGAGGATGTCCATGGCAGGCGGCTCCGGCTAAAGCAGATAAGAAAGACCGACGGTCAGACCGAAGGCGACCACCGAGATAATGGTCTCGAGCACGGTCCAGGTCTTGAAGGTCTGGGCGACAGTCATGTTGAAGTATTCCTTGATCAACCAGAAGCCGCCGTCGTTGACGTGGGAAAAGATAACCGACCCCGCACCCGTCGCCAGCACCAACAGCTCCGGATGCGGGTAACCCAGACCGATGGCCACCGGCGCGACGATGCCCGATGCGGTGGTCATGGCCACGGTGGCGGAACCGGTGGCGATGCGCATCAAGGCGGCGAACAACCAGCCCATCAACAGCGGCGACAGGTGGAAGACCTGGGCCAGGCTGACGATCTGATCGGTCACCCCGGCATCCACCAGAATCCGGTTCAAACCACCGCCCGCGCCTACCAGCAAGGTGATGCTGGCGGTCGGCGCCAGGCATTCGTTGGTGAACTTGAGGATCGATTCGCGGCTGAAACCCTGGGCCAGGCCGAGGGTCCAGAAGCTCAGCACGGTCGCCAGCAGCAGGGCAATCACCGAGTTGCCGATGAACAGCAGGAACTGATTGAAACCACTGCCTGGCGTGGAAATCAGATTGGCCCAACCGCCGATCAGCATCAGCACCACCGGCAGCAGAATGGTTGCCATGGTGATGCCGAAACCCGGCAGGCTATCGCGGGGTTCACGTTCGAGGAACTGACGCTCCAGCGGATTTTCTTCCGCCAGCTGAATGCGCGGCACGATGAACTTGGCGTACAGGGGGCCGGCGATGATCGCGGTGGGAATGCCGATCATAATCGCGTAAAGCAAGGTCTGCCCCACAGACGCCTGATAGGCCTGCACCGCCAGCATCGCCGCCGGGTGTGGCGGCACCAGGGCGTGGACCACCGAAAGCCCGGCGACCATCGGCAAGCCGACCATCAGAATCGAAACGCCGACGCGCCGCGCCACGGTAAAGGCGATCGGCACCAGCAATACAAAACCGACCTCGAAGAACAGCGGCAGCCCGACCAGAAACGCGATACAGACCATCGCCCAGTGGGCGTTCTTCTCACCGAACCGGTCGATCAGCGTACGGGCCATCTGCTCGGCACCACCGGACTCGGCCATCATCTTGCCGAGCATCGTCCCCAGCGCGACCACCAATGCGATGTGCCCCAGGGTTTTGCCCACCCCGGCCTCGTAAGCGCCCACCACACCGGACGGCGGCATCCCGGCCAGCAAGGCCAGGCCGATGGACACCAGGGTGATGACGATGAACGGATTGAGGCGGTAACGGGCGATCAGAACGATCAGCGCGATGATGGCGATGGCGGCATACACCAGCAGCCAATAGCCGAAGGACGGTGTCATGCGGTACTCCTCGAAAGGGTCACGTCGAATGGGTTGTGAAACTCATAAATCATTTCGAGTAGTGATTTTCAAACGAGATGAAAGTAATTTTCGTGGAGGGATAAGGATTGTCGCGCAGAGGTATGGGTGGTCGCAGATTATGAAAATTCGACAGTCGAACTTTCATTCATTGGTCGCAGACGTGGACCGACCGCACACCCCGCAGAACGAGGGAATCAGCACTACCTGCGTTGCATGTAGTAACTTTCTTCTTCATTGGTATGAACCGCCCCCGAATTAAGTGCTCCCAGGCAAGTCACCGGGCGGTACGCCGAGCCGTCGCGTAGGGCGCGGCTTGCGCGCCCGACCACTGAGAAGACGAAACTCCGCTGTGCCTGATGCCTGCGGTGATCGAACAAAACAAGGAAAACCATCCATGAAATTTTCTATCAGTGCAGGTTTGCTGCTGACGTTAAGCGCCTGTGTGACGATGTCGGGTGAGTATCAGGTCAGTGGCCAGGATGCTTCGGGAGCGCCACTGAAGATGGGCACAATAACCACTCAGGGTCGCGGCATCTACACCGTGCGCAATGCCCTGTGCCAGGCGTCACCCGGTGCGACCGTGATCATTCGTGACAACGCGACAGGCAAGGAACTGAGCGGCGAGAGTCCTTATCAGTGCCGCTGAAGCGATCGGCTTTTCGTCTGGAGCAAAGGATCTTTCCATGAGAACACTACTGGTTGCGGCTATTGGGTTGACGTTGAGCGGCTGCGGTAACCTGGCCAACGTGCGCTCCTATTCCACGCCTTATACGGAGCCGACGTCCGGCGACACCGCGCGCATGCGAGTGATCACCAATGGCATGGCGCGCGGAGTGCCGGCGCGGGGCTGCATCGACTGGAACAGTCCCGGTGCCGGGGTCATGGCAGTGGCGCAGCCGGGGTTCGCCAGTCGCAACGGACAAAACCTGGGGATGCCAGTCAGTCACACCCAAGTGCAAGCCGCGGACCTGGTGCGCACGGAACTCAAGGTCCCGGCCAATCAGCCGTTCACGGTGAACTTCCAGAGCCAGGGAAGCGTGTCCAACGGGTATTCCTACAGCTGCCAGCAAAGCTTGCGTTTCACCCCGCAGGCCGGCAAGGACTATGAGTTGATCATGCTCGAAAGCGGCCAGTGCCTGATGTCGCTGCAACGTCTGGACACCACCGGCAACCCATCGCCAGTGGCGGTGGAACCGGCCCGATTGTGCAACGCCTCAGACGCCCTGTAGTCGTGCGGATCAAGCGAGTTCGCCCCCTGCCCGCTTGAGCATTTGCTTGCAGCGCTCCGACAAGTGAAACACGTGCAAATGTTTGCCAGCCTTGGCGTAGCGCTCACGCAGGGTCTTCAGCGCTGCGATCGCCGAGTAGTCGACGAACCTCAGGTGACGACAGTCCAGAGTCACGTGCGCAGGGTCGTTGGCAGGGTCGAACTGATTGAGGAAAGGTGCGGTCGAGGCGAAGAACAGCGTGCCATGCAAGTGATACAGCTTGCTGCCGTCGGCTTCGATATGAGCGTCGGCGTAGAGCTCGCGAGCCTGTTGCCAGGCGAAATTGAGCGCGGCGATGATGATCCCGCAGAGCACGGCGGTGGCCAGATCGGTGAACACCGTAATCACCGTGACGGCGATGATCACCAACACGTCGTTCAGCGGGACTTTGTTCACCACCCGCAACGAAGCCCAGGCAAACGTCTGCTGCGACACGACGAACATCACCCCCACCAGTGCCGCCAGTGGGATGCGCTCGATCAGCGGCGACAGAAACAGGATGAACAACAAAATCAGCACACCGGCCACCACCCCGGACAGTCGGCCACGACCGCCGGAGCTGAGGTTGATCACCGTCTGGCCGATCATCGCGCAGCCGCCCATGCCGCCGAACACACCGGAGACGATGTTGGCGGCGCCCAGCGCCACGCATTCGCGATCCGGGTAGCCGCGGCTTTCGGTGATCTCGTCGGTGAGGTTCAGGGTCAGCAGGGTTTCCAGCAGGCCGACCAGCGCCATCAAGATCGCGTAAGGCGCGATGATGTGCAGGGTTTGCAGATTCCAGGGGATGTCCGGCAGCGCAAAGGTCGGCAAGCCGCCGGCAATGTGGGCCATGTCGCCCAGGGTGCGGGTCGGCAGGCCGAGCAGATACACCGCGAGGCCAACGCCCAGGATCGCCACCAGCGCCGGCGGCACCGCACGGGTCAGTCGCGGCAGCAGGTAGACGATGGCCATCGTCAGCGCCACCAGCCCCGTCATCAGGTACAACGGCTGCCCGCTCAGCCAGGTATCGCCTCTCTTGAAGTGCTCCAGCTGGGCCAGGGCGATGATGATCGCCAAGCCGTTGACGAAGCCGAGCATCACCGGATGCGGCACCATGCGCACCAGTTTGCCCAGCTTCAGCAATCCGAACGCCAGCATGATCAGCCCACCCAGCAGCACAGTGGCCAACAGGTACTGCACACCGTGCTGCACTACCAACGCGACAATCACCACCGCCATCGATCCGGCGGCGCCGGACACCATGCCCGGCCGTCCGCCGAAGAGCGCGGTCAGGGTGCAAATGATGAACGCGCCATAAAGCCCCATCAACGGATTGAGGTGAGCAACCAGGGCGAAGGCGATGCACTCGGGGAGTAAGGCGAAAGAGGTGGTGAGCCCGGCCAGGACATCGGCGCGCAGAGGTTTTGGTTTCATGACTTACCCAAAAATTTTGGCCGCAGGGAATGGCCAGCAAAGAGGGGGCGGATGTTACGGAATTGGGGGCAGTCCGGCCAGTTGTCGGGTTGCTGAATACGCCTTCGCGAGCAGGCTCGCTCCCACAGGGGATCTATGTCGGACGCAAAATCTGTGTCCTATGCAGATCAAACTGTGGGAGCGAGCCTGCTCGCGAAGGCAGCGACGCGGTCTAAAGCGAACTCACACCATCTCGTCCCGAATCCACTCAACCACCGAAGCCCGCTTCGGCGCCCAGCCCAGCAGTTCACGCGCATGCTTGCCGCGAACCCGGCTGTTGGAACCCAGGCCATAGTTGGCCATTTCATAACCCCACTCGGCTTCGGCCTCTTTCAGTGGCCAGTCCTGTGGCGCTCCCAGCTTCAGCGCCTGGGCAATCGCAGTGGTCATCTCGATGAACGACGCCTCACCGCTTTCGACGAAGTAGAAGGTGCCCGGCACGTTTTTGGTCAACGCCAGCAGGTACAGGGACACCACGTCTTCGATGTGCACGTTGGACCAGATGTTCTGCCCCGTGCCGACATGCCGGACCACACCGCTTTTGCGTGCCTGTTTGAGCAAGCGCGGCAACTGCACGCTGTCGCGATTGACGCCCAGGCTGTGGCCGTAGATCAGGGTGTTGCAGATGACGGCTGAGTTCACGCCGTCTTTGGCGGCGGCGAGGATCAGGTTATCGATGGCCACACGAGCAGCCTTGTCGGCCGTCGGCTCCGGCAGGCTGTCTTCGTAGTAGACGACGTCGCTGGATTTGCCGCCCGACGCATCGCCGACGATGCTCGACCCGCTGGTATGCAGGAACACTTTGTTGGAACCGCGCAGCGCATCGAGCAAAGCTTCCACAGCGCCGAGATGGTCGCTGCTGGCGGCATTGATGACGGCATCGGCAGCCCTGGCCTGTTCACCCAGCAGTGCGCTGTCGTCCAGCGTGCCGATCACCGGGGTGATGCCCAGTGCGCTCAGTTCATTGGCTTGTTCGGCGCTGCGCACCAGGCCGGTGACCTTGTGCCCTGCCCGGACCAGGCCGGTGGCAATGGAGCCGCCGATAAAGCCGGCGGCGCCGGTAATGAATACGTTCATGGAGAAACTCCCTGCGTCAGTAAGTGATGCAGCCAGTATCGAGCAGCGATGCCTGGGGAAACAGGCGGTGCTGCCCAATTCACTCTTGCGCAGGGATCACGAATCAGCCCTTGAAGTCCGCTATCGCGTAATCCGCCAATTTGCCCTGGATGAAGTCCAGGAAGCACTGGATGCGCAGGGCCAGTTGCGAGTTACGGTAGTACACCGCATTGATTGGCTGACGATAGCCACTGTTGAACTCCGCCAGCAGCACCTGCAGACGCCCGGCACGGATGTCGTCGATCGTCATGAAATGCGACAGGCTGGCGATGCCCTGGCCTGCCAGTGCCAGGTGCCGGATCGTTTCGCCGCTTGAGGCGCTGATCGACGCCTGGATCGGCCAGCGATCACCGTGCACATACCGTAGCGGCCATTGATTCAAACCTTCGTTCTGGGTAAAGCCCAGCAGCGTGTGCCCGGACAAATCCGCCACCTCAACCGGTACGCCGTGTTTTTCCAGGTACGCCGGGCTGGCGACGATGTGCAGCGGGCTGCAGCCCAGTGAGCGGGCGTGCAAGGTTGAGTCGGCCAGCGTGCCGATGCGGATGGCGATGTCGGTGCTTTGCTCGAGCAGGTCGATGATCAAATCGTTGCTGTTGAGTTCGAGCTGGATGTCCGGATAGAGCCTGCGGAACTCATCGATGTACGGCACGATGGCATGCAGCATGAACGGCGAGGCAGCGTTGATCCGCAGGCGCCCGGACGGGGTTTGCTGGCGTGAGGTCAGGCGCTCTTCGAGTTCATCCATCTGATCGAGAATCAGCTTGGCGTGCTCGAAGAAGTATTTGCCCTCCTCGGTCAGGTCCATGCGCCGCGTGGTGCGGTTGATCAGGGTGGTATCGAGCTTGGCTTCCAGCCGCGACAGCGTACGACTGACCGCCGAAGGCGTTTGCCCGACCTGCTCGGCCGCAGCGGAAATCGACCCGCATTCAATCACGCAGACGAAAATCTGCAATTCATCGGATCTGGCTTTCACGGATGCCCCTCATTCAAAACTGGCTTGATAGTAGCTGGATGCGGGGCAAAAGGAACCTCAGGCCTTGAGGCCAAACACCTCGGTCAAATGCTGCTCGTAACGCGCCACGTCGGCTTCGATATTGGGGCGTTTCATCACGTCAACACTCAGGAACGTCGGCAAGCCGCTCATGCCAAGGAATTCGTTGGCCTTGTGGAACGGGAAGTACACCGCGTCCACGCCCTTGGCTTCGAAGAAGTCGGTGGGGTCGTCGAAGGCTTGCTGCGGCGCGTTCCAGGTCAGCGACAGCATGTACTGCTTACCCTGTAACAGACCGCCGCTGCCGTACTTTTGCGAGGCGTCGGAACGGGTGCGGCCGTCGCTGGCGTAGAGGCTGCCGTGGCCTTCGGTGAAGACTTCATCGATGTACTTCTTGACGGTCCAGGGTGCGCCCATCCACCAGCCGGGCATCTGGTAAATGATCACGTCGGCCCAGAGGAATTTGGCGACTTCTTCGGCGACGTCGTAGCCCTCGTCGATGAACGTGGCTTTCACATCCACGCCGCCGCGATCCAGCACACTCAGTGCGGCCTCATGCAGGGTGGCGTTGTAGCGGCCATCGGAGTGGGCAAATTTTTTGCCGCCATTGAGCAATAGCACTTTTTTCATGGGAGGTCTCGCAAGGTTGGAATTCGATGGCGGCAGCGTATCGATCTGCCTCGCGCGGAATAAGCACTGAATTCGCAAAAATCATTTGATCTATACGCACGAATCGACAGGAGATTGTTGCCATAAACTAGCGCCGATTCTTAACCTGAGGACATTTCTGATGAGTGAAATTCAAGGCTTCATCCTGCACGCCAAGACCCGCCCGGAAAAATCCGCCGCCTTCGAAGCGCTCTTCAGCGGTTTCGTGCAAGCAAGTCGCGCCGAGCCCGGCTGCATCGAATACCACATGCTGCGCGACAAACAGGACCCGACGCTGTTTATCTTCTACGAGATCTGGCAGTCCCAGACCCACCTGGATGTGCACTCGAACCTGCCGCACATGAAGCAGTTTCTCGACCAACGCATGGATTACCTGGAACGGGATTTCGATATCCGCGCCATCGACATGCTCAGCCCGTCGTCCGCTACCCGCTGATCAGCAAGTGGCCGCCGAGCACGCCGAGGCCGATGAAGAACACGCGCTTGAACAGCACGGCGCTGATCCGCTGGCGCAGCCATTGCCCCAGCCACATCCCGAGCATCGCCGGGATCAGCGCCAGCAACGACGCACTCAACTCGCCGCCGCCGAGGGCGCCGCGCCATGCCAGGCCGGCGGCCAGGGCCAGGGTCGAGACGGTGAATGACAGGCCCAGCGCCTGCACCAGTTCATCCTTGCTCAGACCCAGCGCTTGCAGATACGGGACCGCCGGAATCACGAAAACCCCGGTGGCCGAGGTGATAACGCCCGTCACCAGGCCGCAAAGCGGACCGAGCCAGCGCTCGCTGCTACCGCTGGCGCGCAAGGGCGGCAGGAACAAACCGCTCAACGCGTACAGCAACAACGCCGCCCCCAGTCCCCGCACCACCCAGTGACCACCCGCCATACCGATCCACACCGTGCCGGCAGCGGTGCCGATGAAGATCGCCAGCAGCATTGGCCACAACCGTTTGACCAGCCCCGGTAAATGCCCGCCGAAGGCCAACTGCCAGACGTTGGTGAGGGTCGCGGGGATGATCAACAATGCGGCAGCCTGCGACGGCGCCATAGCCAGACCGAGCAGACCCATGGCGATGGTGGGCAGGCCGAGGCCGATGACCCCCTTGATCATGCCGGCCAGCAGGAAGGTGGCGATGACCATTAACGAAAGGGTCAGGCCGAGGTTTTGGTAGAAGGTTGCGAGTGTACTCATGGGCTGATCCTGAGCCTGGATTGGGCGTCTGGAAATCTGTCATATACTGAGGGTGCCTCTTGATTTGACAGAGGCTTAAGGTTTTGCTGGGGCTGCTGACGCCTTCGCTGGCAAGCCAGCTCCTACAGGGATCACCGTTTACCGCAAATCGAGCGTCCACTGAAGATCCCTGTGGGAGCTGGCTTGCCAGCGAAGGCGCCCGCCCAGACAACAAATATTCAGAGGCTGTACCCATGCACTTCGACCTCACCGACCTGCGCCTCTACCTCAACATCCTCGACACCGGCAACATCACCGCCGGCGCTGCCCGCAGTCATCTGTCCCTCGCCGCAGCCAGCGCACGAGTCCGCGCCATGGAATCCTCACTCGGCATCGATTTCCTGGAACGCGGTCGCCGCGGTGTCACCCCCACACCCGCCGGCAAGGCCCTGGCGCAACACGCTCGCGTCTTGCTGCAACAAGCCGAGCGCCTGCAGCAGGACCTGGCCGACTATGCCAAAGGCGTCAAGGGCCAGGTGCGTCTGCTGTGCAACACCACGGCGATCACCGAGTACCTGCCCGAGTTGCTCGCGGACTTCCTGTGCGAGCATCCAAACCTCGACATCGACCTGCAAGAACTGCCCAGCACCCGCATCACCCACGCCTTGCGCCAAGGCGCGGCAGACCTCGGTATCGTGTCCGACGCCGTGGACACCGCAGACCTGCAGACCCGCCCGTTTCGCGACGATCCGCTGGTGCTCATCATGCCGCGGGATCATCCGTTGGCCGACGCCGGATCAGTGAGCTTCAGCGACACCCTGCACCACGCTTATGTCGGCCTGAACGCCAACAGCGCCTTGGCGGTTTACCTGGAAGAACAGGCGCTGCACATAGGCGTACGCCTGCAGATCCGCATTCGCACCGACGGCTTCGATGGCGTGATGCGTATGGTCACTCGGGGAGCGGGGCTGGCGATCGTGCCTCTCGCGGCGGTCGAGCGCTGGGGCGGCGAAACATCCTTCAAGAGCCTGGCCCTGCAAGAACCCTGGGCCCAGCGCAAGCTCCTGCTCTGCGCCCGGGACTTCGCGGTGTTGCCCGGTTACGCCAGGGCCTTGCTGCATGCCTTGACTCTCCCCTGAGAGGCCGACGCTGCGTGAAGGCGATCAACAGGTTCAACCACTGGAAGCGGACTTGCGCCAGGCCAGGCAGTCTTCTGCAGGCCCGGATCGATTGTCCGCTGGACAGTCTTTGAGGGCATGGCGCGTTTCTGGACAGTTCGATGTCGACCCCAGACAACTGACCGGCGAACCGACGCTATAGGGTGCGTCTTCAGTTCTCGAACGCTACTTCTTATAGCTCAAGGCCCGGAGTTCACATGACCGCACCTATTACCGTTCTTCGCGACACTCACCCGCTGCCGGTACTCGACGCCTGCAAATGGGAAAAACTCGAAGGCGACCCGCACACCGTCAACCTCAACGCTTACACCAGCGAAGACGGCAGCAAGATCATGGGCACCTGGATCTGCACGCCGGGCAAGTGGTATGTGGAATACGTGAAGTGGGAATACTGCGATTTCCGCGAGGGGTACTGCATCATCACTCCAGAGGGAAAGGAGCCGATCCATCTGCGCGCCGGTGATATTTTTGTCATCGAGCCGGGCATGAAAGGCACGTGGGAAGTGGTTGAGACCGTGCGCAAGTATTTCGTGTTTGCCTGATGTAAAAAACCGGGAGATCACCCGACGTGATCTCCCGGTAAATGTCGATGCGACCTGTAGGAGCGAAGCTTGCTCGCGAAAAACTCGAGAGCGACGCGGGGTGTCAGATTCTGCACATTATCGTTGACGACCATCGCGAGCAAGCTCGCTCCTACTGTGGTTTGCGATAGCTGTTGATGATCGCCGAGAAATCCTTGCCACCTTCCCCACGCTGACTCATCGCCTGATACAACTGCTGCGCCACCGCGCCGAGCACCACCGGTTGGTGGGCCTGACGGGCCGCTTCCGTGGCCAGCCCCAGATCCTTGAGCATCAGTTCGGCACCGAAACCGCCGGTATAGCCGCGCGAGGCCGGCGCCGTTTCGACGATGCCCGGCCACGGGTTGTACATCTCCGAACTCCAGCAACGTCCGGTGGAACTGTTGATGACGCCCGCCAGCACGGTGCTGTCGATCCCCAGGGCCTCGCCCAGGGCCATGGCTTCGCTGACGCCGACCATGGAAATCCCCAGCAGCAGGTTGTTGCAGATCTTGGCGATTTGCCCGGTGCCGACTTCGCCGCAATGGACGATATTACGGCCCATCTGCGCCAGCACCGGTTGCAGGGTGGCGAACAGTTCAGGGCTGGCGCCAACCATGAAGGTCAGGGTGCCGGCCGCTGCACCGCCGGTACCGCCGGAGACCGGCGCATCAGCCATGGCCACGCCTTGTTTGGCGGCGGCCGCTGCCACGTCACGGACAGTCTGCGGATCGATGGTGCTGCAATCCACGGCCGGCACGCCCTTGGCGATACCCGCCAGCACGCCGTTTTCACCCAGCCAGACGCTGCGCACATGCACCGCGGCAGGCAACATGGTGATCACCAGTTCGGCGTCTTGAGCCGCTTCACGGGCCGAAGCGCTGATGCTGCCGCCCAGTTGCTCCAGCTCCGCCAGCACGGTTGTGTTCAGGTCGACCAACCGCAGTGAATGGCCGGCCTTGATCAGGTTGCGCGCCATCGGCGCCCCCATGTTGCCGAGACCGATAAAAGCGATTTTCATGTCCGGCTCCTTAACGCAAGTTGATGGTGGTGTTCACACCGTCGTTGACGCTGTCGTCATCGAACCAGCGACTGGTGACAGTCTTGGTCTGAGTGTAGAACTGCACCACTTGCTTGCCATACGGACCGAGGTCGCCGAGTTTGGAACCACGGGAACCGGTGAAGCTGAAGAACGGCACCGGCACCGGAATCGGGATGTTGATACCGACCTGGCCGACGTCGATTTCGGTCTGGAATTTACGCGCCGCCGCACCGCTCTGGGTGAACAGGCCCGTGCCGTTGCCGAACGGGTTGGCGTTGACCAGTGCGATGGCCTCGTCGAGGGTATCGACTTCCAGCACCACCAGTACCGGACCGAAGATTTCCTGGGTGTAGATCTGCATCTCGGGGGTTACCCCGGAGAACAGGGTCGGGCCGACAAAGTTGCCCTTCTCGAAACCTGGAACGGTCACGTCGCGACCATCCAGCTCAAGCTTGGCGCCTTCCTTGATGCCGCTTTCGATCAGGTCGAGAATCCGCGCCTTGGCTTTTTTGGAGATCACCGGGCCCACATCGGTGCCCGGCTCGCTGCCGGCATTTACTTTGAGTTTCTGCGCCAGTGCCTTCAGGTCTGGCAGCCATTGCCTGGCCGCGCCAACCAACACCACCACGGACGTGGCCATGCAACGTTGACCGGCGGCACCGAAACCGGCACCCACCAGCGCATTGAGCGCCTGGACGCGATTGGCATCCGGCAGCACCACGGCATGGTTTTTTGCGCCCATCATCGATTGCACGCGTTTACCGTGTTTGCCAGCCAGGTCGTAGACGTGAGTGCCGACCGCGGTAGAACCGACGAAGGAAACAGCCTTGATGTCCTTGTGCGTGCAAAGCGCATCCACCACGTCTTTACCGCCATGCACGACGTTAAGCACGCCCGCCGGCACGCCGGCTTCGATCGCCAGCTCCACCAGGAGCATGGTCGACATCGGGTCCTGTTCGGACGGCTTGAGTACGAAGGTGTTGCCGCAGGCGATGGCCATCGGGAACATCCACAGCGGAATCATCGCCGGGAAGTTGAACGGGGTGATGCCGGCACACACGCCGATCGGCTGACGCAGGGTGTAAGTATCGACGCCGCCCGCCACGTTCTCGGCGAATTCGCCCATTTGCAGGCTGCCGATCGAGCAGGCGTGCTCGACCACTTCCAGGCCGCGGAAGATATCGCCTTCAGCGTCGGCAATGGTTTTGCCCTGTTCGTTGCTGAGCACCACGGCGATGCGCTTGGAGTGCTCGCGAATCAAAGCCTGGAGCTTGAGCATGATGCGCATCCGCGCGCCGATCGGCGTCAGCTTCCAGGTCTGGAAGGCGCGGTGGGCGGCGCTGATCGCGGCGTCCACTTCCTGCGCGGTGGCGAACGGAACCTTGGCCAGCACTTGCTGGGTGGCCGGGTTGATGATGTCGTGCCATTCGGTGGTCTGGGACTCGACCCACTCGCCGTCGATCAACAGCTTGACCTTTTGAACGGTGGTGTCGTTTGGCGTGAGCGATGCGTTCATGCTGGTCTCCTGGACATTGTTGTTATCTAGAGAAGTATCGGGGGAGCCAAGGCGAAAAAGCCGCCTTGCGATAAGACGTGTGTCGCGAATTGGTTGTCGGACTGTTTTTGGAGTATAGATGTGCAAACTTCTAATAAGAACGCACATAAAAGCCGGTCCATCATGCAAAAAAACATCACGTCCTTAGGTTCGCTGAACTGGGATGACCTCAAGTTTTTCCTCGAAGTCGCCCGCACCCGCAAGGCCAGCACCGCGGCCAAGCGCCTGGCGGTGGACTACACCACCGTGTCGCGGCGCATCAGTTCGCTGGAAGCGGCGCTGGGCACACTGCTGTTCGAAAAATCCCGGACCAGCGGCTTCGTCCTGACCGCCGAAGGTCAGCGGCTGCTCGGGTATGCCGAGTCGATCGAAAGCACCCTGCACATGGCCTGCGAGCAGGTCTCCGGGTCGGGAGTGGCGTTATCCGGTCATGTGCGCATGGGCTGCACCGAAGGTTTCGGCAGCTTTTTCATCACCCCGCAGCTGAGCCATTTCGTCGACGCCTACCCGGCGATTTCGGTCGACATCCTGCCGCTGCCGCACTTCATCAGCCTGTCCAAGCGCGAAGCCGACATCGTGATCGCCCTGGAGCGACCGGAGCACGGTCCGTACGTCTGCTGCAAACTCTGCGACTACCGATTGCAGCTGTACGCAACCCAGGACTATCTGGACAAGCACCCGCCGATCCGCCGCCCGGCAGACCTGGGTAAACATTCGTTCATCAGTTATGTCGACGATCTGGCGTTCAGCTCGGAGCTGCTGTACCTGGCCAACGTGCTGCCGGGCGCCAGCGCCAACTTGCGCAGCACCAGCGTGATCGCGCAATTCGTCGCGGCCCAGCAAGGACGGTCACTGGCGATCCTGCCGTGCTTCCTGGCCGCCCAGGATCCGCGCTTGCTGGCGGTATTGCCGCAAGAGATCACGATCACCCGACAATTCTGGATGTACTGCCGCGAGGACCTGCGCAAGCTCAAGCGGATTACCCTGTTGTGGGATTACATCCGCTCGGTGACTGAGCAGAATCAGGGCCTGTTGATGGGAGAGAGCCGGGACATGTTGTTCGCCGATTAGTCGGCGTTCGCACCGTGTCCCCGCTCCCTTTCAATTACCCGCCAAGGGCGCCTGTTCCAGCTCCAGCATCAACCCGCTCAAGCGCTTGACCTTGCGCCGCACCGCCTCTTCGAACACCCCGGCACGGGGTTCGATCAAGGTGAACCAGTGCTTGGCCCGGGTGATGCCGGTATAGATCAGCTCCTTGGTGAGGACCGGGTTGAGCGCGTCCGGCAGAATCAATGCCGTATGGGCGAATTCCGAACCCTGGGATTTGTGCACGGTCATGGCGTACACCGTTTCGACATCATTGAGCCGGCTCGGCAAAACAAAGCGCACGCCGCCCTCCCCGTCATTGCGCGGGAACGCCACGCGCAGTACCCGCTTCCCGGCGTCGGGGCCGTCACGTTCCGGCAACTTGAGCGCGATGCCGATATCGCCGTTCATCAACCCCAGGCCATAGTCATTACGGGTCATGAGCACCGGGCGGCCTTCGTACCATTGGTGGTCACTGTCAATCAGCCGCGCCTTGAGCAGCGCGGCGGTTACCCGTTGATTCAAGCCCTCCACACCCCAGGGTCCCTTGCGTACGGCGCACAACAATTGGAACGCGTCGAAGGCTTGCAACACGCCACGTGCCCAGTCGACCCAGGATTGATCATGCAGGGGTCGGTCGAGCGCTGGCCGCTGGCTGCGCAGCAAGGTCAGGTAATGCCGATAACCTTGCGGCCCGTCGCCATGCCCCTCGAGCAGCAGGCGTTCCAGCGCCCGGTCCTGCTCGCCCTTGAGCGACAGGCTAAACACGTCGTCGTGACTGCGCGCCGCCAATAGCTTGCGCGCTTGTTCAGGGTGCTGCTGGTTGACCCAGCGCGCCAGTTGTCCAATGCCGCTGCCCTCGCCGAACCGCCGTGAGTGGCGCAGCATCACCACTTGCTGGGCGAGTGGATGTGTTCCATCGATGTCCTCATGCAAACCGCTGGCGTCCAGACGTTCGCCGCTGACCGACTCCAGCCACTGCCGGGTCTGCGGGCTGTACCAACCGGCCTCGGCATCGCGGCACAGATCGCCGAGCACGGCACCGGCCTCCACCGACGCCAGCTGGTCCTTGTCCCCCAGCAGCACCAGTCGGGCATGGGGCGGCATCGCATCGAGCAGGTTGGCCATCATTTCCAGGTCGATCATCGAGGCTTCGTCCACCACCAGCACATCCAGCGGCAGGCGATTGCCCGCGTGATGCCGGAAATGGCGGGTACCGGGACGGCTGCCGAGCAGGCGGTGCACGGTGGTGACGTCCGAGGGAATTTTGTCCCGTATCGCTTCGGCGACTTCCAGGGTGCGAACCTGGGCACTGATGGACTCGGTCAGCCGCGCCGCGGCTTTGCCGGTGGGGGCGGCGAGACGGATGCGCAAGGGTTTGCCTGCCTCCACCGCCGGCGCCTGCAGCAGGGCCAGCAAGCGCACGACGGTCGTGGTTTTACCGGTGCCCGGGCCACCGGTGACAATGCTGAAGGCGCTGCGGGTGGCCAGGGCGCAGGCGAGTTTCTGCCAGTCGATCACTTCGCCGGGCCGGGCGGGACCGAACAGGCCGGTCAGGCGCTGGAACAAGTCGTCCGGGGTGGATTCGTGTTCCGCCAGGCGTTGGCGCAGCGAGTGATCGATACGCCGTTCGTAAGCCCAGTAGCGACGCAAGTACAGGCGCTTGCCCGATAGCACCAATGGCCGCTGCTGCGCAGCTTCACGACAGTCGACTGCCAACGCGACCAGATTGCTGGCGGCCAGCACTTTGCACCAGTGAGCGCCGTCCAGCGCCTGGAGCAATTGCGACGGCAACACCATCGCGTCACTGTGCAGATCCCCTTCGGGCGGCAACGACAGGGCGAAGTCCGGCTCTTTGAGGGTCTCGAACAGATCCAGGCAGACATGGCCGTGGCCGAGCTGGTGACTGGTCAATGCCGCGGCCAGCAGCACCAGCGGATCATCATCGGGCGCGAGCTCATGCAGAAAGGCCACGAAGGCCTTGTCCAGCGCCCGCAACCAGCCGCGTTCGACCCAGCGCGTGAGCAACAGCAACAGGTCATCGGCGCGACTCAAGGGGGCCAGGTCCGCCAGGCTGTCGGCGGCCAATGGCGTGGGCAGCAAATCGGCGAAAGTGCGACTCATAGCAATTCTCCCTGTACCCAGGCCGGTTCTGCCTTGGGCTCTGGCTTGCCCTGGAACATCCGGTCCAGGCGCTCGATCAGTTCTTTTGGCGGACGGGCGAAGTACACGCCCTGGCTGGGTGCGCGCGTTCCCCGCAGGAACAGGTACAGCGCACCGCCGACATGCCGGTCGTAATCGTAATCGGCAAGCCGCGCCTTGAGCTGACGGTGCAGGGCCAGCAGGTACAGCACGTATTGCAGGTCGTAACGGTTGTCGAGGATCGACTGCTCCATGGCCTGCCCGGTGTAGGCCGTGTCATCGACACCCAGCCAGTTGGATTTGTAGTCGGCGACGTAGTAACGGCCGTCGTGCTCGAATGTCAGGTCGATGAAGCCCTTGAACATGCCGTTGAGCATCACCGGTTCCGCCGCCACCCGCGCCACGCCGTTGTGGGTGTATTGGCGCACGAGCTCATCGAGCTTGAGCACATCGACCTTGTGGCTGGCGAACCAGAATTCCATCTCGACGCGGTATTGGCTCAGTTGGCCGAGAACCACCGGCGACTGTCCGGCACCGACAGGCAGCGGCGATTTGAGCAGATGCTGCAGCCAGTCACTCAGGGCAGTGATCCAGCCTTCCCAGCCGCGCCGGTTACAGCGCCGGGCAATGGCGTCTTCCACCGCTTGCGGCGTGGCGGCAAAACTTTCGTCGCCGGCCCACTCCAGCAAGCCATGCAGAAACGTACCGGGGCCTGGGCCACGGGGGAATCGATGGATGTCCGCGCCGCCGGCCACCACGTCTCGCGGTGCATGCGGATCGAGGCGTTCGTCGTCGAAGAGTTTTTGCGCTTGAGGACTTTCGGGAGCTTCGTCACTGCCCTCGCTCAGTCTCTCGCCAATGCGCAAGGCACTGTAAGAAGCGATCCACCAGTTTTCACTGGCCTTGCGCCGGGGGATCCGCGCAGCGAGCAGTGCCGCTTCGTTGTGTGGCGGATGGTAATGCTCGGCGCTCGCTTCAGGCATGTCACCGTAGCTCAATGCCGGGCAATCCTGCTGCAGGTCTTGCAGCCAACGCTTCAACCCGGCCGACTCAGCCAATGGCGCCCCGCCCCCCAGCAGATAACCCAAGGCCGACAGGTGCAGCACCGAGCTGTGGTTATTGCCGCGTTTGAGGTCGGTCACGCCGAGCCAACAAGCATGTTGCGCCCGGGTCAGGGCCACATAGAGCAACCGCAGATCCTCGGCCAGGCGCTCGTCGTCGGCCAAGGCAATCAACTCGGCCGTCGGTTTCAAGGTCACTTGGGCCTTGCCGCCGACGTCGTGGTAATGCAGCGGCAGACGGCTGCCATCCACCGGCTTCGCCGAGCAAATGAACGGCAGGAATACCAAGGGGTACTCAAGCCCCTTGGACTTGTGAATGGTCACGACCTTGACCAGTTGTTCATCGCTCTCAAGGCGCAAAATCTGCTCTTCGCCCGCCTGCCCGGACAACGCCAGGTGCTCGGACAGATGCCGGATCAGCGCCTGCTCGCCATCAAGTTCGGCAGCGGCCTGTTGCAGCAACTCGGACAGGTGCAGCAGGTTGGTCAACACACGCTCGCCATCGCTGCGCGCGATCAGTGCCTGGGGCAAGCGGAAGTCATGCAGCAAGCGCCGCAGCATGGGCAATACGCCCTGCTTGCGCCACAGCTCGCGATAACCGCGGAACTGCATGACCCGGGCTTCCCAGGCCAGTTCGTCCTGATTCAACCGCTCAAGTTCAGCCAGCGACAGGTTCAGCGTGATGCACGCCAGCGCCGCCCGCAGTGGACGCTCGACATCCGGCTCGGCGCACGCCTTGAGCCAGGTCAATACATCGTGGGCTTCCTGGGCGGCGAACACCGAATCCTTGTCCGACAGGTAAACGCTGCGCACGCCCCGGGCCGAGAGTTCGGCGCGCACGGCCTGGGCTTCCTTGCCGTCGCGCACCAGGATCGCGATATCCGCCGGCAACAGGCCGCGAAAATCTTTGCCGTCCTGGATGAAGCCGGCGTGCCCTTGTTGCCCGTCGTTGAGCAACGCCGTGATTTCACTGGCGCACGCGGCGGCCAGTTGTTGCCGGTACACCGCGCCGGAGAGTGGCTGTTCGGCAGACAGGTGCCAGACATTCAGGGCGGGGACCGCCCGGCCATCAATGTGCAGCACTTCTTTGCGGCCCTGGGAAGCGACGGGCAGGAACGGCACCGGGTTCTCGCCGTTCTGTTCACGAAACAGAAACGCGCCCCGCCCGGCATCGCGCGACTCGGCACGCTCGAACACATGGTTCACCGCACTGACCATGCCATGGCTGGAGCGGAAGTTGGTGCCCAGGGTATGCAGGCGGCCAGCGGTGGCCTGGCGGGCGCGCAAGTAGGTATAGATGTCGGCACCACGGAAGGCATAGATCGCCTGCTTCGGGTCGCCGATCAGGAACAGGCCGCTTTCGGGGTTGTTGTCTTCAATGCGATAGATGCTTTCGAAGATCCGGTATTGCACCGGGTCGGTGTCCTGGAATTCGTCGATCAGCGCCACCGGAAACTGCTCGCGGATCAAGGTGGCCAGGCGCTCGCCGCCCTCGGCTTGCAAGGCGGCATCGAGGCGCAGCAGCATGTCATCGAAGCCCATCTCCGCGCGCCGGCGTTTCTCTTCTTCGAACCGCGCACCCACCCATTGGGCCGCATGTTGCAGGACCGCCGCATCGGGCGTCGGCAATCCATCGAGGCTGAGCTTGAGGCCGGGCATCGCCTCCAGGCCGGGATGACGGGGCGCCTCACCCTTCCAGGCTTCAGCCATGCCATCGGGCGTCAGGCGCGTGAAGCCGGTGCCGATATCCAGTTGTTCGAGGGATTCGTCTTCGGCCCAGGCTTTTATTTTTTCGAACCAGGGTTCGAAGTAACGCGCCTGCATCTTGCGCCCGTCGACGCTCTTGCTCGCAACACCTTGGTGACACAGAGCAAGCAGCTCATCCGCCCACTGGCGCCAGGGCATCTTGAGTTCGAGCAAGGCGGCCCGTCGTTCCACCAGGCATTGCGCGATCAGCTCGGCGGGCGCTTTACCCGCGACATTGTCGCGCTCGCTGGCAAACAGCCCACGTACTCGCGGCAACATGGCCGCCGGGCCGCCCCAGTTGCTGCGAACCCAATTCAGCGCATCGCCTTGCATCGGGTAGCAGAACATTCGCCAGTAATCGCGCAGGACCTCACCGAGCAAATCGCTGTGATCGGTTTCCAGGGTCTGGGTGAACAGGCTGCCACTGTCGAACGCGTGTTCGCGCAACATGCGCTGGCACCAACTGTGGATGGTCGAAACGGCGGCTTCGTCCATCCACTGGGCGGCGATATCCAGGCGGTTTGCGCAGCCGGACCACTGCTCGGGCAGGTACTGATCGCGCAGCTCGGCAATCAGCGCGTCCGGTGCCGGGGTTTCCTCGCGGAAGAACCTCGCAGCCTCGGCCAGACGCGTGCGAATACGTTCGCGCAATTCTTTGGTGGCCGCATCGGTGAAGGTCACGACGAGGATTTGCGGGGGTAACAGCTCTCGTCCGAACCCGCTCGGTTCGCCACCGTGGCCCAGGACCAGGCGCAGGTAGAGGGCGGAAATGGTGAAGGTCTTGCCGGTCCCGGCGCTGGCTTCGATCAGTTGGCTGCCACGCAGCGGGAAAGCCAGGGCCAGCGGTGTTTTCGTGGTCATGAGCGCGCGTCCTCGGCGGTCAGTGAACGCCAGGGCGCTTCAAGCAGTGGCCGATACAAGGCGTCGCACCAATCGGGGAACGTCTCGTCGGCCATCAGCACGTCGTAGTCGGCGAACTGACGAGCCAGCGCCGGGCTTTCACGGCGCTCGCCATCGGTGGTCAGGCCATCGCCTTCATAGGCCTTGCGCGCAGCGGCCTGGGCCTTGACCGGATCGGCCTGGCCCAGCCAGGCGAAGGCTGTTTTCACCGCGATCGGCAGCGGTTGGCGCATACCGGTCTGCCAGGCCAGTAACAGGTTGCCCAGAATCCGCGAGGCGGTACCCTGCTCCATCGGAGCGAGCAGCAGACTGTCGTCGCTGGCCACCAACGCTGTGGTCAGCGCCATGCCACTGGCGCAGGCCACCAGGTGGTTGACCCATGGCCGCGTCAGGCGATGCCATTTGCGCGACTTGATCGAACCGATGCTGTTGGGGATCGTCGTGACTGACAGCAAACCACCGTCGGCACGCTGATGCAGGCCGCTGAGCCAACCTTCCAGGCGCAGGCTTTGCAGCTCCAGACTCACCGGCAGCGCGCTGGTGAGCGGTGTAGGCCATAACGCCAGCAGTTGCCGGTAGCGCTGCAGCAGATCCGGCAATGGCTCGATCAATTCTCGCTGCAGGCATTCGCCAAAACCGGCCATGGGCAGCAACCCGCTGTGCTGCAGGCGCCTGGCCTGCGCCTCCAGCGCCTGATCGGTGTGCTCCGGTTGTCCCAGCGCCGCGTCGAGCAGCCTGTCGCTGAGGCTGTAGCGTTGCAGCGCGTCGAGTACAAAGGGCTCTTCATCGGCCAAGGGTACGTCTGCCGCTTCGAAGAACACCTTCAGGCGCTGACTAAAGAAATGTCGGACAGGATTGCGCAGGAAATCCTGCAATTGACCGAGGCTCAGTGGCTCTTCCTGAAGGTAGGCGTCGAGGACTTCGATCTCGGTCTCGGGCTCGCTCGCTTGATGCAGCACCTGCCATTCGTTGGCGTAGCTGAACAGCTCATCGCCTTCGTGGAAATAACGGGCGCTAAAGGGTTGCAACGGGTGCTCCTGAGTCATGGCTTCCAGCAGGTCTTCGTCCGCTGCGTGCAATCGCCAGCCGCTGGCCAGATGGTCGCGCAGCTGGCCAATCAGCACCGATGCCGGCCGCTCGCTGTTATCCCGAATGCTGCGGCCGACCCAGCTGATATACAGTTGGTCACGCGCCGACAGCAGCGCCTCCAGCAGCAGGTAGCGGTCATCTTCGCGCCGGGAGCGATCGCCGGGACGGTAATCACTGCCCATCAGGTCGAAGTCCAGGGGCGGTTGCGCCCGCGGGTAATCGCCGTCATTCATGCCCAACAGGCAGACCAGCTTGAACGGAATCGCGCGCATGGGCATCAAGGTGCAGAAGTTGACCGCACCGGCCAGGAACCGCTGGGATAAGCGCCCTTGATCCAGCCCGGCCAGCCACGCTTCACGGACGACGGTCAGGGGTAACTCGTCGCGCAAGCCAACCGATTCGCAGGTCTCGAGCCAGGTTTCACGCAGCGCTTCGAGCTGGGACAGCAGGTAGTCGTCATGCTCGTTGCTCGCCAGGAAGAACAACTGCACCAGCGCCTGCAATCGCATGCCCCACTGCTTGGGGGGAGCAGGCCGAGAGAGTTCCTGGTGGGCGATCTCAAGCGCATCCAGCAGCGCGACCAACGGACCGATGAGCGCGGCATCCAGACCACCGATCTCATCGTAGGGCTCGATGCCCTCGCAGGCACCGGCGCTGCCCACGGCATAACCGAGCAGCATCCGACGCAGGCCGAAACGCCAACTGTTCTGCTCCAGTTCCGCTGGCAGACCGAGACCCGCACGCTGCTCGGCGTTCATGCCCCAGCGAATGCCCGCGCCTTCGATCCAGCGGTGCAGGGTTGGCAGGTCACGCTCCTCCACCGCGAAGCGTGCGCGCAGTGCCGGAACGTCCAGCAAGTCGAGAATTTCGCTCACCGGGAAACGACTGTCAGGCAGTTTGAGCAAGTGTTCGACTGCGATCAGTAGCGGATCACGGCCGCGTTGGCCCTGGTCTGCCAGCGTGAAGGGAATGAAGCGCGGATCATGGCGGTCAAGCTGACCAAATACCGCACGAATATGCGGGGCGTAGCTGTCGATATCCGGAACCATCACGATCACGTCGCGCGGCCTCAACTGCGGGTTGGCACTGAAGCGCGCGAGCAATTGATCGTGGAGGATTTCCACTTCGCGCTGAGCGCTGTGGGCAATGTGAAAACGGATCGATTCGTCCTTCGCCAGATCGATCGCAGGCCAGCGCTCGCGAGTCTCGTTCAGAGGACGTAATTCAAGAATGTCGTCCTGCAATTGGTTGAGCATGTTCTGCGGTTGGCTGTCGCTGAACAGGTCAATGCGCCCATCGCGAAATGCCGAACGATAGCTGTTGGGATCATCGTAGCTGTCGAGCAGATTGATATAGTCCCGCCCCTGCTTGCCCCATGCCGCCAGTAGCGGGTGGGCATGCTGATGCAGGGTTTGCGGATCGAGCACCACCGGCATGCCGTGCTTGCGCGCCTGACGCTTGTATTGATGCCGCAACAGGTCTTTATCGGCGACGATGTCTGCCCAATGGTGACGACAAGGGTTATGCACGCACAGCAAAACCTGACTGAAACGAGACAGTCCGGCCAGGGCTTCCAAGGCTTGAGCCGGCAGCGAGGAAATCCCGAAAACGATCACCCGGGAAGGCAATCCGCCGGGTGCCACTTCGAGGTTGTTGATGCGTTCGATGAACCGCTGGTGGACCCCGGCACGGCTTTGCGCCATGCCTTGCTCCCCCACATCCAGCAACAGTGACCGCCATAACTCTGCCTGCCAGCAGTTAGCCGGGGTCAGGGGTTTGGTTTCGCCTCTGCCGTTGCGTAATTGATGGCGGCCTTCGGCCCAGTCTTCGAGCCAGTCGGCCCGGTACACCTGGTATTGGTCGAACAGATCCGCCAGTCGCTCGGCCAGCTGGTAGCGCTTGCGCAAATCGGTGTCATTGGCCAGGAAGCGTTGCAGGGGCTCGAAATGCGGTTGGTCGATCAACTGCGGGAGCAGGCGCATCAGGCGCCAGGTCAGCGGGGCTTTATCGAGCAGGGATTTGACCGGGATTTCGTCACGGCCAAGGACCATGCGATAAAGCTGCCACATGAAACTGCCCGGTAACTGCACGTCGATGGCGGCGGCGATGCCACAGCCACCCATGTCGTCATCTTCCGGGTCTTCGGCCAGTGCCAGTTTCAGCCATTGGGCAATGCCGTTGCTCTGTACCAGGGCGATTTCATTTTCCAGGGGAGCCAGCGGGTAGCGTCGCATCCAGCTGACTACAAGGCTGCGCAACTCGTCCAGGCGGTTGCCGTGAACCACCATGAAACCAGCACTGAGGGGCGTCGCATCCGGCATAAAGGCTTCCTTGGGGAAAGCAAAATCGAGGAATGGACTTTAGCATTGAAGGCGATTGGCTTCATTGTAGGAGCGAGCTTGCTCGCGAAGAACTTCAGGACACCGCGGGGCATCAGGAAGCCAGCGTCATCGTTGGCGACCATCGCGAGCAAGCTCGCTCCTACAGAATTTCGCTTTATTCCAGGCAAAAACAAAACCCCTACCTGCATACGCAGATAGGGGTTTCGGAATTTAATCTTGACGATGACCTACTCTCACATGGGGAAACCCCACACTACCATCGGCGATGCATCGTTTCACT
>NZ_CABVHU010000019.1 GCF_902497855.1 Pseudomonas fluorescens
GGGCACCGCGGCAGGGATGCCGCGGTAGCCGCCCCCGGCCATGGATGGCCGATGGCGGCGGGCCCCCGGAGCAATGCCTTCGTTACGGCATGCCGAGCCTAGGCGAGGCACCGAATGGCGGGGCAAAAGCCCTTGGTTACTTGGGGCTCTTCCAAGTGACTCGCCGTAAGGGCGAAACCGTCAGCGGCCGTTACCGCAGAAACGGATATGTACCCCAACCAACCAACCCACCCAACCCCCAAAAAATCGCAGTCACCATAAACAGCATCACGCCACGATAGTTAGGCCATTCAATAGTGCAGCATTGGGCTTAACCCAAATGCTCCTGATCCAGGATGATCGCGTTATCCAGCGTCTCCAACAGCGCCTTGCGCACTTTGAGCTTGGTGTTCTTGTGCGCCGTCATATTGATCTTCTTCAACTGACGCGCCGCTGCCAACGCTGCACCCTGCAACTCTTCGACCGACACCACCAGATCAAGGAAACCGGCATCCACCGCGCTCTGCGGATTGAACATCTCGCCATTGATCACTGAACGGTGAAACGCCGATTTGCGCAGACGATCACGGGCGATCTCGATGCCGGCGTGGTGCATGGTCATGCCGATCTGCACCTCGTTCAGACCAATGCTGAACGGGCCGTCGACACCAATGCGATAGTCCGCCGACAACAACAAAAACGCCCCCTTGGCCACGGCATGCCCCGGGCACGCCACGATCACCGGGAACGGGTGCGACAACAGACGACGGGCCAGGGTCGAACCGGCCGTCACCAGCGCCACGGCTGCTTCAGGACCGGACGTCATCACCTTCAAGTCGTAACCGCCGGACAGAATCCCGGGCGTACCGGTAATGATCACCACCGCGCGATCAGTCACCGCCTGATCCAGCGCAGCATTAAATGCAGCAATCACGTCTGGCGAAATCGCATTGACCTTGCCATTGCTCAAGGTCAGGGTCGCGATACCGTCTTCGAGATGGTAGGAAATCAACTCACTCATGACGCTATTCCTTTCAATAAAGTAGGCCAGACGTTACCCACCGCCATAGGCCAGGTAAAGCGCTATGACTGACCCGTCAGTCACCCTTTCCCCGGCCGACGCACGTAGCCCGCCATGCTGGCAGGGTACTGCCCTCTATAGGGAAGGGGACGGCAAGCCGGAGATTGGCAGGTTTGCCATGGTCCGAAACCCGTCGCCATGACTAAATCGCTAACCGCATGAAAATTCTGCAAAAAAAGTTTGCCATCGGAAAAGCTTTCGACTACATTAGCGCGCCTCGACAGACAGAACTTGTTTGAAGAGATACGGTGAAGTGTCCGAGTGGCTTAAGGAGCACGCCTGGAAAGTGTGTATACAAGAAATTGTATCGAGAGTTCGAATCTCTCCTTCACCGCCACACATATACGAAAAAGCCCTGATCATTCAGGGCTTTTTCGTTTCTGCGTTTCTGAAAAATACCAATCGATCTGACTTGCATCGTTGTAATCGGGATCATCCTCTGGCGACATCAGCGCACGAACGCCAGGCAGCGATCGTCAGCAGACACTAATAGCTCGTCGATTCAGCGTGCTGGTTCACATGGTGATTGGGTTCATGGTTTTGAGGCTGTACTTTTCCACATTACGGTCAATCGTAACTATAGGTATTCACTGGTTTTTTTTGATTTCGTGCTTGACGCCCCAGCCGTAAAAACGTTTAATTCCGCCGCGGCCCAGATAGCTCAGTCGGTAGAGCAGGGGATTGAAAATCCCCGTGTCGGCGGTTCGATTCCGTCTCTGGGCACCACTAATACCGAACAAAAAGCCTCAGCCATGCGCTGGGGCTTTTTGCTTTCTGTAGGTAAAAAAATACCGAGACCGGGCCATTCTCGGCTAACGACCGAACCAGGAGCCTTGCCTGCAGTCCACGTGCTTTAGCGGCATCAAGCACCCGTTCAATTCGGGTACGTACCCAAATCGCCGTTTCAGCTTTGCTGAAAGCCCAGGCTAATCGGTGAAGTTGCTTTCCGAAAATTCTGTAGGACGAATGATGGTCCTGTGGGAAGCAAGGCTGGAAAGCCAACAGGTTGAGTGCTTTCCCCGGTTTCATCGCCTCCTGTGAGCCGCCTCGTACAAGGTTGTTCGTTTGCACCATCGGGTACAAAATGGCCTAAAGGGCGGCGTACGAGACGCCGCCCGCCACATGGATTGGACGCAGGCACGTTATGCAGGAACTCACCATGAAACAGGCCGAGCTGGAAAAAGTTCATGTCGAGATCGTCAAGCTGATGGCTGAACAGCGCAAGCTGAACGCTGAAGCCGGCAAGATGACCCGTGAAGCTTTTTGGTATCCGGTGGCTGTGGCGACTGGATTGATTGGTATGGTGGCGACCGTTACTGCGGTGTTGATCAAACTTCTCTAGCAGCGCGTGCCCCACCATTGGTCCGTTCAATCCCACTAAAAGTCCGGTCTTCAGCCTCTCAGTCCGCCTGTTAGACTGCTCGAACCCCTCGAACGGAATCGACACCATGTCTTGCCCTCGCATCACCCCCCGGCACTTGGCAGTTTCCATCACAGCTATGTTGATGGGCGCCCTGTCATCCCTCGCCACCGCATCCACCACTACAACCTTCCCCGACGCCGCCGCCAGCGACCCCGCAAAACTCGGTT
Source organism: Pseudomonas fluorescens (assembly GCF_902497855.1). Lineage (GTDB taxonomy): Bacteria > Pseudomonadota > Gammaproteobacteria > Pseudomonadales > Pseudomonadaceae > Aquipseudomonas > Aquipseudomonas fluorescens_BI. The sequence continues at coordinate 2,651 of NZ_CABVHU010000019.1, forward strand.
GGATGATCGGCTCCCCACCCCCCGCCGATCGCACTCTACGTTTCGAAGACGGCAGCTATTTCCAGTTCCCGGCGATGCGCTGGAGTGTTTCGAACTTCCGCCAACTCATGCCGACCATCAACGTCTCGCGAGGACTTGGCGCACCGGTTCCCTTGCAATCTGCGTTGCGCAACGACATCGACGCCATCAGTTTCGTCCCGCTCGGCGCCAAGGCCTCGATGACCTGGGATCAATCCCTTGCGGCCACCTACACCGACGGGATTGTGGTGATGCATCGCGGCAAGGTTGTCTACGAACGTTACTTTGGCGTGCTGAAGCCTGAAGGCCAGCACGCGGCGATGTCGGTGACCAAGTCCGTGGTCGGCACGCTGGGGGCGATGTTGGTGGCGGAAGGGCGGATCGACGCGGATAAGCACGTCGCCGAGTACGTCCCCGAACTGGCGAACTCCGCGTTTGGCAGTGCCACGGTGCGTCAGGTTCTCGATATGACGACCGCACTCAAATACAGCGAGGACTATGCCGACCCGAACGCCGAAGTCTGGGCCCATGCCAAGGCTGGCAGCCCTTTACCCAAGCCGAAGGACTACACGGGACCGCGCAGCTATTACGAGTTTTTGCAGACGGTGCAGCTGCAAGGCGAGCATGGCAGCGCGTTCGCCTACAAGACCGTCAACTCCGACGTCTTGGGCTGGGTCATCGCTCGAGTGACCGGTCGTAACGTCGCGCAGTTGTTGTCCGAGCGGATCTGGAGTCGGCTGGGGGCCGAGCAGGATGCCTATTTCACGGTGGACTCCATTGGCACCCCGTTTGCCGGCGGCGGCTTGAACACCGGCTTGCGCGACCTGGCCCGGTTTGGCGAGATGTTGCGCAATGATGGCGCCTTCAACGGTCAGCAGATCGTGCCGAAAGCGGTGGTGGACGACATCCGCCATGGCGGCGACAAGCAGGCATTTGCCAAGGCCGGTTATGACTTGCTCAAAGGCTGGAGCTACCGCTCGATGTGGTGGGTGACAGATAAGGACGGCGGCGCCTTCATGGCGCGCGGAGTCTACGGTCAGCGTATCTATGTGGACCCGAACGCCGAAATGGTGATTGTTCGCTATGCGTCCCATCCGGTTGCCGCTAACTCGGCCAATGATCCGGTGACGTTGCCGGCGTTTGAAGCGATGGCTCAGCATTTGTCCGGGTCGCACTGAGAGGGGATGCACTCAAAGCGACAGACCCCTGTTGTGGCTAAAGTTGTTTACCGGTCACTGCCGTAAATCCCTTTGTCGGTTCTGCATGCTGTAGCCAATTCCTACATGCTATTCGGAATGTGCCGGCTTTTATTGTCGCCGTTTGCAAGCCAATTTAGGCGTCCCGCCGACTATTTCTTCATCCCTTCTGTGGTTCATGCTCATGCACTGACACTCAAGATATCCAGGAAGGCTGATGGTCATGTCCGCTGCTAGACGGCCGGGAACACGCTGAAACTGCGAATGAACCGAGCACTGAATATGACTCCCGAAGAAAAAGCCGTAGAAGAGGAGGCGTTTGAGTTCGCCAAAACAAACCGGGCCAGGTTGGCGAGAACAATTGCTGATACCGATGCATTTCCTTCGGAAGCTTCCCCACTGACTGTGTTCATGGCTGGCTCGCCAGGGGCAGGGAAAACCGAGATATCGAAAGGTTTGGTGGAGATGCTTGAGCAGGGTGTTGCGGGAGTTACGGCAAAGAAAATTTTACGAATTGATCCTGATGACTACAGATGCTTGATTCCGGGGTACTCAGGTGGAAATTCCTATCTGTATCACCGCGCCGTGACGAAAATACTGGAACGTGTTTTGGACAGGGTCTTTGAAAAGCGGATTTCGTTTCTGCTCGATGGAACGCTAGCCAGCATCGACGTTGCGAAGCGAAACATAAGTAGAGTTTTGGCTAGTCAACGAATTGCACAGGTTATTTACGTTTATCAGGAGCCGAGGCTTGCTTGGCAGTTTGTTCAAGCCAGAGAGATTACGGAAGGACGCAACATCCCGTTGGATGCTTTTGTCGCGCAGTATCTTGCCGCGAGGAGGAATGTAGTCGGGCTTCGGAAATGTTACGGCGAACGATTTTACGTGGACCTGATTATCAAGAATAACGATGGTACGGCTTCATTTTTTGAACAGGGTGTCAGTGTGGAGCAGATTGACGCTCTCATTCCCGACCCCTATGATCAATTCGAGCTTGTAGAGCTTTTATCCGGGGTTAAAGTGCATGAGCGTAGCTAACGACGGGGCATCCAGTCCTTTGGCCGACTTCTTCACGAAGGCATCTGCTGATACCAGGCGGGATGTTTACAACATTGTGATCAGCAAAGCTATTGCTTCTCAACGGGACGTGATTGAGAAGGCTGAAGCGATCAAGAAGGCGAATGCTTCGGTGGAAAAACACATCTGAAGATTAACGTTGAGAATTTCGAAGCCCAGCCAAATGCTGGGCTTTTTTTTACCGCCAATCACTCAGCGAATGCGTGCTCCGATTAGGAAGAGAATTGCATGATCACCACCACAACCCACTCCATCGAAGGCCGGCAAATCACCGCCTACCTGGACATCGTCAGCGCCGAGTCGGTGCAGGGCGTCAATGTCATCCGAGACCTGTTCGCCGGGATGCGGGATTTTTTCGGTGGGCGCTCCCAGACACTGGAGCGAGCCTTGAAGGAAGCACGGATTCAGGCAACCGACGAGCTCAAGGAGCGGGCGCGGGCGCTGCAGGCGGATGCGGTGGTGGGACTTGATTACGAGATCAGCATGCCGGCCGGGAAGGGCGGGATGGTGGTGGTATTTGTGACCGGGACGGCGGTCAAGCTGAGGTGAGTTCGCGAGGGCCATTCGTCGGGCACGGGTAATCTGAACTACAAGTCCAGTAATGACCGGCTAGTCTGAAACGCCTTGGCGATCGATATTTTTTCAGGCAAAAGGGCTTGCCGGTGTCGATCCCGCTTTTTGAGAGGGGCGAAGACATGGCTGATCCATATATCGAAGACGACGGTGCAGAGTTTCCGATCAACAACTGCGTGCAATGTGGGCAGACCGATTATGTGGCGGGCTTCGGTGAAGACCAGACCCATAACGACAAGATGAAATCCATGGCGCGCCCGGGACCGAAGGCGAAATTTTTACCCAAGGTAGCGCCATCGTCCAGGAAGTGATGCACCCAGCCCCGTCATCGAGCGGGTTTTTCAGGCATCGAATAAATAGTTGCAGGAAAGTGTTTCCCACGAAATCTTTCACAAAGTTTTCACACCCATCGACGTAGTCTCAGCTCATCCGTTAGAAAGCAATACTCCAGCCCGTCTCCCCAGCGGGCTTTTTTTTGCCTGTCATAAAACCTTTCCCGAAAACGCTGTCAAACCGTCGCCAACTGTGTGGTTGCGGCGACTTGTCTGTGGTCGTCGTTGGATAAGAACATTTAATTATTCTCCTTTCGGTTTTCCTTTTTCTGAGGTTTCTCGTCATGCGTTTGACTCTGCCCGCTCTGGTTCTGGGACTTTTGGTTGCTCAAGGTGCAATGGCTGCCGGCGACGGCACTGCCGCGCTGGGTGGCGGCTTGGGTGGTGCGCTGGGTAATGTGGTTGGTCAGAAAATGGGCGGCAGTACCGGTGCAGCGATTGGTGCCGGTGTGGCCGGCGCAGCGGGCAGTGCAGTTGCCGCACGCAAAGGCAGCCGTACCAAGGCCGCCATCGGTGGCGGTGTCGGCGCGGCGGGCGGTTCGGTGATCGGCAACAGCCTGGGCGGCAAGACCGGTTCGACCATCGGCGCGGGCCTGGGCGGTGCATTGGGTGGCGGCGTGGGCAGCAACCTGGCCAAGGGTCACAAGCGTCACTGATCTTTCGCGATCGCTTCTGAAAGCCCGGCTTGATGCCGGGCTTTTAGTATCTGGATGTTTCTCCGCCCTCACTCTTCGAATTGACAGCGGTCCAACGCTCGACGCTGGCCGGATTCAGCGGGCGCAGATGCTAGACTCCTGCCCATCCGCAGCATGTTCACTTCCCCCGATGCGGAATTAGAGGTTCATATCATGCGTTTGACATTGTCCACAGTGGTTCTGGGACTTTTGGTCGCTCAAGGTGCAATGGCTGCCGGTGACGGCACTGCTGCCGTTGGCGGTGGTATTGGCGGTGCGCTGGGCAACGTGGTCGGCCAGCAAATGGGCGGCAGCACGGGGGCAGCGATTGGTGCCGGCGTTGGCGGCGCGGCAGGCAGTGCGGTGGGCGCCCCCAAAGGCAGTCGGACCGAAGCGGCCATTGGTGGCGGTTTGGGCTCGGCTGGCGGCTCGGTGATTGGTAACAGCCTGGGTGGCTCGACCGGCTCTACCATCGGCGCAGGCCTGGGCGGTGCGGCGGGTGGTGCGGTCGGTAATAACCTGGGGACCGACAGCGGCAGTTCCCATTCCGGCAACGGCCACAAGCACAAGCACAAAAATAAGCACAAGAACAAAAACAAGCATCACTGATTCGACCGCGAATGACGCGGAAACCCGGCCTGGTGCCGGGTTTGTCGTATCTGTGGTCCTGTTGCGGAACGATTGCCGCAAGGCCGCCTCGAACTTCATACACTCCCTGATTGTTGCGAGGACTGCCATGACGCCTGAAACCGAAGGCACGGAAGAAAAAGGCCCGAGCGGGCTTCCGTTCATCAACGATCCCGGCAATGAAGACCCGGGCTCCCTGATGGATGACGCAACAGTGCCGCTCAACGATGCCGATGACGCCGGCGACGTGGGCAATACTGAATATGAAGAAGAGGATGAAGACGAAGACGAACAATGATCAGGCGCCGGGATCAGACTGACCGATCGTCCGCCTGATCGAACCGTGGCCGTTGCGCTGTCATCGAAATTTCAGGACCTGGTTTCAGGCCCCCTGAGAGGTGTTTTATGAACGCTCATCCAGAAGATTCCGACATCGACGACACCCCTGAATACCCACTGCCTTCTCCTACCGACCCGCTTCCACGCGACCAGCGCCCGCCGGATGATGACGCGGGCGTGGAACAAGTGCCGAACGATGATGTGCGGCGCACTGACACTGATGTTGAAGCTACGCCTGACGATCCGGACATTGCCGGCAACGATGGCTCCAATGAGCCGAGCTGACGCTCGTCCAGGATTTCATCGCCGCTGGTCGATCGAGCGGCACCTTTAAAAAACCGAGGCGGCCAGAAATCAGGTCAGCACCTTTTAAAGGAGACACTCCATGATCAGGTCAAAATGGACAGCCTTGACGGTCGCCGGCGTGTTGTCGGTCGGCTCGATGGCGGTGTTCGCTCAGTCCGATGCGCCCGTCGACAAAGGCGGCATGCCTCCCTCTACAGAGATGAATGCGGGTTCCGCCGATGGCAATGCCCTGCCACCTGGCTCCATCAAGGGCGGCAATGGCGGTGACGCCAGTGGGAGCAGCACCCGCCCGGGGACGGGAAGCGGGTCGATGAGTGGTGGGAGCTCGATGGGGAGCGGTTCTGGAAGTGGGTCTGGAGAATCCGGTAGTTCGGGGATGAGCGGCAGCGGCAGTGGTGGCAGTTCGGGCAGTGCCGGTGGAGGTACCGGTACCGCGGGCGGTGGTACAGGCGGCGCGGGAGGTGAATGAATGGCTGAATCACGGCCATTCTCCAGCACAGGGTTTTGCATTCCTCGGACGTGTTGCCGTTGCTCTATGACGGCTGCGCTCGTTATGCTGCTGAAACCTTTAATCAATCGCGGACCCGGCTTGGGCCGAGTTTCGGGATGTCATTAAAAACGGATCAGAAGCGATGAATGCTGCGCTGAATGAATTCGGCCCGATAAAGGCCGTGATTTTCGATATGGACGGCTTGCTGCTGGACACCGAGGGCATTTACACCGAAGTCACCTCCCTCATTGCCGGGCGTTATGGACGGACCTTCGACTGGAGCGTCAAACAGAACATCATCGGCCGTGGTGCGGGTGATCTGGCGCGGTATGTGGTCGAGGCGCTGGACCTGCCGATTACCGCCGAAGAGTTTCTGCAGATCCGGGAACCGCTGATGCGCGAGCGTTTTCCAGCGGCGTTGGCGATGCCGGGTGCCCAGGAACTGGTTCGGCATCTGAAGGCCAACAACATTCCGATCGCGGTGGGCACCAGTTCCTCGCGTCAGTCGTTTGGCCAGAAAACCACCTTGCACCGCGACTGGTTTGCGCTGTTCGACTTCATCGTCACCGCCGATGATCCGGAAGTCGGCGCGGCCAAGCCGGCACCGGATATTTTCCTCACTGCTGCGCGGCGCCTGGGCGTATTACCCGAGGACTGCCTGGTGTTCGAAGATTCGCCGTTCGGTGTCACGGCGGCGAAGGCGGCGGGGATGACGGCGATTGCGATTCCGGACGCGGCGATGGCCGACGAAAAGTACGCACACGCCGATGGCATTCTTCGTACGTTGAAGGCGTTCAATCCGAGTGCCTGTGGATTGCCGCACCTCGACTGGGCTTGACGACGGGAAATAATGCGGGAGCGACGGTGCGACGATTCGACTTGCTCGCCCCCACAAAGTATTGCGGTTGACTGATCTATGTCAGGCGCCGAAACCACCGTCGATGGTCAGGCTGGCACCGGTGATGTAACCGGCTTCGGGGCCCACCAGGTAAGCGACGAAACTGGCGATTTCTTCCACTTGGCCGTAGCGACCCACTGCCATCAACGGAATCAGGCTATCGGCGAAGTCGCCGCTGGCCGGGTTCATGTCGGTGTCGACCGGACCCGGTTGCACGTTGTTGATGGTGATGCCCCGTGGGCCAAGATCGCGAGACAGGCCTTTGGTCAGGCCGACCAGCGCCGATTTGCTCATGGCGTAGGGCCCACCGCCGGCGAAGGGCATGCGCTCGGCGTTGGTGCTGCCGATGTTGATGATGCGACCGCCTTCGGTCATGTGCCGGGCGGCGGCCTGGGTGGCGATGAATACGCTGCGCACGTTGATCGCCAGGGTCTGGTCGAAGTCTTCGAGTGTGAAGTCTTCCAGCGGTGCGACAGCCAGTACGCCGGCGTTGTTGACCAGGATATCCAGGCGACCGAAAGCTTCGACTGTGGCAGTGACGGCGTTGCGGATGGCCTCGGCGTCGGCACTGTCAGCCTTGATGGCCAAGGCTTTGCCGCCGTTGGCGGTGATGCTGTTCTGCAATTCTTCAGCCTTGGCCGTGGAACTGACATAGGTGAAGGCGACTGTCGCGCCTTCAGCGGCCAGGCGTTTGACGATGGCTGCGCCGATACCGCGGGAACCGCCTTGAATCAACGCCACTTTGCCGCTGAGGTTCTGAGTAGTCATATCGATCTCCAAGTCCCGAGGCGAGGTGTCTCGGTTGATGGAGCCTAGTATCGATTCAGGATTACAGGCTGTGTAGACGGTAATTGCGATAGTCTGTGTAAACCAGAAGTTTATAGTGGCGCTTATGGAAACCTTCAGCAGTATCGAATGCTTCGTGCGCAGCGCCGAAGTCGGTAGCTTTGCCGAAGCCGCGCGGCGCTTGAGCCTGACCCCGGCGGCGGTGGGCAAGAGCGTCGCCAAGCTTGAGGCTCGATTGGGTGTGCGACTGTTCCAGCGCAGCACCCGCAGCCTGACATTGACCGAAGCCGGTCATCTGTTTCTCGGCGAGGTCAGCGCCAGCCTGCTCACGATCCAGAATGCCGTGGCCAATCTGGCCAGCGCCGAAGGACGACCGGCCGGCACATTAAAGGTCAGCATGGGCACCGTGTTCGGACGCTTGTACATCGTGCCGTTGCTCGGGGAGTTTCTGCGACGGTTTCCGGCCATCAACCCGGACTGGCATTTCGATAATCGGCAGGTCGACCTGATCGCCCAGGGCTTCGACGCGGCCATCGGCGGGGGCTTCGAACTGCCTCAGGGCGTGGTGGCGCGCAAGCTGACGCCGGCGCATCGGGTATTGGTGGCTTCAGTCGACTATCTGGCGCAGCGTGGGTCTGTGGTCGAGCCCGATGATCTCAAACATCATGACGGGATCCTGATTCGATCGCCGCAAACCGGTCGCGTGCGCTCCTGGCAGTTGACCAGCAGCACCCAACAACACAGTCCATTGACGCTCAAGGCACGGATGACGATGAGTGATTCCGAAGCGGCCTGCGCCACTGCAGTCCAGGGCTTGGGCATCGCGCTGGTGAGCATGCCGTTCGCCGTGGGTTATCTGGAGGCCGGGACGTTGCAGCGGGTGTTGCCGCAGTGGTACGTCGACGATGGCAACATCTCGATCTATTACGCTGAGCACAAACTGCTGCCGGGCAAGACCCGGGCGTTTGTGGATTTCATTATTGAGCAGTTTGCGGAGCGGGGGTTGGGGCAGCGGTTCAGTGCTTTTTGAGCCAGGCTTGGGACCGAGGTGTTGCCTTCGCGAGCAGGCTCGCTCCCACAGGAGATTTGTGAGCGCCGCAGAGCCCCTGTGGGAGCGAGCCTGCTCGCGAAGAACGATAACGCGGTCTTACCTGCCAAACCTTCCAGGCCAACCCACAATTTTTTTCGGCCGGGGCGTCGCATAAGTCCGCACCTTCGACGTCGACAGCCCCAACCGCACCAACGACTCGGCAATCGTCACCGCCGCCGTCACACCATCCACCACCGGCACCCCCGTGCGCTGGCGAATCTGCTCGTCCAACCCGGCCATGCCGCCGCATCCCAGGCAAATCACCTCGGCCTTGTCCTCAAGCACCGCCAATTCCGCCTGGCGGACAATGGCCTCCAGCGCGCGCTCCGGATCGGACTCCAGCTCCAGCACGGCCAAGCCACTGGCGCGCACTGACGCACAGCGGTCCCAGAGTCCCGACAGCTTGAGACGATCCTCGATCAGCGGCACGGTGCGGTCCAGCGTCGTGACCACCGAATAGGCATGGCCCAGAAACATTGCGGTGCTGGCGGCCGCATCGGTGATATCCACCACCGGCACGTTGAGCAACTCCTGTAACCCTTCGCGGCCGTGCTCGCCGTAACCGGCCTGGATCACCGCGTCAAAGGGTTGCTCGTAGGCCAGTACCCGATCCATCACGGCGATGGCGGCCAGGTAGCTTTCGAAGTTGCCTTCGATGGAATCGGCGCCGAAGTAGGGCGTCAGGCCAATGATTTCGGTGCCGGGCGCAGCCACGGACTGCGCCGAGCGAGCGATAGCCTGGGTGATGGATTCGGTGGTGTTGACGTTGACCACGAGAATGCGCATGGAAAGTCCTTATGACGGATGGTTCTGCGGCCCGACATCGTCGGGCCGTCACGGGTTTAATGACTGACGTTGTCGACCGCGATGGATTCGCCGCTGACGTCGGCGTAGTGCGGTTGCCGTTTGGTGATAATCAGGTAGAGCATTGCGGCGATACCTGCGCCAATCAGCCAGGAGAAGGGCGATACGCTGTGGAAACCCGGCACCAGCGCCAGGACGATGGCGATCAGCGCTGCAGGAATGAACGCTGCCACGGCGCGCAGATTGACCCCGCGGCTGTAGTAATAAGCGCCGTTGGGATCTTCGCTGTACAACTGCGGCACGTTGACCTGTGCTTTTCGTACAAGCCAGTAGTCGACCATGATCACCCCGTACAGCGGGCCGAGCAAGGCGCCGAGGCCGGACAGGAAATACACGATCACCAGTGGGCTGTTGTAGAGGTTCCAGGGCAGGATCAGCACGGCAATGGTCGCGCTGATCAGCCCGGCGCGGCGGAACGTCAGGTATTTGGGCGCCAGGTTGCTGAGCACGAACGCCGGGGCGACAAAGTTGGCCATGATGTTTACCGCAACAGTCACGATCAGGAAGGCCAGGCAGCCGAGCACGAGGAAGAAGGTGTTGTGAATCGAGGCGATGATTTCAGTCGGGCTTTCGATGATCCGGCCATTGATCTGAAATTGCGCACCGCAGAGCAGGACGGTGATGCTGGCAAACACCAGGATATTCACCGGCAAGCCCCAGAAATTGCCGACTTTGATCGTCTTGCGGCACGGCGAAGAACGGGCGAAGTCACAGAAATTCAGGATCAAGGTGCCGTAGATCGACAGCCACAACGCACCGCCGGCAAAGATGTTGCGCCACATCTCGCCGCCGGTCAGCGGTTCCCGGATCGACCAGGCGATGGTTGCATTGGCCTGGAAGTACATCCACCCGGCGAGGGAGGCGACGGTCAGCAAAATCACCGGTCCGGCAAACGCCTCGTAGCGCCGCACCATCTCCATGCCATAGGCGAGGATCGCCAGTTGCACTAACCAGATCGCCACGAAACAGATCCAGCCCAGGCTCGACAGGCCAAGGATCGAATTGTGGTCGTAGTCGGCGAACCCGGGGTGCACCGCCGTCAACAACACGCGTAGCACTACGGACGCCAGGTACGTCTGAATTCCGAACCAGGCAATGGCGATGATGGCGCGGATCAACGCAGGAATCTGCGCCCCGTGTATACCGAAACTGATCCGGCTGATGACCGGGAACGGCACGCCGGTCTTCTGGCCCATGTAACCGGACAGGTTCATGAACCCGTACACCAGCGCGGCACCGATGCCCAGGGACAGCAGAATCTGCCAGCCACCCAGGCCCAAGGCATACAGGCCGATGGCGAAGGAGTAGTTGGCGATGTTGTGAACGTCGTTGGTCCACAGGGCAAAGATGCTGTAGCGGCCCCAGCGCCGACCTTCGGCCTTGGTCGGTGCCAGGTCTTTGTTGTGCAGACGCGGGCTGAGTACCACAGGTCCTTGAAACGTTTGATCGTAAGCGGCAGGTTCGGGGTGAGAGGAGGGCAGATCCAGCGCGATGTTGTTATTGGAGAGGCTAGTACGCATTCCGGCAGGCTCCTGAAGCTTGGCGCCGCGATGACTGTGCATGAGCGAAGGCTCGACAAATCTTCGTCGCGGGGCCGTAAGCATCATTGATTTACGGGGCATCTGCAGCCTGTACGGGATAGGGCGCTTCAGGCTTGCGGATCTAAAGTGTTTTTATGTTTTGATGTAATTGTATACAAAACATGTATGCACTAAAGCCAGATCTATGCCAGTTGCCGAGCTATCAATCGCGGTGCTAATTTCGTTTTGTTATCTTGATTAGATAAGCAATTGAAATTAAGGAAAAATAAATTGACCCATTGGACGGGTATTTATTTGTCGGCGGGGTTTGTGAGAAAGACCGGCTGGGAAAGTCAGGAAAGGAGGATGTAACTTTTTGGGGCGTCGAAACGAAAAGTGCACACAAAAATGGCACCTATGGTGACATTCGTGTGTACACATTTATTAGCGGGTCGCTTCCTGTAGGAGCGAGCTTGCTCGCGAAAAACCTCCAGACAACGCGTCCATCCAGATCGCACGCGTCTTCGTTGAGACCATCGCGAGCAAGCTCGCTCCTACAGGGAATTGCATCAAGCCGGAGAATTACGCCTTGGACTTGCTGATGATATTCCCCGCATGCAACCCGCATTCTTTCTGCGTCGCTTCTTCCCACCACCAGCGACCTTCGCGCTCGTGCTGGTTCGGCAGCACCGGACGGGTGCAAGGTTCGCAGCCAATGCTGATGAAGCCGCGCTCATGCAGGCTGTTGTACGGCAGCTCGAGCATGCGGATGTAACCCCAGATCTCTTCGCTGGTCATCTGTGCCAGCGGGTTGAATTTGTACAGGGTGCGTTCCGGCGTCGAAAACGCGGTGTCGATTTCCATCACGGCGACGGCGCTGCGGGTGCCCGGGCTCTGGTCGCGACGCTGGCCGGTGGCCCAGGCCGTCACGCCGGACAACTTGCGACGCAGTGGCTCGATCTTGCGGATACCGCAGCATTCGCCATGGCCGTCCTTGTAGAAACTGAACAGGCCTTTTTCCTTCACGAAGGGTTCAAGTTTCGTGTAGTCCGGTGACACCAGTTCGATGTCGATCTTGTAGTGCTCGCGCACCTGATCGATGAAACGATAGGTCTCGGGGTGCAGGCGGCCGGTGTCGAGGCTGAACACCTTGACGTTTTTGTTCAGCTTCCAGGCCATGTCCACCAGCACCACGTCTTCGGCGCCGCTGAAAGATATCCACAGGTCATCGCCGAACTCGGCGAACGCGAGTTTCAGGATGTCCTGGGCGGATTTGTTGGCATAGGTCGTGGCGAGTTCCACGACATCGAACGATGGGCTCATCAGGGCGGCTTCCTACAGGTCAGTGGCGCTGGGCGCTCTATATGGGGTTGATGGTAACAAAATCCTGCAGCGACTGGCGCGCCCTCTGCGTTGCGCGGGCCGGCCCGAGTCGCTAGAGTTCGGCAGTCCTTTTGCTCGCTCGACTCAATAATCACTACAAATGGGAGTGTCTCGTGGAAATTGCCTGTCTGGATCTTGAAGGTGTGCTGGTCCCGGAAATCTGGATCGCCTTTGCCGAAAAAACCGGGATCGAATCCCTCAAGGCCACCACCCGGGACATCCCCGACTACGACGTGCTGATGAAGCAGCGCCTGCGGATTCTCGACGAACATGGCCTGAAGCTGTCCGACATCCAGGAAGTGATCGCCACGCTCAAGCCGCTGGACGGTGCCGTCGAGTTCGTCAACTGGCTGCGTGAGCGGTTTCAGGTGGTGATTCTGTCGGACACCTTCTACGAGTTTTCCCAACCGCTGATGCGTCAGCTGGGCTTCCCGACCCTGCTTTGCCACCGCTTGATAACGGATGACACCGGTCGGGTGACGAGCTATCAGTTGCGTCAGAAAGATCCCAAGCGCCAGTCGGTATTGGCCTTCAAGAGCCTCTACTATCGGGTGATTGCGGCGGGGGATTCCTACAACGACACCACGATGCTGGGCGAGGCGGATGCAGGGATTCTGTTCCATGCGCCGGACAATGTGATTCGCGAGTTTCCACAGTTTCCGGCGGTGCACAGCTTTGAAGAGCTGAAGCAGGAGTTTATCAAGGCTTCGAATCGGGCCCTGAGTTTGTAGTCGATTTCGCGGGCGCCTTCGCCGGCAAGCCGGCTCCTACAGGTTTGTGTTTGATCGTTCCCACGCTCCGCGTGGGAATGCCTCAATGGACGCTCCGCGTCCGCTTTGGGACGCGGAGCGTCCCGGGCTGCATTCCCACGCGGAGCGTGGGGACGATCAACTTGCCGGCGAAGCTCTTAAAGGTTTTGCAGGGTATCGAGCAACACCTTCACCTTGGTAATCGATTCCTGATACTCGGCCTGCCACTCGGAATCGGCGACGATCCCGCCACCGCCCCAGCAACAGACCTGCCCATCCTTCACCAGCAAGCTGCGAATGGCGATGGAGCTGTCCATCTCGCCACGTACGTCCAGGTACAGCAACGAACCGCAATACAAACCGCGTCGGGTGGGCTCCAGTTCATCGATGATCTGCATCGCCCGAATCTTCGGCGCGCCGGTAATCGATCCACCCGGGAAGCTGCCGGCGATCAGGTCCAGGGCGTCCCGCTGATCCGCCAGTTCTCCGGTCACGCTGCTCACCAGGTGATGCACGTTCGGGTAGCTTTCCAGGCTGAACAACTCCGGCACACGCACCGAGCCGATGCGGCAGGTGCGGCCGAGGTCGTTGCGCAGCAAGTCGACGATCATCAGGTTTTCCGCGCGGTCCTTGGGGCTGGCCAACAGTTCGGCGGCGTTCGCCGCATCTTCGGCAGCGGTCAGGCCGCGAGGGCGGGTGCCCTTGATCGGGCGGGTTTCCACATGGCGCTCGCTGACTTTGACGAAACGCTCCGGCGACAGGCTCAGCACCGCGCCGCCCTCGGGCAGGCTCTGGAAGCCGGAGAACGGCGTCGGGCAGGCCGCGCGCAATGCGCAATAGGCGGCCCACGGGTCGCCCTGGCATTGCGCGCGGAAGCGCTGGGCGAAGTTGACCTGGTAGCAGTCGCCGGCCTGTATATAGTGCTGAATGCGCGCCAGCGCTTGGCGATACTCGTCAGCACTCAAGTCGGCGCTCATCGGTGCTTTCAGTTTGAAAGGCTCGATCGGGTCGATCTCGGGCTGACTGAACAAGGCGATCAGGCGTTGCCGCTCGCTGTCGATCAGCGTCGGGTGAAACACCAGCTGACTGGTCTTGAGTTGGTGATCGCTGATCAGGGCCCAGCCATAGAGCCCGAAACGCGCATCGGGCAATTGCAGGTCGTCCTGCGCCAGGCTCGGCAGATGCTCCAGGCGACGGCCGAAGTCATAGCTCAGGTAGCCGATCAAGCCGCCGGCGAAAGGCAGGTCAAACGGCAGCGCGGCTTCACCCAGCCGTGTCAGGTTATCGCGCAGGCGCTGCAGGAAATCGCTGCCACTTTCGTCAGGCAATACGGCCAGTTGTTCCAGCGGCCAGGCGCTGAGCAGGTCATAACGACCGCGATCGGCAGTCGGCCGGCCACTGTCGAGCAGTACGGCACCGGGGGCATGACGAATCGCCGCGAAGTAGTCGGCGGGATTGGCGCGATAGGGGAGCGGGTGTACGGAACAGGTCAACATGGGCGGGGCGGATCAGCCATCGAGGCGGGGGTGGCGATTGTAGTCTGCTCCGGGAATTGCTCCTAGAGGGGATGTCGGGGATTGGCAGATTGGCGACAGGGTTGGGAGGGTGTGTTGGCTGTCAGGCCGTCTTCGCTGGCAAGCCAGCTCCTACAGGGGATGTCGGGGATTGGCAGATTGGCGGCAGGGTTGGGAGGGTGTGTTGGCTGTCAGGCCGTCTTCGCTGGCAAGCCAGCTCCTACAGGGGATGTCGGGGATTGGCAGATTGGCGACAGGGTTGGGAGGTGTGGTGGCTGTCAGGCCGTCTTCGCTGGCAAGCCAGCTCCTACAAGGTTCAGCGCCATCCTGTAGGAGCTGGCTTGCCAGCGAAAGGTGCGACTCGGTCCCGGATCAGCCCTCGACCCCGGGAATATGCCCGAACATCTCCTGGACAAACTCCACCCGCTCCTCAACCGTTTCGCTGATCCCGCGAGCCTTCAGTGCTTCAAGCCGCGCTTCAACGGCATGGGTACGCAATGTCAGGCCGCAATCATTGGCAATCTGAATGTTCAACCCGGGACGGGCGTTGAGCTCAAGGATCAGCGGGCCTTTTTCCTGGTCCAGCACCATGTCGACCCCGATGTAGCCCAGCCCGCACAGCTCATAACAGCCGGCGGCGAGTTTCATGAAACCGTCCCAATAGGGCAGTTGCACGCCGTCCACCGCGTTGGTGGTGTCCGGGTGTTTGGTGATGATGTTGTTCAGCCAGGTGCCGCGCAGGGTCAGGCCGGTGGCAAGGTCGACGCCGACGCCGATGGCGCCCTGGTGCAGGTTGGCCTTGCCGCCGGACTGACGGGTCGGCAAGCGCAGCATGGCCATGACCGGGTAGCCCATCAGCACGATGATGCGGATGTCCGGCACGCCTTCGTAGCTGATGCTCTTGAAGATCTGGTCCGGGGTCACGCGGTATTCGATCAGCGCCCGGTCGCGATGACCGCCCAGCGAATAAAGGCCGGTCAGGATGCTGGAGATCTGGTGCTCGATTTCCTCGTGGCTGATGATCTTGCCGGACACCGTGCGGTAGCGCCCCTCGAAGCGGTCGGCGATCACCAGGATGCCGTCACCGCCGGCACCCTGGGCCGGTTTCACCACGAAGTCGTTGCGCCCGCCGATGATCTCGTCGAGGTTGTCGATTTCCTTCTCGGTGGAGATCACGCCATACAATTCCGGCACATGAATGCCGGCGGCGATGGCGCGCTCCTTGGTGATGATCTTGTCATCGACGATCGGGTACAGGCTGCGCTTGTTGTACTTGAGCACATAGTCCGCGTTGCGCCGATTGATCCCCATGATGCCCCGGGCTTCCAGGGCCTTCCAGGTTTTCCAGAGGCCGAACATCAGGCGTCAGCCTTCTTCAGGAAGGCCTTGAAGCGCACCAGTTCAGTCAGGCGGTAGCCGCGATAACGCCCCATCGCCAGCATGAAGCCTACCAGGATCAACAGGATCGCCGGGAAGGTGAACACGAAGTACACCAGCTCCGGAACGCTCATGATCAGGTGCGCCAGGGCCGCGGCGAACAAGGTACCTATCGCCACTTTCATGGCATGGCCACCGCCGCGCTCTTCCCAGGTGATCGACAGGCGTTCGATGGTCATGGTCAGAATCACCATCGGGAACAGCGCGACCGACAACCCGCGTTCGAGGCCGAGTTTATGGCTGAGCAGGCTGATCGTCGCGATCAGCACCACCACGAAGGTCAGCACCACCGACAGCCTCGGCAGCATTTGCAGCTTCAGGTGTTCAAGGTAGGAGCGCAGCGACAGGCCCAGGGCCGTGATGATGGTAAACAGCACGATGCCGAAGCCGAGCTGGGTTTCGCGGAAGGCCAGGGCGATCAGTACCGGGGTGAAAGTGCCCAGGGTCTGGATGCCGATCAGGTTGCGCAGGATCAGGATCACCAGTACGCCGATCGGGATCATCACCATGATCATGAAGGTCTGCTGGGTTTGCAGCGGCAGGCCGTACAGCGAGTATTCGAGGAAGTTGGCGTCGGTGTTTTCGTCGGTCAGCTTGGCCAGGCGGATGGCGTTCATTTCGCTGTTGTTCATGCTGAAGGTCACAGTGGCCTTCTTGCCGCCATCGACGGTGATCAGGTTTTCGTCGCCGGTCCACCACAGCAGGCGGTCGGTGGGCAGGCCCTGTTCGCCGGTTTCCGGGTTGAAGTACAGCCAGTCGGTGCCGTTGAAGCTGCGCAGCCAGAGTTCCGGAGTTTGCGGCTGGTCGGCCACCAGGCGAATGGTGTGGACCTTTTCCACCGGCACGTGGGCGATGGACAGCAGCAGTTCGACGATTTTGGCCTTGTGCCCGACGGACGGATCGCCGCCCAGCAGCAGCTTCACATTGTCATCGTTGAGGTTATTGACGCGCTTGATGGCTTCGCCGATGAACGTCTCGACGTCGGCCGAGTGCTGGCGGATCGGCGCGAGCAGGGCTTCGGCGGCGATTTTTTCCGGGCCTTCCACGACAATGCTGTCGCGGAAGGTCGGGCCCTTGATCTTCAGTTTTTCGCCGCTGTAACGCTTGGTCAGCACCAGGCGGTAATAGAGGGTCTGGTTGCCCTTGGCCCGACGCGCCGACCAGGTAACCTTGCGGTTGCCGTCAACCCGATTCACCGCCACGCCATAGTTATTGGAGATGAAACTCTCGTTGAGGCTGACGTAATCGCGGCTCAGCGGCGGCACGAACATCTGGATCTTGACCGGGTCCTTGGTGCTGGCGACGAACTCGACCTTGGCGTCGATGTTCCACAAGTCGTCGGTGGCGTCCTCGGTCACGGGAATGCCGAGCACAAAGATCTGATAGGCCGTAACTGAAATGCCCAGGACCACCAGGATGGCGATCAGGAATTTCAGGTGGAGGGTAAGAGAGCGCATTGGAATTACTCTGCGGTATGTGCGTCGGTGGCGCAGGCGGGTTTGCCAGCAGCGTATTTAAGGCTGGGGTCGACCAGCGCGTCGAAGCGTTTCAGGGCTTCGGAGCCGATCAAGAGCGGGTATTGGAAGGCGCTTCGGTCGGTCAAGTTCACTTCGATGCTGCGTAAAGCCGAACCCATGCAGATATCGAGCTCGATCACCGGACGGGCGGTGTACTTCTTGCCAGCCTCCGGGTCGTAGTCGCCGGCCCTGCGCTTGATCTTGCTGACCCGGGCCAGCGGCCGTTCGATCGGGTGCGAATGGGCGGCGTCGATGGCCAGGTAAAAGCGCACCCAGGACTCGCCATTGCGTTTGAAGCGTTTGATGTCGCGGGCACTCAGGGAGGCGGTTTTCGCTCCGGTGTCGAGTTTGGCGGCGACTTCCAGGTTGATACCGTCCAGCGAGGCGTACTCGTTGAGGCCGTACACGGTTTTTTCCCCCGCCGCGGCATAACCGGGCAGGCAGAGCATAAAAAGGAATGCGGGGGAGGGCTTGAGTCTCATAAATCCTGGTGCGCGGCGGTCCATACTTCAATTCAAGGCCCTGGCATCGCTGCGCAAGCTCCCTCGTATGCCTATCAACGATGACAAGCCGTGCAGATGTCACAAACAAATGCGGCCGGCATTCTAGCACGGTGGTTTTATGGCGCCAGCGCTGGCGGGTGGCTGCAAACCGAGCGACTGGGTGGATGGAATGCAGACGGTTATTAGACGATTGTCGACAATTCCCAATTATCCTTTGACTATACGGCCTGTATTCGTTAGTTTTTGCGGCATTGGTTAACAAGGTGTCGACAATATGCTGGACCAACCCGATCCGCCGGTCATTGCGCAAGACGATTCGGAAACACTTTCCGAGAATGTCTTCCGACGCATTCAGGCGGCCATCGTCAAAGGCGAAATCGCCCCGGGCAGCAAGATCTCCGAGCCGGAGCTGGCGCGCACCTACGGCATCAGTCGCGGCCCGTTGCGTGAGGCGATCCACCGCCTGGAGGGCCAGCGCTTGTTGGTGCGCATACCGCACGTCGGCGCACGGGTGGTGTCGCTCAACCACGCCGAGCTGCTGGAACTCTACGAAATCCGCGAATCCCTCGAAGGCATGGCCTGCCGTCTGGCGGCCGAACGCATGACCCTCGAAGAAATCGACGAACTGCGCCGGGTGCTGGAAACCCACGAGCGCGATGCGGCGTTTCAGGCCGGTGTCGGCTACTACCAGCAGGAAGGCGATTTCGACTTTCATTACCGAATCATCCAGGGCAGCGGTAACCGCACCCTGACCCAGATGCTCTGCGGCGAGCTCTACCAACTGGTGCGCATGTACCGCATCCAGTTTTCGACCACGCCCAATCGGCCGCGCCAGGCCTTTGCCGAGCACCACCGGATTCTCGACGCCATCGCCGACCGTGACGGTGAGCTGGCCGAGTTGTTGATGCGCCGCCACATCGGCGCCTCCAAACGCAATATCGCCCGTCACTACCAGGACGGCGTTAACCCGACAGCCACTGAACGAGGTGAGTCATGAGTTCCAACAAGAGCACTCCAGGCCAGCGTTTCCGCGATGCGGTCGCCAGCGAGCATCCGCTGCAAGTCGTCGGCGCGATCAACGCCAACCACGCACTGCTGGCCAAGCGCGCCGGTTTCAAGGCTATCTATCTGTCCGGTGGCGGGGTCGCTGCCGGCTCCCTCGGCGTGCCGGACCTGGGCATTACCGGTCTCGATGACGTGCTGACCGATGTGCGTCGCATCACCGACGTCTGCGACCTGCCGCTGCTGGTGGACGTGGACACCGGTTTCGGTTCCTCGGCGTTCAACGTGGCGCGCACCGTCAAGTCGATGATCAAGTTCGGCGCGGCGGCGATCCACATCGAAGACCAGGTCGGCGCCAAGCGCTGCGGCCACCGTCCTAATAAAGAGATCGTGTCCCTGCAGGAAATGGTCGATCGCATCAAGGCCGCGGTCGATGCCCGGACCGACGACAGCTTCGTGATCATGGCCCGCACCGACGCCCTGGCGGTGGAAGGGCTGGAATCGGCCCTGGAGCGCGCTGAAGCGTGCATCGAAGCCGGCGCCGACATGATCTTCCCGGAAGCCATCACCGAACTGGACATGTACAAGCTGTTCGCCAGCCGCGTGAAAGCGCCGATCCTGGCCAACATCACCGAGTTCGGCGCGACGCCGCTGTACACCACCGAACAGCTTGCAGGCGCCGATGTGTCGCTGGTGCTGTACCCGCTGTCGGCGTTCCGTGCGATGAACAAGGCCGCGGAAAACGTCTACACCGCCATCCGCCGCGATGGCACGCAACAGAACGTCATCGACACCATGCAGACCCGCATGGAGCTTTACGATCGCATCGACTACCACACCTTCGAGCAGAAGCTCGATGCGTTGTTTGCCGCTAAGAAGTAATGAACATCCTGTAGGAGCGAAGCTTGCTCGCGATGGACGTGAACGATAACGGGTACTGCCTGATACAACGTGGTGTTCCGTCCACCATCGCGAGCAAGCTCGCTCCTACAAGGTCGGAGTGAATCCCGATCCGGGTATTTGCCGATTCCCTAACAAATTCAAGAAAACTGGAGACAGCAATGGCCGAAGCAAAAGTACTCAGTGGCGCCGGGCTCCGTGGCCAGGTTGCCGGGCAAACCGCCCTGTCCACCGTGGGCCAGTCGGGCGCAGGCCTGACCTATCGCGGCTACGACGTTCGCGAACTGGCGGCTGACGCCCAATTCGAAGAAGTGGCCTACCTGCTGCTGTACGGCGAACTGCCGACCCAGGCGCAACTCGCCGCCTACATCAGCAAACTGGGCAAGCTGCGCGACCTGCCGCAAGCCTTGAAAGAAGTGCTGGAACGCATCCCCGCCGACGCCCACCCGATGGACGTGATGCGCACCGGCTGCTCGTTCCTGGGCAACATCGAACCGGAGAACGACTTCTCCGAGCAGCACGACAAGACCGACCGCCTGCTGGCCGCGTTCCCGGCGATCATGTGCTACTGGTATCGCTTCAGCCACGACGGCAAGCGCATCAGCTGCGTAAGCGACGAACAATCCATTGGCGGTCACTTCCTGCACCTGCTGCACGACAAGAAGCCAAGCGAGTTGCACGTCAAGGTGATGAACGTTTCGCTGATCCTCTATGCGGAGCACGAATTCAACGCCTCGACCTTCGCCGCGCGGGTTTGCGCCTCGACGCTGTCTGATCTGTTCTCCTGCGTCACGGCGGCCATCGGTACTTTGCGCGGTCCGCTGCACGGCGGCGCCAACGAAGCGGCGATGGAAATGATCGAACGTTTCAGTTCGCCGGAGGAGGCAATCAAGGGCACCCTCGGCATGCTCGAGCGCAAGGACAAGATCATGGGCTTCGGTCATGCGATCTATAAGGACAACGATCCGCGCAACGAGGTGATCAAGGGCTGGTCGAAAAAACTCGCTGACGAAGTGGGCGACACCGTGCTGTTCCCGGTCTCCGAAGCCATCGACAAGACCATGTGGGAGCAGAAGAAACTGTTCCCGAACGCCGACTTCTACCATGCGTCGACGTATCACTTCATGGGCATTCCGACCAAGTTGTTCACGCCGATTTTCGTCTGCTCGCGCCTGACCGGCTGGGCGGCGCATGTGTTCGAACAACGTGCCAACAACCGCATCATCCGCCCGAGCGCCGAGTACACCGGCGTCGAACAGCGCAAGTTCGTGCCAATCGAACAACGCTGACCGGGGAGGGCCGGCTGAACCGGGAACCTGTAGGAGCGAAGCTTGCTCGCGAAGTCGGACTGACATTCAACATCAATGTCGACCGACCGACAGACCGCATTCGCGAGCAAGCTTCGCTCCTACAGGACCGTGTTGACTTCGAAATCTGTGCCAGGCCCCACCTTTTGTAATCACCGTGACCGAGTCCCTGACGATGAACACTGAATTCCGCAAACCGCTGCCCGGCAGCCATCTGGATTACTTCGACGTCCGTGCGGCTGTCGAGGCCATCCAGCCCGGCGCCTACGACACTCTGCCGTACACCTCCCGCGTGCTGGCGGAAAACCTGGTGCGCCGCTGTGACCCGGCCACGCTCACCGAATCCCTGAAACAATTCATCGAGCGCAAACGCGACCTCGATTTCCCATGGTTCCCGGCCCGTGTGGTGTGCCACGACATTCTCGGCCAGACCGCCCTGGTGGACCTTGCCGGCCTGCGTGACGCCATCGCCCTGCAAGGCGGCGACCCGGCGCAAGTGAACCCGGTGGTGCCGACGCAACTGATCGTCGACCACTCCCTGGCCGTGGAGCGCGGCGGCTTCGATCCCGAAGCGTTCGAAAAGAACCGCGCCATCGAAGACCGTCGCAACGAAGACCGCTTCCACTTCATCAACTGGACCAAAAAAGCCTTCAAGAACGTGGATGTGATTCCGCCAGGCAACGGCATCATGCACCAGATCAACCTGGAGAAAATGTCTCCGGTGATCCAGGTGCGTGATGGCGTGGCATTCCCTGATACTTGCGTCGGCACCGACAGCCATACCCCGCATGTCGATGCGCTGGGCGTGATTGCCATCGGCGTCGGTGGCCTGGAAGCCGAGAGCGTGATGCTCGGCCGTGCGTCGTGGATGCGTCTGCCGGAAAGCGTCGGCGTCGAACTGACCGGCAAGTTGCAACCGGGCATCACCGCCACCGACATGGTGCTGGCGCTGACCGAGTTCCTGCGCCAGCAAAAAGTCGTCGGCGCGTGGCTGGAATTCTTCGGCGAAGGCGCTTCCGCGCTGACCCTCGGCGACCGCGCGACCATTTCCAACATGGCCCCGGAATACGGTGCAACCGCGGCGATGTTCTACATCGACCAGCAAACCATCGACTACCTCAAGCTCACCGGTCGTGAAGACGAGCAGGTGCAGTTGGTCGAGAACTACGCCAAGGTGACAGGCCTGTGGGCCGACAGCCTGAAGGGCGCGCAATACGAGCGCGGGTTGACCTTCAACCTGTCCTCGGTGGTGCGCAACATGGCCGGCCCGAGCAACCCGCACGCCCGCGTCGCGACCTCGGACCTCGCCGCCCAAGGCATCAGCGGCCAGTGGGACGATGTGCCCGGCCAGATGCCGGACGGCGCGGTGATCATCGCCGCCATCACCAGCTGCACCAACACCAGCAACCCGCGCAACGTCATCGCTGCCGGCCTGCTGGCGCGCAATGCCAACAAACTCGGCCTGACCCGCAAGCCGTGGGTCAAGTCGTCCCTGGCACCGGGTTCGAAAACCGTAGCATTGTACCTGGATGAAGCGGGCCTGACCGACGAACTGGAACAGCTGGGTTTCGGCGTGGTGGCCTTCGCTTGCACCACCTGCAACGGCATGTCCGGCGCGCTGGATCCGGTGATCCAGCAAGAGATCATCGACCGCGACCTGTACGCCACGGCGGTGTTGTCCGGTAACCGCAACTTCGACGGGCGGATTCACCCGTACGCCAAGAATGCGTTCCTCGCTTCGCCGCCATTGGTGGTCGCTTACGCCATCGCTGGCACTATCCGTTTCGACATCGAAAAAGATGTGCTGGGCCTGGACGCCGAGGGCAAGGAAATCCGCCTGAAAGACATCTGGCCAAGCGACGAGGAAATCGATGCGGTGGTCAAGGCCTCGGTCAAGCCGGAGCAGTTCCGTCAGGTCTACATTCCGATGTTCGCCATCCATGAAGACACCGGGCCGAAAGTGACCCCGCTGTACGACTGGCGCGAAATGAGCACCTACATCCGCCGTCCGCCGTACTGGGAAGGCGCACTGGCCGGCGCGCGTCCGCTCAAGGGCATGCGCCCGCTGGCGGTGCTGCCGGACAACATCACCACCGATCACCTGTCGCCTTCCAACGCGATCATGCTCGACAGCGCCGCCGGTGAATACCTGGCGAAAATGGGCCTGCCGGAAGAAGACTTCAACTCCTACGCGACCCACCGCGGCGACCACCTGACCGCACAGCGCGCCACCTTCGCCAACCCGAAACTGTTCAACGAGATGGTCCGGGAAAATGGCAAGGTCAAGCAGGGTTCTTTGGCCCGCGTCGAGCCGGAAGGCAACGTGATGCGCATGTGGGAAGCCATCGAAACCTACATGGAGCGCAAGCAGCCGCTGATCATCATCGCCGGCGCCGACTACGGTCAGGGTTCGTCACGGGACTGGGCGGCGAAGGGCGTGCGCCTGGCAGGTGTGGAAGCGATCGCGGCCGAAGGCTTCGAGCGCATCCACCGCACCAACCTGGTGGGCATGGGCGTGTTGCCGCTGGAGTTCAAGCCGGGCACCGACCGCCACACCCTGGCCATCGACGGCAGTGAAACCTACGACGTGATCGGCGAACGCACTCCGCGCGCCGAGCTGACGCTGGTGATCAACCGCAAAAACGGCGAACGCGTCGAAGTGCCGGTGACCTGCCGCCTCGACACTGCCGAAGAAGTGTCGATCTACGAGGCCGGCGGCGTGCTGCAACGCTTCGCCCAGGACTTCCTCGAAGAATCGGCGGTAGCCGTTTAAATCGCGACATGCACACACGGGACTTCAAGTCCCGTGTCTGTTTTAGCCAGGAGTAAAGAGCACCATGGCTCACGCAACTCATTTCGCCCCGCAGATCAAGATCCCCGCCACCTATATGCGTGGCGGCACCAGCAAAGGCGTGTTCTTCAGCCTCAAAGACCTGCCCGAAGCGGCACAGGTTCCCGGCCCGGCGCGCGATGCATTGCTGCTGCGGGTGATCGGCAGTCCCGACCCGTACGACAAGCAAATCGACGGCATGGGCGGCGCGACCTCCAGCACCAGCAAAACCGTGATCCTGTCGAAAAGCATCAAGGCCGATCACGACGTCGATTATCTGTTCGGCCAGGTCTCCATCGACAAGCCTTTCGTCGACTGGAGCGGCAACTGCGGCAACCTGTCGGCGGCGGTCGGTTCGTTTGCCATCAGCAACGGCCTGGTGGATTCCAGCCGCATTCCGCACAACGGTGTGGCCGTGGTTCGCGTGTGGCAGGCCAACATCGGCAAGACCATCATCGCCCATGTGCCGATCACCAACGGTGAAGTGCAGGAAACCGGTGATTTCGAGCTCGACGGCGTGACCTTCCCGGCCGCCGAAGTGCAAGTCGAATTCATGGACCCGGCGGCGGAAGAAGAGGGCGGAGGTGGTTCGATGTTCCCCACCGGCAACCTGGTGGATGACCTGGAAGTGCCCGGTGTCGGGACCTTCAAGGCGACCATGATCAATGCGGGCATCCCGACCATCTTCGTCAATGCCGAAGACATCGGCTACAACGGCACCGAGCTGCAAGGCGCGATCAACAGTGATCCGAAGGCTCTGCTGATGTTCGAGACCATCCGGGCTTACGGTGCGCTGCGCATGGGCTTGATCAAGGATCTGGACGAAGCGGCCAAGCGTCAACACACACCGAAGGTGGCGTTCGTCGCCAAGCCGGCGGACTACGTGGCGTCCAGCGGCAAGGCAATCGCGGCGGGTGATGTCGACCTGCTGGTGCGTGCATTGTCCATGGGCAAGCTGCACCACGCGATGATGGGCACGGCGGCGGTGGCAATCGGTACGGCCGCCGCGATCTCAGGCACCCTGGTGAACCTCGCCGCGGGCGGTATCGAACGCAACGCTGTGCGCTTCGGCCATCCGTCCGGCACGTTGCGCGTGGGCGCCGAGGCCAGCCTCGTCAACGGCGAATGGACCGTGAACAAGGCCATCATGAGCCGCAGCGCGCGGGTGTTGATGGAAGGCTACGTCCGCGTGCCGGGCGACTCCTTCTAACCCACACCCCCTGTAGGAGCTGGCTTGCCAGCGAAGAGGCCGGCACATCCAACATCATTGTTGCCTGTGCACCACCCCCCTGTAGGAGCTGGCTTGCCAGCGAAGAGGCCGGCACATCCAACATAATTGTTGCCTGTGCCACCGCCCCCCCTGTAGGAGCTGGCTTGCCAGCGAAGAGGCCAGTACATCCAACATCACTGTTGCCTGTGCACCACCCTGTAGGAGCTGGCTTGCCAGCGAAGAGGCCGGCACATCCAACATAATTGTTGCCTGTGCCACCGCCCCCCTGTAGGAGCTGGCTTGCCAGCGAAGAGGCCGGCACATCCAGCATCATTGTTGGCTGTTATGCCGCCTTCGCTGGCAAGCCAGCTCCTACAGGGGGATTGCATTTCACAATAAGAAAAGTAGCGACCGGCTGAGATTTACCTGAACCGAGGTCCCATCAACGAACCACTGACCGAGTGAATCGAACATGAGCGCCAACGTCGACCTGAACAACCGCCCGGACTATGACAGGGTCCTGCAGGACATCGCCGACTATGTCCTGACCTTCAACATCGAATCCGTCGAAGCCCTCGACACTGCCCGCAACTGCCTGATGGACACCCTCGGCTGCGGCCTGCTGGCCCTGCGCTTCCCCGAATGCACCAAACACCTGGGCCCCATCGTCGAAGGTACCGTCGTGCCTTTCGGTGCGCGAGTGCCGGGCACCAGTTACCGCCTCGACCCGATCAAAGCCGCCTGGGACATCGGTTGCATCGTCCGCTGGCTCGACTACAACGACACCTGGCTCGCTGCCGAATGGGGCCATCCGTCCGATAACCTGGGTGGCATTCTCGCTGTAGCCGACCACCTGTCGCAAAAGCGCCTGGCCAATGGCGAGGCGCCACTGACCATTCGCGCGGTGCTCGATGCCATGATCATGGCCCATGAGATCCAGGGCGTGATCGCGCTGGAAAACTCCTTCAATCGCGTAGGCCTCGATCATGTCATCCTGGTGAAAATCGCCTCGACGGCCGTTACCGCCAAACTGATGGGGGCCAATCGCGAGCAGTTGCTATCGGCGTTGTCCCACGCCTTCGCCGACGGTCAGGCACTGCGCACTTACCGTCACGCGCCGAATGCCGGCTCGCGAAAATCCTGGGCGGCGGGTGACGCATCCAGCCGCGGGGTGCGCCTGGCGGACATTGCGATGCGCGGTGAAATGGGCATCCCCGGCGTACTGACCGCCAAGCAGTGGGGCTTTTACGACGTATTGTTCAGCCACACCAACAACGATCTGGCGCTCAAGCCCGAGGACAAGCGTGCTTTCAGTTTCTCCCGGTCATTTGGCAGCTACGTCATGGAAAACGTGCTGTTTAAAATCAGCTTCCCGGCGGAATTCCATGCGCAAACGGCCTGCGAAGCGGCGGTGACCCTGCATCCGCAAGTCAGGAATCGCCTGCACGAAATCGACAAAATCGTCATCACCACCCACGAGTCGGCCATCCGCATCATTTCCAAGGTGGGCCCGTTGGCCAATGCCGCCGACCGTGATCACTGCATCCAGTACATGACGGCCGTGCCGCTGGCCTTCGGCAATCTGGTGGCCGAGCAGTACGAAGACGACTTCCATGCCGCCCATCCGATTATCGACGTGCTGCGCGAGAAAATGGTCATCGTCGAAGATCCGCGCTACACCCGCGAGTACCTGGAAGCCGACAAGCGGTCCATCGCCAATGCGGTGCAGGTGTTCTTCAAGGACGGCTCGAGCACCGAAAACGTGGTGGTCGAGTACCCGATCGGCCATCGCCGACGCCGTGCCGACGGCATCCCGCTGCTCGAGGACAAGTTCAAGGCGAACCTGGCGACGCGGTTTACGTCGCAGCGCAGCGCTGAGATCTTTGCGTTGTGCAAGGATCAGGCGGCGCTCGAGGCTACACCGGTGAACCGGTTTGTGGATTTATTCATGATCTGACGCCAATCCCCGTAGGAGCCAGGCTTGCCGGCGAAGGCGTCCTCGAGTGCGCCATCCCCGTAGGAGCCAGGCTTGCCGGCGAAGGCGTCCTCAAGTGCGCCAATCCCCGTAGGAGCCAGGCTTGCCGGCGAAGGCGTCCTCAAGTGCGCCATCGCCGGCAAGCCTGGCTCCTACGGCGATGGTGGCCGGGCAGGCGCAAAAGAGCTACTTGAACCGCCGCTCAACCCCTTTCTCCACCAGGATCTTCGCGGAAATTTCCTCAACGGAGAAGTGCGTGGAATTGATATGCGGGATGTTCTCCCGACGAAACAGGTTCTCCACCTCGCGCACTTCGAACTCGCACTGGGCGTAGCTCGAATAGCGGCTGTTGGGCTTGCGCTCGTGGCGGATCGCGGTGAGGCGGTCCGGGTCGATGGTCAGGCCGAACAGCTTGTGCTGGTGGGTGCGCAGGGCCGTCGGCAATTGCAGGCGCTCCATGTCGTCTTCGGTCAGCGGGTAGTTGGCCGCGCGGATGCCGAATTGCATGGCCATGTACAGGCAGGTCGGGGTTTTGCCGCAACGGGACACGCCCACCAGGATCAGGTCGGCCTTGTCGTAATAGTGGGTGCGGGCGCCATCGTCGTTGTCCAGGGCGAAGTTCACCGCCTCGATCCGCTCCATGTAATTGGAATTGCTGCCGATGGAGTGGGACTTGCCGACGGTGTAGGAAGAATGCTCGGTCAATTCCTGTTCAAGAGGCGCCAGAAAGGTCGAGAAAATGTCGATCATGAAACCATTGGACGTTGCGAGGATCTCACGGATGTCCTGATTGACGATGGTGTCGAAGATGATCGGCCGGAAGCCGTCGTTTTCGGCGGCTTTGTTGATTTGTTGTACCATGGCCCGCGCTTTATCCGCGTTGTCGATGTACGGTCGCGTGAATTTGCTGAAGGTAATGTTTTCGAACTGCGCCAGAAGGCTTTGGCCGAGGGTTTCGGCTGTGATGCCGGTACCGTCGGAAATAAAGAAGGCAGATCGTTTCATTTGCACCTTGGGCCTTAAGTGAGTGTCCTGTATCACAAATGCGTTCCTTTTTGACGGCGCCTGTTGTCGCCATACTGCGTTGCCGCTCCTCGCCATAGCCAGCTATGACTCGTCGCGGCGCCTTGTCTGGCAACACCAGTCACTCGCCAAAAAAGAACGCATTTGCAACACAGGACACTTGTGACGAATCTTGGATATGATAGGCGCGATTTGCCGGCCGCCAGTGGCCCGCATTCTCACTTATTTTCCAGGTCCAGGCCATACAGCTGGCAAACGCTCCCTGGAGCAGCCGGCTTCTGAGCTTATCCAACACAGTTAGTGGAGAGATCACCTTGGTAGAGTACGTAGTTTCCCTCGATAAGCTCGGCGTCCATGATGTGGAGCACGTAGGGGGCAAGAACGCATCCCTGGGCGAGATGATCAGTAACCTGGCCGGTGCCGGTGTATCGGTGCCCGGTGGCTTTGCCACGACAGCTCAGGCTTATCGTGATTTTCTGGAGCTGAGCGGCCTGAACGATCAGATCCATGCGGCGCTCGACGCCCTGGACGTCGACGACGTGAACGCCCTGGCCAAGACCGGTGCGCAGATCCGCCAATGGATCATGGAAGCCGAATTCCCCGAGAAGCTCAACGCCGAAATCCGCACCGCGTTCGCCACGCTGTCGGCCGGCAACCCTGACATGGCCGTGGCCGTGCGCTCTTCGGCTACCGCTGAAGACCTGCCGGACGCTTCCTTCGCCGGTCAGCAGGAAACCTTCCTGAACATCCGTGGCGTCGAAAACGTCATTCGCGCTGCGAAAGAAGTGTTCGCCTCCCTGTTTAACGACCGCGCCATTTCCTACCGCGTCCACCAGGGCTTCGACCACAAGCTGGTGGCCCTGTCGGCCGGCGTGCAGCGCATGGTCCGCTCCGAAACCGGCACCGCCGGCGTGATGTTCACTCTCGATACCGAATCGGGCTTCCGTGACGTGGTGTTCATCACCGGCGCCTACGGCCTGGGTGAAACCGTTGTACAAGGCGCGGTGAACCCGGATGAGTTCTATGTCCACAAAGGCACGCTGGCGGCCGGTCGTCCGGCCATCCTGCGTCGCAACCTGGGCAGCAAGGCCATCAAGATGATCTACGGCGAAGTCGCCACGGCCGGTAAATCGGTCAAGACCATCGACGTCGACAAGGCCGATCGCGCCCGTTTCTGCCTGAGCGATGCCGAAGTCAGCGAACTGGCCAAGCAAGCGATGATCATCGAGAAGCACTACAAGTGCCCGATGGACATCGAATGGGCCAAAGACGGCGACGACGGCAAGCTCTACATCGTTCAGGCCCGTCCTGAAACCGTGAAGAGCCGTACCTCGGCCAATGTCATGGAACGCTACCTGTTGAAAGAAACCGGCACCGTGCTGGTTGAAGGTCGCGCCATCGGCCAGCGCATCGGCGCCGGCAAGGTCCGCATCATCAAGGACGTGTCCGAGATGGACAAGGTCCAGCCAGGCGACGTGCTGGTCTCCGACATGACCGACCCGGACTGGGAACCGGTCATGAAGCGCGCCAGCGCGATCGTCACCAACCGTGGCGGCCGTACCTGCCACGCGGCGATCATCGCTCGCGAGCTGGGGATCCCGGCCGTGGTCGGTTGCGGCAACGCCACCCAGCTGTTGCAAGACGGCCAGGGCGTGACCGTTTCCTGCGCTGAAGGCGACACCGGCTACATCTTCGAAGGCGAACTGGGCTTCGACATCAAGAAAAACTCCGTGGATGCCATGCCGGATCTGCCGTTCAAGATCATGATGAACGTCGGCAACCCGGACCGCGCCTTCGATTTCGCTCAGCTGCCGAACGCCGGTGTGGGCCTGGCCCGTCTGGAATTCATCATCAACCGCATGATCGGCGTTCACCCGAAAGCGCTGTTGAACTACGACGGTCTGCCGCAGGACATCAAGGACAGCGTCGACAAGCGCATCGCCGGTTACGACGATCCGGTTGGCTTCTATGTCGACAAGCTGGTTGAAGGCATCAGCACCCTGGCCGCTGCGTTCACCCCGAAAAAGGTCATCGTGCGTCTGTCGGACTTCAAGTCCAACGAATACGCGAACCTGATCGGCGGCAAGCTCTACGAGCCGGAAGAAGAAAACCCGATGCTGGGCTTCCGCGGTGCTTCGCGTTACATCAGCGAAGCGTTCCGTGACTGCTTCGAGCTCGAATGCCGCGCCCTCAAGCGCGTGCGCAACGAGATGGGCCTGACCAACGTCGAAATCATGGTGCCCTTCGTCCGTACATTGGGCGAAGCTAGCCAAGTGATTGATCTGTTGGCCGAAAATGGCCTGGCCCGCGGCGAGAATGGTCTGCGCATCATCATGATGTGCGAGCTGCCGTCCAACGCGATCCTGGCGGAAGAATTCCTCGAGTTCTTCGACGGTTTCTCCATCGGTTCCAACGACCTGACCCAGTTGACCCTGGGCCTGGACCGTGACTCCGGGATCATCGCGCACCTGTTCGACGAGCGTAATCCGGCGGTCAAGAAGCTGCTGGCCAACGCGATTCAGGCCTGTAACAAGGCTGGCAAGTACATCGGCATTTGCGGTCAGGGCCCTTCGGACCACCCTGACCTGGCCAAATGGCTGATGGAGCAGGGCATTGAAAGCGTTTCGCTGAACCCCGATTCCGTGCTGGAAACCTGGTTCTTCCTGGCTGAAGGTCAAGCTCAGGCTTGATGATGTTGTTGTTGTAGGAGCAAGCTTGCTCGCGATGGACGCTAACGATAACGCGCCTCTGCTGGATAAACGCGTCGTCCTGAAGCCCATCGCGAGCAAGCTCGCTCCTACATAATCGACATTGCGGTCATTGATCGCATCTTCAGAGATTCAAGTAGGGCGGGCTCCTCTGGAAGCCGCCCTTTTTTGTGCAAGAGCATTATGCAAAGCAGCAGCAACCTATTTCCTGTCGCCCTGATCAGCGCCGAACGACGCGGTGATCTGAGCGAAGACGTCTATCGTTTGAAACCCGGCAACAGCCCCGACGGCACCGTCGAACTGGCTGTGACCCGCCTTGGCATGGCCGATGAGCCGGCCGTGCGTGGCGTGCCGGTGATCCTGTTGCACGGCAGCTTTTCCAATCGCCGTTTCTGGTTTTCCCCCAAGGGCCTGGGGCTGGGCGCTTATCTGGCGCGGCTGGGCTTCGATGTGTGGATCGCGGAAATGCGCGGTCATGGCCTGTCCCAGCGCAACCAGAACTATCGCAATAACCGCGTTGCCGACTACGCGCGATATGATTTGCCAGCCATTGGCGCCTTCGTGCGCGAGCAAAGTGACCAGGTCCCGCACTGGATCGGTCACTCCCTTGGCGGCATTACGCTGGCCGCGGCATTGGGCGGCGAGTACATCGGCGAAGCGCTCGTGGCGTCGGCGGCCTTCTTCGGCACACAGGTCAGCCGCACCTACTGGCCGTTGAAATTTCCGCCGGTGGAGTGGGGCGGGCGCTTTATTCTCAAGCGTTTTGCCCAGCTGTCGGGGTCACGGCTCAAGCGCGGTCCGGAGGACGAGCCCATTGGCCTGGCCCTGGAAAGCATGCGCTGGTATGGCTTGTTCGGCCGTTTTGGCGATGCCGACAAGGATTGGTGGGCCGGCCTGGCCGACGTCCAGTTGCCGGTGCTGGCCGTGAGTGCCACGGGTGACCATCAGGATCCGGCCTGGGCCTGTCGCAAACTGTTCGATCAAGTGGGTTCTGAGCACAAACAATTCGTTACCCTGGGTCGCGAACAGGGCTTTGGCGATGATTTTGGTCACGTGGAAATGCTCGTCAGCAAAGCGGCCCAGACCGAAGTCTGGCCATTGGTCGCACGTTGGCTAGCGGACCAGCGCAAACCCTTGCTCGGCGAAAAAACGGATTTTGCCACTGCGATCCGAGCCTGACGCTCTAACAAGGGCATTTCGCTCTCATCGGCTTGCGGCTAAGATATGACGCGTTGAGCTGTTCTGGTCATTTTCGATGGCTGTGCCCTCAGTGAAGTTCGTGCTTGCCTTCTCACTACAGGAGTTTCTCGATGAAACATTACCTCACGCCTGACCTGTGCGACGCCTATCCGGAGCTGGTGCAGGTGCTGGAACCGATGTTCAGCAATTTCGGCGGCCATGATTCCTTCGGCGGCGAAATCGTGACCATCAAGTGCTTCGAAGACAACTCGCTGGTCAAGGAGCAGGTCGAGCTCAAGGGTGAAGGCAAGGTATTGGTAGTCGACGGCGGCGGTTCGCTGCGCCGCGCACTGCTGGGCGACCTGCTGGCCGAGAAAGCCGCGAAAAACGGTTGGGAAGGGCTGGTGATCTACGGTTGCATCCGTGACGTCGATGTCATCGCGCAAACCGAGCTGGGGGTTCAGGCCCTGGCCAGTCACCCGATGAAGACCGACAAGCGCGGTATCGGCGATCTGAACGTGGCCGTGACCTTTGCCGGCGTGACGTTCCATCCGGGCCATTACATTTATGCGGACAATAACGGCGTGATCATCTCGCCAAGCCCGCTGGAAATGCCTGAATAAGCTGGCGTACCCACAAAGGAGTGAGGATGTTCGAGGAAGAAAACGCGCAGTGGGGGCTGGTACACGCCCTGGTGCTGGACGGTAAAGGCGGTGCGCGTTCGATAGCCCGGACTGAACTCGATGACTTGCAGCTGCAGGCCCATGAAAGCCTGTGGCTGCACTGGGATCGCAGCCATCCGCAAACCCAGACCTGGCTGCGTAAATCCAGCGGCCTGAGCGAATTCAGCTGTAACCTGCTGCTGGAAGAGAACACCCGGCCGCGTCTTTTGCCATTGCCGGACTCCGAACTGCTGCTGTTTCTGCGTGGGGTCAACCTCAACCCCGGGGCCGAACCGGAAGACATGGTGTCGGTGCGGATCTTCGCCTCGGCCCAACGGGTCATTTCCCTGCGCTTGCGTCCATTGCGCGCCACCGACGAGCTGCTGGCGCAACTCGCCGCAGGCAAAGGGCCGAAAACCGCCTCCGAACTCATCCTTTATATGGCTCAGTACCTCACCCACAAAGTGCAGGATCTGGTCGCTTGCCTCTCGGAAGTGGTCGATGAGGAAGAAGAAAAGCTGGATGCCGACGAACGGTACACTCCCGAGCATGGAGCCATTTTGCAGATCCGTCGCAGGGCGGCTGCGCTGAAGCGTTTTCTCGCTCCGCAACGGGATATTTTCGGTCAGCTGACGCGGATAAAACTGCCCTGGTTCGTCGAAGACGATGGCGATTACTGGAACGAACTGAACAACAGCCTGACCCGTTATCTCGAGGAGCTGGAATTGACCCGGGAGCGGGTGGGGCTGGTCCTCGAGGCCGAAGATAGACGTTTGAGCGTGCGCATGAACCGCACGATGTACCGCTTCGGGATCATCACCGGGATCTTTTTGCCGATGAGTTTTCTGACCGGTCTCCTGGGGATCAACGTCGGCGGAATACCGTTCTCCGAAAGCCCCTATGGCTTCCTCGTCGCCTGTGCGCTGATGCTCTCGGTGGCACTGGGGCAGTGGTGGTTATTCCGACGTTTGCGCTGGGTCTGAAGGTGCGCCATGTGACCCGGGCAAATTTGATCGCGTCTTTCACAGACATCACGAGAGGTGCGTATGCACGATCCGTTCGAACAGTCTTTGCGTGACATGCTCAAGGCATCACCGTCCACCCGGGACGACGATGCATGCCTTGGCCGTGTACTGAAAACCGCCAACCGGCAGGTCGGCGCCGGGGATCTGTTCAGCCTGCTGGGCCGCTGGCTGCCCGCGCTGATGATCGCCCTGAATAACGGATCGGCCCATGTCTCGCCGGTTTCCCGTCACCGTAAACCTACCGCTCGCACTGCAGATAAGGCTGATTGAATATGGAACTTGATCTCTGGACTCAGAGCCTCGTCACTGCAATGACTGCGTTATGGACCAAGGTTGCAAATTTCATCCCGAACCTGTTCGGTGCACTGGTTGTTTTGCTGTTGGGTTTCGTCGTTGCGAAACTTTTGGATACTTTGTTGTCCAAGTTGCTCGCCAAGCTGGGACTCGATCGTCTGATGGGCGGCACCGGCCTGACCAAATTGCTGTCCAGGGCCGGTCTGCAAGTGCCGATCTCGACCCTGATCGGGAAGATCGTCTACTGGTTCGTTTTGCTGATTTTTCTGGTTTCTGCGGCAGAATCACTTGGACTTGAGCGAGTTTCAGCTACGCTTGATATGCTTGCGCTGTATTTGCCGAAAGTATTCGGCGCCGCGCTGGTGCTGCTGGTGGGTGTGTTGCTGGCGCAATTGGCCAATGGGCTGGTGCGTGGAGCGGCAGAGGGTGTAGGACTGGATTACGCCGCTGGCCTGGGGCGAATCGCCCAGGGGCTGGTGATTATCATCAGCATTTCGGTCGCAATCAGCCAGTTGGAGGTCAAGACTGACCTGCTTAACCATGTGATTGTGATTGTTTTGATTACCGTTGGTCTGGCGGTTGCGCTGGCCATGGGTTTGGGAAGCCGGGAAATTGCCGGTCAGATTCTTGCGGGAATCTAT
Source organism: Pseudomonas fluorescens (assembly GCF_902497855.1). Classification (GTDB taxonomy): domain Bacteria; phylum Pseudomonadota; class Gammaproteobacteria; order Pseudomonadales; family Pseudomonadaceae; genus Aquipseudomonas; species Aquipseudomonas fluorescens_BI. The sequence goes on from NZ_CABVHU010000019.1 coordinate 37,300, forward strand.
GTGCGTGAGTTGTATCAGGTTGGGCAACAAGTGCGTGTTGGCGAGGTCGAAGGTCAGATCGAAGAGATCGGCACGGTTAAAACCACATTGCTGACCGATGAGGGTGAGCTAGTCTCTCTCTCCAATCGGATCCTCCTGGAGCAGCATGTGAGTAGCCGCTAACCCGGCAAACCCTGCTAATGTATGCCGCCGCTGAAAGCCCGCAAGGGCCGCGGCGGACATTGACCTGACTGTCGGCCCTGACTTGTTTTGAATAAAGCTCAATCGCTCTCCACGCGCTACGACCCCCGCGAGCTCTCTGATGAGGAGTTGGTCGCGCGCTCGCACACCGAGCTGTTTCACGTAACGCGCGCCTATGAAGAACTGATGCGGCGTTACCAGAGAACATTATTTAACGTCTGTGCACGGTATCTTGGGAACGATCGCGACGCAGACGATGTCTGTCAGGAAGTGATGTTGAAGGTGTTGTATGGGTTGAAGAACTTCGAGGGCAAATCGAAGTTCAAGACATGGCTATATAGCATCACGTACAACGAATGCATCACGCAGTATCGGAAAGAACGGCGAAAGCGTCGCTTGATGGACGCTTTGAGTCTGGACCCCCTCGAGGAAGCGTCTGAAGAAAAGGCGCCGAAACCCGAGGAAAAGGGTGGACTTGATCGCTGGTTGGTGTATGTGAACCCGATCGACCGTGAAATCCTGGTGCTACGATTTGTCGCAGAGCTGGAATTTCAGGAGATCGCAGACATCATGCACATGGGTTTGAGTGCGACAAAAATGCGTTACAAACGTGCTCTAGACAAATTGCGTGAGAAATTTGCAGGCGTTGCTGAAACTTAGTTCAGCGCAAATATCTCTTACGTGTAGGCAAGTTCTGATAGACTTGCCGCCGAGTTGTCCCCCGGTTTGCGGGACTGCTTCACAATCACCAGATGGGGATTTAACGGATGAAACTGAAAAACACCTTGGGCTTGGCCATTGGTTCTTTGATTGCCGCCACTTCGTTCGGCGCTCTGGCACAAGGCCAAGGCGCAGTTGAAATCGAAGGCTTCGCAAAGAAAGAACAATTCGACAGCGCTCGTAACTTCAAGAACAACGGCAACCTGTTCGGCGGTTCCGTAGGTTACTTCCTGACCGACGACGTTGAACTGCGTCTGGCTTACGACGAAGTGCACAACGTTCGTTCTGACTCCGGCCAGAACATCAAGGGCGCCAACACCGCTCTGGACGCTCTGTACCACTTCAACAACCCAGGCGACATGGTCCGTCCGTACGTCTCGGCTGGCTTCTCCGATCAGAGCATTGATCAGAACGGCTCGAACGGTCGCAACCGTTCCACCTTCGCCAACGTTGGCGGCGGTGCCAAGCTGTACTTCACCGAGAACTTCTACGCCCGTGCTGGCGTTGAAGCTCAATACAACATCGACCAGGGCGACACCGAGTGGGCTCCAAGCGTCGGTATCGGTGTGAACTTCGGTGGCGGCTCCAAGCCTGCTGCTGCTCCAGTTCCAGCACCGGCTGAAGTCTGCTCCGACAGCGACAACGATGGCGTGTGCGACAACGTTGACAAGTGCCCGGATACCCCAGCCAACGTAACTGTTGACGCTGATGGCTGCCCGGCAGTTGCTGAAGTTGTTCGTGTTGAGCTGGACGTGAAGTTCGACTTCGACAAGTCGGTAGTCAAGCCTAACAGCTACGGCGACATCAAGAACCTCGCTGACTTCATGAAGCAGTACCCATCGACCAGCACCACTGTTGAAGGTCACACTGACTCCGTCGGTCCTGACGCTTACAACCAGAAACTGTCCGAGCGTCGTGCAAACGCCGTTAAGCAAGTTCTGACCAACCAGTACGGTGTTGAATCGTCCCGCGTTCAGTCTGTTGGCTACGGCGAATCCCGCCCAGTTGCCGACAACGCTACTGACGCTGGCCGTGCTGTAAACCGTCGCGTAGAAGCGCAGGTTGAAGCTCAAGCTAAGTAATTAGCTCGCAGCTCTGAAAAGCCCGGCTTAGGCCGGGCTTTTTTTCGTCTGCGATTTGAGTTCTGGCGTTACTTGTAGGAGCGAGCTAGCTCCGGGCGGCGTTCCGACGATGGTCGTCAACGATAACGCTGCCAGACTGACACCCCGCGATGTTCTCAGGTTCATCGCGAGCAAGCTCGCTCCTACGATGATCAGGGCCTGCCACAGCGCCGATCACCAGGATCGCCGGGCTCTTCAATTCAAAAGCACAGGCATCTTCCTCCATGGCCGTCAGGTCACTGCGACATTCCCGCTGATGCGGCAGGGATGCGTTTTCAATCATCGCCACCGGCATGTCCGCCGCCATTCCGCCGGCCAGCAATTGCTCGCGGATCTCGCTCAGCTTCGCCACCCCCATGTAGATCACCAGCGTCGTGCCGCCCTGGGCCAGGGCTTGCCAGTTCAGGCTGCTGCCATCCTGGGTGTGGGCAGTGACCAGCGTCACGCCGCGCGCAACGCCGCGCAGGGTCAACGGAATATCGCACTGCGTCGCACCGGCAAGCCCGGCCGTGATGCCATTGACCAGCTCCGCCTCGACGCCACGTTCACGTAGCCACTGTGCCTCTTCACCGCCCCGGCCAAAGATGCACGGATCGCCTCCCTTGAGCCGCACCACGCATTTGCCCTGACGGGCGTAACGCAGCATCAGGCGATGGATGAACGCCTGGGGCGTAGAGCGACAGCCACCTCGCTTGCCCACCGGAATGATCCGCGCCTGGGGGCAATGCTCCAGTACCGCGACGTTGACCAGGTCGTCGATCAGCACCACATCCGCTTCTCGCAGTGCCCGTACCGCTTTGAGGGTCAGTAATTCCGGGTCGCCAGGACCCGCACCCACCAGCCAGACTTTTGCGCTCATAGTGTTTTTCCTCACGAGACAACGGCGACCGGCTGCGCGGTGGCGGCCAGTAAACGCTTGATTTCCGGAACACAGGAGCCGCATTGCGTGCCGCAGCCCAATTCTTGTTTCAGTCCCTGCAAGTCCAGGCCTCGACCGATGCCGGCACAGACCGCGCCTTGGCTCACGTTCATGCAGTTGCACAGGGTTTTGCTGCCAGAGGTCGACGCATTGGCCTGGCCTGGTGGTGCGCTCAGCGGGGCGAGCAACCAGCGTCGCAATTGTTCATCGGCGCGACCTTCCAGCCACAGGTTTTGCAGCCAGTGCCGGGCCAGGGTTTCTCCGGCCAGGCGAATCGCAGTGATCCGGCCATTCTCGATCCGCACCCGTTTGCCGATAGAGCGCCGAGGATCGTCGTAGGCCAATACCGGGCCATCGTTGAGCTCCAGGCAACGATCGATCTCACGCAACAATTGCGGATCCGGCGCGACGGCGCTGGCAGCGCGTATGAGCAGCGCCGGGCGTTCCCGGCCGGCGATGCTCAGGCTCGTGTAGGAAAAGGCCTCGCAGAGCGGTCGTAGCGTCTCAAAATGCTGTTGAACATTGCCCTCGATGAGGGCGAACAGCTGCCACGGCAGGTGCACAGGTTCCAGGCGCACGCCGCTGTGCTTGAGTTCCGGTTGTTTCGACAAGGGATCGAAAGCCGGTTGGGTCAGCGTATTTACGCCGCCCTTGAGGAAACGGTCGCCCCAATGCATCGGCAGGAACGCCTGGCCGGGCCGCACGCTGTCATCGCTGTCGACGGGCACGATCACCGCACCCCGACGACTTTTCAGGCTGATCAGGTCTCCCGGTTGCAGGCGATGGCGGCGCAATTCTTCCGGGTGCAGGCTCAACACGGCTTCGCTGACGTGCCCGAACAGCTGGGCGGCGGTCCCGGTGCGGCTCATGCCGTGCCATTGGTCGCGCAGACGGCCAGTGATCAGGGTCAGGGGGAAACGCGCATCCCGTTGTTCCTTGGCGGCACGATACGGGTCGGCGACAAACTGCGCACGTCCACTGGCAGTCGGGAAAACACCGTCCAGGTACAGCCGCGCCGTGCCTTCACTGGCTCCCTCGGGGAAGGGCCATTGCTGTGGGCCGAGACGGTCGATCAGCGCATGACTGATGCCGGACAGGTCCAGGTCCCGGCCGCGAGTCAGTTGTTTGTACTCGTCGAAAATCTGTGACGGGGTGTCGAATGCGAACAGACTGTCCTGCCCTGGACGCAGATGTTTTTCCAGGCGCTGTGCGAAATCTACGGTGATCGCCCAGTCGGAACGGGTCTCACCGGGTGCGACGATTGCCTGCCGCACGTGGGAAATACGCCGCTCGGAGTTGGTCACCGTGCCCTCTTTTTCACCCCAGCTGGCGGCCGGCAGCAGCAGATCGGCGAACGCGGCAGTCTCGGTGGTGCGGAAAGCTTCCTGCAAAACCACGAACGGGCAGGCCTGCAGTGCCGCGCGCACGGCGCTCTGGTCCGGCATCGATTGCGCGGGGTTGGTGCAGGCAATCCACAGGGCTTTGATTTTGCCGCTGCGAACCTGTTCGAACAATTCGATGGCGGTGAGCCCGGTCTGTTCCGGCAGTTGATCAACGCCCCAGTAGGCTGCCACTTGCGCTCGATGCTCGGGATTGCCGGCTTCGCGATGGCCTGGCAGCAGGTTCGACAAGCTGCCGGTTTCCCGTCCGCCCATGGCATTTGGCTGACCGGTCAGCGAGAAAGGTCCGGCACCGGGACGCCCGATTTGCCCGGTGGCCAGGTGCAGGTTGATCAGTGCGCTGTTCTTCGCGCTGCCGGCGGTGGACTGGTTCAGCCCCATGCACCACAACGACAGGAAACTCGGCGAAGTGCCGACCCATTCGGCACATTGGTGCAGTTGTTCGATGCTGATTCCGCACAGCTGCGACACCATTTGCGGCGTGTAGTCGCGCACCAGGCTCTTCAATTCGGCCAGGCCCTGGGTGTGCGCCTTGATGAAATCGCGGTCGACCCAGTCTTCCCACAGCAGCAAGTGCAAAATCCCATGGAACAACGCGACGTCGGTACCAGGCAGTATTGCCAGGTGCAGGTCAGCCAGATCGCAGGTGTCGGTGCGACGCGGGTCGATGACGATGACTTTCATCTGCGGCCGACGGGATTTGGCTTCTTCCAGGCGACGAAACAGGATCGGATGCGCGTAGGCCATGTTGCTGCCGACGATCATCACGCAGTCGCTCAATTCCAGATCTTCGTAGTTGCAGGGCGGAGCGTCGGCACCGAGGCTGCGTTTGTAACCGACCACCGCCGAAGACATGCACAACCGTGAATTACTGTCGATGTTGTTGGTGCCCACCAGCGCGCGCGCCAGCTTGTTGAAACTGTAGTAATCCTCGGTCAGCAATTGCCCGGAAATGTAGAACGCCACGCTGTCAGGGCCGTGTTCGGCGATGGTTTCGGCGAAGACGCTGGCGGCATGATCGAGGGCCGTGTCCCAATCGGTACGGCTGCGGGCCAGGCCTTTGCCCAGACGCAGTTCGGGGTACAACGCCCGAGCCGCCGGGTCGCCGGTCAGGTGCAGGGTCGAGCCCTTGCTGCACAGTTTGCCAAAATTGGCCGGGTGGGCCGGATCGCCGCTGACGCCGAGGATGCGCTCGCCGTCATGCTCGATCAGCACGCCGCAGCCGACCCCGCAATAACAGCAGGTGGAGGCGGTGATCTGATGGTTCATTAGCTTGCTTCCCGCAGGGACAGCAGCACCCGGCCATTTTCGACCCGGGCCGCATGGTGGTGAGCGCAACCGATGTCCGGTGCCTGGGCTTCGCCGGTTTCCAGGTCGATCTGCCAGTTATGCAGCGGGCAGGCGACGCGTTTGCCATAGATCAAGCCTTGGGACAGCGGACCGCCCTTGTGCGGGCAGCGGTCGTCGAGGGCGAACACTTCATCGTCGCTGGTACGAAAGATCGCGATGTCGCCTTTCGGGCCGGCGATGATCCGCGAGCCCAGGGCATTGATCTCTTCCAGTGCGCAGATATCCAGCCAGGTCATGCCAGCACCTCCAGGTTCTTCACGGGGATGACCTCGAATTCTTTTTTCAGCAGCGGCTGTTCCAGACGTTCCTTCCACGGATCCTGTTCGAACGACAGGGAGAATTGCAGGCGCGCATTGAGTGCCTGGCGTCGCTCCGGGTCTTCCAGCACGGCTTTCTTGATGTGTTCCATGCCGACCCGTTGCAGGTAATGCACGGTGCGCTCGAGGTAGAAGGCTTCTTCGCGGTAGAGCTGCAGGAAGGCGCCGTTGTATTCGCGCACTTCTTCGGCGGTCTTGAGCTTGACGAAGAACTCGGCGACTTCGGTCTTGATCCCGCCGTTGCCGCCGATGTACATCTCCCAGCCGGAATCCACGCCGATAATTCCGACGTCCTTGATGCCGGCTTCCGAGCAGTTGCGTGGGCAACCGGAAACCGCCAGCTTCACTTTGTGCGGTGACCACATGTTGAACAGGTCATGCTCCAGCTCAATCCCCAGTTGCGTCGAGTTCTGGGTGCCGAAGCGGCAGAACTCGCTGCCGACGCAGGTTTTCACGGTGCGGATGGATTTGCCGTAGGCATGGCCGGAGGGCATGTCGAGATCCTTCCACACCCCCGGCAGGTCCTGCTTCTTGATCCCCAGCAAGTCGATGCGCTGGCCGCCGGTGACCTTGACCATCGGCACGTTGTACTTGTCGGCCACGTCGGCGATGCGCCGCAGCTCCGAGGGGTTGGTCACGCCGCCCCACATCCGCGGCACCACCGAGTAAGTGCCGTCTTTCTGAATGTTGGCGTGGGCGCGTTCGTTGATCAGGCGCGACTGCGGATCGTCCTTGGCTTCGCCCGGCCAGGTGGAAATCAGGTAATAGTTGAGCGCCGGGCGGCAGGTGGCGCAGCCGTTCGGGGTGCGCCAATTCAGGTAGCTCAGGGTGCCGGCAATGGTCAGCAGATGCTGTTCGCGGATGGCCTGGCGGAGTTGTCCGTGGTTGAGGTCGCTGCAGCCGCAGATGGCTTTTTCGCTCTTGGGCTTGACGTCGGCGGCGCCGCCCACGGTGTTGATCAGGATCTGTTCCACCAGGCCGGCGCAGGAGCCGCAGGAGCTGGCGGCCTTGGTGTGCTTCTTGACGTCGTCGACGCTGAACAGCCCGTGTTCCTGAATCGCCTTGACGATGGTGCCTTTGCATACGCCGTTGCAACCGCAGACTTCGGCGGTGTCGGCCATGCTCATGGCCTTGTCCTGACCCTGGTGTCCTACGTCACCCAAGGCGTTTTCGCCGAACATCAGGTGATCGCGGATTTCGCCGATCGCATGGTTCTCACGAATCTGCCGGAAATACCAACCGCCGTCTGCCGTATCGCCGTACAGGCAGGCGCCGACCAGCACGTCATCCTTGATCACCAGTTTTTTATAGACCCCGCCGATCGGGTCGGAGAGGGTGATGGTCTCGGTGCCTTCGCCGCCCATGAAGTCGCCGGCGGAAAACAGGTCGATGCCGGTGACTTTCAGTTTGGTCGAGGTCACCGAGCCCTTGTACGTGGCGAAACCCAGTTGGGCCAGGTGGTTGGCGCAGACCTTGGCCTGTTCGAACAGCGGCGCCACCAGGCCGTAGGCGGTTCCGCGGTGGCTGGCGCATTCGCCGATGGCGTAGACCCGAGGGTCGTAGGTTTGCATCGTATCGTTGACCAGAATCCCGCGGTTGCAGGGGATGCCGGCTTTTTCCGCCAGTTCGGTGCTGGGGCGGATACCGGCGGCCATCACCACCAGGTCGGCGGGGATGATGTCGCCGTTCTTGAACTCGACCGAACCGACCCGGCCATTGCCGGCGTCGTGCAGGGCCTGGGTCTGTTCGCGCAGGCGAAAGTGCAGGCCGCGGCCTTCAAGGGCGGTTTGCAGCAGTTCGCCGCTGGTCTTGTCCAGTTGCCGCTCCAGCAACCATTCGCCGATGTGCACCACGGTGACATGCATGCCGCGCAGCATCAGGCCGTTCGCGGCTTCCAGGCCGAGCAGGCCGCCGCCGATGACCACGGCGTGCTTGTGGGTCTTGGCGGTGTCGATCATCACTTGGGTGTCGGCAATGTCGCGGTAGCCGATCACGCCCTGCAAGGTGTTGCCGGGAATCGGCAGGATGAACGGGGTCGAACCGGTGGCGATCAGCAGGCGATCGTATTCGGCTTCGCTGCCGTCTTCGGCAATGACCCGGCGTTTGACCCGGTCGATTTCCACCACTTTGCGGTTGAGCAGCAGCTTGATGTTGTTTTCCAGGTACCAGTCCAGGTCGTTGAGCACGATCTCTTCGAACGTCTGTTCGCCGGCCAGGACCGGCGACAGCAGGATGCGGTTGTAGTTGGTATGGGGTTCGGCGCCGAAGACCGTGATGTCGTACAGCTCGTTGCTCAGCTTGAGCAGTTCTTCCAGGGTGCGCACCCCGGCCATGCCGTTGCCGATCATCACCAGTTTTAGTTTTTTCATCAGGTTCTCCGGGGAGCTCAGACCCGCCTCATCAGGGCTTTGTGGTCTTGCTCGACAAATTTTGCGCAAACAAAAAAAGGCATCCCGCCAGTTGCCTGGCGAGGACGCCTTTGTCCTTGTCCCGTTCTCTCGGGCAGCGCACCCTTCGTCGTTGAAGGTTGGGCTTTATGTTGGTTGGGAGAGGTAATGCAGTGGTTGTGCCAAGTGGCGAAAAGCAGCGGTTTCAGGGGTGTTGCGCAGATTCAGCAATATTTTCATGCACCGAATTAAGGCGAGACGCCCGGTTTTAAGGCAGAAGCCCAACGAATCGCAACCTCGTTCCCTGTAGGAGCGAGCTTGCTCGCGAAAAAGCCAAAGGCGCCGCTGGACATCTGGTTTTACGCGTTATCGTTCACGACCTTCGCGAGCTACCTCGCTCCTACAGGGAACGAGGCTGCGATTTCTAGCCACGAAACACCAATATCAGCAGCACCAGATTCACCACCAACGACACCAGCGCCAATGTCCGCCAGACCTTCAGCGGTTCGCGCTCCAGCAAGGGTCTGGGCCGCACGCTCAAGCTGCGCCGTTCGCCCTGTTCCAATAGCAGCAACCATTCTTCCGCCGTTTCAAATCGCTGATCCGGATCTGCCGCAACGGCGCGCTCCAGGCTTTGCGCGATCCATTCCGGCAGGTCGGGCCGGTAGCGGCTGGCACTGACCGGCACGCCAAATCGCGGTCGCTGGAACGCTTCGATTTCGCCGTAGGGATATTGCCCGGTGAGCAGGAAATACAAGGTCACGCCGACCGCATACAGATCCTGTTGCGGCGTCGGTGTGCCTCCGCCAAAGGCTTCCGGCGCGATGTAGCTGGGCGTTCCGGGCAGGGTAGAGGGCTGGTCTTCGGACAGGCCGGGGCAGTAGGCGAGGCCGAAGTCCAGCAGGCGCAACTCACCGTCGTCCCCCAGCAGCAGGTTCTCCGGCTTGATATCGCGATGGAGAATCTGCCGTCGGTGCAGCATCCCCACCGCCCGCAGCAGGCGTTCGGCCAGGTCCAGCCATTGGGCCAGGGGCAGCGGTCCGGCTTTCTCCTGTAGTTGCGCCAGGGTCGATCCCGAATATTCACGCATCACGTAGTACAAATGCTGACGCTGGCTGGCGGCGTGGACTTCAGGGAAGTGCCGTCCGGCCACGCGCTTGAGAAACCATTCCTCCGACAACAACGCTTGCCCGGCCAGGTGGTCGTCGCGCAACGCGCCGGGCAAGGTTTTCAATAGCCAGGGCTGTTGTTGCCCGTCGCGAACCCGATAGAGCAGCGATTGCTGGCTTTGCCCGAGTATTCCTTCGACCTCCCAGCCCTCGAAAGTCTGGCCTGGTTTGAGCGCAGGCGGCAGCGGCCATTGCTGCAAATGAATCAATGCATCGCCGATACTGGTTTCACCCAAGGCATCGACCCGCACCAGCAAGGCGCTGGCATTGTCCTGACTGCCGGCCAGATGCGCGGCGCTGACCAAGGTCTGCGCGGCGCTGGCCAGATCGGGCTGATCGCGCAGGATCGCCGCAATGGCGGTATCGCCCAGCACGGCCCAGACACCATCGCTGAGCAGCACGAAGCTTTCGTTGACGCGCAATTCGCCATCGAGAAAATCCAGCACCAGGTGCTGATCCAGCCCCAGCGCCCGTTTGAGTACATGCTGCATGCCCGGTTGGTCCCAGACATGATCCTCGCTGACCCGTTGCAAAGCGTTGGCGTGCCAGCGATAAACCCGGCAATCGCCGACATGGGCCAGGGTGAAGCGCCTGCCACGCATGACCAGGGCGCTGACCGTGGTGAGCAAGGGCTGCCCGCCACCGTTGGCTTGCAGCCAGCGATTCTGTGCCAGCAACAGGCGATCCAGCGCCTGGGCGACACCCCAGGTTTCCGGGGTGGCGTAGTAGTCCAGCGCCAGGGCCTGCAAGGTCGAGCGGGCGGCCAGGCCGCCATCGGCGCACTGGCTGACGCCGTCGGCGATGGCGAACAGATAACCCTTGCTCGCCGCCAGCGCCGGCGTTGGAGTGACCAGGCGCAGGGCGTCCTGGTTCTCCTCGCGAGGGCCGATGGCGCTCGCTTCGGCGAAACTCAGTTGCAGGCTCATTCAGCCCTCATACCCGTGCAGCGGTGACGGCAGCCGAACCCCAGGTGGTTCTCCAGCGACGTTTCACCCCGTGCAGGCCGAACCAGGCGAGGACCCCGAGGCTGGCGAACAACCACAGCGCCATCTGATAACTGCCGGTGCTTTGCTTGATCGCGCCCATGCCGGCCGCCAGCGCGAAACCACCGATACCACCGGCCATGCCGATCAAACCGGTCATTACGCCGATCTCCCGACGGAAGCGCTGCGGAACCAACTGGAATACCGCGCCATTGCCCGCACCCAGACCGAGCATGGTGCACACGAACAGTGCCAGGGCGGCGTAGGAACTCGGCAGATTGAAACCCACCGCCGCAATGCAGGTCGCGGCCACGGTGTACATCACCAGCAGTGTACGAATCCCGCCGAAACGGTCGGCCAGGGCGCCGCCCAACGGACGCATCAGGCTGCCACCGAACACACAGGCCGCGGTGTAATAACCGGCGGTCACCGGGCTCAGGCCGTATTGGTCGTTGAAGTAGCCGGGCAGGGCGCTGGCCAGGCCGATGAAACCACCGAAGGTCACGCTGTAGAAGAACATGAACCACCAGCTGTCGCGGTCGCCCAAGGCCTTGAAGTAGTCGGAAACGGATTTGGCTTTCGGCCGTTCAGGGGCGTTCTTGGCCAGCCAGGCAAAGGTGATGATAGTCAGGATCAACGGAATCAGGGCGAAGCCGAACACGTTGCTCCAGCCAAACGAAGCGGCGAGGACCGGGGCGATCAGGGCTGCGAGCACAGTGCCGGAGTTACCGGCGCCGGCGATGCCCATGGCTTTGCCTTGATGCTGCGGCGGGTACCACTGCGAGGCCAGCGGCAGCGCAACGGCGAAGGACGCGCCGGCCATGCCGAGGAACAGGCCCAGCAGCAACGCTTGTTCATAGCTGTGAATCCCGTGTTTCCAGGCGACGAACAGGGCGCAGATGACAATCACCTGGCCGATCAGCCCGGCGGTCTTGGGCGACAGGCGGTCAGCCAGCAGGCCCATCACAAATCGCAGGATGGCCCCGGCCAGGATAGGCGTGGCGACCACCAGCCCGCGTTGCTGGGTGGTCAGTTGCAGGTCGGTGGCAATCTGCACGGCGAGCGGACCGAGCAGGTACCAGACCATGAAGCTCAGGTCGAAATAGAGGAAGGCCGCGAACAGTGTCGGGGTATGGCCGGATTTCCAGAAGCTTGAATTCATCGCGCACCTCAGCTGTTAGTCGTCTCGAGAAGGAGTCATGAGCTTGCAAGTGGGGCGCCGTCTTCGGCCGCACCACCGGCCCCGTGGGGCCAAAACAAAAAAACGCCGCCACCCGACTCGCCAGGGGCGAATGGGGTGAGCGACGTCTTTGTCGTAGGTGGGGCAACCGCCGTTGGTTACCTGTGATGATTACCTAGCGAGATCTGTGCCACATTCGGGATGATCATTCCCACGCTCCGCGTGGGAATGCATCCCGTGACGCTCTGCGTCACAGCTCGAAGCGGACGCAGAGCGTCCATGGCGGCATTCCTTTGCTGCGCGTGGGAACGATCATTGGGGAATCAGCCCAGCAACTCACTCATGGCAATGATCTGCTCCGCCACCTGAATCAGCTTCTGCTGGCGGCTCATGGCCTGGCGGCGCATCAGGGTGTAGGCCTGTTCCTCATTGCAATCCTTCATCTTCATCAGCAGTCCCTTGGCCAGTTCGATGCGCTTGCGCTCGGCCAGTTGCTGGTCCCGGGCGTGCAGTTGCGCACGCAGGGCCTGGTCGCTTTCGAAGCGCGCCATGGCCACGTCGAGAATCGGCTGCAAGCGTTGTGCGTGAATGCCTTCGACGATGTAGGCGCTGACTCCGGACTTGATCGCCCGGCGCATCACGTCAGGGTCATGCTCGTCGGTAAACATCACGATCGGCCGCGGTTGATCGCGGCTTACAAGCACCACTTGCTCCATGACATCGCGGCTCGGTGACTCGGTATCGATCAGGATCACGTCCGGACGCACCGTTTCGACGCGCGCGGGCAGGTCGATGGTCAGGCCTGATTCGTCGATCACCTCGAACCCGGCTTCGGTCAGGGCGGCTTTGAGGCGACCGACTTTCTTCGCAGTGTCGTTGATCAGCAGGATTCGCAACATATTTGCAGTCTCCTGTCAGCGGCTGGCGAAAAGAGGTGAGCTGTCGCTCATGGCATGCAGCTTGAAACTGCGGGCATAGCCGGCAGGGTCCGAGCCGTCCCAGACCTTGCCGTCGATCAACTGGCTGCTGCGCATCGACTGATTCCCGGTGGCGACCCCGACTGCGGCGGCGGCCTCTGAATACAAGTCTAGTTGCTGCACCTGACGCGCCACGGCGAGGTAGTCCGGATCGTCGCGCAACAACCCCCAGCGGCGGAATTGGGTCATGAACCACATGCCGTCGGACAAGTAAGGCAAGTTGACCTCGCCTGCGCCGTGCACGCGCAGTGCGTGCGGGTCCTGCCAGCGATTGCCCAGGCCATCGGCATAGTCGCCGAGCAAGCGCGGTTCGATGCAGTCGAGCGGAGCGTCCAGGTATTGCGCTGCGCTGAGCAATTGAGCGGTGCTGCGGCGATTCTCGGTGCTGGCTTCGATGAAGCGGCTGGCCTCCAGAATCGCCATCACCAGCGCCCGCGCGGTGTTGGGGTATTGCTCGACGAAAGTGCGGGTGCAGCCGAGGACTTTTTCCGGGTGATCGGGCCAGATGGTCTGGGTCGTCGCCAGGGTGAAACCGAGATTCTGCTTGACCGCACTGGCGGACCAGGGTTCGCCGACGCAGAAACCGTCAATGCGCCCCGCTTGCAGGTGCGCGACCATTTGCGGCGGCGGCACCACCACGCTGTCGACGTCGTGCAACGGATGGATGCCCTGGCTGGCCAGCCAGTAATACAGCCACATGGCGTGGGTGCCGGTGGGAAACGTCTGGGCGAAGGTCAGTTTTGGGCGACTTTGGTGCACGTGCCGCTCCAGTGCTTCAGGACTGGTCACGCCCAGGGCCTGCAAGCCATGGGACAGGTTGATGCTCTGGCCGTTCTGGTTCAGGCCCATCAACACGGCCATGTCGGTCGCGGCCACGCCGCCTATCCCTAAATGAACCGCATAAATCAAGCCGTACAAGCTGTGAGCGGCGTCGAGTTCACCACTGACCAGTTTGTCCCGCAGATTGGCCCACGACGACTGGCGCTTGAGGTTCAGGGTCAGGCCATAGGGCTGGGCGAAACCCTGGGTGGCCGCGACCACCACCGAAGCGCAGTCGCTCAGGGCCATGAAGCCGAGGTTGATTTCGGTCTTTTCCGGGGCATCGCTGCCGTGGACCCAGGCCAGTGGGGAGGCTGGAATTTCAATCATGGGCAAACACCTTCCATAAAAAAGCGCCGTACCGGCTGCTTGCCCGAGCAAGGCCAAGTGACGACGCCTTTGTCTTTCGACCCATTCCGCCGTTGGCATGGGTGCTGATTGCCAGTGACGGTGCAAGGCATATGCCATCGTCGGCTGTTTTTGCGGCGTGCCTCGCCTGCACCCCCGATGCCCGGCTATAATCGCCGCCTCATTTCGCCGCCAATCGAGTCAAAGCCGCCCATGTACAACCTGGCCCGTCAGCTGTTGTTCCAACTTTCCCCGGAAACCTCCCACGATCTGTCCCTGGACCTGATCGGCGCGGGCGGGCGTTTGGGCCTCAACGGCTTGCTGTGCAAGGCGCCGGCGAAAATGCCGGTGACCGTCATGGGCCTGGACTTCCCGAATCCGGTGGGCCTTGCAGCCGGTCTGGACAAGAATGGCGCGGCCATCGACGGTTTTGCCCAACTGGGTTTCGGCTTTGTCGAAATCGGCACCATCACCCCGCGTTCGCAACCGGGCAACCCGAAGCCACGGATTTTCCGTCTGCCCGAAGCCGAGGCGATCATCAACCGCATGGGGTTCAACAACCTCGGCGTCGATCACCTGTTGGCCCGCGTGGCAGCGGCCAAGTACAAAGGCGTGCTGGGGATCAATATCGGCAAGAACTTCGACACGCCGGTCGAGCGAGCGGTCGACGATTACCTGATCTGCCTGGACAAGGTCTACGCCCACGCCAGCTACGTGACGGTCAACGTCAGCTCGCCGAACACCCCGGGCTTGCGCAGCCTGCAGTTCGGTGACTCGCTCAAGCAGCTGCTGGCCGACCTGGCCACGCGTCGCGCGGAACTGGCGTTGCGTCACGGCAAGCACGTCCCGTTGGCAATCAAGATTGCACCGGACATGACCGACGAAGAAACCGTTCAGGTCGCGCAAGCGTTGATCGAAACGGGAATGGACGCGGTCATCGCCACCAACACCACCCTGAGCCGTGTCGGCGTCGAAGGCATGGAGTACGGTGACGAGGCGGGCGGCCTGTCCGGCGCACCGGTTCGCGAGAAGAGCACCCACACGGTGAAAGTGCTGGCGGCGGAGCTGGCGGGTCGTTTGCCGATCATCGCCGTGGGTGGCATCACCGAAGGCAAACATGCGGCAGAAAAAATCGCGGCAGGAGCGAGCCTGGTGCAGCTGTATTCCGGCTTCATCTATAAGGGCCCGGCGTTGATTCGCGAGTCCGTGGACGCCATAGCAGCCTTGCGCTGATCCCTTGTAGGAGCGAGGCTTGCCCGCGAACCAGGCGCCGCGGTGTATCTGTTGTACCGCGTTAGCGTTCTTCGCCGACAAGCCTGGCTCCTACAGGCGAACCAGGCGCCGCGGTGTATCTGTTGTACCGCGTTAGCGTTCTTCGCCGGCAAGCCTGGCTCCTACAGGGGTAGGTGACCGACAGGCGAGGCATAAAAAAGGGCTCCTCGAGGGAGCCCTTGGGCCGGAGCCCGCCGCCCGGATGGGGCGTGCGTGGTAAGTCGTTACGTATTCAGATTGTCGTGTCGGAGTGTTGTGCCCTGTGTTAGCCGACGGCGTGAAGTTCGTTGAGTCTGTGGATTCCCGCAGTGCCGGTCATACCGTCCCAGTTGTCGCCGCGTCCTTCTCGCCAGCCGTTAATCCAGGCTTGGCGTACCGACGGTAGAGTAAATGGGCAAAGCTCACGGGATTTGCCACCAACGCCATATTGATATCCGCGCAAAAATGCTCTTTCCAACGGATCACGCTTAAGTCTTCTCATAGGGTGTTGCCCTCACTTGTTGACTGTAGGTATCGCGTCGACCTCAATTGAGGTCTGGCAGAAAAATTCCTGCCGTTGGGGCTCGCTGCCGGCGTCGCGAGCCAAGGTGTTGACGCCGTTGCGACGTCAACCTGTATTGAGTTCTAACCAATGCGTCACATCGAGGGAATGATCGTTTTGTCATAAGGACGTAACGATAAAGATGGTAAAGCGATAAGTAACACGATGTTTGTCCGCCGTTGTTGGACCAAACCCCGGTATGATCAGCCCTGCGCTAGATGATGGGATTAATCCTTTGCTGAGAATACCTCGCGTTACGCCGGGCATTATTCGACGAAGGGTCGATTTATGACATTTTGTTGCTTCAACTTTTTTATCTACCTGTGCATCTAAGCTCTTTTGACGGGAGCAGCAGGGGTGGGACGGCACACCTTCGTGCCACGCGGGCGCTCTTTTAGAAAAGCGCCTGATTGAAAACCGGGCCGGCAATGCGTTGCCGGTCCACTCAGCTAAAGGTTCTGGAATTCCCATGTCCGATCGTTTCGAACTCTTCCTCACTTGCCCCAAAGGCCTTGAAGGCCTGCTTATCGAGGAAGCCGTCGGGCTTGGCCTTGAAGAAGCGCGTGAGCACACCTCTGCCGTGCGCGGCATGGCCACCATGGAAACCGCCTATCGCCTGTGCCTGTGGTCGCGTCTGGCGAACCGGGTGCTGCTGGTGCTCAAGCGTTTCCCGATGAAGGATGCCGAAGACCTCTACCACGGTGTGCTCGATATCGAGTGGCAAGACCACATGCTCAACGACGGCACCCTGGCCGTCGAGTTCAGCGGTCACGGCTCGGGGATCGACAACACCCACTTCGGCGCCCTGAAGGTCAAGGACGCCATCGTCGACAAACTGCGTACCCCACAGGGCGACCGTCCATCCATCGACAAGCTCAACCCGGACCTGCGCATTCACCTGCGCCTGGATCGCGGCGAAGCGATTCTCTCCCTCGACCTTTCCGGCCACAGCCTGCACCAGCGCGGCTATCGCTTGCAGCAGGGGGCGGCACCGCTGAAGGAAAACCTCGCGGCGGCGATCCTGATCCGTGCCGGCTGGCCACGGATTGCTGCCGAAGGCGGCGCCCTGGCCGACCCGATGTGCGGTGTCGGTACCTTCCTGGTGGAAGCAGCGATGATCGCTGCCGATATGGCACCGAACCTGCGTCGCGAACAGTGGGGCTTTACGGCCTGGCTCGGTCACGTGCCAGCGCTGTGGAAAAAACTTCACGAAGAAGCCACCGAGCGTTGCGCGGCCGGCCTGGCCAGGCCACCGCTGTGGATTCGTGGCTATGAAGCCGACCCGCGCCTGATTCAACCGGGCCGCAACAACGTCGAGCGCGCCGGCCTGAGCGAGTGGATCAAGATCTACCAGGGCGAGGTCGGTACCTTCGAACCGCGTCCGGACCAGAACCAGAAAGGCCTGGTGATCTGCAACCCGCCGTACGGCGAACGCCTGGGTGACGAGGCGAGCCTGCTCTACCTGTACCAGAACCTCGGCGAACGTTTGCGTCAGGCCTGCCTGAACTGGGAAGCCGCAGTCTTCACCGGCGCCCCGGACCTGGGCAAGCGCATGGGCATTCGCAGCCACAAACAGTATTCATTCTGGAACGGCGCCTTGCCGTGCAAATTGCTGCTGATCAAGGTCACGCCAGACCAGTTCGTCACCGGTGAGCGGCGCACCCCGGAACAGCGTCAGGTCGAGCGCGAACAAGCTCAAGCTGAAGTCGAAGTCGCCGACAACGATGTGGTGCCGGGCAAGTACGAGAAGTACAACAAGAACGGCAACCCGATCAAACCGGCGCCGGTGGTGGTCGAGCAGCCGCGCCTGAGCGAAGGCGGGCAGATGTTCGCCAATCGCCTGCAAAAGAATCTCAAGGCCCTGGGCAAGTGGGTCAAGCGTGAAGGCATCGACTGCTATCGCGTGTATGACGCCGACATGCCGGAATACTCCATGGCCATCGACCTGTATCAGGATTGGGTCCACGTCCAGGAATACGCCGCACCGAAATCCATCGATCCGGAAAAAGCCTCGGCGCGCATGTTCGATGCCCTGGCGGCCATTCCCCAGGCGTTGAACATCGACAAGAGCCGCGTGGTGGTCAAGCGTCGCGAGCGCCAGAGCGGCACCAAGCAGTACGAGCGCCAGGCGGCCCAGGGCAAGTTTGTCGAGGTCAACGAAGGCGGCGTGAAGCTGCTGGTCAACCTCACCGACTACCTCGACACTGGGCTGTTCCTTGATCACCGGCCGATGCGCATGCGAATCCAGAAAGAGGCGGCCGGCAAGCGTTTCCTCAACCTGTATTGCTACACCGCGACCGCCAGCGTCCATGCGGCCAAGGGCGGTGCGCGCAGCACCACCAGCGTCGACTTGTCGAAAACTTACCTGGACTGGGCGCGGCGCAACCTGTCGCTCAATGGCTTCTCCGACAAGAACCGGCTGGAGCAGGGCGACGTGATGGTCTGGCTCGACGCCTGCCGTGACGAGTACGACCTGATCTTCATCGACCCGCCGACCTTCTCCAACTCCAAGCGCATGGAAGGCATCTTCGATGTGCAACGGGACCAGGTGCAACTGATCGACCTGGCCATGGCGCGGCTGGCACCGGGCGGGGTGTTGTACTTCTCCAACAACTTCCGCAAGTTCACCCTGGAGGAGAACCTCACCGAGCGTTACGCGGTCGAGGAAATCACTGCCCAGACCATTGATCCGGATTTCGCCCGTAATGGCAAGATCCATCGCGCCTGGAAAATAACGGCTCGTTGACGCTTTAAAAAGTTGGATCCACAGAGCCTTGATTTTTAAAGGGCTCTTGGTTTCCTGCAATACTGGTGAAATTAGTGGCTAATAGCTATAACTCAAGGTAGCCAAAGCGCTTTCCCGCACCTGGCGTCCTGAGTTGCGTCTATGTCGTTGAACGCCGTGCGCCCAAAGATCCTGGGGTTTATCAGTGAAGACGTCTCGGCCTGGCTGGTCGCGCTGCTGGTGTTGCTCGTCGGCGGGATTCTCACGGGGTTGCTGGCCTGGTCGACGCTGAATCTGTTTCACCAACAATTGCGGCAACGTTTCCAACTGCTGGCCAGCGAACGTTACAGCCGTATCGAAGAACGCTTCGAAGATCAGGAGCAGCGCCTCGATGGCGTGCGCCGGTTCTTTGCCAATTCCAACTCGGTGTCCCGCGAGGAATTCGACGGTTACACCCAACCTTTGCTTCATCGAACCCAGGCGTACTCGTTCGCTCGGCGGGTGAGCCGTGCCGAACGGCCGGCGTTCGAGCGCCAGGTGCGCGAAGAAGGGCTGCCTGATTTCACCATCCGCGAAGTGCTGGACAACGGTCAACTGCAACTGGCGGCCGAACGGGATGAGTACGTGCCGGTACTCTTCAATCAGACCCGAAGCACACTCGGCTCGCCACTGGGCTATGACTTGCTGGCCCAACCTTCGCGTCGCGCCACACTTGAGCGCGCGGACGCGTCGGGTGGCATGGCGGTGTCGCCGCCGCTGCACCTGATCAATATCGAACCGGCCTATGCGCGCGGTGTGCTGCTGTTGATGCCGGTGATGTCGCGCAACAGTCCGGGCGCGGCGGCAGGCAAACCCTACGGCTATGTGATGGCGGTCATCAGCATGCACCAGTTGCTGGCAGACGGGTTGCCCGAGGCGGACCGTGATTATCTCTCGGTGCGTATCCTCGACTTATCCACAGACGATCAGCACGAAGTGCTGTTCGAGTCCGTCAATAAGCCTGCTGCCAGCGAATTGTCGGCGAGCCGGTTGCTGCGAATGGCCGACCGCGACTATCAAGTCGACATACTGCCCAGCGAGGCTTTTCTGGACGCCAACCATTCTTCGGTGACGAGCCTGGTGGTGCTGGGCGGTTTGCTCAGTGTGTTGCTCAGTGCCTTGCTTTACGTGCTGGTCAGTCAGCGTCAGCGGGCGTTGAAACTGGTCGAACAGCGCACCCATGAGTTGCGCGCCCGTGAACATGAACTGCGCGGCACCCATGGCCAGTTGCGCGGCGTGCTGGATGCCGCGACGCAGGTAGCGATCATCGCCACCGACCTGCGGGGCATCATCAGCACGTTCAACGCCGGTGCGGAGCAAATGCTCGGCTACACCAGCGCGCAAGCGGTGGGCCATATGACCCTGGAAAACCTGCACCTGCCCCGGGAACTCATGGCGCGCTCGGCGGAGTTGAGCGCGCGTTATGGCAAGCCGATTCCAACCTGCCAGGCGATGTTGGTCGAGGGCGGTGAAGAGGGCGGTCACGAAGCGCGGGAGTGGACCCTGCTGCGCAGCGATGGCAGCCATCTGACGGTGAACATGCTGGCCACCCCGGTACTTGACGAGCAGGGCCTGTGGGTCGGCCACTTGGCGATCTGCATCGACATCACCGAGCGCAAACGGGTCCACGAGGCCTTGGCGGCCCGGGATCTGTTGCTGAAGAAACTCAGCGCCCATGTGCCCGGCGGCATCTACCAGATCAAGATGGAGTTCGACGGGCGCTTCAGTGTGATTTACGCCAGCGACGGTATCCGTGAGATCTATGAGCTGGAGCCCGAGGTATTGTTGCTCAATGCCGAAACGATGTTCACCCGGATTCATCCCCAGGATACGACCCGGGTCCGCGCCTCGATCCGGGAGTCGGCAGACAGCCTCAGCCCGTGGCGCGAAGAGTACCGCGTGCAATTGCCCGTGCGCGGCCTGCGCTGGGTCCGTGGCGAGGCGACCCCGGAGGAGCTGCCCGGCGGCGGTGTGCTCTGGCATGGCTACATCTCGGACATCACCGACCTGAAACGGGTCGAGGAAGAGCTGCGGGCGCTGTCGGTCACGGACTCCCTGACCGGGATCCACAATCGCCGCTATTTCCAGGAACGGCTGACCACCGAAATGGCCCGGGTCGAGCGCGGTGGCGGCGAATTGTCGGTGATCATGCTCGATATCGACCATTTCAAGCGCATCAATGACCAGCATGGTCACGCGGTGGGCGATCGGGTGTTGCAGGCGGTCTGCGAGCGCATCGGCCATCGGCTGCGCCGCTCGGACGTGTTCTGTCGCCTGGGTGGCGAGGAGTTCATGGTGCTCTGCCCCGGTATCGACGGCTCACAGGCCCATGTGTTGGCGCTGGAGTTGTGGCAAGGGCTGCGCAACTCGCCGATCGACGACGTCGGGATCGTCACCGCGAGTTTCGGTATTGCCAGCTGGCGGGTCGGGGAGGGGGCGGATGAGTTGCTGCTGCGGGCGGATTCCGGGGTTTATGCGGCGAAACAGGCGGGGCGGGATCGGGTTGAAAGCGAGATGGATTAAGGCTGTACGCATATCCCCCTGTAGGAGCGAGGCTTGCCCGCGAAGAACGATAATGCGGTTCAACTGATAAACCGCGCCGTCTGTTTCGCGGGCAAGCCTCGCTCCTACAGGGAATCTGTGGTGTCTGTTACAACACCGAAGCCGTTTCCGGCAATTTCGGCTGGCGATACAGGTCCAGCAGCACCTGGTCCAGCACCGAGGATGCGCCAAACGGTGCCTTGTCGTTGAGGATCGCCACCACCGCCCAGGTGTTGCCATTGATGTCGCGGCTGTAGCCGGAGATCGCCCGTACCGTGTTCAGTGTGCCGGTCTTGACGTGGGCCTCACCGCGCATTGCGGTGGTCTTCAGGCGTTTGCGCATCGTGCCGTCGGTGCCGGCAATCGGCATCGAACTGATGAACTCGGCGGAATACGGGCTGCGCCATGCGGCTTGCAACATTGCCGCCATTTCCCGGGCGCTTACACGTTCTGCACGGGACAGGCCGGAGCCGTTCTCCATCACCAGGTGCGGCGCGGTGATGCCTTTCCTTGCCAGCCACTGACGCACGACACGTTGGGCAGCCTTGGCGTCGTCACCGTCGGCGTCGGTGCGGAATTTCTGGCCCAGGCTCAGGAACAGCTGCTGGGCCATGGTGTTGTTACTGTATTTGTTGATGTCGCGGATGATTTCCGCCAGATCCGGCGAGAAGGCGCGGGCCAGGACCTTGGCGTTTTTCGGCGTTGCCGCCAGCACATCCTTGCCCTGGATGCTGCCACCCAACTCTTTCCAGATCGCCCGTACCGCACCGGCGGTGTAGGTCGCGTGGTCGAGCAGCGACAGGTAAGTCTGGGAACTGCAGCCTTCGCCCAGCTGGCCGCCGACGGTCACGGTCACGCTGCCGTCGGCCTGGGTGACCGGGTTGTACCGTACGCCCCCGGTGCATTGCTTGGAATTGATCGCCTTGACCTGGTTGTCGATGCGAATGCTGGCGATCGGCGGCTCCACCGAGACCAGCACCCGGCCATTGTCGTTGCGCGCGACAAAACGCAGGGCCTTGAGGTTGACCAGCAGCGAGTCGGGCTTGACCAGGAACGGCTTGTTGTCGTCATTGCCGTCGTCGTTGAACTCGGGCAGTTGCGGCTGCATGAAGAAGTTGCGGTCCAGCACCAGGTCGCCGGTGACTTGCGTCACACCGTTGGCGCGCAGGTCGCGCATCAGCAACCAGAGTTTTTCCATGTTCAGCTTGGGGTCGCCACCACCCTTGAGGTAGAGGTTGCCGTTGAGGATGCCGCCGCTGAGGGTGCCATCGGTGTAGAACTCGGTTTTCCACTGATGGTTCGGGCCGAGCATTTCCAGGGCCGCGTAAGTGGTGACCAGTTTCATGGTCGAGGCCGGATTGACCGAGACGTCAGCGTTGTAAATGGTCGGGGTGCCAGGGCCGTTGAGCGGGATCATCACCAGCGACAGGGCGCTGTTCGGCATTTTGCTGGCCTTGATGGCCTTTTCGACATTAGGTGACAGGCCGGTGTTGATCGCAGCGGCGGAAACAGAAAAGGCCAGGGGAAACAGTAAACCGGCCAGCAACAATGGGCGCAAAGACTTGATCATGTGCAATAAAACCCTACAGCCGCGGGGAAAAAGACGAGGGCATGAAAATGAATTCCCTCAGTGGTCATAAAAGTGTCGGCATTATGCCCCAAGGTGTAGCGGCTTGTGCCGTGCCCTGGCTTGCAAATCGCTATTTTTTACCGACGGTAGGCGTGGCGCCGCCGAGAGACGGGCAATCGGCGGCTTAAACTGCTAAAGTGCCGCCCGTTATTACTTATGAGGATTGTTCCAATGGCGACTAACCGTTCCCAGCGTCTGCGCAAAAAACTGTGCGTCGATGAATTTCAAGAGCTGGGTTTCGAGCTGAACCTGGATTTCAAAGAAGATTTGGCTGATGAAGCCATTGATGCTTTCCTCGACGCATTCCTCAAAGAAGCCATGGAAGCCAACGGTCTGGGCTATGTTGGCGGCGACGACTTCGGTCTGGTTTGCCTGCAGAAGCGTGGCTCGGTTTCCGAAGAGCAGCGTGCCGCTGTTGAAGCCTGGCTCAAGGGCCGCAGCGAACTGACGGAAGCGACCGTCAGCCCGCTGATCGACGTCTGGTACCCGGAAAAGCCGATCAATCCGGTAGCTTGATGTCATGAAAAACGGCGACCCTCGGGTCGCCGTTTTTTTATGCCTGCTTTTTGTAGGCGCTTGGCTTGGCCTGCGATGTCGATCTCGGGAATGCCTTCGGGGCCCTCAGGCCTTACGCCAATTCAGAATCACCAACGTCAACACCCCCGCCACAATCCCCCAGAATGCCGACCCGATGGAAAACAGTGTCAAGCCCGACGCCGTGACCATGAAGGTGATCAGCGCTGCCTCCCGTTCCTGCACTTGCGCCATGGCAATGCTCAAGCCATTGATGATCGAACCGAACAGCGCCAGCGCGGCAATCGACAGCACCAGCTCTTTAGGCAATGCGGCAAACAGTGCCGCCAACGTCGCGCCGAACACCCCCGCGATGCCGTAGAAAATCCCGCACCAGACAGCTGCCGTGTAACGCTTGTGGCGATCCTCATGGGCATGGGGCCCGGTGCAGATCGCTGCGCTGATGGCCGCCAGGTTGATCCCGTGGGAGCCGAAGGGTGCCAGCAGCAACGAGGCAATGCCGGTGGTGGTGATCAATGGCGAGGCCGGCACGGTGTAACCGTCGGCGCGCAATACGGCGATGCCCGGCATGTTCTGCGACGTCATCGCCACCACGAACAGCGGGATGCCGATGCTGATGGTCGCGGCCAGGGAGAAGTGCGGCGTGGTCCAGACCGGCGTCGCCAGTTCCAGATGGAAACCGCTGAAATCCAGCAACCCCATCAAGCCCGACAGCGCCGTGCCGATCAGCAATGCCGCCAGCACCGCATAACGCGGGGACAGGCGCTTGACCAGCAGATAAGTGAAAAACATCCCCAGCACCAGCGCGGTGCGGTGTTGCGCGGCGACAAAGATTTCGCTGCCGATCTTGAACAGAATCCCGGCCAGCAAGGCCGCGGCCAAGGAAGCCGGGATCTTTTTCACCAGGCGCTCGAAACTGCCGGTCAACCCGCAGGCCGTCACCAACACCGCGCAAGTGATGTAGGCACCGATGGCTTCGCCGTAGCTCACGCCGCCCAGGCTGGTGATCAGCAAGGCCGCGCCGGGAGTCGACCAGGCGATGGTGATGGGCGTGCGATAACGCAGCGACAGGCCGATCGAGCACACCGCCATGCCGATCGAGATCGCCCAGATCCACGACGAAATCTGCCCGCTGCTCAGGCCCGCCGCTTGCCCGGCCTGGAACATCAGCACCAGGGAACTGGTGTAGCCGGTCATCATCGCGATGAAGCCGGCGACGATGGCCGAGGGGGAGGTATCGGCCAGAGGGCGGAGCTGCGTGTGCGTGGCGTCGGTCATGACAGCGGTGTTCCTTATACGTACGAATATATCCGCAACACCGCAATCCTCTGTAGGAGCGAGGCTTGCCCGCGAAGAACGATAATGCGATTCAACTGATAAACCGCACCGTCTGCTTCGCGGGCAAGCCTCGCTCCTACAGGGGATCGCCTACGCGGCGGATTCTGCGATCAAGCCTAAACTCAAACGTAATGGACCGTTGCAATACAGCAGAGGCGACAAACAGCCATACAGTCGTGTTGCCACCGGTCATTGTGTACAATCGCAGTGTTTTTTAAGCGATACTTGCCAGTGACCCACTGTGCCGTATTACAGTCACGGTCAATTCGCCGCCGTTCTCCCGATTCGAGTGCCCATGAACGAACAGTTGCAGCCCCTAAAGAAACAACCGCGCGCAGGCAAAGCCGGCCGCAGCGGTACCCAGGACGATATTGTCTACGCGCATATCTTCGAGGCCATCCTCGAACAGCGTCTGGCGCCCGGCACCAAGTTGAGCGAAGAAGCGCTGGGGGAAATTTTCGGGGTCAGTCGCACCATCATCCGCCGTGCGCTGTCGCGCCTGGCCCATGAAGGCGTCGTGCTGCTGCGTCCGAACCGTGGTGCAGTCGTTGCCAGCCCGAGTGTGGAAGAAGCCCGTCAGGTGTTCCTGGCCCGGCGTCTGGTGGAGCGTGCGATCACTGAACTGGCTGTGCAGCACGCCACTGCCGAGCAGATCGCCGAATTGCGACAGATGGTCGACGACGAACGCGACAGCTTCTCCCGTGGCGATCGGGGTGCCGGTATCCGTCTGTCGGGCGAATTCCATCTGAAGTTGGCCGAAGCGGCCAAGAATGCCCCCTTGATCAGCTTCCAGCGCAGCCTGGTGTCGCAGACGTCGCTGATCATCGCCCAGTATGAAAGCGGCAACCGTTCCCACTGCTCCTACGACGAACACACCCAGTTGATCAATGCCATCGAAGCACGCAACGCTGAGCTGGCGGTGGATTTGATGATGCATCACATGAATCACATCGACAGCAAGCTCAACCTTGACGAGGAGAGTGCGTCGGATGACCTGCATGCGGTGTTCTCGCATTTGTTGCAGACCAAAAAACCGGGGCGGCCTATAGCCAAGCTCTAAGTCAGACCGAGTACAGATCGTTCCCACGCTCCGCGTGGGAATGCCTCAATGGACGCTCCGCGTCCGCTTCGGCTGGGACGCGGAGCGTCCCGGGCTGCGTTCCCACGCGGAGCGTGGGAACGATCAAATCCCCCGGAATCCAACGATTGCGGGGGATTTTTTATGCCCGGAAATCCTTAACGCTGATGCACCTGATTCCCCGCCGCATAAGTCTGCAGAACCGTCCGGTCATCCCCCAGCGTCATCAACACAAACAAGGTCTCGGCAATGTTGGTGGCCTGCTTCAAGCGATAGCTCAGCAACGGCGTGGCGTTGTAGTCCAGCACCAGGAAGTCGGCGTCGGTGCCCGGTTGCAGGGTGCCGATCTTGTCTTCCAGGCGCAGCGCACGCGCCCCACCGAGGGTGGCCAGGTACAGCGATTTGAACGGGCTCAACCGCGCCCCTTGCATCTGCATGACCTTGTACGCTTCGTTCAACGTTTGCAGCAGCGAGAAACTGGTGCCGCCGCCGACATCCGTGCCCAGACCGACATTGAGCTTGTGCTTCTCGGCCATCGGCAGGTTGAACAGGCCGCTGCCGAGGAAGAAGTTCGAGGTCGGGCAGAAGGCGATGGCCGAGCCGGTTTCGGCCAGGCGGGCGCACTCGTCGTCGCACAGGTGCACGCCGTGGGCGAACACCGAGCGCTCACCCAGCAGTTGGTAGTGATCGTATACGTCCAGGTAGCCCTTGCGTTCCGGGAACAGCGCCTTGACCCACTCGACTTCCTTGAGGTTTTCGCTGATGTGGGTCTGCATGTACAGATCCGGGTATTCACTCAGCAACTGGCCGGCCAGGGTCAGTTGCTCCGGGGTGCTGGTCGGGGCGAATCGCGGGGTGACCGCATAGTGCAGGCGACCTTTGCCGTGCCAGCGTTCGATCAGCGCCTTGCTTTCCACATAGCTGGATTCGGCGGTGTCGGTCAGGTAGTCCGGTGCGTTGCGATCCATCATCACCTTGCCGGCGATCATCCGCAGGTCCAGTTGTTCGGCGGCCTCGAAGAACGAGTTCACCGATTGCGGATGCACGCTGCCGAACACCAGCGCGGTGGTGGTGCCGTTGCGCAGCAGTTCCTTGATGAAAATGTCCGCGACTTCATCGGCGTGGGCCTTGTCGGCGAACTGGCTTTCGCAGGGGAAGGTGTAGGTGTTGAGCCAGTCCAGCAGTTGCTCGCCGTAGGCGCCAACCATGCCGGTTTGCGGCAGGTGGATGTGGGTGTCGATAAAGCCGGGGGTGATCAGCGTATCCTGGTAATGGGTGATCTCGATATCGGCCGGCAGGGTCGGCAGCAGTTCGCTGGCGTGACCCAGGGCACTGATCTTGCCGTTATCGATCACCAGCAGACCGTCTTCAAAATACTCATAGGAGGCTTCGATCCCCACTTCGGCGGGATCGGCGACGCTGTGCAGAATGGCGGCACGGTAGGCTTTGCGAGTCAGAGGCATGGTCATTCTCTATTTATGAGGCTTATCAGTTTGACGCTTTCAGGTTCGGGGCCTGACTGCGGCGTGAAGCAGGCAGCAGCTTGGCAATCGAGGATCCGGCGCTGGCCGTGTGCTGGCCGAAATCGGCGTTATAGGTGGCGATGATCTCGCCGGCGATGGAGACGGCGATTTCCACAGGCAATTTGCCTTTGACTTCGCCGATACCCATGGGGCAGCGCATGCGTTGCAGCACGGCGTTGTCGAAGCCCCGTTCACGCAGGCGGTGTTCGAACTTCACCCGTTTGGTCTTCGAACCGATCAGGCCGAAGTAGGCGAAGTCGTTGCGCTTGAGGATCGCGGCGGTGAGTTCGAGGTCGAGCTGGTGGTTGTGGGTCATGACGATGCAGTAGCTGCCGGCGGGCAGGTCGTCGATTTCATCCACCGGTTCTTCGGCGACGATTTTGCGCACGCCGTGGGGGATCTGGTCCGGAAATTCCGCTTCCCGCGAGTCGATCCAGCGCACCCGGCAAGGCAGGCTGGCGAGCAGCGGCACCAACGCGCGACCGACATGCCCGGCGCCGAACACGGCGATCTGTGCCTGGACCTGGCCCATCGGTTCGAACAGCAACACGGTCACGCCGCCACAGCACTGGCCGAGGCTGGCGCCGAGGCTGAAGCGTTCCAGATGGGTGTCCTGCTTGCCGCTGGCCAGCATCTCGCGGCCGATCTGCATGGCTTTGTATTCCAAATGCCCGCCACCGATAGTGTCGAAGGCCTGGGTGGCGCCGATGACCATCTTCGAGCCGGCATTGCGCGGCGTCGAGCCAAGCTCTTCGATAATGGTCACCAGCACGCAGGGTTCACCCTTTGATTGCAGGTCGGCGAGGGCGTCGATCCAGTTGTACATGTTTCACCTCTCAAGAGCATTCCCACGCTCCGCGTGGGAATGCATCTCTGGACGCTCCGCGTCCGCTGTTCACAATGCGACGCAGAGCGTCGCGGGCTGCATTCCCACGCAGAGCGTGGGAACGATCAAACCACCACCTCGGATTCAGCCTCGGCAGCCTTCGCCACCTTCAACTGCCGCATCTGCTCACACCCCCACAACACCCGCTCCGGCGTCGCCGGCGCATCGATTTTCGGTTGATGCCTGTAATCGCCCAGACTCGCCACGGCATCCTTGATCGCACACCACGAAGCAATACCGAGCATGAACGGCGGCTCACCCACGGCCTTGGAATGAAACACCGTGTCTTCCGGGTTCTTGCGGTTTTCCACCAGTTTTACCCGCAAATCCAGCGGCATGTCCGCCACCGCCGGGATCTTGTAGCTCGCCGGGCCGTTGGTCATCAGCTTGCCCTTGTTGTTCCACACCAGCTCTTCCATGGTCAGCCAGCCCATGCCCTGGATGAACCCCCCCTCGACCTGGCCGATGTCGATGGCCGGGTTCAACGAATCGCCAACGTCGTGAAGGATGTCGGTGCGCAGCATCTTGTACTCGCCGGTCAGGGTGTCGACGATCACCTCGCAACAGGCCGCGCCAAAGGCGTAGTAGTAGAACGGCCGACCACGGGCCTGGCTGCGGTCGTAGTAGATTTTCGGGGTCTTGTAGAACCCGGTGCTCGACAGCGACACCTGGGCGAAATACGCCTGCTGGATCAGCGCTTCGAAGGTCAGGATATGATCGCGAACCCGCACGTGACCATTGTGGAATTCCACGTCTTCTTCGCTGACCTTGTACTGCCGCGCGGCAAATTCAACCAGGCGTTTCTTGATGATTTCAGCGGCGTTCTGCGCGGCTTTACCATTGAGGTCGGCACCACTGGACGCGGCGGTCGGCGAGGTGTTCGGCACCTTGTCGGTGTTGGTCGCGGTGATCTGCACGCGGTCCATTTCCACCTGGAACACTTCGGCCACCACCTGCGCAACCTTGGTGTTGAGCCCCTGGCCCATTTCCGTGCCGCCGTGGTTCAGGTGGATGCTGCCGTCGGTGTAGACGTGGATCAAGGCTCCTGCCTGGTTGAGGAAGCTGGCGGTGAAGGAAATCCCGAACTTCACAGGGGTCAGCGCCAGGCCTTTTTTCAGGATCGGACTGTTGGCGTTGTAGCGACGGATCGCTTCGCGGCGCTCGGCGTACTGGCTGCTTTCTTCCAGTTCGGCGGTCATTTCCTCGAGCATGTTGTGCTCGACGGTCTGGTAGTAGTGGGTGACGTTACGCTCGGTCTTGCCGTAGTAGTTGGCCTTGCGCACTGCCAATGGATCCAGGGCCAGATGGCGGGCGATGGCGTCCATCACTTCTTCGATGGCGACCATGCCTTGCGGGCCGCCAAAGCCACGGTAAGCGGTGTTCGACGCGGTGTTGGTCTTGCAGCGGTGACCGTTGATGGTCGCGTCGCCCAGGTAGTACGAGTTGTCGGCGTGGAACATCGCACGGTCGACGATCGACGCCGACAAATCGGGCGAACAACCGCAGTTGCCCGCCAGTTCCAGGGCGATACCGTGCAGGCGACCGGTGCTGTCGAAGCCGACGTCGTACTCGACGTAGAACGGGTGACGCTTGCCGGTCATCAGCATGTCTTCGACCCGCGGCAGGCGCATTTTGGTCGGCTGGCCGGTGAGGTGCGCGATCACTGCGCACAGGCATGCAGGGCTCGCCGCCTGGGTTTCCTTGCCACCGAAACCGCCGCCCATGCGGCGCATGTCGACGACGATCTTGTTCATCGACACGTCCAGCACCTCGGCCACCAGTTTCTGCACTTCGGTGGGGTTCTGGGTCGAGCAGTAGACGATCATCCCGCCGTCTTCGGTCGGCATCACCGAGGAAATCTGGGTTTCGAGGTAGAAGTGTTCCTGGCCGCCGATGTGCAGCGTGCCTTGGATGCGATGTTCAGCCGTGGCCAGGGCGTTGGCCGAATCGCCCCGCTGATGGGTGTGACTGTCGAGCACGAAATGGCGTTTACGCAAGGCTTCGACCACGTCCAGTACCGGCTCGAGATCTTCGTATTCGATGATCGCGGCCATCGCGGCCTTGCGTGCGGTTTCCAGGTCTTTCGCCGCGACGGCGAGCACCGGTTGGCCGACGAACTGCACGTCATCGATGGCCAGCAGCGGGTCGCCCGGCAGCAAGGGGCCGATGTCTTTCAGGCCCGGCACGTCTTCGTGGGTGATGGCGATGCGCACACCTTCGAAGGCGTAGCAGGGCTTGGTGTCGATGCTGATGATTTTCGCGTGGGCACGGTCCGACAGCCGTGCGTAAACGTGCAGCTGATTCGGGAATTCCAGCCGGTCGTCGATGTACTGCGCTTCGCCGGACACATGCTTGGCGGCGCTGTCGTGCTTGACGCTGCGGCCGACACCGGTGGTCAGGTCCTTGGCGAACAGTTCAGCCAGTTCGGCCTGGGTCTTCTCTACGGCGTGATGATTAGACATAAGCGGTCACCCGAGTCTCGATGTGCGGTGTTTGCAGTTCGATGAAGTATTTGCGCAGCAGGTTCTGCGCGCTGAGCAGGCGGTATTCCTTGCTGGCGCGGAAGTCCGAGAGCGGCGTGAAGTCTTCGGCCAGTGCGGCGCAGGCGCGTTCGACGGTGGCGTTGTTGAACGGTGAGCCGAGCAACACGGCTTCGCAGTGGCTGGCGCGTTTCGGGATGGCCGCCATGCCGCCGAAGGCAATGCGTGCGTCGACAATGACGCCAGTGTCGATGCGCAGATTGAATGCAGCGCAGACCGCGGAAATGTCATCGTCCAGGCGTTTGGACACTTTATAAGCGCGGAACAGTTGTTCGACGCTGGCACGGGGCACGATGATCTTCTCGATGAACTCGCTTTCCTGACGCGCAGTCACCCGGTAGTCGATGAAATAATCTTCCAGCGCCAGGGTGCGGCGGGTTTCGCCCTTGCACAACACGATCTGCGCGCCCAAGGCAATCAGCAGCGGTGGCGAGTCACCAATCGGCGAGGCGTTGCCGATGTTGCCGCCGAGGGTGCCCTGATTGCGGATCT
This sequence comes from Pseudomonas fluorescens, assembly GCF_902497855.1. Taxonomy (GTDB): domain Bacteria; phylum Pseudomonadota; class Gammaproteobacteria; order Pseudomonadales; family Pseudomonadaceae; genus Aquipseudomonas; species Aquipseudomonas fluorescens_BI. The sequence continues at coordinate 68,309 of NZ_CABVHU010000019.1, forward strand.
GCAACGAGGCGAAACGCTGCAGCAGTTCGCCGAAGTCCGGGTATTCGGCCTTCAAGGCGTCATAACAATCGGAGAGGGCGGTGGCGGCGCCGATTTCCAGGCGATCGTCGAACACTTCGATGCGTTTCATCTCGGCGACGTTGCCGACGTAGATCATCACCGGCAGGGTGCGGTGGAACTGCGTGACTTCCAGCGCCAGGTCGGTACCGCCGGCCAGCAGGCGCGCTTGTGGATAAGCGTCATAGAGGTCGGCCAGGTCGGCCACGGTCAGCGGTACCAGGCAGCGCTTGTCGCCGCTGTTGAGTTCGCCGATGTCGGTGGGCGCGATGGCTTTCAAGCGAGCGATGGTGTCGGCTTCACGGGCATCGAACTGGTCCGTTTGCCGGCCGCAGCAGGACTGTTCGGCGGCTTGCAGGATCGGCCGGTAACCGGTGCAGCGGCACAGGTTGCCCGCCAACGCTTCGTGCGCCTTGTGGGCGTCGGGCGCGTCGCTGTTCTTTTGCAGGGCGAACAGCGACATGACGAAGCCCGGGGTGCAGAAGCCGCACTGCGAGCCGTGGCACTCGACCATGGCTTTCTGCACGCTGTGCAGTTCGCCCTGGTGCTTGAGGTCTTCAACGCTGATCAGTTGTTTGCCATGCAGCGACGAAACAAAGGTCAGGCACGAATTGAGGCTGCGGTAGCGAATGTGCTCGCGGCCGTCGTCATCGGTCTGCAGTTCGCCAACCACCACGGTGCACGCGCCACAGTCACCGCTGGCGCAGCCTTCTTTGGTGCCGGGTTTGCCCACATGGTCGCGCAGATAATTGAGCACGGTCAGGTTCGGGTCCAGGGCGTGCTCGCTACGGAGTTCCTGGTTAAGTAAAAACTGGATCACGGAAGGCCTCGCAGACTCATTATTGTTGTTAACCGACATGAACCGAATTTAGCAGGTCTGACTTTCCGGTCAATGATTTTCTGACTTAAAGGTCAGGAAATTACGTTTTGTCGATCAACGACTCGTTTGTTCATTATTGACCCTCGTTCGCCAGCCTGCTTTGTGCTTGAATCGTGCCAAAAACCACCGGACAGGCACTCCGCCCTGACAGATCAATTGCGTTACACTGCGCCGCTTGTGCAAATCGAAGAGTTTGAAGGACAACCATGACGTTCAAGGCGCCGGACAGCCTCGCCGAGCAAATCGCTCACCACCTCGCCGAACGCATCATTCGCGGCGAAATGAAGCCCGGGGAGCGCATCCAGGAACAGAAGGTCACGCTGGCCCTCAATGTCAGCCGCGGTTCGGTTCGCGAAGCCTTGTTGATCCTCGAACGGCGCCACCTGATCGCGATCCTGCCGCGACGGGGCGCCCACGTCACCGAACTCACCGTCCACAAGGTGCAGAGCCTGTGCGCGCTGATGAGCGAGTTGTACATCCTGCTCGGCAACGCCGTGGCCAGCGGCTGGCAAGTCCAGGCTGACATGGCGCCATTCGTGCAGATCCAGCAGCGCCTGACCGCCAGCTACGAACGCCAGGACATCCGCACCTTCGTCGATGACAGCTTCAACGTGATGCGCGCCGCGTATCCGTTTGCCAATAATCCGTACTTGCAGGAAACCGTCGAGAATCTGCAGCCGGCCATGAGCCGTGCGTATTTCCTCGCCCTGGACCAGCGCAAGGCCTCGATGAGCGAGTTCCTTGAACTGTTCGAACGCCTGCTCGCCGCCGTGCTGGCCCGTGACTTTGCGCAGATCCGCGAGGTGCTGACGGCCTACGCCCAGCGCAGCTGCGATCTGGTAGTTTCTGCCCTGACGGACGCCTGAGCGTGCGGCTCAAGTGCATTAAACTGGCGGGGTTCAAATCCTTCGTCGACCCGACCACGGTGAACTTCCCCAGTAACATGGCGGCAGTGGTCGGGCCCAACGGGTGCGGCAAGTCGAACATCATCGACGCCGTCCGCTGGGTGATGGGCGAGAGCTCGGCCAAGAACTTGCGCGGCGAGTCGATGACCGATGTCATCTTCAACGGCTCCACCAGCCGCAAACCGGTGAGCCAGGCGAGCATCGAACTGGTGTTCGATAACTCCGATGGCACCTTGATCGGCGAATACGCGGCCTACGCCGAAATATCGATTCGCCGCAAAGTCACCCGCGACAGCCAGAACAGTTATTTCCTCAACGGCAGCAAATGTCGCCGTCGTGACATCACCGACATCTTTCTCGGCACCGGCCTCGGCCCGCGCAGCTATTCGATCATCGAGCAGGGGATGATCTCCAAGCTGATCGAAGCCAAGCCCGAAGACCTGCGCAACTTCATCGAAGAAGCGGCGGGCATCTCCAAGTACAAGGAGCGCCGGCGCGAGACCGAAAATCGCATTCGCCGCACCCACGAAAACCTCGCCCGCCTGACCGACCTGCGCGAAGAACTCGAGCGTCAGCTCGAACGCTTGCACCGCCAGGCCGAGGCGGCGAAGAAGTATCAGGAATTCAAAGGCGAGGAGCGTCAGCTCAAGGCCCAGCTCTCGGCCCTGCGCTGGCAGGCATTGAACGAACAGGTCGGCCAGCGCGAAGCAATCATCGGCACCCAGGAAGTCACCTTCGAAGCCCTGGTGGCCGAGCAGCGCAATGCCGACGCGGCGATCGAACGCCTGCGCGACGGGCACCACGACCTGTCCGAACGCTTCAATCTGGTGCAAGGGCGCTTCTACTCGGTCGGTGGCGACATCGCCCGGGTCGAGCAGAGCATCCAGCACGGACAGCAGCGCCTGCGTCAGTTGCAGGATGACTTGAAGGAAGCCGAGCGCGCGCGCCTGGAAACCGAATCTCATCTGGAGCACGACCGCACGTTGCTGCTGACCCTGGGCGAAGAGCTGGACATGCTCGCCCCGGAGCAGGAAGTCACCAGCGCCGCCGCCGAAGAAGCGGCCGCCGCGCTGGAAGAGTCCGAAACCACCATGCACGGCTGGCAGGAACAGTGGGACACCTTCAACCTTACGGCGGCCGAGCCGCGGCGGCAGGCGGAAGTCCAGCAGTCGCGAATCCAGCAGCTGGAAACCAGCATGGAGCGCCTGGCCGATCGACAGAAGCGGCTTGGCGAAGAGCGCGCCTTGCTCTCGGCGGATCCGGAAGACGCGGCGATCCTGGAACTCAGCGAACAGCTGGCCGCGAGTGAAGCGACCCTTGAAGACTTGCAGGCCAGCGAAGAAGCCCAGGTCGAACGCCTGGAGCAACTGCGTCAGGAACTGCAGCAAGCGTTGTCGGCGCAGCAGCAGGCCCAGGGTGATTTGCAGCGTCTCAACGGGCGCCTCGCTTCCCTGGAAGCCTTGCAGCAAGCCGCGCTCGATCCCGGCACCGGCACCGCCGAATGGCTGCGCGAACAGCACCTGGCGGATCGCCCGCGCCTGGCCGAAGGCCTGAAGGTGCAAGCCGGCTGGGAGCTGGCGGTGGAGACCGTGCTGGGCGCCGATCTGCAGGCGGTGTTGGTGGACGATTTCGGCGATTTCGACCTGGCCGGCTTTGCCCAGGGCGATCTGCGTTTGCTCAGCCCCGCCAGCGATGGCGTGCGCATCGCCGGCAGCTTGCTCGACAAGGTCGAGGCGCAGATCGATCTGTCGCCATGGCTGGGGCAGGTCAAGCCGGTGGAAACTCTCGAACAGGCCCTGGTCCTGCGCAGTCAATTGACCGCCGGCCAAAGCTTGATCAGCCGCGACGGCTACTGGGTCGGCCCGCACTTCTTGCGCGTGCGTCGGGCCAGCGAAGCGGAGAGCGGGGTGCTGGCCCGTGGCCAGGAAATCCAGCGCCTGGGCCTTGAGCGCGAAGAGCGCGAAGCCACGGTGGAAACCCTGGAAACCCGTTTGCAAAACCTGCGGGCACAGCAACGTCAGCAGGAAAACGGTCGCGAGCACCTGCGCCGTTTGCTGCAGGACGAAGCGCGTCAGCAAGGTGAACTGAAGGCTCAGCTGTCCGCCGGCAAAGCCAAGGTCGAACAGCTGACACTGCGCCGTACCCGCCTGGACGAAGAGCTGGTCGAGCTCGGTGAGCAACGGGCGCTGGAGCATGAAAATATCGGCGAAGCACGCCTGCAACTGCAGGAAGCCCTCGACAGCATGGCGCTCGATACCGAACAGCGCGAGTTGCTGCTGGCCCAGCGCGACAGCCTGCGCGAGCGTCTCGATCGGGTGCGCCAGGAGGCCAGGCAGCACAAGGATCATGCGCACCAACTGGCGGTGCGCCTGGGTTCGCTCAAGGCCCAGCACGATTCCACGCGCCAGGCGCTGGAACGGCTGCAGATGCAGTCCGAGCGCCTGACCGAAAAACGCGAACAGCTGAGCCTCAACCTGGAAGAGGGCGAGGCGCCGCTGGAAGAGCTGCGCCTCAAGCTCGAAGAGTTGCTCGACAAGCGCATGACCGTCGACGAAGAACTCAAGACCGCGCAGATCGCCCTGGAAGATGCCGACCGCGAGTTGCGCGAAGCGGAAAAACGGCGTAACCAGGCCGAGCAGCAATCGCAATTGATCCGCGGCCAACTCGAACAACAGCGCATGGAATGGCAAGCCCTGACCGTGCGCCGCAAGGCCCTCGAAGATCAGTTGCACGAGGACGGCTACGACCTGCACGGCGTGCTTGCCACCCTGGTGGCCGGGGTCAACGAGAAAGACGCCGAGGAGGAGCTCGAACGCATCGCGGCGCGGATCCAGCGCCTTGGCGCGATCAACCTGGCGGCCATCGACGAATACCAGCAGCAATCCGAACGCAAACGTTATCTGGATGCCCAGAACGACGATCTGGTGGAAGCGCTGGACACCCTCGAGAATGTGATTCGCAAGATCGACAAGGAAACCCGAAACCGCTTCAAGGATACCTTTGATCAGATCAATGCCGGAATTCAGGCACTTTTCCCAAAAGTTTTCGGTGGAGGCAGCGCGTATTTGGAACTGACGGGCGAAGATCTACTCGATACAGGGGTAACAATCATGGCGCGGCCGCCAGGGAAGAAGAACAGCACCATCCATTTGCTCTCCGGTGGCGAAAAAGCCCTGACCGCATTGGCCCTGGTATTTGCCATCTTCAAGTTGAACCCGGCGCCGTTCTGCATGCTCGATGAAGTTGACGCGCCACTGGATGACGCTAACGTTGGACGCTACGCACGGCTGGTAAAGGAGATGTCGCAGACGGTGCAGTTCATCTATATCACCCACAACAAGATCGCCATGGAAATGGCCGATCAACTGATGGGGGTGACGATGCACGAACCGGGTTGTTCGCGTCTGGTGGCGGTGGATGTCGAGGAGGCGATGGCGATGGTCGAGGCCTGAGTTGCGGGCTTGTAGGACAATATTCGTGGGAGGCGGGACGAATGATCGCTCGCTATTTGCTGGCCAATCGACATATTCGCGCAAGCCACGAGACAGACGGTGTAAAGTTGCCTTTGGTCGTGCTAGTTTAATGTCAATTTATTGTATACGTGGGCAAAACGCCTGTCAGAACATAGAGTTGGCGCCACGTTTTAAAGCGGTTTACCAGTTGTAAACCCCTTATTTTTCAGCATTTTTTATAGAGGCACGGGATTACATGGAAATCGGTCTGCGCGAGTGGCTGATCCTCATCGGCATTATTGTCATTGCCGGTATTCTTTTCGACGGCTGGCGCCGCATGCGCGGCGGCAAGGGGAAACTGAAATTCCGTCTTGACCGCAATTTGTCCAATTTGCCGGACGAGGACACCAGCGCCGAGCTGTTGGGCCCGCCCCGGGTGCTGGATACCCATAAGGAACCGCACCTGGACGAGCACGATCTGCCGTCGGTGGGCATGCCTGCCCGTGAACAGCGCGAATCGGGTTCCAAGCGCGGCAAGCGCGGCGAGCCATCCCAGGGCGACTTGAACCTCAACCTGGAACTGGAAGGCGGCCCGAGCTTCAGCAGCCATGACGACGATTACCCTGACGACACCAAGGTCTCGAGTTCGGCCAGCGACAGGGAACAGCCGCAAGCCGAAGAAGTGCTGGTGATCAGTGTGATCTGCCGCGACGCTGCCGGCTTCAAGGGCCCGGCGCTGTTGCAGAATATTCTGGAAAGCGGCCTGCGCTTCGGCGAGATGGACATTTTCCACCGCCACGAAAGCATGGCCGGCAACGGCGAAGTCCTGTTTTCGATGGCCAATGCGGTCAAACCGGGCGTTTTCGACCTGGACGACATCGACCACTTCAGCACGCCGGCGGTGAGCTTCTTCCTCGGCCTGCCGGGTCCGCGTCATCCCAAGCAAGCCTTCGACGTGATGGTGGCTGCGGCGCGCAAACTGTCCCAGGAACTGAACGGCGAACTGAAAGACGACCAGCGCAGCGTGTTGACTGCCCAGACGATCGAGCATTACCGTCAGCGCATCGTCGAATTCGAACGCCGCGCTCTGACCCAGAAGCGCTGATCTGTAGGAGCCGGCTTGCCGGCGAAGGCGATCTCACGTACGCCTTCGCCGGCAAGCCTGGCTCCTACAATGAATCTCCGCCGCTTCAACAGATTGAGCAGCCTTGGCTGCTCTTTTGCTTTATGAGAGAACACCCATGACCGCCGCCAAAAACCGTATTCCAGAGCTGCGCGCTGAGCTGGATCAGCACAACTATCGCTACCACGTGCTGGACGAGCCGAGCATTCCGGACGCCGAATACGATCGGTTGTTCCACGAGCTCAAGGCCCTCGAAGCGGCCAATCCCGAGCTGATCACCAGCGACTCGCCAACCCAGCGCGTCGGCAGTGCGGCGCTGTCGGCGTTCACTCAGGTACGCCACGAAGTGCCGATGCTCAGCCTCGGCAACGCCTTCGAAGAAACTGACATGCGCGAGTTCGATCGCCGGGTCAACGAAGGCCTGGACCTGCCGACCGGCGACTTGTTCGGCAGCGCCGCCGTGGTGGAATACAGCTGCGAACCCAAGCTCGACGGCCTGGCGGTCAGTCTGTTGTATCAGGATGGCGTGCTGGTGCGCGGCGCGACCCGTGGCGATGGCACCACCGGTGAAGACATCAGCGTCAATGTGCGTACGGTGCGCAATATCCCGCTCAAGCTGCAGGGCAGCGGCTGGCCGGCCACCCTGGAAGTGCGCGGCGAAGTGTTCATGTCCAAGGCCGGTTTCGAGCGGCTCAATGCCTCGCAACTGGAAATCGGCGGCAAGACCTTCGCCAATCCGCGCAACGCGGCGGCGGGCAGCTTGCGCCAGCTGGATTCGAAGATCACCGCCAACCGTCCCCTGGAGTTCTGCTGCTACGGCATCGGCCAGATCTCGGCAGACATTGCCGACACGCACATTGGCAATCTCAAGCAACTCAAAGCCTGGGGCCTGCCGATCAGCCATGAACTGAAACTGGCGTATGGCATCGATGAGTGCCTGGATTACTACCGTGACATCGGTGAGCGCCGTAATGCACTGCCCTATGAAATCGACGGCGTGGTGTTCAAGGTCAACAGCATTGCCTCCCAGCGTGAACTGGGTTTTCGCGCGCGCGAACCGCGCTGGGCCATCGCGCATAAATTCCCTGCCATGGAAGAACTCACCGAGTTGCTCGATGTGGAATTCCAGGTAGGCCGTACCGGTGCCGTGACGCCGGTGGCGCGCTTGAAGCCGGTCAAGGTGGCCGGCGTCACCGTGGCCAATGCGACCTTGCACAACATGGACGAGGTCGCGCGCCTGGGCCTGATGATCGGCGACACCGTGATCATCCGTCGCGCCGGCGACGTGATTCCCCAAGTGGTGCAAGTGGTTACCGAGCGTCGCCCGGATAACGCACGGCCGGTGCAGATTCCCGAGCAGTGCCCGGTGTGCGGTTCCCATGTCGAGCGCACGCAGCTGGTCAAGCGCAGCAAGGGGCGCGAGACCGTCAGCGAAGGTGCGGTGTATCGCTGCGTCGGCCGGCTGGCCTGCGGTGCGCAACTCAAACAGGCGATCATTCACTTCGTCTCCCGTCGCGCCATGGACATCGAAGGCCTGGGCGACAAGAGCGTCGAGCAACTGGTGGATGAAGGCCTGGTGAGTTCGCCGGCGGATCTGTATGCCCTGAAGTTCGATGACATCGTCGATCTGGAAGGCTTTGCCGAACTGTCGAGCAAAAAACTGCTCGGTGCGATCGAGGACAGCAAGCGACCAGGTCTGGCACGCTTCATCTATGCCCTGGGGATTCCCGACGTCGGTGAAGAGACCGCCAAGGTGCTGGCGCGCTCCCTCGGCTCGCTGGAGCGAGTCCAGCAGGCCTTGCCGCAAGTGCTCACGTACTTGCCGGATGTCGGCCTGGAAGTGGCTCACGAGATCCACAGCTTCTTCGAAGATGCGCACAACCAGCAGGTGATCGAGGCGTTGCTCAAGCACGGCCTGCAGATTCAGGACCAGGGCGAGCTGGGCGCCGAATTTTCCGCCAGCACCACCCTTGGCGGCTTCCTCGACAAGCTGCACATTCCCTCGGTAGGGCCGGGCGGGGCGCAGAAGCTGGCTGACAAGTTTGGTTCGCTGGAAGCGGTGATGAATGCCGACTGGCTGGACATGCGCCAGGCGTTGCCGGAGAAGCAGGCGAATGCGGTTCGGGAGTTTTTCGCGCTGCCCGATAATCGCCAGCTGGCTGAGGCCGCCGAAAAGCAACTGGGCGATTTCGGCATGCACTGGCAGAGCGAGAAAAAAGTCGTCGAAGGCTTGCCCCTGGCAGGGCAGACCTGGGTGTTGACCGGTTCGCTGGAGTTGATGAGCCGCGATGTGGCCAAGGACAAACTCGAAAGCCTGGGTGCCAAAGTGGCGGGCTCAGTGTCGGCCAAGACCCACTGCGTGGTCGCCGGGCCGGGTGCCGGTTCCAAGTTGGCCAAGGCCAATGAGCTGGGGTTGAAAGTGCTGGATGAAGAAGCGTTTGTCGTGTTCCTGGGCAAACACGGTATTTCCGTGTGATGCCATTCGCTGACAAGTCGGACCGCCTCACCGCCGCTCACGATCACCTGCATACCGCTGGATTGCGAAAACGCCAAACCCTGTAGGAGCCGGCTTGCTGGCGAAGGCGTCTGCATGATCGCTGCAAGGCTTGAGGCCGCCTTCGCTGGCAAGCCAGCTCCTACAGGGATTACCGGTGTAGATGAATTGTGGTCAACGCCAACCCCCTGTAGGAGCTGGCTTGCCAGCGAAAGCAATATCAGCCCTCTCACAAAAAGCGGGAACGATCGATACCCCTTCATGATCTAGTCTTGGCAGGCCCCAGGGAGAGATCGCCATGTACCGCTTCTTCGAACAGCTCAGCTCACGCATCGCCGCGCCTTTCATGGCCGGGAGCTCGCGCAACAGCAAAGTCTGGCAGTGCCGCTGCGGGCAGTCGCTGTTCTTTCGCAACAGCCAGTGCCTGGCCTGTTCGGCGGCCTTGGGTTATCAACCCGAGCAGAGCCGCCTGTCCTCGCTGCAACCGGGCCAGCAGGCGGACACCTGGCTGCTCGACGCCCATCCCGAGTCGGGCGTGTTCCGCCGCTGCGCCAATCTCGACTCCCCGGCCGCCTGCAACTGGCTGCTCCCGGCCAACGACCATGACGCGCTATGCATTGCCTGCAGCCTGAACCACACCATCCCCGACCTGTCGATTGCCGAAAACCACGAACGCTGGCGCAAGGTGGAAACCGCCAAGCGACGTCTCGTCGCGCAATTGATCAGCCTGGGCTTGCAGGTAATTCCCAAAACCGTCAACGAGGAGGCTGGCCTGGCCTTCGATTTCATCGGAGTAGACCTTGAAGGCAACCCCCCGACCACGGGGCATGCCAACGGCCTGATCACCCTCGACATCAAAGAAGCCGACGACGCCCACCGCGAGCAGATCCGGGTGCAAATGCACGAACCGTATCGCACGCTGCTTGGGCACTTTCGTCATGAGGTCGGGCATTACTACTGGGACCGCCTGATCGCCAACAGTCACTGGCTTGAGCCGTTCAGAAGCCTGTTTGGCGACGAGCGTGAGAGCTATGCCGACGCGCTGGAACGGCATTACCAGCAAGGTGCGCCGCTGGACTGGCAGCAATATGCCATCAGCGCCTACGCCACTATGCATCCGTGGGAAGACTGGGCCGAGACCTGGGCTCATTACCTGCACATGATGGACGCGGTGGACACCGCCCTCGGGTTTGGAATGAGTGCCCGGGAAATGGATTTCGACTATCAGTCGTTTCCGTCCAGCACGCTGTATGACCCGGAGCATGCCGGCGGCGAAGCGTTCTTGTCGTTCGTCAATGCGTGGATCGAACTGGCGGGGATGCTCAACGAATTGTCCCGGAGCATGGGGCAGCTGGATTTCTACCCGTTCGTACTGCCGGCGCCGGCAATTGCCAAGCTACATTTCATTCATCTAGTGATCCAGCAGGCGGGCGGGAGGGCGGACGACGTGTTGGAAGGGCAATAGATCAAAAGAAACATCGCAGCCTTCGGCGTTATGGTCACTACGCCGATCCCCTTGAAACAAAATTCCCGCTAACCTGCGCGGGCCCGGAATAGAACAGCCATCGCGCGGACATTTTATGTCGGTGTGTGATCGGTGGGACTGCCTCCCGGCGGGCCTGCCCGCGCTTTAAAGATATGTCATATTCATATTATTTCTCATTATTTGTTAATTCATGGTTGAAGAGATTTTTGCCCGGTTTTAACCGAACAAAATAGTGTCGTTCGGTTGAAAACCAGCCTGCTTTGATGGGGTGCTACTTCAGAAAATTATAGAATAAATACAATCGTTGATTCGCTGAGTTCACAGGTTCGAGCGGTGTGTGATTTAACCGATATCTCGACGGTTCCCTCGCTTGCGTCATGATTGAACTCGATTGTTGCCATGCTTTCCGAAAAGCCATCATCTATACACAGTGTCGATATGCCGTCAGGGTAAAGCTTGTCTTTATTACTGGTGAGGGCGTAACGTCCCCCAGCAGATGCGAAGCCCTGCAGTGTGCGATCTTTTACTTCTACCAGTTTATCAAGGATGACTTGATGAATGGCGGCTTTCGGATTGTCCACTGTTGAAAAGTACATGCTGGTATTGGTTATAAAAGAAAAATAAGTGCTGTCTGGAACTACAACTGATTTTTTTCCCTTGCTGAATGTAGCGCCATTCACCTCTCCCCCTGATAGCAGATATTGGATGCCATGCTCTTCATGGAGCTCTGGTGGACGTTGATCGGGAGCGGATGCCAGGTTGCCGATTTTAAGCGTTACATTAACAGCATAGCCATACCAAAAATCGACTTCAACCGATGACTGTGGATTCATTGGGGTGTAAATAACTTGATGGCCATCATTTGTTATGCTGAATGCGCCTTTCGTATTAGGATTGGTCATTTCTAACATAATCGATTTCGATATATATGGGACTGTGAAGTTGTGAAGGTTCGAGCGCATTTCAGTTGTTGTTGGGAAGCCGAAACTGTTTTTTTCCCATGTGTAAATAATCTTCCATGTTGGATCTGTCAAGCTGGTCCGTGTGTACAGTTTGTGCGATAACAACGGAAATGACTCAGAAGTTAATAGTGCGAATGGAACTTTATTTGAGAAGACCACTGATTCGTTCATCGTAGTGTCCTGTGTAAATATAGTTTTTTGTTCGGCAAATGGATCGCGGCGATTTGAGATACCAGAGTGGTTCTCGGCTCTACCTTTGTCGCCTGTCATTTATGACAGTCCAGACGAACGGTATAGAGGAATTGAACGGACGCTGAACAGAGACACCACTGTCCAGCGTTGTCGCTGAGTTCTGCGAAAAATGCTTTCAGTTTCACGCCCAGTCGTTGGCAAGCAGGCACAGATCTTGCGCGCCAGAAATATAGGCGCCGGTTTTGAAGCGGTTGACGGTCTGGGGGGCAAAACCGGTTTTTCGCCAATCTGAGGCTGAGTTAGCGCGGCACCTTGCGATTGCTTCGTCTATAACGAAGATTTTGCATGTCCTTGAACCCGCTCATTTTTTTTATCTGCAACCAACGGTTGTAACTTCGTCTCAGATAGGTACAATGGCGCGGCTCGCCGTCAGGTGAGCGTCGTTATGGTGACCCCATCGGTCCCCCCGCAACGATTACCCGTGAACCTGGTCAGATCCGGAAGGAAGCAGCCACAGCGGGAACATTGTGTGCCGGGGTGTGGCTGGTGGGGTTACCACCTTAACGGGCCGCGAATCCCTCTCGCGTTATCTGTTTAAAACTACTTTCCTGTTGCTCTGCCATGGATATCGTCCAGGGCGGATCTTTTGTCGTTTCCGGTTTTTGAAGTCATACCTGAAAAAGGAGGCCGACCTGTCGAACCAACAAGTCGGCCTCCTTTTTCAATTCCTGGCACTAAGGCTTGGACAAAGCCTGATCAACCGCCGCAATCAGCTTTCCCAGATCCTTCGGGCTGGCTTTATGAATGACGCCGAACAGGTACGCCCGCTGTTCATCTTCATCGCCCGGGTCGGCAAAAAAAGCTTTCAGCTTCACCCCCAGCACCTCGGCAAGCAGGAACAGGGCGTCCACGCTGGGGGTATAGGTGCCGGTTTCGAAGCGACTGATGGTTTTGGGGTCAAAACCGGTTTTTTCGCCGAGTTCAGCCTGAGTAAGCCCCGCGACCTTGCGGTAGCGCCGGATGGCTGGACCCAAACTTGAAATGTGCATCGCTCAATTCCCATTTGGAATCAAGAACTTAACGATAGATTTCGGTTTATGACAACCGCATGATCCATCACCTTGGCTTGCAAAATGTGATGCATTTCGTAGAATTACCGATCCGGAAAGACTTTCGATGACCATTTGTTGATCGCGAGCGCGATGCTAAAAAGCCAGTATCCGTTTTCATGCAGGGCAAGCAGGCAGGCCCAAAGCCGCGCTTGAACTTCGTAGAAATGCTAGCTGAATTGGTCTTTTTTGTCCTTTCGCACGGCCTTTCAGATTAGTTGATCTTCGCCTGTCCGGGGGCCATCAAACGCTGTTCATGGAGTGACCACGTGTTTCTGCGCAATCTGTCACAAAACATCTCTTCCGGGCATCTTGCACTGGTCGAGCGGTGCCACCGCTAGCCACAACGAGCCTGACTCATGGATGAGAAATACCGCAGGGCTGTGGATGCAGCCGCCATTTTTTCCGAGACCGATCTGAGCGGCCGGATCACCTACGTCAATGATCAGTTCTGCGCCGTGTCCGGCTATAGCCGCGAAGAACTGCTGGGGCAGAACCATCGTCTGCTCAATTCGGGCCTGCACTCGGCTGACTTTTTCGCTGGCCTGTGGCGCACCATCGCGCGGGGCAGCGTCTGGAAGGGCGAAATCTGCAATCGGGCGAAGGACGGCAGCCTGTATTGGGTCGAAAGCACCATGGTACCGGTGCTCGATGACGCTACCGGAAGGGTTGACCGTTACCTGTCGATTCGTTTCGACATCAGTGAAAAACGCCAACTGCTGCATTCCTTGCAATGGCGGGTCGGTCACGATGTGCTGACCGGACTGCCCAATCGCGCGTTTCTCTCGGATTTGCTGGATCAAGCCCTTGAGTTCTCGCGCCAGGAAAACATCCCGCTGGCGGTGTGCATGCTCGACCTCGACGGCTTCAAGTCAGTCAACGATGGCTATGGGCATGCCAGTGGCGATCTGTTGCTGGTGGAAGTGGCGAGGCGCCTGCGCAGTATCGTGCGCGGCGAGGACGTGGTGGCCAGGCTGGCCGGTGACGAGTTTGTGCTGGTGTTGCGATACGTGCGAGATCTGCCGGAACTGCGCGCGGCATTGAGCCGGGTGTTGGGCGCGATTTCCGCACCGTACACGCTGCATGGCAAAGAGCTCAATGTGTTCGCCAGCATTGGCGTCACCCTGTTCCCTCACGACAACGAAGATGCCGAAACCCTGCTGCGTCACGCCGATCAGGCGATGTACCTGGCCAAGCAAGGCGGACGCAATCGTTTTCATCTGTTCGACGTGATCCGGGATCGGGAAGTCAAGGTCACGCACCAGACCATCGAGCGAGTGCGTCAGGCGCTGCTGGCGGGTGAATTGCGTTTGCACTTCCAGCCTCGGGTGAACATGCGCCGCGGCGAGGTCGTCGGTTTCCAGGCAGTGTTGCGCTGGGAACACCCCCAGGACGGCATGGTGCCCTCACGCAATTTTCTACCGTTGGTCGAGGAGACGGACCTGATCATCGATATTGGTGAATGGGTCATGGATCAAGTGCTTTCGCAGATGCACCACTGGCAGCACGCGGGTCAGGGCTGGCCGGTGAGCATCAATATCGCGGCGCGCCATTTTCAGCGGGCGGATTTCGTCGACCGGCTCGGTGAGATGCTCGCCCGGCACGCCCAGGTTGCACCGCAGATGCTCGAGCTGGAAATTGTCGAGTCGGTTGCGGTCGAGAATATTCAGCATGTCAGTGCCTGTCTGCAAGCTTGCCAGACGCTGGGCGTGCAGTTTTCACTGGGGGATTTCGGCACCGGGTATTCATCGCTGAGCTACCTCAAACGATTGCGAACCCAGAGCATCAAGATCGATAAGTCATTTGTCCGCGATTTCCTTCATGATCGTGATGACCTGGCACTGACCACGGCGGTGATTGGCCTGGCCCGGGCATTCGGGCGCAAGGTGATCGCCGAGGGGCTGGACAGTATCGAGCAGGGTGAAATGCTGCTGCGGCTGGGCTGCGACGTTGCCCAGGGCCATTGCATTGCGCGGCCGATGCCTCCGGAAGAGGTGGTGGCCTGGGTGGAAGGGTATGTTGCGCCGCTGCAATGGCGGGTAGTGCAGCAGACAGCCTGAGCCTCGCTATCAGGCATACGAAGATCAAATGTGGGAGCAGGCTCGCTCCCGCAGATCAAGGTTTTGCAGGCTCGCCACCGACATAGAGCCGGATAATGTCATCGATCTCCCCGGACATTTTCATCCGCAACAAGGTGCGCAATATGCGTTGCACAGGCACTTTCGGATCATTGCGCACGTAGCAACCGACACTCTGCACCTGTAGCACCGCCACGCCCTGCAATTGCCGATCGGGCAACAGGCGCTGATTGAACCAGTCCAGGGTCCATTGGTTGCTCACGGCATAGCGATAGCGTCCGGCCAGCAGTTTTTCCAGCACCTGTTCCTGATTGCGCGCGTCTTCGCGCAGCAGCCGGCCGGTGTCGAACAGCGGTTGCAGGGTCGGGTAGCTGTAGCCGTGGACCGTGCCGATGGATTGTCGTGGCAAATGCGCCGCAGCCACGGCGGTCAGTGGGTCGTGCCGGCTGATCAATACGTCGGGCTGGGTCCAGAGCGGAATGCTCCAGATGTAGTCGCCGGACTGGTTCGGCTGCCAGGACTGCGCGGCATAGCAGCGGACGTCGACCTCGCCCTGTTCCATGGCGTTTTGCACCCGCGCCCGGGGCAATACGTGAAATTCAGCCGGTACCCCGACCTGAGTCGCCAGGCTGACCATCACGTCATGCAAAATACCCTGGGTCGGGCGGCCGCGTTCCAGTTGGACCATCGGCATTGCCCAACTGTCGGGCACCACGAAGCGTAGCGGCGCTTCGGCGCCTGCCGCACTCAAGCTCATCAACAGCAGTGCCCCCAAGGCGAGCCGCATAAACGCTCCGGTCCTGAACAATCCCTGGCCGATAAAAGCCCGCCAAAGTGCATCTTAGCCAGATTAGACGAGCGCACCGGATGCAATTTTGGCCTTGCTCCGCTAGCATTAGCCGCTTCTGTTCCTTAGTTGCGACGGTTTTCGATGAGTTATCAGGTTCTTGCACGTAAATGGCGTCCGCGCTCGTTCGGCGAAATGGTCGGCCAGACCCATGTGCTCAAGGCTCTGATCAATGCCTTGGACAGCCAGCGGCTGCACCATGCCTACCTGTTCACCGGTACCCGCGGCGTGGGCAAGACCACCATCGCGCGGATCATCGCCAAATGCCTGAACTGTGAAACAGGTATCACTTCGACGCCTTGCGGCGAATGCTCGGTGTGCCGCGAGATCGATGAAGGCCGTTTCGTCGACCTGATCGAGATCGACGCCGCGAGCCGGACCAAGGTCGAAGACACCCGCGAGTTGCTCGACAACGTGCAGTACGCCCCGAGTCGCGGGCGCTTCAAGGTCTACCTGATCGACGAAGTGCACATGCTGTCCAGCCATTCCTTCAATGCGCTGTTGAAAACCCTCGAAGAGCCGCCGCCCTACGTCAAGTTCATCCTGGCCACCACCGACCCGCAGAAACTTCCTGCAACGATTCTGTCGCGGTGCCTGCAGTTCTCCCTGAAAAACATGACACCGGAACGCGTGGTCGAGCATTTGACCCACGTGCTGAGTGTCGAGAACGTGCCGTTCGAAGACGATGCGCTGTGGCTGCTGGGTCGCGCCGCCGATGGGTCGATGCGCGATGCCATGAGCCTGACCGACCAGGCGATCGCGTTCGGTGAAGGCAAGGTCATGGCGGCCGACGTGCGGGCGATGCTCGGCACGCTCGATCACGGTCAGGTCTACGACGTTTTGCATGCGCTGATCGAGGGCGACGCCAAGGCGTTGCTCGAAGCCGTGCGGCACCTGGCCGAACAAGGCCCGGACTGGAATGGCGTGCTCTCGGAAATTCTCAACGTGCTGCACCGTGTCGCCATCGCCCAGGCCTTGCCTGAAGGCGTCGACAACGGTCACGGCGACCGTGACCGGGTGTTGGCCCTGGCCCAGGCCCTGCCGGCCGAAGACGTACAGTTCTACTACCAGATGGGCCTGATCGGTCGCCGGGATTTGCCGTTGGCGCCGGATCCTCGGGGTGGTTTCGAAATGGTCCTCTTGCGCATGCTCGCCTTCAGGCCGGCAGACACCGAGGACGCTCCGAGGCAGCCGCTAAAGACAGTGGGGATCAGCCAGGCCACAGTTGATTCCGCCCATTCAGTGGCTGCCGCGCGAGTGGCTGCACCGGTCGTACCTGCGGCAGTTGCACCGGTCGTTTCCGCACCGGTTGCACCGGCGGTTGCGTCGGTAGTGACTGCTCCAGCTCCAGCTCCAGCTCCAGCTTTAGCTCCGGTGCCTGAAGCGGTTGCACCGATAGTCGTGCCTGAGCCGGTAATTGAGCCGGTAGCAGTCGCGGCCGTCGTCGACCTGCCATGGAACGACCCGGTAGAGCCCGAAGTCGTCCAGCAGCCCGCGGTCGAACCGGTTCTGGAAACCGCCGCCGAACAACCCGAATTGCCGCCGATGCCATTGCCGACGCCCGACAGCGTCGTGCCGGACGCCCCGGAGTGGGCCGCTGCGCCGATCCCGGAACCCTCCGCGGTCGAAGTCGATGCGGCGACGCCGGGCATGGACCCGGACGACGAGCCGCCGCTGGACGAGGACTACATCGAGCCGGACATGGATTCGTCCTACAGCTACCTGGACGATCTGGCCAGCGAGCATGCCGCCGAGCCGGCTCCGGAGCCCGAACCCGAGCCGGCCGCCATGCCTGCTACCGGTCTGGCCCTGCAATGGCTGGAACTGTTCCCGAAGTTGCCGATCTCCGGCATGACCGGGAGCATCGCCGCCAACTGCACCTTGATCGCCGTCGATGGCGACAATTGGCTGTTGCACCTGGACCCGGCCCACAGCGCCCTGTTCAATGCGACCCAGCAACGTCGCCTCAACGATGCATTGAACCAGCATCACGGGCGTACGCTGACCCTGAGCATGGAGCTGATCAAGCCTGAGCAGGAAACCCCGGCCCAGGCCGCATCCCGTCGTCGTGCCAATCGTCAGCGCGAGGCCGAGGAGTCGATCCATGGAGACCCGTTCATCCAGCAAATGATGCAGCAGTTCGGTGCGGTGGTCCGTAACGATACTATTGAACCTGTCGAAGCCCTGGTCAGTCAGGGCTAATAACTGAAGGCGTTCGGCCCCAATGGCCGGACGCGATTTTTATCCAAGTACTTTGAGGTGATTACCATGATGAAGGGTGGCATGGCCGGCCTGATGAAGCAGGCGCAGCAGATGCAGGAAAAGATGGCCAAGATGCAGGAAGAACTGGCCAACGCTGAAGTTACCGGTAAAGCCGGTGGCGACATGGTCACCGTGGTCATGACCGGTCGTCACGACGTCAAGCGCGTGACCATCGACCCAAGCCTGGTCGAAGGCCTGAGCGAAGACGACAAGGAAATGCTCGAAGCGGTGTTCGCCGCTGCCGTCAACGATGCCGTGCGCAAGATCGAAGCCAACAGCCAGGACAAGATGTCCGGCATGACCGCGGGCATGCAACTGCCACCGGGCATGAAACTGCCGTTCTGATCACCCGATGACGCGTTATCCCCGAACAAACGCACCCCTGTAGGAGCCGGCTTGCCGGCGAAGGACGTCAACGATAACGCGTTCATCCTGAATAAACGTGGCCCCCTGTAGGAGCCGGCTTGCCGGCGAAGGACGTCAACGATAACGCGTGTTTACTGGTTAAACACGGCGCTCTTGAGACCATCGCGAGCAAGCTCGCTCCCACAGGGGGCGCGCGTTCACTCAGGTCGAACCCGTTATCGTTGCCATTCCCACAGGGGGGCGGGTCAAAGCTTGATCAACACCGACTTCAACTCGGTGTAATGCTCGATCGCCGCATACCCCATTTCCCGCCCGACTCCCGACATCTTGTAGCCGCCAAACGGCAGCGCCGGGTCCAGGGCACTGTGGCAGTTGACCCACACCGAGCCTGACTTGATCCGCGGAATCATCCGGTGCACCGCCGCCAGATCATTGGACCAGACACTCGCCCCCAACCCATAGGGGCTGTCATTGGCCATGCGCAACGCATCAGCCTCGTCATCGAACGGAATCGCCACCAGCACCGGGCCGAAGATTTCTTCCTGCACCAGCGAGTGCTTCTGATCGACATCCACAATCACCGTCGGCTTGACGAAGAACCCCGGCCCGAACTGCTCGCCGCCGCAAGCGATGGTCGCGCCACTTTCCCGACCCATTTCGATGTAGCGGTACACCCGCTCCTGCTGGCGCGCCGAGATCAACGGCCCCATCTCGACGCTCGGGTCCAGGCCGTTGCCGAGTTTCATGGCGTTGGCAATGTCGGCGATGTCCGCCACCACATTGTCGAAATGCTTGCGCTGCACATACAGCCTGGACCCGGCACAGCAGACCTGGCCCTGATTGAAGAAAATCGCGCTGGCGGCGCCCGCGGCGGCGGTCTTGAGGTCGGCATCGGCCATGACGATGGTGGGGGATTTGCCGCCCAGTTCCAGGGTGACCCGGGTCATGGAGTCCATCGCGATCTTGCCGATCTGTTTGCCCACCGCGGTGGAGCCGGTGAAGGTCAGCTTGTCCACCAATGGGTTGTGAGTCAGTGCCGAGCCCGCTGTGATGCCGGTGCCGGACACCACGTTGAACACGCCGGCGGGGTACCCGGCTTCCAGCACCAGTTCGGCGAGTTTCAATGCGCTCAAAGGGGTTTCGTCGGCGGGCTTGAGCACCACGGTGCAGCCGGTGGCCAGGGCCGGGCCAAGTTTCCAGCAGGCCAGCAGCAGCGGGAAGTTCCAGGCGACGATGGCCCCGACCACGCCCACGGCTTCGCGACGGATGAAACTGTGGAACTGATCGTTGGGCATCAGCGGCATCGACACCTCGACGCTGGAGCCTTCGATCTTGGTCGCCCACCCGGCCATGTAGCGCAGGAAGTCGATGGACAGCTGGACGTCCATGACCTGGGCTACCGCGGCGCTTTTACCGTTGTTCAGGCATTCCAGTTGCGCCAGCAGTTCGGCGTCGCGCTCCATGAGGTCGGCGAGTTTCCACAGCAGGTTCTGCCGCTCCCGCGGCCGGGTGCGGGTCCAGGCGGAATCGTCGAACGCCTGGCGAGCGGCGAGTACGGCACGGTCGACATCCTCGGGTGTGGCCCGTGGCACCACGCACAGCACTTCGCCGGTGGCCGGGTTGTGCAGGGGCATGGTCTGGCCGTCGGCGGCCTCGACCCATTCACCGCTGATAAGCATGCGCGGGGCGCGCTGAATGAATGCCGAGGTGGCGGGAAGCAGATAGGGGAGGGACATGGCGAGGCCTCTTGTTGTTCGTGAGAACAGGGCTTTCGCAATGGCTGTGCCAAGTGCCCGCAAAGTGCCGGGCCGCCCTTTGTCGGCGGGGTTCAGGGGCACTCACGGGAATGGAATGACTGGGGGGACTGTTGCAAATTGCGACAATATGAGACGACGAGCAACCGGGTTGCGACCTTGAGGCGTCCGTTATTGAGGAATAGAATTTTCTGGCTCGGTGGATGAAGTGACGAACCGTTCATCCGGCAACCTATCTGGCGCGAGGGAGGTAGTAATGTTCCTTTCAACCCTGGAAATTCAAAGCATCATCGAACATAAAATGCTGCCCTCCGTGTGCACGTGCGTCATGGAGGCAGACCAGTCCCTGACCATTCGGGTCTGCGACTGCATGACTGGCAAAGTGGAACTGGTGGCGACCCATGTTCCCTTGTGGACACTGGACAGTCCCCATGCCATCGCCTCGCTGGTGGCTGACATGCGGCAGGAAATCGAGGCCCACAAAAGCATTCACCCCACTTTTAGCATCTGAATGGGCGCCAGGCCGCACCGTCGGGATACGGTGCGGCCCGCGCTGATCGATCAGGTGGAAAACTTCCGACAAATCTCGTCGTACGTGTTGCCATCCACGGCAGCGAGCAACTTCCTGTCATCCTTGAGCGTCGCCAGAAAAGTCACTTCGGTTTCCTTGCCGGCCAACATGAAACCGGCAATGGCCCCGATGGGACCCAGCAGCATCGCGCCGGCAACGCCGAAACCGATGGCATCCTTGATGTTGTTGATCGCCCCCTCATTGGCCACTTCCATGCGCTTGAATGAAGAGAGCGGCAGGGTAATGCCGGGCCACGGGTGAAGCGACGTCCTGAGGGTGAAGGCGCCGTCTCTGTACTCTCCATCACCCTGCAGAAAGTCCCCCGCCAGGACAGTGATGCTTGCCATTTTGGATCCCCTGTCGGCAATCGGTGAATACCCATTTCGCGCTCGGTGGGGATTGCCGTCAATCCTCGGGCGATGAACTGTCCCGGCCGCGGCCTCTATGCTGTCTCAGAGTGCAACAGCTGTCGCGATATTAGACGCCGCCGATCTCTTCCAGATGCGACCGGCAGGCCTTGTCTTCACGTAACTACTTGATAGAAAAGGGTATCGGCAAGCTGGCACGCTCCGTGTATTGCTCATCGCAGACGTTTCTCTTGCCTCCGTCAGCGGTTCGCCGCCGACGGCAGAAACAAAAAAAATGAGAAGCCACAAAAATAAGAAAGCACCGTGCGAGGTTCGACGTTGATGAAGAGAAAACTCCGATCAGGCCTGAGCGCCAGCCTGTTGGCCGTGGCGGCCTGTGTGGCGCTGCATTCGCCTTACAGCCTGGCAGCTCGCGACGCCCAGACCATCCTCAAGGAAACCTGTCAGGGCTGTCATACCCCCGAAGCCGACAATGCCCTGAGCCGCATCAGCCACCAGCGCAAATCCCCGGAAGGCTGGCTGATGAGCATTGCCCGCATGCAGGTCATGCATGGGTTGCAGATCAGCGATGACGACCGTCGAACCCTGGTCAAATACCTGGCCGACACTCAGGGCCTGGCACCGAGCGAAACCGATGGCGTGCGTTATGCTTTGGAGCGGCGGCTCAACACCGTCGAGAAATTCGACGACCAGACCAGCCAGATGTGTGGCCGCTGCCACTCCGGTGCACGGGTGGCCCTGCAACGGCGTCCGGCCCAGGAATGGGAGCGCCTGGTGAACTTCCACCTCGGCCAATGGCCGTCCCTGGAATACCAGGCCCTGTCCCGTGACCGCGACTGGTTCGACCTGGCCCGCAAGGAAATGGTGCCGCTGTTGGCCAAGCGTTATCCGCTGGACAACCCGGCCTGGAAAAAATGGCAGGCCGGCGCGCCGAAAGCCGAGACGTTGGTGGGCGACTGGAGCTTCAGTGGCCACTTGCCGGGTAAAGGCGAGCTGGCGGGGGTGATGAGCGTCACCGCCGATGCGGGAGACACGTTCAAGGTCAGCGTCAAAGGCCAATACGCCGACGGCAGCCCGTTCAACGGCGACGGCAGCGCGATTCTCTACACCGGCTACGAATGGCGTGGCAACGTGACCATCGACGGCGTGACCATGCGCCAGGTGTTCGCCGCCCAAGGCAGCGCGATGCAGGGCCGGATGTTCGAGGCCGAGCACGATGAGCGCGGTCTCGACTTCGCCGCCGCCAAGCAGGGCAGCAGTCGTTTGCTGGCGGTGCAGCCGGGTTACCTGAAGGCTGGCGCCGAGACTGAAGTCACCCTGATCGGCAGCGGTCTCACCGGCAAGCCAGACTTTGGCAAAGGTGTGACAGTGGTCGAAGTCGTCGAGCAGACCCCGGAACGGGTCAAGGTCAAGCTCAAGGCCGCTGCCAATGCTCAACCAGGCCTGCGCAACGTCACCGTCGGCACGCTGAAAGGCGCGACCCTGTCGGTCTACAGCAAGATTGCCCAAGTCAAGGTCGTGCCCGCATTCTCGGTGGCGCGAGTCGGGGACGGCGGTGGCTCGACGCCGAAAGTCCAGGGCAGGTTCGATGCCGAAGCCTGGGGCAAGGGCACCGATGGCAAGCCGTTCCGTATCGGCGTATTCCCGGCGCAGTGGTCGGTCGAAGCCTTCGACGATCGGGCCAGGGAAGATGAAGACGTCAAGTTCGCCGGCACCATGCAGGCTGACGCCGGCGTGTTCACACCGGGCGATGCCGGGCCGAACCCGCAACGTAAAATGTCCACCAACAATGCCGGCAACCTCAAGGTGATCGCCGCTGTCGACGACGCAGGGAAATCCCTGACCGGCGAAGGCCAGATGATCGTCACCGTGCAACGCTGGAACAATCCACCCATTCCATGAGTTGGCCGATTCCATTGGTTTTCAGACACTTTTCGGAATGACCGCAAGCCCCGTCAAACGGGGTTTGCACAGGAGGTTTGCAATGGGCGCTATCTTGAATCTGGTCGAACGCAACCTGCACGAAGTGCACGTCGACGCCGACCGCATGCTGTTCCACATCCCCAGCAGTTCGCTGTTCGCCAGCGATGAGCTGACCGGTACCATCATCGACACCTTGCGCGGTCCCGGCTGTTCCTCGGAAGACCTGATCCAGCGCCTGGCCGCGCGCTTCAATGGTGAAGAAATCACCGAGACCCTGCGCGAGTTGATGTCCCTGGAACTGGTCAGCGACGGCTCGCCGCTGACCCCGGACATCGGCACCAAACGGGTCGAACGCACGGCGATCAATACCGTGGTGCTCAACGTCAACACCGGCTGCAACCTGAGCTGCACCTACTGCTACAAGGAAGACCTGGACAAGCCGTCGGCCGGCAAGAAGATGGACATCGATACGGCGGTGGCGTCGGTGGAAATGCTGCTGCGCGAATCCCCGGACGAGGAGCGTTTCACCGTGGTGTTCTTCGGCGGCGAGCCGCTGAGCAATCGCAAGCTGATCGAGTACATGGTCGACTATTGCGAGAAGCGTTTCCGTGAGGTGGGCAAGTTCGTCGAGTTCGTGATGACCACCAACGCGACGCTGCTCACCGAAGAGACCGTGGACTACCTGAATGCCCACCGGTTCGGGCTCTCGGTCAGCATCGACGGACCAAAAACCGTGCACGACCGCAACAGAATCACCGTGGGCGGGCAGGGCACTTACGACGTGGTGCGACGCAAGGCCGAGATGCTGCTGTCGCGCTACAACAGCCGTCCGGTCGGTGCGCGGGTGACCCTGACCACCGGCGTTACCGACGTCGAAACCATCTGGGATCACCTGTTCAACGAACTGGGGTTTGCCGAAGTCGGGTTTGCCCCGGTGACCTCCGGGGACATCAGCACCTTCAACCTCTCCAGTGACGAGCTGATCGAGGTCTTCGCCAACATGAAGAAACTCGGCCGACGTTACCTGGAAGCGGCGCTGGAGCATCGCAACATCGGGTTCTCCAACCTGCACCAGTTGATCACCGACATCCACGAAGGTCACAAGAAAGCCCTGCCGTGCGGCGCGGGCCTGAAGATGCTGGCGGTGGATCACAAGGGCGAGCTGAACCTGTGCCACCGCTTTACCGGCTCATCGTTGCCGACTTTCGGCAACGTCCACAGCGGGGTGAAGCAGGTCGAGTTGAACGACTTCCTGTCCCAGCGCCTAGACCGTACCAACACCGGCTGCGAAGACTGCCAGATCCGCAACCTGTGCTCCGGCGGCTGCTACCACGAGAGCTATGCACGGTACGGCGACCCGACCCATCCGACCTATCACTACTGCGAACTGATGCGTGACTGGGTCGACTTCGGCATCGAGGTCTATACCCGGATCATGGCCCACAACCCTGCGTTTATCAGCAGCTACATCACTCCGCGCAAGGCTCACTGATATGAAACATCTCAAGGCAATCAATAATAAAGCGCTGAAACTCGATGAGGCCGCGGCCGAAAACCGCATCGAAGAAGTGGTGGCGATGAGTTCCGTCGCCGGTTGTGCCTCGACGACCGACCCGGGCTGGGAAATCGACGCCTTTGGCGGCGTGTCGTCGCTGTGCCAGCCGATGGAATCCGACCTGTATGGCTGCTCCGACCCTTGCTGGTGGCCGGCCCAGGTGCCCGACATGATGAGCACCTACCCGGACTGGAACAAGGATGCCCAGGCGTCCAACGACAATTGGCGCAACCTCGGGACTGTCTTTCCAAAAGACAAATGATCGTCCATAGAAAGCAGCCGGACAGATAAGAAGGATTCCCCATGCACAGCATCAAAGCCTGCGGCCTGGCCGCGTTCGCCGTCCTGAGCGCCTGTTCGCTTAACGTTCTGGCGGATGAAAACACTGCGCTCCAGACCGGTCACGAGTACATGGTGACCACCAATTACCCGAACAACCTGCACGTGATCGACCTGGCCACGGACACCCTGTTCAAGACCTGCAAGATGCCGGACGCCTTTGGTCCCGGCAGCGTGCAGTTGTCGCCGGACCGCAAGACCGCCTACGTGCTGAACAACCACTATGCCGATGTCTACGGTGTCGAGCTGGACAGCTGCAAGCAGGTGTTCCACGCCAGCATCACCCAGAAACCGGGGGAAAAAGCCAAGTCCATGTTCGCCTTCGCCGTCAGTCACGACGGCAAGGAATTGTTCACCATCGCCAACCCGACGCTGATGCTCAACGATCGCTACGAAGTGCAACAGCCAAGGCTGGACGTCTACTCGACCGACGCTGGCCTGGACGCCAAGCCGCTGCGCAGCTTCCCGGCACCACGGCAGTTGACCATCATGCAGAGTGGCGACGACGGCACGCTGTATGTGGCGGGGGCGGACATTTACAAGGTCGACGTGAAGACCGGCAAGTTCGATGTGCTGATCCCCAGCCGCCACTGGAAACGCTCGAACTACAGCGCCCCTGATGTGCTCTACGTGTGGAACCAGCAGACGTATCGGCATGATTTCTCGCTGCTGTACACCACGGCGAAATTCAAGGACAAAAAGCAGGACCCGGCCACCGCCGAGTACCTCTATGGGCTGTTCAGCGTCGACCTGAAAACCGGCAAGACCGAAACCACCGACTTCGGCCCGCTGACGGAAATCTACTTCAGCGGCATGCGCTCGCCGAAGGATCCGAACCTGATGTTCGGCGTGCTCAACCGTCTGGCCAAGTACGACATCAAGCAGAAGAAAATGCTCCAGGCGGCGACGCTGGATCACTCCTACTACTGCATTTCCTTCAACAAGGACGGGAGCAAGATCTACCTGGCCGGGACGTTCAACGATGTGGCGATCTTCGATCCCGAGACCATGAAGCAGATCGGCAGCATCAAATTGCCGGGTGGGGATATGGCGATCACCACCGCGCAGATATTTGTCCGGTAATTGCGCCGCCTGAGCTGACGCCTTCGCCAGGCCGGCTCCTACAAGAGCACGCAGAACTTGTAGGAGCTGGCTTGCCAGCGAAGAGGCCCTCAAAAACACTCGAGAACTTACTGCCCCGGCACCGGACACCCCAAATCCCCCTCCTGACATTTCAAGTAATTCTTGAACGTCTCCACCCGCGCCTTGGTCAGGTCAGTGATGCAATTGCTGTAGATCAGTGGATACACACTGCCACCCGCCACCCCGGAAGCCGAGAACTTGCACTCGGCATCCCGGAACGCAATCCACGCTCGCTGTGCACCCACCATCAGTTTTTTGCTATCCGGATCGGCCTGCAATCGACCAGTGATCTGCTGGTAAAGCGCATTCAACTCCTTGTCCGCCGCCTTGTGCTGCTGTGCGGCGCACTGGTTCATCGTGGCCTGATCCGCGGCATTGTCGCAGTCCACGGCATGGGCAAGGGGGGTGAACAGCAAAGGCGACAACGCCAGAAGAACGCGTGGGTGCATGGGATTCTCGCTGCGGGCATGGAAATAGAGGGCAGTGTAGCCAAGCAGGTGGCCAACCCCTGGTTTCCTCCCCTGTGCTGAAATGAGAAGTGCAGGGAAATTGCGAACTTACCGCCGTAAATGCAGCCGAATACTACAGACAGGGTTGCTTGCACAGCCCGATTGATACAACTTAGGGTTGGTCTTGTGGTCTTACAGGCCTACTGTTCAGTACAGGAGGTGACTTATGAATCCAGCATCAGATCGCATCGAAAGGAAGATCCTGCTCAAATCGCCGCGTTCGCACGTGTGGCGTGTGCTGGCCAATGCCGAAGCGTTCGGCCAATGGTTCGGCGTGGCGCTGGAAGGCAAGCGTTTTGTCGCCGGCGAGTGGACCCAGGGGCAGATTACCTACCCCGGTTATGAGCACTTGCTGTGGAATGTACTGGTGGAACGGGTCGAGCCGGAGCGGGTGTTTTCGTTTCGCTGGCACCCTTATGCCGTGGAGCCGGAAGTCGATTATTCCCAGGAACCCACCACATTGGTGAAGTTTGAACTCGAGGACATGGATGAGGGCACCTTGCTCAAGGTCACCGAGTCCGGGTTTGACCATATCCCGCAAACCCGCAGGCTCAAGGCGTTCCGCATGGACAGCCGTGGCTGGGATGAGCAGATGAGCAATATTGAAGAGTTTCTGAAAGTCAGCGCCAAGGCTCGCGAGCATCAGCAAGAGTGAGGGCTGCATGCTTGAGCCCGTGGCTGACCGATGCGTGGGTATAGCGAATGTCTTACACGCGAAAGTAACAATGTCGTCTGGTACGGATTGGATCCGAAGTGTAATCTCACCTCATCAACTGAAGCACAGGAAGCGCTTCAGGATCACGGATGATCGGCCATCAGCAAGGATTCGCTCTCGACAGGGAGTCGGCAATGGTCTTGGGAAAAACCCGCTTCGGCGGGTTTTTTTTCGTCCCTTGTAGGAGCGAGCTTGCTCGCGATGGACGTCAACGATAACGCGTGCTGTCTGAAAGAACGCGCCGCTCTTGAGTACATCGCCGGCAAGCCGGTCTCGCTCCCACAACGGTCGCATGCGATTCGGTGCCGAATGGTCAATCGCTTACACCACGGCGCTGGTATGTCCTCTGTTTATGCTTCATCAACGCGCTTATTCTGGATCCATCAACTGAGTAGCAGGATGCACTCAGGATCACGGATGATCGACCATAGGCCTGGATGGCCGTAGACAGGATGTCGTATGGTCTTGAGAAACCCGCTTAGGCGGGTTTTTTTGTGAGCGATGGAAAGTCCTCAGTGCATCAACCTGGCCCGTAAGCGCCGGCAGCCATGAATGGCTGACCGCCGGCGGAATGAATCAGCCCGCTGACATCTGATCGAGCTTTGCGGCTGCTCGTGCGGTGATTTCGCTGCGTAGTTTCAACGAACTGGCCGCGCGTTGCCGGGCTTGCTCCAGCACGCTGCCCGGCGCAGTCTCGGGGCTGCCCGAAGCAAAGGGCGGTGCCGGCGCGTATTCCAGCTGCAGTTGCACGAGCTGCGCGGTGTCCTTATCGAACAACTCAGCCGCCAGGGTCAGGGCGAAATCGATCCCTGCCGTGATCCCGCCACCGGTCAGCAGATTGCCGTCGCGCACGACCCGGTCTTTCACCGCAATGGCTCCCAATGGTGTGAGCAGGTCGTGGTAGGCCCAGTGAGTCGTGGCACGCTTGCCCTTGAGCAGGCCCGCTGCACCCAGCACCAGCGCGCCGGTGCACACCGACGTGACATAACGCGCATTGGCCGCCTGGGTCCTGATGAACGCCAGGGTTTCGTCATCCTCCATCAACGGCCCGACGCCGCTGCCGCCGGGGATGCAGATCACATCCAGCGCCGGGCAATCATCGAAGGTGACAGTCGGTTTCAGCATCAGGCCCGTGCTCGCGGTGACCGGCACCAGGTCCTTCCAGATCAAATGCACCTTCACGTCCGGCAGCGAGGCCAGCACGTCATAAGGGCCGGTCAGGTCCAGTTGCTGAAGCTGGGGGAACAACAGAAAACCGATCTGCAACGTCATGGTGTTTTTCTCAGGAAGTGGGTGGACGGCTTCACTCTAGGCTCGTAGGCTTTGGCGCATACGCCAATCACCCCACGAATTACGCCAAATGCCGAAAACCATCCGCGTACTCGCATTTCCCAACGTACAACTGCTCGATGTCACCGGCCCGTTGCAGGTGTTCGCCTCGGCCAACGACATCGCCCGCCAGAAAGGTCTGCCGCCGCCCTATGCGCCGACAGTCATCGCCAGCGGCGGCGGGGCGGTGATGTCGTCGGCGGGGTTGGCGTTGCTGGCCGAGCCGTTGCCGGAAGCGGGCAGCGATACCTTGATCATCGCCGGTGGCTGGGGTGTGTACACGGCGGCGAAAGATGAGCCGCTGGTGGCTTGGGTGCGTGAACATGCGGCCGGGTGTCGGCGAGTGTCCTCGGTGTGTACCGGCGCGTTTTTGCTGGCGGCCAGCGGCTGGCTCGATGGCCGGCGGGTGGTGACCCATTGGACCCGTTGCGAGCAGTTGGCGCACATGCATCCACGCCTGCGCGTCGAGCCCAACCCGATCTTCATCAACGACGGCCCGGTGTGGACCTCGGCCGGCGTCACTGCCGGTATCGACCTGGCGCTGGCCATGGTCGAGGAAGACCTCGGTCGCACCATGGCCCTGGAAGTCGCTCGCCAATTGGTGGTGTTCCTCAAGCGTCCAGGGGGCCAGTCGCAGTTCAGCGTGACCTTGTCCTTGCAGAAGGAAGGCAACCGTTTCGACGACCTTCACGCCTGGATCAGCGAAAACCTCACCAAAGACCTCGGCATTCCGAGCCTGGCCCTGCAAGCCGGCATGAGCGAACGCAGCTTCGTGCGCCACTACCGCACCGACACCGGCCAGACCCCGGCCCGGGCGATCGAACTGATCCGCGTCGAAACCGCCCGGCGCTTGCTCAGCGACACCGGTATACCGATCAAACGGGTGGCGGTGCAGTGCGGGTTCGGCAGCGAAGAGACGCTTCGGCGCAGTTTCCTGCGAGCCATGGGGGTGACGCCGCAGGCCTATCGCGAGCGTTTTTCCGTCAGCGCTCCAACAGATCCAGTAATGCCTTGACCGTCGCTTCGGGCGCTTCTTCGGGAATGTTATGCCCGACGCCCGTCAGCCCTCCTCAACGAACGTCAGGCTTCGGCTTCCGCCACCTGATTGAAGTACTTCGACCGATCCGGCGTAAAGGTCACCACCATGTTGGTCCTGGAACAGGTCAACGCTCGTTCTTCACTCAGATCGATATCCAGATCCTCGCCACGCAACCCTTGCCACTGGGCGAGGTACTTGAGGGATCCGTATTTTTCGAGTTTCTTCAGGCTGCGGCTGACGCCACCTTTCCAGCCCAGCACCGGCAATTCATCGGCGAGGCATCGTTGGGCGAGGTCGGGGAAGCGGGCGGCGCGTTGGCGGCCGATTTCCCAGCATTTGATCAGGCCCTTGTCGGCGGATTCCCACAGTTCGTCGCGGTTCAGGCCTGACCGGAGTGGGGTGTCGATGCTGCGGTGGATGCGCTGGGTCATTCTGGTTCCTTGAATTCGGGTTTTGTTGGACAGCTCCGCTGTGCCCGTTGAGGGTGATGGTAGGGAGGGATGTGGCGGCTGGCAACAGGGTATTTTGGGTACTGGAGGCGGATGTTGTTTATAAAATGTAGGACTTTGTCTTACACAAATCTGTGGCCAGGAAGCAAGCTCCTTCGCCACAGAAGGGCGACTCGGTCTCACGGCTGCCAGTAATTCTTCTCCCCACTCAATTTCCGATCCAGGAAACACGCCGCGCTGATCAGCGCCAGATGCGTCAGCGCCTGCGGCGTGTTGCCCAGGTGCCGTGCATGGCTGTCGAATTCTTCGGCATACAACCCCAGCGGGTTGGCAAAGCGCAGCAGTTGTTCAAATTCCAGATGGGCCTTCTCCACCTGACCGGCCCGGGCCAGGCACTCGACGTACCAGAACGAGCACGCGGCGAAGGCGCCTTCGGTGCCGGCGAGGCCGTCGATCCCGCTGTCTTCATTGCGATAGCGATAGACCAAGCCGTCGCGCACCAGGGTTTTTTCGATGGCTTGCAGGGTCGAGAGCCAGCGCGGATCCTTGGCGCTGACGAAACGCACCAGGGGCATCAGCAGCATCGAGCCGTCGAGGGCGGTGCCACCGATGTGCTGGACGAAATGCCCCCGTTCCTCGTTCCAGAAGTTTCCCCAGATGTCGGCATAGATCGCCTGTCGGGTCTGGTCCCAGCGGGCGAACGGGGCCGGCAACGAGCGTTTGGACGCGAGGCGAATGGCGCGATCCAGCGCTACCCAGCACATCAGTCGCGAGTGCAGGAAGTGATGTTGCTCACCGCGCATTTCCCAGATGCCCACATCCTTTTGCTGCCAGTTTTCACACACCTGATCAACCACTTCCACAGCGTGTTGCCAGCCCTCGTGGGAGATGGCATCGCCATATTTGTTGACCAGGTACACCGCGTCCATCAGCTCGCCGAAGATGTCGAGCTGGATCTGGTCATAAGCTTGATTACCGATGCGCACCGGCACTGCGCCGCCATGGCCGGACAGGTGCGACAGTTCGGTTTCCGGCAGCTCCTGGCGCCCGTCGATGCCGTACAGAATGTTGATTTTCATCGGCTTGCCCTGGCAATCGCTGACCCGCCCGCGCAACCAGCGCATGTAGTCGTTGGCTTCCTGGACGAAACCCAGGCGCATGAAGGCGTAGACGGTGAATGACGCATCGCGGATCCAGGTGTAGCGGTAATCCCAGTTGCGTTCGCCGCCAGGGGTTTCCGGCAAGCCGAAGGTGGCGGCAGCGACGATTGCCCCGTGTTTGCGCGAGGTCAGCAGTTTCAGGGCCAGGGCCGAGCGATTGACCATCTCCCGCCAGCGCCCCCGGTAACTGGATTGGCCGGACCAGTCGCGCCAGTACTTCAGGGTGCGTTCCAGGCACAGCGTGGCGCCTCCTTCCTTGAAGCGCGGATCGTCGATGCCGCCGAGCAGGAACTCGGCACTCTGGTCCTGTTCGAGGGTGAATTCGGCGACCGCCGCATTGTCTTCGATACGCAGCACCTGGTCTGAAGACAGGCGCAGGGACGGCTGGTCGGTGGCCGCGAAGGTCACGTGTCGGTCATCCATGCGCGCGCGGGTTTTGGCGCGCGCGTAGTCATGGCGCACGGCGCAGCGCATGTGAATGGTTACCCGGCCACTGACTACCCGCACCCGGCGCATCAATACCGGTAGATCATCCTCGCTGTCGCCAATGGGCAGCAGGTCGGTCACTTCCACCACCGCGCGGTCGCTGAGCCAGCGGGTTTGCAGCACGTTGGTGTCGGGCAGGTAAATCTGTTCGCGGCGAGCATCGGGCAGGTCTGGCGCCAGTTGGAAAATGCCCGCTTCGGGCGTGTCCAGCAGCGAGCAGAAGATCGACGGACTGTCGAACTCGGGCCAGCAGAAAAAATCCACGCTGCCCTTGTCGTTGACCAGCGCCGCGCTGCGCATGTCGCCGATGATGCCGTGGGCGTCGATGGCGCTTTGTCGTTCAAGAAGATGATCAACCATTGCCGCGAAACTCCGGATAGAGGCTCATGCCGCCGTCGATGAACAGGGTGGTGCCGACGATATAGTCGGAAGCATCGGAGGCGAGGAAGACCACCGCGTTGGCAATATCATCGACGTCGCCGACCCGGCCGTAGGGAATGAGTTTGAGTAGCTCTCGCTCGGCGTCGCCTACAGTTTCGCGGCGGTTGATCGCCGTGCGGATGGCCCCCGGCGCGATGCCGTTGACGCGGATGCGCTGGTGGCTGACCTCTTGGGCGAGGGACTGCATCAGCATGTCGACGCCACCCTTGGACGCGGCGTAATTGACGTGACCGGCCCAGGGAATGCGCTGGTGCACTGAACTCATGTGGATGATCTTGCCGGCGGCCCGGGACACGCCTTGGCGGATGCCTTGTCGATTGAAAATCCGCAGCGCGGCGCGGGCGCAGAGGAACTGGCCGGTGAGGTTGACGCCGATCACCTGGTTCCAGTCGGCGAGGGTCATGTCGACGGTGGCGGCGTCTTTCTGCATACCGGAATTGGCCACCAGAATGTCCAGATAACCGAAGGCGTCGAGGGTTTGCGCAAACAGCTGTTCGACGTCTTTTTCTTTGGAAACGTCGGCACCGATGGCGATCGCGCGACCACCTTCATGATTGATCTGCCGGGCCAGTTCTTCGGCGGGCTCGGCCTGGGAATGGTAGTTGATCACCACTGCGGCACCGGCCGCGGCCAGGGCTTTGGCAGCCGCGGCACCGATGCCGGAACTGGCGCCGGTGACCAGGGCAATTTGTTGAACGAGGGATAGCTGCATGAACGTCAGCGCCTTGAGTTGAGGGCCTAACTAGCTGACTGGCGAGCGCCGGATAGAGTTCAGGCCAACGCATGAAAAGATCTTCATTTGCTGGCGCAAGAACTTATTTCAAGATGGCCTGGACGGCAGGTCTTCATGGCTCAAGTCTGGTATCGGCTACTGTGGCGGTGCCATTCCAGGCTTCCCGCCACCCAGCTTTTCACGCCTGCCAGGTAACGCTTGAGCAATGGCGAGGCGTTCGCGAGCAGTTCTTTCTCGGCGGCTTCGTACAGTCGCATGACATCGTCATGAATGTCGGCGCTCAGCTGCATGGCGTGTTCGATCGAACAATGCCGCTCATTTGCCAGCAACCCCGGAAGATTGAAATCCCCGACTGCAGCCCGGCATTCCTTGGGGGCGGAATAAAGGTCATTGGCAATGATGGTAGCGCTGGCGGCCAAGGTTGTGACACGGCGCACGGCAGGCGAGAAATACACATTGGCCGGCAGCTCATAGCCGCCGATGATGTCTATCAGCGACATGCAGGGCAGAAAGCTGTTGGTCTGGCGCTGGGCCAGGTATTCCCAGAGGGCTGGTGTGGTGCCCATGAGGCGCCAGGCGGCTTCGGCTGTCATCGTGACGAACATGGCGATGATCTCATGACGGACCCTGGCGATCTGGGAGTGCGTGGCGAACTCGGCGACACGCGCCATGTACGCGCGCAGGCCCACCAGTACAGGATCACTGTCCAGGGCAGTTTCCAGCTCCATGCGGTAACACTCGGTCAGATGCACCGGTTCCAGGGCGGAAAGTGCGACGGACAGGCGAGGACCGACCAGCGCCGGTACCGATCCGGTGGTTTCGTCGTCGCAGTAGTAGTCATCCACGGCGAACAATGCGGCAATGCATTGAGCGGACAGCAGCAGGCGATCCGGATCGTCGGTGTCGGTGTGACACAACATCGCAAAACGGCCGAATCCCGAAGTGCGGACCTTTTGCTGCTGATCGGCGAAAATGCCGGTGTTCTCCACCCAGCCCATGAGTCGGTCATCGACCTCTGACGCGAGCGATTCGTCAATCCTGAGGAGTACCGGGCAGTGCAGCGCAGGTACGTGCCAGTCCGCAGTTACCCGGCCTGGCGGTGTGCAGCTCAGTGCGCGTTCATGCCATTGCCGTACGCCATCCAGGCCGTATGTTTCGAAGATCCTGCGAAACCACGCGGTGAACGTCTGCGGTGCAGCGTCGATGGCAGCAGGAATCTGCGAGAGCGCCTGCCATTGCCAGCTCTGGGCTTCATCGGGGTTCGCGACGGGGTCGATGTCGCATATACCTGCAAATACATGATCGTATTCGTGCTCGATAAGCTGGTTCGAGACGGGCTCGTGATAGAGCAAGGTCGAGACTTTGAACAGTTTGCAGGTCATGCCCATTTCTTCGCGCAACCGCCGTTGCGCTGCCGCGACAGTTCGTTCACCCAGGCGAGGATGGCCGCAACAGGTGTTAGTCCAGAGGCCCGCCGAATGGTATTTGCCAAGCGCCCGTTGCTGCAGCAGCAGACGCCCATCGCGATCGAAAATGAAAATGGAAAATGCGCGGTGCCGCAGGCCTTGCTGATGTACCTGCAACTTGGGGGCATAGCCGGTCTGGCGGTCTTTCGGGCTGACCAGAATCAATAGCTCTTCCATAGCAAGACTCCTGCAGGTCTTCGCTACTGGACATTATTGCGGACCAGACTTCGTAGTGAACTTCAGACTTTGTTTACGTGGGAATGGAAAATCTAGTTCAGCTCCGATAGCTGCGCAAGGCTGTTGCCAGGGGCATTGCCCGGGCATTTTTTACTCCTGGTCGGCTTTGTGGCACTTTGCACGTCCACAATGGATCAGAGGGCCCCATGGCAAACCCTTACCGCGAGCTATTCAAAGCCCCAGGCGCCCGGGCTTTTGTGCTGGCGGGCATGATCGCGCGCATGCCCATCTCCATGACCGGCATCGGCCTGATCACCATGCTCTCGCAACTGCAGGGTGGGTACGGATTGGCGGGCGCGGTGGCCGCCACGTTTGCCTTGGCCACGGCATTTTGCGCACCGCAGGTTTCGCGCCTGGTGGACCGTTTCGGGCAGCGGCGGATCTTGCCGGTTTCAGCGCTGATCGGCGGCGGGGCGTTGCTGCTGGTATTGCTCTGCACCCGTTTGCAAGCGCCGAACTGGACCTTGTTCCTGTTTGCCGCGCTGGCTGGTTGCATGCCGAGCATGTCGGCGATGGTGCGGGCGCGCTGGACCGAGTTGTATCGTGGTCAGCCTGAGCTGCAAACCGCCTATGCCCTGGAGTCGGTGCTCGACGAGGTCTGCTTTATCGTCGGGCCGCCGTTGTCGGTGGGGTTGTGCGTGGTGGCGTTTCCCGAGGCCGGGCCGTTGATGGCGTTGCTGATGCTGGCGGTCGGGGTCACCGCGTTTGTGCTGCAGCGCGACACCGAGCCGCCCGTGCATCCCCATGAAGCACATCATCCAGGTTCGATCATTCGTTCCAGCGAGATTCAATGGCTGGTGCTGTTGATGGTCGCCATGGGCACCATCGTCGGCGTGATCGATGTGGTCAGCGTCGCGTTCGCCCAGCACCAGGGCCAACCGGCGGCGGCGAGCGTTGTGCTGTCGGTGTATGCGATTGGCTCGTGTCTGGCGGGACTGGCGTTCGGGGCATTGCGTTCGAAGGTGCCATTGCCTCGGTTGTTTCTGTACGGCGGGGTGGCGACGGCGGTGACCACCTTGCCGCTGCTGCTGGCGACGAACATTCTCGGGTTATCGCTGGCGGTGTTCGTCGCCGGGCTGTTTTTCGCACCGACCTTGATCGTTGCGATGGCCCTGGTGGAGCAAATAGTGCCGCCGGCCAAGCTCACCGAAGGCCTGACCTGGCTGGTGACCGGGTTGAGTATCGGCGTGGCGATCGGCGCGGCCAGCTCGGGGTGGCTGATCGATGCCTTTGGCCCCCGCAGCGGGTTTTGGGTGGCGATCGGGGCGGGGGCTGTGGTGCTCGGTTCTGCAGTCCAAAGCCATCGTCATTTGAAATAGAGATCAAATTGTAGGAGCTGGCTTGCCAGCGAATGCGGTCTGTCAGTCAACATCTCTACTGAATGTGCCGCCGTCTTCGCCGGCAAGCCGGCTCCTACATGGGGTCGGCGTCGTTCCCCGAATTCGTGTTCACCAAAAATCTCCTGTAAGCGGGCAAGTCGAATCGTCGCACCGCCGCTCCCACAGGATGATTTGTACAACTAATTTCCTTTGGCGCTCATCCGTTCTCCTATACATACAACTTCTCGAGGTAAGCCCGGTGACCCAGCTGACATTGCTGTGCCTGCCCTATTCAGGCGCGAGCGCCATGGTCTACAGCCGCTGGCGGCGCAAACTGCCGGAGTGGCTGAAACTGCAGCCCGTCGAGCTACCGGGACGTGGCGCGCGGTTTGGCGAACCCTTGCACACCGACATGCGGCGCCTGGCGCTGCAACTGGCCCATGAACAGAAAACCACACTCAAGGCACCCTACGCCTTGTTCGGCCACAGCCTGGGCGCATTGCTGGCCTGTGAAATGGCCCATGCCTTGCGCTCGCTGGGCTTGCCGGAGCCGGTGGCATTGTTCGCTTCAGGCACGGCCGCACCGACGATGCGTGCCGACTACGATCGTGGTTTTGCAGAGCCGAAGACGGATGCCGAGTTGATCGAGCAGTTGCGCACGCTCAACGGTACCAGCGAAGAAGTGTTGGCCAACGAAGAGCTGATGGGCCTGACGCTGCCGGTATTACGGGCGGACTTTCTTCTCTGCGGTCGATTCGAGCCCATTCAGCAACCCATGCTCAAGTGCCCGGTCCACGTGCTCGGCGGTACGACTGACCGGGCCACCCCCGAGCAGTTGATCGGCTGGAGCAAGGAAACCCGCGGCAGTTTTTCCGTGGACATGCTGGCCGGTGGGCACTTTTTCATCCATGAGCACGAGGCCAAGGTGTTACGGGTGATCAAAGACCAGCTGGAAGTTCATCACCGGCGGCATGCCATGGCCGCCAGCGCCTGACCCCTCGACCACCGCCCCCTGTAGGAGCTGGCTTGCCAGCGAAGAGGCCAGCACAGGCGCCATAGATGTTGCCTGAACCACCGCCCCCTGTAGGAGCTGGCTTGCCAGCGAAGGCGTCGGATCAGTCGACATTGATGTTGAATGGGCTGGCCCCTTCGCTGGCAAGCCAGCTCCTACAGGGGACCATCCCCGCCCCCCACGATCTACCTTCATTCTGATACTTGTTCTCATTCGCTAATTTTTCCGGTCTGCATTCGTTTTATAGGGACGACGTGCCTTTGTGCTTCCCGCCACTGATCCGGATACCCAGAAATGAATGCTGAAGACTCCTTGAAACTTGCTCGCCGGTTTATCGGGTTGCCCCTGGAAAAGCGCCAGATGTTCCTTGCGGCCTTGCACAAGGAGGGCGTTGATTTCGCCCGCTTCCCGATCCCTGCCGGTGTCGAAGCCGACGATCGCCAGGCGCTGTCGTACGCCCAGCAGCGCATGTGGTTTCTCTGGCAGCTGGACCCGCAAAGCGGCGCTTACAACCTGCCGGGTGCAGTGCGCCTGACCGGGCGGTTGAGCCTGTCGGCGCTGGAGCAAGCCTTCGCCAGTCTGGTGGCGCGTCACGAAACCCTGCGTACCGTGTTCCAGCGCCAGGCCGATGACACCTTGCTGCAAGTACCGGCCAGCGCGCCGCTGGTCATAGACCATGTGGATTTCAGCGCCTTACCGGCCACAGAGCGCGAACGGGCAGTCGCCCAGGCGGCCGAACAGCAATCCGTGCTGCCCTTTGATCTGTCAGTCGGCCCCTTGCTGCGCGTCACCTTGCTCAAGCTCGCCGAGCAGGAGCACGTGCTGCTGCTGACCCTGCACCACATCGTGTCCGACGGCTGGTCGATGAACGTGCTGATCGACGAATTCATCCGCTGCTACGACGCCTTCGAGGCGGGCCTGCAACCGCAACTCGCGCCGTTGCCGATCCAGTACAGCGACTACGCATTGTGGCAACGCCGTTGGCTGGAGGCGGGGGAGCAGGCGCGTCAGCTCGATTACTGGCAGGCGCAATTGGGCAGCGAACACCCGGTACTGGAGCTGCCCGCCGATCACCCGCGCCCGGCGATGCCGAGCTATCGCGGCACCCGATACGAATTCGCGGTCGACGCGCAACTGGCCGAGCAACTGCGCGCCACGGCGCAGAAACACAACATCACCCTGTTCATGCTCTTGCTCGGCGCCTTCAACGTGCTGCTGCACCGCTACACCGGGCAGACCGACATCCGCGTCGGCGTGCCGATCGCCAATCGCAACCGCGCCGAGATCGAAGGCCTGATCGGCTTCTTCGTCAACACCCAGGTACTGCGCACCCAGCTTGACGGCCAGACCCGCGTCGACGCATTGCTGCGCGGGATCAAGGAAACCGCCCTCGGCGCCCAGGCTCATCAGGACCTGCCGTTCGAGCGCCTGGTCGAGGCGCTGAAACTGGAGCGCAGCCTCAGCCACACGCCGCTGTTCCAGGTGATGTACAACCACCAGCCGCAGGTCGCGGATATCTCCACCGTCAGCACCGCGTCCGGCCTGGCGCTGGGCGTGATCGAGTGGGAAGGGCGCACCACGCAGTTCGACCTGACCCTGGACACTTATGAGAAAGGCGGCAAGCTGCACGCCGCGCTGACCTACGCCAATGACCTGTTCGACGCCTCGACCATCGCGCGCATGGCGCAGCACTGGACGCACCTGTTGCACGGCATGGTCAGCGATTCGCAGCAGCGCATCGGCGATTTGCCGCTGCTGGAAAAAACCGAATACCAACGCATCGTGAATGACTGGAATCGCGCAGACGAAAGCTTAGCCCAGGACCTGTGCATTCACGAGCTGATCAGCCAACAAGTCGCGCAAAACCCGACGGCACTGGCGGTGACCTTCGCCCACAAGCAACTGACGTACGCCGAGCTCGACACCCAGGCCAATCGCCTGGCCCACAAACTGATCGAGCTGGGTGTGGGCCCGGAAGTCCGGGTCGGCGTGGCGATGCAGCGTTCCGACACGCTGCTGGTGGCGCTGCTCGCGGTGCTCAAGGCCGGTGGCGCCTACGTGCCCCTGGACCCGGACTACCCGGCCGAGCGCGTTGCCTACATGCTAGAAGACAGCCGCGCCCTGGTGCTGCTGACGGAGCAATCCGTCGCGGCGACGCTCAGTGTGACGGCCGACACCCAAGTGGTGCTGATGGAAGACGGGCTATGGGCCGATTACCCCGGCAGCGCCCCGGTAACTCCGGTCACCCCGGACAACCTCGCCTACGTGATCTACACCTCCGGTTCCACCGGTAAACCGAAGGGCGTGGCCATCGCCCACCGCAACGTGCTGGCGCTGATCGACTGGTCGAAATCGGTCTACCGCCGCGAAGACATTCAAGGCGTTTTGGCCTCGACCTCGGTGTGCTTCGACCTGTCGGTGTGGGAGCTGTTCGTCACCCTGGCCAATGGCGGCTCGGTGATCATCGCCCGCAATGCCCTGGAATTGCCGCACCTGCCGGCCCGGGATCAGGTGCGCCTGATCAACACCGTGCCGTCGGCGATCAACGCCTTGCAGCGCGACGGGCAGATCCCGCCGGGCGTGCGCATCATCAACCTCGCTGGCGAGCCGCTGAAGCAGAGCCTGGTGGACGCCCTGTATCAGCAGCCCACCGTCGAACACGTCTACGACCTGTACGGCCCCTCGGAAGACACCACCTATTCGACCTGGACCCGCCGCGAGGCCGGTGGTCGCGCGAACATTGGCCGACCGCTGAAGCACACCGCCAGCTATGTACTCGACGCCGAGTTGCAACCGGTGCCCCAAGGCGTATCGGCCGAGCTGTATCTGTCGGGCGCGGGCATTACTCGCGGCTATCTGGCGCGCCCGGGCATGACCGCCGAGAAATACGTGCCGAACCCGTTCGCCAGCAACGGCGAGCGCCTGTACCGCACCGGCGACCTGACCCGTTATCAGGCCGACGGCACGCTGCAATACGTCGGTCGCATCGACCATCAGGTCAAGGTCCGTGGCTTCCGCATCGAACTGGGGGAGATCGAAGCCCGGTTGTTGCAGCAAGACCCGGTCCGCGAGCTGGCGGTGCTGGCGCAGGACGGCGTCAACGGTCAGCAACTGGTCGCCTACCTCGTGCCGACCGATCCTGCGTTGCTGGCTGACATCGACGCTCAAACGACCCTGCGTGAAACCCTGAAAACGGCGCTGCGCCAGCATTTGCCGGACTACATGGTCCCGGCGTTCCTGCTGTTCCT
Organism: Pseudomonas fluorescens; assembly: GCF_902497855.1. GTDB lineage: Bacteria > Pseudomonadota > Gammaproteobacteria > Pseudomonadales > Pseudomonadaceae > Aquipseudomonas > Aquipseudomonas fluorescens_BI. The sequence continues at coordinate 108,318 of NZ_CABVHU010000019.1, forward strand.
CGCACAATTGCCGCTGACCCCCAACGGCAAGCTCGACCGCAAGGCCTTGCCGGCCATCGACGGCACTCAGCAACAACGTGAACATGTCGCGCCACGCAGCAGTCTGGAAAAAGCCCTCGCGGCGATTTGGCAGGACGTGCTGGCCATCGACAACGTTGGCCTGGAAGACAACTTCTTCGAACTCGGCGGCGATTCCATCGTTTCCATGCAAGTGGTCAGTCGCGCGCGGCAGGCCGGGATCCTGTTGAGCCCCAAGGATCTGTTCCAGCACCAGACCATCCGCAGCCTGGCCCAGGCCGCTCGCAGCGGTGAACAGCAGCGGATCGACCAAGGCCCGGCCACTGGCACGGTGGCGTTGGCGCCGGTGCAACAGTGGTTCTTCGAGCACACCATTCCCGAGCGCCAGCACTGGAACCAGTCGCTGCTGCTGGTGCCGCGCGAGGCGTTGAATGTCGCGGCGCTCGATCATGTCTTGGAGCAATTGCTGACCCATCACGACAGCTTGCGCCTGCGATACGTAAAAACTGCTGAAGGCTGGCAGCAAAGCTATGCCGCGCCGACTACCGAGTCGGTGCTGTGGCAGCGCCAGGCGCAATCGGTCGAAGAACTCGCCGCTCTGTGCGACGAAGCCCAACGCAGCCTCGACTTGCAAAACGGCCCGTTACTGCGGGCGCTGCTGGTGGCAATGGCTGACGGCACCGAACGTTTGCTGCTGGTCATTCACCACTTGGCCGTAGACGGCGTTTCCTGGCGCGTGCTGCTGGAAGATCTGCAGCAGTTCTACAGCGGCAACGGATCAACCGTCAAAACCAGCACCTATCAGCGCTGGGTCACCCGTCTGCAGGATCATCTTCCAGCCTTTGAAAACAGCCTCGGTCACTGGCAAGCCCAGCTGCAAGGCGCACCCACCGATCTGCCCTGCGATCGTCCGCACGGTGCTCTGGAAAACCGCTTCGAGCATAAGCTCGAGCTCAAATTCGACACCGAGCAAACCCGCAAACTGCTGCAGCAAGCGCCGGCGGCTTATCGCACCCAGGTCAACGACCTGCTGCTGACCGCATTGGCGCGCGCGGTGTGCCGCTGGAGCGGGCAGGGCAGCACGCTGATCCAGCTGGAAGGCCATGGCCGCGAAGACCTGTTCGACGACATCGACCTGACCCGCACCGTCGGCTGGTTCACCAGCCTGTTCCCGGTCAACCTGATGCCTGCCAGCGATCTCGGCGCCTCGATCAAAGCCATCAAGGAACAACTGCGCGCCGTACCGGACAAAGGCCTGGGCTACGGCGCGTTGCGCTACCTCGGCACCGCGCCGATTCGTGCCGAACTGGCAGCGCTGTCGCAACCGCGCCTCACCTTCAACTATCTGGGGCAGTTCGATCGTCAGTTCGATGACGCGGCGATGTTCGTGCCGTCCACCGAAGGCAGCGGGGTGGCGCAGGACCCATCGGCGCCATTGGGCAACTGGCTGACGATCGAAGGTCAGGTGTATGGCGGCGAGTTGGCCCTGAGCTGGGGCTTCAGCCGCGAGATGTTTGACACCGCGACCATCCAGCGTCTGGCCGACGATTACGCGCTGGAGCTCACTGCGCTGATCGATCACTGCTGCGCCCTTGAAGCGCCGCAAGCCACGCCGTCGGACTTCCCGCTGGCGCGCATCAGTCAACTGCAACTCGACGCATTGCCGATCGCGACACTGGAAGACCTTTACCCGCTGTCGCCGATGCAGCAAGGCATGCTGTTCCATACCCTGTACGAACCCGAAGTCGGCGCCTACATCAGTCAGCTGCGCCTGGACATTCAAGGTCTCGATCCGCAGCGATTCGCCCAAGCCTGGCAAACCGCGCTGGAGCGCCACGGCATCCTGCGCAGCAGCTTCCACTGGCAAGGCCTCGACACCGCGCACCAGGCGATTGTCCGTCAGGTGGCGCTGCCGCTTGAAGTGCTTGAAGCGACCGACACCGACGTCCTGGCCGACGCCGAACGCGCCCAGGGTTTCGAATTGGGCCACGCGCCGCTGTTCCGCTTGAAGCTGGTCCGCATGGGCACCCATGACTGGCACCTGATCTATACCAGCCACCACATCCTGATGGACGGCTGGAGCAACGCGCAGTTGCTCGCCGAAGTGATCCAGCACTACGCCGCCGGGCAATCGCTGCCGGCGCCAAGCGGGCAATACCGCGACTATCTGGGTTGGTTGCAGCAGCAATCGACCGCCGCTGGCGAGCAGTTCTGGAAAGCGGCATTGGCGCCGCTGGAAGCCCCGACCTTGCTGGCCGAAGCCCTGCGTCCACCGGTGGGCGCCGAGGGTAGCGAAGCGTACCGCGTCGCCCTCGATAGCCGCGCAACCCAGCGCCTGGCCGAGTTCGCCCGCCAGCAGAAAGTCACCCTCAACACCTTGCTGCAAGCGGCCTGGAGTCTGTTGCTGCAACGCTATACCGGCCAGGACTGCGTAGTGTTCGGCGCCACCGTGGCCGGGCGTTCGGCGCCGCTGCCAGGGATTGAAGAACAGCTCGGGTTGTTCATCAACACCTTGCCGCTGGTCTGCGCGATGAAGCCGGATCAGACCGTCAGCCAGTGGCTGGGCGAGCTGCAAGGGCTGAACCTGGCCATGCGCGAGTTCGAGCATGTGCCGTTATACGATATTCAGGGCTGGGCGGGGCAACAGGGTGCTGCACTGTTCGACAGCCTATTGGTGTTCGAAAACTTCCCGGTGGCCGAAGCGCTGAAACAGGGCGCACCGGCCGGCCTGTCGTTCGCCAACCTGCACAACCACGAGCGCACGCACTATCCACTGACCCTGGGCATCGAGTTGGGCGAAGGCCTGAGCCTGGACTTCAGCTACGATGCGGCGCGATTCAGTGCGGCGCAGGTTGCCCAATTGTCGGCCAACCTGCAGCACCTGCTGGCGCAATTGGTCGCGCTGCCGGATGCGGCACTCGGCGCGCTGGAACTGCTCGATGCCGATGGCAAAGAGGCAGTGATCGCGATCAGCCAACCGGCGGCGGTCGAGTTATCCACAACCCGTTTGGTGCACGAACAAATCGCGGCTCAAGCCGCCGCCACGCCGGATGCGCTGGCACTGCGGGTTGATGGTCAGAGCCTGAGCTACGGCCAGCTGAACACTCAGGCCAATTGCCTGGCTCATCGTCTGATCGAAAACGGTGCCGGCCCCGGCAAACGCGTCGGCCTGGCACTGCATCGCGGTCCGCAGCTGATCGTCAGCCTGTTGGCGGTGCTCAAAAGCGGCGCGGCCTATGTACCGCTGGACCCGAAATACCCGGTCGAGCGTTTGGCCTACATGATCGATGACAGCCGACTCGACCTGCTGCTGTGCGAGTCCGGCCTGCTGGAAGATGTGCCACTGTCGGCGGGTGTGCTGCGTCTCAGCCTCGAAGACAGCGCCGGTTTCCCCGACAGTGCTCCGCAAAACCATGCGGTCGCCGAAGACCTTGCCTACATCATCTACACCTCCGGCTCCACCGGCCAACCCAAGGGCGTCGCCATCGCCCATGGGGCGCTGCGCGAGTTCTGCCAGACCGCCGCCGACTATTCGCGGCTGTCGGCTTCGGACCGCGTGCTGCAGTTCGCGACCTTCAGCTTCGATGGCTTCGTCGAGCAGTGCTTCCCGGCATTGTGCGTCGGCGCGGCATTGATCATGCGTGGCGACGACCTGTGGGATTCCGGTCGACTCGCCGCTGAAATCGTCCAGCAAGGTGTGACCGTCGCGGACTTGCCGGCGGCTTACTGGTATTTGCTGGCGCGCGAATGTGCGAGCGGTGTGGTGAGCAGCCTGGGCGATTTGCGCCAGGTTCACGTCGGTGGCGAAGCCATGTCGGTGGAAGGTTTGCGCTTGTGGCATCAGGCCGGTTTGAGTCCTGTGCGGTTGCTCAATACCTACGGCCCGACCGAGGCGACCGTGGTGTCCAGCGTTCATGAATGCCGTCTCGAGGATGCCAGCGACGCGTTTGGCGTTCCGATCGGTCGCGCCATCGCCGGTCGCGCGCTGTATGTGCTGGACGCTGCCGGTCAGCTGCTGCCAAACGGCGGCGTCGGTGAATTGTGCATCGGCGCCCCGGCCAGCCTGGCGCAAAGTTATTTTGATCGTCCGGCGCTGACCGCCGAGCGTTTCCTGCCGGACCCCTTTGCCCGTGAGCCGGGCGCGCGCCTGTACCGCAGCGGTGACCTGGCACGCTACAACGCTGACGGCAATCTGGAATACGTCGGTCGCATCGACCATCAAGTGAAGATTCGTGGTTTGCGCATTGAAATGGGCGAGATCGAAGCCTGCCTGCAAGCCCGTGAGGAAGTGCGCGAAGCTGCCGTCATCGCCCAGGACGGGACGCAACTGGTGGCTTACATCGTGGCCAGCGGTGCAGTGGCTTCCCAGGCTGAATATCTGGAAGAGCTCAAAGCCGTTCTGCGTCAGTCGCTGCCGGAATACATGGTGCCGAGCCATCTGATCCTGCTGGCCAGACTGCCGCTCAACAACAACGGCAAGCTCGACCGCAAAGCCTTGCCGCGCGTTGAAGCCGGCAATGCTCAACGGGATTTCGTAGCCCCCGCCGAAGGGCTGGAAACGCAACTGGCGCTGATCTGGCAAGAGGTGCTGCAGGTCGAGCAGGTGGGCCGCGACGACAACTTCTTCGAGCTGGGCGGTCACTCGCTCCTGGTGCTGCAGGTGATCTCCCGCGTACGTCAGCAGTTGCAGCTGGAACTGTCCGTGAGCAGCCTGTTCTCTGCCGCAAATCTGGCGGAGTTTGCCGAGCGTGCCGCACGGGCGAGCATCAGCGGCCAACCGGTCCTGCAACGTGCGGCGGCCGATCAGCCACAGATCCTGTCTTACGCCCAGCAACGCCAATGGATTCTCTGGCAGCTGGATCCCCAGAGTCCGGCCTACAACATTCCGGCCGCACTGCGCCTCAAAGGCGCGGTGAACCGCGAGGCCCTGCGCGAAGCGTTCGGTCAATTGCAGTCCCGTCACCAAACCCTGCGCACGACCTTCGAGCAGGATGGTCAGCAGGCACGTCCCGTGCTTCATGAAAACCTGTCGCTGCAACTGGAAGAACGCCATTGCGATCAGTTGTCGATCGACAGCGTCGTGGCCGAAGAAATCGCCCGGCCGTTCGATCTGCGTAACGGTCCGCTGTGGCGCGTATTGCTGCTGCAAGTCAATGCCAACGAGCATGTGCTGGTGCTGACCGTGCACCACATTGCTGCCGATGGCTGGTCGATGCAGGTCATGGTCGATGAATTCAGTGCGCTGTATCAGGCCGGTGTCGAAGGGAAGGCTGCGAACCTCAATAGCTTACCGGTGAACTACAGCGACTACGCCCGTTGGCAGCGCGATTGGCTGCAAGCCGGGGAGGGCGCACGCCAACTCAACTGGTGGCGCGAGCAACTGGCAGGCAGCCAGGCACCGCTTGAGTTACCGAGCGAACTCACCCGTCCGGCCCGTCGCACCGAGCGCGGCGCCAGCCTGGCATTGAACGTTGATCGCGAGTTGTTGGCCGGTTTGCGTCAACGCGCCCAGGAGCAACAGGTGACCTTGTTCATGCTGTTGCTGGCGAGCTTCCAGACTTTGCTGCATCGCCAGAGCGGCCAGTCGAGCATCAGCGTCGGCGTGCCGAGCGCCGGGCGTTCGCGCATTGAAACCGAAGGCCTGATCGGCTTCTTCATCAACACCCAGGTGCTGCGTGCCGAGATCGACGGGCAGCAACCGTTCAGTGCCTTGCTACAGCAGGTCAAGCAGGTTGCACTGGGCGCCCAGGCCAATCAGGACTTGCCGTTCGAGCAGTTGGTCGACGCCTTGCAGCCGGATCGCAGCCTCAATCACAGCCCGTTGTTCCAGGTGCTCTACAACCACCAGCAGCAGTTGGGCGCCAGCGTCGAGCGCACTGTCGCCGACTTGCAAGTCGAGCGTCTGCAATGGCAGCAGCACACCACGCAATTCGATCTGGTGCTCGATACCCAGGAGCAGGGCGAGGCGCTCGACGCCAGCCTGACCTACGCCACTGACCTGTACGACGAGGCTTCCATGCAGCGCCTCAGCGAGCAGTGGCTGAACCTGTTGCGAGCGGTGGTCATCGATCCGCAGCAGCGGGTGGCCGAACTGCCGTTGCTGCAAGCACCTCAATACGATGCGCTGATCCAGCACTGGAACCCGGCGTTCCAGGCGCAATCGCCGTCGCCGACCTTGCACCAGCTGTTCGAGGCCCAGGCTGCGCAACGTCCGACTGCAATCGCGCTCACCTGCGAAGGGGAACGGCTGACCTACGCTGCACTCAACGCCCAGGCCAACCGCCTGGCGCGCAAGCTGCGCGAGCAGGGCGTCGGTCCCGAGGTCAGGGTCGGTATCGCCACCGAGCGGGCGATGCCGCTGGTGGTGGGCTTGCTGGCGATCCTCAAGGCCGGCGGCGCCTACGTGCCACTGGACCCGCAATACCCGGCCGAGCGCCTGAGCTACATGATCGAAGACAGCGGCATCACCCTGCTGTTGACCCAACAACACCTCATCGATGGTTTACCGTCCCGCGACGGCGTGCAGGTATTGAGCCTGGAGTCGTTGCCACTGGACGCCTACAGCGCCGACAACTTGCCGACGCTGGCGGCCCCGGAAAACCTCGCCTACGTGATCTACACCTCCGGTTCCACCGGCCGGCCAAAAGGCGCATTGCTCAGCCATGGCAACGTCGGGCGTCTGCTCACGGCCACCACTGCCGAGTTCAACTTCGGCCCGGACGATGTCTGGACCCTGTTCCACTCCTACGCCTTCGACTTCTCGGTGTGGGAGCTGTTCGGCTCGCTGTGCACCGGCGGGCGCCTGGTCATCGTGCCGCATGACATCAGCCGCGAGCCGCAGGCGTTCCACCGTTTGCTCTGTGATGAGGGCGTGACGGTGTTGAACCAGACGCCGAGCGCGTTCCGCCAACTGTCGCCGGTCGCCTGCGCCAGCCCGCGAACCCTGGCACTGCGTCAGGTGATCTTCGGCGGCGAAGCCCTCGAAGTCGCGAGCCTGCGCCCCTGGTTCGAACGCTTCGGCGACCAGCAGCCGACCCTGGTGAATATGTACGGCATCACCGAAACCACGGTGCACGTGACCTACCGCGCCATCCGCCTGGCCGACCTCGACGGCAAGGCCCAGAGCCCGATCGGCCTGCCGATCCGCGACCTGCGCTGGTACTTGCTCGACAGCCAGTTGCAACCGGTGCCAGTCGGGGTGGCGGGGGAGTTGTACATCGCCGGCGCCGGCCTGGCCCGGGGTTATCACGGGCGTTTCGGCCTCACCGCCGAGCGCTTCGTGCCGAGCCCGTTCGATGCCGCGCAGCGCCTGTATCGCAGCGGCGACCTGGCCCGTCAGCGGGCCGACGGCAGCATCGACTACCTGGGGCGGATCGACCAGCAAGTGAAGATTCGCGGCTTTCGCATCGAACTGGGGGAAATCGAGGCTGCGTTGCTGACGCAACCGGGCGTGTGTCAGGCGGTGCTGAGCGTGCACTCGGGCGACGCCGGGCCGCAGCTGTGCGCCTATGTCGTCGCCGAACACACCCCGCACGACCCGATCGCCTGGCGCGACACCCTGCGCGCCGCGCTCAAGGTCGATCTGCCGGACTACATGGTGCCGAGTCACTGGCTGCTGCTGGAGGCCTTGCCCCTGACCGGCAACGGCAAGCTCGACCGCAAGGCCTTGCCGCTGCCCGATGCCGAGGACTGGCAACGACCGTTCGAAGGCCCCGAGGGCGACCTCGAACAGCAACTGGCGGCAATCTGGGCCGAGGTGCTCGGCGTGGCGCAGATCGGCCGGCGCGACAACTTCTTTGAACTGGGCGGGCATTCGCTGCTCGCCGCCCAGGCCAGCGCCCGCGTGGAGCTGGAACTGGGCATCGAGCTGCCGCTGCGCGCGCTGTTCGAATCCACCGACCTGCAGGCTTATGCCGCCATGGCCGGGCAACACGCCCCGGCTGACAACGATGCACGTCTTGATGCGCTCGAGTCGCTTCTGGACGAGATGGAGATCAACTGATGGAACACACCACTGCCCAGCGTATCGCCAGCCGCTTCGCCGGCCTGCCTGCGGACAAGCGCCGCGAATTTCTGCAACGCATGCAAGAGCAGGGCGTGAGCTTCGGCCAGTTGCCGATTCCGCCCGCCGCCGAGCCGCAAGCGAGCTTCGAACTGTCCTATGCGCAGCAGCGCCAATGGTTCCTCTGGCAGCTCGATCCGCAGAGTTCGGCGTACAACATTCCAGCCGCCCTGCGCTTGCACGGGCCGCTGAATGTCGCGGCATTGCAGCAGAGTTTCGACGTGCTGCTGGAGCGGCATCAGAGCCTGCGCAGCCGTTTCGTCGAAGACGACGGCCAGGTGCTGCAGACGCTCGCCGAATTCACTGCGTTGCCGATCGAGCAGATCGACTTGCGCGGCGAATCTCAAGATCAACGCCTCGATCTGGCGATGAAAACCGTCGAGCAGGAGATTGCCCGGCCGTTCGATCTGCAACACGGTCCGCTGCTGCGGGTCAGCCTGTTGCAGCTCGATGCCGACGACCATGTGCTGTTGCTGACCCTGCACCACATCGTCACCGATGGCTGGTCGATGGGCGTGTTGGTGGAGGAGTTTTCCCGGCTCTACGCTGCCCATTGCCAAGGGCAGGGCGCTGCGTTGGAAGCTCTGCCGATCCAGTATTCCGACTACGCCCTGTGGCAACGCCGCTGGATGGAAGCGGGTGAGTTGGAACGCCAGCTCAACTGGTGGCGCGACACCCTGGGCAGCGAACAACCGCTGCTGGAATTGCCGACTGATCGCCCGCGCCCGGCGCAACCGAGCCAACGGGGCGCGCGTCTGGATTTCGCCCTCGATGCACGTCTGAGCAGCGGCCTGATGAGCCTGGCCAGACAGCGCGGCGTCACGCCGTTCATGCTGTTGCTGGCGAGCTTCCAGGCCTTGCTCTATCGCTACAGCGGTCAGTCCGACGTGCGCGTTGGCGTGCCGATTGCCAACCGTAATCGCGCGGAAACCCGAGCCCTGATCGGCTTCTTCGTCAACACCCAAGTGCTGCGCGCCGAACTCGACGGGCGCCTGCCGTTCAGCCAGTTGCTCGACCAGACCCGCGCCGCTTCACTGGATGCCCAGGATTATCAGGATTTGCCGTTCGAGCGGCTGGTGCAGGCGCTGCAAGGCGAACGCAGCCTCAGCCACAGCCCGTTGTTCCAGGTGATGTTCAACCACCAGCAAGCCAAGCCGGCAGCGGTCAGCGGCTTGCTCGCCGGGCTACGGGTCGAGGCGCTGAACGCCACGGCCCATACCACTCAGTTCGACCTGCAACTGGACACCCAGGAGGAGGGCGACCAGCTGTTCGCCAGCCTGACCTACGCCACCGATCTGTTCGACGCCGAGCGCATCGAACACCTGGCTCGCCATTGGCGCAACCTGTTGGCCGGGGTGCTGGCGAACCCGCAATGCCCGCTCGCCGAGCTGCCATTGCTGGAAGCCGACGAGCGCCTGCGCATTCTGGATGACCTCAACGACACTGCTCAGGTTTACCCGGGCGAAGTCTGCGTGCAGCGCCATTTCGAAGAACGTGTGATTGAAGACGGTGACGCGACCGCTCTGGTGTTCCAGGGCCAGTCCTTGAGTTACGCCGAGCTGAACCTGCGCGCCAACCGCCTGGCCCGTCACTTGCACGCCCAGGGCGTCGGTCCGGAAGTGCTGGTGGGGATTGCCTGCGACCGCTCGCTGGAAATGGTCGTCGGCCTGCTGGCGATCCTCAAGGCCGGTGGCGCCTATGTGCCGCTGGACCCGGAGTACCCCCTCGATCGCCTGAGCTACATGATTGAAGACAGCGGCATTTCGCTGTTGCTCACCCAGGAGCATCTGCTGGCGCAATTGCCGACCCCGGATAATGTGCGCACTCTGTGCCTGCACGCCGAGGCCGATTGGCTGAGCGATTTGCCGGGCACTGATCTGCCTGCTTCTGATTTAAAGAGCCGGGCGGTGGCCGAAAACCTCGCCTATGTGATCTATACCTCCGGTTCCACCGGCAAACCCAAAGGCGCAGGCAACCGTCATGTGGCGCTGCACAACCGTCTGGAGTGGATGCAGGAAGCCTACAACCTGCTGCCGAGCGACCGGGTGCTGCAAAAAACGCCGTTCAGTTTCGACGTGTCGGTGTGGGAATTTTTCTGGCCGCTGATGAAGGGCGCCACCTTGGTCATCGCCGCGCCGGGCGAGCATCGCGATCCGCAACGCCTGGCCGCGCTGATCGTCGAGCAGGCGATCACCACGCTGCACTTCGTGCCGTCGATGCTCTCGGCGTTCATCGGTGCCGACGAGTCACTGGCCTGCACCTCGTTGCAGCGGATCATCTGCAGCGGCGAAGCGCTGCCGATGGAGCTGCAACGCCAGACCTTGCGCAGCCTGCCCCAAGCCAGTCTCTACAACCTCTACGGCCCGACCGAAGCGGCCATCGACGTGACCCACTGGACCTGCGCGGAAGAAGGCCGCGACAGCGTGCCGATCGGCCGGCCGATCGCCAACCTGCGCACCTGCATCCTCGACAGCGAACTGCAACCCTTGCCGCTGGGTGCGGTGGGTGAGTTGTACCTCGGCGGTGTCGGCCTGGCTCGCGGTTACCACCGCCGTGGCGCGTTGACTGCCGAGCGTTTCGTGGTCGATCCCTTTGGCAGTGGCGAGCGCCTGTACCGCACCGGTGACCTGGCACGCTACCGCGCCGATGGCGCCATCGACTACTGCGGGCGGATCGACCATCAAGTGAAGATTCGCGGTTTGCGCATCGAACTGGGGGAAATCGAAGCGCGCCTGCAAGAACATGCCGACGTGCAAGAAGCCGTGGTGCTGGCGCTCGATGGCCCGAGCGGCAAGCAGCTGGTTGCGTACATCGTGCCGCAAGATCGAGCCTTGGTCAGCGCCAATGCCGAACAACAAGGCGCGTGGCGTGAAACCCTGAAAAGCCATTTGCTGGCGAGCCTGCCGGATTACATGGTGCCGGCGCAGACCGTGCTGATCGAACAGATGCCTTTGAGCCCCAACGGCAAACTCGACCGCAAACGCCTGCCTGCGCCGACCGTGCAGGTCAGCCAGCGGGCGTTCGAAGCACCGCGCAGCGAACATGAACAGGTGCTGGCGCAGATCTGGCAGGACGTGTTGGGCGTGGAGCAGGTCGGGCGGCAGGACAATTTCTTCGAACTGGGCGGCGACTCGATCATTTCGATCCAGGTGGTCAGCCGTGCCCGTCGCGCCGGCCTGAGCCTGCAACCGCGCGATCTGTTCCAGCAGCAAACCTTGCAAGCGCTGGCCGCCGTCGTGAAAGAACAGGCCGCGCCGCTGGCGCAACAAGGGCCGGTGGAGGGTGTGCAAACACTCACGCCGATCCAGCGCTGGTTCTTCGACGAGCCGATCCCGCACCGTGCGCACTGGAACCAGGCCGTGCTGCTGGTACCGCGGGAAACCCTCGAATTGCCGCGCCTGCAAGCCGCTCTGCAACGCTTGCTCAAGCAGCATGATGCCCTGCGTTTGCGCTTCAGTCAGGTCGCCACGACACCGCAATCCCTGCAGGATCCCTGTGGGAGCGAGCCTGCTCGCGATGGCGGTGGGTCAGGCAACATCAATGTTGCGGGTGCTGGCCTCATCGCGAGCAGGCTCGCTCCCACAGAGTGGTCGGCGCGTTATGTCGGCGCCGACAGTGCCGACGTCGTCGACATGCTCTGGACCGCTCGCGTGGCCAGCGATGCCTCGCTGGAATCGGTGTGCGACGAAGCCCAGCGTAGCCTGAGCCTGCAAGACGGGCCGTTGCTCCGAGTCGCCTTGATCGCTCAGGCCGATGGCTCGCAACGGTTATTGTTGGTGATCCATCACCTGGCAGTGGACGGTGTGTCCTGGCGGGTGTTGCTGGAAGATTTGCAGGCGGCCTACCAAGGGCAAGACCTGCCGCCGAAGACCAGCTCGTTCCAGGCCTGGGCGGACAAACTCGAGGCGTATGCACGCTCCGAAGCCGCTGCCGGCGAACTGGACGGCTGGCTGGCACAGCTGCGCCTCGCCAATGATTCGCTGCCAGCCGCCAATGCCCAGGCCAGCCAGGCCGGGCATCTGCGCCAAGGCGTCAGCATCGGCCTGGACCGCGAACAGACCCGCCAGCTGCTGCAACAGGCGCCGGCGATCTACCGCACCCAGGTCAACGACCTGCTGCTGACCGCACTGGCCCGTACCCTCAGCCGCTGGACCGGTCACGCATCGGCGCTGATCCAGCTCGAAGGCCACGGCCGCGAAGAGCTGTTCGACGACATCGACCTGACCCGCACCGTCGGCTGGTTCTCCAGCCTGTTCCCGGTGTGCCTGACGCCGACCGCCGACCTTGCCGGTTCGATCAAGGCGATCAAGCAGCAGCTGCGCGAGATCCCCGGCAAAGGCATGGGCTACGGCCTGTTGCGTTACATGGGCGATGCCACGACCCAGGCGACGCTGGCCGCATTGCCGCAAGCGCGGGTCACCTTCAACTACCTCGGGCAGTTCGACCAGAGCTTTGCCGAGGACGCGTTGTTCACCCCGGCGCGCGAATCCAGCGGTGCCGCACAATCGGCAGACGCACCCTTGCCGAACTGGCTGTCGGTGGACGGCCAGGTCTATGGCGGCGAACTGAAACTGGACTGGACCTTCAGCCGCGAATGCTTCGACCGGCGCGAGATCGAAGCGCTGGCGGCGGACTACCAAAGCGAATTGCTGGCGCTGATCGCCCACTGCCTGAGCGATGGCGCAGGCGGCGTGACCCCGGCGGACTTCCCGCTGGCGCGTCTGAGCCAAACGCAACTCGATGGCCTGCCGGTGCCGCCGGCGCAGATCGAAGACCTGTATCCACTGTCACCGATGCAGGCCGGTCTGCTGTTCCACAGCCTCTACGAATCCGAATCCGGCGCCTACGTGAACCAGCTCAGCGTCGAAGCCCGCGGCCTCGATGCCGAGCGCTTGGGCCGCGCCTGGCAAGCGGTGCTCGACACCCACCCGATACTGCGCAGCAGTTTCCACTTCCCGGACGGCTTCGAAGCGCCGGTGCAATTGGTCCATCGTCACCTGCACTTGCCGCTGACCTGCCTTGACTGGCGCGACCGCAGTGACCAGGCCGAAGCGCTGGCGCAGTTGATCGACAGCGAACGCCTGCAACTCGATTCGACCCGGGCGCCGCTGATGCGCCTGACCCTGGTGCGCCTCGACGACGAGCGTCAGCAACTGATCTACACCCACCATCACCTGTTGCTCGACGGCTGGAGCAACTCGCTGCTGTTGAGCGAAGTGCTGCAGCGTTATGCCGGGCAGGACGTGCAGGCAACCACCGGGCGTTTCGCCGACTACATCGGCTGGCTGCAACGACAGGACGCCCAGGCCGACGAGCTGTTCTGGCGCGAGCAACTGGCGACCCTGGACAACCCGACCCTGCTGGCCCAGAGCCTGGCCCATGGCAACAGTAAAAACCTGTCGACGGCGGAGTTCGCCGACCATCGCCAGACCTTCGATGTCGCCACCAGCAAGCGCTTCAGCGACTTCGCCCGCCAGCAGAAAGTCACCCTCAACACCCTGGTGCAAGGCGCCTGGGCACTGTTGCTGCAACGCTACAGCGGCCAGCGCAGCGTCGCGTTCGGCGCGACCGTGGCGGGGCGCCCGGTGGACTTGCCGGGCGCTGAAAGCCAGCTTGGCCTGTTCATCAACACCTTGCCGGTGATCAGCAGCCCGGACGCCGTTGAAAGCGTCGAACAATGGCTGACCCGCTTGCAGGCGCAAAACCTGGAACTGCGTGAGCATGAGTTCACCGCCCTCGGCGACATTCAGCGCTGGGCCGGGCGTGCCGGCGAGCCGCTGTTCGACAGCCTGCTGGTGTTCGAAAACTTCCCGGTGGCCGAAGCGCTGCAACAGGGCGCGCCGGCCGGTTTGAGCTTCTCCATTCCGCAGAACCATGAACGCACCAACTTCCCGCTGACGCTGGCGGCCACCGCCGAAAGCCAGCTCAGCCTGAACTGGAGCTACCAGTGCGCGCACTTCAGCAGCGACGCCATTGCCCGCATGAGCGAGCATTTGGCCGCGCTGCTGGCGGCGATGGTCGCCGCGCCCCAGGTGGCATTGAGTGAACTGGACCTGCTGACCGCCCCGGAACGCGCGCAACAGTTGCTTGAGTGGAACCCGGCGTTCACCGCGCAGGAAAACCCGCTCTGCGTGCATCAGTTGATCGAAAACCAGGCCGTCATCCGCCCGGACGCCACGGCGCTGATCTTCAACGACCTGGCATTGAGCTTCGACCAGCTCAACCGTCGTGCCAACCAGTTGGCCCACCGCCTGCGCGAGCTGGGCATCGGCCCGGAAGTGCGGGTCGGCCTGGCGATGCAGCGCTCGCCGGACATGATCATTGGCCTGTTGGCCATCCTCAAGGCCGGCGGCGCCTACGTGCCCCTGGACCCTGCCTACCCGGCCGAACGCCTGCGTTATCTGATGGAAGACAGCGGCATTTCGCTGCTGCTCAGCCAATCGTGGCTGCGGGAAAAACTGCCATTGCCCGAAGGCTTGTCGGTGCTGGAAATCGACCGCGAACCACTGGACTTGATGTCGGAAATCAACCCGGTCAACCTGACCTGCGGCGAGAACCTGGCCTACCTGATCTACACCTCGGGCTCCACCGGCCGGCCCAAAGGCGTGAGCGTGGCCCACGGTCCGCTGGCCATGCATTGCCTGTCGATCGGCGAGTTGTACGGCATGACCCCGGACGATCGCGAGCTGCAATTCGCCTCGATCAGCTTCGACGGCGCCCACGAGCGCTGGTTGACGCCGCTGGTGTTCGGTTCGGCGGTGATGCCGCGGGACGATGAGTTGTGGAGCGTGGAGCGCACCTGCGCCGAGATCGAAAAGCACGGCATCACCATCGCCTGCTTCACCCCGACCTACCTGGCGCAGATCGCCGATTTCATGGGCGAAGCGGGGCGCGATCTGCCGATCCGTTCCTACACCCCGTGCGGTGAAGGCATGGCCAAGCATGCGTTCGATGAGGTGCAGCAGGTGCTGCAACCCAAGCGCCTGATCAATGGCTACGGCCCGACCGAAACCGTGATTACACCGCTGATCTGGCTGGCGTATCCGGATACCGAGTTCGACTCGGCGTTCATGCCGATTGGCCGGCCGGTCGGCAATCGCAGCGCCTATATCCTGGACGGCGGCTTGCAGCCGTTGCCAGTCGGCGTGGCGGGGGAGTTGTACCTGGGTGGCGAAGGCGTCGCCCGGGGTTACCACCGGCGGCCGGACCTGACCGCTGAACGTTTCGTGCCGGATCCATTCGTACCGGGTGGCCGCTTGTATCGCAGTGGCGACCTCGCGCGGTTCCGCGCCGATGGCGTGGTCGAGTACCTGGGCCGTATCGACCAGCAAGTGAAGATTCGCGGATTCCGTATCGAGCTCGGTGAAATCGAAGCCTGCCTGATGGAGCATGAGGGCGTGCGTGAAGCCTTCGTGATTGACCGCGAAGGCCCGGTGAGCCGCCAGTTGGTCGGCTACGTGGTGCCGCGCGATCCGCTCGCCGATGAGCAGGATTTGCGTGAAGCGCTGATCGTTCACCTGCGCAGCCGTTTGCCGGCGCACATGCTGCCAGCGCATTTGATGTGCCTGGCCGCGTTGCCGCTGACGCCGAACGGCAAGCTTGATCGCCAAGGCCTGCCCGCGCCTGAAGCGTCGCGTCAGAACCACGATCAAGTCGCCGCTGCCTCACCGGCCGAAGCCTTGCTGGTGGAGATCTGGCAGGAACTGCTGGGCCTGGATTCGGTGGGCGTCACCGAGAACTTCTTCGAGCTTGGCGGGGACTCCATCATCTCGCTGCAAGCCGTGAGCCGTGCCGGGCAGCGCGGGCTGGTGTTCAGTCCGAAGCAACTGTTCGAACAGCAAACCATCCGGGCACTCGCTGCGGTGGCGACCCGTCGTGAAGCGGCGTTGGTAGAAACGCCGAAAGTCCCTGCTTTTGCGCTGGTGCCGCACATCGACATCGCCGCTCGCGAAGGTCTGCAAGACCTGTATCCACTGTCGCCGATGCAACAAGGCATGCTGTTCCATTGCCTCGATTCACCGGAACTGAACCCCTACGTCAACCAGTTGAGCGTGGCGGTGGACGGCTTGCAGGTGCTGCGTTTCCGTGCGGCCTGGCAGACCCTGGTCGAGCGTCACGAAGTGCTGCGCGCGGCGTTCCGCTGGCGCGATGGTCTGGCCGATCCGCTGCAAGCGGTGTTCACCGACGTCGAGTTGCCGATCGAAGAACTCGACTGGCGCGAGCGCACCGACACCGAGCAGGCGTTGGGCGAACTGGCGGCAGCGGAACAAGCCAAGGGCTTCGACCTGAGCTGCCCGCCGTTGATGCGCTTTATCCTGGTACGCCTGGGCGATGACCGTTACCAGATGATCTGGATCTACCATCACCTGTTGCTGGACGGCTGGAGCGCCTCGCGACTGTTGGCCGACATGCTGCGCCTGTACCACAACGACAGCCTGCCGACCCTGACCGGACGCTACGCCGACTACATCGCCTGGCTGCAACGCCAGGACGGGGCGCAGGCCGAAGGCTTCTGGCGCGAGCGCCTGGCATTGCTCGAAGAACCGACCATCCTGGCCAAGGCTTCCGGTGCTGCAGGTTCCGGCCACGGCGTGATGTACAGCAACCTCGACGCCGAGGCGACGCGCAAACTGCACACCTTCGCCAAGCGTCAACGCGTGACCCTCAACACCCTGGTGCAAGGCGCCTGGCTGTTGCTGCTGCAACGCCACAGCGGCCAGCGCAGCGTCGCATTCGGCGCCACGGTGGCGGGGCGTCCGACCGGGCTTGCCG
This sequence comes from Pseudomonas fluorescens, assembly GCF_902497855.1. Lineage (GTDB taxonomy): Bacteria > Pseudomonadota > Gammaproteobacteria > Pseudomonadales > Pseudomonadaceae > Aquipseudomonas > Aquipseudomonas fluorescens_BI. Next base: position 125,170 of record NZ_CABVHU010000019.1, read on the forward strand.
GTGCGCAGGACATGCTCGGCCTGTTCATCAACACCTTGCCGGTGATCCAGACCCTCGACCCGCAACAGCCGTTGGGCGAGTGGTTGCGCGCGTTGCAGGATTACAACCTGATGGTCCGCGACTACGAGCACACGCCGTTGTCGGACATCCAGCGCTGGGCCGGGCAGGGTGGCCAGGGCCTGTTCGACAGCATCATCGTGTTCGAAAACCATCCGGTGGACCGTGCCTTGAAAGGGGGCGAGGAAGGTGAGTTGCGCTTTGCCGAAGTCGGCAGCGGCGGGGTCACCAACTTCCCGATGGACTTGATGGTCAGCGCCAACGAGGAAGGTCTGGAAGTCGAATACCTGTTTCTGCGTGATCGCTTCAGCGAGCTGGAAGTTGAGCGGATTCGTGCGCAGCTTGAAGGGTTGCTGCGTGCGTTGCCTGAAGATGCTACTTGTCTGCTGGGCAATATCGGTTTGCCTGAAGCGGTTATCAGCCTGCCGCAAGCGAGCGATGACCCTGCCGATCTGCTGCACGCCTTCAATCAGCATGTGTGCAACCAGCCGCAGAAAATCGCCTTGATCTGTGAAGATCGGCAAGTCAGTTATGCCGAGCTTGAGGTCCGGGCCAATGGGTTGGCACAGCAGTTGATTGGTCATGGTATCGGTGCGGAAAGTCTGGTGGCAGTGGCGTTGCCGCGCTCCGAACGCACCATCGTCGCGTTCCTTGCGGTGCTCAAGGCCGGGGCGGCTTATTTGCCTTTGGACCTGGCGTACCCAGCCGAGCGACTGGCCTACATGTTGAGCGATTCGGCGGCCAGCCTCTTGCTGTGCGACAGCGATCTGGGTGAACGACTGAAGCTGGCCGACAGCCCGCCACGCCTGTTGCTGGATCAACTGAGCGTTGCCGACGGCGTTGCTAGCCCGGTTGTCCATCCATTGCCGGGGCACCTGGCGTACCTGATCTACACCTCCGGTTCCACTGGCCAACCGAAAGGCGTGGCGGTGGCGCGCGGGCCGATTGCCCGGCATTGCCGCGGCATCATCAACCTCTACGAACTGGCACCACGCAGCCGCGAACTGCACTTCATGTCCTTCGCTTTCGACGGCGCCCAGGAGCGCTGGCTGAGTGTGATGTTGGCCGGCGGCAGCCTGGTGATCCGCGACGACAGCCTGTGGACCCCGGAACAAACCCTGGACGTGCTGCATCGCCACAACGTCACCGTGGCCTGCTTCCCGCCGGCGTATCTGCAACAAATGGCGGAAGTGGCCGAGCGCCTGGGCAATCCGCCGGCGGTCGAGGTGTATTGCTTCGGTGGTGATGCGGTGCCGGAAGCCAGTTTCGAGCAGGTCAAACGCGCTCTGCGGCCGCAGCGTCTGGTCAATGGCTACGGCCCGACCGAAACCGTGGTCACGCCGCTGTTGTGGCGTGCCGAAGTCAGCGAAACCTGTGATGCGGCCTATGCACCGATCGGCCGTGGTGTCGCCGGGCGTGGCTTGTACGTACTCGACGCCGACCTCAATCCATTGCCGGTGGGTGTCAGCGGCGAGCTGTACCTGGGCGGCGAATGCCTGGCGCGTGGTTATCACCAGCGTCCGGGCATGAGTGCGGAACGCTTCATCCCCGATCCGTTCGAGGCCGGTGGCCGCATGTACCGCACCGGCGACCTGGTGCGCCAGCGTGAGTGTGGGTTGATCGACTACCTGGGGCGTCTCGACCAGCAAGTGAAGATTCGTGGTTTCCGCATCGAACTGGGGGAAATCGAAGCCCGCCTGCGCGATTGCGCCGGGGTGCAGGATGCCGCCGTGGTGGTGCACGACACGCCGACTGGCAAGCAGTTGGTGGGCTACGTGGTGGCTGGCGGTGCTGTTGGGCTGGATCGCCGCTTGAAATCTGAACTGCAAGCGCAACTGCCGGACTACATGGTGCCGGCACGGATCCTGGTGCTGGAACGCTTCCCGCTGTCGGCCAACGGCAAGCTGGATCGTCGCGCACTGCCTGCACCTGAATGGGCACTGGGTGGTTACCGCGCACCGCGCAACGCACTGGAAACGGCGCTGACCGCGATCTGGCAAGAAGTGCTCGGCGTGCCGCAGGTAGGCATCGACGACAACTTCTTCGAACTGGGCGGCGACTCGTTGCAGGTGCTCAAGGTCATCTCGCGGGTGCGCAGCCAGCCGCAACTGGGCTTTGAGTTGAAGCTGCGGGACCTGATGCAGAAGCCGTGCATCGCCGAACTCAGTGGTTATCAGGCTGCCGAGCCGGCGTCTGCGCCGGATCCGCTGCTGGCGCTGAATGCGCGAATCCCCAACGTGCCGGCGCTGTTCTGCCTGCACGCCGGTTTCGGCACGGTGTTCGACTACGAACCGCTGGCGCGGCGCCTGGAAGGACGGCGCACGGTGTACGGCCTGCAATGCCGGATGCTGCTCGATCCGCAATGGCAGGACGCGTCGCTGCTGGCCATGGCCCAGGCCTACACGCAACGGATTCGCACGCAACAGCCTGAAGGCCCGTACTATTTGCTCGGCTGGTCGCTGGGTGGCGCGTTGACGCAACTGGTTGCCCATGAATTGGAATCCCAGGGTCAGACGGTGGCGTTTGCCGGGCTGGTCGATAGTTATGTGGCGGGCACGGCGCAGGCGTCGGACTGGCGAGAAGATTTGGCGGACTTCTTGAAGTTTGTCCTTGGTCAGCCGTCTAAAGAAGCACAGGCGTTGATTGCCGCGAAAGCCGCAGGCCTGAACGAGCGCGAAGGCGCCGCCGCAGTGATCGAAGCGGCCATGCACGGCGCCAATGACCACGCGGCGTTGGGCGCCAGTGAACTGACGCAGATCTTCGCCACCGGTTCGTCGCTCAAGCAACTGTCACTGGCGCAACGACAACTGCCCGCGATCCAGGCCACTGCCCATCGCTGGTGGGTGGCGGGTCGTGACGACGAACGCCGGGTGTTCGAAGCCCAGGTTGGTCGTCATGGCGTTGATCGCCTATTGGCCGGTGGACACTACGAACTGCTGCGCAGCGACGAATTGCTCGACGAACTCGAACACCTGCTGGAGCGCCGCATGGCCACCGCATAAAACAAAGCCCCCTGTAGGAGCTGGCTTGCCAGCGAAGGACGTCAACGATAACGCGCGTTCCCTGACAAAACGCGGTACAGCGATCCGCGCTCATGTAGGAGCTGGCTTGCCAGCGAAGGTCGTTAACGAAAACGCGTGCTTCCTGGAAAAACGCGGCGCTCTCAAGTCCTTCGCTGGCAAGCCAGCTCCTACAGGGGATCTTCGCTCGATTCAATAGTGTGTTCCGCCCGACCATTGACCCTATTGCGTAAAAGGATTCATCCCATGGCCGTCTTGCCAGAACTTGAAGCATTTCTAGAACTCGCCGAATTCGGCCGCCTGACCGGCAAAAGTCGCCCGATGCACGAACAGACCCCGCAACAGGCACGAATCGATTTCGAAGCCTCCTCGGGCTTTCTAGACACACCGCTGGACAGCATCACTTGCGAAAACTTCACCCTCGCCGCACGGGACGGCCACAGCCTGTCGGCGCGTTTGTATCGCGATGGCAACCCGACCGATGGACTGCAGCCCGTGGTGCTGTACTTCCACGGCGGCGGCTACGTGGTCGGCAGTCTCGATTCCCACGACGCACTGTGCCGACGCCTGGCCGCCCAAGGTGGTTTCGCCCTGTTGACGGTGGATTACCGACTGGCACCGGAATGGCGTTTCCCCACCCCGGTACAGGACGCCTGCGATGCCGGCAACTGGCTGGTCCGCGAGGGCGCAGCCCATGGCCTCGACGCAACGCGGGTAGCCGTTGCCGGTGACAGCGTCGGCGCGACCCTGGCCACGGTGCTATCGATCATGGCCGTGCGCGAACCTGCAGAACTACTGTTGAAACCCAAGGCGCAAGTGCTGGTGTATCCAGTGACAGATGCCACCACCAAGCGCGCCTCACACCGCGACTTCGCCGAAGGCTATCTGCTGGAGACGCCGACGCTGGACTGGTTCTACGCCCATTACGCCCGCACGCCGCAGGACCTGGCGGACTGGCGCTGCTCGCCGTTGCTGGCGGCTGACCTGTCAGGCCTGGCACCGGCGCTGGTGTACCTGGCCGGCCATGATCCCTTGCATGACGAAGGGCTGGCGTATGCCGAGCTTCTGCGTGTTGCCGGTAATGAGGTGACGTTGCTGGAACAGCCGGGCATGACCCACGACTTCATGCGCATGGGTGGGTTGCTGAGTGAAGTGGAAGGGATTCATGCGCAAGTGGCGGGGTGGGTGCGTTCGCAGCTTTGAATTGAAATGCAAAACGCCGCCATTCCTGGATAGGGGGTGGCGGTTTTTTACATTAAGCAGGAAGATTTTTGGTGGATTTACCATCGCCTTCGCGAGCAAGCCCGCTCCCACATTTTGATCTATGTCGTACACAAATTTTGTGCCTCTGACGATCAAATGTGGGAGCGGGCTTGCTCGCGAAGACTGCCTGACAGTCAATACAAATCTATAGCTCCAGCAAATGCGCGTACTAACAATGCAGGCACTGTTTTTTCCGTTTATGTACTTCGCGTGTAAGCACCGTCACCCGTCATTAAACATTGTTTAATTGCGTTTGTTTAATCACCCGCAAGATGACTTCCTACAAGCTACAACACCTTGCGCCATTGCCTACAGTTACGCCAGAATCCGCCGGCTTGTGCGCCTTGGGTGCGGGCTCTATCGTTTGTCGGTCGCTGAAAAACAGCGATCGGGTTTGGTAGCCCGTTTCGTATTAGGCGCATAGCGCCACCTTACGCAGTCGCTTTCTCCGGACTCTGTTTTATGGTGGCCATGCGCAGGGCTCCTTCAGGGGCGCCGGGTTCCTAATGCGACCGGTCTACCAACCCGCGTATGGCCGCCACCTTTCGTTTGGTAGCGAGGGTGATGGCTCCTTTGTTATTCGCGTTAGGAGTTTCATCTATGTTCAAGGTCACACCCAACCCGCCGGACACCGCTCCGGCATCCCCCTACGAAAACCTCGATTCAAAAAAACTCCACGAAGCCGCCGAACGCGCGCTCGACCATCACCTCAATCCGGCCGCCAACATCATGGCTACGCCACGCAAACCCGGCACCATGTTCATCGTCGACCCCGAGCTCGATACCGAGACGCTGCTGGCTCATGCCTGCGAGTCGCTGGCGTCGGCCAATGTCATGGCCAGCGATCTGGCGGGGTTCCTGGAAGGGTCGCATCGCAATACCCTGCTGGGCATTGCGCAGGTCATCATGCTGGGGGAGTTGGCGGTGAATCGGGCGCTGGATCGACTCGACCCGCGTTAGTAGTCACTGCCACTTCGCCGGATGTCTGGTGTCGGAATTTTTTAGCAGGGCGGCCATCGTTTTCGCGAGCAGGCTCGCTCCCACAGGTGGCCGCTGTGAACATAAACTCTGTGTTCACCGAAGATCCCCTGTGGGAGCGAGCCTGCTCGCGAAGGCGGCATCACAGTCACCATAAAAACTCTCAGCCAAAAAAATGCCCGCATCTCACGACACGGGCATTTTTCAATTCAGCTCAGCGCTCAGAAATCATACTTCGCCGTGACCTGCATGTTGCGCGGCTCGCCGGAGAAGGTGGTGCCGAAGTTGCCCAGGCCCGTCAGGTACCTCTTGTCGAAGACGTTGTTGGCATTGACGGTGAAGCTCAGATGGTCGTCGTACTCGTAGCGAGTCATCAGGTCCACCAGGGTGTAGCCGCCTTGCTTGAGATTGACGCTGCCATCGGTAGGGCTGAAGGTCTGGCCGTAGAACGCGCTCTGCCAGCTGACACCGCCACCGACGGTGACCTGGTTCAGCGCGCCCGGCAGGCGGTAGGTGGTGAACGTGCGGATACTGTGTTCCGGCTTGGTGGTGGCCAGCGGGAAGCCGAAGATGCGCTGTTCGTCCTTGTCGCGGGTGCGGGCGTAGGTGTAGCCGGCAGAGACGTTCCAGTCTTGCGCCAGTTCGCCGGCCAGTTCCAGTTCCACGCCTTTGGTGGTGGCGCCGGAGATGGCTTCGTACACGTCCTGGCCGGTGCCGTCGGTGGTGACGTATTGGGCGACGTTGTCCTGCTCGATGCGGAAGAAGGCCAGGCTGGCGTTCAGTCGGCCATCGAAATAGGCCGCCTTCAGGCCGGTCTCGTAGGCGTCGCCTTCCACCGGATCGAGGGTCTTGCCGCTGGCGTCCTTGTAGATCTGCGGCTGGTAGATGTTGGTGTAGCTGGCATACACCGAGTACGTATCGTTCAGGTCATAGACCACACCGGCGTAAGGCGTGACCACGCCGTGTTCCTTGTAGCTGGCGTGGGTGTCGGCCAGGCCGGCGCCCGGGTAATAGGTGTAATCTTCGTCGTACTTGAAGGTGCTCAGACGGCTGCCGAGGATGAACGACAGGTCGTCGGTCGGACGCAGGCGCGTGGCCAGGTAAACGCCGTTCTGGCTGGTGGTGCGCTCGTACTTGCCGTTTTTCGGAAACTCCTGGACCGGCAGGTTGCCTTTCCAGTCAAAGATACTGCCCGGGACCAGTTCGAAGGCGCTGGTGTCGTAGGTGGCACCGGTCTGGCGCGAGTGCGAAGCCATGAAACCGGCCACCAATTCGTGCTCGCGGCCGCCCAGGGAGAACGGGCCGGAGACGTTCACGTCGGCAGTGTTCTGCACGCGATGGCCTTCCCAGCGACCCCAGTAAAAGAACATGCCTTCACCGGTGGTGCGGTCCGGGTTGCCGCCGCTGGCCGAGGCCAGGCGCGTATCGTGATCGGTGGTTTTCTGGTCGAGGCTGACCTTGAGTTTCCAGTCGTTGGCCAGGGCCTGTTCCAGCGAGGCGAAGTAGGTGGTGCTGTCGAAATCACGACGGCTCCAGTCGGCGCCCGGGTTGAAGCTGCGGGCAAAGTCGGTACGGCCGCCGTCGCTGTAGAACGGTGAGTTACCGGTCCAGGAGCTGCCGCGCGGGGTGGCGCTGGACTTGTCGATGCCGAAGGTCAGCAGGGTGTCGTCGGTCAGGTCGGCTTCGAGGATGCCGTAGAACAGGTCTTTCTTCTGGCTGTAGTGGTCGATGTACGAATCTTTGTCCTGATAGGCGCCAACGAAGCGGCCACGCACGTTGCCGGAGTCGGTCAACGAGCCGGAGATGTCGCCTTCGGTACGATAGTTGTCCCAGTAACCGGCAGTGGCGCTGACCGAGGCCTTGAATTCCTTGGTCGGTTTCTTGCGCACCAGGTTGACGGTGGCGGACGGGTCACCCGAGCCGGTCATCAGGCCGGTCGCGCCCTTGATGACTTCGATGCGGTCGAGGCTGGCGGAGTCGTCGCTGTTGTTGGGGTTCTCACCGTAGACCCCGTCGTAAGGAATGTTGACGCCATCGTATTGATAGTTGGTGATGGCAAAGCCGCGGGAGGAAAACTCGGTGCGGTCACTGTCGTACTTCTGCATCGTGACGCCGGGGGTGTTGCGCAACACATCGCTGACACTGGTTGCACCACGATCGTCCATCTGCTGACGAGTCACCACGGTCACCGATTGCGGCGTTTCACGCAGGGTCAATGGCAGCTTGGTGGCAGTGGTGGTCGCACCGGTGGTGTAAGAGCCGGTGTCTTCGGTGTTCAGGCCCAGGGCCTGGCCGGAAATGGTGGTCGCGCCCAGTTGCAGGCTCGAGCCGCCGCCGGACACCAGGGTCACGGTGTTGCCGTTGATCTGGAACGAAATGCCGGTGCCCTTGAGCAGTTCCGACAGGGCCTGGGAAGGCTCCAGCGACCCGGACACCGCGCGGGACCTGATCCCGGCGACCTGGTCGGGGCTGTAGAGGATCTGCAGGTTGGTCTGCATGCCCAGTTCAGTCAGCGCGCTGGACAGCGGCTGGACCGGGATACTCACTTTTACAGGTGCAGCATTGGCCATCGAGCTCCCCAGCAAGGTGGCGGTCAGCAGTACGCTGGTAAACAGGGTGCGATGCAAAGTCGGGCGCTGTACGGCCAGCGCGAGAGGTGTGCGGCGGGTTTGAGGTCGCATTACTTACCTGAGCTCCTGAAAAAGTGTTGTGCAGAGTTTTTTGTTAATAGGAATGATTATTAGACGCAGCACGAACGGAAAACCGGAAAGAAACCGGGAAAATAAATTTTTGCGGCTTTTCGGTAGGAGCCAGGCTTGCCGGCGAAGGCGTCCTCAAAAGCGCTTTCGCCGGCAAGCCTGGCTCCTACGGGGGAGGGCGTTTGCAAGAGCGCTTTCGCCGGCAAGCCTGGCTCCTACGGTGGAGGGCGTTTTCAAGAGCGCTTTCGCCGGCAAGCCTGGCTCCTACGGGGGAGGCGTTTTCAACAGCGCTTTCGCCGGCAAGCCTGGCTCCTACGGGGGAGGCGTTTTCAAGAGCGCTTTCGCCGGCAAGCTTGAACTGGCCTAATAATTCCGGACACCTCTTAAGGGCGATATGATTTCGCCAACTTGGAGGTTTCATGAACGAAAGAAAGGTCTATACCCGCGAGTTCAAGCTGCATGCTGCCAGCATGGTGCT
>NZ_CABVHU010000020.1 GCF_902497855.1 Pseudomonas fluorescens
ACGGCAAAAACATCCTGCCGCGCGTTGCCGCCCAGCTGGACGTTGACCAGATCTCCGAGATCATCTCGGTAGAAAGCGCCGATACCTTCAAGCGCCCGATCTACGCCGGTAACGCCATTGCTACCGTTCAGTCCAGCGCTGCGGTGAAAGTCATCACCGTGCGCGCCACCGGTTTCGACCCGGTGGCTGCTGTTGGTGGTTCGGCATCGGTCGAAGCCGTTGCGGCTGCCCACGACGCTGGCATTTCCAGCTTCGTCTTTGAGACGCTGGCCAAGTCCGATCGTCCGGAACTGACCGCCGCCAGGATCGTCGTTTCCGGCGGTCGCGGCCTGCAGAACGGCGACAACTTCAAACACCTGTACGCCCTGGCCGACAAGCTGGGCGCAGCCGTCGGCGCTTCCCGCGCCGCGGTCGACGCAGGTTTCGTCCCCAACGACATGCAGGTCGGTCAGACCGGCAAGATCGTCGCGCCCCAGCTGTACATCGCGGTCGGTATCTCCGGCGCGATCCAGCACCTGGCCGGCATGAAAGACTCCAAAGTGATCGTGGCAATCAACAAGGACGAAGAAGCGCCGATCTTCCAGGTGGCCGATTATGGCCTGGTGGCCGACTTGTTCGAGGCATTGCCGCAACTTCAGTCTTCGTTGTAAGCGATGAAGGAACATTAGTTAAACAATGATTTAAACGTTGTCAGTGAATCGACGCGGCATGTTTTCAAACGTGCCGTGATCGAAGGGTTGTGCGCTCAAGACTCATATCAATAACAACAGAGGTCGCCACAAAATGTATAACGCTCATTCGCGCGGGAGGCTTTCCTGCGCCCTGATTACAGGTTTTATCGCTACCGGCTCAGCGTTCTCAATGTCTGGCCAGGCCATCGCCGCCGGGCCTTTCGACCCCGATGCAGCGGGTATGACAGGTGATTGGGGGGGCACACGCAGCGAACTTTTGCAGAAGGGTTATGACTTCACCCTCGATTATGTCGGGGAGCTGGGTTACAACGCCCGCGGCGGTTATGACCAGGATCGAACGGCACGCTGGAGTGGGCAGTTCACCTTGGGCGCGAAACTGGACCTGGAGAAGATTTTCGGTTGGCACGACGCGACCTTCAAGTTGGCCATCACCGAACGGGAAGGTCGTAACATCACCAATGACCGCATCAGCGACCTGCGTGCGCCGATGTATTCCTCGACCCAGGAAGTCTGGGGAAGAGGGCAGACGTGGCGGTTGACGCAAATGTGGATCAGCCAGTCGTACCTCGACCAGAAACTCAACGTCAAATTCGGGCGTTTCGGCGAAGGCGAGGATTTCAACAGCTTTCCCTGCGACTTCCAGAACCTGGCGTTGTGCGGCTCGCAAATGGGCAACTGGGCGGGTAGCGGAATCTGGTTCAACTGGCCGATTTCGCAGTGGGCCGGGCGAGTCAAATATGAACTGGCACCGCAAGTGTTCGTGCAAGTGGGCGCTTACGAACACAACCCGTCGCTGCTGGAGGACAACAATGGCTTCAAACTGAACTTGAGTGGCGGTGAGGGTTTGATCCTGCCGATCGAGCTGCTCTGGACGCCGACTGTGAACTCGCTACCTGGCGAGTATCGGGTTGGCGCCTATTACAGCACAGCCGATGCTGCCGACGTTGAAAGCCGTGAAGTGCCTGGTGATGTTTCCAGCGACCTGGTCTCACGCGACAGCAAATATGGTTACTGGCTGGTCGCGCAGCAGCAGGTCACCACGCATGACGGTGATCCCGCACGGGGTTTGTCGCTGTTCGCCAACGTCACGGTGCAGGATCGGGAAACCAGTCAGGTCGGGCATTTTATTCAGGCCGGCTTGACCTACAAAGGTCTGTTCGATGCCCGTCCCCAGGACGACCTCGGATTGGGTGTGGCGCGGGTCAGCACCAACTCGCGTTATCGCAACAATCAAAAAGCCCTCAACCAGGCCAACAACCAGACGGACTATGACAACCCCGCCTATCAGCCGGTGCAAGGCAACGAGTATGACGCCGAGTTGTACTATGGCGTGCATGCGACGAAGTGGTTGATCATTCGTCCCAATGTCCAGTACGTACGCCATCCGGGAGGCGTCAGCGAGGTGGATAATGCCTGGGTGGCGGGGGTGAAAATCCAGAGCAGTTTTTAGCCCCATCGCCTTCGCTGCAGGAGCCGGCTTGCTGGCGAAGGCGTCTTCAAGGGCGGTGCAAGGCTCAAGGCCGCCTTCGCTGGCAAGCCAGCTCCTACATGATCAGATGTGTACCGATGGATTGTGCTCAATGCCGAACCCCTGTAGGAGCCGGCTTGCTGGCGAAGGCGTCTTCAAGGGCGGTGCAAGGCTCAAGGCCGCCTTCGCTGGCAAGCCAGCTCCTACATAATCAGATGTGTACCCATGGATTGTGCTCAATGCCGAACCCCTGTAGGAGCCGGCTTGCTGGCGAAGGCGTCTTCAAGGGCGGTGCAAGGCTCAAGGCCGCCTTCGCTGGCAAGCCAGCTCCTACATGATCAGATGTGTACCGATGGATTGTGCTCAATGCCGAACCCCTGTAGGAGCCGGCTTGCTGGCGAAGGCGTCTTCAAGGGCGGTGCAAGGCTCAAGGCCGCCTTCGCTGGCAAGCCAGCTCCTACATAATCAGATGTGTACCCATGGATTGTGCTCAATGCCGAACCCCTGTAGGAGCCGGCTTGCTGGCGAAGGCGTCTTCAAGGGCGGTGCAAGGCTCAAGGCCGCCTTCGCTGGCAAGCCAGCTCCTACATGATCAGATGTGTACCGATGGATTGTGCTCAATGCCGAACCCCTGTAGGAGCCGGCTTGCTGGCGAAGGCGTCTTCAAGGGCGGTGCAAGGCTCAAGGCCCCATGCATTAAAGCCACGACACCAGGTCGTGGCTTTTTTCAGTCATCAGTGCGGGGTCGGCGCGTCTTCCCTCAGTAACCCTTTATGCTTGAGTTCCGCCCAGAACTCGACGGGAATCGGGTGACTGAACCATTCAAGATTCTTCTCCAGTTGTTCCGGCGTCCGGGTACCGGCGACGAATGAAGGAATAGCCGGGTGAGCCACCACAAATTGCATGGCGGCGGCCGGTAGAGGCACGCCATACGCTTTGCATACCCCTTCGATTGCACGAACCCGCTCCAGGATCGGGGCAGGAGCCGGGGCATAGTTATATCGGGCGCCCTCGATGGCGCCAGTGGCCAATATGCCTGAATTGAATCCGCCTCCGATCAGAACGGCGGCACCCCGTTCCTCGCACAGGGGCAAGAACTCATCGAGTGAGTCCTGCTCAAGCAGCGTGTAGCGACCGGCCAGCAGAAAGCAGTCGAAATCCCGCTGTTTCAGGGCTTCATGGCAGACTTGCCATTCGTTGACCCCAACACCAATGGCCTTGACCACCCCTTCGTCGCGCAACTGTGAAAGGGCGCGCCAGGCGCCGTCCATGGCTTGCTTGAAGACCTCGGGTTGCTCCGATCCACGCGTAAACACGTCGATGTCGTGGATGAAGCAAATGTCTATCCGCTCCAGCGCCAATCTCTGCAGAGAGTCTTCGAACGAGCGCATGGTGCCGTCATAGCTGTAGTCGAAGGTCATTTCGTTCGGGGCCGCGTTGCTCCAGGGACTGAAGTCGATTTGCGAACGCGGCTTGGCCTTGAGAACGCGTCCGACCTTGGAGGAGATCACGAACTCATCGCGATTCTTCCAGCGCAATGAATGTCCCGTGCGCAGTTCGGCCAGACCGTGTCCATACATGGGGGCTGTGTCGAAGAGGCGGACTCCACCCTCCCAGGCGCGCTGGAACATGGCATCGGAGGTGGCTTCGTCGGTGGGACGAAACAGGTTGCCGACGGGGGAGGTTCCAAAGGCAAATCGGGTCACATCCAGGTTCACTCGGCCGAGTTTTGTTTTTGTAGACGGCTGCATGAGTTACTCCTCAAGTAGATAACGGTTTGAAGTTGATGGTGGCCAACGCACTGGCATTGGCCACCTGCAATCCTTGGTGAATTCTTGTACCGAAGATGACTATCGCTTCAGTGGACTCAGGGGCGACCGGCTCGCAGGGCAATGTCCTGGTCCGTCTCGACCGTCGCACCCGAGATCCCCAGTCCACCTATGACCTTGCCGTGGGCGTCGCGCAGGACAATGCCGCCGCCGAAGCTGATCAGCCCGCCATTGGTGCCCTCCAGGCTGTAAATATCACCGCCTGGCTGAGCCCGCGCACCAATTTCAGCGCTGTCGGTACGAAACAGCGCCGCGGTGCGGGCTTTCTTGATCGCGACCTCTATTGCGCCGGGTATGGCGTCATCCATCCGCAGGAAGGCCCGAAGCAGGCCCGATTCATCGACCACGCTGATGCAGATTGCGAAACCTTGCTCGTTCGCCAGCGCTATCGCGCGGCTTACAATTTCCCGGGACTGTTGATCCAGCATGTCTGGCTCCTTGATGTGAAAGGTTAGGAGTCCTGATCATCCGGGGGCTTGGTGCTGGCGTGAAGGTGGTAGAGGCGGTTGGGAGGGAAAGTTTGATGATGTCGAATATTCAGCCCGTCGAGCCGCTTGAATGGGGTCCATTCAATCGGAGAACAACTCAAACATCAGCTGACGCAACCAACGATTGGCCGGGTCCTTGTTGTATCGCGTGTGCCAGAACAGATTGATCTCGATGTTCGGCAACTCCATGGGCGGCGCAAGTACAGCGAGTCCGAAGGGTTGTTCACAACTGAGGGCGAATCGTTCGGGCACTGTCGCCAGCAGATCCGTGCGTTGAAGTATGTGGCCTATCGCGACGAAATGCGGCACCTCCAACCGTATGTTTCGCTCGATGCCTTCACGTGCGAGGAAGGTATCAACGACGCCGTGTCCGGTGTTCGCCGCTACAACACGAACGTGGTCATAGCTGCAAAAGCGCTCGAGCGTCAGCGGTTCCCGGGTGGCTGGATGGCCCTTACGGCACAGGCAGACGTAGCGATGATGGAACAGGCGCTGTTGAAAAAAGCCCGCCTGCAGGTGAGGAAGCAACCCGACCGCAAGATCGATCGCGCCGTTCTGCAGACCTTCGGCCAGGGAATCGGTGTTGTGCGCAGCGTACTGATCGAGCAACCCGGAGCGCGTTCAGCCAGGGCATCCATCAGCCGCGGCATGAAGTAGATTTCACCAATGTCCGTCATCGCCATGGTGAATCTGCGATTGCAATTGAGCGGGTCAAACGTGTCCTGTCGACTGAGCGCATCGCGTAACGTCTGAATGGCTAGCGCAACCGGCTCGGCCAGTTGCCGGGCATAGGGGGTGGGTTCCATTCCCTGGTAGGTGCGCACGAAAAGCTCGTCGTTCAAGGTGGTGCGCAACCGCTTGAGCGCGTTGCTCACCGCTGGCTGGGTCAGTTCAAGATTATCCGCCGCAGTCGAGACCCTTCGGTCGATCAGCAGTTGGTTGAATACCAAAAGAAGATTGAGATCCAGCTCCCGTAATTCCATAACGCCTCGTGCAGGTTGGCTCATGCCAGGGCAATAAACCCATTGCCCGACGTTGGGTCTGCACCGCTCTGAAAGGGCCGCTGCAAGAGCCGCAAGCCTATCAACTGCCATAGCGTCGCGTCCATCGCAACGGCTGCGCGGCTTTTGCTCGTGCCTGAGCTGTATTCACACTCGAAATAACAGGTATGTGGATCACTGCATTTATCACGCTTGACGCCTTGGCCATGATCGCTGCAATGCCCAGATCCTGAACGGTTTACGTCACGCAAGAACGACACGTACACCGATCAGCCCGTTGGGCACCGTGCAACCTCCGCAGGCCTGCGAACCTGCGGCTCTATAACAATGACAAAAAGAGCGATGCCATGCGTACGATCGATGTATCAGCCCTGATTGACGGGGCACGTTTCAATGCCTTCCACGCGCGCGTACTGTTCTGGTGCGCGCTGATTATCATCTTCGACGGCTATGACCTGGTCATCTATGGCGTTGTGTTGCCCTCACTGATGGCCGAGTGGGGCCTGAGCTCATTGCAAGCTGGAGCCTTGGGTAGCTGTGCGCTGGTGGGCATGATGTTGGGTGCGCTGTTTTTCGGATCATTGTCCGACCGGATAGGCCGACGTAAAACCATCATGATTTGCGTCACCCTGTTCAGCGGGGTTACAGCGCTCAACGGCCTGGCGCAGAGCCCGGAGACGTTTGCGCTGTGCCGGTTTGTGGCCGGCCTGGGTATCGGCGGGGTCATGCCGAACGTTGTCGCGTTGATGAACGAGTACGCACCCAAGCGGTCGCGCAGTACCCTGGTTGCCCTCATGTTCAGTGGCTACTCGTTAGGGGGGATGTTGTCTGCCGGCCTGGGGATGGTGCTGATCCCCCTGTGGGGCTGGCAAGCGGTGTTCTATGTGGCCTTGATTCCGCTGTTGGCATTGCCATTTCTGATACGCCAGTTGCCCGAGTCGATGGATTTCCTCCTGCGCACCGGGCAGACGAGCAAGGCTCAGTCGCTATTGTCGCAGGCCGTACCGGGTTATGTGCCAGGCGCAAACGACCAGTTGAACCGCATCGCCGCCAAAGGCTCGAACGTGTCGATTTCACAGCTATTCCGGGAGGGACGCAAGTTGAGCACCTTCATGCTCTGGCTGGCGTTTTTCTGTTGCCTGCTGATGGTCTATGCACTGAGCTCCTGGTTGCCAAAACTCATGAGCGCCGCAGGGTACGGATTGAACTCGAGCCTGGCGTTTCTGGTGGCGCTGAACCTGGGTGCGATCATCGGCGCGGTAGCCGGCGGTTGGCTGGGCGATCGAATCGGCATTGGCAAGGTCTTGTTCGTCTTCTTCTGCTGCGGGGCGTTGGCCCTGAGTCTGCTTGCGCTCAAGGCGCCATTGCCCGTGCTCTATTTGCTCATTGCCGTCGCCGGTGCGTGCACCATAGGCACGCAAATCCTGGCCAACGCCTGTACCGTCCAGTATTACCCGCCGCAGATACGGGCTACCGGCCTCGGTTGGGCGATGGGCGTGGGTCGCACCGGTGCAATCATTGGTCCGTTGCTGGGCGGCGCCTTGCATGCCTCTTCGCTGCCGTTACAGGCCAGCTTCCTCATCTTCGCCATTCCGGGATTGGTCGGGGCCATAGCCATTCTGGTCTTTCTGATCCAAAACGCATCGAGCCGTCAGGGCTCAGCTTCCAGCCAATATTCACATTGATGATGCTATGTATTGGAGTTGCGGTATTTATCAATAGCACTCAGCTGGCGATGATCAGTAACTCCAATAACAAACAGCCACATGGGTACCTTGCTATGCATTCTTCTCACTCTACCTTGCACATCGGTATTGTCGGCGGTGGTATCGCCGGCGTTGCCCTGGCCCTGGATCTGTGCCGCCACTCCCATCTCAGCGTGCAGTTGTTCGAAGCGGCATCGGCCTTTGGCGAGGTCGGCGCAGGTGTCTCCTTCGGCGCCAATGCCGTTCGCGCCATCGCCGGTCTGGGCATTGCCGAACCCTATCGGCAGATCGCCGACCGCACGCTTGATCCATGGCAGGATATCTGGTTCGAATGGCGCCGTGGCGAGGATGCCGGCTACCTTGGCGCCAGCCTGGCCGAAGGGGTAGGGCAGTCTTCGGTGCACCGTGCGGATTTTCTCGACGCGTTGGCCAGCCAACTGCCGGAGGGCATCGCACAATTCGGCAAGCGCGCGGTTAGCGTCGAGCAGGATGACCAACAGGCCCGCGTGGTGTTCACCGATGGCAGCGAACATCGTTGCGATCTGCTGATCGCTGCTGACGGCATCAAGTCTTCGATTCGTGATCATGTTCTTCAAGGCCTGGGCCACCCCCTGGCGGCACCCCGCTTCAGCGGTACCTGTGCCTACCGCGGGATGATCGACAGTCAACAGTTGCGTGCGACCTACCGGGCCCGGGGTGTCGATGAGCACCTGGTCGACGTGCCGCAGATGTACTTGGGACGTGATGCCCACATCCTCACATTCCCGATCAAACAAGGTCGACTGATCAACGTAGTGGCCTTCACTTCCGACCGCAGTCGGCCTGACCCGACCTGGCCGAGTGATTCCCCATGGGTTCGCAATGCCACCCAGGAAGAGATGCTGGCTGCCTTCACCGACTGGGGTGATGCCGCGCGTGTGCTGCTCGAATGCATTGCGTCACCCACCCTTTGGGCGCTGCATGAGCTCGAAGAGCTGCCAGGTTACGTACACGGCCGCGTAGGGCTGATCGGCGATGCGGCCCACGCGATGTTGCCACATCAGGGGGCCGGCGCAGGACAGGGCCTGGAAGACGCCTGGCTCCTGGCCCGTTTGCTGGCTGACCCGCAAGTGCTGGCGAGCCGGCCACAGGCTGTGCTGGAGGCCTATGACGCCATCCGCCGGCCACGGGCCTGTCGTGTGCAGCGCACATCCTGGGAAGCCGGCGAACTGTATGAAATGCGCGATCCTGTTGTCGCCGACAACGAGCTGATGCTGGGTAAAACCCTCGCGGAGCGTTTCGAATGGCTGTGGGATCACGACATGCAGTCCGACCTGCAAGAGGCTCGCAATCAACTGGGCTGGAAAGCACTTGCCTAGGGCTTGAACCGGCATGCATGAGGCAGACGTGCAGCTAATGCACCTTCCTGCGCAGTTCTCGGACTTTGCCTACAACGTAACGGGATTCACCTGCTATCCGGGGGGGATGGAAAGGAGACAGTGGCACAAAGGGGCACGCACCAGGATTGACTCGTGACCCACAAAGGAAGAAGAAGCATGCCCCCACAGTCTTTTAATCAAGCCAGTGAGTGGGGGGCTGGCTAATGTGTATGCCTGTGATGGATATCCGGAAAGTGTGGATGGCTGTGCCGGATCTGCGCATGTTCATGAACATGGCTGTGTGCGCCTGTCCCACTCCACTCAAACGAATGTTCGTGCTGGTGGTGCTCATCATGAACGTGGCGATGTTCATGCGTCAGCGGTAAGTGCTGGTGCTCATGCGCGTGGCTTTCGGTAAGGTGAAGCCAAACCCCCACTCCCATCAATACGGCGGCGGCCCAGAACGACAATGCCACAGGCTCGCCCAGAGCCAGGATTGCGATCGCCGCCCCCAGGAACGGCGCCGTCGAGAAATAGGCCCCTGTACGTGCTGAACCGAGGCCTCGCAGAGCAAGGACAAAGAGTACCAAGCTGACACCATACCCCAGAAAACCAAGTACTAGCGTTGGGGCAAGCACCGGGAAATCAGGAAACCTGGCGCCCAAAAGCAACGCCAATGAACAGTTGACCACCCCAGCTACCAAGCCTTTGAAACCTGCCAAAAAGAGCGCGTCGGATGCTGACATCTTGCGTGTCAGGTTGTTATCGATGGCCCAGCACAAACAGGCCAGCGAGACCGCCAACGGCCCCAGCCAGTCATGAGCCTGGGTGGTTTCTTGAGGCCATGCCAGGACGACACCTCCGGCAATGATCGCTACCATCCCCCCCACAATGCGCCGGTCAGCGTTCTCCTTGAATACGACCCAAGCCAACAACGCGGTAAGCACTGCTTCCAGGTTAAGCATCAGAGAAGCGGTTGCGCCGGACGTCCTGGTTAATCCAAACATCAGCGCGACGGGCCCGAGGACTCCCCCGAACGCGATGGCGCCGATAAGCCAGGGCCATTCAGACGACGCGAGGCCCACCGTTTTCCAGCCATGGTCACGCACAAAGCGGACGATGGTCAGGCCCAGGCCAC
Organism: Pseudomonas fluorescens; assembly: GCF_902497855.1. Taxonomy (GTDB): domain Bacteria; phylum Pseudomonadota; class Gammaproteobacteria; order Pseudomonadales; family Pseudomonadaceae; genus Aquipseudomonas; species Aquipseudomonas fluorescens_BI. The sequence goes on from NZ_CABVHU010000020.1 coordinate 9,681, forward strand.
TTCCCAAGTACAGAAGGCCTGCGAGTAATACAGGGGAGACGTCGAGACCAAGGAGCTTGGCAAGCGGTGTGCTCGCACCAAATAACGCGGCGGCGGCCAGCGCATATAAAATGCTCCGGTTCATCGATAACTCCGCACCTGACTGTCGTGAGGAACCATCATACCGCGAGGCGCATGGCTTGCTTCGCCGCATTCTGGCCGTGGATGGAGGGTTCGACGCCCCCAGTCAAGCGGATAGGACAGGTCGCGACTGAGGGGGCTGCAGAGGGGGAGACCGAGTTGAATCTATCGAAATATAGGCATATTATCGAATTTAGATAAACTACCTAATTTGAGTAGAATTAATGGATGCCATCCGCAATCCTTACGCTCCTGGTGCCGGTACTCGTCCCCCCGAGCTTGCCGGGCGTGACGTTATCCGCGAGAAGCTACGCATTTCCATCGAGCGCCTGCGGGTTGGGCGTCCGTCAAAAAGTATCGTGATGGTCGGCCTACGAGGTGTAGGCAAGACCGTCTTGTTGAATCGAATGCTCATCGATGCAGAAACTGCCGGTATCTATACCGTATATGCGGAGGCCCCGGAAGGACGTTCTTTGCCTTCGTTGCTGGCTCCGCAGCTGCGTTCCGCGTTGCTTCGCATCAGTAGAGTGGAGGCCGCCAAAGATAAGGCCATACGGGCACTCAGAGCACTCACAGGGTTTGCCCGGTCTCTGAAGGTGACCTATTCGGACATTGAAGTTGGCTTCGATTACGAGCCTGAAGCAGGACTGGCCGACAACGGCGATCTCGAAGGCGATCTAACCACGTTGCTGACTCAGGTGGGTGAAGCGGCCCGCGGTGCCGAGACCGCATTAGTCATCTTCATCGACGAACTTCAGTACGTCGTCGAGGAGGAATTAGCCGCTCTGATTACTGCGCTCCATCGCGTATCTCAATTGAGCCTTCCAGTGACAATTGTGGGTGCGGGCCTACCGCAGCTCCGTGGTCGCGCTGGGAACGCAAAGTCATACGCTGAGCGATTGTTCGATTATCCGGAGATTGGTCCGTTAGAGCCGGCCGCGGCCCAAGTGGCGTTCGTAAAGCCGTCTGAGGACGAGGGCGTGATTGTCGATCCGGACGCAGCCGATCTGGTGGTCACGATGACACAAGGCTACCCGTACTTCATTCAAGAATGGGGCAAGAGTTCCTGGGATGTAGCGAACAACGACCGCATCACCGTTGAAGACGTTCGGGAGGCCTCGCCACTGGCGATAGCCGCTCTGGATGAAAGTTTTTTTCGGGTTCGTTTTGACCGGATGACGGTCGCTGAAAAAATATTTTTAAGAGCGATGGCCGATCTGGGTGCAGGTCCTCATCGGTCTGGCGATATCGCCGGACGGCTTGGCCGGACAAGTCAGTCGCTGGGGCCAATACGCAGTAGCCTTATTACCAAAGGCATGATCTGGAGCCCAAACCACGGTGATACCGCATTCACCGTACCGATGTTCGATCAGTATATGAAACGAATCATGCCTGGTAACGATTGGCAGCCGCCACCCGCGGGTGCCGCCAAGGCGTAGGCAATGTAGAGGGGCCGAGGCCGAAGGCGCTGCCAAGCACCACGGAACGCGTCACTGTTTTACCTTCCGCACATCCAGGCCCAAGGTGTACGGTTGGCGCAAATTTGATTGAATCACTCGATACTCACCAGGCGTCATGCCGAACCAGCGCAGGCACGCCTTGTGGAAACTGCTGTGGTCATGAAAGCCGAGCAGGTGAGTCACATGCTGCACATTGAAATGGGAATGACGCAGATAGAAGTCGGCTAACTGCTGACGCACATAGTTCAGGATATCCGTGAACTGCGTACCTGCTCTTTCCAGTGCCCGTTGCAGTGTTCGCTTGCTGATGCTCAGCGCGGCCGCAATCGATTCCATATCACACCGTACCTGGCTTTGTTCCAGACTCAGGCGTTTGGTGATCAGTGCACGCGTCATGCAGACCATGGTGGAATCATTCAACAGATCGAGCTGAGCATTGGCATAGCTGTAATGGAGCTTGGCCAACCCTTCGTTGGCGGTGCTCAACGGACGCAGCAGCTCCTCACCATCGAACAGGATGCTGTCATAGGCCGCCCCGAAATGCAGCTCACAGCCAAACAGCTGTTGATGCTCGTGGATGTCTTGCGGTTGGGGGTAGCTGAATTCCACACTCAGCGGTCTCAGCGATGTGCCGCTGCTCAGCCAGCGATAGGCACCCAGCAGTGTCCCAAGGCTGGCATCGGTGTACTGGCGGGGCTTGATCGAGCCGCGCTGATGGTGATCGATCGTAACCAGGCGGTAATGCTGCTGTTCCTGAACAACAAACAGGGTGAAACCCGTTCCGATCAATGGGCTGAAATGAACCAGTCGTTCGAATGCCTGTTTCAGGGTCGAACTGGACATCATGGTATAGCCGACGAGCTGAAAAATGTCCGGATGAAAGTTTTTGGCGGACTTCAAACCAATGTTCGGATCGTCGCAGGCCTGGGCTGCCAGCTCCCATAGGCGGTAGAGAGTGCTTCGTTCGCAGAAGGATCCCGGTATCGCTGTGAGCTTCATATCAAGCCCAGCCTCCTGGCACAGGCGTTCGGCATCCAATCCTTGCTCCGACAGTGTGTTCACCAGCACGCGGGCATAGGCTGTACTCATTTTATACATAACGATCCCATCTCTCTGTTCAATCAGGCGTCCATGACTGCTTAAGCAAAATCGGTGCCCGAGACCTCAGGCTCTGGGCAGTTATGCTCGTTTGGGAGTCATAGGTTCAGGGCCTCATTCAGGGCATCGGAAAAAGGTAGTTAAAATGCGCTATTAGCAGGCATCAAATGTCGACATGCACCGTGCTGGTGACGATCCTGGTCATGATGACCTGTCTATGTGAATTATTTGTGTATCGAAGAAGCTGGTAGGGAATGCAGTTTCAGAGTTTCAGATCAAGTTGATCAGTGCCGGGGAATTTTCACGATCTATAAAGCTATAGGGGAGGGTGGGCGAGCTATTCGTTTTATTCCAACTTATGTGAATCTGGTATTAGTGCTATGTGATTGGCGCGGTTTATCGATTAATCGTTGAAAGGTAATTTGCTTCTCAGCGACATCAAATCGAGAGCAAGCCATGATTCAGCGTTTCATCCGCCAATGCGTGCCCGCTGCTGCATGGGAGACAACGGCCGACGGCCGTGAAGGATTCCAGAACATTTTCCTGCGGCGAGGATTCTCCACGTACCTGATCGACCAGCCGCGCCGTGGCGATGCGGGACGCAGCCTGGTTGAAACGACGATCAAACCGGTGCCGGACGAACAGCTGTGGTTCAACCAATTCCGCATCGGCCTGTGGCCCGAGAGCTTCGAGGGCAGCCGGTTTCCACGTGGGCAGGCGGCGCTGGAGCAGTTCAAAGCACTGACCCGAATCCCCATCGTTATTTTCTACGGCGACAACATCCCCGACCAACCGGTTCGCCAACCGGCCCAGGACAGTTGGCGCGCGCGGCTCGAGATGGCGCGCCTGTGGCGCGATACGGTGAATCGCCATGGCGGTGACGTCAGGCTCGTTCACCTGCCGCAGATCGGTATCAAGGGCAATAGCCACTTTCCTTTTTCGGACATGAACAACGTCGAGATCGCTGATCTGGTTTCGCAGTTTCTCGCTGAAAAACATCTGGATTGACCAGGAGCGCGGCGATAGCGGCCACCCCTCTCACACACTTTAAATGTCAGGAGTATTCCTATGATGCGAACCACGCTGAAGGCCACGTTGATGGCGGCCATGATCGGGATGTCGGGCGTCGAAGCCGAGGCTGCGGACTACAAGCAGAATCCATTCACGTTGACCTACGGTGGCGCGCTGACGAAGAACGAACCGGGCAAGGTCAACATCCATCCGGCCACCTACACACTTGATGGCCTGGACATTGCCGCCAACGTTTACACACCGGCGAACTATGATGCGACGAAAAAATACCCGGTCGTCGTCGTGGCGCACCCCAATGGTGGGGTGAAGGAACAGGTCGCGGGCCTGTATGCCCAGCGTCTGGCGGATCAGGGCTACATCACGATCACCGCAGATGCGGCGTATCAAGGGGCCAGTGGCGGTGAACCGCGCAATGTGGACAAACCGGCACATCGCATTGAAGACATCCATGGCATGGCTGACTTCATTGCCAGCTATCCCGGTGCCGACAGCAAGCGTCTGGGCTTGCTGGGTATCTGTGGCGGTGGCGGTTATTCATTGGCGGCGGCGCAAACCGACAAGCGCTTCCAGTCGATTGCGACCTTGAGCATGTTCAACTCCGGGCTGGTTCGCCGCAATGGCTACCAGGATTCGCAGCTGTCGACGATTCAGCAACGCTTGCAGCAGGCGTCGGCGGCCCGCGCCCGGGAAGCGTCGGGTGGAGAAGTCCTCTACGTCGGTGATGCCAAGCTGACTGATGAACAGATCGCCAAGCTGCCGTTTGATCTGTACCGACAGGGCTTCGAGTACTACGGCAAGACCCACGCTCACCCCAACTCGACTTTCCGTTACACCCAGAGCAGCCTGATGGACCTGATGAGCTTCGATGCCACGGATCAGATCGCGCTGATCGACAAGCCGTTGCTGATGATCGCGGGCAGCAAGGCCGACAGCCTGTACATGTCGCAACAAGCCTTTGCCAAGGCCACCGGTACCCAGGACAAAAAATTGTTCACCATTGATGGCGCTACCCATATCGACACCTACTGGGTGCCTGCGTATGTGGACGTCGCAATGGACCAGCTGACCGCGTTTTACGCCAGAACGCTCTGACTTGAAGGAATACGTCCTCATGAAGAATACCTTGATAGGCATCGCGGTGTGCGCCGCGGCCCCTTTTGCCGACGCTGTCGGTGCAGACAAAGCCAGTGAGCCCCGCCGGACCGAGCAGCAGATCAGCCGGGCGGGCACTCAGGCTGCGTTTGCGGGATCTACGGACTATTTCACCGGGCGGGTACGCGTCGATCCCTTGTTTCCCGCCACGAACGAGATCAATGCTTCCGGCGCTTATGTCAGCTTCGAGCCGGGCGCACGCTCGGCCTGGCATACCCACCCCGCAGGACAGCGGTTGGTGGTGACTTCCGGTCTGGGACTGGTCCAGGAATGGGGCAAGCCGATGCAGGAAATCCGCCCGGGCGACGTCATCGTCTGCCCTCCGGGCGTCAAGCACTGGCATGGCGCCGCTCCGACGAGCGCCATGACGCACCTGGCCGTGACTGGCGCGGTGGATGGCAAGAGTGTGCAATGGCTGGAGAAAGTGACCGACGAGCAATACAGCGCCCGGGTGTCGGTGGCACCGAAAGACGGGTCTACGGCCCAACCGGTGTCGGAGACGCTGTCCACCAAGCAACAGGCCATCCCGTTGATGGCCGCCGCCATGGCCACGAGCAATATGTCCGGGCTCAATACCGCATTGAATCAAGGGCTGGATGCGGGCCTGACGGTCAGCGAGGCGAAGGAAATTCTGGTGCAACTCTACGCCTATAGCGGTTTTCCACGCAGTCTCAATGCACTCGGCGAGCTGATGAACGTGGTCGAGGCACGCAAGCAACGCGGCGTTCAGGACGATCCGGGGCGCGAGCCCGGCCGGGTCATTCCCGTCGGCGATGAACTGCTGGTGGCGGGCAAAGCCAATCAGACGCGAATCGCCGGTGCGCCTGTCCAAGGCCCGTTGTTCGACTTCGTTCCCGTCATCAACCAGTACTTGCAGGCGCATCTGTTCGGCGACATCTTCGAGCGCGATAACCTGGACTGGCAAAGTCGTGAACTGGCCACCGTCGCTGCTTTAGCCGTCACTCCCGGTGTCGAGCCGCAACTGCGCTCGCACATGGCTGCCAGCCTGCGGGTCGGCCTGACGGTTGCGCAGTTGCGTCAGCTGGTTCAACTGCTGGCTGACCAAGGTGATGCCGCTGCGGCCAGGCGTGCCGGTGAAGCGCTGGACAGTGTCCAGGCTAATCAACCCAAATAGCGCAGGGCTTCGCGCAGCAAGGTGAAGGCCGGTGAACTCTGGCGCCGGCTCGGATAATAGAGGTGGTAGCCAGAGAAGGGTTCGCACCAGTCCTTGAGTACGTGAATCAGCCGACCCTGCGCGACATGCTCCAACACCAGGTCTTCCGGCATATAGGCCAGCCCCAGTCCCTGGAGGGCCGCCTCCAGGCGCATGGCGATGTTATTGAATACCAGCTGGCCTTCGACCCGCACTTTCAGTTCTTGCCCGTCTTTTTCGAACTCCCAGAGGAACAGGCCGCCGTAAGTCGGCATGCGCAGGGTGATGCAGTTGTGCAGCATGAGGTCACTGGGGATGACCGGCCTGGGATATCGGGTGAAATACGCCGGGGAACCCACCACCGCCATCCGCATGTCCGGGCCGATGCGCATCGCGATCATGTCCTTGGCCACTTGCTGACCCAGCCGTACGCCAGCGTCGAAACCCTCCGCCACGATGTCGGTAAGGCCATAGTCGACGATGATTTCGATATCCAGGTCGGGATTATCGGGCAGCAGTTTCGCCAGCACCGGATGCAACAGCGTGATCGCCGAATGCTCACCCGCGGTGATGCGCAATTTGCCGGCCGGTTTGTCGCGGAATTTGCTGAGCAACGCCAGCTCACTGTCGATTTCTTCGAACCGGGGGGCGATCACCCGCAGCAAATGCTCGCCGGCTTCGGTGGGGGAGACGCTTCGAGTGGTGCGAGCAAGCAACCTGACCCCCAGTCGCTCCTCCAACTGACGCATCGCGCGGCTCAAGGCCGGTTGAGACATGCCGAGCCTGGCGGCGGCACGGGTGAAACTGCGCTCTTGGGCCACGGCGGAGAAGATCGCGAGTTGGTCATAGCTTTCGACTGTCATTTATACGGCCCTGTTATAAACAGTCTGCGATTATGTCACCAGATCCATACTACTACGCCCCCGTTATTCTCCGGCGCTTCGAGAAACAGCTAGTCACCCTCCGCAAATTCCGCCAGGCGCGCGTAGAGGGCATTGGCTGCCAGGGCGCGTTGGCGAACAAGGGCCCCATGATTTATTCAGGCACTTCCAGGCCGCCAGGATAAAAAGAGCGGGACATGTGTATCGCTGTGTATCCGGCCCCCCCGTACGGATGCTGGCGTACAAATGCCCCTCGATCCGGATACATCCGGGATACATGGCTGCAGTCAAATAGCCTGGCCTTGGCGAGAAAGCAAACGCACCTCGCACCACGGCTTATCGCCCTGGTGGCATGACCCTGAGCGGCCTCGCCGCACACAGTACCCGGAGAAATAACCATGTCCCGTATCTCGAGCAAATCCCGTATTGGCCTGATCGCTGTTGCACTGGTCGGCAGCATGAACCTCGCTTCGTCCGCCTTCGCCGCTGACGCACTGCCGCAAGGCTACCAACTTGCCGCGGCGGAAAAGACCAGTGAAGGCAAGTGTGGCGAAGGCAAGTGCGGTGCCGGCGAAACCGGTGCCAAGGTCACCAAGGCCGGCGAAGGCAAGTGCGGTGAAGGCAAATGCGGCGATGCTTCCTTCGCCCGTACCGACACTGACGACGACGGCCGCGTGTCCCTGAAAGAGTTGCTGACCGTGGCCCCCCAGGGCAGTGAGGAATTCAAGGCGATGGACACCAACAACGACGGTTTCCTCTCCGAAGGCGAGGTCTACAAGTTCCGCACCAACCAGTTCACCACCAATGGCAAGAAAGTGCCGACCGAGCTGTTCACCAAAATGAGCAAAGCGCAGGGCTGATAGGGGGGCGCCGAGTACGCCGACACTTGTGTGGCGAGATAGGGGTTTCTCTATCTCGCACACAGTCATTTCAGGGTCAGGTTGCCGTCACTCGGGCAGCCCGGCCAGCCGCAATCCCTCCGCGAACCGTCCGAGATCCTCCGGCCGTTGGATGGGCAGCCAGTCTTTGAGATTGCAGACGCGCAAAGACGGATCCAGCTCGTTCAGGTGCTGCATCGCCTGCTTCGCTTTGTCCATTCGTCCGCTGAGCGCATAACTGGCCGCCACTATGGCCGCGGAGGCCAGCAGACTGGGCAGGTTGCCCAGGGCTTTTTCCGCCCACTGCGCAGCGAGATCGAAGCGCCCGGCGAAAAAATGCGCGAGTGCCATGCCGACCTGCATCCTGAACATTTCCGGGTCCAGCGGACTCAAGCGAACGGCATGGGTCAGATCCTTGATGGCGGCGTCTGTTTCACCGCGCAGTGCCCGCAAGATACCGCCCAGGAACCAAGCGGGGGCGAGGTTGGGATTGAGCAGGCGTGCCCTGTCGAGCAACGCAATGCCGCCATCGACATCGCCGGTGAGATGCCCCAGCGCATGTCCGCCCCGTGTCAACGCGACCGCATCATCGCGCCCCAGCGTCACCGCCAGGCGCGCAAGCCGTGCGCCTTCGGCGGTCTCTGCAGTCCGGTCGGTCATCCAGCCATTGAGCTTGCGCCACAAGATGCACCAGGCGGCCATGCCATAGGCCGAGGCGAATTCCGGATCGAGTGCAATCGCCTGGTAGAACATCGGCAGCGCATCCGCGATGGCTTCCCGGCTGCCGCTGTGCAGTTTGGCCATGCCGCGCAGGTAATGATCGTAGGCGTCCAGGCTTTCGGTCGGCTTGCGTTTGGCGCGCTCGATTTCTGCCCGTTCCAGTTGCGGCGCGATGGCACCGACAACGCTTTGGGAGACCTGATCCTGCAATTCGAAGAGGTCGTCGAGCTGGCCTTCGAAGCGCTCCGCCCAGATATGCGTTCCGCTTGTCGCGTCGATCAGTTGCCCGGTGATGCGCACCTTGTTCCCGCTTTTGCGCACGCTGCCTTCGAGCACGTAGCGAACGCCCAGGTCCTGGCCGACGCCTTTGACGTCCACCGCCCGGCCCTTGTAGGTGAAGCTCGAATTGCGTGCGATGACGAACAGCCAGCGGATCCGCGACAGGGCGGCGATGATGTCCTCCACGACGCCGTCGGCGAAGTACTCCTGCTCCGGATCGCCGCTGAGGTTCTGGAAGGGCAGGACGGTGATCGAGGGTTTATCCGGGAGAACCAGCGTGGAGGCGGGCGTCTGCCTCGTGATAGCGGGCGAGGGCAGGTCGATGTCAGGTGGGCGTGACTCTGCGCTGATGTCGAGCTTGATCTGACCGACGAACCTGTAACCCTTGCGAGGAACCGTGCGCACCAGGCGCTGTTCCTCACCGGTATCACCGATGGCCTTGCGCACCGCATTGATATGACTGGTGATCGTCGATTCCGAGACGATTCGACCGCTCCACACCGCCTGGAGCAAGTCGTCCTTGCTGACGACGCGATCGGGGTTGTTGACGAACAGCAGCAAAAGGTCGAAGACCTGCGGCCCGACGGCCACGATGTCCCCGCGCAAGGTCAGTTCCCGGCGATCCTGATCGAGCACGAAGTCTTCAAACGCAAATTGCAAGGCAAGCATCCCCGGCGAAGCGCCCTCAACTCCGTGTCCCAGGCGACTGACGATTAATAATTGACGCTGATCATACGGCAGCTCGACAGCTGCTGCACCGTCCGCGCCAAGGGCAGCTGGACAAACAACTGCTGCTTTGGACGTAAATCCAAGCCAAACCCAAGCCCGGCGCAAGGACTTGCCTCGCAGGCGCAGGCAATCTCTACCTACACCGACGCAATCGTTGCAGTCGACACGTGGAGAACAGCCATGAAGATCGTTGTCATCGGAGGCTCCGGCCTCATCGGATCGAAACTTGTAGACACCCTTCGCGAGCGCGGCCATGACGTGCTCGCCGCCAGCCCCAGCACGGGCGTGAACAGCATCACCCGCGAAGGCTTGGCCGAAGCGATGGATGGTACCGATGTGGTGGTCGACGTGGCGAACGCACCGTCGTGGGAGGACCAGGCCGTGCTCGATTTCTTCGAAACCTCGAGCCGAAACCTGCTGGCGGCCGAAGCGGCGGCCGGTGTTCGTCATCACGTTGCCCTGTCGATTGTCGGCAGCGAACGGCTGCCCGAGGCCGGTTATTTCCGGGCCAAGGTCGCGCAGGAGAGCCTTATCAAGGCGTCCGGCATTCCTTACACCCTGTTGCGTGCCACGCAGTTCTTCGAGTTTGTCGACGGCATTGTCCAGTCGTTCGCCGTCGGCGAGGAGATTCACGTTTCGCCGGCGCTGATCCAGCCGATCGCGTCCGACGACGTGGTGGCGGCGCTGGCCGATGTCGTGCTGGCAGCACCGGTCAATGGCACGGTCGAAGTCGGGGGGCCCGAAGCCATGCCGATCGACGACCTGGCCAGGCGCTTTCTGCAGCTGACCCAGGACAACCGCAAGGTCGTGCCGGACGTGAACGCGCGTTACTTCGGCGCCGTGCTCGACGATCAATCGCTGACCGCCGGCAAAAATGCGCGGCTGGGAGCAATCCGCTTCGAAGACTGGTTCGCTCAGTCGGCGACCCGGTAACGACGCGCGCCATCACCCCTCATCCACGAAGGAGCCATGTCATGGTGACTCGATTTGTATTAGCCGCTGCCTTCGCAGCGCTCTCGATCAGCGCGGTGTCGGCCGCTGAGCCGCCCGCAGGCAAGGTGACGGTGGTATTCGACCGTCCGATTCCCAATATTCCTGGCAAGAGCCTGAAAGGCGTGCTGGTCGAATATGGGCCGGGCGCCGCTTCGCCGTCCCATACCCATCCTAAAACCGCCTTCATCTATGCAACGGTCCTGGAGGGCTCGTTTCGCATCAAAGTCAAAGGCGAGCCGGAAAAGATCTACAAGGTCGGCGAAAACTTCGTCGAGGAGCCGGGCTCCGTGCACGAAGTCAGCGCCAACGCCAGCGACACCGAACCTGCGCGCCTGTTGGCTGTGTTCGTCCTCGATACCGATAAAACGCCGCTGGTTACACCGATCAAAAAGTGAGCCGATCCCGCGCTCACGAACGCTCGACAGCCGGGCGGCAGGTCACTGCCGCTCCGTGGTTGCTGTAGTTCCAGGCATTGAACAGGAAATGAAAAAATGAACTCGCTCCAGGACAACGGCTATGTCACGGCACTGGAGGTCGAGGACAACCAGACCGTGCGCGCAGGTAATGTGCTGTTCCGGATCGATGACCGCGACTATCGCGCCAAACAACGGCTGACCGCCACCGCGGCGATGCTGGCGGGGAAGGGCATGGATCAGGCCGCCGCTGCACGGGCGGCGACCAGCCTGCTGGGCAAGGCGGTGTCGGGGCAGGCCACGGTGATTGCCTTCGACAGCGCTTTTTTCGCCGTGGCCCTGCTGTTCGTCTTCGCCGCGCCCATGCTGGTCGCCATCAAGATTGGCCTGGGGCGATATGCGAAAGCGCACGCGACGCACACCGTGGCATGAGGCAGGTGTTGGATCAAGGATGACTGACTATCGCCCGACGCAGAGCGTCCTGGAACAGTCGCCTTTCCAGTCGTGATGCCGTGTGTATCCGTCTGCACGGCGCGCAACTATTGCTGGAAGTGATAGTGACCATTACGAAACATAAGTTCTGCTTTGTCGGCAATAGTTGGAAAATCGCTTGCATCGAATGACGCAGTTCCGTTGCTGGATGAACCGAACCTTTTATTTTTCAGGATGAGACCGATGCGCCCTTTAATCGTGCCTGCCATGGCGTTTGCCTCCTTGTTGCTTGCCGGTTGTGCCTGCGCACCGAACGATCCGACCCTGACCTTGCAGACCAACAAGACGCCTGCCCAATACGCCGACTGCGTCGTACCGAAATTGCAGGGCAGTGCGTTGAACCCGACAGTCTCGCAGACCCAGCGCAGCTACCGGATCGTGGTGCCGAGCAAAGTCTCGGCGGACAACGTGCTGGAAGCCTACAAGGCCGGGAGCGGCGGCAAGGTGTTCATCTACGAGCGGCATTTGCTGGCCACGAACTTCCTGCCTTCAAGTTTTGAGCGCGCCGCACAGGATTGCATCTGACCCCGGAACGTAAAGGCTTTTCAACGAGCTCCTTTGGTTGGCCGCAACCAACCAATCCTTGCCCCGCACCGCATTCGGTGGCGGGGCTTTTTTTTGCCTGCGAATCAGGCGGCGGGGAGCAGGCCTTTCTGTTTGGCGACATGGGTCGCCAGTGCGTCCATCAAGTCTGGCGACAGGCAGTCATAGGGCTCCAGGCCGATCGAGCGCAGGCGCTCACGGATGGCCTTCATTTGCGCTGGCGGCGTGCCGGTTTCGATGATGGAGGACACGAACGCTGCGAAGCCCGGCGTCGCCCATCCGCTTTGGGGAGAGAGCTCGGTGTGGACGAAGTCAAGGCCATAAAACCCATGGTCCTTGTTTTCGATGCGCCCAAAGAGATGGGCGTGGCACTGCTTGCAGGCGTGCCGCTGGATGGTGGCGGTTTCGTCGACAATTTCCAGTTTTTCACCGTGGGCCGTGACGCTGACCTTATCCCGAGGGACCACGGCAACAACGGAGAAGATCGCGTTTTGCGGTTTCCAGCATTTGCTGCAGCCGCATGCGTGGTTATGCAGGGTTTGCGCGTCGATTTTTACCTCGACCTTGTCGGTCGCACACAGGCATTGCAGGGTGCCACCGGTGAAATTCGCGGCGGCGGGTTGGATGCCATTGTCCAGTGCAGGGTGAAGTTTCAAGGTGTTCACGTTGGCTTCTCCGTTTCATGGGGTCAGAAGCATCCTAGACCATCTTCGGCGATCGGGTGCGGCCGGGTTCAAGGCCTCACAGAGTGAGACCTTGCCCTCTCAACACCTTAAACCGGTTAAAGCGCCGCCTCAGGATTACGCCCAATTGACCTTGCACTTTCACAACACCCGGGGCATGGCGCCGGCATGCACATTGACCCTGCATCATTGGATGCAACTGCCATCGCCGGTTATGCCAAGGCCGCGCACGATCAAAGCGTGGTTGGTTTCCTTACCCACATTATTCCGTCCACGGTGTTCGGCGCTTTTACCGAGGGTGACATCCTGCAGGTGTTATTTATCTCGGTCTTATTCGCCTTCGCCTTGCAGTTGATGGGCGATCTGGGTAAGCCCCTGTTGAACATCATCGATCTGATCGCCAACGCCTTTTTCCGGATGCTCAAGATCGTCATGTATGTCGCTCCCTTGGGCGCTTTCGGCGGGATGGCGTTTACCGTAGGCAAGTATGGCGTGGGATCGCTGGTCTCCTACGGAAATTTGCTGATCTGCTATTACGTGACACCGATTTTTATCGCTCAGGCGCTCGATATCGATGTGTCCCTCTACCATCAGGTCACTTTGCTGCTGATCTTGCTCCTGACTTCGAAGGGCGCCGCCAGTGTCACGGGAGGAGCGTTCATCACGCTTGCCGCAACATTGGGGTCGATGGACGTTATTCCCGCGGCAGGGCTGGTGTTGGTGCTTGGGGTCTATCGTTTCATCTCTGAAGGCGGTGCGCTGATCAACGTCATCGGCAATGGCGTAGCAACCATCTTCATCGCTCGTTGGGACGGGGCTTTGGATCGCGAGCAGCTCCAACGGGAGTTAGGGTAAAAGAGTTGTGTTCTGCAGCCGCTGCTTCATGGGCGCCACGCACGCTTCCGTTGCAGCAGCTGTAGAGCGCTACATCAAACTCAGCTGTACTGACTTGTCGATCCAGAAGCGGGTTTGGGCTTCCAGGTGTGGGTCAGCTGATAGGCAATTGCCAACCATATGAACCAGCCCGGCATGACCATCAAGGCAATACGGGTGTCAGGTCTTAATGCCAGCAAACAGAGAACAAAGCCCAGGAACGCCAAAGAGAACCAGGCCATCGGCACGCCGCCAGGCATCTTGTAGGCCGATTGCGCATGCAGGTCGGGCCGGCTTCTGCGATACGCAATGTACGATGCGAGGATGGTCGACCACGTGAAAATCACCAGGATCGCCGACACGGTAGAGACAATGGTGAACGCTGTCATGACTTCCGGAACGATGAACAGCAACAGTACGCCCACCAGCATCAACACTGTGGTGAACGCCAGGCTCAGCAGGGGCACGCTACTGCTCGACAGGCGTCGAAAAACCCCTGGCGCATTGTCCTGGTTCGCCAGCCCGAACAACATGCGGCTGGATGAAAATACGCCGCTGTTGGCCGAAGAGGCGGCAGACGTCAACACCACGAAGTTGACGATGCCGGCTGCTGCGGGAAACCCGGCCACCAGAAACAGTTCGACGAAGGGGCTCTTGTTGGGCGAAACCTGTTGCCAGGACGTCACTGCAATAATGCAGGCCAGTGCCAGCACATAAAACAGGATGATTCTCAGCGGAATCGAGTTGATGGCTTTAGGCAGGGTCTTCTCTGGGGAGCGGGTTTCCGCGGCTGCGATGCCGATCAGTTCGGTGCCGGCAAATGAGAAAATGGCCATCTGGAAACCGGCGAAGAAACCGAACAAGCCGTTGGGAAAGGTTGCCTGTTTGTCCAGCAGGTGGCTCAGGGATGCCGTGACTCCATTGGGAGAGACAAAGGAGCTGGCAATCAGCACCATGCTGACACCGATCAGAGTGACGACGGCAATGATCTTGATGATCGCGAACCAGAACTCCACTTCACCGAAAAGCCTGACGGTCAGCACGTTCAAGGCAAACAGCGTCATTAGCATACCGATGGCGGGTATCCAGGCGGGTACATCGGGGAACCAGTATTGAAAGAAGCCGCCGACCACCACGGCATCGCCTACCACCGCGACGCTCCAACTCAGCCAGTACGACCAGCCGAGGAAGAATGCCGCTCGCGGGCCCAGGTAGGTACCGGCAAAATCCGCGAAGCTTTTGAAGTTCAAGTTGGAGAGCAACAGTTCGCCCATGGCGCGCATGACGAAGTAGACGAACATCCCGATGATCATATAAATGAGGATGATCGAGGTGCCGGAGAGGGCAATGATCTTCCCGGAACCCATGAACAGGCCTGTACCGATGGCACCTCCCATGGCCATTAACTGAATGTGACGATTGCTGAGCGTGCGCTGCAGCGCGGGCTGTTCAACCCGTTCGGACGGAGTCGATTCCATTACAAAACCTCTTGATTTTATGTTTTTTGAGTTTTGGCAGAAAGTGGCTGTCTAGCGTTCTTGTTAGAGATGCAACGGCTACTGACGGTGGTGGTTTGCGGGTGGCAGGTTTTCTCGTCCACTCACACGGTGAGTAGCCCCTTGGTACTTTGCTCAGGGGGCCTCACCTGTGGCTATCAGCTCACTGTGCGCAGGCGCGAGGGGACGGTTGCTGGCTGCTGATCAAGCAGTTGGTAGAGGTTTTTTATGTTGGCGGGCGTCGGCACCAGATGGATGCGCTCACCGATGGCATGCTTGCGCGCCAGGTCGTGCATGTAGCGCAGTGACGAAAAGTCTTCCAGGGCAAAACCCACCGAATCGAAAACGGTGACCTGCGCGTCGTTCTCGCGGCCCGGGACTTCGCCCTGAACAATCCGGAAGAACTCGACGACGGGAAAGTCGGCCGCCAATTGTTGAATATCGCCTTCGATCCGGGTTTGAGGTTCAAACTCAACGATGACCCGGGCATTGCGCAGGATCTCGGCGTGCAGTTCGGTTTTCCCCGGGCAGTCACCGCCGACGGCATTGATATGCATGCCGGGTTCGATCATCTCGGGCGTCAGAATCGTTGCATAGGCCTTGTCGGCGGTGACCGTGGTGACGATGTGTGCGCCCTTGACCGCGGCCTGTACCGAGTCGGCCACAATCACCTCGATATCCGGGAAGGTGGCCAGGTTCTGCTTTAACTTAAGTGAAGCGTCGCGATCGATATCGAAAATGCGAATTTCCTTGATGGACAGCATTTCGTGGAAGGCGAGGGCCTGAAATTCGCTCTGGGCGCCATTGCCGATGATTGCCATAGTGCTTGCACCCGGGCGCGCCAGGGACTGCGCGACCAGGGCGGAGGTCGCGGCAGTGCGCACGGCTGTGGTCAGCGTCAGTTCACTGAGCAAGGTCGGATAGCCACTGTGGACATCGGCCAGCACACCGAAGGCCATGACTGTCAGCAAGTCCCTTTGACCGTTGTCCGGGTGACCGTTCACGTATTTGAACGAGTACTGTTGGCCATCGTCGGTCGGCATCAACTCGATCACACCCTCGGCCGAATGATTGGCGGTGCGGGGCGACTTATCAAACTGCGCCCAGCGTGAATAGTCAGTTTCGATGTAAGCGGCCATCTCGCGGATTGCCCGGCGGATTCCCACTGTGGCGAACAGGCGTGCGGCATGATCGACATCTATAAAAAGAGTCATGTTTTTATTCTCCGATTCAGTAGTTGAAACGCTGCGACTCAGGGGATGACTCAGGCGCGTTTGCTCTCGTAGCCATGCAGCACATTGACCGCATTGATCCCGATTTCATCGACCATGTAGCCGCCCTCCATCACGAACAGGGTGGGGCAGCCCACGCCCGCGATCAGCTCGCCGATGCCGATGAAGTCTTCGCTTTCCAGCAGGAAGTGACTGATGGGGTCGTCCTTGAACGTGTCGACGCCCAGTGAAATAACCAGCACTTCAGGGGCAAATTGCTGGAGCTTCTTGCAGGCGTGGAGCAAGGCGTCGCGGTAGCTTTCCCAAGTGGTGTTCTTCGGCATCGGATAGTTCAGGTTGTAACCTTCGCCGTGGCCTGCGCCGACTTCGTGGCTGAAACCGGAGTAGTACGGATAGGACACTGCAGGCTCGCCGTGCAGTGAGACAAACATGACGTCGCTGCGCCCGTAGAAAATGTTCTGCGTGCCGTTGCCATGATGAAAGTCGACGTCCAATACCGCGACACGCTGGGCGCCTTGGGTAATGGCCTGCTGTGCGGCAATGGCGGCGTTGTTCAGATAGCAGTAGCCGCCCATGTATTCCCGCGCGGCGTGATGGCCGGGCGGGCGGCACAGGGCAAAGGCACTGTCGTGGCCTTCATCGATCAGCGCCAGTCCCGTCAGCGCGATATCGGCGCTGGTTTTTACCGCTTGCCAGGTGGTGGCGGTGATGGGGGAGCCGGCGTCCATGGCGTAGAAACCCAGCTTGCCGTCGATGAAAGCCGGCACTGTCTCGTTGGCCAGATCACGCACTGGCCATACCAGCGGCAAGGCATCGTGGGCGCGCCCGGTTGCGCGCCATTCAGACCAGGCATTTTCCAGAAAGGCCACGTAGCGCTCGCTGTGCGCGTTCACATAGCACGACCGGTCAAATGCTCGCGGCTCGATGATCTGGCCAAGTCCCACCTGCTTGACCCGGTTATGGACGGTATCGGCCCGACTGGGCTGTTCGAAGGACGGCTTGAGCACGCCGTCTTTCAATTCGGTGCCGTGGTGCAAACGGTGGGAATCACTGAAAACTGTAAACATTGTGCGCATCCGCTGAAGTGAACCAGTGCAAATATTTTGTTCTGGTACGGCGGCGATTTCTTTGCTTTATGTTCAGGGTTTGGGTGATATTACGGGCGAACTTACTCGGGAATGGCGCGATGCAGAAAAAAATATCCAAACGCATCACTCTCGACGACAGCGACCTGGCGATACTTGCGTTGCTGCAGGAAGACGCGAGCATTTCCAATGCCGAGCTCAGTGAGCGCCTGTCGTTAAGCCTTACGCCTTGCTGGCGGCGGCGTAAGAGAATGGAGGAGGCGGGCGTGATCAAGGGCTACCAGGCGAACCTTGATCGACGAATGCTGGGGCTGGATATCATGGCATTCGTGCACATCCGTTTTTCCACCCACGCCGATCACGCGCCCGACGCCTTCGAGGCGGTGATTGCGCAATTGCCTGAAGTGCTGTCCTGTCACAAGATCACCGGGGATGCCGATTACGTGCTGCAAGTGTTGGCAGAGGATCTTGATAGCTACAGTGATTTCATCGAGCAGGTGCTCAGGCGTCAGGTGGGTATTGCCTCCATTCAGTCCAGCCTGGCTTTACGGGAGGTCAAGGCCAGTAGCCGGATTGCGATACCAACATCGAGCAGGGAATAAGCGGACAGGCGTTAGATCACCTTTCACCTTCGTGCGCAGCTCGGATCGTCTGGAGCGTCCATCGATTCACTGGTCCGAAGGCGGACTTGCGAGGTCGAGCGACGAGCGAGCGTGGCGCCGCAACATTCCCGCCCGTCACCCACCTGAAAACCCGGCCCTTGGATCCGGCACTAACCCGTGAAGGCATTGTCAGTAATGGGCGCCTGTAGCGACGAGGACCGTCTCTGATAGCAGCTCGTCAGCCTACATTCAGTGTTTTCTCCAATTTTCTGGGCAAAACGCTCGCGATGGATTGCGTCCTGGACCGACTTTTCCTTTTGTGAGCGACATTCTAATGGGTTTGCTTCTCGATCCGCGTCATGACATTGATGCCGCGTTATTAAGCTATCGCCGGGTGTTCTGGTCCCTGGCACTGTTCAGTGGCGTGATCAACCTGCTGGTGCTGGTGCCGTCGCTCTACATGATGCAGGTGTACGACCGGGTCCTCACCAGTCGCAACGAAACCACCTTGTTCATGCTCACCTTGATCGCCTTGGGACTGTTCATGTTCAGCGCCCTGATCGAGTGGGTGCGCGGCGAGGTGATGATTCGCATGAGCGCGGGGCTGGACGATGCCTTGGGAGAGCGGATTTTCGACGCGGCCTTTGCCCGCAGCCTGCGCGAGCACAACGCCAACCCGGCGCAGGTGCTCACTGACCTGGCGACGCTGCGACAGTTGCTTACCGGCCAGGGCCTGATCGCCTTGCTCGACGCGCCGTGGTTGCCCATCTTCCTGCTGGTGGCGTTCATCTTCCATCCATGGTTCGGTTTGCTGACGCTGGTTCTGGCCCTGGTGCTGATCGGCCTGGCGCTGTGGGGCGAGCTGGCGACCCGCACGCGCCTGGGCGAAGCCAATCGGCTGGGCGTGCAGTCTTCAAGTTATGTCAACAGCACGTTGCACAACGCCGAGGTTATCCAGGCCTTGGGCATGCTCGGGCCGTTGCGCCAGCGCTGGAGCTTGCTGCAGCAACGCATCATTGCCGCCCAGGCCCATGCCAGCGATCGCAGCGCCCGCATCACTTCGATGACCCGTTTCGTGCGCATCTCCGGCCAGTCGCTGGCCTTGGGCCTGGGGGCGCTGCTGGTGCTGGAAGGCCAATTGTCGGCGGGCATGATGATTGCGATGTCGCTGCTGCTGGGGCGTGCCCTGGCGCCCGTGGAAATCGCCATTGGCTCATGGAAGCAATTCAACGCCGGCCGCCAGAGCTACCAGCGCCTGAGCCAACTGCTGGCCGAGCATCCGCGCGAGCGCCTGCGCATGCCTTTGCCACCGCCCACCGGCGCGGTGCGCCTGGAGCAGTTGTATGTCGGCCCGCCCGGTGCTGCGCAACCGATTGTGCGGGGCATCAATTTCAGCCTGTCCAAAGGAGAGGTGCTTGCCGTTGTCGGCCCCAGCGCCAGTGGTAAATCGACATTGGCCAGGGCGCTGGTCGGGGTATGGCCGGCCATGGGTGGGTCGGTGCGCCTGGACGACGCCGAGATCAGCCAATGGTCCCACGACGCCCTGGGCCCGCACCTCGGGTACCTGCCGCAGGACATCGAACTGTTCGACGGCAGTGTGGCGGACAACATTGCCCGCTTCGGCGAGCAGGACGCCGACAAGATCATCACCGCCGGGCGTCACGCCGGTATCCACGAGATGATCCTGCGGTTCCCCAAGGGTTACGACACGCCGCTGGGCCCCGGCGGGCTTGGCTTGTCCGGTGGACAAAAGCAACGCCTCGGCCTGGCCCGCGCGCTTTACGGGCGCCCGTCGCTGATCGTGCTCGATGAGCCCAACTCCAACCTCGATGAAGCCGGTGAACTGGCGCTGGTGCAGGCCATCAGTGCGCTCAAGGCTGCCGGCAGCACCGTGGTGCTGATTACCCATCGGCCTAATGTGCTGGCGGTGGTCGATCACATCCTGGTGCTCAAGGACGGCACTCAACAAGCATTCGGTCCACGGGATCGGGTGCTCAAGGCATTGACGCCGGTACCAAGACCGGCCGCGGTCAAAGAGGCTGGCAAAGATGCGTGATCTGACCCCAAAGGCTAAAACGTACAGCGAGCAGGGGCTGAGCGTACGTGGCGACACCACGCTGCCCGGCGCCAGTACCGACGCCCGGGGGGCGGCACGCTATGGTGTGGGTT
Source organism: Pseudomonas fluorescens (assembly GCF_902497855.1). GTDB lineage: Bacteria > Pseudomonadota > Gammaproteobacteria > Pseudomonadales > Pseudomonadaceae > Aquipseudomonas > Aquipseudomonas fluorescens_BI. The sequence continues at coordinate 29,764 of NZ_CABVHU010000020.1, forward strand.
TCCTGGTCCTGACCCTGGGCGGCTTCCTGCTCTGGGCCTGCCTGGCGCCGCTCGACCAGGGTGTCGTGGGCAGCGGCACCGTGGTGGTAGCGGGTGAACGCAAGGCTGTGCAGTCGTTGGTCGGTGGGGTGGTGGAAAAGCTGTTGGTCAGCGATGGCGACCGCGTCACCCAGGGACAGTTGCTGGTGCAGTTCAACACGGTGCAGGCGCAGTCGCAACTGGACGTGACCCTGGGCAAGCTGCTCAACGATCGCAGCGTCGAAGCGCGGTTGATTGCCGAGCGCCTGGGCTCGGCCCAGATCCAATGGCCCGCTGAACTGCTGGCACATGCCGACGAGCCGCGGGTCAAGGCGACCATGGCCTTGCAGAGCCAGTTGTTCCTGACGCGCCGCGCAGAACTGGGCAGCCGCTTGCAGATCATCGAACACGAAGCCGCGGCATTGCACCAGCAATTGCTCGGCTACGAAGGCGTCAAGCGCAACTACGACGCGCAGATGCGCTTCCAGCAGCAGGAACTCGAAGGCCTGCGTGATTTGGCCCGTGAAGGCTACGTTCCGCGCAACAAGCTCTTCGAGTCCGAGCGCAACGCCGCCCAATTGGCCGGGCAGATTGCCTCCGGGGTGGGCGATGTCGGCAGGACCCGCCAGGCGATCAACGAAAGCCGGCTCAAGGCCCTGCAGGCGCAGCAGGAATTTCGCCGCGATGCCGAAACCCAGCTCAGCGAGGTCTCTGCCGAGGCGGCAGGTTATGCCGATCAGATTCGTGCCTTGCAGTTTGAAGTCGACAACGGTGCGATCCGGGCGCCGGTGTCCGGGCAGGTCATGGACGTGAGCATCCATACGGTCGGCGGCGTTGCCCAGGCCGGCCAGACCCTGATGCAGGTGGTGCCGCTGGATGCGCCGATGGCGATCACCGCGCGCTTCGAACCGCTGATGGCCAACAAGTTGCGCCCGGGCCTGCCGGTGCATGTGCATTTCACCGCGCTGCAACGGGTGGATACGCCGACCGTCACCGGCACGGTGGCGACCGTGTCGGCGGACCAGTTGATCGATGAACAGACGCACCAGCCGTACTTCTCCGCCAAGGTCGAGATTGCCGCCGACACCGTCGCCTCGCTGCAGGTCGCCGGCCTGCTGGTGCGCCCCGGCATGCTCGCCGATGTCACGGTGGTAACGGGGGAACGCACCTTGATGAATTACCTGATGAAACCCCTGCGCGAACGCTTGCTCGCAGCGTTCAAAGAGGAATGAGCATGACCGACCGTTGCCGCTATCGCTACGCTGTACTACTGGGTTTGTGTGCCAACTGGGCCGCGATCAATCCCGCAGGAGCCGCCGAAGAAGGCCTGAACCTGACCGCTGCCTATGACGCCTCGCGGCTCAATGACCCGACCGTGCAATCGGCAGCCCATGCCTTTGATGCTTCCAGCCATGAAGAGGCGATTGGCCGCGGCGGCCTCTACCCGCAAGTGTCGCTTTCGTCACGCTACGGTTACGGCGGACGTATCGACGGCGGTGATGACAACACCTACGTCAACAGTAACGACTACCAGGCGAACAGCGTCACCCTGGCGGCGCAACAACCGCTCTATGACAAGGGGCGCTGGGCGGCGTATGAGGAGGGCAAGGCGCGGGGGGAGTTGGGTACCCAACTGTTCGATGTTGCCGGCCAGACCTTGTTCGACCGGGTGGCCAAAGGTTATTTCGACGTCGCCCGTGCAGAGAACGAGATCAAGTTGATCGCCCAGCAAAAGGTGGCCATCAATGGGTTGGTGATGCAGAGCAAAAAGCTTTATCAGGGCGGCCAGGGCACGATCACCGATATTGATGAGGCCCAGGCCCGGCTCGATCTCGTCGATGCCCAGGAGGCTGAAGCCCAGGCCCGCCGCATGGCTGCGTTGCGGGCGTTGTCCGGGCGCTCCAGCGTGCCGATCGATGACATTCAGCCGATGCGCGAAGAACTGCCCGCCGGTAGCCCGATACCGCCGGAGCGGGATTTGCCGTACTGGACGGCGATTGCCCGCGAAGCCAGCCCCGATCTGGCGTCCCGGCTGGCGGCAGTGAAAGTCGCCGAGGCGCAGGCTGACAGTCAGCGCGCCGGGCATTATCCGACCTTGTCGCTGACCACCCAGCTAACGCGCCGGGAAAGCCCTCAGTACCAGGAGCTCGACCCGCGCCAGGACTCTTATTACGTGGGGGTTCAGCTGGATATTCCGTTGTATCGCGGCGGGGCGGTACGTGCTTCGGTTGCGAAGGCCGAAGCGCAATTGGCCGGTGCCCAGTCCGACTACGATGTGCAGCGTCAACAGTTGGCCGAGGACATCGAGGCCGATTATCTGGGGGTCGTGGCCGGGTTTGCCAAGAGCAAGGCCATGCAGCGTGCGGTGGACTCCAATCAGCGGGCGCTGACCTCGACGGAAAAAGGCTTCCAGGGTGGAGTGCGTTCCACGGTGGACATTCTTGATGCCCAGCAGCGGGTGTTTCAGGCCCGTCGAGACCTGCTCGACACCAAGCTCGACATGCTGCAAAGCTATGTAAGCCTGCACACCCACACCGGCCAGATGAACCGCGCGGTCCTGGAACAGGTGCAACGCCTGTTTTAAGAAGTCAGGTTGCAACAAAACTCAAACTCAAAGACTGGCGCCTATCCCTGTGGGAGCGAGCCTGCTCGCGAAAGCGGTGGGTCAGTCAGCATCCATTTCGAACGTGCCGCCGCCTTCGCGAGCAAGCTCGCTCCCACATTTGATCTGTGGTTGCCCTCGATTTTGTGACACTGCCAATCCCTTGTGGGAGCGAGCTTGCTCGCGATAGCGGTGGGTCAGTCAGCATCCATGTTGGATGTACCGCCGTCATCGCGAGCAGGCTCGCTCCCACATTTTGATCTGTGGTTGTCCTCGATTTTTCGGGCACTGCCAATCCCTTGTGGGAGCGAGCTTGCTCGCGATAGCGGTGGATCAGTCAGCATCCATATCGAATGTGCCGCCGTCATCGCGAGCAGGCTCGCTCCCACATTTTGATCTGTGGTTGTCCTCGATTTTTCGGGCACTGCCAATCCCTTGTGGGAGCGAGCTTGCTCGCGATGGCGGTGGGTCAGTCAGCATCCATATCGAATGTGCCGCCGCCTTCGCGGGCAAGCCCGCTCCCATGGGGAGCGGGTTGACTCAGGCTGTGAAATCGCTGGCCTGCAGCTCCTTGACGCCCACCAGTTGGATTTCGAACTCGGGGGTGGCGTCGGCATTGACACTGCCGTAGACAATGCCATCGGCAAAGCGCAGTTGGCCGGTGGCATTGGCAGGGTCAAAGGCATTGCTGCCGATGAAGGTGAAGGCGTCGACAGTGGTGGTCAGCGGGTTGGCGTCCAGGCCGGTGAAATCCAGATGATCGCCGTCGGCGGTCTTGAAACCGTTGATCACATCGCGCAACGCCCCGACGCCCATGTCCGACAGAGCACCAAACGCGTAGGTATCCGCGCCCGTGCCGCCACTGAGGTTGTCGGTGCCTGCTCCGCCGATCAGCCGGTCATCGCCCGAACCGCCCACCAGGGTATCGTTGCCCGCACCACCGTTCAGCACGTTCGCGGCGCTGTTGCCCGACAGACTGTCGGCATAGGCGCTTCCCGTCAGGTTTTCGAAGAATTTCAAGGTGTCGAGTCCCGAACCCGAGGTGTTTTGTTGCGCTGAGGTCGAAAGGTTTACGTTCACGCCGGACAGGGCGCGCTCGAAAGACACGGTGTCACTGCCCTCGCGTCCGTCCAGCACGTTGTTGCCGGCGCCGGCGAACAGCGTGTTGTCCAGCCCGTTGCCCGTGGCGTTGGCGGCGCCAGCGCTATCGATATACAGCTGCTCGACGTTGTTGGCGAGGGTATAGGCCGCCAGGCTGCTGTGCACGCTGTCGATCCCTCCCGGCCCGGCACTGTTGTTGGTCTCGATCACGGTGTCGTCGGCGTTGTCGACATAGTAGGTGTCGTTGCCATCGCCGCCGCTCATGCTGTCGGCCCCTGCGGCACCATCGATCACGTTATTGGCGGCATTGCCGGTGATGAAGTTGCGCCGTTCATTGCCGGTGCCGTCGATGTCCGACACGCCGGTGAGCACCAGGTTCTCGAGATTGGCGCCCAGGGTCCAGCTGACCGAGGCCTGTACGGTATCGATCTGCGCGGTCGAGGTGTTGGTTTCCTCCACGCTGTCGAAAGCGTTATCGACCACATAGATGTCGTTGCCATCGCCACCGGTCATGGTGTCGGCGCCCAGGTCGCCATCCAGCGTGTCGTTGCCCGAGCTGCCCACCAGGGTATCCGCCTGGTCAGTACCGGAAATCATCCCGCCCTGGTTCTGAGCGTTGTCGAAAATGTCCTGCACGCTGTTGTTGTCGCCGGGGTCGCCCTGGAAGCCAAGGTCATCGGCAATGAAGTCGGCCAGGCGCTGGCCGACGATCTCCGCCGATTCCTCGTGCAGGTGCCAGACGTCATCGGGATACACCAGTGGATCGACCTCGTAGCGCAAGGGCAGGTCGGTGTAGTCCACCGCCAGCTTGACATCGGCGCGCTCGGCGGCGACGGCTTCCTGGGCGGCGCGAACATAACCGACCCCTTCGACGATGGAGGCTATCTTCTCTTCCGAGTAACCACGGGCACGCGCTGCGTCCTGCTCGTAGTGACCGGTTTCCATCATGTAAACGCTAAAGCTGCCGAACTGGGCATGCAGGTAATCGAAGACCTTCAGGGTTGCGGCCTTGTAGGCCGCAGCTGCCGCTGGTTTGTCCGTGGCGCGGCCGATTTCCTGGGCGGCTTCCTCGCCCTGGCCCCAAATAATGCCCATGGTGACGTTGTCGATGGATTGCAGCTCGGTGAGCTGGTCCCGCAGCAGCGCCTCGGCGCGCAGCAGTGCAGGCCCGGGTTGGTTGGTGTCGGTCAGCCACCAGCACAACTTGAGTTCCTCTGGGCCCAGGGTCGACAGGCCATTGACGGTGCTCCCACCCACTGCGATATCGATGCCGTTGCCATCGGCGTCGGTGAACTGGCTGCGCACGTCATAGGGGGTGTAGCGGTCCAGGTCATTGACCAGCATCGAGGTGCCGGACTGATCGTCGTCCTCCGTCATGCGCAGCAGGCGTGCATTGGATTGGCCGAGGGTGGGCAGGTAGAGGATGTCTTGCTGGGCGCGCTCTGCGAACACGAAGTCACTGGCGGTCAGTGTGTCGAGGTAGTTGCCGTTGAGGGCGATTTCAAAACGATTGCCATCGGCATCCGCTTCGGCGGACTTGATGTAGGTCTTGTCGCCGGCCGTGTTAAGGGTCATGTACAAGGTGCCGTTGCTGCCGTCGCCCAGGCCAAGAAAACCCAGGCCCGAGACATCGATCCTGTCGACGCCCGCGGTGAAGTCATAGATCGTGTCCGTGGCCGTTACACCGCCGGTGTCATAGTCGCGGTAGCTATCGAGCACGTTGGTGTAGCGGAAGGTGTCGGCACCGTCGCCGCCATACAGCGAATCGCGTCCGGCGCCGCCGTCGACGATGTCCGCGCCGATGCCAGCCTTGATCGTGTCATTGCCACCGAGGCCGAGGATCAAGTCCGCTTCCACTGTGCCATTGAGGGTGTCGGCATTGTTGGTGCCGGCGATGGTATTGGCAGGTGCATCGGCCACCGCCAGGGCGAAGCTGTCGCTGACCGACGCCCCCGAGGGATCGCTGGCCTTGACCAGGACGGTGTAATTGCCGGACGCAGTGCTGACCGGCGTACCGGTGAACGTCAGGTTGGTGGCATTGAAACTCAACCAGGCGGGCAGGGCGCTGCCGTCGGCAAGCGTCGCGGTGTAGGTCAGCACATCCTGGTTGGCGTCGGTGAAGCTGTCATTGGTCAGGGTGTAGCTGAACGGTGCACTTTCGGTGGCGTTCTGGTCGAGGAGGGGGATGGCCACCACCGGCGCTACATTGCCGGGGGTGTTCTGGTCGGCGAAGACAAAATGACTCGCCGTCAGGCTATTTACCAGGTTGCCCGCCAGCGACACTTCGAAGCGGTTGCCATTGGCATCGACGGTGAGGTCCTTGAGGTAGGTGCGGTTGCTCGTAGCGCTGTAGGTCACTTGCAGCGTACCGTTCAGGCCATTGCCCAGGCCGGTATATCCGAGTGCCGAGACATCGATCTTGTCGGCGGCCACGTCGAAATCGAGGATCTGGTCACTGCTGCTGGTGGCGCTGGTGCGGTAACTGTCGAGTGTTGCGGTGTAGCGGAACACATCGGCACCCGCGCCGCCGGTGAGCTTGTCCGCACCGGTACCGCCGACGAGGATGTCGTTGCCCCCGCCGCCATTCAGCGTGTCGTTACCGGCACCCCCGAACAGTTGTTCGTTGGCGTCGGTGCCGGTCAGGGTGTCGTTGTTCGGCGTGCCATTGATCACGGCGGGGCCAGCGGGTACGTCTTGCACGGCCAAGGTAAAGGTGTCGTTGACGGTTGCATTGCTGGCGTCGGTCGCGGTGACCTGGATGGAATAAGTGCCCGACGCGGTGTCGCTGGGTGTGCCGCTGAACGTACGCGTGGCTGCATCGAATGTCAGCCAGTTGGGCAGGGCGTTGCCATTGGCCAGTTTGGCGGTGTAGCTGAGGCTGTCGTTATCCGGATCGGTAAAACTGGTGGTCGGCACCACATAGCTGAATGCAGTGTTTTCGGTCGCGTTCTGATCCAGCAGTGGCGTGGCCAGCACCGGCGCCTGATTGGTCGGCGACGCGGTGGCGAAGACGAAATTGGCGCTGGTCAGCGTGTCGAGGTAGTTGCCATTCAGTGTCATTTCAAAGCGGTTGCCATTGGCGTCGGCGCTCAGGGACTTGATATAAGTCTTGGTGCCGGCACTGTTGAGCACCAGGTACACGGTGTTGTTCTTGCCATCGCCCAGGCCGGTGAAACCCATGGCCGAGAGGTCGATCTTGTCGGCGCTGATATCAAAATCGGTGACCAGGTCGCTCAGGTTGACACCGCCGGTGTTGTAATTGCGGTAACTGTCCAGGCGATCGGAGAACACGAAGGTGTCTGCCCCGGTGCCACCGGTGAGGGTGTCCATGCCGGCACCGCCATCGAGCTTGTCGTCGCCCGCGCCGCCACTGAGGCTGTCATTGCCCGCCAGGCCTAGCAGGGTGTCGGCCGAATCACTACCCAGCAGCGAGTCGCTGCCGCTGGTGCCGCTGACCACCCGGTTGAAGATGAAGTGGCTGGCGGTCAGGGTGCTGGCCAGGTTGCCCGACAGGATCAACTCGAAGCGATTGCCACTGGCATCGGCGTCGTAGTCCTTGATGTAGGTGCGGTCGTTGCTGGCGCTGTAGCTGACCTGCAAGGTGCCCCCACGGCCATTGCCCAGGCCGGTGAAGCCGAGACCGGCGAGGTCGATCTTGTCCTGGGTGACGTCGAAGTCGAGGAGGGTGTCATCGAAGCTTGCAGTTGCGTTGCGGTAACTGTCGGACTGCGCAGCGAAACGGAACGTATCGGCGCCGGTACCGCCAGTGAGTTTGTCGATGCCTGCACCACCCACCAGAATGTCGTCACCGGCCCCGCCATTGATAGTGTCGTTGCCGGCACCGCCGTAGAAAATCTCGCTGGCGGCGCTGCCCGACAGGGTGTCGTTGCCAGCCGTACCTTGCACGGCGGTCATCGGCACCGTGGCGCTGACGTAGCTGCCGTCACCGTAGACCAACGTGGCACCCTTGCTGGTGTGACTGATGGTGTTGCCAATAATGGCGTTGCGATCGGTGCCGTCTTCATTGCGCTCTGCAACGCCGTAGGTCGACAGGTCGCTGCCGCTGATAATGTTGCCCTGGATGGTGTTGTCGCTGCCGTTGAAGTACTTGCCGGACACGCCCAGGGTATCGTCGTAGGACTGGATGATGATTTCCGGTACGGGATTGCCCAGGGAATTGTTGTTGAGCGTGTTGTCGATGATCTCGACGTGGTTGCTGCCATAGACGCGGATCCCGGCGCTGGCATTGTCATGAATGTCGACGTCGCTGACAGTCACCGCGCTGGACATCTTGATCAGCACCCCTTCGGCGCCGTTGCCATACACCTCGCCAGCGGTGATGGTGATGTTGCTGGGGGAGGGGATGTCTTCGCTGCCGCGCTGCACCACGATGCCATTGCCGCCGTTGTTGTAGGCAACGTTGTTGGCGAGGGTGAAGTCGTGGGTACTGGTAACGACGTTGAACCCGTGGCGGTCATTGTCGTAGGCGACGTTGTTTTCGAAGGTGCTGTCGCTGAGGAAGTCAGCCACGAAGCCGTCCAGGCCGTTGCCGTGGGAGACGCTGTTCTTGATGACCATGTTGACGGTCTGCTCGTGGGGGTCGAAACCGTACCCGGAGCAATCCTTGATCTCGACGCTGTCGAGGGTGACGTTGGAGTCGTAGCCTTCTTGGCCGGGAATGTAGCCATTGAACCAACCGTCGACCTTGCCCGTGGTGCTGTCGCGGTTGCCGTCGATGGTGAGGTTGCTGACGCCGAAGTCGTGGGTTTCCTCGCCATAGGCGGAGCGGATGACCCCCGTGATCTTGGTGTCGGAGCCATCAGCCACCTTGACGTTGGTTGCGCCCATGCCATCGCCGTACAGGTAGACATTGCTCTTGAGCATCAGGCAGCCGTCGGAGGGTTCCTCACCTCCGGAAACGATATAAGTCCCGGTCGGCATATAGACTTGCCCACCGCCTGCGGCGGCGGCCGCATCAATCGCTTTTTGTATCGCCGCCGTGTCGTCTGTGATGCCATCGCCTTTAGCGCCAAAACTTTGTACGTTGAAAATCATAAACTTATCTCCGTGTCAGGCTAAAACCGCGTAAATGCCAATATTCCATCGACGAGCACGGTGTTAGGACCTGGGGGAGCGTAAAAGTTGTGACCGCACATCGGAGAATCGTCAACAAACCGATCTAACTGATGAGCGGATCTGAGGGTTTTTTAGAAAGTAACGTTATTTTGACGCTTGTTTGGGCAATGAGCACTGCCATCGGCACACTTGACGATCAACTGTAGGAGCGAGCTTGCTCGCGAAAAACCTGAAAGCGCCGCGGGGTGTCAGGTTGATAGCGTTATCGTTGACGACCATCGCGAGCAAGCTCGCTCCTACAATCAGGACAACCCTCCCAGCAGGCCATCGGCGCGAAGCAGATCGACAATCACATGTTCATCGACTGCATACACACCTCGGGAAGCCTTCCAGACCAACTTCTTCTCCTGTAAGGCAATGAGTGCTTGCTGGACACCCGGTACTTCAACCTTTATTTCGCTTGCTGCAATCCCCGCCTGTGCCAGCGCTTTGGCGTACAGCGCCATGGTCGGAGCCTCGAATGGCGCGTAGTTATCGCCCTTCACGCTCATGACGCGAATAACGGCAGACTGGATAGGGGTGAGGCTATGGATCACCTTCTTCAGGTTCGCGTACAACTCATCAGCTTGCGCTCGAACCAGCTCGGTAAACCGTGCCGGTATGGTTGCAGGGTCAATGGTGAAGTCAAAGCGGATTTCGTCAGCCGCCGCGCCGAGCAGTTCAGGGCGGTAGCCACTTTCCTTGAATAGCTGGAACACCTCTGTTGGATCGAGCGCGCAGGGCAGATCAAGGTTGGCACATAACCAATCGATGAAGTCTTGATCCAGGGTGGGGAACTGCACCATGGAAGCGCCAAAGAATGCCTGATCCTTGCTGTTGCGCAGCATGGCCAGCTTATCCCTGTTCGATCCCGTGCAGACGATGCGAAGGCCATGATGCTTCGAACTGTTGAGTTCGTCCCTTGCCGCCTTGAGGGCGAACAGAGCCGCCACACCTTCGCTCGTTGTTATTGCATGCTGCGCTTCATCGATCATCAGGACGATGATCTTCTGCGACTCATCGGAGAGCGCCACAAGCGCAGTGGTGAGATCGATGTCTTTGCCGAGGCCGATTTTATCCAGGCTGAAATTCATGCCGCCGACAGTGACCTTGTCCATGCCGGATGACTTTGCCAGCCGTGTGATAAACCCGTCGTTACGCCCAACCGCTTCGCGAACGGCCTCTACGATGACCAGACCGGGGTCTTTCGTCAGGTCCTTCCACAAGTCGGCATACAGCACAATTGCCCCTGCTGCTTCCAGGGCGGGCCGCAGGTCTTCACGGGCGAAAGTGGATTTGCCGGTGCGTCGTGGCGCTGCCAGGAAGACACCAGAACTTGCCGAACTGCCCACGGCGACCTGCATGATCAACTTCGAAAGCCGGGTAGCCAAAGCTGGACGGTGAAAGAGGGTTTCAGTCATTTGAGGCCTCTAATTCAGGTCTATAGTGGATTATAGAGTGATTATAGACCAATTATAGTCGGGGTTTTAAAGCAGGAATGTGATTTTTATGGCTAATTATAGAGTGACTATAGACCGATTATAGGGTGGGTCGCGGTGTTCCGGCGAGGGCGTTTGGCGCAAGCCAAGCTGCGGCTGCCGGCTATGTGGAGGTGAGAGGAAGATATCCTCTGGGAAGTAGATAATACCACCCCTGCACTCTGAGCCCCGTGTTTCGATTCCCGTCGTATGTTTTGTTGATCACGGCGCGTAGCGCCAGAGCGGCGGGGCAGGGTTATGAGGTAAGGTGGACGCTATAAGCTACCCTGCATAAAGGGGTGGTATTATTTCGAAGGTTGCCCAATGTCCGATTCCGTCAAAGCCGCCTATCAGGAATTATTGAGTTCTCTCGCCATTTTTGACGCTACGTGGCCATCCCTGGTTTGCGCCGGACATGCTTGGCAGCTGCCACTCTTGAATACCCAGAAAACTCCATCGTATATTCCTGTCGAACACCTGACTGGCCTTGCGGCAGTGAATGCCAGTCGGGCAGCGTTCAGTGAGTTCGAGCGTGATATTGGCCAAGCACCAGGAACGGTCATGCGGTTGCCGGGATTCTTCATTCTTAGCAGTTCTGTCCTTGAACAGGGCAGGGCGGTCAACCGCTGCAAAGCAGCCCTCCAGGCTGCCATTGAAGCCGAGCGAGTCGCCCAAAATGTCTCTATAAGTCGGCGATCGCACATCATGCGCCGCGCCCTGGGTAAAGATTTTTCCCTGAATCAACTCAAACGGTGCATTCAAGTCTTCGACGCCACCCCGAGACAGATTACGTTTACATGGGCCGGGCACACTTCCGGGAAGGAGAAAGTTGGGGTAGGGGCGGTCCGCGAGTACTTGCTTGCCGAGGCCCAAGGTCGCGCCCAGCGTGAAGGTGTTGCCATTGAGCAAACGCCCGAATGGATGGACTTACGAGCCCTATCCAATCTGAGTGATGACGATGTGCTTGACCATCCCAAGCAGGTAGCACCTCACCCTCGGAGCATGCTTTGGTTCTCCGGAAGCAGCCGATACGACGCTATGGTTCACGCAAACCTTCCAATTTTCGTGCTCCAGGGCAACGTAGAACCCAAAGTGGTTGGCCTGAAAGACTTCGACAGCCAGGCGCGCACAGCCAAGCGGCCAGATCAAAAGAATCGTCGAGCAGCCCTGCCAGGAGGAAGATTTTTTCTACCCAGTGATGAGCCTAAAACACCACCAGCGGAGGAAGGTGCACATCTCGCCGGTATTGAATCGACCTACGGACAGAGCTAGAAAGATGCTACTTACAGTTGCCCGCTTTCCGATATCCCGCCGCCTGGGCTCCAGATTCAGAATCAAAGGTTATCTGGTTTTTCGCCGACACCTGACCATAACCTGGGCACCCCATTGACAGGTGATAGATCTGGCTTTTCCGGTTGCCAATGATCGCACCTGCTCTGGTTGTGCTCGCCAGGGACGGCTGGGCTGCTGCTGGCGGGGTCTTCACAGGAATGGCGCTAACCACTCCATCGCCAACCGCCTTGTATCCTTGGGTCCATCGACGGTCACCGGTTACGAACGGGTTGGAATACCCCATGATTGCCGCAATGCGCCTGTCACGCTCTTTCTCCCAAGCCGAAACGGGGTGCTGTTTGTCCCAGGCCATCAGGAGTTGTTGCTGCTGGCGAGACATGTTCAGATTGTATCGGTCGAACATGTAAAAGGTTGTCCTGGCGACCAGCCCCTTGACCTCGTCACGCGGTTCCGCCGCTCGTTGATCGAAATCGACTCGCGTCTTGCACTGCCCATACTGCGGCGCCACGCCGGAAGCCATACCGTAGTTGAAATTGCTACGGTCGCCGTTCACCTCGCCAACGGATGGGTAGAGGTTGAACAGGTCTGCCTCCATTGCTCGAAAAACCGGATCATCGTCTACGCAGTGCTCTCGACCACCGTTCTGCCAGCATTGACGTTGATTTCCGAATGTCCAGGCAGGAACGATGTGTTCCCACTCAGTCCGTTCAGCACGGTTCTGTTGTTTCCTGGTTTGATAGCCGCAAGACTCAGCGTCAATCCGGCCACCCGACTTGCCTACCCACGTCCACTTGCAGCCACAATACAACTCGCCAAAGGCACTGTTCGCCTGGTCGAGGTAGATCTTTTGCTTTGCGATGACCTTGGCTTCGGAAAAGGTCGATGGAGGGCTTGAGAAGGCGGGGGTGATGACCGAGAAGGCCAGTGCTACTACGGAAAGCAGTTTTTTCATTGGACAGCTTAAGCAATTGAAAGGGAACGCATTATACGCACGACTTCACGGCTGCCGATGGAGAACGGGGGATCTGGGATGGCGTGTCTCGTCCACCAATCGCTGGGAGGACGTGCCTTCAGGTTAGAATGTTCACCCATGGCTATTCAGAAGAGCCCACCACTCGGATCGCGTAGTCGCCAAGCGGTTCCAGCGATATTAAATAGATAAGGAAGCAAGATGCTATTGCACGATTCGAGTCTTGGAGAAACCGTGTACCAATCGTTTTTTGAAGAATGAATCGCCCGCTGTTTGTTTCTCTGGATGGGCCCAAGGGAGCCGGCAAAACCACACTGTTGGAGGCCGTCACGAAAGTACTGAGGGCAGACAACAAGAAGGTGATCCGGCTTAGCGAGAGTAAAAGCGATCCCTACAGGGGTGAAACAATGGCCCTCGTCAACAAACTCGTCAGAAATCCCACCCGGGATCTGGAGTTGGAGGTTTGTGAGCGCTTTGCTGATAGCCGTACCTGGATTTCAGAGCACGTGCTGGCTAAACAGCCACCGGGCAGCATCATCTTGATCGATCGCTGGTATCCGTCTGATGCCGCGTTTCGCCGGATAGTCCCGTTTGCAGAGATTCTACAGTTGAACATTGATCGAAATGTGCAAGTGCCAGACCTGCATGTCGGGGTTGTCACCGCCCCTGATATTTCATGGGCGAGGGCAGCGGCACGGTCTCGTGGGTTGGGCAGTACAGTCATCCATAACCTGGAAGCGCATGACGCTTGTACCAAGGCGTTCGAGCGAGCGATTGCAGATCACGGCTGGGTTTTATGCCGTAATGAAGGAACGATCGAAGACGCAACGATGCAGGTGGTTTCCGAGATCTATAGGGTGCTTCGAAGCCCCGTAGGCGAAGGCGCCCAACCACGGCTGGGCGCCATTTGACTCAGCCCGTGTGGTGACTCTCGGCAAGGCCGTAGACGGATGTGTCAATGCCTTCGAAGCGCGCCTTTAACTGCAGCGCCAGATACAGCGAATAATGCCGCGACTGATGCAGGTTGCCACCATGGAACCAGAGGTTTTCCTGCTGTGTTGGCTTCCACATGTTCCGCAGTTCGCCCTCGTAGGGGCCAGGATCATTCGTGGTTCCAGAGCCCAAGCCCCAGCAGCGGCCGACCTTGTCAGCTACTTCCTGGGAAATCAGCTTCGCCGCCCAACCATTCATTGAGCCATAGCCCGTGGCGTAGACGATCAGGTCTGCCGGTAGTCGGCTGCCATCGTTGAGTACGACGGCATCTGCTTCGATGCGTTCGACACCCAGGCCAGGCGCGCTCTTGAGCTTGATCGTGCCATTAGCGATCAGTTCCGAGGCACCGACATCGATGTAGTAACCAGAGCCACGGCGCACGTACTTCATGAAAAGGCCAGAGTCGTCGTCACCGAAATCGAGCATGAAGCCGGCCTCGGCCAAGCGCCCGTAGAAGTCCTTGTCACGCTCCTTGATCGCGTCAAAGATGGGTTGATGAAAGCTTGGCATTACCTTGTAGGGGATCGAGGCGAACAGCATGTCGGCCTTGTCCGTGGTCAAACCCGTCTCCAGGGCGTCTTCTGAGTAGAGCCCGCCGAAGACCAGATCCATTAAACTGTCGGAACGCACGATGTGGGTGCTCGAGCGTTGCACCATGGTCACCTCGGCGCCGTTCTCCACCAGGTCGGCGCAGATATCGTGAGCCGAATTGTTGGCACCGATGACCACCGCGCGCTTGCCGCTCCAGGCGTCTCCGCCGGGATGGCGACTGGAATGATGCTGCTGGCCATTGAAGACCTCGGCACCCGGATAACCAGGCACATTGGGTACGCCAGACATGCCGGTGGCGAGGATCAACTGGGTCGGCCGTAAAGTCACACGCTCGCCATCGCGCTGCACTTCAACTTGCCAGGTGCCACTTTGCTCGTCAAAGCTGGCGCTCACGCATTCTGTACGCGGCCAATAATTGAGCTCCATGACTTTGGTGTACATTTCCAGCCAGTCGCCAATCTGGTCTTTAGGGGTGAAGACTGGCCAGTGATCGGGGAAGGGCAGGTAAGGCATATGGTCGTACCAGACAGGGTCGTGCAGGCACAGCGACTTGTAGCGACCGCGCCACTGATCGCCAGGACGCTCGGCCTTGTCGACGATCAGGGTTGGCACACCCATTCGCTTGAGCCGCGCAGCGAGCCCCAGCCCACCCTGGCCGCCGCCCACGATCAGGCAGTAAGGTTGGGTGGTGATGCCTAGCGAAGCTTCTTCGTCACGGCGGCGTTCCAGCCAGTTGCGTTTGTCGGCGTGGGCGTGACCATGATGGGCACCCATTGGGCGACGGCGGCCGCTGGGTTCTTCAAAGCCTTTGAGCTCGCGCATGGTCGTCAGCAGCGTCCAGCACAGGCCTTCCTTCAGGCGCACGTAGCCTTTACCTCGCGCCGCTTCGGTTTCCAGGCTGATCCAACCTTCGAGCACACCGTTATTCAGCGTTGCCTCACCTTCCACTTTCCACTGCTCAGGACGCGTCTGGTCCAGGCGTGTTTCAAGCATGTCCCGGATGGCAGGCTTGCCTTCCAGGGTCACCAGGTTCCAGCTGAAAAGTAGCAGGTCGCGCCAGTAACACTCATCGGCAAATAGTTCGAGTGCACCGTCCAGATCACGTTGGGCGAGACACGCGTTGAGGTTTTCGACCCAAGCCGCTAGCTGATCGGTTGGCGTTTGCAGAGGTGTTTCGATAGCGATGTTCATAGGGCTTCTCCATTCTTGTTGTTTTTGTAACAACTTGCCCTGGAGCAAAGCCCGGGCCATCTTCATGAAAGCCCTGTTGCAGAGCGGCTGCCGCAGCACTGCTCAGGTTTCGACACGGATCCATGTCACGATTCCGGGAATGGCGGATGACAGAGTGTCACTCGGTACAAAAAGCGCTCGTTGCGATCTTTTCATATAAGCTGCAAACAGCCCCGTGTCCTGACCGTAACGGAGAACAAGAACGATGAAGCCGGCCTTGATCAACGCCCATGCACAACAAGTGCTACAAGCCGTGCAGGGCACTGCCGCCAGTCACGGCCATACCACGGACCTGGCTATCACGCGGTCCTGGCGTCGATGCCTGGATCAGCATCAGCTGGATCCCGCCAGCCGCCGCGCGCCTAATGTAGTTGAGCACCCACGGTTACAGGATCACCGCGCGCCACTGGAACACATCATCTCCGTGGCGCACTGGCAGATGAGCAGTTTGCACCAGCAACTCGGGCGTGATGGCCACGTGGTGCTACTCACCGATGCGCGCGGCGTGGCGATTGACAGTGTGTTCAACGAATCCGAACGAGCCGAGTTCCAGCGTTCCGGACTGTGGCTCGGTTCGGTATGGAGCGAGGATTGCGAGGGTACCAACGGTGTCGGCACCTGCCTGGTCGAGCGACAGCACGTAACCATCCGTCGTGATGAACATTTCCGCGGCAAGCATGTCGGCTTGACGTGTTCGGCCAGTCCGATATTTGCTGCGAACGGTGAGTTGCTTGCCGTGCTCAACCTGTCCTCTGTGCGGGAGGAACAGAGTCTTCAGCAACACTTCAAGGCCATGGCGTTGACCAGCCTGACCGCCAATTTGATCGAGAGCTGTTATTTCCTGGGGCATGATCCGCAGCGGTACTTGCTGCGCTTCCACCCAGAGGCCGGCTTCGTTGGGCTGCTAGGTGAAGGCCTGCTCAGTTTCGACGAAAGTGCCCGAATCTGTTCAGTCAATCAGACTGCGCTGGATCTGCTGGGCCTCAGCCGTGACCAGGTGGTTGGGCAATCCCTGACGATGCTGCTGGAAACGCCTATCGATCAGGTGATGAGTCAGGCCAGCGCTCAGCCGAGCGTCTGTTGGCCAATGCGGCTGGTGGACGGACGCCTGCTCTACGGCCAGTTGCGCGAACCCTTACGCCAGACGCCTTTAGTCACGCCTGCAATCCCCAAAATCAACGACGTCCACGTGTGCCTGGAGGACCCGCGCCTGCAACGGGGCTTTGCTCGCGCATTGCGTGTGTTGGAGCGTGACGTTCCGGTGTTTCTACAAGGCGAAACCGGTACCGGCAAAGAAGCTTTTTCTGCGGCGCTGCATCGTGCCAGCTCCAGAGCGAGCCAGCCGTTTGTGGCGATCAATTGCGCGGCCATTCCAGAAACGCTGATCGAGAGCGAGCTGTTCGGCTATCGCGGCGGCAGCTTCACCGGCGCACGCAAGGACGGGATGGTCGGTAAGCTGGAGCAGGCCCATGGCGGCATTCTGTTTCTCGATGAGATCGCCGATATGCCACTGGCGTTACAGACTCGCCTGCTGCGTGTGCTGGAGGAACGCCAGGTGGTGCCACTAGGCGGCGCGACAGCGCGTCCGCTCGACGTACGCCTTATCAGTGCCAGCCACCAGAATCTGCAAGCCTGTGTGGCCGAAGGGCGCTTTCGCGAAGATCTGTTTTACCGCATTGCCGGGTTCGCCGTGCAACTCCCGCCGCTGCGTGAGCGTTCAGACAAAGGCCGTTTGCTCGACCTTCTACTGCGCGAAGAGACAAAAGGTGCAAGGATTCGGCTGGATGCTGGAGTTAGAGAACGCTTGTTGACCCATCCCTGGCCGGGCAATGTCCGGCAACTGCGTACGTGTCTGCGCACACTGGTAGCGTTGGCGTTGGAGGGGCGTGTCACGCTGGATGATTTGGCGGAGTTGCTGCCGGCAGCGCCAGCCGCGCCAGCCGAAAATCCGCTTGGAGTGTCCGAACGGCAGACGCTGCTGACGTTGATTGAGGCGGAACATTGGCATATTGCCCGTGTTGCGGCGCGCCTGGGGATCAGTCGTAATACGCTTTATCGCAAATTGCGTCAGCATGGGATTTCGCGGCCTGGTTGAATGCAGAAGGACGTCGTTGCGTTTCCTGGCGCTGTGGACTTGGGCTGAGGCGATAGAGGTCGAGTAGGAGAGGGCGCTAGAAGCATGATGTGCTGGTTCCACGAACGTTTTATTTTTTCCTCATTTGTCCTCGGCGCTACCGTGCTGTTCGCTATCCCAGGCTTCAGTGAGCTCGTCTATT
The DNA here is from genome assembly GCF_902497855.1 of Pseudomonas fluorescens. Taxonomy (GTDB): domain Bacteria; phylum Pseudomonadota; class Gammaproteobacteria; order Pseudomonadales; family Pseudomonadaceae; genus Aquipseudomonas; species Aquipseudomonas fluorescens_BI. The sequence goes on from NZ_CABVHU010000020.1 coordinate 47,392, forward strand.
CGATCCGCAATTTGAGGTGTTTTGGATAGGACAAGGCATCGAGTGCTGCCAACAAATTCCTCTATCAGATACACAGCGTCGCCGACATCCAGTTCGAGTTCCTGCAAAGCCTCATCGGGAATTCGAATCGCACCATCACCATCCCATTCTTCGATCATGATTTTCATAGGTGGCTTTCTCACGTGTGGTCTCCATTGCGTCTAAGTCGGCAATGGTAACGTGTCTGCGTGGCGGAGGCGTGGGTGTGATCAGGTGGACTGTCGAGGAAAATCTAGAAGCCCTGACGGGCGAGCAGAAGCTTTGCATCATCGACACCGGGGTCGGCATGACCGGGGAGGAGATGGTCAAGTACATCAACCATTTAAGCTCTTCCATTAGCAAGCAATCGACCTCGGGTAATTTTGGTGTAGGGGCCAAGATATCCGCTGCCCCTGCAAACCCCGAAGGCTTGATCTACATGAGTTGGGTCGATGGGCATGGCTACATGATTCATTTGCACAGAGATGCTAATGGCCAGTATGGCTTGAAACGCTACCCCAGTGGCGAGTTCTGGTCACATATCACGAACAAACCCAAGCCCGACATCATCAAAAAGCATGGAACCATGGTGATATTGCTTGGAAAGCATTCCGCTCATAACACTATCGAACCACCTGAAAACGGCCGAATGCCCCGCAAGTGGATTCTGCGCTACCTAAATGCGCGGTTCTTCAAATTTCCCGAAGGCGTAGTGGTGTCTGCCATTGAGGGCTGGGAAAACCCTCCCCGTGATCAACATCGTTTCCTGCGTACCGTGACTGGGATGGCTCCTTGGTTAGAGGCCAACAGCCAGGCTCGCGGCAACATGAAATTGCCCCGTACCGACGCAACGTTTTTTTGGTACATCCTAAGAGATGGTGTGGATCTCAACAGCGGGCATTACACACCACCAGGTCATGTTTCGGCGTTGTATCAGGATGAGTTGTACGAGGTTGTAATGAGCAATGCCGGGTACGCTCGCCTTCAATCGTTCGGCGTGATCTTTGGTTGTGAGCGCGTCGTGATTTATGTCAAACCAGACAATACATTCGCCGTTACCGCTAACACCGCTCGTACGGCGCTCCTCATTGGTGGCGAACAACTGGATTGGGCCGCGTACGCAGCGGAGTTCAGAGAAAACATGCCTCAGGAGCTGGCTGCCTTCCAGGATCAGATCGGCCACAAAGCGAAGAGCAGTGACCACCGCGCTGCAATTCGCGAGAGATTGAAAACAATCCAGGAGCTGTTTAGGTTTGGTCGATACCGCCCCAATCCTAAAGGTGCGCACACGATCATTCATGTCAACAGCAATGCCGGCGGGGAGCCACAGCAAAAAGGAGACCAAGCAGGCACAGGATCTGGCTCGTCAGGTAGCAAGGGAGGTCGACAGGGTGATCTCTACGCGCTCTTCACGGCTGAAGAGGGCACACAGGCAGAGTTCATCGACCAGAATACGGAACCTCAAGTGGCATGGGTGAGCATTGAAGATGGCTCACGAGCCAAGGAGGAGATGGACGATCGCGCTGCAAACTACATCTTCGACAGCAATCTCATTAAGGTAAATGCCGACTTTCGGGTCGTCACAGATATGGTTGAACGTTGGGAGCAACGGTACTCCAATGTTCCCGGCGCCGGTGGCTCAGGTGGGGCGATTGAGCAAGTCGTCCGCGAATGGTTCGAGCAACAGCTGATTGAAACCGTCATGAGCGCCCATGCGCTGAGAAAAGGCGGGAAGTGGAGCACAGAGGAAGCATGCAGACTCTGGGACGAAAATGCACTGACGGCTGCGGTGTTGCCCAGATATCACATCGACGTCAGCATCAAGCGCACGCTGGGACAAAAGTTAGGAACTCTCAAGTAGAGCGACACCGGCACAAACCGAGAGCTAGAGACTAGAAACCCGACTCCACCCAAGTCGGGTTTCTTTTAGAAGAATGATGAATTTGCCAACAAGCGTGAGCGTGGATTAGGCCGTACGAGCCAAGTACCGAGTGCAACAGGATGTCCCAAAACTGATTTTCCAGCCGCAGAGTCGTGATCACTCCATATATGCGCAACGAGCGTGATCGATACTCATACAAGCTAGGGGTCTGAACGTTGGTGATGAGCAATTGCCGATCCTGAACGTAGCTCAGCATGGGCTCGCGGTACGGTCATGCAACAGTTCGCGCGTCTGTGATGCGCGAAATGCGCGGAGAAAGGTATTGCTCAAGGAGGCACAATGAATTAATGAGAGCCGAAGTCTGGTTTTTTGGCAGGTCACCGATTTTTTAACACCCAATGGTTGCAGTATCAAAAAATCGGTAGGTACTTCAGGCCTTCCATAGACGTACGTATGACAACGCCTTGAGACGCACAGGAAAACCATCAAAACAATTTGTTACTCGCCTTTCAACTGCGCCTTCCAGGTTGCTGGCGCACCCAACTCAGAATCGACTAATTGATTATCGAAAAGGCTGCGTTCGCGCACGGCACTGGCGGAGCAATCGGTAATGGAGAACACAAAGATACCGACAAATGCGACGACCATAGAGAACAGCGCTGGATATTCGTACGGGAACCAAGCTTGTTGATGATGGAGTATCTTGACCCATACCGTTGGACTGAGTACGCATAGAGTGATTGCAGATACAAGGCCCAGCGATCCCCCAATCACGGCACCGCGCGTCGTCAAACCTTTCCAGTAGATAGACAACAACAGAACTGGAAAATTGGAACTTGCCGCGATGGAGAAGGTGAGGCTTACAATAAACGCAATATTTTGCTTCTCAAATGCAATCGCTAAAAGTATCGATAGCAGCCCCATAACAATGGTTGTTACACGCGATACGCGCATTTCATCACGATCGCTGGCTGTACCGCGGCATAACGCATGAGCATAGAGGTCATGAGAAACCGCAGAAGAACCTGCCAGGGTTAGCCCAGCCACTACCGCCAGTATCGTCGAGAACGATACCGCGCACATAAAACCCAGGAAGACGTTACCGCCAACGTTCTGCGCGAGGTGAATTGCAACCATGTTAACGCCGCCCAAAATCCCACCTGATGCATCGTGATAGGCAGGGTTGCTGGCAACCAGGGCAATGGTGCCGAAGCCGATGATAACGATCAGCGCATAGCCTATGCCGACCAGACCAGTGGCATACAGAATACTTTGGCGCGCCGCTTTGACGTTACCGACGGTGAAGAACCGCATGAGAATATGTGGGAGACCTGCCGTGCCGAAGACAAGTGCCAATCCTAATGAAATGGCAGACACCGGATCTGTAATCAAGCCTCCTGGGCTCATGATTGCGATATGGGATGGATGCACTTCGGTAGCTTGAGTGAACAGTTGATTCAAGCTGAATCCGAACTGGGACAACACCATAAAGGCCATGAAGACGCAGCCGGTGAGCAGTAACACCGCCTTGATAATCTGAATCCAGGTGGTTGCTAGCATCCCACCAAAGAAAACATAGATAACCATCAGCGTACCCACGAGAAGCACCGCCGCGGTGTAATCGAAGCCGAATAGCAATTCAACCAGTTTTCCAGCGCCTACCAGTTGGGAAACCAGATAAAGCAACACGATCACAATAGAACTGGAGGCCGAAAATGCTCGTATAGGTCGTTGTTTCAACCGATATGACAGTACGTCCGCCAAGGTGTAGCGCCCCAGGTTTCGCAATGGCTCCGCAATCAGAAACAAAATAATTGGCCAGCTTGCAAGGAAGCCGATGGAGTAGATCAGTCCATCAAAACCACTGGTAAAAACCAACGCGGAAATGCCCAGTAAAGACGCCGCTGACATATAGTCGCCGGCGATGGCCCAACCATTCTGGAAACCGGTGATTTTTCCTCCTGCAGCATAGTGATCCGCAACGCTATTGTTTTTACGTGCCGCCCATCGCGTGACAAACAAAGTGAAAATAACGAATGCTAAAAACATGCCGATGGCAATGGGGTTGTGCTTGTGTGCTGCGGAAGGGACGTCGGCTGCGTATACCGCGACTGAACCAAGGATGGCCGAGATTGCAATAATTAGACGCTTCATTTGTTGAAGCTCCTGATGATTGTTTTTATTTTAGGGTCGTAGCAGGTGTTCGTGCGCCATACATAGACAGCCACGATAAGAATCGTGAAAGCGAGCATTCCGAAGCCAATAGGCACACCCCAAGTCATCGGCTGCCCTACGGTGATAGGTGTGCCTAAGCTGGCAGGTATAAATGCCAGTGATAGAATAAAACCGAAATACACCGCCAGCATAAGAGCCGTCATGCTCCACGAAAATATTCGTCGCTGTTTTACCAAAGCACGAAACTGTGGGTTTTCGAGAATCGGATTGCAAATCGTGTCACCAACCTGGTCAACGGACACGACCGGGGCACCATCTTGTAGATATGCATGTTCCATGGTTATCTCCTGCGGAAGGCATGTATGGCTGGATTTAGAACTTCACCGGCATCGCTATTTCACGTCATGTTTATGTCTCTTGTGAAATCAAGGGGCCTACTTATCGTCGCGGATCGATAAGTAAGCCATATGTATTAGCTTTGTAATATTCGATCTAAAACGTTTCAGATCGACCTGGATGCGTTCCATGGTTGCTGGAGTTTTTTGGAGCTGAATCAAGCTTTATCGATGGCATGGAGCATTGCAATAGCGTGCCCAACAAAGGATTCCACATGATGGACGCTCCGGTCCGGGGCGCATGGCATCGTTCATTTAAGTGATTAAAAACCACTTTTTCAGGCCTTGTAGTGCTGAAAAGAGATAGCCTGTTTTTTAAGGATGGCTCTGGCAAGCCCTTTTGAGTGAGCGTGGATTGGTAACGGTGCACGTTGGCGAAGCAGTTATGAAAAGCGTTCCACGATGTGGACTTGTTTGTAAGGGTCGGTGGTTGTAGGGCAGAGGTACGAGCGTTAAGGTTTCCCCACTGGAAAAGCGCCAGCCCAATCAATTCAATGTGGCCAAGTTTTAGCGTTGAGTTGGAAGTTTTGGGTTAAAACAAATTGCTCAGGCAATGTGGTGGCTTTGTTCAGGAAAAGAGAAATTGTAAATCTGCCGAATCTATCAACTCGAATAAAAAGTAGGCCATATGACTCAGCGCATTGTCGATCTAACCCTGACGCTCTCTGATAACATGCCGGCGCACAAACTTTTCCAGCGGCCAATCGTAGCGCCTCACCTCACTCACGAAAAATCTCTCGAACTCGGTCTGGGCGTGCCAGGTGATCCGATGACGTTCGCGACCACCTTCATCAGCACACTCGATCATATTGCGACTCACGTCGATGCGTTTTACCACACCAGTCCAAACGGAGCTCCGGTTGATGAGATGCCCCTGTCCATGTTTATGGGCAAGGCCGTCTGCTTTGACATGACCCACGTCCCCGATCTGGGCGACATCGATGTTGCCGATCTGGAGGCAGCCGAGGATGCCACGGGTGTGAAGGTCGACGGGCATATCGTGCTGCTGAATACTGGGTTGCACAAACGGCACTACCCCGACATCAAGGTTGTCTGGTCGAACCCTGGCCTGACCGCCGAGGCGACCCACTGGCTGGCCGACCGCGGCTCGAAGTTACACGGCGTGGAAGGGCCGTCCACCGACAAGCCTTCCCATAACCTTTTCCCCAGCCACCGTGTTTGCCGAGACAGGGGGATCACCCACTACGAGTGGCTGGTGAACCTTGAAGAATTGGTTGGCAAAGGGGAATTCATGTTCTATGGCCCCCCGCTGAAGATCAAGAATGGCAGCGGCTCCCCTGTGCGCGCCTGGGCTGTTCTCGACGAGTAACTGAACTTTCCAGTATCAGGGCGATGAGCTTCATCGCCCTATATCAAGTCAGGTGATGATATGAATGATTCGATCGATCAGGATCAGCGAATCCCGATAACTCTTCTCACTGGGTTTTTGGGCGCCGGCAAAACGACGTTGGTTAACCGAATCCTGTCTAACCCCAATAAGGAGCGGGTGGCGGTCATCGTCAACGAGTTCGGCGAGATCGGAATTGATGGCGATCTGATCAGCCGTGCTTCGGATGACATGCTCGAACTGAGCAATGGATGTATCTGCTGTTCGAGCAAGGACGACTTAATCGAGTCGCTGTATAAGTTGTACATGCGCAAATCCGGACTGCTCGAGCCGAAGATCGATTTCGACCGGATCGTGATTGAAACGACGGGGCTCGCGAACCCGGCGCCCTTGGCGCAGGCGTTCTACACCGACATGTCACTGAGCCTGACCTACCGGCTGGATGCAATCGTTACGCTTGTAGACGCCAAGCACATTAGCCTGCAGCTGAGAGACTGTCCTGAGGCCGAGCGACAAATCGCTCTGGCAGACAAGGTGGTGTTGAATAAGCGCGACCTGGTGAGCGATGATGAATTCGGCCAGGCCCTCGCCGCAGTTTCAAAACTAAACCCCTTCGCGCCAAAGGAGTTCACCTCCTTCAGTGAGATCGACATAGACCAGTTGCTTCGTGGGTCGTTCTTTGATCCGGCGACCAAGAACGCCGACCTGAGTGGCTGGCTCGGGGGTAAGGAGCCGGAGGGGTGCGAGCATCACGGGGCAGATTGCCATTCTTGCCACCCTCACAAAGGCCATCACCATACCGATGTGTCGGCCATAAGCCTGCGCGACTCGCGCGAGGTCGATTACCAGGAACTGATGAGCTGCCTCCTTCAGTTGACGGAGGAGTACGGGCCGAATCTCTACCGCATCAAGGGATTGATCAGGTTCAGCGGAGTAGGGCGGCTAGTGGTGCTCCAAGGCGTCCAAAACGTGTTCAGTCCATTGAGCTACGCCGATGCCTGGCCTGGAGGGGTAGCCGAAACTCGTCTGGTGATCATTGGCAAGGAGCTCGATCACAACAAAATCAGGGAACGGTTTGAGGCGTGCATCGCGAAAGCGCAACCGGTGCTGGATCGAGCTCTGGGAATGATTTGACTCTGAAAAAGGCGCATCAAAGTATGACTTCTTACCCATTCCGCTCGGCTCTGGACTTGCGTAACGCTATCACGAGCAAAGAGATTTCGCCCGTTGAGGTGGTGACGGCGGCCATCGATAGGATGCAGTCACTAGAACCACAGTTGAACGCATTTGTGACCCAAACTCCCGAACTTGCCTTGAGCGCCGCACGGGCTGCCGAGAAAACCGTGATGGCGGGGGAAAAGCTCGGCGCGCTGCATGGCCTCCCCATTTCGGTCAAAGATCTTATCTCGGTTGGCGGTGTGCGGCAGACTTTTGGGTCGCGTGTCATGGCTGAAAATATCGCCGCCTCGGATGCCCCTTCCGTGGAGCGGATCAAGGCCGCAGGTGCCTGCATCATCGGGACGACCACCACCAGCGAATTCGGCTGCAAGGCGGTCGGCGATTCACCCATGACGGGAATCACTCGCAATCCGTGGAACCTGGGCAAGACCCCGGGAGGCTCAAGTTGCGGGGCCGCTGCCAGTGTAGCGGCCGGTGTGACACCCTTCGCTCTGGGCACAGATGGCGGCGGTTCGATTCGCACACCTGCGTCGTTCACGGGTTTGGTCGGTATCAAGGCTCAGTTTGCCCGGGTTCCGGTCTTTCCAACATCGGCGACGCCGACCTTGGCCCATGTGGGCCCACTGGCCAGGACAGTGCGTGACAGCGCATTGCTGTTAGGGGTGCTCTCCGGCTTTGATCGGCGTGATCCGTTCTCGGTGAGCAGCGATGTCCCAGATTATCTAGCAGCCTGCGAGCTTCCCGTTAAAGGAATGCGTGTAGCCTGGAGCCCGACGTTAGGCTTTGCGAAACCTGATTCCGAGATCCTCCGGATCACTGAAAACGCGGTGAGGATCCTGGAAAAGTTGGGTTGTGAAGTCATCCAGTTGGAGGAGGGGATTAGTATTGATCCCGCCAATATCTGGTTGTCCGAGTTCTACGCCGGCATCAGCACCCGATTGAGCGGGGCCATGCGTGATTCGCGAGATCTGCTGGATCCTGCACTTTGCGAAGTACTTGAGGCGGCCGGAGGCCAATCCTTCTCTTCTTATTACGAGAACGTCTTTGCACGTTACGCCTTTCGTGAAAAGGTGAGCGCGCTGTTCGAGTCTTTTGATTTGCTGCTATCGCCGACCGTACCTATTGCGGCTTGTGATGTCGGGGTGGACGTTCCCCCGCAGTTCGGTGGTCGAAGTCTTTGCACTTGGCAGTACTACACCTATCCATTCAACGTGACAGGTCAGCCGGCGGCGTCGGTTCCGGTGGGCTTCACGGCGGCAGGCCTGCCTGTCGGTCTGCAGATAGTCGCAAAGGTGAACCAGGAGAAAGACATCTTCCGTGCCGCCTCTGCATTGGAAGGTGAACAGTGCCTCTGGGATACAGTGCCGCCGGGGTTCGCGCAGTAGCCTCTGAAAGTCGTGCATGAAAAAGGCCAGCTTGGGGAAGCTGGCCTTTTTGTCTATCGGGAAGAACCTAATTCATCAAACCACCTGATTGGTAGATCAGATTCTGGATTGTCCGAGATTCCTGCCGGAGCAGTGAGATGATCTCTTGGTGTTTCGCTGTCGAGATCGAGTCGCAGACCAAAGTGACGCTGAGGGCGCACAGTGGAGCGCCTTTGTGATCGTTGATCACTGTACCCACTCCGCTGAAGCCAGGGATCAGGTTGCCGTCATGTACCGCGTAGCCGATATCTTGCGATTGGCGAATGATCTTCAACAGTTTCGGTGTAGAGAGGCCGCCGTATTTGATGAGGCGCTTTGCATTCAAATCGCAGAGGCGGGAGATTTCATCGTCCGGCAGGAGCATCATTAGCGCCAGGCTTCCAGCACCTACCCCCAGTGGCCGGTGAACCCCGATTTCGATGACGGGTGCGTTTACCGGCCGCGTGCCTTCGACGCGCTCGATGGAGATTGCATCGCGATTGCTTCTGATGGTGAGGAAGGCCATCTCGCCAGTGGCCTCTGCCAGGCGGGCCATTGAAGGGCGGCACAAGGCCTTGAGCTTGAATTGTGTAGCGGCAGTCAGGCCGAGCTCGAAAAGCCCGTGACCAAGCATATAATGCCGTGTTACCGGATCCTGCATAACCAACCCCTCACGCACCAGGCACGAGAGTATTCGATGGATAGTCGGACGTTCGAGTTTCAGGATGGTAGAGAGATCGGAGAGGCGAAGTCCTTGGTCGTTATAGGAGGCAATCTCGCGCAGGATATTGGCTGCGCGCTCGATACTTTGAGTTCCAGAAGGCTTGCCGCAAACGGGCTCGAACGTACAGGGAGCGTTATTGTCAGTCTCGAACATGGGTAGTGTACCCCATACAGTAAAAGATAGTCTGTTAAGCGGAAACCAGAGCTTACCTTCCTGGTAAAGAGCGTTGGTTTCCAATCATACGCTTTAGCCTGACTAATGCGTGGAACATCCAATAAACAGAAAAAACACAACTTTCATTGCTTTGGGTACGAGCTACAGGATCTCTGCATTAGCGCCGTAGAGTATGTATTTATATATTTCAGCGACTGCCGAGATCATCGGCCTCGCTCAAAGCAGTGCTCAGTAAAGCATCATGGTGCCCGTCACGCCAGCTGCTTAGAAGCCCCGAGAGACAGTGATTTCACTCACTGCCTGAATCCGCTGAATCGTTTCCACAGGATTCCGCTGCCGACGCATCACATGCTGGAGTCCACCATAGCTGATGCGCTGCACTTGGTGAATGCCATGCTTGATGAAGTGAACACCGCCTGTCCGGGCATCGAAACTCGCTTCGAAATTGAGGGTGTGTCTGGTGAGGAGGAAGAGGATGCAAAGTCTACCGTTGAGCCCGTATAGGCGCCGAGACCTGGGAACCGGTCAGCAGGGTGTGATGGCTGGCCGCTTACGTCGGTTACAAGCATTTTGGTTGATCAATTAGCTGAATCAGCCCACTTCAACATTCCATCAAGCACTGGACAAAGCTTTTGTCCCCATTCCGTCAGGCGATAATCTACTCGAGGCGGTTTTTCGTCGTAGACGGTACGTATCACCAGCCCATCCTGTTCCAGCCCCCGCAGTTGTTGAGCCAGCATTTTTTGAGAAATGCCACTGACAACGCGTTCAAGATCTGAAAAGCGTTGAATTTTGCCATCGAAAAGGTGAAACAGAATGACCAGTTTCCATCTGCCACGCAGCAGTGCAAGTACGGCATTGACATCTTTGGCCGCTGAATCAGGCGTATAGATCTTGTTGTGGCTCATCATAGTTACTTACTTTTTCGTGCGTTCTTGTCGAGTTTGGCCGAGGCGCTGATCATGAGTAACACTTGTCCATCAGGAGAGTAACCCGATGAGTATCACTCGGCACCCAGCCATTGAAGCATATTTTACAAGTGAGACCGGCACCGACATCGGCACCTTAAAGGCGGTATTTACGCATGATGCGACTGTCCTGGATGAGGGGGAAACCATCATGGGTATTGATGCCATCGCCGCATGGAGAGCGGCTGCGAAAGCGAAGTACCAATACACTGCCGAACCCTTGGACAGTCAGGAGGACGAGGCGAAGTCGGTGATCAGCGTGCGGCTCTCCGGTAATTTTCCCGGCAGCCCTGCGGTAGTGACATATACCTTCAGTGTTAATGATGGAAAGATAAATGCCCTGGAGATTGGTTGATGAGTGCCGATAATGGGCTGGAAGGTTGCCGCGCTCTTGTGACTGGAGGCACACAGGGGATAGGGAAGGCGGTCGTTCAAACGTTGCAGGGGCAGGGCGCCGACGTTCTTGCGACTTCCAGGCATCCTCCTGAATGGCTTTCAGACGAACATTTCTTCGCCGCGGACTTAACCACGCTGCACGGTTGCCAAGCCGTTGCCGGCGAAGTGCAACGGAGATGGGGCGGCATCGATATCATCGTCCATGTATTGGGTGGCTCCTCGGCCCCAGGCGGCGGATTCCAGGCTTTGACGGAGGAACATTGGAGCGCTGCGTTCGACCTGAATTTCTACCCCTCGGTTCGAATAGACCGCGCGTTGGCGCCCCTCATGGTTGCGCAACGTTCCGGGGTGATCGTTCATGTCACTTCGATCCAAAGCCAGTTGCCGCTTTGCGAGGCAACCACAGCGTACGCGGCCGCAAAAGCGGCGCTTTCAAATTACAGCAAGGCGTTATCCAAAGAACTCAGCCCGCAGGGTGTACGGGTAGTGCGGGTGTCTCCAGGATGGGTGGAAACGGAGGCTGCTGTTGGTTTGGTCAAGCGAATTGCGCAGTCAGGCGAGATTGACGAAGAGACAGCCAGGCAGTCTGTAATGGACTCCCTGGGGGGAATTCCCCTCGGTCGTCCCAACCAACCGCAGGAGGTTGCTGACCTTATCAGCTTTTTAGTTTCAGCCAAGGCAAGCGCCCTGACAGGTGTCGAGTACGTAATCGATGGCGGGACAATTCCTACTGTCTGAGTATTGCGATTTTGAGTGCCGCGCTAGTGGGAGTATCGGCATCAACGTACGGACCAAGACGCAAGGCATTGGTGACATAGGTTGAGTTACGTTTCTACATACTTGATTTAACATAATATACATTATACGTAATGCCGTATTCGGGGATCAGCCGAGTTGCACGCACATTTTGAGGAGATGATTCCCCTCAACCCTCAACCCTCAACCCTCAACGACATAACCCTCAACGACATAACCACCAACCCTCGACAACTTGACCACCAACCACTCATTCACGTGCCAGCTTCTCAATCAACATCGAATGCTCCGGAAACCGCTGGCCAAGCTTCTCCCGAATCCCCATCTCCATATCCGCATAATCAAACCCTGGTGAAACCGCCTCACTAATCAATCCGTATCCCGCGAACCCATCCAGCAGCTGCGAAGCTTTCCAGATTCCTCCAGGCACGTGCAGCTGTAAACATTCTCCTGCGAGAATATCGTTGCCCATCACGACAGTTTTCAATGTGCCGTCCGGATAAATCAGGCTGTACTGAATCGCATCGCCCAGATGGTAGTAATGCACGATGTCGGACCGGTTCAGGTGAAAGTAGCCGATCGGCGAATCGCGGGTCAGCAGATAATAAATGGAGCTCATCAAATACCGATGACCGCCAGCAGTCTCGACTGTGCAATGATCTGTCTGGAAGGTTCTGCGATAGAATCCACCTTCCATGTGGGGCTGGAGGTCGAGCGCAGCGACCACGTCTTGAGCCTTGGGAGTTTGGTTGTCGCGTCTGTTCTGAGCCATGGGGCAAGCCACCTGCCAGTGTTTAGAAATAAAGCCAGTAATTATAATTAAACTAAACATCTATTTAGTTGAGTTAATTGATCTGCTCATCAGACTAGTGTATCAAATGGTACGACGATCGCACTTGAGTCCCCTTTCCTTCCATAGTTTTGAGGTCCAAAGACAAATAACCGCATTTGAGTTCCGCCCTATGGATCTTACTTGGTTACGCTGGCACGCACCGCAAAATGCAAAACGCCCAATGCAGCGCATCGGGCGTTAAGTGAAACAGGTGTAAACCATTCCAGGACCGGTAAAACTCACCAGCCCAAAATAATCAGCGCAGTGGCAGGCCTTTGGTTTCTGGCATGCGCAGATAGACGACCGCACTGATGGCACTGATCACGGCCAGGTAGATCCAGAACAGGTGCCCGTAGCCCCACCCGGCCATCGCGGCCATGAGATATGGCGCGGTTCCACCAAACAGCGTCACGGACAATGCGTACGGCAAAGCGATACCGGTCACGCGAACTTCAGCCGGAAATTGTTCCGCCATGGTGACTGCAGAGGCTGCGCCGAACCCTGTCATGATGACCATGGAAATGGTCTGCAGGATGGTCACTTCCGTCAAGCTGATGCCTGCATGCAACAGACCGAAACTTGGCCAGGCCCACAGCATTGATGCGACGGCGAATGCAATCAGCACCGGCCGGCGACCGACACGGTCGGCAAGTCTGCCGGCAAAAGGCATCAGCACCAGCGATACCCCTACCGAGATCACGCCTGCCAGCAATGTTTCGCGGATCGACATTCCGGTGATCAAATGTACCTGCGAGGGATAGCTCACCATCCATACATAATTCAGCAAGTTGCCGGCCATGGCGATGCCGATCACCCGCATCGCATCTTTCCTGTGGCTGAATAACAGCTCACGCAGAGGTCGTTTCTTGACGTTGGTCGCGGCGCGTGCCCTGAAGATTTCAGTCTCGCGCACCGACAGGCGGATCCACAGCACGATCAGTCCCATCAGGGCGGCAATGATAAACGCAACGCGCCAACCCCAGTCGTTCAACGCATCGTCATTGCCCAGTGATGCCAGGCCAAAGCCCAGGAGGAACGAGACCATGGTCCCGGCATTGATCGCAAACCATTGCCAGGAGCCGGCGAATGCGCGCCGGTGTGCAGGTGCCGACTCGATCAAAAACGCCGAAGCGGAGCCGAACTCACCGCCAGCGGAAAACCCCTGGACCAGGCGCGCAAAGACCAGAATGATCGGAGCGGCAATTCCGATGCTGTCGTAGTTGGGGCAAAGCCCGATGACCAGCGAGGCCAGCGACATCAGCAGGATAGAAAGCGTCAAGCCTTTCTTGCGGCCGTAGCGGTCGGCTATCTGGCCGAGAACCGCACCACCGATAGGCCGCATGATGAAACCGACGGCAAAGATCGCCAACACCGACAGCAAGCTGGTAAGGCCATCCCCAGCCGGGAAAAACTGGCGGGCAAGAATGGAAGAAAACGTGGCGTATATCACCCAATCGGTATATTCGACGATGGTGCCGAGCGTTGCGGCGACAATGGCCTTTTTTTCACCATAAGTCAGTTGTCGGCCTTGAACATTCGCACTGGCGCCTGATGCAGACTCCGGCGCCAGTGCACTCATCAAACTATTGTCGTTACTCATTTCTACGGCTCCCGTGGGCGCTATTATTATTGACCTTTAGTGGCGGCCTTGTTACGGGTTAATACTGCTATTTACCCGCGCTCCGGTGAATCGAGATTTTCGCGCTGCATCGTTGACTAAATCTCAATGCATAGGCATCTATTGAATATTTCAGGTTATTTGAAATCGTTTGATATTTGCTCAATCGCCAACGCCATAAAACTCAGTTGAGCAATTTGAGGCCGCTGGATGTAATAGGTATTCGTAATGGAGTTTTAAACAATAAAGACGAGCCTCACTGCAGTTTCAGAGGAGACACACAATGTTTGTAAAAGTTAACAGCTTCGTCGATGGCCGTTCCCTGGAGCCTGCTGACGGCCAGTATGTCGACAAGATCGATCCGCGCACCGGCGCCAAGATCAGTGAAGTCGCCAACAGCGGGCCGAAGGATGTGGCTCTGGCAATCGAGTCGGCAGCCTCGGCACTGCAAGGTTGGCGCGACATGCGCCCCGCCGAGCGCGGGCGCATCCTCAACGAATTCGGGCGCATCATCCGTCAAAGCGAAAACACCCTGGGTGCGCTGGAAAAAGCCGATACCGGCAAACCCGGCAGCGAGATGGCGGCACTGATGGACCTGACCGCCCAGTACTTCGAGTTTTATGGTGGCATCGTCAACGTCATGGACGGGGACGTCATCAACCAGGGGCCTGACTATCACATCTATACACGCCGTGATCCCTTTGGCGTGATTGGCGTCATTCTGCCCTGGAACGCCCCGCTCCATCAGGCAGCGCGCGCCATCGCGCCCGCCCTCGCTACCGGCAATACCGTGGTGGCCAAACCCTCCGAACACACCTCTGCCTCTTTGGTGGAGCTGGCGCGCATTGCCGTGCAAGCCGGAGTGCCTGCCGGCGTCTTCAACGTCATCGTGGGTAAAGGCAGCGTGATCGGTCCTGCCATGGCGCACAACCCGCACATCCGCAAAATCTCCTTTACTGGCGGCCTACGCGCCGGCCAGGAACTGGGACACATCGCCGCCGAGCGCATCCTGCCGCTGACCCTTGAATTGGGCGGCAAATCCGCCAACATCGTGTTCGACGACGCAGACCTCGATGCGGCCGCCAAAGGCTCGACCAAGGCGTTTACCTGGAACAGCGGCCAATGGTGCGCGGCAGGCACGCGGTTGCTGGTCCAGGAAAACATCCATGACCGCTTCGTCGACAAGCTGGTTGCCGAGGTGGGTGCCTTGCGTGTCGGCCCGGAGGATGACTCGACGTCCGGGCCGATTACCACTCATGCGCAGTTCGAGAAGATCCAGAGCTACTTCGCCATCGCCGAGCGCGAGGGGCTCAAGCCTGCGATCGGCGGCAAGGTGGCCACGCGAGCAGGCTATGAGAATGGCTGGTACATCGAACCGACGGTCTATACCGGTGTGACCAACGATATGACCCTGGCGCGCGAGGAGATCTTCGGGCCTATTGTCTGCGTCATTCCCTTCAAGGACGAAGCCGATGCGCTGCGGATCGCCAACGACAGCGAATTCGGCCTCGGTGCCGGTATCTGGAGCCGTGACATCGGCCGGGTACATCGGGTTGCCGCGCAGCTGGAGGCCGGCCGGATTGTCGTCAACGAGTACAGCGGAGGTTTCGTCCAGACGCCATGCGGTGGCTTCAAGCAAAGTGGCTACGGTCGCGAGCAAGGTATCGACGCCCTCTCCCACTATACCCAGCTCAAATCCGTGATTATCCGCTTGTAGGAGCTGGCTTGTCGGGTCGCCGCATCGCAGCGATGGTCGTTAACGATAACGCGTGTGACTTGGATAAACGCGGCGCACTTGAGTCCATCGCCGGCAAGCCGGCTCCTACGGGTATTGCGTTATCGGTGTTTCCCGGGATTGCGTGAAGAACCAAACAAAAGGGCGCAGCCATTGACTGCGCCCTTTTCGTTTACTGGCGGAGACTGTTTACCAGATCGCCAGGGAATAGCTGAGGACCAACCTGTTTTCGTCGATATCGCTGGCAAAGTTGCTGCGCGTGCTGGCGTTCTTCCATCTCACACCCAGGTTTTTCAATACGCCACTCTGAATGACGTACGCCAATTCAGTGTCTCGTTCCCACTCCTTTCCAGCCTGAGCGCGGTTGCGCACACTCACCTCGTCGCCCGATAGATAGCGGGTCATGAAGGTCAGGCCAGGAATGCCAAGCGCCGTGAAGTTGTAGTCGTAGCGCAGTTGCCAGGAACGCTCATCCTGATTACCGAAATCATTGATCTGCACTAGGTTGATCAGATACGCGTCGGTGCCGTTGAGGTTGGCGAAGCCGGTGGCCCCGCTCATGCGTTGATAGCCAAGGCCTACCGAATGGCCGATCGCGCTGTAGGTGAACATCGCGCCGAGGGCGGAGTTTTCGACGTTGCTGCCGCCCTCCCCGAGGCTACGCGCCCAGCGGATATCGGACGTGAGCGTTTGTCGTTCGGTGAGCGCCAGCTTGTGGTTCAAGGTCAGGTAATGCTGCTGGTAGATGCCATCCAGAGCACCATAGTGGTAGGCCGTACTCAATGCCGGCGTCCAGCGATAGGTCGCCCCTGCGAAATCGAAGCGCTCACTGCTTGTTTTCCGGCCTGACCGGATATTGCGTGCAGCGCCGTTGAAAACCGTCATGAGCTCATTGTCGCTTGAGTTACGCAGGTTGATCCGGTCGAATCGCCCGAGATCGAAGGTGGTATTGCTCAGGTCGGCACTGTTGAGCCAGGCACCACGAAATGTCTGCGGCAACAAACGCGTGTCGTTGTACATCGCCACGGGCATTTTGGGCATCAGGGTGCCGGCTTTCAGCGTGCTTTGCGCCATGCGTAACTTGGCGGTCAGCCCCAATTTGCTGTATTCATCCTGGGCGCGCCCGGCCGGGTCGCGATCAGTAACGAGCAAACCCGTGCCGGTTCTGGATGGGCCCGAGTCCAATTTGACGCCGAGCATGCCCAATGCATCCAGGCCAACGCCGATCGCTCCGGGGGTAAAGCCGGATTCATAGCGCAGGACAAAACCCTGGGCCCACTCTTGCGCCTTGCTTTGCGCCGCACCTGATTGGCGAAAGTCGCGATTGAAGTAGTAGTTGCGTAAATCCATGCTGGCTTTGCTGTCGGTGATGAAGTCCGCATGAGCCGGCGAATGCACAGTGCTGACTGCGCCGCACAATGCCAGTCCTGAGGCGCGTTGAAAATGCTTGCGATGGCGCGTTTTAGCGATCTTCATAAATGGATCTCTTATTGTTGTCGGGAGCTGCACCACGACCGCATGGCGCGTGCGCGCCGATCGTAGAAATCGCAGACCCCGGACGACAATCGATTAAAACGGGCGCCCACCTTGAGCTTTTATCAAGCGTTCACTTTATTGTTGGGATGCGCCGGGCAATTAAATACACTCCGCGTCCCCGTTTTTTCCAATACAGTAACTTCCAACAACAAGAGATGACTTCCATGGACCGACTGCCGCCACTGAATGCCATCCGTGCCTTTGAGTCCGTTGCGCGTCATCTGAGCATCACCCATGCCGCCGATGAGTTGAATGTCACGCCCGGTGCGGTCAGTCGGCAGATCCGCGCGCTCGAGGAATTTCTCGGACTCGACCTGTTTGTGCGGGGGCATCGGCAAATCACCTTGACCCACTCCGGCGAACAATATTTTCGTGCGGTGGCGAGGGTGATCGAAGACTTGCGCGGCGCCACGAAGAAACTCATGTCGCCGCCCCTGCGTCGGCAAATCAAGGTGCGCGCCTACACCACGTTTGCCATGCAATGGTTGATACCCAGGCTTGCCAGCTTTCACGCCGAACATCCCAAGATCGAGGTGTTGTTGACCGCATCGCTTGAACCGGTCGATTTTTACAAGGAAGACATCGACGCGGCGATCCGTCTCGGTGCCGGCGAATGGCCCAATTGCAATTGTTACGTGTTGAGCGATAACCGCCTTGCACCGGTCTGCAGCCCTTCCCTTCTGCAGCACGGCCCGGGCCTCAATGCACCCGCCGACATCGCGCAGTACACCATGCTGCACTCGATCGCCAGGCCCGAAGACTGGCGCTACTGGCTGGAGGCAAGCGGTGTGAGCCGTGACGTCGATGCGCTTGCCGGAATGTCATATCAGAGCTCTTCGATGGTCTATGCCGCTGCCGCCGGTGGCCAGGGGATTGCCATGGCGCAGTTGTTCCTGGTCGAGAAGGAACTGCGGGACGGCACCCTGATCAGGCCATTCGAACAGATCGTCGACATGGGCGTGTACACCTATTATCTGCTCACGCCCAGGCACCGCGAAGAGAGCGATGACACGCGGGTTTTTCGCGAGTGGATCCTGGAACAGGCACGTTTGACCCGCGAAGGCGCTTGAGTTTTTGTCAACCCAAAGGGGCCAATAACTCCTTTGTCGCAGGGCAATCGCCGCACCTAGGATGATGTCTTCCCAATAATAAGGACGACACGCGATGAGCCCTCTTCCTCCGCATTCAGACGCTGCAGCGAGCGAAACCATCGGCTTTATCGGGTTAGGCGCCATGGGCCAGAAAATGGCCCACCACCTGCTCGACAATGGCTATGGCCTGAGCCTCTTCGACCCCAATCCGCAGGTATTGGCGCCCTTGCTCGCACGCGGAGCGCGCAGCCATGGCAGCCCCCGCGATGTCGCCGATCACGCGCGGATCGTGCTGATTTGCGTGCCGACTCCGGATATCGTCGAGCACGTGGTGCTGGGCGACAACGGGGTCATCCACGGGCAACAGGTGAAAATCCTGGTGGACCACTCGACCACCGGTCCGAGCATGGCCAGGCGTATCGAACAGGCGCTGCGCGATCGGGGTATCCAGGCATTGGACGCGCCGTTGGCCGGTGGCGTGACAGGCGCACTCAATGGCACCCTGTCGGTGATGGTGGGGGGTGACAAGACCGCCTACCAACAGTGCGAGCCGGTGTTCGCCTGTTTCGGCAAAAAAGTCGAGCATATCGGCACAACGCCAGGCCTGGGCCAGACCTTGAAGCTGGTCAACAACATGATCGTTGGCGCCACTCTGGTGGCCACCAGCGAAGCACTGCTGTTCGGTATCAAGTCCGGGCTCGAACCCGGGCAAATGCTGGAAATGCTCAACGCAAGCACCGCGCGCAGCTTCAGCAGCGAACATATACTGGCCGGTACCGTCCTGCCGCGCCAATTCGACTTCGGCTTTCGCCTGGACCTGATGCGCAAGGATGTACGGCTGTTCCTGGCCGAGGCGGAAAACATCGGCACACCGGCTTTCACCTGCGCTGTGGTCAAACAGTTCTTCGATCAGGCCATGAGCGAAGGCGATCCGGCGCGGGATATGACCCATGTGGTCAAAGTGCTCGAGAAAATGGCCGGAACGACCATCGACGGGCATACGTCCCCATAGCCTCACCTCCTCTTTTTTCCATGGATGCAAGCAAGTTACCGACGAAGGAATTTTCGATTCAATTCGATTCAATTCGATACGTGGAGACACTGTCATGCGTACTTGGTTGATTACCGGTTCATCCCGTGGTTTTGGTGCCCTGCTCACGCAACGGGCGCTGGAGGCTGGCGACAACGTTATCGCCACCGCAAGAAAACCGGCCGATGTGACGGCCAGGTTCGGCGAGCACCCGCGGTTGTTCGCGGTGAAACTGGACGTGACGCGCGAGAGCGATGCCCATGAAGCAATCGCAGAAGGCATCCAGCGTTTTGGCCGGATCGATATTCTGGTCAACAACGCAGGCTATGGCTTGTTGGGGGCGGTCGAAGAAGCAAGCACTGCTGAGGTGCACAACATTTTCAGCACCAACGTCTTCGGTTTGCTCAACGTCACGCGGGCCGTGCTACCGCATATGCGCAAGCAGCGCTCGGGGCACATCATCAACTTTTCCTCGCTCGGAGGTTACCAAGCCTACGTCGGTTGGGGGGTTTATGGCGCGACCAAGTTCGCTGTCGAGGGCTTGACCGAAGCCTTGGCGCAGGAACTGATGCCACTCGGTGTAAAGGCTACGGTGGTTGAGCCGGGTTTTTTCCGCACCGACTTTCTCGATGAGCAGTCGCTTGTCACATCCCCCGTGGTGATCGCGGACTACGACGCCACTGTCGGTGCCATGCGCCGGTTTGCCGAAACGGCCAATCATGGTCAGCCCGGTGATCCCGAGAAGCTTGCAGGGGCCATCCTGGCATTGGTCGACGCGCCCAACCCACCCTTGCGTTTACCTTTGGGCAGTGACGCCATAGAAAGGATTGAACAGAAGAACGCGGCCGTTGCCTCTGAGCTGGAACAGTGGCGTGAGTTGTCTTTGTCCACTGATTTCAAGGCGTAGGATAATCCAGGCGGGCCGTTAAGGCCCGCCTCCATCTGCATCACTCAATGAGCCCCTCCGCCGCTGCTGGCTTTACTTTTTCTCAATTGAACCGCGTTTTTATATCGTTTGTCGCCCATTGAGGCGTGGCCGAACATACCTCCAGACGTCGCTATCGAGCGTCGATAAAAACAGGAGGTCACATGAACAGTCCGTCACCCATCTGGGCATCCACCACACCGCCCGGTCTTGCTGCCTCGCGACATCTGGGCACTGACGAAGTCTTCTTTCCCGCGGTACCTGACGATTCGCCACTGGCCGACCAGTTCCAGGACACCATTCTGAGCGTGGAAGGCCGCGTGTACAGCTTCACCATCATGCACCCCAGCCCCAAGAGCGGTTTGAACCCCTTCGTTCTGGCCTACGTCGACCTGCCAGGTCCCGTGCGCCTTTTCGGCCGCCTCAAGGGCAGCAGCGACCGCCCGTTCATTGGCGAAAAATGCCGAGTGGTTGCCGACGAGACGTTTGGCTACGTATTCGAATCCCTGGAGGTACGTCCATGACCCAGATGCATGTAATGGGCGCTGCGATGACGCCCTTTGGCCGCCACACCGGCGTGATGGCGCCGGAACTTGCCCAGCGAGCGATCCTTGACGCGGTGGCCGATGCCGGCGTCGCCCTGGCCGACATCCAGGCAGTTTATTGCGCCAATGTGCTGGGCGGGATGATTCTCGGTCAGGTGATCTTGCGTGACCTGGGCCTCAAGGGTATTCCGGTCTACAACATCGAGAACGCCTGCGCCAGCGGCGCCACCGCTGTCCACCTGGCTCGGCATGCACTGCTGTCCGGGCAATACGAGCGGGTACTGGTGTTTGGTATCGAGCAACTGACGGCGTTGGGCGGCGGCACCATCCCCATGCAGCGCAACGATCGCATGACCGACCTGTACGCCACCGCCGGTATGGTTCTGCCGGCAGTGTATGCCATGCGCGCCACCCGCTTTATCCATGAGCGAGAAGCCAAGCCAGCCGACCTCGCAGCTGTTGCCGTGAAAAACCGCCACCATGGTTCGCTCAATGAGTATGCGCAGCAGCGTACCGAAGTCACCCTGGAACAGGTGTTGAGCTCGCGGATGATCGCCGATCCGCTGACCCTGTTGCAGTGCTGCCCGTCGCAAGTCGATGGCGCCGCCGCAATGGTGCTCGGAACGCAGCCGGGTCCACAGGCCAAAGCCGTCAAGGTGCTGGGGTCGATCATTGTCTCGGGCATGCGCGAAACCGGTGATGACGACATTCTCGATGCCGAAATCACCGCACGCGCGGCGCGCCTGGCCTATGAGCAAGCCGGGGTTGCGCCCGCCGACATCGGCGTGGTCGAGCTGCATGACGCCTTCACGATCGCCGAACTGCTCTATTACGAAGCCCTCGGCCTGGCGGCACCGGGCGAAGCCGTGTCGCTGTTGCACTCGGGTGCCACCGCCCTCGGCGGTCGCGTTCCGGTCAACCCCAGCGGCGGTCTGCTTGCCAAGGGCCATCCGCTGGGTGCCACCGGCGTCGCGCAAATGGTCGAGCTGACCTGGCAATTGCAAGGGCGCGCCGGCAGTCGCCAGGCCGGTACACCGAAGCTGGGCCTGGCGCAGTGCACCGGTGGCGGTATCGCCGGTGTCGATCACGCCGCCTCTGCTGTCCACATTCTGGGAGTTTGAGATGAGCACACGAAATTTCACTGCCACACAGGTCGCCGCGATCACCGGCGCCGCTCGCGGCATCGGCCTTGCAATCGCCGAACGACTGGCGCGCCAGGGCTTGTTTGTCTATCTGTTGGACCGCGACGAAGCAGCCCTCGCCGCAAGCGTTGATGCCTTGACGGGGCAAGGGTTGAACGTCGCCGGCATTGCGCTGGATCTGACCGAAGGTGAGGCCGTCAACGCAGCGTTTGCGCGGATCCGCGAAGCCCACGGCTCGCTCGACTTTCTGGTCAACAACGCCGGCGTGGTCAGGGACAAGCGTTTCCTGAACATGACCGAACAGGACTGGGACCTGGTCGTCGATACCAACCTGCGCGCCCAGTTCCTGTGCTGCAAGGCCGCCCTGCCGTTGATGCTGGAAAAAGGCTTCGGCCGTATCGTCAACATGTCCTCCAGGGCCTGGCTCGGCGGATTCGGCCAGGCCAACTACTCGGCGGCCAAGGGCGGCGTGGTGAGCTTGACCCGCAGCCTGGCCATCGAGTTCGCCGCCAAGGGCATCACCGTCAACGCCATCGCGCCTGGCATTGTCGATACCCCGCTGTTCCAGGGCTTCGCCGCGGACGTGCAGGCAAAACTCAAGGAAACCGTACCGGTAAAACGCATCGGTACCCCCGAGGACATCGCCAACGCCGTGGAATTTTTCCTCGATCCGGCCAGCGCCTATGTGACCGGGCAAACCTTGTATGTCTGTGGCGGACGCAGTCTGTCGTCGGCCAGTGTCTGAGGTGAGCACCATGCCAGTCTCAATGCAAATACAGGGTGCGATTGCGCTGATAACGCTTGATCGTCCACAGGCCTTGAACGCGCTGGACCTGGACTCGCTCCAGGCCCTTCGCGAACACTTGGTGCAGGTGCGCGACGACCCCGAGCTGCGCGTCGCCGTCATCACCGGTGCCGGCGAGCGGGCGTTCTGCGTCGGCGCGGACCTTAAAAGTACCCGTTCCTCGTCCGCCTCATATGCCCAGGCGCTGTTCCTGGCCAATGAACCAGCGGCGGATGCCGGACTGTACATCCGCTTGATGGACCTCACCGACCTTGACCTGCACAAGCCGCTGATTGCCGCTGTCAACGGTCACTGCCTGGGCGGTGGTCTGGAGCTGGCGTTGCAATGCGACCTGCGTATCGCCAGCAGCAGCGCCTCCTTCGGGCTGCCCGAAGCTGCCGTGGGCTCCATCCCGGCAGTCAGTGGTTTGCATCGACTGATGCGGGCGATACCGGCGGCCCCTGCCATGCAGATGGCCTTGACCGGGCAACGCATCGATGCCCATCAGGCACTGACTATCGGCCTGATCTCCGAACGGCTGGACAGCCACGACGCATTGCTGGCCCGTGCCATGGCGCTCGCCGAGCGCATTGCACGGCAGGCGCCCCTGGCCATACAGGCACTGCAAACCCTGTCACGCAGCACAGCGCACCTCAGCGACCGCGATGCCCAGCGTTTGACCGAGTTGTATTGGGGGGTGCTGCGCGATACCGAAGATCGCATCGAGGGCCGTCAAGCCTTCGCCGAGAAACGTGTACCGCACTACAAGGGCCGCTAGGTGGCCCGAGGAGCGATCATGCAATTGCACAATCCCTTTCTTCAGGGCCTGGGCGTCACGCTGGTCCGCTGGGTGCCGGGAGAGGCCGAATTCCAGCTGCACATCGCCGAGCACCATCTCAACCGCCAGGGCGCCTTGCACGGCGGGATGATCGCCACGCTCATGGACGCGGCTTGCGGCTACGCCGGCCTGCACAGTAACGAAGGCGAAGCAGAGGTCCATGGACTCACCGCGATGTTGAACATTGCCTACCTGCAACCGGCATTCGAAGGGAGCGTCAGCGCATTGGGCCGGGTCCGCCGCGCCGGCAGGAGCCTCTACTTCGCCGAAGCCGAGCTGCTGTCCGACACTGGAACTCTTTTGGCCACCGCCCAAGGTACCTTCAAGAAACCCCGGGCGTCGATCCGAGGAGATAATCATGTTACGTAACGCACTGGACGGCCTCACCGTCCTCGATTTCACCCAGATCGCCGCAGGCCCCACGGCGACCATGCTGCTGGCCGACATGGGCGCGCGGGTGATTAAGGTCGAACCCCGCGAAGGTGAGTTGGGGCGCACCCTGGGGCCAGCCTGGGTGGGTGAAGACAGCGCGCTCTACCACGCATTCAACCGCGGCAAGCAATGCATCGGCCTGGACCTCAAGCACCCCGACAGCATCGAGGTCATCAAGCGCCTGGTGCTGCAAGCCGACGTGCTGATCGAAAGCATGCGCCCGGGCGTGATGACCCGGCTTGGCCTGGGTTATGAAGCCCTGGCAGCACTCAAGCCCGACCTGATCTATTGCTCGATCTCGGCCTACGGCCAGGAAGGTCCCTATTCGGACCGGGCGGGCGTCGACGGGATTCTTCAGGCCGATTCCGGCCTGATGAGCCTGATCGGCACGCCGGGCGCGGCCCCCTGCAAGGTACAGGCGCCGGTGGTGGATGTGGTCACCGGATACATGGCCTGCATGGCCGTATTGGCCAAGCTGCACGCCCGTCAGAGCGATGGGCTGGGCGGCCATCTGGATGTCAGCCTGATGAACTCGGCGCTGGCTCTGCAACAGTCGTCCATCACCAGTTATCTGAGCGATGGCAAGCTGCCGACGCGCATCGGCAGTAGCGCCCCCTACTCGGCACCCAACGAAGCCTTCCAGACCGAGGACGGCTGGCTGATGGTAGCGGCCTACAACGGCAACCGCTGGCCGACCTTGTGCAAGGTGCTGAATCACGAAGAATGGATCGCCGACCCACGCTTCGTCAACTCCGCGCAAAGGGTCATCCACCGTGCCGAGATGTGCGCAGCGCTGACCGATGTATTCATGAGCAAGCCAACGGCACATTGGCTGCACGTGTTGCATGAAGCGGACATTCTCTGTTCGAAGGTGGCCGACTACAGCGATCTGCTGAAGCATCCGCAGCTCGCCAGCAATGGCATGCTGGTCGAGCTCAACGATCCTGTGCAGGGTGTGGTGCGGGTCCCGGGGTTCCCCATCAACAGCGCGCAGGCTGCGCAAACGCCCTATGCGCCCGCCCCGCAAAACGGTGAACATTCTCGCTCGGTGCTACGCGACTTTGCGTTTTCCGAAGCGCAGATCAGCGCGCTAGAGGCATCGCAGGCATTGCACTGTAGCGAACCCCTCTGATCGCCAACGGCTAAAACCCGGGCCCTTTCATCGCGACGCGGTGAAGGGGCCCGGGTTTTTTCTTTTCTGCAAAACACTGCGCTATTCAAGCTCGCTGCAAATGTCGCGGGGCCCTGACTCGCGCACCACTACGACATCTCGTATCAGGCGACTACGAAACTCCGTATTTATACGCAAATTCGTGATCCGGCGATGGACCCAGAGGGCTCTGAAAAATTCGAAAAAACAATAAAATATCTTTGTATATCAATAGCTTGAACATTAGTTAAATCAACGGAATTCAAGTGGCACGCTTCTCGCTCCAGTCCCTGTAACCGATCGGCCGATCCCGGCCATCGATAACAGCAAGCACTACTGGAGACGACACCATGCCCAATGTGGACATTGCCCACTACCAAGACGGCGACTTTTTGGTCAACTACGAAGAAAAGGTCTTCGAGGACGTCAAGGCCGCACCCGGTGACAAGGCCCTGCTGACCTTCCACACGATCGCCTTCGAAGGCTCCATCGGCCTGGTCAACATGCTGCAAGCCAAGCGCCTGCTGCGCAAAGGTTTTGAAACCAAGATCCTGCTCTACGGGCCAGGCGTGCAACTTGGCGTGCAACGCGGCTTCCCCACCCTGGGCGCTGAAGCCTTCCCCGGCCACCTGGCCGTCAATAACCAGATCAAGGCATTCATGGCTGAAGGCGGTGAGGTCTATGCCTGCCGCTTCGCCTTGCAGGCCCTGTATGGCCAGACCGAAAAAGCCCTGATCGAAGGCATTCGTCCAATCAACCCGCTGGATGTCATGGACCTGCGTCTGCTGATGCGTCGTGAGGGCGCGATGATCATCGATACCTGGACTGCCTGAATCGCGGCCCGCCCGCCCCCACGCAGGAAGCGGGCGGGCCTGCAAAGACCTCCAGCCTCCCGCCTCCGCCTCAAGGAATTAGCCCATGCCCGTTATTCGCGCCGCCGCCGTGCAGTTCAGTCCCGTGCTCTACTCGCGCCAGGCAACCGTCGACAAACTCTGCCGCCAGCTGTTGGAACTGGGCCGCGAAGGCGTGCAGTTTGCTGTCTTTCCGGAAACCGTGGTGCCGTACTACCCCTATTTCTCTTTTGTGCAGCCGCCCTTTGCCATGGCCAGGCAACACCTCAAGCTGCTCGAAGAGTCGGTCACCGTGCCCTCGGACGTCACCCGCCAGATTGGTGAAGCCTGCCGCGAAGCCAACCTCGTCGCCTGTATCGGCGTCAACGAACGCGATGGCGGCACGATCTACAACGCTCAACTGCTGTTCGACGCCGACGGCACGCTTATCCAGCACCGACGCAAGATAACCCCCACCTATCACGAGCGCATGGTCTGGGGCCAGGGCGATGGCTCCGGTCTGCGCGCCACCGACAGCGCCGTTGGCCGCATCGGCGCGCTGGCCTGCTGGGAACATTACAACCCGCTGGCGCGCTACGCCCTGATGGCCGACTCCGAACAGATTCACGCGGCGATGTTCCCCGGCTCCCTGGTCGGGCAGATCTTCGCCGATCAAATTGAAGTGACCATCCGCCACCACGCCCTGGAAAGCGGCTGCTTCGTGGTCAACGCCACGGCCTGGCTCGATGCCGGGCAACAGGCGCAAATCATGGCCGACACCGGTTGTGCCATCGAACCCATCTCCGGTGGTTGCTTCACGGCCATCGTCTCGCCGGAAGGCAAGCTGCTCGCGCAGTTGACCGAAGGCGAAGGGGTGATCATTGCCGACCTGGACTTCGCCTTGATCGACAAGCGCAAACGCATGATGGATTCGGTCGGTCATTACAGCCGCCCGGAACTGCTCAGCCTGCAGATCGACCGCCGCGCCACTGCGCATGTGCATGAACGTCGCGAGGCTTGCGAGCATGAATAGCCAAGTGATCGCCAACGATCTGCTGGCCCAATTGCAATGCCATGGCGTTCGCTGGCAAGGCTCTGAAGGTCTCAGCCGCAAAGGCGGAGCGGGGCCGTCGGACCACAAGGCGTTGAGTCTGGGCGCCCACACCGCCATGGTGCCGATGCTCAACCGCGCCTCCCTGGACTCGCCCTACTCTGCCGTACCTGACGCCAGCGGCGGCCAGGCGCTGATCTTTCGCGAAGGCTTGCAGGTTGGCCAGGTGCAACTGCCGGGCGTGCCGAATTTCTATGGTTTGAGCACCGAAGACGGCACGCCGTACTGGAAGATCGCGACGCTGCACAGCAAGGACGTGTTGGCGACCACCGTCCTGCAGCACTGCATCCGCATGAACGAAGCAGCCACTTCGTGCCAGTTCTGCGCCATCGACCAGTCGCTGGCATCGGGCAAGACCATTGCCCGCAAGCGCCCGGCACAACTGGCCGAGGTCGCCAGGGCGGCGGTCGAACTGGACGGCGTCAAGCACATGGTGATGACCACCGGCACGCCGCAGACGCCCGACCGTGGCGCGGCAATCCTTTGCGAATCGGCGGCGGCCGTGACGGCCGCGGTGGACCTGCCGATCCAGGCCCAATGCGAGCCGCCGGACGAGGATGTCTGGTTCCAGCGCCTCAGGGAAAGCGGCGTGGTCTCGCTTGGCATGCACCTGGAGGCCGTCACCGACGAAGTGCGCCGGCGGATCATGCCGGGCAAGGCCGAAGTGCCTTTGCAACGCTACTTCAGCGCCTTCGAGGCCGCGGTCAAGGTCTTCGGCCACGGCCAGGTCAGCACCTACATCCTCGCCGGACTGGGCGACAGCGAGGAGGCCATCGCCAACATGTGCGAAAGGCTCGCACGCATGGGCGTGTACCCCTTCGTGGTGCCCTTCGTGCCGATCGATGGCACCCCACTGGCCCACCACCCGAAACCCGACAGTGCCTTCATGCAACGGCTCTATCCGCGTATCGGTGCGAGCCTGCGCCGGCATGGCCTGCATTCGGACAACATCAACGCCGGCTGCGCCAAATGCGGCGCCTGCTCGGCCCTGAAACATCACGAGTGACAGGAGCCTGACCATGGCCGAACACGCTTTCGCCTTGAGCGACGACACGTTCCGGGATTTCCTCGCCGACGATTTGCTGGTCAAGCCGGCCGATGAAACCTGGGAGCGCAGCGGCTACTACGCACTGCGCCGCGCGGTGTTCTGTGAGGAGCAGCGCTTGCTGGAGAAAGACAAGGACGAGCGCGACTTTCAGGCCATTGCCATTGTTGCCATCGCCCACCACTGCGGCATGCCGGAACAGGTGATCGGCGCCGTGCGGATCTACCAGACCGAGTCCGGCGTCTGGTTCGGTGGTCGTCTTTGCGTGGACCGGGCCTACCGCCGCCACGGCATGATCGGCAAAGCACTGGTCAACGAAGCCGTATCACGGGCCATCGACCTGGGCTGCCAGACCTTCCTGGCCACCGTGCAGATCGCCAACCAGCAGTACTTCCATGGCTTGCACTGGCAGACGCTTGAGGCCATCGAACTGCTTGGCCAGCCCCATGTGCTGATGCAGGCAGACCTTGATTGCTACCCTTTCATGCGGCGTCAGGTTGCCTTGACGTCTCGCCGGAGCCGTCGCCATGGTGATTGATCTGCGCACCCTGTTGGCGGCCCTGAAAAACACGCCGGCCATGCTTTCCAAACAAGCCATCCAGCAACCGGCGCGAGCGATCCCGGCGCGGGCGTGCAGCGACGATGAACGCTACGCGTTACCCGGTGACGACACCGCAGCCATCCGTTGTGGCGACCAATACCAACTGCTCGCCATCGAGGGCATGTTGCCGAACTTTGTCGCCCAGGCCCCGTGGTTCGCCGGCTGGTCGGCGGTCATGGCCAACGTCAGCGATATAACCGCCATGGGCGGCCGTGCCACGGCAGTGGTCAATGCCTATTGGCACCACGATCTCGACGCCGCCGACAGCCTGCTCGCCGGCATCCGCGACGCCTGCAGCGCCTATGGCCTGATCCTCGCGGGCGGTCATACCAGCCTCAGCCCCGACAACCCGGCGGCACTTGCCGTGGCGATCACCGGCTGGGCCCGCAGCCTGCTCTCGACCCTGCACGTCGCACCCGGCCAGACCCTGGCCATGGTCGTGGATCTTAACGGCCAATGGCACGGTCAAGCGCCCTACTGGAAAGCCTTCGAAGGCGTATCCGGCGAACGCTTGCGGGAAAAGCTCGAAGTCATCCCGCGCCTGGCCGAGGCCGGCCTGTTAGTGGCCGCCAAGGACATCAGCAACGCCGGGATTCTCGGTTCCTTGCTGATGTTGCTCGAGCCCACAGGATGCGGGGCTCGCATCAATCTGGATTGCCTGCCCCGGCCTGGCGATGCGTCCCTGGAGCGCTGGCTGCAAGCCTTCCCCAGCTACGGCTTCCTGTTGACCCTCAAGCCGGAAGACCTGGCCACCGTGCAGGCAGCCTTCGCCTTCGAAGGTTTGCACTGCGCGCCAATCGGCACGATCAACGACAGCGCCTGCCTCGACGTACAGCTGGCCGACCAGCACCACCAATTCTGGAACCTGCGACAGCAGCCCTTTACCGGCTTCAGCTACCCCAACCTGATCAAGGAGCACTGACATGCCCGCCGTCAACATCCGCTTGCGCTGGCCCGATGGCCAGGAGAGCAACGCCTACTCGCCGTCCACCACCATCTACGAACACCTGCAAGCGGGCCAAAGCTACCCCATGGCCGATTTTCTGCGCCGTGCCGAAACCGGCCTCAACAATGCCTCCGAACGGGTCAGGCAGGTCAAGGGTTTCTATTGCAGCGCAGCGATGGACACGCTCGGCAGCCTGCGCCTGACCGCGAACAAATTCACCGCGAGCGAGGCGCAGGTCGAGGTACTGGAAATCAAAAACCAGGGCGCCGGCCAGGTGAATTACGCCGGATTTTCCGAGATTTGAATCACGACTTTTCAGAGGACCACAGCATGACCCACTACAAAGCGATCGTTATCGGCGGCGGCCAGGCCGGCCTTTCGGCCAGTTACTACCTGCAACAGCAAGACATCGACCACCTGGTGCTGGAAAAACACACCCTGACCCACACCTGGCGTAACCAGCGCTGGGACGCCTTCTGCCTGGTGACGCCAAACTGGCAATGCGCCCTGCCCGGCTATCCCTATGCCGGTGACGACCCGCACGGATTCATGAAAAAGGAGCAGATCATCAACTACCTGGACGGCTTCATCGCCAAGGTCAACGCCCCGGTGCGCGAAGGCGTGACCGTACTGCGCATGACCACCCGCGCAGAAGGCGGCTACCTGCTCAACACCAGTGCAGGCGACTTCAGCGCCGACCAGGTGATCGTCGCCAGCGGCGGATACCACACCCCGATCATTCCGCGCCTGGCCGAACGCCTGCCGCTCGAGATCCGGCAGATCCACTCCGAACAATACCGCAACCCCGATGAGCTGCCAGAGGGCGCAGTCCTGGTGGTCGGCTCCGGGCAGTCCGGCGCGCAAATCGCCGAAGACCTGCACCTGGCCGGTCGCAAAGTGTTCCTTGCGGTGGGCGATGCGCCCCGCTGTGCACGCTTTCACCGTGGCAAGGACGTGGTCGACTGGTTGGCCGAGATGGGCTACTACGACATGGGCGTTGATATACACCCGCTGCGTGAGGGGGTACGCGACAACACCAACCATTACGTCACCGGCCGCGACGGCGGGCGCGACATCGACCTGCGTCGCTTCGCCAGCGAAGGCATGCAACTGTTCGGTCGCCTGGACAGCCTGGACGGCACCACCCTCAAGTTCGCCCCGGACCTTGGCAGCAACCTCGACGCCGCTGACGCCGTGTACAACAGAATCAACGCGAGCATCGACAAGTACATTGCGGAAAAAGGCATCGAGGCTCCCGCCGGCGTTGTCTACGAACCGCTGTGGAAGCCCGGGCAGGAAATCACCGAGCTCGACCTGGCAGGCTCCGGCATCACCAGCATCATCTGGTGCATCGGCTTCCAGCCGGACTTCACCTGGGTCGACGTCCCCGTGTTCAACGGCCGCAGCTATCCCGGGCACCAACGCGGCGTGACCGCCCAGAAGGGCCTGTACTTCCTCGGCTTGCCCTGGCTACACACCTGGGGCTCGGGGCGGTTTTCCGGGGTGGCCCGGGATGCGCAGTTTGTGGTCGAGCATCTGGCCGCTGGCCGCTGACTTTTCGACTGGCATTTATCCGTCGGCCCTGCGCGGGCCGACATCAGGGGTTCAGCATGCATAACGTCAGCCTCGAACAGACTTACCTCGCCGGCATGCCCAATCTGGCTTACACCGGCTTGTCCGAAAACTGGCTGCTCAAGGAATGCGGTCACCAACATTGGCTGGCGCTTGCCGCATTGTACGACCGCCCGTTGCCGGACTTTCTCGACCCACAGGGGCGCATCGCCTATGCCGCCTTCACCCTGGTCAAAAGCCAGGGGCTGCAGTTGCAGGCGATCACCGAGAATCGCTCGTTCAGGATAGAAACAACACTCGGCCGGGCCGGCCAAACCCGGCATTACAGCGAACAACGGCTGATGCTCGGCCAGCGCTGTGTCGCACAAATCAGCCTGATGTCGACCTTTGTCAGCCGCCACACGCCGGGGGACAATCGTAGTGTCGCCAAAGCCTGCCTCAAGGGCGCCCAGCCGATCGAGGCCACCCTCCCCGTCGCCATGCAGGCCTTGCATGCGCTCGGCAAGCAGTTGCGTAAAGGCGACTGGCTCGAGCACTTCGAGATCAGCCGTACCGCGTCGGTACCAACGCCTGTGTTCTCATTTACTCCCTGTCCCGACGTCGACTTCAATGGCGCCGAATTTCTTTATTTTGCCAACTTCCAGGCGCTGGTCGAGCGCGCCGAATGGAGTGTCCTGGAGCTACGCCGCCCGGGTTTGGTACGGCAACGGGAAATTCACTTCCACGGCAACCTCAACATAGGTGACAGCGTTCACGTTCATATGCGTACCGCCGAAGCTGGCCAACACTCACGGCATTGGTGCGAGATTTTTCGCCAGTCCGACGGCTACAAGCTCGCCGATGTCTTTACCGAGAAAACCTGGCCTCGGGAGTGCACACGACCATGACTCGATCGCCCTTGCACCGCCCCCAAGGCCTGCAACTCAAAGCGCTTTACCGCCCCGGCGACCTGACCGGCATCGAGCATCTGGACAGCGATCCAGGAACGCCGCCTTATCTGCGCGGCCCCTACGCCAGCATGTACGCCCACAAACCCTGGACGATCCGTCAATACAGCGGTTTTGCCGACGCGCAGCTGTCCAATCAGCGTTTGCGCCAAAGCCTCGCCGAGGGCGCCCAGGGACTGTCCGTTGCATTCGATCTGCCGACCCATCGTGGCTACGACTCCAACGACGCTCACTGCGCCGCCGACGTCGGCAAGGCTGGCGTGGCCATCGACAGTGTCGAGGACATGCTCGAGTTGTTCGATGGCATCGCGCTGGACCGGGTCTCGGTGTCAATGACCATGAACGGCGCGGTATTGCCAGTTCTGGCCGCCTTTATCGTGGCCGCCCAGGAGCGCGGCATCGCCAGGGAGCAACTGAGCGGGACCATCCAGAACGACATTCTCAAAGAGTTTATGGTGCGCAACACTTACATCTTTGCCCCCGAACCTTCGCTGCGTATCTGCACCGATGTCATCGAATACCTCGCCCGGCACATGCCTCGCTTCAACCCGATTTCGGTGTCCGGCTATCACTTCCAGGAAGCCGGGGCCGATCCGATACTCGAATTGGCACTGACCCTCCTCAACGCACGTACCTACGTCGAGCAGGTGCGACTTCGAGGTCTGGATATCAACGCCTTTTGCTCGCGGATGAGCTTCTTCTTTGGTGTCGGCAACGACTTCTTTACCGAGGTGGCAAAGCTGCGGGCCGCGCGGGTTTTGTGGAACGAGATCAGCGAACAATCGGGAGCTGACAACCCGAGCGCCAGGGCCATGCGCATGCATTGCCAAACCTCCGGCTGGACGTTATCTGCACAGGAGCCGATGAACAATGTCGTGCGCACGACCGCGCAGGCCATGGCCGCGGTATTTGGCGGTACCCAGTCACTGCATACCAACGCCTGGGATGAAGCCCTCGCGCTACCCAGCGAAAGTTCGGCACGGCTGGCAAGCAATACCCAACAAATCCTGCAAGAAGAAACCGGTCTGTGCGATGTCATCGATCCTTGGGCCGGTTCTTACATGATGGAGTCCCTGACCGCGACGATGTGCCGTGAGGTGCGCGCGTGCATTGCACGCATAGACGGCGAAGGCGGCGTGGTCGCGGCTATCAACAATGGCTCGATCAGCATGATGATCCATGCCCAGGCAGTTCGGACACAGGCGCGGCTCGATAGCGGTGAGCTGCGGCGGGTCGGAGAAAAGACTGCGAGCGCGACATCGCAGGCCCTCCATACGACACATTCGGTGGATAGCCTCTCGGTCCGTCAGCGCCAAATTCACCGACTCAAGCATATGCGTATCAGGCGAGACGAGGCAAAGGTACAGGCGCACCTTCAGGCACTCACCCATTGCGCGCGGAGCGGCCAGGGCAATCTGCTGGAACTCAACATGGCCGCGATGAGCGCCAGAGCGACCGTAGGCGAGTGCACGACGGCACTGGAAAAAGCATGGCCTCGTCACCGTCAGGCGCCTGCTTTTCAACCCGACGGCTATGGTGCCCTGCGCGGCCAATTGCCTGGTTGGGCGGCACTTTGTGAACGTACTTCACGCTTTTCGACACAGCATGGCCGGCCGCCACAGGCACTGCTCGGAAAACTCGGCCAGGATGGCCATGATCGCGGGATCCGCTTGATCGCATCAGTACTCGTCGAGGCAGGATTCAGGGTCAGGATGCTGCCACTGTTTCAGAGTCCAACTGAGTTGCTGGCCTCCATGGACGACGCCGGGCCGGTTGACCTGATCGGGTTTTCCAGCCTGGCAGGTGCGCACAACGAAATACTCTGCGACCTGCTCGACCATCTGCATCGCCAGCGCATCGACGTCCCCGTTGTGTTGGGCGGGATCATTGCGCAATCGGACATCGCCTCGCTCACCGCGCAGGGTGTCAGTGCTGTCTTCGGTCCCGGGGAAGATCTGGTCGACATTGCCCAACAGTTGATGAGCCTTGTCGAGCGACACTCGTTTCCTGTCGTTAATCCGGCCACCCAGGCCTTTGCCAAGGCCTGAGTATCACTGATTGACGAGTACAGATCAGCGGCGCCGAAACAGCGGCCGGGGTTCAATCACCGAACGCCCATACAGCACGCTCATACCGGCCAGCCCTTTCAGGGCATCTTCAGGGGATTTGTCTTCACGCACGGCAAAACTGGTGAACCCGCACTGGCGCATATGGCTGAGCTGATCGCGCAGCACGTCGCCGATGGCGCGCAACTCGCCTTCCCAGCCCAGTCTCGTTCGCAGCAGATAGGCTTGGCTGTAGCCGCGTCCATCGCGAAAGCTGGGAAAATCCAGGGCGATCAGTGGCAAGACATCCAGCCACATTTCCAGGCTTTCCAGATCGTCATCGGGCCCGAGCCATACGCCATCCACGCTGATTTTTTGCAGCTCGTCCTTCTCCTGTCGCTGGCGCCAGCGAGCCAATGGCAGGATCAGCGGGCCGGCCGGGAGTTCGCCCTCGGTGTCGCGGATCAAGGTCCAGTGATCATCCACAACGTGGCGCGCCCGCCCTTCGCACAACATCAGCAAATTGTTCATGCCAGGGCCTCCGCGTGCTTGGGGTAGACCCGCTCCTTGAACGGCTCGATACCGATGCGGGAGAAGGTATCTATGAAGTTTTCCTCGACTTCGCGATAGTCGACGAAGGTGTCGACGATGCGCTCGATAACATCCGGGATTTGCTCGGCGCTGAACGACGGGCCGATCACTTTGCCCAATGCCGCGGCTTTGCCCTGAGCGCCACCCAGGGTGATCTGGTACCACTCCATGCCATTTTTATCGACGCCAAGGATGCCTATATTGCCGATGTGGTGATGACCACAGGCATTCATGCAGCCGGAAATGTTCAAGCTGAAATCGCCCAGGTCATGCAGGAAGTCCAGGTCTTTGAAACGCGCCTGGATCGCCGCGGTAATGGGCAGCGAACGAGCATTGGCCAAGGCGCAAAAGTCACCACCGGGGCAGGCAATGATGTCAGTCAACAAGCCGGCATTGGCCACCCCCAGACCCTGCTCGCAGGCCCGCGTCCACAGCGCGAACAAATCGCTCTTGTGCACATCCGGCAAAATCAGATTCTGCTCATGAGCGATACGTATCTCACCGAAACCAAAAAGCTGCGACCAGTCGGCCACCGCCTCCATCTGCTCTGCCGTCAAGTCGCCAGGCGGTGTGTCCGCCCCGGGTTTTGTCGACAGCACTGCACTCACATAGCCCGGGACTTTATGTCCCTGGGTATTACGCGAGACCCAGCGTGCAAAGTCAGGAGAAGCCATCAGCTGACTGCCAAAACTCAGTTCGGTATCACTCACCGATTGATACGCCGGTGCGACAAAGGCACGGGCGACGCGCTGGTATTCGGCCTCTGTCAGTTGTGCCGGGCCATCTTTGATTTGCTGCCACTCCTGTTCGACTTCAGCAGCAAAGGCTTCGATGCCCAGCGACTTGACCAGGATCTTGATTCGCGCCTTGTACTTGTTGTCCCGCCGTCCGTGACGGTTGTAGACCCGCAGCACCGCTTCGACATAAGACAGCAAGTGCTCCCAGGGCAGGTCCTCGCGGATCTGCTGGGACAAGATCGGAGTACGCCCCAATCCACCGCCGACCATCACCCGCAAGCGCATATGGCCTGCTTCGTCGGCATACAGGTACAGGCCGATGTCGTGCATCATGATCGCCGCGCGATCCTGTTTTGCAGAACAGATAGCAATCTTGAACTTGCGCGGCAGGTACAAAAACTCCGGGTTGATCGTCGACCACTGGCGCAGGATTTCGGCCAAAGGTCGCGGATCCATCAGTTCATCGGCCGCGACCCCGGCAAAGGCTTCTGTGGTGATATTGCGCACGCAGTTTCCCGAGGTCTGGATCGCATGCATGTCCACTTCTGCCAGGTGCTGCAGAATCTCAGGCACCTGCTGCAGCTCGATCCAGTTGAACTGCAGGTTTTGCCGGGTGGTGAAGTGCCCGTAGCCGCGATCATAGTCGCGAGCGATTCGCGCCAGGGTGCGCAACTGCCGCGCCGACAGAGTGCCGTAGGGTATGGCGACCCGCAGCATATAGGCATGCTTTTGCATATACAGGCCGTTCTGCAGACGCAGCGGCAGAAACTCTTCTTCGCTCAACTCGCCCGCCTGATAGCGTTCGACCTGATCGCGAAACTGCTCTACGCGCTCCAGCACCAGTGCACGGTCGTAGTCGTCGTATTGATACATGCTCGGGACCTCATCAGTGTTTGCCCTCTCACACGGGGCAACTTCGATGGGGTCAATATGCACTTGCGCCGATATTCGTTACAGATTCAGCTTCTGCATAAAAAACCGGATCAGATCAGGATGAATGCATCCGGTACTCGCGCCTGATCTGATATCGTTTTTTTAAAATTTGATGTTTCTGTTTACTCAGGTTAATCGAATTAATCTGAGATGGTTTTTTATTGCGCATCTGATGCTGTCAATGAATCACGCACTCCCGTAGATATACGAAAATTCGTAATGTCACGAGATATCGTACCCATGAACGAGACTGACTCCATCAATGGCTGGGCCGACCTGGCCTACTCTTCACGACACATGGTTTTCGAGCATTGCGCCGAAGCCATTGCGCTACTCAACCCCTTCTCTGACCGCTTGATGGACCTGAACATCGCAACCTGCAAGTTGCTCGGTTACCCGCGTCAGGAGCTGCTTGATCTGCCTGTGAGCAAGTTGTTTGGGCATCAGTTGGCGGACTTGATCGTGTTTACCCAAGCCGTCATGGATAAAGGTCGCGGCTGGACTGAAGAACTGAGTTGCAATTGCAAGACCGGTGAGCGCATCGAATTGGCGATTTCCGCCACGACCTTGCAGATCAAGGGCCAGCAGCAGCTTATTGTGGTACTGCGCGAACTGAGCCATGAGCAATACCAGCGCGACCAGGCCCACACCGAGCGCACCATGCGCGGCGGGCTGATCGAGTGGCGCAATATCCTCAACCTGTTCCAGGAATCGGAACGTGATAACCAGTTGCTGCTCAGTTCGGTGGGGGACGGTATCTACAGCATCAACAGTGAGGGCCTGGCTACTTTTGTAAATCCGGCCGGGGCTCGCATGCTGGGCTGGGAGCCCAGGGACATGATCGGCAAGAACATCCACCGCATTCACCACCACACCCATGCCGACGGCAGCCAATACCCGGTCGAGAACTGTCCGATCTACAAGGCGGTGCGTGATGGCGTGGTTCACGAAGGACGACAGGAGATCTTCTGGCGCCGCGATGGTAGTTCGTTCCCGGTGGAGTTCACCAGTACGCCAGTGATTTCCGATGGCCGAATCGTCGGGGCCGTGGTGGTGTTTCGCGATATCACCGAACGGCGCAATACCGAAACCCAACTGCAAAGTGCGCTTGATGAACTGCAGGTACTGAAAAAGCGCCTGGAAGAGCAAAACGCCTACTTGCAGGAGGAAATTCACATCGAGCACAACTTCCGCGAGATCGTCGGCCAGAGCGCGCCCATTCTGAAAATCATCAAGCAGATCGACGTAGTCGCCCCTACCGATGCCAGCGTGCTGATCAACGGCGAGTCGGGCACCGGCAAGGAATTGATCGCCCGTGCGATTCACCAGGCCAGCCGCCGCAACGCAAGTCCGCTGATCCGGGTCAACTGCGCAGCCATTCCCACCGAGCTGTTCGAAAGCGAATTCTTCGGGCATATCCGTGGCGCCTTCACCGGCGCTGTCCGCGATCGTGTCGGGCGTTTCGAACTGGCCGATGGTGGCACGCTTTTCCTCGACGAGATCGGCGAAATCCCCCTGGAACTGCAAAGCAAGCTGCTGCGGGTTTTGCAGGAGGGCCAGTTCGAGCGGGTCGGCGAGGAGCGCACGCGCAAGGTCGATGTCAGGATCATCGCCGCCACCAATCGCGACCTGCGCCTGGAGGTCGCGGCCAAGCGCTTTCGCGAAGACTTGTATTTTCGCCTCAACGTATTCCCGATCCAGTCTCCCGCACTACGCGATCGTCCCATGGACATCGCTCCTCTCGCTGCGCACTTCCTTAAACAAACCGCAAAGCGGCTGAACATGCCTGGGCGTCGTCTGCGCAACCTGGATATCGAGCGCCTGCAGCACTACTCCTGGCCGGGCAATATCCGCGAACTGCAAAACGTCATCGAGCGTGCGCTGATCACTTCAATCGGCGTAGACCTGACGCTCGATCTGCCCGAAGAGAACAAACACAGCCCTCTGCTGACTCAACCATCCAGCGTCTCCCCCACGATCATGACCGATGCCCAGTTGCGCGAACTGGAGCGCAACAACATGCAGGCTGCGCTCAAGGCCGCTGACGGCAGGTTGTTTGGCAAAGGTGGAGCAGCCGAACTTCTTGGGCTGAAACCCACGACGTTGGCTTCAAGGTTCAAACGGCTGGATATCAAGCCCGGATAGCATCACGTCAGCCGCCTGCTTGCCAGCGATGGGTTGCTGAACGCCTTGCGGAGCTCAGCGCGGGCTGGCAGCAGCGGCTAACGGGTCAGGTTGTGTCGGCCTGAACACCAGACCCGAGGCAAACACCACGCCCAGAATGACGCCACCGGCGCCAAGCAGTTGCCAGACATTGGGCGCTACACCCAACACCGAAGAAACCAGCATGGTGAACACCGGGGCCAGGTTGAAAAAGATCGACGTGCGTGCGGCACCGATGGCGTGGATACCTTTGAACCACAGCAAGTACGCGATCAACGAACCGCAGACCGCCAGGTAGATGACTGCACCATGAATGGACAGCGAAGCGCTACTGATGTTGGTCATCGGAGCCTCATAGATGAAGCCCAGAACGATCAGGCCAATTACACCGAACAACATGGAGAAGGTTGTTGTTTCCAGCGGCGTTGCATTTTTGACAAAGCGCCGTGTGCCGACCATGTTCGCAGCCCATGCAATGCTGCCGGCCAGAATGATCGCATCACCGGTGGCCACTTTCAGCCCCAGAAGCACCTGGATATCCCCTCGGGTGATCACCAGGCCTACGCCCAGCAAGCCCAACACGAGACCTGTGGCACGGCCCCGATCAATGCGTTCGCCTTCAAGCAGCACCGCAAAAATCATGGTCCACAGCGGCGTGGTCGCCAGGATCAGTGCGCCGTTGATGGGGGTGGTGCTTTGCAGGCCAAAGAATGTCGCGAGGTTGAACGCAGTAAATCCAAGCAGGCCCAGGCCGATAAAAGCCACCAGATTGTTCTTCAGCGTGCTCAGGCGCAACTTGCCGGCCAGACCGAAAATCAGTACGAGTAACAGGGTAGAAATCGAAAAGCGCTCAATGGAAGCGCTGATGGGTGCCATGCTCTTAATGATGTAGGCACCCGCGTTGAAGTTGGTGCCCCAGAAAAATGTGGCACCCACGATGCCGGCATACGCGAGAGGCGTTGATTTAGACATGGCTTTTTCCTCGTCAAGTCGTGCGATGAAAACCCGGCAGCACGCGGGGCTCTTTGCACCTGTTTGTCAGGTGCTGAAAGATTCTTGCAGGCCTACCGACGGGGCAAAACTCCCCATTAATTCACCTTCCATATGAGAAAACGCCCATGTTTGACTGGGAGGATCTTCGCTATTTCATTGTCTTCGCCCATGAGCAGTCGTTATCCGCGGCGGCACGCAAGCTCAAGGTCGACCATGCCACCGTGGCGCGGCGCATCAGTGCGCTGGAGGGCTCGCTTAACCTGAAACTGGTGGACCGCCGCCCGCGCTCGTACGTCATCACCGAGGACGGGGAACGTATCGCCCAGTTGGGGCGACGCATGGAAAGCGAGTCCTTCGCGGTGCAGCGCACTGCGTTGGCCGGGCAGGACAGCTATACCGGCGAAGTCATCGTCAGTGCCCCACCAGCGCTGGCCTGTACCCTGATCGCGCCCCGCATCAATGGATTGCGCATGAAACATCCGCAGCTGTCCCTGCAATTGATTGGTAGCCTGGGCAGCGCTTCCTTATCACGACGCGAGGCGGATATAGCCGTGCGCCTGAGCCGCCCCACGGAGCCGGACCTGGTGGCCCGCAAGGTCGCGACGTTGCCGTTTCACCTGTATGGCTCGCCGGACTATCTAGCCAACACAGCCGCGCAAGACCTGACCTTCATCGCTTACGACGAGACGATGGAACAAACACCACAGCAGGACTGGCTCAAGGCGCAAGCGGGTGACCGAGCTATCCTGCTGCGCAGCAATGACCTGAATATCCAGGCCACCTGCGCTCAAGCAGGCGCCGGTATTGCCGCACTGCCCTACTTCCTTGGTCGCCACTACGGCCTGCAAGCGATGGAGACCGTGGGAGCGGATTTTGCGCGGGATGTGTGGTTAGTGGTCCATAGCGACATCCGGTATACCCCGGCGGTCCAGGCGGTGATGAGTTTCCTTGTGTCCTGTTTTGAAAACTGAGTCAGCACGGTTGTGCATTTTTGCGGACACCGTCCGCACTTTTTCAGGCTGGCGAGCGGGTACATCCAGCGGCAAAAATGGCATATCGAATGCCCGATCAATCTTTCAATGCCCTTCGAGGATGTCAGTGACAGACCCGCACCCAAAACCGACGGTTGCTGTTTCCGTTTTGTTGGCCATCGCACAGATTATGGTCTGGGGTGGTTCATTTTTTATGATGGCGATGCTTGCAGGGCCGGTGGTCAAGGGTACTGCTGCCCGCGTTGGGAAGGCCCATGGGCCTTGATGCTCTCCTCAAGTTTGATGAACGACGGGGGGAGCCAACTGCTCCTGCCCTTCAAACGTCTAGTTAGCGGCAGACTCGCACTACCGCTGGCCGTCA
Organism: Pseudomonas fluorescens; assembly: GCF_902497855.1. Taxonomy (GTDB): domain Bacteria; phylum Pseudomonadota; class Gammaproteobacteria; order Pseudomonadales; family Pseudomonadaceae; genus Aquipseudomonas; species Aquipseudomonas fluorescens_BI. The sequence continues at coordinate 88,335 of NZ_CABVHU010000020.1, forward strand.
AGCGGACGCACGACCGCGTCGCACGGTAGCAGTCGGTGGGTATCCCCCAGTTCTTCGGCATGTTGCTGGCCCCAATCCTGAAGCGACGCAATCAGCGGCTGAAGACTCAATCCCAATGGCGTCAACGTGTAATCGACGCGTTGCGGCTCTTCAGGACAGGTTTTTCGCCAGACAATGCCGTGTTCTTCGAGCGACTTGAGCTGCTGGATCAGGACTTTCTGCGAGATGCCGGTAATTTGAGCCTCTATCTCGCACGTTCGCTTGGGACCCTCCAGCAAGACATGGATGATGACTGCTTTCCAGCGTCCTGAAATGATGCCCAGGGTTCGCTCGATAGGTAGACGGGGAAGCAATTTTGTAAGGGTCATAGGGCGATCTGATCTTGCATACCAAAGGGTGTGTAGATAGGAGAATAAGCGCTAACTAATCTGGTTCTCCAGCTCACTTTGGAGATAATTCAGATGTCCTCCTTGTTCAATACCTATGCACTAGGTACCCGCAGGCTGCAAAACCGCATCGTCATGGCCCCGATGACCCGATCTCGCACATCCACCGGGGACATCCCCAATGCGCTGATGGCGACCTACTATGCGCAACGGGTGAGTGCTGGCCTGATCATTACGGAAGCAACCGATGTCTCTGCGTTCAGCAACGGCTATGCCTGCACTCCTGGTATTTATACAGCGGAGCAGACTCAAGGTTGGCGCCTGGTGACCGACCGGGTCCATCGCCACGGCGGTACGGTTTTTCTGCAAATCTGGCATGTCGGCAGAATGGCCCACCACACAATGCTACCTGACGGAGAGGCACCGCGTGGCGCGACCGATGAGAGAGCAGGACAATCCGATGTCTTTATCTACGACAGCGATGGCTCGGCGGTTTTCGTTCGCGCAGACACCCCGCGCAAGATCGAAACCGAGGAGGTTGCGGGATTGTTCGATGAGTTCACCCTTGCCTTCAGAAATGCGAAGGCTGCCGAGTTTGATGGTGTGGAAATTCACGGAGCCAATGGTTATCTCTTCGACCAGTTCATGAACTCGACCCTTAACACCCGCACTGATCAATATGGGGGGCAGACACCTCAAACACGCACGCGCCTGCTGCTGGATGTGGTCGACATTGCGATTCGGGAACTAGGGACCGACAAGGTCGGCGTTCGCGTCTCCCCATTCGGAAAATTCAATAGCATGCCCTCTGATCCATTCGCTGAAGAAACTTTGCTGTACCTGTGCAGCGAGTTGAGTCGCCGTGAAATTGCCTATCTGCATGTCGTCTATCAACCGTTACCTGCAGGCAACACCGTGGACAGCGAGTTCAACGAATTCAATCTCAGTGACGACCTGGTGCGAAAGGTGCGTGAAGCCTTTCAGGGAACATTGATCTGGTGTGGAGGATTTGACAAACAGTCGGCTCAGGCGGCATTGGATGAAGGCTGGGCAGACCTGATAGCTTTCGGCAGACCCTTCATTGCCAATCCTGATTTGGTGGATCGTATGACAAACAATTGGCCGCTGGCTGAGGCTCATCATTGCGCCTTCTATACACGCGACGGTGAGAAGGGTTATACCGACTTCCCATATTTCGAGTAAGCCGAAGAGCGCCCGTCAAATCGCATTTGTCGTGGGTAAAGGGGCGCAAACGCGATCAGCGCGTCTATTGAATCTGCATCAATCTTCGACAAAGCAACAAATGCAATGAAACCAGGCTGCGCGGCTCATCCGCCCGCGCAGCCTTAGACCTCAGGTCAAACTGGTTCCCGACATCAAGCCTTCGGTCAGCAACGAAACCAGAGGCTGGACCAGATGCTGCGTGCGCAACTCATCACCAATCACCGCCACCTCCGTCGTTGGCAACGTCGGCAGTTTTTCCGAGGGCTCGACAATCCGCATGCCTTCCTGCAGGAACGAAGTGCCCAGCGCGGTAATGCCGAGTCCGGCCGCGACGGCTGCCTGAACACCCATCAGGTTGCTGGCAAGGCAGGCTGAAGACCATTCACGTCGTACCGACGCCATCGCTTCGATCATGATTGCGCGATAGGCGCACGGTGGTCGCATCATCACCAGGCGAACCGGGCGCGAGGCCTCGATTTCATAGTCCTTGGCGGCGATCCACACCAGCGGCTCGCGCCAAATGATTCGACCGCGCTGAGCGTTGTTGCCGATCTTGCGTTTGGCAATCACTACATCCAGTTGGCCGGCTTCGTAGTCGCTCAACAGGTCGCTACTCAGGCCTGTTGTGAGTTCAAGCTGGACATCGGGGTAAAGCTTGCTGAACCGCGACAACAGCCTCGGCAATTGTGTGGGCACGAGATTTTCCGAGATCCCCAGGCGTAGCAGGTTAACTGCCGCTGGCTCCTTGATCTCCCGAACGAAATTGTCGAAGTGCACCATCATCTTGCGCGCGCCGACCAGCAGGCGCTCGCCGTCCGGCGTCAGGGTCAAGGTTCGGCTGGTACGTGCGAACACCCGCATGCCCAGCACTTCTTCCAGGCGGATGATCTTCTGGCTGACGGCCGATTGCGACCGGGAAATCACCTCGGCCGCTGCGGTAAAACTGCCGGTTTCCGCCACGGCAATGAACGCCCGCAACAAATCGATTTCAACGTCTCCAGCTTGCATGATGAATTCGTCTTTCTACTAGATGCCATTAACTTTATGCGTTTGAGTTCTTGATAGCAAACTCCGAATATCCCAACCATGGAGCCTTATCGTCGTACCTGCACGGGTGCATCGCTTACGCCCCTGCCCCACTGAGATCTATTTAGCGTCACTACTGAAGGGGCCTTAACGCCCCAAAAAATCGAGGAAACCCTGATGGTGGACCATAAAGCTGTAGAAATTGTTGAGCGCTTCTGGCGTGAAGTCTGGCAGGCGAAAGACCCGCAAGCCGCAGCACGCTTCGTTGCAGAGGACTTTGTCATTACCTCTGGCGGCGTCGACATTGTCGGGCTCGAAGCCTTTATAGAATGGATCGGCGTTTTCCTGTCGAAAATCGAAGACTTCAACTTTGACAGCATCGAAACTTTTCAAAATCAGGAAGGCACTCGTGTGGCTTCGCGCTGGAAACTCACGGGGAAAAACCTTGGTTTCGTCGGCGCACGCTCATGCCGCACGCCATTCGAAATGCTTGGCACTGCCGTCTGGGAAGTACGCCCGGATGGCTTGCTGGCGCACAACTGGGTCGAACGCAACGCCCTCGAAGTTCATCGCGATTTGATGGCGCTCTAAGTTCTCCCGCAGCAGCTTGGTTCCAAACCAACGCCCTCGACGCTCGTCCACGCAACGAAGTTGAGGGAGTCATTTATCAATGAGGATGCTGCCCGGCCGCCGGAAATCGTAAAGAGCAGAAGAAAAACTATTCCTTGGGCAGGACTTTGTTACCGGCGCTTCTGGGATTTGACAATCCGGGCAGTTGATACGGATCTGATTATCCACCCTGGGACTGATCCAGTCCCAGGCTTGCTAACGCATACGCACGCTACTGACCGCGCCGCGCGCCATCTGCAATTCTTCGCCTTGCAACCACTGGGCGTAATAGTCTTTCAGCTCCTCCTCCCAGCCAATCACTTCATCCAGCAAGTGCTCGGCGTGTTCGCGGGCACGCATTAAGTTTGCACTTTAGATATTAATAGCGACCACGGCGAGTATTATCCTGGATAAAGCTCACCTGGATGAGCTTTATTTAACGACAACTCCGCTTGAGCGTCTCACTTGGCAATTCTTGAAACAGCGCCCGATAGCTGCTCGAAAACCTGCCCAGATGCCAGAACGACCACTGCATCGCCACTTCCGCCACCGTGGTCTCCGCGGGCGAGCGCTTGAGCAGTTCGCGGTGCGCGCTGTTGAGCCGGCGCAAGCGTAGCCAATGGGTGGGCGTCATGCCGGTGTAGGCCTTGAAGGCCTGCTGCAACTGACGCAGGGACACCCCGGCCACTTGGGAAAGCTCCAGCAGGTTGAGGGTTTCTTCCGGAATGTCGGCCGCCCATTCACCGATTCGCTTCATCACCGCCCGTTCTTCGGCGCGGCGCCGCAAGCCTCCGCGATCGAGGCAGACGCAGGCGTTATCGAGGATGTAAAGACAGTCCTCCAGCAACTGCTGGGTCAATGCCTCCTTGCTCGGCGGATCGAGCGTCTGCGTCAGGCGGGTCAGGGTCCCGCTCAGCCAGCGGCTGAACAGCGCGTTCTGCCCCGAATTCAGCGGCGCCATGAACAGCCCTTCGAGCCGGGCGACATTCAGGCCGTGGCGCTGAACGAACGCAGGGCCGAACACCACGGCAATTTCCTGGTAGTTCTCCGGGGTAATCCAGATGTTGCGGCTTTCCTCATTCAACACGTACAGCGCGTTGTCGCTGCGATCGAAACAGAACGCCAGCGAGCCCTCGGGCGCACTGAAATTCTGCTCGACCCGGGTGTTCATGTGTTCCTCGTAGATCTCCACGCCTTGCAGGTCCAGGTAGCGCACCCGCCCGGCAAAATGCCCCGGCGACATCTGCTGGTAGTGCTGGACCCAACCGGGTGTGGCGCGGATTTGCTCGGCGACATCGGCGGTGTTGAAGGCTTGGACTTGTAAGGGATTGCACGCTGTCATGGGTGACCTTACGCACTCGTTTGGTGCGTTTTGGTGCTGCTGAAAGTGGATAGATGGAACCGCAAGGCTCGCCCAAGATAGTCGTCAACGCGCCACAGGGGAAGTGGGTGGTGGATGAAACCACCCTCCCCGGCGTTAATAAAACCAATAACGAGGTCTCTATGAATGCCCCTTTCGATCAGCTGTTCACGTGGCTGAAAGATCACAAGATTACCGAAGTCGAGTGTGTCGTCAGCGACCTGACCGGCATTGCACGCGGCAAGATCGCACCGACCAACAAGTTCCTGCATGAGCGAGGCATGCGCCTGCCGGAAAGTGTGCTGTTGCAAACGGTAACCGGGGACTTTGTCGACGATGACATCTACTACGACCTGCTCGATCCGGCCGACATCGACATGGTGTGCAAGCCCGTTTCCGATGCGGTCTACGTGATTCCCTGGGCCATCGAGCCGACCGCGATCGTGATCCACGACACCTTCGACAAGTTCGGCAATCCGATCGAACTGTCGCCGCGCAACGTGTTGAAGAAAGTGTTGCAGCTGTACACCGACAAAGGCTGGAAGCCGATCGTCGCGCCGGAAATGGAGTTCTACCTGACTCAGCGCTGCGAAGATCCGGACTTGCCGCTCAAGGCGCCGCTGGGGCGTTCGGGCCGCGCGGAAAGTGGCCGGCAGTCGTTTTCCATCGACGCCGCCAACGAGTTCGATCCGCTGTTCGAGGACGTCTACGACTGGTGCGAATTGCAGGGCCTGGACCTCGACACCTTGATCCACGAAGACGGCCCGGCGCAGATGGAAATCAACTTCCGCCACGGCGACGCACTGGACCTGGCGGACCAGATCACCGTGTTCAAACGCACCATGCGTGAGGCGGCGCTCAAGCACAACGTTGCGGCGACTTTCATGGCCAAGCCGATCGGTGACGAGCCCGGCAGCGCCATGCACATTCACCAGAGCGTGGTCGATATCGCCAGCGGGCAACCGATCTTTGCCAATGCCGACGGCAGCATGAGCGAGCTGTTCCTGCACCATATCGGCGGACTGCAGAAGTACATCCCCAAAGTGCTGCCGATGTTCGCCCCCAACGTGAACTCCTTCCGCCGGTTCCTGCCGGACACTTCGGCGCCGGTGAACGTCGAATGGGGCGAAGAAAACCGCACCGTCGGCCTGCGCGTGCCGACCTCCACGCCGGATTCGATGCGGGTGGAGAACCGCTTGCCGGGCGCCGATGCCAACCCTTATCTGGCGATTGCGGCGAGTCTGTTGTGCGGGTACCTCGGCATGGTCGAAGGCATTGAACCCAGCGCTGCGGTCCAGGGCCGTGCCTACGAACGGCGCAATCTGCGCCTGCCGATCACCATCGAAGACGCCCTGACGCAGATGGAGGAATGCGCAACCATCGGGCGCTACCTGGGCAGCAAGTTTGTCCGTGGGTATGTCGCGGTCAAGCGCGCCGAGCACGAGAACTTCAAGCGGGTGATCAGTTCCTGGGAGCGGGAATTCCTGATGCTCAGCGTCTGAGATTTGCGCTGTCTTTCAGGGCCTCTTCGCGAGCAGGCTCGCTCCCACAGGGGAATGCTTTCCAAATGTGGGAGGACCCGTCCCACAGGGGAATGCTTTCCAAATGTGGGAGCGAGCCTGCTCGCGAAAGCGGCCTCAAATACAACAAAAAAAGCCTGACAAAAAATTAATAAGAGGTGTCGCCATGCATCTATTGAAATCCATGCTCCCCGCCGCCCTGGCCGTGCTGTTCAGCTCCGGTGCGCAGGCTGTGCAAAGCGTCAGCGTCTACAACTGGACCGATTACATCGGCGAGACCACCCTCGCCGACTTCCAGGCCAACACCGGGATCAAGGTGATCTACGACGTATTCGATTCCAACGAAACCCTGGAGGGCAAACTGCTCGCCGGGCGCACCGGGTACGACGTAGTGGTGCCGTCCAACCACTTCCTCGCCCGCCAGGTGAAGGCCGGGGCCTTCCTCAAGCTGGACCGCTCGCAGTTGCCCAACTTCAAGAATCTTGACCCGAAACTGCTGACGTTGCTGGAGCAGAACGATCCGGGCAACGAGCATTCGGTACCCTATCTGTGGGGCACCAACGGTATCGGCTACAACGTCGACAAGGTCAAGCAGGTGCTGGGCATCGACCGCATCGATTCCTGGGCCGTGTTTTTCGAGCCGGAAAACCTGAAAAAGCTCAGCCAGTGCGGCGTGTCGATGATGGATTCGGCGGATGAAGTGTTCCCGGCGGTCCTCAATTACATGGGCATGGACCCGCGCAGCGAAAAGCCTGAGGACTACAAAAAGGCTGAAGCCAAGCTGCTGACCATTCGCCCTTACATCACCTATTTCCATTCCTCCAAGTACGTGTCGGACCTGGCCAATGGCGACATTTGCGTAGCGTTCGGTTACTCGGGCGACGTGTTCCAGGCCGCCAACCGGGCCAAGGAAGCGAACAACGGCGTGAACATCGCCTACGCGATCCCCAAGGAAGGCAGCAACCTGTGGTTCGATTTGCTGGCGATTCCCGCCGACGCCGGCAACCAGAAAGAAGCCCATGCGTTCATCAACAACCTGCTCGACCCGCACGTGATCGCCAACGTCAGCGCTTCGGTCGGTTACGCCAACCCGAACCCGGCTTCCCAGCAATACATGAACGCCGAACTGGTCAATAATCCAGAGGTGTATCCGCCTCAGGCAGTCCTCGACAAGCTCTACATCTCGACCACCCCGCCCCAGCCGATCATGCGACTGATGACCCGTTCCTGGAGCAAAGTGAAATCCAGCCAATGAACAACCTACACGCGCAGTCCTATTACGCGGCGACAGCGAACAGCATGGCGCCCTACCCTACGCTGGACCAGGACCTGGTCGCCGATGTGTGCGTGATCGGCGGCGGGTTCACCGGGGTCAACACGGCAATCGAACTGGCGCAGCGCGGGCTCTCGGTAATTGTGCTGGAAGCCCGGCGGATCGGCTGGGGCGCCAGCGGGCGCAACGGCGGGCAGTTGATCCGCGGGGTCGGTCATGACGTCAGCGGTTTTGCCCGGCATGTCGGTGAAGAAGGCGTGCGTTACCTCGAGCGCGCCGGGATCGAGTCGGTGGAACTGGTGGGTAACCGCGTCCGCGAACACAAGATTGACTGCGACTTGCACTGGGGCTTCTGTGAGCTGGCCAATACCAAGGCGCAGTTCGCCGCCTTCAAGGCGGAGCAACAAAGCCTGGCCGAGTCGGGATACGCCCATCAGACCTGTCTCGTGGGGCCGGAGCAGATCCGTCAGCAAGTGGTGGACTCCGGGGTGTATGCCGGCGGTCTGGTGGACATGGGCTCGGGACACTTGCACCCGCTCAACCTGGTCCTCGGTGAAGCGCGACTGGCGCACAGCCTCGGCGTGCGGATCTTCGAGCAAAGCCCGGTGCTGGAGTTGATTCATGGCAGCACCGTGCAGGTGCGCTGTGCCGCTGGCACGGTACGCGCCGGCACGCTGGTGCTGGCGTGCAATGCGCACCTGGAAGAGCTGGAACCGAAACTTAGTGGCAAAGTACTGCCGGCGGGCAGCTACATCATCGCCACCGAGCCTTTGGCTCCCGAGGTTGCAGTGCGGTTGATCCCGCAGAACCTGGCGTTGTGCGACCAGAAAGTCGGCCTGGATTATTACCGGCTCTCGGCGGACCGGCGCCTGCTGTTTGGCGGGGCCTGCCATTATTCCGGGCGCGATCCGGTAGACATCGCGGCGTATATGCGTCCACAAATGCTCAAGGTGTTCCCGCAACTGTCGGACGTGCGCATCGACTATCAATGGGGCGGCAAGATTGGCATCACCGCCAACCGCTTCCCCCAGGTCGGGCGTCTGAGCCAGCATCCGAACGTGTTTTACGCCCAGGGTTACTCGGGCCATGGCCTGAACGTGACCCACTGGTGTGCCAGGCTGTTGGCCGAAGCGATCCATGCCGGACACAGCCAGGGGTTCGACGTGTTCAGCGCCGTGCCGCACATGACCTTCCCTGGCGGGCCGATGCTGCGCTCGCCGCTGCTGGCCCTGGGCATGTTCTGGTATCGGTTGCGCGAATTGCTTGGCTGACATTCGAATGTCCACCGCATCCCCCTGTAGGAGCCGGCTTGCTGGCGAAGGCGGCCTGGAGCCCTGCACCGCCCTTGAAGACGCCTTCGCCGGCAAGCCGGCTCCTACAGGGGGGCATCGGTGGCTTGATTAATTCGTTACGACATCATGCCCCCAGCGCTTCGTTCAACCTTTCGATTTGCTCAATCGCAAGGCACTTCTATATTGAGGGGGTGCTCTGACTTTCCTGTCTCCTGGCGAGTGCGGCCTATGGCTACGACTGACCACCTGATCATCTGCGAGCACTGCGACTGCGTGTATGAAAAAGTCACGCTCGCCAAACATCAGAAAACCCTGTGCACGCGCTGCGGCGGCGTGCTCCAGCGCTATAACGGTCTTTCAGTGGAACAGCGTCTGGCGCTGACCTTCACGGCGGCAGTCCTGTGGGCATTCGCCAATTTCTATCCGGTCATGAGCATCAGCCTCAAAGGCCTGAAAAACAGCGCGACGCTCTGGGACTCGGTGCTGGCCCTCAGCCAGGGCCCGATCACCTTCATTGCGCTAGTGGCGGCGATTTCAATGATCATCGCGCCGGTGTTCCAGCTGTTGCTGCTGATCTGGGTCCTGAGTTATGCCCTCGCGAACCAGCGCTCGCCCGGCTTCAGGTTCTGCATGCGCTGGCTGGAAACCCTGCGCCCCTGGAGCATGCTCGAAGTCTGCCTGTTGGGGACCATGGTCGCGGTGTTCAAACTCGCCGGATTGCTCGATGTGTTGCCCGGTATCGGTCTGTTCGCCCTGGCGGTACTCAGCTTGATGATGATCCGCATTGCCGGACGCGATATCCGCGAACTGTGGGACATCTCATGACCACGCCACCGGTCGCCAGCGAACTCAACCTGTGCCTGTGCCACAGCTGCGGCCTGGCCTGTGACATCACCCATGACCCCCATGAATGCGAACGGTGCGGCGCACCGCTGCACCGGCGCAAGACCGACTCGCTGACCCGGACCTGGGCTTACCTGCTGGCGTCGCTGATATTTTATGTGCCGGCCAACCTGTTGCCGGTGATGAACACCACCATGCTCGGTTCCGGTTCCGAGAGCACCATCATGGGCGGCGTGCTGGAATTCTGGCAGCACGGCGCCTGGGACATCGCCCTGATTATCTTCATCGCCAGCATCGCGGTGCCGGGCATCAAGTTCGTCGCCCTGACGATGCTGCTGGTGACGGTCCAGCGCGGGAGTTCCTGGGCGCTCAAGGAACGCTCGAAGCTGTACCGATTCGTCGAACTCATCGGTTACTGGTCGATGCTCGACGTGATTGTCGTCGCCCTCGTGGCGGCGCTGGTGAAGTTCCAGGCCCTGGGCGATATCGAACCGCGCCAGGGCATTCTGTTCTTTGGCCTGGTGGTGGTGTTCACCATGCTGTCGGCGATGAGTTTCGACCCGCGCCTGATCTGGGACAAGCAGGATAAAGCACGCAACAGCCCACCCAACGAGGAGGTCATGGATGAAGTCGCAAGCCACTGACGGGCCGCAAGCCCCCGGCCCGGCCCCGGTCAAGACCCGCCGTTTCAGTATTTCGCTGGTATGGATCGTTCCGATCGTCGCCGTCCTGGTGGGGATTTCACTGGTGGTGCACAGCCTCATGCAGGAAGGGCCGACCATCACCATCACCTTCAAGACCGGCAGCGGCCTGACCGCCAACAAGACCGAGGTCAAATACCGCAATGTGGTGATCGGGCATGTCTCGGACGTGGAACTGAGCGACGACCAGAAGAGTGTCAACGCCACCGTCAAACTGTCCAAGCAGGCAGAAAGTTTCACCCGCCAGGACTCGCAATTCTGGGTGGTGCGCCCGCGTATCGGCGCCGGCGGGGTTTCGGGTATCGATACCTTGCTGTCCGGGGACTACATCGGCGCCGATATCGGTCAGTCCAACACCCGTGCGAAGAACTTCACGGGGCTGGAAAACCCGCCGCCCATCACCTATGGCGAACCGGGCAAGCGCTTCACGCTCAATACCCAGGACCTCGGCTCGCTGGACATCGGCTCGCCGGTTTACTACCGCAAGATTCCGGTCGGCCAGGTGGTGGCCTATGCCCTGAACGCCGACGGCAAAGGGGTGAATATCGAAGTGTTCATCCACGCGCCCAACGATGCCTACGTCACCGAGAACACCCGGTTCTGGAATGCCAGCGGCATTGACGTCAACGTTGGCGCCAACGGCGTTGCGGTGAAGACCGAGTCGCTATCGTCCTTGCTGGTGGGCGGCATTGCCTTCCGCGCCCCGGAATACAGCCCCAACGATCAGCCGGCCAGCGAGGATAAAGCCTTCGACCTGTTCGACGACCAGCAAACCGCCCTCGCCCCGCCCCACGGCAAGGGGCAGTACCTGAGTTTGCGTTTCGACCAGGCGTTGCGCGGGCTCAAAGTCGATGCGCCAGTGGAGTTTCTCGGCATCGAATTCGGCAAAGTGGTGTCGATCAACCTGGATTATGATGCGAAAAAGCGCAGTTTTCCGGTCAATGTCGGCATTCTCATCTACCCGCAACGCCTCGGTACGGCCCACTCCAAAATGCTCAAGGCCTTAAATCATGATCCCAATGATGAGGCCGCCGGCGTGCGGTTGATGGGCAGCTTTATCGAAAACGGTCTGCGGGCCCAGGCCCGTAGCGGCAATCTGTTGACCGGCCAGCTGTACATCGCGCTCGATTTCTACCCCAAGGCAGAGAAAGTCGCGTTCGATCCGAGTGCCCGTCCCGTCAGCATTCCAACGATTCCCGGCAGCCTCGAGCAGTTGCAGGAAAAACTCGAGGGCATGGTCAACAAGATCAACCAGCTGCCGATCGAGCGCATCGCCGGCAACCTCGACAGCAACCTCGTCGAGCTGCGCAAAGGCCTGGTCCAATTCAATGCCAAGACCCTGCCCGGCGTGCAAACCACCCTGGCGGACGTCAGCAAAACCCTGCAATCGGCGACCTCGACCCTGGCCGAAGACTCACCGCAACGTGAACAACTGACCCAGACCCTGGACGAGCTGGGACGCATGTCACGCTCCTTGCGCGACCTTTCCGATTACCTGGGCCGACATCCGGAAGCGCTGCTGCGCGGGCGTCCCAACAATGCCGCGCCAATGGATCTGCAAGCGCCACCGCGCAATTGAGCACAGGAGCATTACCCATGGCTTTTCCGCTGAAGATCACCTTGGTTGGCGCGCTGCTACTGCTCACCGCTTGTCGCAGTGACCCGATTCAATTTCACACCCTGGTCCCGACCCAACCGGGCGGCCACTCGAAGTCCGCCGTTGCGGATATCCAGATCGAAGCGATCAGCGTCCCGCCCCAGGTCGATCGTCCGCAGATCGTCATCCGCCAGGGCAACAGTGGCCTGGCGATCCTGGAAACCGAGTGGTGGGCCGCGAGCCTGGTGGATGAGTTGAGCAGCGCGTTGCAGGATCAACTGATCAACGGCAATTCCCAACGCAGGATGTCAGTGCGGCTCGATGTGCAACGCTTTGACTCGATTCCCGGCCAGTACGGCCTGATCGACGTCAAATGGCGCCTGCGTAATCTGGGCGAAAGCGATAACGCGCTGGTGACGTGCCGCAGCACCTTACAGACGCCTTCGGGGCCTAGCATCGATGATTTGGTGGCGGCCCAGCAGAGCAACGTCAAACGCCTGGCCGCGCTCATCACCCAGGCGGCGAATGGAACACAAAGAGGTTGCCCGTCCGCCCAGTGACCTGACGATTTTTCGCATCCGGCACAGGAGATTTACCAGGCTTAAACCTGCAAATGATTCGTATTGGCCTACAATAATTGACGACCGTCCCGGTCACGTCTGCGTGCATGATTCTAAAAAACAGGAGCTGCCCGGCATGATCCCCCCTATCCCGTCTTTTCTTAAATATGCAGTGCTGACGGCCGTGCTGTTGAGCGCCGGCCATGGGTACGCCGCTGATGCCGACGGCATCGTGGTCTACAACGCCCAGCACGAAAGCCTGACCAAAGCCTGGATTGCAGGCTTCACCAAGGAAACCGGGATCAAGGTCACCGTGCGCAATGGTGACGACACCGAGATGGGCAATCAGATCGTGCAGGAAGGCGCGTCCTCCCCGGCGGATGTGTTCCTGACCGAGAACTCCCCGGCCATGGTACTGGTGGACAACGCCGGACTGTTCGCACCGGTGGCACCGGCGACCCTTGAACAAGTCGACGCGGCCTACCGTCCGGCCCATGGCAAATGGGTAGCCATTGCCGCGCGCTCCACGGTATTCGTCTACAACCCGGGCAAACTGCCGGAAGCCGGGCTGCCCAAGTCGTTGATGGACCTCGCAGGTCCGGACTGGAAAGGCCGCTGGGGCGCTTCGCCGGCCGGCGCCGACTTCCAGGCGATCGTCGCCGCCGTGTTGGCACTCAAGGGTGAAGCCGCGACCCTCGAGTGGTTGAAAGGGATGAAAAGCAACTTCACTGCGTACCGGGGTAACAGCGCCGTGCTCAAGGCGGTCAATGCCGGCCAGATCGATAGCGGCGTGATCTACCACTATTACCGTTTCGGCGATCAGGCCAAGACCGGTGAAAACAGCAAGAACACCGCCCTGCACTACTTCAGGCACCAGGATCCCGGCGCCTTTGTCAGCCTGTCCGGTGGCGGCGTCCTGGCGTCCAGCAAACACAAGGATCAGGCTCAGGCCTTCCTCAAGTGGGTCACCGGCAAAGACGGCCAGGCCATCCTCAAGACCGGCAATTCGTTCGAATACGCGGTGGGCAAAAACGCCGAATCCAACCCAAAACTGGTGCCTTTGCAGCAGCTTGACGCGCCGAAAGTCGACGTTTCGAAACTCGACAGTAAAAAAGCCGTGGAGCTGATGACTCAGGCCGGACTGCTCTGATTGATGCCTGAAACGCTACCGGCGGGTGTCGCAGAGGCGATCCCGCCCCAGTTACGCCGACGTTCCCGCGGCCTGTTCGCGGGCCGCGGCGGCGCGTGGGTGACCGGTTTGTCGGTGCTGGTGTCGCTGCTGGCCCTGCTGCCAATCGCTTTCGTCATCGGCGTGTCCTTCGAGACAGGCTGGGCGACCCTGGTACCGCTGATCTTCCGGCCACGGGTTGGCGAGTTGATGATCAACACCCTGTTGCTGGTGGTGATCACGATTCCCTTGTGTGTAATGCTCGGTGTGGCCCTGGCCTGGCTCACCGAGCGTACCGATCTGCCGGGGCGGCGCTGGTGGTCGTTGTTGGCCACGGCGCCGCTGGCAGTCCCCGCCTTCGTCCACAGCTATGCCTGGGTCAGCCTGGTGCCACCGATTCACGGACTGTTTGCCGCCGTTCTGGTGTCGGTCATCGCTTACTTCCCGTTCTTGTACCTGCCCATTGCGGCATCCCTGCGACGGATCGACCCGACCATCGAAGATGTCGCAGAGTCACTGGGGCTCAAGCCCTGGGCGGTATTTTTCCGGGTGGTGCTGCCGCAATTGCGCCTGGCCATCTGCGGCGGCGCCTTGCTGGTGGGGCTGCACCTGCTGGCCGAATATGGCCTGTACGCGATGATCCGTTTCGACACCTTTACCACGGCGATCTTCGATCAGTTCAAGTCAACCTTCAACGGACCCGCCGCCCACATGCTGGCCGGGGTGCTCGCCTTGTGTTGCCTGGCGATGCTGACCGTCGAATCGGCCGCGCGTGGCCAGGCGCGTTATGCCCGCGTCGGATCGGGCAGCCCCCGCGAGCAGCGGATCGTGCGCCTGTCTGCCGGGCCAACCGTACTGGCGCTGGCCTTGCAGATCATGACCTGCGCACTGGCGCTGGGTGTGCCGTTGATCACCTTGGGTAAATGGTTGATCGCTGGTGGCGCACAAGTCTGGCAATTGTCCGAGCTGCTGCCGGCGCTGGAACAGTCCGTGCTCCTGGGCATCAGCGGGGCGATATTGACCACCTTGGCGGCCATCCCGATTGCCTGGCTGTCGATTCGCTCGCCGGGACGCCTGCAGCGGGTGCTGGAAAGCTGCAACTACATCACCAGCTCGCTGCCCGGGATTGTCGTGGCCCTGGCGCTGGTGACCCTCACGATTCATTTCGCCCGGCCGATTTACCAGACCACGGTCACGGTGCTGCTGGCTTATCTGCTGATGTTCTTGCCCCGGGCGCTGGTGAGTTTGCGTGCCGGTATTGCCCAGGCACCGATCGAGTTGGAAAACATGGCCCGCAGCCTCGGTCGCTCGCCCGCCCTGGCGCTGTGGCTGATCACCTTGCGCCTGGCCGCACCGGGCGTTGCCGCGGGGGCCGCGCTGGTGTTTCTGGCGATTACCAATGAACTGACGGCCACCCTGCTGCTGGCGCCGAACGGGACACGCACCCTGGCGACCGGGTTCTGGGCGTTGACCAGCGAAATCGATTATGCCGCCGCGGCGCCCTATGCCCTGCTGATGATCGTCCTGTCGCTGCCGCTGACCGCCATTCTTTATCATCAATCCAAACGAACGGCGGGCCGATGAACACGCTCGAACTGCACTCGATCTGCAAGGCCTACGGTGCCCAGACGGCCCTGGCAAACATCAGCCTGTCGGTGCCCGCGGGCAGCCGCACGGTGATAGTCGGCCCTTCGGGCTCGGGCAAGACCACCTTGCTGCGCATGATCGCCGGCTTCGAATTCCCGGATTCGGGCCGCCTTCTGCTCAATGGTCAGACGCTGGTCGACAGCACCCATGAGGTGCCGGCCCACCAACGATTGATTGGCTATGTGCCCCAGGACGGCGCGCTGTTCCCGCACATGACCGTCGCCGCCAACATCGGCTTCGGGCTGTCGACCAGGGGCCTTGAAAAACGCGAACGCATTGCCGAACTGATGGACAGCGTGGCGCTGGACGCCAGCATGGCCAAGCGTTGGCCCCATGAGCTGTCCGGCGGCCAGCAGCAACGGGTGGCCCTGGCGCGCGCCCTGGCCCAACAGCCGCGCCTGATGCTGCTGGACGAACCGTTTTCGGCCCTGGATACCGGCTTGCGCGCCAACATGCGCAAATTGGTCGCGCGGCTGCTGGCCGATACGGGTGTCACCACCATTCTGGTCACCCATGACCAGAGTGAAGCCTTGTCGTTTGCCGATCAGCTGGCGGTGATGCGTCAGGGACGACTGGTGCAGTCGGGCCATCCGCTGGACCTGTACCGCTATCCCGACGATGAACAGACTGCCCTGTTTCTCGGCGATGCGGTGGTCATGCCGGCACGGATCGAAGCAGGCTGGGCCCATTGCGACCTGGGGCGGATTCCGGTCAACAATCACCGGAACAACCACTGCGCGCAGATCATGCTGCGGCCCGAGCAATTGCACCTGGTCAGCATCCAGTCGAATCCGGCAGGGGCCGTCGGCTGCCGTGCCGTGGTGACCGAGCGCGATTTCAGCGGTAATACCTGTACCTTGACCGTGGAGTTGCAGTCGCACAATTGCGCGCAACAGCCAGGCCGATCCTTGATGGTGCGCAGTTCGGGGTTGTATGCGCCACCCATGGGTAGCGCGGTTCACGTCTCGATGATCGGCCACGCCCACGTTCTGAGCGAAGCCTGAACCCCCGCCCTCACAGATCGAAGCGATCAACCGCCCGACGCCGCTCGTTGTCATCGCGCACGTCGTAGTTGGCGGTCGTCTGGATATTGCTGTGATGCGCCAGTTTCTGGGCGATCGACAAGTCATGCTCTTCGATCACTCGGGTAATGAACGAGCGCCGAAAGTCATGGGGCATGATCTTGACCCCGACTTGCGCGCCACGCTGGCGGGCAATGTAATAGATCGCGTGCTTGGTGATGCGCTCGCGGGTGATGTGACTGCCGCGGCGGATGCGATTGAACAGGAAGGAATCGTCCTCTTCGCCTTCCTTGAGTTGCGAGCGGCGCAGCTCCAGCCAGGCATCCAGTTTGGCGAAGGCCCAGGCCGGCGCGTACTTGATCAACTGCTTGTTGCCCTTGGCGGTGACCCGCAGGCTGCGTTCGGCGAAGTCGACCTGATTGAGGTCCAGGTTCACCGATTCCGACTTGCGCATCCCCGATCCGTACAGAATCCCGATGATCGCTGCGTCCCGCAGGCCTTGCGGCCGAGGATCGGCTGCGCAGACCGCCATCATTTCCTGGATCAGGCTGCGGCGCAAATTGCGCCCCTGGGACAGCCGGGTACCGGAGATGCCCTTGACCGAACGCATTTTCAGCAGGTGTTCCTGACTGATCAGGCTCATGCGCCATGCTTCGTTCATCACCCCGCGCACGGCATTGACGTACAGCGAAGAAGTGTTGGGCGCGTAGCCGTCCGCGCGCAAGGTGGCCACCAGCGCAATCACATCTTCGGGCTGCAACTCATGCCAGGGAATCTCCTCGACATTCATGTCTTCGAAACCCAGGCGGTCGGCCGCGTCCTGCAAGACGTAGCGCATGGTCAGCTGGCTGGACGGGGCCAGTCGCGCCAGGTACAGGGTCAGCGGATTGATTTTTGGCGTAATGGCAACAACAGCGGGTAAGTCAGTCAAACGAAACGGCCTTGAATGAAAAGTCCAAAGGAAAAGCACAACGATAGATGAAGAACTGGCGGTTACGCTGCCGGGCGTGGCCGGGAATGTGAATTGTCATGCCCGGCAGGTCAAGGTTAACGCGATAGATGAACTGAAACATGGCGCTGTTACTCCTGAAAGGGTGTCGTTCAGGTCAGGAGAGCCCCGATGAAAATCAGTGTATTCGGTAGCGGTTACGTTGGCCTGGTGCAAGCCGCTGTCCTGGCTGAAGTCGGCCACGACGTGGTGTGCATGGACATTGACCCACAGAAAGTCGAGTTGTTGCAGCAAGGCCATGTGAGCATTTTCGAACCGGGACTGGCCAGCCTGGTGCGTGAAAACCTGGACGCCAGGCGGCTGCAGTTCACCACTGACGAGAAACTCGCGGTACAACATGGCCAGGTGCTGTTCATAGCCGTCGGGACCCCGTCCCGGGACGATGGCTCGGCGGATCTGCGCTACGTGATGGCAGTGGGCGAAGCGGTGGCGCGTCATCGCGAACAACCGGTGATTCTGGTGGAGAAGTCCACGGTCCCGGTGGGCACCGGCGATGCCCTGCGCGCGCATATCGACAAATGCCTGCTCAAGGTCGGCCGGCTGTTGCAGTTCGATATCGTTTCCAACCCGGAGTTTTTGAAAGAAGGCTCGGCCGTGGCCGATTGCCGGCGCCCGGACCGGATCATCATCGGCTGCGAACGCGATGACATACGCGAGGTGATGCGTGACCTCTATGGGCCGTTCAACCGCAACCACGACCGCATCATGTTCATGGACCTGCGCAGCGCGGAGCTGACCAAGTACGCCGCCAACGGCATGCTGGCGACCAAGATCAGCTTCATCAACCAGATCGCTGAACTGGCGGAACACATGGGCGCCGACATCGAGTCCGTGCGCCTGGGCATCGGTGCCGACTTCCGGATTGGCTATCACTTTATCTACCCGGGGTGCGGTTATGGCGGATCGTGTTTCCCCAAGGACATGCGCGCCCTGATCCACAGCGCCGAACAAGCCCACTGCTCCAGCGACCTGCTGCAAGCGGTGGAAGCGATCAACCAGCGGCAGAAACACAAGCTGTTCGAGCGGATCAACGCGTTCTACCAGGGTAACTTACGCGGCAGAACGTTTGCCCTGTGGGGCCTGGCGTTCAAGCCCAACACCGATGACATGCGCGATGCGCCGAGCCGGGTGCTGCTGGAAGCGCTGTGGGCGGCCGGGGCCAACGTGCGTGCGTTCGATCCGGAAGCCATGCAGCAAACCCGGCAGCTGTATCCCCATAAATCGAAGTTGACGCTCATGGGCTCGCCGGAGTCCGCGCTGTCCGGTGCCGATGCACTGATCATCTGCACCGAGTGGCAACAATTCAAGGCGCCGGATTTCAACCTGATCCAGCAGCGGCTCAACGCGCCGGTGATCTTCGACGGGCGTAACCTGTATGACGCCGAACGCCTGGCGCGCGCGGGTTTCCTGTACTTCCCGATGGGGCGTGGGGAATCGCGCGGATTGCCGCTTCCGCTTCAGCGATGGCCGGCGGCTTCGGTCGTCGCCTGATGTCGCCGATCGGTCATCGGCAGCCAATGCGGGGGTGATGGGTGCGAACGGTACAACTCACCCATTGCGTTCATGTCACGGACGAACCAGCGCTGCATCCATTGTCGATATTGCGTGTGTATTGCGCTTCGATGCCGCGGCAAAGCGTTCTCACGGATAACGGCGTGTGCGGCCATCATTCCGGACATGATGGCCTTGAGTACGCCATGGGAGGTGCCTGGATCAAGCACGAATGCGGCATCGCCCACAATGAAATAGCCATCCCCGGCCGTTCGGTGACAGCTTCGCCAGGTCACATCGGCGCCCCGGACCCCTCCCACGGCGGTCAGGTGATCGAACATTGCCGGCGGCCCGGCTTGCCAGGCCTGGGCTTTGTCAAAGTACAGACGGGTCCAGTTGTATACATTCGGCGCCACTCTGGCAGTCCAGTACCAACCATAAGCGTCGGCAACGATGCCGGGCGCCTCATCACATGCAGCCCGTTCTCCCGTTGCGTAACCGTATTTTGCGATCAGCAGCGGGGAAAACCGCGATTGATCGAGTGCCAATTGCCGCATCAGCCACGAGTGTGAGCCGCTGGCATCAATGAGCTGTCGTGAAAAAAAATTGCCTGCGGTTGTTCTGGCACCGATAACCCGATCGTTGTGCCGAACCACTTCATTGACCCGGCATGGCTGTACAACATGGACACCCCGCTCAACGGCTTTTTCAAGCAACAGGCTGTCGAACGTGGCCCGGGGAATTTGAAAGCCACGCCACGGATTGGCTGGTCCACCTCCAAACGCGGAAAACCGGCGCCCTGCGCCCCATTGCACCCAATGCCCCGTATGACGAATAAAACCCCCTTGCACCACCGCATCCGCCACATCCAGTTGCTGCAATAACGGTTCAATACCGGGGGGTAATGTCTCGCCAGGTCGCTCACGAGGAAAAACGGATTGCTCAAGCAGCGCTACACGCAAGCCATGCTGTGCGCAAAAAATGGCCGCGGCGCAACCGGCAGGGCCGGCGCCAATCACCACGACATCGTAGTCACCCAAGGTATTGAACCGTCCAGGCAGCGTCACCCCGCTTGCTCAAGAGTGCTTCTTCGCCAACAAATGAATAGGTCATTTCAAGGATTTCGACCTGCCGTTTGGTAAAGTCCCCGGGAGGCGTCGAGAGGCTGCCCTTATCGGGTTTATAGATTTGATAGCAATGAATATCGCCCTTCAGCACGGCTCCCGCTTCCTGCTCTGCGAACTCCAGCTCGACATGAGGTCGGGTTATCTTCCGGAACGACAGGACTGACCAGTCTGCCTTCTGCTGTCGGGTACTGGCCCCTAAAGCATTGAACGCGTTATGGAGCGTCCATATGCGTCTCGCATAATCATCCGCGCTCGTTTGCGCCGTACGATGCAGGGATAACAGGCCTGCCAAGGCATTTTTGGTGTAGTCGCAATGGTCAAAAGCCGTATATTCCACGACCTGCTTGCCTTGGGCATCGGTGATGAGTCTTGGTCCGTCGACTCCGTCCCAAGAGCCGGAATCTGCCTGCCCGCCCTCTTCGTCGGTGAGTGGAATAATTGGAACCCGGGATGCGTTGGGTTCAAATGTCCGTGAGGTATCCGGGGAGACCGCTGGCCAATAGCCGCCAATCGATGCACAAATCCTCACATCCTCGGTAAACGGGCTTCCCAACTCGTAGCCGCAAAGCGATGCTGGACGCGGTCCCCCGCCATCTGGGCCACTGATCTCCCAGCCCGGGCTGAGGGAGCCGGCTGCCCGATCGGATAACCAGGATGGACGACCATTTGTTGTGCAAGCACCCGATGCTGCGCGGTCTTCCTCGTCGACAGGGTGCGAAACGATCGCTGTTATACCCTTGTCGTCAGGCTGGAAATGGTTTCCGTTCAGATCGGGGTTGCCAGCCGCACGCAGATTCGAAAGGACCCGCAAGGACTGGCCAAAGAAAGGTTGAGGGAACTGTTGTTGGTCGCTCCACTCGAGTAGTTCACGCTGTGAGGACTCAGGATAAAAGTCGGGCGCGGCAATTATCGAGTAAGCCACGGCATTGGCTGGTATCACCGCGTCAAGCGTCGGGCAACTCGCCCGCACCCAACCTTCCGCCGTAAAGTCGATAAAGTGTAGAGCCTTGTAGCCACCGGCCTTGACGATATTGACGACATCGGGATTCAGGTTTAAATCGTCAATCGATCCGTCCTCAAGCAGTTTGTACCGTCTATTGATGATGTAACCGCGATAGTTGGGTTCGGCCGGGATTGTAAAAAAGACATCCTGATGGTCATAAGTTGCTTTTTCAACCAGGCAGCGTTGTGCCACGGGCAAGAGCAGGCCCTGGCCAGACCCGGGTCCATCAGCCCAGTGTGCCAACCCTTCAGTGAGCACAAACGGCGGACCGGAAAGAACCGGTTCCTGCCAATCCGGTTCGGGAAACTTAAGATGGAATCTGCGTAATTTGTCGTTGATGTGATAACACTCGAGGTTCACATTCAGCTCCATGCCTGCGATGCATTCCGTCCCCTCGAACAACCTGTGTAACGGCACCCAGAAATCGCGTTCCTCATCGCCGGGTTGAAAAGACTGCGGTCCGAAACGGGCTGCATCCCCTTTGCGTTGTACTGCGATATAAACACTGAACCGAGCAGGCATCACCCGTATTGCCTTGGGGTCGTCTTCAACCCAAGGCAAGAAGCCGCGGCGCCGGGAGTCATACCATGCCGGGGCCGTCCCTACTCGAGCGATACCGGTGCGGGAAAAACACAGATCGGCATGTTTTCCGTGAGCCGTACCGGGTCCCGGACGATACTCGATGGCAAACACGACTATCGCTAAAACCGCCCCGTCGCCCGCTTGCTCAAACAACGCCTCAAGGTCAGGCGGACATACGCCATACACATAATTTAAAACCGTCTCTAGTTCAGCGGCGGTGGGATAGATCGTTAATGCGTTGCCTTTTGAATCCGTAGTGACATTGGGTGATGCAAAAGCGTGGTACAGCAGGCTGCGAGAGGGGTTTCCCGCTTCAATGGCACAGTTCCCCTTCAGGGAAAAATCCTCAAATCCGTTTACAGTACGATCGACAGGTAATTGTTTTTTTAATTCGGCCTCCAACGGGCATGCCTTGATGTCCAGCCCATGCTGCAACAAAAGATCATGCCAACCAGCGTCCATTGCCAGACGGTCGCAAATCATCTTCACTTCATCGATCAAGGCCATGTTAATCCCAACAATTGAGTGCGTTTCATTCAGCCGTTCTGAATGGCTTTGTGCAGACGACAAGTCACTTGGTGGGTAAGCGTAGTATCGAAAGGATCAGACGCAAGACGAAAGGATTACCGTTGATTGCGGAAATCGACAGGCTGCAATAACAAAGTGAAGAAAGAGAAAAAAAGCGCGCCATTGCCTTGGTGCGAATGATTTATGCACTTACATTTAAAAAGCCTGGAGGCAGCACTTACGCGTTAATCACCCCGCCGTCGCCTTCAGATCCACCCCCAAGGCCCGTGCAAACGCCTTGACCAGCGGGCTGCGCACGGTGTTGTGACGCAGGATCAGGTTGAACGGGGTATCGATGTGGATCAGGTCCGGAAGTACGGCTCGAAGTTGCCCCCGGGCCACCAGCGAAGCGGCGTAATGCTGGGGTAGAAAACCCACGAAACGCCCGGTCTTGATCAACAGTGCCACGGCTTCGACCTGGGTCGCGGAGGCCGAGAAGCTGTCGTAGTGGGCAAAATTCAGTTTGTCGCGATGTATGGCATAACGGTGGTTGATGCAGGCGTAGTCCTTGAGCACATTGCTGCCCATTTCCGCCTCCGGCAAGTTGAACAATGGGTGCCCGACCGCGCAGTAAACCTGCGAACGCTCCTCATACAGCGCGTAGTAATCAAACTCTTCCCTTCGTTGATAAACCGGGACTATCCCTGCCAGCAATCGCCCCTCTACCACGCCCCTTTCCACTTCGTCCAGTTGCGAGGTTTGAAGTTGGAATCTTACTTTAGGCGATTCTTCATTGATGCGTCTCAGCGCAGCAATTAAAGGTGAGTGATCATCGGATATCGTATTGTCTATCACCCCCACGCCAAGGTCGCCGACAAGTTCATTCTGTGCTGAACTAAGACGATCACGAAAGTTATCGACCGAGGCAAACAGATCAATTGATGCCTGATACACCAAGCTGCCTTCTTCGGTCAGGTGAAAGCCTTCCCGGCCGCGCGTGCACAGGCGCATGCCAATGCGAATTTCAAGGTCGGAGATCTGTTTGCTGATGGCTGCCAGCCCCACGTTCAGCTCGTTCTGAGCCGCACTGAACCCGCCCGCCTCGACCACGGCCTTGAACACTTTGAGCAATTTGAAGTCCAGGCCACTGAGGGTCAACGGTGCCCGATGCGACGTTTTCGGCGGCGGGTTTCCGGAATTGGAAAGTGGGGTTTCCATAATGCTTATTTACCTCTGGCGCCCTGATCAACACTCTGTGCACAACAACAAAAACATGGCTGGCCAATAATAATGAACACAGAAAACCAGGCTTGGCAACCGCTAATCAATTGCGCCCATCAGTGCCAACTCACTGATTTCGAACTGTTAAAAGCTGACATTTCGATCAACTTACGCCACTGCGCAACTGCCCTCTTGAACACTGCCTGGACCGAGTCACGCCCGAATCATTTCCGGTGAGCTTTCGCAAACCCATCCCATGTAGGCGCTGGCTCGTGTAGGAGCTGGCTTGCCAGCGAAGCTCCTGGCCAAAACACCATTTACCCGCGAGCAACGACGAGGAAAACAACAATGTCCCAACCCACCGACCGTCTCTGGGGTGCCCGCTTCAAAACCGGCCCGTCCGAAGCCCTGGCGGCCCTGTCCCGTTGCCCTGAGCGCTATTTCCGGCTTACCCCGTACGACCTCGCCGGTTCCAGGGCACATGCCCGTGAGCTGCAACGCGCCGGGCTGTTGAGCGAGCAGGAAACCCGGACCATGGTCGATGCGCTGGAACGCATTGGCGCTGACTTCCGCGCCGGCAGCATCGCCCCGACCCTGGACGACGAAGACGTCCACACCTTCATCGAACGCCTGTTGACCGAGCGCCTCGGCGCCCTGGGTGGCAAACTGCGCGCCGGCCGCTCGCGCAACGACCAGACCGCCAACGACCTGCGCCTGTTCCTGCGTGATCATGTGCGCACCCTGGCCGTTGAAGTCCTGGCCTTGCAGCAAGCCCTGGTGGAACAGGCCGAGCAACACGTCGACAGCATCTGCCCGGGGTTCACTCACCTGCAGCAGGCCCAGCCGATCGTCTTCGCGCACCACTTGCTGGCTCACGCCCAATCCATGCTGCGCGATGTGCAGCGCCTGGTGGACTGGGACGTGCGCACTTCGCTATCGCCACTCGGCGCGGCGGCCATGGCCGGCTCCGCCATTGCCCGCCTGCCCCAGCAGTCGGCCAGGGAAATGGGCTACAGCGGTGTCTGCGAAAATTCCATCGACGCCGTGGCCAGCCGCGATCACGTTGCCGAATTCCTGTTTATCGCCAGCATGCTCGGGATCAACATTTCCCGCCTCGCCGAAGAGTTCTGCCTGTGGTCGTCCCGGCAGTTTCGCTGGGTTGCGCTGGACGATGCCTACGCCACCGGCAGCTCGATCATGCCGCAGAAGAAGAACCCGGACATTGCTGAACTGGCCCGGGGCAAGGCTGGCCGCCTGATCGGTAACCTGACCGGCCTGCTGTCGACCCTCAAATCCCTGCCGCTGTCGTACAACCGCGACTTGAGCGAAGACAAGCACGGCGTGCTCGACAGCGTCGACACCTTGCTGCTGGTGCTGCCGGCCATGGCTGGAATGGTCGCGACCATGACGGTCAATGTCGAAGAGTTGCGGCGTCAGGCGCCGTTGGGCTTCACCCTCGCCACCGAAGTCGCCGACTGGCTGGCCATGCGCGGTGTGCCGTTCAAGGAGGCCCACGAAATTACCGGTGCGCTGGTCCAGGCCTGCGAGAAACATGACATCGAACTGTGGGAAGCCTCGCCGGCGCTGCTGGCGGAGATCGATCCGCGGCTGACGCCTGAGGTGCGTGACAGCCTGACCCTTGAAGCCGCCATCGCTGCACGCAGTGGCTGGGGAGGCACCGCGCCGCAACAGGTGCGCGAGCAGATCGGCCGCTTGAAGACCGCCCTCGCCGCGCAGCAAGAATGGACCGGGAACTATCAGGGTTTCCGGCTCTGATAAACGACGCAAGACCCTTGTAGGAGCTGGCTTGCCAGCGAAGGCGGCGGCACAGTCGAAATCCATGTTGACTGACACACCGCTTTCGCTGGCAAGCCAGCTCCTACAGGGGATCGCTAATGGCCTGAATTACCCAGTGTACGGAGAAGCAACATGAGCCAGACTCAGGCAGAACGACTCCAGGCGGAGCGCAAACTGGCGGAAAACCAGTTCGATATCACCCAGTATCACCATGTGCCACGGCGCTATTACGGGCGGATCTTTTTCGCCACCGTGATCGTCATCGCCATTCTCGGCCTGATCCGGGCCTTCGCCGAAGGCAAGATCGAATGGTCGTACATCGGCCAGTTCCTCACCTCCCAGGCGATCATGTGGGGGTTGCTCAACACCATCGTCATGGCGGTGCTGGCGATGGCCCTGGGCATCGTCTTCGGGGTGATCACGGCGATCATGCGCATGTCGGCCAATCCGATCCTGCGCTACGTGGCCGTGACCTACACCTGGCTGTTTCGCGGTACGCCACTGATCCTGCAACTGCTGTTGTGGTTCAACCTGGCGCTGATCTTCCCCACCATCGGCATCCCCGGCCTGTTCGAAATGGACACCGTCAGCCTGATGACGCCCTTCGTCGCGGCCCTGCTCGGCTTGAGCATCAACCAGGGCGCCTACACCGCCGAAGTGGTGCGCGCCGGCCTGTTGTCGGTGGACACCGGCCAATACGAAGCCGCCAAGTCGATCGGCATGCCGCGCCTGCAAGCGCTGCGCCGGATCATCCTGCCCCAGGCCATGCGGGTGATCATTCCGCCGGTCGGCAACGAGTTCATCGGCATGGTCAAAATGACGTCCCTGGCGAGCGTCATCCAGTATTCGGAACTGCTCTACAACGCCCAGAACATCTACTACGCCAACGCCCGGGTGATGGAGCTGCTGATCGTCGCCGGTATCTGGTACCTGGCCACCGTCACCGTACTGTCCTTCGGTCAAAGCCGCCTGGAGCGTCGTTTCGCTCGCGGCGCCGGCAAGCGTTCTTGAGGAGTCCGACATGAGAAGCATCGTCAAGGCCGTGAGCCTGAACAAGTACTACGACCATTTCCACGCGCTCAAGGACGTCAACATCGAAGTCGAGCAAGGCGAAGTGCTGTGCATCATCGGCCCGTCCGGCTCCGGCAAAAGCACCTTGCTGCGCTGCATCAATCAGCTGGAAAAAATCGACAAGGGCGGCCTCTGGGTCGACGGTGAACTGGTGGGTTACCGCATCGCCGGCAATAAACTGTATGAGCTCAACGAGTCGCAGATCGCCCGGCAACGGCTGTCCACCGGCATGGTGTTCCAGCGCTTCAACCTGTTCCCGCACATGACTGTGTTGCAAAACATCATCGAAGGGCCGTGCCAGGTGCTCAAGCGTTCGCCCAAGGAGGCGCACGAAGAAGCCGTGGAACTGCTCGCCCGCGTCGGCCTGGCCGACAAGCGCAACAGCTACCCGATCGAATTGTCGGGTGGCCAGCAACAACGGGTGGCCATTGCCCGCGCGTTGGCCATGCGCCCCAAGCTGATGTTGTTCGATGAACCCACTTCGGCACTCGACCCGGAACTGGTCGGTGAGGTGCTGTCGGTGATGCGCGACCTGGCGCAGACCGGCATGACCATGATCGTCGTCACCCATGAGCTGGGCTTCGCACGCGAGGTGTCCAACCGCATGGTGTTCATGGACGGCGGGCAGATCGTGGAGGCTGGAAGCCCCGAAGAAATACTGATAAGTCCGCAAAACCCGCGCACCCAAAGCTTTATTTCTGCCGTTCGAACCTAAGTGCAGTGCTTGGAAATCAAGAGCCGCCTCACAATACTCATAAGAGAACGACCATGAAGAACTTCGTTATTCCAGCAGTACTCGCAGGCGTTATGGCTTCCGGCTTTACCTGGGCCGCCGAACTACCGGCCAGCATCAAAGAAAAAGGCGAGGTCGTGGTAGCGATCATGCCGAACTACCCGCCGATGGACTTCAAGGACCCGGCCACCAACACCCTCACCGGGCTCGACTATGACCTGGGCAATGCCCTGGCCGAACGCCTGGGCGTGAAGATCAAGTGGCAGGAAACCGGCTTCGAGCAAATGATCAACGCCCTGACCACCGACCGGGTGGACATGGTGATGTCGGGCATGACCGACACGGCCGAACGCCAGGCCAGTGTGACCTTCGTCGACTACTTCACCAGCGGGCCGCAGTTCTACACCTTGCAGAAAAACAAAGACACCAACGAGATCATCGACCTGTGCGGCAAAAAGGTCGGCACCAGCCGCCGCACCACCTTCCCGGCGGAAATCGCCGAATGGAGCAAGGCCAATTGTGAAGCCGCCGGCAAGCCCGCGATCAATGTAATCGGCACCGAAGGCTCGGCCGACGCCCGTGCGCAGTTGCGCCAGAGCCGCATCGATGCGGCGATGCAGGGCAGCGAGACCTTGTCGTACCTGAAGACTCAGGAAAAGGACATGTACAAGACCGTGGGCCTGCCGATCTCCGAACAGTTCACCGGGCTGGGCGTGAGCAAGAAAAAGCCTGAGCTCAGTGAAGCGGTGAAGGTTGCGTTGCAGAGCATGATCGATGATGGCACCTACCAGGCGATCCTGAAAAAATGGGACCTGGAATTGGGCGCGATCAAGACCGTGACGATCAACGCCGGGAAATAATCAAGCAGGCGACCCGCGCCCACAGGACCGGATGTCGATTCAGGTTCCGAGGCCACCCGAATAACCCTGTAGGAGCTGGCTTGCCAGCGAAAGCGGTGTGTCATTCAACATCGATGTTGCCTGTCACACCGCCTTCGCTGGCAAGCCAGCTCCTACAAGGGTTCCCGGTTGACCTGAGGGATTGTGTTTTACCTATAACAGTTGGAGAGCCGCTAATGTCCTCCTCGCCACAACCCACCTGGCCCGCTCCACACAAAGCCTGCCTCGCCCTGGCCTTCGACCTCGATGGCCCCACCGGCGATGCCATGCTCAATGGCTCGATCTGGCGCAAACCCGAATACTTCGGTTTTGGTGGTTACGGCCCCTATCGGGCGCTGCCGAGGATCCTCGACCTGCTCGACGAATTCCGGATCCCGACGACGTTTTTCGTCCCCGCCTGGGTGGTGGAGAACTGGCCAAGACAGTGCCAGGCCATTGTCGAGCGCGGACATGAGGTGGCCTACCACGGCTACAAACACGAATCCTTCTACGCCCTGACGCTGGAACAACAAAAGGAGGTGATGAAAAAATCCCGGGAGGTGTTCTGGCAACACCTGCACATCCGCGCCGAAGGTTTCCGCACCCCGTCCGGCGACTGGCGCGTCGAGACGCCGGCGATGCTGGTCGAGGCCGGCGTGACCTACTCCAGCAGCATGCGCGGCGATGACCGGCCGTACCTGGTCAAGGTGCCGGGCTTTGCCACCCCGCTGGTGGAAATCCCCGGACGCTGGGAAATGGACGACTACGCCTCCATCGCCTATACGCGAGCGCCAGACTTCCCTTGCGGCCTGGACCGCACCGCCAGCTACGAGCTGACCCTGGACAATTGGTGCCGCGAATACGACGGCGCCATGAACGAAGGCCTGTGCCTGACCACTCTGTTCCACCCCAAGATCACCGGCAAGCCGGGACGCATCCTGCTGCTGGAAAAACTCTTCGAACACATGCGCCAGCGCGATGACGTGTGGTTCGCCACCTGCCGCGATGTCGCCCACTGGTGGCTGAAGGAGCATCACCATGGCTGATTCAACTGTCTGGCCCAAGGGCTATCGCTGCGCCGTGGTGCTCACCGTCGACTACAACGATGTCCACGGCATCCTGACGCAAGCGCCTGAAGTCGCCGGACGCGACAAGACCCTGTCGGTCTGGCGTTATGGCAGCCAGCGCGGCGTCGAGCGCTTGCTCGGGTTGTTCGCTGAGTTGGGCGTATCGAGTAGCTGGTGCATTCCCGGTATCGTCGCCGAAGAAAACCCGGAACACATCCGGGCCATTCAGGCGGGCGGCCACGAGATTGCCTGCGCCGGCTATCGCCATCAAAACTACGACACCCTGGACCTGGCCGCGCAGAGTGCCGAGATCGCCAAGGGGTGCACGGCGTTGACTGCGCTGACCGGCCAGCGTCCGACCGGGTTTCGTATCCCGGCCGGCAATGGCGCGCCGGGGTTCATCGAGGCGTTGAAGGATCATGGCATTCGCTGGTCTTCATCCTGGCGCGGCGATGACTTGCCCTTCGCTCACCCGACCGCGCCCAAAGTCATCGAGCTGCCGCTGCACTACGAACTGGAAGACGAACCCTACTTCGCCTTCAACCTCAGCCCCGCCGTGCCACCGGCGCAATCGCGGATCGCGTCCTACAGCCACACCCTGGGCAACCTGCAAATGGACTTCGCCGGGTTTCACCGGTTCGGCCTGTGTTATGTGCTGCGCCTGCACCCGGAAATCATTGCCACGCCGGGGCGGATCGGCGTGCTGCGCGAGTTGCTTGAGGGGATTGTGCAGCATGAAGACGTGTGGATTGCCACGGGCGCCGACGTCGCTCGATGGTGGGCCGAGTCGGCGCCGCCGGTGACCGAGGACCATCCCGCTTCGGTGTATGAGCGGCATTATCGGGATTACCTTGCATGAGGGTGCGGATGCAGCGACGGGCGCTGGATGAACAGGAATCGGTTGGGTCCTCCGAACCGAAGGCGCAATTGGCTTCAGTGTTGCCTGACCCGGCCCCTTCGCGAGCGGGCTCGCTCCCACAGTTGAAATGCGTACCCCTGTGGGAGCGAGCCCGCTCGCCAATGGCCGCGACTCGGTATTTTGCCGAACACCATAGAATCTGAATAAGGACATTTGCCCCACCGTGGCCACTTACTCACTCGTTATCCGCCGGTTGATGATTGTTTCGCTGACCATCGTCGTCAGCCGCGCCATCACCAGCCCGCTGCTCACGCTGTTCCTGAGCAACAAACTCGGCCTCAACCAACAGGACGTCGGTCTTCTGCTGGGCATCGCGGTGTTCATCGCCACGTTGCTCGCGCTCTACGGCGGTTACATCATCGACCGTCTCGAGAAACGCCGGCTGCTGATCCTCGCGATGCTCTCCAGCGCCATCGGCTTCGTGCTGCTGACCTTCGCCGACAACCTCTACCTGACCACTGCCACCCTGGTGATCACCGAAACCGCCTCGGCACTTTTCCTGATCGGCTCGAAGGCGATCCTCAGCGAAAACCTGCCCGTGGGCCAGCGCGCCAAGGCGTTTTCCCTGCGCTACACCCTGACCAACATCGGCTACGCCACCGGTCCGATGTTGGGCGTGGTGATTGCCGGTGTATATCCGATAGCACCCTTCCTGATTGCCGGCGGTATCGCGTTTTTCAGTGTGTTCCTGATGATCGGGATACCAAGGGACTCGGCCCTGACACCCCCAATCGGCCAGCCCCAGAGTTTTCTCAAAACCCTGGTCACCCTGAAAAACGACCGCACGCTGATCATGTTCACCTGCGGCTGCCTGCTCAGCACCGTGGTCCACGGCCGCTTCACCCTGTACCTGTCGCAATACCTGCTGGTGACCGAGGATGCCAGCCGTGCCCTGGAAACCATGGCCGCCCTGCTCGCCTGCAACGCCATCAGCGTGATCCTGCTGCAGTACCAGATCGGCCGTTTCCTCAAGCGCGAACAACTGCGGTATTGGATCGCCGGCGGCACCAGCCTGTTCATCGTCGGGTTGATCGGCTTCAGCCTGGCCGACAGTCTGGTGAGCTGGTGCGTGGCGATGTTCATCTTCACCCTCGGGGAAATGATCATCTACCCCGCAGAATTCCTCTTCGTCGATACCCTGGCGCCGGAGGAACTGCGCGGCAGTTATTACGGCGCACAGAACCTCGCCGCCCTGGGTGGCGCGCTAAGTCCGGTGATCTGCGGTTACCTGCTGCTGCACTCGCCTGCACCCACCATGTTTTATGCCTTGAGCGCCCTGACTGCCATGGGTGGTTTCCTGTGTTTCATGAGTGGGCGGCGGGCTGCCATGCATCAGAAATAATGAACTGAAGCTTCATTAATATGAATTTGTCAGCATCAGGATTGAACGGCACACTGGGCCGGTTCCTCCCCCAATAGTTGGAACACCTTCAAGGGCTTTCTGGGTATCCCCAGCTAAGCCTTTTTTTTGCCTCGGTTTTGTCTACGGATCCTGTGCCTCATGTTTGCTCGCTGGTTACCTGCTGCCATTAATACCCGTCCTTCGGAATGGAGTCGCGCCGCTATTGGCATGTCCCTGGGCACGATGTTCAGCGTCTGGCTCTGCAGCCAGGTGTTCGGCATGCAAGTGGCGCAGCATCTGATCGGCCCGCTGGGTGCCTCGGCCGTGTTGCTGTTCGCCGTGTCCTCCGGCGCGCTGGCCCAGCCCTGGTCGATTCTTGGCGGCTATTTGAGCGCCGGGGTGGTCTCGTTGCTGGTTGCCCATGTGCTCGGACGGACTCTCGGCAGCGCTTGCCTGGCAGCGGGCATGGCGCTGATTCTGATGTGCTGGCTGCGTTGCCTGCACCCGCCTGCCGGGGCCTTGGCATTGCTGTTGGTGCTGGCGGACCCGGCGACCATCGCCCTGGACTGGAAAGCCCTCGGACCGGTGATGCTCAGCGCCTCGACCATGCTGCTCAGCGCCCTGGCCTACAACAACCTGACACGCATCCGTTACCCCAAGCGTGCCAGCGAACCGGTCGCCGTGGTGCCGGCCGATCACCCGCCGATCGACAGCCAGGCCATCACCGCCCAGGACTTGAAACTGGCCCTGGCGGAGATGGAGGCGTTCTTTGATGTTACCCCCGAAGACCTGGAACAGCTGATCCATATCAGTGAGTTACACGCCAAACGTCGCAGTATTGGTGAAGTTCTGCGCCAGGTTTCCTGAGGCCACGCATCCCACATTCAGAGTCATGCAAATATGCAGGAAGCACCTGCACATTTCCCGGTTGTGCATCACAAATTTGCACTGGTACGATCCAGCATCGCTCGTGCGCGGGCTTATCTATAAAGAACAATAAAAGCAGGGAGTTACAGATGACTGCTCAGGTTTCTTCTCCGGGGACTTCGTCCATGGATGCCACGCAAAACGAAGTGCTGGCCGAGGTTCGCAACCATATCGGTCACCTGACCCTCAATCGCCCCACCGGCCTCAACGCCCTGACCCTGGACATGGTGCGCACGTTGCAGCGCCAGCTCGACGTCTGGGCGCAGGACCCGCAAGTGCATGCGGTGGTATTGCGCGGTGCCGGCGAGAAGGCGTTCTGTGCCGGCGGCGATATTCGCTCGCTGTATGACAGCTTCAAAAACGGCGACACCCTGCACGAGGATTTCTTCGTCGAGGAATACGCCCTCGATCTGGCGATTCACCACTACCGCAAACCGGTCCTGGCCTTGATGGACGGCTTCGTCCTGGGGGGTGGCATGGGCCTGGTGCAAGGTGCAGACTTGCGGGTGGTCACAGAGAAAAGCCGCCTGGCGATGCCGGAAGTCGGGATCGGTTATTTCCCCGACGTCGGCGGCAGCCACTTCCTGTCGCGGGTTCCCGGTGAACTGGGGATCTACCTCGGGGTCAGCGGTGTGCAGATTCGCGCGGCCGACGCGCTCTATTGCGGCCTGGCCGACTGGTATCTGGACAGCAGCAAGCTCGGCACCCTCGACGAACAACTCGATCGACTGCAATGGCACGACACGCCGCTCAAGGACCTGCAAGCCCTGCTGGCAACGCTCGCGGTGCAACAACTGCCCGACGCGCCACTTGGCGTGTTGCGCCCGGCCATCGATCACTTCTTCGCCTTGCCCGACGTGCCGAGTATTGTTGAGCAACTGCGTGAAGTAACGGTCGCCGACAGTCATGAGTGGGCCGTGGCCACCGCCGAGCTGCTGCAAAGCCGTTCGCCCCTGGCCATGGCTGTGACCCTGGAAATGTTGCGTCGCGGTCGGCACCTGAGCCTGGAAGACTGCTTCGCCCTTGAGCTGCACCTGGACCGGCAGTGGTTCGAGCGCGGCGACCTGATCGAAGGTGTGCGCGCCTTGCTGATCGACAAAGACAAGAGCCCGCGCTGGAACCCGCCGACCTTGCAGGCGCTGGACGCCGGGCACGTCGCGAGTTTTTTCAGCGGGTTTGACCGGAGCGGGAGCTGAGCCATGCACGATATCGAATTGAGCGAAGAACAAGTCATGATCCGCGACATGGCCCGGGACTTTGCCCGCGGCGAAATCGCACCCCACGCCCAGGCCTGGGAAAAGGCCGGCTGGATCGATGATGGCCTGGTGGCGAAAATGGGCGAACTGGGCCTGCTGGGGATGGTGGTGCCCGAGGAATGGGGCGGCACCTATGTCGACTACGTCGCGTATGCCCTGGCCGTGGAGGAGATTTCCGCCGGCGACGGTGCCACTGGCGCGCTGATGAGCATCCACAACTCCGTGGGCTGCGGCCCGGTCCTCAACTACGGTACTGAAGAACAGAAACAGACCTGGCTGCCGGACCTTGCGAGCGGCCAAGCCATCGGCTGCTTCTGCCTGACCGAACCCCAGGCCGGTTCCGAGGCCCACAACCTGCGCACCCGCGCCGAATTGCGCGATGGCCAGTGGGTGATCAACGGTGCCAAGCAATTCGTCAGCAACGGCAAACGGGCGAAACTGGCGATCGTGTTCGCGGTGACTGATCCGGATCTGGGCAAGCGCGGCATTTCGGCGTTCCTGGTCCCCACGGACACGGCAGGTTTCATCGTCGATCGCACCGAACACAAAATGGGCATCCGCGCTTCCGATACCTGCGCGGTAACCCTGAACAACTGCACGATCCCCGAAGCCAACCTGCTCGGCGAACGGGGCAAGGGCCTGGCCATCGCCCTGTCGAACCTCGAAGGGGGTCGCATCGGGATTGCGGCGCAGGCGTTGGGGATTGCGCGTGCGGCGTTTGAAGCGGCACTGGCCTATTCGCGGGATCGGGTGCAGTTCGACAAACCGATCATCGAGCACCAGAGCATCGCGAATATGCTGGCCGATATGCACACGCGGCTGAATGCGGCGCGGTTGCTGATCCTGCATGCCGCGCGCTTGCGCAGTGCGGGCAAGCCTTGCCTGTCGGAGGCTTCACAGGCGAAGTTGTTCGCCTCGGAGATGGCGGAGAAGGTCTGCTCGTCAGCGATGCAGATTCATGGCGGGTATGGGTATCTGGAGGATTACCCGGTGGAGCGGTATTACCGGGATGCGCGGATCACGCAGATTTATGAAGGGTCGAGCGAGATACAGCGGATGGTGATTGCCCGCGAACTGAAAAATTATCTGGTGTGATGCCCTAAAAGCTTCGCGGGCAAGCCTCGCTCCTACAGGGGAATGTGGATCCTTGTAGGAGCGAGGCTTGCCCGCGAAGACGTCATTGAAAACGCCGCATTACTTCCCGACGAACTCCGCCTCACGCTTGGCAATAAACGCCGCCATCCCTTCCTTCTGATCCTGCGTCGCAAACGCCGCATGGAACACCCGGCGCTCAAAGCGCACGCCTTCCGACAGGCTCACTTCAAAGGCCCGGTTGACGCTTTCCTTGATCATCATCGCAATCGGCAACGACTTCGCGGCAATCTTGGCCGCCACTTTCAGCGCTTCTTCCAACAGTTCATCCGCCGGCACGATCCGCGCGACGATCCCGCAACGCTCGGCTTCCACCGCGTCGATCAAGCGGCCGCTGAGGCACATTTCCATGGCCTTGGCCTTGCCCACGGCGCGGGTCAGGCGCTGGGTGCCGCCCATGCCCGGGAGCACGCCGAGGTTGATTTCCGGCTGACCGAACTTCGCGTTGTCACCCGCCAGGATGAAGTCGCACATCAACGCCAGCTCACAACCGCCACCCAAGGCGAAACCGTTGACCGCGGCAATGATCGGCTTGCGCCGATTGGCCACGCGATCGCTGTCGCTGAACAAATCGTCCAGATAGATCTGCGGGTAGGTCAGCTCGGCCATTTCCTTGATGTCGGCACCGGCGGCGAAGGCTTTTTTCGAGCCGGTCAGTACGATGCAGCCGATATTCGAATCGGCCTCCAGGCCGTCGAGGGCCTGGTTCAGTTCGCTGACTATCTGCGCATTCAACGCGTTCAGCGCTTGCGGACGATTGAGGGTAATCAGGCCCACGCGACCATGGGTTTCCAGCAAAATCGTTTCGTAACTCATGTATGACTCCGTTTATAGATTGCGCGAAATGACCATGCGCTGAATATCGCTGGTGCCTTCGTAGATCTGGCACACACGCACGTCCCGATAGATCCGTTCCAGAGGGAAATCGTTCAAGTAACCGTAACCGCCAAGGGTTTGCAAGGCCGAGGAGCATACCTTCTCGGCCATTTCCGAGGCGAACAGTTTGGCCATCGACGCTTCGACCAAGGCCGGTTTGCCGCTGTCACGCAGCGCTGCAGCGTAATGCACCATCTGCCGGGCCACGGCAATCTGGGTGGCCATATCGGCCAGGCGGAACGCTACGGCCTGGTGTTCAATGATCGGCTTGCCGAAGCTTTCACGCTCACGGGCATAGTCACGAGCCGCTTCGAATGCGGCACGGGCCATGCCCACCGATTGCGAGGCAATGCCGACTCGGCCGCCTTCAAGGTTGGCCAGGGCGATCCGGTAACCTTCACCCTCCTCGCCCAGACGGTTGGCCAACGGCACTTTCACGTCTTCGAACAGAATCTGGCACGTGTCGGACGCGTGCTGCCCCAGCTTGTCCTCGACCCGTGCGACTTTGTAGCCCGGCGAGTCGGTCGGCACGATGAACGCGCTGATGCCACGCTTGCCGGCGGCCGGATCGGTCACGGCGAAGACGATCACTACCCCGGCGTTTTGCCCCGATGTGATGAACTGCTTGCAACCGTTGAGCACGTAGTGGTCGCCGTTCAGCCGGGCGCGGGTTTTCAGGCCACTGGCATCGGAGCCGGCCTGGGGTTCGGTCAGGGCGAAGGCACCCAGCATCGCGCCGCTGGCCAGCGGTTTGAGGAAGCGCTCTTTCTGCTCGTCGGTGCCGTACTTGAGGATCGGCACGCACCCCACCGAGTTGTGCACGCTCATGATGGTCGAGCAGGAACCGTCGCCGGCGGCGATTTCCTCCAGGGCCATGGCGTAGGCCAGGTAACCGGTGTCGCAACCGCCCCACTGCTCCGGCACCAGCATGCCGAAGAAGCCCAGCTGCGCCATCTCGCCGATGGCGTCCTTGGGAAAACGATGCTCGCGGTCCCATTCTGCGGCGAACGGTTTCAGCCGTTCCTCGGCGAACTGCCGGGCCATATCGCGGATTTGTTGTTGGTCGTCATTGGGGATCATGGCCAGTCCTTAAAAAATAAGCCGAATGCGAAAATCTGTAGGAGCTGGCTTGCCGGCGAATGCGGTGTGTCATTCAACATTAATGTCGACTGACACGGCCTCTTCGCTGGCAAGCCAGCTCCTACAGGGATTGGTGTCAGCCTCAGTAGAGGCATTCCACGGCCATCGCCGTCGCTTCGCCGCCGCCGATGCAAATCGCCGCAACACCACGCTTCAGGCCTTTCTGGCGCAGTGCCGAGAGCAAGGTCACAAGGATCCGCGCACCGGACGCACCGATCGGGTGACCCAGGGCGCAGGCGCCGCCGTGAACGTTGATCTTCTCGTGGGGGATTTCCAGTTGGGTCATGGTCACCAGACTGACGACCGCGAAGGCTTCGTTGACTTCCACCAGATCGACTTCGTCCAGGGACCAGCCGGTTTTCTTCATCAGTTTCTTGATCGCGCCCACCGGCGCCACAGGGAACAGGCCCGGGGTATCGGCAAACGCGGCGTGGCCGTGGATCACCGCCAAGGGTTTCAGGCCGCGCTTCTGGGCTTCGGAACGGCGCATCAGCACCAGGGCCGCGGCGCCATCGGAGATCGAGCTGGAGTTCGCCGCGGTGACAGTGCCACCGTCGCGGAACGCCGGTTTCAGCGAGGCAATCTTGTCCAGCCTGGCTTTCGGTGGCTGCTCGTCGTGGCTGATCAGTACCTGCTCTTTACCCACGGTCACGGTGAGCGGCACGATCTCGTCCTTGAAGCTGCCGTCCTTGATCGCCTGCTGTGCGCGGGTGGTCGAGGCAATGGCAAATGCGTCCTGGGCTTCACGGGTGAAACCGTTGGTTTCGGCGCAATCCTCGGCGAAGGTGCCCATCAAGCGGCCCTTGTCGTAAGCGTCTTCCAGACCGTCCAGAAACATGTGGTCGAGTACGCGGCCGTGGCCCATGCGGTAACCGCTGCGCGCGCGGTCCAGCAGGTACGGCGCGTTGGACATGCTTTCCATGCCGCCGGCGACCACCACCTCGGCGCTGCCGGCCACCAGCATGTCATGCGCCAGAATGGCCGCTTCCATGCCCGAGCCGCACATCTTGTTCAGGGTGGTGCAGCGGGTCGATTTATCCAGCCCGGCGCCCAGGGCGGCCTGACGTGCCGGCGCCTGGCCGAGGCCGGCGGGCAGTACGCAGCCGAACAGCACTTCTTCAACCGCATCCGGCGCAATACCGGCGCGTTCAACCGCGGCTTTGATCGCTGCCGCACCGAGTTGCGGCGCGGTCAGGCTTTTCAGTTCGCCCTGAAAACCGCCCATCGGGGTGCGGACGGCGCTGACGATAACAATTGGATCGTTGGCAATAGTCATGACAAATCCTCTTTACTTGGCGGCCATGCGCAAGGCGCCGTCGAGACGGATCACCTCGCCATTGAGCATGCTGTTTTCAATGATATGCCTGACCAGCCCGGCATACTCGTCCGGTTTTCCCAGGCGCGGCGGAAACGGCACGCCGGCGGCGAGGGACGCGCGCACTTCCGGGGTCATGCCAGCCATCATCGGCGTTTCGAAAATCCCCGGCGCGATGGTCATCACGCGGATGCCGAAGCGCGCCAGTTCACGGGCGGCGGGCAAGGTCAGGCTGACGATCGCGCCTTTGGAGGCCGCGTAGGCGGCCTGGCCGATCTGGCCATCGTAAGCCGCCGCCGAGGCCGTATTGATGATTACCCCTCGCTCGCCGTCGGCATCCGCTTCGGTCTCGGCAATTGCCGCCGCCGCCAGGCGCAGCATGTTGAAGCTGCCGATCAGGTTGACGTTGATCACCTGGCTGAAATTGGCCAGCGCGTGCGGGCCGGTCTTGCCGAGGATTTTCTCGCCGCGCACGATGCCGGCGCAGTTGACCAGGCCATTGAGGCCACCAAACGCCTTGACCGTCGCCTGCACCGCGGCTTCGGCCGCCGCTTCATTGCTGATATCGGCCACCACGCTTTGCGCGCCCAGACGTTGCGCCTGAGCGGCAACCGCCTCGGCGTTCATGTCCACCAGCATGACCTTGACGCCCGCCGCGACCAGCATTTCAGCGGTGGCCGCACCGAGTCCGGAAGCACCGCCGGTGACGAGAAAAACCTTGTTTGCGATCTGCATCATTGTGTCCTTGGATTCATGCTTGAAGGTTCTTCGCCGCAGCCTCTTGAGCCTTGGCGATTTCCTGGTTGCGCAAGATAAAGCGCTGCAACTTGCCGCTAGGGGTTTTCGGCAACTCGCTGACAAATTCGATTTCACGGGGGTATGAGTGCGCGGCCAGGCGCTTGCGCACGTGTTGACGCAATTCTTCGGCCAGCTCCGGCTCAGGACGGTATTGC
Organism: Pseudomonas fluorescens; assembly: GCF_902497855.1. Taxonomy (GTDB): domain Bacteria; phylum Pseudomonadota; class Gammaproteobacteria; order Pseudomonadales; family Pseudomonadaceae; genus Aquipseudomonas; species Aquipseudomonas fluorescens_BI. The sequence continues at coordinate 126,929 of NZ_CABVHU010000020.1, forward strand.
GCGCTGAGCACAACGAAGGCTTTGACCAGTTCGGTGCGTTCCGGGTCGGGCTTGCCGACCACTGCGGCTTCGACCACTGCCGGGTGTTCGATCAGGGCACTTTCGACGTCGAACGGGCCGACCCGGTAACCCGACGTGGTGATCACATCGTCACTGCGGCCGACGAAGCTGATGCTGCCGTCCGGGTTCCACTCGACGGTGTCGCCGCTCAGGTAATAGTTGCCGACGAAGGCCTTGGTCGGCGCGCCTTCGTAACCGCCGAACCAGCACATCGGCGACTGGGTGCGATCGATGGCCAGGATGCCGGGTTGACCGACGCCGAGTTCCTTGTACTCCTCGTCCAGTACCACGATGCGGTGGCCCGGCGAGGCAAATCCGGCGGCGCCCATGTGGATCGGATGCTCCAGGCCATGGTGATTGCACAGCACCATGCCCAGTTCGGTCTGGCCGTAATGATCGTGGATCACCACGCCGAGGTTGTCGGCGAACCAGCGGATCACTTCCGGGTTCAGCGGCTCGCCGGCACTGCTGACGATGCGCAGCTTGCCCTTGATCGAGCGGGCGAACTCGTTGCCACCGGCAATCAACAGGCGGTAAGCGGTCGGTGAGCCGGTGAGGTTGGTGATCCCGTATTTGTTGATCACCCGGCAGGTGCTTTCCAGGGTGAACGGGCCATCGTAGAACGTGATCGGATGTCCCATGGCCATAGGCCCGGTGACGCCGAAATAGATGCCATAGGCCCAGCCCGGATCGGCGACGTTCCAGAACGCATCTTCAGGGCGCAGGTCCACGGCGTCGCGGGTGTAGCTCTGGAAGGCAACGATGGCCTTGAGCGGCACCGACAGCGCTTTGGACGGGCCGGTGGTGCCCGAGGTGAACATCAGCAGGAACGGGTCTTCGCCGGTCAGCAGCACCGGTTCGCACTCGGCGGGATAATTGGCCAGTTCGGCCCAGAAACTGTAATCGCCCTGGACGATACCCTGTCCCTTGGGACCGGCGACGGTGACGATGGTCGGGCAGTCGGCCACTTCACTCAGTTTCGAGCGATTGACCGCGTCGGTGACCACCACTTTGGCGCCGGAACTGTTCAGACGGTGTTCGATGGCTTTGGGGCCGAACGCAGTGAACAGCGGCTGATAGACCGCGCCGATGCGCCAGGTGGCAAACACGGTGATCAGTAATTCGATGTTACGCGGCAGGAGGCCGGCGACCTTGTCGCCCTTCTTCACGCCCTGGGCCAACAGGAAATTGGCGAACCGCGCGGCCTTGTCCTGCAAATCGTTGAAGGTGTAAGACGCGCTGGCGCCGTCCCGGCCTTCCCAGAACAGCGCAATGCGCCCCGGCAAGGCATGCCGGTCGCAACACTCGACACAGGCGTTGAGGGCAGTCAGATCGCCCGCGAGTGCGGCGTCGACGGTGTGCTGGTAATCGAACTGTGAAGTGGCAGACAAGTAATCGCGCATTGCCAGAATCCCTGTGTCTTCTTATTAGGTTTGGGGGAACCGTAAGGAACAGGGAAATATTCGCTCTACATGGGGGGCGGGACAATGGTCAAAGCTATCAAGTTGTGTGACTGGTTTGGCCAAGGTTTGAGAGATGTAGCGCCTGTGCTGACGCCTTCGCTGGCAAGCCAGCTCCTACAGGGGGTGGCGTTGATCACTCATTTCGTGTACGCCGCAGAAACCTGTAGGAGCTGGCTTGCCAGCGAAGGCGTCAGCACAGGCACCACAAATTCCGGATCAGTCGTTAAGGATCAAACTGCGGTAATGCCCCGGATTCGACCCCGACCACTTGCGAAACGCCTTGTAGAACGAGCTGGCATCGGCAAACCCCAGGCGCGTGGCAATCTCGGCAAAACTGATGGTGGGCTCGGCCAACCATACGATCGCCAATTCCTTGCGCACGCTGTCCTTGAGCCCCTGATAGGTCTGCCCCTCTTCGGCCAGGCGTCGGCGCAAGGTCGAGGCCGACATGCACAGTCGTTGCGCCAAAGCCTCGGTTTCGGGCCAATGTTCGGCGGGCAATTGCCGCAAATCGTGCTTGATCCGGCTGGCCAGGCTTTCCGGGTCGCGGTACTTGACCAGGATATTGGCCGGTGCATGGGCCAGGAAACGCTTGAGTTCTTCAGGGCTGCGCTTGATCGGCACATCCAGGCACTCGGCGGAGAAGATCATTCGCGTGCGCGGCCGATCAAAACGCAGGTTTTCGGAGAACATCACCTGATAGTCATCGCAGAAGTCCGGTTGCGGGCAGCGCAGTTCGATGGCCAGGATCGGAATGCGCCGCCCCGCCAGCCAGCAGGCCACGCCGTGAACGATCATCCAGTAGGTGAAATAAGTGAAGGCCCGACGCGGGTCCTGGTCATCCTCCAGCAGCACGATCTCCGCCAGGCTTTGCTGGCGAACCAACTGGGCAGGCAGGTGTTCCAGCATCAGCGACAGAAAACCCAGGCCCGAGGTCAGGCCGGCGGCCAGGCTCGGCTGGACCATGGAGCAACGACAGAGAAATTCCAGGCTGCCGGATTTGAGCTTGCGCGGGTCCATGCAAAAAAACTCGTCGTCCCGGCGCCGGGCCAGCAATCGCCAGAGGCGCGCATACGCAGTGGCCGGGACACGGGCGTCGGCGGTCAGCAGCAGAGCCGGATCGATGCCGACCTTGTCCAACACCTCGTCGGTGGCAGCGCCCGGGTCGCAACTTTGCAACAGCGCTTCACGCACCAGCTGAATCGAAATGGTGTCTTTTTCCGACATCAGAGAATCCGATAGAGCAACCGCTCGATCCGCACGCGACTCACGCGCTTGAGAAACTTGGCCACCGCCGGCGGGTATTCCAGCAATGTGTCGAGTTCCTGGTAGCGCTCGATGCGGCGGGTGTGCTGGAAAATCTCGTCCAGCTCGTTTCGCCGTGGCTCCAGCAACTCACCGTTGGGGTCATCGATCAGCAGTGCGTTTTCCAGGTCCAGACGGAACGCCCGCGGGTTGAGGTTGTTGCCGGTCAGCAAGGTGTAACGTTGATCGATCCACATGCCTTTGAGGTGATAGGTGTTGTCGCCGTCCTTCCACAGGTGCAGGTTCAACAGACCACTGTCGATGCTGCGATGATGGCGCTTGGCGAAGCGCCGCAGGCTGATTTCGTAGAGGTACGGCAGCGCCGCGATCACCTTGAACGGTTCGCTCGGCGGGATGTAGAAATCGTTGGCGGTCTTGTCTCCGACCACGATGTCGATCTTCACCCCTCGCGCCAGCGCTCGGTTGATTTCCCGGGTGACCGCCAGCGGCAGATTGAAGTACGGCGTACAGATCGTCAGTTGATCGCGGGCACTGGCGATCAACTCGCAAATCACCCGGCTCAACGGATTGTTCTTGCCCACGCCGAGCAACGGGCTGACAGTCAAACCCTCTTTGGCCGTGGTACCCGATGTCGTGTCGTACGCCGCGTGCTTGAGGCGGCTGCGCAGGTCACCGATGTCGTTGCGCAGGCTGCGGGTGCTCGGCAGGTTGGGCAGGTCCAGGCGATGCACCGCCTTGGAGGCGATCAGGCCGTGCTGGATCAGGTGCTGCATCGAATCGGCCAGCGCGCTGTTGTGCAGCAGGTGATAACGGTCGTAGCGATATTTGTCGAACTTGTGCAGGTAGACGTTGTTCAGACTGGCGCCGCTGTAGATCACGCAGTCGTCGATCACAAAACCTTTCAAGTGCAGAACGCCGAACAGCTCTCGGGTCTGTACCGGAACGCCGTACACCGGGACCTCGCTGTCGCGAGTACGGGTGGTTTCCTGATACCAGGCCGAGTTGCCCGGCTGCTTGCCGGCGCCGATCAAGCCACGCTGGGCGCGCAGCCAGTCGACGACCACCACCACATCCAGTTCCGGACGTGCCAGTTTGGCGGCATGCAGGGCATCGAGGATTTCCTGGCCGGCTTCGTCCTGCTGCAGGTAGAGCGCGACGATGTAGATGCGCCGGGTTGCCTGGGCGATTTTTTCCAGCAGGCAACGGCGAAACTCGGCAGCGCCGGAGAGGATGGTGACGGCATCGGCGGTCAGCGGAAAACTGCGCAGCTTGGGCAGTAGAGAGCGTTTGAAAAGCGACGGCATAGGGCTCGCAGTGGGTCGAATCCGAAGAGTTTGAGAGCTTACACCATGGATGGGTTTGGGTCTTGTTTGGGTCTTGTTTGGGTCTTGTTTGGGTTTTGAAGGTGTCTGTTCTGGCGCCTTCGCTGGCAAGCCAGCTCCTACAGGGGGAATGCGATCCCCTGTAGGAGCTGGCTTGCCAGCGAAGGCAATTTCACAGGCGACAAAAATATCCGCTTGACCAAGGAGAACGATCGTTCTACTGTTTGTTCCATGAACGAAATAACCAGCAACGACACACGCGACATCATCCTGGACGTCACCGAAAAGTTGATCTACAAAAGTGGCATTGCCGCCACCGGCATGGACCTTCTGGTGAAAACCGCCGGCGTCTCCAGAAAAAGTATTTACCGCTACTTCGCCAACAAGGAGGAGTTGACCGTCGCGGCCCTGCAGCGGCGCGACGTGCGCTGGATGCACTGGTACAAGAGCGCAGTCGACCAGGCCGAAACGCCGGCCGAGCGGCTGCTCAACCTGTTCACCGTGCTCAAGGCCTGGTTCGCCTCCGAAGGCTTTCGTGGTTGCGCCTTCATCAACACCAGCGGTGAAACCGGCGACCCGCAAGACCCTATTCGCCTGGTTGCCAAAGACCACAAACAGAAGCTGCTCGACTACCTGCGCGAGCTTTGTACCGAACATGGCGCCACAGACCCGGATACGCTGGCCAGACAGCTGCTGATCCTGATCGATGGTGCCATTACCGTGGCGCTTGTCATGGGTGATCACAGTGCCGCCGATAATGCGCAATGCATGGCGCGAAAGTTATTGGACCTGTGACACTTCAAATAAGCCCGACAACTTGCTTGAACGTTAATCTGCCAGGGAGACTTTAAATGTCTAACGCCGAAGTTCGTCCGCCATTACCGCCCTTCACCCGTGAATCGGCCATCGAGAAAGTTCGCCTGGCCGAAGACGGCTGGAACTCCCGCGACCCGGAACGGGTGTCGCTGGCCTATACCCTGGACACCCGGTGGCGCAACCGCGCCGAATTCGCCAGCAACCGCGCGCAAGCCAAAGGCTTTCTAACCCGCAAATGGGCCAAGGAACTGGACTATCGCTTGATCAAGGAGCTCTGGGCCTTTACGGACAACCGTATCGCCGTGCGTTACGCCTATGAATGGCACGACGACTCTGGCAACTGGTTCCGGTCCTACGGCAACGAGAATTGGGAGTTCAATGAAGACGGTTTGATGGCCAACCGGTACGCCAGCATCAACGACATGCCGATCAAGGAAAGCGAGCGCAAGTTCCACTGGCCGCTGGGTCGTCGTCCGGACGATCATCCAGGCCTGTCCGACCTCGGTCTCTAGACAACACCGCCCCCTGTAGGAGCTGGCTTGCCAGCGAAAGCGGTCTCAAGCCTTGCAGCGCCCATCCAGACGTCTTCGCCAGCAAGCCGGCTCCTACAGGGTTTGGCGTTGACCACGATTCATCGAAACGCAGGGGACC
>NZ_CABVHU010000021.1 GCF_902497855.1 Pseudomonas fluorescens
TCCGTATGCTTACTTGAAGGATGTTCTTACACGCCTGCCGACGCAGCGTGCGAGTGAGATAACCGAGCTGTTGCCGCACAGGTGGGCGCCCGTTTAATCACACAAGGTGTGTTGGGCGGACGCTTACTCTTGAGGTAAAGGCAGCGAAAGCCTCTGGCGATGATGGACAGTTGTCGGGGGCAAGGGCGAAGGTTCAGAAGACCAAAGTAGCGCTCGGAGAGCGTGGGCCGGTTTGGTGGAACGATGGCAGTCCAGACGTCAACAGGCATAAGGTGGCCAATACACCTTATGCAGAGTGGTACCGCTCACTAGGTGTCGAGGCCACCAAAGCTTCAGCGCCGAAATGAACCTGGACGTTTTTATATCTCGCTTAAGCGAGGTGCAGCTTTTACCAGCGCTTAGTTTCTATTTTATAAAAGTTAGATTCGACCTGTATCCGGCGTTTGTCCGATAATGGCGCGCTCTGGATCTGGCCGGTCAGACGGACAAAATACCGACACTCGTTCTTTTCAGCTAGTGCCTTTATGGCCTTGGTTGCGCGCAAAAAATCATCATATCCGCGAGTTTTGTTAGCCATCAGATCTGCGAAGCCAGGCAAAGCTTGTGCGTCTGCTTGACGCGAAGGAGGCCAAGCTGGTTCGAACGTCAGCAGATCATCCTTCGTGAAAACGTTGAGGAACATCTCTGGCTTACCAGCACCGTCAGCCCAGCATGGAGGAAAGTCTCCACCCTTTCCTCGATTGAGCTTGTTCTGGAGAAACTGTACCTGCCCTTTGAGATCGCTGTTGGTTTTCTGCAAGGATAACGGGTTCAGGCCAAGTTTATCGGTATCTGCGTAGGCCCGAGCATCCTTAGCAAGTTGTTGAATCTGATCTGCGGTTGGATCACCTTCCGTTTTGAGGACACCCTTGACTAATTGCTCCGTCGCCTTGAGCTCCGCAATACGCTTCACGACCTCAGAGGGCTGAACATCCTTATCTGGGTCAGCAATCAGCTTCTTGAGTTGATCATAGGACATAAGGGTTTCAAGAATCAGGCGCTTTGCGTCCTTTCCTTTGTCCTCACCACTGGCCTGCTCAAGAGCCTTATCGATAGCGGCAAGTGAGGCCATCTGTTCGTCCTTTTGCGTTAGCAGAACTTTCAGACGGTCTGACTCTTCGCGAGCCTTTGATGCGTCCACAAGCTTGCTGATAATGTCATCAGGATTTTGATGACCCATTTGAGCCAGCTTGGCTCTGAGATCGTCTCTGGCTCGGCTGAGCTCCTGCTCCCGATCATCAAGGTTTTGATAGCTAGAAACTTTTTTTTCTAGCTCTTTTTTGTCGCTAGTCAGCTTCCAGACCTGCCAGCCGGTGAGCAACAGTAGAATAAACGCCAGCACCATCCAGATTTCAGTAATCGACAGATTGAATACCTGATCGTTTTTCTGGCTCATTAAACTGGTCTCACGTCAGACGCCGCCTGATCGACAATCGAAATTACCATGGGCTCTACCGATGCATTCATCATCAGCTCATTGACTGCTGGTCGACGGATTTCTATCTGGTTGATGTGATCAATTTTGCCGAGCAGTTCATCAAGTTGAGCATGAGCCGCCTCGATGGTTCGATTGCCGTGCACTAGCTGCGCAGCGAGCCCTTTGTGAGTTTCGTTGCTGTCGGCAACTACTTGGATCAGAGGCAATAGGGTCGACTTAATTGACTCGGAGAATGCCTCATTGGCCCGCACGGTGGTTTGACCTATGGCATGGAAGGCTTCGTCGATGTCTTGGCTGAGGCTCGCCGCCGTATCGTCTCCATCAATCTTTTCATTCAGCGCTTGCAAACGGTCGACCACTTGACCGATGACTTCTCGGTTTGATTCCAGCTCCTTATGGAAATCCTTCTGGTAATCATCCAGCGAATTAAGAAACTCTTTCTGAACGCGATCAATCCCTTCCACCAGGATATTGCCCTGACTGTTCATGGCATCCATCAGGCGCTGCTGGCTTTCGACGATGCCACTAACTGCATTCAGGGTTTCGTCCAATGCCTCCGTCTTCGTGTTCAGGCCGCGAATGGCAGTCCCCACCGAACGAGCTGCAGTCTTCACGTCGTCTGCGAGTGTGGAGATGCTCGTATTAACCCCTTCGGTCGTTTCGGCCAGAGTATCAATGGACGGTCTGAGCTTGTTAGCGAAGAGATCATCCGGGAAGAGGGTCTGCTCCAGGCGCCTTTGGGCTAGATTGCCAAAGTCCAGTGCGTGCGACTCCATACGCTCAAGGGTTTGCTCACTTTTCTCTGCCAGGCCATTTATGGTCACCAGCAAATCATCGCTGGCGGCTTTGGCGTCCTTAAGCATGGCGTCAAATGCATCATTGCTACGCTGGGTAGCATTAGCAAAATACGCATCCATGGCATTCATGCTGTGCTTGATGAGCTCTTCGATCTGCTCTTTAGCGGCTGCCGAGGTTTCCTTGGTCGTCCCTACCACCTCATCACGGAACATCTCCAGCTTCGAGTACGTATCGTCGAACATGAGTACGAGGCGTTCCGATGCGCTGATGGCGCGCTCCTCAACCGCTGTTACCGCGTCTTCTTGATCGGGTCTAAAGCCCACAAGATAGGTACGCGCCACCATGCCGATAGCGGTGCTGACCATCGCTGCAGAAAAGCGGCCCGCCATATTAGAAAGGTTGTCGCCAATGCTCTGAATATCTGCAAGACAGACGATGATGCTGCCGACAGTGAACAGGAATCCGAGGTAGTAAGCAGAGTCTGCAAATTTAGCGATGGTGAGCCTGATGTCATAGCGCTCCCGAACGCGATAGCCAATCAAGCAGTAAGCAACCATCACCGCGACAGGTATCCAAAAGCCAGACCAGACAGCGTCGCTCAGTTTGTAGCTGACGAACGCACTGACGACTTTCACCACGAGGGCGATGATGAACCAGGTTCTGACTTGGTGAACTGCATGCTGCCCTTTCATCTACAGGCCCTCCATGGGGTTCACATGATCCAGTGATGCCTTGTTTGCAGAGAAGTATTGAGCCCAGAACTCTGCCCTCTTTGCGTAGGGGGTAACAGTCGGTTCTGTGGCCATCATATTGATGGTCACGGAAGCACCCTCAAGATCTGGAGCGATAGATTTTTGGCCGTACTCAGTTTTCGAGAAATCTTTGAAATTCAGTTGGGTGTTTTTATACATTGAGAATTCACTCGTATTGGCAGCCATATCCGAATAGATGATCAGGCGCTTCTCGCCATCGGCGTGTTTATGATTGAACCCACGCATACTGGCCAGCTGCAGCATCTCGAAAATTGGCGAGGTCTTAGCGCGGACGTCCAATGGAATCTTTCGCACAACTTCTGCCAATGGCGTGGCAAATTTTTCTTTGAAATCTTTCTCTACAAATTTCTGAGTGCTCCTGTACTTGTTCTTGTCACTCCATTGGCCCGGATTGCACTTTTCGAACATCGGCTCGCTGTTATGCTTGAAATCCTCACCAAGCAGGAAAACCGTTACCATCGCGCCTTCGGGCACTTCCCGCATTACCATGGTCTGCAGTCGATGGGTCAGCGCAGCCTTCTGCGTAAAGGGGAAAGGTGACGTGTTGTCGATGAGCACCACGTATTCACCCTTGGGGCCGCTAGACGGACACATGGTCACCTTGTCGGGCTTGTCTTGAGTCAGCTCAACGTATCCCACGTAGCCGACTACGCCAACGATGACCAAGAGCACAAAGATCGCCATAACGCCTACGACGGGTGAAGACTTTTTCCGTTTTTTGTACAGAGACATGGCTAGCCTTTAGATCTGGCCTTGCAAGGGCTGGAGTTGATCAAATTTTTGGATGAAAGCGGACTGCACCTTCGCTCGGGTTGGCTCCAGAATGGAGAGCATCTCCTGCAATAGCTCTCCCTGGACGGCCAGCCGTGCCTCATCCTTTTCAATCCCGAAATCGGGAAACGGTTCGAGATCTAGCACGATCTCATTGTTGAAGTAGTCCGGGCGAGGCTTGTCTGCTGGCCTAACCATCTGGTTTTCGTAGCGGTAAGCCTGAGTGAGTGCTCGTATCGTGTTTTCTGCAAGAACTAGGTGTTGGGTGACCTTTTTCTTAGCAACGCCCTTTTCGCCCATGCTGGAGCGAAATTTGTTTATGGCATCCTTGGCCGTTTTTACGTTTGCTTCAATTTCGTCGAGGGTTTCCTCCTTGATACCCTCTAGCTCAACCTGCAGCTCTTGAATGAGGCCGAGCAGATCCTGAAATTTATCAAAGTGTTTCTTGTATATCTTGGTGTAGCCGGGGTACGGATCCGACCATTTGTACCCATCAACCAAAGCAATAAGGCCGAAAAGAACGGTGAACAGGAAAAGTGCGATGCTCTCAAGGCTGTCAAAGGGATTGGTTAACGTAGAGATGCTCTGCCAGATCAGGTGCATGTTGCCAACGGTTTCGTCTTGAATTTGGGGCATCACAAACCGGCAATACGCTACAAGACCGCCAACCGCGCACGTCCATAAAATTGCCACCAGAAGAAGGACATAACCGGCTAGCCTTCTGATGGGCCGAACGTGATTGATGTTGGTAGTCAGCCGGCCAATGAAGAAAGCTCCGAGGATGTTGATGACGGCAAGACAGAACGCCATCACCACGCCTGCTAACAATCCTCCTACCATACCGCTGGCAAAGAAATTGGCATTGATCACAGACTCGACCAAGCAGCAGCCCGCCAGAATCGCCACCTTCACCGCATAGCCAGTCCACTCGACCATCTTCGGGGCCGCTTCAGAGCGCCGGTTTTCGGCTCGGAAAGCGTCCAGCTCGGTCTTGGTCGCTTTGGCGTTGCGAAGCAGATCCTGAAGTTCTCCGTCACGTTTGGAGAGAACAGAGTCGGCCTTTCTCTCGAACTCTTCGCCAAGTTGAATCGTGCGGTTACGCTGCTGCGTGAGGTCAATGGAATCCAGACGCTGCTGAATGACCTTTAGCCAACCTTCACCACTTTTGTACGTGGCTGCGCGAAGGCTGCCTACAGTGCCCATAATCTGGTGCTCTGTTTCAGTAAGGCGCGTATCACGAGCATCTGGAACACCCACAGCGCCCTGTGCACGAGCCTGCTCCACAATTCTGAGCTCGGCCTTGATCTTGTCCGGATCAATTACCGGAAAATATCCTTCCGCCGCCTGTATCGGCTGGCTCGAGAAAAGCATCTTGATGTTTGAGAAAAAGCTTCTGAGAAATGACATCAATTTAAAATCCATAAGCCATTCTTTATTGACGAATACCATCGTTGTATTGCCACCGTCGCTTACTCTAGACGTCCTAGGCTAAACAGCGAGGTAAGCGGCGTTCTGGAAGGGATATCATCCGTTAGAGGATAGGTGATGGCAAGGAGCCATGCCTCGAAGCGAAACAGTTACCTATATCGTGATTTTGGCAAGCTTGACATGAGCTGTATCGGCCATAGACGGTTGATCTTGAGCTCGGAACGAGGGAGGTATTGGCCACGGCTGTATTGGTTGACCGGCCATGAACGCGCTTGCACTGGTAGCCACTCCTTCGACCCAGAACGCCGAACCCAAAAAAAATTGCCTAAAGATCTGTCAGCCGCTGTGCGCCGCTCAGTACAGCGGAAGTTTTCGGATACGCCTCGTCCACAATGCTCTTTGCAGCGAGGGTCGACTCTACCGGCTCACTAGACAGGGATGCGGATACGTTTTCGCGGCGAGCGAATCCGCACTGGTGAATCCGCATGTCCCACGGATCATCAAGGATTTCGGCCCTGTCCTACCTTCGGACGAGTACGGTTTTAGCGATCCCTTTGTTCTCAAGAACGGCTTTGATAACTGCCTGACAGAAGCTTAGGATTGAAAATAATGACGGGCTTAGACCAAAGGTCAGTCGACGACCTCATCCTGGCCACCTCTTCTTTTGCTTCTTGATTTGGGTTGTCCACCAGCTCCATAAGCTGGGTATTAGTAGCCTGAAGTGCCTCATGCCTGGTCGCCAAATCCTGAAGAGCACCCTTCAGCCATTCGACCTCACGCCCGAGCTCACTGACTTCCTCCTGGTGGCCGATAGCATTGAATCGAGCTGTCTCTAGCTTCCTCTCTATTTCATGCGTGGTTTTCTGGCTTTCTTGGAGTTCTTTTTCAGTTCTCTTGAGACGTACGGTGGCCAGCGACATACTCAAAGTCAAATCGTCGATGAGATCAGCCCCATGCTTGATCGCGTCATCTTTGGCTGCGACTACTTTTTTCAATTCCTTGATGCGTTTGTTCTTTTTGACGTCCGATTTTTTTAGCAGAACCGCTAGACGCTCTCCTTCCTCGGCATAGATGGAATTTATCAAGGCTTGGAGCTTTCCGGGTTTGAACTCAACAAATGTCGTTTTGTTGGTATAGCCCGGCAGCAAAACTGTCGATATTGAATGATAAAAGCCAAGGTCTATGGCATACGGAACAGATCTGGGGCACTTCTGCGCTCCGTCCTCGAATTCCTGCCTTAGAATTCGATTGATGGTGATGCTTTTATCTTTTGCCATTATGCCAATTCTCCAAATGACGGAAAAAATTATTAATTTTGGTAAGGTTCGGAGCGTGAGCAGCTTGTGCGCCCGCCAACTACGCTCCGACGATTACTTCCAATGCTCGCATAGCGCGGCTGCTTGAGCACCTGCGCATACTCAGTGCACTTGCTTTATGATTTCCTGATGTAACTCACCGTCAATTAGACATAAAATGTTTTTTATAATCATCAGCCGTGCCTTACCCACTTCCAAACACGATTGATGTAAACCACGAAATCCCAGGCCAGCACAGCCCCCAACACAATTCCGGCCAGCCCAAATCTAAACGTTGTTTGATGCCAGCTGTATACTCGGTCAAAAAGCAGGCGCTTGATTCCTGCAAAACCAAAACCATTGTGACCTGTCCCGTAAGTGCCCAGGTAAGCGATCAAACAAAGTACACAGGACAGGCACAAAAAAACAAATCCCAACCTGTTGATCGGCGTTTTAAATTTCTTTAGTTCCACGGGTAAATTTCCTTCTTGCCAGCGTACATCCCAACACCACCAAAACAACTGGAGCAGGTAAAAAGGCTTGACCTTCGTGGGGTTTAGGAGCGCGACATCAGGCTGCCGATCCAAACCCAGCCGAAACCCAGCACGTTATTTCCGCCATCCCGCCAATCGGAGCTGCCGCATATTGGAGACGCGTTTGGACGCCCCTCCTCACAGCGATATCGCCCTTAAGCTGCGGCTGGCGTTCCACACTCGGAACAGAACCGAGCCGACTGAGCGATGGGGTGCTGGCACTCGGAACAAACAGTCATGCTGCGAACCATGATCGCTTTCTGCCGCATGTAGGCCAGTTGCACAACGCATGGGACGGTGACCCGGTACGCCGGGCTAGCCAGGTCTGCTGCTGTCCAAAGCGCAGTGATCGCCCAGCCGATAGGCCCGATTGCTACACTTATAGTGCGCATCATCTGACCAGTAGCGGCGAAGGTGAGACCTTTGCCGATTAGCGCTTTGGCGATAGCGTTCGCAACGATTGCTGCTAGCTTGTAGGTTGCGAAGCCGCCCGCCTTTGCCGCGCAAATGGCCGCTATCGCTGCAGCGGGCCCAGCAGTGGAAAAACTCAATACACCAAGTTCCTCCAGGATAACTCTGCGCTCTTCCTCCGACATTTCTTCAAAGGCTCGGGTCAGGATTTTACCGAGGATCTCTTGCTCGATCACGCTGATGGAGTCATTACCGAAATTGACTTTCAAATGCTCGGCCACGTCCCTTACGATCTCATCGTAAGGCACGCCGTCCTTGCGAAAGAGGTTCAACAAGGAATTGCCACCGAAGAGCCTAATCTCCTTGGCAATCACTTCAAGATCCCCGAGGAAGTAACGGCCAGCGTCACGAGCCGCAATCAGTTGCTTGCAAGCATCGCCATCCAAGGCCAGACGCCCTTCTCCGTTATCGGTTAGGTAGTTGACTAGGGCACTGATGTCCTCCACGTCCGATACGGATAACAGAGCTAGGATGCTAGTGGTCGAGATCACGTCTTCCAGTTTCATGAATGATTCCCTTGATCAATAATTCGAGCGCCCATGACGATGCAGAGCGGCAAGAGGTGGGTGTAGATGCCTTGTTCGAAATCCGGATGCATCGGCATGGCGGCAGTTGCTAGAATTCCTTGCCGCATTTTCTTGCTGAGCGTCGAATCGTTGAAGTTGCTCACCCCAATGTACTTGGCCATCCGCATCACCGTGGCTGCCCGAGTTAGAGGTCTGTTGTTCTGCTCCTTCCCCAGCTCGGCAATCATCGTGCTGATCGATTCATTATTCTTCACATGCCCCACTTCAAGGAGGGCACGCGCCAACTGCAACCAATCCTCTTCGCTCATGAGGAGCAGTGCCGGCGAAATGTTGAGCGCAGAGGCGAGGCGACACAGTGTTTCAAGGTCGGGGTTCGCTTCGGCGTGCTGGGTGAGGTACTTGCTGATGGTGGATCGCGCGATCCCTGAATTCTGAGACAGATGCTGCTGAGTGAGCTTTTTGGGGTCACCACTCTCGGTAGTACCGGAAACCTGCATGGCTCTAAGCAGGTTTGCACTAAAGCCGAGCCGGGTTTTCTTGAGAATCTCGCTTCCTGGAACGATGGAGTCGCTGGATATCATAAGGCCACTTCCGTTTGGATGGCACAATGATATCTTCAGTTTTAGCGGAGTCTAGAGGGAAATGTCCTCTTGCACAGACATTCCATTGTCGAATGAAAAAATGTAGTGGTGAGAGGGCGATTAGGCGTTGGTAGAAGCACCTAGGTGTCCACCATGCAAGTCGTCCTTAGCTCTGTGCAACACGAGGACAGGTACTTCCAAGCCAAGAGCTTTCGCCGGTTGTGTTCTCCACTGTTGAAAAATACGCGGGCGGTATGGCAAGGAAAAAAAGCTGCGACTAGGAGGACGGCACACCGTTTTCCGTTGAAGTTTTATCCAGCTTCCCAGTTGCCATGTGAAGGACTGGCACGTACCTTTGTTTTGGCCCGAGACAGTGCTAGAGACGCCCACGCTTCACTTGCAGTACACCGTCCAAAGCTGATCAACTCGCGTCGTGAAGCTCTGGCTCATCATCTCCCGGCGCATTCCCCAATCAGGATTGGTTGGCACGCTCGCCAAGCGCAGTGTCCCCCTACCCCATCGCTCATTGATGGAATCCAACACACTCATGACCTTTTCAGTGGCGACCGGTTGTGAGATGGAAAAGAGATCATCGGTGTACTCGCCTTTCTGACAAAGGCTGACCAATAGCACCTCGGCTTTGCTGTACTTGAATCCAGTACGGTAGATCCGATCCACTGCGTCCACCGCCGCCTTTGTCATCAACCGAACGTCGTCAGTCGGATAAGGCAGCTCTACCAAAACCCCATTCGCATATTTTGTTTCCTCGGGGTTAAACATGCCGGTACGAATGCTGATCCTGATCTTCTTGCACAATGACTGCTGCGCGCGGAGCTTTTCGGTAGCTCGCATAATGTACGTGGCCACGGCCTCCTTGATTGGTGCAATCTCTGTGAGACGCTTTCCGAACATCCGGCTGCAGCAAATTTCCTGCTTAGGCGGATCAGGTTCATCGAGCTCAAGGCATGGTGTGCCGGCTAACTCACGCGCTGTTTTCTCGATCACCACACTGAATTTCTTGCGAAGTGTCCAAGGGTCGGTTTTGGAGAGATCCCAAGCTGTCTTGATGCCCATGCCTTCGAGGTGAAGAGTCATCTTGCGTCCGACGCCCCAGACGTCTGAGACCGAGCATTTCTTCAGCACCCAATCACGCTTGATTTGATTACGCAGATCAACGACACCTCCAGTCTGCGCCTGCCATTTTTTGGCCGAATGATTCGCGAGTTTGCTCAAAGTTTTGGTAGCGGCGATTCCTACACCTACCGGGATGCCCGTGCTCCGATAAACCTGGGCACGGATCCGCCGTCCAAGCGCTTCAAGATCACCAGGCACCCCAGCCAAATCAGCGAAGGCTTCATCAATGCTGTAGACCTCAACCGCAGGTACGAGGGACTCGATCACGCTCATCACGCGCTGGCTCATGTCACCATACAACGCATAGTTCGACGAGAACGCGACGATGCCGTGCCGCTTGAGTTTGTGCTTGATCTGAAAATACGGCTCACCCATTTTCACGAATGGCTTGGAGCACGCAGATCGGGCGATAACGCACCCGTCGTTGTTGCTCAGCACTACGATTGGCGTGTTACGGAGATCAGGTCGAAATACACGCTCGCAGGAGGCGTAAAACGAATTGCAATCGATCAGCGCAAAGACGGGGTCAGGCTTTTTCATGGCTGCGCACGCTGTAAATCACGACGCCCCAGACCAGCAGCTCTTCTCCATCCATCATGTAACGGGAGGGATATTTTGAGTTCTCGGATTTCAAGATGATCTGCCCGCACTCCTTAACCAGCCGCTTACAGACGGGCTCGCAATCTACAGCCGCGATGACGATATGCCCAGACTCGGCCTCGATAGACCTGTCCACAATGGCTAGGTCACCCGGAAAAATTCCGGCACCGATCATGCTGTCACCTTCGATACGCACAAGGTACATATGGGGTGCTCGCAGATCCAAAAGCTCATCCAACGAAACCTTCTGCTCGAGATGGTCTGCTGCTGGCGACGGAAAACCTGCTGGAACGCGGTAGGAATAGAACGGGAGCTGAACGCCGCTGATGGATAGCGGCCCTAGGATGGTGACCATAATACAAATCGCCGAATACTGTATGTTCGTACAGTAAACCGCTGAAATGGGTTTGCGGTCAAATCAGGAGTCATTGCAGTCGACAAGGGGTCGATAACCGCCTCTAAGCAAGCCATGATTAAATACCGGGACGGTGCTCCAGTAGCTCCTGCGGAGCCCCAAGGGAATTGGCTCAAGCCGCAGCGGGAACTTAGAGAGCGAGCCATCACAATCAGCGCGTCACCGCTCACCCGGCGGACATCGAAAAGGCAGCAGCTACACTGGCCTATTTTCTCAGTCCTGACCCTAAGAGCAAGTAGACGGTGTCCTTGGTTTCAAAAAAGCAGCCTTCCGTGAATGATTTTCCAAAGTTGCTGCGTGCCCACATGGTCGGCTCGAAACGGCCAAAAAGTGTCGCAGGAAGCAGTCCGAGCTTCGTCAATTTTTCGTTCTCCTCAGGCGTCACGATGAGGTCGATCAAAATCCACTGCCGAACTATGCAGAATGGTTTGCCTGGGAACGACCTTCCTGCCAAAGAGATCAGGTCTTCTTGCGAGCCACTCCAACTAGGAATTTCTTCTCCCGCGCCGTAAAAGAGTTGCGAGATTTCATCCAACGTCACTATTAAAAATCCTTCACGTTCATTGAGCGCGGCCATCTACCAACCTGGTCGAGCCGATACTTGCTTGATTGAAGCGCTCCCTCCATGGCTGCGGATAGTCTGCTCCAAAATGATGTCGATGCCGGAGTGGTGATGCTGCACCGTGACTCAATCTCGAACCTTGTTGAGCTCAAGTGCCTTGTCAGTATGAGCGGAATCTTTTCGCCCTCGTAGATCAAGGTCACCAAGGATGGATAAGGCATCGAAAGCCTTCGGATCGCCTGGAGATATGTTCGCAAGCATCCACAAAGCCTTTCGCCTCTTTGCTTCCAGCTCGCGGAGTTCATCGTCGGGCATTGGAGTTACCTCTTGCTTGAGCGAGGTGGTGCTAATGGCGTGCCGCCTGCGGCGTCAGACTGCTGTGAATCGAGCCCCGCCAAGGCGTGTCTCGCCCCTGCGGGCTCGCATCCTTCACGCCTGCGCGCTCCGCTTGCTTGGTGTTTGTGCCTCTGTGAAGCATAGATCGTGACGCATCCTGTCCTCAGGATTCGCAGCTCAGCATCATTATCCAAAGCGTTCTGTTATCGTTCTAAAAGTAATTTAGTCGCTCTTAGTCATCAGCCTTCTGGGGAGCCGCGAATGGACACAACTCGACGTGTACCAGGCTGGGCCTACCAAAAGGTTCGCGATCCCGAGCGCCTGCTCATTGAAGAGCGCGCCGAAGCTCTATCCGCTGCCGGCTACCCGCTGCCAGATGATGACCCGACTATGTACGCTGAGCAAAGGCTGAAAGAGGCCAGAGCGTCAGCTCGTTCATCCCAGGTAGGTAGCTTTAGCGAAAACACTGCGGCTGAGCTCTCCGCAAGAGAGGTATCCCAGGTTCTGAGGGAGGCGATTTTCGGTCGAAGCGTCATGAGTAAGGTGGGTCATGAATCGTGGGACAAGATTTATGCCGGCCACTTCCAGATCAATGTAGACGGTTGGGAGATATCGATTTACAACGACTGCGATCAGCTCGACTACTGTGAGCAAGGCGTAAGTCCGGAAGGCCGGCGCTGGTCGTTTGACTCGGGGAATCGATTTGGCACAGATCCAATTGCGCTGCTGAGCACTTGGGAACATCAGGCACTCGAACAACTGTTGAAAACCTTGTAGGTTGTTTTGGTATTTCAGCGTGTCGCTACGGTAGATTGGAGTCGCCGCAATTTCCCCAAAGATTTTCTGAATATTTAAAAGGAGCAAGCCTCACCTTTTACGATCTTATTGTCACAATCGCTAATATGGAGCTATTTATGTGGATTTTGAACTCGGGACGGAAACATTTTTTAGAGTTCCTTCGCAATACATCAATTCAGTTTTTCCTTATGGTGCTGGTTGCTATATCCACCGGAAAAGTGAACACGCTCATCGCAAAGCAGAGCTATGGAGACGCAGTTACCATGGGGCTGATTTGCTTTCTCATATTCTTATTACTTTATCTAGCTGCTCACGCCAATATTAAAAACTTCTTTATTGAGTTTAGGGCTGGGGCAACACCCGGCCTTGATCCGTATGTTAAGAGTTTGGCTGGGCAAGACCTCAAGCGTAAGAATCGTCTTACCTTCGCCTATCTGCTGAAGCACGGTAAATCTGCTTTTGTCGAGGCATGCGTGCTGGTAATGGGTATTTACTTTGTCATGATATTCGGATTTTTCTATTCCGTTGAAAATGCACAAAGCTTTATGACTAAGGAGGATGGTAAAGGCGCTGCCCTTGTTAAATCCGGTCACGCTGAAGAGGAATAAAAAATCTCGGTGAGTTCAGGCTGTATAGCATTCGATGGCACGCCTTTGAGTTTTTTGGACGGTGCGTTGATAAGTTCGGGTGGACATCCCGCCGTCTTCCACGGCTTAAATTGCCCGGCTTACCTTCGTCCTTTCCGCTGCTATGCTGGTTTTTTGTCCAATAGAGACGTGCATCATGACCGAATACTCGCTATCAGATGTGCTGGAAAGGATGTACCAAAACCAGCTAGCCCTTGAGGCTGCGCTCATGGAGCTAACCCTCCAGGTGGAAGACCAGGGTCATGCGGAAGTCGGCGACAACGTTCGTGGCGCGCTTTACACAATTGGCGAGAACGCCGGCCACATCAAGCAAGGTCTAGCCCGCCTCAAAAAGCTCCCATGAGGCAGCCATTGCTCGATTTTGATCTCACACGCGTTTCGCTTGAGCATTACATTACTGGGAAAGCTGCTATTAATTTCCCGCACCCTGAAAGCACCACTGGCGGATGGCATTTCCTGTCCTACTTCGACCGGGATTCGGGCGTAGCGAAAGTGTCCTTGGCAGGCATCCACTATCCAGACACCACCGATTTCTTTGGAGACGCTGGAGTCATCGACGTAACCGACGAGCTTGCAAGGCGAGGCTGGTCTGAAGACTGCAAAAGGCTGTTCATGGCGGATCACTACAGGGCCGCAGCTGACATGGTGATGAAATGGGTGCTAAGTAGTTCTATGCACTGCAACGTCGAGGTCGCTGAATGGTTTCCCTCTTCCGAAACGAAGCAGCGGCTGTTTGAGATCCTGAACTCGGGAAGGCCCAAACTTTTAGATCCCGATAAGCTGCAAAAAATGGAAGCTTGGCTAAGCTCGCAGTAGTCCGAAGGACAGGTCTGCATGGCAACCGGCGTATTGCGTCTTAAGCGGGAGCAATGGATATGCGCAAGAAGTCCCAGTCATGGTTTATCCCGCTCCTGATTCTTTTTGCCGTTCTGTGGGCAATGGGGAAAAAAGACACGCCTCAAACCCCGGTAGAGCCGAGCACTCTGAGCACGCTAGTATCAAACACGTCGACGTCTCCCGCACCGACGCCGACCTCCGCAACTGAGCAGTTCGTGAGCGCTGATAACCTCAATGTCCGGGATCAACCAGGCGGAAAGGTCATCTCAAAACTGAAGCGCGGGGAGAAGGTTCAGGTTTTTGAGACTCGAAAGGAGTGGGCGCGCATCAGCATTGATGGTCAACCTTCGAAGTGGCTTTCGTCCAAAAGCCTGTGCAGCGGCTCAGACTGCTACGTCGTTTTAAAGCCAAGACCAGCGATTCAGCCGACACAGCCTGCTCGCCAACAGACTCCAGCTTACGGTTCATCCTGCCCTTGTTCCTCTGGGAACGTGTGTATCGGGCCTCGCGGTGGTCGATATTGCATTACCTCTGGCGGTAACAAACGGTACGGTGTCTGATCTGCTGTTCACCATCAGGACAATCTGCAACGATCACACCTAGTTACAGTCCAAAAGGACACATATGCCAGCGTTCAGAGGATGCACTGATGAAGGTGTTCATAAGCTCCGTAGTAAGAGGATTCGAGCAGTTCAGAGCCGCCGCCAAAGACGCGGTGGAGACACTGGACATGAAGCCGGTCATGAGCGAGCACTTCGGAGCGCGAACCTATTCCTCGGAGCACGCCTGCCTGACAGAGGTCGACCAGTGCGACGTTTATATCCTCATTCTTGGCGCTAACTACGGCTATGAACCTCAGCCAGGTCTCTCGGTTACGCAGCAAGAATTCCACCAAGCGGTAAGCAAGCGTAAACCGATTCTCGTCTTCATCCAGAAGACGGACTTTGACCCGAAGCAGGCCGAGTTCGTCAACGAGGTTTCTGACTACAAACAAGGTTTTTTCAGAGCCTCATTCTCAGATCCCCAAGAGCTGTTGAAAGCTATCGTCCAGGGCCTGAGTAGAATGGAGAAATCCAAAAGCGCAATTTCTGAGAAAGCCTTTCACGAGCGCATTACGGAGGCATCAAGCTCTCGCTCCTACGGCGGTCACTCCTATGCGCCACAGCTTGAGTTCGCGTTTTTGCCACAGCCCGTTGAGCAGCACGCTGTGCACGGAGCGGCCCAACGCCGTGATGAGGTTTTCCAGAGCTTCCATAACCTGGGCTTGGCGAAGTTCAAGCAAGGTTACGAAGACTGGGATGACAGGTTGTTCACAGGATTGAAGTCCGGAGATACGTCCTGGCGCGTTTTTGACGACGGGCTCGTCCTCTTGGAAACTGATGCAAGTGTGCCAGTGGAGGGGCGTACGGCTGGTCTCTATTTCGTATCTCCGACCAACCTGTCAAAGCTGATTATGTCTTGCTTCGAGGTGGCCGAATTCCACAGCGGCTGGTATCGCATTACCTTGAAGAATTTAGACATGGCGAAGATAGAAGAGCCGCCAGCGACTGCCCCCAGCAGCTATTCGATGCCAATGCGCCGTGAAAAGGTCGTTAGTGAGTCACGACTTTTCATCCCTGCTACACGGCCCATGGTGGAGCAATGGATACAGGAAAGCATCGTAAGAATCGCCAGAAGTTTGGCTTATTGATCAGTGACACCTGAAGATATAAACCCACTCATCTCGTGCCTCTGTCACTTTGAGCCGAGGGAGTCCTTTTCAATCGTCAACGTGCCACAGACGCCCAACAGTGCTTCTGGGTAATTCCAGATGCCGGCAGACCTCTGCTTGAGAAAGACCTTCTGCCTTGAGTTTGCGTACTGCCTCGAGCCTTTCTGCGGCTGCGATTCTCTGTGGTGTGGTGAGCTTCTGCGGCTCGGCAGGCAGCGCTTCATCAAGAACTCCTAGCCGCATGAGTTCTATCATCGATTCATTCAAGACAGAGCGTGCTGTCTTGCCCTCATCGGCTGCGGCCACCAGTGTGAGCAGCGACAAAGGCGTTAGGCCCAGCGCCTGAGCCAGATCCGCACTCAGATCAATAGTCGGTGTCGTCGTCGCAGCCTCCAAGCGGCTTATGTGAGCTTGGTCAGCTTGATGCTGGAGGTCTGCTTGCGATAAGCCATTTCGAATCCTCAGCCACTGTAGCGTCGCCGCATAAGCCTTCCGCAGGGACATCCAGCCTACCTCTCCCAAAAAAGAGACGGTATGACGCGTTTGATAGATCCCGCACAAATGCATATAATCATATTGATGGGATTTCTGGCTTGTTACCCGGTATTTTGGGTGTTCGCAGAGCCTGATTTTTGTGTTCGCATCATGAGGATCATCAATTTATGGGTAATTCTTCGGAGCATGAGTTGCTCCGCGAGGGTGAGATATCGTCCTTCGGAACAGAGCTACCTCAAGCCGAAATTGAGGCATTGGTGGCGAATCGCTTCGATCGGAAACCGTACTGTTTGGTCGAGGATTGGCTCATCTTTCACGTGGACGAGCCTCCTGAATCGCTCGCCAGGGTGCGCGCCATAGGCCTGCAGACAATGTTCCTTTATTCCCATTGCGTCACCTACGACAGCCAGGGTCGGTTCCCTCCAGGGGGCTGGGTGCGCTCGACCCTGTGCAAGTCGTTCGACGGCGTTTGCCTGTTCGAGACCCGGAATACGGTGTATGTCTTGGTAGGCAAAGGGCGCGAGATGACCGCATCGCTCAAGACAATATTCGGCTTATGTTAATCGCAGGCGCTAAGCAGGCCTGCTCCACACGAGATACACGATGTTCAGGATTAGCATGCAAGACCAGGCCGGCCCGGTGGGTATGTTCGGGGACGGTCTCGCTCACTTTCACGCCATGTCGCGATCCTTGGCTACTCATTGGTATCACGTGAGCCTCAAGCGCCGGCATGAGGGTCGGTTCGTAGCCTATGAAGAGATGCTGAACGATGAGCCTCGCCTCGTGGAGCTGCTGGTCTCCCAAGACGAGAGCGTGGTCATCCAAGAAGTCCAGGTCGTCACCCCGGCATGGATGAACAAAGGTTCAGGTTGGAAGATGGAAAAGCTGAAATCACTGTCCATGGGATTCAACCAGGTAGCGGTGCCGATCTGCGTCTTGGAGGTCGAGAGTGGTGATGTGTACGTCGACACCCACCAGCGTGACCTTGATGTTGATTCCCTCATTGGAGTGAAGGAGCTATATCGGCGCAGTGCTGTGGCCACTGTTGTAGCATCAGCGTCGGAGGCCGTGTAACTATGGACGACATCAATACAGTCGCAGTCGATTTACACGAAAAGCGTTACTCGGACTTCGACCTCCTTCGCATCGCCAAAGCAGTGAGTCAAGACTACGATGGGCTGGTCACGGCCTACCTTGTGAATGTCCATATTCATGCATGCAGTGCCGTTGGCGTTGTGTTCAGCCACATTTGCCCAGGGCCTTACCAACGATTTGCGGATGGTCGGCTGATTCGGACATCGGACATTCAGCACGTGACGAAGGAAGGTAGGTTTTGGGTGATCAACACGGTCAACTCGAAGTATGTCATTGCAACGTTGAGGCGGGACGTTGGGCGCCGCAGCTTGCGTGAGTTCATGCGTATAGCAGGGGGCCGGTATCTTCCGACGCCTAGTCGACTTCAATAAATCCTTTCATCGTTGGTTCTAGGGCTTGCCCCTCCCAGGGTAATGGCTCAAGTGAGCAAACGCCCGAACACGCCGTTTTTCGGCCACTGAAGGGCTTCCATCCTCAATGTCTCTGGCACGTCGCAGCCCGGCGCGCTCCGCTTGCCGTTCGCTCCCAAGGCGAATGCCGGATGTCATAACTCCACCTGGTGAGCCTTAGCACTATGAATCAGCCAACTGAAGCTCTACCCGAGATCGACATAGGTGAATTTCGTGAGCGCTACCCTCGGATGTTCTCAGACCGTGCTGTCGATGAAATCTATTGCGATCCTGGCTGGAAGAATATCCTGATTGCCCTTTGTGACATGCTGCAGGATTACTTGAAGCGACACCCAGAGGTCACTCCAGTCACCGTCGCGCAGATCAAATCCAAATTTGGAGAGCTGCATTTCTTTTACGACGGTGGCGATGCCTACTGCAGGGGCGCAGTAGACGTAGCAATCCAACTTTCAACGAAGACTTGCTCGTACTGTGGAGCCCCTGGCAAGCAAATGGGCAGCACATGGATCAACACACTGTGCCCGGCTCATGACGGTAGCAGTCAGCTGAGAAACGGTTAGCCTTCGCGAACCGCGCTGTCCTAGAAGTATGAAGAGGTGTCATGTGTTGAGATTGTCGATTCGTGGCGACAATAAGCATTTCTGCTCGTCCTTCACAAGGAGGCCTTCATAGGTGGCTGACCGGTGAACAAGAACTTTTATCGCCTCGTAATTGCCTGCTAATGCTCTACCGAGATCGTTGGTAAATTTTTTCAGCGCGCTGCACTTGAACCGCGTCTATCTCTTGGGCTTCGTCAAACGTGCAAGGACATCATGGCTTCGGTACTGTTCTTTACGTCGAGTATTGCGGTTGTCCTTTATCGAATGGCACGGAGTTGTCGCCCGAATTCATTTCCCATGACATGCCTTGTATTTTTTCCCGGAATTGCAGGCGCACAATTCGTTTCTGCCTTGCTTGGGATGGTCTTGGGTTATGCCAAGCGTTCGCAACTGCCCTGAAATATTTTTTCCGGCTTTATGGGATTTCGACATGTCCATGAGCATTTTCATGCGATCAGCACGGTTCTTGTAGGGGTAGCCTTGGTCGTCGTAGTAAGCGGTGACTATCAACGCAGCTTCGGCAAGCTTTGGATTGTTAATTAACTTGGGAATGGACTGACGAATCTCAGTGATGGTTGTCCTGCCAAGGGAAGCGGATTCCTTGGACAGCTCTGTATCTGCTGGTTCGCTCTCAAAGCACTCTTGGCACAAGGAAGCTGCGACAATCATTCCCTCAAGCCCCGGCTCAAATTCCAGCAGATAGTTCGCGTAGGCGACCTTAGCTTCGTTCTGAAAGTCAGGGACGTGCATACAATGGTTCAGGTACTTCTTGGCGTCTTCGATTTTGTATGCTGTTGTTTCCCCGCTGGTGATGGCGCGGGCAAGAATGAACATTGCTTTGGGATGGAATTGCTCGGCTGATTTAGCGAGCCACTGGACGGCAAGCGCTTCCTTTGGCTCAACGCCTATGCCTTCTGCGTAGCATTTCGCAAGGGTGAACTGTCCGTCTGGATAGCCAGCCTCTGCCGAACGAACTGAACACTCAAAAGCCTTGTTCTTATCCAATGGCGTTCCCCTGCCATTAGCGTACATATCTGCCAGCTCTGCCAGTGCTACAGGGTGATCCAGTTGAGCCGCTTCGGTGAAGAAATGCAGGGCTTCGGGAAGGTCTACGTCGAAATTGTTCGACCCGTAACGTAGGTAAATACCAAGCTGAACCTGAGCCTCGTCGTAGCCCATTCTGGCTGAACGAGCGATGCAACCCTGACCCATACCAATCATGGATTTGTCGCGCCCATTGGCGAGCGCCATACCGTATTCATAGAGGCTTTCACGATGGTCTTGATGCTGGGCAAGCTTGAACCACATCTGAGCTTGGTCTAGGAATGACTGGTATTCCTGACCGAAAAAGCCATGTCCCGCTTTTCGAATGTCATCATCGTATTTTGCGGCTCTGCCTTGGAAGTACCTGCCTGCAAGGTACTGAGACTCTGCATCGCCTTCCACCATCGCTTTGTAGCTCATGGTTTGGAGGAAATCACCGACAGGCTCAGTGACTTCGTAGGCTGGGACAGAAGCCGTTCCATGCATGAGCTGGTAGGAATAATCGAGCAAGCTCAAGCACTCTCTGATCGAGGCTTTCGCTATTTCCAGATACTCCGAATCTGATAATTTGTATTCGTCGGGATGTGCGCCAATGTTCCCGCTTTTTCTGACAGCATGAAGAGAATCAGCAACGTCAAAATTTATTAGATTAGATTTCTTGAGGCGAGCTATCTTGTAGTCAAGGTCTTGCCGAAGGTCGATTTCGGCTGAGGTGCAACTTATTATAATGTTGCAGATGACCACTGCCAGCGCGCGCTGGCTAATCAGCGAATGCTCAGGGAGACTGATGAGCCGAGATTTTGCCTTGCCGTAAAATTTCCCAACCTCTGCTGAAATGCTTTCCGCGAATTCGAAGTCATTCATTGTTTACATCCTGTAATTCCAAGTCACTTACCGCCAAGGGAAAATGGTAGGTGTTTCGATATGCTTGAAAAGACGCAGTATCTCTTGCTGCTTAGCAAGAATCGCGATTTCCTTCCCAGCGTCAGGCTTCATCATCACGTAATTCGCCGGTGGATTTCGACCGTCTTTCAGGCAAATATCAGGATAAGCGTTATTCCATGCCACGTAATCAGGGCTTCCATAGGGGTAGGTGTTTTGTATTTCATTTGCTGAAAGCGAATCGCCTCGCTCGAAAGCCGCCAATGCCCAACGTCTGATCTGAATTGGTCTGTCTGAATAGGAAAGCAAATTGTTCTGCTGGTAGAGGCTGGTAAGCCCCCGCATAGCAAGTACCAATCCCGCATTTGCGGCTTTCAGGTATCGCTGTTCAGCATAGCCAAGGTTTTTTTCCACACCTTTGCCTTCCTTGTACGCATCACCGACCATGTAATTACCCCACATCTGTCCTTGGTCAGCGGCAAGCTTGTAGTATTTAAAAGCTTTCTGAGGGTCTTTAAATCCGTCGCTTTCGTAGATTATCCCCAATTCTGTTTGCGCCCGAACGTCGCCCTTATCAGCCAGTGGCGTAAAGATTTCGATAGCTTTGGGTTTGTCCTTGGCTTTGATGGCAGCCCAACCATCTTCGAATGTGGGTGGTTTGCAGGCAACCAACAACAATGACATGAGCATTAAGGCTATCTGACGCATTCGGTATTCCGCGTTGTAGAATTCAGTTTCCGTTCAAACCACTGTCGCGTGTGAGAAGGCGGCGTTTCCAGTGGATTTCCTTCTGCATCATTTCGTCTTTGCCGGTGTGCTTGTCTGCGATTTCTAGGATGCTGAACCTGAACTTCTCCGTAAAATCTTTACCCCGTTTGGTGTGCAGATCTCGAATGCGTGTGTCCGGGCGTGTATGAGGTCGATGGTGGATTTGTAGTATTTGCACTCCACCAGTACCTGATGCTCTACACCTTCTTTGAGGTAGCGCCAGTACACGTCGATCTGGTGAGCAACGCCTGAACGCCCGGTGATCTGGACGTTGTGTAGCACCTCAATCGTCTCAACCTCATCAGTGGCTAGAATCGCTAGGTAGACCTGCTGGGCAACCTTCTCGTATTTAGGACGCGAACATCCTTGCGTTGATACCCAATTAGCTAGTGAGATTTGGAAATTTGCTGCCCCGTCAGTGGGTATCTACCTGGGCCATCCTAGAGTGATGGCATTTTGACTACGCAAGGCAGCTTGCACAAGGTGTGTTACCTGGCCGCTCAGCAAAAGATGACAGGAAGTTACGAGCTGCTGTCTGCAATCATTTTAGGCGTCCGTTCAGCCTGACAGGCGACGCCATCCAGCTCCGCCCAATTTCGCATCGACACTTTCACTAAGATTCAACCGGGAATGCGAGGAGTTCGGACGTCTTCTCTCAGGTACACTCCAATTTTTGAGACTGTGGAACCGGGATGACAATGGAATGGCGAGCTTCTGCTTGGGGGCGGCTGCTGACGAAATCCGACACGTGGCGCCTCAGGGTCGAAGATGGATGTCTTTTGCTGAAGCTGCGCGAGGCCACTGTGAAGATAAACCCTCACAACCTCGCAAGTGTGGAGGTGAATCGGGGGGTGCTGTGGACGGACTTAACATTCTTCCAAGACCGCCAATACCATATAGATGGTTTGCCCAACTCCAAAGAACCCTCGCTGACCCAGGAATTGGGGAGACTGCTTCAGGTAGCCAGGCGCAACCAGTTTGAGGGCTGCTATTCATCCATAAAGGGCTGGTTGGACGAGGTCGCGTCGGCCATTACCACTGCAGATTCCCAGCACCACTGGTTAACCCACGAAAAGCAGCAAGCTCTCATTGATGCCAAACCGACTCTTAGTATTGACGACCAGGCATTAACCAAGCTCTTCCAAACTTCCGATGTCCAATCTTCTCTCGGTGAACGTGCCGAAGCAGTCCAACAGAATCTCGACGCCTGGATGTGTGATTGGAAAGAATCGTGGACTGCACGAAATGACGCACACATGCTGCGGGAGTTGGATGGATGCAAGGAGCTACTCGCAAACGTCGAAAGCAAGCCACTAACCGATGAACAATCACAGGCGGTCATATGCTTTGACAACCGAGTCCAAGTCATCGCATCCGCAGGCTCGGGTAAAACATCGACCATGGTTGCCAAGGCAGTTTATGCCCTGCACCGCGAGCTAGTTTCGCCCAAATCGATTGTCATGCTTGCCTTTAACAAGGATGCAGCCAGCGAGCTGCAGGCGCGGGTCTCAGCTTCACTGAACCGGCTCGGCATCGAAGACGTGGAAGTAGAGGCCAAGACTTTCCACGCTTTGGGGCTTTCCATAATTGCTGAAGCCACAGGCCGCAAACCTCATGTCCCAAATTGGGCAGTGGAAAGCCAGCTTGGACTCCAGAAGCTTTTGAGCATAGTCGACGACCTGAAGGATCAGTCCGAATTGTTCAGGACACAGTGGGATCTGTTCCGCTTGGTGCTAGGACGAGATATACCTGCGGCTGCGGAGGAGCAGTCGTTTGAGGCATGGGACAAAGAGGGACAAGGCCGACTCGTCTCATTGAGCGGCGAGCTTGTCGCAAGCCAAGAGGAGCGAATAATCGCTAACTGGCTGTTCTACAACGGTGTCGAATATCAGTATGAAAGGTGTTACGAGCACGACACTGCCACGGCGATGCACCGTCAATACTTTCCCGACTTTTATTACCCCGCCATCGATCTCTACCACGAACATTTCGCTCTAGATGCTCAGGGCAACCCTCCTGAGCATTTCAAGGACTATTCGCAAGGCGTGGTCTGGAAGCGCGACACACACAAACGTTTGGGCACAGCCCTGATCGAGACGACCTCACATCAATTACAGATCGGGGAGATTTTTGATCATCTATCTAAGGAATTAACCGCTCGCGGTATTGCTCTCGATCCAAACCCAGATCGACCAATTCCTGCGAAGGGCATGGTACCGATGGAGCATGTCGACTTGGTCAAGCTGCTTCGCATGTTCATCACGCACTTCAAAAGTAATAGCCTGAGCATGGAGCAAATGTCAGATCGCATTCGAGATTTGCCGCCAGGGACATTCAAATACCGTTACGAAGCATTCCTTGATCTTGCCGGCCCTGTGATCGACGGGTGGAACATGGTTCTGGCCCAGGAGCGGGGAATCGATTTCGAGGACATGATTAACATGGCGGCTGAACGGCTGGAGCAAGGACATCCGTCCCCATACAGCCTTGTAATGGCTGATGAATATCAGGACGCCTCAAGGGCCAGAGCTCGCCTGTGCCGCGCCCTAGTCGCGGAACCCGGTCGCCATTTGTTTGCTGTAGGGGACGACTGGCAATCGATCAACCGTTTTGCTGGGGCGGACATATCCGTAATGACAGGGTTCCGAGACTGGTTCGGTCACGGTCAAATCTACCGTCTCGCCACCACATTTCGGTGTCCGCAAGAAATATGTGATGTGTCTAGCCGATTCGTCTCAAAGAACCCAGCTCAGCTGGAGAAGACGGTCACGTCAGTGACACCTGCTATTGGCCCTGCTATCCAGGCATTCCAGGTTCTCGACAGAAACCAGATCCAAGACACCGTTAACCAGTACCTAAATAACCTCTATCACAAGCTGATTGAAGGTGAGATACCTCCTAGCAAAAGTGGCAAGGTGAGCGTTTTCATTCTGGGGCGCTATAAAAACGACCGACAGTACGTTCCAGATAATTGGCAGTATCATTTCGGTGACCGAATCGAGATTAAATTTAAGACGATCCATACCTCCAAAGGTGACGAGGCAGAATACGTTCTGCTCCCTGGTATGGTGGCTCGCGGATTCCCGAATCTAAAAAGCGATGACTCAGTGCTCGAACTGGTGATGCCAGCCGGCGACACATACCCACACAGCGAAGAGCGTCGTTTGTTCTATGTGGCTCTGACTCGGGCTCGTCGATCAGTCGCGATGTTCACTGTGATGGGAAAAAATTCGCCGTTCCTGGATGAGATGGTTAAAGAGGGTGCCATCAAGCTCACCAGTATTCGCGGAGAGCCCATCCATGAAGACAGGTGCCCCTTATGCAAACGAGGAGTGATCGTCTCTAAGGAAGGCCCATATGGCCAATTCCGTTCATGCTCAAGCTATCCGATGTGTGAATTCAAGCCTAAGCAACAGAAGAGGCCTGCCGCGCGGAGTACCGGGGCTTCCGACAGGGGCCCTTGGTGATCCATTTGCTTAGGGTCTACCGCTCGGAAACGAGCTCAGGAAAACTGGGAATGGCTAACAGGGTGGCTACGAGATGCAATTTTCACCTGCAGCCAACGGGTCTCTGTATAAGTTGCGGAGGCTAGCGTTTTGAATGGCCAGCTTTTTAAGCCGGCCACCACCTGGTCAGCTTGTAAGCGATCGCCCAACACACCTTGCGTGGTTAACGGGCGCCCACCTAATGCGGCACAACGCTGTAATTTCACTGGTTCGACAGACTATGATTAGCATTTCACTAAGCCCGTCCACCTATCTCAGCAGGGAGTATCTATTGAAAGCCGCTTTTTTGTAGCGGTGTGGCCGCGCTTTGGGCGACCACCACTGTGAAAATTGTTACTGATGTTGAAAGTTTCGAACTATTGCCGCATTCGTTCGGTAGTAGCTGAGTGATCTAGGTCTAGTGAAATTGTCTAGGCTGCTAGGCTAAATTATCTATTAATTAGGTGGCTTATGTTTTTTTTGAAGATGCTTTTATGGGGGATGGGTGCAGTTGGCGTTTTGGCTCTTCTGATTTCATCCATTGCCTCGGCAATGAAGGCTAAGCCTGAAGATGGCACGTCTTCCTTTTGGATGATGATATTCATGATAGTGGTCGCCTGTCCCCTCTATATCTATATCATGCCAGAGGATAAAGAGGTGGCGACGCCCAAGGTCTATGCTGCTCCTAAGGTTGAAGTTGATCCTCTATTGGAGGCCCGTCGAGAAAGGGCTAGGGAAATTGATCGAGAGAACAAGCGCATGGAGGAGTATGCCGATAAAGAGCATAAGGAACTCTCAGCAAGGTCTACTAGAGTCGCAGTGAATCCTTCCTCTGTGAATGGAATGGCTGAGTATCGTTACTATCTGAAGAGCGGGAAAATTGTTTCTTGCTTGCGAGGTTTCGATGGCGATGTTTTAGCGTTCAATTGTACTAAGTATGATTTTGATTGAAAGTAATGCAGCTGTGCCTATGGTGCCAGTGGGGGGGTGCTACTTGGGCCACGGAAAGCTAAGCTGGTCAGAGTAGTGGCTTAGTTTAAATTTGGTTATCAACTGCATTTCTGCGGTCGGGTCATGCGACACGGCCCTATTATCGCTTGAGTCATGCGTATGCGTGTGTCTCCTACCTCTCTCTATGCCAAGTAGGCCAGTCGTCGTGTCAGCGGCTGTCTGAGGACTCTCCCGGGGCTTTCAAGCGCTGCGACAGTCACTCCCTTCCCGATCTTTATGAGGAGTGGCCGACACCATGGCCGGCCACTAGCTGATCGCAGTTAGAGTTCAGCGTCGATATCGTCGAAGAAGTTCGCGTGTAGCTCGTACTCCAGAGAGCCAAATCGCGCAAGTAGGTCTGCTCTTAGCTCACCCTGGGCTACAGGTTCCAGATTGATCCAGTGACTGTATGGAAGCCCATCATCCGATTCATTAGTCGTGACTTCCGCATCAGCCAGAAGCTCTGCGTTGTCGACCGAGATACCCAATTCATTCGCCAAGGCTTGGGCCATGGATATGCGCTTGCCACGTTCCGCCTCTTCGACTTGGGCCCAATGCTCCCATTCAGACCTACGGTCGCGATCAGCATCAGATTCACCGCTGGAGATGGACACGCCCTCTTCTGCGAGCAACCACTTACCATCACGTCGCAGTAGCTCGACCGTGGCTATAAGGAAGAACGCTGTGCCGTGATACATCCGTTCTTGGTCTTGCTGTCCCTGGTAGGTCAGCGAGATCCCTAAGGTCAGCACCCCGGTTGTGTCGTTGTATTCAGCAGCATCCACCTCAAGGGCGTCTATCGCGAATCCGCTCGCGTTGGTTTCTGCAATCGCACCGGATAGCTGATCTTCCAGCTCTTGATCCAAGTCGACGTAGACATCGTCTTCATGGATCGCGTGGCTGAAGTCTTTGACCCCAAATACAGCCACCATCAAACGCGGATCCTTGGGGTTCCGTTGGGCGACCATAGAAAACTCATGGTAATCAGCGAAGCCAGCTTTTTGGGCAAGCGTTTCTTGAGCTGCGAAAAGCTTCAAGCCCTGCTCACGAGCGAGCAGTTTGGCTTGGGATTTGAAAATGCCTAGCGGGGAAAAATCTGACATGGCAATAGCTCCAAAACCTACGACGCTCTGGTGACCGATTGCCTGTTCACCGGGCAGCGTCTGGTTAGGGGCATGCCGATGTAAAACTGGAGGGTGTTAACGATGGGCTATTGCTTCGCGAAACAGGCGCCAGGCGACCATCACCGCCTGGCTCCGATCATAGGGCAGTAAAACACGCTCCGCAACACCCAAATACTTTGGCTGTTTTGGCTACATCTCAGCACTGGGACGAGTCAAACCGATATGCGAATTATCTCACCTAGCAAGGCATCCAAAGCGCTTTTGAAGTCCACCTGGTGCTCGGTAGGCAAATCTTCATTCCTGCGGATTTGAGTGTGGAGATGGCTGTCAGCAACGTGACGCAGTGAGCTGTGTAGATTTTGCATCTGCCCTTTGAAGGATTTCGAGCATGAGTAATTGCTGGCGACTTCGGAAAAGACCCTCACACCAAATAGCGACGGGACGTGATCAGTGATTGCTCGGATCAGCATAGCTGTGGCCATGTAAGCTTCGCTTCGATACACGAGGTTCAATTCTTCTAACAGGCGAATCAGCCTTCTGTAGTCGAAGCTGCCAGCAGGAAATTTTCTGATCGCTTCAATACGGTTGAGATTTACGTAGCAAGATTCACGTTCTGAGCTGGCAGAGCTTGCTCGGCTATCGGCAAGCCGAGGCGGTTCTTTTGCTGCAGCTTCTGCTTCAAGCTCAGCAGTCATCCTGGCTACCCTGGCTAAGCAATTTCGGATACCTGGGTTTGCTGCTGGTGCATTCGATATCGAGCTGAATTGACTCAGGGCCGCTAGGGCCGAGTCGAATTCGTATTTTCGTGTCGGGCCAAGGTCATTTCTGATGGAGCTATCGAGGTGTGCACCATCACGGCATGCTGCAGCAATCGCCCGACAAGGGCCAAAAGCATCTACTTTCGATGACCGAATTTCAGCGCTATCAAGCGCCGCAACCGCTGTTTTGACCATTTGCTGGATCTCAGCATAAAAACTTCTTTCCAAAACCTTTCTCCAGTGAAGACTCATCCTTTGCTGATTATGCAGGACTCCGTACCACTTATCGGTTTTGGGGAGGTGGCTGAAACAAGCAGGGCCCACACGTGTGCAGCCGAAGAAATGACGCCATAGAACCGTCAGATTCAAATGTCGAACGTGGCTATTTTAGAAGGAGGCGGGGGTATCTGGAGGGAAGTGTTTCAGATTGTTACAGGTTTGAATGGGCGTAGCCCGTGATTTACAAGGGCTGGCCATCCATACAGGGGAAAAATGGATCCAACGCACAGTTTGCGCACAAGTTATCCACAGCTTTGTCGTCTTGCAATGTCAAAGCGACCACATTATCTTGTATTTGATCTCGCCGAATATCACTACATGTTGTGTTTTCGGCGGGCGAGCTGCGGATTCAGTAAAGACAGCGGGCATGCGTGCGAAGTTTGGTCGCCGAGCACACATGTCCGCCTACCCTGAGCCAATGCGTACATTGGTGGGAAGCGCATTAGAGAAAAATCCGACTTTGGATGTCAACCATCCAGCTCGTTTTTCCGCTCAAGGGTTGCTCCTGCCTACTCAATCTTATAGAGCTCCAGGAGCATCTAACCGTGCCGAAAAATACTAAACAAACTTCGACTTCCGTGGCCAGCCTAGCCTCCCAAGTCCTTCGCAACGACAGCTCTTCGGCCATTCAGAAAGAATTGGCAGGCTCTGCTATGGCTCAGGCCTCGACCGGTAAGCAAACTGGTGCCGATATGGAGACTAGGGCCAGCCACGTCCTGGACAGCAACAAGTACAACGCCACCACCAAGAGCCTCGCGGCCTCGGTACTCGCTCAATCGAACAAAGAGCGGGGTGAGTGACATGGCCCAGTATTTCGTTAACCGCAATGCGCAAAACAACGGTGACCATGAGGTGCATACCAGCTCGTGCATCTTCTTGCCGACACCCCCAAACCGCCATGATCTCGGCCAACACACCACCTGTGTGACTGCTGTGCGCCAGGCTCGCAACACGTACCCGCAGTCGAACGGTTGCCGGACGTGCTCTTCGGTCTGTCACACCCAGTAGGCTGTTTTTGAAGGTCTCATCTGGGCCGGGGGCAGCCCGCAGGCTGGCCCCTCTTCAAAGTTGGTCGAATCCCTAACGTTAAGTCGATTGGATGGTCGCTTGGAATGATTCACGATCATGAATACAGTTTATTGGGTGGGGTCAATCGAGCGTTGATTGGTCGGTACCTGACAATACTGGCAAGCGCCATTTCTGGCATTGCAGTTTTTCTGCTGCTCTCAGCTGAAGATTTAGCGAAGAGATATAATCTTCCTGTAAATCTTCCGCCCACGGCCCTCTCGCTGTTAGGCGCGGGAATGGTTTTTGCCCTGCTATATGCACTGTTCAATAAAACTGTGTGGAAATGGCACTGGGCCGTGAAATATCTGAAAGTTCCTGATCTCTCTGGGGAATGGCGCTGCAGTGGGACGACGTTGGACACTGAAGGAAATCCAATGCGCAGCTGGGAGGCGGATGTTTACATCTGTCAAACCTGGGACAAGATCAGAGTGCGATTGAAGACTCACCAATCAGGGTCAAATAGTATCACTGCGGCTCTGGTTCACGATGAGGCTGATGGATACCGCCTTCTTTATAACTATATAAATGATCCTAATCCTGGCGAGCCTGAGCTTCGAGGGCATGTTGGCAGTGCGAACCTGTTATTTACAAAGTCATTAGATGGTGCACAGGGTTACTATTTTAACGGTCACGGGCGGCCCACCTATGGGCGAATGGAGTTGAGGAGAAAAAATGAGTAACTCAATTAATGATCGAATTAACCGTCTACGCTCCAGACGCTCAGGGCTTGATAGATCCTCAGTGATCGCAATGGATGCGAAGGATTTCATAGTTAACCGTAGCCTCACACAAGAGGCCTGGGAGCGTAGGGCTAAAGACAAGCCCAGTACAACATTTGCTCTGGGAGCTATGCAGGAGGTCGATCCGACCTACACTCGCATCAGCATCGAAACGGCAGAGCGGGTAAGCAACCAGTTGTCAAAGAGGACGACCGGGAATATGGAATTCGAGCTACAGGGATCGGTACCCTTGAATGTGCATATCCGAGGAGTCAGTGATGTCGATCTTTTAGCGTTAGAAGCTGATTTTCATACCTACGATTCCCGTGGATCCATGAGTAGGTCTGGTCAGTATAACTCGCCGACTTCACGTACCTCTGTTGGTGTATTGACCGCTCGTAGGGAAGAAATAAGTCGGGCCCTCCGTGATGCGTTTCCCGCTGCTACAATTGATACTTCTGGCTCCAAAGCAATCAAATTGCAAGGAGGGTCTTTGGCGCGGCCCGTCGATGTAGTGCCTTCCCACTGGCACGATACCGTCGATTATCAAGCCTCTCGTCAGAAACATGACCGTGCAGTTACTATTCTTGATTCACATAAAAATATCACGCTAGAGAACTGGCCTTTCCTGCACATCAAGAAGGTACGCACACGATGTGACACCACGGGTGGTGGTCTTCGTAAAGCAATCAGGCTGTGTAAAAATCTGAAGGCCGAGCTTGAGGCGGAAGGCAAAAGTGTAACGATCTCAAGCTTCGATATTGCCTCAATGATGTATTATGCCAACATGAGTAGTCTATCAGCTGGCTCTTTCTATGAATTGGCAATCCTGGCTGAAACTCAAAGGCATTTGGATTTTTTATGGATCAATAAGGAAGAGGCGAGGCGGCTAGTTGTTCCTGACGGATCTCGATTTATATTTGATACAGAGGAGAAGTTTACCGGCTTGCTGCATCTCTCCGTAGCCATGGACAACCTCCTTCGAGAGGTCGCGAAAGAGCAAAATTACCTGCTTAGCCTATCCGAAAAGCCGATGTTGGATGCCAGTAGAGAGGCTGTGACTAAGGCAGCAATTTTCTAACGGTGCTCTACGCGCTCATTTCTGAACGACCGCCTAACGGGCGGTTTAAGGAGCCTCAGCCAGCGCGTTGTTTAAGCGGTGCTTTGCCTCCCTGTCAGCGCCTACCCGCTTCTAACTGCGAAACGTGCTACTACCCCCTTGAATACCATGTACCCATACTCTTGATGGACGCTACTTCGTCGTCAACGGAAAGCTTTGGCAATGCTCGAACCCGTCGCTGCCTGTCGCTGCTTGTCGCTGCATAAGACCACGAGGCAAGCGCTTGTGAATGAGCTGATGAGTGCACATCGTGACGTGAAGCAGGCCGAGGCCGTAATCGATGCCTCTGCGATGAGAGCGGCCTGGGAGCAATTACATCCGCGAGGGTAGCCCTCCATGAAAGAGAAGAGATTAGGTGGAACGATGGAACCCTGATTTCAACCGGCGGAGGGTCAATCAGACACCAAACGCCTCCATGGTATCAGTCGCTGAGCGATTGAGATTAGCGTTAAAGACTTCATCGAAACCTATCAGCGCTCAGGGAGCGATCAGCCAAACGCTTCATGGATCAAGGCTTGCATCATGACCGAGGCTGGGCCCTGGAGAAAGTGCTCCTGGCTGCTGATATCGAAGCGCAGAGGATTGATGTGAATGACAGTCGCCCCATGGCCTAGAGCCCGTAGCGGGAGCTCTGCAGCCGGGTAGACAATCCCGGAAGTACCAATTGAGAGGAAGACATCGCATTCCTCTGCAGTTGCGAGACCTGCGCTCCAGGCTTCCTCGGGCAGCATCTCACCGAACCAAACGACGCCGGGCCGAACATACCCGCTACACACACTGCATCGCGGCGGCACAATTCGCCTTCCATCCTCTGGCAGGGCATCGGAGTTTAAAGGCAACGCATACGCAAGACCACAATCGATGCATCGCGGAGAGTGCAGGCTGCCGTGCAGATGAATCACATCCCGGCTGCCGGCTCGCTCATGGAGATCATCAACATTTTGGGTCACCACGGTCAGCTTGGGTACATGGTTGGCAAGCTCAGCGATAGCGAGATGCGCACCGTTTGGCTGCGCCTGGATAACCTTCAACCGGCGCCATTCGTACCATCCCCAACAGAGACTTGGATCTGCACGAAAGGCTTCAGTGGTCGCCAACTGTGAAGGATCAAACCGCTCCCAAAGCCCACTTAGTGCATCCCTGAATGTGGGGATACCACTCTCAGCTGATGCACCAGCACCAGTGAAGACCACAACGCGCTTAGCTTCCCGCAATCGCTGAATCACGGTGCTAAAGGTCATGGACATATTCCTTGAAGCCAACTTCATTTGAGGTGCCGGCACTTGAGCGTCGGATCGGTAGCTGATTATCGCCTAGTGAAACCCAAGAGATTCTAAGCCAACCCTCGTTCAGCCATGCGACCCAGAAGCGCTTGAGGGTGAATGCGGTAGGTGCCTACACCGACCCGCTGTGTGAAATGATCATAGGTTGGGCTGCTAACCCCGGTGGTCATTTCCGAATTGGAAAGAATCACACCAGTGTAGGTTTCAGGAACATCGCTGAAGAGCTGAATCACAGCCTGTCTCGTGACGACGAGACCTTTGCCAAGACGACCATCAATTACCGCATTTAACACATCGGCGCGAAGGGTCATTACGTGTTCCTTTTCTCTGAGGGTAGATGGCACCAATCTTCCAAACCACCCGTATCTGATTATCCAAGATCACAATCGCTAGAGAAGCTTGAGTCTCGCTCTGAATGCTAATGTGATCGAGGAGGGGCAAAGGTTAGCTAGCTATTTTTGATGGCTAATGGCTATTCTTTCATGATTTTTTACCGCAAGGAACGCCCATGAAGCTCAATCCACTACACGTCAAGATCGCTGGCTTGCTTGAGGGAAGACTATTTCGAATTCCCGAATACCAACGTGCTTATTCTTGGACATCTCGCCAGCGTAAGGACTTGTTTGGCGACATCGAAGAGGCGTTTCGATCTGGTCGGGAGCACTTCATGGCGACTTTGGTTGCCCTAGCCAAAGAGAAGGAGACTCGCCTAATCGGCGTTGACGAGTTTAAGACTGTCGAATTGGTTGATGGCCAGCAACGCGTGACGACTCTCATCATCCTTATGAAGGCGATTGAAAAGGCTCTAGACAACGATGATGTGGCGCAAGCAAAGGTGCGGCGTGAGTTGGGTGAGCTCCTTGTGAAAGGAGATGACCACTCTCTGATTCTGCTCCAGACAAACCATGATGCGAGTCAGGTTTTCACCAACTACATCCGCAAAGGGGTAGTTGAGGGAGACGCTGCAAGGACTGCCGCAGATCAAAATCTAGTTGAAGCTGCCCGTGACTGCGAGCTGTTTGTGAGCAAATGGTTGGCTCGGGGAAATACGGTTTTTGAACTATTGGCGACCGTCAGAAATAAGTTAACGATCATCTACCATGAGATCTCGGACGAGGCGACCGTTTACCGAGTCTTCGAGGTTCTCAACAGCCGTGGCCTAGATGTGAAATGGATCGACAAGCTCAAAAGCCAGCTAATGGCGCTGATTTTCGAGCATGTTGAAGGTGGAACCCGCGATGAGGCGGTAGGTGAAATGCAAGATGTCTGGCGAGGTATTTATCGGTCGCTGGAGAACAGTACGCGAATTGGAGACGAAGCGCTCCGGTTCGCAGGAGCATGGGCGGCTGACACGCGACCTAACAGGATTCCCAGTGAAGCAGATTCGACCGCGCTGCTGACGGTAAAGGCTGGCACCCAACTAAAGGCAATCGCAGAGGTTGGCCATGAGCTTGAGGCGGTTGTCCAAGCGAACTTGCGCTTATTTCGAGATCCACGGCTACGAGCTGTTACACGAATTGTACACGCGCGGTTTGTGGCCGCTGCGATCCTCCTTCGAAAATTTGACAAGAAGACAGAGCAAGAACTACTCGGCAAATGGGAGCGCGCTACTTTCAGGATTTACGAGCTAGCGAGCCGCGATAGCCGTCATAAGGTTGGGGAGTACATTCGCCTCGGCTATGAAATCTACCGAAACAATCTGGACAAGGATCAAATCCTCGGAGGGCTTCAGAAAATCTCCAAGGGCTATTCAATTGACGAAGTTCTGAACAATATCGAATGGGTGAGCAGCTACGAGGGCTGGCAGAATCAGCTGCGATATGTGCTGAACCGTTACGACGAGCACCTGGCAAAGCTTGCGGGACAGAAGCTAAATGAGAGCCAGTGGGGCAAGATCTGGGAGCAAGATGCTGCTAGTTCCATTGAGCACATCGCAGCACAGAGCAGTGGCGTTGGGTGGACGCACCACTTGGGCAATCTGACTATGCTCCCACCAGGGATCAACTCATCGCTTAAAGCGAAGCCTCCGATTGAAAAGTTTGAGGTTTACCGAAGCTGCGGACTAATCGCCACGATCCATGTTGGCCAGCAGATTCATGACGCGAAATCCTGGACTGAAGAGATGGTTCTAGCTCGAGCCCAAAGCATCGAAGATTTCATCAGGCTGGAATGGGCCGACTGATCAACATCATAAGTAATCCACAATCCAAAGCGCTGGAATGAGCTTTCTCAATCCTACAATAGTGGGGATACCACCGTACCAGCGCCCCATCACCACTTGTGGTCAAGTGAGAAGTAAGGCGCAAGCCACGACAATTTCATGTTGGTGCGAATTAGTACGCCGCGATAATGTGGCAAGCTAATGTTCCCGAAATGGCACATTAACCCTACTTTTTGGTTTAATGTGCCGATTCAGACACCTTATGCCGAACGCCGTTTGCGTTTCAGACGGAGTCGCAGTGCTCGGAATGGCGAAATGCTGAAAGTGAGGGCTGGGGGCGAGATCAGTGATTCAGCTCTGGAGGTGGCCTAGGTTGATGCTTTGCCAGTGATGGTAGATATGGCAGTGATGCCTTTGACGATAAGTACCGCAGCCATGCCTACAAGCGCGCCTACTAGGCAGTGAATACCCAGAGTTGCGACAACTTCCCACGATCCTGCCCCTTCGACCAGCCTTTCAGCAAAATGCTGTATAGGCCCGATGCCTTCTGTAATGAACGCTCCCCCGACCAAGAACATAGCCACAGTCCCGATCCAGGACAATGCTTTCATGAGCTTCGGTGCAGCGGATAACAGGCATCCTCCCACGGTTCTTACCACCGAACCCCATAAACCTGTCGCTTCGGATTTCTGGAGAATATGCCCTGCATCATCCAAACGAACGATCCCCGCGACCAGGCCGTAAACGCCCACCGTCATGACTACCGCAATCAGCGCTAATGTCAAAACCTGTTGGAGCATCGGGGCATCAGCCACGATATTCAGGGTGATAACTATGATTTCGGCGCTCAGGATGAAGTCCGTGCGAACTGCTCCAGCGACCTTCTGCTTTTCATAAGTCGCGAACTCTCCTGGTGTCTTTGGTTTTGGCTTCCTAGCTTGGTCTGTGCCATCGCCTCGTATAGCCGTGAGCTTGTCCTTGATAGCCTCAAAACCCTCATAGCAGAGATACGCTCCCCCTACCATGAGCAGCCAATGAACTGCCGCAGGTAACAGTGCGTTCAACACCAGAGCACAGGGCACCAGGATTGCCTTGTTTCTCAACGACCCCTTGAATACAGCCCATACCACCGGCAGCTCTCGGTCAGCTTTCATGCCGGTAACCTGCTCAGCATTAACAGCAAGGTCATCGCTCAGGACGCTGGCCGATTTCTTTGCAGCGACCTTGCTCATGAGGGAGATGTCGTCCAAAAGCGTGGCGATGTCGTCCAAGAGTGCGAAGAGGCTGCTGCCTGCCATGGAAATGTCCTTAAGCAAATGGGTAGAGAATCTTTGATCAGCACCCGGATGGGAAAGCGACCGTGGCTATCGGTAACGCATGGCGGGCTGGATAGCTGCTTGGGAGCTTATGGTTCGGGCACTAGACACCAAACGAGAATTGACGTTCCCGGGGCCTTTCAATCACAAGCTCCAGTCAGAGGGAGGTGGTACGGTCAATGAAAACCTGGATCGGCACCCTATAGATGCGCTTTGGAGAATGCCCTCAGCCGCAGGGGTGGGGGATCGGCATAACCAAGGATTCAATTTGATACCAATATCGTGGCACTTGGCGGGGCCCTCCTATAGCCGCACACAACATTTTCTGATCCTAAAATCTCAAGCAAGAGCAGGGAAGGAAGACGCTTGAGAGTCGAACGTAGGAATGGGCCAACGTAGAATTTGACACCACATCTGACACCGGAAAAGCTGACTGGGAATCGTATGAGGCATATCAAAAATAAACAGAGAAAATAATTTCCCTCTTTAGAATCAGTAATCTGCACACTCCACCATATAGGTTTCAGATCAGAATCTGACACCTACAGAGCACTGTCTACAAAATCACCGCTGAATAAATCGTATCGCGCACCAGGGTCGGCGACGCTTCATTGCTCATCATGATCGCCAGGATCACCACTTCCACCAGTACCGCGGCCAGGGTCAGGATCATCGTGCCGTAGGGATCGCCGACTTTTTCGGCGAGGAGTTCGGCGTGATGGGCGACGCGCATGGAGGCGATGACAATGAAAGCGACCAGCACCAGGCCGGCGGTCAGCGCGATGGGCTGGCCGCTGTGCAACATCCAGTGCTCCAGCGGATAGGCGACGAAGGCGGCGATCAGGGCCAGCAGCAGAAACTTTTCTTGCTTGATGAGTGTGAGCATTGCGGGCCTTTTTGCCGGGTGAGGCGAAATCAGTGGGGTGAGCTACTGACTGCGGGGCGGCGCTAACGTTTCGTTACACCTTAGCGCACCCGTGGCTGGCAACTGCGCCGGGCCCTGCACTTTTATTGGACTTTAGGGCCTCCTCGCGAGCGGGCTCGCTCCCCCAGGGACTGCGCTACAGTTGTGGGAGCGAGACCGGCTTGCCGGCGAAGGCCGTCACGCGGTTTCGTGCTTCGCCGATACCTGCGCCTATCGGCGGATACAGGCGGTGTTGCGATGAACCGCCTGGTCAGGTTTTGCCAATTGTTTCCACGAGCATCTGTAGAATGCTCGCCATCTGCACCTGATGAGAAAAGACTATGTACGACTGGCTGAACGCCCTGCCCAAGGCAGAACTGCACCTGCACCTGGAAGGCTCGCTGGAACCTGAGCTGCTGTTCGCCCTCGCCGAACGCAACAAGATTGCCCTGCCCTGGAGCGATGTCGAAACCCTGCGCAAGGCGTACGCCTTCAACAATCTGCAAGAGTTTCTCGACCTGTATTACCAGGGCGCCGACGTGTTGCGCACCTCCCAGGATTTCTACGACCTGACCTGGGCCTATCTGTTGCGGTGCAAGGCGCAGAACGTGATTCACACCGAACCGTTCTTCGACCCGCAGACCCACACCGACCGTGGCGTGCCGTTCGAAGTGGTGCTCAACGGCATCGCCAGCGCGCTCAAGGACGGCGAGCAGCAACTGGGCATCACCAGCGGTTTGATCCTGAGCTTCCTGCGCCACTTGAGCGAAGAGCAAGCAGAGAAAACCCTCGACCAGGCGCTGCCGTTCCGTGATGCGTTTGTTGCCGTTGGCCTGGACAGTTCGGAAATGGGTCATCCGCCGAGCAAATTCCAGCGCGTGTTCGATCGGGCCCGCCACGAAGGTTTCCTGACCGTCGCCCACGCCGGTGAAGAAGGTCCGCCGGAGTACATCTGGGAAGCTCTGGACCTGCTGAAGATCCAGCGCATCGACCATGGTGTGCGCGCCATCGAAGACGAGCGTTTGATGCAGCGGATCATCGACGAGCAGATTCCGTTGACCGTGTGCCCGTTGTCGAACACCAAGCTTTGCGTGTTCGACCACATGTCCCAACACAACATTCTCGACATGCTGGAACGCGGCGTGAAAGTGACCGTGAACTCGGATGACCCGGCGTACTTTGGTGGGTATGTGACCGAGAACTTCCACGCGCTGTATACCGATCTGGGCATGACCCAGGATCAGGCCCGACGCTTGGCGCAGAACAGCCTGGACGCGCGCCTGGTCAAACCATAACGTTCACCGCAACCCCCTGTAGGAGCTGGCTTGCCAGCGAAGAGGCCATCACAGTCGACTTTGATGTCGCCTGACACGCCGCCTTCGCCAGCAAGCCGGCTCCTACAGTCCCCCCGACGCCGCTCACGTCAAGGCACCACTTGCAACTCGGTCTCCTTGGCAAAACGATGAATTTCCCGCTGCCCCGCAGCGGTGATTTGCACGGCCGGCGAATCATTGGGCACACTCACCCAGCCAGACTGCATGAACAGTTGCAGCAACGCCGCGCCCAGTGAACCGCCCATGTGCGGACGTCGTTCGCTCCAGTCAGGACAAGCGCAGGCGGCTCGGCTGGTGCTGTTTGCCAGCGCCTGGACGAACACTCCGCGATTCGCCAGTTGCGTGGCGCCCTTGTGAGTGATGGACACCCGCTGATCGAACTGTTCGATCCAGCCCGCATTCAGCAGTCGCTGGTAGAGGTCGGCGGCCAAGGTGCCGCCCAAATGATCGTTGCACAGCCTGGCGCGCAACAAGGGCGAAGGCGCTGCCTGAGTCTTGGTGAGGGGTGTATTGCGTTTGAAAATATCCGGGATGTCCCGTGGCGTACTGGCAATCGTCGCACTGGCCAATGCCTCTATGGCAGCAGCGACTTCGGGTGCGGCAAGCCGAAAGAACCGCTTGCGGCCGCGAATGTCGACTTTCAACAGGCCACCGGCGGACAGACGCCCCAGGTGTGCACTGGCCGAAGACGGTGACACGCCGGCCAGCAATGCCAGCTCCTCGGATTGTCGCGCCGTGCCATCCATCAAAGCCCACATCATTGCGCTGCGCTTTGGGTCAGCCAGCAACGAGGCGATCTGGCTGATGCAAGGTGCATGTTCCATGTTCTGGGGCTTGATAAACGTTAGCAATGGACTAGTTTTCCAACAATGAGTTACACCGCATCAGACGTGAATCGGAATCGATGGCCTTTTGCCTGCACACTCAATGAGATAGAGATTTATCAGATTCGGAGGCTGTTATGGAGCTTGTTTGGGCTACAAAGGACCTGATGATAGCTGGGCGCCCATACCCAGGGTTCCCAATCTTGCTTTGGGACACAATGGAGAGTTGTGTTCCCGCAAATGATTTCGTTCGTCATTACTTACTTCGAGGCGCCATCGGTTCTAAGAAGTCTTGGCCGAGTATTGGTCGTGCACTATACGACTTCTTTAGTTTCCTACAGGCGCATGACCTTGACTGGACAGACGTTGATCGGGGCGAGGCTAAGAGCCTTGTTGCAGCCTATCGAGACTACTCCAAAGACAAATGCGGATTAGCAGTAACAACTATCCGACAAAGGCTGCACTACATCTGTAAGTTTTATGAATACGCAAAAACGCAAGGATGGGTCAGTAGGCTGCCATTTAACTATGAAGAGCGAACTGTTAAACGTGAGATTGGCTTTCTAGCTCACCTAGAGGCAAGCGGTGGCAAGGCATTGGTAAACGACATCCTGCCTCGTAAGCATAAAACTCTACCGAAGTTCCTAAGCATGGACGAAGTCAAGGAACTGTTAGGGGCCGCGGAAAACTCGCATCACCGGATGATGATCCGGTTTGGGCTGCAGACTGGATTGCGCCGTGAAGAAATCGCCTCATTCCCCCTAGCC
This sequence comes from Pseudomonas fluorescens, assembly GCF_902497855.1. Lineage (GTDB taxonomy): Bacteria > Pseudomonadota > Gammaproteobacteria > Pseudomonadales > Pseudomonadaceae > Aquipseudomonas > Aquipseudomonas fluorescens_BI. The sequence goes on from NZ_CABVHU010000021.1 coordinate 39,120, forward strand.
TACCTTTTAAACCCCGACAAATCCGAAAGATGCGAACGCAACATTCGGATTCGCCTCGATCCCTACGATGGTAATGGCATGCTCACGAAGGGCGGAAAAATGCGTGATATCTATCTCAGTCGCCGCTTTTTCTCCGATTTACAGCGCTATGTGGTTCAAATTCGCGGTGAGCGTGGGAGTCTAAGCTCTGAAAAACATACGCAGCTGTTTCTCAATCAATTTGGTGAGCCTTTTGCTAATGATGGAAAGGGAATCGGGCGCATCGTCAGCAATATCGGCAAGACGGTCGGGATCAAGGTCTACCCTCATATGCTGCGCCACACCTATGCCACCCACACTTTACTTGCACTCCAGCGAAATCGTACCAGCATAGACCCGCTGGTGTTCTTGCAGCGGCAGCTAGGCCATGACTCGATCCAAACTACAATGATATACCTGCATCTGATCAACGAGTTGGCCGATAATGCGGTGCTGATCTACGACAACGAGCTTAATGACGGCGTAGAGTCGGTCTAATGGGAAAGCGCAAAGTCTACGTCAAGACTGATCTCAGCATTCCGGAGGTCAAGCGTGGCATTGATCAAAAAGGAAATACAGTAGCACTTCCACAGGTCATCCCGCCGCCCATCACCAGAGTCGCATTCGGGCGAAATGCCACCAGGATGCGATTTTTCGACTTTTCACACTGGTACTGTGCAGGCATTGATTCGATCACCTATGCCTGCCAGAAACAAATCGAGCGTTTTTTAGCTGGGCAAGACTCTGAGATCGAAGTCAGTACAGTGGCCGGATACTGTAATACGAGTCTGCGCGAATTCCTCGACTACCTAGTGCTACGTGCAACTGCATTCCAGCGCGAATTGTCTCTCATCGACATAGACCGCGACCTTATTGACGGTTTTCTCGGCCACCTCGCTGGACAAGGAGTCAGCATTAACACTCAGAGGTTGCGCTACGCCGGCATGAAGTCTGTGCTCCAAGCTCTCGGCCGGCGGGGGTTCTTCACCTTGGTCGCCTCGGGTGATGCCGCCACGTTCCCAAGCAACCCATTTCCGAACAGTAACCGCCAGGCTAAGGGCGAGGTTCCACTGCCAAAGGTGCAGCGTCAAGCATTTGCAACAGCGGTCAAACTGGCGGTTTTGCCAATCTGGCAAGACGATATTCCGCTGACAAGCGAGCTCGTAAGTTATGCTCTACTCATCGTGGCTCTACATACAGGGAGGAATACCACTCCCTTGCTTGAAATGGAACGCGATTGCTTACAAAACCACCCCAAGGATAACAGCACGTTTTTGGTTTTGTGGAAGCGGCGCGGACACAACACTAGCAAAGTCATTCTACGTGCCAACAGTCCCCATGAGCGCCTGCTGGAATCTACGCCCACCATAAAAACCAATATCGAGCTCCTAATCAGACGTGTAATCGCTCACTCTGAGCTTATATGCATGGAGGCTCCAGATGACATTCAGACACGTGTGTGGCTGTATCGATCACGTGCCCGTCATGAAAAAGGTCAAGTAAAAGCACTGTCTGAAAATCAACTGCGAGGTGCTATTCGAAAGCTTGTAGATGACTATGGGCTCACTGACAGCGATGGACAACCGTTACGCCTCAATATTTCGCGTCTGCGTAAGACTTTCGCGAATAGAGTAATCGAGCTTTTGGATGGTGATCTAGCAACTACAGCCATTGCCCTGGGCAACTCGCCACAGATAGCCGGGCGAAACTATTTGATGCCGGGCGAGGATGCCAAGCGCAACTGGCGGTTTATGGGGGAAGTCCTTGTTGAAGAATTGCTGAATAGCACAATCGGCGCGACTTATCACACGACCCCGATGGGGCGCTGTAGCGACCCAGTGAACGGCCAATACGCCCCCAAGAGAGAAGGCGCTACCTGTATCAATTTCATCAACTGTGTACGCTGTCGACATTACGCGGTGACAGGCTGCGACTTGAACAAGCTATTCAGTTTCTATTACCGCGTGTATGCCGAGAGATCGCGAATGGATACGCGCCGCTGGGCGCGAGAGTATGCCCACATTCCCCGATTGATTGATGACTACATCGTGGCTGAGGGGCTGCGACGAGGGGTCTTCAAGCTAGCGGACGTCAATGCCGCTCGCGAGCATGCTCGTAGCGAGCCGCATCCATTTTGGTCATCCGACTTGGTGTCGTCTCTGGAGGTTTTCACATGAGTGATAACAATGCAGCCAGTCTTCTTTGGACGGTTGTCCAATCACAACCGGTGGACGTGCGCGAACTCCCTTCGAGCGAGCGCGATGCAATTATTATTAACGCCATCCAAGTCGAAGGACATTGGGTTATTCTCAGTCGCTACGCCGATGACCACTGGCAGCTTGACGGCATGCCAACCATCTGCCCTGACTATCGCAGACGCCTAGATTTCCAACGCGTTCCAGCACCATTTAGGAGTGCAATGAAAGCAGTTGTGTATCGCTATTTACGCCGCGGCCGGGCAGGCCAGCGAAGGCCGAAAGGCGCGACTCTCAACAGCTTTTTTGATTCTACACTGGCCTTCTTGCGACACTTACACGCACTCAAAATCACTACTTTCGGTGAAGTTACTCCCATTATTTTCACAAATTACGCCGCCGAGTGTAAGGACATACGCCAAATCAAAGGCAAGCCACTCTCGCAATCTAGCCTGTTATGCCGATTAAAAAGCGTCGAAGCACTCTACGAGTTGAGCCAGCACACTCACGACCCGCTTCCAATGCAACCCTGGCCCGGTACTTCGTCTAAAGCCATGGCCGGGTTAACAGGCAGCGGCTCACCTCATAAACAGAGAGACAAGACGCCATTAATACCGGATGCAGTATTTTGCACATTGTTCGAGAAAGCTTACCAGCAGGTTCTACAGGGTAAAACTCTACTCGATCTGCGCGATGCTCTTCATGATGTCGAAACTGAGTTAAAGGGCGCTTCTTACGACCAAATCAGATTTAAAAAAAAATGTTGTCTTATTGCTCTCGGCTGGGAGGAGGGATTGGAATCATTCAGTCACTCGTTAATTAGTCTGCGCACCGCCTGCTATGTTGTAATAGCTAGCACCTCAGGTTGCCGCAACCACGAGTTGGGTAACATTCAATCGGGTTCGCACCACCGGACTGAGGACGATGAAAACCTCATCTTTCACTGGATGCGTTCGAAGTCGGAGAAAACTGATGCCGGGGTGCGTGATTGGATGGTCCCTGAGGCCGCGGTGCGAGCACTACGTTTAATGGCGCGCTGGGCGCAACCCTATCAAGCCATGATCGCCGACGAGATCGCAGTAAGACGTAGAATAAACCCGCTAGATCCGGAAATCGCTCAGGCGCAGAAGCATCGTCATGCGCTTTTTCTAGGCATGGACTCTAAGAAAGGCAACCAAATTCGAACCCTGTCGACGTCATTTTGGAATATCTCTCTCAAGGCATTCGCCAAGAGTGCGGGACTGAATTGGTCCATTGCTAGCCATCAGTTCCGTCGCAAGTTTGCTAACTACGTTGCCCACAGCCGGTTTGGTGATTTGCGCTATCTGCGTGAACATTTCGCACATTGGAGTATGGACATGGCTCTCAGCTATGCCATGGATGAGAGATGGGGTAATCACCTTGATTTAGAGCTGTACGACGACATTGAGGCGGAATTAGAAGATATCAAACTCGGCACTGTAGAGGGCTGGCTCGGTAACGATTCGCTGGCTGGCGGCTACGGTCGTTCGCTCAAACGATGGCAGCGCAATCCAGCGAATCTTGCCATATTCAAGGATCATCAAACGATGATGGTCTCAATTGCCGAGAGCACCGCGATCCGCAGCAACGGACACGCTTGGTGCACTGCCGATAATCATGGCTGCGTCGGCAACACATTAGAACGTACGCGATGCGGTGATTGTATAAACGCCGTCATCAGTCCCGATCATCTTGGCATCTATCGTCAGCTCTACAGCAACCTCAAAGAATTGCTGGAGTGCAGAGATATAGGCGACATCGGTCAAGTTCGTGTTTTGCGAGACCTGGCGCGCTGCCGCGACGTATTCATGCAACTTGGCTATGACCCGGAGAGCAACACGGCATGATTATCAAACGCAAGTCCTCCGACACCCGCGAAAAGGAACTACAGCTCGCGCTCCACCGCATCGAGCGCGGCCGGACTAAGACAGGCGAAAAGAAGGTCACTATCGCAGCTGTAGCACGCGAAGCGGGTGTTTCGGCGGCATTGATCCATAACCACTATCCGCATATCGCCGAGGCCATCCGTGAAGCTCAGGGACGCTCCAGCCGCGCTCAGCGCGATGTGAAGCACCAATATTTACTTACCGAGCGAGAGAAAAACCGGGTGCTGCGTCAGGAGGTCGAGGAACTACGCGTTAAGGTCGCTCGCCTCGCCTCTCTCAACGAAGTACTGATGTCCGAAAATCAGCTTCTCAAAGCCAAACAGAACGACCCCAGAGTGGTCGATCTCCGCTGATTTGCTGAGCCTCTGCAGCACGTTGTGCAACATCCCTCTTCATCTGACACCGCACACGACAAATATGCCCCCTAATATCAGAACGGATCAGGTTTCATGGAGGAAAATCGATGCCAAATTCAGACCTGCATCCATCGTTGCTTTTCAAGATCAATGAAAATCAGTTTGCCCTTGAAGCCGCCATCATGGAACTGGCCAATTGGGTTGAGCACCGTGAATCTTCGGAGGCCACCGATAACGTCCGTAATACTTTGGACACGATCAGCAAGAATAAGGAGTTAATCAACATGGAGTCTTGCGGTGCTCATGGCGCCTGAGTGATTGCCAATTGGTCACGGGCATGGTTTACGGCAACGCAATCGATCATCCTAAGAAAATGTAGGCTAAGCGAGTCGCCTTGAGATACCCGCCGAGTCTTCACTTTGAACTCAACGCGTAGGGGCAGGTCGCGCTTCATCAACAATGAATTACCAATGCGTCACGGACAACGTACAGCGCTAGAGATGGATAGAATCGAAGGCATCTGCGTCGCATCGAATTGGGATTTTTTTGAAGGGCTGGTTTGCCGGGAATCGCCCCCAATCGACGGATGGCCTGAGACAATTAGGGACCGATTTTGGCCGTTCACTGCCGGTCATGTTTGCTAAACGTGCGAGTCAAATCCCGTTCAAATGGCTGTTAAGGTCGTTTGCAAATGGTTGGTCACGTCAGTGCCGTTACCCAGGTGTTAGCGGATCTGGAGAAGTGGCTCCAGCCAGCGGCGAGCTAAGCTAGTATTCCCGCACCAGTACTCAAGGATGAACCATGCCAAATAACTCTGAAGCCAACATAGCCACAGCCGACGCTCTCACACTGCTCCTGTACAATCAGCACGCCATTTGTGCGGCTATTGAAGAGGTGACCAAGTGGCTCTCTGAGAACGGAGTGGGGAGTGCCGCCGATAACGCAATTGAGGCCATGGAAACACTTGACACGAATGCTCAAGGCATCACGGACGCCATCATGCGACTACGGCAGTTATAGGCATCATCTAACGCCCCGCGGCCACTCCTTCATGAGCGAGTCCCAATGTAATGTGCGGGAAAAATGGGACTCTTTGACGGTGGAGGAAAGTGCATTCCACTTGACCAACCGGCGCCGCAGTAACGACCGACACGGAAGGGCCGATCGCTGACTGCTGCGAAGGGCTAAAAACGGAAGAGTCTGTTGAAAAAAATCGGTCCTACCAGACTGTCCGCATACTGACCGGTGAAAACGCCTTTTTTGCGCGCTTTACGCGAAATCTGAACCCGAAATCCTCTGCTCAAAGTAAAGATTTCAATCTCTAGCGCGTACTTTTCTGCCGTGGAAACCATCGCCCACTTTTTCAACAGAATCGGCCAAAAGCAGCCATACCCGAGCCTCAAAAAATCCTGAAAAAATCAGAAGACTTACCGCGCCAATCGCAAAGATAGCGGCCTATCTTGAATGACCCGCTTCATCACCAGAGTCGAGGTCAACCGCGCGGTTTCTTTCCTTCTGTTCTTCGCTTGATTTTGAGTACTCTCTGGGCAGTGCTATCTGTAGCGGTGGCTGCGATACCCATGCGCCCATTGCCATAGGCAAAGGGGTGAATAAACTCAAACTCGTAGTGAAACACGCAACTGGCTATCAACGGGTGCTGGTCCGTCGCCTCTACGCGAAAGCGCAAAGATCCATCACTCCGCCAGCTTGAGCAAATCAAACACTACCCGCGCAAATTTGTGGGCCTTACTCGGGTCAGATAGCAGCTGCATCATCTGGTTCTGGTGGGCATCGCCGCTGTCCATGATCGCGTCATCGACCGCGTTGGCAAAGTTACCCAGCAGCGCTTGCTCAGCCGTATTGTTGGCCAGTTGCTGCATGACCAAGTGGTTTTCACTGACCTTGTCGCGGATGGTGTAGGCGTAATTCACCATATCTTTGTTGGTCAGTTCATCGGTGATAAACAGCTCGTTGAGCCGTTCGATTATCTGCGAGAGCAGCTCTTCTTTTTTGTCTTTGGCAGTGGCGGAGCCAAGCCCCTCGCCGGGCACCAATTTGTAGTCGGGCGCGTCTTCTTTTAGCTTGAGGTCTTGCTGGCGTATTTTCGACACTCGGTAATGGCTGAGCACGATGCTGTCCAGGTCAATATCATCCTCATCCACCGCGCTTTCGCGCAGCATTGGGCTGAGGTTGCGCGCATATAGGCTGAGCTTTTCCAGCTGTTTATCGTCGTAATCGACGATCTGCGACATGAACTCATAAAAGCGCACGAAGGTGCCCAGATCCTTTTTGAAGATGTCCAGGGCGTCCTTGGCTTGCTTGCACTCCTTCAAGTCGTTTTCTGCGTTGGCGATCAACACCGCGTCGTTGGTTTTTTTAATCCGCGCAAAAATCTCTTTCGAGTGCGCATAAGCCTCAACCGCCAGCTTGTAGCTTCTCGTCCAGCGCTCCACTGCTGGCTTACAAATATTGGCAATCGCCGCATTGCTTTTGTTTTTGACGAAGAAGGCCGCGCAGAACTGCTCAACCTCGCTCGACTTATAAATGCCCGCCGCGTTGAGCTTCTCGAACAGGTCGAAGATCAAGTCGGGATTGGACACATCAGCCAGCTCTGCCGTCTGAAAATACGGCTGAAACGAGTCGAGAATTTCCTGCGGCTCGTTGAAGAAATCCAGAATGAAGGTGCCAACTTCAGCCTTGCCAGGATAAGTACGATTCAAACGAGACAGGGTTTGCACACATTCGACGCCGCCGAGCTTTTTGTCGACGTACATGGCGCAGAGCTTGGGCTGGTCGAAGCCGGTCTGAAACTTGTTGGCGACGATCATCACTTGATAATCGTCGCTATCAAAGGCTTTGCGCATGTCGCGGCCTTTGAGATTGGGGTTCATGTTGCTCTCGGTGTATTTGTTGCCCAGCAGCGCCACTGAGTTGGGGTCTTTCTCAACGAATTCCACCTCGCCGGAGAACGCCACCATGGCATGGATCTTCTGGTAGCCCTGCTCGACGATGTATTTGTCGAAACACAGCTTGTAGCGCACCGCCTCTTTGCGTGAGCTGGTGACCACCATGGCCTTGGCTTGCCCGCCCAGCAGGCCCATGACGTTGCTGCGAAAGTGCTCAACAATCACCTGCACCTTTTGCGCGATGTTGTACTCGTGCAGGCGCACCCACTGGTTGAGCTTGACCTTGGCCTTTTTGCTTTCGACCTCCTGATCGGCCTTATCGATTTTTTGCGCCAGGTTGTAGGCCACTTTGTAGTTGGTGTAGTTCTTCAGCACATCGAGAATAAAGCCCTCTTCGATGGCCTGACGCATGCTGTACACATGGTAGGCCTCGGGCTTGTTGGTCTTCGACGGTTGTTCAGCAGGCTTGGGCAAGCGGCCAAACAACTCCAACGTCTTGGTTTTTGGCGTGGCGGTGAAGGCAAAGTAGCTGAGATTTTTCGAGGCTTTGCGTGAGGCAACGGAGGCATCGAGAATGTCCTCCGAGCTGAGTTCATCTTCACCATCGGCCCTGGCCTCGATCATCAGTACTTCTTTCAGCTGCCGTGCGGTCGAGCCGGTTTGCGAGGAGTGGGCTTCGTCGGCAATGATCGCGTAGCTGCGGGTTTTCAGGCTGACGCTGTTCTCGATGGCGCGCAGCACGTACGGAAAGGTCTGGATGGTGACGATAATAATCGGCTGGGAGTTTTCCAACGCGCTGGCGAGCTTCTCCGATTTCGAGCCGTCACCCTCCTTGTTATTGATTCGCCCCACCGCGCCATCGACGTGTTCAAACTGATTGATGGTGTCTTGCAGTTGGTCATCCAGCACGGTGCGGTCGGTCACCACGATTACCGAGTTGAACTGCTTGCTGCCCTGCGCGTTGTAGATCGACGACAGCTGGTGGGCTACCCACGCAATAGAGTTGGACTTACCCGACCCTGCGCTGTGCTGGATCAGGTACTTATGCCCTGGGCCTTCGCTGCGCGCCGCGTCAACCAGTTTATTCACCACATCCCACTGGTGGTAACGCGGGAAAATCAGGCTTTCTTTTTTGTACTTACGGCCTTCCCAGTCTTCTTTCTCTTCGATTTGCAGGTGCACAAAGTGGCCGAGAATCGCCAGCAAGTTGCTGGGCAGCAACACCTCGTTCCACAGGTAATCGGTGGCGTACTGATTGAGGTCGACCGGTACATCGTTACCGGCACCGCCCGCCGTGGTGCCTTTGTTAAACGGCAAGAAGTAAGTAGCCGCGCCCTCCAGCCGGGTGGCCATATAGACCTCGTACTGGCTGACGGCAAAATGCACCAGCGCACCGCGTTTAAAAGTCATCAGCGGCTCGGGCTTTTTGGTGATGGGGTCGATGGCAAAACGGGTGGTTTTGTACTGCTTAATGGCGTTCTGTACGGCCTGTTTAAATTCGGACTTCAGCTCAAGCGTGGCCACCGGCAAGCCGTTAACAAACAACACCAAGTCAATCCGCAAGGCTTTGGCTTTGCTGCCAGTCAGTTCTAAGTGCTCTTGGCTGGCCCAAGGTGAATACACCACCTCCGGCACCACCCGGCAGCGATTCTGGGCGTAGCGCGCCAAGGTATCCGGGTTCAGATCATGCTCGGGCTTAAACTGACACAGGCTAAAGCGCGTACCGCGATGCCGCAGCTCATGGCGCAACACGCCCAGCGTGCCGTAAGTGCGCATGTCTTTACTGGCGGCATTCGGGTCGGTTTTATTCAGCTGGCTGGCGACCCGCTCCAGAAAGTGCTGCTCGGGGTTACTGGGGTACAACGCGCAGAATTTATGCCACTGCTCATGCTGGGTTTCTTTAACAAAACCCAGCAAGTCTTCTGGGTACAGGGCCAACTCACGGTTGTAGTGCTCGGCCTTGCCCAGCAGCCAGCCGTTGGCGAGCAAGTGTTTAAGCATGTCGTTTTGAAAGGTCAGTTCGCCGGCTTTGCTCATTGCACCACTCCTTGCGGCTGTTCAGGATGTGCAGCAAGCAAAATAGTCATCATGGCTACCTCATGCGCTTCCATGGCGGTATCGCTCCAGTCACCGCCAGATGAAAATATATCCGCCAGCTTCAACGACTGAATAATGCCGCGCGCAAGGCTCGCCTCAAACGCGCCCCTTTTCTCAATGGGGTCTTTATCGCTGTAACTTGAGTTCTCGCTAACAGACAGCAAGGCCAGGTTGCCAAAGCGATCCAACTGCGTAATTTTGCCGTTTTTCTGGCTTTGCGGGCTTACGTGTTCGACCGAGGTCACGTGGCGCATGCGGAAGATAGTGGGCCTGCTATTCAACAGCGCTGGCTTCGATGCTTTATCGTCAGAATCCTCGGAGTTAAACCACTTCTCCCACAGCAAATACTCAAGCTTGTAAAACCAATAGTTCGGGGTATCCGTGCCTATCCCGCTAACTGGTGCTGCAGGTTTAGCCTGATCAGCTACACCCAGAACCTCATGCAAGGCCTTATCTTTAAGCGTTGTTTTTGCATAGTGTGCGTCTTGCTGCTTTAACGCTTTGAGCATTTCGCCAGCATCAGCAAGCCCTGCCTCTGGCTTGTACAAATCTTTAAGCGCTTGCGTCAGCCAGGGTGCGCGGGTGAGGTCCTGGCTGAAATACATCATGCTTTGCAGCATGCTGATCGAGTCCCACAATGGCCCTGTACGCGGAGTTCGCTCTTTACTTTGTTTGCCTTGCGGCTTGCTTGGCAGCCGCGAGGTGATCTCCCAGTGTACCGCTGCATTACTGCCCTCATCCACGTGGCCCTTAATCATAAAGTTGTCCATAAGCAGGCGACAGCGCAGCAGGCAATGGATAAAGGCTTTGCACTGCTGCTTGTCCTTGAGCCCCGCGCGAAAGTGCTTATCAAACTCCGCAATCAGTTTTTTATGATCGACAGAAACATCCTCATGCGCACTGGAGGGGCTGACCTCAGCGCTAAATACGCGCAGAACATGCAGCAAAAACACCGGAAAGGTGACCAGACTTTTATGCTTAACGATCACCTTGCCATCAGCGCTGGCCGTATTGGTTTTTGAACCTTTGCCATCGAGTATGGCCGCTAGCGTCAGCCCCGAGTCTTCGGTAGCTCCCTTAGCCCCCACCGTCTTGGCATGTACTTCACTCAATCGAGGTGTGTCGATATTGTTAGCGCCTCGTCCAAAGCCGAGATCGGCCTGCACGCTGCCTTTCACATAACCATTGATATCGGCGCACAGGTCCCACGCCCAGGCGTATACCTGCCGCTCGCTTTCTGGCATACCGTTGAGCAAGCGCGCCTTGAGAATTTCATGCTTTTCCAACTGCACACCGCGACTGTTCATACTGTCGAAGAACCGATTTTTGTCGGTTTTACTGTGCAGCTGGCTAATAACGAAGGTGGCCTTGGACCATAAATAGCCACTGAATGCCTGCAACTCTGAAGCCGCTGTCGGCTCATGCCCAACTTGCGGCTGCTTGGCGAGCTTTTTGATGAAGTTGGTGATGGTTCTGCGGGCAACAATCATCGCCTCATTCTTTAGCCACCCATTACACTCAGCGCTGCACGATGGGGAGCCACAGCCACATTGCCAACCGCTCATAAAGCCTGCTAACGCAGCTTTATCTTGCTCACGACCAGAAAAGTCTAGGCGGGGAGCCCCGCCAACCGCCATAAACGCTTGCCACTGCTGTTTTGACTCATCACTTAGCTCACACGCATTCACGAGCACTGAGGCAATCAGCCATAAGGTGGTCATGCGCTGCTGGCCGTCGATCAGTTCCAGGCTGCCGTCGTCAGGCTTAGGGCTAACGACCACAGCGCCAATAAAGTACTCAGCCGCCGCCTGTTGCTGGCCAGCCTCCCATAAATCGGTGAGTAAACAGTCGACGTGCTGCGCTTCCCAGGTGTACAGACGCTGGTAGATCGGGATCAAGAAAGGCTTGTCTAGCGCAGGAATATTGTTATCGCTGCCGCCATTGACAATGCGCTCTGCACTGTACTTATTTGCCGTCAGTTCATGAGCGAGGCTAGGCATGGTGTTCATCCTTGAAAAACGTACTGTGCAGAACTGTGGCGAGTGCGCTGCGATGCTCTGCATGTGCACCCTTACCTGCTGAGTAGTGGTTTTTGAACGTTTTGATATACCGATGTATTACGGGGCGCTTTTGGGTTTTTATCACTTTTTCGGGGCCAAACTGCTCCAGCACTTGAGCCTGCTTGCCACTCAGCTTTTTTATCAAAGCTAAGGCCTGCAGCGAGGACGGGCACTGCAGCAAGTCAGCAAAAACATGCCTTTCAGAAAAGTGATTTTCTACGGTACTGCGGAACAATGGGGCTTCGCTAATGCGCAGACTGAACACGTATTGATCGGCCAGCGCAGCAAAGGCGGCAAAGCGCTCGTCCTCAGCAAAGCGATCCAGATAGAACACCAACATCGCCAGCCATATTTCAATTAGCAGTGCATAGCCAGCTCCTTGTCCTTGTTCAACTAGGCGATGCAGTTGCAGTAAGCGCCCGTGTTCTGTGGTGGGCTCTGTCGATTCGACGGTTTTTTGCTCGTACGCAGTAATATCCAGCGGGAAATACTGCTTATACAGCTCGGTGTATTTACCAATATAAAAAAAGAACTGCTCGCCACCCAATAGCGGTTGATTCAGCTGAAGCGGCAAACGCGTGAGGTTGCGCTCTTCCACGGCAATCTGTTTGCCCTGCACATTCACTTGTGTGGTGAATGTGAACGCATCAAACCCGCCTTTAGCCTCATAACCCACCTCCCAGTCGCGATAAAAACTCACCGCCGTGGGTGGCGAAAGTTGAATGGTCTTGGGGCTGCAAACGGTGGACTTCAGATCAGGCTTGGGCAGTTGTACCGCGAACTCCTTGACCAGTAGCAAGTCGTCAACTTTTTTCCCGCGTTGGCGAATGCGTGTGCGCGCCAGAATTTGCTCGGTCAAAAAATACGCCAGGCGCTGGCCGTTACTGACCTTTTGCTGCTCATAAGCCTCCCACAGATGCGAGCAACCAACGCCCACGCTGGCGTCTGAAACCACCGCACGCAAGTGCCGGGCCTTAAGCAGGTCAAAGTCGCTGAGGCGTTTTCCGGAGGTGTTTTGGCTATCGAAAAAGGCAAAGGCTTGGTCAATCGAAGTGATGCTAATCACCACAAATTGCAGCTTCTTCAGTAGCTCTTGCTTGCCGGCTTGCAGCCTGATGCCGGGCTCAGTCGACAGGTAACGCTTAATGTGCGCAAAGTTAGACGCCAAGCTCTGCTGCGACTGGCTGTCGGTAAACTGCGCTTGCAGCAATTTTTCGACTGCTGGCTCACTCTGCCCCAACGCATGCAGCAGCAACACCAGGGTTAGGCAACGCTGCTGGCCATCGACCAAATAATCCTTAGTAGCCGTAGTTTCATCTGTTTCTTGATGCAGGATCAGCGTGCCGAGAAACAGCGGCGCTGGCGAAGCATCAGGCTTGTCTGCTTCGGCGGGTTTGAACTGCTGTTCGATGTCCGCCAACAACAACGCCACCTGCTCTGGCCCCCAACGATAGCGGCGTTGGTACTCGGGGATGGCCAAGGGGCGCTGGATTAATTCGTCCAGCGTCTGTGTGTCAACAGTTACCGCATCTGCGCCGTTCACGTTGCCCACGCCTTGCCCAGCAGCCAGCCGTTAGCTAGCAAGTGTTTAAGCATGTCGTTCTGAAACGTCAGCTCGTTGGCCTTACCGCCACCCAATGCACTCATGCGGCAACTTCCTTGTTGGTCTGACTTGTTTGTGGCGCGACCCAGTCTCTTACGTCGATTTTACCGGTGACGGCGGCGGAGATTAGGGCGGTGCGGCGCTCTTGCATCAACTCGATTGCGATATGCGCTTTCTTAACCATTAACTCAATCTTGGTGACTTCTTGCTCTAGATAAGAAACTATTTCCTTTTGTTCATTAACGCCAGGCAGCAATGCGTGCATAGCTCGGAGTTCACCAACATTAAGATTATCTTTGCCAAAGCCAAACTTTAATCTGTTGACTTCTGCTTTTCCGTAAGCAGAATTCATGCAGTACGTGAAGTATTCTTTTGCCAGCTCATCAGAAGGAGTAACGATTAATGTTGTAAACGTATGGCATTGATCATACTCATCCGGAACACAGCAAGCCAACCCAACATTAGAACCCGTCCTAACAATTACAACATCCCCAGCCTTTACTTTTTTTGAAGCCTGCGCCTCAGCAAAAACTGGATTTAAATACAGCATGTCACTCCCATCAAAGTACCCTTCCTTGATATTTTGATTTCTAATAATTGGAACACCTTCTTCTTCATAACAGTCCGTTACTGACATTGCCAAACCAACAGCCAACTTTTTGGATGCCAAAGAGAGCGACTTTAGCGTCCAATGCTCTGGCATTAGCCCGATACTTAAAACACCCGACTCCCGCATCTTGGCGCTGGTATTTAAGCCTTTGGTGACGGCATGGCTAATTACAGCCTGACGTTTTTCGTTTAGCAGTTGGATAAACTGTTGTTGCTTTTCGATCAGGGTGTCTATTTTGGCGGTTTCATGATCGAGGAAAGCGGCGATTATTGTTCGCTCATCAAGCGTAGGAAGCCAAATATCAATGCCTCGCAAAATAGCCTGAGTAACGCTAAAAACCTTTACGCCTTTAACCGCGTGCCTAATTTGAGTCCTGAACTCACGCGAATCGAAGAGATATGCATAGAAACGGCTGCATTGTCTATCTACTGGGCGAGCAATAATGGTGTGATATCCAGAAAATACAATCTTATCGGTAGTTAGCTGGGTGAAATTCCCCGAGCCATCAATATCCTCTGAAGTATCTGCAAAAACAAAGTCCCCCATTGATAACAGAGCATTTGGCGATGAAATCAAATAATTTTCACTAACACACTTCAGTGGATGAACAGAAGGATCCAGCTCAAAAGAATATTTTGAATGGACCTCGCCATAGTTCACACATGGCACCCCTTCATCTAGCAAGTTTTCTTTAGTAATAGTTAACCCCTTACCAAAAGAAAACATATAACGTAGCTTGCTAACATCCCAGGACACCGGAATTTCACGCAACCACTCAACCACAGAATCCTTATACTCAGGATACGGCTTATATCGCCCCGCCATTACGAATGCACCTCTTGCAGCAAGGCCATAATCTCAGCGCTCACTGCATCCAAATCCGCATCGATCTCAAGCAAATCTCGTGGCGGTTGGTACTGGTAGAAATGCCGGTTAAAGGGGATTTCATAACCGACGATGCCGACTTGCTGATCCTTAGCATCCTTCTTGCTGGCATCTATCCAAGCATCTGGCACATGGGGCTGCACTTCTTTAAGGAAGTAGGCCTCGTTGCTGGCATTAACCGTTTGGCTTGGGTCGAGGGCGACGTTTTCGTTGTCGCGCAGCTCGCTATCGGTTTGGTATTCCTGGACCTCGCCATTAACCGCAAACAAGCCATACAGCGGGTTAGCTGGGGTTTTGTGCAGCTTTTTAATGACCTTAGCGGCGGTTGGGTTTTTCCAGCTCATGGCATCGGTCAGTTGCTTTTTGTCTTTGGCGTCCAGAAGCATGCCTTTTTGCTTACAGGCGGCCTTGAGGGCGTCATCAAAGCTGTTGAAGTCGTCATGCTGCTCGCTGCCGATACTGGCCTGAAGCTGCTGGGCTTTCACTAATAAGCTCTTTTGTTCCAGCCAGGTGCGACGGGCGAGCAGCTCTTTCAGGTGTTTCTCTTTTAGCTCTGCGAAGTGCAGTTTGCAGTAACGGCGGATCGCCTCTTCATGGGCGTTCAACTCGCCATAGCGCTTGCAGCTGTCGCCGTCGTTCCAGCACTCGCCTTCCAGCGCGCTGAACTCTTGGTAGACCCAACGCATGGCAGCGTTGAGGGCGCCGGGGGCGAAACGGAGCTCGGCCACGCGCGCGTCACTGAACTGCCAAGACAGCCGCAACGGCCGCTCGATGCTGATGCGCCGGTAGCCAAACTCATGGCTGCTGAAGATTTTGCTGGCGAAGGTCTTGGCCACCTCGGCTTTCGGGTTGGCGGCTTGGCGACCGCGACTGCTTTTTTGTGCGGCTTGTTTGTCCAGCGCGTAGGCATCTATAGCGGCAAAGCTGCCGAAGGCGCGAATGATGGTGGCTATGTCCTCCTCAGCCATTTCATTGCGCTTGGAGCCGAGGGATTTGCGCATTTTGCCGCACAGGTTGACGCCATTAATCAGCTGTACCTTGCCTTTACGTTCAGCGGCTTTTTTGTTCGACAGCACCCACACATAGGTGGAGATGCCCGTGTTGTAGAACATGTCGGTGGGCAGCGCGACTATGGCTTCGAGCAAATCGGCTTCGAGAATATGGCGACGGATTTCCGACTCACCCGAGCCGGCGCCGCCAGTAAACAACGGTGAGCCATTGAGGATTATGCCAATCCGCCCGCCTCCCATGGAACCGTCGCGCAGCTTACTAATCAGGTGCAGCAGGAACAACAAGGAGCCATCGCTAACCCGTGGCAACCCCGCGCCGAAACGGCCGTTGAAGCCTTTTTCAGTGTGTTCGGTGCTGATCTCTTGCTCGATCTTCTTCCAGTCCACGCCAAACGGAGGGTTGGAGAGCATGTAGTCAAACTCGGTGGCGTACAGCTGGTCGTTGGACAGGGTGTTGCCGAGCTTGATGTTGCTGACGTCCTGCCCCTTGATCAGCATGTCGGCTTTGCAGATGGCGTAACTCTCGGGGTTGAGCTCCTGACCATAGGCGCGCATCACGGCCTGCGGGTTGAGCTCGTGCACGTACTCCATGCCCGAGGAGAGAAAGCCACCGGTGCCGGCCGTGGGGTCGTAAATGGTGCGAATGATGCCGGGTTTGGTCAGGGCATCATCGTCTTCCATAAACACCAGGGAAGTGGTGAGCCTCACAATGTCACGCGGGGTAAAGTGCTCGCCGGCGGTTTCATTCGAGCCTTCAGCAAAGCGACGAATCAACTCTTCAAACACCAGGCCCATGTCGTGGTTGGACACCGCAGTCGGGCTTAAGTCGGTCTGGCGTACCCGCTGCACAAACTTGTAGAGCAAGTTGGCGTCGTTGAGCTGGCCAAGGAATTCGGTGAACTTAAAGTGCTCAAAAATCTCCCGTGCATCCTTGGAGAAACCCTGCAGATAGGACTCCAAGTTGGCCTTGATGCCGGCCTCGCCGAGCTTGGACATGTCCATTTTCGAGGTATTGAAAAACGACAAGCCCTCGGTTGCGCCGGGCAGCTTGGTGGCGCGCAGCAGCAGTTTCTCTTGGGCCTCCTCAGATACGCCAAGCTGCTGGATTTTGTCGTACTCAGCCAAAACCGCCGCCTTGCTGGCCTCTAACACGCACTCCAAGCGCCGCAAAAGGGTAAACGGCAGAATGATCCGCCCGTACTGGCTCTGCTTAAAATCGCCACGCAGAAGATCAGCCAAAGACCAGATGTAGGCGGCCAGGTTGTTGGAGGTTTGCGACATGAGTGGAAATCCCTTTGGTGCTGGGTGCTGATATTGGCACCCGCACGCTGATGAAAAAACTTGGATGCATTATGGGGCAATGGTGAAGGGCTACCATGGCTGAATACATGATTTCTTACACCCCAATTATCCAACGTCGCGCTGAACCGACTGAGAGGAGTTTCGGCTGCAAGTCGATACATCCTTGTCAATGCAGTAAAAAAACAGCTCTAACAACAGATAGTGTTAAATTGCGCTCCACTTGACCACCCGTTTGCATTCGACCTGACCAGTCACTTGCATTCGTCCTGACCAGCGATTGCATCGGATTTGACAAACACGCGTTGTAACCTTGATCGGCAGAGAACGGCTAGTTTCTGCCTGTCCCCACCGACCGCTTAGGGTCAGTTACTGTCTGTCATTCGTGACAGGTACCGGATCGATAATTGAGGTCGTCCTTGAGTGACTGGAAAGACGCAGTGCAGGGGCCGCATCACATTGGCGGGGCTGGAAGCCGCCCGGCATAACTTGATCCAGGGTTATCAGCGCAAACCGCGAAGCCTTGCGTTATTGGCGAGCAATCCGGCCTGGGTCCTCTGGCTAGGGTTGGCAGTGTTGGTGCAACTGGTGATCGCCGCTAGAGATATCGCGTCATAGGTCACGCCTGACCAAACGAAGGCTCGAATTACTCGGTTTCGCAGTCCAAGGAACGCACAATCAAACCTCCTCACCCGCCCAGAATATCCTGGCGAAAGGAAGGCGCGGCGCCCGTCAGTTTGCGCCACTGATGCAGCTGGTGCGGTGCGGCGACACTAGGCTCGATTGCCACCAGATCCAGTTCGATCAACTCATCAAACTGCGGATCGGGAAGCGAGTCGTGGCACCACAAGCCTTGCGCCTCAAGGTTCGTTTGAATACGTCCTACAGTGTCTTCGCTGCGCTTGGTCAGGAGTATGCATCCATAGTGCAGTCGTCAAATGGTCCAACCGGGAAGCCCTACCTGTCAACTACAGTAATTTTTTCTCCGCCGTCACTACCAAGATCGCACTTGACTTCTATGCTATGAGAAGAATGCCCCTCTGTAGCCGAGGGGCGCACCAGATCAATGACAATTGATGTATGAAGTGCACTTGCCAGAGACCTGACAGAACGTTGTTTCCGGATGCGACAGCTATGGGATCTCTAAAAATGGCAACGACACCCCGCAGACCATCGTATAGATCACTCATATACGCGATGTTGATAGCAACCTCTGACGGCTCTTTCGCCGACACTCCACCACAACTCTACGCTCAAGTAGAGTCATTCCGAGAAATGCAGTTTTCACCAGACGGCTCCCTCATGGGAAAACTGAATACTATCAATGGCACCTTGTATATCTTTGAGACTTCTAATGGAAGAATAGTAAACGAAATTCAAACTGACACAACGGCTCCATTTGCAAATTGGTGCTTTACTACCGAAAAAAACATCGCCGCAGTGTTCAACGGAGAGCTACTATCCTATGTTAATGTTTTAGATGGAAATCAAGTAGGTCAATTGCCAGCAGGACCATTTTCACATTGCTTTCCTGGCGTTGGACCAGTAAAAGTAGACATAAAAAACGACGACACTATAGATATTTCGCCATACACATCAAGCCCGATTTACAAAATAAACGGCGACGCCACAACGGCAATTTACCCGGTAGCAGGGACCCAATATTTACTTGCAATAAATGAAGCTGCAAGCAAGAGTAAAATTGATAGAATCAACATAGAGATCTACGACACTTCAAACAAAAAAGCCCTTGCTCGCGCCGACAATCTCATCGTGAGCAAGAGTATGATGGAACCCAACAGCTTTGCACTTGATATGCGCGCGGGAAAACTATTCTACCTTGAAACTGATTTCGAATCAGAGCAAACACTTGAAGAGTTGGAACGGCCCAAAAAAATTCGAGCTTATGATTTTAAAAAATCAAAATCCGTTTCCGTGTCGGGCATCACTAATAAGGTTGCAACCGGTCTAAGTATGATGCGCAATGGAAAGTTAGTTATCAGCAATGAAAGCAACAATACTTGGTTGGTTATTGATAGTCGCAACAAACAAATACTGCTACAGGGAGAGGGTGAAATTGACGGGGTGGATTTGAATAATGGGCGAGACAGCATTTTAATCACTCCTTTTTCAGGATCTCCATACTTCTCATCATTCAATAAACCAAATAAAGCGCTTCAACTTTTCCAGAAAGGTGCAATGCAGGATCTTTATTCAGCCGGCGAGCATGTATGGATTAGCTCTATAAGCGAGCTTAGATATGCAAACCTAAAAGACCTCGAAATACAAAGTTATTTAAATAAGCCTCATTCAGTTTTATCTTTTGACCGCACTGGCGGGAATATATTGGTGGCCTTACTAGACGAAAGCTTAGGAAAAATATTGTCCATTTCACCTGATGGAAAACAGTATAATTATACGTTCCCAGCACCTAACATACCTACAGGAATGGCCACAAGGCTGGGTAATGGCTGGCTCGTAAATGCAGTGGCCGCGTCGGACAGTGAAAGAATACTTCGTGAAATGGAAAACGATATCGATCACGTATCGGAAGGGTTTTCGAATAGCGAAGACATGCAGTCATCAACTGAGTCTTTTTATTACTTTATCGGTGATGACAATGTTATTTCACCCCCTATCAAAAAGACCGGCATCCCGGATGCAATAGTTTACTCTCCACGTAAAAAAATAGTCGCCACCAAAGAACTGGAAAACATTAAGACGTATTCTTGGCCTGATCTCACGCCACTTCAAAGCGTGAAGCTAACAAGGGATTACAGCTCAATATATCTAACGCCCGACGCCAATGTGCTCATTGCGACCGGTACAGAAGGTGCGGAGGCGATCTCCCTAGAGACAGGACTAACACTTGATACTTACACTGGTCCCATCTCGCAAAGTGACATCGTTGTAAAAAATGATGATACCGCCTATTTGACAGACGGCAACACACTCGCTTTATGGAAATTCAAACAAGAAAACCAACGTAAGTCGACCAGCATAAAAGGACGGACTTTGGTCTCCCCGGACTTTAAAACATACGTCAAAAAAAGCCAAACCGGCCTTGTATTCAGAAACATACCCGACACTCAAACAGAGTTGAATTTATCCCAGGAGTGTTTGAAACCTATCAAATGGACCTTATCATCAAAAATTCTTCTGTGCGAGACAACCCCGGCAGTATCCAATCACAAAAGTTACGTCACCGTAAGTGCAGCCGATGGAAAAGTCACCTCGAAAGTCACCCATTTCGGCATAGATAATCCACTCCCGCTTCTTAACACTGATGGCAGCCAAGTAATCTATATAACGCAAGTCAAGGAAACACTCCCCAACTCCGTCCTATCAACATTTACCCACAAATTAATCACACACAACACTCTCACAAACGCCGAAGTAATCCTATTACCTGATGCCAGCAAATTATCAAATGCTGCCATTTCAGAAACAGGGGATTACGTAGTGACCACCGAACAAGATATCGATCACATAAATGAAAAAGACCAAGATTACAAAATCAGGATAATTCGCACATCAGATGGACAAATGCTGGCATCCCTTGACCGAAAGAACACTGAAATCAATTCGGTCGCTGTTTCAAATGACGGGAGCGAAATACTCCTGACAGGAGCTGGCGTCATCACCAAAATCAATGCAAAAACATCAGAAGTTGAGTGGAGTAAAAACTACCCCTACGTCATATTTTCAACTTTCACTAATAGCGATAAAGAAGTTCTAGCATTGGCAATAGGTGGAACCGGTCGTTTACTGTCAATGGATAACGGAAATGAAAAACGGCGTTACTCTGCGGACTCTCAGCAGACCACTCTGATTCTCAGCGGCAAGACATTAATGGCTTACCGTAGCGCAAGCTCGACTGTTACAGTGGAATATGAGCCGCCCGATGCAAATCCTTCTATTCGCATCATGTACTCAGCAGAACAAAATTTGAAAAAAATTAGACGGCTGGATGCGACGCACTTGATTTTAGTCCGCGAAGACGAACAGCTATCGTTATATGATGAAAGCACCGAAGCTGTAGTAGCACGAATGTTTGTGATGGGCAGTGGTGGCTGGGTAGTTGCTACAGCCGACGGTCGATTTGATTCCAGCAATATGGACGAAATATCGGCCCTCCACTGGGTTTCGCCAAAAAACCCAGGTAAAGCCATGCCAATCGAAATATTTTTATCCGAACTGTATGAGCCGCAACTTTTGTGGAAAGTTCTTAAAAACGAAAAACTCGCCACTCTTCCTTCACTCCAGCCTCCTCAAACATCCCTGCCTATCGCTACAATTACTTCAATATTACAAACATCTCCAGAAATGCTCGAAGTCACCGTAGAGGCAAAAGCAGGGCTAGAAGGAGAAAACAAAGGAAGTCAGGTCGCCGACATAAAACTATTTAGAAACAACAAATTAATCGGCACATCACACTTAACCGACCGATCCGACGAAGGACTAAAAACCACCACCATAAAATTCCCGGACGTTCAACTTCCTCAGGGAAATCTCAACGAGAACGTTAATTTCAGCGTATACGCCTTCAATCGGGCCGGCCTGAAGGGCCCTACCTCCAATCGCCCATTCACAAGAACCTCACATTCAAAAAATAAAGAAAAAAACATTTACCTAATTACAATAGGTGTAAACGACTACTCTAACCCTGCATTCAACCTTGATTATGCCGCCAGCGATGCCACTCAACTTAATCAAAAACTAACGTCCATATTTAGAAGTGAACGAAGCATTTCGCAAATTTACGCCAAGTCACTGATCAGCCCTCAAACCCAAAATTCGTCTATTCCAACAAAAGAAAACATTCGCCTCACCTTGGAAAAT
Organism: Pseudomonas fluorescens; assembly: GCF_902497855.1. GTDB lineage: Bacteria > Pseudomonadota > Gammaproteobacteria > Pseudomonadales > Pseudomonadaceae > Aquipseudomonas > Aquipseudomonas fluorescens_BI. Next base: position 60,908 of record NZ_CABVHU010000021.1, read on the forward strand.
TTATCAAAAAATACATCTAAATTACCCCTCCATAAGCCGGAGGGTAATTCACCTATGCCATATTCTAAGACAGGGGACTCCGTCATAATTTTTTACTCTGGACATGGCTACTTTTCACCTCAGGGCGAACTGTATATATTCCCTTCCGACATCGCCAAAGAGACTTCTGATAAAAAAATAACGGAGAACTTATTGACCTCGGCAATTAGCACATCCGAGCTTGCAGAATGGCTGGAGAACATTGATGCTGAAGATATAACATTGATTCTGGACGCGTGCCATTCCGCCGGGGCAGTAGGAAGTAATTTCAGGCCCGGCCCACTTGCCAGCAAAGGGCTGGGACAATTGGCCTATGATAAAGGCATGAGAATTCTCGCAGCCACCCAATCAGATAGCGTGGCATTGGAAACTGAAGAACTAAAACATGGTTATTTAAGCTATGCACTGATTAACGATGGGCTGGACAAAGGATTGGCCGATTTTCGACCTGCGGATGGAGTTATCTGGATTGATGAGTGGTTGGCGTATGGTCGCAAACATGTACCTGAATTGGCCTCCGGTGATTCAATGCTCACAACAACTCAGAAGGGAGAAATGAATGTACCTCGACTCATTAAATATCGCGGCGACGTTGATGAAAAGGAATTATCGCAGAGACCAGTGCTTTACAACTTCAGTCGAACGGCCGCAAACTTGAAGCTATCCCAAGAAGCGCAGGCCGATTAACACATTAACTTATTCGGAGTCAGAGATGAGCCTACGCGAATTCGGAGTTTTTATAAGCTTAATTATTACCTTGTCGGCAGATAGCGTTTTGGCTACGGAAAATTATGGGCATTATATAGGGCGCGTTCGTGCCGAATGGTTAGAAAATGGACGTGACATGCGATTGCTTGAGCCGTTTGGTTATGTTGATCCATCTGGGAAAGAATGGGATGCAAAAGCAGGATCAGTGGTCGACGGCGCATCTATTCCGAAAGTTGCCTGGTCGATCGTTGGTGGCCCCTTTGAGGGTTCCTATCGCGAAGCTTCAGTAATACATGATGTTGCATGTGTTCAAAAAAACCAACGCTGGCAGGATGTTCATCAAACTTTTTTTACCGCCATGCTCGCTTCGGGTGTATCAATGATTCGCGCGAAAGTCATGTACGCGGCGGTTTACCATTTCGGCCCCAGATGGCCCGAAGTCAGACTCATAAAAAATATTTCTTTAGGGCAATCGGAAAACGAGATATTAAGTATTAAAAATAACGCTCCTCACGACTCAGACACTAAAGTAATACGCATAAAAAGCAGAGACCCCTCTGGCAACCTTACTGAATCGCTTAAGGTCGTATTGACACCGAAGCCACCCACACTCAATGAAGCTGAATTCAATGAATTAAAATCAAAAATCGAAAAAGAAGATATTTCGTTAGAGGCAATTGAGGCGTTTGCTCCGCACCCACAATAGGAGTGAATGAAAACGGACACCGAATGAGGCCGTTTTTTTACGACTAAAAGGAACTGGCATCGCTCTTCTTTGGTATAAATCTTTAATCCTGTCTGCTTTCAGTCGCTTGCTTGCCTATCGCACGATTAAATCCAATGCCCACAATGGTCAATCAGTGTCATCATCAGTGCTAGTGTCATCTTGATGAATTCTTCGTTTCGGTCTATCGCAGTGAGAGCACCACGAACGTTTTCCGCAACTTCAGAGGCGCCGCGTTTCTCTACCCAGTTTGTTAGCTCCATGATGACGGCTTCTAAGGCGAGCTGATTTTCGTTGATTTTAAACAGCAGGGAATGCAGCAGGTCTGAGTTTGGCATTGTGTTTCCTCCGTGAAGAGGAAAGCGTAGCAGGGTATTGTATCAACCGGTTGAACGCGGTAGCCACGCCGTTAGTGCGTTGCCCATGTTGTTCTGCGTCTTCGCCCAGTCCTGTGGTACGCGCTCTCGGGTATATTCCTTCAATGCCTCCTGGTACGCCGCCACGGCCTGTTCCAGCCGCGTCGTTTTCGCCTCACGCTTGCCCAGCGTCGCTAACGCGATGCCCAGGCCCATCTGCGTCTTCGCCCAGTCCAGCGGTACGCGCTCGCGGGTACGCCCCGGTACAGCTGCCCCGCCCTCGTCAACCAGATCCACTCCTGACTAAAGGGCAAGTCAAAAGGACACAGATCCGAAGTTCGTGTCCGTTTCACGGTAAGACAACGACAAGAGGTTATTCACTTTATGTCGGTTTTGAATGAGGTGGCTATAGGCTATCGTATTGGTATAATGATTTTTCACAGCACAAGGAACCGCATATGTTCGCACGCAAATTTTGTTATGTTGACGGCGCCCCTCGTATCATCAAGTCCGCAGGGTACACCGACGGTTATTGCATTGAGTTAAATGGTTATACTTATGACCATGTTACGTTGGATGAGAGAATTCATCGCTACTTGACCGACCATGGCCAAGGAAAAAAAACACGCCTCTATTGTGCGTACAATGGTAGTAAAGTAAACGTTCTGGCTATCCAAACAGAAAACGGTGAAACTTTGAAGACGGATTCCATCGGAGATCTTCTGGTGGGGGGAGCTATATTTAGCCTGCTGGCTGGCGGCGCGACGATGCTCTTGTCCTTTTTCCCTATTGTACTTTTGGTTGGCAAGCTGCACCTCGTCAAAGCGGGAACTGAAGTCGAAGTTGGGATGAGTCTCGCACTTTACTTTTCGATTGGCATTACGCTTTGGTCCATGCACGGTCTTATCAAGATGGTGCGTATGAGGAACGCTATTGAGAAGATTCCGTCAGGCTCAATTGAAAAAGCCGGTAAAAAGACTTTTGGCGTAAATGCGCAGGCCGCGTAGTCACGGGCGTTTCTAAGTCCTGTGAATATGCCTGCCCCAAGGTGCCACCGATTTAACCGACAGAGACCTGTTCCCTGATAACCGGTGGCATAGGCCGGGGTGAACTGCAATGAGCTCGTACTCGATATGCAGGTAGTGCAAACTCACCACTCCCGGCAGGACCTACCAGTTGACAGCAATGGACACCTCTCCTATGAATGCGTCGGTACGCCCCAAACCTCGGCACATATGCAGTCAGGATCAAGACCGGAAACGCCGGCTGTATCTCCCGACTGCGCCATTACTCTGATGCAATAATTTTCAGCCAGCCTGGGTTCTGGCGCGACACCTGCCGGAAAGCTATGGACACCTCAATTTGCCATGAGGTGCCCCATGGCTTCCGTCTTCGACCAACACTCCCCTCACGTCGCCCAAACTCTGGACCTGCGCCAGGTACAGCCGATCATGGTTACAAAGCGTGCTGGTCAAATACGATGCCATCGGTGGTCCGAACGAATGCAAATGACTGGTCAGGTCGAATGCAATCGGGTGGTCAAGTGGAGTGCTATTTCGCAGAGAGCGACCAGGAATAGGATGAGGCTCAAACCTCCATCAAGCCTCCCATGCACCGTGGTGCTTTTGCTATCCATCGGTATCAGCGCCTCATCCCTTGCTGGTAATGATTACCGGTACACCATTGAGCGTTATTCGCGAGCAGAGGGTGATACTGGATCGACATACAAAATGCTCCAAGGGGTAACCACATCAGCTCGACATTGCGTTGGGCTTCTGGCTCCAGACGTCGGCTCGACTGGATGCGGTTGAGATAGCCGTAGATGTAGATCTTCAGCAAGATCGCTGGATGATAAGCAGGTCGGCCAGTATCGGCTGGAATGGCACCTTCAAAACCCAGATTGACTAGGTTAAGTTCGTCGACGAAGACGTCGACTACGCGCACCGGATTGGTATCGCTGACGTAGTCATCGAGGCTCTCGGGAAGTAAGGTGCTTTGGCCTCGATGTTCACCTTGGATGAAGCGCTTCATGGGCGATCCCTGCGATGAATTCCTCAGAAATCATAGCAAGGGTTCGCGAAGGCGTTTTTACACACTCTCGGCCGTTTGCCGTCATTCGGGTTTGACAACCATCATGGTTGGCTGCGCTGTTTAGCCGACGTGATGTGACGAATGTGATCCAGGCCCGACTCGGTAATGGAGCGAGACCACTCGACAATGACCTGATCAAGCCACACTCGATGTACCGACGGATACTCGAGAACAGTAACTCGTTGAGGTTTCTGGGGACAGGCAGCTGCCGAATCGGCTCCAGTGCTAGGTAGTCGCCGGGGGCGTGGCGAATCGCTTGAGCCAGACAGTGTCCCCGGCCACCAAGTGATTCAGCGTCCCAAGAATAGGACCAAAGAATGCTTTCCTGTCCGCTGCGAGCTCTTCGTCAGACAGGATGTTGGCCGCCTGATAATCTTTGCGTTCATCCACTCGTTGTAGGTCGCCATCAGGCAGGTATGGCGGGTGCGGCTCATGGTGTTCCTCCTTTTAGGTTTCCCATATTGTTTTCTAAGTTCATATCAGGATAACGGCAGCCTTGTCCTGCCTAAGCAACCCATTTTTCTAGGCAACGCGTTAAGCCTCTGAGAAGTCGCATACGCTTGATCGACTGAGCTTACTCGGGGACTGACAGTGAAAATGCGAATCTGATCGTTGTAGCCTTAACCTTTAGGGTTAGATAGGATTGCGCATCCCTGGGACAGTAGGCTTAGTTTTGCTAATGATACTCGCCAGCCAACAAACATGAGAACGACTAACAACTATGCAAAAAACAGCGAAATTTCGCCCTAGCCAGCTATCGATTGATGGTCGCATCTTTATTAGGCGGCGGGGAGAAACGGAGGATCAGCACTCCCAGCGGATTTTTGCCGAGTTGCGAAAATTTAATTTGTACAATGCTTCCAATCTGATATTTTCGATGGCTTCGCACAAAAATTTTCCTGCGAAATTTCTACCAGTATATGGAGCTTCCAGAGGGCACTATGAACTTAGCTATAATTCATCCGAGCTCTCTGATAATAATTTTCTTGCCTGGATGCTGGGCTGCTTTACCGCCAAATCTAAACTACTCTCGGATTTTTGCAAGCTTAGAAACCTGATAAACAGCGAAATTTTGAACGGAAATTCTCGCGAGGCTTTGGTACAAATTCAATCGCTAAACAAACTATGCAAAAGCTGGTGGGCAATTTTTCTAGAAGTTCACATAGCCAAAGAACTAGAGCTGAAGGACACTAGACAACTGATTCAAGGACTACCTACAAGGTTCGTACGAGCAGATATCAGTGGACAAGTACTTGATCTTCAACTCATGTCGGAAAGTAGCTCAGTAGCGGTGTTTGTTAGGGATTTACTGGGCCGAATGAATGAATACAGAAGCAGTGGCCTCCAAAATGCGATCGACAGCGGAGCACTTGAGTCGTGTAGATTTCTTCCGTTAAACTTGGATCCTGATCGCATCGTTAAACCAGAAAGCCTAAAAGCGCTCTGGTTTGAGTCCATCATAGATCAATACGTGATTTTTAAAGACGTAATCTGTGAATGTGGAACGGCGGGGTTGTTAACGGATTCTATGCGGAAAGCAGTACTAGATCTTTCAAAAAAAATTGAGGACGAAGAGTTACAAGCGATTTTGGGCGTAGACCAGCCAATTGCGCCAGCGGTTTCCGCAGTATTAGAGGATTACACAAGGGGAAATTATGATAATGCTATCGCTCGTATTAAAAACTTACAGAAACTAGGATCCAATGAAATATTTGGACTTGTCGAAATTTACGCAAAATCAAAAATATACGCACGTTCAATTGCAGATGACAATACGTTCTTTGATCAGATTGCAAATGAGCTTGCAGCTATTTTGCAGTGTGATAACAAAACCGCAGAAAAGCTTAGTTTCCTAAACCAGATTTGCGTAAAATTCAAGCACGAGCCTTGGGCGAAATCGCTGAACTTCCATTTGCTATCAGCACTTGAGGAGGTAGAGGACGACAAGGAAATTGAAAGTGCACGCTTACAGGCCAGTTGTTTAGGAAGATTGAACACGCCTAAAGCGAAAATACGAAACTATCGATTTCCACTAGAAGTCGATAATGCCGGTAGCGTACCGTTACATAGGCAAATCAAATATTCCGCTAACGATGATTTGGCCGCAGAAATTGAGAAGCCATTAATTCCAGTACTCTCTGACTACCTAAAGCTTAAGTCGCGCACTCTAATACTCAAAGAACAATATATCGACGCAATCAACTTCGCAGTGGATGAGTATTTGGAAAATAGCGTAAGTTGCCTCCATCTTCCAATGAGAACACTTTGTCAGATCGCGGGTGATATACCAAAAACAAGCAATGAAATTTTTATTTCATGCTTGATTGCTTATGACATATACAATCGTGAGCATAGTGGGATTTTTGAAGAAGATAAAGCAGAGCTTTTTGATGACCTAATGAAGTTCAACGGCTCACATAGGCCATCACATATTTTTCAGAAAGAAAAATATTCTCGAGCAGAAATATTCTTTTTAAAAAACCTCTGTATTCCGTCACAACTAGACAATCTAATTAATTACACATCAAATGACGATGTTGTTCATGAGCGCGTGGCCATTCTCGACTTGCTTATACAAACAAGGTCGGAAGGGTATGAACAATTGCGCTACGAGAAGGATAACGTTCTCGAAACGCTTTTTGCCGAAAAGTTGCGTGCAAAAATAGAGTCGGCAAAATTATTTGTAGATATCCAGGCATTAGAATCACAGCGAAAACATGTCTATCGATCCTTGTTCGAACAAGCAAAAAGCAACAAAGGCGGCATCAATTTAGAGCCATTACCATCAAACAATGATACAGCTGGCTCCAATGACATATTCGAAATCGTTCAAGGAAGTGCGCTTGCATCTAATAGAAAGACACAGCTATTATATGAGATATTTGACACAGCCGTACGTGACTTTGCGCTGAACGAAAATTATGGTCTGGATAAGTATTTAAGCGCTGAAATTCGTCATATCGTGTTCACGACTCAGTTGAGGTCGTGTTTTGAGAAGACACGCCTTGTTACGAGTCTAAAAGATGGTGCATATTTACCCAATGACTACTGGCTCAATAAATATAATTTTGTACATATAAGTATCGTTGAAAAGATAGACAATCTCCTTAAAGTTTTCTCTCAGCGAGTAGACTTGATTCTTGGAGAGGTCAATGAGTGTTTTAGAGTAGAGTTATTCGATCGCGAATCTCCTAACGTATTTGATTTCTTGGCATACCACTTTAGGCTAGTTAGGGTTTCTGAAATTGTAACCCGCACAAATAACGCAGAAGATTTTTTTACTCAGCTACTCGATTATATGTGGGAATTAGCAAGTGATAGCGCTAAAGCAGCTCAGGAACTCATCAATGATCATTTAGCAAGTGAGATTTTGAATGCGTTGACAGATCTTGAGCGGGGTATTAACTATGTAAAAGGGGATGTTGCCGTTGCAGATCTTATGCAGGAAATAAAGAACGCTCGGTCAATTTTTACTAAGGAAATTGAGTTTGTTCTTAATTGGTTCAGATTTGTTGGTGCGGATGATTCAAAAAATCTCGAACGTTTGAGTGTTGTTGTAGACGCGACGATCACTTCATTTGAATCAATATACGGCCATAAGTATAGAAAACCATTTTATGCATCATGCAGGAGTAATCTGACGCTTAATTACAGGGAGGCTCGAGCGTTGTTCATATGCTTGTTCACGGCATTGGAAAACGCTTGCAAATATGGTGGAGAGCTAGGCCAGGTCAGCATGGATTTTTCAGTGGGAAATGCGGAAACCATTATAGCTATAAATAACTTGATGCAGTCCTATCCTGGGGTTACCGCAGAGGAACTTATTTTAAGGGAAAAAGCCAAATGGTCTCCAGAGCACTCAAACCTAAGCCGTGAAGAAGGCGGGAGCGGTTTATACAAGATATATAGCACTTTATCTAACTCCTCTTCAGGGTTTACGTTTGACATTAAAGCAGACAAAACTTCTTTTACGGCACTAATAGGACTTCGTCATGAAAATTTTGATCATCGAAGACAACTTACTAAAGCGCGAGAAAATAGTTAACTTTCTCAATACTACTTATCATCCTGAGCTGGTTGAGGCAGCATCGTATAACAGTGGATTAACCGCAGCAGAACAGGGCGGCTTTGATTTTATGATTCTTGATATGAGCATGCCTACATTTGATCGTAGTGAGACCACGCAGGGAGGTAGATTTCGAGCTATTGCTGGAAAAGAGATCGCTACGAAACTGAGTAAGTCAGGAATGCTCGCTCCTTTTGTAGTACTTACTGGCTATAAGGACTTTAGCGTAAATTCCCTAAATCTGAGTTTAGAGCAGATCCACGACCTATTGTCGACCCTCGGCGAGCAATACAAGGGATGCGTACTTTTCAACTCAGCGGAAATTCAATGGCAAGAAAAGCTCACTAGCATTATAGGTTCTCTGAAATGTTAAAAATTCTCGTCGTCGATGACTCCGAAAAACGCGTAGAGCTTTTACAGCACGCATTCAATAGCAGTCCGTTGCGAGCTCATGTCGATGTCACATATTGCGATACGGCGGATAAAGGCCGTATAGAAATGCTTGAGCCGTTTGATCTTTTGATTCTCGATGTAGTAATACCCAAAAAAGTCGGCGGAACCCCCCAAGCCCTTCAGAGTTCTAGACTTGTCGATGACCTATGCAGCGACAAAAATGATTATATCCGTCCAAAAATGGTGATCGGACTGACTGCCGATATTTCCGAACTTGGAGCATATCGCGAAAATTTTTACAAAATTGCTTCAGTTGTACTTCCTGCTAGTCTTCATAACCAAGACTGGATGACTGACATCTTGGAGCAAGTCGGTATATTGGTGCGCGCAAATCAAAAAGTCGGGAAACTTCGTCAAGATAAACTGCTATTAACGATCCACGGTATACGTACTCACGGTAAATGGCAGAGTGGATTGAACGACGAAATCAGAAAATACTCACGATCTTTTGTTCCCGCTGAAGTAAAATATGGCTTCTTTGACATCCTTTCATTTTCCATACCATGGCTGAGGAAAAGGAAGGCACGACAAGCTGCCGTACAGGTTAGACAAATTCTTTTCGAAAATCATGATAAAGAAATTAGCGTCGTAGCTCACAGCTTTGGCAGTCTTGTACTGTCAGAAGCCATCAAAGGTACAACTTTAGCCACACCGCTAAAACATATCATTCTATGCGGAAGCCCACTGCCTCATAATGCTAATCTTAATCATTTGACCAACAATGCCGAGATTATAATTAATGAGTGTGGCACTAAAGATTTTATACTGGTTGCAGCTAAAGCGTTTTTGCTGGGGTTAGGAGAGGCTGGCCGCATCGGATTTCGGAGAAGCAACTGTAACAATTTTATTAATCGCTATTTTAAAGGTGGGCATAGTCTTTATTTCAATGCGCACAGCGAAACACAATCTTTTGCCGAAAAATATTGGCTGCCTATAATTCTTTCTAGTTCGATGCCTTTACCCATTGATGAAAGAGAAAATTTCCTCGGAGAAGATTTATTGGATCTGTCTGTAAAGTTATTGGGATTGGTTAAACCACTGTGGTATTTTGGGTTTTTGGGGTGGTTAGTCTGGTAAGAGTAGATCCGATAAGCTCGAACAATTTTATTGTCGAATTTTATCATCACTATATTTATGGGGGTGGGTTACGATCTCTGCCCGCCATGGTTCGATTCTGGGCCACCCCTTTACAACACTTAATGGGCGAGCACTGCGATTCACCAAATAGTTTTTATTTAAACGGACTGACTACGATGATTGGGTCGTTAATAGTGCGTTAGTGGAGGCGCAGCCGAATTCTCAAGCAATACGCGCATCTTTAACAAACTAGCCTAATGCAATTCAATTTCGGCGTAAGCGCTGGTCACGAGTGACCGATTCTGACGCCTAAATCCCTACGCAGTTCATACAAGTTACCTGACACAACCTAACGTCATGAACTTGATGACTTGTGGCACTCACTGTGAATGACGAAGCCGGCAGCCCATCTCCGATGTTCAGATTGTCCGCTTTTTGCCGACTCTGTTGAAAACAGTCGACCCGACCTGGCTACCCGTGCATTGAGCGATGAAAGGGCCTGTTTTGCACGCTGCCACTTCAAATCTGAGCCCTGAACCTTTTGCGCAAAACACAGACTTCAATCTCAGACGCGTACTTTTCTGCCGTGGAAACTGAAGCCGACTTTTTCAACAGAATTGGCCAACAGCAGCCTTTCGACGCTTACAGCATCGACCAAAAAATTGTCCGCCATTTCCCTCGCGCTGCTTTTGACAAGGGGTTAAGCTTGAACCGCACAAAAAGTCAAGCCTACAGTACAACAAATGAAGGGACAGCCGCGTAGGCACAAGTTCAGTGGAGGGGAAACGATTGGTCGCGAAGTCTTCATGTTGCCAGAGTGAGTGTTACGGATTGCAATCGTCCAAAACGTCTGACGCCAATCATATACAACATGCCTGCATGTGGAGCAGATCGGAACCTCCTCAAATCGCTTGACGGTGACATCTCATCTAATGGCGCTTGCCTGATCAGGGGGTTGCGACGAAACCAACTAGATCGCATCACACTCACCATCCTCAAAAATCTGACGGAGTGGGCTATATGAAGCTATGCTCTAAACCAAAATTTACGAGGTAAACCGGCCATGTTTACTACCTTCACCTGTAGTCAGGCTCGCCGGCGAATCCGTCGCCTGCTTGCGCTAATCGCTCAAGGTCACAATTTCGTCATAACTAAGAACGGACGAGAAATGTGCCGATTGATGGCTTCGAAGGCGAAGGAGAATCCGTGACAAAAACGCAACCTGGCACCGAAGTCCCCCAGCCAGCTGATAGTTACTCCAACAAATTCACCACAGGGAGCTAGCGGCTTAGAGTATGTAAAGTACGTGTCGCGTACGGGGGGCAGCGCACAACGCACAGTGTCAATCGGTATAATTTAGTTCTATGTGTGGCTGGGTCATTCGTTTTGAATTTGAATGAGATAGTCGAGCACGGATAGACATTTGCAGTCGCGCACTTAGCTAATGCTCTCAGGGGTCCCGTTTTCATCACCATAATAGCCCTCTCCATTCGCACGCTCATTCTTCCAGTACTGGATAAGCTCGTCGATGCTTTCACCGTCATGGGATTCGAGCTCCCACAAATCTGATTGTCGCCAATCATCGAACGTTTGCTCTTGAAGCGTGGTCACAACGTCCTGATACGTCATGTGAGGATCAATCAACTCCTCGTGACCCTGACGGTCGTTCAGCCATTCGATAGAACTGTACCCATTGGGAAGATTGCAAAAACGCCACCATCCGCGGTATGTCTCGACAGATCGACGAACACAATCGGCGCGAAAATCCATCTCATCCTTTTCTGACCAGATACCCATTTCAATATCGGAATAGCGTTGTGCATCACGATCCAGGAAAAAAATTTCGTGCATTTGAGAATCATGTTTCGCCCAATCATAAAATTCGCAGCCGATACCTGACTGTCCCCAACGCAAAACCGTGCGTACCACCGCAGCCTTCGTCAAGCCAAAAACCCATTCATACTCGTGTAAAAAGCTTGGCTTTTTGGAGAACTTTCCCTCGCAGGCGGAGGCGAACTTGTCCCGATGCTTACCCCAAAATTCATCCAGTTCATCGAGCGTCCGCAAGCGGACAAAAAACGTTCCATCTTCAAGCAACGTGCGCTCCCGCAATTCGATGTAGATGGGCATACGTGGTGACTTAATTTTCATATACGTATCAATCTCGCAAACGCAATACGCCTGCTACCGCTTGGCTTCTCCTTTGCACAGCTTTTAAAGCAACTCGCTCCTCAAGTGGAGAAAAGCATTGCGTCGAATCTGTGTAGTAGAGAGGTGATGTGCGGTAGGTATGGCCGGTCGTGAGTAAAGCTCCCTCGAATTTGGTGGATCCTCAGCTTCGCAGCAGTGAAGAGTCGAGTATCGAAACTCATCATGACCTTTCGGATTGAGGATCGAATTGTCCGACAAACGTGGTGGTCGCAAGCGCGAACGGATCATGTGTACAACGACGGTTCAAGAAGACGGATGACACTAGCCGAATCAAATTGGTAAAAAATGATACCCATTCAGTAAAAAATGAGGATAAGACCTCAAATTATACTGCATACAGTATAGAACAAAACAGCTTTGACCGGCTTTATCGTTCCTTTTGCGAGAAATACTCATGCGATTGGAATTCAAGCGGGCCATTGGCAACTCCATCAAGTCATATCGACTCAAGAGAGAAATCCCCCAAGAAAGCTTAGGTCCCAGCCAGCCGTACATAAGCAACCTCGAAGCAGGAAGAGGCAGTGCGTCAATAGACAAAATCGAGCAGATGGCAGATGTTCTCGGGGTTCATCCCATGAGCATAATCTTCGCTGGTTACCTCACATCAAACGAGGACGCCAACAAGGACCAGTTGTTTGAAAGGATTCGAATTGAGCTAGCTGAAATAGGGATTTAACTGATCGCTACTATCCGAAGCCGCTGACAACGATAGATGGGGCCGCGGACAGCGCCTAGCACAGAATCGGCCGGTTTAGGTCGTCATGTCTAAGAGCTTTTTGAGTCCAACGCAAATGCCTGGTCAATTCAAGTGCGAAATGGATAGTAAAGACAATGGCATTAGCCGACTGGGATGGGCAGGATACAAAAAAAAAGCGGAAAAAGAGTTACCATTTTTAACTTATTGAATACGTTCAGGAATACTTCATGTAACAGTTAGTAAGGCTCCAGAATCCATGTATTCACTCCCTGTTGAATCGTTTCGTCTACTGCTCAATGGCATAGTATAAGCGTGTTAACCGCTGGATCCTGCCCTGCGCATCCCACCGGTGGTGATAGTTCCTGAGGGAAATTTCGCTATTTTCCTGCGACTAATGACCTTCTCCCGAGAACGTCGGAAATTGACTACTTGAACTGGCGCAACGGCTGACGAGCATTTCCCGCAACAGGTTCACCGGCTTACTCAAATGCGCGCGATGGGCGCACAGCAGATTCAGTGGTGCGCGCTCACATTGCAGCTCCGGGATCAGCACCTTTAACCGACCGGCCAGCACATCGGGGGCGACATCGAGCCAGGATTTGTAGGCGATTCCGGCACCCGCGACAGCCCACAGTCGCACCACATCGGCATCATCGCTGAAGCGATCACCGCTGACCGTCAGGCTGACCTCGCGTTTGCCGTCATGAAAACTCCAGTGATCGTGGACCCGGCTGCCGAGCATGAACAGCAGGCAATTATGCTGCGCCAATTGCTCAAGCTGTCGTGGCTCACCCTGCCGGGCCAGGTAACTCGGGGCGGCGCAAAGAACACGGCGATTCTGCGGGGCGATGGGCAGCGCCACCAGGCTTGAGTCTTCCGGCTCGCCGTACCTGAGGGCAATGTCCACCGGTTGGCGGAACAGGTCGGCGATGCGGTCCCCCAGTAGCAGGCGCACCGTGAGTCCGGGATGCTCGCGCTGAAACTCGTCGAGCCACGGCAGCAGCAGGTTTCGACCGAAATCCGAAGGCGCCGACAGCTGCAGGATCCCACTGACCTGATCCTGACTACCAGCCAACAACCGGCGACCCTCGTCGAGATTGCTCAACGCCGCCCGGGCGTATTCGACAAACCCCTCGCCCTCGGCGGTCAGGCGCAGGCTGCGTGTGGAACGGGCAAGCAAACGGGCGCCGAGTTGCTGTTCGATACGCTTCAACGCCGCGCTGGCCACCGCGGCGGACATGTCCATCCCGCGCGCCGCCGCCGACAGACTGCCCAGGTCCGCTGCCCGGACGAACAATTGCAAATCATCGAAACGCAGCATTTACAGCCTCGATTATCAAAAAAACATTGAAAGAGACTGCTCTTTTAGCGGGTTTTATCTTGCGCAGAAATAGCCAATCATCTGCCATCGAAATCACCCCCCTCTCCCGGAGTCGAATATGTCCCAGCCGTTTACCGCCATTGCCACCCTGATCGCCAAAGCCGGCCAGCAGGACGCCCTCGAACAGCACTTACGCGCGCTGCTGGAACCCACCCTTGCCGAGGCCGGTTGCAGTCAATACGACCTGCATCAGGACCTGGCCAATCCGCTGGCCTTCTACATGATCGAACGGTGGAGCAGCGACGAGGCCCTGCAAGCCCATGACGCCAGCGCGCATATCCAGAATTTTCGGGCCAGAGCCGGCGACTTCCTCGAACACTTCGAACTCAAGCGCCTGCGCACACTGGCCTGATCGTTCTGTTATCCATTTTCGGAGTCCTCCATGAAAGCTATTGCTTATTACGCCTCGCTGCCGATCAACGACGAGACATCCCTGCAGGACATCGAACTGCCGGAACCGGTTGCCGGTCCGCGGGACCTGTTAGTGGAAGTCAAAGCCATCTCGGTCAACCCGGTCGATACCAAAGTCCGCCAGAACGTCCAGCCTGAACGTGGCGCGGCAAAAGTGCTGGGCTGGGACGTGGCGGGTGTGGTCAAGGCCGTAGGCAGTGAAGTGACCTTGTTCAAGGCAGGCGACAAGGTGTTCTACGCCGGATCCATCGCTCGCGCTGGCGGCAACAGTGAACTGCATGTGGTGGATGAGCGAATCGTCGGCCATATGCCCACATCCCTGGGTTTCGCTGAAGCCGCCGCCCTGCCGTTGACCGCCATTACTGCCTGGGAACTGCTGTTCGAACGCTTGCAAGTGCGTGAAGGCCAGACCGATGAAGGTCAGAGCCTGTTGATCGTCGGTGCGGCCGGCGGAGTGGGGTCGATCCTGACTCAACTGGCCAGCCAGCTGACCGGGCTGAAAGTCATCGGCACCGCCTCCCGTGCGCAAACCCGAAGCTGGGTCAGCGAGCTGGGTGCCGATCTGGTGATCGATCACAGTCAGCCGCTGAGCGAAGAGCTCAAACGTGCCGGCATCGAGCATGTCACCCATGTGGCCAGCCTGACCCAGACCGATCATCACCTGGATCAACTGGTCGAGGCACTGGCGCCACAAGGCAAACTGGCGCTGATCGATGATCCGAAGGCCCTCGACGTGACCAAGCTCAAACGCAAGAGCCTGTCGCTGCACTGGGAGTTCATGTACACCCGCTCACTGTTCGAGACCGCGGACATGACCAAGCAACATGAACTGCTCAATCGCGTCGCGCAGCTGATCGACGCCGGCACGCTGAAAACGACGGTCGGCGAGCATTTCGGTACGATCAACGCGGCCAACTTGCGTCGCGCCCATGAGCTGCTGGAAAGTGGCAGATCCAGGGGCAAGATTGTGCTCGAGGGATTCTAGGCATTTAACAACCCGAAGAGCGAAAGATCGCAGGCGGCGCCAGCGCCTGCCGGATAGGTGAGCAACCGAAATATTCGGATACACACCGATCGATGCAGGAGTGGCCGCAGCCCGCGATCTTGAGCGCTAAAACCGTCAGTCAGAGAGTTGACCGTTGTCACAATTGCGACCGTATTCGGGTCTACAATCGTGGCCACTGCAAAGCAATCTTTTACATAAAGGAGGTCAGCAATGAAGATCCTGATAAAAGAATTGGCAAAATCCCAGTGGCAGGTCCGCCTGGACCAACATGCCGTAACCTTCCGCAGCGAAGCCGAAGCTCGCGCCTTCACCCGAACCCTTGAAGCGCGCCTGCACGCCCCTCATCAATTTCCCGACCAGCAGCAGCGCGCGACTGGCTGAGCCGTCCTCAGACCTGGGCTTGCGCCAGTGCCCGGGCATTTTGCAAACGTCGGGTGAGCATCGCCGCGCTCACCACCAGAACCCCGCATAGGCTGATGACCATGGCCATCGGCACGGCGCTTCCATCGTGTAAAACAGCCACCAACGCCGCAGCGCCGGCGGCGACGCTGAATTGCAGGCAACCAAGCATCGCCGATGCACTGCCGGCCCGGGCGCCCTGCCCGTTCATGGCACAGGCCGAGGCATTGGGCAGGATGCAACCCAGGCTGGAGATGCAGATAAACAGTGGGATCAGCAGTGGCCACAGCTGCTCGGTGTGCAGTGAAGTGACGGCCAGCAGCGCCAGGCCGGCACCGACGTAGATCCAGACCGTGCGGGTCAGCAGAAACGCCGGGCCACGCTTGGCCAGCATGCGCGCATTGACCTGCGCCACCAGGATGAATCCCGCCGCATTGACACCGAACAGCCAGCCGAAATGCTCGGGCGGCACGCCGTAGAGCTTGATAAACACAAAGGGTGAGCCGGCAATGTAGGCAAACATCCCGGCGATGGCGATGCCGCCTGTCAGGGCGTGCCCGAGAAACACCGGGTCCGCCAGCAGGCGACCGTACTGACGCAGCGCCCCCGACAACGGTTGGCGTGGCACATGGGCCGGCATGCTTTCCGGCAGCCCGAGGGCGACGGCCAGTCCCACCAGTGCACTGAAAAAGGTCAGCACGAGAAAAATAGACTGCCAGCCTGTGGTGTTGACCAACAACCCACCCAGCATGGGCGCCAGGATGGGGGCCAGCCCCATCACCAGCATCAGTTGTGAAAAGACCTTCGCCGAACCTACCGCATCGCATTTATCGCTGACCACCGCGCGGGAGATCACCATCCCGGCGCAACCACCCAGGGCCTGAACGAATCGCGCACCGATCAGCCATTCCAGGTTCGGCGCAAATGCGCAGGCCAGGGAGGCGACGGTGAACAGGCCGACCCCGGTCAGCAAGGGAATGCGTCGCCCGAAGCGATCCGCGACCGGGCCATAGGCCAGTTGACCGATGGACAAGCCGAGAAAATAGGCCGCCAGGGTCATTTGAACGTGCTGTTCATCGGTGCCGAACGCGAGCGCCATCGCCGGGAAGGCCGGCAAATAGAAATCGATCGCCAGCGGGCCGAAGGCGCTGAGGGCGCCAAGAATCAAAATGGTACGAAAGTTCATCAGGCATCCAGTGCGACAGGTCGGCAGCCCGACAGTCTAGCCGCGCATGGACGCGTTGAACATTCTGTTAGGTCGCTAACTATTAAATATCACTCGATGAATGCACATCGCCCTGTAGGAGCTGGCTTGCCAGCGAAGGCGGCGTAACTGCCAACACGCATGTTGAATGTTACGGCCTCTTCGCTGGCAAGCCAGCTCCTACAGGGGGTTGCGCTTGGCTCATGCGACTTTCGCTTCGTAGCCTGCTGCGCTGATCAGTGCGATTACCTGATCCGCCGTCAACGCACTCTCCACCCCGACCTCTTTCGCCGCCAGATCGATCCGTACGCTAGCCGCCGGATCCTTCGCTTGCAGTGCCTGGGTGATGGCTTTGACGCAGTGACCGCAGGACATGCCTTGAACGTTGAACACTTGCATGGGAGAACTCCTTGAGTGGATGGCGAGCAGTCTGGAGCTTGCCACCATGGCAAGGTCAAGTTCTGCAGCAGACTGCCGGACTGGCAATCGTCGCCGCGCTCGGCCAAGCTGCGCCCATCAGTGATTCGACGTCAGGAGATTCAGCCATGCGCTGGTCAGCTCTCAGCCTGTTTGGCTTTATCAGCCTGTTTGCCGCGACACCTGCGGTACACGCCGTCGGGGAGGACTATGGCGTGCTGATCATTTCCCGCGAGCGCCTGGAAATCGCGACCCCCTGCGAGATCGGCGTGTACATCCAGGACCAGTTGGCAGCGCGGCTGTTCCAGGAACAAAGCACCGCGTTCAATCTGCCGCCGGGCAATGTCTCCCTGCGCCTGAAACTGCTGCCGGGACAGGCCCCGGGTTGCAATCCCGGGATGCTGGCGCCGGGCTCGCAGAACGTCACGCTCAAGGCTGGGGATGTATTGAAGTTCCGGATTGCGATGACGCAGGAAGGGATGTACCTCAAGCCTGCGGCCCTCGATTATTGAGCCGTCTGCAAAAAGATCGCTTGAACGCTCTTTTGATCTGAATCATGGCGCTTGACCTTGCCCGCATGGCAAGGTTGATCCTGTAGGCATCTTCTACAGGGAGCGCGACCGATGTCCGAATCCACCACCTTCGATCTGCCGATTGCCGGCATGACCTGCGCCAGCTGCGCCGGGCGTGTCGAGCGCGCCTTGAGCAAAGTCATCGGCGCCAGTGCCGTCAGCGTCAACCTCGCCACCGAACAGGCTCGGGTCCAGGCGCCCAGCGACAGCCTGCCGGCGTTGATGGACGCCGTGCAGCAAGCCGGCTACAGCGTGCCGCAGCAGACCCTGGAGTTGAGCATCGACGGCATGACCTGCGCCTCCTGTGTCGGCCGGGTCGAACGTGCGCTGGCGAAGGTGTCGGGGGTGAAGCGCGTCAGCGTCAACCTGGCCAACGAACGCGCCCACCTCGAGTTGCTCGGCCAGGTCGATCCGCAGACCTTGATCGCCGCCGTGACCAAGGCGGGTTATGGCGCCAGCGTCTGGGAAGTCGAACACCCGCTTGCCGACCATCAGCAACAACGCCTGCACCGCGAGCGTTGGGCCTTGATCATGGCGATCGTCCTCGCCTTGCCACTGGTGTTGCCGATGCTGCTGCAACCCTTCGGCGTGCACTGGATGCTCCCGGCCTGGGTGCAATTCGCGCTGGCAACGCCCGTGCAATTCGTCTTCGGTGCGCGTTTTTATATCGCCGCGTGGAAAGCCGTGCGTGCCGGTGCCGGCAACATGGATTTGCTGGTGGCCTTGGGCACCAGCGCCGGTTATGGCTTGAGTCTCTACGAATGGGCCACCGCCGCCGGGCGGATGCCGCACCTGTACTTCGAAGCCTCGGCGGTAGTCATTGCGCTGGTGTTGCTGGGCAAATACCTGGAAAGCCGTGCCAAGCGCCAGACTGCCAGCGCCATCCGTGCCCTCGAGGCCTTGCGTCCGGAGCGGGCGATTCAAGTGATCGACGGTCGTGAGCAGGACGTTGCCATCAGCGCCTTGCGTCTCAATGACCTGGTGATGGTCAAACCCGGCGAACGTTTCCCGGTGGACGGCGAAGTCGTCGACGGCCAGAGCCACGCCGATGAAGCGCTGATCAGCGGGGAAAGCCTGCCGGTGCCGAAACAGCCCGGCGACAAGGTCACCGGCGGTGCAATCAATGGCGAAGGCCGGTTGGTGGTTCGCACCCAGGCCTTGGGCGCGGAAACGGTACTGGCACGGATCATCCGCCTGGTGGAAGACGCTCAAGCGGCGAAGGCGCCGATCCAGAAACTGGTGGATAAAGTCAGCCAGGTATTCGTCCCGACGGTGTTGCTGATCGCGTTGGCGACCTTGATCGGTTGGTGGCTGTACGGGGCGCCGATGGAAACGGCGCTGATCAACGCCGTTGCGGTGTTGGTGATTGCCTGCCCTTGCGCACTCGGGCTGGCTACGCCAACGGCGATCATGGCCGGCACCGGTGTGGCGGCGCGCTACGGGATTCTGATCAAGGACGCCGAAGCGCTGGAGCGTGCCCATGAAGTCAGCGCCGTGGTGTTCGACAAGACCGGCACGCTGACCTCGGGCACACCGCGCATCGCCCATTTGAGTGCGATCGACGCTGACGAAGCCGCTCTGCTGCAAAGGGCCGGTGCCCTGCAGCGCGGCAGTGAACATCCGTTGGCCAAGGCCGTGCTGGACGCTTGCGCCGAACGTGGCTTGACTGTGGCCGATGTCAGTGACAGCCAATCCCTGACCGGGCGCGGCATTGCCGGCACGCTCGAGGGTCGGCGGCTGGCGCTGGGTAATCGGCGCCTGCTGGAAGAGAGCGGTTTGAGCGCCGGTCCATTGGCTGAGCGCGCAAGCGCATGGGAAACCGAAGGCCGGACCCTGTCCTGGCTGATCGAGCAAAGCCCCGAGCCGACAGTTCTGGGCCTGTTCGCCTTCGGTGACACCCTCAAGGCGGGCGCGCTGCAAGCGGTGCAACAACTCGGCGCACGTAACATCAGCAGTCACCTGCTGACCGGCGACAATCGCGGCAGTGCCAAAGTGGTCGCCGAGGCGCTCGGCATTAAAGATGTCCACGCCGAAGTGCTGCCGGCCGACAAAGCCGCCACCGTCGCCGCACTCAAGAAAACCGGGGTCGTGGCGATGGTCGGCGATGGCATCAACGATGCCCCGGCCCTGGCGGCTGCCGACATCGGGATCGCCATGGGCGGTGGCACTGACGTGGCCATGCACGCCGCCGGAATCACCTTGATGCGCGGCGACCCACGGCTGGTGCCGGCGGCGCTGGACATCAGCCGCAAGACCTACGCGAAGATCCGGCAGAACCTGTTCTGGGCCTTCGTCTACAACCTGATCGGCATTCCGCTGGCGGCCGCAGGCTTGCTCAACCCGGTACTCGCCGGCGCGGCCATGGCGTTGTCGAGCGTCAGCGTGGTGAGCAATGCGCTACTGTTGAAAACCTGGAAACCCAAGGATCTGGAGGACACCCCATGAACATTGGCCAAGCGGCCCGCCAGAGCGGCCTGAGCGCGAAGATGATTCGTTATTACGAGTCCATCGGCCTGCTCAAGGCCGCCCACCGTACCGACAGTGGCTATCGGGTGTACGGCGACGACGACCTGCACACCCTGGCGTTCATCAAGCGCTCCCGCGACTTGGGATTTTCACTGGAAGAGGTCGGCAAATTGCTGACGCTCTGGCAGGACCGCCAACGCGCCAGCGCCGACGTCAAGGCGCTGGCCCGTCAGCATATCGAGGAGCTGGACCGCAAGATCCAGGAGCTCGGTCAACTGCGCGACACGCTGCAGGACCTGGTCGAGCACTGCCAGGGTGATCACCGTCCCGATTGCCCGATCCTCAAAAATCTTGAGTCGGGGTGTTGTGCCGCGACAGCTCGCGTCTAAACGCCTCATTCCTTGAAGGTAGGGAGCTCCTACTAGGGGTTTGCGTTCTGCACAAAAAACCCGGCCGAAGCCGGGTTTTTTATTGACCTGTCACTGCATCCAGGGCGGAGGCGGTTCTTCGGTCTTGCCAGGTGGCGCGTCGTCTGCGGCGCGTACCGCCTGCTTGCGTTCTTCATCGAGGCGCGCGGCCTCGATTTCGCGCATGATGCCGCCAACGTCGGCCAACTCTTCCGGCTCGTCGAACTCACCGGTCAAAACACTGGCCGGGTGCAAGGTGCCGGCTTCGTACAGCGCCCACATTTCCTTGGCGTACCGGGTTTTCTTCAACTCCGGCGCATATCGCCCGAAGTAAGACGCCATGTTGCCCACGTCCCGTTCCAGCATGCTGAACGCGTGGTTGTTACCGGCCGCATCCACCGCCTGCGGCAAGTCGATGATCACCGGACCGGTCGGGGTCAGCAGCACGTTGAATTCCGACAAGTCACCGTGCACCAGGCCGGTACACAACATCAGCACGATCTGCGAAATCAGGAACGCATGGTATTCACGCGCCTGGTCCGGTTCCAGCACTACGTCGTTCAGACGCGGCGCGGCATCGCCATACTCGTCGGCTACCAGTTCCATCAGCAGCACGCCTTCCAGGAAGTCGTAAGGCTTGGGCACCCGGACACCCGCACCGGCCAGACGGAACAACGCCGCCACTTCGGCATTCTGCCAGGCGTCTTCGGTTTCTTTCTTGCCGAACTTGGAGCCCTTGGCCATCGCCCGGGCCTGACGGCTGTTGCGCACCTTGCGACCTTCCTGATACTCGGCCGCCTGACGAAAACTGCGTTTATTCGCCTCCTTGTAGACCTTCGCGCAACGTAACTCGTTACCGCAGCGCACTACGTAAACAGCTGCTTCTTTACCACTCATGAGTGGGCGCAGCACCTCGTCGACCAGACCGTCCTCGATCAGGGGTTCAATGCGTTTTGGAGTCTTCATCAGCTTTTATTGTGGGTCCTTTATTACCAAACACGCGAAAGTCATTCGTTATACGGCAATCCACTCATTCGGGGGAGGGGTTGCCGACCTATGAACAGCGCGAACGCACACAATGTGCCGGAAAACACGGCAAACCCGACCACCGTTTATCGTCCGCTGCGGATCATAACCGAGCCCGCGTCACTTGCTGGCGAAGGGTTGCAAGGATATTTGCGACATGAAGTTGATAGCCGGATTCATACCCTTCACCGGATTTTTCCGGATCAGCCTCAATTTCCGCCGCCCGCAGCCGAAGTCATCAGGGACAAAGGAGTTTGTCCGAGAATCGTTTCGACAAAAAAAACGATTCCGCACTCAAGGATTCGGGTCGAGCTGCCAATAATCCGCGAGTCTTCTGCACTGCGTGGGCCTACAAGAAAAACCTGGAGCGCGGATGAACATCAAACAGAAGTTGACCTGGGCGTTTGCAATTATCGCCTGCTTACCCGTGGTACTGGTCGCCACCCTCGTTGTGCTGAACCTGCGCAGTGAGGCCAGGGAAGGTTTCGTCGACGGCAGTGGCCGCGAAATTCGTCAAGTCAGCAACGCCATGCAGTTGTTCTTCGACGGCATCAGCCAGAACGTCGATTACCTGGCGTCGCAACCGCTGATCAAGGACTCCGACGACAGCCTCAAGACCTACATGAGCGCTAACGCCGAAAGCATTCCCCAGGGCGAGATGGACAAAAAGGTCTTTGCCCTCCTCCAGAATCTCGGCAACAGTCACCCGTCCTACGCCTATGCGATTCTCGGCACTGCGGCGGGCGGTTATGGTGGCCGGACGACGCAAAACTGAACAACTATGACCCGCGCCAGCGCCCCTGGTACAAGGCCGCCCAGTCCAGGCCGGGCAAGCCGTTCCGTACCGAGGCCTACTACTGGGCTCAGGATGATGCGACCTACGTCAGTACCGTGCGCACCATCGATAACAAACTGGGCACTCAGGGTGGCGTGGTCAGCATCGACGTGACGCTCAAGCAGCTCACGGAAATCGTCAAACAGATCAAGCTTGGCGAGACCGGCTACCTGATGCTGTTGGAAAACACCGGCACCGTGCTGGTTGATCCAAAGCGACCGGAACACAACTTCAAGGCACTGAGCAGTCTCGGCGAAGGCTACGCGCAACTGGCCAAGGCCGGCAAAGGGCTGGTGGAAGTCGAGCTGAACGGCGAGCGCTACATGGCCAACGTCTGGCCGTCGGAGCAACTGGGCTAGACCTTCATCGGCCTGATCAAGCAGGGCGACGTGATGAGCCCGGCGACCCGGCTGACTTGGCTGATTGCGGTCATTGCCGCCGTCCTGGCGGTGCTTTTCGCCATCGTCGGTGCCAGTTTCGCCAGCCTCATCGGGCGTCCCATCCGCAGCGTGGCCAGCGGTCTGGAAGGCATCGCCCAAGGTGAAGGCGACCTGACCAGGAATCTGCCGATCCGCGGCAACGATGAAACAGCGCAACTGGCCAACTGGTTCAACCAGTTTCTGGCGGCGATTCGCAACCTGATCCAGAGCATCGGTGGCGCCGCGACCAACATTCTTGCCACCTCCAGGAGTTCGACCCAGGTGTCCAGCGATATGGCCGAAGCCGCCGGGCGCCAGCGCGAAGCGGTGGATATGGTGTCCACGGCGTTCCACGAAATGGTGGCCACCGCCAACGAAGTGGCGCGCTCTTGCAGTCAAGCAGCGGAATCCGCCGACAGTGGCCAGCGCCAGGCGCGGGAAGGTCAGCAACAAATTGACGCGGCGGTGAGCAGCGTCGATCGCCTGAGCCAGGAAATCGAACAATCGGCGCAGTCGATGCAGCAGCTTGAGCGCGACAGCAACGACATCCAGTCGATTCTCGGAACCATTCGCTCGATCGCCGAACAGACCAACCTGCTGGCGCTGAACGCCGCGATCGAAGCGGCGCGGGCCGGTGAACAGGGTCGCGGGTTTGCGGTGGTGGCCGATGAAGTGCGGGCGCTGGCCAAGCGCACGGCCGACTCCACTGCACAAATCGACGGACTGCTCGGCAACCTCGCCAAACGCACCAGCCAGGTGACTCAGCAGATGCATGCGAGCCTGGAAGTGTCCCGGCAATCGGTGACCCGCATCGGTGATGCACGCAGCAGCTTCGGGCAGATTCGTGAATCGGTGGACGTGATCCGCGACATGAATACCCAGATCGCTACCGCGGCAGAACAACAGCATCAAGTCGCTGAAGACATCAACCGGCACATCAGCCAGATCCATGGCGATGCGCAGCTGGTGGCGGAACTGGCGAACTCGGCGCGGCTGGACTCCCAGAGCCTGGCGGGGTTGTCGAATGAGCTGGATGGGTTGGTTCGGCGGTTTAGAACCTGAAGATCGAAAGACTGGATCAATAGCCTTCGACAGCTCCGGCAGGAGCTGTCGAGCAAAGCGAGGCCGCGATCTTTCGATCTTGATTCGTACCCACCGCTGATCCATTTTCCCTCTAGACAAAACCAGGACTTCGGCAGATTATTTTCCCCGCAAAATCCCTCACTCAAGAGAACTGTCCATGAGCAAAAAGCCATCGAAAAATGGCCCGAACAAGGCCAAATCCATCATCGCCCAGCCACTGTTCCGCAGCCGTCAGGAACGAGCCGGCAAGGGCAAAGGCAGCTACCGCCGCGAAGCCTTCCAGGCTGACAACTGGGAGGCTTCTTACTTTCTGGCGGCCTGAAAGGCAAGCAATCGCTCAACATGTTAAGGTCTGCACCTGATTCGTATTCCCTGGACCTGTGCATGCCCCTTTGTCTTTCCCGTCGTTGGCACATTCGCCAACTGATAGCTGCCTCCAGCCTCATTTTGCTAGTCGCCTGCGCGGAAAAACCGACCGCCGCCGACGCCCAACCGCTTCAGACCCTCCCCGTCGCGACAGCCCCTGCGGTGATTCCGCCCGTGGTGCCGACCGGTGACAATCTTGACATCCAGCCGACCCAGACCTTCGCCGAATGGCAGGCGGGGTTCCGCCGGGATGCGCTGGCCGCCGGCATCCGTGCCGATCTGTTCGACCGCGCCTTTGCCAATGTCAGCCTGGACAACAGCGTGATCCGCGCCGACCGCAGCCAACCGGAATTTTCCCGCCCGGTGTGGGAATACCTCGACGGCGCCCTTTCGCCGCTGCGGGTACGCAAAGGCCAGGCGCTGGTCAGCCAATATGCCGACATCCTGCAAAGCATCGAGCAGCGCTATGGCGTCGATCGCCAGGCACTGGTTTCGGTGTGGGGCATGGAGAGTAACTTCGGTCAGTTCCAGGGCAGCAAGTCGGTGATCAACTCCCTGGCGACCCTGGCCTATGAAGGCCGGCGTCCCGGATTTGCCCACGCGCAACTGATTGCTGCACTGCAAATCCTGCAACAGGGTGATATCGAACCGGAGGCGATGCTCGGTTCCTGGGCCGGGGCCATGGGCCAGACCCAGTTCATCCCCACCACCTACAACACCCACGCCGTGGACTTCGACGGTGACGGCCGGCGCGACATCTGGGGCAGTCCTGCCGATGCACTGGCCTCGACGGCGCACTACCTGCAGAGCTCAGGCTGGCAGAAAGGCCAGCCGTGGGGCTTCGAAGTACAACTGCCCGGTAGCTTCAACTACGTGCTGGCCGATGGCACGATTCGCAAGAGTGTGGCCGAATGGCAGCAACTGGGGGTCACGCTGCCCAATGGCGCCCAGGTACCGCCGGGCTCCGAACAGCTGTCCGCGGCCCTGCTGCTGCCCGCCGGCTATCGCGGCCCGGCGTTCCTGGTTCTCGACAACTTCCGCGCGATCCTCAAGTACAACAACTCGTCGTCCTACGCGTTGGCCGTCAGCCTGCTATCCGAGCGTTTCAACGGCGCTGGCCTGATCAGCGGCACCTGGCCCAAAGATGACATGCCGCTCAGCCGTACCGAGCGCATTGAACTGCAAAGCCTGCTGAGCGCGCAGAATTACGATGCGGGCACCGCCGACGGCATCATCGGCGCCAACACCCGCAAGGCGATCCGCAGTGCACAGCAGTCGTTTGGCTGGCCGGCGGACGGGTATCCGACGCACAAGTTGCTCGAAGGCCTGCGTAACCGCTAGAAGCTTCGCCGGCAAGCCGGTCTCGCTCCCACATTCGACCGCGTTCTCCTGAAAGAACTCGGTCACCTGTGGGAGCGAGCCTGCTCGCGAAGACTGACGATCAGGCGACAAATATCTACCGCTTGATCACCACCTCCTGCTCCAATACCAATTCCTTATTCCCCGCATCCAGTCTGACCAACGCCCCCATCGGCAACGTCAGGTTCGGATCGCAATGCCCGCTGCGCCACCCGGCCAACACCGGTATCCGCAACGATGCGAAGGTCTGCTTGAGCAAGCGCTCCAGCGCCGGGCCATCAACTCCCGCTACATCCCCCACCAGCACTCCGCGCAACTTGTGCAGCGTGCCGGCCAGTCGCAGGTGGGTCAGCAGCCGGTCAATGCGATACAGCGGCTCGTTGATGTCCTCGATGAACAGGATGACGCCCTCGGCATCCATCTCGTACGGTGTACCCATGGTCGCGGCAATCATCGACAGATTGCCCCCCAGCAAACGCCCGTGAGCGATGCCAGGCTCAAGGGTGGTCAACGGATAAGCCACCGGGTGCGTCAGCACACTGCCCGCCTTCATCTGGCCCCTGAGCATATTGAAAAACGACGACTCGGTTGGTTTTTGCTTTTCGCTCAACAGATCCGCGTTGAGCATCGGACCATGGAAGGTCACGAAGCCTGCGTAACGGCTGATCGCCAGGTGCAGCGCGGTGATGTCGCTGTAGCCGATGAACGGTTTGGCATTGCAGCGCAACAGGTCGAAGTCGATGCGATCGAGCAATCGCGGCGTACCGTAACCGCCGCGAAGACAGATGATCGCATCGACCTCGCTGTCGGCGAATGCGGCGTGCAGGTCAGTGAGCCGCACTTCGTCGCTACCGGCCAGGTAGCCATCGCGCTCGTACACGCCGGGATACACCCGCAACGAATAACCGCGAGCGCGCATCCAGGCGATGGCTTTATCGGTGTCCAGCGTTGCGGGTCCGGCGGGTGCGATGACCCCGATCAGCCCCTGCGACGGCAAGGCCGGAACAGGCGCGTGAGGACAAAGCGTGTGGGTGGGTCTAACAGTCATCCATGAATCTCCCTGCGTGAAAGCGATAAGCACACAGTAGTCAGGAACGGGGACAAACAGAAGAGGGTCTGTTGCCCCGCAGGTTGCAGGAAAAAACTGTAATTACTGTAGTCCGGGCAAAAAAACGCCCGCAAGATGGAAAATCCTTGCGGGCGCTTTTTTACGTCGGTATCAGGACGACATCAGCTCGGCCTTGACCAGCTTCGCCTGCTCGTCGGCGTGGTACGAGGAACGTACCAGCGGGCCGGAGGCGACGTTCTTGAAGCCCATCTTGTAACCTTCCTCGGCGAACCAGGCGAAGGTGTCCGGGTGTACGAAGCGCTGGACCGGCAAGTGGCTGCGGGACGGCTGCAGGTACTGGCCCAGGGTCAGCATATCGATGTCGTGCTCGCGCATGCGCTTCATGACTTCGATAACTTCTTCGTCGGTTTCGCCCAGGCCCAGCATCAGGCCGGACTTGGTCGGAATGTGCGGCATCATCTGCTTGAAGCGCTGCAGCAGGGTCAACGACCACTGGTAATCCGAACCCGGACGCGCGGCCTTGTACAGGCGCGGCACGGTCTCCAGGTTGTGGTTGAACACATCCGGCGGCTCGGCCGCGGTGATTTCCAGCGCGACGTCCATGCGGCCACGGTAATCCGGGACCAGGGTTTCGAGCTGCACGTTCGGCGACAGCTTGCGGATCTCGCGGATGCAGTCGGCAAAGTGCTGGGCACCGCCGTCACGCAGGTCGTCGCGGTCTACCGAAGTGATCACCACGTACTTGAGTTTCAGGTCGGCGATGGCGATGGCCAGGCTTTCCGGCTCGTTGACGTCCAATGGCTTTGGACGACCATGGCCAACGTCGCAGAACGGGCAGCGACGGGTGCAGATGTCACCCATGATCATGAAGGTCGCGGTGCCGCCGGAGAAGCACTCGCCCAGGTTCGGGCAGGACGCTTCTTCGCACACGCTGTGCAGCTTGTGTTTGCGCAGCAGGGCCTTGATACGGTCGACTTCCGGCGAAACCGGGATGCGCACGCGAATCCAGTCGGGTTTCTTCGGCAGTTCGGTGGTCGGAATGATCTTCACCGGGATACGTGCAACCTTCTCGGCGCCGCGCAGCTTGACGCCGGCTTCTACCTTGGCACGCGGGGCCGGACGCTCGGTAACATCCAGCGTCGGGATCATGGTTTGCACTGCATCAGTAGTCATATCAGTCGATTCCGCCCGTTAGGGTCGTCTGCTCAGCATAGTCGAGGTGTTTGACGAGCTGCGCGCGCAGCCGGGCACTTACCTCGGCAAATTCAATCGATCCTGCGTGATCGCTCAGCTGGGTCATCGCCAGCCCGGCGTAGCCGCAGGGATTAATCCGTCGAAACGGTTCCAGGTTCATATCCACGTTCAGGGCCAGGCCATGAAAGGAACAACCGTGGCGGATCCGCAGACCCAGAGAAGCAATTTTCGCCCCGTCGACGTAGACACCCGGGGCATCCGGCTTGGCCGCGGCCGTGACGCCGTAGCTGGCCAGCAGCTCGATCAGGCACTGCTCCATGCGGCTGACCAGGTCTCGCACGCCGAAACCCAGCTTGCGCACATCGAGCAACAGGTAAGCCACCAATTGGCCGGGGCCATGGTAAGTCACCTGACCTCCGCGATCGACCTGCACCACCGGAATATCCCCCGGCAGCAACAGGTGCTCGGCCTTGCCGGCCTGACCCTGGGTGAATACCGGCAGGTGCTCGACCAGCCAGATCTCGTCCGCGGCATCACTGCCGCGTTCGTTGGTGAAACGTTGCATGGCATGCCAGACCGGCTCGTAAGCCATCTGGCCAAGCTCGCGAAAGCCCAGCGTGCCAGACATCACAGCACCATGTGCACGAAACCGGTAGCCCGCAACTCGCTGTTGATGTCGTACAGCTGTTCCTGGCCGGTGGCGATGATGTGCAGCTGGATGGTCGTGTACTTGCCGTTGGTACTCTGGCGTTCAGCCAGGGTCTTGTGATCAACGGTGGCGTGCTTTTCAAGGATCGCAATGATCTTGTCCTTGAAACCCACACCGGTATCGCCGATTACCTTGATCGGGTAATCCGCGCAGGGGAATTCGATTTTTGGCGCCTTTACTTCGGTGTCTGTCATGGCGTAACGGCCTCGTAAGCCGTGGCAACGGACATGGCCCCGCTCCGGATCGGGGCGGGGCCATGCAAGTCCACACTAATTCAGTTGAACAAGCCGTAGAAGAATAGACGGATGCTATCCCACATGCGGCGGAAGATACCACCCTCCTCGACACCATCCAGAGCGATCAGGTCAGCGCTGTGCACCACCTTCTCGTCCAGCTTGACTTCGACTTTACCGATCACGTCGCCCTTGGCGATTGGCGCCATCAGTTGCGGGTTCATGCTCATGCTGGCGGCGAGCTTTTTCAGCTGGCCCTTCGGCAGGGTCAGGGTCAGGTCTTGGGCCAGGCCGGCCTTGACTTGATTGGTGGTGCCTTTCCAGACAGGTGCCTGAGCCAGCTCGGCGCCTTTCTGGTAGAAGGTCTGGGTTTCGAAGAAGCGGAAACCGTAAGTCAGCAGCTTCTGGGTTTCGGAGGCACGCGCCACTTCGCTGTTGGTGCCGAACACTACGGCGATCAGGCGCATGCCATCACGTACGGCCGAAGACACCATGCAGTAGCCGGCTTCGTCGGTGTGGCCGGTTTTCAGACCGTCGACGGTCTTGTCGCGCCACAGCAGCAGGTTACGGTTGGGTTGCTTGATGCCGTTCCAGAAGAACTCTTTCTGCGAGTAGATCGCGTAGTGAGCCGGATCTTCGTGGATGATCGCGCGGGCCAGCACCGCCATGTCGTGAGCCGACGAGTAATGCTCAGGGTTCGGCAGGCCGGTCGGGTTCATGAAGTGGCTGTTGGTCATGCCCAGGTCGGCCACGGTTTTGTTCATCATGTCGGCGAACGCGTCTTCGCTGCCGGCGATGTGCTCGGCGAGCGCAACACTGGCGTCGTTACCCGACTGGATGATGATGCCGTGCAGCAGGTCGCTGACGGTGACTTGCGAGCCGACCTTGATGAACATCCGCGAACCGCCGGTACGCCAGGCGTTTTCGCTGACGGTTACCGGATCGTTTTCGCCAATCTGGCCACGACGGATTTCCAGGGTCGCCAGGTACGCAGTCATCAGCTTGGTCAGGCTGGCCGGAGGCAGACGCTGGTCACCGTTGTTCTCCACCAGCACGTTGCCGCTGCTGGCATCCATGAGCACGTAGGATTTGGCGGCCAGTTGTGGTGGCGACGGCATCATCTCGACCGCGAACGCGGCAGGCGAGAGGAGCAGCGGTACTAGCAGGCACAGTCGTTTGGCAAAGGTGGTGATGTTCATCCGTCTCTCGAAATCGCTAATGGAAACTGCCCAAGGGCAAAACTAATCAGATGACCTTCTAACGGGCCATCGCGTGTTCAGTTGTTCACTCAGAACCCTTGCCGGGCTTTTGTTCTAAAACGAGCCAACAACCAGGTTCACCCCCCAAGACCGCAAGCGAACCCTCAATCAAGTACTACGTATTACTCGGCGGTGACCAGGCTCGGCGAACCGAGATTGGCCAGGCGCACGCTGTTCTGCACTTGCTGGATTTCACCCGGCGAGCCGATCGGCCCCAGGCGAACCCGATGCAGTGTCTGTTGATTACGCACGATCGAGCTGATGAACACCGGAGCGCTCACCATCCCGCTGAGCTTCGATCTCAGGAGTTCTGCAGCGTCCGGGTTGGCGAACGCGCCCACCTGCAGATACTGGCCAGAGGCTTGTGCAGAAGCGTTTTTTTTTGCATCGACCGGCACAGGTACGACGGCCGCGGCGTGCTGCTGCGGCGGTGGCGTCCATTGTTCAACGGTGCCGGCCGACGCCGTGATCACCGGGGCGTTATTTTGCGCGATTTTCGGCTCGTTGAGCATCAACGGTGCCGGACGCCCTTTGGCGGCCCACCATTGCTGCGGGTCGATGCCTTCAACCTTGACCCGTGCCGTACCGGATTCGGCATAACCGAGCTTCTTGGCGGCGGCATAGGACAAGTCGATGATCCGGTCAGAGTAGAACGGCCCGCGGTCGTTGACCCGCAAGACTACGGTCTTGTTGTTGTCGAGGTTGGTCACCCGAACGTAACTGGGCAGCGGCAAGGTCTTGTGCGCGGCACTCATGCCATACAGGTCATAGACCTCGCCATTGGCGGTGTTCTGGCCGTGGAATTTGGTGCCATACCAGGACGCCGTGCCCGACGCGACGTAGGACTTGGATTCTTGCTGCGGGAAATAAGTCTTGCCCAGCACGGTATACGGGTTAGCTTTATAAGGACCCGTGTGCAGGGTCGGTGTCGCATCAGGGATGCGCGATACGTCGACGTCCCACCAAGGCGCACCGTCTTTGTGCGCGCGGTTGATGTCCAGGCCTGGCGTTGCACGCACGACGGCGGGAGAAGACTTTGTCGGCGTCGGCGAGCGGCTGGTCGAACAACTGGCGACCAGCACCGTCAACGCGGCGAATGCCATCAGCTTCAGGGGTTTATTCATAGGCGATGCCCGCATTACTTGACGCCCCGTGCTTGGACCAGCTGTTCAGACAGTTGATGTACGGCCATGGCGTACATCACGCTGCGGTTATAACGCGTGATCGCGTAAAAATTCGTCAGGCCCATCCAGTATTCAGGACCCTTGTCACCTTCCAGGCGGAATGCCGTGACCGGCATATCATCGCGCAGCGCATCATGACTTGACCACCCCAGCGCTCGCAACTCCCCGACGGTTTTAGTCGGTTCGATACCGGTGGTCAAACCCTGGTCCACCTGATCGCCACGCACATCCGCGCGGCTGACCACGGGTTCACCGCCTACCCAGCCGTGACGTTTGAAGTAACTGGCGACGCTGCCGATGGCATCGTCCGGATTGTTCCAGATATTGATGTGGCCATCACCGTCGAAGTCCACCGCATAGGCGCGAAAGCTGCTCGGCATGAACTGCGGCAAGCCCATCGCGCCGGCGTAGGAACCCTTGAGGGTCAACGGATCGACCTGCTCTTCACGGGCCAGCAGCAGGAACTCACGCAATTCCTTGCGGAAAAATTCGGCACGGGGAGGATAGTCGAAACCCAGGGTCGACAAGGCATCGACGACCCGGAAATTTCCGGTATTGCGTCCGAAAAAGGTTTCAACGCCAATGATCGACACAATCACCTGCGCCGGCACGCCGTATTCCTGTTCCGCGCGAGCCAATATCGCCTCGTGCTGACGCCAGAAGTCCACACCCCGGGCGATGCGCGCGTCGGTGATGAACATCGGGCGGTATTCGCTCCACTGCTTGACCCGCTCCGCGGGTTTCGAGATCGCGTCCAGGATCGACTGCTTGCGCTCGGCTTCGCGGAACACGCCCATCAGCTGTTCACCGGCAAAACCGTAGTCGCGGGTCATTTCACCGACGAATTCGGCCACCTGGGGTGAGCCTTCGTAATCGCCGGCCAACGCGTCCTGCGCTGTGCCAAGGATGCTTACCAGGCCGACCCACGGCGCGTATCGAGTCGCCCAGCCACGCATTACTTGCATTGAAATCTTCACCTTATTCAAACTTGTGCGATCCACTTACGATGGGTATGGATCGACATCAAAACCCCAAACGCTGACAGCAGCGTCACCAGCGAAGTTCCTCCGTAGCTAATGAATGGCAACGGCACCCCCACGACCGGCAACAGGCCACTGACCATACCGATGTTGACGAAAACGTAAACAAAAAACGTCATGGTCAGGCTGCCTGCGAGCAATTTGCCGAACAATGTCTGGGCCTGGGCGGTAATGACGAGCCCGCGACCGATCAGCAACAGGTAAATCAGCAGCAGTGCGCAGATGCCCACCAGGCCGAACTCTTCACCCATGACCGCAATAATGAAGTCGGTGTGGCTTTCCGGCAGGAAGTCCAGGTGCGACTGGGTGCCCAGCAGCCAGCCCTTGCCGAACACGCCGCCGGAACCGATGGCGGCCTTGGACTGAATGATGTTCCAGCCGGTGCCCAGCGGATCGCTCTCCGGGTCGAGGAAGGTCAGGACTCGCTGCTTCTGGTAATCGTGCATGACGAAATACCACATGGCGACAGCCACCGGCACGGCGGCGGCGAGCACGCTGAGGATCCAGCGCCAGCGCAGGCCGCCCATGAACAGCACGAACGCCCCACCCGCCAGGATCAGCAACGAAGTGCCAAGGTCGGGTTGACGCACGATCAGGATGAATGGCAAGCCGATCAGGAACAAACTGACGCCCACGTGCTTGAGCTGGGGCGGCAAGGTTCGTTTGGACAGGTACCAGGCGATGGTCGCCGGCATCAGGATCTTCATGAATTCCGAGGGCTGGAAGCGGATCACCCCGGGAATATTGATCCAGCGCGTGGCACCCATGGCGTTGTGGCCCATCACGTCCACCACCACCAGCAACAGCACGCCGATCACATAACCGACCGGCACCCAGCGGGCCATGAAGCGCGGCTCGAACTGGGCAATGACGATCATCGACACCAGGCCGATGCCGAACGAAGTGGCTTGCTTGGCCAGCAGGTCCCAGCTCTTGCCGCTGGCCGAATACAGCACGAACAGGCTGCCGGCGGCGAGGGTCAGCAACAGGATCAGCAGCGGGCCGTCGATGTGCATGCGTTGCAACAGCGTCGCACGACGACGCATCACATCCTCGCTGGAGAGAATGCGATCGAAATTACTGTTCACGGGCCGTAGCCTCCGCACTGATTGGGCTGGCGTATTCGGCTTTCAACCGACCGTTCTGGTCCAGGAGCCAGGCGTCCATGATTTGACGCACCACGGGTGCGGCAACGCCGGAACCGGACTCGCCGTTCTCGACCATCACCGACACCACGATTTTCGGGTTGTCGGCCGGCGCGAAGCCGACGAACAAGGCGTGGTCACGATGGCGTTCCTGGACCTTGGAACGGTCGTATTTCTCGCCCTGTTTGATGGCGACGACCTGGGCCGTACCACTTTTACCCGCGATGCGGTATTGCGCACCGAGCGCCGCTTTGCGGGCCGTACCCCGGGCGCCGTGCATCACCTGCTGCATGCCGTGGTTGACCTTGGTCCAGTCGGACGGGTCGCGCAGGATGATGTCCGGCATCGGGTTCTCGTCCTTGGGCCGCTCGCCTTCGACGGTCTTGGCCAGGTGCGGCCGGTTCCAGATGCCTTTGTTGGCCACCAGCGCAGTGGCCTGGGCGAGTTGCAACGGGGTCGACTGCATGTAGCCCTGGCCGATCCCCAGAATCAGGGTTTCGCCCGGGAACCAGGCCTGACGCCGGGTCGCCCGCTTCCATTCCCGAGTCGGCATCAGCCCCGGCGACTCTTCGAACATGTCCAGCGAGACCTTCTGGCCAATGCCGAACTTGCCCATGTACGCCGACAACCGATCGATCCCCAATTTATGGGCCAGGTCGTAGAAGTAGGTGTCATTGGAACGCATGATTGCCGTGTCCAGATCGACGAAGCCATCGCCGCTACGGTTCCAGTTACGGTATTTGTGATCGTAGTTGGGCAACTGGTAATAGCCGGGGTCGTACACCCGACTCGAGGCAGTCACGACGCCGGCATCCAGGCCGGCAATCGCCACCGCGGGCTTGATGGTCGAGCCCGGCGGGTACAGGCCACGCAGGACCCGGTTGAACAGCGGTCGGTCGATGGAATCACGCAGCTCGGCATAGGCCTTGAAGCTGATGCCGGTGACGAACAGGTTCGGGTCGAAACTCGGCGCACTGACCATCGCCAGGACTTCACCGGTTTTCGGGTCCAGCGCCACCACCGCGCCGCGGCGACCGCCCAATGCGGCTTCGGCCGCTTCCTGCAATTTGATGTCCAGGCTCAGCACGATGTCCTTGCCGGGAATCGGATCGGTGCGCTTGAGCACGCGTAATACGCGGCCCCGGGCGTTGGTCTCGACCTCTTCGTAGCCCACCTGACCATGCAATTCAGGCTCGTAGAAACGCTCGATGCCGGTCTTGCCGATGTGGTGAGTGCCGCTGTAGTTGACCGGATCGAGGGATTTCAGCTCTTTCTCGTTGATCCGCCCCATGTAACCCACCGAATGCGCAAAGTGCGGACCCTGCGGGTAGTGGCGAACCAACTGCGCGACCACTTCCACGCCGGGCAGACGGAACTGATTCACCGCGATGCGGGCGATCTGTTCTTCGGTCAGCTCGAACAGGATCGGCACCGGCTCGAACGGCCGGCGCCCCTGTCGCATGCGTTTCTCGAAGATCACCCGGTCCTCGGGCGTCAGCTCCAGCACCTCGACGATCACGTCGAGCACTTGCTGCCAGTCGCCGGAGCGCTCGCGGGTCATGCTCAGGCTGAAGCTCGGCCGGTTATCGGCCACCACCACGCCGTTACGGTCGAAGATCAGCCCGCGAGTCGGCGGAATCGGCTGCACATGGACGCGGTTGTTTTCCGACAGGGTCGAGTGGTACTCGTACTGGATCACCTGGAGGAAATACAGCCGCGCGATCAGCACACAGATCAGCGCCACCACCGCAATTGCGCCGAACACGACGCGGCCACGCACCAGACGGGCGTCTTTTTCGTGGTCCTTGAGGCGGATCGGCTGAGGCATGAGGGCAAAACTACTTGTGGTAAGGGTGGCCGGACAGCACTGTCCAGGCACGATACAGCTGTTCGCCGATCAGAATGCGCACCAGCGGGTGCGGCAAGGTCAACGGCGAAAGCGACCAGCGCTGATCGGCCCGGGCACAGACTTCCGGCGCCAGCCCTTCGGGGCCGCCGACCATGAAATTCACCGTGCGCGAGTCCAGCCGCCAGCGATCGAGCTCGACCGCCAGCTGCTCGGTGCTCCAGGGCTTGCCGTGGACTTCGAGGGTGACAACACGCTCGTTCGGCCCGACCTTGGCCAGCATGGCTTCGCCTTCCTGACGGATGAAGCGCGCCACGTCGGCGTTCTTGCCGCGGGTGTTGAGCGGTATTTCCACCAGTTCCAGCGCCAGCTCGGACGGAAGACGCTTGGCATATTCATGCCAGCCTTCTTCCACCCACTTGGGCATGCGTGAACCGACGGCGATCAGTCGCAGTCGCACAGCGGTCCCTTATTGCTGGTCTTTGTTGAGCTTGACGAAGTGCTCATGGGTGTTTTCCGGGCTGTGGTGAGCCGCGTTCAGAGCACGGCTCTGTTCTGCACCGGACCACAGACGCTCGAGGTCGTAAAACTGGCGAGCCGAGGCGGTCATCATGTGGACGATGACATCGTCCATGTCCAGCAGTACCCAGTCGCTGTCGCCCTTGCCTTCTTCACCCAACGGCTTGACGCCCTGGGCCTTGACCGCTTCGCGGACCTTGTCCAGCATCGCGCCGATTTGGCGGTTGGAGGTACCGGTCGCGATGATCATGAAGTCGGTGATGCTCTGCTTTTCACGAACGTCGATGACCTGGATGTCCTGGCCCTTCACGTCTTCCAGGGCTGCTACGGCAACCTTGACCAGTTCTTCGCCACGCAGCTCCGGCCCGGTTGGGGCTTCTACTGGCAGCGGGGCGCTCTTGAACGTGCCTTTGCGCTTTACTTTGGTTTGGTCTTTGTCAGTCATATAAAACTCGTTTTGCTCGTATGTTCAGGCGCTTCAATACACGTTGTTGCTACGTGCCTTGAGGCACTCCTATTCAGTTCGACGCACGGTAAAGTCCGTGCGCATCGATGTAGGCCAGGACCGCGTCGGGCACCAGGAAACGTACCGACTTACCGCTGGCCAGCAGTTGACGGATCTGGGTGGCGGATACCGCAAGCGGTGTCTGCCAGACGAATGCAATCTGTCCGCTCGGCCCGTTGAGGGCCAGCGGGTCGCTCACCGAGCGCGCTGCCAGCAGGTTGCGCAAGGCATCCGGCGGTTCGCTGTCGGCATCCGGGCGTTGCAGCACCAGGATGTGGCAATGCTGGAGCAACTCTTCCCAGCGGTGCCAAGTGGGCAGGCCGCAAAATGCGTCCCAGCCCAAAAGTAGAAAAACCTGGTCGTGCGCGGCCAGCTCGCCACGCATCAGCTCCAGGGTATCGATGGTGTAGGACGGTTTGTCCCGCTGCAATTCGCGGGCATCCACCACCAACGGCGCCACACCGGCCACCGCGCACTCGACCATCGCCAGACGGTCCTTGGCCGACACCTGCGGCGTACCGCGATGAGGCGGCCTGGCACTGGGCGTCAGGCGCAGCTCATCGAGCGCCAGCGATTCGGCGACTTCCAGTGCACCGCGCAAATGGCCGATGTGCACTGGGTCGAAAGTCCCGCCCAGCATGCCGATGCGTCGAGGCGCAGGGTCGCGGGTGATCACCGGGGCCGACGAATTGAGGTCGCCCAAGTCAGACCGACGCCTGGCCGCGCAACTGACCATCCCCGACCACGATGTACTTTTCGCAGGTCAGTCCTTCGAGACCCACCGGGCCGCGGGCGTGCAGCTTATCAGTAGAAATGCCGATCTCGGCACCCAATCCGTATTCAAAGCCATCGGCGAAGCACGTCGGGGTGTTGATCATCACCGACGACGAATCGACTTGCGCGATGAAACGCCGGGTGTCTGCCAGGTTTTCGCTGACGATCGAATCGGTGTGATGGGAGCCGTGCCTGTTAATGTGCTCGATGGCCTGGCCCAGTCCGTCGACCACGCGGATCGAGAGGATCGGCGCCAGGTATTCTGTGTTCCAGTCTTCTTCCGTTGCGGCAACCGCCTCTACGATCGCCCGGGTACGTTCGCAGCCACGCAGTTCGACGCCTTTTTCGCGAAACTGTGCAGCCATGGCCGGCAGAAAATCCTTGGCAACAGCTTGATCCACCAACAGCGTTTCCATCGCGCCGCAGATGCCATAACGGTACGTCTTGGCGTTGAAGGCGATGCGCTGGGCTTTCGCCAGGTCGGCATGGGCGCTGACGTAGACGTGGCAAATGCCGTCCAGGTGCTTGATCACCGGCACCCGCGCATCGCAGCTGATCCGTTCGATCAGGCCACGGCCGCCACGGGGCACGATGACGTCGACGTATTCGGGCAGGGTGATCAGCGCGCCAACGGCGGCGCGATCGGTGGTTTCGACCACTTGCACCACAGCCGCCGGCAGATCGGCCTCGGCCAGGCCGCGCTGGATGCAGGCGGCAATGGCACGATTGGAGTTGATGGCCTCGGAGCCGCCGCGCAGGATGGTCGCATTGCCGGATTTCAGGCACAGGCTGGCCGCATCGATGGTCACGTTTGGCCGCGATTCATAAATGATCCCGATCACGCCCAGCGGTACACGCATCTTGCCCACCTGAATCCCGGAGGGGCGATAACTCATGTCGCGGATTGCCCCGACCGGATCCGGCAGCGCGGCAACCTGACGCAAGCCGACGATCATGCCGTCGATGCGTTCCGGGGTCAGCGCCAGACGCTCCAGCAGGGCCGGTTCCAGACCGTTGGCGCGGCCAGCCGCCAAATCCAGCTCGTTGGCAGCTATCAGCTCGGCGCGAGCAGCGTCCAACGCCTGGGCAGCTGCCTCCAATGCGCGGTTTTTCTGCGCAGTGCTGGCACGGCCGATGACGCGGGAAGCTTCGCGGGCAGCGCGACCCAAACGGGTCATGTAGTCAAGAACGGACTCAGTCATGGTCTGGAGTGGTCTTTGATAAGGTCTTGGTAAAGAGTAAAGCGGCAGATTATAGCTGTCGCGTCCCGGGACTAACAGCGGTGACAGGCGGATGGTCGAAATCGAGGGCAATTTGCCGACGTTCAGCCGTGATTAAGCTGCAAATTGTTATCATCACGACTCAATCAGCCCTGATAAACGCCGTTCATCATGACCAATCTGACTGTTCGTGCGTCCGAAACGAGCCTGCCCACGGCACTCCCGGACGCATTTTTCGACCGGGACGCCCAAACGCTGGCCCGGGAATTACTGGGCAAAGTGATCCGGCATCGGGTCGGTGAACTCTGGCTGAGCGCTCGAATCATCGAGACCGAAGCCTATTACTTCGAAGAAAAAGGCAGCCACGCCTCCCTTGGCTACACAGAAAAGCGTAAGGCTTTGTTTCTGGATGGCGGTCACATCTATATGTATTACGCCCGTGGCGGCGATTCGCTGAACTTCAGTGCCCAAGGCCCCGGCAATGCGGTATTGATCAAATCCGGCTATCCCTGGGTCGATGAATTGAGCGGACCGGCGAGCCTGGCACAAATGCTGTTGAACAATCCGGATGCCCAGGGCCGCCCTCGCCCCTCGCAAAAGCTCTGTGCCGGACAGACATTGCTCTGCAAGGCGCTGGGCCTGAAGGTGCCGATCTGGGACGCCAAGCGCTTCGACCATGAAGTGCTGCTGGTGGAAGATATCGGGCCCGCACCCGCACACATCATCCAAACCACGCGCCTGGGCATTCCCCATGGGCGTGACGAACACCTGATGTACCGCTTCGTCGATGCCGCCTACGCCGCCTACTGCACGCGCAACCCGCTGCGACGAGGGCAAGTCGAAGGTCGCGATTACTTTCTGCTGTAAACACAATCGATAAGTTGGGAGTTGTCTTTATGGGCCCATGGCTCGATAGCGTGACCGGATGGTTGACGGTCAACCCGCAATGGCTGGCCGCCGCGGTATTCATAGTGGCCTTTGTGGAATGCCTGGCAATTGCCGGGCTGATCGTTCCCGGTACGGTATTGCTGTTTGCCGTCGCTGTCCTGGCCGGCAGCGGTGCGCTGTCGTTGAGTGAAACACTGCTGCTGGGGTTCGTCGCCGGCGTGCTGGGCGACATTGTTTCCTACTTCGTGGGGCGACATTTTCACCAGAACATCCGGCGCCTGCCCGGGTTGCGCCATCACCCGGAATGGATCGCAGGAGCCGAAGCCTATTTCCAGCGTTATGGCATCGCCAGCCTGTTGGTCGGACGCTTTATCGGCCCATTAAGGCCCATGCTGCCGATGGTCGCCGGGATGTTCGACATGCCGTTCCCGCGCTTCGCCGCCGTCAGCCTGCTGGCCGCCGCCGGCTGGAGCGTCGCCTACCTGCTCCCGGGATGGGCCACCGGCGCAGCGATCCGCCTGCCGTTGCCGGAAGGTTTCTGGCTGCAGGCGGGTATTGTCGCCGGGAGTGTGGCGGTGATGGTCGGCTTGAGCGCGACCAGCAGCCTGCGCCGCCATCGCCGGGCGACGACCTGGATCAGCGGCATGAGCCTGCTGATCCTGATCGGCCTGTTCATCGGCTATCCGCACTTGACCGCCCTGGATCAGGGCGTGATGACCCTGGTGCAGGAGCATCGCGGGCCGACGCTGGATGAAATTGCAGTCACCTTCACCCTGATCGGTGAGTTCCGCAACATGCTGCTGTTCAGTGCCCTGCTCACCGGCCTGCTATTGCTGTGCCGACAATGGCGCCAGGCGCTGTTTGCCGGCGGCACCCTGCTCTGCACCGCCCTGGCCAATACCGCGACCAAGAACTTCTTCGCCCGGGTACGCCCGGAAGTGCTGACCGACCCCTTGACCAGCTATAGCATGCCCAGCGGCCACGCTTCGGGGGCGTTTGCCTTGTTTCTGACCCTTGGGGTACTCGCCGGTCGCGGACAGCCCCCGCGTATGCGCCTGACCTGGCTGCTGCTGGCCTGCCTGCCAGCGCTGTCGATCGCTTTGTCCCGGGTTTATCTCGGCGCGCATTGGCCCACCGACGTGCTGGCCGGCGCCATGCTCGCTGCGTGCGTGTGTGCCGCGGGTTTGTGGCTGAGCCAGCGCCAGGCGCCCCTCAATGCCATGCCGTTCAAGGTCTGGTGGCTGATCCTGCCGGCACAGCTGGCATTGTTCAGCTTTTTCGCCTTGCGCCATCTGCCGCCTGCAATGTTGCGGTACGCCTACTGACACCACGGGTTCGCCGCTCTATCGGTTCAGAGCAAAGAACCCCCTCCTCGCCACGCTTTAACGGGTTCTCCGACGAGCGTGGCGCTTGATCTCGCAAGTTGCGTAGCTGCGGCGCGCCCGCGTCTTCGCAGAACATCCGCCTGACTAATAATCGAAGTTACATATTTTCCCGTCACTTCCAAAGTCTGCACCTTTCACGACCTGGAAAATCAATTACATTAAAACCTCTTTACTGCGAAGTACGCGCAGTCAATATTCATCACGATTAACACGTCGTCTTACCACCTTCACCAAGAACGCCATTAGACACGCCAACATAATTTATCAATTTTATTTTATAAGCGAGTTTATCATGAGTCCCAAAACACCCCGCAAACCACCCGTAACAACTCCACATAAACCGATATCAACAAACGAGCCCTCGATAAGGCCCGAGTCGGACACTTCAATATTCGTGCCGCATAGAGTCTGGCCTGCCGACGCCAATATTCCATTGACGTCCCCTATGGGTCCTGCTGCACACCCGGACGTTGATCTGCCCATCCACCTTCCCATTGAAATAACCGACTTGCCGACCCGAACGATTACCCGTTCTTTGCAGAGCGATACATCATTGAGCAAATACTGGTTATCGGCGAAATTTCTGCGCGGCATGCAAGCACCGGATGATGACGGCTTGCGCTACATCGTCGGACGCAAGTTTGTCGATGTAGACGATGGCGGCGTTGTGCATACCGCGCATGTCGACTTTGATGAAAGTCTCGGTGTCTATCGAATGAAGTTACTGACGGAGCAACTGCTGACCGGCCCGGCCGTGTATAAAAACGAAACAAGTCTCACCTGGCGCCTCACCGCGCAGATTAGTGAAAAACCTGTTGCCCGCCATGACCTCCAGACAAGCACTGGCTCCACGACGAAGCGGCCTGCGTCATCATCGAGCGAGCCCCCCGCGACAACGGTTGTACCTAAACGATCGCGCTCTTCCAACACGCCAACTTACATCAATCAAAGTCTTTACACCGCTTCGCTGCGTTCGCCGGATGCCCAGGGTTATCACAAACTCAAGCCGAGGTCGGGGTCGAATCTATCCGACACACGGTTTGCGTTCCAGGATCGTCACGGAAACTGGATTGAGGTCGACCCTCCTGCAGGAGGATTCGGCTCGCAACCCACTCACCTGACACACTGGACCGACCAGGAGATCTGGGAGCTCTACGGGATTCACGGTCGGGAGATCGAGCACTTCCGCAGCGAAGCACAAGCCTCGGGCAAGCCCCCGCACTGGGTCGAACCCAATGTAACGGACGACCCGGTCGTCAACCTGCTGCGAGATTCACTGCACTGGTTGCACCCGACCCTTACCCCGAACGAACGCCAGGCGCTCCTGCAGTCCTACAACCTGCTGCCGAGCCAACTGTCTCGTCTGCAACAACACCTGCAGACCGAGCTGACATTGCCGCCATGGGCACAAGCGCACAAACGAATGACTGAAGACGTTGGCAATCCCCTCTACCTCGATCAATTTAGCCGAGACGCCATCGATGAGCTGAATCTCAAGCGTGATGCCCGGCATGAAGGGTATGACCCCGAGACCAGCCTGACCCCTCAATTGCGCGAAGCGCTGCTAGTTAAAATGGGCTATCGGCGCAACAAGAACAACTGTCTTTATCGAACGGATATACCGGCCCTGTTCAGGGGCGACGAGCGCACCCCGTTCGAACTGGCGAACGACAACGCCATGCTGCCTCGCTATGCCCACCGCCCCGGCGCCACCACTCATAAGCCGCTGAGCGCCACCTTCAGCCTCAAGGAGGGCCTGATGTACGCCTCGGCCCCCGATCCCGAATACCTGCGATTCAACTCGCAAACCAATAAGTACCCTGGAAGAAACACAAACGATTCGGACAGCGACGCCAGTGATGCAAGCGACTCGGACAGCAGCGAATCTTCCGAGTGGTCGGATACGGGAAGCCCGGTCCCCTGGGACCATGAACGCCATTACCAACCCACCAGAGCGCGGCAGACGGAAATGTTTCTGTATGCGCTGGATACCCGCAACCTGGAAGTGGTCCCGCATGAAGAAAACCATAACTTCAACTCAGCGGCCCGCGACACGCCGCCCACCTGGTTTCCCGACGATGACTACGAAGGGCTGATTTCGGTGACCAAAAAAGGACTGGAAGCAGAGCGGGTCTGGCTGTTGAACTCAGCCCTGACAAAGGGCGCGAATGTAAAAGACATCGAGCACCAAGCTGGGAGTCGCGGCGACAGAATCGAAGCCTCTACGCATGCGGGTCACGCCAACAAACATGAATACGACCAATTG
Organism: Pseudomonas fluorescens; assembly: GCF_902497855.1. Lineage (GTDB taxonomy): Bacteria > Pseudomonadota > Gammaproteobacteria > Pseudomonadales > Pseudomonadaceae > Aquipseudomonas > Aquipseudomonas fluorescens_BI. Next base: position 103,917 of record NZ_CABVHU010000021.1, read on the forward strand.
ATCGATGAAGTGGAGGCCACGGGTAAACCGATGCTCAGGCTGTCTGGCAATAAAAACGAATTTGGGTATGACGTCATATGGCCTTGAGGGTCAAGTTTATTGAAATGCGCCGGTAGGAAAATCGGTGCTCATAACATTCATTATTTAAAGGATTAAACAATGGCCAAACTAATCGAACCCGCCATGGAAGTTCCAACCCACCGCCCGATACAGGTAACGGCGATCAGTAAATCGGCTAACAGTCATGCGCCGGCTGCCGGCCAGATTGATACGTCTCCCAGCGCGCCACCCTTGACCCCTGTACCAACGGAAGTGCTGGACCCAGCGCACCCAAGCCAGGTTTCCCGTCGCCCACTCAAATACCTCGATGAACATTTCGGGCCATTGCGCTTTGGCAATTCCAACATCACTCGCGTAGAACTGAAGGCCCTGGGCGCGATGGTGCATGGTGGCGCCATCAGCACGGCAAACACGAACATGAGGGCCGCCGACCAGACCTTTATCGATGGGCTGAGTTTCGACCCCGCGAAGGTCGAGACCCGTGTCAAATCAGCAACAAAAACGCCAGACAGTGGCATCGTAGCCACTCTGTTCTTTGAAATCTCTATCAGTCGCTCGGTAGACGCCCCCCCGTTATTCGTCGCCCCCTTCCCGCTTACGCCCGACAGCCCGATAGATCGCCTCAACAAACTGGGCCAGTCGGCGCAAAAACTGGATATTCATGCCGTAGAGTCCGTTACCCTGTTCAAGGCCAAGGCCAAAAGCTATGCGCATCGCGGCGTAGCCACGGTAGGCGTTGGAATGCAGGCCTTCGGCATCTACAGTGGCTTCAAAGGGGCCTTTGAAGCCCTCAAGGTTGGCGACACGGGCGAAGCGGTGTTTAACGGCGCTTCGATTGCTGCTGAAGTCGGTTCGTTGATCATCGAACGAGGCTTCACCAAGACTGGCGTCGCGATGCTTGAAAGCGGCTCGGTCATATTCAAACGGTTTTCCGCCACGTCAGTCGGTACCGTATTCAGTCGGGGTGGCGGGTTATTTGCCAGCGTGATCACCTTGCCGTTTGACATTATCAGTGCTGTCAAAGCCTTTAACGCTGCCGCCGCCTCGCAAGGCAAGATAGCCCAGGATCATTATGTCAGTGGCGGCGTGAGCGTGGCCAGCGCAGGCATTAGCATTGCGCTTGGCGCGGCGGCGCTGGCCGGTTTCGGCGCCGCCGCCGGCCCTGTTGGCCTCGCTGCAGCTGCCATCCTCATCCTCGGAGCGGAAATCTACCGGGCCGCCCGGGTCGTGGACGACATTGACGATTATGTTGAACTGAACTTCGACGAACGGTTGCGCGCCGGATGGCTCGCTTTTGTAGGTAAGGATCAGGACAAGGAGATTCTGGATCGCTTCAAGATTAACAAGGCGTTCAGCGATCACACCATACAGTTAGAACTTTCGGCAAAACATTTGCTTGAAGGTACTTATAAAGAAGAACTGGAATACATTGTAAACGGCAGTTTCGACGTCAAGCTGAAAACAATCGAACTCTGGAGATACCAATGGGACGAAAGCGCCGGGGAAGAACCCTACAAGCTTGATACGGAGCCGGCTATCGTTGAGACCGACGACATTATCCTTGCTCGTGACGGGATTCCGTCAGACCTCAAAGGCAGCGTCAAAGGCAGCCCAGGCGAAAACAAGAGCATTTATTGGAAGCTCGGTGATGGTGATGATCAAGTCTACGCCCCCAAGGACAAGCCCAACATCTTCATCTATCGGGAGGGTACCAAGAAACTGGTCGGTGGTGACAAGAATGACCGTTTTCACTTCGAAACAACCGAAGCGGAACTGAACCGGCCAGAGCAGTCGGCACGAACCAGTGTCCTTGACGGATATGACGGCTCCGACACCCTGGCCTTCGAGGGATCCCGTCCCCGCGCGGATACTCGTCATGTCGGTTACGACGTCAATCTGAAGACCGGCAAGGTTGCCTTGCGTCATGAGGACCGTGCGAAAGACGACATCCTGATAGCGGAGCTCACCTCCATCGAAAACATCTCTACCTTGCGAGAGGGTACAAATCAAGTCACCGGGAACGACAAAGCCAATCAGATCTCGGCCAACGGTTACGACCAAATCGATGCCGGGCCAGGTGATGACACGATCGCGATCCGCGGGTGGCACTCTCGGGTTGATGGCGGCCCCGGAACGGATCGCTACTACATCGCGGACACCACAGCTAAAGTGACCATTGTCGAAGATGGCAAACAAACAAGCCTGATCGAATTCGGCTGGCCACTGGAGCGCATTCAACGGTTGCGGATCGTCGGTACTTCGCTGGTGATCACTTCGTTGCGCAACGAGGATGGCGAACTTCCCGACCATGTGTTGACCATCGAGCATGTCTACGAACATGTCGAAGGCATGCGTCAGGTGAAAAACAATCGGCTGCAGTTTAAAACTCAGGATAATTATTGGCTGGAGCTCAAATTGCTCCCTCTTCCGTCTGACTCACTCGCTTACGATGTAGATTATGACAAAACTGGCGGACAGCCCGCGCCGGCTCCATACATCACCAATAGCGGAACCGTGGTGCTCGCGGAGCGGGCGCCGAGGCATACCTTTGTTTCGCGCGCTGGCGGCAACGTCGATCTGGTCGCCAACGCCCACACATCTGAAATCCCTAATGTGGTTTATCTGGATTATAAAAGCGCAGAAATAGTTGCAATCGACGCAAGTTATACCGTCGAAGTGGTTATGGGTCCTACGGGATATACCAACCTGGATTATTCACAATTCAACTTATGGATTCGGCTGCCTTCCTCGAAACTCGTTAACATCTCAAACTTCTTTCACGAAAAAAAAGGGCGAAGAACAGGAACCTCTTTTAATGACAATATTCGGATCAATGGTTTTTACCAGGCGAATATTGTACTGATTATGCAGGATGGCGAATCCTATCAAATACGCCCCCCGCACCTGGACTTCCGTGAAGACGCAGCCTCCCCAGGCCGCAAACTGTGTAGCGCTCGGGAATGTTTGCATCCTCGGCGCGGACGCCATACGTTTATCGAACCGCAACAAATCAAGCCCTCTCTGCTCTCCACCACCCCCCAACAGATTACATTCCCCGCGCCCCCCCATACCGGCATCTATGTATTGAAAGGCCAAGCCTCGAGCTACGACGTGTATCCCGTCAGCAATACACTGCTCAGCCTGTACACACCGGGTGCCATCGAGCAAACCTCTAACGCATCGACCTGGACCCTCTTCAGTACAGAACTGACAGAAACCGTTACACGCAACGAAATACGCCTGACTTCCGACAACCTGCAAGTCGGTAGCGCGGTGATCCAGTTGCCGAGTCTGGACCACGCGGGACCGGTGGAATCCATCAGCGTGGCGACGTCATCCGGAAATATTTATTCCGTTGAACTTTTATTTGAAGTGCTGCAACTCTACCTGATCAACGCACAAGGCTACGCCAACGTCGATGCCTTGCTGGCTGACATTCGAGCGCACCAGCAACGAGAGGAATTGGTCATCAAAATTGCTGTTACAAACATTGGCTTCTCGCCACGAATTGACGGAATGGTGTATTACAACTCAACCAATGATTATTGGGGAGTCGATACGGATCCTGACTACCGTATCGCCCCCCAGACGCTCTTTATAGAACCGATCCAGACTGTTTAATCAATCTGAACGTTGCAAACCCGACGTGGCGTTCATCGTCACGCCGGCGCTAGCCTCATTCAGCCGAAGGAAAGCGCCGGTGCCTCAGGCAAACAACTCCCCTTGCAACTCATCCAGCAGCGCCTGGATCGCATCCAGCCGCTGCTGTGGATCATCGAGTTGCAGCAGATCGATCTTGTCCAACTCGGCGAACGGCAGCAGATACGCCAACTGATTGGCCAGCGACTGTTGCCCGGTCGCTTCGTTGCCCATGTTCAGAGCTTCGACCATCGGGTGTTCCGCCAGGGCCTTGAGCAGTGCGACCAGGTCGGCGTCCTCGTCCTGGAGCGGTTGCTCGGGCTCGTCCTCCAGCCATTCGACCTCGGCGACAATCAACTGATCGCGCTGCACTTCAGTGCGCACCACGTGAAAACGCCGCCCGCCATGCACCCGAATGCCCAGCAGGCCATTGTCCTGCTGCTTGAAATCGGTGATCAGCGCCTCGCACCCGACCAGCGCATAGCCCGCCGGAGCGATGCCGACTTCTTCGCCATCGAGGATGCACACCACGCCGAAGCCGCCGCCCTGTTTCATGCAGCGGCTGATCATGTCCAGGTAGCGCGCCTCGAAAATCTGCAAGTCGAGGATGCAGCCAGGAAACAGCACCGTGTTCAGCGGAAAAAGCGGCAAGCTCATAAATATTTCCTTACACCACCATCGACACCGCCAACGGCAGGAACACCGCCGTGGCCACGCCCATCAGACTCATCGCCAGCGCCGCGAAGGCGCCGCACTCTTCACTTTCCTGCATCGCCACCGCCGTGCCGACCGCATGGGCGGTCATGCCCAGGGCCATGCCGCGGGCTTCAGGGCTGTGGACACCGAATCTGGTCAAAAGACTCGGCCCGAAGATCGCCCCGATCACCCCCGTGATCAACACGAACACCGCGGCCAGCGCCGCGACGCCACCGATCTGTTCGGCCACCAGCATGGCAATTGGCGACGTCACCGACTTCGGCGCCATGGTCATCAGGATCATGTGTTCGGCACCAAACCACCAGCCCAGCAATACGCCCATGCCCGTGGCAACCACGCCGCCTATCACCAGCGTAGTAAATATCGGCCAGAACAGCTGACGAATCCGTCGCAGGTTGAGGTACAGCGGCACCGCCAGCGCGACCGTCGCGGGGCCGAGCAAGATGCTGAGAATCTCGGTGCTCTTGCGGTATTCAGCGTAGGTCAGGCCGCACCCCACCAGCACACCGATCACCAGCAGCATGGAAACCAGCACCGGCTGCAGAAAGATCCAGCGGGTTTTCTCGAACGCCGCCAACACCAGTTGATAGGCGCCCAGGGTTACGCCAATGCCGAACAATGGATGATGAATCACCGACGCCCAGGCCCCGTGCCAGTCGAAGATCATTGGCCATCCTCGTGAGGAGCGTGACGCTTGATCATGCGCTGCATCAAGACCCCGGCAAACGCGAGCGAGAGCACCAGCGACAACACCAGCGCGCCGACGATGGCCCAGAAATCCGCCGCGATGTCGGTGGCGTACACCATCACGCCCACGGCCGGCGGCACCAGCAGTAACGGCAGGTAACGCAGCAGACTGCTGGCCGCCAGGTTCAGCGGCTCACCCACCTGGCCCCGGCTGATCAGGAACACCAGCAACAGCAGCAGGCCGATGATCGGCCCCGGCAGCACAGGTAAAAACAAATGGTTGATGGCGGTGCCAAGCAATTGGAACAGCACCAGCCAGGTCAAACCTCGTAACAACATCCTTCATCTCCCGCAAAACCCGTCACCCGCAGTGACGGGTCGAACATTATAAGCATGCCGACGCTATGGATCGGCATTCGCAAATAGCATGGACAGTTGACCGGAGCCATTTGCCATGTTGATCTAAAGCGGTAAACCGGGAGGTCAAATCCCCCACCTCAAAAACTATAAAACCGATGACCCAAGGAGAGTCTCAATGCCCTATGTTCCCGTTGCAGAGCTCAAAGATTATGTCGGCAAGGAACTCGGACGTTCCGAATGGCTCACCATCGATCAGGCGCGTATCAACCTGTTCGCCGAAGCCACAGGGGACTATCAGTTCATCCACGTCGACCCGGTCAAAGCCGCGCAAACGCCATTTGGCAGCACCATTGCACACGGTTTCCTGTCGCTGTCGTTGATCCCCAAGCTGATGGAAGACATCCTCGTCATGCCTGAAGGCTTGAAGATGGTCGTCAACTACGGCCTCGACAGCGTGCGTTTCATTCAGCCGGTCAAGGTCGACTCGAAAGTGCGACTCAAGGTCGACCTGACCGAAGTCACAGAGAAAAAACCCGGCCAATGGCTGCTCAAGGCCACCGCCACCCTGGAAATCGAAGGCTCGGAAAAACCGGCGTATATCGCTGAACCCTTGTCCCTCTGTTTCGTGTAAACCCTCCCGGAGGCGAAGCAGCTCATGCTGTTTCGCGCCCTCTCCTTTCTCCTGGCTATATTAGGACACAGAGCTGCGGCATACTCGGTCGCCTAATTGCCCGGATCCCGCTATGCGCTCACTAGCACTCCTTGCCTTGACCCTGTTGCTCACCGCTTGCGGCGATGGCGAATCACTGTTGCCTCCCGACGCCCGCCTGCCGGACGGCGGTCGCTATCGCGGCGATCTGGTCAATGGCTTGCTGCAAGGCCAGGGTCGCGTCGACTATCCGAACGGCAGCTGGTATGCCGGCGGATTCGACCAGGGCCAATGGCATGGCCAGGGCGAATGGCACGGCAGTAACGGCGAAGTCTATCGCGGGTCGTTCAATCAAGGTCTGTTCGACGGCATGGGGCAGCTGAGCACCAGCGGCAGCAGCTATACCGGCGGCTTCAAGGCCGGGCGCCGGGACGGCGAAGGCACCCTCAAAGAAAACGGCATGACCTATCGCGGGGAATTCAAAGCCGATCAATACGCGGGCCTCGGGCGTCTCGAGCTCGAAGACGGCAGCTCGTACCAGGGCCAGTTCGCCCACGGCAAACCCAACGGCGAAGGCCAGCGTGGCGATGCCAGCGGCAATCAGTTCACCGGCCATTTCGTCGACGGTCAGCTGGAAGGCAACGGGACATTCAACAGTGCCGATGGCGACCTCTACGTCGGCGGTTTCAAGAACAATCAACTGCACGGCAAGGGCCGCTACGAGAACGCCGACGGCGATGTCTGGCTCGGCCTGTTCAAGGAAGGCTCGCTCAACGGCAAGGGCGAGATGATCGGCGCCGACGGCAGCCACTATATCGGCCAGTTCAACGACTGGCGCTTTACCGGCCAAGGCCGATTGAACCTGCCCGATGGCAGCTTCTATATCGGTCAGTTCGACGTCGACAATTACAACGGTCACGGCACGCTGGTGCTGACCGATGGCACGGTGCAGAGCGGTACCTGGAACAACGGCCAGCGCGTGCGCGATGCCGACGGCAAGTTACTGCCCGACTCGCTCGAGCTCGGCTTGCTGGCTCAGGGCCGCCTGCTCGACGACGCGCTGGCCAACCTGCCGGCCTCGACCCCGGCGATCGAGCTGTACACCCTGACCCTCGGTGGAGACGGCAAGCAAAGCGTGTTCCTGCGCGAGTCCGATTACGTCAGTAACATGCTCGCCAGTCGCTTCGGCGCCTTTGGCCAGATCCGCCTGGTCAACCATCGCGACCACCTTGTAGACCGACCGATGGCCACTGGGGAAAACCTGCGCCGCGCCGCCCTGAAGCTGGCCGAGCGCAGCGGTCCGGAAGATTTGATTTTTCTTTACCTGACCAGCCACGGCACCAGCGAACATGAACTGGTGCTCGACCAGCCGCGCATGGAACTGTCCGATCTGCCGGCCGATGAACTCGCTGCCGTCCTGGCACCGCTGAAAAATCGCGACAAGATCATCGTGATTTCGTCCTGCTACTCCGGCGGCTTCATCCCGGCCCTGAAAGACGAACGCACCCTGGTCATGACAGCCTCGCGGGCCGACAGGGTGTCCTTCGGCTGCTCTGAACAAGCCAACTTCACTTACTTTGGCGATGCCTTGTTCGCCCAGGCGCTAAACCAGACCGACGACCTGGAACACGCCTTCAAGCTGGCCAGCGCGACCGTGGCCGAGCGCGAACTGGCAGACAGCTTCGAAGCCTCCGAGCCGCAGATCTGGGCGCCAAAAACCGTGCTCTCCCACTGGCAGCTGCTACGCAAGCAGCAAGCACGAAAGGCATTGCAAAGTGCCTCTATCCCCAGCAAGGATGCAAAGAGCAACTAAGCTGAATAGTATCAAGGGAGAAACACTATGTACTTGACGCCTCAGCACGTATTGCTTGCCGGAGCTACCGGCCTGACCGGTGAACACCTTCTTGATCGTCTGCTCAATGAGCCAACGATTACGCGGGTATTGGCGCCATCACGCCGGCCATTGGCCGAGCATCCTCATCTGGAAAATCCGGTCGGCGACCCGTCGGTGTTTCTGCCTCAATTGAAAGGCCGCGTTGACATCGCCTACTGCTGTCTCGGTACCACGATCAAGCAGGCCGGCTCGGAGCAGGCGTTTCGCGCAGTGGACCTGGACATGGTGGTGGCGTTTGCCAAACGTGCACGGGAGATGGGCGCACGGCACCTGATCGTGATCAGTGCCTTGGGGGCCGATCGCAGATCCTCGATTTTCTACAACCGGGTCAAAGGCGAGATGGAATACGCATTGCGCGCGCAGGACTGGCCGCAACTGACCATTTGCCGGCCTTCGTTGCTGCTGGGCGAACGCGTAGAACCGCGGATGGCCGAGCAATTCGTTGGGCCTTTGTCCCGCTTGATCCCCGGCAAATATCGCGGCATCGAAGCCTGCCAACTGGCTCGCGCCATGTGGCGGCTGGCGCTGGAAGAGCAGGATGGGCTGCGGATTGTCGAGTCGGATGAGTTGCGCAAGTTAGGCAAGTAATTTTGTGGCGTTTGAGTGGGCGCCCTCGCTTGTAGGAGCGAGGCTTGCCCGCGAAGGGCGCGACGCAGATCCACAGCCGAAAGCTACAACCCGCCAGTCGCCTGAAAACTGACCCCAATCACAGTCAACACTGACAGCGGCAACAACAATGTATCAAGCAAGGCGCTGGCCGGCAGATCGATGCCTGGGTAGGCCGGCGCTTCTGCGCCGAAACGGTCCATGGCGCAGCAACCGCCATTCATGGCATACAAATCCAGTCGAGTCCCCGAATACACCACCGGCGCCCCCGGTTTGGCGGCATCGAGCGTGCGCGCGGTGGCGCAGCCCGTCAGCTGCAACGCCAGCACCGTCACCAGCAGCTTATTCATCGCTGGTCAGATGGTGCTCGCCCCAACGCGGCAGCATGTCTTGGGGAATGTTCAGCAGGTTGAGAATCCGCGCCACGACGAAGTCGATCAGGTCGTCAATCGTTTGTGGCTGATGGTAGAAGCCTGGCGACGCCGGCAAAATCGTCACGCCCATGTTCGACAACTTGAGCATGTGCTCCAGATGAATGCTCGAATACGGCGCCTCGCGCGGCACCAGGATCAACTGGCGACGCTCCTTCAACGTGACATCGGCGGCACGCTCGATCAGGTTGTTGCAGGCCCCCGTCGCAATGGCCGACAAGGTCCCGGTGGAACACGGCACCACCACCATCGCCGCCGGCGCGCCGGAGCCCGAGGCCACCGGCGACATCCAGTCTTCCTTGCCATACACCCGAATCTGCCCGGCGGCCGCGCCGGTGTATTCGGTGAGGAAGGCCTGCATCATTTGCGTCTTGGGAGGCAACGTAACGTCGGTCTCGGTGGCCATCACCAGTTGCGCCGCCTTGGAGATCAGGAAGTGCACCTCGCGGTCTTCGCGGATCAGGCAGTCCAGCAGGCGCAAACCATACTGGGCGCCCGAAGCTCCGGTCATCGCCAGCGTGATGCGTTCCGGACCGTTGTTCATTGCAGCGCCTCGGCGAGTTTGCCGTGCAGGCCGCCGAAACCGCCGTTGCTCATGATCACCACGTGGGTGCCGGGCTGGGCCTGGCTCTTCACGCGCTCGATGATACCTTCCAGCGAATCGCTGACGATCGACGGCACGGTGCACAACGCGGCGGTTGCGCCCAGGTCCCAGCCAAGGTTGGCCGGCGCGTACCAGATCACTTGGTCGGCATCGACCACGCTTTCCGGCAAGCCATCGCGGTGGGCGCCGAGTTTCATCGAGTTGGAGCGCGGCTCGATGATCGCGATCAACGGTGCGTCGCCGATGCGCTTGCGCAGGCCGTCGAGGGTGGTGGCGATGGCGGTCGGATGGTGGGCGAAGTCGTCGTAAATGGTGATGCCACCGACTTGCGCGACGATCTCCATCCGGCGTTTCACGCTTTTGAAGGCACTCAGCGCGGCGATGCCCATGGATGGCACAACGCCGACGTGACGCGCCGCAGCCAAAGTGGCCAGGGCGTTGGCAACGTTGTGCTGGCCCGTCATGTCCCACTCGACGATGCCTTGCGCGACGCCTTCGAACATCACTTCGAAGGCCGAACCGTCTTCGCTCAGCAACTTGACCTGCCACTGACCGCCAGCACCGGTGGTTTGCACTGGCGTCCAGCAGCCCATTTCAATGACGCGCTGCAAGGCAGGCTCGGTGGTTGGATGAATCACCAGGCCTTCGCTCGGGATGGTCCGCACCAAATGGTGAAACTGCCGCTCGATGGCTGGCAGATCGGGGAAGATGTCGGCGTGATCGTATTCCAGGTTGTTCAGGATTGCGGTACGCGGGCGGTAGTGGACGAACTTGGAACGCTTGTCGAAGAAGGCGCTGTCGTATTCGTCGGCTTCGATGACGAAGAAGGGCGTGTCACCCAGGCGCGCCGACACAGAGAAGTTCTGCGGCACGCCGCCGATCAGGAAACCCGGGCTCATGCCCGCATGTTCCAGCACCCAGGCGAGCATGCTGCTGGTGGTGGTTTTGCCGTGAGTACCGGCAACGGCCAGCACCCAGCGACCTTGCAGTACGTGATCCGCCAGCCATTGCGGGCCGGAGACGTAAGGCAGGCCTTTGTTCAGCACGTATTCGACGGCCGGGTTGCCCCGGGACATGGCGTTGCCGACCACCACCAGATCCGGTGCCGGATCGAGCTGCGCCGGGTCGTAGCCTTGGGTCAACTCAATGCCCTGCGCCTCAAGCTGAGTGCTCATCGGCGGGTAGACATTGGCATCGGAGCCCGTCACGTGGTGGCCCAGCTCTTTGGCCAGAACCGCCATCGAACCCATGAAAGTGCCGCAGATACCAAGAATATGAATGTGCATAGTCGACCTCGTAAAACATGGGCGCAGGTTAGCCCAGGGAGGGGAAATTCGCACTCAGTGTTTGAAGATCAGCGCCGTCTCTGTAGGAGCGAGGCTTGCCCGCGAAGGCCATTACGCGGTTTAACGGATGGACCGCGTTATCGTTCTTCGCGGGCAAGCCTCGCTCCTACAGGGGCGGCGTGGCCTAGCGGGCGATACCGTGTTTACGCAATTTTCTATAGAGGGTATTGCGGCTAACCCCCAACTGTTCGGCCGTGTGGGTCATATGCCATCGTGTCTGCTCCAGCGCATTGAGCAGCGCCAGCCGCTCGGCATCATCCAGCGGAAACTCGGACGGTGCTTCGACGGTCACGACCTGCGCCGGCCGAGCCTGGCGAATCATCGCAGGCAAATCCTCCAGCCCGATCCGCCCGCCGTCACACAACGCGGCTAACGTACGCAGTACATTGCGCAACTGCCGCACGTTCCCCGGCCATGCGAAGCTCAACAAGACTTGCCGCGCCGACTCTTCGATCAGCACCGTCTCACCGCCCGCCTCTTCGGCCAGCAAAAAATCGAGCAATTGGGACTTGTCGCTGCGCTCGCGCAACGCCGGCAGTGCCACCTCCAGCCCGTTGAGCCGGTAATACAAATCCTCGCGGAAGCTGCCGTCCTGTACCCGTTCCAACAGATTGCGGTGAGTGGCACTGATGATTCGCACATTGACCGACTCCGGTTCGCCGCCAATCGGTACCACCTGACGATCTTCCAGCACCCTTAACAGCCGGGTCTGCAAGGCCAGCGGCATGTCGCCGATTTCATCGAGAAACAAGGTGCCGCCATCGGCCTGCTGCAACTTGCCGCGCATGCCCTCCTTGCGCGCCCCGGTGAAACTGCCGCCGCGATAGCCAAACAACTCGCTCTCGATCAGGCTTTCAGGAATGGCCGCGCAATTGAGCGCGACAAAGGCTTTTTCGGCCCGTTGACTGGCGTGGTGCACGGCTTTGGCGAAGGCCTCCTTGCCAGATCCCGTTTCGCCGTTGATCAGCAATGGCACGTCACGCTCGAAGACTCGCAGGGACTTGCGAAAATCGTCCTGCAGCGCCGTGTCGCCCAGACAGATCCCGGAAAGCCGGGAACGATCGGCAACCATCGGACTGCGCGCCAGCGGCACCGGAATACTGCGTGGTTGCCCACGCAGCAAGGCAAACAGGCTTCGCCCGTCACGGGTGCGCAGCGGCCAACTGGCGCTGGCGTTGACGCTCGCCCGACCGAGCAGTTCATCCAGCGAGCAATCGAAAAACGCCTCGACCGGTTTGCCCAGCAATCCACCGCGGATATGCCCCAACAGGTTCAGCGCACTCTGGTTGACGGCGCTGATACGCCCTTCCCCGTCGAACGCCAGCAGCCCTTCGCTGAACAAGCCGACGGATTCGGCCTGAAGATGAAAACGCAGCAACCATTGATTGTCGAAATACCGCAGGAAATAGCAGCTCTCGATCATCTTCGCCGACAGGTTGACCAGGGCCATGGTGTGGAACTGGCTCTGCCGCGAGACTTCGTGGCGCGCCGAGGACACGTCGAGCACCGCCAGCAGTTCGCCATGAGGGTCGAATACCGGGCTGGCCGAGCAGGTCAGGCCTGTATGGCGACCGCGAAAGTGTTCGTCCTGGTGGATGGTCAGGGACTGACGCTCCACCAGGCAAGTGCCGATACCATTGGTGCCTTCACAGGCTTCGCTCCAGTCGGCGCCGAGCCAGAGCCCGGCGCGTTCGAAAATCTTCCGCTCGGCCGGCGCGGTGACGCAATTGAGAATGACCCCGCGGGCATCGGTGAGCAGCACGGCGTGGCCGGCGCCGGAGAGCTGCTGATGAAGGCTGGACATTTCGTTGCCGGCAATGTGCAACACCTGCTGCAAGCGCTCGCGACTTTCCAGGAGGCGACCATGTTCCAGCACTGTCGGGGCCATGGTCAGGGCCGGGTCGAGGTGGTAGTCCTCAAGGCAGCGCAGCCAGGACCGGGCAATGGAGGGGTCGCTGCCGGGACCTTGCAGGTGCGATTTCCCCTGAGTGACGGTCAATACCTGCTGGGCATGGCGGCTCAAATGGTTATCGTGCATTTCTTATTGTTCTCCCCGAGCGGTGTACACCGCCACCGAGCATCCTCCAGCCGGGCTTGCATTGCAATGCTGGCAGGACCATACAGTCACAAGCTGTGCCATAACCGGTACAAAGTGTCACAGGGGCTGTACCGAAAGCGTCACAGGCCGCACCCGCCTGTCCGACAAAAATCGCGCAAGGCCTTGATTTACCTGAGCTGCAGCGCAGTGGCCCGACCTTTGCTCTACGCTTATAACAAGCGCACATGCGCGCTCTCTTATAAGTACAAAAGCCAAGGAGAAAATCTCATGCGTTACGCTCACCCCGGTACTGAAGGCGCTATCGTTTCGTTCAAGAGCAAATACGGTAACTACATCGGCGGCGAGTTCGTCGCGCCTGTCAAAGGTCAGTACTTCACCAACACTTCGCCAGTAAATGGCCAACCCATTGCCGAATTCCCGCGTTCCACGGCCGAAGACATCGATAAAGCCCTGGACGCTGCCCACGCCGCTGCAGATGCCTGGGGCGCGACGTCCGTCCAGGCGCGCTCGCTGGTGCTGCTGAAAATCGCCGACCGCATCGAACAGAACCTGGAAGTCCTGGCAATCACCGAATCCTGGGACAACGGCAAGGCCGTGCGCGAAACCCTCAACGCCGACATCCCGCTGGCCGCCGACCACTTCCGCTACTACGCCGGTTGCATCCGTGCGCAGGAAGGCAGCGCCGCCGAGATCGACGGCAACACCGTGGCCTATCACATCCATGAACCGCTGGGCGTGGTCGGGCAGATCATTCCGTGGAACTTCCCGATCCTGATGGCCGCCTGGAAACTCGCCC
>NZ_CABVHU010000022.1 GCF_902497855.1 Pseudomonas fluorescens
CGTCAGTTGATGGCGTTGATGGGCTGAAACGCCCTTTTTTGTCTGCTGCCCGCACAAAAGCAAACGCCCCGAACAAGTCGGGGCGTTTGATTGGAACCACCATCAGTGCGTTTTCACACAGTCTGTTCGGGTGCCGTTTTTGCGTTTGTAGGATTTTTTACCGCCGCGCTCTCCTCCTCCTGCAATACCCGAAAGCTCCCGCGGGAATGTCCGTTTCGTCCTACATCCAGCACTGCGCACTTGGGGCTATCTTGAATGACTGGCTGGATAGATAAAACAACGCGAGAAAGAACAATGAACCGTGACATCTTTTCCGAACTGGTAGACGGCCTCGACGCCTTGGCCGCTGAGCGTCAAGGTAATGTCACGCTGCTGACCTATCGAGTGAAACGCTCCAAATCGCCCCCCGTCCCACTTGAAGAATCGCGCATCTTTACCGCCCCCCAATATTCTGGCTATATTTGTCCAGAATATGGGAGAGAAACCATGATCGTCGTACCGTTGGCCGAAGCAAAAAACAATCTGTCCAAACTCGTCGACGACGCAGCCGCCGGCCAGATCATCACCATTGCCAAGCATGGTCGGGCCCTTGCCCGCCTGGTTCCCGTGGGGAAATCCAGCGGACGGCGCATCGGAGCGATGAAAGGCAAACTGGTACTTCCCGCAGACTTCGATGCTCCATTGCCGGATGACATGCTCGATGCTTTCGAAGGCGCCCAAGGGTGAGGCTTTTGCTCGACACCCATATTCTGCTCTGGACGCTCAGCGATGACTCCAGGTTATCCGCCAAAGCCAGAAAGGTCATTGAGAGCGCCGCCGACATTTACGTCAGCGCAGCGACATTCTGGGAGATGGCGATCAAGGTCGGGCTGGGAAAGCTGGACGTTGATATGGAGGAGATCCGCCAGTATTGCCTTGAAAGCGGGTTCATCGAACTGCCCGTGACTTCAGAACATGCGATTGCCGTGAAGGACCTTGAGCATCACCACCGCGACCCTTTCGACCGCCTGATTATTGCAACGGCCATGACAGAACCGATGAAACTGCTCACGGCCGATCCATTGGTTGCCAGGTATACGGATCTGGCTGTTTTGGTCTAATCGACCGCTACCCGTCAGGTAGGGATACCGCGACGTGCTTGCTGCTCGAGCATCCAGTCCTTAAAAGATCTGAGGGCTGCCGAAAACGTATCTGCTGCGGAGTCTGGCACCCTTGCCTGTCTCAGAAAATAATCAATGTCATGCCTCATTTTCGGAGCGATTCGTAAAAAGAGTTCTACATAATCCTCCAGTGTCAGAGGCCACGATTGCTCCTGATCCAGACGCAGGATGTTCGTCGACCTGATGAGTTTTCGGGACGCCTCGCGCTGCAAGCGACGTAGTTGCTCGGTATCAGTCGTACACTCAATCGACGTGGCGTACTTCCTTAGCATCCGAGCGAAATCTCCGTTGACTGCCATTGCGATCTCGCGTGAGGGCTTAAAACGCTGAAATTCGCTGCTAAGGTCACTTCCCCAAACACACCGGCAATGATGTTTTAGCCAGTAGCCCCAGCTAAAATGATTCTCAGGAGCCAGAGCTTCAGTGCGAGTTCCTACATCGAAATCAATCTTGGTGACTTCTGGATGTCGTTCCTGCAGCTCATCCTTTATACGCTCTAGCTGGCTGTTATAAAGTTCAAGTTGACCATTGATCAGCAGTGTGACATCCAAGTCTGACTCACCTGGTCTCGCTTGTCCGCGGGCAACGCTGCCATACAGGTAGATGCTATCTACTGCCGTCCCGAGCGCCTCGACCAAGGTCGGGCAGACATCTCCGACAACACTCTCAAACTCTGGTTGGAGATTGACAGCTGGCATGGTCTTAATGAATCCCTCGGCATCTGTGCCATGACCCTTATCCATGAAAATTGTCCGATTGGTTAGTGACTGTAGCAATCGTTAGCTGAGCGAGTAACTACCTGTCAAGCAGGAGTTCTGAAAAAAGGGACGGAATACCAATACCGATTTAATAGCCTGCCTATATGTACTTGGCGGCACGTCACAAGCATCCCCAGAGCCACTATTACAAACCTCCTGAATGGCCAATAGCTAAGAAACTCCACCAATACCAATGCCGATGTAACCACCGGTGCCCATGTACTTGGCAGCCCGACTGATCGCATTCACATGAGTGGAATACCCTGGTATTAGCCCCGGTAGTCCGGCCTTGTCCCAATGGTGCACCAGGCTACGGCTGGAAATACCGGGTGCCGTTTTAAGCTTGAGGTGAAGCCCCAAAAATCACTCCAACTTCATCAGCCCATACGCAATGAATCCCCAAACAGCAATGCCAGCCAGCATCACCGCTTTGATTTTCAAAAGACGCTTTAAATGGGGGGGGAAGTTTTTATTATCCTCGGGGTCCAGCTCGCCAATGCGGATTGAAACCCTTGGCATAGTCACCATCCCGGCGATTTTTGCTATTAGCAAGAGGCCCCCAAACCACCCCTGCTGCCGCAAACCTGGACCCCAGGTATGAACATAACGACTATTTTTTAAGGCCTCCAGCATGGCGTCTAGGTAACGCCATCTGAGGTACAGACTGTATGCAGTGCTCGCAATGGCCAGCAAAATCGGACCGGCTAGAATCCAAAAAGCTAGCCAGGACATCCAAAAATCCTTTCCCATCATGGCTGGGTTTTCTCGTATAAAATTTCACCCATTAACTCACCGCCATCACCCATATAAGTCGTACCCACCCATGCTCCAGTACCGATCAAGGTCGCGGCGCAGACAACTCCCCCAATTCCTGTAGAGACTCCAAGCGCCAGACAGATAGGTCCACTGACATATTTACCTATCTCTGCACCCGCAACGCCACCAAAGGTGGACCCAGCAAACTTTCCTCCCTCCGTAAACCTGACCTTCTCACAAGCGGCCCCAGAGCCAATATTACAAACCTCCTGAATGGCCAATAGCGAAGAAACGCCACCAATACCAATGCCGATGTAACCACCGGTGCTCATGTACTTGGCAGCCCGACTGATCGCATTCACATGAATGGAATACCCTGGTATCTGGCCCGGTCCCCCGGCCTTGTCCCAGTGATGCACCAGGCTGCGACTGGAGATACCAAGGGCCGTCTTCAACTTGGGGTGATCACCCAAGGTCGTCTGCCCACGCAAGCGGGTGGAGTTCAGCAGATGTGCATCCAGTTGGGCAAGCAGACGCTGGCGCTCGGTGAAGAACTGCGGCGATCTGAGGTGACCGTGCTGGCGATAGCTGTCCTGATGCAGGCGTTCCATGGCTTGAAGGGTATCGCGCAGGCTGGTCAGGTGCTTTTCCATCACCACCGCGCTAACGCCAAGCCAGGTCGAGGTCTTGCTGGTAAAACTGGCGATTTCAGCCGCGTGGCGGACCATGAAATCGGCTTCCTCCGGTGTCAGGGGATCGAGGTCAGCCTTGACCTGTTGAGCAGTCTGCATCAGCAGCGCTTCCTGATAGGTGCAGGAGGTGTTATCCGGATCGCTCAGCACGATCATCGATCCCGCTTTGAGATCGCCTGACCGGGGGTTGAGCGCCTGAAACTTGCTCATCACGGCCGGGTTGCGCGTGGGGAACAGCGTCGCTTCCAATGCTTCGCGGGTCATGCTTTTGGGCACGACATAGAAGCCAGGTTCCTGAGGCTCTGCGCTGTTGAATACCGCTGGCGCTGGAGGGCTTGAAGGGACGAAACCGGATTGACGCGGCGCTACCGAATGCCGGGCCGCCGCAGGAGAGTTCGGTTGAGCGGCGCTATGTGAGGCATTCCGCGCAGGACGTGCTTCATACTGATAGGTAGCCGTGAATACCGAAGGGATCAGTTGTGCTTTACAGGGACAATTGCTGTAGCTGTCCAGCGTGCCAGCCACGTGCTTGCCATGACTGATTATGTGCGAAACGCCACCGACGATTCGATAAGTCTCGCCGTCCTCTCCACAGGTGACTCGATCGCCTTCGCGAGCATGAGCCAGGCCATACATCATGACTCTGGTATCGCCATCCAGGACTTTGCCACCGCAGGTGGTCTTGTCATTCAAGCCAATGAAATAACCCTCATTCATTGATGTACTTCTCCATTTCATGCGACTGAGTCCACGATGTTTTCGACCGTAGACTGAGAATATTGGGCGACGACGAATAAGACGGTGGAACGCGTACTGAAAGCAATCCAATGGCATAGTCAAATGAACGAATAGGAGTTTTCGTAATAACAAACAACCAATTTCCTACAGCGGAAGTTTCAAAATGTAACTTTTCTTTAAAATGTAAGCGCGGTGTCTGTGTTGTTTCTTTCACGAACGAGCGCAGCCCGATGGATAGACTAAACAACGACATCTTCCTGGACTGTGTGAAAACCCTACTGACCTGAGCGGCGCTCAAAGAAATTTAAACACTCATGTTTAATCGCTTCGAAAATTACTTCGTGAAAAGCCACAACACCTTGCGGCGTTACCTACAGGTAAGACAGAATCCGCCGGCTTGTGCGCCGTGAGCCTTGGTTCTATCGTTTCCGTGCCGCTGAAAATTTAGCGACCGGGCTTGGAAACCCGACGGGTAAACGACACTAAGGCACTCTTCATAACGTACTCGTTCGCACTATGTGCATTTCGTTATGGCGGCTGTGCGTGGGAGACCTTTTGGGTCTGCCGGGCTCGTTTACCCTGGTTTTCCAACCTGCGTACAGCTGCCACCCCTTCGCTTGGAAACGAATGTGGCAGCCTCACCAGTAAACGAGGATTTGCCATGTTCAAAGTCACACCCAACCCGCCGGACACCGATCCGGCATCTCCGTGCGAAACCCTCGACGCCGCCGAGCGCGCCCTCGACTATCACCCAAAGCCGGACGTCCCCATCATGGACAACCCGCGCACTCCCGGCACCATGTTCATCGTCAACCCGGAACTCGATACCGAAACCCTGCTGGCCCATGCTTGCGAGTCGCTGGCCTCGGCCAATGTCATGACGATGGATTTGGCGGACCACACGGATGGGCCCAGGCGCAATACCCTATTAGGCATCGCGCAAGTCATCATGCTGGGTGAGCTGGCGGTGACCCGGGCGCTGGATCGGCTTGACCCGATTGAATAGTCCCGGCCGCAGTGGCTTCGGCTAACTGTCACGAAATCAACGCGAGAACGAAAATGAAACGTGACAGCTTTTTTGAACCGGTTGAAGACTTTGATGGGTTGGCTGCTGAGCGTGTGAGTGATGCAGAACTCTGTTACCAACGCATAGGAGCAATGAAAGTAAAACTGGTGCTTCCCGAAGACTTCGACGCGCCATTATCCAACGAAATGTTTGATGCTTTTGAAGGTTCTTCGCGATCCCTATACCAGTAATTCAGTGGTGCCAAGGGCTGGAAAGCTTTGTTGTCCGGGATGGCCTCTTCGCTGGCAAGCCAGCTCCTACAGGGATCTGTGGTGTTCGCACCCATGCTGACGACGCAAAACTGTGTTCAGTATTTGTTGTAGCACTTCATTGGCAAGCATTGGGGTTCTCAATGTTGGCCAATGAAGAGCTAGGTGCTCTCTGCCATTTGGCATTATAGTAAATGCCAGATGTCTTGACGCCGGAGGCTACCATGAGTGCCAGGAAGAAAATCGAACCCACCGATGGGGCCCGCGTAAGAGTCGATCGGGTCGGTACGGCTAAATCGCGCAACGCTGAAGCGGCCTTGGCGCTTTTGAAAAACAACCAGCCTGCGGTGGCATTGACTGATACACCTCGCGCCACACACATGGTTGCGATATTGCTCCACGGCGACGTGAGTGATGATCGTATGGAGATTTATAGGGCCGTAAGAAACGGTTTCCCGCTTCAGTCGGTGATCGACATGATTGAACACAGTGACGTTTACAAACGGTATGGCGTGCTGTCGAGGATCGTGGGCGCATCTGATCGCACCCTGGCCCGACGGTTGAAATACCCCGAAGAAGTCTTGACCTCCGAGCAAAGCACGCGCGCACTCTATTATGCCGAGGTGTTGGAGAAGGCCACCGATGTGTTGGGCTCGCGTGAGCTGGCCGAGCAATGGATGGTCAAACCTGCTCGCGGCCTGGATGGTGAGATGCCCATTGATTTGATTTCCAACTCGGTGGGTTATGAGCTGGTGACTGACTTTCTGACGCGCATCGAGTACGGGGTCTATTGATGGCTAAAGACCCTTTAAGCAGTGAGATTCACTTCTGGCGCCTTGACGCTGCTGAGTATGCCCCCACCTGGCATTTGGGTGTGGGGGCAGAAAAGGTGGGTGGACGCTGGAACCCGAAAGGCATGGCCACGGTTTATGCCAGCCTGGATGCCTCTACGGCCATTCTTGAGGTGGCCGTACACAAGGATTTCGATGCGTTGGATTGCAAGCCCCATCGCCTGACGCAGGCCCGTGTGCTGGACCCGTCGAGGATTTATGTGGTGCAGCCCGACAGCATTGCAAACCCTCATTGGTTGGTACCCGGCACGCCTAGCCGCAGCCAGCAACAGTTCGGTGCCGACCTGCTGAACCAGCATCCCTTTGTATTGGTGCCTTCCAGCGTGTCGCCGCATAGCTGGAATTTGCTGATGAACCCGCAAATGGCTGATGGCTTGTACGAGCTGGTGCTGCAAGAGCCTTTCGGCCTGGATGGCCGGCTTAATAAGCCTCAAGCCTGAAGAGCATTCTTTCCTAAAGTCCCCAACGCACAGTCGATCAAAACTTGTGGGAGCGGGCTTGCCCGCGATGGCGGAGGAACAGGCGCTGGTAGTCTGTTGTCATGGTGAGTGTTTCAGGCTGGAGAGCTTTGTTGTCCGGGATGGCCTCTTCGCTGGCAAGCCAGCTCCTACAGGGGGTTGTGGCTGGACGGATGCATTATGGCGCGGCGCAGGGATTGTTGCCGGATGAACGAATTGTGGCGTAACGCAAAACCTGTAGGAGCCGGCTTGCTGGCGAAAGCGGTGGCACAGGCACACTCAAAAACGGCACCTTCCGGTGCCGTCCGCCTTTCACAGCACAACCAATTTATTTACGCGCCGCCTCCCACGATTTCAACAGCTCGGCATAACTCACGGTTTCACCTTTAGGCTTCTCGTTCGCCAGTTTCGGCTTCGGTGCGCCTGGCTGATCGAACCAGTACTGCGCATCCCGCTCAGGATTCATTTTCGGCGCGCAGGTCGCTTGCGCCTTGGAGCGTTCCAGACGGGTCATGATCGCGTCCTGATCCTTGGCCAGGCCATCCAGCGCCTGCTGCGGGGTTTTCTCGCCACTGGCCGCTTCGGCGATGTGGCTCCACCACAGTTGCGCCAGCCGCGGATAGTCCGGCACGTTGGTCCCGGTCGGGGTCCATTGCACGCGGGCCGGGCTGCGGTAGAACTCCACCAGGCCACCGAGTTTCGGTGCCAGGTCGGTCATGGCTTGGGAGTTGATGTCCGATTCGCGGATCGGGGTCAGGCCGACGATGGTTTTCTTCAGGGACACGGTTTTCGAGGTCACGAACTGCGCGTACAGCCAGGCCGCCAGTCTTTGCTTCTCGGGGGTGGATTTGAGGAAGGTCCAGGAACCGGCGTCCTGATAGCCGAGTTTCATGCCCTCTTCCCAATACGGCCCCTTCGGCGAGGGCGCCATGCGCCATTTCGGTGTGCCGTCGGTGTTCATCACCGGCAGGCCCGGCTTGGTCATGTCGGCGGTAAACGCGGTGTACCAGAAGATCTGCTGGGCGATGTTGCCCTGGGAAGGTACCGGGCCCGACTCGGAGAAGGTCATGCCCGCCGCTTCCGGCGGGGCATATTTTTTCAGCCAGTCGACGTATTTGGTGGTGGCGTAGACTGCCGCCGGGCCGTTGGTGTCGCCACCGCGGGTAATGCTGGAACCGACCGGATGGCAGTCTTCGACGCGGATGCCCCACTCGTCCACCGGCAAGCCGTTGGGGATGCCCTTGTCGCCGGCGCCGGCCATGGAGAACCAGGCATCGGTGAAGCGCCAGCCCAGGGACGGGTCTTTCTTGCCGTAGTCCATGTGCCCGTAGATGCGTTTACCGTCGATTTCCTTGACGTCCTCGCTGAAAAATTTGGCGATGTCTTCATAGGCCGACCAGTTCACCGGCACACCCAGTTCGTAGCCGTACTTTTCCTTGAACTTGGCTTTCAGGTCCGCCCGCTCGAACCAGTCGGCGCGGAACCAGTAGAGGTTGGCGAACTGTTGGTCGGGGAGCTGATAGATCTTGCCGTCCGGCGCGGTGGTGAAGGAAATGCCGATGAAGTCCTTGATGTCCAGGGTCGGCGAGGTGAAGTTCTTGCCTTCGTTGGCCATCAGGTCGGTGATCGATTCGGTCTTGCCGTAGCGAAAGTGCGTGCCGATCAGGTCCGAGTCGTTGACCCAGCCGTCATAGATGTTCTTGTCCGACTGCATCTGGGTCTGCAGCTTTTCCACCACGTCGCCTTCCTGCAGCAGGTCGTGGGTCAGCTTGATCCCGGTGATCTCGGTGAAGGCCTTGGCCAGCACCTTGGATTCATATTCGTGGGTGGCGATGGTTTCGGAGACGACCTTGATATTCATGCCGCGAAACGGCTCGGCGGCCTTGATGAACCACTTCAACTCCGCGAGCTGCTGCTCTGGCGTGAGGGTAGACGGTTTGAACTCGCTGCCTAGCCATTTTTTGGCGGCGTCTTCATAGGCATCGGCCCAGGCCGCAGCGCTCAAACCGCTGAGTGCCAGCATGGCTGCCAATGAAACGCTATGTCGCAGCTTATTGTTTTTGTCGAACATAGAGACCTCCTGTTTAGGTTTCGGAGCAACGTTGCCGATCGATTTCGACTAGCCCCAACGCATCACAGCCAACAGCCACACCAGGGACACCGCGAACGCGACCCAGATGCTCCATTCGGTAGCGCCGATTACCAGCAGATGCAGGTAGGCGCTGCCGAGAAGACCGATAAACAACCGATCGCCACGGGTGGTGGCAATCGGCAAGAAACCTCGCCGAGGGACACTCGGCGAGCGTAATTCCCAGGTCGTCATGCCCACCAGGATCAAGGCAATGGCGCAGAAGAACGCCGCGGTGGGGACGGTCCAACTCATCCATTCCATCATCAGCTCCTCATACCCGGCCCAGGGCAAAGCCCTTGGCCACGTGGTTACGAACAAACCAGATCACAAGCATGCCCGGCAGGATAGTCAACACCCCCGCCGCCGCCAGCACGCCCCAGTCGATGCCCGACGCCGAGACCGTGCGCGTCATCACCGCGGCGATGGGCTTGGCGTTCACCGAGGTCAGGGTTCGCGCCAGCAGCAGTTCGACCCAGGAAAACATGAAGCAGAAAAACGCCGTGACACCGATCCCGGAACCGATCAGCGGGACGAAAATCTTGACGAAGAACTTGGGGAAACTGTAGCCGTCGATGTAGGCGGTTTCGTCGATTTCCTTGGGCACGCCGGACATGAAGCCTTCGAGAATCCACACCGCCAACGGCACGTTGAACAGACAATGGGCCAACGCCACCGCGATGTGCGTATCGAACAGACCGATCGAGGAGTACAGCTGGAAGAACGGCAGCAGGAAGACCGCCGGCGGTGCCATGCGATTGGTCAGCAGCCAGAAGAACAGGTGCTTGTCACCAAGGAAACGATAACGCGAGAACGCGTAGGCCGCCGGCAGCGCCACGCTCAGCGAGATCACCGTGTTCAGGCTCACGTAGTACAGCGAGTTGAGGTAACCGGTGTACCAGCTCGGGTCGGTGAAGATCACCTTGTAGTTGGCGAAGGTGAAGTCCTGGGGAAACAGCGTCAGGCCCCCGAGGATTTCGCCGTTGCTCTTGAAGGACATGTTCAGCAGCCAGTAGATCGGCACCAGCAGGAACAGGATGTAGATCAGCAGGGGTATAAGCTTTCTCTTGCTCATGGCAGACCTCAGCGGTTGGCGTCAGCGTGAGTCATGGCGGTATAGAACAGCCAGGACACCAACAGGATGATCAGGAAGTACACCAGCGAGAACGCCGCTGCCGGGCCCAGGTCGAATTGCCCTACAGCCATTTGGGTCAAGGTCTGACTCAAGAAAGTGGTGGCATTTCCCGGCCCTCCCCCCGTGAGTACGAATGGCTCGGTGTAGATCATGAAGCTGTCCATGAACCGCAACATCACCGCGATCAGCAGCACGCTCTTGAGCTTGGGCAGCTGGATATGCCGGAACACCGCCCAGGCCGAGGCCCGATCGATCCGCGCCGCTTGGTAGTACACGTCCGGAATCGCCCGCAGGCCGGAGAAACACAACAGCGCCACCAACGACGTCCAGTGCCAGACGTCCATCACCAGCACCGTGACCCAGGCGTCCATGGTGTTGGCCGCATAGTTGTAGTTGATACCCATGGCCTTGAGGCTCGCCCCGAGCAGGCCGATGTCCGCCCGGCCGAAGATCTGCCAGATGGTGCCGACCACGTTCCACGGGATCAGCAGCGGGATCGCCAGGATGATCAGCACCAGCGACGACCAGCGCCCCTTGGTCGGCATGGTCAGGGCGATGGCGATGCCCAGGGGGATTTCGATCAGCAGCACGCACCCGGAGTAGATGAACTGGCGCAGCAGCGAGTCGTGCAAGCGCGGATCGAGCAGCACCTGCCGGTACCAGTCGGCGCCGACGAAGTAGCGGCTGGACTGGTCGAAGATGTCCTGTACCGAGTAGTTGACCACGGTCATCATCGGGATCACCGCACTGAACGCCACCAGCAAAAACACCGGCAACACCAGCCACCAGGCCTTGTTGTTGTACACCTTGTTCATGGCTGTGCCTCCAGCAGGTAGTCATCGGCATACACCATCAACCATTGCGCCGGGAAGCTGATGTACGCCGTACCTTCGGGCACCGGCTTGTCTTCGGCCAGGCGCACTTTCAGCGGCGCGCCGTCGAGGTTCAGTGTCACGATCTTGTAGGTGCCCAGGTCTTCGACGTGTACGACTTGGGCCCGCAGCGCGTCATCAAAGGGTTCGTCCCACACGTGGACGAACTCCGGACGGATACCGACCTTCAGGGTTTGCCACTCGGACTCGGCGATGCGTTGCTGTTGTGCCTCGGACAGCGGCAAGTGGGTCGAGGCGAACCCGACGCCGCCAGGTTGCGGCTGCACCTCGATCAGGTTCATGCCCGGGCTGCCGATGAAATAGCCGACAAAGGTGTGGCTTGGCCGCTCGAACAGTTCCCGTGGAGTACCGAACTGCACGATCTGCCCGCCGTACATCACCGCGATCTTGTCGGCGAAGGTCGAGGCCTCCAGCTGATCGTGGGTCACGTAGACCATGGTGATGTTGAACTGCTCGTGGATCTGCTTGAGCTTGCGCCGCAGCTTCCACTTCAGGTGCGGGTCGATCACCGTCAGCGGCTCGTCGAACAGGATCGCCGACACGTCATCACGCACCAATCCCCGGCCCATGGAGACTTTCTGTTTTTCATCGGCGGTGAGGTTGCGCGCCTTCTTGCTCAGCAGTGTCTGGAGGTCGAGGACTTCGGCGATCTCCTGCACTTTGCTGTGGATTTTCGCCTCGGCCATGCCCTGGTTGCGCAGCGGGAAGGCCAGGTTGTCGTACACCGTCATGGTGTCGTAGACCACCGGAAACTGGAAAACCTGAGCGATATTGCGCTTCTCCGGGGTCAGCTCGTTGACCACTTTGCTGTCGAACAGCACCTGGCCCTGGGATGGGCTGAGCAACCCGGAAATGATGTTGAGCAAAGTCGACTTGCCGCAGCCCGAAGGCCCGAGCAAGGCGTAGGCACCACCCTGCTCCCAGACATGGTCCATCTCGCGGATCGCGTAATCGTCGGGGCCGGTCGGCGTGCGGGTGTAGCTGTGGGCGAGGTTCTGCAAGCGGATTTCGGCCATCAGGCAACCCTCGCGATACGGCGGCCGGGCGCCTGGACCAGCCGCCCCCGGGTATCGAACACAAACAGTTTATGGGTCGGTATGTAGATGCGAATCGGCGCGTCGACATCGTATTCATGGACCCCGGGCAGGTGCAGCACCAGCAGGAAATGCTCGTTGCGCACGTGCAGGAAGGTTTCCGAACCGCTGATCTCCGCCACCTCGACGGTCACCGCCAGTTCCAGATCGTCATCGTTGCTGGGCACCAGCGAAATGTGGCTGGGCCGCACGCCGAAGCGGAACTCGCCCTCGCCCACCGGCCGCAGATCCACGTTCAATGGAAAGTGCACGAAATTGGCGAAACTCACCTCGTTGCCGGCGATGCGCCCAGGCATCAGGTTGATCGGCGGCTCGCTGAACAATTCAGCGGCCAGCACGGTTTGCGGCTGGTGATACACCGAAGAGGACTTGCCGCTCTGGATCACCCGGCCTTCATGCAGAATGGTCGTGGTGCCGCCCAGGGCCAGGGCTTCGTTGGGTTCGGTGGTGGCGTAGATGGCGATGGTGTGATGCGCCTTGAACAGCTCGCGCATCTCCTGACGCAGTTCTTCGCGCAGTTTGTAGTCGAGGTTGACCAGAGGCTCGTCGAACAGGATCAGCTCGGCGTCCTTGACCAGCGCCCTGGCCATGGCCGTGCGCTGTTGCTGGCCACCGGAGAGTTCCAGCGGATAACGCTGCAGGAATTTTTCGATGCGCAGCATCTTTGCGGTTTCCAGCACCTTGCTCTGGATCAGTTCGTTGGAA
The DNA here is from genome assembly GCF_902497855.1 of Pseudomonas fluorescens. Classification (GTDB taxonomy): domain Bacteria; phylum Pseudomonadota; class Gammaproteobacteria; order Pseudomonadales; family Pseudomonadaceae; genus Aquipseudomonas; species Aquipseudomonas fluorescens_BI. The sequence goes on from NZ_CABVHU010000022.1 coordinate 12,644, forward strand.
ACGCCGCCCTGGCGCAACGGCGAAGCAATGTTCTCGAACACCGTCATGGTCGGGTAGTTGATGAACTGCTGATAGACCATCGACACATTGCGCAGCCGCACCGGGCGCTGGGTGACGTCGACGCCATTCATCAGGATGCGGCCGCTGTCGGGCTTGTCCAGGCCGGCCATCAGGCGCATGAGGCTGGTTTTGCCGGACAGGGTGCGGCCGAGCAACACGTTGAAGGATCCGGGTTCGAAATCAAGGCACGCATCGTCGATCCAGGTCTGGCCCTCGACGGTGCGGCTGACGTGCTCCAGGGTTAATGACATGGCTCGGCCTTTTTTATTATTGGAGTCAAGCGACCTGAGCGATAGAGCGAGTTTTGTGCCAGAAAATATAAGCCTTTGATCCGGTTTGAAAATTCCTCACAGGACGGCAGAACCGTGTTCATTGCTGAACAGAAATGAACAGCCTTCACTGAACATTTGAACAACCCGTCGATTGACAATGAACAATAGTGAACAACACTCTATGGACCGTTTCGCGCTCCCTGTAAGAGCCCGGCCTGGGCGAAGGCGTCATCGAAATCGCCTTCGCCGGCAAGCCGGGCTCCTACAGGGAACTACGGGCACAGGACAGAATTGCAAAACCTGTGGGAGCGAGCCTGCTCGCGAAAGCAGTTGGTCAGCCAACATTAATGTCGACTGACACTCCCTCTTCGCGAGCAGGCTCGCTCCCACAGGGGAGTACCTATAACAACAAAAAATTTTGTTATTCAGAGATCGACTGCCATGGCCGCTCCCGCCCTGCCGCTCTCCCATGACGCCATCATCCAGGACTCCTGGTCCCGTTGCCGCGCGTTCGGTCTCGATCATCAGAGCGCCCCTGCGTTCGACCAGTTGTCGGCCGAGGGCGTCGCCCGGTTGCTGGAGAGCCAGCACTCACTGGTGCAGACCACCCACCAGGAAGTCCTGCCCTATTACGAAAACATCCTGAGCAATTCCAATTGCCTGATCATGCTCGCCGACAATCAGGGCCAGGTGCTGACATCCTGGGGTATCCAGCGTTTTATCGAGCCCAGACTGACCCGCGGCTTCAGCGCCGGCGCCAGCTGGATGGAACGCTGCAGCGGCACCAATGCGATCGGCACCGCGCTGGCCTGCGAGCAGGCGGTGCATATCGAGCACGATGAACACTTCCTGAAGGCCAACCGCTTCATGACCGGTTCCGCCGCGCCGATTTTCGATGCCGAACGCCAGGTGATCGCGGTACTCGATGTCTCCAGCGACAGTTACCTGCCGCCGTCCCACACCCTCGGCATGGTCAAGATGATGAGCCAGACCGTGGAGAACCGGCTGATCCTCAACCTGTTCCATGGCCAGCACTTTCAACTGACCTTCAACACCGGGCTGAACAACCTCGACAGCCAATGGGCCGGGCTGTTGATTTTCGATGAGAGCGGCCAGGTGCTGTCCGCCAATCGCCGGGCCGACAACCTGCTGGGCATCAGCCTGTCGCGGGTCCGTGTCGAAAGCCTGTTCAAGGTGTCGCTATCGGAGCTGTTGAACCAGCCCGAAGGGTTACCCTTTGCGCTGCAAGCCTCCGGACGCAACCGCTTTCAGTGCCTGTTGAAACGGCCGAAGCAAGCACCTGTCCAGGCGCCGCTGGTTGTTGAACCGGCGGTGACCGCGCCTGCCGCCATCAGCCTGAGCACCCTGCATTTTGGCGACAGCCGCGTGGAAAAAGCCGTGCGCCAGGCCGAGCGCTTGTTGGAAAAGGACATACCCCTGTTGATCCATGGGGAAACCGGGGTCGGCAAGGAAGTCTTCGTCAAAGCCCTGCATCAGGCCAGCTCCCGTAGCAAACAATCGTTCATCGCCGTCAACTGTGCGGCGATCCCCGCCGAACTGGTGGAGTCCGAGCTGTTCGGCTATGAGAAAGGCGCGTTCACCGGGGCCAATCAGAAAGGCAGCATCGGGCTGATCCGCAAGGCGGATAAAGGCACGCTGTTTCTCGATGAAATCGGCGACATGCCGTTGCCGACCCAGGCCAGGTTATTGAGGGTGTTGCAGGAGCGTTGCGTGCAACCGGTGGGCAGCAGCGAGCTGTTCCCGGTGGACATTCGCATTATCTCGGCGACCAACCGGTCGCTGCGCGAGCAGGTTCAGTTGGGGCGGTTTCGTGAAGACCTTTATTACCGGATAGGCGGCTTGACCCTGGAACTGCCTCCCCTGCGCGAACGCAGTGACAAGCAGGCACTGTTCAAGCGCCTGTGGGAGCAGCATCGTGAGCCGTCGCAGTGGGCCGGATTGAGTCGTGAAGTGCTGGAATTGTTCAGCCGCCATCCGTGGCCGGGGAATTTAAGGCAGGTCAGCAGTGTGATTCAGGTGGCGCTGGCCATGGCCGAGGAACAGCCGGTGCGTCTGGAGCATTTGCCGGATGATTTTTTTGTGGATCTGGAGATGGAGCCGGTCGAGGTGGAGGAACCCTTGGCGTTGGATTTGAATGATGTGGAGGAATTGAATCGGCAGTTGCAGGCGGTGGGGGGGAATATCTCGCACTTGGCGCGGCGCCTTGGGGTTAGCCGGAATACCCTCTACAAGCGATTGCGCCAGACTGAATGACAAGAGAACTGCAGATGCGGTGTTCGGCTTTAGACCTTCGCTGGCAAGCCAGCTCCTACAAGGTCGCGTCGATTGCTAACATTGCGAACGACGCAATCCCTGTAGGAGCTGGCTTGCCAGCGAAGGCGTCAGCATTGTCGATACAGCATTCGCTGCCATACCCAAAAACAAAAACCCGCACAAGGCGGGTTTTGTTTTGTAGCAAACACAGCAATCAGTCAGCCAGACGCCAGGTCGTCCCGCCCTTCCCGTCTTCCAGCACCACGCCCATGGCGGTCAGCTGGTCGCGGATTCGGTCGGATTCGGCCCAGTCTTTACCAGCACGAGCTGCCAGACGCGCAGCAATCAGCGCATCGACCTCAGCCGCATCGACCCGCCCTTCGGCACCGGCCTGCAGGAAGTCGTCGGCTTCAAGCTGCAACACACCCAGCACGCTGGCCAGTTCTTTCAAACGGGCAGCCAGGCCGGCGGCGGCGTTCAAATCGCTCTCGCGCAGGCGGTTGATCTCGCGCACCATCTCGAACAGCACCGCGCAGGCTTCCGGTGTGCCAAAGTCGTCGTTCATCACCTGGGTAAAGCGCTCGACGAACGCTTCGCCACCGGCCGGCGCCACGTTCGGCAGGCCTTTCAACGCGTGGTAGAAACGCTCGAGGGCGCCCTTGGCGTCCTTGAGGTTGTCTTCCGAGTAGTTGATCGCGCTGCGGTAGTGGCTCGATACCAGCAGGTAACGCACGACTTCCGGGTGGTACTTGTCGAGCACGTCGCGGATGGTGAAGAAGTTGTTCAAGGACTTGGACATCTTCTCGCCATTGATGCGAATCATGCCGCAATGCATCCACGCGTTGGCGTAGGTCTTGCCAGTAGCCGCTTCGCTCTGGGCGATTTCGTTTTCGTGGTGCGGGAACTCGAGGTCGCTGCCGCCGCCATGAATGTCGAAGGTCTCGCCCAGGCAGCAGGTCGACATCACCGAGCACTCAATGTGCCAGCCCGGACGACCGTCGCCCCACGGCGATGGCCAGCTCGGTTCGCCTGGCTTGGCGCCTTTCCACAGCACGAAGTCCAACGGGTCCTGCTTGGATTCGTCGACTTCGATCCGCGCGCCGATGCGCAGGTCTTCGATTTTCTTGCGCGACAGCTTGCCGTAGCCCATGAACTTGGCGACGCGGTAGTACACGTCGCCATTGCCCGGGGCGTAGGCATAGCCCTTGTCGATCAGGGTCTGGATCATCGCGTGCATGCCGGGGATATGCCCGGTGGCGCGCGGCTCCATGTCCGGTTTCTGGATGTTCAGGCGCGCTTCGTCTTCGTGCATCGCCGCGATCATGCGCTCGGTCAGCGCTTCGAACGACTCGCCGTTTTCACGGGCGCGATTGATGATCTTGTCGTCGATGTCGGTGATGTTGCGCACGTAGGTCAGGTCGAAACCGCTGAAGCGCAGCCAGCGCGTCACCAGATCGAAGGCGACCATGCTGCGGCCGTGGCCCAGGTGGCAGTAGTCGTACACGGTCATCCCGCAGACGTACATGCGCACCTTGTTGCCATCCAGGGGTTTGAAGACTTCTTTGCTCTTGGTGAGCGTGTTGTAGATCGAAAGCACTTTAGAGGTTCCTTGAATCACTGGCCCCACGAATCACGCAAGGTCACGGTACGGTTGAATACCGGAGCACCTGGTTTCGAGTCCTTGATATCCGCGACGAAGTAACCTTCGCGCTCGAACTGGAAACGGTCTTCCGGCAGTGCGTTGCCAAGCGAAGGCTCGGCACGACAACCGGTGAGGACTTGCAGCGAGTCAGGGTTGATGTTGTCCAGGAAACCGGCGCTGTCTTCGGCTTTCTCAGGGTTCGGCGAACGGAACAGGCGATCGTACAGACGCACTTCGCATTCGACGCTGGCCGCGGCCGGTACCCAGTGCACCACGCCCTTGACCTTGCGGCCTTCAGGGTTCTTGCCCAGTGTTTGCGGGTCATAGGAGCAACGCAGTTCAACGATATTGCCGTCGGCGTCCTTGATCGCTTCGTCGGCACGGATCACGTAGCTGCCGCGCAGACGCACTTCGCCATTCGGCTCCAGGCGCTTGTAGCCTTTTGGCGGCTCTTCCATGAAGTCTTCACGGTCGATGTAGAGCTCACGGGCGAACGGCAATACGCGCACGCCCATGTCTTCTTTCGGGTGGCATGGCAGTTCGAGGTTCTCGACCTGGCCTTCCGGGTAGTTGGTGATCACGACTTTCAGCGGACGCAATACGCACATGGCACGGGGGGCGCTGTGGTCGAGGTCGTCGCGGATGCTGAATTCGAGCATGCCGAAGTCGACCACGCCGTCGGAACGGTTGGTGCCGATCATTTCGCAGAAATTGCGGATCGATTTCGGCGTGTAGCCACGGCGGCGGAAACCCGACAGCGTGGACATGCGCGGATCGTCCCAGCCATTGACGTGCTTCTCGTCCACCAGTTGCTTGAGCTTGCGCTTGCTGGTGATGGTGTAGTTCAGGTTCAGGCGGCTGAACTCGTACTGGCGCGGGTTCGCAGGAACCGGCAGGTTCTCCAGGAACCACTCGTACAGTGGACGGTGGCTTTCGAACTCCAGGGTGCAGATCGAGTGGGTGATGCCTTCAATGGCGTCCGACTGACCGTGGGTGAAGTCGTAGTTCGGGTAGATGCACCACTTGTCACCGGTCTGGTGGTGGTGCGCGTGACGGATGCGATACATGATCGGGTCGCGCAGGTTCATGTTCGGCGAGGCCATGTCGATCTTGGCCCGCAGCACCCGTGCGCCGTCCGGGAATTCACCGGCGCGCATGCGGGCGAACCAGTCGAGGTTTTCTTCCACGGAGCGATCGCGGAACGGGCTGTTCTTGCCCGGCTCGGTCAGGGTGCCGCGGTATTGCTTGGCCTGATCCGGGGTCAGGTCGTCGACGTAGGCCTTGCCGGCCTTGATCAGCTCGACGGCCCAGTCGTGCAACTGGTCGAAATACTGCGAGGCATAGCGCACTTCACCGGACCATTGGAAGCCCAGCCATTTGACGTCGCTTTCGATCGCGTCGATGTATTCCTGGTCTTCCTTGGCCGGGTTGGTGTCGTCGAAACGCAGGTGCGTGACGCCGCCGAATTCCTGGGCCAGGCCGAAGTTCACACAGATCGACTTGGCGTGACCGATGTGCAGGTAACCGTTGGGCTCAGGCGGGAAACGGGTGACGATCTGCGTGTGCTTACCCGAGTCCAGGTCCGCCTGGATGATCGGGCGCAGGAAATTGACCGGCACGGCAGGGCCGGTCTTGGAATTCGAGGTAGGGTCGACAGTGGGCTTGCTCATAGGATCCTTGAACGTACAAGTGCGCGGCCAGTTGGCCAAATCAAAGCGGCTGTTATAAATCAAAGGGGCTTATCATAGCCGATGCTGTCAAGTCGCTGACAGAGCAGGCCCGAAAACGGCTGCATTTAATCGGATGCAAATGAAAAACGGCCTCGAAATTCGCGCCCGGCACGCTAAACTGCGCACCTTGGCCAACATTGGCCGGACCGGTTGAGGGCTGCCGAGCCTCGAAACCCACGAATTCATAGAAAGAGAAACCATCATGACCCAAGTCAAACTGACCACCAACCATGGCGACATCGTCCTGGAACTGAACGCTGAAAAGGCACCGCTGACCGTTGCCAACTTCATCGAATACGTCAAAGCCGGTCACTACGAAAACACCGTTTTCCACCGCGTCATCGGTAACTTCATGATCCAGGGCGGCGGTTTCGAGCCAGGCATGAAAGAAAAGAAAGACAAGCGCCCAAGCATCCAGAACGAAGCCGACAACGGCCTGCCAAACGAGAAGTACACCGTGGCCATGGCCCGTACCATGGAGCCGCATTCGGCGTCCGCCCAGTTCTTCATCAACGTGGCTGACAACAGCTTCCTGAACCACAGCGCCAAGACCACTCAAGGCTGGGGCTACGCAGTATTCGCCAAAGTCGTTGCCGGCACCGACGTCGTCGACAAGATCAAGGGTGTTTCCACCACCATGAAGTCCGGCCACCAGGACGTGCCAGCAGAAGACGTGATCATCGAGAAAGCCGAGATCATTGAGTGATACTGCTGATTTCAGACTTGCATCTGGAAGAGGAGCGCCCGGACATTACCCGGGCGTTTCTGGATTTGCTCGCCGGGCGCGCCCGCTCGGCGAGTGCGTTATATATCCTGGGCGATTTTTTCGAAGCGTGGATTGGCGACGATGCCATGACCACCTTCCAGCGTTCCATCTGCCAGGCCCTGCGCGATCTCAGCGACAGCGGCACGGCCATTTATCTGATGCACGGCAATCGCGACTTCATGCTCGGCAAGGCCTTTTGCAAACAGGCCGGCTGCACATTATTGAAGGACCCGAGTGTCGTGCAGTTTTACGGCGAGCCGGTGCTGTTGATGCACGGCGACAGCCTCTGCACCCGTGACGTCAGCTATATGAAGCTGCGACGCTACCTGCGTAATCCCGTGACCTTGTTCATCCTGCGCCATTTGCCCCTGGGCACCCGGCAGAAGCTGGCGCGCAAGCTGCGCAGTGAAAGCCGTGCGCAAACGCGAATGAAGGCCAACGACATCGTCGATGTCACGCCAGACGAGGTGCCGCGGATCATGCAGGCCTACGGCGTGAAAACCTTGATCCATGGCCATACCCATCGCCCCGCCATCCACAAGTTGCAGATTGGCGAGCAGGCGGCCAGGCGCATAGTGCTGGGGGATTGGGATCGTCAGGGCTGGGCGTTGCAGGTGGATGAGCAAGGGTTCGCGCTGGCGCCGTTCGACTTCGCCCCGCCACCGCAACTGGCGGCGCCCGCAACCTGACTGCCGAACACAAATCCCCTGTAGGAGCTGGCTTGCCAGCGAAGGCGCCGGATCAGTTAACATCTTCGTTGAATGTGAAACCGCCTTCGCCGGCAAGCCAGCTCCTACAGTGGGATTGTCGGCAACCCGGGCTTAGTGGCCGGAGGCAGCCGGCCCCGCCTTCGCCGCAAACGGCGGTTTCGCCAGCCACACCAGCACAATCAAGCCCATGAATGCCCACCCCAGCAACGTGAAGTAATCCACGGTGGAGAGCATGTACGCCTGACTGGTCAGCACATGGTCCAGTTGCGCATAGGCCTGATTGCTCGCCCCGCCCAAGCTGTTCAGCGCCTCGCGGGTAGCCGGCTCATAGGTGCTGATGCTTTCGCTCATATAGGCGTGGTGCTGATCGGCCCGGCGAATCCAGATCCACGTCGTCAGCGACGCCGCAAAACTGCCGCCCAAGGTCCGCAGGAAGGTCGCAAGGCCCGCGCCGTCGGCGATCTGGCTCGGTGGCAGGTCTGACATCAAAATGCTCAAGGTCGGCATGAAGAACAGCGCCACGCCAATCCCCATGAACAGCTGCACCAGGGCGATGTGCTGGAAGTCCACTTCGTTGGTAAACCCGGCACGCATGAAGCAGCTCAGGCCAATCGCCAGGAACGCCAGGCCGGCCAGCAGCCGCAGGTCGAACTTGTGTGCGTATTTGCCGACAAATGGCGACATCAACACCGGCAAAATACCGATCGGCGCCACCGCCAGCCCCGCCCAGGTCGCCGTGTAACCCATCTGGGTTTGCAGCCATTGCGGCAGGATCAGGTTGATCCCGAAAAACCCGGCGTAACCCAACACCAACACAATGGTGCCGATGCGGAAATTGCGGTAAGCGAACAGCCGCAGATTGACCACCGGGTGTTTGTCGGTCATTTCCCAGATCACGAACACCGCCAGCGCTATCACTGAAATGGCCGCGCCGATGAGGATGAAGCTCGACTCGAACCAGTCCAGGTCATTGCCCTTGTCGAGGATCACCTGCAAGGCGCCGACGCCAATGATCAGTGTGATCAAACCGACGTAATCCATCGGCTGGTAGCTGGTTTCCACCGGCCGCGCCTTGAGTTGCTGGCGCACCACCATCACCGCGAAAACACCGATCGGCACGTTGATAAAGAAGATCCACGGCCAGCTATAGCTGTCGGTAATCCAGCCGCCGAGGATAGGACCGGCAATCGGCGCCACCACCGTGACCATCGCCAGCAACGCCAGGGCCATGCCGCGCCTGGCCGGCGGATACACCGCGATCAGCAGCGTCTGGGTCATCGGGTACAACGGACCGGCGACCAGGCCTTGCAGCACCCGAAAGCCGATCAACTCAGGCATCGAAGTCGAAATACCGCAGAGAAACGAGGCCAGCACAAACAGCACGGTCGCCCAGAGAAACAGCTTCACTTCACCGAAGCGTCGGCTCAACCAACCGGTCAATGGCAGCGCAATCGCGTTGCTCACCGCGAACGAAGTGATGACCCAGGTGCCCTGCTCCGAACTCACGCCCAGGTTGCCGGATATCGTCGGCAACGCCACGTTGGCGATGGTGGTGTCGAGCACCTGCATGAAGGTCGCCAGCGACAGGCCGATGGTGCTGAGCACCAGGCTGGGCGGCGTGAAAGACGCGTTATTGCTCATCGCGAATCCTTTGAAACTGGGCAGGCGCGGCACCATTCAATGGACGCCGCTGGCCTTGTGGGAGCGAGCCTGCTCGCGAAAGCGGTGATTCAGTCAACAGAGATGTTGAATAGAAGACCGCTTTCGCGAGCAGGCTCGCTCCCACAGGTCGGTGGGATGGCGATCAGCGTTGAGCGGTTTTGCTGACCGCTGCGCTGTTGTCGTGGATCAAACGAGTGATCATTGCGTCGGCCTCGGCCAACTGACGGTCGTAGACGCTGGTGCTGAACGAAGCCTTTTGCGGCGGTTGTTGCGCCAGCACCGGACCGCTCTGGTCATGCAGGTTCACATTGACCTGGGTCGACAGGCCGACCCGCAGTGGATGTTTTGCAAGCTCTTCGGCGTTGATGTGGATCCGCACCGGCACCCGCTGGACGATCTTGATCCAGTTACCCGTGGCGTTCTGTGCTGGCAGCAAGGCAAATGCGCTGCCGGTGCCAGCGCCGAGGCTGTCGATGGTGCCGCTGAATTTCACGTCGCTGCCGTACAGGTCGGCTTCGATGTCCACCGGCTGGCCGATGCGCATGTCACGCAGCTGGGTTTCCTTGAAGTTGGCGTCGATCCACAGCTGATCCAGCGGAATCACCGCCATCAGCGCCGTGCCCGGCTGCACCCGCTGCCCGAGTTGCACGGTGCGCTTGGCGACGTAACCGGTCACCGGTGCGATCAAGGTGCTGCGCGAGTTGTTCAAGTAAGCCTGACGCAATTGCGCAGCAGCGGACATAACGTCCGGGTGCGACGAAACCACGGTGTCATCGACCAGCGCACTGGTGGTTTTCAGTTGCTGTCTGGCGTTGGCCAAGGCGTTTTGCGCCGAGGTCAGGTCGTCGCGAGCATGGGACAGTTCTTCCTGGGAAATCGCGCCGCCAGCGGCGAGGTTTTTCCGGCGATTGAAGTTGTCCTGAGCCTTCTGCACTTCAGCTTGTTGGGCGTTGACCTGGGCTTTCATGCCGTCGACGTTGCTGTACAAGCCGCGCACCTGGCGCACGGTGCGGGCCAGGTTGGCCTGGGCACTTTGCAGGCCGACTTCGGCATCGTTCGGGTCGAAGTTGATCAGCACCTGGCCTTCCTGGACCAGGTCGCCGTCGTCGGCGCCGATGCTGACCACGGTGCCGGTGACCAGCGGAGTGATTTCCACCACGTTGCCGTTTACATAGGCGTCGTCGGTGCTTTCGTTCCAGCGCCCGTAGAGTTCGTGATAACCCCAGACGCCCAGGCCGGTGAGTATCACCACCAGCGCCAGGACCAGCAGCATGACTTTGCGCTTGCGCTGATTGCTCGCGTCTTGCGGGGTGTCAGGGGCTTGAGTTGTATCGGCAGTAGCCATGACGAGTACCTTGAATTAGTTGTGCTGCGTGGCTGGGGTTGCGTTGGCTGCGGTCAGGGTGTCGCCCTGGAAACCGCCCCCCAGCGCCTGCATGAGTTGGATCGACAGATCGATCTGCTCGGCATTCAGGCTGGCCAGCTGACGCTGGGCCTGGAGCAGTTGCTGCTCGATGCTGAGCACGTCCAGGTAATTGCCGATGCCGGAACCGTAACGCTGGACCACGGTGTTGTATGACTGCTGGGCAATGTCGGTGGCGTGTTGCTGGGCCCCGATCTGCCGACCGATATCGCGCAACTGGTTAATGGTGTCGCTGACATCGCCCAGGGCTTTGACCAGGCTTTTGTTGTACTGCGCCACCGCGAGGTCGTAATCGGCGTCGCGGGCATCGAGATCGGCACGCAGGCGGCCACCGTCGAAAATCGGCACGGAGATCGTCGGCGCAATGTTGAAGAAACGACTGGCGGAGCCGAACATCGCATCGCCCAGCAACGACTCGGCACCGGCCGCGGCGCTCAGGTTGAGGTTGGGGTAGAAGCGGGTTTTGCCGGCGTCGATATTCTTGCTCGCCGCCTCGACCCGCCAGCGCGCTGCCACCAGGTCCGGACGGCGGCCGAGCAGCTCGGCCGGCAGCACCGATGGCAGTGCCACGGCGCTGGCCTGGAGAATGTTCGGCCGGGCGATGTCGTTGCCGCGATCCGGGCCTTTGCCAAGCAGGACAGCCAAGGCGATTTTCGCGCTTTGCAGGCGTTTTTCGGCGTCGATCAGGCTGGCTTCCGACGAAGCTTGCAGGCTTTCGGTCTGCTGGAACTGGTACTGACTGTCGATCCCGGAACTCAGGCGCCGCTGGCTCAGGTCGAGCATCTGCCGGGTGCGCTTGAGGTCTTCGCTGGCCAGATCATGGACGATGTGCGCCTGCCCCAGATCGCTGTAGGCGCGGGCGACGTCGGCCGCCAGCGTCAACTGCGCCGCCTGCCGGTCGACTTCGGCGGCACGTGCCTGGCCCAGTGCGGCTTCCCAGGCGTCGCGCTGGCCGCCCCAGAGGTCGAAGTTGTAATTGAAACTGGCGCCGATGTTGCGCACGGTGGAGTAGGCATCGCCCTGCCCGTTCGGGTCCTGATCCCGCGCCAGGCGCGAGCGGCTGATGCCGGCGCTGGCATCGAGGGTCGGCATCCGTTCGGCGTCGGCGGCGTAAGCGGCGGCGCTGGCCTGATGGGCGCGGGCGTCGGCGATTTGCATGTCCGGGCTGTCGTGCAGGGCTTCGCGGATCAGCCCGTCGAGCTGCGGGTCGCCGAGGCTTTTCCACCAGTCGCTTTTCGGCCAGGCCGCCGGCGACAGGGTCACGCCGCTGAGGGATTGTGCGGCCTTGAGGTTTTTCGCTTCGAGGCTGACGCCTTCGGTGTTCAGGCCGCTGTAGCTGGCGCAACCGGCCAGGGTCATGGCCAACAGCACCAGACTGAGGCCGGTGCGCAAGGTTTTACTGTTCATTTGTCACCTACCCGCAGCAGAGTGATCGAGTCACCGGCGGCCACCAGGATTTTCTTGAGGATCTGTTCCAGGGTGTTCAGTTCTTCCGGGGTGATGGCCCCGGCCAATTCATTCATGGCGTCGGCGCCGATGTGTGGCAAGCGGTCGGCGAGCTTCTGCCCCTCTGCGGTCAGCACCAACCGGACCTGGCGGCGATCCGCCTCGGAACGCTGACGGGCAAGGAAACCTTTCTGTTGCAGACGGTCGAGCATGCGGGTCATCGAACCGCTGTCCAGGGACAGGTGGCGGCAGAGTTCGGCCGGGGTATCGACGCCGAACTGGGCCATGATGATCAGGACCTTGAACTGCGCGGACGTGATGCCGTGGGGTTCCATGTGGGTGTCGATGATCCGGTCCTTGAGCAGCGCCGCGCGCCCGAGCAGGAGGCCGAGATGGCACGTGTGGAATTCGTCCGGGGAGAAATGTTTCATCTGACCACCAATTAGCTGCCTAGGCAGAGAATATATGTCCAGATGTTACTGCCTAGGCAGCGAATGTCAACGCAATAGTTAGGTTGCTTGCTATTTTATTGATCAATGGTGTTTTGCCGGAGGTTTTTTTGGGGTTGATAGATTGCTTTCGCTGGCAAGCCAGCTCCTACAGGGGATCGTGTCGAACGCATGGATCGCGCGATTCACAAGGACCTGTAGTTTTTTCAGGTGGGCTTTGTGGGGGCTGATAAATTGCTTTCGCTGGCAAGCCAGCTCCTACAGGGGATCGTGTCGAACGCATGGATCGCGCAGTACACACGGACCTGTAGGAGCCGGCTTGCCGGCGAAGGGAGCGACTCGGTTCTGGAGGAGACTCGGGCTTAGAAATCCCGCTTGTAGAAGATATCCAGCGAACTGGCCACACCACCCGCGGCCTCGAGGTAGACCTGCTTGCTCAGCTTGTAGCGCAAGGCGATGGTGTTGGCCGGCTCGAACACGCCAACCCCGTAACGCAGGCTGAGTTTTTCGGAGATATTGCCGCTGGCCACCACACTGGTTTCGTTGCCGCTGCCTTCGGTATCGAGCTGGAAGTCCTGAATGCCCAGGCTCTTGGCCAAGCTGCTGGTCGCCCCCGAACTGCCCATCAAGCCCAGCCCGAGGGCGGCCTGGGCGAGCATGTTGTTGTCTTCACCCGTGGTACTGATCGGACGGCCCAGTACCAGATAGGACAACGCCTGTTCCTGGCTCATGGCCGGCTCGGAGAAGATTTGCGTGGTCGGCTGCTCGGCGCTGCCGCTCAGGCGAATCCCGGCGATCACGTCATCGGTCTGGCGAATCGCTTCGATGTCCAGGTAGGGCTGGTCGATCGGCCCGGCAAACAGCAAGCGTGCCCGGCGCACCGTCAGCCGCTGGCCGTAGGCACGGTAACGCCCGTCGTTGAGCCAGAGCTCGCCGCGGGTGTCCATGTTGTCGCCGATGTGCACATGCCCTTGCAGGTTGGCGGTCAGGCCAAACCCGGCAAAGCTGAGCTTTTCTTCGCCCACCACCACATCGATGTCCATCGCCATGGCCATCGGCGGTTTGCCCTCTTCGGTCTGCTGGCCGATGATCACCGTGTCGTCGGAGACCTTGACCGTCGACGGCGGCAACTCGCGCACGATGATTTCCCCCTTGGGCACCCGCACTTTGCCGGCAACCGACAGTTTGTCGTCCTTCATCGAGATCTTCAGGTCCGGCGCCATCTCCAGCTTGGCGTACGGCTCGACGGTCACCGGCAACTGCGAGCCCTTGAGCACCAGGTCCACCACCAGCGCCTGGCCCCAGGCGATGTCGCCATTCAAGCTGCCCTGCCCGGTCTTGCCGCTTTTCCAGCTGCCATCCAATCGCACGGTTTCGCCGGCAATCGCCGCCCGCACCTGCAAGGCTTCAAGGTCCATCGGCAGTTCAGGCCCGGAAATCTCGCCGTCGCTGAGCAGCAGATTGCCGTTGACCTGAGGCGCCAGCAATGCACCGGAGATCGTGCCGCTGCCATTCAAGCGCCCGGTCATTTTCTCGACCATGGGCACAAATGGCCGCGCCACGGACAGGTCCAGACCAGTCAAACGGAACGAGCCGGTCAACGGTTTGTCCTTGGGCAATGGATTGATCTGGGCCTGCACCATCAGTTCGCCGAGCTTGCCACCCACGAAGTTGAGGTCGGTATCGATGCGCTTGGGCGTGAGTTTACTGGTCAGTTTCAGGGTCTGGTACGGGAAGTCCAGCCACTGGTCTTTCTCGCGCACGCGCAGGGTGCCGCCGCTGGCATCGATGCTGACCTGACCGTTCGGGCCGCTGGCGGGCATGTCCAGTTGCAGGTCGGCGTTGAGCCGGCCCTTCCAGGCAAAATCCTTGGGCAACCACTGGGCCAGGCTGTCGATCGGGAATTGCTTGAGGTGATAACGCAGCTTCGGCTCCGGCATCAGGCGCTGGTCTTCACCGCACAGGCTGGCCGGGCCGGACATCCAGCAATGGGCGCCGAAATTGACCTTGCCGTCCGCCAGCCGTTCGAGCTTCGCCGGGCCTTGCAGCTTCCAGTCCTGGCCACCGGCCTGGATATCGCCACTGGCCAGGCGTCCGCGCCAGTTGCCCTTGTCCAGCGCACCGTCAAGGCCCAGTGCCAGTTTCAGCTTCGGCCCTTGCAGATCGAGGGTCAGCTTCTGGTTCTTGATATCGCCCTGGCCACTGGCGGTCAGCGTGCCCAGCGCAGTGTCACCGGCCTGGATGCCGCTGCCCTTGAGATCGATTTTCGCCCGTTGCGCGCTGTCGAGCGTCGCATCCAGGTTCAGGCTCTGCAGGCGATTGTCTTCGAACGCCAGTTGCGTACCTTGCAGCCCGAGTTTGCCTTGCGGTGCCTTGAGCGTGCCGGCGACATCGACCCGGCCGTTGAGCTGACCGCGCAGTTGCGGCCAGAGCTGCGCCAGGCGCGGCAGCTTGATGTCGATCTGGCCGGCGAGTTTCTGTTGCAGGCTGCCCTTGCCGTTGATGCTGTTGTCGCCCAGGCGAACCTGCAGGGCGCTGAGGTTCCATTGCTCGCCGCCGCCGTCGGCCTTGGCCTGGATCACTGCTGGTTGGCCGCGCAGTTTGCCCTTCAAGTCCAGGTCTGCGTTCAGGCTGAGCTTTTCATTCTTCAGCTCGCCTTTGCTGCGCAAGGGGCCGGCCAGGGTGCCCGGCAGCTCCGCGACCCAGTACGCCGGATTGATCGCCGACAGGTCCAGCGCGGTGTCCCAGGCAATGCCATCGGCGAACTGCAGGTTCAGGTGGCCCTGGGCCTTGCCCTGCCCGGCTTCGAGCTGGATTTGTTGCAAGTAGATTTTCGTCAGGTCGCCGGCGAACGGGCTGCTCAGGCTGAATGCCCCGGCCGGGCCATCCAGCGCCGCCTTGAAGTTGCCGAGGTATTTGCCGTCGGTGTAGGAGACTTCACCGTTGAAGCTGCGCAAGGCCACTTCCGGTTCGTCGATCAGCGGGTAGAGGCGGTGCCAGGGGAAATCCAGCCAATCGATTTTCGCCTGGGCGCTCAGGCCTTTGCTCCAGTCCAGGTCCCCGGTGAGCTTGAGGCTCTGCTTGTCGTTGGCGGTCAGGTCCAGACCGGCGATCTGCGCGCCATTGGCGTCGACCTTGCCTTGCAGCAACAACGCGACCGGGCCCTTCTCGGCGGGCAGCGTGGCTTTGCCGTGCAGTTGGTAACCCTGTTTCAGGTCGCCGTCGCCGGTGAGTTCCAGCTGGTTGAGTTGCAGGGTGTCCGGCAGGTCGGCGCTGGGCTTGAAGCCGTCGGCGGTGATGCGCACCTTGGCCGGCAGGTTTTCCACCAGGGGTTGCAATTGGCCCGTCAGTTGTCCGTTCAGGTAGCCGCTGCTGTCGGCTTTCAGGTTCAGGGTTTTCAGCAGGTCGCCATCGACGTTCAAGGCCAGCGCCCAAGGCTCGGTGCCCGGTGACGGTAGTGTCAGTTTGCCTTTAGCTTTGAGTGGCCAATTGCCGCTCGGCTGGAGCAGGCCGGAGAGATTCAGGCTCAGCTCATCCCGTTGCAGTTGCACGGAATCGATCTGCAAACCTTTTTCGGTCCAGTGCGCCGCCAGCTGCAGGCCCTTGAGCGCTTCGCTGCCATTGAACAGCAGACTGCCGACCCGGACATCGCCCAACTCGATCGCCAGTGGCAAGCTCAGGTCCGGGAGCGTGATGGGGCCGCGGCTCTCCTCTTCCTCGCCCGGCGGAAATTGCAGGCTGACCTGGTCGGCCTGCAATTGCTCGATGCACAAGGTCCTGCGCGCCAGGCACCACGGCGACCAGGCGAAAATCGCCTGGCTCAGCTCAACCCGGCTGCTGTCTTGCTGCCACAGCAGGTAGTCGGCGCTCCACTGCCCTCCCAGACGTCCCTGAAAATTCTCCACGGTCAGACCCGGCACAAACCCGAGCGCCCAGCGACTGCCCGTCGCCGTGCCCAGTACCGTGGCCAGGGTCAGGACGACCAGCATCAGCAGAGCCAGGATCGCCAGCAGCGTTACTTTCAAACCACGCTTCACAGCTCGGGCCCCATGGAAAAGTGCAGTCGAAAGCCGCCGTCCTCTACCGCGTGAGCCAGGTCGAGGCGAATCGGCCCTACCGGCGACACCCAGCGCACGCCGAGACCGACGCCGGTCTTGAGGTTCGGCAGTTCAAGTGTGTTAAAGGAGTTGCCTTGGTCAATGAAGGTCGCCACCCGCCATTTTTCGGCGACGGCGTACTGATACTCGACGCTGCCGGCCACCATGTAACGACCGCCGATGCGGTCGCCGTTGGAGTTTTCCGGGGACAGGCTCTGATAATCGTAACCGCGCACGCTCTGATCGCCACCGGCGAAGAACCGCAACGACGGCGGCACCGATTTGTAGCCGTTGGTAGCGCTGCCGCCGACCTGTACCCGACCGAGCAAACGGTGTTTGTCGAAGACCGTGGTCAAGCCCTTCACCAGCGCCGTGCCATAGAGCAGATTGTTGTCTGAACCCAACCCTTCCTTGGCGACCTTGGTTTCGAAAGCCAGGCGATAACCATTGTGCGGGTCGATGCGGTTGTCGCTTTTCAGATAGGAATAACTGACGCCGGGCATGAGCAAGGTGCTGAGCCCCGAGTCGTCGCCGAGTCGGTACTCTTCCCGTTGCCATTTGAGCGACACCACCCGTTGCCAGCCGCTGGGCAACTTGCTGTGCCACTCGGGACCCAGGGTCAACAGCTTGCTCAGGCTGTCCTTGTCGGCGATTTCTTCATACTGATAGCCGCCGGCGAAGCGCAGTTTGTCGGTGAGCGGCGGGTCCAGCGGGACGTCGTAGAACAGCCCGACGTTTTGCCGTGGCGCCGAGACTTCGGTTTCCCAGCCGTAGCTGTGCCCCTGGGGGTTGACCCAATGCCGGGTCCAGTTGGCCTTGACCCGTGGGCCGACGTCGGTGGAGTAGCCCAGGCCCAGGCCCATGGTCCGCGGCTTGCGGGTGTCGAGCTTGACGTCCACCGGGATCACATTGTTCTTGGACGCCGTGGGCGCGGCATCGACCCGCACCCCTTCGAAATAACCGCTCGATTGCAGGGCCTGATTGAGTTCGGCGATCAGTTCGGAGTCATAGGGTGCGCCCGCCTTGAACGGCACCATGCGTTGCAGCAGGTCTTCGTCGAAGGGGGTGTCGCCTTCGAAACTGACTTTGCCCAGGGAGTAGCGTGGACCACTGTTGTAGATCAACTCGATGTCGGCAACGCCGGCTCGCGGGTCTACCGCCAGTTTCTGGCTGGTAAAGCGGCCGCTGAAAAAACCGTAGCGCGAGGCCTGGTTCTGGATCAGGCGCTTGGCGTCTTCGTAATGCCCGTGATTAAGTACCGCGCCGGTTTTCAGCGCAGCGCTCTTGGGCACACGAAAGGCTTTGAGGGATGCGGCCGGACCTTCGACGCGCACGGTAACGTTGCGCAAATGCACCGGCTCGCCGGGATCGATGTTCAGCACCAGGCGGGGCGTCTTGCCGCCCTTCACGTCACTTTCGATCTGTGGCTGGTAATACCCCAGGGCCTGGGCGGCCTTGCGCGCCTGTTCCTCGGCGCCACGACTGAAGCGCAGCAAGGCTTCCTCGTCACGATCGCCGAGACTGCCGATATAGCCCTCTATATTGGCTTTGAGTTCATCGTTGGACGGTTTGATCCGCACATCCAATTCACTTTGCGCCAGCGCCGCGCAGCTGGTGATCAGCATCAGCACGCCGCTGGTAAATCTTCCTGGAAACTTCATAGGCGCGGATGCTATCACGAGCTTGGGAGCGTGATAGAGCCTCGCTATGCAAGAAAGTTCTACCGTTTATGCCGTGGCTGTTTGTAACACCTGGGGATTGGCATGGAAAAACACGTGCTCACGGATCGGTCCTACAGCCACCTCGCCGATTTCCTCATAGCCCTGCCGCTTATAGAACTCCAGATAGCGAGGATTCCCGGTATCGAGGACCACGCCCTGGGAGTGTTCATCCACCGCGCACCAGTTATGCACCGCTTGCAGCAACTGTTCGCCGAAGTGCTTGCCCTGAAATTGCGGATGAATCCCCAGCAACGGCAGCAGGTGCACCGAGTCGGACGGCACGCACGCCATCACAGCATCGTGATACTCGAGGTAGCGGCGGGTGCAGCGAAAACCGGTGCTGAGCACCATGCGCAGGCGCCAGGCCCAGCTTTCGGTGATGCCCAGGCGCCGCTGCGGCGGCGCGATCAGGGCGATACCGATCAACCGGTCGTTGACCAGCAGGCCAATGGCCGGCAAGTCCTGCAGAAAATGTTGCTTGACCAGTTCGCGCACCGTGGCGCGGACCCGTTGTTCATACCCGGGACGTTCGGCTTCGAACAGATAACCGAAGGTCGGCTCGTGCCGATAAGCCTGGTACAACAAGGATCGGGCTTCGCGGGAATAGCCGCTGTCGAGCATGTGGATATCGGCGATGGCGATCGAGGTTTCGGGCATAACGGTTGATCTCTCCGGGGCGCAGCTCAAAAGGCTGCGTTCTTATGGGTACGAACCTGGCAGCGCAGGCACAGTTCCGTGCTGATCCGAAATCAGTGCAAGTGCATAGGCCGCCTTCGCGAACAAGCCCGCTCCCACAAGGTATAGACCAGACTGAAGAAATCATTTGGCCCACACACATTCCAGTGTGGGAGACATTATAGGGTCCATTCACACATCCACTGTGTGCGGGCTTGCCCGCGAAGAGGCCGGTACTGGCAACACAAGCCTTCCTGCCAGACCAATCATTTCACCCGGACTGGCCCCATCTCTCCATGTCAGCTAGCATCGCCCTTTTGCCAGGACTGCCGACCATGAAGATCGTCTCCTTCAACATCAACGGGCTGCGCGCTCGCCCGCATCAGCTGGCGGCGCTGATCGAGAAGCATCAACCTGACGTGATCGGGCTGCAGGAAACCAAGGTCCACGACGAACAATTCCCCCTGGCCGACGTTCAGGCCCTGGGCTATCACGTGTATTTCCACGGGCAAAAGGGCCACTACGGTGTCGCCCTGCTCTCGCGCAAAGAACCCCTGGCGCTGCACAAGGGTTTCGCCACCGATGACGAAGACGCTCAGCGCCGCTTCATCTGGGGCACGTTCGCCGACGCCAATGGCGTGCCGGTGACCATCATGAACGGCTACTTCCCCCAGGGCGAAAGCCGCGACCACCCCACCAAGTTTCCGGCCAAGGAGCGTTTCTACGGCGACTTGCAGCAGTTGCTGGAAAGTCAGTTCAGCAACGATCAGCCGCTGGTGGTGATGGGCGACGTGAACATTTCCCCGGAAGACTGCGACATCGGCATCGGCCCGGACAACATGAAACGCTGGCTGAAAACCGGCAAATGCAGCTTCCTGCCCGAAGAGCGCGAGTGGATGGCGCGCTTGAAGAACTGGGGCCTGGTGGACAGCTTCCGTCACCTGAACCCGGAGGTGGCCGACCGTTTCAGCTGGTTCGACTACCGTAGCCGTGGCTTTGAGGATGAGCCCAAGCGCGGGCTGCGCATCGACTTGATCATGGCGTCCCATGGCTTGTTGCCGCGGGTGAAGGATGCGGGCGTGGATTATGAACTGCGCGGGATGGAAAAACCCTCGGACCATGCGCCGATCTGGCTGGAGTTGAGCTAAAAGCAAACGATCGCCCAAGAAAAACCGCCGAATGGCGTTTTTTGAGCGTTATCCGCCGCTTTCTGCCTTGCTCTGCGCGCCCGGGTCTACGATTCTTCAAGGACAACGACAACACCTGAGAAACCGCCATGAAAACCGTCGCCCAACTGCTAAAGTTAAAGGCCCAGCAAAATCATGAAGTCCATACCATTGCGCCTCATCAAATGGTGCTGGAAGCCCTGATGGTCATGGCCGCGAAAAACGTCGGCGCATTGCCGGTCGTGAAAAACGGCGAGGTCGTCGGCATCATCAGCGAGCGTGACTATGCGCGCAAACTGGTGCTCAAGGGCCGTTCGTCCGTCGGTACGCCGGTCGAGGACATCATGGTGTCGCCGGTCATCACCGTGGACACCCATCAAACCGTGGAAACCTGCATGGGCATCATGTCCGACAAACGCCTGCGGCACTTGCCGGTGGTGGAAGGCGGCGCGCTGATCGGCTTGTTGTCGATCGGCGACCTGGTCAAGGAAGCCATCGCCGAACAGGCCGAGCTGATTCGGCAGTTGGAGCAGTACATTCGCGGGGAATAACCCGCTGACACCGCATAACCCTTGTAGGAGCGAGGCTTGCCCGCGAAGGCGGACGGACATTCAACATCGATGTCGACTGACCTGGCCTCTTCGCGGGCAAGCCTCGCTCCTACAGGGAATGGTGGTGTTTTTCAGGCTGGCCAATGCCGGGCGAACACCGGCGCCAGCGTCGGGTGCCGGTCGATGCGTTCCAGCCACGTGAAAAACCCTGGCCGGGTATTGCGCAAATGCTCGCGGCTGCCCGCCCACCGACTGACCACCGCCGCCAGCACATCCAGGGCTCTGGGGCTTTCATCACCCAGGTACAACTCGCCCGAGAACTGATCGGCAAACACTTCCCAGCACCAATGCAGGCGCTTGCGCGCGCCGGCCATGAGGTTGTGCCTGGACGCTTCGTCCGCCTGGGCCAACCAGCGTTCGGGGTAATCGATGATGCCAATGGCCGCGTAGCAATTGCTGACGATAAACGCCAGGCCACGGATGGCCTGATCGCGCTCGGCGGCGTTTTCCGGCAGCAGCTTCGAATCGGGAAAGGTGAGCCCCAGGTGAATCAGGATCGCGGCACTCTCGGTGAGAATGCTGCCGTCGGGCAGTTGCAAGGTCGGAATCTGCTTGAGCGGGTTGAGTTTCTCCAGCGCCATGGCGTCCTGCGGGGACGACTCGACATCGATGAAGCGGTAAGGGATCTCGCAGAGCTCGAGTGCCGCTTCGATCGCGGCTGCGCCGGAGTTCTGGTGTCCGTAGAGCTGGTACATGATGCGGCCCCCCCTGGCGAGACAAGAAGATAGTCAGTAGAGGCGCGCTCACCCGCCCTCGTTCCACTTCATCGAGCGAACAATGCCCGCTCTCAGTGTAGAAGTGCCCCGGGATACCGGCAATAATCCGGGGCTCAGGCGGTGCCCGGCAAACTCCTGTGGACGACAACGACTTGGCGGATATACCCCGCCCCCGTGTAGGAGCTGGCTTGCCAGCGAAGGCGGCCTCAGACCTTGCAGTGCCCTTGAAGACGCCTTCGCCAGCAAGCCGGCTCCTACACAGGGGGTTGGCGTTGACCACAATTCATCTGTACGTCGGTGATCGTGTAGGAGCTGGCTTGCCAGCGAAGGCGGCCTCAAGCCCTCCAACGCCCATGCAGACGCCTTCGCCAGCAAGCCGGCTCCTACACAGGGGGTTGGCGTTGACCACAATTCATCTGTACGCCGGTGATCGTGTAGGAGCTGGCTTGCCAGCGAAGGCGGCCTCAAGCCCTCCAACGCCCATGCAGACGCCGTCGCCAGCAAGCCGGCTCCTACCTGGCCCGCGCCATACAGCGCTGATAACGCTCGTCGACCCGTTTGGCGAACCACGCCGTGGTGAGTTTGCGGGTGATTTTCGGGCTTTGCAGGACGATCCCCGGCAACACCGCGCGCGGCAATGAACGGCCCTCGGCCTGTTCGGCCAGCTCGAAAACCCGCTGATAGAGTTCGGTATTCTCGAATTCGAGGCTTTTGCCCTCCTCCAGTTGACTGCGGATGGTCGGATTGCGCATGCCCAGTTGCTTGCCGAGGGTGCGCACCGCCAATTCCGTGGTGCCGGGCATGATCGAATCGTAGCGCACCAGATCGCCATCCAGCGCCAGCGGAATGCCCGTCGCACGACTCACCGCGTTCTGGAACGCGGCATTGCGGCTGGCGTACCACCCGGCATTGAAATCGGCGAAGCGGTACAGCGGCTGCTTGTAGCTCACCGGATAACCGAGCAAGTGGGCGATGCCGAAATACATGCCACCGCGACGGCTGAACACTTCCCGACGAATCGAGCCGTCCACCGGGTACGGATAATCCCGCGCCTGTTCCTCGGCGAAATCGATGCTGACCTGCATCGGCCCGCCGGTGTGTACCGGATTGAAACCGCCGAACAGGGTGCGGCCCATGGGCACCATGCCGATGAAATCATCGAAGATCGCGCTGAGCTCTTTTTCGCTGCGCGCGGCATTCAGGCGGTCGCTGTAGCTCTTGCCGTTGCTGGAACTCACCTGCAGCGCACCGCTCACCAGCAAACCCGGGATGTGGGCCTTGGCGGCCCGGCGATCGATTTCCTCGCGGGCGATCCTGCCCAGGCCCGGTACCCGGGGGTCCGCCTGAAAGGTCGATTCCTGCTCGGTGACCGCCAGTACCGAACACAGGTTCTGCGTGGAGGGGTAGATGTCCTGCGCGGCAAACGCTGCATGGATGTCGGTGGCCCACCCCTGGCGGTCGACGGTCTTGGCCGGCAGCAGGCGCACGATCTCGGCCCTGACCTCGGCGGGCTTGCGCGCCGGCGGCTCCTGGATGCGTTGAGTGCCGCAACCGGCCAGGACCAGCAACGCGGCGATACTCATGATCAATCGATTGGCTTGCATGGTGCTCCATCAAATCCGTTGAGCCGGGTTAACCATACGATCAATGGCATGGCGCAGGCTATGACTGTGCCGAGAAGGCACTGTTCCCTCTACAGATTCATACCATGGGGCGAGGGTATGGCCCTGTAGGAGCAAGCTTGCTCGCGATGGAGGTCAACGATAACGCTGGAAACCTGACACCCCGCAGCGCTCTCAGGTTCTTCGCTGGCAAGCCAGCGCCTACAGGTAAGCGGCGCCCCCGCTATTGGTTCTGCTCCTCAACTATTACCTTCATATCGTCATACAAATTCATTGCGCAACGCTACTGCGAACCACTACCATTCGCGCCTGGAGTCGTATTTGCGCAAGGAGTTCCCGCGCCGTCACTTTCTTTTCAGCAGCGGCGCGCCGCCAGGTACGAACCATGACTACTCCAGCCCGCATTGGCGCGCCTTTTCGCCCGACGCTTCTTGCCTTGCTGTGCTCCTTGTCCGTCACTGCCTACGCAGCAACTCCCGCGTCCACCGACAGCAACGGCAAGGCGCTGGTGCTGGACGACGTCAACATCAACGCCCAGGCCCCTTCTCCGTCTGACTTGCCCCCGGCATTTGCCGGCGGTCAGGTGGCGCGCGGCGGGCAGCTGGGGGTGTTGGGCAACCAGGACATCATGGACGTGCCGTTCAGCGTCGCCTCCTACACCGAACAGCTGATCCAGGATCAGCAGGCCGAAGACGTCGCCGATGTCCTGCTCAACGATTCGTCGGTGCGTCAGGCCAGTGGATTTTCCAACCAGGCGCAGATTTTCATGATCCGCGGCTTGCCGCTGTTCGGCGACGATATTTCCTACAACGGCCTGTATGGCGTGCTGCCGCGGCAGATCATGTCCACCGACGCCCTGGAACGGGTGGAAGTGTTCAAAGGTCCGAACGCCTTCATCAACGGCGTGTCCCCGACCGGCTCGGGCATCGGCGGTGGCGTCAACCTGCAACCCAAACGCGCCGGCGACCTGCCTACGCGCCGCTTCACCACCGATATCAACGATGAAGGCCGCATTGGCGAGCACCTGGACATCGGCCAGCGTTTCGGCGAAGACAACCGTTTCGGCGCCCGCGTCAACCTGGCGCAGCGGGAAGGCGATACCGGTATCGATCACGAAAACCAGCGCTCCAAGCTGTTCGCCCTGGGCCTCGACTATCGCGGTGACGCCTTGCGCATTTCCGGCGACTTCGCCTATCAGAAACAACGGGTCAACGGTGGCCGCAATACCGTGAACCTTGGCACCGCCACGCATATCCCGGATGCGCCGTCGGCTGACACCAACTACGCCCCGAGCTGGGGCTTCACCGAAATCGAAGACACCTTCGGCATGCTGCGCGCCGAATACGACCTGAACGACAACTGGACCGCCTACGCGGCCGGCGGCGCCAAGCACACCCGTGAAGTCGGGCGCTACAACTCCACCACCCTGGTCGGCAACGACGGCAGTTCCACCACCACCGGCTCGTTCATCCCCCATGACGAGGACAACAAAAGCGCCATGGCCGGCCTCAACGGCCGGTTCGCCACCGGCCCGGTCAGCCACAGGCTCAACTTCGGCCTGGCCGGAATCTGGACGGAACAGCGCAGTGCCTTCGATTTCGACCTGACGCGGTACGCCAACAACATCTACCACCCGGTCGAGGTTCCGGCGCCGGGGCCCGGTTTTGCCAATGGCGACCTGAACGATCCGGGCATTGTCGGCAAGACCTTCATGCGCAGCGGCGCAGTCTCCGACACCCTGGGCTTCTTCGACGATCGCCTGTTGGTGACCGTCGGCCTGCGTCGCCAGCAACTGGTAACCCAGGGCTTCGCCTACGGTACCGGCACCCGTACCTCCAAATACGACGAGTCGATCACCACCCCGGTCTACGGCATCGTGTTCAAGCCGTGGGAGCATGTGTCGTTCTATGCCAACCGCATCGAAGGCCTGGCCGAAGGCCCGACCTCGCCGACGTCGGCCGCCGGACGCGTCGTCATCAACGGCAACCAGGCCTTTGCACCCGCGCGCTCCAAACAGCTCGAAGCCGGGGTCAAGGTCGACATGGGCACCTATGGTGCGAGCCTGGGTGTGTTCCGTATCGAGAAACCGAGCGACGGCTATACCGAAATCGTCGACGCCACCACGGCGCGTTTCGTGCGTGAAGGCGAGCAGGTCAACAAAGGCGTCGAACTCAACGTCTTCGGCGAACCGGTCAGCGGCCTGCGCCTGATCAGCGGCCTGACCTTGATGGACAGCGAACTGAAGAAAACCCAGGGCGGCCTCAACGACGGCAACCACGCCATCGGCGTGCCAACCTTCCAGTTCAATGCCTCGGCCGATTGGGATGTGCCTGGCCTGCAAGGCGTCGCGCTGAATGCACGGATGTTGCGCACCGGCGGCCAATACGCCGACGCGGCCAACAACCTCAGCCTGCCGACCTGGAACCGCTTCGATGCCGGCGCCCGGTATGCCTTCAAGGTTCAGGAAAAAGACGTGACCTTGCGCTTCGGTGTCGAGAACCTGGCCAACAAGAAATACTGGGAATCGGCCCAGGGCGGTTACCTGACCCAAGGCGAACCACGAGTCGCGAAGCTCTCGGGCACCATCGACTTCTGATCGACCCCGCACCACAAAAAGGCTCCGCCGATTGATGGCTGCGGGGCCTTTTCCATTGGGCAGCCAGCCTGACCCCCTGCCCGGACTGGACCATACTTGATCCACGACATCGAGGAGGACCGGCCCATGAACCGTAGCGACGTACTGATCATCGGTGCCGGCCCGACCGGACTGGTACTGGCGCTGTGGCTGAGCAAACTGGGAATCCGCGTGCGGATCGTCGACAAGTCGTCGAGCCCCGGCACCACCTCGCGCGCGCTGGCGGTGCAGGCGCGGACGCTGGAGTTGTATCGCCAGCTCGACCTGAGCCAGGCCGTGGTGCAGAACGGTCATCGCGTCGGGGCGGCGAACTTCTGGGTCAAGGGCGAACCGGTGACGCGCTTACCCCTGAGCAGCATCGGCGAGGGTCTGACCCCCTACGCATTCCTCGAAATATACCCGCAGGACGAACACGAGCGGCTGCTGATAGAACGCCTGGAAGCCTTCGGCATCAGGGTCGAGCGAACTACCGAGCTGGAGGGTTTCGAGGAAACCGGCGACGGCATCACCGCCCGCCTGCGCTTGCCCGATGGCCAGCTGGAAATCTGCCAGACCTGTTATCTGGCCGGATGCGACGGTGCCCGGTCAATCGTGCGCAAGACCCTGGACACCGGATTTCCCGGCGGCACCTATCAGCAGATTTTCTACGTCGCCGACGTGCAAGGCAGTGGACCGGCGTTCAACGGCGAATTGCACGTGGATCTCGATGAGGCGGATTTTCTCGCGGTGTTTCCGTTGGCCGGCGAAGGTCGTGCCCGGCTGATCGGTACGGTGCGCGATGAACGCGCCGAGCGCGCCGAAACCCTGCGCTTCGAAGACGTCAGCAGCCGGGCTATCGAACACATGAAGGTACAGATCGAGCAGCTGAACTGGTTCTCGACCTATCGTGTGCACCATCGGGTGGCGGATCACTTCCGCACCGGGCGCGCGTTTCTGCTGGGTGATGCGGCCCACGTCCACAGCCCCGCGGGCGGCCAGGGCATGAATACCGGGATCGGCGATGCCATCAATCTGGCCTGGAAACTCGCCGCGGTACTGAGTGGTGGTGCCCAGGCCGGACTGCTCGACACCTATGAACCGGAGCGCATCGCATTTGCCCGCAAACTGGTGGCCACCACCGACCGGGTGTTCAGTTTCGTCACCGCCGAAGGACGCCTGGCCGACTTGCTGCGCACACGGGTGGCGCCGTTTCTGCTGCCCAAGGTGGCGTCACTGGAAACGAGCCGCGAGTTCCTGTTTCGCACGGTGTCGCAAATCACCCTTGATTATCGCGGGATGCCGTTGAGCAAGGGCGTTGCCGGGCATGTTCACGGCGGCGACCGGTTACCCTGGGCCCACGACGGTGAGGGGGACAATTTCGAATCGCTGAAGTGTTTGAGCTGGCAGGTGCATGTGTATGGCGACACCAGCGATGAAATGATTGCCTGGTGCAACGAACATCATTTGCCGTTGCACGTGTTTGGCTGGCGTCCGGCGTTCGAAGCGGCGGGCCTTGGGCGCAGCGGGTTTTATCTGCTGCGGCCGGATACCTATGTGGCGGTGGCCGAGACGTGCTCTGATCCGAAGGTGATCGAGCGGTATTTCCGGGATCACGGGATCAGGCCGTTTTTTGGATCGCCCTGATTCACCATTGAACCCTGTAGGAGCCGGCTTGCCGGCGAAGGAGGAGTGTCAGTCAAAGCATGTATTGACTGATCCACCGCTTTCGCCGGCAAGCCGGCTCCTACAGGGGTTGTGGTGATTGTCGGATTCCGTCAGCGCCAGGTCCATCGCGACAGGTGATTGTCAGATCCCGGCCAGCGCCAGGTCCATCGCGAAGTAGGTGAAGATCAAATCCGCCCCCGCCCGCTTGATCGCCCCCAGGCTTTCACGCACCACCCGATCCTCATCGATCGCCCCGGCCTGTGCGCCGAACTTGATCATCGCGTACTCGCCGCTCACCTGGTACGCCGACAGCGGCAGGCGCGACGCTTCGCGGATGTCGCGGATGATGTCCAGGTACGCGCCGGCCGGCTTGACCATCAGCGCGTCGGCGCCCTCCTGCTCGTCCATCAGCGATTCGCGCACGGCTTCGCGGCGGTTCATCGGGTTCATCTGATAGCTTTTGCGATCGCCCTTGAGCGCACTGCCACCCGCCTCGCGGAACGGTCCATAGAGCGCCGAAGCGAATTTGGTGGAATAGGCCATGATCGCGACCTGGCTGAAACCCGCCTCATCCAGCGCCCGGCGAATGGCCCGGACCTGCCCGTCCATGGCGGCCGACGGGGCAATCACATCGGCTCCGGCCCGGGCGGCGGCCACCGCTTGCTTGCCCAGATTGACCAGGGTCTGGTCGTTGTCGACTTCGTGGTTGTGCAGCACGCCGCAATGACCATGGTCGGTGTACTCGCAAAAGCAGGTGTCGGACATCAGGATCATTTCCGGAACCGCATCCTTGGCAATGCGCGCCATGCGCGATACCAGGCCATTGTCGCTCCAGGTGTCGCTGCCGCTGCTGTCCAGATGATGGGACACGCCGAAGGTCATCACCGACTTGATCCCGGCCCGGGCGTAACGCTCGATCTCGTCGGCCAGTCTGGATTCCGGAATGCGCATCACCCCGGGCATGCTCTTGATCGGCACGAAGTCATCGATTTCTTCCTCGACGAAAATCGGCAACACCAGGTCATTCAAACTGAATTCTGTTTCCTGGAACAGGCTGCGCAGGCTCGCATTGCGGCGCAGGCGGCGTGGACGTGCTTCGGGGAACTGACTGGACATGGGGGTTCCTGAAAAATCGGCGGGTGGGACGAAAGTCGTAGGGGGGCGAAAGCTTATGCCCTGCAAGGTGCAGGGCACAAATGTCGAACGCTCAAGACTGCGTTACCGCAACGGCAACAATCATCGGCATCAACACAAAACCCTGTAGGAGCCGGCTTGCCGGCGAAAGCGCAGTGTCAGTCGACACATGTATCGGCTGACTCACTGCCTTCGCCGGCAAGCCGGCTCCTGCAGGTCCTCGGTCAACCTGAGACTGGTTTGGGGATTTCCAGCCCGCGCATCACCGCCGGCCGCGCCAGGAAGCGCTCCAGCACCCGTGTGACGTTGGCGAAGTCCTTGATGCCCACCAGATCCCCGGCCTCATAGAAGCCGATCAGGTTGCGCACCCAGGGGAACGTCGCAATGTCGGCAATGGTGTAGCGCTCGCCCATGATCCAGTCGCGCCCTTCCAGACGTTCGTCGAGCACCTTGAGCAAGCGTTTGCTTTCTTCGATGTAGCGGTCCCGCGGCCGCTTGTCCTCATACTCCTTGCCGGCGAATTTGTGGAAAAAGCCGACCTGGCCGAACATCGGTCCGATACCACCCATCTGAAACATCAGCCACTGGAGGGTCTCGTAACGAGCGGCCGACTCCTGGGCCAGCAATTGCCCGCTCTTGTCGGCCAGGTAGATCAAAATCGCCCCGGACTCGAACAGCGGCAGCGGTCGGTCGTCCGGCCCATGGGGATCGAGGATGGCGGGAATCTTGTTGTTGGGGTTCAGGGACAGAAATTCGGCGGACATCTGATCGTTGGTATCGAAGCCCACCCGATGCGGCTCGTAGGGCAGCCCGATCTCTTCGAGCATGATCGAGACCTTGACGCCGTTGGGGGTCGGCAAGGAGTAAAGCTGGATCCAGTCGGGGTATCGGGCCGGCCATTTGCGGGTGATCGGGAACGCGGACAGATCGGTCATCGGGGAGAATCCACGGCAAAATTGGGACCGTTGATCATAATGCAGGCGTTGGCGAAGGTTGCGAACTTTTGGCGTTATCGATATTGCTGATGAGCAAGATCGAAAGATCGGCCGCATTCGTCACCGCCATCGGATGTACCCTGTCCATAAATCCGCAACATCCTGTTGATATCCTTTGCTCCAATCCGTTCGAAGTTGTCGTTAAAGTGCTGCACTCGCCCGGATGAACCAAATGGGCTCAGGGGACTCCAATGCGCCGCCCCCATGACATGGAAAACACTCGCAGCCGGGAGCTCGCGGTGTAGAGGTTTGTCAGCCTTAACCGAATGCGCCGAAGATCACCTATACACATGACGAACCTTTTGAAATTCGCCAAACGCTTCAAACATCGCGCGTACATATTCCTGCCCTCCTTGCTGGCAGTGAGTGCGCTGTTCCTGTCGCTGGAGTCCAGTGAGAGCCGCGCCCAACCGGCGGATGGCACCCAGACCCTGGTATTCTTGCGCCACGCGGAAAAACCCGCCGGCGGCCTCGGCCAGCTCAATTGCCAGGGCTTGAACCGCGCCATCGATCTGGCCACCTTGCTGCCGGAAAAATTCGGCAAGGCCAATTACGTGTTTGCCGCCAACCCGACGCGCAATGTCGAGGAAGGCGAGCTGGACAACTCCTACAGCTATATCCGCCCCTTGATGACCATCAGCCCCAGCGCCATCAAGCTCGGTTTGCCGGTGAACATCAATTTCTCGGCCAACGACACCAGCGACCTCGCCGATGAACTGCTGCACGACAAGTACCACAACTCGGTCATCTACACCGCCTGGTCCCACGGCTACCTGCCGGAGCTGATCAACAAGGTCGCTGGCGAAGCGGTCGGCAAGAAACAGAACATCACCGATGACTGGGAGTCCAGCGATTACGACTCGCTGTACGTGCTCACGCTGACCTGGCACAACGGCAAGGCCAGCCTGGAGAGCCACAGCTACAAGCAAGGGCTGGATAATGGTCGGGAGACCTGTCCGACCTGAGTTGGCGAATGCAAACCATGATGCTCGTGGAAGAGTGGTGTAATCAGCTGGCTGGCCAGGCCGGCATAGCTCAAGGCCTACAGCATCGGCAAGGGCCCCTTCGCGAGCAGGCTCGCTCCCACATTTGATCATCAGTGAACACAGATTTTGTGTACTACCAGGATCCAGTGTGGGAGCTAGCCTGCTCGCGAAGGGGCCGGCAAAAACACCATCAACCTCGCAGGCTCACACGCTCGCGCAAATACTCAAGCACAGCCCCCCGCTCCCCTGCAAACTCGATCCGCGCGCCCTTCTTCTCCCGCTGAAACGCATACATCGGGTCGTAATACTCGCTCAACAACCCTTCGATCCAGCCCCGGTGCAGATCCACCGCCCCACTGCGCGCCTGCTCCGCCAGGGCATCTTCCATCAAGATCAGCATCCGCCGGTGGCGCTCGCCGCCCAGGCGCTTCTGCACATTATTCAGGCTCGCCAGCAACCGCTCGGAAAACAGCCCGAAACCTTCATCGCCATGCACTTCAATGAACTCGGCACACAAGTCCACCACGTAATCGCGCAGAATCCGCTCCACCCGCCCCTCAAGGCTGTCTTCCAACCACACCATCGGAAACTGTTGCATGCCCTGATACAGCGCTAATGGCAAGGCGCAACTACCGATCGCCCGGCTCTCGTCTTCCAGCACGAACTGCTCGATGCCCCGGGCGCGCTTTTTCAGCACGTCCACGGCCAGGCGGTTTTCAAAGTCGATGTTGGAGGGTTGACCGGTGGCGCGCTTGCCGAAGCTGGAGCCGCGATGGTTGGCGTGACCTTCAAGGTCCAGCCCGTTGCTCAATTGCGTGAGCACCTCGGTCTTGCCGGTACCGGTCATGCCGCCCAGCAGGACGAAATCGCACTGGGCAATGGCTTGATCGACCGTGTCCAGCAAGAACGTGCGCATCGCCTTGTAGCCGCCACCGACCCGCGGATAGTCGATCCCTGCCTCGTCCTTGAGCCATTGCTGGACAATCTGCGAACGCAAGCCGCCACGAAAACAGTACAGATACCCATCGGGATGCGCCCGGGCAAAATCGGCCCAGGCCTGAATGCGTTCGGCCTTGATGTCGCCAGAGACCAATTGATGCCCCAGCGTAATGGCGGCTTGCTGACCGTGCTGCTTGTAGCAGGTCCCGATCCGCTGCCGCTCGTGGTCGTTCATCAGCGGCAGGTTGACCACGCCGGGGAATGAACCCTTGAGGAATTCGACCGGCGCCCGGGCATCCATCATCGGCCGGTCGTTGAGAAAGATGTCGCGGTAATCGGTGCAGTCGCGTGACATCAAAACACCTCGACCGCGTTTGTCTGTCGCTCGATCAATTCGCCGATCGGCTCAAGGTTCAGGCCCAGCCCCGCGGCCACTTCGAGAAATTGTGCGTTGCCCTCGGGGGTGACCGCAATCAGCAGGCCGCCGCTGGTCTGCGGGTCGCAGAGCACGCGTTTGTGCAGTTCCTGCAGGCGTCCGAGCTTGCTGGCGTAGCTGTCGAAGTTGCGCAAGGTGCCACCGGGCACGCAGCCCTGTTCCAGGTAGTACTCGACACCCGGCAGGCGCGGCACACGCGCGTATTCGATGCGCGCGGTCAGCTGACTGCCATCGGCCATTTCCACCAGATGCCCCAACAGGCCAAAACCGGTGACGTCGGTCATCGCGGTCACGCCTTCGAGCTTGCCGAAGCGGCTGCCGGGTTTGTTCAGGGTGCACATCCAGTCACGCGCCAGGCCGATGTCTTCGTGGCGCAACTTGCCCTTTTTCTCCGCGGTGGTGAGGATACCGATGCCCAGGGGCTTGGTCAGGTAGAGCAGGCACCCGGCGGTGGCGGTGTCGTTGCGCTTCATGTGGCGCTTTTGCACCAGCCCGGTCACGGCCAGGCCGAAGATAGGCTCCGGCGCGTCGATGGAGTGCCCGCCGGCCAACGGGATCCCCGCCTCATCGCACACCGCACGTCCGCCGCGAATCACTTCCCGGGCAATCTCCGGGGCCAGTACATTGACCGGCCAGCCGAGGATGGCGATGGCCATCAGCGGATCGCCGCCCATGGCGTAGATATCGCTGATGGCATTGGTCGCGGCAATGCGGCCGAAATCGAACGGGTCGTCGACGATCGGCATGAAAAAGTCGGTGGTCGACACCACGCCCCGCTCTTCGTCGATGGCATACACCGCCGCGTCGTCGCGTGAGGCGTTGCCGACCCATAGATTCGGATCAAGATTCTGTGCCCCGCTGCCGGCCAGGATCACCTCCAGCACCTGGGGAGAAATCTTGCAGCCACAGCCTGCGCCGTGGCTGTATTGGGTCAGTCGGATCGGCTCGTTCATCGGGAAACACCTTGTAAAGATATCCCGAGAGTCTACAACAACGCCGATTTTCAGGTGCAGCCGCAGCCGTCCGACAATCCGAATGAATTTTCCGCAGCCCGGACGATCCCTCTATTACCACAGGGAGGATTACGGGCTTTATGAACAATGCAAAACTTTTCGTCATTGAATACACCCTTCATGGCGCGCCCAAGTCTTTCATTATCCGTTTGGAAAAAATGGATAACGCTGAAGCCTGGCATTGGGCGAGCTGTGACGCCGGCGTGGGTCGGATCCCGCGCTTCGGCCGGGAAAAGGTGCAAAAGACCAGCAAGCCGATGGCGGAGAAATTCGGCGTGGAGAACGTCAAGTGGCGCCCGGCGAATTGACCGCTCGCATCCGCTTTGGATATTGAGAGGGGACATTGGGAGGAATCAGTGCATGACCACGACACCACTCACCAGCATGGCTCACATCGACTACGGCCTGGATACGCTGTTCGGGCGGGTCACCAAAAGCGCCGAATGTCTGGTCGGGCTGGAACAAGTCGAAAATGATCCGACATGCTTTGCGTTGCGCGTTCAACCACCTTTGCCCGAGGATCTGGAAAAGGCAAAAACCCTGGTGGTGAGGGTTGCAGGACGACGTTTCAATGGTGTCGTGCGCCATACCGAGCGACTGGACGATCAAAGCCTGAAGCTGGAAGTGGAGCCCGACTAGGCTCCACCTTTGCCTGGATGAGCTATTTGCCGTGGGCACACTTGCACCCTTTACTGGCGCATTCTTCGCCATTTTCATGGTGCTTGGCGCAGGCTTCGCAACAATAGTGCTTGCCGTGGCGTGCGATCGGATGTTCGCCTAGCTTGCAGGAGCATTTGGGGCAGTCGCAGATACTTTCACTGTCGATCATGAGTCTGACTCCATCGTTGTGGTCGTCCGGGGCTGTAATGCTCACCGTAATACCAGTGTAGGAGCTGGCTTGCCGGCGAAGGCGTCCGTTCAGTGATAATCCTGTCAACTGACACACCGCCTTCGCTGCGGTGCGGCGATCCGACAAGCCAGCTCCTACAGGGTTGCATGGTCAGGATTGAATTTTGTGAGAGCGAGCCTGCTCGCGAATACGCAGGCACATTCAGCATAGCTG
This sequence comes from Pseudomonas fluorescens, assembly GCF_902497855.1. GTDB lineage: Bacteria > Pseudomonadota > Gammaproteobacteria > Pseudomonadales > Pseudomonadaceae > Aquipseudomonas > Aquipseudomonas fluorescens_BI. The sequence goes on from NZ_CABVHU010000022.1 coordinate 46,531, forward strand.
TGACTGATGCACCGCCTTCGCCGGCAAGCCGGTCTCGCTCCCCCAGGGGGGATGTGACTACAACACCATCGCCGCCACCCAGCCAAACCCCAGCAGCGGCAGGTTGTAATGCAGGAAAGTCGGGACCACGGTGTCCCAGATGTGGTGATGCTGGCCATCGATGTTCAGGCCGGAGGTCGGGCCCAGGGTCGAGTCCGAGGCGGGCGAACCGGCGTCACCCAGGGCGCCGGCCGTACCGACGATGCTGACGATCGCCAGCGGGCTGAATCCCAGTTGCACGCACAGCGGCACGAAAATCACCGCCAGGATCGGCACGGTGGAAAACGACGAGCCGATGCCCATGGTTACCAGCAGGCCCACCAGCAACATCAGCAACGCGCCGATGGCCTTGCTGTGGCCGATCCACGAGGCCGAGGCCTCGACCAGCGTCTGCACCTCTCCGGTGGCTTTGATCACTTCGCCGAAGCCGGAAGCGGCGATCATGATGAAGCCGATCATCGCCATCATCTTCATGCCGTCGGTGAACAGGTCGTCGGTGTCGCGCCATTTGACGATGCCCGATGCCGAAAAAATCAGAAACCCGGCCAACGCACCGATGATCATCGAGTCCAGCAGCAGCTGAACGATGAACGCCGCGGCGATGGCCAGGCCGGCCACCATCAGGCTCAGCGGGTTGTACTGCACCGCGACCTGTTCGACCTGTTCGATTTTTTCCAGGTTGTAGACCCGCTTCCTGCGGTAGCTGATAAAGGCCGCGCCAAGGCCGAACACCATGCCCAGCGCCGGAATGCCCATGGCATGGGTGACGTTGATGCCGCTGATATCGACGCCGCTACGGGCAACGTTGGCCAGCAGGATTTCATTGAGGAAGATGTTGCCGAAGCCAACGGGCAGGAACATATACGGCGTGATCAGCCCAAAGGTAATGACACAGGCGATCAACCGCCGGTCCAGTTGCAGCTTGGTCAGCACGTAGAGCAGCGGCGGCACCAGCAGCGGAATAAAGGCGATATGTATCGGCAGGATATTCTGGGAGGCGATGGCCACCACCCAGAGCAAGCCGATCAGCAGCCACTTGACCTGGCCGCCACCGCTGGCGTGCTGCCGGTCGACCATCGCCAGGGCCTTGTCGGCCAGGGCATGGGCCAGGCCGGACTTGGCAATGGCCACCGCGAACGCCCCCAGCAAGGCATAGGACAAAGCGACCGTCGCCCCGCCGCCGAGGCCACTGTTGAACGCCTTGAGCGTCGCGTCGATGCCCAGGCCACCGGTCAGGCCACCGACCAGCGCGCCGACGATCAACGCGATCACCACATGCACGCGGGACAGGCTGAGTACCAGCATGACGCCGACCGCGGCAATTACTGCATTCATTATCAAGACCTCAAGACAAACGGAATGAGTCCGGCCGGCAGTCTGCGTGAGCCGCCAGCGGATTGAAGAATGGGTTTTATTAGAGGGCGGGCACTGTGCCGGACCGTTGCGGCCTTGTCAAAGCCAATGCCCGGCATGCAGACACTGGGATGAACGACGGCGTCCCTCTGTAGGAGCGAGGCTTGCCCGCGAAGGCGGAGTGTCATTCAACATCGATGTCGACTGACACTCCGCCTTCGCGGGCAAGCCTCGCTCCTACAGGGGGCTGTGCACGGCATCAAATTCAGCCACGTCTCTTATTCGCCAGACGGCATAAAGAAAGCCGAAACCCTGCCGCTACAGTGCCGAGTCTCAGATAATTATCGAATAAAGGACGTCTCCATGTCGCTCAGACAACTTTCCATTCAATGGAAGATCACCCTGCTCGCCGGGCTGTGCCTGGCCGGTATCGTGACCCTGCTGGTCGGACTTTCGCTGTATCGCATGGAGCACAGCGCCGCGCTGGTGAAAGCCTCGAGCATGGAGATGCTCACCGAAGCCGCCCAGGCCCGGATCGAATCCCAGGGTGAAAACCAGGCGCTGGAGATTCGCCAGCAGTTCATGGACGCCTATCAATACGGCCACGGCTTTTCCCGCCAGGTGCTGTTCCTGCGCGACCAGGCCGAGAAGCGCTTTCTCGACGCCTTCGATTTGCGCGAAGACCTGACCCGCCAGGTCAAGTCGGCGCTGCAAGCCAACCCGGAGCTGCTTGGCCTGTCGCTGGTGTTCGAAACCAACGCGCTGGACGGCAAGGACGATCTGTTTACCGGCCAGGCGGAACTGGGCAGCAACGACAAGGGCCGTTTCGCCCTGTATTGGTCGCAACCGACACCGGGCAAGGTGACCTCCATGGCGCTACCCGAAAGCGACATGGCCGACACCGCCACCGGCCCCAGCGGCGAGCCGGCGAATGCCTGGTTCACCTGCCCCCGCACCACGCTCAAGCCCTGCGTGATCGAACCCTACTTCTATGTGATCGATGGGCAGAAGGTGCTGATGACCAGCATCGTTTTCCCGTTGATGGTCAATGGCAAGGTCATCGCGTCGCTGTCGGCGGACATCAATCTCGACAGCCTGCAGGCAATCAGCCAGGACGCCAGCAAGAAACTCTATGACGGCCAGACCCATGTCAGCATCATCAGCCCGGTCGGTTTGCTCGCCGGCCACAGCCCGGACGCCGGCAAACTCAGCCAGCGCCTGGATGCCGTGGACAACATCAACGGTGCCGAGCTGATTCGCATGCTCGCGGCCAGCAGCAAGACCGAAAGCCTGCACAGCAACCAACAGTTGAAAGTGTTGGCGCCCTTCCAGCCGATTCCCGGCGGCAAGTCATGGGGTGTCTTGCTTGAGGTGCCGGAAAAGGTACTGGTCGGCCCAGCCGAAGCCCTGAAGAAACAACTCGATGACAGCAACACCGCCGGCACGCTGATGGAACTCGGCCTGGGTGCGCTGGCGGCGTTGATCGGCCTGTTGCTGGTATGGCTGATGGCGCGGAGCGTGACCAAGCCGATTCTCGGCGTGGCGCACATGCTCGAAGACATCGCCAGCGGCGAAGGCGACCTGACCCGACGCCTGGCCTACGACAAACAGGACGAATTGGGCCAGTTGGCCGGCTGGTTCAATCGCTTCCTCGACAAGCTGCAACCGATCATTGCCGAGGTTAAACGCTCGGTGCAGGACGCGCGCAGCACCGCGGATCAGTCGTCCGTCATCGCCACCCAGACCAGTGCCGGCATGGAACAGCAATACCGTCAGGTGGATCAGGTCGCGACCGCCTCCCACGAGATGAGCGCCACCGCCCAGGACGTCGCCCGCAGCGCCGCACAGGCGGCACAAGCGGCGCGGGACGCCGATCACGCCACCCGTCGCGGCCTGAGCGTTATCGACCAGACCACCGCCAGCATCGACCACCTCGCTGCCGACATGAGCGCGGCCATGGTGCAAGTCGAAGGCCTGGCGGCCAACAGCGAGAAAATCGGTTCGGTGCTGGAAGTGATTCGCGCCATCGCCGAACAGACCAACCTGCTGGCCCTCAACGCCGCGATCGAAGCGGCCCGCGCCGGTGAAGCCGGACGAGGTTTTGCCGTGGTGGCCGATGAAGTGCGCAACCTGGCACGCCGGACCCAGGAGTCTGTCGAAGAGACCCGCCTGGTGATCGAACAGTTGCAGAGCGGCACCCGGGAGGTGGTCGGGTCGATGAGCAACAGCCATCGCCAGGCCCAGGGCAGTGTCGAGCAGGTGGGCCAGGCCGTGACGGCGCTGCGCCAGATTGGCGAAGCGGTGACGGTGATCAGCGACATGAACCTGCAGATCGCCAGTGCCGCGGAAGAGCAAAGCGCAGTGGCCGAAGAGATCAACAACAATGTGGCGACGATTCGGGATGTGACCGAGTCGCTGTCGGGCCAGGCCAACGAATCGGCGCGGGTGAGCCAGTCGCTGAACAGCCTGGCCAATCAGCAGCAGAGTCTGATGGATCAGTTCCGCGTCTGACCTGGTTTTTACTGACGACACACCCCCCCTGTAGGAGCTGGCTTGCCAGCGAAAGCGGTAGCACATCCAACACATATGTTGGCTGTCACGACGCCTTCGCTGGCAAGCCAGCTCCTACAGGGGACCGCGTGAACATTGAGATCGGGGTTAGCGTTTGGGCAATTCGATCACCACCTTCAACCCGCCCCACTCGCTCTCTTCCAGCCGCAAGCCCCCGCCCCAGGTATCAACGATGTCGCGCACGATCCCCAACCCCAACCCATGCCCATCCATCTGTTCATCAAGCCGCGTACCGCGACTGAACACCTGATCGCGCTGCTCCTCGGGTATCCCCGGCCCGTCATCTTCCACGCTCAGCTCAAACCCTTGCGCCGTCTCGATCACGCTCAAGCGGACCTGCGCATCCGCCCACTTGCAGGCGTTGTCCAGCAGGTTGCCGAGCAACTCCAGCACATCCTCCCGATCCCACGGCAGCAGCAAGCCCTTGGGCGCCACATAGCTGAGGTCCAGGTGTTCACCGTGGATCATGTTCAAGGTCGCCAGCAACCCCGGCAGCTCCGCCTCGCAATCAAACAGCGCCCCGGGCAAGGCGTCGCCGGACAGGCGGGCGCGGTTGAGTTCCCGGTTTAGCCGTTGCTGCACCTGCTCAAGCTGCTTCTGAATCACCTTGCGCAGTTCCGGATGTGCGTCGAGTTTCTCGCTGCCCGCCAGGCTCAACAACACCGCCAGCGGGGTTTTCAAGGCATGCCCGAGGTTGCCCAGCGCATTGCGCGAACGCTTGAGGCTGTCTTCGGTGTGGGCCAGCAAATGGTTGATCTGCGCCACCAACGGCTCCAGCTCCACCGGCACCTGCTCATCGAGTTGCGAGCGCTGGCCCTGCTGTAACTGGGCGATTTGCTCACGGGCCTTCTCCAACGGGCGCAAGGCGCGGCGCACGGTGATCCGCTGCAGCAACAGGATCAACAGCAACCCCGCCAGGCCCAGGCCGAGACCGACCTGTTGCATGCGCAAAAAACTGTCGCGCACCGGGGTGTAGTCCTGGGCGACGCTGATGGAAATCGACTGGCCCAGGCGGCGATAGTCCGAGCGCAATATCAGCAACTGCTGCCCTTCCGGCCCCAGCTGCAAGTTGCTGTGCAAGCCGGGATGGTCCAGGCGTGGCAGTTCCTGGTCCCATAGCGAACGGGAACGCCAATGGCTGTCGGCGAAATCGATGCGGAAATAGTGCCCGGAAAACGGGCGCTGATACGCCGGCGACAGGTGTCGCTCATCCAGCTGCAACCCCTGCGGCCCGCGCACCAGTGCCACCAGCAGGCTTTCACTGTCGTTGCGCAACCCGGCTTCGAGGTAGCGCTGCAAGCCCATTTCGAACAGCCACAGGCTGGTCTGCGCCAGCACCAGGCCGACGATCACCATCACGCTGATCAGCCCCAGGCTCAAGCGGCGCTGGATCGACCTCACCGGGCTTGCCCGCCGAACAGGTAACCCTGGCCGCGACGGGTTTCGATCACGCTGCGCCCGAGTTTGCGCCGCAGGTGGTTGACGTGGACTTCCAGCACATTGGAATCGCGCTCGGTTTCACCGTCGTAAAGGTGTTCGGCGAGGTGGCTTTTGGACAGGATCTGTTCGGGGTGCAGCATGAAATAGCGCAGCAGGCGGAATTCAGCCGCGGTGAGCTGGATGTCGGCACCGTCGCGGGACACGCACTGGCGGCCTTCATCCAGGTGCAAACCCGCCGCCTTGAGCGTCGGCTGGTTGGCCTGACCGTGGGAGCGACGCAACAGCGCCTGGACCCGCAGGTGCAATTCTTCAGGGTGGAAGGGTTTGGTCAGGTAATCGTCGGCGCCGGCCTTGAGGCCCTCGATGCGCTCGGCCCAGGAACCGCGGGCCGTGAGGATCAGCACGGGGGTGGCCAGGCCGCCGGCCCGCCATTGAGTCAACACCTCCAGTCCCGGCAGCCCCGGCAAGCCGAGGTCGAGGATGATCAGGTCATAGGGCTCGCTGCTGCCCTGGTACACCGCGTCGCGACCGTCCGCCAGCCAGTCCACGGCGTAACCCTGGCGATTGAGGCCGGCCATCAGTTCGTCGGCCAGGGGCACGTGGTCTTCCACCAGGAGCAAACGCATGGGTCAATCTTCCTTGTCTTTCAGTAACTGGCCAGTGCTGGCATCGATGTCCAGCTCACGGACCACACCGTCGGTGGTCAGCAGCTCGACTTCATAAATGTAGACATCGTGCTTTTCCTCGAGCTCGGCTTCCAGCAGCTTGGCCCCGGGGTAACGGTCCAGCGCCTGCCGCAACAGTTGCTCCAGGGGCAGAATCACCCCTTGCTGACGCAGACGCAGGGCTTCGTCCTGGTCCAGGTCCCGGGCCATCGCCATCGAGCAAAAAACCAGCAGCGCCAGGGCCAGGCGGCTGACGCGCCGGTTTGCAAAACAAAACACCTTCATTACGTATCCTGATGATCCTTGAGAACCTGCCCGCTGACAGCGTCCAGTTCCAGGTCCCACTCGATGCCTTGCGGATCGCGCATTTCCACCTGATAGATGTACTTGCCGTACTCTTCTTCCAGTTCGGTTTCGGTGATGGTGGAGCCCGGGTGTTTGGTCAGCGCGGTGGCGTTGAGCTTCTCGAAAGACACAATGGTACCAGCGTCGCGCAGCCTCAGGGCTTCATCGGGGCCGAGGTCGCGAGCCTGGGCAATGCCGGCGGTCAGGGTGATGAGGGTGGCGGTGAACAGGGCAGTCAAGGTGTTCATGGGGTGTCTCCGTATTTTTATGTGTTGCTTACGGGGGCCACTTTAGCGATTTCAACTTAACTGAAACTGAATTGCCATCATTGACCCTTTAGTCAGTGTTTTCCCGCAAGCCCAAACGCAAACTGTTAAACTCGCCACCTGCCCACATCGCCGCGGCGATCGCCACCTGACAGAGCTCAAACCACTGTGGAAATCTTCAAAGAATTTACCTTCGAATCCGCCCACCGCCTGCCCCACGTGCCGGAAGGCCACAAATGCGGCCGCCTGCACGGTCATTCGTTCAAAGTGGCCATTCATCTGAGCGGCGATCTTGATCCGCATACGGGCTGGATACGGGACTTTTCGGAGATCAAGGCGATTTTCAAGCCGCTGTATGAGCGGTTGGACCATAACTATTTGAACGATATTCCCGGGTTGGAAAATCCGACCAGCGAAGTGCTGGCCAAATTCATCTGGAAAGAATTGAAGCCTCTGCTGCCGGAACTCAGCGCGATCCGCATCCACGAAACCTGCACCAGCGGCTGCATCTATCACGGCGAATAGACCAGGCAACCACATTCTCCCCGTGTAGGAGCTGGCTTGCCAGCGAAGGTCGTTAACGATAACGCGTGCATCCAGAATAAACGCGGCGCCCAGGAGTCCTTCGCTGGCAAGCCAGCTCCTACGCGGGGAATGCGTTTCGTCAGTGAATGATCAAACCACCTTTAGCGGTGGTTTTTTTATGCCTATGCTTTTTGGCTCGCACACGCCAAGAGGACGCCCCCATGACTGACTGGCCACTGGCTCAGACCTATCGCTTCAACGGGCACTCCGTGCGTTTCGCCGTCCGGGGCGACGGTCCGCCGCTGGTGTTTGTGCATGGCACACCCTTCTCCTCTTATGTATGGCACCGGATTGCGCCGCATTTCATCGCCACGCACCGGGTGCATTACTTTGACCTGCTGGGTTATGGGCTCTCCGACAAAGTCGACGACGACGTGTCCCTGGGTGTGCAGAACGAACTGCTGGCCCGGCTGCTGGAGCATTGGGGCCTGGATTGCCCGGACGTGGTGGCCCACGATTTCGGCGGCGCTACCGTGTTGCGTGCACATCTGCTCAATGGCAAGGATTACCGCAGCCTGACGCTGATCGACCCGGTGGCGCTATCGCCCTGGGGCTCGCCCTTCGTGCAGCATGTGCGTCAGCATGAGGCAGCGTTCAGCGGACTGCCCGATTACATTCAGCAGGTCGTCGTGCCGGCCTATATCCGTGGCGCGATCAAACGTGAAATCCCGGACGACGAACTCGCCCCTTATGTCCAGCCGTGGCTGGGGGATCCGGGGCAAGCGGCGTTTTATCGACAGATCGCGCAGATGGATGAGCGTTATACCCGGGAGGTCGAGGGGCTATACCCGACCATTCGCTGCCCGGTGCAGATTCTCTGGGGCGAGGACGATCAGTGGATTCCCCTCGAGCGTGGGCGGGCGTTGCACGGGATGATCCCGGGGTCGCAGTTTTATCCGGTTCCGAATGCCGGACATCTGGTTCAGGAAGATGCACCTGAAGCCATCGTCGCGGCGTTGCTGCGGTTTCTGCCACTACATAAATCCCGCTGAAGCACCCCATATCCCCTGTAGGAGCTGGCTTGCCAGCGAAGGCGGTGGCTCAGTAAACACTTGTATTGACTGACACACAGTCTTCGCTGGCAAGCCAGCTCTTACAGGGGTTCTGTGTTCTTTCAGATAGTTCGCGCCCTCCCCGAACCAAACGCCTCCGCTCGTCTATAAATAACAACACCGGCCCCGCTTGGCACGACGGCTGCAACACCCTTCGCGTCCTCCCCCCAGCAAGGAACGCCCCATGACGCAGAACGCTCCCGGCAACGATTACCCCCTCAGCGAAGTCCCGATGCACGCCCGCAAAGGCCTGGCCTCCACCGCCATGGTGTTGCTGGGTTTCACCTTCTTTACCGCGACCATGTTCGCCGGCGGCAAGCTCGGTGTGGCGTTCGGTTTCGGCGAAATGATGGCAGTGATCATCGTCGGCAATCTGCTGCTGGGGATCTACGCCGCAGGCCTGGGTTACATTGCGTTCAAGAGTGGCCTCAATTCGGTGCTGATGGGGCGTTTCTGCTTTGGCGAAATCGGCAGCAAGCTCAGCGACCTGATCCTCGGCTTCACTCAGATCGGCTGGTACGCCTGGGGCACGGCGACCGCGGCCGTGGTGTTGGGCAAGTATCTTGAGTTGAGCGAAGGCACAGTAATGGGCCTGATGGTGCTGTTCGGCATGATGTTTTGCGCCACGGCCTATGTCGGCTATCGCGGACTGGAAATTCTGTCGTACATCGCCGTGCCCGCCATGATGCTGCTGCTGATGCTGTCGATGTGGGTCGCCACGACCAAGGTCGGCGGGCTCGATGGCTTGCTGGCGGTCGTGCCGACGGCGACCCTCGATTGGTCGACCGCCATCACGCTGGTGTTCGGCACCTTTGTCAGTGGCGCGACCCAGGCGACCAACTGGACGCGCTTCTCGCGCTCGGCCCGGGTCGCCGTGCTGGCGAGCCTGATCGGTTTTTTTGTCGGCAACGGCCTGATGGTGTTGATCGGCGCGTACGGCGCCATCGTCTACCAGCAACCGGACGTGGTGGAAGTGTTGCTGTTGCAAGGGTTCGCCATGGCCGCGATGGCGATGTTGCTGCTCAACATCTGGAGCACCCAGGACAACACCATCTACAACTTCGCCGTCGCCGGCTGCAACCTGCTGCGCACCCGCCGGCGCAAAACCGTGACCCTGGCCGGCGCGGTGATCGGTACGCTGCTGGCGCTGCTGGGCATGTACGACTATCTGGTGCCCTACCTGATTCTGCTGGGCACGGTGATTCCGCCGATCGGTGGCGTGATCATGGCGGACTTTTTCTTTCGCTACCGCGGTCAATATCCACGTCTGGCCGATGCCCGATTGCCGGCGTTCAATGGCTCAGGCCTGGGCGCCTATGCGGTCGGCACCGTCGCTGCGTTCAGTTCGCCATGGGTTGCGCCGCTGGCGGGGATTGCCGCTGCCGCGCTAACGTATGTGATATTGACCGGGGTACTCGGCACCCGTACCGCCAACGCGCCACTAGAAGATCTATAAAAGGATTCGCCCGATGCACATCATCAACGCCCGCCTGCGCAACCAAGAAGGGTTGCATGAGTTGCACCTGGAAAACGGCCTGATCAGCAACATCGGCCGACAGACCGAGGCGCCGACCCTGGGGCCCGATGACCTGGACGCCGGCGGCAATCTGGTGGTGCCCCCCTTCGTCGAGCCGCATATCCACCTCGATGCGACGCTGACCGCCGGCGAGCCGCGCTGGAACATGAGCGGCACGTTGTTCGAGGGCATCGAGTGCTGGAGCGAGCGCAAGGTGACGATCACCGGGGAAGACACCAGGACCCGCGTCAGGAAAACCCTCCAGAGTCTCGCCGCCCACGGCATCCAGCACGTGCGCACCCACGTCGACGTCACCGACCCGCAACTGACGGCGTTGAAGGCGATGCTCGAAATGCGCGAGGAAAGCCGGCACCTGGTCGACATGCAGATCGTCGCCTTCCCCCAGGAGGGCATCGAGTCGTACCGCAATGGCCGGGAGCTGATGGAAGAAGCGATTCGCATGGGCGCCGATGTGGTCGGCGGCATTCCACATTTCGAGTACACCCGGGACCAGGGGGTGAGTTCGGTGAAGTTCCTGATGCATCTGGCCGAGCGCACCGGTTGCCTGGTGGACGTGCACTGCGATGAAACCGACGACCCGCATTCGCGCTTTCTCGAGGTGCTGGCCGAAGAAGCCCGCAGCCGCGACATGGGTACACGGGTCACCGCCAGCCATACCACGGCCATGGGCTCCTACGATAACGCCTACTGCGCCAAACTGTTTCGCCTGCTCGGGCATTCCGGGATCAGTTTTGTCTCCTGCCCCGCCGAAAGCATTCATCTGCAAGGGCGCTACGACAACTTCCCGAAACGCCGTGGCGTGACCCGGGTCAACGAATTGCTCGAAGCGGGGATGAACGTGTGCTTCGGCCAGGACTCGATCGTCGATCCGTGGTACCCGCTGGGCAATGGCAACATCTTGCGGGTGCTCGAAGCCGGCTTGCACATTTGCCACATGCTCGGTTACCGCAACCTGCAGAGCGCGCTGGACCTGGTGACCGACAACAGCGCCAAGGCCATGGCCCTGGGTGATCGTTACGGTCTTGAACGGGGGCGGCCGGCGAATTTGCTGATTTTGTCGGCGGACAGCGATTATGAGGTGATTCGCAGCCAGGGCTTGCCGTTGTATTCGGTGCGTGGGGGCAAGGTGTTGATGAAGCGGCAGATGCCGGTGGTGGAGTTTTTTGGGGATCAGGGCTGAATCTTGCGTTGATCGAGCGGGCCTCTTCGCGAGCAGGCTCGCTCCCACATTTGATCTTTAGTGAATGCAAATTCCGTGTACGACAGAGATCAAATGTGGGAGCGGGCTTGCTCGCGAAGGCGATCTGGAGTTCAACCCATCAACCGAGCCGTACCAAACAGGCTGACCCGACTCAACTCCCCCTGCTCTTCCTCCAGCAAGATCGGCGCCGTGCCGCCTGGCATGACAACCTTCACTTCCCCCGCCGCAACCCAGCCCACCCGCCAAGCCGCACACGCCACCGCACTGGCACTGGTCCCCGATGACGCCGTAGGTCCTTCGCCACGCTCGAACACCCGGGCAACGATTCGCCCCTCGGATTCAAGCATCGCCCATTGCAAGTTGACACCCGCAGGACAGGGTTCCCCTGCCCCGGTCGGCACGGCGAAGGCAATACGCGTCAGTCCTTCGGACAGTCCCGGTTCACGCATCTGTTCGTTGCTCGGCAATGCATCCGCGCGCTCGACAAGGGTCACGCAGTGCGGATTGCCAACCCGCACAAATTGACTGCGTGTCCACGCGGCATTGAGTGACGACAACGGCTGCACGTGGCTGAGTTCACTTCCGTTAAAAGCAACGCTCTCGACCCCGTGAGCACTGACTGCCCCCGGCCCGAACGAGGGCTTGCCCAGGTCCAGCCAGAACCCGTGTACGCCTTCGACCTGCGCCGGCTTCACCGAGGTCTGCCCTGGTGAATCCACGTCGGCCTTATCGTGATGAACCCTGAGTAAACATGCCTCGCTTGCTGGCCAAAGCCCCTGGTCGCTCAACGCCTGGGAAAAAATCGTCAGCCCGTTGCCGCTGCGCTCGGCCAACGTGCCGTCGGTGTTCACGATCAACAGATCAAAAGGGGGTGACGACTGGAATGGACCCACCAGCAAACCATCGCTGCAATGGTCCTTGCTGCCGGAGGGTTGTGTGCCGGGCGCCCACCCGCAGTAAGCTTCGATTGCCGCCAACGCCCAGGCCTCGCGGGTTTGGGCTGCCTGGCAGGCCTGATCGGGCAATTCGATACCGTCGCGGCGCATGTCCTCAGGCGCCACGACCCTGTAGATATTGCCTCGTGCATCATAACTTCGCGCCATGGCGCCCCCTCTGGTGGAATCGATTCAGGCACAACATATCGCGAAACAGCGCCTGGCTGTGCAAGGATGTCACCCTGCCTGAACGCGATTGCTTCGGGACGCTGATCGAACCCCACCGGTGAGTCACTGTCCCTTGCTGACGCGACGTTTTTTGCCAAGGATAGATATGACCAACCTCAACACCCGGACCTCATTCGTTCCCGGTCGCCTGGAGCAGATGTCCACGCGCATCGCCTTTTTCATCGCCGGCGCAGGCATTGCCGCGTGGGCGCCGCTGGTGCCGTACGCCAAGGCCCGGGCCGGGCTGGATGAAGGCACCCTCGGCTTGCTGTTGCTGTGCCTGGGGGTGGGCTCGATCCTGGCCATGCCGATGGCCGGGATCCTGGCCACGCGCTTCGGCTGTCGCCGGGTGGCGGTCGGCGGGACGTTGATGATCTGCCTGGCCCTGCCGTTGTTGGCGACGGTCTCCTCGATTCCGGCGCTGATTGCCGCGTTGTTTCTGTTCGGCGCCGGGCTGGGCACCGTGGATTCGACGGTGAACCTGCAAGCGGTGATCGTCGAGCGGGCCAGTGGCAAGACCATGATGTCGGGTTTTCATGGCCTGTTCAGTCTTGGTGGCATCGTCGGGGCGGCGGGCGTCAGCGCCTTGCTGGGCCTGGGGGTGTCGCCGCTGGGGGCGACGCTGGTGGTGGACGTGCTGTTGCTGATCGCGCTGTGCAAGGCCGCGCCGCACCTGTTGCCCTACGGCAGCGAAAGTTCGGGACCGGCGTTTGCCGTGCCCCACGGCATCGTGCTGTTCATCGGCGGGATGTGTTTCATCGTGTTCCTCGCCGAAGGCGCGGCACTGGACTGGAGTGCGGTGTTCCTGGCGCAGGAACGCGGGATCGACACTGCCTATGCCGGGCTGGGTTATGCGGCGTTTGCGCTGACCATGACGGTCGGGCGCCTGACCGGGGATGCAATCGTGCGGCGCCTGGGCGCCACCCGGGTGATTGTGTTCGGCGGGCTGACGGCCGCCGGGGGTCTGTTTCTGGCGACGTTTGCACCGGACTGGGAGATGGCGCTGGTGGGGTATGCGCTGCTGGGGGCTGGCTGTTCGAACATTGTCCCGGTGTTGTACACCGCGGTGGGCAAACAGACGGTCATGCCCGAAAGCATCGCGGTGCCGGCCATTACCACCCTGGGTTATGCCGGGATTCTTGCGGGGCCTGCGGTGATCGGGTTTATCGCCCATGGCAGCAGTTTGAGTTTTGCCTTTGGGTTGATGGCGGTGTTGCTGGTGGCGGTGGCGATTGGCGGGAAGGTGTTGAAGGTCTGAAAAGCTTCGCGAGCCTGCTCGCGAAGGCGGCTTTCCTGTCGATAAGATGTCGCCTGATACACCGCTTTCGCCGGCAAGCCGGCTCCTACATTTGATCGATGTCGTACACGAATGTTGTGTGCGCTGAAGATCCCTTGTAGGAGCAAGCTTGCTCGCGATGGATTCACCCCGGTCTATCAGAACCCCACACTGGCCTGCACAAAGAACGTGCGTGGTGCGCCGACGTACATGCCCGAGTTGTTGTCGCTGGAGCGGGTGAAGTACTGCTTGTCGAAGATGTTTTTCACCCCCGCCCCTACTTTCAGGTTCGAAACCGTCGGGCCGAAGTCATAACCGCCGCGCACGTTCCAGGTGACGTAACCCGGGATGTCGCCGTACTGGCCATCTGCAGTGCCTTCGGTGATGTAATTGCCGCTGAAGCTGCCGTCGGCGTTCACTGCAACGCCCGGCGAGCGCTGTTTGGACTGGGCGAAGGCATCGAGGTTGTAGGTCCAGCGGTTGATGTCATACCGCAGGCCGGCGGTCGCCACCTGGCGCGAATAGAACGGCAGGTCACGGCCCTTGAAGCCTGGAATTTCCCCTTCATAGACCGCGCGGGTGTAGGTGAACCCGGCGTTGGCGGTCAGCCCGTCAAGGCGCGGGTCCAGTGCCGCCATGTCGTAGTGCACCGACGCCTCGATCCCCTGGTGCGTGGTCGCGCCCAGGTTGGTCCAGCCCGCGTCGTTGCTGATGTATTGCAACTCTTTATCGAAGTCGATGTAGAACAGCGTCACTTCACCGCCCCACACATCATCGTTGTAGCGCGTGCCGACCTCATAGGTCTTGGCTTTTTCCGGTTCCAGGCCATTGGCGGTTTCGTCACCCGTGCCCCCCTGGCCGAGCTGGAAATACTGCAGGCTGCCGAACGAAGTTTCGTAGTTGGCAAACAGCTTCCAGGCGTCGGACAGGTGATACATCACGCTCAGGGCCGGTAGCGGCTCGTTGCTTTCGATGCTGCGGCGCTTTTCCGGGACCGGCCGGCCCGCGGTGTCGAGCACGGGGCGGTCGTGCCAGTCGGTGCTGATGTGTTCGAAGCGGATGCCCGGGGTGATGGTCCAGTTACCCACATCGATCTTGTCGTCGACATACACCGAATTGGCTTCAGTGCCACCGGTACGATCCTGGTACACATGCCCGTCCGACCCCGGACGCACCACCGGCTCGTTGTTGACCAGCGCCAGGCGGCTGGCCTCTTCGTGCATGGCTTCCTTGAGGTAGCGATAACCGACACTGACCTCCTGGGTGGTCGGGCCGACGTCGAACACACGGGACACCCGCGGCTCGATGCCAAAGGTGTAGTAGGTGCGCGGGAACGAGCCCAGGGTCTTCTGGTCGCGGGCGGCGATATTGCTGCCACGGAAGCTGTCGGTGTAGTAGGTCAGCACTTCGGCCTGGGTGCGGTCGTCGATTTGCCGGGTCCACTTGAACGAGACGTCCTTGCGGCGCCCGCTGAAGTTGTCGTTGTTGCGGTCGGACTGAAACGGATTGGCGTCGTACTGCGCCTGGGTCAGGCCGCCGGGCATGTCGGCGCTGGCGTCGTAGTAGTGAAAATTGAGGCTGAAATCATCCACATCGGTGGGCGCCCAGTGGGTCTTGAGCAGCACGTCGTCGATGTCGTTGCCGTTGTTGCGTTCACGGTAACCGTTGCCGTTCACCCCCGAGTACAACAGCGCCATGCCGATGCCGTTGTCCGCGGTGCCGCCGACGAATGCCGTGTCGATGTGCTTCCAGCCACCGTGCTGGGAGGTTTCCAGGGTGCTGCCGATTTCAGCGGAGGCTTTCTCAGGGATCGCGCGGGTCACGAAGTTGATCACGCCACCGACGTTCTGCGGTCCGTAACGCACGGAACCGGCACCACGAACCACGTCGATGCTGTCCAGGTTGCCGGAAGAAATCGGTGCCATGGACAGTTGTGGCTGGCCGTACGGGGCGAACGCTGCCGGCACACCGTCGATCAACACGGTGGAGCGTGGCGACAGGCGCGAGGTCAGGCCACGCACGCCGACGTTCAGGGAAATGTCGCTGCCGCCGGTGCCGTTGGCCTCCTGCACTTGCACACCGGGCACGCGCTTCAACACGTCGCCCACGTTCATCGCGCCTTGCTCGACCATCGCCTCGCGGCGGATCACGGTACGGGCGCCCGGGTGGTTTTGCACCACTGCCGCATCCGCGTCACCGAGCCAGTCGCCGACCACCTTGATGTCCGTCACGCCCAGTTCCAGCGGGCCATTGGCCGCGGTACTGGGTGCAGGCAGCAAGGTCACCGAACCTTCGTCGATCTGGTAGTGCAGACCGCTGCCTTGCAGCAGCTGGCGCAGCGCGTCTTCTGGCGAAAGGTCGCCATCCACCGCCGGCGCCTGTTTGCCGGCGACCAGCTCAGGGCTGAAAAACACCTGCAGCGAGGTTTGCTGGCCCAGTTCGCTCAAGGCCTGGCCCAGGGGTTGCGCCGGAATGTGAATAGCCTCGGCGGCAAAGGCCTGGGGCAGCGCAAGGTTGACCGCCAGTGCGAGGGCCAGGGGCAGCCAAGGGAATTTGTTGTTGTTAGCGGTGGTTTTTTTCACGTCGAACGGAGTCCTGTGGATCGCAAGAGTGTGCGCTTGTTAATGCAAACCAGTTGCAGTTGGACTAGAAGACGATGAACTCGAAAAAAACCTGAATCTATTTTGAAATTATTTGCTGACTGCCGTCATCGAGGGTTCGCACAGCCACCGGCAGAATGCTCGGCAGGGCCTTGAGCAGCGCGTCGGTGTTGTCGGATTTGAACACGCTGGTCAGGCGCAGATTGCCCACTTTGTCGTTGCTGACGGTCAACGGTTTTTCCCGATAGCGCGACACTTCCTCGGCGACGTCGCGCAGGCTGGCGTTGTTGAACACCAGTTTGCCGCTGCGCCAGGCAGTCAGTTCCGCAGGATTGACCGCATAGGCGGCGGCCACTTTGCCCTGGGTATCGACCCGCGTTCCCAGGCCGGCGGTGAGACTGATGAATTCGTTGTCGGCAGCGTCCCGCCCCTGGACCTTGACCGTGCCCTGCTCCACCACGACCCGGGTTTCGGAGGCGCCGCGACGCACATCGAAGCGGGTGCCGGTGACCGTGACCTTGCCGCTGCCCGCCTCGACCACGAACGGCCGATCACTGTCGTGTTCGACGCTGAACATCGCTTCGCCCTGCGTCAACTCGATGCGGCGCCGGTCATTTTCGTAGCGCACCTGGACACGACTACGGCTGTTCAGGTCGATCACCGAACCGTCCGGCAACGCCACCTGCTGGCGCTCGCCCAGGGCCGTGGAAAACTCGGCGGTGTAGATCGCCGGTTGATGCAACTGGCTGAACACGCCCAACCCGACTGCCACGGCCAACACACTGGCGGCCACCGCATAACGCACCAGCGGGCGACGTTTGCCACGGGCCGGCGGGCTCTCGCACAAGGCCTGCAGACGCGCCGCCGGCAGCAGATCGGCCGCCGTCCACAGCCCCTCGAGCAATTGATATTCGTCGCGATGCTGCGGGTGTTCGTTCAGCCAGCGCTCGAAGCGTCGACGTTCTTCGACGTCCACGGCCGGTTCCTGCAAACGCACGAACCACTGCGCCGCCTCGTCGCGAACCGTTGTTTGCCCGCACGCGCAATCACGAGTATCCATCATGGAAGTTCCTGTCTGGCCGGGGATGAGAAGGCGCGGCCGATCATGGTTGCAACCCGTCCAGACGGTCGCGCAAATGCCGCAGGGTGCGGATCATATACTTTTCCACCATGTTCTTGGACAGCCCGAGGCGTTCGGCGATTTCGGCCTGGGTCAGGCCTTCGATCTTCTGCCAGACGAAAACCTTGCGGCAGTTGACCGGAAGTTCGCTGAGCGCTCGCTCGATGGAATCAGCCAACTGGATCGCATGCATGAAATGCTCCGGGTCGCCGGACGACGACACACTGTGATCGATCGCCTCCGACTCCATGGCGCCCCGCCGATCCTCCCGCCGGTAACCATCCACCGCGATATTGCGCGCAGTCTGGTGCAAGTACGCCCGGTGCTGCACCACCGCTGCCGAATCGGACTCAAGCACCCGCACGAAGGTGTCGTGGGCCAGATCCTCGGCCTGCTGACGATTTCTCAGGCGACGGGTCCAGGTGCCAACCAACTCTTCGTAATGTTCGAAAAAGCCGTGTCTGCGGGGCAGCTTGGGGGTCATTGCGGCGTGCTGTGAAGACGGGACGTGAATAGTAATGCTTCCTATTAACCGGAAGCAATGGATTCCGGAGCGCCGCCCGTCCCGGGTCGAATCAGTGGTTCTGCGCGACCACACGCGGGCCTTTGCGAGTCACTTGCTGGCCCACTTCGAATCGGGCATTGGGCGAGCGCACCGTACTGATATCGCCCTGAGCGTCTTTCACTTCATAAGCGGTTTCCGTGAGACCGGCCGCGTGCTGCACCGAGCCGCCGACAAAGAATCCGGCGCCCGCACCGATCAGCGCCCCCACAGGTCCGCCCGCGGCACCCACCATCATCCCGGTCAGTGCACCGAAGCCCTTGCCAGCCGTGGTGTCAGGCACCTCGCGGACCACCTGATCAGCCTGGCAAAGTGGCGAGAGCAACAAACCCAGCATAAAGCCCAGAGGTATTGAACGAGTCATGACACTTTCCTTTTTTGGTTCCGTTGCCCTCTCGTATCACGATACGTGCCAATGTTTATATCTATAAAATTCAATGACTTATATACGCTTAGGGTCTTTTGGACACCCCGGATAGGGTCTTAATGACCACTGCAGACCGGTCATAAAGACCCTATCCGGGGATAATACGATGCTGGCTTAACTCGCGTCCTCGTCGATCCCCGCTGTCAACGATTGGCGATCGAAACGACCGCCAAGGGTCCCGGGACCGACTTTTAAACTGTGCTCACCGGGAACCGCGACTTCGGGTTTGCTGCCCTCGGTGGCCGGTTTCTGCGGCAAATCCAGTCCGCCCCTGACGCTATAGTCGAGGTTACTCAAGGTCGTGGTGCCAACCCTGGAGTCACCCAGACCCACGCGGCCTTCAGCTGAAGCGATCCTTGCGCCCGTCAGTTGCGTCGTGCCATCGACCTTGAGATTCACCCCCTGTGTACCGCTGATGCCGGAAGCCTGGCCCACGCTGTCCTTGTACGCATAGGTGCCATCGAACTTGAGGGTCGGTTTGTAATCGAGACCTTTGAGCCCGGTGTTTGGCGCCTGTGCGAGCTGGCCGGCCGGCGCGGCTTTCTTGCCGGTCAGCCCCAGGTCGAGATCAACCTTGGCCGAGGTCTGGCGGTCCTGAGGGCTTTGCACGTTCAGATTGCCTGCGACCGTACCGCTCACCTTCCCGGCATCGATCCGCGCTCCCGCCAATTGCACATCGCCCGCACTGTTGAGCTCGACGCTGTCCGCTTTGATCCGGCTGTTCTGCCCGGTCGTGCCGCTGAGGTAATCAACCCCGACCTTGGCCCCGGCATTCAACCCCAGGTCACTGGACGCGACGTTTTCGCTGGCGGTGGGTGTGCTGCTGCCAAGGTTGCCCCCGGCCTTGAGGTCTAGATCCCAGTTGCTGCGGTTCTGTGTGGACTGCGCGGATTGCAACTGGATCCCGCCCTTCTGTGCATCAAGACCCACGTCCGGCGCGCTCACCCGGGTGCCTTGCAGGCGGATCGAATCGCCGCTGAGCCCGATCCGCTGCTGGCTCTGGAGTTGGCCGCCGGTCAAGGTCCGCGACGCTTCATCCACCCGACCGGCATTCAGATTGAGGCTGAGGTTGCCGGCCTTGTCGATACTGTTCTCGGTGCTGGTTTTACTGCCGCCCACCTTCAGGCCGCCGCCGAGATGGCTGTTCGTGACGAGGTGGGTGCCGGTCGCCGCTTGCACATTCAGTTTGCCGCCGACTTCCAGATCTATTGCGCCCGGCAGGTCGATGCGGGTCCCTTGCAGCACCAGATCGCCGCCGCTGCTCAATGTTACCGGGCCTTGACCCTCGATACTGGCGACCCGGGCCTGGCTGTCCCGGGTCTGGTCACCTTTATGATCGAGCTGCACGCCGGCGCCGAGATCGATATTGGTGCCGTTGGTGCCAGGCAGGGTACCGACTTTCAATGAGGCGTTGCCGCGCAAGCTGGACGTGTCGCTGTCCTGACGGTCGTTGGCTTGATTCAGTGCCAGGTTGCCGCCGGCCTTGACCGTCACGCCGCCCACCCCGCTATCGAACTGGCTGCCCTCGAACTGCCCGTCGCTGCCCACGTTGATGCTCACCCCCTGGCTGCCGGCGTAACGGCCGACCACGGCGGTGGATGCCTCCTTATTCGTCCGACGGCTGCCACCTTCACCGCTGCCGGCAACGTTCAGGTCTTCCCCGGTCTTGGTGTAGACCCGCACGTCAACTTTGGCGTCCAGCGCCCGATCATCGCTGCCCTGGGTGATGCTCGCGGCGTTGGCGATCAACCGGTCCGCGCTGATGTTGACGTTCCCGGCAGTGGCCTCATACCGGGTGCCCTGGTCCTGCAACAGACCGGCGGCTTTGACGTCCACGGTGCCGCCCTGGAACTGACTGACTTTATCGTTGCTGTTTTGCAACTGGCGGTCGGCATTCTGATGTGCGACGGCGACGTCGACCCCGATATCAGGCTGACCGACCTTGCCCAATGCGCCCGCGTCCGGGACCTTTGTCTGCGTGACGTTTTTGACGAGAGCGGCGATGGGGCGGGCGATGTCCTTGTACGCGACATCGACACCGAGGCTCGCCGACCAGTTGGTTTCCTTGTGTGTAGTGCTGTCCGTGTCCTGCGCCACGCGGTTGTCGATTTCCCCGGCGTCGACCATCAGCCCTTTGCCAGCGCTGACCTGCGCACCTTCAGTGATCAGTTTTTCCGCGTTGAGGTTCAGTTTGCCGCTGCTCTGGACCTTGCCGGTTTGGGCGGTGGTGGTGTCGCGGATGTCCTGGGACGTCGAATGCGCGAAGTCCAGGCCGCTGCCTGCGCGATCGAGGCCGCCGGTGTAGTAGAGACTGCCGCCGGTGCTGCGCTGCTCCGTCGACGTGCGCTGACGGTCCTGTTCGGCCAGCAGTGCCACGGTTTTGCCCGTGAGGGACACATCGCCCGCGGTGGCCTGGACATCGGCGCCCTTGAGCGTCAGGTTGCCATCTGCGGTCAGTTGCACGTCAGATCCGGCCAGGCTGGAGCCTTGCTGGCGCACTTCGTTGCCGGCCCGGGTTTGTGTCTTATCCTCATAACTCACGCCTGCGCGGTACTGGCCGGCGTCCGGCGAATTTTCTTTGGCGTAGGCATCGAAGCCACGGCTGGCGGTGGTATTGCTGCTGTCGACCGTGTTCTGCGCCGACTGCACATTCAGATCGCCCGCCGCCTGCGCATTGAGCGTCCCGCCCGCCTTGACCGTGGAGCCCGCCACTTCTATGTCCCTGGCGCTCTTGAGGGTGAGGTTGGTGTCCGACGTCAACTCGCTGCGTACCGTGGTGCTGTCCTGAGTCTTTGAGCGAGTTTCATTTTGGCTGATGCCGAGAAATTTGTTGTCCTTGTTGTGGGTGCTGATGCGGGATGTGTCCTGCACGCCATCGATGATCAGCGAACCCTTGTCGCTGATGACGCTGGCCTCTGTGCCGCCGCGCACCTGGCTACCGCTGATGCGTACGTCGTCGGCCTTGACGATCAATTTGCCGCCGGCATTGATCGCGCTGCCCTGGTGCAGGGTCTTGCCCTGATCGGAGTCCCCGGCCTTGCCAAAGAATCCGCCGCCGACCAGGTCGCCGGAGTAGTGCTCTTCACGTTTGAACCCGGTGCCGGGGGCAGTGGTGATTTCCACCCGTTTGGCGGCTATCTGGACATCGTTGGGGCTGGTCACTTGTGCGCCTTCAGAGCGCAGCAACCCGGCCGCGGTCAAGGCGATGTTGTCGCCCTTCAATTGCGTGGTGATACTGCGCGGCTCCTCACTGCGACTGTCCCAGCTTTCTGTCCATAGGTGTTTGCGGCGTTTGCCCTGATCGGATTCAGTCTTGCTTTCAATGGCCGCCGTGAGGCGCAGATCGCCGCCGCTCTTCACCCTGAGATCCTTCGCCGCCTCGACCCGGGCAGCTTTGAGCTCGGTATCGCCGCCCGAAGAAAGATCAACGTCACGGCGGGCAATAATCTGGCTGCCGTGCTGCCGCGACTCGCTCCCGGTCTGGATCTGCTCGTGGGTTTCCCAGGTGATGCCCAGGGTGTCCTTGCTCCAGTCGTTGCGTTTCTCCTGGAGCCGGAGGGCTTCGACAGTCGTCAGGTTCAGGTTGCGCCCGGCATCGACCTTGACGTCACCACCACTGACATCGATGGCCGCCAGCGTCAGGTCCCTGGCGCTGTGCAACCCGACATCGCCCTGGCTGCTATGAACGCCGGCGCGTACCACCCCGAGACTGTCCTTCACGTGCCCGCCGCTGATGACCAGATCGCCGGATGAACGAATCTGCACACCGTCCCGACCTGCAACCTGCACCGCGCCGACCCGCACGCCGGCGCCTTGCGCGGTACTGACAATGTTGATGCGCCCGGCCTGCATGGCGCCGAACAGGAACGCGTCGATACGGCCATCGCTGCTATGGCCGCTCGGGTTGACGGCCCGCACCTGCCCGCTGGCGTAGTCCACCGAATTGCGCCCGAGCGTGAGGTTCAAGTCATCGCGAGCGCCCAGCTTGCCGTTACTGTCGATACGCGGAGCTATCAGGTTGATCGAGCCTTCATTGTTCTGCGCCCCCGCGCCCCGCACGTTCAGCTCACCCGTGGCATCGCGGGTGCTCAGGGCTTGCAGCTTGCCTTCGTTCAGTTCGGGACGTCCGACCACGAGGCTGGCATTGGGTGTGTTGATAAAACCTGCGCCATTGAGCGAAATGCCGTTGGGGTTGGCCAGGACGTAATCGGCGCTACGGCCGAAGATTTCCTGGAGGCCATTGATGGCCGAGGCGTTGCGACTGATCACTTCGTTGAGGATCACGCTCGCCGCCTGCCCCTGGAACTGCGGGTTGGCGGCCAGTTGCCCGGCGAGTTGCGACTGCCCGGCTTGCAGGGCGTTGTTCAGTACCAGGCCCTGACGGTCGACGTTGTAGTCGAGAAACTGGTTATGGGACAGGCCGGAACCGTTGGGCGCAACGATATTGACGATGGGCACGCCGTCCCGGGTTTGCAATTGCGCGGTGCCGCCGGGCCCGGGCGCGACCACGACCCCCGCCGCCAGGGCGTTGGGCACGGGTGCGATGAGAAACAGGCTGGCAATCGCCCAGCGCAATTTGCCGCCGGGGGCGAGATGGAACGCAAAGGGTTTTGCTGACATAAGAACCTCAAGTGCATATCACGGCGCGCTGAATGGACTGCCGTGGCTGGCGCGCACAGCACCCTCGGCAGTTTTGTTGTATTCAGATCTGCCATCCCACGCGCATCAGCCAGGTCCGCGGCTCGTGCTTGAACCCCTCGGGCATGCTGACGCTGCGTTGGTAATCGAGGTCCAGGTGCAGGTTTTTCCAGCTCAGGTT
Organism: Pseudomonas fluorescens; assembly: GCF_902497855.1. Classification (GTDB taxonomy): domain Bacteria; phylum Pseudomonadota; class Gammaproteobacteria; order Pseudomonadales; family Pseudomonadaceae; genus Aquipseudomonas; species Aquipseudomonas fluorescens_BI. Next base: position 69,552 of record NZ_CABVHU010000022.1, read on the forward strand.
GACCCCGATACCTGCGCCGCTCAGGTAGTGGTTGCGGGCGCCGCGATCGGCCTGGACCCAGCCGCTGTCCAGCCCCAGGCGCGGGGTGATCTGCACCGGCAAACCGGTTTGCAATGGCAGGCGCAAAGTGTTGCGCCAGATCGCCCCGCTGGCGCCGGACGCACTGTTGATCCGATATCCGCGCACCGCCGAATCGTCGGTGACCAGCAGTTGCTCGATGGCCGGCAAAGGGTCAGGGCTGTATTGCACGTTGAGCTGGCTTTGCCAGTGCCAGGCCTGCTCGCCGAAGCGGCCGTTGCTCCACCGACCGAGGCTGGCGCGATACTTGCGAAACTGCGCCTTGGGCAGACGGTCGTACCGACGCTCGGCATCATCGTCCGCGCCAAACCAGCGCAGGCCCTGGGCGTAATTGAGGTCCAGGTTCCACACCGCACTGTCGAGCCAGAACAGATTCAGCCCGGCTTCGGCCACGGTCAGGGTCGGGCTCTGAATCGACAGGTGCAAGGGCCCCCAGTAGCTGTCGACATCTTTGTGGGCCAGTTGCAGGTTGGCGCTGAGCTGATGGCTTTGGCCGCGCCATAACACTCGATCGGCGCGCAGGCTGAGCTGGTCGGTCGTGCCGGTGGTATGAAACGTCAGGTAGCTCAGTTTGAATGGCGCACGGTATTCGGCATGGCTGGCCAGGACACTCCAGGTCCAGTAGCCGTAGGGAATGGCGTAATACAGGCTGGCGCTGCGACTGAAGCGATCGCCCTGATTGAGGGTGTCGCTGAAGCTGACATTCAACAAATCATTGATTTGCAGCGGCGAGTCCAGACCCAGACTGAGCGTATTACGGTCGCGCCCGGTGCTGGCGCTGCCGAGATTGTCCAGGCCCAGGTTCAACGCCCAGCGCGATTGATCCCGGGAGCGCGAGCGCAAGATGATCCGCGAGGCGCCAGGCTGGCTGCCGGGGGCGATGTCGGCGCTCAGGTCCACGGAGCGCAGACGGTTCAATTGATCCAGCCCCTGCTCCAGGTCCCGCAGATTCAGCGCCTTGCCGAGCATCCCCGGAAACGCTCCGCCGAGGGCAATCGGCAGGCTCTGGTCGCCCAACTCAATAGACTCGACGTAGCCTTCATCGACCAGAATATCCAGCGACTGCCCGGCCTCTGGCGTCGTACTGAGGTATGGCCGACTGGCGATGTAACCCGCCTGCACATAGAGTTCGGTGATGGTCGCCAGTACATGGTTAATCTGGTTTGCGCCCATGCACGGCGACAATTTCGGGGTGATGCGCAGGTTGAGTGTCTTGCGGTCGATCAGCGTGACACCACCGACGCGCACCCCGCTGATGGACCAGCATCGCTCATCGACAGCCATTGTCTCTGATGTCTCTGGCGCGGTCGGCGTGCCACTGAAACTGCCGCGTTCCAGTTGTCTGCGGCGTTGATCCAGTTGTATCTGATGCAGGTCGCGTTGTTGCTGTTGCTGCTGGCGTAATACTTCCTGTCCGGGGGCGGAAGATTCGGCGGCATACAGCGGAAAAACACTCAAACCGAGCAACAAGGCAGGCAAGGACGAGCGAATATGGGGACGACGAGGTACAACGCGAATAGTATTCGGCACCTGACTTCCTGGCGTTTTCGAAAGGGCGTTATGCCGGTTCGTCTATGCGTTTAATAGTTAAAGCATCGTTGTATTTCTGCAATACGCTGATTACGGGTTTTAAACGCTTTCAAGTCCATTAATTACTCGCGCCTTACTTTACTCCTCCACAAATCCTACCCATCTACTCCTACTTATTACTTTCAAACTAGCGCTTTTCAACAGTCAACCTCCTACTTCCTACATACTAGTTCACTGCTTCCTACTGCCGATTTCTTACTTGCAACTTTCAGCGCCCTGCTTCCTACATAAACAGAGAAAACTAAAATCAATTGGTACAAAATATTAATGGATGGTGATCTTCATACTTAAAGGCAGTGAACCTGTTCGCGATGGCGAGCGCTCAGGCAATCGAGACGACCATGAATAAAATCACTGCCCCCTGTGCTGTTGCCCCGTCCTGGCCAACAGCAACGCCAACGCACCGCACAGCATCAAGGTTTCACCCAACGCCTGCCCCCAGGCCACAAGCAACAGCCCACCACCGATCAACAGGTAATAAAGCAAACCAAATAACGCGCCAGCCGTGCCCAACCGGTCGCCATAATTCACCAGGGCCGAACCCAGGATGTTCGGGATCGCCATGCCGAACGCCAGTACCACCGGCAACATTGCCAGTACCAACAGGACACTGTCCTGCATCAGCCAAACGCCCATACCACCCAGCAGCGCCGACACCGCCGCAAGCCGAATCAGCCGAGGGCCACTGTGCCCTCGACCCAACAGCCGTTTGTTGAGCCAGGCACCGAGGCCGGACCCCAAGGCCAGGACCACGCCGCTGTAACCGAACCATGACGCACTCAAGTCCAGGCGCTGAAACACAAAGGGGCCGAGGCTGTAGTAGCTGAACAGGGCAATGTTGAACAGCGCCACCAACAGCGTCGAGCGCCAGATATCGAGGTCCTGGAGCATTCTCCACAGCGTCTCGAACAGCGCAGGCACGGTCACGGTCTGTGGCCGGGTTTCCGGCAAGGTGCGCAGACACCACAGCCATAACATCGCAGCCACCAGCAATAGACACCCCACCACACCGCGATAGCCAAAGGCCTGTACCAGGCTCGCCCCGGTGAACAGGCCAATCGCCGGGCTGGCCGCCAGCGCGATGCCCATCAACGAAAAAACCTGGGCCAGTTCCGCACCCTTGAAGCGGTCGCGCAGCAGGGTTTGCGTGACGACCGAACCCACCGCGGCACCGAAGGCCGCCAGTGCCTGGGCTGCCAACAAGGCAGTGAAGTGACTGACACTCAGCGCCAGTACCGATGCACCGGTGTACAGCGCCAACCCGATAAGCATCGTCGGCCGGCGCCCGATCCGGTCGCACAAACGACCCCACACCACCACGCCAAAGGCGAAGGCCAGGAAAAACACCGACAGGGTTTGTGCCGCTCGCTGCGGCCCGACGGCAAAGGCCTGGCCGATGTCGGCCAGGGCCGGGCTATACAGGGTTTGTGCGATTTGCGGAAACATCAGTGATGCAATGGCCAATGCCAGCAGGTTTCTGGAATTCATCAACACGTCGCTCTTCAAGACAATTGCCGAGCAGCATACGAATTCACGTCTGGCGTATTATCCAGATCCTGACAATCTATCAATGAAATCGGACAAACCATGGCATGGCTCGATGCCCGCGCTCGATTCAATCCCGACAGCTACCCGGCGCCTGTCATCGGCATCGCTGCAATCCTTGGCGATCACGATTCAGGCGTGCATCAACACCAACGGGGGCAGCTGCTGTTCACCCGCCAGGGCTGCACGCGCATCACCCTGGCGCAACAGTTGTGCCTGTTGCCGCCCTCCCGCGCCGCCTGGATTCCGCCCGGGGTGACCCACCGCGCAGTGATGCAGCAGAGCGTCGACTACCGCTCCATCTACCTGATTCCCACGTTGTGCGCCGAGCTGCCGCAAACGACCTGCGTGATTGAAGTCAGCCCATTGCTGCGAGCCGTACTGGAGCCGATGGCCGACGCCCACTTCGACAGCGATTGGCAACAGGGCAAGTTCATGCATTTGCTGGGGCTGTGCCTGAGCGAAATCCGCGACGCCGCGCACCAACCGATGCTCTTGCCATTGCCCTGGGACAAACGCCTGTCACCGCTACTGGCAACGCTCGAACAGCTGCCACCGGAACTTCAAGTCCTGGAACGACAGATCGGCGCCAGCAGCCGAACCATCGGGCGAATCTTCCAGCGGGAAACCGGGATGGGTTATCAGCAGTGGCGCCAGCAATGGCGGCTGATGCGCGCCATCGAACTGCTGGCGACCGGGCGCAACATCAGTTGCAGCGCTTTCGAACTGGGGTTTGCCAGTGACAGCGCATTTATTGCTTTCTTCAAGGACATGACCGGCATTACGCCTGGTGCCTGGCTGAAATGAACACCTGACGACCGGCCGCAAAAACCAATTGCGACAAAATATTACATACGTCATATTATATATGTAATATAGGCCCGTTCCCCACAGGTAATCACCATGACCAGCATGCCCACTCTTGAACCCGACCTTGCTGTCTCGGTGACTACCGCCAAGCCTCGCCTGCTCAAGCGCCTGCTCCTGCTGACGGCCGCCGTAGCCGCTGTGGTCTGCGCCGGTCTGTACGCGAGTCACTGGTGGACCGCCGGCCGTTTCATAGAAGAAACCGACGATGCCTACATTGGCGGCGACGTGACGGTGATCGGGCCCAAGGTCGCGGGTTATATCGAAGAAGTGCTGGTCACCGACAACCAGCAGGTCAAGGCCGGCGACGTATTGATTCGGCTCGATTCCCGTGACTACCGCGCCCACCTGGCCAAGGCCGAAGGTGCGGTGGCTGCCGAGCAAGCATTGCTCGCCAATCTCGACGCCACCGAACAATTGCAACACGCGGTGATCGGCCAGGCTCGTGCCGGGATCGATGCCGCTGGCGCCGAGACGGCTCGGTCACGGGATGACAACGCACGCTACAAACGCCTGGTCGGCAGCAATGCCGTCTCGGTCGAAAGTGCCCAGCGCGCCGACGCCACCTTCAAGACGGCCCAGGCATTGAGTGCAAGGGCCCAGGCCGAACTGCTGGCCGCACAACGCCAGCTGGCCGTGATCGAAACCCAAAAACAACAAGCCCGCGCCGCGTTGATCCAGGCCCGGGCCGAGCGTGACCTGGCGCAGTTGAATGTCGGCTACACCGAACTGCGGGCCCCCATCGATGGCGTGATCGGCAATCGTCGGGCGCGGGTCGGCGCTTATGCCCAGGCCGGTTCACAACAGCTGTCGGTCGTGCCGGCCCGCGGGCTGTGGGTTGACGCCAACTTCAAGGAAGATCAACTGGCGCGCATGACGCCCGGCCAGCGGGTAATCATTCATGCCGATGTTCTCTCGGGACAGGAATTCCACGGCCACCTGGACAGTCTCGCCCCGGCCAGCGGCTCGCAATTCAGCGTGCTGCCGCCGGAAAACGCCACGGGTAACTTCACCAAGATCGTACAGCGGGTGCCGGTGCGGATCCTGCTTGACCCGGCCGACGGCGTGCTCGGCCATCTTCGTCCGGGCCTGTCGGTGACCGCTGAAGTGGACACCCGCCAAGGGCCTGAAACCCCAGCCGTGGCCAGCGCACCATGAGCCGCGCCCTCGCCGCTCCCGCGCCACCATTCGATGCCGCGAGCATGGCGACAGCGACCAAGGTCTTCGCCTTCGCCAGCATGTGCATCGGCATGTTCATCGCCCTGCTGGATATCCAGATCGTCTCCGCCTCGTTGCGCGACATCGGCGGCGGACTTTCGGCGGGCACCGACGAAACCGCGTGGGTACAGACCAGTTATCTGATCGCTGAAATCATTGTGATTCCGCTGTCCGGGTGGCTGTCCAGGGTGTTCTCCACCCGCTGGTTGTTCTGCGCCTCGGCGGTGGGTTTTACCTTGGCCAGCCTGCTGTGCGGCGCGGCCTGGAACATCCAGAGCATGATCGCCTTCCGCGCCCTGCAGGGGTTTCTCGGCGGTTCGATGATCCCGTTGGTGTTTACCACCGCGTTTATTTTCTTCAGCGGCAAACAACGGGTGATCGCTGCTGCAACCATCGGCGCGGTGGCCTCACTGGCACCGACCCTGGGGCCAGTGATCGGTGGCTGGATCACCGACATTTCGTCCTGGCACTGGTTGTTCTACATCAATCTGGTGCCGGGGATTTTCGTCGCGGTGGCGGTGCCGATGCTGGTGAAGATCGACCAGCCGGAACTGTCGCTGCTCAAAGGCGCCGACTACCTGAGCATGCTGTTCCTGGCGCTATTCCTCGGCTGCCTGGAATACACCCTCGAAGAAGGCCCGCGCTGGAACTGGTTCAGCGACAGCACCATCCTGACCACCGCCTGGATCAGCGGACTGGCCGGTCTCGCCTTCATCGGCCGCACCCTGCACGTGGCCAACCCGATCGTCGACCTGCGTGCCCTGAAAGACCGCAACTTCGCCCTCGGCTGCTTCTTTTCATTCGTCACCGGGATCGGCCTGTTCGCCACTATTTACCTGACCCCGCTGTTTCTCGGCCGGGTGCGTGGTTATGGCGCGCTGGACATTGGCCTGGCGGTGTTCTCCACCGGCGTATTCCAGATCATGGCGATTCCGCTGTATGCCTTCCTGGCCAACCGCATCGACCTGCGCTGGATCATGATGACGGGCCTCGGGCTGTTCGCTTTGTCGATGTGGGATTTCAGCCCGATCACCCACGACTGGGGGGCCAGGGAATTGATGCTGCCCCAAGCCTTGCGCGGGATTGCCCAGCAACTGGCGGTGCCGCCTGCGGTCACCCTGACCCTCGGCGGCCTGGCACCGTCGCGGCTCAAGCATGCCTCGGGATTGTTCAATCTGATGCGAAACCTGGGGGGTGCCATCGGCATCGCTGCGTGCGCGACCATCCTCAATGACCGCACCAACCTGCATTTCACCCGGCTGGCCGAAAACCTCAACAGCAGCAACGAAGCCCTGAACCAGTGGCTGGCCCAGGTCGGCAACAACTTCGCCGCCCTGGGCCAGAGCGGCGACGTCGGCGTCACCGCCAGCCTGCGTCAACTCTGGTTGCTGACCTACCGCGAAGCCCAGACGCAAACCTACGGCGACGCGTTCCTGATGATCATGGTCGGCTTCATTATTGCCACAGCGATGGTTCCTTTGATGCGCAAGGTGCAACCACCGGCCGCGCCGAGTGCGGACGGGCATTGAGAACGCTCGTGGGTCTATACGTTAGATCAATATCACTGAAGGTTGTGCGGTCGCCAATCAGGCGGTCAACATCTACGCACCCTCTTGATACCGGCTCTTTCGCGACACCATGAACTCACCAACCCTATTGAACCTGAACCACAATCTGTGATTTCAAATCGCTAATCATGGAGCCAATCACTGAACTCATGCCTTTGAAATCTTCAGGACTGCATAACGCACTGGGGTTGTGAAACTTCAGATATCGACGAACGACCACTGCGCCAGGCTCTTTTGAGTAGTTGGAAATGTACTCAAACTTTTCATGGCGCAAGGTAATCGACTTAGGCACCGCGACAATACTGACCTCTTTTGTAAACTCAAAACGCGCCTGCTCTTCAGTCTCTACCGAGATGCAGGTAAAGGCCTGAACACGATTGCTCTCCGCTGCGAAAATAAAAACGTTCTGCGCAATACCTCCCACGAAGCTGCTCATAGTGGAAAGACCCGTAGGCCCTGGAAAGGCAACCAGATTCTCTGACAGACCGACCATTTTTATTGAAAGTTCGTTATTGCCAGCCTCAAGTTTGGCAGCGCTGAACTCTCCTCTACCCGTCTGTCCATAGCTCGCCAAGACTTTTTGCACCAACTGGTTCCTATCAACGGCGCTCATGGAGTTAACAGCGTAACGGTTGGCTTCTGCTGCCCAACCTGTGATTCGGGATGAGTGAGTAAACTCAGCTTCACCATTTGCGCGAACCTTGAACACCGTATTACTCTCAACCTTTCCGTCCTGGATGGAAGGAGTACGTCCCAGCGTTCCTGACTTGCTGAAAACGACAGGTTTATCCAGATTGAAAATGGGCAGATAACCGCCAGCAACCCCTTCTGCGGTGGAGTCCAGATAAAGATCGAGAGTCGGAATATAGGTAATAGCATGATTGATCACGCCCAGAGTTGGAACCTTGGGCAAGGTATACGCATTCTCGGCGTTAAGAAGCGCAGGTGTACTCTCTATCCCCACCGCCGAGAGCAATGACTCCAACAACGCCACGTGATCTTTGCAGTCTCCATAGCGATTCGCCAGAATCGTTTCGACCGGATTAGGAACGACGCTCCCCGCCCCCACATAGACGGCGACGTAGCGGATATTTTTTCGTACCCAATCATTCAGGGCAATTGCTTTGTCCCGAGGGTCAACCAGATGGGCGGTTATCGTCTGCGCCAACTGACTGATGTCTGCTGTTACACGACTCTTGGCCCGGGCATCGTAAGCCTGGGCAAAGGCCTTGAAGTCAGGAAAGGTAGAAACTGCCAGATACTGGCCGTAATCCTGATAGGCGACAGAGCCATTTTCGATACGCGCTTTTTTATCAGGGATATTGTCCCAGCGGTAAATGGTTCGCCCCGCCACAGTGACAGGATAGACAGCCTTGAAACCCCGAGCATCGGCGTACAATGGCATGCTCTGCGGCAAGTCATAAACAAGCGTGTACTGCTTGGTAGGGTGAAACGTGGGATTGGATAACGACTCGAAGTGCTGCGCAAACAATGCAGTGTGGCGATGTGTCCTGGATCGAATAATAAGGCGGTCACCCACAGCGACGTCGGGAAAGATGACCACCTTGACCAAGGTATCCTGGAACATTGGCGCGTCTGCTGATCCTCGCTCCTGTTGCTCTTTGATCTGGTCAGGCTGGACCGCAAATTTTCGACCATCCGGCTTTTGCGTGAATGCCTCGACAACCTCAAGATTTTCAAGGCTTCGGTTGTAGTTCAAATAATATTGTGCATAAACCTTAACGGCCCGTTCTTCATTGATCAAGACCACTACGTCATTGGTGGCTATAAAGCTGCCGTCTGCGTTAATGACATACTTGCGAATATCTTTTTCGATTGTGACCGAGGTGTCTGCGCCATCGTTGTTTGCCAACGCTGAGGTTACTGCCATAAGACAGCAGGCGATGAAACCAAGCAATCGCAAACACTGAAAGATATAAAGTCGCATATATGAACACACTTGATAAATAAGATGTGTTCGCAATATACCGCAGCATTACAACAAAAATTCGTTTCCCTCGACGCCGAAAGTAGAATCAGAACACTCCTACATAAGTCCTACAGAAACGTCCTTCAGACGACCATAGTCCGTTTCATCCTCGCCACGGCGATGGTGCCCTTGATGCGCAAGGTGCAACCACCGGCCGCGCCGAGTGCGGATGGTCATTAAGCGGAGTGTTACTCCTGCGGCATCTTGCGAAAACCCACCGCCAACCGGTTCCAGCTATTGATTGTGCAAATCGCCACAGTCAGGTCAACCAGTTCCTTAGGGGCGAACTGAGCAGCTGCCAGTTCGTAGTCTTCGTCTGGCGCGTGGGTCTGGCTCAGCTGCGTCAGGGATTCGGTCCAGGCCAGTGCCGCGCGTTCGCGGGGGGTGAAGAACGGTGTTTCGCGCCAGACCGACACCGCGTACAGCCGGCGTTCGGTTTCGCCGGCCTTGCGGGCATCGGCGGTGTGCATGTCGATGCAGAAGGCGCAGCCGTTGATCTGCGAAGCGCGCAGCTTGACCAGTTCGATCAGCGGTTTTTCCAGCGGCAGCTTCGACACGGCGGTGTCCAGCGCGATCATGGCTTTGAGGGCGTCGGGGGAAGCGGTGTAGAAATCGATACGAGGTTGCATGGTGGGCTCCAGTAACAAAAGGTGTGGAGCTACGTTAATCCCGCACCGACAACCAGCAAATAGCCAATTATTGGGAAGTCGAGTATGCCAATGGACGGGTTCGAAAATAATTCATATGGGTAATTGCCATCACCGCACCGACATCATTAGAATGCGACTCATTCTTGATAACTCGGCCAGGATGCCGGACACGAGTATCCTCGTCCATGTCGCCCTCACCCGAAACGCGTTTGCCAGCTGCCGCTTCGCCGAATGCCGAATCCCGTTGGCACCTGGAGTCTTTGTTGTGGGAAATGCCGGAACAGGCGCGTGAAGCCTTCCTGCTCTCGCAGATCCATGGGCATGGCCGCGCCCGGATCACGTCGCAGCAATCGGCGCACAGAAAACCGCCGACGCGTCGACAGACCTTGGCTTATCTGGGATTGATACTGATAGCCGGCCCCGTTGGCATGGTATGGCAACATGCGCCGTTCGAGGACTGGAACAGCGATGACCGCACCCTGATCGGTGAACCGCTGGTTCGTCAGGCGCCGACTGACGGCCCACTCGATTGCAGCCGCCCCCGTGACTTGCAAACTCCTACGTTCGATTGCGCAACCACTGCAAAAACCCCTTCTTCGCCACAACCTTAGGTACTTCCTCGGTCAGCGTGCGCGCCTTGTTCAAGCGGAAATCCAGCAGCGCCTTCATCGCCTCGCTGATGTCATGCCGCGCATCCAAGCAGGGTTTGAGATATTCCTTCTCGATCCGGTACAGGCTGCAGAATGTCTTGGCGGTAAACTGCGCCGGGAGCGCCGTATCGGACAATATCCCGCCCTCGCCGATCACCTCGCCCGGCCCCATGCGCCCGGACTCGAACATGACGCCGCCACGGCTCAGCTCCACCGAGATCACGCCGGATTCGATGATCAACAGATGATCGCTGACCTCACCTGCCGGCAGAATCAGTTCGCCGGCGCGGAAGGTTTGCAGTGTCATGTTCTGGCTGAAGGTTTCCTTCTCTTCCTGACGCAGGGTCGAGAAAATGTTCGAGGTGTCGAGCAATGCCCGTGGCCGTGACAGGTTGGCCGGTGCATTCGATTCGACGCTCGACAACAGGCTGACACCGGATGCATGCAAGTGCCGGAACGCCAGGTCGAACAGCTGATTGCGCACCATGCGTTTCTGATCCATCGACTCGACGAAACCGCTGATCTCGTATTCCATCCCGGTGCTGCTGGAGCTTTTCAACGAGACACTGGGCGCCGGTTTGCTCAGCAACTGGCGACAGCCCTGCATGGCCCGTTCCGGGGCTTCGATCACCGTGTTCGGACGGGCGTGGGGGCTCAGTTGCAAGCTGATCGAGACGCCGAAAATGTCGCTCGGGCGGCTGAAGTTGATGATCTTGGCCTTGGCCGCCAGCGAGTTGGGGATCACCGCCATGCTGCCCTGGACGGTTTGCAGGCGCGTGGCGCGCCAGTCGATGTCGGTGACCCGGCCTTCGGTGCCGTCGATGGAGATCCAGTCATCCAGTTGGTAGGGTTTGGTGGTGTTGAGGACGATCCCGGAGAACACGTCACTGAGGGTACTTTGCAGGGCCAGGCCGACGATGATCGCCAACGCACCGGACGTGGCCAGAACGCCCTTGACCGGGAGTTCGAGCACGTAGGCCAGGGCGGCGATGATGGCGATCAGAAAGATCACCGCACCGAGCAGATCCTGCAATAACCGCCCGGTGTGCCCTACCCGCTGCATCATCACGGCGCCGATCAGCACCGTCAGGGTTCGCGCGGCGAACAGCCACCAACCGATCTGCAAACCGACCGCTGCCAGGTGCAGCGGGATATTGTCAGCCCAGGGCGCCGGCTCCAGCGGGTTCAAGCCTTCGTTGAACAGCACGACGCTGAACAGCGAGAAAATCACCAGCCGCACCACCAGTTTCCAGTGGCTGCCATTGGCACTGATCAACCGCCACAGGCCGAGATCGATCAGGATCAGGACCAGGGCGCAGAGCAAGGGGTGATCGGTGAGCAGGGACAGCATCGAGCGACTCCAGACACGTGCGGATGGGCACAGTGTAGGAGCAAACGCGGGCTCGAGAACAATACAAAAACCTGTAGGAGCCGGCTTGCTGGCGATGGCGGTCTGTCAGTCACTGAATCGGTGACTGCTCTACCGCTATCGCCAGCAAGCCGGCTCCTACAGAGGGCGATGTGTGTCAGGGGTTACTTGCTGTTGGTCAGCGCGTTGTAGCTGGTAAACAGGTTGCGATAGTCCGGGATGTGGTTGGAGAACAAGGTGCCCAGGCCTTCCACGTCGTTGCGCCAGTCGCGATGCAGCTCGCAGGCCAGGCCGAACCAGGTCATCAGTTGCGCACCGGAGGACGACATGCGGTCCCAGGCCGATTGACGGGTCAGTTCGTTGAAGGTGCCGGAAGCATCGGTCACCACAAACACATCGAAGCCTTCGGCCAATGCCGAGAGCGCCGGGAACGCCACGCACACCTCGGTCACTACGCCCGCGATGATCAGTTGTTTCTTGCCGGTGGCCTTGATCGCCTTGACGAAGTCTTCGTTGTCCCAAGCATTGATCTGGCCAGGACGGGCGATGTACGGCGCGTCCGGGAACAGCGCCTCGAGCTCGGGCACCAGCGGACCGTTGGGGCCGGTTTCGAAACTGGTGGTGAGGATGGTCGGCAACTTGAAGTACTTGGCCAGGTCCGCCAGGGCCAGCACGTTGTTCTTGAAACGGTCCGGTTCGATGTCGCGCACCAGAGACAGCAGGCCCGCCTGATGATCCACCAACAGAACGGCGGCGTTATCCTTGTCGAGACGTTTGTAAGAAGTAGTCATGGCAATTCCTCGCTTTTAATCGATGCCGAACGGTGCCGGCGTGAGTGAACTCTGTTTTTTCGTCAAACGCGGCCAGACAAGCGTAGTCATCCACGCCTGGCACGCCACAGCGCTGTTGCGTTGAATCAACCGCTCATCCGACCGAAACGGCCCGATTGGAAGTCGGCAAAGGCTTGATGGATTTCCTGCTCGGTGTTCATCACGAATGGACCGTGACCGACGATCGGCTCGTCGATCGGTTCGCCGCTGAGCAGCAACACCACGGCGTCGTTGTTGGCTTCCAGGCTGAGCTGATGGCCGTCGCGCTCGAACAGCGCCAACTGCCCTTCCCGCACCGGCTCCCGACCGTTGACCTGAACCGTGCCGCGCAGCACCACCACGGCGGTGTTGCGCCCTTCGTGCAGGTCCAGGGTCAGCCGCTTGCCGGCGTTCAAGCGCAGGTCCCAGACATCGATCGGCGTGAAGGTCCGCGCCGGGCCGGTTTGGCCGTCGAACTCACCGGCGATCAGGCGCAGGCTGCCGGCGTCGTCCTTGAGCGCAATGCTCGGGATGTCACCATCGAGAATCGTCTGGTATCCGGCGTCGGCCATTTTGTTCCTGGCCGGCAGGTTGACCCACAGTTGCACCATTTCCAGGGTGCCGCCGCTCTTGGCGAAGCCTTCGGAGTGGAATTCTTCGTGGAGAATCCCCGACGCCGCGGTCATCCACTGCACGTCGCCTGGGCCGATCTTGCCGCCGCTGCCGGTGGAATCGCGGTGCTCCAGTTCGCCCTTGTAAACGATAGTCACGGTTTCGAAGCCGCGGTGCGGATGCTGACCAACGCCACGACGTTCGGTGGTCGGGGTGAAATCAGCGGGGCCGGCGTGATCGAGCAGCAAAAACGGGCTGATGTGTTTGCCCAGGTTGTCGTAGGAAAACAGCGTACGAACCGGAAAGCCGTCGCCGACCCAATGGGTACGTGGGCTGGTGTAGATACCGATGATGTTTTTCATCCTGCCTCTCCAATTCTGTTGTGTGACGCGATGGACAAAGCTTAAAACCGCAGCCTTTGATGCACTAGACTGCAAAAATCGGCTTTAGCGTTCTATATGGAGAACGATGGTGGAAGACCTCAACACCCTCTACTACTTCACCCAAGTGGTGGAACACGGCGGTTTCGCCCCGGCCGGACGGGCGCTGGACATGCCCAAGTCCAAGCTCAGCCGGCGCATCGCCGAGCTCGAAGAGCGCCTCGGCGTGCGCCTGCTGCACCGCACCAGCCGGCATTGTTCGCTGACCGAAATCGGCCAGGCCTATTACCAGCGCTGCCTGGCCATGCGCGTGGAAGCGGAAAGCGCCGCCGAACTGATCGAACGCAACCGCTCCGAACCCCAGGGGCTGGTGCGCATCAGTTGTCCCACCGCCCTGCTCAATGCCTGGGTCGGGCCGATGCTGACCCGCTACATGCTCAAGTACCCTCTGGTGGAGTTGTTTATCGAGAGCACCAACCGCCGGGTCGACCTGATCCACGAAGGTTTCGACATCGCCCTGCGGGTGCGCTTTCCGCCGCTGGAAAACACCGACATGGTGATGAAGGTATTGGGCAACAGCACCCAGAGCCTGGTGGGTAGCCCGGCGTTTTGCGAACGCCTGTCGGCACCCGCGGCCCCGGCCGACCTCAGCGGTTTGCCGAGCCTGCATTGGGGTGGGGCGCAGCGTGAATATCAGTGGGAACTGTTCGGCGCCGATGGCGCCAGCGCGGTGATCCGACACGCGCCGCGCATGGTCACCGACGACCTGTTGGCGCTGCGTCACGCGGTGCTGGCGGGGATCGGCATCGCCCACCTGCCCAACGTGGTGGTGCGCGAAGACATCGCCGCCGGACGCCTGGTGGAACTGGTGCCGGGCTGGGCCCCCAAGAGCGGGATCGTGCACGCGATATTCCCGTCACGCCGCGGGTTGCTGCCGTCGGTGCGGACGTTGATCGACTTTTTGGGGGAGGAGTTCAGCCGTAGCGATATTGCCTAGGGCGGCGGGAGGGGGGTTAAGATCCGTAGAGGTTGATTCGTGACTTGCGGTAAACATTGCTTTGCCGATCCAGCGGTTTTTCTCAAGGATGCAGCCGGGGATACTCCTGTCCATTCCCACTGCAACCCCTGGAGTCATTGATGTCTATTCCCGCATTCGGTCTGGGTACGTTTCGCTTGCAAGGCCAGGTGGTCATCGATTCGGTGAGCACTGGCCTGGAGCTCGGTTATCGGGCCATCGATACCGCGCAAATCTACGAGAACGAAGCCGAGGTCGGCCAAGCCATCGCCGCCAGCGGCATTGCCCGTGAACACCTGTTCATCACCAGCAAGATCTGGGTCGCCAATTTCGCCAAGGAACGCCTGATCGACAGCCTCAAGCAAAGCCTGGAAAAACTGCAGACCGACTACCTGGACCTGACCCTGATCCACTGGCCGTCGCCGGAAGACCAGGTGCCTGTGGAAGAGTTCATGGGCGCCCTGCTCGAAACCAAAAAACTCGGCCTGACCCGGCAGATCGGCGTGTCCAACTTCACCGTCGACCTGATGAAGCAGGCGATCGCCGCCGTCGGTGCCGAGAACATCGCCACCAACCAGATCGAACTGCACCCGTACCTGCAAAACCGCAAGGTCGTCGAGTTCGCGCAAAGCCAGGGTATCCGGATCACCTCGTACATGACCCTGGCCTACGGTGAAGTCCTCAAGGACCCGGTCATCCGGCAGATCGCCGATCGACTGCAGGCGACACCGGCCCAGGTCGCCCTGGCCTGGGCCGTGCAAATGGGTTACGCCGTGATTCCCTCGTCCACCAAACGGGCCAATCTGGCGAGCAATCTGAAAGCCAGTGCGATGAAATTGAGCGACGCCGACATGGCCTTGATCGCTGGCCTGGATCGCGGCCAACGGTTGACCAGTCCCAAGGGCATTGCCCCGAATTGGGATTGAACGTCAGCCCTGTGCAAGACGTTGATCCAGGCGCGTCATGGCCTGTTGCAACTGATCGACCGCCTCGTCGATCAGTGCCGCGCGGCCCTCGCCACAGGCCCGTTCCAGTTGCTCGCAGCACTGGATCAGGCTGGCCGCGCGAACCATCAGCGCGCCGCCCTTGATCCGGTGCGCCAGTATCGGCAAGTTGTGGAGATTGTTACTGGCGTGCAACTGCAGTAGAAGCTCGCGATCAGCGCGGTTGGCCACCGCCAGATCGCGCAGCAATTGTTCGATCAGCTCACGGTCTTCACCGACGTAGTGCTCCAGGCCGCTCAGGTCGATCTCGGTCGTGGCAGGGGCTGCGATCACACTGGGCAATTCGTCGGCAAATCTCGAGGCCAGCCAGGCACTCAGATCCGCCAGCCGGATGGGTTTGAACAGGCAGTCGTCCATCCCCGCTTCAACGCAACGGATCTTTTCCTCGGGCTGCGCGTTGGCGGTAAACCCCAGAATCAGCGTCGGTTGCAATCCCTGGGTCCGCTCGTCATCGCGTATCGCTCCCGCCAGTTCATAACCACTGATCACGGGCATGTTGCAGTCGGTAATGATCAGGTCGAACTCATGTTCGCGCCATCGCGCCAAGCCGCGCTCGCCGTCCTCGGCCGCGAGCACCTGGTGGCCGAGGACGCTCAGCTGCCGTGACAGCAACAATCGATTGGCCGGGTAATCGTCCACCACCAGGATCACCAGCGCCCGGGTGGGCACCTGAACTTCGGCGGGCAACTCGCGCGAAGGCAACGGTTGCAAAGCCACCAGCTCAAGGCTGACGTCGATCCGGGTGCCCTCCCCCAGAACGCTGGCGAGCTGCAAGCGACCGCCCATCATTTCACACAAGGAGCGGCTGATCACCAATCCCAGGCCGGAACCGTTGCGGCCGGACTGCTGGCTGTTGCCGCCCTGAACGAACGGACTGAACAACCGCTGCCGATCCACGGTGCCGATGCCGATACCGCTGTCTTCAATACACACACTGACCGCCAGATGCCCCGACCGGGCAGGCTCGACCCGCAGCGTCAGGCTCACTTCACCTTTATGGGTGAACTTGATGGCATTGCTCAACAGATTGGACAGCACCTGCTTGAAGCGCGTGGGGTCGATCAACACGTCGCAGTCGCTGTTCCGGTCCAGATCGACGCGCCACGCCAGGTGCTTCTGGCGTGCCAGGCCCTCGAAAACCCGACACACCGATTCCACCAGCGTGCGCAGGTTGGCGCGGTCAGGAGCCAGCGACAAATGCCCGGATTCGATGCGGGCGATGTCCAGGATGTCGCCGATCAACGCCAGCAACTGTTGCCCGGCAGTCGATGCCACTTCAATCGCGGCACGGTCGGCAACGCCCTCCTGCGCCTGCTTCTGCGCCAATTCGAGCATGCCGATCAGAGCGTTCATCGGCGTGCGGATCTCATGGCTCATGGTTGCCAGAAACGTGGTCTTGGCCCGATTGGCCTCGTCGGCGGCGTCCTTGGCGTCCTGCAGTTGCCTGAGCAACAGCTGGCGCTGGCGGATCTGCCGGCGCTGATAACCGATCCAGACCAGGGCGAGCACCAGCAAGGCGCCAGCGCCGGCAAATGCCTGGAAAATGGCCTGGCGATGACGCAGCCAGAAGCTTTGCTCCACCATCAGATCATTGCGCCAATAGAGGGTCAGGTCATCGATTTCTTCGGGCGCGATGCTGAGCAGCGCCTTGTCCAGGATCGAATGCAGCTCAACCGCGTCGCGACTGGTGGCCAGGGTACTGCGGGCCGGATCGGTACCGACGGTGCTGGTCACCCGCAGCTGATCCCGGTAGCGCCGGGAAATCATGTAGCGGGCAGCGATCAACGAGTTGATGGCGCCGTCAGCCTTGCCCCGGGCGACCATGTCCATCGCATCCGCGGTCAAGGGTGCATTGACCAGCCTGATCTGCGGGAAATGCTGACGAATGAATTCACCGGCACTGTTGCCCTGGGTGACCGCCAGGGTTTTGCCGGCCATTTCATCCAGGGTCGTGGGATTGTTCGGCCCCGAGCGAGTCACCAGCACATTCGGGCTGGTGAGGAATGGGCGAGTGAAGCGCAACCCGGCCTCACGTTCGATACTGGGGCTGATCCCCGCCACCAGATCGACCTTTCCGGTCTTGAGCGACTCCAACATGTCGGCGATTGATCTGGCGGGCCGTATATCGAACTGCAAGCCGGTGCGCAGACTGATTTTGTCCAGTACGTCAGCACTGATGCCGCGGAACTTGCCATCGCTGTCGATAAACGAAATCGGCAGGATGTTTTCGTTCATTGCCACGCTTGCACGGGGATGTCGATCGAGCCAACGCTGCTCGGCCTCGCTCAATTGCAGCGCTTGCGTACCTGGCATGGAAGGCCCGTTGGCGCCCCATCGACGCAGGATATTCATTTGTTCATTGGTGCTCACCGCCGCAAGCGCGCTGTTGACGATGCGATGCAAGGGTTGATTGTCGCGGCTCATCGCAAACGCAAAGCGACCGGACTCCATGGACGAAAAATCGGCCAACTGCACGTTGTTGAGATAGTTCTTGCTGATCAGGTAATGGGCGCTGATCGCATCGCCCAGATAGACGTCCGCTTGCCCGAACGCTACGGCCCCCACGGCACTCAGGGTAGAGGGAAACAATTGGACGCTGGCCAGGGGATAAAACGCCTGCACCCTGTGTTCAGGCAAATAGTGGTACAGCGTCGCCAGCCGTTTGCCAGCCAGGTCCGGGGTCAGCGGCGGCGAAGACGCTGTGCGTGTCACCAGCACCGGTTGGTCGACGGCATAGGCACTGGACATGCGCAGCTCAGTGTTTTGGGCCTCATAACTGTTGGCCGTGCCGAGCAAGTCCGCGGCACCTTGCTTGATTGCCCGCACCGCGTCCTCTCGCGATGGGTAGCGTTGAACGTCGATCGCTACGTTCAGGAGCTGCTGCAGCAGACCGGCATAGTCAGCCGTCAATCCCTCGTAGTCAGTGCCCGTGGTCGTGATGTCGAAGGGGGGATAATCCGGTGCGGAGACGGCGAGCACCAATCGGCCCTTTTGCCGCAGCCAGCGCGAATCGGTCTCTGACAGTTTGACGGCAGGCCCCTCGGCACTGGAGCGACCCAGCAACGTCAGAGTCTGCGGCTGCGCGCAGACACTCGATGCCCAGAGACACCCCGATAGCAGGAGGGCTGTCAGGCTGCACCAACGCCGCAAGATGCTCATTCAGATAAGATGATTGCGCAGGGCGAAATCCCTCAGGTGCACCGGGGATTGCACATT
This sequence comes from Pseudomonas fluorescens, assembly GCF_902497855.1. Lineage (GTDB taxonomy): Bacteria > Pseudomonadota > Gammaproteobacteria > Pseudomonadales > Pseudomonadaceae > Aquipseudomonas > Aquipseudomonas fluorescens_BI. The sequence continues at coordinate 88,113 of NZ_CABVHU010000022.1, forward strand.
GAGTTTTTCTATTGTCCGGGTCTTGTAGGTGCTGACCGTCTTGTGGCTCAAATTCATGATTTCGGCGATGGCCTTGTTGCTCATGCCATGGGCCAGATACTGAAAGATCGTCAACTCCCGGTCGGAGAGTTTGTCGATCAACTCTTTTTCGCTGCGTTGCAAGCTGTTGAGCGACACCGAGCTCGAAGGCAGCCTGGCGAAATAACTATAACCGGCCATGACCGCCTGCACGGCCTTGTGCAGATGTTCCAGATCATTGGCCTTGGACACATACGCCGAAGCACCGGCACGCATGCAACGGTCCTGATAAAACAGGCCTTCCAGGGAGGTAAACACCACGACCCGGCACGACACTTCACCGGACTGGATCCGTGCCAGCACCTCAAGCCCGTCCAGCGAGGGCATGATCAGATCCTGCACCACCAGATCAGGTTTATGTTCGCGGATCATCGACAAGACCTCGTTACCGCTGGACACCTCGTAGATCTGTTTGAACCCCTCCTGTCTGAGCAAGATTTTCACTGCAGCGCGAACCACCGGATGATCGTCCGCTATCAGCGCTGACTTCGCTGACTTCATGGCAACTCCCTGTGCAAAGGCACTACGAACGGGCAATCAATGCCCTTGGGCCAGGCCCGGGTTAACACAACGGCTGCGCAGAGACTGTTGCATGGAATTTCGGGTGAATCTACCTGACAGAAATGACAGTGCCGACCAACGGTAGTGAGCGATCAATGAGCGTCATCATCCTTTCTATGGTCGCCAGATCGGGCAGCGAAGCATGGCTCACTTGAACCTTCTGCTGCCCGCAGGCCGGGATCGGCGGCAGATGCGCCTGTTGACCGTCGTAGATCAGGGCATAATCGACCTGCGGGTTATCGAGGAAAAAATCGAGCAGGTCCAACGCGCCGCCGGCCAACGAGGCATGGATGACCACCAGATCGAATGGCGTGGCACTGTATTCGACCAGCGTCAGCAGCTCCGCCAGGTTTTGCACCGGCGCCACCCGGTAATAGCCGAGCCGGTTGAACAGGCGCTCGATTCTCATCCGCTGAAAATGTTGCTCATCGGCAATCAGGATACGTAACGCTTGGTTCGACAACGGAGGCCCCCGGCAGGGTGTTTCGTGAGGGCACAAGGCTACGGAAGAGCGGACAAGCTTTCTGTAGGACTATTCCGAAAATCGGGAGCGTCTGATCTGGTGTCGGGTAGGGATGTCGGGTGGCGAGTGAGTAAATGCTGCACTGGGGGTGGGGGAATTGCGAGGTTCGTAAGGTAGGGGCTGGGTGCAGAATTTGTATTGTTCTTTCGGGCCTCTTCGCGGGCAAGCCCGCTCCCACAGGGGATCCCGGTCGTACACAAAATTTGTGTTCACTGGTGATCCAGTGTGGGAGCGGGCTTGCTCGCGAAGGCGGCTTGATAGGCGCTACATATTTTAGCTGGCAGTCGCGAGCAGCAAATCCATCACCGACCGCCCCTGCCCCCGCGCCTTGCCATGCTCGTACAACGAACCGGCAATCTCATCGGCACGAATCGGCAGGATCGGTGTCGCTCAAGCCATGGCTGGCCTGGCAGAAGCCCTGCATATAGATGCCGGCCTTGCAGCGCTCGTCGGTGATGAGTTTGTAGTTGCGATCCACTTCGAAATCGCCCAGGTATTGCTCCAGCGGGGCCAGCAGCTTGCGGTGCATCTACCGCTCGTAACCGGTGGCCAGCACCACGGCATCGTAATGCCGCACCGTGACTTCGCCGGTGGCGTTGTTGCTCACGGCCAGTTCGGTGCCGCGTTCGGTGGCGGTGGCTTTTTCGATACGCTCAGATCATAAGGCATCAAACGATCTGACTAATGGCGCAAGACAAATACCACTCCCAAAACCCGCGCCGTAATTCAGAGTTCCCGTTCTCTTCCAAACCACCCGCAAACGCTGATGCTATTAAATAACTTGGTTCAAAAGCATTGGGATCTAGGTCGCGATCATTACGAAGATCAGATGGATCGTATATAAAATCGGCGGTTGCAGTGACAATCGTATTAGCAGCAGCATGCCCGACAAACATTACCGGATACTCGTCAACTTGATAATCCTGATTTTCGACAGTTTCGACATAAAATTCATCACGCTTGTTTAGCGCCGTGACTTCTGGGATCTTACCATTCGCAGCATCAAGCGCTATCGATAACATCGTCGCGATATCCTGAGATTCCTTAAACTTTTGCGACCACATAAATGAGGCATGATTTACACAAGCGACATCCAAGCTTGTGAGAATTAGCTTCTGCATCAAGCCGGACTCTTCTTCAGTAATTGTCTTCCACAAAAGCTTCCTTAGAGGGAGAACTAAATCACCGGAGGGTGACCGCCTGACTTCATTTAGAAGCTTACTAATAAGCACTTTAGTTTTCTTGTTCATTCAGACCTCAAAATTGTCTCAACGGTACCATCTGACTTAAAAATCCGAACAGCCTTAGGATCGGCGACTATCTGATCCGCATTATTGTATTGTGCTAATTTTGAAAAATAGCCTTTACAGTCATTACACATAGGCTTGGAAACACCAATCGGATGATTCGGACTAATTATAGACATTTGTTTTTCCGCATGCGACGAAAAATATTGCCCATCATAATCTCTATCATAAGGATGTGCTTTAACTTCATGCCCGATTGCTTCGGATTTCGCCTTTACTTGCTCCGCAGGGACCTTTTCATACCCTTCAGGCTTTTTATTGCCCCATCCACTTAACGTTTTTTTGTCATTCGACGATACGGTTTTTACGTTGTATTCCTTATTTGGAGGGAGCTCAAGTTTTGCTAGATGGGCCCTACCTAAAGCTGCCTCCGATTCCGCAATACTAGCGACCGTGCCAGCATTTCTTGGGACGATAGTAACATTCCCAAAAAAAGACCCAATTCCCTGAAGTTTTATCTCATACCGCGCGTCAAACCACTTGCCCCCTTTGGCCCCTAAACCACCACCCAGCAACGCCCCACCGAAGGCCATCAATTTCTGCTCGTCGGAGCCCTCACCAAATAACTCCCCTCCAGCCCAGTTTCCCGCCAACCCGCCAGCAACACCTCCGGCAAACCCTGCAATGACGATCACCGGGCTTGCCAGCACGAACGCACTCGCCAAACCGACGACAAGTATTGCTCGCTCAAGCCATACAGGAACTTCAGGATTTATCGGGTCGGTAGTATCGGTGCCTCCACCGATGAAAACGTTGCCAGACCCCGAACTGATTTTTGCATCGCATACGGTGCGATCGCCTACACGGGCGGCAGGCTGACCGTTGATATGAACAGTACCGCTCCCTTGTGCAACGATTTGCGGCGCAGAACCATGCTCATTGCAACCTGCCTTGTCCAAGTGAGCTCTGGCGGCGGATTTTCCATTAATGTATACATTGCCGGAACCACTGACTATCTGGCCGGTACCGTGGTTGAAATAGGAAAAACTTCCGATCAGTTGCCCGATACCGGCGCCCGCAGCGGCAGTGGCGCCAACTATCGCGACGGCTGCCAATCCTCCCGTTCCTACGATCAATGCAGCAGCAATTGCTCCAACGGCAAGCCCTGCGAGCAGCCCCGTAAGCGACCCGGTGTGTTCGATAGGATCAGCCAAACGCGCAGCCGCACTCATGCCGGCTCTATCGGCAGGTCAGTCCCTCGGATTTGCCGTAGTTCAAGGGTATTTAGAAATGCGTAAAATACGCTTCTTTGGTCAGGCGTCATGCCTTTCGGGTTGTTGCTGGTTCCTGTGATCTGTATCAAAAGCGGCTGCAGATGTTCATTCTGATGTAGAAAGATCAACTGGAGTTGGTGAACCGGTTGACCTCGTTGTCTCCATTTGAACTCGATACGTCGTGCTTCTACACCTGCGACTTCGGCAGGGCCCAGATGCTCCACCCACTCCAGATGGGATAGTGCTTTCTTTAGATCGGCCAATAACTGTTGCGCCATGGTTTCAAGGTCACTGTCTTCCTCGATTGGTGTTCGACCTATCACCACGGACAAGGGACTTGGCCCTATATCTGTTAGCGTGAATACATGAAACGTCTTGTCCTTGAAATTGGCCGGCCGAACAAAACTCAGCTCGTTGGTTTGAAAGCGCTTGGGCGGCGGAGGTAGCGCCTCTTGTCTCAAACGCTCTTCTTCGAGGCGTTTTTCCTCACGAATTCGTTTCTCTGAAATACGATCGTAAATACTGGTTCGCATGCGGCAGTCCTTTATCCGTCAGTTTGTTTTGTTCAGGTTGATGATGGTTGTTCCTTCCACATCAACCGCTATGCCAGCCAAAGTAATAGTCCCGTCATGGTTCATGACCAGCTTGCTGGCGCCCACTTCCAGAGTGATGGAAGTTGCGGCCTTGATCTTCACTTCGCCTTTATCGACAGTGACGTAGTACGACCCATCCTCAACGGCAATGCTGGTCTCGAGCTTGATCGTTTCCGAGTGCTTGCCTTCCACTTTGATCTGACGATTTCCACCGACTTTGTGGCTTTCATCAGCCTCGATTTCGGTGTCCATGTTGCGCTCGGCGTGGACAATCACTTGCTCGGCACCGGCCTTGTCTTCGAAGCGGAAAAAGTTGGCGTTGCTACCCTTCCCCTTCATCGACCGCGTCAAAAACCCGCTCTGGGTCTTGCTCGCCGGCAACGACCACGGCGGCATGTTCTGGCTGTTGTAGAGGCTGCCCATGATCAGCGGGCGGTCGGGGTTGCCGTCGAGGAACACCACCACCACTTCATCGCCGACCCGCGGAATGAGGATGCTGCCGAAACCACCGCTGGCACCGGATTGGGCGACGCGGATCCAGCAGGAGCTTTTATCGTTGAAATCGCCGTAACGATCCCAGTGGAACTGCACTTTTACCCGGCCGAGTTCGTCGGTGTAGATCTCTTCGCCTGGAGGCCCTACGATGCTGGCGGTTTGAGGACCACTAATTAAGGGCGTCCGCGTGTTGAGTTGAGGGCGAAATTTTATTTTTTTACGCACGCAGTTAATCTTGTTGGCATAACCAGCCTGTTTACCAGATAGGTAATTGTTACTGCCTCCATGCTCAATACTCATCAAAAGAAACTTTCGGTTCTCAGAAGAACCATTATCGTGTTCATAGTGCTGCGTGAGCTCGAACGAATAACCAGGACGCATCGCTCGGCAGTTGCTCTCCCCCAGAAATTCCTTGCCTCTAAGTTCTAGAGCTTCAACTCTGTTTCTCACCAACACTTCGCCATCATCGTAAGAGCCATGGGTATATTGGCCCATGAAGTCGTAGATCTCGTACGCAGCAACATCGCCCTGCTGATTGATACTTTTCATACTCACTGGAAGTCGGTTTCGAGGCTGGCGATAATCAAAGGTCTGGATAGAAATTATGCTGGACTGCAGTTCCCGCTCAGCGCTCCAATGGGTGATTGAATCAGCTGTTTCAGTAACTGAAGCTGTGTGAAAGCGCACTTGAGGCTGTTCTGGCAGAGGGGGCAATAGCGTTGAGTCATCCATGATGATCATCGTGTGACTATCAGCGGTGTGCTCGAAATAAAAGAAAAGCCCTTCGCCTTCCAGCAATCGCATCACGAAATGTCGATCGCTTTCTCGATACTGTGTGATATAGCTATATTTGTTAAGTGAACGATCAATGCGAAATTGAAATTTGGCAATTCCTTCATAACGGCCAAACACCTCTGAAACGACTTGTTCTACCGTTTGCTCCTGATAAATCCGAGAGTCAAACCGCTGCTCAAGCAAGCTAAGCCAGGAACCGATTAGCGCCGAATAGCGACACATACCGCCGTCGCTACCATTACTGCCGAAACGCAATACATGGCCGTTGATGTATCGACTCGAGCCTGTAACCAATTCGATCTCGATCGTCGCTGACTGCCCCATCGCTGTTTTCAATTTTACGCCAGCATCGTCGGATAGCAGATCCAACTGAAAACCAAAGTCTGTCGACAGTCCTTCATGCCCTGTAAAGGACTCCAGCAATAGCGCTTCCCCGCCTTTCAGTCCCATCGTCAATTTGAATAAACGGCGGTTCTGCGCCGTAAGCAGAGATAAAAACTCCATTGTCATGCGCAACTCCTTGTTTTTATTCAGACATGTAGCCATCTTTCGCGGTATGCAAACGCTGAAGTCATATACGCAAAAATTGCGCCCGCTCCTGCTCTTCAGTTGGCGTTATAACCGCTTCAGCCGAAGCCGTTTCATGGATCACCGTAACGAAACGACACAAAAGTTGATGTAGGAAACGTCCTTGAATCCTGTCCGACGTCTCCGCATTTCAAAATTACGCTAATAAGCGAAGCGGCCCCAATATCGCAGTCCGCGCCGCTCCCTGCATTTGGCAACATCACTACCGGCGAAAATAAAACCCCCTCACCGCTTGGGTCAGCGCCAGGCACGCAGCAGCAGAACCACTGGCAACAAAACGAACTACAGCAACAGCAATCCTTGCAATTTGCAGTAATGCGCCAACAGCCCTATTGGCAGGAAGATGTCCATGGCCATGATGATTCCGGTCATCACCAGCTGAGGTATGGGCTCGACTTCGTTGAGGCCGTACTGCGCGGGAGCACAGGTAACCGCCGAAGAACTCCTTGAGTAGAGTCAGGTTCATGACAGTTTCCCCCGGGTCGGCCGGGAAACCGCCGAGCAGGCCTGTCTTTGCGCCGCGATGACGACAAGGGGGTCGAATATCACGCACGATTCAGTGTGAATGAGAGGATGTCGGAATGCAGACCAGGACTGGCCGCGTTCGGGAGTTGCTCGCTTTGCAGCGAGACAACGGCACAAAAAGTTGTGCGTTATCTTGCGGGGTAAAAGGGGAGGCTTGCGGGGGGTCTTCAGGAAGAGGGCAGGATTGTGGATATGTGGTGTTTTTCAGGGCCTCTTCGCCGGCAAACCGGCCTCGCTCCCACAGGGGGATCTTCTGTGGACACAGAATGTGTGTACGACAGCGATCAACTGTGGGAGCGAGGCCGGATTGCCGGCGAAAGCGGCTTACCAGGCGCTACATATTTTAGCTGGCAGTCGCGAGCAGCAAATCCATCACCGACCGCCCCTGCCCCCGCGCCTTGCCATGCTCGTACAACGAGCCGGCAATCTCATCGGCACGAATCGGCAGGATCGACAACAAGGTGTCGCTCAAGCCATGACTGGCCTGGCAGAAGCCCTGCATGTAGATACCGGCCTTGCAGCGCTCGTCGGTGATGAGCTTGTAGTTGCGATCCACTTCGAAATCGCCCAGGTACTGTTCCAGTGGCGCCAGCAGCTTGCGGTGCATCTGCCGCTCGTAACCGGTGGCCAGCACCACGGCATCGTAATGCCTTACCGTGACTTCACCGGTGGCGTTGTTGCGCACGGCCAGTTCGATGCCGCGCTCGGTGGCGGTGGCTTTTTCGAGGGTGGTCAGGGTGCGGAACGCATGACGGGCGATGCCCGAGACTTTCTGCCGGTAGAAGATGCCGTAGATGCGTTCGATCAGGTCGATGTCGACCACCGAATAGTTGGTGTTGTGGTACTCGTTGACCAGACGCTCGCGCTCGTTGCTCGCCTGCTGGAACACCAGGTCGGTGAATTCCGGCGAGAACACTTCGTTGACGAACGGGCTGTCATCGGCCGGTTTCAGTGCCGAGCCGCGCAGGATCATGTCCACCTGCACCGAGGGGTAGCTGTCGTTCAGGTCGATGAAGGCTTCCGCCGCGCTCTGCCCGCCGCCGATGATCGCAATGCTCATCGGTTGGTTGTTCACACAGGGCTGTTTGGCCATCTGTGCCAGGTACTGGGAGTGATGGAATACGCGGCTGTCGTTCTTCAGTGCCTTGAACGCTTCGGGAATGCGCGGGGTACCGCCGGCGCTGACCACCACTGAACGGGTGGTGCGTACGTGCTGCTGCCCCTGGGTATCGCGCGAGATCACCCGCAGCGCTTCGACCTTCTGGTTGTGCAACACCGGCTCGATCGTCAGCACTTCTTCACCGTAGCGGCTCTGCGCTTCGAACTGCGCGGCGACCCAGCGCAGGTAATCGTTGTACTCCATGCGGCACGGATAAAAGGTGCCGAGGTTGATGAAGTCCACCAGACGACCGTGGTGCTTGAGATAATTGACGAACGAGTAAGGGCTGGTCGGGTTGCGCAGGGTCACCAGGTCCTTGAGGAAGGAAATCTGCAACTCGCTCTGGGTCACCAGGGTGTTGCCGTGCCAGCGATAATCGGCCTGCTTGTCGAGAAACACGACATCCAGCTCGCCCTGGCTCGGCCCACGCTCTTGCAAAGCGATGGCCAGCGCCAGGTTCGAAGGGCCGAAACCGACGCCGATCAGGTCGTGAACGATGGGCGATGCAATTGCCTGTGTCATTTCCAGTGTCCTCTGGATAAACCCCCCAGCAGCGGGGCGTAAGCCTAATGACCTGACCGGCCTGGAGCAGGACAGCAGATCGTCTGTTGATAGGGAACGAGGACAATGAAACAAAATTTAATATAGTTTTTTCATGAACCGGAAGCGGTCAATGGGCATCCCACTGCCGCATCCGTAAGCGGCAATGCTTCATGGCGTTGACGATGTGCTTCTCCACCAGCGCCCGGGAAATCCCCAGCTGTTGGGCGATCTCGGGGTGGGACAAACCCTCGATCTTGCGCAGCAGGAAACTCTCGCGGCACAGCCGCGGCAGTTCCGCCAGGGCGCGCTGGAGCATGTCCAGGCGCTGGCCGTGATCGAGACTGTTATGCGGCGAGGGGGTGAAGTAGCGCTCTTCATTGTCGAGCACGTCCAGCGACTCGACCTGACGCAGGGCATTGCGCCGATGGTCATCGATCACCAGATTCAGCGCGGTGCGATACAGGAAGGCCCTGGGCTGCTCGATCGGCGTGTCGCTTGCGCGCTCCAGTATCCGTAGATAAGCGTCATGCACCACATCTTCGGCCACCTGACGGTTGCCCAGCTTGGCGTTCAGGAAACACACCAGCTCGCGATAGTAGTTTTCCAACATGACTCCCGGCCGCACCCGTGCGGTTTCTATCCTTGAGCCACCGCGACAACCGCCGAACAGGCAGTGGCACGATAGTGGCAACTTGAGTCGCGTAATTTATAGTAATTCTCATATAGATTTAAAGTGTTGCTTTGTCTTGCCCGATAAATAGTCATCGTCTATACGTGTTGCGCGATGTGTCGGAAGCTAAATTCCCCGGTACTTTCCTCGTTTACCACACAGCTCCCCGTCTCTGCCGATCCTTCGGCAGCGTTCTGCCGCTGCCTGATAAATCCGTGCAGGTAGAACGAGGGGCCGATATTCATTGGCCGGAACCCTGCATGAAACGTCCCCGACAGACCCGCCGCGCCCTGCTTGCAGCACTGTGTCTGATCCCTGTTATCGCCATCGCCGCCTGGCAGATCATCCCGCCCGGTCGCGACCAGTTCGCCACCATCCCCGTGACCCGGGGCGACATCGAAAGCAGCGTCACGGCCCTGGGCACTTTGCAACCGCGGCGTTATGTCGACGTGGGCGCCCAGGCGTCGGGGCAGATCCAGAAAATCCACGTGGAAGTCGGCGACGTAGTCAAGGAAGGCCAACTGCTGGTGGAAATCGATCCCTCCACGCAACAAGCCAAACTCGACGCCGGACGCTATTCCATCGAAAACCTCAAGGCACAGCTGCAGGAGCAACGGGCACAGCACGACCTCGCCCGACAGAAATACCAGCGTCAGCAGCACCTCAAGGCCGGCGGCGCCACCCGCGAGGAAGATGTGCAGACCGCCGAGGCCGAATTGCGCGCCACCCAGGCCCGCATCGACATGTTCCAGGCGCAGATCCGCCAGGCCCAGGCCAGCCTGCGCAGTGATCAGGCCGAGCTCGGTTACACCCGGATCTATGCGCCCATGGGCGGCACCGTGGTCGCACTCGACGCCCGGCAAGGCCAGACCCTCAACGCCCAGCAACAAACACCGCTGATACTGCGTATCGCCAAGCTGTCGCCGATGACCGTCTGGGCCGAGGTGTCGGAAGCCGATATCGGTCACGTCAAACCCGGCATGACGGCCTGGTTCACCACCCTCAGCGGCGGCCAGCGGCGCTGGAACAGCACCGTGCGGCAAATCCTGCCGGTGCCGCCCAAGCCACTGGACCAGACCAGCCAGGGTGGCGGCAGCCCGGCCAGCTCGAGCAAAAGCGGCAGCGCGCGCGTGGTGTTGTACACCGTATTGCTCGACGTCGATAACGCCGACAATGCGCTGATGGCGGAAATGACCACTCAAGTGTTCTTTGTCGCCGACCAGGCGAAAAATGTCCTCACCGCGCCGATTGCAGCCCTGCAAACCGGCACGCAGGCGCACAGCCAGACCGCCCGGGTGGTCGCGAAAAACGGCAGCATCGAGCAACGCGACGTGCGCACCGGTATCAGCGATCGCCTGCGGGTACAGATTATCGAGGGCTTGCAGGAAGGCGATCATCTGTTGATCGGTCCGGCCGATGGGAGTGGCGGCTGAATGCTGACGCCCCTGATCGACCTGCAGGACATCCGCAAAGCCTACGGCGGTGGCGACTCACCTGAAGTTCACGTCTTGCGTGGCATCGACCTGTCGATCCATGCCGGGGAATTTGTGGCGATTGTCGGCGCGTCCGGCTCCGGCAAGTCGACGCTGATGAACATCCTCGGCTGCCTCGACCGCCCCACGTCGGGCGAATACCGTTTCGCCGGGGAAAACGTCGCCGCCCTCGACAGCGACGAACTGGCCTGGCTGCGCCGCGAAGCCTTCGGCTTTGTGTTCCAGGGTTATCACCTGATTCCCTCCGGTTCGGCCCAGGAAAACGTCGAGATGCCGGCGATCTATGCCGGTACTCCAGCGGCGGAACGCCACGCCCGCGCCGCCGCCCTGCTCGACCGCCTCGGACTGGCCTCGCGCACCGGCAACCGCCCGCATCAACTCTCCGGCGGCCAGCAACAACGGGTGTCCATCGCCCGCGCCTTGATGAATGGCGGCCATATCATCCTCGCCGACGAACCCACCGGCGCCCTCGACAGCCATAGCGGCGCCGAGGTCATGACCCTGCTCGACGAACTGGCGAGCCAGGGCCACGTGGTGATTCTCATCACCCACGACCGCGAAGTGGCGGCCCGGGCCAAACGCATCATCGAAATTCGCGACGGGCTGATCATCAGCGACAGCGCCCGCGATAACCCATCCGCCCAGACCTCGGCCAATCCCGGTGCGCTGCAGGCGGTGGATTTGCGCAAGCGCCTCAGCGAAGGCGCCGAAGCCACCGGGGCCTGGAAAGGCGAACTGGTGGACGCGGTGCAAGCGGCCTGGCGGGTGATGTGGATCAACCGCTTTCGCACGGCGCTGACGCTGCTCGGGATCATCATCGGCGTCGCGTCGGTGGTGGTGATGCTGGCTGTCGGTGAAGGCAGCAAGCGCCAGGTCATGGCGCAGATGGGCGCGTTCGGCTCCAACATCATCTATCTGAGCGGCTCGTCGCCGAACCCGCGAACGCCATTGGGCATCGTCACCCTGGACGACGTGGCCGCGGTGGGCAGCCTGCCGCAGGTGACACGGATCATGCCGGTCAACGGCCAGGAAGCCGGGGTACGCTTCGGCAACCTCGACCACTTGAGTTACGTCGGCGGCAACGACACCAACTTCCCGGCGATCTTCAACTGGCCGGTGGTGGAAGGCGCCTATTTCACCCAGGAAGACGAACGCAACGCGGCAGCGGTCGCGGTCATCGGGCACAAGGTCCGGACCAAGCTGCTCAAGGATGTGGCCAACCCGATCGGCCAGTACATCCTGATCGAAAACGTGCCGTTCCAGGTGGTCGGCGTGCTCGCCGAAAAAGGCGCCAGCTCCGGCGACTCCGACAGCGACGACCGCATCGCCATCCCCTACTCCGCCGCCAGTGTGCGGCTGTTCGGCACCTACAACCCTGAATACGTAGCCGTCGCCGCCGCCGACGCGCGCAAGGTCAAGGAGACGGAACACGCCATCGAGCAATTGATGCTGCGCCTGCACAACGGCAAGAAGGATTTCGAGCTGACCAACAATGCGGCGATGATCCAGGCCGAAGCGCGCACGCAAAATACCCTGTCGCTGATGCTCGGCTCGATTGCCGCGATATCCCTGCTGGTGGGTGGCATCGGCGTGATGAACATCATGCTGATGACCGTGCGCGAACGCACCCGCGAGATCGGCATTCGCATGGCCACCGGCGCCCGTCAGCGGGACATCCTGCGCCAGTTCCTCACCGAAGCGGTGATGCTCTCGGTGGTCGGCGGCCTCGCCGGGATCGCCCTGGCGCTGATCGTCGGCGGCGTGCTGATCTTGAGCGAAGTCGCGGTCGCGTTCTCCTTGATAGCGGTGCTCGGCGCCTTCGGCTGCGCCCTGGTCACCGGTGTTGTCTTCGGCTTCATGCCGGCCCGCAAAGCTGCCCGGCTCGACCCGGTCACGGCCCTTACCAGTGAATGATCTCTTGATGAAGCCGCGCTTAAGTTTGCTGACCCTTTGCCTGTTGCTCGGCGCCTGTGGCAGCACTGCCCAGCGTCCGGACAGCGGCATCCAGCCGCCGTCGTCCTGGCAATCGCCGCACACGCAAAATGCCACCCGCAGCAACCTGCAATGGTGGACGCAGTTCGGCAGCCCCGAACTCGATCGCCTGATCGAACAAGCCCGGGTCGGTAGCTACGACCTGGCTGCCGCCATCGCCCGGGTACGCCAGGCCCAGGCCGACACGGTGATTGCTGGCGGCTCGCTGTTGCCGGAGGTCACCGCCGCGCTGAATGCCAATCGGCAAAAACTGCTGCGCGGCAATGGCTACAGCCAACTCGATGCCGACAGCAGCAACAAGGCGGTGGACTACTTCGACGCCAACCTCAGCGCCACCTACGAGATCGATTTCTGGGGCGGCCAACGCGCCTCCCGCGACAGTGCGCAGTTTGGTTTGCAAGCCAGCGAATTCGACCAGGCGACGGTGGAGTTGACGTTGCTCAGCGGCGTCGCCAACAGTTACGCGCAAGCCTTGTCATTGCGCGAGCAAAGCCGCATTGCCGGGTTGAATCTGGCCAATGCGCAAAACGTCCTGAACCTGGTGCAGACCCGGTTCGATTCCGGCTCGGCAACGGCCCTGGAACTGGCCCAGCAGAAGAGTCTGGTGGCGGCGCAACAACGGCAATTGCCGCTGGTGCAGCAACAGGCCCAGGACGCCTTGATCAGCCTCGCCGCCCTGCTCGGCCGGCCGGTTCAGCAACTGCGCCTGGGGGCAGAACGCTTTGAGCAGCTGTCATGGCCGACCATCGCGGCCGGGGTGCCCAGCGAGCTGCTCACCCGCCGACCGGACATCGCCCGGGCCGAAGCGCAACTGGCCGCCGCCCAAGCCGATGTCACGGTTGCTCGCGCCGCCATGCTGCCGGCCGTCACCCTGAGCGCCGAACTGGGCTCCGGTGCCGACCGCGCCGCCGACATCCTGCGCAATCCGTTCTATAACCTCACGGCCGGATTGCTTTCCCCTGTGTTCAACAACGGCCGCCTGAGCGCCGAGCGCGACAAGGCCACGGCGCGCCAGGAAGAACTGCTGGAGAACTACCGCGGGGCGATCATCAATGGGTTCGCCGACGTGGAAAAGGCCCTGAACAGCATTCGCGGGCTGGATGAACAGCGGCAATGGCAAGGGGAAGAGCTGAACCAGGCGCAGACGGCGTTCAACATTGCCCAGAGCCGCTACGAGGCCGGGGCCGAGGACTTGCTGACGGTGCTGGAGACACAGCGCACCTTGTATGCGGCGCAGGATTTGAATGTGCAGCTGCGGTTGTCGCGGTTGCAGGCGAGTATTGCCTTGTACAAGGCGCTTGGGGGGGGGTGGCAAGGTTTGTAATGTGCGGTGGATGTTCCGGTCTCTTCGCGAGCAGGCTCGCTCCCACATTTGATCAGCGCCGATTACAGATTCTGTATTCGCTGGAGATCAGTGTGGGAGCGAGCCTGCTCGCGAAGAGGCCGGAACATCCAGCATCAATGTCACCTGCAAGACCGCCTTCGCCGGCAAGCCGGTCTCGCTCCCACAAGGGTATGTGTCATGCCCCAATCATCCGGCACACCCAAGACCTGTGGGAGCGAGCTTGCTCGCGATTGAACGATAACGCGGTGATCCTGCTTAACTGATAATCGGCTTGGCCTTCAAATGCCGCGCATACCAAGGCCGCTGCGGCACTTTGCGGAACAGGTCCGCCAGCTTCTTTTCATCCTCGCCAAAGGTAATGCGCAACGCCAGCTTCATGGTTTCCGGGTCCATTTCCACCGACTTGCCCGCCTGCAGCCCCGGCGTGGTGTTGCAGCCGTGGGTGCCCGGGCCCAGCCACGGGTCGTCGATCTCGACCCAGCGACCCGGCGCAAACCACGCTACGCCATTGACCTCCAGCCGACTGACCTCCCCCGGATGAAAACGCTCATGGGCGCGGAACCAGTCTTCCAGGCGATCGTCGATCCAGCCGTGGAAATGCCAGAACACCGGGCTCACGTGGGACGAAAACGGATCCCCGAGGAAGTCGTTTTCCGGCGCAAACCAGCGCGCGGAAAAGTCCGACGGATCCCGGGCGAATGGCACCGGCTGGCCGTTGGACGGATCACGCGGCACCGAGGCCCAGCGCATGTGCAGCCAGTCGTGCAGCCCCAGTTCCACCTCTGAACCGAACTGACCCAGGGTCAGCTTCGACAGATAGCGCGGATCGCGGTAGCGCGACTCCCAGACCTGGAAATTGCTGTGGTAGGTCTCGGCAGTCTTGATGTCGGCGACCCATTGCGAATACTCGGCATCGTCGTCCGCCCGCCAGGTGGGCGGCAGCGCTGTGCCGTCGTGGTTGTCGCAATAATTGGCGAAGCCAATGCGATCGCGCGCCAGCTCCGGTTGTGGCAACGGGAAATGCGGCCAGGACGGCAGGTCCTGCAGGGAGCGCGCCTTGCCCAGCATCTGCCGGTGCATGAAGAAAAAATCCACACCCGAGCCGTTGCGGTCCTTGCGCGCACCCCGGGCGTCACGCTCTTTGTCACGAGGGCCGGGCTGCCAGCCGATGCCGCGCAAGGCATCGCGCTTGTCTTCGGGCAAGGTGTGCCACTTGTCCCGTGAGGCATGCCAGAGCTGGTGAAACAGACGATGCTCCGCGGACACCAGCCAGGCCAGCAGCGCCGGGTTGAGGCCGGTGCGCTCGCGGGCTTCGGGGAACACACGCTTGACCGCGATGAAACGGTTGTCCTGGGCGGTCATCATCAACGGCCGATCCAGGTTCAACACCCGACCACTGAGGGTGCCGCTGCCCGCGTTGCCGAAACTGGCCCAGACTTCGTCCAGCGCCATGCTGAATTCGTAATCCGGCGTGCCGCTGGCAGCGTTGGCGCTGACCAGCCGCCAGCTCAATTCTGCGGGCTTGGCCTCGGCCATGTCGCCGAGTACCCGGTAACGGGGTTCTTCGCTCGCGCGCAGGCGCTCGGCGGTGTCGAGGAAGCCGATCAAGCCGCGTCCTTTATGACCGACGTCGAGGAACACTTCCAGCCCGTCCCGGGGCAGGCCTTCGATGCCGGCGTCCCGCCCCTCGAAACGAATCTGCCAGACCCCGCGCAAGGTGTTTGCCAGGTGCTGGCCGGCGACATCCGCGACATCGAAGGACGCTTCGCCGGGGGTGATCGTCGGATCCGGTTTCGTCCATTCACGATGCCCATAAAAAGCCGCAGGCACGGCGGCGCCGGTGAGCGCCAGACCTGCCATGAACCATCGTCGAGAAATCCTCATTGCCCTACCTGTGTCAGCCATGAAGCAGGCTTTATCCAAGCTAGAACGGTTGCTCCTGCCGAAAATTTAAGAGCTTCGCTGGCAAGCCAGCTCCTACAGGGGATTGTGTGAACACCGAAAATCCCCTGTAGGAGCTGGCTTGCCAGCGAAGGGGCCAGTACGAACACCTAAATTTCTGGAAGGATCACTCGTTCCTCCCAGATAGCAAAGGCCCCCACTCACGCCGGGCCAACGAACCTGACTGAGACGGCAATGACAAAACCACGTTCGAAAAAGGCGCTCTACATCGGCCTGCCGCTGGCCCTGGCGATCTGCGCCGGTGCAGGCTATGCGGCCTGGGATTACTGGTTCAAGGACAACCCCGGCTACCCGGTCAAGGTGATGAAACAGGCCGATGAACTGCAAGAGCGCATGCTCTCGTTCGACAGCCACATCACCGTGCCCATGGATTTCGGCACCGCCGGCAACGAAGCCGACAAGGACGGCAGCGGCCAGTTCGACCTGGTCAAGAGCGGGCGCGGACGGTTGTCCGGTGCGGCCCTGACCATCTTTGGCTGGCCGGAAATCTGGAACGGCGACAACGCCCCCCACCGCCCCACCGAAGGATTCGTCGACGAAGCACGTTTCGAACAGGAAACCCGCTACAAGATCATCAGCACGATGGTGCGCGACTTCCCCAACCAGGTCGCCATCGCCTACACCCCCGACGATTTCCGCCGTCTGCACGGCGAAGGCAAATTCGCGATCTTCCTGAGCATGCTCAATGCCTATCCTCTGGGTAACGATCTCAACGCCCTGGACAAGTGGGCGGCTCGCGGCATGCGCATGTTCGGCTTCAGTTACGTGGGCAACAACGCCTGGGCTGATTCATCCCGACCACTGCCGTTCTTCAACGATTCCCGGGACGCCCTCGGCGGCCTGTCGGACATCGGCAAACAAGCCGTGCACCGCCTCAACGACCTCGGCGTGATCATCGATGTGTCGCAGATGTCGACCAAGGCCCTGGAGCAAGTCGCCCAATTGAGCCGCACCCCCATGGTCGCCTCGCACTCGGCGCCACGGGCGCTGGTGGACATCCCGCGCAACCTCAGCGACCAGGAAATGCAGCTGATCAAGAACAGCGGTGGCGTGGTGCAGATTGTCGGCTTCCCGACCTACATCCGCCCATTGAGCCAGGCCACCCAGGACAAGCTCAACGCCCTGCGCGCCCGCTTCGACCTGCAACCGCTGCAAGGGCTGGAGATGGCGCTGATGCCGGGCGATCCGGTGATCACCGTCTGGTCCGCGCAACGCTTCGGCGAGTACGCCAGCGAGCTCTACGCGATTGTCGACGAAGAACCCAAGGCCACGCTGAAGGACTACGGCGACGCCATTGATTATGCGGTGAAGAAGATCGGCATCGACCACGTCGGCATCAGTTCCGACTTCAACGACGGCGGCGGCCTCGATGGCTGGAAGGACGTCAGCGAGGGGCGCAACGTGACGGCCGAGCTGCTCAGTCGCGGTTATAGCGAAGCCGATATCGCCAAGCTCTGGGGCGGCAATTTCCTGCGGGTCTGGGACCAGGTGCAGCAGTCCTCCAGGCCCGTGGCCAAACACTGACTCCTCTTTTGCACAAGCGAACCGAGCTCATGACCAACCGTCGTTCATTCCTCAAACAGGCCGGCATTCTCGCAGCGAGCCTGCCCATGGGCGCCGCCGTGAACCTGCCGGCGCTGGCCGCCAGCCCGGCACCGCTGGCCACGGACAAATGGGCGCAGTTGCGCCAGCTGTTCAATCAGGACCCGAACTACCTGCACTTCGCCAACTTCCTGGTGACCTCACACCCAAGACCCGTGCGCGAGGCGATCGAGATGCACCGCGCCAACCTCGACCGCAACCCCGGCCTGGCCATGGACTGGGACCTGGGCGAAACCGAAAAACGCGAGCACCAGGTGCGGGTCTGGGCCGGGCGTTATCTCAAGGCCGCACCGGACCAGATCGCCCTCACCGGCAGCACCACCGAAGGCCTGTCGCTGATCTACGGCGGCATTCATGTGCGCCCCGATCAGGAAATCCTCACCAGCGAACACGAACACTATGCGACCCACTATGCCCTGGCTTACCGCCAGCAAAAGGATGGGGTCAAGGTGCGCAAGCTCAAGTTGTTCGAGCACAGCCACAGTGTTTCGGTGGATGAAGTTGTCGGCACAATTGCCAAAGGGATTCGCCCCGAAACCCGCGTACTGGGCATGACCTGGGTGCAATCGGGCAGCGGCGTGAAACTGCCGATCGGCGAGATCGGCAAACTGGTGGCAGAGCAGAACCGCAATCGCGCCGAGAAGGACCGCATCCTGTATGTGGTCGACGGTGTGCACGGCTTTGGCGTCGAGAACCTCGACTTCCCCGACATGCACTGCGACTTCTTCATTGCCGGCACCCACAAATGGATGTTCGGCCCGCGCGGCACCGGGATCATCTGCGCCCGTTCGGCCGAGCTCAAGGACGTGACACCGACCATCCCGACCTTCTCTGAGGCCACCACCTTTTCGACCATCATGACCCCCGGCGGCTACCACAGCTTTGAACATCGCTGGGCGCTGGACGAGGCCTTCAAGCTGCACCTGGAATTGGGCAAGGCCGAGGTCGAGGCACGCATCCACGCGCTCAATACCTATGCAAAAAACCGTCTGCTGGAGCAGCCGCAGATCGAATTGGTCACCCCGAAAAGTCCGGCAATGTCAGCCGGTTTCACCTTCTTCCGGATCAAGGATCGGGACTGCGAAAAAGTCGCGCTGCAGCTGATGCAGAACCGCGTGGTCTGCGACTCGGTGGACCGCGACGTCGGCCCGGTGATCCGCATCGCCCCCGGCCTGCTCAACACTGAAAACGACATCGACCGGTTCATGGCCTTACTGAACAAGACCACATGACGCCTCCCCCCTGTAGGAGCTGGCTTGCCAGCGAATGCGTCAGGTCAGCCAACATCAATGTTGAATGTGCTGACCTCTTCGCTGGCAAGCCAGCTCCTACAGGTTCGTTATCGCGCCGTTATTCTTTGAATCGAGATGCCTCATGAACCGAAATCTGCTGACCATGACCCTGACTGCAATCCTCGCAGGTTTGCTGCCAACCGCCGCCCAGGCCACCACCCCGCCGTCACCGGGCAAGGTGTTCAAGGACTGCCGCGATTGCCCGGAAATGGTGGTACTGCCCGCCGGCACTTTCACCATGGGCACGCCGGCCGATGAAGTCGGGCGCGAACCCGATGAAGGTCCGATGCACGAAGTGACCTTCGCCAAGCCGTTCGCCATGAGCCGTTTCCAGGTCACCGCCGGCGAATGGGACAGCTACGTGCGCGAAAGTGGGGTAACCATCGCCAATGGCGACCCCCGCCCCGGTCGCGAATGCGTCGCCAGCAAGCCACGTTATCCGCAGAGCCCGCGCCAGCCGGCGGTGTGCATGAATTTCGACGACGTGAAAAACTACGTCGCCTGGCTGTCGAAAAAGACCGGACAGAAGTACCGCATGGTCAGCGAAGCGCAACGCGAATATGCGGCACGCGGCGGCACCAAGGGCCCGTTCCCCTTCCCGTTCGATGAAGGCAAGGAATACAGCATCGCCAAGCACGCCAACACTTATGGTCCGGCGGACGGCTTCAGCTACAGCTCGCCGGTGGGCAGCTACCCGCCCAACGCGTTCGGCATGTACGACATGCACGGCAATGTGTACGAGTGGGTCGAAGACTGCGAACACCCGGACTACGTCGGCGCCCCCACCGATGGCAGCGCCTGGGTCGAGGCCAGTTGCGAAGCCGTGCGCATACGCGGCAACGACTGGGGTGAGGCCCCGGTGTTCTCGCGCTCCGGCAACCGCAACAGCCAGTACCCGCAAGAGCGCGGCGACTGGATGGGCTTTCGCATAGTGCGCGACCTCTAACCCATACGCGCCCCCTGTAGGAGCCAGGCTTGCCGGCGAAGGCGATCTCTAGGACGCCTTCGCCGGCAAGTCGGATCGCCGCACCGCTGGCTCCTACAGGTCCGCGTAGTGTCAGTTACCTCACCACCAGTCGGCGCCCTTGTAAATTAAGCATCCCACCAGACGTTCTACTGGGTATCTGCCTTTACGACCCAAGGAACCGTCTTCCATGACCCAGCCAACCCGTGGCGCCATCGGCGAATTGTTCGCCCTGTTGAAACCCTTTCGGCTCATCGTCGCCGCCTCCATTTTCCTGGGCATGGTCGGCGGTCTGAGCGTCACGGTATTGCTGGCGACCATCAACAACGCCCTGCATTCGGAAACCGGCCTGACCCAAGGCGTCGTCGCGCTGTTCGCCGGCCTGTGCCTGCTGGCGCTGGCCAGCTCGATCTGCTCGGACATCGGCACCAACTATGTCGGCCAGCACATCATCGCCAAACTGCGTAAACAGCTCGGCGAAAAGGTCCTGTCGGCGCCGATCGAACAGATCGAGCGCTATCGCAGCCACCGCCTGATCCCGGTGCTGACCCACGACGTCGACACCATCAGCGACTTCGCCTTCGCCTTCGCACCGCTGGCGATTTCCGTCACGGTCACCTTGGGTTGCATGGGCTACCTGGCGATCCTGTCGTGGCCGATGTTCCTGATCATGGTCGCCGCGATCCTGATCGGCACGGCGATCCAGGCCTATGCCCAGAGCAAGGGTGTGCAGGGTTTCATGGCCGCCCGCGACGCCGAAGACGAATTGCAAAAGCACTACAACGCGATTGCCGAAGGCGCCAAGGAACTGCGCATTCACCGCCCTCGCCGCCAGCGCATGTTCGTCTCGGGCATCAAGGCCACCGCCGAGTTTATCTGCAACACCCAGGTGCGCTCGATCAACACCTTCGTCATCGCCAAGACCTTTGGCTCGATGCTGTTCTTCGTGGTGATCGGCCTGGCCCTGGCGCTGCAAACCTACTGGCCGAGCGCCGACAAGACCGTGATGAGCGGCTTCGTGCTGGTGCTGCTGTACATGAAAGGCCCGCTGGAGCACCTGATCAGCACCTTGCCGATCGTCAGCCGTGCGCAGATCGCCTTCCGCCGGATCGCCGAGTTGTCCGAGCAATTTTCCACCCCTGAACCGCACCTGCTGCTCAGCGATCAGGGCAACGTCCAGCCAGTGGTGCACGAACTGAAACTGGCCGATGTGCGTTTCGCGTTCCCGGCTGCCGAAGGTGCCGCGCCGTTCCAGTTGGGGCCGGTCAACCTGACCATCAAGCAAGGCGACATCACCTTCATCGTCGGCGAGAACGGTTGCGGCAAGACCACGCTGATCAAGTTGCTGCTGGGGCTGTACACGCCGCAGCAGGGTGAAATCCGCGTCAACGGCGTGGGCATCGACGCGCAGAATCGCGACGACTATCGCCAGTTGTTCACCACCATCTTCGCCGACTACTACCTGTTCGATGACGTGGTCCAGGGCGATACGCACATCCCCGAAGACGCCAACAAATACCTGCAACGCCTGGAGATCGCGCACAAGGTCAGCGTCAAGGACGGCAATTTCACCACCACCGACCTCTCCACCGGCCAGCGCAAGCGCCTGGCCCTGGTCAATGCCTGGCTCGAGGAACGCCCGGTGCTGGTGTTCGATGAATGGGCGGCCGACCAGGACCCGACCTTCCGCCGGATCTTCTACACCGAGCTGCTGCCGGACCTCAAGCGCCTGGGCAAGACCATCATCGTGATCTCCCACGATGACCGTTATTTCGATGTGGCGGATCAGTTGGTGCGCATGGAAAGCGGCAAGGTCATCACCGAAATGGCCCCTGTCTGATACCCCGCCCGCCCCGGTAGGAGTCAGGCTTGCCGGCGAAAGCAATCTTGCAAACGCCCTCCCCCGTGGGAGCCAGGCTTGCCGGCGAAAGCGCTCTTGAAAACGCCCTCCACCGTAGGAGCCAGGCTTGCCGGCGAAAGCGCTCTTGAGGACGCCCTCCCCCGTAGGAGCCAGGCTGAACTGGTCAAGTAATTCCGGACACCGGTTACGGTGTTTATGCCGCCTTTTGCTCCATAGCTATCGGTGATAGGTAACCGTTGTAGCTGTGGAGCCTTGTGCGGTTGTAATACATGAAGAAGCG
>NZ_CABVHU010000023.1:0-77778 GCF_902497855.1 Pseudomonas fluorescens
TTTTCGAAACCCATCGTCGCCGTTGATGTAGGCCTCAACGGCTGTGATTTTGAACTGCACGGAATACTTGCCCATTGGAAACACCCCAAAAGTCAGGATCTGTGTCCAACTTTTGGGGGTCAGTTCATCATGTAGGAGCTGGCTTGCCAGCGAAAGCGGCCTCAAGTCATGCATCGCCCATGCAGACGCCTTCGCCGGCAAGCCGGCTCCTACAGGGTTTGGCGTTTTTCGCAATCCTTCTGTAGGCAGGTGACGGGGGGTGGCGTTGACCGCAATCCATCTGCACACGCTGATCATGTAGGAGCTGGCTTGCCAGCGAAAGCGGCCTCAAGTCATGCAGCGCCCATGCAGACGCCTTCGCCGGCAAGCCGGCTCCTACAGGGTTTGGCGTGACGCCACTTCCAGCGGTTGGTTTTTGGTGGCGAGGGTTCGCCACCAATAGATCAACGCCACGGCATTGATGCTTGCGCCCAGCAGGCACACGCCAAGCCATCCGCCCCAGGCGTACATCGCCGTCGAACCGATCGAGCCCAATGCACTGCCGATCGAATAAAACACCATATAGCCGGCAGTCAGTCGGCTCTGGGCTTCGGGGCGTATGCCGTAGATCATGCTTTGGCTGGTGACATGCACCGCCTGCAAACCCAGGTCCAGGGTAATCACCCCAAGCAGCAACGCCCACAACGAGGATTGGGTGAGGGCGATCGGCAGCCACGAGACCAGCATCAACAGCAGGGACAATCCGCTGGTCCATTGCCCCAGGCCACGATCAGCCAGGTGCCCGGCACGGGCGGCGGCCAGCGCGCCGGCGGCACCTGCCAGGCCGAACAAGCCGATTTGAGTATGGGACAACGACAGCGGCGGGGCACTCAGCGGCAGCACCATGGGCGTCCACAGCACCATGGCGCTGGCGAACGTCAGCAGCGCCAGCACCGCCCGTTGGCGCAGCACCGGTTCTTCCTTGAACAATGTAAACACCGAGCCGATCAACGCGCCGTAGGAACTGGCGGCTTGCGCCTGTTCCTGCCTGGGCAGCACGCGCAATAGCAGCAGCGCCATCACCAGGGTCAAACCGGCCGACAACAGATAAATCGAACGCCAACCGGCCAGATCAGCCATGCCCCCGGCCACCGTTCGGGCCAGCAGAATGCCGACCACGATGCCGCTGGTGACCACACCCACCACCCGTCCTCGCTGCGCCGGGATCGCCAGCGTGGCGGCATAGGCCACCAGCACTTGCGTGATAACGGCCAGCAGTCCGGTCAGGGTCATTCCCAGCAGCAGCCAGACGCTGTTCGGCGCCAACGCGATCATCAACAGTGCCAGCGCCGACAACAGCGTTTGCGTGACGATCAAGCGCCGGCGATTGAGCAGGTCCCCCAGCGGCACCAGCAGCAACAGACCGACGCCGTAACCGATCTGGGTTAGGGTCACGATGACGCCGAGGGTGGCAGGCTCCATGGCGAACGCCTCTCCCATCGCATCCAGCAGCGGTTGTGCGTAGTAGACATTACCGACGGCCAGGCCGCAGGCGAAGGCAAACAGCAACACCACGGCACTGCTCAATGGCTGGTCATGCTTCATCACAGATCTCCTTAAGTGGTTTCAAATTGAAACCAGTTGTACGGTAAGGAAACCAGTTTTATATTGCAACTACATAATTTGGGTGAACGCGAACATGGCCAAACGAACAAGCATGGAAGGCGTCGAATGCCCGGTTGCCCGCTCTGTGGAGGCCATTGGCGATGGCTGGTCGCTGCTGATCGTGCGCGATGCCTTTGACGGCATTCGCCGGTTCGGTGAGTTCCAGCGCAACCTGGGGATGGCCAGGAACATCCTGTCGGCGCGCTTGCGCATGCTGGTGGCCAACGGGATTCTCGATTTGGTGCCGGCGTCGGATGGCAGCGCGTATCAGGAGTACGTGCTGACCGAGAAGGGTAAGGGCCTGTTCCCGCTGATCATCGGATTGCGGCAATGGGGCGAGGCGTTTTTCTTCGAGGAGGGGGAGGCGCACTCGCGGTTGGTTGACCGCGAGCACGGTCAACCGCTGCGGACCCTGGAACCGCGTGCCGAGGACGGGCGTTTGTTGGGGCCAGAGGATTGCGTACGGATTGCGGCCCGATAAAAGTCAGTACTAATGTGGGAGCAAGCTTGCTCCCACATCTTTGATCAGCATTGATTACAGGTTTTGTGTCCGACATAAACCCTGGTAGGAGCTGGCTTGCCAGCGAAGGCGGCCTCAAGCCTTGCATCGCCCATGAAGACCCCTTCGCCAGCAAGCCGGCTCCTACAGGGTTCGGCGTTTCAGCGCAAGCTATCAACCATATCAGCCACGGTCGTCAGCACATCCTTGCCCAACTGCTTCGACCGTTTCCCCGACCACCCCGTCAGCGCATTCGGCGCATCATTGTTGTCCTTGAACGGCATTTCCAGCGTCAGCGACAAACAATCGTATTTCTCCCCGACGGCATTGCACGCCAAGGTCATATTGGCCTTGCCCGGCAGATCGCGGGTATAGCCATGCCTGGTCTGAAAATCCTTGGTCAGGTGCTTCAGATGGCTGCGGAAATGCTCTTCAAGTTTTTCGAGCCGCGGCGTGTAACCCGGGTTGCCTTCGCAACCGGCGGTGAACACATAGGGGATCTCTTCATCGCCATGAATGTCGAGGAACAGGTCGACCCCGTACTGCTCCATCTGCTGTTGCACGAACAACACTTCCGGGCTCAGTTCCTGGCTGGCGCTCTGCCAGGCGCGGTTCAGGTCCTGGCCCATGGCGTTGGTGCGCAAGTGACCGTGGAAGGCGCCATCCGGGTTCATGTTGGGCACCAGGTACAGGTCGGCGCTGGCGAGCAATTTCTGCAGCACCGGATCGTCCTGCCTTTCGAGGCGTTCGATCACGCCTTCCATGAACCACTCGGCCATGTGTTCGCCAGGGTGTTGCTGGGCAATGATCCACACCTTGCGCCGGCCTTCGGCGCCCGTGCCTTTGCGCAGTAGCTGGATGTCCCGCCCTTCGACGCTTTTGCCGGTAGCCAGCAGCTCGGTGCCGGCCTTGGTCAGCGCCTGCTCGATCAGCCAGTCATGGCGACCGCGGCTGTAGGGTTCGAAGTAGGCAAACCAGGCGTGGGTGGCGGTGGTTTCGAGGCTGAAACGCAGGCAATCGCCCTCGAAGATGGTCGGCACGCGGAACCAGTTGACGTGGTCATAGGACGCCACCGCCTGATAACCGTCCCAGGCCTTGTTGTAGGAAGATTTGCTGGCGTTGTTCAGGCGAAACCAGTGCTCCTGGCCGACATGCAGGCCGCTGGCCTTGAAGTGAAACCACTGGAAGTGCTGGCTGCGGGTGTCCGGGCGGATGGCCAGCAACGCGTGGAGCGGATTGCTGATATCGAGCACTTCAATGTTGCCGCTGTCGAAGTTGGCGCTGATGTCGAGAGAGGATTTGGCCACGGTCATAATCGATTCCTGAATATGATTTTTATGGCAAGTACTTTACACGCTGGGAAGGGAAAAACCGGGGGAAATTGCGGGCTGGAAGGGGGGGCGTCGTCCTTGACGCCGAGGCAGCTTAGAGACTGTGCGATTGATTCTCAAGTGCTATTTTTGATTAGTTTGGGCCAATGGTGCCGGGCTTCTCTTGCCAACGGATATTCTTTTGATATCATCCGCGCCATTCGGATTTGTAACACCAAAAGACTTCATTAGCCTGAAGATAAAGCCAGAAAAACTGGCAAAAAAAAGACCCGGCAAAAAGCCGGGTCAAAAACCGTGATTAGCCTGATGAGGAGAGTGTTCAGGAGACCGACCTAAGGTCCCTTGGACATTCGACTGATCTCGCGACCAGCTGCATGCAATAATAATCATTCTCGTTTGCAAGTCAAATGATTTTTGCTGCGCGATTGGAAAATTCTTTCCGGTCCTCCTCGAAAGCCTCCTCGTTTTCAACCGTTCTGAGCACACTCCAGGGACCGGTCCACCAGCGCCCTGGCCATGTCGATCATGTGCACCGTCGAAAAAGCCAGGTGCCGGTTGGTGCCCTGAAGGTTGTTGCCCGACTCGTAAGCGGTGGCGGCGGCACATCGCAGCAGGTCCGAGGCATGGACCAGCGCCTCTTCGCTGCTGATATTGCGGTTCACGTCAAAGAAGCGTTCTTCAACCACCTCCTCTGCAACAGCAGGTTTCAAGTAATAGTCCAACGCTCGCTGCGCGGCCGCAAAGCCTTCGGGCGAGGTGAGGGAGGTGTCGATCGGCAGGTCTGGCAGTTCATTGCCGGGGTGGGTCATGGTCATGGCTAGCTCCGTGATGGGTTCATATCCGTGAAACAATCCTAGTACAAAGTGTATTTGTGACGAGAATTTAAATACTACAAGTTGTGTTTTGATGACCGGAGGCACCCACGTATCGTGCCGCACATGGATAAATGGATTGAATTGGTCAAGGCCAAGATGAGTGAACTCAAAATCACTCAAGAGATACTCGCCGAGCGCGTCGGGATGTCCCAGGGGGGCATTGGCCATTGGCTGAACAAACGTCGCCAGCCCGGCGTCGATGACATGAACCGGGTGCTGCAGGCGCTGGGCCTGGACTTTCTCGAGGTGGCGCTGGTGATCCGCGAGCCGGACGCCTCGCAGGCCGACGGCCAGGACCTGGCGCAAAAGTACAACCCGTACTTCCGTTACCCGGTCAGTGGCTGGCGCGCCACCGCAGAGGTGCGCGACGGCGAGCCGGCGGTGTACGGCCAGCAACGTTTCGAACTGTCCGATTACCCGGCCCTGGGCGCGGCGTTCTGGCTACAGGTGACAGGCGATGCGATGACGGCACCCTCCGGCATCAGCATTGCCGAGGGCATGTTGATCCTGGTGGACCCGGCCGTGGAGGCGCTGCCCGGCAAGCTGGTGATCGCCCAGTGGCCCAACAGCGCCGAAGCCACGTTTCGCAAGCTGATCGAAGAGGGCGGGCAGCGTTACCTGGTCCCGCTCAATCCGACCTACCCCAAAGCCCTGTACACCCCGCAATGCCGCATCATCGGCGTCGTGGTCCAGGCGACCATCAGGTTCTGATCAGAGCGGTCCGCGCCAGGCCCAGGCCCAGGCCCAGGCGCAGCACCGATCTTCAGTTCAGGCTTCTTCCAGTTCCACCAGCGCACTGCCTTCGCTGACCATCTCGCCTTCCTGGCAATACAGCGCCTTGATCACCCCGGCATGGGGCGCACGGATGCTGTGTTCCATCTTCATCGCTTCCAGCACCACCAGTTGCGCCCCGGCTTCGACCGATTGCCCGGCCTCCACCAGCACCCGCACGATGCTGCCATTCATGGGCGCGGCAAGCCCGCCCTGATGGCTGTGGCTGGCTTCGACGGCACTGATCGGGTCGTAGGCCTCGATGCGGCGCAATTCGCCGGCCCATTGCAGGTACAGGCTGTCGCCCCGACGGATCGCCCGGTGCTGGCGGCGCACGCCGTTGTGCTCGGTCAGCAGCTGCTCGCCCTTGAGCTGCGCCGTGTGGGCATCGGCGCGGCCCAGGGTCAGGGCGCGGTCCTGGCCTTCGCAGCTCAGGTGCAGGGTGATCTCGGACGGCAAGCCGCAACGCAGACCGCTGTTGATCGCCCAAGGCGAAGCCGGGTCATCGGCGCGCGGAGCACCCGGCTGGCTTTGAGCCACGGCCTGGGCGGCGGCTTGCCAGAACTCCTCGCCAAGGTCCGCAGGGGCCGGCAGCAATTGCTCCTGATACCGCGGAATGAACCCGGTATCCAGTTCCGCCGCGGCAAACGCCGGATGGCCGACGATCCGGCGCAGGAAGTTGATGTTGGTCTTGAGCCCACCGATCGCAAACTCATCGAGCATGCTCAATAACCGCAGACGCGCCTGTTCACGGTCCTCGCCCCAGGCAATCAGCTTGCCGAGCATCGGATCATAGAACGGCGAGATTTCATCGCCTTCTTCCACACCACTGTCCACCCGACGTCCCGGACCGGGTGCGGATTCGCGGTACAGCTCCAGGCGCCCGGTGGCCGGCAGAAAATCATGGCTCGGGTCTTCGGCGTACAGCCGCACCTCAATCGCATGA
Organism: Pseudomonas fluorescens; assembly: GCF_902497855.1. Classification (GTDB taxonomy): domain Bacteria; phylum Pseudomonadota; class Gammaproteobacteria; order Pseudomonadales; family Pseudomonadaceae; genus Aquipseudomonas; species Aquipseudomonas fluorescens_BI. Next base: position 6,067 of record NZ_CABVHU010000023.1, read on the forward strand.
CCGAGCAGCGGCACCTGCTCCTGGGTCATCGGCAGCGCTTCGCCGCGCGCCACGCGAATCTGCCAGGCCACCAGGTCGAGGCCGGTGATGGCTTCGGTGACCGGGTGTTCGACTTGCAGGCGGGTGTTCATCTCCATAAAGAAGAACTCGCCGCGGGCATCCAGCAGGAACTCCACGGTGCCGGCACCGACATAGCCGATGGCCTGGGCCGAACGCACCGCGGCTTCGCCCATGGCGCGCCGCAGTTCCGGGCTCAGGCCCGGGGCGGGGGCTTCCTCGACGACTTTCTGGTGCCGACGTTGAATCGAGCAGTCCCGTTCATTGAGGTACAGGCAGTGGCCATGTTGATCGGCGAACACCTGGATTTCCACATGGCGTGGTTTGAGCAGGTATTTCTCCACCAGCATCCGCGAATCGCCGAACGACGATTGCGCTTCACGCTGGGCCGAGGCCAGCGCTTCGGCGAGCTGGCTGACGTCTTCGACCACCTTCATGCCTTTGCCGCCGCCGCCCGCCGTGGCCTTGAGCAGCACCGGGTAGCCGATGCGTTCGCAAGCGTCGCGGAAGGTCTCGAGGTCCTGGGCTTCGCCGTGATAACCCGGCACCAGCGGCACGCCCGCGGTTTCCATCAAGGCCTTGGCCGCGGATTTACTGCCCATGGCGTCGATGGCCGAGGCGGGTGGGCCGAGGAAGATCAAGCCGGCGGCTTCGATGGCGCGGGCGAACCCGGCGTTTTCGGACAGGAAGCCATACCCCGGATGGATCGCCTGGGCGCCACTGGCCTTGGCCGCGGCGATCAGTTTGTCGATCTGCAGGTAGCTGTCGGCGGCTTTGCTGCCGCCGAGGTCGACGCGGATATCCGCTTCGCGGCTATGGCGCGCGTCGCGGTCAGTGGCGCTGTGCACGGCGACGGTGGTCAGGCCCAGGGCCTTGGCGGTACGCATCACCCGGCAAGCGATCTCGCCGCGGTTGGCCACCAGCAGGGTGGTGAGGACAGGTGCGCTCATCAACGCGACTCCTTGGGGGTGGTGGCGGCTTGCCAGTTCGGCGCACGCTTTTGCAGAAAGGCCCGCAAGCCCTCCTGGCCTTCAGGGCTGACGCGGATGCGCGCGATCGCGTTTTCGGTGTAGCGGCGCAGCGCCGGGGTCAGCGCGCCGTTGCCGACTTCACGCAGCAAGTCCTTGCTGACGCGCATGGCCGCCGGGCTGTTGAGCAACAGGTTGTCGATCCACTGCTCAACGCTGTGTTCCAGCTCGGTGGCCGGATAGCTCTCCGACAACAAGCCGATCTCCCGCGCCCGTTGTCCGCCGAAGCGCTCGGCGGTCAGCGCATAACGGCGTGCCGCCCGTTCGCCGATGGCTTGCACCACGAACGGGCTGATCACCGCCGGGGCCAGGCCGATGCGCACTTCCGACAGGCAGAATTGCGCGTCATCGGCACCGATGGCCATGTCGCAGCAGCTGATCAGGCCCAACGCGCCGCCAAAGGCCGCGCCTTGCACCACCGCCAGGGTCGGGATTTTCAGCTTGGCCAGGTTGTACATCAACTCCGCCAGTTCCCGGGCGTCGTCGAGGTTGGTGTGGTAATCGAGCTCGGCCGATTGCTGCATCCAGGCCAGGTCGGCGCCGGCACTGAAGTGCTTGCCGCGCGCGCGCACCAGCAGAAAGCGCAGGCTGGCATCGCCCGAGACTTTGTCCAGGGCGAGGATCAGTTCGCGGATCATCTCGGCGTTGAAGGCGTTGTTCTTTTCTTCACGGCTGAGCCACAGGGTCGCAAAACCCCGCGGGTCGGTCAGCAGTTCCAGCGTATTGAAGTCGCTCATATTCGTCCGTCTCCACGGCACTTTGTAGGAGCTGGCTTGCCAGCGAAAGCGGTCTTAAGCCTTGCATCGCCCATGAAGACGCCTTCGCCGGCAAGCCGGCTCCTACAGGATCTCTGTAGGAGCGAGCTTGCTCGCGAAGGTCTCAAGGGCAACGCGTTCATTCAGAAAGCACGCGTTATCGTTAACGTCCATCGCGAGCAAGCTCGCTCCTACATAAGGTTCACATCATGATCAGATCAGATCAGAATCAGATCCAGATCACATCCGGAACACGCCGAAGCGGCTCGGTTCGATTGGCGCGTTCAACGACGCCGACAAGGCCAGGGCCAACACATCCCGGGTCTGCGCCGGGTCGATGACACCGTCGTCCCACAGTCGCGCGCTGGAATAGTAGGGATGCCCCTGTTCCTCATACTGATCGAGAATCGGCTGCTTGATCTCCGCTTCCTGCTCGGCACTGAAACCCTGGCCACTGCGCTCGGCCTGTTCGCGTTTCACCTGCACCAAAACACCCGCCGCTTGCTCGGCACCCATCACCCCGATCCGCGCATTCGGCCACATCCACAAAAAGCGCGGATCATAAGCCCGGCCACACATGCCGTAGTTACCGGCACCAAAACTGCCGCCAATGATCACCGTGAACTTCGGCACCTTGGCGCAGGCGACCGCGGTCACCAGTTTCGCGCCGTGCTTGGCAATGCCGCCGGCTTCGTATTTCTGCCCGACCATGAACCCGGTGATGTTCTGCAGGAACAGCAACGGAATTCCGCGCTGACACGCCAGCTCGATAAAGTGCGCGCCTTTCTGCGCGGCTTCGGCGAACAGGATGCCGTTGTTGGCGAGGATCGCGATCGGGTAACCGTGCAAGTGCGCAAAACCACACACCAGCGTCGTGCCGAACAGCGCCTTGAATTCATCGAACACCGAACCGTCCACCAGCCGCGCGATCACTTCACGCACATCGAACGGCTGCTTGGCGTCCGCCGACACCACGCCATACAACTCGTCGCTGGCGTAGAGCGGGGCGATCGGCGTGCGTTGCTGCACTTCGCCAAGCTTGCGCCAGTTGAGGTTGGCGATGCTGCGCCGGGCAATGGCCAGGGCGTGCTCGTCGCTCTCGGCGTAATGGTCGGCCACCCCGGAAATCTTGCAGTGCACATCGGCCCCGCCCAGGTCCTCGGCGCTGACCACTTCACCGGTCGCGGCTTTCACCAGCGGCGGCCCGGCGAGGAAAATCGTCGCCTGCTGACGCACCATGATCGCTTCGTCGGCCATCGCCGGCACATAGGCGCCACCGGCGGTGCACGAGCCCATCACCACCGCGATCTGCGGAATGCCCATGGCGCTCATGTTGGCCTGGTTGAAGAAGATCCGGCCGAAGTGCTCACGGTCGGGGAACACTTCATCCTGGCGCGGCAGGTTGGCGCCACCGGAGTCCACCAGGTAGATGCACGGCAGGCGGTTCTGCTGGGCGATGGTCTGGGCGCGCAGGTGTTTTTTCACGGTCAGCGGGTAATACGAGCCACCCTTCACCGTGGCATCGTTGGCGACGATCATGCATTCGACGCCTTCCACCCGGCCGATCCCGGCAATTACACCGGCAGCCGGCACGTCTTCGCCATACACCGCGTAGGCCGCCAGTTGGCTGATCTCGAGAAACGGCGAGCCCGGATCGAGCAGGCGATTGATCCGCTCACGGGGCAGCAATTTGCCCCGGGAGGTGTGGCGCTCCTGCGCCTTCGGGCCGCCACCTTGCTGCACCTGGGCGAGCAGGGTGTGCAGGGCGTCGACCTGTTTGAGCATGGCCGCGCTGTTGGCGGCGAACTCCGCCGAACGAGGGTTGAGCTGGGTATGCAAAATCATCGGGCTACTCCGTAGCAGCTTCAAGTTGCAAGCCACAAGTCAGAAGCAAGCGTGCAGTGCTCTTGCCGCTTGAAACTTGCCGCTTGCCGCTAACGAAATTTATTTCGTTTCGTTGAACAGTTCGCGACCGATCAGCATGCGCCGGATCTCACTGGTGCCCGCACCGATTTCGTACAGCTTGGCGTCGCGCAGCAGGCGCCCGGCAGGGAATTCGTTGATGTAGCCATTGCCACCGAGAATCTGGATCGCATCCAGGGCCATTCGGGTCGCGCATTCGGCGCTGTAGAGGATGACTCCGGCGGCGTCCTTGCGGGCGGTTTCGCCACGCTCGCACGCCTGGGCCACCGCATACAGGTAGGCGCGGCTGGCGTTGAGCTGGGTGTACATGTCGGCGACCTTGCCCTGGATCAGCTGGAACTCGCCGATGCTCTGGCCGAACTGCTTGCGGTCGTGGATGTACGGCACGATCAGGTCCATGCAGGCCTGCATGATCCCGGTCGGGCCGCCGGACAGCACCACGCGTTCGTAGTCGAGGCCGCTCATCAACACTTTCACGCCACCGTTGAGCACGCCGAGGATGTTCTCTTCCGGCACTTCCACGTCATCGAAGAACAGCTCGCAGGTGTTGGAACCGCGCATGCCCAGCTTGTCGAATTTGTTGCTGCGGCTGAAGCCTTTGGAATCACGCTCGACGATGAACGCAGTGATGCCATGCGGGCCCTTTTCCAGGTCGGTCTTGGCGTAGATCACGTAGGTGTTGGCGTCCGGACCGTTGGTGATCCAGGTCTTGCTGCCGTTGAGCACATAGTGATCGCCGCGCTTGTCGGCGCGCAGCTTCATCGACACCACGTCGGAGCCGGCATTCGGCTCGCTCATGGCCAGGGCGCCGATGTGCTCGCCGCTGATCAGCTTGGGCAGGTACTTGGTTTTCTGCTCGTGATTGCCGTTGCGGTTGATCTGGTTCACGCACAGGTTGGAGTGCGCGCCATAGGACAGCGCCACTGAGGCCGAGCCGCGGCTGATCTCTTCCATGATCACCACGTGCGCCAGGTAACCCAGGCCGGCGCCGCCGTACTCTTCCGGCACGGTGACCCCCAGCAGGCCCATGTCGCCGAACTTGCGCCACAGGTCCGCCGGGAACAGGTTGTCGATGTCGATCTGAGCGGCGCGCGGGGCGATCTCTTTGGCAACGAAGGCCTGAACCTGATCGCGCAGCATGTCGATGGTTTCACCGAGGGCAAAATTCAGGGATGGGTAGCTCATGGGTCACCTTTTGGCTTTTTTGTAGGGTAGGGGAGGGCCGTGATCCGGTTCTCACCTTTACGTTAACGTAAACCTGAGACGAATGGCTGTCAATCACCCTTTACGTTAACGTCAACTTAGGCGACATTATAGCCAGTTCAAGATGTAACCACGGACCACCCTGTAGGAGCTGGCTTGCCAGCGAAGGCGTCAGATCAGTCAACATCGATGTTGAATTTGCCGGCCTCTTCGCTGGCAAGCCAGCTCCTACAAGGGACGGTCCGCAGCTAAACCCTGTAGGAGCTGGCTTGCCAGCGAAGGCGTCAGATCAGTCAACATCGATGTTGAATTTGCCGGCCTCTTCGCTGGCAAGCCAGCTCCTACAAGGGACCGTCCGCAGCTGAACCCTGTAGGAGCTGGCTTGCCAGCGAAGGCGTTAGATCAGTCAACATCGATGTTGAACGTGCCGGCCATCTTCGCTGGCAAGCCAGCTCCTACAAGGGACCGTCCGCAGCTGAACCCTGTAGGAGCTGGCTTGCCAGCGAAGGCGTCCGATCAGTCGACATTGATGTTGGATTTGATGGCCTCTTCGCTGGCAAGCCAGCTCCTACAAGGGGACCGTAGCCAACCCATAAATAAAGACAATAGGGGTCGTCATGGATCAACCCACCGCAAGCCCGCAGCGCAGCTACACCCGCGGTTCCCAGGACAAAGCCTTGCTGGCGATGACCATCGGCCAGGCGTTCGACAACACCGTCGCGCAGTACCCGACCGGGGAGGCGCTGGTCGTGCGCCACCAGCAACTGCGCTACACCTGGCAGCAATTGGCCGACGCCGTGGACCTGCACGCCAGGGCGCTACTGGCCCTGGGCCTGCAAACCGGCGATCGCCTCGGCATCTGCGCCCCCAACTGCGCCCAATGGTGCATCAGCCAGTTCGCCAGCGCGAAAATCGGCGTGATCCTGGTCAACATCAACCCGGCGTACCGCAGTTCCGAACTGGAATACGTACTCAAGCAATCCGGCTGTCAATGGCTGGTCTGCGCCGGCGCCTTCAAAACCTCCAACTACCACGGCATGCTGCAAGGCCTGGTGCCGGAACTGGCGCAGCACGCCACCGGCCAATTGCACAGCGAACGCCTGCCGGACCTGCGCGGCGTGATCAGCCTCGACGCCCAGCCGCCAGCGGGTTTCCTGCCCTGGTCGCAGCTGACCGATCTGGCCGGCAGCGTATCCGCCGACCAGTTGCAAGAACGCCAGGACAGCCTGCATTTCGACCAGGCGGTGAACATCCAGTACACCTCCGGCACCACCGGCTTCCCCAAGGGCGCGACCCTCAGCCACTACAACATTCTCAACAACGGCTACATGGTCGGCGAAAGCCTCGGCCTGACCCACGCAGACCGGCTGGTGATCCCGGTGCCGCTGTATCACTGCTTCGGCATGGTCATGGGCAACCTGGGCTGCATGACTCACGGCAGCACCATGATCTACCCCAACGATGCCTTCGATCCGCTGCTGACCCTGACCACCGTCGCCGAAGAACAGGCCACCGCGCTCTACGGCGTCCCGACCATGTTCATCGCCCTGCTGGACCAACCCCAGCGTGCGGAATTCGACCTGTCGAGCCTGCGCACCGGAATCATGGCCGGGGCCACCTGCCCGATCGAAGTGATGCGCCGGGTCATCACCGACATGCACATGAGCGAAGTGCAGATCGCCTACGGCATGACGGAAACCAGCCCGGTGTCGTTGCAGACCGGCCCCTCGGACGACCTGGAGCTGCGCGTCACCACCGTCGGCCGCACCCAGCCGCAACTGGAAAGCAAAATCATCGACGAGGCGGGCAACCTGGTGCCCCGCGGCACCATCGGCGAACTCTGCACCCGCGGCTACAGCGTGATGCTCGGCTACTGGAACAACCCGCAAGGCACCGCGGAAGCCATCGACCAGGCCGGCTGGATGCACACCGGCGACCTGGCGAGCATGAACGACGAGGGCTACGTGTGCATCGCCGGCCGCAACAAGGACATGATCATCCGCGGCGGTGAAAACATTTACCCCCGGGAGCTGGAAGAATTTTTCTTCACCCACCCGGCCGTGGCCGACGTGCAAGTGATCGGCATCCCGTGCTCGCGCTACGGCGAAGAAATCGTCGCCTGGATCAAATTCCACCCCGGCCACAGCGCCACCGAGCAAGAACTCCAGGCCTGGTGCAAAGAACGCATCGCCCACTTCAAGACGCCGCGTCACTTCAAATTCGTCGAGGAGTTCCCAATGACCGTGACCGGCAAGATCCAGAAATTCCGCATGCGCGAAATCAGCATCGAAGAACTAAACATCAACAAAACCTGACACCCCCCTTGTAGGAGCCGGCTTGCCGGCGAAAGCGGTCTATCAGCCAACAACAACGTCGACTGACCCACCGCCTTCGCCAGCAAGCCGGCTCCTACAGTTGACCGAGGCTGCCCGGGAATCCACTGACCGCCGCAGCCCCCCTGTAGGAGCTGGCTTGCCAGCGAAGAGGCCGGCACATCCAACCACTAACCTGACAGACACACCGCTCCCGCCAGCAACCGGCTCCTGCAGGCTATCCCAGGATTCAGTGACTGTAGGAGCGAGCTTGCTCGCGATGGACGTTAACGATAACGAGTGCTGCCTGGGTAAACGCGGTGCGCTGACGTCCATCGCGAGCAAGCTCGCTCCTACAGTGGGGAAGGGGGGAAATCACAAACACCAGAAAGCACAAAGGGGAGCCGAAGCTCCCCTTTAATTTTGTCGTTACGTGCTCTTTTTTTATTATTGAGGGGCGGTCTGTTTTTGTTTTTAGCAACCGTGACCCTTTACCGCTGTTTTTATCGACCCCCATCCGGGATCAAGAGCAAACGTATTTTTTTGAGCGCTGATCTACTTTCTCGCCAAGCGATCCAACCAGTTCGGGAGCTACCTGAAGGTAGTTTTATTATTCTCTGCCCGGTTGCGGGTCACTCCGAAAAGCACCCTGAAAAGCACATCCTCTCCAAAAAAATCTGTTAGCTGCGTCTCTGCCGTGTTGTTTTTGTTATGTCAGAGTCGTTACGTCTTATTTTTATTAGGGTTGGAACGTTTTTTTTTGTTCTTGTTATGCCATAGAGATAGCAGGAGCCGTGCCAACTTTTAAAAATCCTTTAAAATCAATGAGTTAATATTTTTCGGGGATTTTCCCCTCGCCAAAATCCCCTGATTTGTTTCCGTGTTACTCGCTTGTCCCCCACATTCGGACGTTGCGGTAACACCCCGACACATCCGCCCACTCACTGCGCGCTACGCGCCCTGGCCACACGCGAACCGCTGGCGCGTCCCAGCACCGTGCTGATGTGCTGGCCTGCCACAATCAAAGCCTCGAGGTCGATACCGCTGTCGATGCCCAGGCCGTTGAGCAGGTACACCACGTCTTCGGTGGCCACGTTACCGCTGGCGCCCTTGGCATAGGGGCAGCCGCCAAGGCCGGCGATCGAGCTGTCGAACACCGCGACCCCTTCCAGCAGACTGGCGTAGATATTCGCCATGGCCTGGCCATAGGTGTCATGGAAGTGCCCGGCCAGTTTCTCCCGCGGCACATCGGCCGCCACCACCTCAATCAGCTTGCGGGTGGCACCGGCCGTCCCGGTGCCGATGGTGTCGCCCAGGGACACTTCATAGCAGCCCATGTCATACAGCTCGCGCGCGACCAGCGCCACTTGCTCCGGCGCGACGTTACCCTCATAAGGGCAGCCCAGCACACAGGACACATAACCCCGCACACTCACCCCGTGCTGCTTCGCCGCCTCCATGATCGGCACAAAACGCGCCAGGCTTTCACTGATCGAGCAATTGATATTGCGCTGGGAAAACGCCTCGGACGCCGCGGCAAACACCGCAACCTCCTTGACCCCGGCAGCCACCGCATCCTCAAACCCGCGAAGATTGGGCGCGAGCGCGGCATAGGTCACCCCGGGCTTGCGCTGGATCTGCGCAAAGACCTCGGCAGACCCGGCCATCTGCGGCACCCACTTGGGCGAAACAAAACTGCCGACCTCGATATAGCTCACCCCGGCGGCAGTCAGCGCGTCGACCAACCGCACCTTGTCCGCGACACTGATGGGCTGGGCTTCATTTTGCAGACCGTCGCGAGGGCCGACTTCGACCAGGCGTACGTGAGTAGGTAGAGACATAAGAAATGTACCTGTCAGTAAGGGATCGTTCCCATGCTCTGCGTGGGAATGCCTCAATGGACGCTCTGCGTCCGCTCTTGATGTGTGACGCGCAGCGTCACGGGCTGCGTTCCCACGCGGAACGTGGGAACAATCAAAAAATCCTGTAGGAGCCGGCTTGCCGGCGAAGGCGTCAGGTCAGTCGACATCAATGTTGAATGTGCCGGCCTATTCGCTGGCAAGCCAGCTCCTACAGGGGATTGTGTGGACCTATTGAACGGCCCGCTGACTCTCGATCGTCTGCTCCAACGCCTGGATACATCGTTCCTGCGCCGTATCCAACTCCAGCTTCATCTGCTCGATGTCCAGCATCTGCTGCTCAAGCTGCTCCCGACGCTCAGCGATTTTGTTCAGCATCGTCTGCAGCTGTTTCTGATTGCCACCGGTAGGATCGTAAAGCTCAATCAACTCACGGCATTCCGCCAGCGAAAAACCAATCCGCTTGCCCCGCAAAATCAGCTTCAAGCTGACCTTGTCCCGCGGCGAATAGATACGTTCCTGCCCACGCCGCTCAGGGCTGAGCAGCCCTTGCTCTTCATAAAAGCGAATGGCCCGGGTGGTGATGTCGAGCTCGCGGGCGAGGTCGGAGATGCTATAGGTCTGGCTGCTCATGGAAGCGCTCGAAAAAGGTCATGGCGCTAAGCTAATGGCAGGTTGACGTTTACGTCAAGGGGCGCATGCCTTTCAACACATCACACCCAGGCATCCACCGACCTGCGGCGCAAGAACCCGCCTGCGTGCCCCCCTGTAGGAGCTGGCTTGCCAGCGAAGAGGCCAGCACATTCAACATTGATGTCGACTGACCTGACGCCTTCGCTGCGGTGCGGCGATCCGACAAGCCAGCTCCTACAGGGGGGTAAGCCCACACCGCAGCATTTGGCAGCCGCTGAAAGATGTATAGATACCAATGCGCATCAAAAACAAACCCGGGCGCATCAGCGCCCGGGTTTTTACCTAGAGAAGACGATCAGCGATTAAACCGCTCCACCAACGAATACTGAGTATTCGCCGTCTTCGTCAGCTCTTCACTCAACAACGCCGAATGCTGCGCCTGCACCGAAGTCTGGTCCGCCAAATGCGAGATGTTACTGATGTTACGGCTGATCTCTTCAGCCACCGCACTTTGCTCTTCCGTCGCCGCCGCAATCTGCGTGGCCATGTCGGTGATATGGGCCACCGCCTCACTGATCCCCACCAACGCCTGGTCCGCTTCCAGCACCCGCGCCACACCTTCCTCAGCCTGGCGATGCCCGGCCTCCATGGTCTGCACCGCAGCGCTCGCAGTCTGCTGCAGCTTGGCGATCAGCGCATGAATCTGCCCAGTAGACTCACTGGTACGCTGCGCCAATTGCCGCACTTCATCCGCCACCACCGCAAACCCGCGACCCATCTCACCGGCACGCGCCGCTTCAATAGCCGCGTTCAACGCCAACAGGTTGGTCTGGTCGGCAATGCCTTTGATCACATCCACCACACCGCCAATTTCGGTGCTGTCCTTGGCCAGCTGAGTCACGGTCAACCCAGTCTCACCGACCACCGTCGACAGACGCTGAATGGCTTCGCGAGTTTCCCCAGCGATATCCCGCCCACGACCGGTCAAGCGATTGGCCTCCTGAGTCGCATCCGCCGTGCGCTGTACATGGCTGGCAACTTCCTGCGTGGTGGCAGCCATCTGGTTGACCGCCGTCGCCACCTGCTCGGTTTCCACCCGCTGACGTTCCAGACCGGTGGAGCTGTTATGCGCCAGGGTGTCGGACTGTTTCGCTTGCTCGGTCAGGTGCTCGGCAGTGTCCTGCAGACGGGTCAGGCAGGTTTTCAGGCGAGCTTCCTGACTCAGAATCGACATCTCCAACCGCGCCTGAGCGCCGCGACTGTCGGTGTACATCTGCGCAATCAACGGGTCCGACGTGGTCTGCTCGGCCAGGCGCAACAACCGCTTGAGCCCACGCTGCTGCCAGCGCAACCCCATCAGCCCCAACGGCACCGACAGCCCGGCAGCAAGGGCAAAGCCCCATTGCGAATTCAGCGACGCACCGATCAGGAAACTCAACTGGCTGACCAGAATGAACGGCAACCAATCCTGCAGCACCGGCAGCCATTTATCCGAGGAAGGCACGGCCGACTTGCCCTGGTTGAGGCGCTGGTAAAGCGCTTCGGCACGGCGAATCTGCTCAGCCGTAGGCTTGACCCGCACCGACTCGTAACCAATCACCTGCCGGCCTTCGGAAACCGGCGTGACATAAGCGTTGACCCAGTAATGGTCACCGCTCTTGCAGCGATTCTTGATAATGCCCATCCAGGGCAAACCTTGTTTCAGCGTGGCCCACATGTGCGCGAATACCGCAGCAGGCACGTCGGGGTGACGCACCTGATTATGCGGCGCATGGATCAGCTCCTCACGAGTAAACCCGCTGATCTCGACGAAGGCGTCGTTGCAGTAGGTAATCACGCCCTTGGCATCGGTGGTGGAAATCAACCGTTGCTGAGCCGGGAAGGTCCGTTCGCGTTGAGTAATGGGCTGGTTGTTACGCATGGCTATATTCAGTCCGTGAGGCTTTGACAGGGTGTCGGCGGGGGCGCGGATTTGTTGAGCTTTTATTTTTCAACAGAAGATGGGGACACCGATCGCTCATGTTCTGCATGGCAAGCTGATCGCCGCCCCGACTCCCACAGACATACCCCGATCTAATGTAGGAGCTGGCTTGCCAGCGAAGGCGGCGCCAAAGCCAACCCAATTCCCGCAGACGTACCCCGATCAAAATGTAGGAGCTGGCTTGCCAGCGAAAGCGACGCCCCAGCCAACCCAATTCCCGCAGACGTACCCCGATCAAATGTAGGAGCTGGCTTGCCAGCGAAAGCGGCGCCAAAGCCAACCCAATTCCCGCAGACGTACCCCGATCAAAATGTAGGAGCTGGCTTGCCAGCGAAAGCGACGCCCCAGCCAACCCAATTCCCGCAGACGTACCCCGATCAAATGTAGGAGCTGGCTTGCCAGCGAAAGCGGCGCCAAAGCCAACCCAATTCCCGCAGACGTACCCCGATCAAAATGTAGGAGCTGGCTTGCCAGCGAAAGCGACGCCCCAGCCAACCCAATTCCCGCAGACGTACCCCGATCAAATGTAGGAGCTGGCTTGCCAGCGAAAGCGGCGCCACAGCCAACCCAATTCCCGCAGATGTACCCCGATCAAATGTAGGAGCTGGCTTGCCAGCGAAAGCGGCGCCACAGCCAACCCAATTCCCGCAGACGTACCCCGATCAAATGTAGGAGCTGGCTTGCCAGCGAAAGCGGCGCCACAGCCAACCCAATTCCCGCAGATGTACCCCAATCTAATGGTAGGTCGGCTCTCTTCAGAATGATGCTTCAAGCGCAGGCGCCAGCCATGACGCCTACAGGCTCCATATCCTTGCCTTTCAGCACTGCGGCTTTCATGAACCGACGCTGATTAGCAGATGTCGAGCCACCCAGACGCATAGCGTCGGCGGTAAATTTAGCTACCTGCAAAGGTTTTGCGTTCTGCGTCTTTTGCATGGAGTGGACACCTGTAAAGGCTACTTGATTGCGCGCTGGCGTCGCTTCGCAAGGCAATGAAGAGGAAAGAATGAAGGGAGCAACCCCCCATTCTAAACACCCGCCGAAGCCCGCGGCCGCAACCGCCGCCCAATCACCTCCAGCACATCACACCCATCCCGCAATGGAACGGCGCAGAGCAAGGCGAAGTCACTGAGAATGAACGACTCGCACTCGATCGAACCGCGCATGGACAGGTTTTCCAGCACCTGGGTCACGGCCTGAATCCGATGGTTAGCCGCGTCGACCAAGACATCCAATGGCGCCTGGGTATCGACGAAGAGGGTGGGCATGTCGCTGCAATTATTGGTGAGCGCCTTGAAGCGATTTTCGGGGTGAGGGGTTGGTTTTATGTAGGGTGAGTCTGAAGCACTTGATGTCATTTTTTAACGGCCCTGGAGAGTGAGTTCAGCTGCCAACGACTTTTCCTGAAGGGTAGGGTGGCAGCCGTACGCGGGAGTAGGAAACTGAGGAAATACACCAAACCCAGCCACGTCGAAACGTGCCCCGCGCACGGCCGCCGCGACGATTTACAGACACGAATCAAGTGCCGAAATCAAACGACAGCGCCGGTGCGCGGTGTATTTCCAAGGGTTCCTACACCCTGCCACCACATTGGCGGCGACAGCGAAAAGACTACCCATGCAGCACACGTCGCACCAGTTCATGCAAACCGCTAAAACTTGAAGGAAATCTCCGACGACGACGTCCAGAAATTTCACTTGGCCATAGGCCCCTCTACACGAACAAATCTCGCTCTCACAAATCGATGCAGCCCTTTAGAAACAAGGCTTCCCCACGATTGAGGGCAAAGCGGTCACAAATTTCATCAGGTTCAACCCTGACGATTTCGAACCAACCTCCACACGCAAAACAAGGCGCGGGGCACTGTACGTAGAATCAGTGAGAAAAGAAGTCAGGAAAGGTCGGCGTAGCGAGTAGGAAAATTCGCTCAAGTTTAAAACCGACGCTTCCTACGCACTCATCAGAAGTGTCTTATTTCCAACTAAGTCAACTTCACCAAAGCTTCCATCCCCCAGGATCAGGGTGGAAGCAAAGCCCTTCCTCTCGTCAACATTCAGACCAGGAAGGCCTGACCATGCCCAACCCTATACGCACTTTCTTCGACCACAGCCGCCACAAACTCAGCGTCTACAACTTCGACGCGACCCTCGACGTCCTGGCCTTCCACGGCGAAGAACAACTGAGCCAGCCGTTCCACTACGTCATCGAATTCACCTGCAGCGAACAGGACATCGCCGCCGACCAGCTGCTCAACCGCGACGCCCGGTTCAGCCTGCACGCCCCGCCGCGCCAGCACAGCTTTCTGACCCGGGACCTCCCGATCAAACCGCTGCGCACCCTGCACGGCGTGGTCACCGGGTTCAAACGCCTGTCCGGCTCCGTCAACGAAGCCCGCTACGAAATCACCCTGCAACCGCGCCTGGCCTTGCTCGCCCGTGGCCAGCAGTTCCGCCTCTATCAACACCAGTCCGTGCCGGAAATCGTCGAACACATCCTGCGCAGCCGCCACGATTTTCGCGGCGAGGATTTTTTCTTCAAGCTCACGCGCAAGTACCCGAAACGCCTGCAAGTCATGCAATACGGTGAAAGCGACCTGGCCTTCATCGCCCGCCTGCTGGCCGAGGTCGGCATCTGGTACCGCTTCACCGGCGACGAGCGCCTGCACCTCGACGTCGTCGAATTCCACGACGACCAGCTGCATTACCAGTCCGGCATCCAGCTGCCTTGCCACTCACCGGCCGGCCTGAGCAGCAGCGAGCAGGACGGCGTGTGGGCCTTGCAAACCCAACACCAGGTAGTCGAACGCCAGGTCAATATCCGCACCTACCAGCACCGCGACGCCTACGCCCACCTGGACGGCGAGATCGATCATACTCGCGGCGCGACCACCACCTACGGCGAGGCCTATCACTACGCCGAACCCTACACCGCCCTCGGCGACCGCTACCAATTCTACGAAGACCTGCCACCGGAAACCGGCTACTTCTACGCCCGCCTGCAACACGAACGCTACCTCAACGACCAGACCCGCCTCAGCGGCACCAGCAGCAGCGCGACCCTGGCCCCCGGCCAAGTGCTGGAAATCACCGGCGACGCGCCCCAGGCCTTCGCCCGCGGCACGGTGATCACCCACCTCAGCACCCGCGCCGCCCGCGATGCCAGCTTCGAGGCCCGGTTCCAGGCCATCCCCTATTCGGAAAGCGTGTGCTTCCGTCCACCGCTGCTGGCCAAACCGCAGATCGCCGGCACCCTCCCGGCCCGGGTCAGCAACCCGCAAAAAAACGACCCCTACGCCGAAATCGACGTCGAAGGGCGCTACTGCGTGCAGTTCCTGTTCGACCGCGACACCTGGAAACCCGGCCAGGAAAGCATGTGGCTACGCCTGGCCCGGCCCTACGCCGGCGACACCCACGGCCTGCATTTGCCACTGATCGCCGGCACCGAAGTCGCGGTGGCCTTCGAACAGGGCGACCCGGACCGTCCCTACATCGCCCACGCCCTGCACGACAGCGAACACCGGGACCACGTGACCCTGCGTGCACGCAATTACAAGCGCAACGTGCTGCGAACGCCGGCCAATAACAAGCTGCGGATGGAGGACACAAGGGGCAAAGAGCACGTCAAGCTGAGTACCGAGCACAGTGGCAAAAGCCAGCTGAATCTTGGGCATTTGGTCGATGCCGAGCAGCAGAGGCGGGGTGAAGGGTTTGAGTTGCGCACCGATGGCTGGGGTGCGATTCGGGCGGGGAAGGGGTTGTTGATCAGTGCTGATGAACAGCCGAAAGCGCAGGGCGAAACGCTCGGCATGAATGAAGCTCTGGCGCAACTGGAAGAGGCATTACAACGTGTGCAAAGGTTGGCCCGTAACGCCGTAGTGGCAGGGGGGCTGGAGGCGGATGAGACCGTGCCCAAGCAGCTGAAGGCCGCGTTGGGGCAATTGAAAGAGGCCGGCTTGCTTGTCTCGGCCCCTGCCGGCGTGGCGCTGGTTACGCCAGCGCATATGCAGTTGGCGGCTGGTCAGACCCTTAGCGCAGTGAGCAACAACACTGACTTTAGTGCGCTCAAGCGTTTTACGGTGACGGCGGGTCAAGCCATTGGCCTGTTCGCGCAAAAGCTCGGGTTGAAGTTAATTGCCAACCAAGGCGCTGTGTCGATCCAGGCACAGAACGACCGCCTTGAACTGTTGGCCAGGCAAGGTCTGGACATCAGCAGCACCGAGGACGAAATCCGCATCACTGCGAAAAAGAAAATCACCCTCAACGTTGGCAGCAACTACATCACCCTCGATCCCTATCGCATCGAGATAGGGTCACCGGGTGAAGTCGAGATCAAGTCTCCACACTTCGATTACGTCCCGTCGGCGGGCAGATTGAAAACTGCGCTCTCCCCGCTGGCTGAACCGTTGGCCGACGTGCCTAACAAACTTCTGTTGAACTTTTACGATGCCGCGGCCAAGCCCATTACAGATGTGCCTTATACCCTGACGTTTGACAATGGCCTGGTGCTGCAAGGGACACTGGACGAGCACGGCCATGCCCAGCACAGCCCTGTTCCGGATAAACCGGCGCGTGTGCAGTACCAACTTCCTGAACCTGAACCGGATCAGCCTTGGCCTTCCTATGACTTGTTACTGCAACAGTGTCCGATTGGAGAGCATGACGAGCAACTTCGTTTGGTCGGTCCGGATGGTGAGTCGGCAAGTCATCTTAAATATTCGGCCACTTTGGCTGACGGCCGTATTATTGAGGGTATGACTGATGTCCGAGGGTATACGCAGCGTTTTGTGACCTTGCAGCCAATTCAATTTACTTCCTTGACACTCCTTCCACCGGAGGGGGGCGAGGTATTCTGTTGCGCCGCGAAGAATGCCCAAGCCCCACTGGTGATTGATCTGACATCCAGCAACATCGCCACTAATGCCACCGATGTGGGCACATCATCTCGAACTGTACCGCTTCCCAAAGGAAAAAAGCGTTCCTTGACCGCAGACGAAATATCCATGGCCAGAACTGTGTTTAAAAATGCTGTCGATTATAGCAAGGTCAAAGTGCATCGCGGCGGCTGGTGGTTATTCTTTGGTCAACAAAATACAGCCGTCACGCCTAATGGTGAAATGTATTACCCGGAAAGCACGAAGTACTATAGAGATGATTTTGCCAATACTAACGATGATAGGGATAAAGCCTTGTTCATGCATGAGATAACTCATGTGTGGCAGTACCAGCTTGGTTATCCAGTGAAGAAGTATGGGCTGACGGTGAGTGCTCAGGGGGCGGCGGCATACGAATACACCTTGAAGAGTAATGGGGAGTTGTCCGATTACAATATGGAACAGCAAGCTGAAATTGTTTCGGATTACTTTATTATTTGTGTGCTCGGAAATCCTCGTGGGGTGTGGAATCAACGTAACTATACCCAAAGCCCTCAGCTTCTGGTCTCGACACTTCAGGACTTTCTGGAGAATCCTGCCAGCAAAGCAAATCTTCCTGCTTGAAGGAAAAGTCTATGAAGATCTTAGCTTTTTTATTGATTGGGTTGAATTTTATATTTTTGGAGTCTGCTGAGGCGACGTCATTTGGACGCAGGGAAAGTGCGACTATTTCTTCGGTTAATAGTAGGCCGGCCATTTGTCTGCCAAATGATACAGGGGAAGTATTTTTGGTCGGCTGGATATCATTGATGCAAAGTTATGTGCGAAATGCCGGCGCTTGGGGGGTTGCACTTAAATCGGGTGCTAAACCATTAGAGCTGTTGCCGGGTGGATGTGTAGTGTTTGGCGTCGTGCCAGAGGGGTACGAGCTGGATGACTATAAAGTAAAGACTCATCCATTGAAGCTTGAAGTAAATAACACCTATATATTTAGTTTGATTGACGCTTCTCGGCCAAGGGATAGCTATACAGCTGTTTTTTGTATCGGTAACACTGCGAGTGGAACTGTGGAGTACCTTCAATATACTCGTTTGGCAGATGGTAGTGAGCTTGTCCCCCCTTGCGATGGTAGGCGTAATGGAAATGCTGCGAAACATTTTTCACCTGATAATTAACAACGAGTGGTACATGCAAGATATGTAGTTTGAGTCGTGCTCGAAAGCACGTGCCATCCCGGAACAGTTACGTACACCTTGTATTGGTAATTTTCTTATCGTTAAACATGGATGCCGCATGAATTCGGAACTGCAAAACGCCTTGGCGTTCTACGAGCCTGCTCCACAGGACGCTTACTCAGGCGTCGAGGGGAAATGGCTCTGGCTGTGGGAAGTGCTACAGGGGGATTTCCACGAGAATCCGACCACCGCACAAACTGTCACGGGAACGTTGATTTTCATGATTCCTTTGGTCGATCAGATTGGTGATGTGCGCGACCTGATTGCCAATTGCCAAAAAATCAACAAGGACAGCAGTGATGCTTGGGGTTGGGTATCGTTGATATTAACGCTTATCGGGTTGTTTCCTACAGTGGGGTCGTTGCTGAAAGGCTGTCTTAAAATTATCGTTTTTTCTGTTCGGAAATACCTTTTCAAAGCCCTGAAGCCTGCGCCGCGTATAGATGGGGCTGTGCTTGATCAGGCGATGCTTTTATTAAATCGTTACTTAGATTACCCAGCAGTAAGGAAAGTCCTTGCTTCAATGAAGGTTTACAATCCATGTCATTATTTAGCTGGAAAATTGACTGAGTTAAACAGGAGTCTGTCTGTACAGGGACTGCTGGCACGACTGGATGAACTAATGCAGGTCACGCGTCAGTTGTTTGATTCCGTCATGAGTTTCGGGCCGAATGCATTGGGGGCCCGGATAGAACGACTCTGGACAATCATAGTGGATGTCAGAAACAAGGCTGATGAAGGCCTGGCAAAGGCATTGCGCCCGGCGCAGGACTATCTGGACCAGATCATCAATCGGCTACGGGTCGAAGGGGACAATGCCTACCGCGCGCGACCAGGAAACAATTCACATGTGTTGGGACAGCGCGAGGTCGCTGAGTTGGAGTTGATTAAACAGAAAAAAGTGGATTGGGTTGATGAAGTAGAGAGTTTAAGATATCCGGCTTTGCAACAATTTCCACCAGATGCTTTCAAGGATATTGCCAAGGGCTGGCCAGATATCAGCGATACCTCTAAGAACAAAGCATTGGTGGGTAGGTTTGAAACCTTCGATATATCAATGCAAGCATCTACTGTTTCGCCGGGTGAACGACTTTTTCGAGTGGTGGATCCCAGTTCCGGTGATAACAGTATTTTCTGGCTTCGCGAAGCGGAATTTGACGCGCTGAAGTCGAAAAGCCAATGGCGAAGTGAACTAGCGGTTTGGAAACAATGGAATGAGAACGGTGAATTTGTGGTCTATACCGTGCCGCCGGGGCAACCGCTCAAAGTCTGGGAGGGGCGCGCGGGGACCCAGGAGTTTCCACGCGAACCGAAATACAAACTGCAGGGAGGTCGGCAGCAGATAGCTCTGAATCCTGATGATCTTACTCCTAAATATATCTCTCCCAGGCAGAAAACCAATTGGGGATATGACGATGGTACTGGCGATACGAACCTTGATCCTTTCAAGCCATACCTGGGCTTGCCGGAATTAACCCATAAATGGTTTGTACCGAACGTAAAAAAGGAGCTTTGAAATGGCAGTTTTACATCCACT
Organism: Pseudomonas fluorescens; assembly: GCF_902497855.1. Lineage (GTDB taxonomy): Bacteria > Pseudomonadota > Gammaproteobacteria > Pseudomonadales > Pseudomonadaceae > Aquipseudomonas > Aquipseudomonas fluorescens_BI. Next base: position 25,460 of record NZ_CABVHU010000023.1, read on the forward strand.
TGAATGTTATCTGCTGGAAAGCTTCAGCGCCCCCGAGCACTTCGCGGCCACCCGCGATGCCATCATCGACTGGATTGACGCCCACGAAGCGGCCTACGCCCGCTTGCAATTCCAACTCGATCCACGCCAGCGCAACAAACCGCAATGGCAGCAAGGTGATGTGGTCTGGGGCAGCCGCGTGTTGCCCAATATCCGTCCTGATAGAGACTTCTACATCAAAGCCTATATTCATCGGGTGAACAATGACCCGCTGGCATTCAAGGCCGGCCGCTCCATGAAGTCCAATAATCGAGGCATGAGTGAGTTCTGGGATGGTTGGATGTTGGAGCAAGAACGACAGTGCATATCGCTTTTACGAGACGAGGCGACTAAGTTGGATAAACGATTAGGGGCCACTGTCGGGGGACATTGGGATGAAGGTCATTTGACTTATAACGGACAAGACCGGGTCTTTCGATTGACTGAGTTGCCTCAGCGTATTCCGCGCTACGAACTGGATTTAAGCGTGCGTATTGAAAAGGATGAGCGCCCCAAACATATTGGTATTTATTTGCCGGATGTGGATTTTGCAGCTGCACACTTACTGTATCCCACCGAATGGACTGAGGGAGGACAACAAGTTCGGCGTGGGGTAAGGCGTAGTACATGGGTCAATCCTGATACTGGCAAGCGTGATTACGACTGGAATGAAAGTGAGTTGGTCGAAACTGGTTGGACACTGATCCGCCGCGTAGAAGACGAATTCATCGACGTACCTGAACGAGGCTTCTTCCCCAAGGGTGAACCGGACGAACTGTACACCTGGCCCGAGCGCGAAGCGCAGTTCATCAGACAGGATAATGTTTTTATCACGGCGCTGTCGGGAGAGCCTGCAAGCCACACCGGTAAATGGTCGATTTTCGGCCGTAAGGGCTTTGAATACCTTGACCTGAAAAAAGGCCAGCGCTTGCCGCATAAGGACGAGCAGTCGGTGAAGTGGACTCTGATCGCACGAGCTGATGGCGGGTCGTGTACCGAGCCTAAGGGGAAGTCTTGAAATGGCCGTTTTGCATCCGCTTGAATGCTATCTGCTGGAAAGCTACAGCTCCCCCGAGCACTTCGCGGCTACCCGCGATGCAATCATCGACTGGATTGACGCCCACGGAAAGGCCTACGCTCGCTCGCAACACCAACTCGACCCGCGCCAGCGCAACAAACCGCAATGGCAGCAAGGCGATGTCGTCTGGGGAAGCCGCGTGCTGCCCAATATCCGTCCAGATCGGGATTTTTACATCAAAGCCTATATTCAGCGGGTCAACAATGACCCGCTGGCATTCAAGGCAGGTCACGCCATGAACTCCAACAACCATGGAATTAGAGAGCTCTGGGACGGGTGGATGACCGAGGAAGAACAACAGCGCATCTCGCTAACGCAAGATCGGGCTACGAAGCTGGACTCTCGGTTAGGAGCAACAACCCAGGGGGAGTGGCGTGAAGGTAACTTGACCTATACCGGCCAAGGCGGTCTGTATGAGGTGGCAGAACTACCCCGACGCATCCCTCGCTATGAATTGGATACCAGTGTACGGATCGAGAAAGACGAGGCAGCTACGCAGATAGGGATCTATCTACCGGATGTGGATTTCGCAGCAGCTCGCCTGTTATATCCCATCAAATTCGAGGGTGGTGTCAGGGTCTTTCAAGGAATCAGACGTCACGAATATGTCTGCGAGACCACAGGCAAGCGTGATTATAGCTGGAAGGAAAACCAATGGACTGAAACCGGTTGGACACTGATCCGCCGCGTAGAAGACGAATTCATCGATGTACCCGAACGAGGCTTCTTCCCCAAAGGTGAACCGGACGAACTGTACACCTGGCCCGAGCGCGAAGCGCAGTTCATCAGACGGGATAGTGTCTTTATCACGGCTATGTCGGGAGAGCCCGCAAGCCACACCGGCAAATGGTCGATCTTCGGCCGTAAGGGCTTTGAATATCTCGACCTGAAAAAAGGCCAGCGCCTTCCGCACAAGGACGAGCAGTCCGTGAAGTGGACGTTGATCCAGCGTGCCGATGGTGGCTCATGCACGGAGGCACATCCATGAAAGGAATTATCAGAATCGGCGACAGCACCACCAACGGCGGTGCTGTGCTATCAGGCGCCACGGGGATGCGCTTTGGCGGTATCGGCGTGGCCCGTCAAGGTGATCCGGTCCGGTGCGGTAAACACGGTCCGACAATAATTAGCGAGGGGCATCCTACCTTTCGTAACAACGGCATCCCCGTCGCCTTTCATGGGCATGTGTGCGCCTGTGGCTGTGCCTTGGTTTCGTCCTTGCCCAACGCGACGGCGAGCTGATTTTATGCCGGTCAAATTGTACGAGGTACCGCCTGAACTGACCCCGCCACCGGCCCCCCGTGTATGGCGTTGGCTGGTTTTGCTGCCGGTGTTACTGCTGCTGGGTCTCGGGCTGACGTTGTGGTTGGGAGGTGACGCCTTGACTCAGCGTCCGCGCCTGCTTTGGCAGATCGGGCTTGGGGCACCCATGGCGATCTGGTTTGTCCTGGGCTTGATCCGTGCATTGGTGTATCTCGGCCAATTGAGCGTGACTGACGGCTGGAACGACGAGCGTGAAGCGGACCTGGTTCAGAAAATGCGTCAGGGGCGTCGCTCGCAGCAAGTGCTGGCGGTGAGTTTGCATACCGCATTGCGGGAACCGGGAGCGCACGATGGCGAGGCGCAGCGGGAAGTTTTGCTCGACGCGCACAAGGCCTTACGTGTCCAGGCTGCCTGGCAACCCTGTGAAGAGGGCATTCGCCACAGTCGCTTGGCGGTCGAACAGGGCGAAATGCCTGAGGCGGTGCTGCGCAGGGTATTGCGGCAAGTATTAAGTGATCTCGCCCGGGTGCTGCAAGCGCTGCCCGAGGACAAGCCGCTGGCTTTGTTGCTGGAAATGGACACCATCGTTTCCGAGGAAAACCTCAACGGACTGTGGCAGGACGTCTGGTCCGAGTCCGGTATACGCCAGACGGTCACACGACTTGAAGGCCGCGGGCTGGCAGCGGTGGATGGCTGGCTGGATCAGCGTATCCGCGAACAGACGCTGTTGCTGGTGGTGGCGTTTCAGGTTGCGCCGGCGCAAGCGGAAGATACAGCCGAAGCGGTGGTGGGTTTGCTCTTGGGTAACCGCCTGACGCAAACCACGCTGGAGCCGCTGGCTTATCTGCATCGTCCGGAACCGGTGCGCACGCCGACCTCCGAAGGTGTGCTCTATGCCACTCACCAAGCCCTCGACTGGGTCCCGGTGGAGGCGGCGTCGATTCGGCATGCCTGGTGCGTCGGAAGCGATGCCCAGCGTGCTTCGGCGATCACCACGGCGATCAGCGACGTCGCGATGCCGTTGAAGGTTGAACAGGGGTTGCACGACCTCGACTCCATTCTGGGCAATCCAGGTTGCGCGACACCCTGGGTAGCGATTGCTGCCGCAGTGGAGTCGATCCGCGACGAGGGGGAGCCACACTTCATTTTCAGTGGGGATAGCACCGCCGACGCATGGTTGTGGTGCTCGGCCGTCATGCCCCCCTCTCCGAATCAGGAATAAATAGCTGATGCGCAATAGTCGTTCGATAGGGTTGTGGATAGCGCTCGTGGTCATTGTGTTCGGAGTGAGCCTGTGTCTGCTGATCGGGTGGCGACCCGAGTGGTTGGGGATCCAGCCGGAGACGACAGAGCAAACGCTGGGGTGGTGGGGCACGATCAGTCTGATCTTGCTGGTGTTGGCACTGGCCGGTGGTTACTTGTTGATGGGCCTGAAGATGGGACGCGTCTCTTTTCGGCAGCAGAAAGGAGATGACCGCGCCATTTCGGCTCCTGCGCCTGCCACTGAAAACAAGGCGGACTCCTTTTCGGAATCGACGCTACGAGATCATCTCTACCGCAATCACGGTCCCTTCTGGCGCCGCAGAGTCCGCCTACTGCTAGTCGTCGGCGAACCTGACCAGATCCGGGCCATCGCACCGGAACTTACCCAAAAAAACTGGATGGAAGGCCAAGACACCGTCCTGATCTGGGGCGGCAGCGTGCAGGGCAATGTGGAGGACGCGCCCTTTGCCCAGTACCGCCGCCTGAACCGCTGGCGGGGCCTCGACGGCGTGATCTGGGCCCTCAACAAAGACCAGTCCAGCGACGCCGCCGCAATGGGCGCCGGCGTGCGCTACCTGCAATCCCTGGCCCGCCACCTGCACTGGCAGCTGCCGCTGTACCTGTGGCAGGTTTGCTACAGTGAGTGGCCGCAGCCCAAGCGCACGACCCAGCCGGTCGGTTGCCTGCTGCCCGCCCGCGCCACCGCCGTGGACCTGGAAACCGCCCTTGACCAGCTGATCCTGCCCTTGCGCCAATCAGGCTGGGCGCAAATCAAAACCGACATGAAACACGACTTCCTGCTGCGCCTGTCGCGCGATCTGCAGGCCGAAGGCATTGCCCGCTGGCGCCAGGCGCTCGCGCCGCTGTTCGGCGAATTCGCCCGCGGTCTGCCGCTGCGCGGGCTGTGGTTCAGCCTGCCATTGCCTGAACACCAGGACCACGCGGCGCACCATTGGCCGATCGACCCGGCCTGGCAGGGCGTGCTCGAGGACAAGGCCGTGCACAGTCACCGTTTGCGCCGGCACCCCCTGCGCATCGGCTCGGCGGTGGTGATAGGCCTGGCGCTGGTGTGGGGCGCCGGCCTGCTGCTGTCCTTCGCCACCCAGCGCGTGCAGATTGCCCAGGTGCAAAGCGCGCTGGTAGCCCTCGAACAAGCCGGGCAGGGCGACGCCCAACTGCTGGCCCTCAACGACCTGATGCGCGAACTGGCGCGCCTGGACTACCGCGCCGAACACGGCGCCCCCTGGTACCAGCGCTTCGGCCTGAACCAGAACCAGAACCTGCTGGAAAAAGTCCAACCGATCTATGTCGAAGCCAACCAGCGCCTGCTGCGCGACCCGGCCGTCGCCAACCTGCAGGCCAAACTCACCGCCCTGATCAAACTGCCCCCGGGCAGCCCCGAACGCGCCCAACGCGCGCGGCAGGCCTACGACCAGCTCAAGGCCTACCTGATGCTGGCGCACCCGGAAAAAACCGATGCGGCGTTCCTGACCAAGACGCTGATCGACGCCGAACCCACCCGCGCCGGAATAGCGCCAGGTGTATGGCAAGGCCTGTCACCAAACCTGTGGCAGTTCTACACCGAGCACCTGGCGGCGCACCCCGAGTGGCGCATCGAGGCCAACCCCAAGCTGGTCGCCCAAGCCCGGCAAGTACTGCTCGGCCAGCTGGGCCAGCGCAATGCCGAAACCAGCCTCTATCAACAGGTGTTAGCGGGGGCGGCCAACCATGCCCCGGCCTTGAGCCTGGCGCAGATGGTCGGCGACACCGAGGCCGGCGCGCTGTTCAGCAGCAAGGCCAGCGTCCCCGGCGTGTTCACCCGCCAGGCCTGGGAAGGGCAGGTGCGCCAGGCCATCGATGCCATCGCCGACGCGCGGCGCGAGGAAATCGACTGGGTGCTCAGCGACCACCCCGCCGAGCTCGATGCCGACCTGACCCCGGACGTGCTGCGGGCGCGCCTCACGCAACGCTACTTCGAGGACTACGCCAGCGCCTGGCTGGATTTTCTCAACCGCCTGCGCTGGCAGCCGGCCGCTAGCCTGGGCGAAGTGATCGATCAACTGACGCTGATGAGCGACGTGCGCCAGTCGCCGCTGATCGCGCTGATGAACACCCTGGCCTACCAGGGCCAGGCCGGCGTGCGCGGCCAGGCGTTGGCCGAGTCGCTGATGCAGTCCGCGCAGAAGCTGGTCGGCCAGGCCCCGGTGCCGGCGATCGACCAGCAGCTGCAGGGGCCAAGCGGTCCACTGGACGCCACCTTCGGCCCGTTGCTGGCGCTGCTGGGCAAAGACGCTGAAGGCAGCGGCGACAGTGACCGCTTGAGCCTGCAGGCCTTCCTCAACCGTGTCACCCGGGTGCGCCTGAAACTGCAGCAAGTGCACAACGCGCCCGACCCGCAGGCCATGACCCAGGCCTTGGCGCAGAGCGTGTTCCAGGGCAAGAACGTCGAACTCACCGACACCCAGGCCTACGGCAGCCTGCTCGCCGCGAGCCTCGGCGCGGAGTGGGGCCAGGTCGGCGAAACGCTGTTGGTGCAGCCGCTGGACCAGGCCTGGCAGCGGGTGCTGCAACCCTCGGCGGCGGGCCTCAACCGCCAGTGGCAACGCGCGATCGTCAGCGACTGGCACAGCGCCTTCGCCGGCCGTTTCCCCTTCGCCGCCACCAGCAGCGACGCCTCCTTGCCGATGCTGGGGCAGATGATCCGCGCCGACTCCGGGCGCATCGACCAGTTCCTGCAGCAGCAACTGGGTGGCGTATTGCGCCGGGAAGGCAGCCGCTGGGTGGCCGATCCGCGGCACAGCCAGGGCTTGCGGTTCAACCCGCAATTCCTCAGCGCGATCAACCAGCTCAGCCACCTGGCCGACGTGCTCTACACCGACGGCGGCATGGGCCTGAGTTTCGAACTGCGCGGCAAAGCGGTGCGCGACGTGGTGCAAACCACCTTCGTGCTCAATGGCGAGAAACACGAATACTTCAACCAGAAGGAAAGCTGGCAGCGCTTCAGCTGGCCCGGCTTCAGCAGCCACCCGGGTACCAGCCTGACCTGGACCAGCGTGCAGGCCAGTGAACGGCTGTTCGGTGACTACGAAGGCACCTGGGGCCTGATCCGCCTGCTGGAAAAAGCCCGGGTCACCCCGCTGAACGACAGCGACAGCCTGCACCGCCTGCAGCTCAAGGCCCCGGACGGCCTGGAGCTGACCTGGAACCTGCGCACGGAGCTGGGCGCGGGGCCGTTGGCGCTGCTGAAGTTGCGGGGGTTCACCTTGCCCCAGCAGATCTTTCTCAGTGAAAGCGAGGGGGCGGTGCCTGGTGCGCAGAAGAGGAGGGGCAAATGAATGTTCCGCCAGAAAAAACCAGCGCAGCACTGATCAACTTCTATCCTGAACGTGTCTAGTCCTGAAATAGATTTACACCTGTTTCACCGCATCGGGCGTTTTGTATTTCAAGGACAAGTGCGGGCGCTCCTGGTTGTAGATCAGGATCGCCTGGCCCAGGCCTTTCATGTCGGTCCCCGATCGGCATTAATAAAATGGAGATCGAATTGCTTGAGCACCCGTTTGTCTTGGCATGCCTATTCGTCGCTGGAATGTCGTGGATCGCTGTTACGGTCCTGGTGGTGCATCCATGAGGGCGGTGTCCCTATGAGCTATTCCAGGTTACCAGCCATAAGCTGATGTCCCCATCGCACCGCTCATACTGTCTAGCGAGGGCTGTCTACTTCTCGAACTTTTTATGCGCAGCTCAAGGAAGAACTCCACATGCCCTCTGGGACTGCCCGGCAATGGCCAAGCGTCGACCTTTAGGGCGATTGCCTGAAAGGCTTGAGCACACTTGGAGCGAGGAAAATTTTCGTAGATGGCCCGCTGCTTCTGCACGGCCTTGCGCACGTTCTCGTCGTATGGCACCGCACCGACGTATTGCAAGGTGACATCGTCGAGGAAGTGCTCAGTGACTTTGCTCAACTTGGCAAACAAGTTGCGTCCTTCCTGCGGGCTCTGCGCCATATTTGCCAGTACCCGGAAGTGGTTCATTCCGTAATCACGATTAAACAGTTTGATCAGCGCGTAGGCATCAGTGATCGAGGTCGGCTCGTCACAGACCACCAGCAACACTTCCTGCGCCGCCCGGACAAAGCTGACCACTGAACTACCGATGCCCGCAGCGGTATCAATCACCAGCACATCGAGACTGTCACCGATTTCACTGAAGGCCTGTATCAGGCCTGCGTGCTGCGCTGGAGACAAATTTACCATGCTCTGGAGGCCTGAAGCCGCGGGGACGATTCGCACCCCGCCCGGCCCCCGCATCAGTACGTCGGATAGAGTACAGCGGCCTTCGATTAAATCGGCAAGCGTGTACCGCGGTAAAAGTCCCAATAGGGCATCGATATTCGCCAGGCCAAGATCGCCATCCAGCAATACGACTCGCCTTCCAAGTTCCGCCAACGCCAATGACAGATTCACAGCCACAGTTGTCTTGCCAACGCCACCCTTACCACCGGTTACGGCGATAACCTGTACAGCATGCACACCATCCATGTTATTGACTTCCTTCCCTGTGCAACGTGTGCGAGTAGTCGCTAACTAGTCCCTGGTACGCGATGGTAACTGAAAAGTGCAGGCACATGGCCCCTAGCTATCACAGGGCCATCGGCTCGATGTGACACGCTCAGGTCGGCCAATTGTTTTCCTGTAGCGCCAGGCGTCGACTTCAGGGCTTCCGCCTCGTCTGGGCATACGCTGTTCCCGATCAGCCGCACCGGGTCGGTCTTGCTGGTGTGGAGTCGGTTGAGGTTTGTCTTGGCCAACCGCTGATCTGGCTTAGCGAGTGCGCGGTGTTGCCAACACGATGAGCCGGGGGGACGATCTTGCGCTTGCCGGCGGCGGAACCGTTCTTTTTTTCTGAACGCACATAAAAAAGCCACCTGCGAAGGTGGCTTTTCAATACAAGCAGCTCAGGACCTATCAGTAAGCCTTGCCAGTCTTGTAGAAGTTCTCGAAGCAGAAGTTAGTCGCGTCGATATAGCCTTCGGCGCCACCGCAGTCAAAGCGCTTGCCCTTGAACTTGTAGGCCATCACGCAGCCGTTTTGCGCCTGCTTCATCAGGGCGTCGGTGATCTGGATTTCGCCGCCCTTGCCTGGTTCGGTATCTTCGAGCAGGTCGAAGATGTCCGGGGTCAGGATGTAGCGACCGATGATCGCCAGGTTCGACGGCGCGTCTTCCGGCTTTGGCTTCTCGACCATGCTGTGCACACGATAGATGTCGTCGCGGATCATTTCGCCGGCGATCACGCCGTACTTGTGGGTTTCCTGCGGATCGACTTCCTGGATGGCGACGATCGAGCAGCGGAACTGCTTGTACAGCTTGACCATCTGGGTCAGTACGCCGTCACCGTCGAGGTTGACGCACAAGTCATCCGCCAGGACCACGGCGAAAGCTTCGTCGCCAATCAGTGGGCGGCCGGTCAGGATCGCATGGCCCAGGCCTTTCATTTCGGTCTGGCGCGTGTAGGAGAACGAGCAGTTGTCGAGCAGCTTGCGGATGCCGACCAGGTATTTTTCCTTGTCGGTGCCCTGGATCTGGTGTTCCAGCTCGTAGCTGATGTCGAAGTGATCTTCCAGCGCGCGCTTACCGCGACCGGTGACGATGGAGATTTCGGTCAGCCCGGCGTCCAGTGCTTCTTCGACGCCGTACTGGATCAGTGGCTTGTTTACCACCGGCAGCATTTCCTTGGGCATGGCTTTGGTCGCTGGGAGGAAGCGAGTGCCGTAACCGGCTGCTGGGAACAGGCATTTTTTGATCATGTGAATCCTTGATTGGGTGGTGCATCCATATTTTCGGCGCAGTCTAAGCAGGCAGAGGACTTCTTAACAACGCCCGTTTCTTGCTCGCCGCCGCTTACCGTTAGCAAAAATGCCATGCTTGATACATGACTTTTTTTGAGGGCGCAGAGCGACCAAGCCTTGGGCGTTGGCTTACCTAATCAGCTAACGCCCGGCGACGTCATCTGAGAAGCTTTCTTGAGCTTCCTACGCTGATATCCACGACACGCCAGAATAACCACCATCCCACACAAAACCCCCAGCGCATTAGCCTCCATGTCACCCAGGGACGCAGTGCGTAGCGGCAGCAAACTCTGCTCCAGCTCAATTAACATCGAACCCACCAGCGGCAAAAGCAGCAACCAGATCAGCCGAGTCCTGGGGAACGCCAAAAAGGCGCTCACCGTCAGACAAAAGAACCCCGCCCAGTGATGCAGCTTGTCCTGATTCTCAAACACCTGCGGCACCGGCTCACCGCGCATACCGGCGAAACACAACACCAGCAGGATCACGAAAAACGCCAGCTTGGGCAGGATACGCAGAATTCGCTGCTTCATTCGGTGACCTTGTAGAAGTTGTTGTGGAACAGGTCGATGTTGCGCCGCTCCGTCAGAGAATACAGCGAGTAGCTGCGAGCCATGGCAGCGCCACCGTCTCGGGTCAGCGGTGACCAGGCCAGCGAGGCTCGGCGGGTGGTGGAACTTGACATCAATTCATCGAAGGGAATCGAGAAGTAAATGCCCTTGCCGAAACTACCCTCGCCATATTCTTCCTTGGTCGCGTCGGTAACCGTCACCCAACCACCGAACCGCACACCATTGCTGAACTCACGGGACAGGTCCAGAGTGACCCCCAAATCCTTGGCCAGGTAGCGCCCGACACTGAGCGCGCCGAGGATGTCCTGGAACGAACTGCGGTAGTAAAGAGTGGCATGCCCGGTGATTGTACTGTAATCACGCAGTCCGAAGCCTTGATCGAAATCGCGCTGCTTGACCCAGTTCATGTCCACGCCTACGGCCCAGCGCTCGCCCATCGGACGATACAGCGCTTCACCGCCGACACCGGCGTACATCGACTCCAGATAACCGCCGTAGAGCATGCCGTAGAGATCCTGGTCCAGCTGTTTGACCTTATTCACTTGGAAGGTCGGCATCGTGACTTCCGAGGTCGTCATGTACTGACGCAGGTCGGTACGCACACGGGGCAGGCCGCTGGGGGCGTCGTACTTGAACTTGTCGAAGTTGTTCGCCAGGTTGGCGCTCAGAGTGCCGCTCCACCATAAATCAGGCTGGAATCGATACTCCGCATTCAGGTCTGCACTGAACTGGTACAACAGGAACCCGTCGGGGCCACCGACGTTCTGTTTGTAACCCAGGCCCAGGCCATAGGTGAACGGATCCGGTTTCTGCGCGAACAGGGTCTTTTCCTGATGGGGTACGGGAACGTTCTGCTCGGTAACCCGGCGCAAGTCTTCCACCGGTCGGTCTTCCTGAACCACTTCACGGAAAGTGTCCCGCGGAAGGCTGACTTCCTGGATAGGCAAGCTATAGCGCGTGTCGACCAGGGTGAACCAGTCGATCTTGTCGTTGACGCTGTTATCGAGAATGCGCGAGGCGCGGCCGACGGCTTTCGGGGTGTGGAAATAGCGGCCCTGTTCGCCGTAGACGATCAGTTCGGAATCGCGTTGGGTGATGCGCGAGACGGTATAGCCTGCGTTGTTCTGCAAACGCTTGGCGACACCGGCCCATTGAACGTCGGTGGGCGCGGTTCTTGGTTTGACATCCGGCACAGGTTCGGGCTTCGGATCGAAGCTTTTGGTTGGTGCTTTGCGGGTGGCGAAGTTGGTGTGCAGAGTGATGCCGAACATTGCGGTGTTGCCGCGTTCCCAGGCAGCGTGGAGGTCGACCGAGTCTGTGGCCTTGAATACCAGCCCGAGGTTAATCGGTGAGTCCTGGACCTGGTTGTTGCTCAGGGGCTCATGCTTGTAGTCGTTACCTTCGTATTCCAGCTTGAGCGACAACGGGTCCCAAGGGGTTTGGTAAGTCACGCCGCCGAAGAAGGAGGGGGAGCCACGGAAGTAGCTGTTTGCGTTGAAGTCACCTGCGTTTGCTACGTCACTGTCCGGCGTCGGCCGATCGTTAAATTTATCATCCACCAGACCCAATGGGTTGCTGATATCGCCACGATTACCTATGTAGCCCCATGCCAGACCGACACTGAGATCGAAATTGCCTAATCGTTTGTTGCCAACAAAATACTCACTCGAAAACAGGCCAGTACCGCCAATATCCCGTGCCCCCACTGCTACCTGCGGAATCCAATGGCTCTCTTCGAGCAGGCGTACCTTGGCGTCAATCGCTTTGTCTTTATAGCTCTGATCACCACTGAAGGATTCTTGGCCGTAGTTGCGGTTACTGATCGACGTATAGCGGAAGGCTCCCTCAAACCAGTCGAATGGCTGAAACGACACGCTATAGCGACTGTAGGGATCAGTACGGCTGGCAGTTAAAGACAATTCACCCGCGGGTGCCATGCGTGCGCTAGGGGTCTGCAATAACCCTACCCCACCAAAGTCACTCTGGGTAAAGCGCGGCTCGGCGACTGCCCAAGCGCTGCAACCGAGCAACAGGCAAGGGATCAAGTGAAACTTCATGGCTTCACCTCCAGCAGCGGCTGGGTGGCGATGAAAGCGGCTAGCTCGATATTCAGATCAGGCGTAGGGTCGCCCTGAGCGCTATTGCGTACGGGCACATAAATGCGTGCTCCCGGAGCTGGTGGGACGGATTTGGTTTCGTTCCAAAGCGCGATGCCTTCATGGAAAACGCGGCCATCCGGCTGGATGACAAAGAGCTGATCAGCGTCGGCGCCAGGATCGCGCGGACAGCTTTTCAGATAGCTGATGGCCGACTGCAAAGGCTGGTAAGCCAGCTCGCATTCACCCAGCACCGCCCCCACAACTCTTACTGTAGAAGGACGAGTAGGGTACAGAAGCACATCACCATTGCTCAGGTAGGGATTGTCCTGACGGTTCAATTCAACACGCACCGGATCTAGCTGAGCCACCCTGCGCCCGGTTACAGGCATCGCTTGCACTTTATCGCTGAGGCGCGCGGCCAGCGCGGCCAACTCGGTCTCGTCATCTTGAAGCGCATTGCTTCTCACGGTTGCAAGATCGAAGAGTACGCCCAACTTGAGGCGCTCCTGCGCGCTGCGCAACGGGACATGCAACCACGCAGCACCGAGTAGATAAGCCTTCGGATTAATCTGGGCTGGCAGCAAAACTTCATGCAGGCGCATGCCTTCCTGGAACGAATAGCGCCCGGGTTTGGCGGCATCGCCCTGCACAGTGACCAGCGAGTCAGCATTAACGGCAAACGTCATGAACAGGCTGCAGCAAAGCAGCCAGGAGGAACGAAAAATCATTGCACTACCGGCTTATTCGGGCGCACTTGAACAATGCGTAGGGGCAATTCGGGGGTCAGGTGCTGCACACTGGCCATGATGAAGCCGTCGGCAGGGTCGACCCAGTACTGGTTACGCGCGGTAAAGCCCAGGCCGTCCATTGCAATCTCTTCGTCCACTCGCAGTAACTCCACGTCGCGGTCGAGAATATGTACGGTTTCCAGACCTTTTTTCTCGAAGCGGCTGGTGAGGATCACACCCATTCGATAACCATCGGTGAAGTCCACCTGGCGACGGGTTTGCAGTCCATCGGCAATGCGGTGCAGACCGGTCTTGAAGGGTGACTCGCCCTCAAAGCGGGTGCCGTCGAGGTTGTCGTTGAAACCGACACTGCGGATGGCAAGGCCATCCTCAAGCATCAGGATCTGGCGACTTGAGGCCATCCAGAATCCAACACCATCCTGCAGACGTACCAACGCCATCACGGCTTCACCCGTAGGGGCTGCAATGGTGATCTGGTAATACGGAGTCGCATCCACCTGTTCGCGGGTGAGTTCCAGGGGCTCAGGTCCTTCGAAAGCGGCCTTGAGTGTGTCCATGGAAGCGGTCATCAACGGGTTGCAGGCGCTCACCAGCAAGGAGGCCACGGATAGAGTGGCCAGTCGCAGAAATTTCACAAGAATTCCAGTTCTAGTTGGTGTTGCCCAAGTCGTCTTGGATACCCGCACCAACACTCAGCAGATTAGCCGTAGGGAAAACCTGGCTGATAAAGCGGTTCCAGCGGGTGACATCGGCAGGGCCGACATAAACCACGTCCTGTGGCTGCAACTTGAAGTGCTGGGCCAGGGCGAACGCTGAAGGCGACTTCAGATCGATTTGGAAAACCTTGACCGGCTCATCCGCGAGATTTTCTACACCGCGGATCACATATACCTCTTTGCCGCTGGAAGTCTCCTGACGCAAGCCGCCAACACTGCCGAGGGCATCGGTGAGGTTCATGTTGCTTCCCTTGAAGACGAGGGCGCGTGTCGCGACAACTTCACCCAGTACGTAGATCTTCTTCTGGTCGTTGTAGGGCAGGTGCAGTTGGTCGCCATCCTTGAGGTACAGGGTGTGCAGGTTGGAGTTTTTACGATTGAGCGCATCGAGATCGATGACATATTCATGACCGTCGCGCTTGAGCACGAGCCCGGAAATATCAGCGGTGCCGACCTGCACCGAACCTTGACCAACTGCATCCAAAAGACTCAGCGGTGTATTGGTTATAGGTAGCTGACCAGTCTTGCCAAATGCGCCAGAGAGAACAACCTTCTGGCTGACAAAACGCAGGATACTCACATCCACCTGGGGTTCGGCGACAACTTTGGACAGGCGCGAAGCGATGATCGAACGTAGATCTTCGATGGTTTTACCGGCAGCTTCGATGTTTCCCACATAGGGATAGAAGAGCGATCCATCAGGGCGAACCAGACGTCCATTCGCTTCAATTTGCTGTTGGGGACCGGAGGGTGCGGTCAGCTCCGGATGGTCCCACACAGTGATGTAGACGAGGTCGCCGGCACCAATCCTATACTCGGTGGGTTGGTAGCGCAGCAGCTCGGGCGCGACTACGTTCGAATGATCTGCTGCCGACTCGATAGCCACCAGTTTCGGTGTAATAGGTATCAACTCGATCCGGCTGCTTTCTGGAGAACCTTCTCGTACCAGATTGCCCGTGTCCATGTGCTGACCAGGGGAAAATATACAGCCTTGCAGGGTCAGGCCAACCAGCATGGCCAAGGGAAGCGCGCGATTCATTGTCGAAATTTGCTCGAAGGGAATAGGCAAAACAAAACCTCCCAGCAGAGCTGGGAGGCTAGTGTATCGAACTTTAAGCGGGGAGCTGTTACCTGGTGGTGCCAGTAGTACCAGTAGTGCCCGAGGTGCCACCACCAGTAGTGCCAGGGGTACCGTCGTTGCCACCACCACCACTGCTGTTGGAGGCCGCGACGCCGACAGCGACAAGACCCGCACCAATGGCCAGACCAGTGCCAACTGTTACGGCACCTGCGATTGGGGTCGACAGGGACAGACCCGAGGTTGCCCCAGGCGCTGTAGCAGTTGTAGCAGGAGCGTTAGGACCTTTAGGAGCTTTAGGACCTGTTTCAGCAGCCATCAAAGGCAGACTGATGGAGGTAATGAGGGCAAAGGCCAATAGCTTTTTCATGATCATGCTCCTTGAAAGGATAATCCTTGAGGGTTATTGGGTAAGGGTATTGCAGGAAGTGACAATTTTGCAAGCTAGAAATGGTGTAGGCGACTAATATTGTTGGCGTAAGCAGTGATCGATCGGCCTTCGGAAACAGCATGTGCAAATCTTGAATCGCGAAGCATGAATGACAACCCTCCAAGAAGCACAAATTTTGATGGTTGTGGGCTCATTATGCACCGGGCAGCTACGATTTGCCAAAAACCTCGACCTTGCGGATACTATCTACATCAACAATGTATCATGTCCAGCAACACCCAAGTAAGCTTTGAAAGCAGTGGCATTAGGTTGTAATGTAAGAAATATCCGATTTAATCAACGCTAGATAGATGTTCTGAAAAACTTTCCCTTTCTGAATTGGGAAATTCAATGGTGTTGTTTGTTACATAAAAATGTGCTTTGTGACGACTGATAATGATGCCGCGATCTTTGATTGAAAACAGATTTAAAAGTATCGAAATTGGAAATAAGAGATAATTAAAATTTCGCGTGTCAGTTCAATTGTCTGTGAGCGCTTGTCATATGTATTAAAAATATCAGAGTGGTTAGAATGTATAGAGTAAGGAGCATTCTAACGGTTTATTCGTTTAGTAGGTTTGAGATTGTATAATGGCTATTTGGTGCGCCACCGGCTTACCACGGATTATGCATCATTTAATATGTTCATTTCACATGCCTGCATTTTTCATTTTGTCTGGGTTTCTGTTCAGTACGAAAACGTTTAATACCTCAGGGGTCGCGACAAACTTAAATGTTTTCCAAAAATTGGATTTTTATATCGCCCAGCTGGCTAGCAATTTGTTCGGGAGAAAAAATGCTCTCGTAACAGAAGGCCCACCAATTTGAACAATTCTCCCTTGGGCAATAACTTCTTGCGGAGGCAACAGGCCGCTCACCGTGAACGCGTTTTGCTCTGAACGTTACCTATGCTGTAGGTCCATCGCTTGCCTTATCTCGGCGCAATTGTCATATATTGTCGAGGGGGTTCGCCTCAGCATTCGGACCAGGCTGAGTCAAACCCTATCTGTATCGTGGCGCGTTCTTCAATACTGAGTTCTGTATAGAACATAGCAGCATTTTACCGAATCGGTCGGGTGTTCCACGGCACTTGCGTCAAAGGATGATTTTTGTTAAATCATGGAATTAACTGGTTAATTCAGTGTATTGACTATCGCAAAGTAAGAGGCCACAACGTATTGACTTGTAGCAGTTTTACTAAGTCAGCCAATTTTCAAGATAAAGTACCTAGAATTGCAGATTCAATATTTTGCGCATAAGAGTCAGAAGAGTATGATTTTAGAAAGGTTTCGCGAGATGATTCTTGAATGCGTGTTAACAGTTTTTTATCTGTGATAAGCCTTTCTAGGGCATTTGCTAAAGATTCCGAATCCTTAGGCGTAAAAAGCAAACCGGATTCACCATTGCTAATTATTTCAGCTGGGCCACCATGGTTAGAAGCGACTACGGGTTTTTTCGCTGCCCATGACTCAATTACGACCATGCCGAAAGATTCTGGATGTATAGAGGGTAATACCGTTATATCCGTATTTGCCCAGATTTTGGATTTATCTGAAATGAATCCTGTGAAAGTAAAAAAGCTAACCAAGTTAAGTTTTTCGATTTTTTCCTGTAAGTAATCAACTCGTTTTTCATCTCCAGGCACTGGCGCACCTATAAATAAAAAGTGAACTTTTTCCAGTACGCATCGGGGCAGCTTTGCTGCAGCATCTACAAGTAGCTCTTGTCCTTTTAGCTCGCTGATTCTACCAATTAAAGAAATTCGAATTTTATCGTTGCTTACAATGCTTTCTTCATCTCTTGGTAATACGTCAATAATGTCGGGCGTTCCATTAAGTACCACTTTTTTTTCAGGACGAAACGGTAATGGCAGTAAACTCATAGCCTTGGCTGTGGCATTTGAGTTGTAGATTACGGTGTCGCTAAAAAGGGTAAGCGCCAATCTAAATAAATAATTTGCTGGGCGTGGCGATTGGATTATTTCGTGGACATGCCAGATATGTTTTTTTCTAAAAAATATCTTTAAAAGCATTCCATCAATTATTGCAAGAGTGTTCGAGTATACTACGTCAAAATCACCTATTTTGATCATTCGATAGTAGTTTATTGTTTTTCTTACTCTTTTCGCTACTCCTATCAAGCCGTAAAGTGAAAAGTCCGCACGTCGAACTTTTAAAGGCTTATGGATCAATGTTTTGACGCCGTCAATTTTGCTTAGTTCTGAAACCAAAGGTCCATTGTCAGGGACTACGACTGTATAATAAATTTTTTCGCTAGTTGTTGCTTTGAGAAAATTTAATAAAGTTACGTCTGATCCATATAGTTCTGAGGATTGATGAACTATAAGTATATTAATTGCGGGAATGGTCATATATTTTTCGCATTAAAAAGCATTGGACCGAATTTTTTTGAGAGTGTTGAAATATTCGCCGCGCCATTTCAATGCGAACAGAATCGCACTTTTTATATTCCAATAGCTATATTTTGAAAAAACTGCTCTGCTTTTTTGTTGTAAGTCATGCTTGATTCCCTCCATAGGAATGCCTACCACTTTTTTTCCACGGAAGTGCGCGGTCAAGCAGATGTCAGGGTCTTCGCAGTAAAGTCTGTATCGCTCATCCAAAACGCCAGAACCAGTGTTAAGCTCATGGCTTACATATAGGAAGGCTCCGAGCGCCCACTCTATGGAGTAATTGCTGTCGAGCAACTCGTGAGTTGTATGATTTCCAGGGTCAGGAATTTTTGCATTTATTCTTTTGTTAATGAATTGATACGGAGTTGGGAATTTTCGCCAAGATGATTGGGGGGTGCCATTTGGATAAGTAAGAGAAGGGGCAGCAACTCCGATGTTCTCAATACTGCTCGCAATAGAGACAAATTTGTGAAATGCCTGTGCAGAGAAAGAGCAGTCTGGGTTTACGAGGATTATCGGAAGGTTATGTAAGTTGTAATAATGAATTAAATCATTGTTGTTTTTTGAGAACCCTTCAAGTGTATTTTTGCTTAGCAAATTAAAGTCGTGCTTGCCCGCGATCAGTTTTTGCAGTTCTTCGTTTGTTCCGTCACTGGACGCAGCATCACATATGTATTTTTTAATATGCGGGAGACTAATACAGGACTCAATCAAAGGGCCTAAGAACTGCTTATGGTTGTGTGTAACGATCAAGATTACTGGTTGCTGAGACATATTTTAGCTCTTTTAGTATTTTCGATACTGGTGATATTGCTTGGTATGCTAACGCGCAATCGGACGTTGTTGTTCATGAGCGCAGCCACAAAAAATGCTATACAAATAAATGTAAACCGATTGGACAGAACTTCCGTAGTAAATGACATGATCGCCCAAAATAATGGAATTGCAATCAGTAACTTGTCTCTAGGAAATTTGGGTGATATGCCTTTAACTAGTGATAAGATCAATACCATATAGAGGAGAAAACCCTGAACACCAAAATTTGCAAGAATCGTTAAATATTGCGAGTCGGAATCAATAAAATTAACTGTGGTATTTGCATTTGCAAATGAAACGAAGTCCGCGCCATGACCAAATGGGTTTTCCTTCACTTTAGAAAATATCTCATCATATTTTAAAAAGCGTGCTTTCAGAGTACCTAAGCTAAGGCGCTCATTCATAACAACACTGTCAGTTTTAATTATACTGCTTAAGTTGAAGGTTGAGACCTGTGTGAAAGAAATAGATATTAAGCTAATCGTAACAAACGCTAAAATCCGCGGAATCGATTTTTGTTTTATTTTTGACGTGGATTTCGCAATGGCTACCGAGATTATAAATGCAATCAGCGCGGAAGATTTTAACGGTAAAAATGAAAGAGCAAGTGTTGTCGTTAAGATGCAACGATTGAGTAAAATGGATTTTAAAGGACGAAGGTACAGAGAAAACGCGCCAAAAATATAGTATGCGCTTAGATATCCTGGATCTTCAAAGGTTGCAAATGGGCGAAAACGGCGATCTTCACCCACATTTCCAATATATAATGAAGACCAACTATCTGCTGCCCAAGCCTGCTCAAAAGGAAGTATGCCGAATGCCGCATGTATTAACGTATGTAGACTAACTACGGGCAAGGTTATCAAAAAAACGTTGCGGAATATGCGAATTAAGTCTGTACCATTGCGTGAAAAATATGCAAGTACAGGAATTAAAAGAAGGGTGTAATAGGTGTGGATTAAGCTAACCAGCATTTTGCTGTTTGGGATGTTTATCAAGCACACCAATATTGCGTTTAATAGGAATAGATAATAAAGGGTAGATATGCTGCCAAGTTTTGGAAGTTTAAAGTTTCTCTTGAGCATAATTAAAAAGAACGCGCTAATTACCATTACTGGGAATAATGATATATAGCTAAAATATATCTGATCGCGCCCTGCTATACTTAGGTAGATCCTTTTAACTGCTCCTAGAAAAACCTGGTCAATTAATATTAGTGATAATAGCAGCTCTAATCTATTGATTTTAAAGTAGCGCACTTAATTCTTCTTTCGAGAGTTCTTGATTTAGTATAAAAGTAAAAGGATTTGTTTTTAGTTCCTTCAGTTCGATTATCGATTTGCGGGAAAGCTCTATTGGCTGAAGAATTAAGTTGCTTGGGTTTATGTCTGATTTGTTTAAGTAAAGTGAATATGTCTCGGAGTATTTTTCTAGTCCGTCCCATAATAGTAAGGTGGGCTTTTTAAATTCTAGAAAATCAAATACTATAGATGAGTAGTCAGTTATCAGTAGGTCGGCCTGCAAAAATATTTCATATATATTGGGGTTTGTTGTAACGTTGATGATGTTGGGATGTAGCTCTTCGGTATTAAGTTTTTTACCTCGAGATGGATGCCCTCGAAATAGTATCGCAACGTTGTTTTTTTCTAGCCAAAGGCGGACCTCCGGTGAGCGTAGGAGTGCGAATTCGCTCATATACTCCCTAAAAGTGGGGGCGTAGAGGATTACAAAGGCGTACTTGGAGTAGGTATTTGGATTTAGGATGTTATGAGATGGGCCTGGTGGTGATTTTTCAATTATCTTGCAAGTTGGAATCCGCCAACATTGTTCAATTATTTTTGAATGTGCTGAATCATATGAAAATACATAGTCCCATCTAGAGTAAGGAATTTCCAAACCTTTCTTTGATTTTTCTTCAATCCAGTTGCGTTCGACAGGACTGTCATACCCGATTTTCTTAATCGGCCGACCATGCCACAGGTTAATTGCTTTAATCCAACTATATGTAACTGGACTTATATCAGTTGTGTCATGCGTAAAAATGTATGCTTTTGAGTGAAACGTTATTGCCCACCACTTTAAGCTATATTTGTAAATTAAATTATTTGGTGCGAGTTTTTTTAGTTCTTGTAGTTCGCTATCGTTGTTGCATACCCAATATATGTTAGTGTTATATATAGGGTCGTTAAGTAGTAAGGAAAATAAATTCCGACTATAGCCTGAGTATTTTCTAAATCCACATCCGAAAACGATGTACTTTTTTTTCGATAACGGCTGAAGGGCTGAGGTCGCCACCACTAAGCAGTGCCGAATTTTATGTAAAATAAACTTCCCTGATGATAATTTATACATTTTGTTTGATTTTTAATAGGGGATTGTTGGGGTGACCTTTGATCAGTTTGATCGAGGCCTTGCTTCGATAAATTAAAACAAATATTTCGGTTGCTAAAACTGTAAGGGCGATATGCCAGCCCAAGTGAAAGTCTAGAATATAACAAGTTATTAGGAGGAGAAGCTGAAGAAGGCCTGCATAAATCACACTTATATTAGCCGATTTCGAGTCGCCAAGTGCCCCTAGTAGTGGGTAGCCCAATAGAATAGACGGAGCTGAAAAAAGAAAAGTAGCCATAAATAATAAAAGAATGGAGTATGAGTTAGTAAATCCAGGCCCAAAAATTAAAGATATTATCCAAGGACCTGCAAAGGTGCCTACTATTAGTGCCACAAAGCTGGCGGCGACCACTGCTTTTAATATTTTTAGAAGTAGAGAAAAATTTTGATGTTTAGCCATGTGGGGGTAAAGGGCTTGAGATAGTGGGCTAAATAGTGCTTGGGCTCCCTTGTAAAGTTGCTCGGCTGCAGAATAGTAAGCTACTTGAGTTGAAGATGAAAAAAGGCCCAAAAAAATTGCACCACCTGCGGTATAAGTTGCTACTGCTGCTCTAGACCAGAAAAACTCAGTCGATTCTCTGAATGTGTCTTTAACAAAATGCCAGCCGCACCATTTTGGATAATACCCCAATCGTAGCATCATTCCAATACCTATGGTCGCGGCTATTATACTGGCAACGCCATTTGCAACGGCGACTAGGTAGTGGTCATCTGGAGTCGAAACTAGCCATATTACTAGTACAAGATATAGTATTCTCGACACTACTGTGTACGCAGTGATGCAGGCCATTTTCTCGATGCCTTGAAAAAACCAGATTGGCTGCAGAGTTTGGCCAGCTATGGGGATCAAAAGTAGCCAAAAGAAAGTGTGGTAATGATCGTACTTATCTTGACCGAGAATGAAAGTTGTAAGTAATACTGCAACCGGTATTAGCAGTAAAATCTTGCATGTCATTACTGCGCTTATTATTTTTTGGAGTTCAGTTTTATTATTTTGCTGTTTCGCAATTTTATAAGTCGCTGACAAGCCGAAACCATAGTCAGTAATAATGCATGCTATTTGTACAATCGCCAAGCCAAAGGCTACGACGCCATACAAAGATACTCCTAGAATCCGAGTTAAATATGGGATCAATAGAAAGGGGAGCACGTAGTTTGCAATTTGAATTGCTAATAGTGCCCCGGTATTGCTAAAAAGAACGGAGGAGGGTTTCCTCATGTTATTCAAAGCGCTCAACGATAGACGAAATAATATCGAGTGCTTGCTTTAATTCGGTGACATGCGATTTATCTAGGACTTTTAGAATCTGCTTAATATCGGTGCTGGAGATATTAGGTGTGCGTGGGAGATAAACTACTTCGCAGAACTCTTTTAGTTCATCAAATTTTCCTTCCCAATCGTGCCCCATTCCAAATGTTGTAACGTTATATTGAGATATGTCACGAGTTTTTTGATCCCATGTTGCTTCTGGGATTGCTAGATCGACGCATTTAATATTGCGTACTATTTCGAGTCGATCTCCGAATGGTACGATCGTTTGTTTGTTTTTTCCGGCATTAAATTCATCTGTGGACACCCCAACTATGAGGTAATCACCATACTCTTTTAGGCGTTGGAGTAGGTTTAGATGTCCAATATGAAAAAGGTCAAATGTTCCGTATGTGATCACGATTTTTTTGTTCATGGAAATCCCTTGATTTCGCTATTGGTTCAAAATTGGAAAACTATAGCGTCACGAAAAAACTATCCCGCTGTCGCTTTTTTGTAATCTCTTTGCGATTAAATAGAATGACGGTTGCGGAAGCTGAATGCAACGCGGTCATTGAATTGAAGAGGAGGCTCCATGTTGCAGCCCGACCACTTGCGTTATCATTTCAATCGGATGTTTTTAGTAAAGGCGTTTGTGCGGAGGAATGTTCAGCGAATAGGCGAGTTATCCAATACTGCTTGCATATGAGTCGATAAATTAGTGCTCAGGGCAAAGTCGTTTATAATGCTTTAATATATGTTTTTCGATAATAGTGTGAGAGGCGTTTTAATCAAAATTTTCATATCGAGCCAGAGCGACCAATTATTAATGTATGCCAGATCTAATTCTACCCGCTGTTCCATTTTGTCTAAAGTTTCAGTCTCTCCACGAAAGCCGCTTATTTGAGCTAAGCCGGTTATCCCTGGTTTTATGCGGTGCCGAGCCATATAGGCATCGATTTTTCCAGTGTAATAGTCATTGTGAGCTACAGCATGAGGGCGAGGCCCAACCAGAGACATTCGACCTTGAAGGGCATTGAACAGTTGTGGTAATTCGTCGATAGAGGTACGTCGAATAAACTTCCCTACGCGTGTAATACGAGGGTCGCCTCGACTGGCTTGCTTTACTTCTTGGTCTTGATGCACGCGCATGGAGCGAAATTTCCATACTTTAATGATCTTACCATTCCAGCCATGGCGTTTTTGCTTGAAGAGCACGGGCCCAGGTGATGACAATTTCACGGCGATGGCGGTGCCCAGCAGTATTGGGCTGAGCAGGATGATGGCGATCAGAGCGACTGTGCGATCCAGCACGGCTTTGGAAAGCGCCGCGGTAGGATAGGAGGTTAACGGACTCTCATTGAGGTGGATCGCAGGAAGTCCTTCGATTTCGGATACCGAGTGGTTAAGCAGGATCAGACTTCGAAGGTCGGGAATCCAGATCACGTCGACACTGGAGTCCAGCAGATCGATATAGAGATCTTCGATCTTTTCGGCTTCTGTAAGTGGTAGTGCGATGTAGAGGCGCCGAATGCGATGAGTCGCGATCAGGTCGCGTAGGTGAGCGAGACTGCCAAGAATTGGGTACGAGCTGTCGCTTGGTAACGGCAGGTCGTCCGCAGCTACTAGACCCATTAACGGCTCTTTTTTCTGCCTTGCCAGTTTGTCCGCGAGGTCGAGTGCTAGTTCGCCAGTTCCGACAATCAACGAGGTTCGAGCCGCTTGAAGTTTCTGCTGGTAGCGCCTGGCAAGATTGTGAAGCGGCACGTAAAGGCAAGCCTGCAATACGAAGCCGGACAAGGCCAGGGTGATGATCACTTCTCGGGAATACAGCTCGCTAGTCTTCGTGATGAACGCCATCACCACCAAACCTGAGAGTAGAGTCAACCAGCCGGCAAGCAGGCGACTAAGCCCGGCGAGGTAACCATGCTGCTTATGATAAACCTGCATCATGGAGTAGGCCGGTACTGAACCGAGTAACATAAATGCTGCAAGCATGCGGTATTGGGTATCGACTTCCCCTGTTTTCATCACAGCCAGTGCACATAGCAGGAGGATGAGTACGGAGATTGCGGCCAGCCATTGGGCCCAGAAAGTCAGGCTGCGGCCTGCTGGCATTGTGGTGCTGCGCTTGCGAATCAAGATAAAGTCCCTCGCGTTGGAATGGGCATAGCCTTCCAGGCTGTGCCCGCT
This sequence comes from Pseudomonas fluorescens, assembly GCF_902497855.1. Classification (GTDB taxonomy): domain Bacteria; phylum Pseudomonadota; class Gammaproteobacteria; order Pseudomonadales; family Pseudomonadaceae; genus Aquipseudomonas; species Aquipseudomonas fluorescens_BI. The sequence continues at coordinate 49,634 of NZ_CABVHU010000023.1, forward strand.
GTGAGGAGGAATTACCTCCATGCAGCTGGAGTTACTGTTTGAGCCTGAGGCACAAACCGGTCGTTGTCGTGGCGTTCCCCGTATCCGTGGCAGGGGACGCACTTGCCTTGGCCAATATCAAGGTTTTGGGCACGCTACCGCCCCAGGATTCACCGTTGGTTTCCTGAGAACGTGCGCCGTGGGTGCGACGTGAGCCGTATGCACAAGCGCTGGCAATTTTAGGGAGAAAGGATCAATCAGGCAGGGCCGAGTCTATGCTCGGTTAACAGCGCGCAGAGGAGATAAGTCTTTCCTTGACTGCTGCACAACAGGAGGTCTGTGCAATGGCATCCCGCCGAAATGAGTTGTTTTCTCAGCCGACGGCGCATTTTACTGATTTGGTAGGAAAAGTGAAGGCAAATACAGTCTTCACTGAAAGATCCTACATACGGGACTGTGTGTTTTGAGTAGTGAGTCACGGATTTGGTGAGAGGAATGACTGGGGGGCTTGGACTTTTATATTGGTAATTGAGGGTTCAAGCGGTACAGATGCGGGTTTTGATTCGGGGTGGTGCGACTGCGATGGTATTTGGCTATGACGTTTGTGCTATGTGGATTTTCGGAGGGGCTGGGATGTGGGTTTCATAGGCAGGTTAATTTTTGCGATGTGGGTCGGGCGGTGTGGCTTAAGGTTGATCGCTATTGCCAGCAAATCGGCTCCTACGGGTGGGGCGGGTGCGGGCGGTAAGGCGGGATGTGACGGGGATGGTTGATGTGGGTGTATTTTTTTGTTTTAGAGGCCGTGGTGTGGGTCAGTTTTTTCTATGGAGCTGATCGGGATGCTTAGGGTGTGTTCGCGATGCAGGAGGTGCAGGAGGATTACGATCCGTTCGGCGCCGTCGCGGGAGAGGAAGATGGCCTCGAGTTCTTTGTAGCTGCCGCTGTTGATTCGCACGCGGTCTCCGGGCTCAAGCGTTTCGGATTCTGGCGGTTTTTCGTTGAGTCGTTGTTTGAGTTGGTCGATGAGTTCGTCTGCTACGGCGATAGGCTGTTTGCCGAACGTCACCAGTTGGTTCACTCCGCGAGTTGAGCGGATGGGGTGCCAATTATCGTTCAGTTGGTCGAGCTGGATAAACAGGTAGCCAGGGAATAATGACTCTACGGAGGTGGTGCGGCGGCCGCGCTGGATGCGTTCGACATGATGGGTGGGCCGGTAGCACTTGAAGGCTTGGCGCGTCAGGTTTTCCTCGGCGCGAGAGTCTTGCCGTGGTTTGCACTGGATCAGGTACCAGCGGGGTGGCGGGTGCTGGAGTGGCATGCAGGGGCTCTCATGGGTCGATCAGGGCAGCGGCGCTACCCTGATATTCCGGTGTTATTTGTCTGAAGCGTATTCGTACTGGTAGTAGCTGTAGTTGCCATAACCATAGGCAGACGCCTTGCGTTCCACTGCGTTGAATATCGCGCCTTTGATGACAATGCCGTTTTGTTCGAAGCGGCGCTTGGTTACTAGGATTTCCTTGGCGGCATTGACGCCGAAACGGGTCACGATCAGGCTTGTACCCGCCTGACGACCGACCAGGGCGGCATCGGTAACCGCGAGGATCGGCGGGGTGTCAATGATGACCAGATCGTATTGGTCGCTGACGTTTTTCAGAAACTGGGTGAAGTTGCTGTGCATCAGCAATTCCGACGGATTCGGTGGGATCTGACCGCGGGTGATGACGTGCAGATTGTCCACTTCAGTCGCGTGTGTTGCGGTGCTCAGGTCGATTTTGTTGGCCAGTAGGTCAGACAAGCCATTACTTACGTCCAGGCGGAACAGTTTGTTTAGATAGCCTTTGCGCATGTCGGCGTCGACCAGCAATACCTTTTGCCCGGTCTGCGCGATGATGGCCGCCAGGTTGCCCGAGACGAAGGATTTGCCCACTGCCGGACTCGGACCGGAGATCATCAGGATGTTGTTCTTGGCCTCCAGGGTCGCGAAGTGCAGGCTGGTACGCAGGCTGCGTAACGATTCCACGGCAAGATCTGCGGGATTGTTCACCGCCAACAGCAGAGAGCCAGTACTGGTGCGGCTGCTACCCTTGACATTGCTTTCAATAAGGGATTGTCCCTTACTGAGCGGGATCGACGCGTAAACCGGGATGCCTAGTTGTTCAATGGCCTCTGGATCTTCGATGCCGCGGTTCAACGCTTTACGGATCAATACGTAAGCCACTGCAATCAATCCACCGAGCAGGGTGGCGATCAGCACGATCAGTGGTTTTTTCGGTTTGACCGGTTTCTCGATGTTCGCATCCGCCGAATCGATGATGCGCACGTTGCCCACCGTACCCGCTCGGACAATGTCCAGCTCCTGGGTTTTGTTCAGCAGTTGGGTGTAGATTTCGGTTGTGACTTGCATATCGCGGGCCAGGCGTAATAGTTCCTGCTGGGTTTCGGGCAGGTTCTTGATCTTCTTTTCCAGTGTGCGTTTTTGTTGATCGAGTTGACCCATCTGGGTGATCAACGCCTGATAGGCCGGATGTTCGCGGGTGAAGCGGTGTTCCATTTCTGCTTGCTTGAGTTTCAGTTCGGATATCAGGGTTTCCAGAGCTACGATCTGATCGAGCACGGCTTTGGTTTCGATGGTGATGTCCACCGAGCGGGCGCTGGTCTGGTACGCGTTGAGCTGGCCTTCGGCTTTTTCCAGCTGCTTGCGCACATCTGGTAACTGGGTCCGCAGGAACTCAAGACTTTGCGCGGCCTCGGCGGAGTTGCGCTGAACATTCTGCAATACATAGAGGCGGGTGATTTCATCCAGTACGTTGTTGGCCCGCGCGGGATTATCACTTTCCAGCGACAGCGCGATGATGCCGGATTCCTTGCCGCGTTCTGCGGCGGACACATCTTCCTGATACTGCAAAATAGAATTGAGGCGGCGCTGTTTGGTGACGCTGAATAGCGAACCTGTATTCGCATTAAGGGTGGCGACTTGCACCTTGAAGCCATTTCGTTCCAGTTTTTCGCCAACCTGGCCATTGATGAGAGCTTCTTCGTCATCATTGAGCAAGGTGAAAGCGCCAGCACCTTCCGCGCGTAGTGTTAGCGCTTTACCCAGGTAATCATCGGGCACTTCCAACTGAAAGATGTCGAGTATTTCCCCGCCCCATGTATAGCTGTTCAAACCAAACAATGGAGAGGCCAGCTCGTTTGGGCTGGTTGGCTGAAAGCGTCGGCTCAGGAATTGGCCGATCAGAGGGAAGTAGTTAGGCTCTATGATTATGTCGAGCTTGAGGTTCTCTACAGCCTTGCCCAGCACTGCACGAGATTTGAGCAGCTCGATTTCAGTCACCGCCGGGGAGGTAGTACCGAACATTTCGCTCATTTCACCCATGCCGCCAAGCGCAGCCATGCCGCCTTTCTTTTCTTCTACCTGGACAAGGGCATTCGCTTGGTAGATTGGCGTTGATAACAGAGCGACTGCAACGCCGATTGCGCAAAACAGCGTGGTGATGCCGATGATGATCCACTTGCTATCGATCAAGGTGCCGAGTAGCGCGAGCAGATCGATATCATCATCGTCGTCGCGGTGTTCCTGAATGGGTACGCTGTTTGGGCTCGTCATGCGGGGTACTTTTACAAGAGGTGATTATAATTTTTGCGACCAGCTGTCGACGCCTTGCGCCATCAGTTGGTAGACGTGATCAAAGGCGACTTTTTGCTGGCGGTAGGGGTCGGAAATTTCCTGGTTGTTCTGCCACTTGCCCAGTAGGAACGTCTTGCCGCGTACTTCCGGAGCCATTTCGACAATCCGGTCTACATGGCGTTTTTCCATGGTGAGGATCACGTCGGCTTGTTGCAGATGTTCGCGAGTCAGTTGCCGAGCCTTGTGGTCCGGGTGATCGCCGCCATGCTCGCGCAGTACTTCCAGCGCGGTCTTGTCCATGGGTTTGTCCACGAGTGCGCCGAGGCCCGCCGAACTGACGTCGATGCCGCGATGGTCCAGTCTGCTCTTAAGCAGGGCTTCGACGGTGGGGCTGCGGCAGATGTTGCCGATGCATACGACCAGGATTTTATTGAACATAGGGCTGCGATGGTTGCGATATCGAGGGTGATGACCGCACAGGCAGCAGGAGGAGGGGGACGGAATTCCTTTCCAACGCAACAGTACGGCTTTCTCCGGTGCATTGCTGCTGCCGGGGCCATTTCAAAAGCGTGCACTCTAGTGCCGTAGGGGGGTAGGGTCAAGGCTCGGCTGTTACTTTCTGTCAATTGGGTGTTTGCCTTCGTCGGCAGTATTATTATGCCAGCATCGGATAAGTGAACAGGCCGAAGTGCAGCAAATTCAAACCAAAGTGCGTGGCGACTGCGGCGGCCAATCCGGCATAGCGGTAGGCCAGACCGTAGCCGACACCGGCCAGAGTCGCGAGGCAGACCCATTGCCAGCCTGCGCCCCAGTGGGCCAGGCCGAACAGTAGCGCTGCGAGTAGCAGGGCGAGGTGTTCGCCGTAGGGCAGGTGTTTGAGTCGCTGGGTGAGACCGCCTTGTATATAGCCGCGGAACAGGGCTTCTTCGACCAGGGTGACCAGCAGCAGGTTGTTGAGGAGCCAGAGTCGGGCGACGTCGGGCCATTTGGGTGACCATTCGATGATGCCGAGCAGGCAGGCGCTGGCGAGGGTGAGCAGGGCGGTCAGGCTGAGGGTGATGGCGCTGGTTTTGAGGGTTTGGGTGAGTGAGCGTTGGGCGATGATCCAGGGGCAGGCGAGGATGAGCCAGAAGCCGATCAGGGGTTTGTCGAGGTTCAGGTACATCGAGAAGGGGATGGCGTTTTCGCTGAAGCGTTGTGGCGGGATGACTTGGGCGTTGTGGAAGCCTGGCAGGTAGTGGAGGGCCAGAGTTAGGGCCAGGAGGACGAATAGGGTGTGGCCCAGGTAGCGGGCGTAGGGGTGGTTTTGTGGTTGGATGGTGATGCCGGCTAGCAGGAGAAGGGTGAGGGGGAGAGCTGCCGGGAGGGAGAGTTGGCCGTGGGTGAGTGCGAGGACGTAGCCGGCGGTGAGTAGCGTCAGGTACGGCCAGTGCAGTCGGAGCATGGGTCTTCCTTGATGGGGCTTGGCTTTAGGTGGGCATTTAGGCAGATGTGGGGGGAGTGGGCAATGGAGGTGTGTTTTTGTCACGTAATCCGCTCATTAACATCCTCAGGCAGCGTTTGTTTGAAAGGCCTGTAGATTACTTCGCGCAGGCTACAACGCCTTGCGCCATTGCCTACGGTTACGCCAGAATCCGCCGGCTTGTGCGACTTGGGCTTGGGCTTGGGCTCTATCGTTGCCGGTCGCTGAATAACAGCCTGAATAACAGAGTAGGGGTTTGGTAGCCCCGGAACATCGTAAGGTGCCAAGCATCATGATGCGCAACGTTTGTTCGAATCTGCATTATGGTGGTCATGCTCAGGGCGCCTTCGGGCGCGCCGGTTTCCTTACGTCCCGGTCGGTTACTGTCAAATCCGGTGGCCTGGAGAATACGGTTGTGTTCTCCGGCCGCGGCTCCGATAAGTAGGCTGGAAGCATGTTAGAGGGCAATTGCTATTCGCGTGGCAGCATGGCATTGGAGGGTGAGCTGAAAATCTTGAAAACCGCGGTTCTGACGACCCGTTCACTCATGGTCTGCGCAAACTTCAGAAGCGAGCTGACTTCTACAAGCAAGTGGAAGCAGATTTGATATCGCGGTGTACCGCCATGACGGCGTTCTGGACCTTGCATGGCGAAATCAAGACGATACCATCCGACAGGCGAAAGCCCGTATCAGGGTAAGCATCAATGACGGATAGCATAAGTGATGCGTTATTTAAATTTAAGGAGATAAAGTTGAAAATATTAGTGACCGGTGGCGCTGGATTCATTGGTTCGGCAGTTGTCCGGCATATCATCGCCAACACCAAGGATTCGGTGGTCAATCTGGATAAGTTGACCTATGCCGGTAATCTGGAATCACTGGGTGAAAGCGCCAAAAGTGACCGATATGCCTTTGAACGTGTCGATATTTGCGACGCCGCTCAGCTGCAGCGTGTGTTTGATGAGCATCGACCCGATGCGGTTATGCACCTTGCCGCAGAGTCCCATGTTGACCGCTCCATCAGTGGTCCTTCGGATTTCATTCAGACTAATATCGTCGGCACTTATACGCTGTTGGAAGCGGTACGGCAGTACTGGAAAAGCCTAGACGTGTCAGCGCAAGAGAGTTTTCGGTTCCATCACATTTCCACCGATGAAGTTTACGGTGATCTTGACGGTCCTGAAGACCTTTTCACCGAACAGACTCCTTACCAGCCGAGTTCTCCTTATTCCGCGAGCAAGGCAAGCTCGGACCATCTCGTCAGAGCCTGGAGCAGAACTTACGGTCTCCCGGCGATTGTGACCAATTGCTCAAACAACTACGGTCCATGCCATTTCCCTGAAAAGCTGATCCCGTTGGTTATCTTGAATGCGCTGGAAGGCAAGCCTTTGCCTATCTATGGTAAGGGTGATCAGGTTCGTGACTGGCTGTACGTAGACGACCATGCCCGTGCACTTTATAAAGTAGTGACCGAAGGCGAAGTCGGCGAGACCTACAACATCGGTGGCCATAACGAGAAGAAAAACCTCGAAGTAGTCCATACCGTATGCGCGCTGCTGGATGAGCTAAGTCCAGAATCCCCATATCGCCCGCACGCCAAGCTCATCACCTACGTCCAAGATCGCCCAGGGCACGATCAGCGCTATGCCATTGATGCCGGCAAGGTTCAGCGCGAACTGGGCTGGACCCCTGAAGAAACGTTTGAATCGGGTATTCGCAAGACAGTTGAGTGGTACCTGAACAATCAGCCTTGGGTCGAGCACGTCAAGAGCGGCAGTTACCAGCAATGGATCGATCAAAACTATGCTGAACGACAGGCCTGATATGAAAGTATTGCTTCTGGGTAAAAATGGACAGGTTGGCTGGGCGCTTCAACGTTCCCTCGCAACGTTAGGAGATGTCGTGGCTCTCGATCGCCACGTCGACAATGGTCTGTGCGGTGATCTTGCTGACCTTCAGAGTTTGCGGAAAACCATTCAACGCATAGCTCCCGACATCATCGTCAATGCGGCCGCCTATACTGCAGTGGATAAGGCTGAGTCCGATAAAGACTTGGCCTTGCAAATCAATACAACGGCGGTCCAGGTCATCGCCGAAGAGGCAAAAAAACTGGGCTGCTGGTTTGTGCACTTTTCCACGGATTACGTGTTCGATGGAACCGGAACGGCAGCCTGGCAGGAAAACGACGCGGTATCTCCAGTCAACTACTATGGCATGACCAAGTTGATGGGGGAGCAGGCCATTGTCCTATCGGGCTGCAATTACCTTATTTTCCGTACCTGTTGGGTATATGGAGCACGGGGCAGCAACTTCGCTAAAACGATGCTGCGGCTCGCCACCGATCGCCCTGAGCTTAACGTCATCGCAGACCAGATCGGGGCGCCGACCGGCGCTGATTTGATAGCAGACGTAACCGCGGTATCCCTTAGAACGGCGCTGGCTGAGCCTGCGGTTGCAGGTATTTATCACTTGGCGGCCGACGGGTTTACTTCGTGGCATGAGTACGCAAACCTGGTCATTGACTATGGCAAAGCGAGTGGCATGCCTTTACTAGCGCAGGCTGTTAATCCGATTTCAACGGCGCAATTTCCGACCCCTGCGCGTCGGCCATTGAATTCCCGGCTTGATACCGAGAAACTGCGCAAGACTTTTTCCATCCACTTGCCAGATTGGCGCAGTGGTGTGACCCGGATGTTAAAGGAAGTGTTAGAGAAATGACGGTCATCAAACGCAAAGGCATCATTCTGGCAGGCGGTTCTGGTACGCGCCTGCACCCGTTGACGTTGGGCGTGTCGAAACAGATGCTTCCAATTTTTGACAAGCCGATGATCTTCTACCCGCTGTCCGTGCTGATGCTTGCCGGTATGCGGGAAATTTTGATTATCTCTACCCCGGAAGATTTGCCTTGCTTCAAAAAGCTGCTGGGCGACGGGAGTCAGTACGGCATCGAATTGACTTACGCCGAACAGCCAAGCCCTGACGGCCTGGCGCAGGCGTTTATCATTGGCGAAGAGTTCATCGGTGAAGACCCGTGCTGCCTGATCCTAGGTGACAATATTTTTTACGGTCAACATTTCTCCGACAATTTGCGTTCTGCAATGTCTCAGACTTCTGGCGCAACCGTATTCGGTTATCACGTTTCTGATCCTGAGCGCTTTGGCGTCGTCGAGTTTGACGGCACTGGTCGGGCACTCAGTATCGAGGAAAAACCGGCGCGTCCGAAGTCCAACTACGCTGTGACAGGTTTGTATTTCTACGACACCCGCGTCGTTGAAATCGCAAAAAATATCAAACCCTCGCCCCGTGGCGAGTTGGAAATAACCGATGTAAACAAAGCTTATCTGGACGACAAGTCATTGACCGTAGAAATGCTTGGTCGAGGCTTTGCCTGGCTGGACACGGGCACACACGAGTCACTGCTGGAAGCAAGTCATTTCGTTCATACCATTGAGCACCGTCAGGGTCTTAAAGTGGCCTGTCTGGAGGAAATCGCTTTTCACAGCGGTTGGATAACTTCAGAGAAGCTTGGTGAGCAAGCTGAAAAACTCAAAAAAACCGGTTATGGGCAGTACTTGCAGAAGATTCTTATGGAGGCTTCTGGCGCATGAAACTGATGCAGACCTCGATCCCGGACGTGGTAATCATTGAGCCCGCTTGTTGGGGGAGTGGTTGAGGGTGGTGATTTTTGGTGGATGAAGTAGAGCAGGCAGCGTCGTCATTGGGGCGATAAGTTCGGGGTTGATGTTGGCTGGTAGGACGCTATCGCGGGCGAGCCCGCTCCCACAGGTATTGAAGTTGGATGTGGGATTATGGTCAGCATATAAGCTTTGTGGGGGCGGCGGTGTGTCAGGCGACATCAATATTGGCTGGGCCGCCGTCTTCGCGAGCAAGCTTGCTCCTACAGGGGCCGTGCTTATCTGCAGTTCATGTTTTGTCGCGTAATTGGTGTATTAAACATCCTCTAGTGGCGCGTGTTTAAAAGACCTGTAGGTTACTTCTCGGAGGCTACAACGCCTTGCGCCATTGCCTACGGTTACGCCAGAATCCGCCGGCTTGTGCGTCTTGGGCCTGGGCTCTATCGTTTGCCGGTCGCTGAAAAACAGCGATCGGGTTTGGTAGCCCGGTTACCCGGCGCATAGCGCCACCGTTTGGAGGCCTTTTCAGGCCTCAGTTTTATGGTGGCCATGCGTAGGGCGCTATCGAGCGCGCCGGGTTGCCAGGTAACCGGTCTACCAACCTTCGTATGGCCGCCTCCCACGTTTGGTAGCGAGGGTGATGGCTCCACTTTATTATCTGGAGTTTCATCTATGTTCAAAGTAACGCCCAACCCGCCGGACACCGATCCGACATCGCTGCACGAGCCCCCCGATTCAGAAAAATACGACGAGGTTGTCAAACGCGCCCTCGATTTCTACGCCAACCCCGCCGCGCACACCGCCGTTATCAAAGCCACCCCGAGGCAACTCGACAGCATGTTCATCGTTAACCCGCAAATCGACGTCGAAACCCTGCTGGGCCATGCTTGCGAATCCCTGGCGTCGGCCAATGTCATGGCCATGGACCTGGCGGATCATCTGGACGGGACAAGCCGCAATTCCCTGTTGGGTATTGCGCAAGTCATCATGCTGGGCGAGCTGGCAGTGAATCGGGCGTTGGATCGGATAGATCAGTCCGAGTAGCGACGACTTCTTGTGGCTAGGGGGTTTGCTCCTGCTGGGTTGCGCAGCGGTCTCAAAAGGCCGACTGCGGTCTTTCAGGAACAACTCAGCGACGTTTTCGGGGCTGCTACGCAGCCCAGCGGGAGCAAGCTCCCTCGCCACAGGTTTGGTGTGTGCTGCGACGACGCTTGTGGGGAGCTTGTGCCAATCCTTTCTTTGATTTGCGCTTGCGCCAGGATGTGTTTTCGCCTGTCGAGCATTTAGTTGTTCACTCAATTGCCACTTCGACGCAAGCCGTGGCAATCACCCTTCCTGCATAGGCAGCGCTGAGCACCAGATCACAGTACTTGCCATTGTCATCCATGGAAGCAAGGCGAGCATTGAACTGCAATTGCTTATCGGCTGGCACCAGCTCGGCTGCATCTAGCGTCACATGCAAAAGCCTGTAGGAAACGGCTCGCCCCATTTTGTGATCCAGTAGCCGGGACATGGCCTGACTCATCCCGTACATCACAACCGCGACCGGCCACATGGCGTATTGCGGAAAATGTCCTTCGCACCGTGCGGCGCTGAAATCAACACTGCAGGCGGTGATCTCCCGGTCGCTGAGCTCAAGCACTGACAAGGGGAACGCTTCGGCATAGGGCGAGTGGCCAGAGGGTAGAGGCGCTGGCGATCGATGACGGGCGTAGAGTTTGTCAAAGGTCTTTTCTGCCAGCACGTGGTAACTCACGAACAAGTCTGCGAATGGCTGCCCGTCCACCAGCAGTTGAGTTTCTGCGCAGATGATTTTGCGAGACTGCTCAACGATTTTCGCCCTGGCGGTCATCCACGGTGTCTGGCCAAGGCGGACAGGGCGGTAATGCAGGTTCCATTGAGCGTGGGAGGCCAGGTAGTACACGCGTGCCGCTGCAAACTGTGTCCGAGCTGCCGCACAGGATCCCAGAATGGCGAGATGACGCCCTGCCTCGGCCGTTGCCAATGGGCCCAGTTCATTCCCTTGGGGTTGCTCGGGGGTGAATTCACCGTAGATGTCCCATTCGTCAGGCAGCGTATACAGCGACCTGAAAGCGAAATAGGGGGGTTGGACCGCGATGCGGTTGGCCATCTGCGCCATGTCGACAGCAATGCGAGCCTGCTGGTCAGGGATTTTCAAGGCTGGGTTCATGACTGACGATCTCCATGTCGGTAATGATCAGTGCAGGATTTGAAGTGCTGTGTCGCACTTTCAAACTAGGGGAAAACCCTTATAAAAAAACCTGTCAACAATGACAGGTTAATTGCCGAAGTGACGGACGGTAGTGTTTACTATCAGAACTGATAGGGCTTTGTTGCTAGAACTTTCAAGTTATCAAGTTGATAGCGGGTACCTGTCAAACTTGACAGTAGACAACGGGTGATAATGTGAGGAGCTTGCAGGGAGGAAGGTGTCTGACTTTCTTCTCCTCGTGTGGGGTATGCGTCATGGACGAACTTAATAGCGTTGCCAGTGACAGTGTCGATAAAGCCAATGAATTAGTGGAGTTGCTCATCCAGTACGGATCTGCTTTTGGTGTGAAGGTTGTTTTTGCCGTGCTGTTTTGGATAGTGGGCCGTTGGGTGATCAGTTTTATTGTCAGGTTTGTGCAGCGCTCGATGACCCGGCAACGGGTTGATCCGACGGTCTTGCGTTATGTCGGGTCCTTTATCAGTGTCACGCTGAACATCATCCTGGTGATTGCCATTCTTGGGTATTGCGGGATTGAAACGACCAGCTTTGCGGCGATTCTGGCGGCGGGTGGGTTCATCATTGTGTTGCGGCCGTTCAAGGTTGGGGATGAGATTGGGGCGGGCGGGGTGGTGGGGACGGTGACGGAGATCGGGTTGTTTGTGACGACTGTTAATACGGCGGATAACGTGTTGACGCTGGTGGGTAATAACAAGATTTTTTCTGACACTATTCAGAACTTTTCCAGTAATGAGTTTCGGCGGGTGGAGTTGTCGTTTTCGCTGCCGTTCGAGACGGATGAGCGGGTGGTGGTGGGGTTGCTGCAGCAGCGGCTGGGGAAGGTGGAGAATGTGTTGTCGGCGCCGGCGGTTGATGTTCGGTTGGTGGGTGTGTCTGCGGAGTCGGTGGTGTTGATGGTGCGGTTGTGTTGTCACAGTGAGCATTATGGGATGGTGCGTTTTGATGCGAATGGGGTGATTCGGGAAGTGTTGAAAGGCATGGCGGATCATCAGGTTCAGATTGATGTGGTGAGTGGTGAGTTTGCTGAGGGTAAACAGGGTTCGGGAGGGGTTGATAGGGAGGTTGGGTAAGTCGACTATTGCTGACCGATCAGCTGTTGAATCAACAGCGGGCGGTTGGTGAGGGTCGCCCGCCGATTTCCCCTCGCTGTCGGTGGGCCAATGTCGGCCATGGTCACGGCGCGGCAAAGGGGTCCAGGATAATGCGAATGAATGGCTTGTCGTCTTCGATAGCGACGGCGGGCAGAAAATTGATCTTGGGTTCCATGGAGCGAAGACACTGGTGTACCCAGTCGTTGATAATGGTCTAAATTTAGACTCTTATAAGACCACTGTATTTTGATTTTATAGATTATTGAGCCTGTCGGAGGCTCAAAAAGCACCGTCTAAATGAGTAACCCAGCGCAAAAAAGGTGCGAGCAATGCGAATTGAAACCATAAGTTACATCAAAAAAAATGCGGCAACCTTGGACCTGTCCGAGCCAATTGTGGTTACTCAAAATGGCCTTCCCGCCTACGTAATCGAATCATACGCTGAACGTAAGCGCAGGGATGAAGCGATTGCCCTCATCAAGCTGCTTGCCTTTGCGTCCCGTGACAAAGAGCAAGGGAAGCTCATTTCAGGTGACACCCTCTTGAATCGTTTGGCCCAGCGCTGCAATCGATATCAAGAGGAAAAAGATGACAACATTTAAAATTCTATACGCTACAACCGCAGAACGAAGCCTGTCGTGGGACTGCATTTCCAGCAAACGGCTCAGTGTGCGCTGGAACTCGAAGTTCAGGTCTCGCCTGTTACACCGCCTCGTTACAATTGCGGACAAGCGTTGCTCCTACAGACACTAATCTTAGTCGAGATTATTTTCCCACAACAAAATAGGAATATGCCACGGCCAAGAGTGTCGTTTTACCCTTGCATGCTGACCATTCAGAAACTGAACATACTTCCCGATCAAAGTGATCATCAATCAGGGAAGGCAAAAATGACTATCGGATCCAGTTACGACTACCCGTCACAAATCGCCAGGAATATCGCTCGGACAAAGCGCACTGCTAAAAACAAATGGCGTGCCCGCTTCCCGAACCCGCCGGACTTATGCTTCGACTATCGCACATTGGTAGAACAGGAAAGTGGCATCGCACGAGCGACCAATCCAAACCATAAGATATGTATTATTGGCGCAGGCGTTACCGGGCTCACCGCAGCAAGAGAGCTTTATCGCTGCGGGTTTAATCATGTAACACTAATCGAACAATCTAAACGGATAGGTGGCAGACACCTGACGGTACCGGGCAGCCCTAACTCGCCAGAAGGCCATACACCTTTCGAGATGGGCGCTATGCGCATGCCTTTTTTCAACAGAGCAGACGAGCCACCGAAAGAAGGCCGCTCCCTGATGGCCTATTATGCCAGTGAATTCGAGCTGGCTATTTCAGACTTCGCAAACCCTGGCAGTCAGTGGGTAACGTCAACCGGAATTTATCTTCGAGAAGGAAGCGTAGGAGGCGCAACGCTTCCACACATGCTCATCTGGAAGAATGAAGATGGCCAAACTCCCCCTCCGGGAGACGAACTTCAAAAGGTATACACCAAATGGAAAGCCTTTGCCGACCGAATGAGTCGTCACATTTCAGAGGTCTACGCCAGCGAGAAATGGGAATTCATCTGGGCGGCGATCGTCGAAAAATACGAGAATGTTTCGTTTCGCGACTTGGTCAGCATGCCCGTAATCACCGCTTGGGATGAAAGCTCGCCCGGCGACTTCGGCGGGATGGGCATGACGGCGGATGAATCCGCCATTTTTTACGCGATAGGAATCGGTGACGGCAGCTGGGGCGCCTTTTACGATGTCTGCTCGCTATATCCCATGCGTACAGCGATTTTCGGATTCAGCAGTCAGCTGCAACTGGTTCATGGCCGAGTGGACTCAACTGGCAATCCCGTTGCGTCCCCTCACTTGCACAGCGAAGCCGTATTTGACTCAAAGGGGCTGGGATTCGACAGACCGCGATATATCGGCCTTGCAGCACTGGATGAATGCTTGCTGTTTATAAACACGGATACGACCGGAAAATCTTTTTATGAGCACAGCCTCGAGAGAATTGACGGCTTCCTTACCGACTCCTCCGTAACCAAACTGAAAAAACTGGATAACAAAAAGATCCGTGTTTATTACAACTGGAAAGCCAGCGAGACAGAGCACACTCAGGAACAATTCGACGATTTTGACTCCGTCATCATGACCCTTCCCTCCTGGCTGCTCGAAACTCGAATAACACTGGAAAATTTCAACCAGGAAATGCTTCCTTTCGAAACGATAAATGCCTATAAAACCGCTCACTGGGAAACCAGCTGCAAAGTTTTTGCCCCTCTCAAGAAGTCATTTTTATTAAAAAACACCACTATCCCGCAAGCCATTGTCACTGACAGCTTCATTCACGACGTATACACCTATCGCTACAATGAAAATTATAGCTATGACTGCATCCTCCTGAGTTACACCTGGGAAGACGATGCGACCAAACTCGCCTTGTTCACTGATAAGGAGCTGGTCAAGAAATGCGTAAAAGAGCTCGATCGCATACTCATGAATGCTGAAAACATCCAGGAAAAAATTTCACCTTATATCGGCATCGAACAAGCTGTCGTGCATCGCTGGATGACGGACAAAAATGCGTTGGGATGTGCAAAGTTATATAGGCCTGGCACTTATTACGATGCCGTGAGCTTGATGAAGTACAACAGGGATTACGCTGCCATCTCTGGCCTCTACCTTTCTGGAGAGTCTTTTTCAGTCGATGCCGGCTGGACTGAGCCTTGCTTCCGCGGCGCGGTCGATGCAGTCATCCATATCTGTAACAAAACCGAGGCTACCTTCAATGGCGGCTTCTCCATGGCTGATTACCCCGAATACAAACTCAGAACCTGACCTCGATTTCCCCAGGAAAGAGCCAATGCAGGCCATGCATTGGCTCGCCTTCGCCAATCTTGGGAAACGGACTACAACCGAAAAGGAAACGGCTGACTTCCTCGCATTTGAATCTTCGACGCTTAATAACGCCGCAATGAAACAGTTTGAAGAACAATAAAAACGAGGTCACCCGTATGAGCGAGTCAACAAGTCCTGTTCGTGTAGCAGTCGTGCAATTCGATCCACAAGTCGGCATGGAAAACCGTGAAGGCAATCTGTGCCGCTGCCTGGAATTGGCGCTGGAGGCCGTCAGCGGCGGTGCAAATCTCATCGTGCTGCCCGAGCTTTCCAGCACAGGCTATTTTTTCACCAGCCGACAGGACGCTTTCGACCATTCCGAAGCGATTCCCGGCGGGCCATGCGTTCAAAGTTGGATGGACTTCGCCAGCAAGCACAAGGTTTACCTGGTTGCCGGGCTGACCGAAAGAGACGGTATGCGCCTCTTCAATACCGCTGTCCTGGTAGGTCCGGACGGATTTATCGGCAAATACCGCAAAGCCCATTTATGGAACCTTGAAAAGCTATGGTTCACGCCGGGTGACCTGGGCTTCCCGGTGTTTGATACGCCCATCGGCCGCATCGGGCTGTTGATCTGCTGGGACATCTGGTTCCCGGAGGTACCGCGAATCCTCAGTCAACAGGGCGCGGACATCATTTGCAGCCTGAACAACTGGGTGTGGACGCCTCCGCCGCTGTTCGATGACGCCGGCAAATGCATGGCTTCGTATCTGACGATGACGGCAGCTCACGTCAACAATGTGTTTATTGCAGCCGCCAGCCGGATCGGCGAAGAGCGAGGTGCTCGTTACCTGGGTTGCTCATTGATTGCCGGCACCAATGGCTGGCCGATTGGCGAAGTGGCTTCAGCGGACAAACAAGAAATCCTGTTTGCCGATATTGACCTGACCAGCTCGCGCAGTGCCCCCATCTGGAACAACCTGAACGATCTGCATCGTGACCGACGCACCGATCTTTACGATCAGATGCTCGGTTACATCCAACACCCTGCTCTCCCACGCTGATCGGGGAGGCCCAACCATGGAACCCACTACCGATACCCATCGGCTGAACTCGCTCGCCAGCAAGAAGCTTGATACCTCGATCATCTTGCTGGTAATCGGCACCGGACTGCTGATTACCTGGCTTTCATTCACCCACCGCTCATCATGGTCTGCCCATTGGCCCGACTATAACCACATGGTGTCGAACCTCCCCGATCCGAGTGCCTGGTTGCGCTGGGTATTGGGAGACATCAGCGAGGTTGCATTCTACAAACACGAGTTCGCTTCGATCGGGCTGCTGGCTGGCGCTTATCTGGCCTATTGGGCAAATCGAAAGGGAAAAGTATGGCAAGGCTTTGCCATTTCCTACGGCAGCGGATTATGGCCGTGGCTGGTCACCAGTTCGCTGCTTGGATTGCTGCTGAGCAATCTGCTGTGGGGCTGGACGGTCACGGCCAACAGCTGGCAACCCACGTTTGCAGCGTTTGTTTCATTACCGGCAGCGATGGTGCTGATGTTTGGCGGCGGCTGGAAGGTAACGATCAATGGCGCAATCATGGGCGCCGTGCTCGTTACTCCGATGTGTTTGCTGATCGTCAACTACGTCTGCAACCCACTGGGCTTACCCGTAGTGATCGGCAATGTCTCTGGCATGGCGGTTGCCAGCGTCCCGGCATTTCTATTGTGCCGTTACGTGCCGAACCTGATGAGGTCCGCCCCGACCACCCAGCCCACGGAATCATCCGCGCCCGTCGTTGAACCGGCCCAGACTAAAACCACCGACTACGGAATCATCTGGAGCCTGCGCCGAATATTGGCGGATTTTTCGGAAGCGCCGTTCTTCGGGAACGAGCTGGCCAGCATCGGTCTGTTGCTGGGTGTACTGCTGGCCTACAGTTTGAATCCCATGAGCCCCGCTTATGGCTCAGGCTTGCTGCCGCAACTCATCGGTGCGCAGGCGCTGACGTCCGCCTTGGGCGTGGTGATATGGCGTCGCCAATGGAGGCGACTCGGTTGGTATCCCACCTATGTTCCACTGGTGTCGGTAGTACCCGCGGCAATTCTGACCTATGGCGGCAGTTGGCAGGTCATAGCGTCAAGTGCACTGCTAGGCGCACTGATCGCGCCACCATTGGCCTGCGCCCTTGCCAAGCGGGTGCCGGGCGACATGCATCCTTACATTGGCAATGTCCTCTCCATGGCCATCAGTACGGTGCTGATCATTCCGTTTATCGGGCTCCTGATAGCCGACTGACACATCGACCTGTGGGAGCCAGCTTGCTCGCGATAGCGATACGTCAGTCACTTCAACGTTGAATGTGCCGCCGCCATCGCGAGCAAGCTCCCAGGTGGTGGGGGGGGTTGGATTGGGGGCGTCATATAAGTTTTGTGGGGGGGCTGCGATGGTGGTGGGGCAGGGGGATTTTTGTTGGGTGATAGGCCGCTTTCGCGAGCAAGCTTGCTCCTACAGGGGGCTGCGGGGGATTCGTGGGGTGTGTGAATAGCCGGGAAGTGGATGTGGGGTTGGTGTTGGGCACCAACCCCGGTTGGGTGGAGTCAGGAGGCTATTAGTTGGCGTAGGACGTAGTGCAGGATGCCTCCGGCTTTGAAGTATTCGACTTCGTTCAAGGTGTCGATCCGGCACAGCACTTCGACTTTTTCCCGGCGGCCATCGGCTCGGGTGATGACCAGGGTCAGGTTCATGCGCGGTGTCAGTTCGACGCCGGTCAGGCCGAGGATGTCGAGGGTTTCTTTGCCGGTGAGGTTGAGGCTTTTGCGGTTCTGGTCGAGTTTGAATTGCAGGGGCAGTACGCCCATGCCGACCAGGTTGGAGCGGTGGATGCGTTCGAAGCTTTCGGCGATGACGGCTTTGACGCCGAGCAGGTTGGTGCCTTTGGCGGCCCAGTCGCGGCTGGAGCCGGTGCCGTATTCCTGGCCGGCGATGACCACCAGCGGGGTGCCGCTGGCCTGGTAGCGCATGGCGGCGTCGTAGATCGGGATTTTTTCGCCGGTGGGGATGTAGATGGTGTTGCCGCCTTCTTCGCCGCCGAGCATTTCGTTGCGGATGCGGATGTTGGCGAAGGTGCCGCGCATCATCACTTCGTGGTTGCCGCGCCGGGAGCCGTAGGAGTTGAAGTCGCGCGGTTCCACGCCTTTGTCGCGCAGGTAGTGGCCGGCGGGGCTGTCGGCCTTGATGTTGCCGGCCGGGGAGATGTGGTCGGTGGTGACCGAGTCGCCGAGCAGGGCCAGAACCCGGGCGCCGGCGACGTCCTTGACCACCGGGGGCGGGCCGCCGATGTCGTCGAAGAACGGTGGGTGCTGGATGTAGGTCGAGTCGTCCTGCCAGACATAGGTCGCGGCCTGGGGCACTTCGATCGCTTGCCATTGTTCGTCGCCGGCGAAGACTTCGGCGTATTCCTTGTGGAACATGGCGGTGTTGACCTGGTTCACGGCGTCGGCGATTTCCTGGCTGCTGGGCCAGATGTCGCGCAGGTACACCAGGTTGCCGTCCTGGTCGGTGCCCAGGGGTTCGCTGCTGAGGTCCATTCGCACGGTGCCGGCCAGGGCATAGGCGACGACCAGGGGCGGGGAGGCCAGCCAGTTGGTTTTCACCAGGGGGTGCACGCGGCCTTCGAAGTTGCGGTTGCCCGAGAGTACGGAGGCGACGGTGAGGTCGGCTTGCTGGATGGCTTTTTCGATGGGCTCCGCCAAGGGGCCGGAGTTGCCGATGCAGGTGGTGCAGCCGTAACCGACCAGGGCGAAGCCGAGTTCATCGAGGTATTGGGTCAGGCCGGCCGCCTTGTAGTAGTCGGTGACCACTTTCGAGCCGGGTGCCAGGGAGCTCTTGACCCAGGGTTTGCGTTTCAGGCCTTTTTCCACGGCTTTTTTCGCCACCAGGCCGGCGGCCATCATCACGCTCGGGTTGGAGGTGTTGGTGCAGGAGGTGATGGCGGCGATGACCACGGCGCCGTTTTTCAGGCGGTAGGTCTGGCCTTCGTAGTCGTAGTCCGCTTCGCCGGCCAGGTCGGCGTTACCGACGGCGACGCCACCGCCGCCTTCGCTTTCCAGGCGGCCTTCTTCTTTGCTGGTGGGTTTGAATTGCAGGTCGGTGAAGTCGCTGAAGGCTTGCGGGACGTTGGGCAGGGAGACACGGTCTTGTGGGCGTTTCGGCCCGGCGAGGCTGGCTTCGACGCTGCCCATGTCCAGGGCCAGGCTGTCGGTGAAGATCGGTTCTTTGCCGGGCAGGCGCCACAGGCCTTGGGCCTTGCTGTAGGCCTCGACCAGTTTTACCGTGGCCAGCGGCCGGCCGGACAGGCGCAGGTAGTCGAGGGTGATGTCATCCACCGGGAAGAAGCCGCAGGTGGCGCCGTATTCCGGGGCCATGTTGGCGATGGTCGCGCGGTCGGCCAGGGGCAGGTCGGCGAGGCCGTCACCGTAGAATTCGACGAATTTGCCGACCACGCCTTTTTTGCGCAGCATTTGGGTGACGGTGAGCACCAGGTCGGTGGCGGTGATGCCTTCCTTGAGCTTGCCGGTGAGTTTGAAGCCGATCACTTCCGGGATCAGCATCGACACCGGTTGGCCGAGCATCGCCGCTTCCGCTTCGATCCCGCCGACGCCCCAGCCGAGGATGCCGAGGCCGTTGATCATGGTGGTGTGGGAGTCGGTGCCGACCAGGGTGTCGGGGAAGGCGTAGGTGCGGCCGTCTTCGTCTTTGGTCCAGACGGTGCGGCCGAGGTATTCCAGGTTGACCTGGTGGCAGATGCCGGTGCCCGGCGGCACCACGCTGAAGTTGTCGAAGGCGCTCTGGCCCCAGCGCAGGAACGCATAACGTTCACCGTTGCGTTGCATTTCGATGTCGACGTTCTGGCCAAAGGCGCTGGCGCTGCCGAATTTGTCGACCATTACCGAGTGGTCGATCACCAGGTCTACCGGCGACAATGGATTGATGCGCTGCGGGTCGCCACCGGCCTTGGCCATGGCGGCGCGCATGGCGGCCAGGTCGACCACGGCGGGTACGCCGGTGAAGTCTTGCATCAGGACCCGCGCCGGGCGGTACTGGATCTCGCGATCGCTGCGTCGCTCCTTGAGCCAGGCGGCGATGGCCTTGAGGTCGGCGCCGGTGACGGTTTTGTCGTCTTCCCAGCGCAGCAGGTTTTCCAGCAGGACTTTCAGCGACATGGGTAGCTGGTCGAGGTCGCCGAGGCTCTTGGCGGCGTCGGGCAGGCTGAAATAGTGGTAGGTCTTGTCGTCGACTTGCAGGGTTTTAAGGGTGTTCAGGCTATCGAGGGACGGCATTGCGATCACTCCTTGAAGTCCGCACGGCTACGGACTGAGGGGACGGACAGAGCATTTAAACTAGCCCTGTTTTCAGTAGCTGGCTAATAACTGGACTCTATGGACAAGTCCAAGGTTCCGAACTCGGCTATCATGCGCCGGTTTTCGTGACAGGCTTTGCTTCAACGCAAGCCTGGGCATCGCGCAGTGGTTGAATGTCTCGCCATCTGCCCAGGAGTAAGAATGAATACCCTCTTTATGCATTGCCGGCCGGGCTTCGAAGGCGAAGTCTGTTCCGAGATTTCCGAACACGCCGCTCGGCTGAACGTGGCCGGTTATGCCAAGGCCAAGACCGCCAGCGCCTGCGCCGAATTCATCTGCACCGAAGAAGACGGCGCCGAGCGGTTGATGCGCGGTCAGCGTTTTGCTGATCTGATCTTCCCGCGGCAGTGGGCTCGGGGGATTTTTATCGATTTGCCGGAAACTGACCGTATCAGCGTGATCCTTGCGCACATGGCGGATTTTCCGCTGTGCGGCAGCTTGTGGCTGGAGATGGTCGACACCAACGATGGCAAGGAGCTGTCGAACTTCTGCAAGAAGTTTGAAGGGCATTTGCGCAAGGCGCTGATGGCGGCTGGGAAGTTGGTGGAGGATCCTTCTAAACCGCGGTTGCTGCTGACGTTTAAAAGTGGACGCGAAGTGTTTATGGGGCTGGCGGAGTCGAATAACTCGGCGATGTGGCCGATGGGCATTCCGCGGTTGAAGTTTCCGCGTGAGGCGCCGAGCCGCTCGACGTTGAAGCTGGAGGAGGCGTGGCACCACTTTATTCCGCGGGATCAGTGGGATGAGCGGTTGCACAGTGACATGACGGGTGTTGACCTTGGTGCGGCACCGGGTGGCTGGACGTGGCAGCTGGTTAATCGCGGGATGCTGGTGACGGCGATCGACAATGGGCCGATGGCGGAAAGCCTGATGGAGACCGGGTTGGTGCAGCATTTGATGGCTGACGGGTTTACCTTCAAGCCTCGGCAGCCGGTGGACTGGATGGTGTGCGACATTGTCGAGAAGCCGGCGCGTAATGCGGCGATGCTGGAGGAGTGGATTGGCGAGGGGCATTGCCGGGAAGCGGTGGTTAACCTGAAGTTGCCGATGAAGCAGCGGTATGCCGAGGTGAAGCGCTTGCTGGAGCGGATTGCCGACGGTTTCAAGGAGCGCGGGATTCGGGTGGAGATTGGTTGCAAGCAGCTGTATCACGACCGGGAAGAAGTGACGTGCCATTTGCGGCGGCTGGACGTGAAGAAACCGAAATCCCGCTGAGCTTGCGCTCTGATCATTCCCACGCTCTGCGTGGGAATGCCGCCGGGGACGCTCCGCGTTCCGCCTTTGGATGTGACGCAGAGCGTCACGGGATGCATTCCCACGCGGAGCGTGGGAACGATCAACCCCCTGTAGGAGCCGGCTTGCCGGCGAAAGCGGTGGGTCAGTCGACCTCGATGTTGGATGTCAGGCCGCCTTCGCGAGCAAGCCCGCTCCCACAGGTGACGTCAAACCCGGCAATGCGCGACAATGCCGGCAAGTTTCAGGAGTGAACCATGAGTGAAATGATCGATACGCCGGTAGACGGCACCCTCGACGCCACTGGCCTCAACTGTCCGGAGCCGGTGATGATGTTGCACCAGCACATCCGTGACCTGGCGCCCGGCGGCCTGCTGAAGGTAATCGCCACCGATCCGTCGACACGCCGCGATATTCCCAAGTTTTGTGTGTTTCTCGACCATGAACTGGTGGGGCAGCATGAAGCGGCAGGTACCTACCTTTACTGGATCCGCAAGAAGTCCGGTTAAAAACCTGCATGGGCGTTATGGCCCGTTGTTTGATCGTTCCCACGCTCTGCGTGGGAATGCAGCCAGGGACGCTCTGCGTCCCAAGAGCCGAACGCGGAGCGTCCGCTGATGCATTCCCACGCGGACGGTTCGACGCCTCGACGTGGGAACGATCAGTGAGACGCTCGATTAAACGCTGGCCCCTGTAGGAGCTGCGTGCACTGCGCGTCAACGGATCGGCAAGCAATTCGCTTAACCCGCCGAACGGCTGATGCGGATCTGCTTTCGGGCACTGCGCGTCAGGCGGATCGACAGCATCAGCGCTGCGCAGCTCAGGCCGACGATCAAGCCCTGCCACAGCCCGCTCGGGCCGCTCGGGGTGCCGAACCAGTCGGTCAGGCCCAGGGCGTAGCCCACTGGCAAACCGATGCCCCAGTAGGCGAACAGGGTCAGGATCATCGTCACCCGGGTGTCCTGATAACCGCGCAACGCGCCGGCCGCGGTGACCTGGATCGCGTCGGAGAACTGAAACAGCGCCGAATACACGATCAGCATCGCCGCCACCCGGATCACCGTCGGGTCGGCGGTGTAGATGGTTGCGATGTGTTCGCGCAGTAGCAGCATCATGCTCGCGGAAATGCACGCGTACGCCAGCGCCGTGCCCATGCCGACCCCGGCGGCGAAGCGCGCTTCACGGGGTTGCTGGCGCCCGAGTGCCTGGCCGACGCGCACGGTCACGGCCATGCCGAGGGAGTAGGGGATCATGAACACCAGCGAGCTGAAGTTCAGCGCGATCTGGTGCCCGGCGACCACGGTCGCGCCCAGGCTGCCGATCAGCAGGGCGATCACGGCGAAGATGCTCGACTCGGCAAACACCGCAATCCCGATCGGCAAGCCGATGCCCAGCAGGCGTTTGATCACCGACCATTGCGGCCAGTCAAAACGACTGAACAGCTTGCTCGATTGGTAGGCCGGCGCCCAGCGTTCCCAGCCGGCCATGCCCAGGGCCATGACCCACATCACGATCGCCGTGGCCCAGCCGCAACCGACGCCGCCCATGGCCGGCACCCCGAAGTGGCCATAGATGAACACGTAGTTCAGCGGAATGTTCAGCGCCAGCCCGCACAAGCCCAGGACCATGGCCGGGCGCGTGCGGCCCAGGCCGTCACTGAAGCAGCGCAGCACATGGTAGATAGCCACGGCGGGCAGGCCGCTGGCGATGCCGTGCAGGTATTGCATGCAGGGGCCGATCAGCTCCGGATCGACCTTCATCAGGTGCAGGATCGGTTCGGCGCTGAATAGCATGATGGTCGCCATCAAACCCACCACCAGGGCCAGCCACAGGGCCTGGCGCACGATCGGGCCAATCTCGCTGTGGGTGCCGGCGCCGAATCGCTGGGCGGCTTTCGGGGTGGTGGCCAGCAGGGTGCCGGTCATCAGCAGGAACACCGGGACCCAGATCGAGTTGCCCAGCGCCACCGCCGCCAGGTCCCGCGGCCCGACCCGGCCGGCCATCACCGCATCGACGAAGCCCATGGCGGTGGTCGCCAGCTGCGCGACCATGATCGGCAGGGCCAGGGCGAGCAGGTTTTTCAGCTCCAGGCGAACCCGGGCGGGGCGGGTGAGGGCGGGAGCGGCGGGGCGGTCGGTTACGGAATTCAAGGGCGGAACGTCCAAAGGTGTTTGATGCGCGAGGCGGGGCATTCTACCTGTTGACGTATCGGTCAGGAAAATCGCTGTGTTGGGATTTTGTAATGGGTTACTCGAGTAGTTCGACGTTCCCTGTAGGAGCCGGCTTGCCGGCGAAAGCGGCGGGTCAGTCGACATCGATGCTGGATGCGAGTCCGCCTTCGCTGGCAAGCCAGCTCCTACAGGGGTTGCGGCGAACCCAAAAGTCCCGGCAAGGCGGCGATCAAACTGTAGGAGTGAGCCTGCTCGCGATGGCGGTGGATCAGGTTGCATGTGTGTTGGATGTGCCACCGCCTTCGCTGGCAAGCCAGCTCCTACAGGGGTTGCGGCGAACCCAAAAGTCCCGGCAAGGCGGCGATCAAATTGTAGGAGTGAGCCTGCTCGCGATGGCGGTGGATCAGGTTGCATGTGTGTTGGATGTGCCACCGCCTTCGCTGGCAAGCCAGCTCCTACAGGGGGCGGGGGGCTTTTGATGACCGTGAGCAATGCCCGCTGGCCCACCACGGTCATCTCCGCCTACACTGCCAACCCGCCAAAGGAGCCTGCCATGCTGATTGTTGCCGACGAAAATATCCCGCTGCTCGATGCCTTCTTCGAAGGTTTCGGCGAAATCCGCCGGGTGCCGGGGCGGTCCATCGACCGCGCCACCGTCGAACAGGCCGATGTGCTGCTGGTGCGTTCGGTGACCAACGTCAATCGCGCGCTGCTCGAGGGCAGCAAGGTGCGTTTTGTCGGCACCTGCACCATCGGCACCGATCACCTGGACCTGGATTATTTTCAGCGGGCCGGCATCACCTGGTCCAGCGCCCCCGGTTGCAACGCCCGGGGCGTGGTCGACTATGTGCTGGGCAGCCTGCTGACCCTGGCCGAGATCGAAGGCGCCGACCTGACGCAACGCACCTACGGGGTGGTGGGTGCCGGCGAGGTGGGTGGCCGGTTGGTCAAGGTCCTGCAAGGGCTGGGCTGGAAGGTGCTGGTCTGCGATCCGCCCCGGCAAGCCGCGGAAGGGGGCGACTACGTCAGCCTCGAGCAGATCATCGAGCAGTGCGACGTGATCAG
Organism: Pseudomonas fluorescens; assembly: GCF_902497855.1. Classification (GTDB taxonomy): domain Bacteria; phylum Pseudomonadota; class Gammaproteobacteria; order Pseudomonadales; family Pseudomonadaceae; genus Aquipseudomonas; species Aquipseudomonas fluorescens_BI. The sequence continues at coordinate 74,410 of NZ_CABVHU010000023.1, forward strand.
CCTGCACACGCCGTTGAAGAAGCACGGGGGCCAGTCGACCTGGCATCTGTTCGATAAGACCCGCTTGAATCAGCTCAAGCCCGGCACCTGGCTGATCAACGCCAGCCGTGGCCCGGTGGTGGATAACGCCGCGTTGCGCCAGGTGCTGTTGCAGCGTGAAGACCTGCAAGCGGTGCTGGACGTCTGGGAGGGCGAGCCCGAGGTCGATGTGGCGCTGGCCGAACTCTGCGTGCTGGCGACGCCGCACATTGCCGGGTACAGCCTGGACGGCAAGCAGCGCGGGACGGCGCAGATCTATCAGGCGTATTGCCGGTTCCTCGGGCAACCGGAACAGGTCAGCTTGAGCGATCTGCTGCCGGCGCCCTGGTTGTCGCAGGTGACCTTGAATGGGCATAGCGACCCAGCCTGGGCGTTGGCGATGGTGTGCCGAGGGGTGTACGACCCGCGTCGGGACGATGCGGATTTCAGGCGCAGTCTGGTAGGCAATGTGAGTGAGCAGCGGGCGGCGTTTGATGCGTTGCGCAAGCATTATCCGTTGCGGCGGGAGATTGATGGGTTGCAGGTGCGGATTGAGGGGGATTCGCCGGTATTGCACAAGATGGTGGTGGCGTTGGGGGCGGTGGCGGTTTAGGACCGAGTCGGCCCCTTCGCGGGCAAGCCTCGCTCCTACGGGTCATGCGTCAATTTTGGCATCGCATCAATCCTGTAGGAGCGAGGCTTGCCCGCGAACGACGCACCACATTTGCCGGATCAGCACCCATAAAAAACCCGGCCACCAGGGCCGGGTCAAGAAGACGGTGGCTATATCACTTTTCTTCGGCAGGCTTGACCAACCGCTTTTCCAGTTCGCGGCAAGCGTCCTGGATCATGCCTTCAGTGATCGGTACTTCGCGCCCATCCTCATCGATAATCGAGCAACCCAGAGACTGGTCTGGCTGTGTGCGGATCACTTCAATCTTGTCTTCGCTGCTGTTTTGCAAGGACATGCCTGTCTCCTCATCAGGTTGTGTGCTTACTGTAGAACCGCCAGGTGACCGGGCTATGACAACTCCCTGCGATCTTCCTCGGCAGCCATATCAGTCCACCAGAAATACCGCGGTCCTGCCACCCGAACTTTAGACCAATAGTGTCTAGCGTCTAGGCATTGCGGTCATAATTAAAGTGACTCATTGTGATTTACATGGTTGCCTTTAGGGTCTATGCCATTTCGGCGGTGTAGGCTGGCCCGAATAATGGCTTTGTCGCGTACATGGATGGTCCTGATGCTCTCTGCTCGTCAACGCCGCGCGTTTCGCCTGGCCAGTCGTTTTCTTGCGCCGTATCGTTGGCCGGCCCTCGGTGCCTTGCTCGCCTTGATTGTTACGGCCGGCATCACCTTGTCCATGGGGCAGGGCATTCGCCTGGTGGTGGACCAGGGGTTCATGACCCAGTCGCCGCAGTTGCTCAATCAGTCCATCGGCCTGTTCCTGCTGCTGGTGCTCGGCCTGGCGATCGGCACGTTCGCGCGGTTTTACCTGGTGTCGTGGATCGGCGAGCGCGCGGTCGCGGACATCCGCCGCCAGGTGTTCAACCACCTGATTTACCTGCACCCGGGGTTCTACGAAGACAACCGCAGCTCCGAGATCCAGTCGCGCCTGACGGCCGATACCACCTTGCTGCAATCGGTGATCGGCTCTTCGCTGTCGTTGTTCCTGCGCAACTTGCTGATGGTGATCGGCGGGATCGTCCTGCTGTTCATCACCAACCCCAAGCTCACCAGCATCGTGGTGATCGCCTTGCCCCTGGTGATCGCGCCGATCCTGATTTTCGGCCGGCGCGTGCGCAGCCTGTCGCGCTTGAGTCAGGACCGGATTGCCGACATTGGTAGCTACGTCTCCGAAACCCTGGGCCAGATCAAGACCGTGCAGGCCTACAACCACCAGGTGCAGGACGAGCAACGGTTTGCCGTGACCGTGGAGGAGGCCTTCGACACCGCCCGCAAGCGCATCTTCCAGCGCGCCTGGTTGATTACCCTGGTGATCGTGCTGGTGCTGGGCGCGGTCGGGGTGATGCTGTGGGTCGGTGGCATGGATGTGATTGCCGGGCGGATCACCGCGGGTGAACTGGCCGCCTTTGTGTTTTACAGCCTGATCGTTGGCAGTGCGTTCGGGACCTTGAGCGAAGTGATCGGCGAATTGCAGCGCGCCGCCGGCGCCGCCGAGCGGATCGCCGAGTTGCTGCGCTCGGAAAACATCATCCAGCCGCCGACCACCGGCCTGGTGACCTTGCCGGAGCGGGTCAAGGGCGACCTGGTACTGCAAGACCTGCGTTTTTCCTACCCGTCGCGTCCGCAAAGCTACGCCGTCGATGGCTTGAGTCTGACGATCAATGCCGGTGAAACCCTGGCGCTGGTAGGGCCGTCCGGGGCCGGCAAGTCGACGGTGTATGACCTGCTGCTGCGCTTTTACGATCCCGCCGAGGGCCGCATCCTGCTCGACGGCATCCCCCTGACCCGACTCGACCCGCTGGACCTGCGCCGCTGCTTCGCCCTGGTCTCGCAAAGCCCGGCCCTGTTCTTTGGCAGCATCGAAGAGAACATCCGCTACGGCAACCCGACGGCGACCCTGGCCCAGGTCAAGGAAGCGGCAACTATCGCCTACGCCCATGACTTTATCGAAGCCATGCCCAACGGTTACCAGACCCACCTCGGTGACGCCGGCCTCGGCCTGTCCGGCGGCCAGCGCCAACGCCTGGCCATCGCCCGGGCGCTGCTGGTGGACGCCCCGATCCTGTTGCTCGACGAAGCCACCAGCGCCCTCGATGCCCAGAGCGAACACCTGATCCAGCAGGCCCTGCCCAGCCTGATGAAAAACCGCACCACCCTGGTCATCGCCCACCGCCTGGCCACGGTGAAAAACGCCGACCGGATCGCGGTGATGGATCAGGGGAGGCTGGTGGCGGTGGGGACGCATCAGGAGTTGATTGCGAGCAACGCGTTGTATGCGCGGTTGGCGGCGTTGCAGTTCAGTGATGGCAAGGCTGAATCCGAGCTTCACCTATAGGTAATCGGGCGTACACAATCCTGAGTCCGGCAAACAACCGGTGTAGGAGCCGGCTTGCCGGCGAAGGCGGCGGCACATTCAGTAGAAGTGTTGACTGACAGACCGCTTTCGCTGGCAAGCCAGCTCCTACAGGGGATTTTCGGTAAACACGCAATCGGTGGACGACGCCGATCCCGTGTAGGAGCCGGCTTGCTGGCGAAGACGGTGGCACATTCAGCAGGGGTGTTGACTGGTAGACCGCTTTCGCTGGCAAGCCAGCTCCTACAGGGGATTTTCGGTAAACACGCAATCGGTGGACGACGCCGATCCCGTGTAGGAGCCGGCTTGC
>NZ_CABVHU010000023.1:77934-108160 GCF_902497855.1 Pseudomonas fluorescens
GTGTTGACTGGTAGACCGCTTTCGCTGGCAAGCCAGCTCCTACAGGGGATTTTCGGTAAACACGCAATCGGTGGACGACGCCGATCCCGTGTAGGAGCCGGCTTGCTGGCGAAGACGGTGGCACATTCAGCAGGGGTGTTGACTGGTAGACCGCTTTCGCTGGCAAGCCAGCTCCTACAGGGGATCTTCAGTGAGCGCCCGGGCGGCGAACGAGATTAATAAATCTGGCTGCGTTCGGGCATTATGGCGGCCTCAGTTGCGAGCCTGGATGAGGATATGAGCCGTTATCAACCACCGTTGACCCTGACCACCCGAATACTGGCGTTGATCGCCGAGATCAGTGAACAGATCGGTCAGCTGTCGGCTGTGGATGATCGTCGGCAGACGCCTCAACTGCGGCGCGGCAACCGGATTCGGACGATTCAGGCGTCCTTGGCCATCGAGAACAATACCCTCAGTATCGAGCAGGTGACTGCTGTGCTCGCGGGGCAGCGAGTGCTGGGGTTGCCTCGGGAAATCCAGGAAGTGCGCAATGCCTTCGCAGCCTATGAGGCTATGCCGGATTGGCAGCCAGGCAGTCGAGCCGATTTGCTGCAGGCTCATAAGTTGTTAATGCACGGTTTGATCGACGACTTTGGACAGTTCCGCCAAGCCGGCGTGGGTTTTTACCGGGGCGAGCGACTGGCTCATATGGCGCCACCGCCCAGTCGCGTTGCGCATTTGATAGATGATCTGTTGGCGTGGCTGGGTGCTACTGACTGGCACCCGCTGATCATCAGTTGCGTCTTTCATTATGAATTTGAATTCATCCATCCTTTCGCCGATGGCAATGGACGCATGGGGCGTCTTTGGCAAACCTTGATTCTCAGTCAGTGGCGCCCGGTGTTGGCTTATTTGCCGGTCGAGGCAGTGATTCGCGAGCAGCAGGACGCTTATTACGCGGCATTGTCGGCAGCCGATCAGTTGGCTGAATCGACACCTTTTGTTGAGTTTATGCTGCAGGCATTGAGTCTTGCACTCAAGGAGGCAACTCAGAGCGAACCAGTGACCGACCTAGTGACCGACCTAGTAACTGACCAAGTAACCGACCAAGTAGTGAGGTTGCTTTTGTCGCTGCTTGGTAGGGGGCCGATGAAGGTCAGCGAGTTGATGGAAGAGGTCGGATTGGCTCATAAGGCGACGTTCCGCGCTAACTACCTCAAGCCGGCGTTAGCTGCAGGTTTGATCGAAATGACCAACCCCGATTCGCCGAAAAGCCCGGCCCAACGATATCGGCTTACGGAACTTGGCAAACAAGCCGCTACTCGATCTCGATCGGCGTAGGAGCTGCCGCAGGTTCGGGCCGCGTTCGGACGATTTTTTATCTTGCTTTAAAAAAAATGCCCGCTTCGATCGAAGCGGGCATTTTTGTTTGAGTTCCTGTAGGAGCGAGCTTGCTCCGGGCGGCGTTCCGACGAAAAACTTGAGAACGCCGTTGGGTGTCAGGGTTAACGCGTTATCGTTGGCGACCATCGCGAGCAAGCTTGCTCCTACAGGGATCTTCAGTGAACGCCAGATCGGTGAACGCCACCGATCTGTGTCGGAGCCGGCTTGCCGGCGAAGGCGGCGGCACATTCAGCAGAGGTGTTGGCTGACAGTGTCAGGGTTAACGCGTTATCGTTGGCGACCATCGCGAGCAAGCTTGCTCCTACAGGGATCTTCAGTGAACGCCAGATCGGTGAACGCCACCGATCTGTGTCGGAGCCGGCTTGCCGGCGAAGGCGGCGGCACATTCAGCAGAGGTGTTGGCTGACAGACCGCTTTCGCTGCGGTGCGGCGATCCGCCAAGCCAGCTCCTGCAGGGTGGTGTACGGACGCAGGGGCGTGGCTAAATCACTGATCGTCAAAATACCGCTCATGCCAATCCACCAGCGGCTGCGGCGAGTTGAGTTTCTGGCCGTAGATCACCGAGTACGACAACACGTTCTGCACGTACTGGCGGGTTTCGTCGAAGGGGATGCTTTCCACCCACACGTCGAAGCTCAGGTGGTCCGCACCGCGCAGCCACTGGCGCACGCGGCCGGGGCCGGCGTTGTAGGCGGCGGAGGCGAGGACGCGGTTGCCGTTGAACTGGGCGTGGACCTGACTCAGGTACGCGGCGCCGAGCTGGATGTTCTTGTCCGGATCGAACACCTGCTGCGGCGAGGCCAGCGGAATGCTGAACTTGCGCGCGGTTTCCTTGGCGGTGCCGGGCATCAGCTGCATCAGGCCGCTGGCGCCGACGCTGGAGCGGGCGTCGTCCATGAAGGCGCTTTCCTGGCGGGTGATGGCGAACACCCAGCTCGAATGCAGCCCACGGATCTTGGCTTCACGCACCAGGGTTTCGCGGTGGGCCATCGGGAAGCGGATGTTCAAATCGTCCCAGTATTGCGCCTGGCTGATGGTGCGGATCGCCGGGAAATACCATTTCAGGTCATAGGCCAGTTTCGCCTGGGCGACCATTTCATCGCGGCTGAAGTGGCGGCTGACGTGGTACCACTCGCGGCGGCCGTCGACGATTTGCCCGCGGGCGTGGAATTCCAGTGCCCGACGGATGCCCGGGGTGTTGCGCACCTTGTTGATCAGTGCCTGGCTGAGCACCAGCGGTTTGTTGTTCAGCGAGTAGGGCGACTGCGAGCGATCGGCGGCCAGGAACCCATAAAAATCCCGTTCGCGGGCCAGGCTCTTGTAGAGCGTCTGGGCTTCCGCGCTCTGCGGCTGCGCCAGTTCCAGGCTGCGCGCCTGCCAGTAGCGCCAGCGGTTGGTCGTCGCCAGGTCCTGCGGCAGGCGGCGGCTCAACTGGTAGGCATCGTCCCAGCGGGCCAGGCGCAACAGCAGGCGCATGCGCCATTCCGACACGGTGTTGTCGCGCAGTTCCGGGTCGTATCTGGTCATCATGTCCAGCGCGCGAGGGTCGAATCGCTTGGCCAGGGACAGCCCGATTTCCCGGGCGATCGCGACTTTTTCGTCGCGGGAGAAGTGCATGCTGCTGGCGTAGCCGTCGAGCATCTGCATCGCCCGGTCGGGATCCTGTCGCGCCAGGCGGCGCAGGCCCAGGCTGACCACGTCGGACATCGGCTCATCGGCCGGAATGAACCGTGCCGGGTCGTTGAGCAGTTCAGGTTTCTGCGCCACTTCCACCAGCAGGCGGCCGCGCGGGGCGAGGGTGGTCAGGCCGTTGACCAGGCTGTTGGCCAGCGGATAGTTGCGCGCCTGGGCCGCGAGCTTGGTGCGCTCCCAGCGTCGCTGTTCGGTCAGTTGGCCTTCGGCGGCCCAGACGCCGAACAGCGTGTCGCAGGCGGCCGGTTGGGATTTGCCGGTCAGCCAGAGTTTTTGCGCGTTGGCGTAACCTTCGGCTTTCTGGTTATGGGTGATCTGGTACTGCGCGTTCAGGCAGTCCAGCTCGGTGAAATTCATCTTCGGGTCGTAATACTTGACGAAGGTCGCCCAGTCGCCGCGTTCGGACAACCAGCGCAACCAGCGCAATTTCATCCAGTTGGCCTGGGGCAGGTCGCCGTGTTCGGCGAGGAATTGCTCGATTTCGGTATTGCTCGCGTATTTCAGGCGCGCGGTCAGCTCGTCATACGCCAGGTAAGGTTCCAGCGGATAATCGCTGAGGGCCTGGCGATAGCGGAAATACGGGCCGGTGTCACCCTTGGCCAGGGCGCGCTTGGCTTCATCGTAATACTGGCGTTGGGTGGACAAGTCCACGGCCTGGGCGGTGTGGACGACGGTGGCAGCAAGAAGAAAACAGGACAAAAGACTAAAAAGGCGACTGCGCATGAGACGTCCGGGCAGAGAAATCATGACAAGCGCAAGCGATGCCCGCGCTGAATTGTCTGTAGCTTAGCCTTTTGCCAGCAACGGGCGAAAGCTTTGCCGGCCTCGCAGCATCAACTCGCAACATTTGTATTGCAGAGTGTCGCCCAGGTGAAATTGCCGGCCTTCTGCAGCCTCAAGTCAGGTAGAATGCGCGCCCGGTTTTTGGAGAAGCTCATGACCCTGCTCAAATTCAGCGATGTGTCCCTTGCTTTCGGCGCTATGCCGTTGTTGGACAAGGTGTCCTGGCAGATCGCCCGTGGTGAGCGGGTGTGCATCATCGGCCGCAACGGCACTGGCAAGTCCAGCATGATGAAGCTCGTCAAGGGCGACCAGAAGCCCGATGAAGGCTCCGTTTGGCGTGCGCCCGGCCTCAAGATCGGCGAATTGCCGCAGGAATTGCCGGTAGCCGACGAGCGGACCGTGTTCGACGTGGTGGCCGAAGGCCTGGACGGTGTCGGCGAGCTGCTCGCGCAGTATCACCACCTGAGCCAGAACATCGTCACCGACGCCGACCTGGACAAGCTGATGCACGTCCAGCACGACCTCGAAGCCCGTGACGGCTGGCGTTTGCAGCAACTGGTCGACAGCACCTTGAGCCGTCTGCAGTTGCCGGCCGACAAGACCCTCGCCGAATTGTCCGGCGGCTGGCGTCGCCGCGTCCTGCTGGCCCAGGCCCTGGTTTCCGAGCCGGACCTGCTGCTGCTCGACGAACCGACCAACCACCTGGACATCGGGGCCATCGCCTGGCTTGAAGAAGCGCTGAAGGATTTCCAGGGCGCCGTGTTGTTCATCACGCACGACCGTTCCTTCCTGCAGAACCTGGCTACCCGTATCCTCGAACTGGATCGCGGCGGCCTGATCGACTGGAACGGCGACTACGCCAGCTTCCTGGTGCACAAGGAAGCCTCTCTGGCGGCTGAAGAGACCGCCAACGCGCTGTTCGACAAGAAACTGGCCCAGGAAGAAGTCTGGATCCGCCAGGGCATCAAGGCGCGCCGCACCCGTAACGAAGGTCGCGTCCGTGCCCTGAAGGCCCTGCGCGTGGAGCGCAGCGAGCGTCGTGAGCGCACCGGCAAGGCCAACATTCAGCTGGATACCGCCGACAAGTCCGGCAAGCAGGTGATGGTGCTCGAGAACGTGAGCTTCGCTCACCCGGGCGGCCCGTTCCTGATCAAGGACTTCTCGATGGTCCTGACGCGCGGCGACCGTATCGGTCTGCTCGGCGCCAACGGTACCGGCAAGACCACCCTGCTGAAACTGATGCTCAGCGGCCTGCAGCCTACCAGCGGCACCGTGGAAGAGGGGACGCGCATCGACGTGGCCTACTTCGACCAGTTGCGCCATCAGCTGGACCTGGAAAAGACCGTGATCGACAACGTGGCCGAAGGTCGCGACTTCATCGATATCGATGGCCAGAGCCGTCACGTGCTGAGCTACCTCGGCGACTTCCTGTTCAGCCCGCAGCGTGCCCGCACGCCGGTCAAGGCGCTGTCCGGCGGCGAGCGTGCCCGTCTGTTGCTGGCGAAACTGTTCAGCAAGCCGGCGAACCTGCTGGTGCTCGACGAACCGACCAACGACCTCGACGTCGAAACCCTCGAGCTGCTGGAAGAGGTCTTGCTGACCTTCAACGGCACCGTGCTGATGGTCAGCCACGACCGGGCATTCCTCGACAACGTGGTCACCAGCACCCTGGTCTTCGAAGGTGAAGGCAAGGTTCGCGAATACGTCGGCGGTTACCAGGACTGGCTGCGCCAGGGCGGCTCGCCGCGCCTGCTGGGCGTGACCGAGAGCAAATCCGGCAAGGCCGACCTGACGTCTGCGGTGGTCACGGCTGAGCCGGCGCCCGTCGCAGCGGTAGAAGCGCCAGTGGCGAAGAAAAAGCTCAGCTACAAGGTCCAGCGCGAGCTGGAAGCCTTGCCGGGGCAGATCGAAGCCATGGAGCAGCAGATCGCAGCCGTTGAAGCGCAGATGGCGGACGCCGGGTTTTACCAGCGTCCGGCGGCCGAGACCGCGGCGGTGATTGCCCAGCTGGAGCAGTTGAATGCTGAACTCGACGTCATGGTCGAGCGCTGGGCCGAGCTGGATGCCTGATTGATCCTGCGATAAAAAAAGCCCGGCGCTCGTGATGAACGCCGGGCTTTTCATATGAAATGCGATCTGCCTGAAGGAACCGACACTTGTAGGAGCTGGCTTGCCAGCGAAGGCGGTGTATCTGACACACCGCGGTGCGGCATTCGCCCCTGTAGGAGCTGGCTTGCCAGCGAAGGCGGTGTACCTGACACACCGCGGTGCGGCATTCGCCAGCAAGCCGGCTCCTACAGGAAGGCGGTGTATCTGACACACCGCGGTGCGGCATTCGCCAGCAAGCCGGCTCCTGCAGGAAGGCGGTGTATCTGACACACCGCGGTGTGGCATTCGCCAGCAAGCCGGCTCCTGCAGGAAGGCGGTGTATCTGACACACCGCGGTGTGGCATTCGCCAGCAAGCCGGCTCCTACAGGAAGGCGGTGTATCTGACACACCGCGATGTGGCATTCGCCAGCAAGCCGGCTCCTACAGGGGGAGGCGGCGTACCTGGCACGCCGCGGTGCGGCGTTCGACGGGGTTGGTGTCAGCTTTTGTTTTGCAGGCGTACCGCGAGCACATCGCATGGCGCGCCGTGCAGTACGTCATTGGCGGTGGAGCCCAGCAGCAGTGCCAGGCCATGCCGGCCGTGACTGCCGACCACGATCATGTCGCACCCTTGCTCCTTGGCCAGGTGGTGAATCTCCTGGCGGGGCTGGCCGTAGGTCAGGTGGCTGTATTCCTTGGACAGTTCCGGGTACTTCAGGATCAATCGGTCCAGTCGCTCCTTGGCCTGATCGAACTGCTGCTGTTGCAGTTGTGACAGGTCCATCGGCACGTCACCGCCAAAAGCCATGGCCATCGGCTCGACGATGTGCACCAGGGAGAGTTTGCAGCCGTTGCTCACCGACAGCTCGCGAGCGCGGTGGATGACAGGGTCGCACTCTTCGGTCAGGTCTACAGCGACCAGGATGTGGTTGTAGGGCATGAGGTGCACCTCCTGAGGGTTGCATTAAGGGTAAGTATGGCTGGTTTCAAGCACATTGGTTTCAAAGTGACCCGGCGCGCTCATTTAAAATCGGTGCATCTAAAAGCGGTGCATTCAAAAACGATGCAAAAAACGGTGCATTTAAGAACGGTGCATGTAAAAACGGTGCATGTAAAAACGGTGCATGTAAAAACGGGAGTACAGATATGACGGTCTGGATAGTGGTGTCAATCCTGTTAGTGGTCCTGAGCCCGCTGGCATGGTTGCGGCCGTCCCGTGGACAGAGCGGGCGCATGGCCCTGCGCATGGAGGCGCGACGCATCGGCCTGGCCATGCAACTGGCGCCTCAGGAGTGGCCACACTGGCTCAGCCCGGAGCCGCCGAGCCCGTGCGCCCAGTACCATAGGCCGCGGCGTGGCAATCGGCCGGCGTGCTGGAGCTACTGGCAAAAATCCCCGGGGGAGTGGGTGAATCAGTGGCAGGAGGCCTGTGAGGACCCTGTGCTGCTCAATCATTTCGAAAAATTGCCGGGCAACGTCTACAAGGTCGAGGCGGACAAGCAGATGATCACCTTGTACTGGGGCGAGAAGGGCGAAGCCGAGGTGTTGCAGCAAATCGACGCCACCCTCAAGGCCCTGGCCTGAACCCGATCCCGCGCCGGCATCTGATCATTCCTACGCTCTGCGTGGGAATGCAGCCGGGGATGCTCCGCGTCCCATCAAGAGCCGAACGCGGAGCGTCCGTTGAGGCGTTCCCACGCAGAGCGTAGGAACGATCGCCCCATGCGCCTGGCAAGCAGGCAATAAAAAGCCCGACTTAATCATCGGGCGGAAGTTGGCCAGGCAGGCCGGAAATTCTTTGTCACATTGATCTTGCGGCGGGTATTCACCCAAAGCGTTGAAAAATATCCCATCTCCCCGCCAGCGTAGCCTGTTAAACGCAGCCTGCCGCGTTTTAGGGCGACTTTTCTAACAATTGATCCTATGAATGGCCGCACATGCATCCGCGTGTTGCAGGTCCTCGTGGTACGGATATGACCGTAAAGTCGCGCTTCAACCAGTATTCTGGGCGATTGACAATTGTCGGAAATTCCGTGAAGGTGGCGTACCCAAATCAAACGGGCGTATGAATTGAGCGTTTGTATTAAAGATCGCTCCTACAGAATCCCGACTATCGCGTTGGCGGGTGTGCCGGGTGGATGGGCGTAGCATTGACGATAACCGTCCTGCCAAGCCATTCGCCTGCGTCCGGCGTGTACTGTTCAGCTTCCATATCGTGGAGATCAGTTGATGATTTACGAAGGTAAAGCCATCACGGTTAAGGCTCTTGAAAGTGGCATCGTCGAACTGAAGTTCGATCTCAAGGGTGAGTCCGTCAACAAGTTCAACCGTCTAACCCTGAACGAATTGCGTCAGGCCGTAGACACCATCAAGGCAGATAATTCGATCAAGGGTGTGATCGTCAGCAGTGGCAAGGACGTGTTCATCGTTGGCGCCGACATCACCGAATTTGTCGAGAACTTCAAGCTGCCCGATGCAGAGCTTGTGGCGGGCAACCTCGAAGCCAACAGGATCTTCAGCGATTTCGAAGACCTGAATGTCCCGACTGTCGCCGCGATCAACGGCATCGCCCTGGGTGGCGGTCTGGAAATGTGCCTGGCGGCGGACTACCGCGTCATGGCCAACACTGCCAAGATCGGCCTGCCGGAAGTCAAGCTGGGCATCTACCCGGGCTTCGGCGGCACGGTGCGCCTGCCGCGCATCATCGGTGCCGACAACGCCATCGAGTGGATCGCCGCCGGTAAGGAAAACCGCGCCGAAGACGCGCTGAAGGTCGGCGCCGTCGACGCCGTGGTCGCCCCCGAGAAATTGCTCGAAGCGGCTCTGAACCTGGTCAAGGGCGCCATCTCCGGCGAATTCGACTACAAGGCCAAGCGTCAGCCGAAGCTGGAAAAACTCAAGCTCAACGCCATCGAACAGATGATGTCGTTCGAAACCGCCAAGGGTTTCGTCGCCGGTCAAGCGGGCCCGAACTACCCGGCGCCGGTCGAAGCGATCAAGACCATCCAGAAAGCCGCGAACTTCGGTCGCGACAAAGCGCTGGAAGTCGAAGCCGCCGGTTTCGTCAAACTGGCCAAGACCTCTGCTGCGCAGTGCCTGATCGGTCTGTTCCTGAACGATCAGGAACTGAAAAGAAAGGCCAAGGCCTACGACGAAATCGCCAAGGACGTGAAGCAGGCCGCCGTATTGGGCGCCGGCATCATGGGGGGCGGTATCGCCTATCAGTCGGCCTCCAAAGGCACGCCGATCCTGATGAAGGACATCAACGAACACGGGATCGAGCAGGGCCTGGCTGAAGCCGCCAAGCTGCTGGTGAGCCGCGTTGATAAAGGTCGCATGACCGCGGCGAAAATGGCTGAAGTGCTCAACGGCATTCGTCCGACCCTGTCTTACGGTGACTTCGGTCACGTCGACCTGGTCGTCGAAGCGGTCGTCGAGAACCCCAAGGTCAAGCAAGCCGTGCTGGCTGAAGTGGAAGGCCAGGTCAAGGAGGACACCATCCTCGCGTCCAACACCTCGACCATTTCCATCACCTTGCTGGCCAAGGCCCTCAAGCGTCCGGAAAATTTCGTCGGCATGCACTTCTTCAACCCGGTGCACATGATGCCGCTGGTGGAAGTGATCCGTGGCGAGAAGTCCAGTGAGCTGGCTGTCGCCACCACCGTGGCCTACGCCAAGAAAATGGGCAAGAACCCGATCGTCGTCAACGACTGCCCGGGCTTTTTGGTCAACCGCGTGCTGTTCCCGTACTTCGGCGGTTTCGCCAAGCTGGTCAGCGCCGGTGTGGACTTCGTGCGCATCGACAAGGTCATGGAAAAGTTCGGCTGGCCGATGGGCCCGGCGTACCTGATGGACGTGGTCGGCATCGACACCGGCCACCACGGTCGTGACGTGATGGCTGAAGGTTTCCCGGACCGCATGAAAGACGACCGTCGTTCGGCCGTCGACGTGCTCTACGAAGCCAATCGCCTGGGCCAGAAGAACGGCAAGGGCTTCTACGCCTACGAGACCGACAAGAACGGCAAGCAGAAGAAAGTCGCCGACCCGTCGGTGCTGGAAGTGCTCAAGCCGATCGTGTTCGAACAGCGTGAAGTCACCGACGAAGACATCATCAACTGGATGATGATCCCGCTGTGCCTGGAGACCGTGCGTTGCCTGGAAGACGGCATCGTCGAAACCGCTGCCGAAGCCGACATGGGCCTGGTCTACGGTATTGGTTTCCCTCCATTCCGCGGCGGTGCGCTGCGCTATATCGATTCGATCGGTGTGGCCGAGTTCGTTGCCCTGGCTGACCAGTACGCTGATTTGGGCGCGCTGTACCACCCGACCGCAAAACTGCGTGAAATGGCCAAAACCGGCCAACGGTTCTTCGGTTAAGCGCCCACACTAGAGCGAGAGTGAAATTTTATGAGCTTGAATCCTAGAGACGTCGTGATTGTCGACTTCGGTCGTACGCCGATGGGCCGCTCCAAGGGCGGCATGCACCGCAACACCCGCGCCGAAGACATGTCGGCGCACCTGATCAGCAAACTGCTGGAACGCAACGTCAAGGTCGACCCGAACGAAGTCGAAGACGTGATCTGGGGCTGTGTGAACCAGACCCTGGAGCAGGGCTGGAACATCGCCCGCATGGCGTCCCTGATGACGCAGATCCCGCACACCGCTGCCGGCCAGACCGTCAGCCGCCTGTGTGGCTCGTCGATGAGTGCCTTGCACACTGCCGCGCAAGCGATCATGACCGGCAACGGTGACGTATTCGTGGTGGGCGGCGTCGAGCATATGGGGCACGTGAGCATGATGCACGGTGTCGATCCGAACCCGCACATGTCGCTGTACGCGGCAAAAGCCTCGGGCATGATGGGCCTGACCGCGGAAATGCTGGGCAAGATGCACGGCATCACTCGCGAGCAACAGGACGCTTTCGGCCTGCGCTCCCACCAGCTCGCCCAAAAGGCGACCGTGGAAGGCAAGTTCAAGGACGAAATCATCCCGATGCAGGGCTACGACGAGAACGGTTTCCTGAAACTGTTCGACTACGACGAAACCATTCGTCCGGAAACCACCCTGGAAAGCCTGGCCGCTCTCAAGCCAGCGTTCAACCCGAAAGGTGGCACCGTGACAGCGGGCACTTCGTCGCAGATCACCGATGGCGCATCGTGCATGATCGTGATGTCGGCGCAGCGTGCCCAGGACCTGGGCATCCAGCCTCTGGCGGTGATCCGCTCGATGGCGGTGGCGGGTGTGGACCCGGCGATCATGGGCTATGGTCCAGTACCGGCCACCCAGAAAGCACTGAAGCGCGCAGGCCTTGGCATCACCGATATCGACTTCTTCGAGCTCAACGAAGCGTTCGCTGCACAGGCCCTGCCGGTGCTGAAAGATTTGAAAGTGCTCGACAAGATGAACGAGAAGGTTAACCTGCACGGCGGCGCGATCGCCCTGGGTCATCCGTTTGGTTGCTCCGGTGCACGTATCTCCGGCACCCTGTTGAACGTGATGAAGCAGAATGGCGGCACCTTCGGGGTAGCCACCATGTGCATTGGTCTCGGCCAAGGCATCTCCACCGTCTTCGAACGCGTTTAAGCGTTTCGTTGAAGGAAGCCGGGGCCAAGTGCCCCGGTTTTTGTTTTTGCGGATTTTTTTTGTTTTTTTTTGAAAAGATTTGAGCGAGGGCCAAACCATGCCGTTACAACCTGGTCTGTACGAGCATTACAAAGGTCCGCAGTACCGCGTATTCAGCACCGCGCGGCATTCGGAAACCGAAGAGGAAGTGGTCTTCTACCAAGCCCTGTATGGCGATTACGGCTTTTGGGTGCGCCCCTTGAGCATGTTCCTGGAGTCGGTCGAGGTTGACGGCGAACAGGTGCCGCGCTTTGCTTTGGTGCAAGCCGAACCGAGCCTTTTTTCCAAGCCATAAGCTGAGTGCGCGCAGAACCCTGCGCTTGACCTCACCTTGTAGCCACTATATATAGCGGTGCCGCGTCAGGCGCCAACCGCCTTTCACTTCTAGAATTCAGGAATTTTCTGATCCATGGGCAAATCGCTGGTCATTGTGGAATCCCCGGCTAAGGCCAAGACCATCAACAAGTATCTGGGTAACCAATACGTGGTGAAGTCGAGTATCGGCCATATCCGAGACCTGCCCACCAGCGGTTCGGCTAGCGCCAGCAAAGAGCCTGCCGCCAAGCGTGGCAAGGCCGCCGCGGGCGAGGGTCCGGTGCTCACGCCGAAAGAGAAAGCGCGCAAGCAGCTGGTCTCGCGCATGGGCGTCGATCCCGATCATGGCTGGAAAGCCCAGTACGAGATCCTCCCGGGCAAAGAGAAAGTCATCGAAGAGCTGCGCCGGCTCGCCAAGGATGCTGACACCATCTATCTCGCAACCGACTTGGATCGCGAGGGGGAAGCCATTGCCTGGCACCTGCGCGAAGCCATCGGTGGTGACGACAGCCGCTACAAGCGCGTGGTGTTCAACGAAATCACCAAGAAGGCGATCCAGGAAGCCTTCTCCAAGCCGGGCGAGCTGGACATCGATCGTGTAAACGCACAACAGGCGCGTCGTTTCCTCGACCGTGTTGTGGGTTACATGGTGTCGCCGCTGCTGTGGGCCAAGGTCGCCCGTGGCCTGTCCGCCGGTCGCGTGCAATCGGTGGCCGTGAAGCTGGTGGTCGAGCGTGAGCGCGAAATCCGTGCGTTCAACCCGGAAGAGTACTGGGAAGTCCACGCCGACCTCGGCACCGCCAAGGGCGCCACCGTGCGCTTCGACGTGGCCCGCGAGAAGGGCGAGGCCTTCAAGCCGCTCAACGAAGCCCAGGCCATGGCCGCGCTGGAAAAGCTCAAGGCTTCCAGCTACAGCATCGTCAAGCGCGAAGACAAGCCGACCAGCAGTAAGCCGTCGGCGCCGTTCATCACTTCCACCCTGCAGCAGGCCGCGAGCAACCGCCTGGGCTTCGGGGTGAAGAAGACCATGATGATGGCCCAGCGTTTGTACGAAGCGGGCTACATCACGTACATGCGTACCGACTCCACCAACCTCTCGGCCGATGCCGTGACGATGGCGCGCACTTATATTGAAGGCGAGTTCGGCAAGAAGTACCTGCCGGAAAACCCGAACGTCTACAGCAGCAAGGAAGGCGCACAAGAGGCTCACGAAGCGATTCGTCCCTCCGATGCCAATACCGAGCCAAGCAAGCTGTCGGGCATGGAGCGTGACGCTGAGCGGCTCTACGAGCTGATCTGGCGCCAGTTCCTCGCTTGCCAGATGCTGCCGGCGCAATACCTGTCGACCACGGTCACCGTCGGTGCCGGCGACTTCGAGCTGCGCGCCAAGGGCCGCATCCTCAAGTTCGACGGTTACACCCGCGTGATGCCGCAGATCGCCAAGCCAGGCGATGACGACGTGCTGCCGGACATGGCCCAGGGCGACGCGATGAAGCTGATCAAGCTTGATCCGACCCAGCACTTCACCAAGCCGCCGGCGCGTTACTCGGAAGCGAGCCTGGTAAAAGAAATGGAAAAACGCGGCATCGGTCGTCCTTCGACCTACGCGGCGATCATTTCGACCATCCAGGACCGCGGCTACGTGGCGCTGCACAACCGTCGTTTCTATTCGGAAAAGATGGGCGACATCGTCACCGAGCGCCTGGCCGAGAGCTTCTCCAATCTCATGGACTACGGCTTCACCGCCGGCATGGAAGAGAACCTCGATGACGTGGCCCAGGGCGAACGCGACTGGAAAAACGTGCTCGACGAGTTCTACGGCGACTTCAAGAAGAAGCTCGAAGTAGCCGAAAGCCCTGAAGGCGGCATGCGCGCCAACCAGCCGGTGATGACCGACATTCCGTGCGTGGTGTGCGGTCGGCCGATGCAGATTCGTACCGCGTCGACCGGCGTGTTCCTCGGTTGCTCGGGCTACAGCCTGCCGCCGAAAGAACGCTGCAAGGCCACCGTCAACCTGGTGCCGGGCGATGAAATCGCCGCGGACGACGAGGGTGAGTCGGAGTCGCTGGTGCTGCGTGGCAAGCACCGTTGCCCGATCTGCAGCACGGCGATGGACGCTTACCTGCTGGACGAGAAGCGCAAGTTGCACATCTGCGGCAACAACCCGGATTGCGACGGCTACGAAATCGAAGAGGGCAGTTATCGCATCAAGGGCTACGAAGGTCCGAGCCTGGAATGCGACAAGTGCGGCAGCGAGATGCAACTCAAGACCGGCCGTTTCGGCAAGTTCTTCGGCTGCACCAACCCGACCTGCAAGAACACCCGCAAACTGCTGAAAAGCGGTGACGCGGCGCCGCCGAAGATGGACCCGGTGAAGATGCCTGAGCTGAAATGCGAAAAGGTCAACGACACCTACATCCTGCGCGACGGTGCTTCCGGGCTGTTCCTGGCGGCGAGCCAGTTCCCGAAAAACCGCGAGACCCGTGCGCCGCTGGTCATGGAGATCGTGCCGCACAAGGATGAGATCGATCCGAAGTACCACTTCCTGTGCGAAGCACCGAAGAAAGACCCGGACGGCCTGCCAACGGTGATCCGTTACAGCCGCAAGACCAAGGAGCAGTACGTGCAGACTGAAGTCGACGGTAAGCCGACGGGTTGGAAGGCGTACTACGACGGCGGCAAGTGGACGGTCGAAGACAAGCGCCCGGCAAAAGCCGCCAAGGCCTAAAACATGCTGTCTGATTGAACGCGCGGCCCCTGTAGGAGCGAGCTTGCTCGCGAAGGACGTCAACGCTAACGCGCGCTGTCTGGATGAACGCGTCGCCCTGTAGGAGCCGGCTTGCCGGCGAAGGACGTCAACGCTAACGCGTGCTGTCTGGATGAAAGCGTCGTTCTAGGGTTTTTCGCGAGCAAGCTCGCTCCTACAGGGGGCGGCGGAGTTCCTTCGGCACCAAAGGCCGCATGACCACCTTCGGGTGTTCATGCGGCCTTTTTGTTTTGTGCTTGCGGGAGGCGCAGGTGATCCACGACACTGTCTGACCTGCGTGAAGCAATTATTTCGTTGTGGAGGCTGCCGTCATGGCCCACGAACTCTATACCCGTACCAACCAGAAGATTTATTTCGCCGGCCTGTCGCTGGAAGCGCTCGCCAAGGCCGAAGAGGGGCGGGCGATGAATTCGCTGGCGCTGATTCAGGCCGGGCGCGAATCGGCGTTGTTTCACCTGTACGGCGCGCTGCTTGGCTTGTGTCATGAAATTGCCGGCTTCTATCGCTTGCCCCAGGCCAATGCGCCACGGGCGGAGATGCTGCTGACCCGGGAAGTGCTGGAAACCATCGCCATCCCTGAAATGGCCGAGATGGTCGAGCTGGCGCAGAACCCGGAAACCTGGCTCGCCCGGCTGCTGGCCGCCCATGCGGCGCTGTTCCAGCCGCCACGGGCGCCGCGCAAACCAAAAGGCGATGTGACCCAGCCGCTGATCCTGGCCGTTAACCTGGATGAAGAAGAGGCGCCTCAGGAATTGAGTCGGGAAGAGCTGGAAAGCTGGCGCCAGAACCTCAAGGGCCTGGCGATCCGGTTTCGCGAAGGCTTGAACGAGTGCTGAAACACTGAGTATCTGGCCAGTGTTTCCCTCAGGGAAGCGTGTTGTGGGAAATTTCCCTGAGTGATGACATCTGGTCAAGATCCCGAGCGAAGCCGGGCAGATGCCTATATAATCCCCGCCTTTCTTGGAGAACTCATTTTTATGCCAACGTCCTTTTTAGAAATAGTCGAGTTACCAGACGGCCGTATCGAGCTGCGCAGGGCCGAGGACGAAGGTTCTCTGGTTACTTTGGATTTTTCTGAGGATGCCAAGGCGTTCCTGCAAGGCCAGCACGTGGAAGTCGCCAAGGCGATGTTGAGCGTCGGCGTTCAGATGGCCGGACGCCTAGTTGAAGGTGAATTTGAACCGGATCAGGGGTCGCGGATTCTTCATTGATCCCGTCCGTCGTTTTATTGCGGTACCTTACAGATCGGCTTCTCTATCCTTGGAGAAGCCCCGCGCTGCTCGGCGCATTCGCTGCTTTTCAGTTAACCCAGTCGAATATTCAGGCTCTGCGCGTC
Source organism: Pseudomonas fluorescens (assembly GCF_902497855.1). Lineage (GTDB taxonomy): Bacteria > Pseudomonadota > Gammaproteobacteria > Pseudomonadales > Pseudomonadaceae > Aquipseudomonas > Aquipseudomonas fluorescens_BI. Next base: position 93,925 of record NZ_CABVHU010000023.1, read on the forward strand.
CCCGGTCCGGGCGGCGCTGATCAACTGTTGCCGTGAGGCCGAGCTCAGCGGGTTGAGCCAGCTGACCACCGTATGACTACGGCCCAGGCGCAGGGCTTCGCAGGTCAGTTGCTGGGCGCTCTGGGCGCCACGGGGCTGCAGCAGCAGGATGCGTTCGCGATTCAGGCCGGCATCGCGCAACCAGGCCTGGGTCAGGCTGGCGGGCGGGGCGATCAGGGTCAGCCAGCGGGCGTCCTGGTCCTCGCTCAGTTCCCTGAGGATCGGTGCCAGAAGGTTCAGGCAGTTCCCGGCCGCACCCCGCAGCGACAGCTCGCTGAACACGTCCGGTTCGGCACTCCAGGGCGACTCGACCACCTCTTTCAGGATCGGCGCCAATGGCTGCATCATGAACGCCTCGAACAACGGCAACTGGGCTTGCTGTGGTGTATGTGGGAACTGCATAAAGCCTCCTTTAGCGGCGAATGACGCCGACACTCAAGCCTTCGATCACCAGTTCCTGATCTTTCAGGTTCACTTCGATAGGGGCGAATTCAGGGTTTTCGGCCAGCAGCCAGACTTTGCTGCCGTCGCGCTTGAAGCGCTTGACGGTGACTTCGTCGCCGATCCGCGCGACCACGATCTGGCCATTGCGGGCTTCACGGGTGGTATGGACGGCCAGCAGGTCGCCGTCGAAAATGCCCACGTCCTTCATGCTCATGCCATGGACCCGCAGCAGATAGTCGGCGCGGGGATGGAAGAAGGTCGGGTTGATGTTGCAGGACTCTTCGATGTGCTGCTGGGCGAGGATGGGGGCGCCGGCCGCCACGCGTCCGATGATCGGCAGGGTGGATTCGTCGGACTTGGCTTCGAAACCGGGGATGCGAATGCCACGGGAGGCACCGGGGGTCATCTCGATTGCGCCCTTGCGGGCCAGGGCCTTGAGGTGTTCTTCCGCCGCGTTGGGCGACTTGAAACCCAGTTCCTGAGCGATTTCCGCACGGGTCGGCGGGTAGCCGTTGTCATCCAGGCAACGTTTGATGAAGGCCAGAATCTCTGCTTGGCGTGGCGTCAGCTTTAGCATATTGATCGCTCTGTCTTTTTATACAGTGACTGGGATTATATACAGTGGAACGGTCTTGGCAATGCCCCTTTTTTTGCCGGCCGCCAGACGGTCGAGCAAGCCGCTGATTAAAGCTTCGCCGATGTATGGTTAAATAGCTGACCGACCATTCCCGAAACGAACCGCCAGACTTGACAATGCTGGGACTGAAACGTATGTTTCAAACAAGTGTTTGTCAGGCGGAGTAGCCATGGCCCAGTCGGAAACCGTTGAACGCATTCTCGATGCTGCCGAGCAATTGTTCGCGGAAAAAGGTTTCGCCGAAACCTCGTTGCGTCTGATCACCAGCAAGGCCGGGGTCAATCTGGCGGCGGTGAATTATCACTTCGGCTCGAAGAAGGCGCTGATCCAGGCGGTCTTCTCGCGCTTTCTCGGCCCGTTCTGCATCAGCCTCGACAAAGAGCTGGAGCGGCGGCAGGCCAAGCCGGAAAACAAGCCGAGCCTTGAAGAACTGCTGGAAATCCTCGTCGAGCAAGCCCTGGTGGTACAGCCACGCAGCGGCAACGACCTGTCTATCTTCATGCGCTTGCTGGGCTTAGCCTTCAGTCAGAGCCAGGGCCATTTGCGGCGTTACCTGGAAGACATGTACGGCAAGGTGTTCCGCCGCTACATGACGCTGGTCAACGAGGCCGCGCCGCGGATTCCACCGATCGAGCTGTTCTGGCGGGTGCACTTCATGCTCGGTGCCGCGGCGTTCAGCATGTCGGGGATCAAGGCCTTGCGCGCGATTGCCGAGACCGACTTCGGCGTCAACACCTCCATCGAGCAGGTCATGCGGCTGATGGTGCCGTTCCTGGCGGCCGGCATGCGCGCCGAAACCGGCGTGACCGACACGGCCATGGCCACCGCGCAGCTGCGCCCGCGTAGCAAATCGACACCCTTTGCCGCCAAGGTTTGACCCCGCACGGGTGGGCGCGGCAGCGGACATCCGCTAAGCTGGGCGCCCATGCCGACTCTCGTTTCGAACCTGCACCCCATTGTTTTCGCCAACCGGGCTATCACCCGGGGTGAGCAATGCGTGCGAGCAGGGTTCATCGTTATCAAGGAATTTCTATGACTGCTGGCCTGCAAGGCTCGTTGATGGTGGACGTCGCCGGTACCTGGCTGACGGCCGAAGATCGCCAATTGTTGCGTCAACCCGAAGTGGGTGGCCTGATCATTTTTGCGCGCAACATCGAACACCCGCGCCAGGTGCGTGAATTGAGTGCGGCGATCCGCGCCATTCGTCCCGATCTGCTGCTGGCCGTGGACCAGGAGGGCGGTCGGGTGCAGCGCCTGCGCCAGGGCTTCGTGCGGCTGCCGGCGATGCGTGCCATTGCCGACAACCCGAATGCCGATTACCTGGCCGAGCAGTGCGGCTGGATCATGGCCACCGAAGTGTTGGCGGTCGGCCTCGACCTGAGCTTCGCCCCGGTGCTGGACCTGGATCACCAGCGCAGCGCCGTGGTCGGCACGCGTTCGTTCGAAGGCGACCCGGCGCGCGCGGCCTTGCTGGCCGGTGCGTTCATCCGCGGCATGAACAGCGCCGGCATGGCGGCCACCGGCAAACACTTCCCCGGCCACGGCTGGGCCGAGGCCGATTCCCACGTTGCCATCCCCAACGATGAGCGTAGTCTCGATGACATTCGCGCCAATGACCTGGTGCCGTTCGCCCGCCTGAGCAAGCAACTGGCGGCCGTCATGCCGGCCCACGTCATTTACCCGCAGGTCGATGCCCAGCCTGCCGGTTTCTCCCGCCGCTGGTTGCAGGACATCCTGCGTGGCGAGTTGCAATTCGACGGTGTGATCTTCAGCGACGACCTGTCGATGGCGGGTGCCCATGTGGTCGGCGATGCCGCCAGTCGTATCGAAGCGGCGCTGACGGCCGGTTGCGACATGGGCCTGGTGTGCAACGACCGCGCCGCCGCCGAGCTCGCGCTGAGCGCCGCCCAGCGCCTGAAAGTCAAACCGTCGCCACGCATTGCGCGGATGCGCGGCCAGGCCTTCGCCAACGTCGAGTATCGTCAGCACCCGCGCTGGCTGGCTGCTGTCGGCGCGCTCAGAGAAGCTCAACTGATTGATTGAGGACTTTGCCCATGACGGTTTACGCGATCATCGGTGGCACCGGGCTGACCCGGCTCGAGGGCCTGGACATTCGCCAGTCATTGGCGGTGGATACGCCCTACGGTGCGCCTTCGGCCGAGGTGCAGGTCGGTGAGTACGCCGGCAAGGAGGTGCTGTTCCTCGCGCGCCACGGTCATCCGCACCGGATCCCGCCGCATCGGGTGAACTACCGCGCCAACCTCTGGGCGCTGAAGCAGGCCGGTGCCGAGGCGATTCTCGCGGTCACTGCCGTGGGCGGGATTCACCCCATGATGAGTACCGGGTTTTTGTGCGTGCCACATCAGTTGATCGACTATACCAGTGGTCGCGAACACACCTATTTCGCCGATAATCTCGAACAGGTGACCCACATCGATTTCAGCTCGCCCTACAGCGAAGCCTTGCGTCAGCAGCTGATCGCGGCATTGGTGGCCGAGAACGTCGGTTTTGCCAGCCAGGGTGTGTACGCCTGCACCCAGGGACCGCGTCTGGAAACCGCCGCGGAGATCGAGAGGCTGGAGCGCGACGGCTGCGACATCGTCGGCATGACCGGCATGCCGGAAGCGGCACTGGCCCGCGAGCTGGAGCTGGATTACGCCTGCCTGGCGCTGGTGGTGAACCCGGCGGCGGGCAAGTCGGCGGCGGTGATCAGCATGGCCGAGATCGAGCAGGCGTTGCGGGACGGGATGGGGACGGTGGCGTCGACGTTGGCGCGGGTGCTCAAAGGTTGAGCCTGGCGTTAAACCGAGGTGACCCCTTCGCGAGCAGGCTCGCTCCCACAGTGGATGGATGTTGCCCACATTATTTGTGATCGACACAAAACCCTGTGGGAGCGAGCCTGCTCGCGAAGGCGGCCTACCAGGCACTGCAAATTTCAGCGCTTCTCCAGCTTCTCCGGCAACGGCGCAAACAACGCTTCGATATCATCACTCTGCAACTTCCAGTCCCCGGCCTTGCGCCCGTCCAGCACGCCGGCCGCGAGGTCGGATTTTTCCTTCTGCAGGTGCTGGATCTTCTCTTCCACCGTGCCCCGGGCAATCAGCTTGTAGACGAATACCGGTTTCTCCTGGCCAATGCGATACGCACGGTCGGTCGCCTGGTTTTCCGTTGCCGGGTTCCACCATGGATCGTAGTGGATCACGGTGTCCGCTTCGGTCAGGTTCAAGCCCACGCCACCAGCCTTCAGGCTGATCAGAAAAATCTGCAGCTTGCCGCTCTGGAAGTCCTTCACCGGCGTGCGGCGGTCGCGGGTCTGGCCGGTCAGCAGGGCATAGGCGACACCGCGTTTGGTCAGTTCGTCCTCGATCAGCGCCAGCATTGAAGTGAACTGCGAAAACAGCAACACCCGCCGTCCTTCCTCGAACAACTCCTCGAGCATTTCCATCAGGCTGTCGAGCTTGCCCGAGCTGCTGCCGCGCGCGGGCAGGGTCGCTTCGTTGACCAGGCGCAAATCGCAGCACACCTGGCGCAGCTTGAGCAGCGCCTCGAGGATGATGATCTGGCTGCGGGCCACGCCCTTGCGGGTGATCTCGTCGCGGACTTTCTTGTCCATCGCCAGGCGCATGGCTTCGTACACATCGCGCTGGGCTTCGTTGAGTTCGACCCAGTGGATGATCTCGGTTTTCGGCGGCAGCTCGGTGGCCACCTGTTCCTTGGTCCTGCGCAACAGGAAGGGTTTGATCCGGCCGTTGAGGTGTTGCAGCCTGACTTCACTGCCGCGCTTTTCAATCGGCACGCGGTAATCGCGGTTGAAGCTTTTTACATCGCCAAGCCAGCCGGGCAACAGGAAGTGAAACAGTGACCATAGCTCGCCCAGGTGATTTTCCAGGGGCGTGCCACTCAGGCACAGGCGCTGGCGCGCATTCAGCTCGCGCGCGGCCTGGGCGGCCTTGCTGTTGGGGTTCTTGATGTACTGCGCCTCATCCAGCACCAGCACGTGCAACGGCTGCGCCGCCAGCCGCTCGACGTCCTTGGGCAGCAGCGCATAGGTGGTGAGGATCAGGTCGTAATCGGCCAGCTGGTCGAAATGCTTTTTGCGACTGGCGCCGTACAGCGCCAGCACCTTGAGTTGCGGCGTGAAGTGCGCCGCTTCGTCGAGCCAGTTGGGGATCAGGCTGGTGGGCATCACCACCATGCACGGCCGATCCAGGCGGCCGGCGTTTTTCTCGCTGAGAATGTGCGCCAGGGTCTGCAGGGTTTTACCCAGACCCATGTCGTCCGCGAGAATCCCGCCGACTTCCAGTTGGCGCAACGACTGCATCCAGCTCAGGCCTTCCAGCTGGTACGGACGCAAGGTGGCGTTGAGGTCTTCGGGGGCGGTCGCGGTGTGATCCTTGATGTCCCGCAGGCGCTGGGCAAAGGTGCGGATCTGTTCACCGCCCTCCCACAGCAGCGGCAGGTCTTCCAGGGGATTCAGGCGCGTGGCGTCGGCCTTGCTCAGGCGCAGGGTGGTCTCGCCGGGCTCTTGCAGATAGAACTCGCCGAGGGTCGCCAGCACCGGTTTCAAGCGGCCGAAGGGCAGGGCGACTTGCAAGGGCCCATACTCGGAATTGGGGCGGTTGGGGATGTTCACCAGGATCAGCTCGTCGTCGCGCCGTCGCGCCAGGCGCTCGGGGTTGAGGATCTCGGTGTGGGAGCGCATCAGGTTCAACAGGATCGGCAGCAGGCTCAGGCGCTCACCGTTGACGATGATCCCCAGTTCCAGGTCGAACCAGTCCCGTTCCGGTGCCTGGTCGACCGTGGCGTACCAGTCGTCCACCGCGGTCAGGTCGAAACCGAAGTCCTCGTCGATCTGCAACTCCCAGCCCTGGGTGCGCAGCTTCGGCAGCTCATTGAGGGTGAAGGTCAGCCAGGCGCTGTCGTTGACCATCTCGAACAGTTCCCCGGCGCTTTCCGGCAAGGCCTTGCTTTGCCGGGTGGCGACCCTGAAGCCGAGGATTCGCAACTGTTCCCTGTAGGACTGTTCGATTTCCGGGTGACGTTTTATCCGCAGTGTCTGGGTTTCCTGGCGAATCAGCACGTCGGCGTTCTTCTGCCCGCTGACGTATTCATCCAGGTAGCTGAACGACAGTGCGGCGCGATGCTGAATGTAGCGTTGCATCTTGCCGTTGCGCGGTTCAAAGGCGCTGAACTCGACGCTCGCCAGCCACAGGCGCGGCACCGGTTGCACGTTGTCCACCAGCACTTGCGGCGCTTTCGGGTTGCGGTTTTCCAGCACCGCCTGGAGTTTTTCCAGCAGTTCGGCGTCTTTGGCGGCGGCCGGGTAGGCGAGGGTTTCCTGCACTTGCAACAGCACCGCTGCGCAGTGTTTGCAGTTGCTGTGGACCGGGCACGAGCAATGGGCGTCGATCATCAGCAGGGTGCCTTTGGCCGACTCCCGCAGGCGAATGGTCTGACGGTAAACGTTACCGCCAGAGCCTTCGCAGGCGGCAATGATGGTGGCGTCGCCGGCCTCGACTATCCTGACGCGATTTTCCAGTGCGTAGCGCCGGCCACGCTCCAGGCTCTGTTCCTTGAATCGGCTGACCCAGGAAGGTGCCAGGGGTTTGCTCAGGGTCGGGGACACGTCGATCAGTCCGGAATTTCATCGGGGACCGGCCGAGGCGCAGGGGCGGTCAGCGAAGTGATCTTGATCAGCAGGCCGAGGTGGCCGTTGTCCAGGAAGTTCAGCTGGCCGTTCTTGGTGTGGCTTTCCTGCTTGAGGCGTTCGCTGGCAGTGACCATGCCGTTGGCGTCGATCTGGTTGACCCAGAAATCCGCGTCGACGTCGGTAAAGCGTCCCAGTTTCAGGCTCAGCGTGCCCTCGATCGGGAACTGGCCGAACTGTTCCGTCCCGTCGCTGATCGCGACTTTGGTGGCTTCTTCGCCGAGGTTCTGCTGCCACGCCTTGTGCAGCAACACCGTGTAGTCGTTGCTGGCGGTGAGCTTGTCCACTTCGGGGTTGAGGCTCGGCGTGCGAAAGCTGTCGGGGGCGATGCGCTGGGCGCCGGCCGCCCAGTCTTCCGGCGCGGCGCGACTGACAATGGCGGGCACCGCGTTTTGCCGCACCAGGATCATTTCGACCTGATACAGATCATCGGCAAATGCCGTCGGGATGACCAGAGTCATCAACGTAGGGACGACCAAAGCCATCAACAAGGTCAGTGTGTGAAACAGGCGCATGCGGCGTCCTTCAAGCAGTTTTCGGAATGAGGCGCTCGAACAGCGCCTCTACAGTATTAAAGCGCTCTTCCGGGCGCTCCATCGGCACCTGGAATTTAAACATCGTCGCGCCTTCGAATTTGTAACGTTTGGGCTGGCTCTGGATCAGTTTGATCAGCGTCAGCGGGTCGACCGGCGTTTGGGTGGCGAACTCGATCCGGCCGCCTTGCGGGCCGCCGTCGACTTTCTTGATGCCCAGCAGCTCGGCCTGCAACTTCAGCGCGGTGATGCGCATCAGGTTCTTGGTCGGTTCCGGCAACAGGCCGAAACGGTCGATCATCTCCACTTGCAGGTCCTTGAGGCCATCCTCATCGGTGGCCGAGGCAATGCGCTTGTACAGGATCAGTCGCGCGTGCACGTCGGGCAGATAGTCTTCCGGAATCAACGCCGGTACCCGTAGATTGACTTCCGGACCGCCGCCCAACGGCTGATCGAGGTTGGGCTGTTCGCCCTTGCGGATCGACTTCACCGCGCGCTCGAGCATTTCCATGTACAGGGTGAAGCCGACGGCCTGGATCTGCCCGCTCTGCCCGTCGCCGAGCAGTTCGCCGGCGCCACGGATTTCCAGGTCGTTGGTGGCGAGCACGAAGCCCGCGCCGAGGTCCTGGGTGTTGGCGATCGCCTCCAGGCGCTTTTCCGCGTCGGGTGTGATTTGCTGGCGTGGCGGGGTCAGCAGGTAAGCATACGCCTGGTGGTGGCTGCGACCGACCCGGCCGCGCAACTGGTGCAGCTGTGCCAGGCCGAATTTGTCGGCCCGCTCGATGATGATGGTGTTGGCGCTCGGCACGTCGATGCCGGTCTCGATGATGGTCGAGGCAATCAGCACGTTGAAGCGCTTGTGGTAGAAGTCGCTCATCACCTGTTCGAGATCGCGTTCGCGCATCTGCCCGTGGCCGATGCCGATCCGCGCTTCCGGCACCAGTTCGGCGAGGTCGGCGGCGCATTTCTCGATGGTCTTCACGTCGTTGTGCAGGTAATAGACCTGGCCGCCACGCAGCAACTCACGCAGCAGGGCCTCTTTGACCGTGCTCTTGTTCTGCTCCATGACGAAGGTGCGCACCGACAGGCGGCGGGCCGGCGGCGTGGCGATGATCGACAGGTCGCGCATGCCCGACACCGCCATGTTCAACGTGCGCGGAATCGGCGTGGCGGTCAGGGTGAGGATGTCGACTTCACTGCGCAGGGCCTTGAGCTGTTCCTTCTGGCGCACACCGAAGCGGTGCTCTTCGTCGATGATCACCAGCCCGAGGTTTTTGATCTTCACATCGTCGGACAGCAGTTTGTGGGTGCCGATGACGATGTCGATCTTGCCTTCGGCCAGGTCCGCGACCGCGGCGTTGACTTCCTTGGTCGACTTGAAGCGGCTCATCACTTCCACGCTCACCGGCCAGTCGGCGAAGCGGTCGCGGAAGCTGTTGTAGTGTTGCTGGGCGAGCAGGGTGGTCGGCACCAGGATCGCCACCTGGCGACCGCCGTGCACCGCGATGAAGGCGGCGCGCATCGCCACTTCGGTCTTGCCGAAACCGACGTCGCCGCAGACCAGGCGATCCATCGGCTTGGGCGCGAGCATGTCGCTGCGCACCGCTTCGATGGTGGTTTGCTGGTCCGGGGTTTCTTCGAACGGGAAGCCGGCGCTGAAGGTCGCGTAATCGGCTTTCGGATCTTCGAAGGCATACCCTTCGCGAGCGGCGCGGCGGGCATAGATGTCGAGCAGTTCGGCGGCCACGTCGCGCACCTGTTCGGCGGCTTTGCGCTTGGCTTTCTGCCAGGTCTCGGAACCGAGGCGGTGCAGCGGGGCCAGGGCATCGTCGCTGCCGGTGTAGCGGGCGATCAGGTGCAGGTTGGCCACCGGCACGTAGAGCTTGGCGTTTTCTGCGTATTCGAGGGTCAGGAATTCGGCGGCCTGGCTGTCGATCTCAAGAATGGTCAGGCCCAGATAACGCCCGACACCGTGGTCGATGTGCACCACCGGCGCGCCTTCGCGCAGCTCGGTGAGGTTCTTGATCACTGCATCGTTGTTGGCGTCGGCGCGTTTCTCGCGGCGCCTGCGCTGCATCACGCGCTGGCCGAACAACGGGCTTTCGGCGACCAGGGCCAGGGCCGGGTCGTCGAGCATCAGGCCTTCGTCGAGCGGCGCGATGGTGATCGCCAGGCGCTCCTTGCTGGCGACAAAGTCCGGCCAGCTGTCGACGGTTTTCGGCCGCAGCTTCAGGCGCTCGAGCAATTCCAGCAGCACTTCGCGCCGGCCGGCGGACTCGGCGGTGAACAGCACGCGCCCGGGGAACTCGTCGAGGAAACCGGCCAGCGCCGCCAGGGGTTGGCTGGCCTTGGCTTCGATGGCCAGGTTCGGCAGTTCGCGAGCGGGGAAGCGTTCGCGGCCGACGCCGGTTTCCACGTCCTGTTGACTGGCGACCACCCGTGGCCAGGCCTTCAGGCGCGCAAAGCAGTCTTCCACCGGCAGGAACAGCTCGGCGGGCGGCAATAAAGGCCGTGCCGGATCGACGCGGCGCTCCTCATAACGATTGCGCACGTCGTTCCAGAAGTTTTCCGCGGCCTGTTCGATGCCCGGCAGCGAGAACACTTGCGTGTCCTGGGGCAGGTAATCGAACAGGGTCGAGGTTTCGTCGAAGAACAGCGGCAGGTAGTACTCGATGCCGGCCGGGGTGATCCCGCTGCTCAGGTCCTGAAAGATCGGGCAGCGCCGGAAGTCGACATCGAAGCGCTCGCGGAACCGCGCCTTGAAGCGCGTGACCGCATCCTTTTGCAGCGGAAACTCTCGCGCCGGCAACAGGCGAACGGTGTCCACCTTGTCGATGGAGCGCTGGTTTTCCGGATCGAAGGTGCGCAGGGTCTCGATTTCGTCGTCGAACAGGTCGATGCGATAGGGCAGTTTGCTGCCCATCGGGAACAGGTCGATCAGCGAGCCGCGCACGGTGAATTCGCCGTGCTCGTACACCGTGTCGACGTAGCGATAGCCGCTGGCCTCGAGCCGGGTGCGCATCTGCTCGACGTCGAGTTTCTGGCCGATGTCCAGCACCAGGCTGCTGCCGAGCAGGAATCGGGTCGGCGCCAGGCGATGCAGGGCCGTGGTGATCGGCACCACCAGCACGCCATGACTCAGCTCCGGCAGCCGGTAGAGGGCGGCGATGCGCTGGGAAATGATGTCCTGGTGCGGCGAGAACAGGTCGTAGGGCAGGGTTTCCCAGTCCGGGAAATGCAGCACGGGCAAATCCGGGGCGAAGAAGCCCAGCTCCTGTTCCAGCCGTTCGGCACTTTGGCTGTCGGCAGTCACGAGCAGGGTAAAGCGCTTGGCTGCGCTGGCAGCCTCGGCGATGGCCAGGCTCAGGGCGGCACCGGGCAAGTTGCCCCAGTGCTGTTTACCTGCCGCGGCAGGGAGAAGCGGTAGACGCAGAACGGGCACGGAAGGTTGAGCTCCAAGCGTTGCGACAAAGTCGGTAATTGTAACGGTCCCGGGTGCCGCCTGTCAGTTGCAGACTGTGTCTATTCCTCAAGAGAGACAAATGTAGTGGTAAAGACAAAATCGCGTCGTTTTTCAGTAAAAATCACGGATTATGTAGTGGCAAAACGAACCAGTGTTACGGATGGTTACGGATAAGGCAGCGCTGTCTCCAAAAAATTGACTCGGCTGCAACCCCCGGTTTTACTGGGCTGGCGCGGCGCGCGATTTTTTTGAAGGAAAAGTTGTTACTGATTGCGCGACAGGCGCGCATTGCTACGGGGGCCACTCGGCGGCATAATGTAGCCCCTTTTTTCTGCCCCTACATGTGGAAGGTTACCGTGACTCAGAAGCCCGACCAGTGTCTTGGTGAATGGATCGACCGTGAAGCACTCGCAGAAGCGATGATTCCGCTTATCGGTCAGCTCTACCGCAATAACAACGTGGTGAGCTCGATCTATGGCCGCAGTCTGATCAACCAGTCTGTCATCGCGATTCTCAAAGCTCACCGCTTTGCTCGCCATCGCCAGTCCGATGACAGCGAATTGTCCGTCCACGAAACATTCCCGCTGCTCAAGGCGATGAGCGAGCTCAAGCTGGGCGCCGCGTCGGTCGACCTGGGCAAGCTGGCTGTCAAATTCAAAGCCGAAGGCAATGGCCGCAGCGCCGAAGACTTCGTCCGTGACGAGCTGGCCGATGTGGTCGGCAAGCAGAATGGTTCCGGCCGTACCGGTACCGACGTTGTCCTGTACGGCTTCGGTCGTATCGGTCGTCTGCTGGCGCGCATCCTGATCGAGAAAACCGGTGGTGGCGACGGCCTGCGTCTGCGCGCCATCGTGGTTCGCAAGGGCGCCGAGAACGATCTGGTCAAACGTGCCAGCCTGCTGCGTCGCGACTCGGTGCACGGTTCGTTCAATGGCACCATCACCATTGATGAAGCCAACAACACCATCACCGCCAACGGCAACCTGATCCAGGTTATCTACGCGAAAAACCCGACTGAAGTGGATTACACCCAGTACGGCATCAAAGACGCGCTGCTGGTGGACAACACCGGTGTATGGCGTGACGCCGATGGCCTGGGCCAACACCTGGCTTGCCCGGGTATCGACCGCGTCGTTCTGACCGCGCCTGGCAAGGGCAAGCTGAAGAACATCGTTCACGGTATCAACCACGGTGAAATCACCGCTGACGACAAGATCGTGTCCGCCGCTTCCTGCACCACCAACGCCATCGTGCCGGTGCTGAAGGCTGTGAATGACAAGTTCGGCATCATCAACGGTCACGTCGAAACGGTTCACTCGTACACCAACGACCAGAACCTGATCGACAACTTCCACAAGGGCGATCGCCGTGGCCGTAGCGCCGCGCTGAACATGGTAATCACCGAGACCGGTGCTGCCACCGCTGCTGCCAAGGCCCTGCCTGAGCTGGCCGGCAAGCTGACCGGTAACGCGATCCGTGTTCCGACGCCGAACGTGTCGATGGCCATTCTCAACCTGAACCTTGAGAAAGGCGCCACCCGTGAAGAGATGAACGAGTACCTGCGCTACATGGCGCTGCACTCCGATCTGCACAAGCAAATCGACTACGTCAATTCGCAGGAAGTGGTTTCCACCGACTTCGTTGGCTCGCGCCACGCAGGCGTGGTGGACGCTGAAGCGACCATCGTTCAGGACAACCGCGTTGTGCTGTACGTCTGGTACGACAACGAGTTCGGTTACAGCTGCCAGGTGGTGCGTGTGATGGAAGACATGGCTGGGGTTAACCCGCCAGCGTTTCCGCGCTAAGCACTAGCTGCACATGAAAACGCCCCGGCTTTGGTCGGGGCGTTTTTGTTTGTGGGTGATCGTTCCCACGCTCTGCGTGGGAATGCCTCAATGGACGCTCCGCGTCCGCTTCTGGGACGCGGAGCGTCCCGGGCTGCATTCCCACGCAGAGCGTGGGAACGATCTTGCCGGCGCGAAACCTGTGGGAGTTCAGCTGTCTATCAATATGCTTTCAGAATAAGGGTCATCAAGGCAGTTGCTCCCACCTTTCTATCGCATAATGGCTGGCCTTGGCGTTGTGTCAGGGGACTCTTCAGGAGATGCAGGTGTTGTTGAGCTGGCGGCTGATTGCAATGCTGGTGCTGACTGGCGCGTTGTCCGGCTGCGGCAACAGCGACTCCATGGAAAGCTTCGGTGGCCCGACCATGGGCAGCACCTATTCAATCCAATATCTGCGCCAGAAGGGGCTTGCGGCGCCGGCCGAAGTCCGGGTCGAGGTCGAGAAGATCCTCGCTGAAGTCGATCGGCAGATGTCGACCTACCGCAGCGACTCCGCCATCGAGCGCTTCAACGCGCTGCCCGCCCATCGCTGCCAGACCATGCCCGCGCCGATCCTCAAGCTGGTCCGCGTCGCCGAGCAGCTGTCGGAACAGAGCGAAGGGGCCTACGACTTGACGGTGGAACCCTTGCTCAATCTCTGGGGATTCGGCCCGCAAGGCCGTGAGGAAAAAGTCCCTTCCGCCCAGGCGCTGGCCGACGTGCGCCAGCGCGTCGGTTACCAGCATCTGCGCATCGAAAACGATCAGCTGTGCAAGGACGCCGCGGTCGAAGTCGACTTCAACAGCCTCGCCGCCGGCTATGCGGTCGACACCCTTGCCGCCAGGCTCGACGCGATGGGCATCCATAATTACCTCGTCGAGGCCACCGGCGAACTCAAGGCGGCCGGCAGGAAACTCGATGGCTCGCCCTGGCGCATCGCCCTCGAGGAGCCGCGGGATGATCGGCAGGTCGCGCAACGCATCCTGGCGGTCGACGGCTACAGTGTTTCCACGTCCGGTGATTACCGCAATTATTTCCAGCAGGACGGCAAGCGCTACTCCCACACCTTCGACGCCCGCACTGGGGCACCGGTGTCACACACCCTGGCATCAGTCACGGTGATTCATCCTTCAGCGCTGATGGCCGATGGCTTGTCCACCCTGTTGCTGATTCTCGGCCCGGTACGGGGTTGGGACTACGCCGAACAACAGGATATCGGCGCATTCTTTGTGATTCGTGCCGATACCGGTTTCGTCATACGCACCAATCAGGCTTTCGAGCGCCTGAGCGGTGCCAAGTCCGAGTGATCACGCAATGCCGTATGAGCTTGCACCGGGCGGCGTTCCGACGATGGCCGTCAACGATAACGCGTATTTACTGGTTAAACACGGCCCCTGTAGGAGCAAGCTTGCTCGCGATGGTCGTCAACGATAACGCGTGCTTACTGGCTAAACGCGGCGCCCTGAACTGACCCCCAAAAGTTGGACACAGATCCTGACTTTTGGGGTGTTTCCAATGGGCAAGTATTCCGTGCAGTTCAAAATCACAGCCGTTGAGGCCTACATCAACGGCGACGATGGGTTTCGAAAA
>NZ_CABVHU010000024.1:0-66581 GCF_902497855.1 Pseudomonas fluorescens
CCGAACTCAGCAGTGAAACGATGCATCGCCGATGGTAGTGTGGGGTTTCCCCATGTGAGAGTAGGTCATCGTCAAGATTAAATTCCGAAACCCCTATCTGCGTATGCAGGTAGGGGTTTTGTTTTTGTCCGCCGGAAAATCCGACCCCCGGGTTTTCTATGCAACGGCTCGGTGCATGGCTATCATGCGGGCCTCATTGTGAGGCGAGACTTGCATGCTGACGTTGTTAGAGCTTCTTAAAGATGGTCGGTTTCATTCCGGCCAGGCCCTGGGCATTGCCTTGGGTATCAGTCGTAGCGCGGTATGGAAGCAGCTTCAGCATCTGGAGGCTGAACTTGGCTTGTCCATTCACAAGGTGCGCGGGCGCGGGTATCAGCTGGCTGCACCCTTGACGCTGCTTGATCCTCTCGGCATCAGAGAGCTGGCCCCTTCTTGTGACTGGCCTGTTCTGGTCTTCGACTCAATCGACTCCACCAACGCCGAAGCCTTGCGCGCCATCGAGCGCGGCCAGGCTGCGCCATTCCTGGTGCTTGCCGAGCGGCAGACTGCCGGGCGAGGGCGACGAGGGCGAAAATGGGCCAGCCCTTTTGCGGAAAACATCTATTACAGCCTGGTGTTGCGTATCGAGGGGGGAATGCGGCAGCTGGAGGGCTTGAGCCTGGTCGTCGGGCTTGCGGTAATGCAGGCCTTGCGAGAGCTTGGCATTTCGGCAGCGGGGCTGAAGTGGCCCAATGATGTTCTGGTAGGGCAAAAAAAGATCGCAGGGATACTGCTCGAGTTGGTGGGGGATCCTGCTGATGTCTGTCACGTGGTCCTGGGTGTCGGGATTAATGTGAACATGCAGATGACCGATGAGGTTGATCAGCAGTGGACGTCTATGCGTCTTGAGTCGGGCAAGGTGTTTGATCGCAATCAGCTCGTTGCGGCCTTGGGGGAGAGGCTCCAGGCCTATTTGAGTCGTCATCAGGTCGGCGGATTTTCAGCTATCCAGGCGGAGTGGGAGCAAAATAATCTGTGGCAGGGGCGCGCTGTGTCGCTGATTGCTGGCGTTAATCAAATAGATGGCGAAGTGCTGGGTATTGATAGCCAGGGTGCCTTGCGCTTGAAGGTGGATGGTGTGGAAAAAGTCTTTAGTGGCGGTGAGCTCAGTCTGAGGTTGCGTGATGATTCTTGAGCTCGACTGTGGAAACAGTTTCATCAAGTGGCGGGTGCTCGAAGCAGATGTGCGTCGGGTGGTGGGTGAGGGCGTCGTTGATTCGGACCTCGCTTTGCTGGAGAGCTTGAAGGCGCTCAAGGGGCTCGCTCTCAGGTTTTGCCGGTTGGTCAGTGTCAGGACCCCTGAAGAAACCCAGGCGTTGATTGCGCTGCTGACGCAAGCTTTCGGAGTGTCGGTGGTCTGTGCCGCGCCGGCTCGTGAAATGTCCGGTGTTCGCAACGGGTATGAGGAATTCGAACGGCTGGGGCTCGATCGTTGGCTGGCGATGCTCGGCGGGTTTCACCTGGCCTCGGGTGCCTGCCTGGTGCTCGATTTCGGTACCGCGGTCACTGCCGACTTCATTGCCGGCGACGGGGAGCATCTCGGCGGATTCATCTGCCCGGGAATGCCGCTGATGCGCAATCAGCTGCGGACCCATACGCGTAGAATCCGTTACGGGGATCTCGCCGCTGAGCGCGCCCTGGAAAGTCTCGTGCCGGGTCGTACCACCGTCGAGGCGGTGGAGCGAGGATGCTCGCTGATGCTCAGGGGCTTTGTCCTGACCCAGCTGGAGATGGCGCGCAGCTACTGGGGGGATGATTTTACTGTGTTCCTCACTGGGGGGGATGCAGACCTGGTTTCCGGGATCGTGCCTGAAGCCAGGGTGGTTCCAGACCTGGTGTTCGTAGGCTTGGCTATGGCATGTCCCTTGTCCTGAGGTTTTTATGCGTTGGTTGTTCCTGCTGCTACTCGTTCTCAATGTGTTCTATTACATCTGGCATCAACAAGAGGCGCCTCTGCGTGCGAAAGATGTAACTCCGTTGAGCTTGTATCGAGGTTCGCAGCAGGATATCCGCCTGTTGAGTGAGGCGACTGACGCGGCGCGAGATAAAAACAAATCGCCCCGGGCGGATGATGGTTGCCTTTATCTGGGTGGTTTTGCGCGTCAGGAGGCCGCTCAGGCGGTCGAGCGGCGATTGAGTGGCATGGAGGTCAAATTCCAGTCATTGCCCAAGGATTACGCCGAATCTGCTGGTTACTGGGTGCGTGTGGCGCCCGAAAGCCGGCGTTGGCTGGATGATTCGCAGCTGAAAAACCTTTCCAGAGAATTCAATGAGTTAAAACATAAAATAATGCCCTGTGAGGGGGTTGCACCCGCTCAATAGTTTGCATAGAATGGCGCCCGCTCCGCAGTGAACACCTTTAACGGTTAACGCTACGAAGCGAAGTCAACGCAGCTAACCTCAGGTTTTTAATGAGAAAATGCTTGACAGAAGGCCGGCGTAGTATAGAATGCCGGCTCGCTTAGGAGGGGTTCCCGAGCGGCCAAAGGGATCAGACTGTAAATCTGACGTCTACGACTTCGAAGGTTCGAATCCTTCCCCCTCCACCATTTTAGCGAGAGCTGCAAGCCTCGCGGGTATAGTTTAGTGGTAGAACCTCAGCCTTCCAAGCTGATGATGCGGGTTCGATTCCCGCTACCCGCTCCAAGTTTGCAGGTTTTGCACGGTGTTACGCTCTTGTAGCTCAGTTGGTAGAGCACACCCTTGGTAAGGGTGAGGTCAGCGGTTCAAATCCGCTCAAGAGCTCCATATAACAAGGCAGATATGAAAATATCTGCCTTTGTTTTAAGTGGTCCAGGTTGTCGTTGGTTGTTCGCGGTGGCGGTCGTGCCGTCAGGGCGGACGCCACAGCCAGGGTCGCCGAGTAAATTGTTGTAAAGTCTTCTTCGGGCCGGCATAATGGTCGGCCTGATTTTGTTTTAGGTCAGTAGCTCAATTGGCAGAGCGACGGTCTCCAAAACCGTAGGTTGGGGGTTCGATTCCCTCCTGACCTGCCAGATTCACTTGGTGGGTTTGGCTTTCTTTTCACAGGATCTTCATAGATGACTCCTAAAGCTGAAGCTCAAGGCTCTCGCTTCGATCTGCTCAAGTGGCTAGCAGTAGCTGCTTTGGTGGTTGTTGGCGTTGTTGGCAATCAGTACTACTCTGCTTCGCCGATCCTGTACCGCGTACTTGCTTTGCTTGTCATTGCTGCTGTAGCTGCCTTTGTAGGCCTGCAGACAGCCAAGGGCAAGTCTTTCTTTGTACTGGTGAAGGAAGCTCGCACCGAGATTCGTAAAGTCGTATGGCCAACTCGCCAAGAAACCACGCAGACCACGTTGATCGTTGTGGCTGTTGTCCTGGTTATGGCGTTGCTGTTGTGGGGGCTTGATTCCCTGCTCGGCTGGCTTGTTTCCTTGATTGTCGGCTAAGGGTGTCCCGTGGCTAAGCGTTGGTACGTTGTGCATGCTTACTCCGGTTACGAGAAGCATGTCATGCGCTCGTTGGTAGAGCGCGTAAAGCTGGCTGGCATGGAAGATGGCTTTGGCGAAATTCTGGTTCCCACTGAAGAAGTGGTTGAAATGCGTAATGGCCAGAAACGCAAAAGCGAGCGCAAGTTCTTCCCAGGTTATGTGCTGGTCCAGATGGACATGAACGAGGGTACTTGGCACTTGGTCAAGGATACACCTCGGGTGATGGGTTTCATTGGCGGTACCGCTGATAAGCCTGCGCCGATCACAGACAAAGAGGCAGAAGCGATTCTGCGTCGCGTTGCTGACGGTAGCGACAAGCCGAAGCCGAAGACGTTGTTCGAGCCAGGTGAGTCGGTGCGGGTCAATGACGGACCGTTCGCCGATTTTACCGGCACGGTTGAAGAAGTTAACTACGAAAAGAGCCGGATCCAAGTGGCAGTGCTTATTTTCGGACGCTCTACTCCGGTAGAGCTTGAGTTCAGCCAGGTCGAAAAAGTCTAGCTGAGCAAGCATCCCAACCCCGCAGCCTCAGGCTGTGGGGTTTTGTCGTCACTGGGATAAACGCGCAAGTAACCGGGGAGCCTTTCGAGGCGTTTGAACCCGTAATTGGAGTGCCTCATGGCCAAGAAAATTACCGCTTACATCAAGCTGCAAGTGAAGGCCGCTCAGGCTAACCCAAGCCCACCTGTTGGTCCTGCCCTGGGTCAGCACGGCGTGAACATCATGGAATTCTGCAAGGCTTTCAACGCCCGTACTCAGGGTATTGAGCCAGGCCTGCCGACTCCAGTGATCATCACTGTCTACAGCGACCGTAGCTTCACGTTCGAAACCAAATCCACTCCTGCTTCGGTTCTGCTGAAGAAGGCGGCCGGTCTGACCAGCGGTTCCGCTCGTCCGAACACCGTTAAGGTTGGCACCGTGACCCGTGCTCAGCTGGAAGAAATCGCGAAAACCAAAAACGCGGATCTGACTGCAGCTGATATGGATGCAGCCGTGCGTACTATCGCCGGTTCTGCTCGTAGCATGGGCCTTAACGTGGAGGGTGTGTAATGGCTAAGCTGACCAAGCGTCAAAAGGCTATCGCCGGCAAAATCGAAGCAGGCAAGTCCTACAATTTTGTAGACGCTGCTGCCCTGCTGGCTGAGCTGTCGACCGTCAAGTTCAGCGAGTCGTTCGACGTTGCTGTAAACCTGGGTGTTGACCCGCGTAAATCCGACCAGGTCGTTCGTAGCGCTACTGTGCTGCCACACGGCACTGGCAAGACCGTTCGCGTTGCTGTGTTCACCCAGGGTCCAGCTGCCGAGGCCGCTCTGGCTGCCGGCGCTGACCGTGTAGGTATGGACGATCTGGCTGCCGAAATGAAAGGCGGCGACCTGAACTATGACGTAGTGATCGCATCCCCGGATGCCATGCGCGTTGTAGGCCAGTTGGGTCAGATCCTCGGTCCACGCGGCCTGATGCCTAACCCTAAAGTCGGCACCGTAACCCCAGACGTAGCTACCGCGGTTAAAAACGCCAAGGCTGGTCAGGTTCGTTATCGCACCGACAAGAACGGCATCATCCACACCTCCGTTGGCAAAGTCGGCTTCGATGCCGTCAAGCTGAAGGAAAACGTTGAAGCCCTGATCGCTGATCTGAAGCGTATCAAGCCGGCTTCCTCGAAAGGTATTTACGTCAAGCGCGTTACCCTGAGCACCACCATGGGTCCAGGCCTGGTCATCGACCAAGGTTCGCTCGACGCGTAAGACACAGATTGGCGCAAGCGATTGCGCCAATTGAAAGATTGGGGTCCCTGCCTGGCGGGGGCTATCCAAGACCGTAGGCGACGCAAGTCTTAAACCTCAAGCCTACGCAGATGGTGCTCCCGGTTCCTTACCGAATCAGACACCAAAACGACATCCGGCTTCGGTTGGATGAAACGGTAACAAGCAGGAGTTTTTCCCGTGGCAATTAAACTTGAAGACAAGAAGGCCATCGTCGCTGAAGTCAACAAGGCTGCCCAAGTTGCTCTGTCCGCTGTCGTGGCTGATGCCCGTGGCGTAACAGTAGGCGCTATGACCGGACTCCGTAAAGAGGCTCGTGAAGCTGGCGTTTACGTACGTGTTGTACGTAACACCCTGCTCAAGCGCGCCGTTGCTGGCACTCAATATGACGTGCTCAACGACGTGTTCACCGGCCCGACCTTGATTGCATTCTCCAAAGATCATCCGGGCGCTGCTGCCCGTATTTTCAAAGAGTTCGCAAAAGGTCAGGACAAGTTCGAGATCAAGGCAGCTGCGTTCGAGGGCAAGTTCCTCGCAGCTAATCAGATCGACGTACTGGCAAGCCTGCCGACCCGTGACGAAGCAATTTCTCAGCTGATGAGCGTGATTCAAGGCGCAACCAGCAAATTGGCTCGTACTCTGGCGGCTCTTCGCGACCAGAAAGAGGCCGCTGCAGCCTAAGGCTGAGCGACTCCTTTCAGCGTTTTTTGTTTATTTCGATGGCCGCGTAGGCTGTCACCCCAATACAGGAATTTATAGTCATGTCTCTGACTAACGAGCAAATCATCGAAGCAATCGGCGAAAAATCCGTTCTGGAAATCGTTGAGCTGATCAAGGCCATGGAAGAGAAGTTCGGCGTTTCTGCTGCCGCTGCTTCCGCTGGTCCTGCTGCTGTTGCTGCCGTTGTTGAAGAACAAACTGAATTCAACGTCATGCTGCTGGAAGCTGGCGAGAAGAAAGTTAACGTGATCAAGGCAGTACGTGAACTGACCGGTCTGGGCCTGAAAGAAGCCAAGGCTGTAGTTGACGGCGCTCCTGGCATGGTTCTGGAAGCTGTTTCGAAAGACGCAGCTGACAAAGCCGCCAAAACTCTGGAAGAAGCAGGCGCTAAAGTCGAGCTGAAGTAAGCATCGACCTTGCGTCTCCAGCCCGAGCGCTAAGCGAAGGCTGATGGCTGGTGGCTCTTGCCACCGGCCTTTTTCCGTTATTGGCAGCCGACTGGGTCGGTGCTGGTAACGAGCTGTAACCACCCGATGCGGTGGCGCAAACCATGGGGTTTGCACGATTTTCTGGCTGCTCCCGTCGGGAGGGGCCAAACAAGCAGGTGACCAAGCTGGGGAACGCTGATGGCTTACTCATATACTGAGAAAAAACGTATCCGCAAGGACTTTAGCAAGTTGCCGGACGTCATGGATGTGCCGTATCTCCTGGCAATCCAGCTGGATTCGTATCGTGAATTCTTGCAGGCGGGAGCGACCAAAGATAAGTTCCGCGACGTGGGCCTGCATGCGGCCTTCAAATCCGTTTTCCCGATCATCAGCTACTCCGGCAATGCTGCGCTGGAGTACGTCGGTTATCGCCTGGGCGAACCGGCATTTGATGTCAAAGAATGCGTATTGCGCGGTGTGACTTACGCCGTACCTTTGCGGGTAAAAGTGCGCCTGATCATTTTCGACAAAGAATCGTCGAACAAAGCGATCAAGGACATCAAAGAGCAAGAAGTCTACATGGGTGAAATCCCCCTGATGACTGAAAACGGTACCTTCGTAATCAACGGTACCGAGCGAGTAATCGTTTCCCAGCTGCACCGTTCCCCGGGCGTGTTCTTCGACCACGACCGTGGCAAGACGCACAGCTCCGGCAAACTGCTGTACTCCGCGCGCATCATTCCTTACCGCGGTTCGTGGCTGGACTTCGAGTTCGACCCGAAAGACTGCGTGTTCGTGCGTATCGACCGTCGTCGCAAGCTGCCTGCATCGGTATTGCTGCGTGCGCTCGGTTACACCACCGAAGAAGTGCTCGACGCGTTCTACACCACCAACGTCTTCCACCTGAGCGGCGAAACCCTCAGTCTGGAGCTGATTGCTTCGCGTCTGCGTGGTGAAATCGCTGTTCTTGATATTCAGGACGAGAAGGGCAAGGTCATCGTTGAGGCTGGTCGCCGTATTACTGCGCGCCACATCAACCAGATCGAAAAAGCCGGTCTCAAGACCCTGGAAGTGCCTCTGGACTACGTCCTGGGTCGCACTACCGCCAAGGCCATCGTGCATCCGGCAACCGGCGAAATCCTGGCAGAGTGCAACACCGAGCTGAACACCGAGATCCTGGCAAAAATCGCCAAGGCCCAGGTTGTTCGCATCGAAACTCTGTACACCAACGATATCGACTGCGGTCCGTTCGTCTCCGACACCCTGAAGATCGACTCCACCAGCAACCAATTGGAAGCGCTGGTCGAGATCTATCGCATGATGCGTCCAGGCGAGCCGCCAACCAAAGACGCTGCCGAGACCCTGTTCAACAACCTGTTCTTCAGCCCTGAGCGCTATGACCTGTCTGCGGTCGGCCGGATGAAGTTCAACCGTCGTATCGGTCGTACCGAGATCGAAGGTTCGGGCGTGTTGTGCAAGGAAGACATCGTCGCGGTGCTGAAGACTCTGGTCGACATCCGTAACGGTAAAGGCATCGTCGATGACATCGACCACCTGGGTAACCGTCGTGTTCGCTGTGTAGGCGAAATGGCCGAGAACCAGTTCCGCGTTGGCCTGGTACGTGTTGAGCGTGCGGTCAAAGAGCGTCTGTCGATGGCTGAAAGCGAAGGCCTGATGCCGCAAGACCTGATCAACGCCAAGCCAGTGGCTGCGGCGGTGAAAGAGTTCTTCGGTTCCAGCCAGCTGTCCCAGTTCATGGACCAGAACAACCCGCTGTCCGAGATTACCCACAAGCGTCGTGTGTCTGCACTCGGCCCTGGCGGTTTGACTCGTGAGCGTGCCGGCTTTGAAGTGCGTGACGTACACCCGACTCACTACGGTCGTGTATGCCCGATTGAAACGCCGGAAGGTCCGAACATCGGTCTGATCAACTCCCTGGCCGCCTATGCGCGCACCAACCAGTACGGCTTCCTCGAGAGCCCGTACCGTGTGGTGAAAGACGCTCTGGTCACCGACGAGATCGTGTTCCTGTCCGCCATCGAAGAAGCTGATCACGTGATCGCTCAGGCTTCGGCCACGATGAACGACAAGAAAGTCCTGATCGACGAGCTGGTAGCTGTTCGTCACTTGAACGAGTTCACCGTCAAGGCGCCGGAAGATGTCACCTTGATGGACGTATCGCCGAAGCAGGTAGTTTCGGTTGCAGCGTCGCTGATCCCGTTCCTCGAGCACGACGACGCCAACCGTGCGTTGATGGGTTCGAACATGCAGCGTCAAGCTGTACCAACCCTGCGCGCTGACAAGCCGCTGGTCGGTACCGGCATGGAGCGTAACGTAGCCCGTGACTCCGGCGTTTGCGTCGTGGCTCGTCGTGGCGGCGTGATCGATTCCGTCGACGCCAGCCGTATCGTGGTTCGTGTTGCCGATGACGAAGTTGAAACCGGTGAAGCCGGTGTCGACATCTACAACCTGACCAAATACACCCGCTCCAACCAGAACACCTGCATCAACCAGCGTCCGCTGGTGCGTAAAGGTGATCGGGTTCAGCGCAGCGACATCATGGCCGACGGTCCGTCCACCGACATGGGTGAACTGGCACTGGGTCAGAACATGCGCATCGCGTTCATGGCATGGAACGGCTTCAACTTCGAAGACTCCATCTGCCTGTCCGAGCGTGTGGTTCAGGAAGACCGCTTCACCACGATCCACATCCAGGAACTGACCTGTGTGGCACGTGACACCAAGCTTGGGCCAGAGGAAATCACTGCCGACATCCCGAACGTGGGTGAAGCGGCACTGAACAAGCTGGACGAAGCCGGTATCGTTTACGTAGGTGCCGAAGTAGGCGCAGGCGACATCCTGGTTGGCAAGGTCACTCCGAAAGGCGAGACCCAGCTGACTCCGGAAGAAAAACTGCTGCGTGCCATCTTCGGTGAAAAAGCCAGCGACGTTAAAGACACCTCCCTGCGCGTGCCTACCGGCACCAAGGGTACTGTCATCGACGTACAGGTCTTCACCCGCGACGGCGTTGAGCGTGATGCTCGTGCACTGTCGATCGAGAAGACTCAGCTCGACGAGATCCGCAAGGATCTGAACGAAGAGTTCCGTATCGTTGAAGGCGCGACCTTCGAACGTCTGCGTTCCGCTCTGGTCGGCCACAAAGCCGAAGGCGGCGCCGGCCTGAAGAAAGGTCAGGACATCACCGACGAAGTGCTCGACGGTCTTGAGCATGGCCAGTGGTTCAAACTGCGCATGGCTGAAGATGCTCTGAACGAGCAGCTCGAGAAGGCCCAGGCCTACATCGTTGATCGTCGTCGTCTGCTGGACGACAAGTTCGAAGACAAGAAGCGCAAACTGCAGCAGGGCGATGACCTGGCTCCAGGCGTGCTGAAAATCGTCAAGGTTTACCTGGCAATCCGTCGCCGCATCCAGCCGGGCGACAAGATGGCCGGTCGTCACGGTAACAAAGGTGTGGTCTCCGTGATCATGCCGGTTGAAGACATGCCGCACGATGCCAATGGCACCCCGGTCGACGTCGTCCTCAACCCGTTGGGCGTACCTTCGCGTATGAACGTTGGTCAGATCCTTGAAACCCACCTGGGCCTCGCGGCCAAAGGCCTGGGCGAGAAGATCAACCGCATGATCGAAGAGCAGCGTAAAGTTGCCGATCTGCGCAAGTTCCTGCACGAGATCTACAACGAGATCGGCGGTCGCAACGAAGATCTGGACAGCTTCTCCGACCAGGAAATCCTGGATCTGGCGAAGAACCTGCGTGGCGGCGTTCCAATGGCCACTCCAGTATTCGACGGTGCCAAGGAAAGCGAAATCAAGGCCATGCTGAAACTGGCGGACCTGCCAGAAAGCGGCCAGATGCAGCTGACCGACGGCCGTACCGGCAACAAGTTCGAGCGCCCGGTGACTGTTGGCTACATGTACATGCTGAAGCTGAACCACTTGGTAGACGACAAGATGCACGCGCGTTCTACCGGTTCGTACAGCCTGGTTACCCAGCAGCCGCTGGGTGGTAAGGCGCAGTTCGGTGGTCAGCGTTTCGGGGAGATGGAGGTCTGGGCACTGGAAGCATACGGTGCTGCTTACACTCTGCAAGAAATGCTCACAGTGAAGTCGGACGATGTGAACGGCCGTACCAAGATGTACAAAAACATCGTGGATGGCGATCACCGTATGGAGCCGGGCATGCCCGAGTCCTTCAACGTGTTGATCAAGGAAATTCGTTCCCTCGGCATCGATATCGATCTGGAAACCGAATAACACGTGACGCGAATCGAGAGCGGGGCAGGATTGCCCGCTCTCTGCTCCGCCAGGAGGAAAGGCCTTGAAAGACCTACTGAATTTGCTGAAAAACCAGGGTCAAGTCGAAGAGTTCGACGCCATCCGTATCGGATTGGCCTCGCCTGAGATGATCCGCTCATGGTCGTTCGGTGAAGTTAAAAAGCCGGAAACCATCAACTACCGTACGTTCAAACCTGAGCGTGACGGCCTGTTCTGCGCCAAGATCTTTGGCCCGGTAAAGGATTACGAGTGCCTGTGCGGTAAGTACAAGCGCTTGAAGCACCGTGGTGTGATCTGCGAGAAGTGCGGCGTTGAAGTCGCGCTGGCCAAGGTTCGTCGTGAGCGCATGGCGCACATCGAACTGGCCTCGCCGGTTGCCCACATCTGGTTCCTGAAATCGCTGCCGTCGCGTATCGGCTTGCTGATGGACATGACCCTGCGTGATATCGAACGCGTTCTCTACTTCGAGAGCTACGTCGTTATCGATCCAGGCATGACCACCCTTGAAAAAGGTCAGCTGCTCAACGACGAGCAGTACTTCGAAGCGCTGGAAGAGTTCGGCGACGATTTCGATGCCCGCATGGGTGCCGAAGCTGTCCGTGAACTGCTGCACGCTATCGACCTGGAACACGAGATTGGCCGTCTGCGCGAAGAAATTCCGCAAACCAACTCCGAAACCAAGATCAAGAAGCTGTCCAAGCGTCTGAAGTTGATGGAAGCCTTCCAGGGTTCCGGCAACCTTCCAGAATGGATGGTGCTGACCGTTCTGCCGGTTCTGCCGCCAGATCTGCGTCCACTGGTCCCGCTCGATGGCGGTCGCTTCGCGACTTCCGACCTCAACGATCTGTATCGTCGAGTGATCAACCGTAACAACCGCTTGAAGCGCCTGCTGGATCTGTCCGCTCCGGACATCATCGTGCGCAACGAAAAGCGTATGTTGCAGGAAGCTGTCGACGCACTGCTCGACAACGGTCGTCGTGGCCGCGCTATCACCGGTTCGAACAAGCGTCCTCTGAAATCCCTGGCTGACATGATCAAGGGTAAACAAGGTCGTTTCCGTCAGAACTTGCTCGGTAAGCGTGTTGACTACTCCGGTCGTTCGGTAATTACCGTAGGTCCGACCCTGCGTCTGCACCAGTGCGGTCTGCCGAAGAAAATGGCTCTCGAGCTGTTCAAGCCGTTCATTTTCGGCAAGCTGGAAATGCGTGGTCTTGCTACCACCATCAAAGCTGCCAAGAAGATGGTCGAGCGCGAGCTGCCAGAGGTTTGGGACGTTCTCGCTGAAGTGATCCGTGAACACCCGGTTCTCCTCAACCGTGCACCGACCCTTCACCGTCTGGGTATCCAGGCGTTTGAACCGGTACTGATCGAAGGTAAGGCTATCCAGCTGCACCCGCTGGTCTGTGCTGCGTACAACGCCGACTTCGACGGCGACCAAATGGCCGTGCACGTACCGCTGACGCTGGAAGCCCAGCTCGAAGCGCGTGCGTTGATGATGTCGACCAACAACATTCTGTCGCCAGCCAACGGTGAGCCAATCATCGTTCCGTCGCAGGACGTTGTATTGGGTCTGTACTACATGACTCGTGAAGCGATCAACGCCAAGGGCGAAGGTCGTGTGTTCGCGGATCTGCAAGAAGTTGACCGTGTGTTCCGTGCCGGCGAAGCCGCACTGCACGCCAAGGTCAAAGTGCGGATCAACGAAACCGTCAACGATCGTGATGGTGGCAGCGTCAAGAACACCCGTATCGTCGACACCACTGTCGGCCGTGCGCTGTTGTTCCAGGTTGTTCCACCTGGCCTGTCGTACGACGTCGTCAACCAGCCGATGAAGAAAAAAGCGATCTCCAAGCTGATCAACCAGTGCTACCGCGTGGTTGGTTTGAAAGAGACCGTGATCTTCGCTGACCAGTTGATGTACACCGGTTTTGCCTATTCGACCATTTCCGGCGTTTCCATCGGTGTTAACGACTTCGTTATCCCGGATGAAAAAGCCCGCATCATCGGTGCTGCTACCGACGAAGTGAAAGAGATCGAAAGTCAGTACGCCTCCGGCCTGGTAACTCAGGGCGAGAAGTACAACAAAGTGATCGACCTTTGGTCCAAGGCGAACGACGAAGTTTCCAAGGCGATGATGGCCAACCTCTCGAAAGAGAAAGTCATCGACCGTCATGGCGTCGAAGTCGACCAGGAATCCTTCAACTCGATGTACATGATGGCCGACTCGGGCGCACGGGGTTCTGCTGCGCAGATCCGTCAGCTCGCCGGTATGCGTGGCCTGATGGCCAAGCCGGACGGTTCCATCATCGAAACGCCGATTACTGCGAACTTCCGTGAAGGTTTGAGCGTACTTCAGTACTTCATCTCCACTCACGGTGCTCGTAAAGGTTTGGCGGATACCGCGTTGAAAACTGCGAACTCCGGTTACCTGACTCGTCGTCTGGTAGACGTGGCGCAGGATCTGGTTGTGACCGAGATCGATTGCGGCACCGAACATGGCCTGGTAATGACCCCGCACATTGAAGGCGGTGACGTTGTCGAGCCGTTGGGTGAGCGCGTATTGGGTCGTGTCATTGCCCGTGACGTATTCAAGCCGGGCACCGAGGAAGTTATCGTTCCTGGCGGCACGCTGGTAGACGAGAAGTGGGTCGAGTTCATCGAGCTGAACAGCATCGACGAAGTGATCGTGCGTTCGCCGATCAGCTGCGAAACCCGCTACGGCATTTGCGCCAAGTGCTACGGCCGTGACCTGGCTCGTGGTCACCAGGTGAACATCGGTGAAGCGGTCGGCGTTATCGCTGCCCAGTCCATCGGTGAGCCGGGTACCCAGCTGACCATGCGTACGTTCCACATCGGTGGTGCGGCAAGCCGGACCTCCGCAGCCGACAGCGTTCAGGTGAAGAATGGCGGTACCGTCCGTCTGCATAACCTGAAGCACGTTGAGCGAGTGGATGGTTGCCTGGTTGCGGTGTCCCGTTCCGGTGAGCTGGCAATCGCTGACGACTTCGGTCGTGAGCGCGAGCGTTACAAGCTGCCGTACGGTGCCGTGATTTCGGTTAAAGAGGGTGACAAGGTCGACGCTGGCGCAATCGTGGCCAAGTGGGATCCGCACACTCACCCAATCGTTACCGAAATGAAAGGTACCGTGACCTACGTGGGCATGGAAGAAGGCATCACGATCAAGCGTCAGACTGACGAATTGACCGGTATGACCAACATTGAAGTACTCGACGCCAAAGACCGTCCAGCCGCCGGTAAAGATATCCGTCCTGCTGTGAAGATGGTTGATGACAACGGCAAGGATCTGTTGCTGCCAGGCACTGACGTTATCGCTCAGTACTTCTTGCCAGCCAACGCCCTGGTCGGTGTAGCGGACGGTGCGAAGATTGCGATCGGTGATGTTATCGCTCGTATCCCGCAAGAGACTTCGAAAACCCGTGACATCACCGGTGGTCTGCCGCGTGTTGCCGACTTGTTCGAAGCCCGTCGTCCGAAAGAAGCCTCGATTCTGGCTGAAGTCAGCGGCACCATCGCGTTCGGTAAAGAGACCAAGGGCAAGCGCCGTCTGGTCATTACCCCGAACGACGGTAGCGATCCGTACGAAGAGCTGATTCCGAAGTGGCGTCACCTGAACGTCTTCGAAGGCGAACAGGTAAACCGCGGCGAAGTTATCTCCGACGGCCCGAGCGATCCACACGACATCCTGCGTCTGCTGGGTGTGAGTGCGCTGGCCAAGTACATCGTGAACGAGATCCAGGACGTTTACCGTCTGCAAGGCGTGAAGATCAACGACAAGCACATCGAGACCATCCTGCGTCAGATGCTGCGTAAAGTTGAAATCGCTGAATCCGGCGATTCCAGTTTCATCAAGGGCGACCAGATGGAATTGACTCACGTTCTGGTAGAGAACGAGCGTCTGGCTGGCGACGAGAAATTCGTTTCCAAGTTCACTCGCGTACTGCTGGGTATCACCAAGGCGTCGTTGTCCACCGAATCGTTCATCTCGGCGGCTTCCTTCCAGGAAACCACCCGCGTACTGACCGAAGCGGCGGTAACCGGCAAGCGCGATTACCTGCGCGGCCTGAAAGAAAACGTGGTCGTGGGTCGTCTGATCCCGGCCGGTACCGGTCTGGCTTACCACAGCGAGCGCAAGCGCCGCCGTGATGCTGACAAACCGTTGCGCGTAAGCGCCAGTGAAGTGGAAGCTGCACTGACCGAAGCGCTGAACTCGAGCGGTAACTGAGTTCTGCGGTAAATGAGCGTAAGGCCCTGGTCGCTCCGTTCATCGAATCGAGACAATTTGTCGAGGTTGGATGAGCGGGGAGGTCGGGGCCTTGCCTTGACTGGGGGCAAGATCCTCTTTAGACTCTTGTACCCCTAAATTTGGCGGGAACTCGTTCCTGCCATTTTGCTTTTCTTGCAAGACAATAGCGTCGCAAGACAACAGTGGAGCTAGTAGATGGCAACTATCAACCAGCTGGTACGTCAGCCGCGTAAGCGTATCGTCGAGAAATCCGACGTGCCTGCGCTGCAGAACTGCCCGCAACGTCGTGGCGTATGCACCCGTGTGTATACCACCACGCCGAAAAAACCTAACTCGGCACTGCGTAAAGTATGCCGTGTGCGCCTGACCAACGGTTTCGAGGTTTCCTCGTACATCGGCGGTGAAGGCCACAACCTGCAAGAGCACAGCGTGGTACTGATCCGCGGCGGTCGTGTAAAAGACTTGCCAGGTGTTCGTTACCACACCGTACGCGGTTCTCTGGATACTTCCGGCGTTAAAGGTCGTAACCAGGGTCGTTCGAAGTACGGTACCAAGAAGCCTAAGTAGTAGTGGCTTTTTGTAAAAAACGATTTTCTATTTTTCTGAGTCGATAAGAGTAAGGTCGGAGGCGTCCCGAAAGGGCACCGATTCCGAGCGAACCTGAAGACCGTTTGAGGGCTTATCCATGCCAAGAAGACGCGTAGCAGCCAAGCGCGAAGTGCTTGACGATCCAAAATACGGCAGCCAGATCCTGGCCAAGTTCATGAACCACGTGATGGAAAGCGGCAAGAAAGCCGTTGCCGAGCGTATCGTTTATGGCGCGCTGGAAAAAGTTAAAGAACGCAAGAACAGCGACCCCCTGGAAATCTTCGAGAAAGCTCTCGACGCCATCGCTCCGCTGGTCGAAGTAAAGTCGCGCCGTGTAGGCGGTGCTACTTACCAGGTTCCGGTTGAAGTTCGTCCGTCCCGTCGTAACGCTCTGGCAATGCGCTGGTTGGTAGACTTCGCTCGCAAGCGCGGCGAGAAGTCTATGGCTCTGCGTTTGGCTGGCGAACTGCTGGACGCTGCCGAAGGCAAAGGTGCTGCAGTTAAGAAGCGTGAAGACGTGCACCGTATGGCTGAAGCCAACAAGGCTTTCTCGCACTACCGCTTCTAATTTTAGCGTCACTAATTTTGCGAGGGCTTTATGGCTCGTACTACACCGATTAACCGCTACCGTAACATTGGTATCGTTGCTCACGTGGATGCTGGTAAAACCACCACCACCGAGCGCGTCCTTTTTTACACTGGCAAAAGTCACAAAATGGGCGAGGTGCATGACGGCGCCGCGACCACAGACTGGATGGTGCAGGAGCAGGAGCGTGGTATTACCATTACTTCTGCTGCCATCACCGCCTTCTGGCAGGGTTCCGAGAAGCAGCACAAGGACCAATACCGCTTCAACGTCATCGACACCCCGGGCCACGTTGACTTCACTATTGAAGTTGAACGTTCCCTGCGTGTTCTCGACGGCGCGGTCGTTGTGTTCTGCGGCACCTCGGGTGTTGAGCCTCAGTCGGAAACCGTATGGCGTCAAGCCAACAAGTACGGCGTTCCACGTCTTGTTTACGTAAACAAGATGGACCGTGCTGGTGCCAACTTCCTGCGCGTGATCGGTCAGATCAAGCAGCGTCTGGGTCACACCCCGGTGCCAATCCAGTTGGCTATCGGTTCCGAAGACAACTTCCAGGGTCAGATCGATCTGTTGGCCATGGAAGCTGTTTACTGGAATGACGCTGACAAAGGCATGGTTCCAGTTCGCAAGCCTATCCCTGCTGAACTGCAGGAACTGGCTGACGAATGGCGCGGCAACATGGTTGAGGCTGCGGCCGAAGCCAGCGAAGAGCTGATGAACAAGTACCTCGAAGGTGAAGAACTCACCAACGCGGAAATCAAGGCCGCTCTGCGTCAGCGTACTATCGCTGGTGAGATCGTCCTGGCTGTTTGCGGTTCTTCCTTCAAGAACAAGGGCGTTCCCCTGGTTCTCGACGCCGTGATCGACTACCTGCCTGCTCCTACCGACATTCCTGCCATCAAGGGTACCGACCCGGATGACGAGACCAAGGAAATGGAGCGTCACGCAGACGACAGCGAGCCGTTCTCGGCGCTGGCGTTCAAGATCGCTACCGACCCATTCGTGGGTACCTTGACCTTCGTCCGCGTTTACTCGGGCGTGTTGGCCTCCGGCGACGGCGTGATCAACTCGGTTAAAGGCAAGAAAGAGCGCGTGGGTCGTATGGTGCAAATGCACGCAAACGCCCGTGAAGAAATCAAGGAAGTACGCGCTGGCGACATCGCGGCCTTGATCGGCATGAAGGACGTCACCACTGGTGAGACTTTGTGCAACGCTGACAAGCCAATCATCCTGGTTCGCATGGACTTCCCGGAGCCGGTTATTTCGGTTGCCGTAGAGCCTAAGACCAAGGACGACCAGGAAAAAATGGGTATCGCTCTGGGCAAGCTTGCTCAGGAAGATCCATCTTTCCGCGTTAAAACCGACGAAGAGACTGGTCAAACGATCATCTCCGGCATGGGCGAGTTGCACCTGGACATCCTGGTTGACCGGATGCGCCGTGAGTTCAACGTCGAAGCCAACATCGGTAAGCCTCAAGTTTCGTACCGTGAGCGCATCACGAAGAACTGCGAAATTGAAGGCAAGTTCGTTCGCCAGTCCGGCGGTCGTGGCCAGTTCGGTCACTGCTGGATTCGCTTTGCTCCTGCTGACGAAGGTCAGGAAGGTCTGCAATTCGTGAACGAAGTAGTGGGTGGTGTGGTTCCTAAGGAATACATCCCGGCTATCCAGAAGGGTATCGAAGAGCAGATGAAGAACGGCGTTGTCGCCGGCTATCCGCTGATCGGCCTGAAGGCTACCGTGTTTGATGGTTCCTACCACGACGTCGACTCCAACGAGATGGCGTTCAAGGTGGCTGCTTCCATGGCAACCAAGCAACTGGCCCAGAAGGGCGGTGGTGAGTTGCTTGAGCCAATCATGGCGGTAGAGGTTGTTACACCTGAAGACTATATGGGTGACGTGATGGGCGACCTTAACCGTCGTCGCGGCATGATCCTGGGTATGGAAGACACGGTCTCCGGCAAAGTAATTCGTGCCGAAGTTCCGTTGGGTGAGATGTTCGGTTATGCGACCGACGTCCGTTCCATGTCCCAAGGTCGCGCAAGCTACTCTATGGAATTCAAAAAATACAATACAGCTCCGTCGCACATCGTCGAAACTGTTACCAAAAAACAAGGCTGATTCAGCCCCCTTTAGGCTAGGAGTTAATTGTCGTGGCTAAAGAAAAATTTGACCGTACCCTCCCGCACGTCAACGTTGGCACCATCGGTCACGTCGACCACGGTAAAACCACGCTGACCGCTGCTCTGACTCGCGTCTGCTCCGAAGTTTTCGGTTCGGCCGTTGTTGCTTTCGACAAGATCGACAGCGCTCCGGAAGAAAAGGCTCGTGGTATCACCATCAACACCGCGCACGTTGAATACAACTCGCTGATCCGTCACTACGCTCACGTTGACTGCCCAGGTCACGCTGACTATGTGAAGAACATGATCACCGGTGCTGCTCAGATGGACGGCGCTATCCTGGTTTGCTCGGCCGCTGATGGTCCGATGCCACAAACCCGTGAGCACATCCTGCTGTCCCGTCAGGTTGGCGTTCCGTACATCGTTGTCTTCCTGAACAAGGCTGACATGGTTGACGACGCAGAGCTGCTGGAACTGGTTGAGATGGAAGTGCGCGATCTGTTGAGCACTTACGACTTCCCAGGTGACGACACTCCGATCATCATCGGTTCGGCTCTGATGGCTCTGAACGGCCAAGACGACAACGAAATGGGCACCACTGCCGTTCGTAAACTGGTTGAGACTCTGGACAGCTACATTCCAGATCCAGTCCGTGTTATCGACAAGCCGTTCCTGATGCCAATCGAAGACGTATTCTCGATCTCCGGTCGCGGTACTGTTGTAACTGGCCGTATCGAGCGCGGTATCGTCAAGGTTCAGGATCCACTGGAAATCGTTGGTCTGCGTGACACTACCGTCACCACCTGCACCGGTGTTGAAATGTTCCGTAAGCTGCTCGACGAAGGTCGTGCTGGCGAGAACTGCGGCGTTCTGCTGCGTGGTACCAAGCGTGACGACGTTGAGCGTGGTCAGGTTCTGGTCAAGCCAGGTTCGGTCAAGCCGCACACCAAGTTCGAAGCTGAAGTCTACGTACTGAGCAAAGAAGAAGGCGGTCGTCACACTCCGTTCTTCAAAGGCTACCGTCCACAGTTCTACTTCCGTACTACTGACGTGACTGGTAACTGCGAACTGCCGGAAGGCGTTGAAATGGTAATGCCAGGCGACAACATCAAAATGGTTGTCACCCTGATCAAGACCATCGCAATGGAAGACGGTCTGCGTTTCGCTATCCGTGAAGGCGGTCGTACCGTCGGCGCTGGCGTCGTAGCCAAAATCATCGAGTAAGCTCTTTTTTGAGTAAGCTTCGATGAGTTGAAAAAGCCCCCCGCTCAGCGGGGGGCTTTTTTATTGGGTTGACACCCATATGGGGCGTCTATAGAATTGCGCCTCCTTTTAACGGGCGTATTGCGCTCGGTGGGAATAGCAGCCGGAGTCTGAAATCCAATGCAAAATCAGCAAATCCGTATCAGGTTGAAGGCTTTTGACCATCGCCTGATCGACCAATCCACCCAGGAAATCGTGGAAACCGCGAAACGTACTGGTGCTCAAGTGCGTGGTCCAATTCCACTGCCTACCCGTAAAGAGCGGTTCACCGTTCTGGTCTCCCCGCACGTCAACAAAGACGCGCGTGACCAGTACGAGATCCGTACTCATAAGCGCGTTCTGGACATCGTCCAGCCAACGGATAAAACCGTTGATGCACTTATGAAGCTTGATCTTGCGGCCGGTGTGGAAGTGCAGATCAGCCTCGGCTAAGACTCGGTCTTAGTCGTGTAACGCTCTGAAATGGGCGGCCATAGCGGGTGAAAGCCCCGTACACTCATGAGGTTTACAACATGACTATTGGTGTAGTCGGTCGTAAATGCGGTATGACCCGTATTTTCACCGAAGAAGGTGTCTCCATTCCGGTCACGGTCATTGAGATCGAGCCGAATCGCGTCACCCAGTTCAAAACTGAAGAGACCGATGGCTATCGTGCAGTGCAAGTCACTGTAGGCGAGCGTCGTGCTTCGCGTGTTACAGCAGCTCAGGCTGGCCACTTCGCTAAAGCGAACGTTGCCGCTGGTCGTACCGTAATGGAATTCCGCCTTGAAGAAGGCGAGTACCAGGCCGGCGATCTGATCAACGCTGAAATCTTCGCCGCTGGTCAACTGGTTGATGTAACCGGTCAGTCCAAGGGTAAAGGCTTCCAGGGTACGATCAAGCGTTGGAATTTCCGCGGGCAAGATAATACCCACGGTAACTCCGTGTCCCACCGCGTTCCAGGCTCTATCGGCCAGTGCCAGACTCCTGGTCGTGTATTCAAGGGCAAAAAAATGTCCGGTCATATGGGCGCTGAGCGCGTGACCGTGCAGTCCCTCGAAGTAGTGCGCGTGGACGCTGAACGCAATCTGTTGTTGGTCAAGGGTGCTGTTCCTGGCGCTACTGGCGGCAACTTGGTTGTACGTCCAGCAGCCAAGGCTCGCGGTTAAGGGGAAGCTGACATGCAATTAAATGTAAATGACGCTCAAGCGATCGAAGTTTCCGAACTGACATTTGGCGGCGAATTCAACGAGACGCTGGTTCACCAAGCAGTCGTGGCCTACATGGCCGGCGGCCGTCAGGGTTCCAAGCAGCAAAAGACCCGTTCCGACGTTCGTGGTGGCGGTAAGCGCCCATGGCGTCAGAAAGGTACTGGCCGTGCTCGTGCCGGTACTATCCGTAGCCCAATCTGGCGTGGCGGCGGTACCACTTTCGCAGCTCGTCCTCAGGATCACACCCAGAAGCTGAACAAGAAGATGTATCGCGCAGCAATGCGTTCCATCCTTGCTGAGCTGGTGCGTACTGATCGTCTGGTTGTGGTTCAGGACTTCGCTGTTGATGCACCGAAGACCAAAGATCTGCTGAACAAACTGACCGGCATGGGCCTGACTGACGTCTTGATCGTGTCTGAAGTGGTTGATCAGAACCTGTACCTGGCTGCTCGCAACCTGCCACACGTTGATGTACGTGACGTGCAAGGTTCCGATCCAGTTAGTCTGATCGCATACGACAAGGTGTTGATCACCGTGTCGGCCGTGAAGAAATTCGAGGAGCTGCTGGGATGAACCAGGAACGCGTATTTAAAGTTCTGCTTGGCCCGCACGTTTCCGAGAAGGCTACGGTTCTGGCTGACAAGAAAGGCCAGTTCGTTTTCAAGGTTGCAACTGACGCAACCAAGCTGGAAATCAAGAAGGCCGTCGAAAGCCTGTTCAGCGTGAAAGTAGAGCGTGTTACTACCCTGAACGTTCTGGGTAAGAGCAAGCGCACTGCTCGCGGTCTGGGCAAGCGTAATGACTGGAAGAAGGCAGTTATCTCCCTTCAGCCAGGCCAAGATCTCGATTTCAGCAGCAGTGCTGAGTAAGGAAGGGGTGCATCATGGCAATCGTTAAATGCAAACCGACTTCCCCTGGCCGCCGTTTTGTGGTCAAGGTGGTCAACCAGGAGCTGCATAAAGGCGCTCCTCACGCACCGCTGCTCGAGAAAAAATCGAAGACTGGTGGTCGTAACAACAATGGTCGCATTACCACTCGTCACATCGGTGGTGGCCATAAGCAGCATTATCGTCTGGTCGATTTCCGTCGTAACGACAAAGATGGCATCTCTGCCACTGTCGAGCGTATCGAATACGATCCAAACCGTACTGCTCACATCGCTCTGCTGCTGTACGCAGATGGCGAGCGTCGCTACATCATCGCGCCTAAAGGCGTGAGTGCTGGCGACCAGCTGATCGCAGGTGCTCTGGCACCGATCAAGCCGGGCAACGCTCTGCAACTGCGTAACATTCCAGTTGGTAGCACCGTACACGGCATCGAATTGAAGCCAGGTAAAGGCGCACAGATCGCTCGTTCCGCTGGTGCTTCGGCTCAGCTGATCGCTCGTGAAGGTGTCTACGTGACCCTGCGTCTGCGTTCTGGTGAGATGCGTAAAGTGCTGGCTGAATGCCGCGCGACCCTGGGTGAAGTCTCGAACTCCGAGCACAGCCTGCGTTCGCTGGGTAAAGCTGGTGCCAAACGCTGGCGTGGCGTTCGCCCAACCGTTCGTGGTGTTGCCATGAACCCGGTTGACCACCCACATGGTGGTGGTGAAGGTCGTACCTCTGGTGGTCGTCATCCGGTATCGCCATGGGGCTTCCCGACTAAGGGCGCGAAGACTCGTGGTAATAAGCGTACCGACAAAATGATCGTCCGTCGTCGCAAGTAAATAGAGGGATACGACAGTGCCACGTTCTCTGAAAAAAGGTCCTTTTATTGATCTTCACCTACTGAAGAAGATCGAAGTGGCGGCGGAAAAGAACGATCGCAAACCAGTGAAAACCTGGTCGCGTCGTTCGATGATCCTGCCACAAATGGTCGGTTTGACCATTGCAGTGCATAACGGTCGTCAACATGTTCCAGTTCTCGTGAACGAAGACATGGTCGGCCACAAACTGGGCGAGTTTGCCGGTACCCGCACATATCGTGGGCACGTGGCAGACAAGAAAGCCAAGCGTTAAGGGGTAAGGAACGATGGAAGTAGCCGCTAAGTTGTCGGGCGCTCGAATCTCCGCCCAGAAAGCCCGCTTGGTCGCCGACCAGATCCGCGGGAAGAAGGTGGGCGAAGCGCTCAACCTGTTGGCTTTCAGCAGTAAGAAAGCCGCCGAGATCATGAAGAAAGTGCTGGAGTCGGCCGTAGCCAACGCCGAGCATAACGAAGGCGCAGACGTTGATGACCTTAAAGTCAGCACCGTTTTCGTCAACGAAGGGCGTTCGCTGAAGCGAATCATGCCACGTGCCAAAGGCCGTGCTGATCGCATCGTCAAGCGGTCTTGCCATATCACTGTCAAGGTTGCTGACAAGTAACGGAGTCGAAGAGATGGGTCAGAAAGTACATCCCATTGGCATTCGCCTGGGAATCGTCAAGGAGCACACCTCCGTCTGGTACGCAGACGGTCGGACTTATGCGGACTATTTGTTCGCTGATCTGAAGGTGCGTGAGTATCTCCAAGACAAACTAAAAAGCGCGTCCGTAAGCCGTATCGATATCCATCGTCCGGCTCAAACTGCACGTATCACCATCCACACCGCTCGTCCAGGTATCGTTATCGGGAAGAAAGGTGAAGATGTTGAGAAACTGCGTCAGGACCTGACCAAGCAAATGGGTGTGCCTGTGCACATCAATATCGAAGAAATCCGCAAGCCGGAACTCGACGGTATGTTGGTTGCGCAGAGCGTAGCTCAGCAGCTGGAGCGTCGCGTAATGTTCCGTCGCGCTATGAAGCGCGCTGTACAGAACGCCATGCGCATTGGTGCCAAAGGCATCAAAATCCAAGTGAGCGGTCGTCTCGGCGGTGCTGAAATCGCACGTACTGAATGGTATCGCGAAGGTCGTGTGCCACTGCACACCCTGCGTGCCGACATCGACTATGCCAACTACGAAGCTCACACCACTTATGGTGTGATCGGTGTAAAGGTTTGGATCTTCAAAGGCGAAGTAATTGGTGGTCGCCAAGAAGAACTGAAACCACAAGCACCAGCGCCTCGTAAAAAAGCTGCTAAGTAAGGGGTACGCCAAATGTTGCAACCAAAGCGTACGAAGTTCCGCAAGCAGATGACTGGCCACAACCGTGGCTTGGCTCAGCGCGGTAGCAAAGTCAGCTTCGGCGAGTATGCGCTGAAGTCTGTAGCTCGTGGTCGTCTCACCGCTCGTCAGATCGAGTCAGCGCGTCGTGCACTGACCCGTCACGTTAAACGTGGCGGCAAGATCTGGATCCGTGTATTCCCGGACAAGCCTATTTCCAAAAAGCCCCTCGAAGTTCGGATGGGTAAAGGTAAGGGTAGTGTCGAGTACTGGGTTGCCCAGATTCAGCCAGGCAAAGTCCTGTATGAAATCGAGGGTGTTTCTGAAGAGCTGGCGCGTGAGGCTTTTGCCCTGGCTGCTGCAAAGCTGCCGCTCGCCACCGCTTTTGTTAAACGGACGGTGATGTGATGAAAGCGAACGAACTTCGTGAAAAAGACGCGCCGCAGCTTAACGAGCAACTGCTCGGCCTGCTGCGCGACCAGTTCAATCTGCGCATGCAGAAAGCAACTGGCCAGTTGGGGCAGTCTCACCTGCTCCGGCAAGTTAAGCGTGACATCGCTCGCGTGAAGACTGTGCTCAAACAGCAGGCAGGTAAGTAATCATGGCTGAAGCCGAAAAAACCGTCCGTACGCTGACTGGCCGTGTTGTCAGCGACAAAATGGACAAGACCATCACCGTTCTGATCGAGCGTCGCGTAAAGCACCCGATCTACGGTAAATACGTTAAGCGTTCGACTAAGCTGCACGCGCACGACGAAACCAATCAGTGCCACATCGGCGACAAAGTCACTATTCGTGAAACTCGTCCTTTGGCCAAGACCAAGTCTTGGGCGCTGGTTGATGTTCTCGAACGCGCTGTGGAAGTCTAAGGACTAGGGGTCGGAGAAATTATATGATTCAGACTCAATCCATGCTCGATGTGGCCGATAACAGCGGCGCACGCCGCGTTATGTGCATCAAGGTGCTGGGTGGCTCCCATCGTCGTTACGCTGGTATCGGTGACATCATCAAAGTTACCGTGAAGGAAGCAATTCCTCGCGGTAAAGTGAAAAAAGGCCAAGTGATGACTGCTGTTGTAGTCCGCACTCGTCACGGCGTACGTCGTGCTGATGGCTCCATTATCCGCTTTGATGGCAACGCTGCTGTTCTTCTGAACAACAAGCAAGAGCCGATCGGCACCCGTATCTTTGGGCCAGTGACCCGTGAACTTCGTACTGAGAAGTTCATGAAGATCGTCTCGCTCGCCCCAGAAGTGCTGTAAGGAGATCCGACATGCAAAAGATTCGTCGTGACGACGAGATCATCGTGATCGCCGGCAAAGACAAAGGTAAGCGCGGTAAGGTGCTTAAGGTTCTCGCTAACAACCGTCTGGTTATTGGCGGTCTGAACCTGGTAAAGCGTCATACCAAGCCTAACCCGATGTCGGGCGTGCAAGGCGGTATCGTCGAAAAAGAAGCTCCACTGGATGCTTCTAACGTCGCCATTTTCAACGGCGAAACCAACAAGGCTGATCGCGTTGGTTTCAAGGTAGAAGACGGCAAGAAAATTCGTGTCTTCAAGTCGACCCAAAAAGCGGTTGATGCTTGAACACTGCTAGGTAGATGAGACCATGGCACGACTAAAAGAGATTTACTGGAAGGAAATCGCACCGAAACTTAAGGAAGAACTTAAGCTTTCGAACGTGATGGAAGTTCCACGCGTTACAAAAATCACCCTGAACATGGGTCTGGGCGAAGCAGTCGGTGACAAAAAAGTCATCGAGCACGCTGTTGCCGACCTGGAAAAGATCACCGGTCAGAAAGTCGTTGTGACTTACGCTCGGAAATCCATCGCTGGCTTTAAAGTCCGTGAAGGTTGGCCGATCGGCGTCAAAGTGACCCTGCGCCGTGAGCGTATGTACGAATTCCTGGATCGTCTGCTGTCGATCTCCCTGCCTCGGGTTCGCGACTTCCGCGGCCTGAATGCCAAGTCCTTCGATGGTCGTGGTAACTACAGCATGGGCGTTAAAGAGCAGATCATCTTCCCGGAAATCGACTACGACAAGATCGATGCTCTCCGCGGTCTGGACATTACCCTGACCACCACTGCCAAGAACGATGATGAAGGTCGCGCCCTGTTGCGTGCTTTCAAATTCCCGTTCCGCAACTGATTGGAGTAGGAAAATGGCCAAGATGAGCATGAAAAACCGCGAGCTGAAGCGTCAGCTCACGGTTGCCAAGTACGCCAAGAAGCGTGCAGCACTGAAAGCTATCATCGTTGATTTGAACGCAAGTCCAGAAGCACGTTGGGAAGCTACAGTCGCTCTGCAGAAGCAGCCACGTGACGCAAGCGCTTCGCGCATGCGTAACCGCTGCCGCCTGACCGGTCGTCCACACGGCGTTTACCGCAAGTTCGGCCTTGGCCGTAACAAGCTGCGTGAAGCTGCAATGCGTGGTGACGTACCTGGTCTGGTTAAAGCCAGCTGGTAAGCACTGTCAAAGTCTCGGTGGTTGGAATCGCAAGATCCTGACCACCGGTGACCTTGAACTTGAATCAAGCCCCTTTTGGGGCTTGATTCATTTGTGGGGTGTGTCTAGAATACCCGGCTCGCCTGAGCCCGTGCTTTTTTCGCATGGATGTACTCGGCGACACGTAGTAGCCGCAAGGCTAATTTTTTGTGTATTAGGAGCGTCTAGCCCATGAGTATGCAGGACCCGTTAGCGGACATGCTAACTCGAATCCGTAATGCCCAGATGGCTGAAAAGTCCGTCGTAAGCATGCCATCTTCTACTTTGAAGGTAGCTGTTGCCAAAGTCCTGAAGGACGAAGGTTACATTGCGGGTTATCAGATCAGCAGCGAAATCAAGCCACTGCTGTCTATCGAGCTGAAATATTTCGAAGGCCGTCCGGTCATCGAAGAAGTGAAGCGCGTTAGCCGTCCAGGCCTGCGTCAGTACAAGTCCGTCGATGATCTGCCGAAAGTTCGTGGCGGTCTCGGTGTGTCTATCGTCTCCACCAACAAAGGTGTGATGACGGATCGTGCTGCGCGCGCTGCCGGTGTCGGCGGCGAAGTTCTTTGCACTGTGTTCTAAGGGGGGATAAGCATGTCACGCGTCGCTAAGAACCCCGTTAAGCTGCCAGCCGGTGTCGAAGTCAAATTCGCAGGCCAACAGCTTTCGGTGAAGGGTGCCAAGGGCACTCTCGAACTGAACATCCATTCGTCCGTTGAGATCGTTGAAGAAGCCGGTGAGCTGCGTTTCGCTGCTCGCAATGGCGATCAACAGACTCGCGCAATGGCTGGTACCACTCGTGCGTTGGTAAACAACATGGTCCAAGGCGTAAGCCAAGGCTTCGAGCGCAAGCTCCAGCTGGTCGGTGTTGGTTACAAAGCGCAAGCAAAAGGCACAGTGCTGAACCTGGCTCTTGGCTTCTCGCACCCAGTGGATTATGAACTGCCGGAAGGCATCACCGCTGAGACTCCTAGCCAGACCGATATCCTGATCAAGGGCATCGATAAGCAGCTGGTAGGTCAAGTGGCCGCCGAGATCCGCGACTTCCGTCCACCAGAGCCGTACAAAGGCAAAGGTGTGCGCTACGCGGACGAAGTCGTCCGTCGTAAAGAAGCCAAGAAGAAGTAGGGCATAGCAAATGACCGACAAAAAAGTTACTCGACTGCGTCGCGCTCGCAAAGCACGCCTGAAAATGCACGAACTCGAAGTCGTGCGTCTCTGCGTGTTCCGCTCGTCGCAGCACATCTACGCCCAGGTCATTTCGGCCGACGGCAACAAAGTCCTGGCATCTGCCTCGACTTTGGATAAAGAACTGCGTGATGGCGCCACTGGCAACATCGACGCGGCCACTAAGGTTGGCCAGCTGGTCGCTACGCGTGCAAAAGCCGCTGGCGTCTCGCAGGTGGCTTTCGACCGCTCTGGCTTCAAGTACCACGGCCGCGTCAAGGCGCTGGCTGATGCTGCTCGTGAAGCTGGGCTGGAGTTCTAAGTTATGTCAAATAACGACCAAAAGCGCGACGAAGGCTACATCGAGAAGCTGGTTCAAGTTAACCGCGTAGCCAAAACCGTTAAAGGCGGCCGTATCTTCACTTTCACCGCGTTGACCGTGGTTGGTGATGGTAAAGGGCGTGTTGGCTTCGGCCGTGGCAAGTCACGTGAAGTGCCTGCTGCGATCCAGAAGGCAATGGAAGCTGCTCGCCGCAACATGATCCAAGTTGATCTGAACGGCACCACGCTGCAGTACGCAATGAAGTCCGGTCACGGCGCTTCGAAGGTGTACATGCAGCCTGCTTCTGAAGGTACCGGTATCATCGCTGGCGGCGCTATGCGTGCTGTCCTCGAGGTTGCTGGCGTTCAGAACGTTCTGGCCAAGTGCTACGGCTCGACTAACCCGGTAAACGTGGTTCACGCCACTTTCAAAGGTTTGAAGGCCATGCAGTCTCCTGAATCCATTGCCGCCAAGCGTGGCAAAAGCGTCAAGGAGATCTTCTGATCATGGCTACCGTTAAAGTTACGCTGATCAAAAGCATGACCGGCCGCATCCCTAACCACAAACTGTGCGTTAAGGGTCTGGGTCTGCGTCGCATCGGTCACACTGTAGAAGTACTTGATACTCCCGAGAATCGCGGGATGATCAACAAGGCTTACTACATGCTGCGTGTCGAGGGTTAATCGATGAAACTCAATGATCTGAGTCCAGCGCCGGGTTCCCGTCGCGAAAAGCATCGTCCGGGCCGTGGTATCGGTAGTGGTTTGGGCAAGACCGGTGGCCGTGGCCACAAAGGTCAGTCCTCCCGCTCCGGTGGCAC
Organism: Pseudomonas fluorescens; assembly: GCF_902497855.1. Classification (GTDB taxonomy): domain Bacteria; phylum Pseudomonadota; class Gammaproteobacteria; order Pseudomonadales; family Pseudomonadaceae; genus Aquipseudomonas; species Aquipseudomonas fluorescens_BI. The sequence continues at coordinate 28,568 of NZ_CABVHU010000024.1, forward strand.
CATTGCTCCAGGCTTTGAAGGCGGTCAACAGCCGCTGCATCGTCGCCTGCCGAAGTTCGGTTTCGTTTCCCTGAAGGCCATGGACCGCGCAGAAGTGCGTCTGTCCGAGCTGGCTAAAGTGGAAGGCGACATCGTCTCCGTGCAGTCCCTGAAAGATGCCAACGTGATCAACGTCAACGTACAGCGTGTGAAAATCATGCTGTCCGGCGAAGTTACTCGCGCTGTCACCATCGGAAAGGGAATCGGCGCCACCAAAGGTGCGCGTGCGGCTATCGAAGCAGCTGGCGGCAAGTTCGAGGAATAAATGGCTAAGCAAGGTGCTCTCTCTGCGCTCGGCAAAGGCGGTATGTCTGAACTCTGGGCTCGTCTGCGTTTTCTGTTCCTGGCGATTATCGTCTACCGAATAGGCGCACACATCCCGGTTCCAGGTATCAACCCGGACCGACTCGCGGACCTGTTTCGACAGAATGAGGGGACCATTCTTAGCTTGTTCAACATGTTTTCCGGCGGCGCGCTGGAACGGATGAGCATCTTTGCACTGGGGATCATGCCGTACATTTCGGCATCGATCATCATGCAGCTGATGTCCGCCGTCAGCCCGCAACTGGAGCAGTTGAAGAAGGAAGGTGAAGCTGGGCGTCGCAAGATCGCCCAGTACACCCGCTACGGCACTGTCGTCCTCGCTCTTGTTCAGGCCATTGGCATGTCCATTGGTCTGGCGGGGCAGGGCGTATCGTTCACTGGTGACTTTGGCTTCCATTTCGTCGCGGTATCCACGTTTGTGGCTGGTGCGATGTTCATGATGTGGCTGGGTGAGCAGATTACTGAGCGTGGTGTTGGCAACGGTATCTCGATGTTGATTTTCGCAGGTATCGTCGCCGGTCTTCCGAGAGCGATCGGGCAGTCTTTCGAGTCTGCGCGTCAGGGTGATATCAACATTTTCGCCCTGGTTGCCATCGGTTTGCTGGCAGTAGCGATTATCGGTTTCGTGGTGTTCATTGAGCGTGGTCAGCGTCGTATTGCTGTTCACTACGCCAAGCGCCAGCAGGGCCGTAAGGTCTTCGCTGCGCAGACCAGCCACTTGCCGCTGAAGGTGAACATGGCCGGTGTTATTCCGGCCATTTTCGCGAGCAGCATCTTGCTGTTCCCGGCTTCGTTGGGTACCTGGTTCGGCCAGTCCGAAGGTTTGGGCTGGTTGCAGGACATCTCGCAGTCGATCGCTCCTGGTCAGCCGTTGAATATTCTGCTGTTTAGTGCAGGGATTATTTTCTTCTGCTTCTTCTATACGGCGTTGATGTTCAATCCGAAAGACGTAGCGGAAAACCTGAAGAAGTCCGGTGCCTTTATTCCGGGCATCCGTCCAGGCGAGCAGTCGGCGCGCTACATTGATGGCGTTCTGACCCGTTTGACCCTGTTCGGTGCTCTATATATGACGGCCGTGTGCCTGTTGCCCCAGTTCCTGGTGGTTGCAGCAAACGTTCCGTTCTACCTTGGCGGGACCTCGTTGCTGATCGTCGTCGTGGTTGTGATGGACTTCATGTCCCAAGTACAATCGCACCTCGTTTCGCACCAGTACGAATCCCTGATGAAGAAAGCCAACCTGAAGGGCTACGGCAGCGGCATGTTGCGCTGAGTACCCCATAAGGTTCGAGGAGTTGGTGATGAAAGTTCGTGCATCGGTGAAAAAGCTGTGCCGCAACTGCAAGATTATTCGCCGCGAAGGTGTTGTTCGAGTAATTTGCAGCGCGGAACCGCGTCACAAACAGCGCCAAGGCTGAGTGTGATCCGCTTGAAGCCCGGCAGCTAGTGCGCTGCCGGGTTGATTATTTGTTATTACAGCGATATTATCTCGCGCCCTATTTCTTGGCTTCCGGGGCGTAGGTAGCTGTCAATTGGAGTCCCACTGAATGGCCCGTATTGCAGGCGTTAACATTCCAGATAACAAGCACACTGTTATCTCGCTGACCTACATCTATGGTGTTGGTCGCACAACTGCACAGAAAATTTGTGCAGTGACTGGGGTAAACCCAGCCGCAAAGATCAAGGATCTGAGCGACGAGCAGATTGAACAGCTGCGTGGCGAAGTGGCGAAGTTCACCACTGAAGGTGACCTGCGTCGCGAAATCAACATGAAAATCAAGCGTTTGATGGACCTCGGTTGCTATCGCGGTCTGCGTCATCGTCGTGGTCTTCCAGTACGCGGTCAGCGTACCAAGACTAACGCGCGTACCCGTAAAGGTCCGCGTAAGCCGATCCGCAAGTAATCGCCCCAGCGAATCGACAGGAAAATTATCATGGCAAAACCTGCTGCTCGTCCTCGTAAAAAAGTTAAAAAGACAGTGGTTGATGGCATCGCCCACATCCATGCTTCTTTTAACAACACAATCGTGACCATCACCGACCGTCAAGGTAACGCGCTTTCTTGGGCTACCTCCGGTGGTTCGGGTTTCCGCGGTTCCCGCAAGTCCACCCCGTTTGCTGCTCAAGTAGCTGCTGAACGTGCTGGTCAAGCTGCGCTGGAATACGGCCTGAAAAACCTCGACGTTAACGTCAAGGGTCCAGGTCCAGGTCGTGAGTCTGCTGTCCGTGCTTTGAACGGCTGTGGCTATAAGATCGCCAGCATCACCGACGTGACGCCAATCCCGCACAACGGGTGCCGTCCGCCGAAGAAGCGCCGCGTGTAATCCAGGAGATTGTAAAGAATGGCTCGTTACATTGGTCCAAAATGCAAACTCGCTCGTCGCGAAGGCACCGATCTCTTCCTGAAGAGCGGCGTGCGCGCGATCGAATCGAAGTGCAACATCGAAGCAGCACCTGGTATCCACGGCCAACGCCGCGGTCGCCAGTCCGATTACGGCACCCAACTGCGTGAAAAGCAGAAGGTCCGTCGTATCTACGGCGTTCTCGAGCGTCAATTCAGCGGCTACTACAAAGAAGCTGCTGGCAAGAAAGGCGCAACCGGCGAAAACCTGTTGCAGCTGCTCGAATGCCGTCTGGACAACGTTGTATACCGTATGGGTTTTGGCTCTACTCGTGCCGAATCCCGTCAGCTGGTATCGCACAAATCCGTCAGCGTTAACGGTCAGACCGTAAACGTGCCGTCGTACCAGGTTCGTGCTGGTGACGTGGTCGCGATTCGCGAGAAAGCAAAGAACCAACTTCGCATTGTCCAAGCTCTCGATCTGTGTGCCCAACGTGGCCGCGTAGAATGGGTAGAAGTAGACACTGAGAAGAAGTCGGGCGTTTTCAAGAACGTTCCAGCTCGCAGTGATCTGTCCGCCGACATCAACGAAAGCCTGATTGTCGAGCTCTACTCCAAGTAAGGGCTAGAAAATAGGTGCATCCATGCAGATTTCGGTAAATGAGTTCCTGACACCCCGCCATATTGATGTGCAGGTTGTCAGTCCAACCCGCGCCAAGATCACTCTCGAGCCTCTCGAGCGTGGTTTTGGCCACACCCTGGGCAACGCGCTGCGCCGCATCCTGTTGTCCTCAATGCCCGGCTGTGCAGTAGTCGAGGCCGAGATTGACGGTGTGCTCCACGAGTACAGCGCCATCGAAGGTGTACAGGAAGACGTAATTGAAATCCTGTTGAACCTTAAAGGTCTGGCTATCAAGCTGCACGGCCGTGACGAAGTTACGCTGACCTTGTCGAAGAAGGGTTCGGGGGTGGTTACCGCTGCCGATATTCAGCTGGATCATGATGTCGAGATCGTTAACCCCGATCACGTAATCGCTAACCTGGCGTCTAACGGCGCCTTGAACATGAAGCTCACCGTAGCTCGTGGTCGTGGTTATGAACCGGCAGACTCGCGTCAGAGCGATGAAGACGAAAGCCGCAGCATCGGTCGCTTGCAGCTTGACTCTTCGTTCAGCCCGGTTCGCCGTATCGCATACGTGGTGGAAAACGCCCGTGTCGAGCAGCGTACTAACCTGGACAAGCTGGTTATTGATCTGGAAACCAACGGTACCCTGGATCCTGAAGAGGCTATCCGTCGTGCTGCAACCATCCTGCAACAGCAGTTGGCTGCGTTCGTCGATCTCAAAGGTGACAGTGAGCCAGTGGTTGTCGAGCAGGAAGACGAGATCGATCCGATCCTGCTTCGCCCGGTTGACGATCTGGAACTGACTGTACGTTCGGCTAACTGCCTTAAGGCGGAAAACATCTACTACATCGGTGACCTGATTCAGCGTACCGAAGTAGAGCTGTTGAAGACTCCGAACCTGGGCAAGAAATCCTTGACTGAAATCAAGGACGTTCTGGCCTCCCGCGGTCTGTCCCTCGGCATGCGCCTCGACAACTGGCCGCCTGCAAGTCTTAAGAAGGACGACAAGGCGACTGCCTGATCGTCGTAATCACCGAACGTTGTGTTTGGTAAGGAATGAACCATGCGTCATCGTAAAAGTGGTCGTCACCTGAGCCGCACTAGCTCGCACCGCAAGGCCATGTTTCAAAACATGGCAGTGTCGCTGTTCGAGCACGAGCTGATCAAAACTACACTGCCGAAAGCTAAAGAACTGCGTCGCGTTGCTGAGCCGCTGATCACTTTGGCCAAGACAGACAGCCTGGCTAACCGCCGTCTGGCTTTCGACCGTACTCGTTCGAAAGCTATCGTTGGTAAGCTCTTCAACGACCTGGGCAAGCGTTACGCTACCCGTGAGGGTGGCTACCTGCGCATCCTCAAGTGCGGCTTCCGCACTGGCGACAACGCGCCTATGGCGTACGTCGAGTTGGTTGATCGTCCTGCCGGTGGTGAAGCTGTATCCGCTGAGTAAGACGTCAGTCTGAAACAAAGAACCGGGCCTAGCGCCCGGTTTTTTGTGTCTGTGAGAAACGCGCGATCTGTACAAGCTCTCCTGCGATTCATGCCGTCATTATGCGAACGGGATGATTGGTAGTATTTTTCTATTGATCTCTGCGACTTAATAAATTGGTAGCTTTCCTGATCAATGGTCAATACTCCGTCCCAAGCCGATTAGCCGGCAGTTCAAGACTGACAAAGGATGAGATCGCATGAGCCAAAGTAAAACGCTTACCACCGCCAGTGGCGCTCCTGTCGCCGATAACCAGAATTCCCGTTCCGCCGGCCCTCGAGGCCCGCTGCTGCTCGACGACTTCCACCTGATCGAGAAGCTTGCCCACTTCAACCGTGAAAACATTCCTGAGCGTCGTGTGCACGCCAAAGGCTCGGGTGCTTACGGTACGTTCACTGTGACACGCGACATCACCGAGTACACCAGCGCCAAGCTGTTTGAGTCCGTTGGCAAGCAAACCCCAACCTTCCTGCGGTTTTCCACCGTCGGCGGGGAGCGCGGTTCAGCCGACACCGAGCGCGACCCGCGCGGCTTCGCCCTGAAGTTCTATACCGAGGAAGGTAACTGGGACATTGTCGGCAACAACACGCCCGTATTCTTCATCCGTGATCCCCTCAAATTCCCGGACTTTATCCACACCCAAAAGCGCTTGCCGCAAAGCAACCTGAAAAGCGCGCAGATGATGTGGGACTTCTGGTCGCACTCCCCCGAGGCGCTGCACCAGGTGACGATCCTGTTCTCGGACCGCGGCATTCCTGACGGCTATCGTCACATGCACGGCTTCGGTAGCCACACCTACAGCCTGATCAGCGCCAATGGCGAGCGGCACTGGGTGAAATGGCACTACAAGACCCAACAAGGGATCAAGAACCTGGCGCCGGCTGAGGCGGCACGCTTGGCCGGTACCGATCCAGATTACGCACAGCGTGACCTGTTCGAGGCGATCGAGCGCGGTGATTTCCCGAAATGGCGCGTGTGTATTCAGATCATGACCGAGGCTCAAGCCGCGGCGCACTATGAGAACCCTTTCGACGTGACCAAGACCTGGTCGCAGAAAGAATTTCCGCTGATCGAAGTCGGCGAGTTGGAACTCAACCGCAATCCACTGAATTACTTCGCAGAAGTGGAGCAGGCGGCATTCGGTCCAAGCAACATGGTGCCCGGCGTCGGGCTGTCGCCAGACCGCATGCTGCAAGGTCGGGTGTTCGCTTACGCGGATGCGCATCGCTACCGTATCGGCACCAACCACCAGCAACTGCCGGTGAACGCGCCGCGCAGTCCGGTTAACAGCTACCAGCGTGATGGGTCGATGGTGTTCGGCGCCAATGGCGGTGCGGCACCTAACTATGAACCCAACAGCTACGTCGAATCGCCGAAGCAAGTGACTCGTTACGCCGAGCCCGCCCTGGCCCTCAGCGGTGCGGCGGATCGTTACGATCACCGCGAAGATACCGATTACTACAGCCACGCCGGTGCGCTGTTCCGTTTGATGAGCGCCGAGCAGAAAACCCTGCTGGTAAACAATATTGCCGGTGCCATGGCAGGTGTTTCCGGTGATGTGGTTGACCGACAATTGCAGCATTTCTTCAGGGCCGATCAGGCGTATGGAGAAGCAATCGCACAGGCGTTGGGCGTACAGCTTAACGAAGTCTAAACGAGAAGCAGAACCGCCCTCATTTGGGCGGTTTTTGCGTTATTTAAGCTGCTTTTCTCAGAATATCTTCGCTTTTATAGCGTCAAGTGAGTGACCTTGCGCTCAGGTTGGTTCAAACTACAGACTTTAAAGCAGGGAGATGTAGGGCGATGCAAGGCCACCCAGACGTAATCGATTACCTCAACACGTTGCTGACCGGCGAACTGGCGGCGCGTGATCAATATTTCATCCATTCGCGGATGTACGAGGACTGGGGTTTCACCGAGCTCTACGAACGTATCAACCACGAGATGGAAGAAGAAGCAGGGCATGCCGATGCGCTGATGCGCCGGATCCTGATGCTCGAAGGCACGCCACGTATGCGCCCGGATGACCTGGATGTCGGCACCACCGTGCCCGACATGCTCGCTGCCGACCTGCGCCTGGAATACAAAGTACGCGCAGCACTCTGCAAGGGCATCGAGCTCTGCGAGCAGCACAAGGACTACGTCAGTCGCGAGATGCTGCGTATCCAGCTCAATGACACCGAAGAAGATCACACCTACTGGTTGGAGAAGCAGTTGGGTCTGATCAAGTTGATCGGGCTGGAGAATTACCTGCAATCGCAGTTCTGATGCCGCGGAACCGTAGGAGCCCGGCTTGCCGGCGAAGGCGTCCATGAGACCGCTATCGCCAGCAAGCTTGGCTCCTGCAGGTTCTTAACAAAAAGCCCCTGTCACCGACAAAGTGACAGGGGCTTTTTCATGGGCCTTGATTCAGGCCCTGTCGCGCTCCAGCAGCGGCTTGAGATAGAAGCCGGTATGCGATTGCTTCATCTCCGACACTTCCTCCGGCGTGCCGACAGCAATGATCTGCCCGCCCTTGGAACCGCCCTCCGGCCCCAGGTCCACCAACCAGTCGGCTGTCTTGATCACGTCGAGGTTGTGCTCGATGACCACCACGGTATTGCCGTGGTCGCGCAGACGATGCAGCACGTCGAGCAGTTGCTGGATATCCGCGAAGTGCAGGCCGGTGGTCGGCTCATCGAGGATGTACAAGGTCTTGCCGGTATCGCGTTTGGACAGCTCGCGGGACAGTTTCACCCGCTGGGCTTCACCACCCGATAGCGTAGTCGCCGATTGCCCCAGCTTGATGTACGACAGGCCCACATCCATCAGCGTCTGAAGCTTGCGCGCCAACGCCGGCACCGCGTCGAAGAACACCCGGGCTTCCTCGATGGTCATCTCCAGGGTTTCGTGGATGCTCTTGCCCTTGTACTTGATCTCCAGCGTTTCGCGGTTGTAGCGCTTGCTCTTGCAGACGTCGCACGGGACATAGATGTCCGGCAGGAAGTGCATCTCCACCTTGATCAGGCCATCGCCCTGACAGGCCTCGCAGCGCCCGCCCTTCACGTTGAAAGAGAAGCGCCCTGGACCGTATCCACGCGAGCGGGACTCCGGCACACCGGCGAACAGTTCGCGAATCGGCGTGAACAGCCCGGTATAGGTCGCCGGGTTGGAGCGCGGCGTGCGCCCGATCGGGCTCTGGTCGATGTCGACCACCTTGTCCAGATGCTCGAGGCCCTTGATGCTGTCGTGGGCGGCAGCCTCCAGGGTCGTGGCACCGTTGAGTGCGGTGGCGCTCAACGGAAACAGCGTGTTGTTGATCAGCGTCGACTTGCCCGAACCGGACACGCCGGTCACGCAGGTGAGCAGGCCGATCGGGATGTCGAGGTCGACATCGCGCAAGTTATTGCCGCGCGCGCCCTTGAGCGACAGCGACAACTTTTTATTACGCGGTGTGCGTTTAGCGGGAACGGCGATCTTCACTCGTCCCGACAGATACTTGCCCGTCAGCGAGTCAGGGTGAGCCATGACCTCGGCCGGTGTGCCTTCGGCGACGATATGCCCGCCATGCACGCCAGCGCCCGGGCCAATGTCGACCACGTAGTCGGCCAGGCGAATCGCATCTTCGTCGTGCTCGACCACAATCACCGTGTTGCCGATATCCCGAAGGTGCTTGAGCGTGCCGAGCAACCGGTCGTTGTCCCGCTGGTGCAGGCCAATCGACGGCTCATCGAGGATGTACAGAACCCCCACCAGGCCGGCACCGATCTGGCTGGCCAGGCGAATCCGCTGGGCCTCGCCGCCAGACAGCGTATCCGCACTGCGGTCCAGCGACAGATAATCAAGACCTACGTTGACCAGGAACTGCAGGCGCTCGCGGATTTCCTTGAGAATCTTGTCGGCAATTTCGCCGCGGCGGCCCGTCAGCTTCAGCACGCCGAAATACTCACAGGCATCGCCGATCGGCAGATTGGTCACTGCCGGCAAAGTTTTCTCGCCTACCCAAACGTGCCGCGCTTCGCGACGCAGACGGGTACCACGGCAATCAGGGCAAGGTTGTGTGCTGAGGAACTTGGCCAGTTCTTCCCGCACCGAGGCGGACTCGGTCTCTCGGTAGCGACGCTCCAGGTTCGGCACGATGCCTTCGAACGGGTGCGAGCGTTTGACGATATCGCCCCGGTCGTTCAGGTACTTGAAGTCGACGTTCTGCGAACCGCTGCCGTGCAGGATGAACTTCTGCTGATCGGCCGGCAGTTCGTTGAACGGCACTTCCAGGCTGAACTTGTAGTGCGAAGCCAACGACCCGAGCATCTGGAAGTAATAGACGTTGCGCCGGTCCCAGCCACGAATCGCGCCCTCGGCCAGGGTCAGCTCGCCATTGACCAGTCGCTTGATGTCGAAGAACTGCTTCACGCCCAGGCCATCGCAGGTCGGGCAAGCACCGGCCGGGTTGTTGAAAGAGAACAGCTTGGGTTCGAGCTCACTGATGGCGTGGCCGCAGATCGGGCAGGCGAAACGCGCGGAGAAGATGATCTCTTCACCCGGCTCGTCGTCCATCGGCGCCACAAGGGCGATGCCGTCCGCCAGCTTCAGCGCGGTCTCGAACGACTCTGCCAGACGCTGTTGCAGGTCGGCGCGCACTTTGAAACGGTCGACCACCACATCGATCGTGTGCTTCTTCTGTTTATCCAGCTTCGGCAACTCGTCCAGCTCGCACAGCCTGCCATTGACCCGGGCCCGCACGAAACCCTGGGCTCGCAGTTCCTCGAAAACCGACAGGTGTTCGCCTTTACGCTCGCGGATCACCGGGGCCAGCAGCATCAGCTTGCTGCCCTCCGGTTGCGCGAGGACCAGGTCGACCATCTGGCTGACGGTCTGGGCCTCCAGTGGAATGTCGTGATCCGGGCAGCGGGGAATTCCCACGCGAGCGTAGAGCAGGCGCAGGTAGTCGTAGATTTCAGTGATGGTGCCGACCGTCGAGCGCGGGTTGTGCGAGGTCGATTTCTGTTCGATGGAGATGGCTGGCGACAAACCTTCTATGGTGTCGACGTCCGGTTTTTCCATCATCGACAGGAACTGCCGGGCGTAGGCCGAAAGCGATTCGACGTAGCGGCGCTGGCCTTCAGCGTACAGCGTGTCGAAGGCCAAGGACGATTTGCCGGATCCGGACAGGCCGGTGATAACGATCAGTTTGTCCCGTGGCAGGGTCAGGTCGATGTTCTTCAGGTTGTGGGTTCGGGCCCCACGAATCAGGATCTTGTCCAAAGTGGCCTCGCTTGGCGGGCGTCGAAAACGTAGGAGTATACGGCCAAATACTGGATGGATGCACACTATCAAACGAGCGGATTGTTGCCTTACATGAAGAGTCTGTCAGCGAAGCGCGTCAAAGCGTCGCGATATACCCTGTCAATCGATGGGACTGGTAGAATCGCCGCCGGTTCACATGAGGTTTTTCCATGCACGATCCCCACAGCGAACGCATGAGTGGCAGTGAGACACGCGCAGCAAGCGGTCTGGCCCTGGTGTTCGCGTTCCGTATGCTTGGCATGTTCATGGTGTTGCCGGTACTGGCGACCTATGGCATGGATCTGGCGGGAGCGACCCCGGCCCTCATCGGGCTGGCGATTGGCGCTTACGGCCTGACCCAGGCGATCTTCCAGATTCCTTTCGGTTTCATTTCCGACCGCATCGGTCGCCGACCGGTGATTTACCTGGGACTGATCGTATTCGCCCTCGGCAGCGTGCTGGCGGCCAATGCCGATTCGATCTGGGGCGTGATCGCCGGACGCATCCTGCAAGGTGCCGGGGCGATTTCAGCGGCGGTGATGGCGCTATTGTCGGACCTGACCCGTGAACAGCATCGGACAAAGGCCATGGCCATGATCGGCATGACCATCGGCCTGTCGTTCGCTGTCGCCATGGTGGTGGGGCCGTTGCTGACGCGCGCCTTCGGTCTGTCCGGGCTGTTCCTGGCCACGGGCGGCATGGCGCTGTTGGGCATCCTGATTGTGATGTTCATGGTGCCGCGCTCCACCGGACCGCTGCAGCATCGCGAGTCCGGCGTCGCGCGTCAGGCGCTGCTGCCGACGCTCAAGCATCCGGACCTGCTGCGCCTGGACCTGGGCATTTTTGTGTTGCACGCGATGTTGATGTCGAGCTTCGTTGCATTGCCCCTGGCCCTGGTCGAAAAAGCCGGGCTGCCCAAGGAGCAGCACTGGTGGGTGTACCTGACCGCGCTGCTGATTTCCTTCTTCGCCATGATCCCGTTCATCATCTACGGCGAGAAGAAACGCAAAATGAAACGAGTTTTACTGGGCGCGGTGCTGACGCTGATGCTCACTGAGCTATTCTTCTGGCAGTTCGGCGATAGCTTGCGGGCCCTGGTGATCGGGACGGTGGTGTTCTTCACCGCGTTCAACTTGCTGGAAGCTTCGTTGCCATCGCTGATCAGCAAGGTTTCACCGGCGGGCGGCAAGGGCACGGCGATGGGAGTTTACTCCACCAGCCAGTTCCTCGGTTCGGCGTTGGGCGGGATCCTCGGCGGCTGGCTGTTCCAGCATGGCGGTTTGTCGGTTGTCTTCCTCGGATGCGCCGGGCTGTCTGCCCTCTGGTTGGCCTTTGCTGTTACCATGCGCGAACCTCCCTACGTCACGAGCCTGCGCTTGCCGCTGTCGCCCGAGGCAATCCGCGAAGCGGGTCTGGTCGAGCGCCTGATGGCCGTCGTAGGGGTAACAGATGCAGTGATAGTCGCGGATGAAGCGGCCATTTACATCAAATTGGACACAGAACTATTGGATCGCACCACCCTCGAGCGTCTGGTGAACAACCCGGCCGCGACAGCGTGCGAAGCCTAGGAGAACGTTATGGCCCGTGGGGTTAACAAAGTCATATTGGTCGGCACTTGCGGCCAGGATCCCGAAGTTCGCTACCTGCCGAACGGTAACGCCGTGACCAACCTGAGTCTGGCGACCAGCGAACAGTGGACCGACAAGCAAACCGGTCAGAAGGTCGAGAAAACCGAGTGGCACCGTGTGTCGATGTTCGGCAAGGTGGCGGAAATCGCCGGCGAATACCTGCGTAAAGGTTCGCAGGTCTACATCGAAGGCAAGCTGCAGACCCGCGAGTGGGAAAAAGACGGCATCAAGCGTTACACCACTGAAATCGTGGTCGACATGCAAGGCACCATGCAACTGCTGGGCGGCCGTCCACAGCAGGGCGACCAACAAGGCGGGGGCAATAACTACCAGCAGTCCGCCCCGGCCCCGCGCCAACAGGCTCCGCGTCCGCAGCAGTCGGCACCGCAACAGTCGCGCCAGGCTCCGCCTCCACAGCAGGCCGCGCCGCAACCAGCTCCGGATTTCGACAGCTTTGATGACGATATCCCGTTCTAGGATATGGCTTAGACCTTTGTAAGGTTTAGCCCCGAAACCCCCGATCAATCCTCTGGACTGGTCGGGGGTTTTCTTTTGCACCTCATTTTGTAGGAGCCAAGCTTGCTGGCGAAGAACGATAACGCGGTTTTCCTGATTTACCGCGTCATCGTTCTTCGCCAGCAAGCTTGGCTCCTACAGGATTGCGGTCAACGGGATAACGTCGTGACGTTGGCCCGTGCCGTGTGCAGCTTTTTGTAGCTCTCAATCAGGCGCAGGTGCCTGTCGAGCCCCTCCAGTTTCATGCTGGTCGGCGTCAAGCCATGGAAGCGCACGCTGCCGTCGACCGATCCGATCGCTGCATCCATCCGCTCGTTGCCAAACATCCGGCGGAAATTAGCCTCGTAGTCTTCCAGTTCCAGGTCTTCGTCCAGCTTCATCTCCAGCACCACGTTGATGGCCTGGTAGAACAAGCCGCGCTCAACCGTGTTGTCGTTGTACTGCAGGAACATTTCCACCGCTTCTTTCGCCTCTTCATATTGCTGCAAGGCGAGATAAATCAGCAGCTTCAACTCCAGGATCGTCAGCTGACCCCAGGCGGTATTGTCGTCGAATTCGATGCCGATCAAGCTGGTGATGTCGGTGTAGTCGTCCAGTTCGCTTTCCACCAGACGCTCGACCAGCGCTCGCAGCTCGTCTTCGTCCAGGCGATGCAGGTTCAGGATGTCGGCGCGGAAGAACAGCGCTTTGTTGGTGTTATCCCAGATCAGATCGTCTACCGGATAAATCTCCGAATAGTCCGGTACCAGGATGCGGCAGGCCTTAGCGCCGATATGCTCGTAGACCGCCATGTACACTTGCTTGCCCATGCCTTCGAGAATGCCGAACAAGGTCGCGGCTTCCTCGGCATTCGAGTTTTCACCCTGGCCGGAGAAGTCCCACTCCACGAATTCGTAATCCGACTTCGAGCTGAAGAAGCGCCACGACACCACGCCGCTGGAGTCGATGAAGTGCTCGACGAAGTTATTCGGCTCGGTCACGGCATGGCCTTCAAACGTCGGCTGGGGCAAGTCGTTGAGGCCTTCGAAGCTGCGGCCCTGCAGCAATTCGGTCAGGCTGCGCTCCAGCGCCACTTCCAGGCTCGGATGCGCACCGAACGAGGCGAACACACCGCCGGTACGCGGGTTCATCAGCGTGACGCACATCACCGGGAATTCACCGCCCAGGGACGCATCCTTTACCAGCACGGGGAACCCTTGTTCTTCCAGTGCCTGAATACCGGCCAGTATCCCGGGATACTTCGCCAGCACGTTGGCCGGCACATCCGGCAGGGCAAATTCACCTTCGATGATTTCGCGTTTTACCGCGCGTTCGAAGATCTCCGACAAGCACTGCACCTGGGCTTCGGCCAGGGTGTTACCGGCACTCATGCCGTTGCTCAGGAACAGGTTTTCCACCAGATTGGACGGGAAGTACACCACCTCGCCGTCCGACTGGCGCACGTACGGCAGCGAGCAGATGCCACGCTCTTCGTTGCCCGAGTTGGTATCGATCAGATGGGAACCACGCAGCTCGCCGTCGCGGTTGTAAATTTTCAGGCAGTACTCGTCGAGAATTTCCGCCGGCAGTGCATCTTTACGGCCAGGCTTGAACCAGCGCTCATTCGGGTAGTGCACAAACGCGGCGTTGGCGATGTCTTCGCCCCAGAACTGATCGTTGTAGAAGAAGTTGCAGTTGAGTCGCTCGATGAACTCGCCCAGCGCCGACGCCAACGCGCCTTCCTTGGTCGAACCCTTGCCGTTGGTGAAGCACATCGGCGAGTGCGCATCGCGGATATGCAGCGACCACACATTGGGCACGATATTGCGCCACGAGGCGATTTCAATCTTCATGCCCAGGTCTGCCAGGATGGCCGACATATTGGCAATGGTTTGCTCCAGCGGCAGATCCTTACCGGCAATATAAGTGCTCGCCTCTGAGTTGGCGGCAGGCATCAGCAATGCCTGGGCATCGGCGTCGAGGTTTTCGACCTCTTCGATCACAAACTCAGGCCCGGCTTGCACCACTTTTTTCACGGTGCAACGGTCGATGGAGCGCAGGATGCCTTGGCGGTCCTTGTCCGAGATGTCCGCGGGCAACTCGACCTGAATCTTGAAAATCTGGTTGTAGCGGTTTTCCGGATCAACAATGTTGTTCTGCGACAAGCGGATGTTTTCGGTGGGAATGCTGCGAGTGTCGCAGTACAACTTCACGAAATAGGCCGCACACAAAGCCGATGACGCCAAAAAGTAGTCGAACGGACCCGGTGCCGAGCCATCGCCCTTGTAGCGGATAGGTTGATCGGCCACCACCGTGAAGTCATCGAACTTGGCTTCAAGTCGAAGGTTGTCGAGAAAGTTGACCTTGATTTCCATGGGGGATTACCAGAATAACGGCTAGACGATTGGCCGCCATTATCCGGCTTTTCAGCGGTAAGTCTTGTGGTTCTCTGTCCTGAGCCAGGTTTACAAAAAAGGCCAGAATCCTGCGAACGCTACTGGCCTTTTGGTTTTGGAGTGAGGCGTTTAGCGACTGGCCCCCAGGAACTCGTCGGTGGACACCACACTCGCATAGGCAAAACCCAAGGCCGACATGAAGGCCGCGTGCACGTGGGCTGCCGGAACGGTAAGACCGTTGAACTCCAGATCGCGGGAGGCACAGGCGTCGTGGATGACGGTGACGGTGTAGCCCATGTCGGCCGCCGCGCGGGTGATGCCATCGACGCACATGTGGCTCATGCTGCCGACCACCACCAGCTCCTTGATGCCTTGCTCGTCGAGGATCGATTTCAGTTCGGTTTCGCGAAACGAATTGACGAAGTGCTTGAGCACGACCGGCTCGTCGGCGCGGTTGAGGACTTTGGGGTGCAGCTTTGCGCCTTTTGAGCCTGGCGTGAAGAACGGCGCGTCGTCGGAGGTGAACTCGTGGCGGATGTGTACCACCGAATCACCGGCGTCACGGAAGGCTTTGATCAAGCGTACAGCGTTGTCCGCCGCGGCATCGGCGCCCACCAGCGGCCACTTGCCTTGGGGAAAGTAGTCGTTCTGGATATCGACTACGATGAGAGCTTGTCGGGTCATGACTGTTTCCTTGAAGTGTGGGTTGGTGTGGAATGAAGTATCGGGTCTGGCCGGCCGCCCGAGGATTGGCTGCACCGACAATAGCAAGGGGAAAACTGACAATGGACGCAGAAAGGGCAATCGTCGAACTGGCTGTGCTGATGTATCCCGGCGCGCAGTTGGCGGCGGTGCACGGGTTGACGGACTTGTTCGCCGTAGCGAACCGGATTGCCGCCGAGCACCAGAGTGCGCGGTTGCCGCAGCTGAGGATCAGCCATTGGCAGGTCGATGGCGAGCAGGTGCCCGAGCGGGTCTACGACAGTCATCCCGTCCTGGATAGCGCATTGGTTGCAGTATTGATCCCGCCGGCGATCGCCGGTTTTTCCGAAGGCCAGGCACCCCAGGCGTTGATCCGCTGGCTTCGTCAGCAACATGCCAATGGCGCGATCCTGGGCGGCGTTTGCGTGGGCTCGATTCTGTTGGCTGAAAGCGGCTTGCTCGACGGTCGCAGCGCCACCACCCACTGGACATCGGCCAAGACGTTCGCCGAGCGTTATCCGGCGATCAGGCTCAAGGCCGATACGCCCATCGTCGATGACGGCGACTTGATCACGACGGCCGGCTTGATGGCCTGGTCCGAACTGGGCTTGCGTCTTGTGAACCGTCTGCTCGGGCCGAGCATCGCCACCAGTACTGCGCGTTTCCTGGTGGTGGAACACAGCGACAGCGCGAGCGAGTGCGGCAGCAATTTTGCACCGATTCTCAGCCATGGCGATGCGTCGATACTCAAGGTTCAGCATTGGCTGCAAAGCACTGGCGCGACCGATGTGTCGCTGACGGCGATGGCCGAGCGGGCAGGGCTGGAAGAGCGCACCTTCCTGCGCCGATTCCGCGCGGCGACCGGCTTGAAACCCACCGAGTACTGCCAGCATCTGCGGGTGGGCAAGGCGCGGGAGATGCTTGAGTTCACCAACGGCACAATCGATCACATTGCCTGGACCGTCGGGTATCAGGATCCTGGGGCGTTTCGGGCGATGTTCAAAAAGATTACCGGGTTGGCGCCGAGTGAATATCGGGCGCGGTTTGGGGTGGCATCCAGTGCTGCAACCCGATAGACGCCTCACCCCTGAATACGCTGTTGTGGTGAGGGGCTCAGTCCTACAATTGATGTGTGTCATTCGTGCAAAATGCAGGAGTCTTGACTGGTTTCGTGCAGATTAAAACAGGCTTAGTGCCATCACTCTTCCCACAACTGCCTGATTTGAAAACCGTTTCTTACCAGCCATCCTTGGCCTGATCTCTGCACCCCTGACACTACATTCATCACGTGCCGATTGAAGGGGGATGCATGACCCCAGCAAACCGCAAGAAACTGGTGGTCGCCCATTCGGTGCGCCCCGACGCTCCACAGCACGAAGTCGAAACCAATCGCGCGCTGGCCCGTTGGCTGGCGCAAATCCTCGGGCTCAAATTCGGTGGCAGTTACGACCCTCGATTACACCGCGGCCATGACCTTTATCTATTACCGACCCAGACCCTGGTAGGCACCGCGGCCGCCCTGGAGTTGGGCGTGAAAGGGCCGGATGATTTGTGGGGCGGGTACGTCGACCACGACTTCATCTGCACCAAAGCCATCAGCCACGGGTTGCGTAGTAAAAATGCCCACGCCCCGCCAGGGTGGTCGTCGCTGTTTTCCGAGCGCGTGCGCAGTGTTGTGCTTGATGGTCTCAGTGTTTTTTCTCTGGACGATGCGCGTCCTGCGGCAGAACACCTGCTCTACACCGGCCCCATTCGCCTCAAGCCCATCCATGCCTGCGCCGGACGCGGTCAGGAAGTGATCAAGAGCCTCGACCAGTTCGATGGGATTCTTGCCAGACCCGATGCGAGAACGCTGTTCACCGAAGGCGTGGTGCTCGAGCAGGATCTGGCCAATGTCATCACCCACAGCGTCGGCCAGAGCTTTATCGGCGACAAGGTGCTGAGTTACTGCGGTGATCAATACTTGACCGAAGACGGTCAAGGCGAGCAGGTTTATGGAGGCTCCAATCTGCTCGTGGTCCAGGGTTATTACGATGACTTGCTCGAGCTGGCACTGCCTGACGATGTGCGACTGGCGATCCGGCAAGCGCAGGTCTTCGACAGCGCCGCGGATGAATCCTATCCAGGTTTCTACGCCTCGCGGCGCAACTACGATATTGCCCAGGGACTGGACAGCAACGGCAAGTCGCGCAGCGGTGTGCTGGAGCAATCCTGGCGCATGGGCGGTGCCAGCAGTGCCGAAGTGGCGGCCTTGCAGAGCTTCGTCAACGATCCGGGGATGCGTGCGATTCGCGTGTCTTCGGTGGAGACGTACATCGATCAGCCCCTGCCCGCGGACGCCATCGAGGTCTACCGCGGGCCGGCGCAGAACAGTGACTTTCTACTCAAGTACGTAACGGTTAAATCCTATGACGGCTAGAAGCGAAACCATTCAGATCGACATCGATGATGAACAGATGACCGGGACCTTTCTCAGCCCCAAGTCAAAAGTCCCGGGCGTGTTGTTCGTGCACGGCTGGGGTGGCAGCCAGGAGCGGGATCTGGAACGGGCAAAAGGCATCGCTGGCCTGGGGTGTGTGTGCCTGACGTTCGACTTGCGCGGGCACACCGGTGGCACTGGCATTCCGCTGACACGGGTGACGCGTGAGGACAACCTGCGCGACCTGCTGGCGGCCTATGACCGGCTGCTGGCCCATCCGGCGCTCGATACCTCGGCGATTGCCGTGGTCGGCACCAGCTATGGGGGTTATCTGGCGTCGATCCTGACGTCGTTGCGCCCGGTACGCTGGTTGGCGCTGCGGGTGCCGGCGCTGTATCGCGACGATCAATGGAATACCCCCAAGCGTGACCTGGACAAGCTCGATCTGCGTGACTATCGCAGCACGCTGGTTCGCGCCGACAGCAATCGTGCGCTGCATGCCTGTTCGCACTTTACCGGGGACGTGCTGCTGGTCGAGTCCGAGACCGATGACTATGTGCCGCACGCCACCATCATGAGTTACCGGGCGGCCTGTCAGCAGACGCATTCCCTGACACACCGGATTATCGACGGATCGGATCACGCCTTGAGCGACCCGGTTTCGCAACAGGCGTACACCTCGATCCTGGTGGACTGGATTACAGAGATGGTGGTGGGCGAGCGGTTGAGCATTATTCAATCGACTTGAGATCGGCGGTGGGTTCTTCGCGGGCAAGCCTCGCTCCTACAAAGACCCAAGTCCGTGGGAGCGAGGCTTGCCCGCGAAGGTGCCATGACAGACCCAGGCGATCACTTGGGTTTCTTCGCAATCCGCAACGACTTGGCCTTGGCCTCGACAACCAGATACATCACCACCGTAATCAACAGCGGCAAGATGAAATAGATCGCCCGATACGCCAGCAACCCTGCCACCAGACTCCCCCGTGAAGCCTCATGTTGCAGCAACGCCACGAACACCGCCTCCAACACCCCAAGCCCCGCAGGAATATGCGTGATCACTCCGGCGATCGCGCTGATCAACAGCACCCCCAGCACCAGCGGATAGTCCAGTTTGCTCGGCAACAGGGTGAAAATCACCGCAGCCATCAGCGACCAGTTCAGCGCCCCGAGGGCCAGTTGCAGGATCGCCATACGCAGGGACGGCAGATTGATTTCCACCCCGCGGATCGACCATTCCCGGCGCCGGGAAAACTGACACGCCACCAGGTACCCCGCGCTCACCAACAGCAACACCACGCCCACCCCTTGCAACGCACCGGTGCTGAGCTTCCAGCCTGGCGGCATCCGCACCAGCCCGCTGGTGAACACTGCACCGGCAATGACCATGTAGCCGAACCAGTTGGTCGCCAGGCTCAGGCCGAGGATCTTCGCGATGTTGCCTTTGCTCACCCCGAGACGCGAGTACAGGCGATACCGCATGGCAACGCCACCGACCCAGGCGCTCAGGTTGAGGTTGAAGGCGTAGCTGATGATCCCCACCGGCAGGATTTGCTTCCAGGTCAGGTCCTGGCGAATGTAGGTACGGCCGATCAGGTCGAAGCAGGCGTAGACCAGAAAACTGACCAACGTCACCCCGGACGCGATGATCAGCGTGCGAACCTTGAAATCAGCGAGGTTGCTGAACACTTCATCCCACTCGATGCGCTGGGCGAGCATGGTGAACAGTACGATCAGCGCCAGGAAAAACAGCATCGTCAGCGGTTTTTTCCAGCGGCTCCAGCGCGACTTGTGTGGGTGGTCGGCGTGGGTGGCCGGTTGTGTTTCAGAGTGGCTCATCAGGTGTCACTCCGGGCGGTGTGGGAAAAAGGTTTCAGGCGCGGCTTGTGCGCCGGCAGCCAACCGGCCCAGGCCGGGAAGTGCCGCAGGAAGTGAAACACCAGAAAACCGACGGTCATGTGCCAGACCCGTCCGCGGGGTGACTTGTCCGCGGACATGGCTTTGCAGTGATGGTCGCTCAGGTCCTCGAGACGATCGAACAGGTCGCGATTGAAGGCGCGATCGCGGATCAACACGTTGGCTTCCAGGTTCATGGACAGGCTCAACGGGTCCAGGTTGCTCGAACCCACCGTGCTCCAGTCCTCATCCACCAGCGCGACTTTGCCGTGCAGCGGGCGGTCACAGTATTCATAAATCCGCACGCCGGATTTGAGCAGGTAGTCATAGGTCATGCGCGCCGCGAGTTTGGCCACCAGCATGTCGGGCTGGCCTTGCAGGATCAGACGCACATCGACGCCACGCCGGGCCGCGTTGCGGATTTCGCGCAGCAGGCGATACCCCGGAAAGAAGTAGGCGTTGGCGATCACCACCCGCCGTTGGGCGCTGCGCAGCACCTGGCGGTAAACCTCTTCGATATCGGTGGTGTGTTCACCGTTGTCGCGATAGACGAGTCGCACCTGGCCGTCGTGATCGGTGAAGGCCAGTTCCTGGCGCCGCTGCCTTCGACGTTGCCACCAGTATTTGGCCCGGGCTGGCCGGCCGCTTTGCAGCAGTGCGAAGTGATGGATATCGGCCACCGCCGGGCCTTGCACTTCCACCGAATAATCCTGTTTGGCCTCGGGACCGAAGTCGGCCAGATGGTCGGCAGAAAAGTTGATCCCGCCAATGAACGCGATGGTGCCGTCGACCACCACTATCTTGCGGTGCAGGCGACGGAACCAGTTGGTACGAATGCCGAAGTGCTTGGGGGCGGGATCGAATATCTGGATACGCACGCCGGCCTCGCTCAGCGCCGCGAGAAAGG
The DNA here is from genome assembly GCF_902497855.1 of Pseudomonas fluorescens. Taxonomy (GTDB): domain Bacteria; phylum Pseudomonadota; class Gammaproteobacteria; order Pseudomonadales; family Pseudomonadaceae; genus Aquipseudomonas; species Aquipseudomonas fluorescens_BI. Next base: position 49,088 of record NZ_CABVHU010000024.1, read on the forward strand.
CGGTGCTCAGTTCGCCGCAGCCAAAACCGTCCAGACTGGCGGTGACCCGCACGCCGCGACTGGCGGCGTCGATCAGCACTTGCTGCAGTTCATTGCCAACCTTGTCCTCGAACACGATGAAGGTTTCCAGGAGGATTTCACTCTTGGCCTGGCGCATGACGTCGAACACCCGAGGGAAATACGCTTCGCCGTTTTCCAGCAGCTCCACGAGATTGTTGCCCTGCCAGCCGTACTCGACATCGACCGTGCCGGGTTCACGCACAGGTGGGGTGGCGGATAAGTGTTCCACGCTGGTTTTTTCCATCGATGGGCTGCTCATAGCTCGATCTCCACCGACAACGGTGCGTGATCGGAAAGGTGGGACCAGGGGCGCGACGCCAATACTTGCGGACGGCTGGCCTTGAGGTTGCGCACGTAGATGCGGTCCAGGCGCAACGCCGGCAGGCGTGCCGGGAAACTGCGCGCCGGTTTGCCGTGGAGTTCGGCGAACACTTCTCGCAGGCCACAGGGCTTGAGCAGTGCATCGGCGCGCTGGCGCCAGTCGTTGAAGTCACCGGCAACCACCACCGGGGCCTTGGCCGGCAACTCTGCAAGACGGCTGGCCAGCAGCTTGAGCTGTGCATTACGGTGGCTTTCGCGCAGGCCCAGATGCACGCAAATGGCGTGCACTTCCTGACCGTCGCCGGGCAGGCGCAGCACGCAATGCAGGATGCCCCGGTTTTCATGCCCGCTGATGGACACGTCGAGATTGTCATGGCGAATGATCTGGAATTTCGACAGCAGCGCATTGCCATGATCCCCCGCCGGGTAGACCGCGTTGCGTCCATAGGCGAACTGCGGCCACAGGGTGTCGGCGAGGAACTCATACTGCGGCATCTGCGGCCAATTGCTGTAACGCGCCGGATGATGTTCGTGGGTGCCGTGAACCTCCTGCAAAAACACCACGTCGGCCGACACGCTACGCACCGCTTCGCGCAATTCGGGGAGGATGAAGCGCCGGTTCAAGGCGGTGAAGCCCTTGTGGGTGTTGACGGTCAGTACGGTGAACCGACTGACCGGCTCAATGGTTTGTGCCTGATCATCCGCTACGCTGAGCTGCTCGGAACTGTTCATGGCAGCACTCCTTCGGCAGCAGGCTCGCCGGGGGCAGTGGTGAGGGTTTTATCGAGATGGAAGCGTTGCAGAAGGCTGCGCGCATCGAACGGCGCGCGGACCTTGATGTCGTTGTCGAAATAGCAGAACACCTCGCGGGATTTGCGCACCTTGGGCTTTTGCTTCGGCGCGATCAACTGTGGGTCGCTCGGTTGCTTGCCCTGATGCCAGGCCTCGATGCGGTCGCCCCAGCGTTTCAGCGCTTGTGGCGTGTAGCCGCTGGCATAAAGTTCTTCGGCGCCGTGCAGGCGCAGATAGACGAAGTCGCTGGTGATATCTTCGCGATAGGGCCATTTGCCGGCGGTATCGGCGATGACCAGGGCGGTGTCGTAGCGTTTCAGCAGATGGACGAAGGCCGGGTCGACGAAGCTTTCATTGCGAATTTCCACGGCATGACGCAAACGCTTTTTTTTGTGAGCCCTCAGGCTGGCGTGGCCGTTGACGTGGGAATCATGCTGGCGGGCGAGGGCGGCGGCCTGTTCGGTGTCGTGCGGCAGTTGCTGCAGGAAGGTCTCGAACAGCTCGGCATTGAATTTGAAGTTGGGCGGGAACTGCCAGAGGATCGGACCGAGTTTTTCCTTGAGTTCCAGTACTCCGGAGGCGAAAAAGTTCGCCAGCGGTTTGTGAACGTCACGCAGGCGCTTGATGTGGGTAATGAAGCGTGGCGCTTTGACACTGAACACGAAGTCCGTTGGCGTTTCGGCGTACCACTGGGCGTAACGTTCGGGCCGCTGCAGGGCGTAAAACGATCCATTGATTTCGATACTGTTAACGGCCCGCGACGCGAATTGCAATTCGCGCTTCTGGGTCAGCCCCTTCGGGTAGAAATCCCCCCGCCAGGGCGTGTACCGCCAACCTGAAATGCCAATGTGAATCGTCGCCATATCGCCTCCCGTCTAATGGTCTTCGGACTACCCCTGTCTTTTGCTGACTGCGGGGCAAGGGATAAAGTTTCGACGGAGCTACGGGCGGTAAACGCTTTATTGATCACCGTCGATCAATTGTGGGAGCGAGCCTGCTCGCGAAAGCGGTGGGTCAAGTTACATCGATGTTGGATGTGTTGCCGGCTTCGCCGGCAAGCCGGTCTCGCTCCCACAGGGGTTGATCAATGGCCGGTGACTACGCGGGCGGCGTCTTCAGGTTGTGCATACACTGGACCGAGGCGATCAAGACGTCCACTCCACACCGTCAGCGCCAGCGCCACCAATACCACCAGACCACCGATCCACGCGGTATGGATCAAACCCAGATGAGCGACGATCAATCCACCGCCCCAGGCGCCACCGGCGATGCCGAGGTTGAAGGCCGCGATGTTCAGGCCGGAAGCCACATCCACTGCATTGGGGGTGTGATGTTCGGCCTGACGCACTACATAAACCTGCAGGCCCGGTACGTTACCGAACGCGACTGCTCCCCAGACCAGCACGGTCGCCAGGGCCAGCCATGGGTTGCCCGCGGTAAAGGTCAGCACGAACAGGACCGCGGCGAGCAGGGCGAAAATGACTTTCAGGGCGCTGATCGGGCCATGTTTGTCTGCCAGTTTGCCGCCCCAGATATTGCCGACCGCCACCGAGATCCCGTAAACCAGCAACACCAGGCTGACAGTGCCGGCACTGAAGCCTGAAATGTCCTGGAGAATCGGTGCCAGGAAGGTAAACGCGATGAACGAGCCGCCGTAGCCGACTGCGGTCATGGCATACACCAGCAGCAAGCGGGGTTGCTTGAGCACCTGCAATTGTTCCAGCAGCGAGGCCGGTTTGCTGTGGGTGATGTTCTTCGGCACATAGAGCAGGCTGCCGATAAAGGCGATCACACCCAGCGCGGACACGGCGAGGAAGGTTTCACGCCAGCCGAAATGCTGGCCGATGAATGTCCCCAGCGGCACGCCAGTGACCAGCGCCACGGTCAGGCCGGTGAACATGATGGCGATCGCGCTGGCGGCTTTTTCCTTCGATACCAGGCTGGTGGCGATGGTCGAACCGATCGAGAAAAACACCCCATGGGCCAGGCCGGTAACGATCCGCGCAATGATCAGTGATTCGTAGCTCGGTGCCTGCCACGCCAGCAGGTTGCCGAGGGTGAACAGCACCATCAGCGACAACAGCAGCAATTTGCGCGGGACTTTACCGGTGAGGGCGGTCAACACTGGGGCACCGATGGCGACACCCAGGGCATAGAGGCTGACCAGCAGCCCGGCGGACGGCAGGCTGACACCGAGATCGGCGCCTATAGTGGGTAACAAGCCAACGATGACGAACTCGGTCGTCCCGATGGCGAAGGCGCTGAGGGTCAGCGCGAGCAAGGCAATGGGCATGGCTGCAACTCCGGTGGATTTGATTGATGGAGCGCAGTGTCGGGGTTTCGGTTGTGCGGAAAAATAGAGGGATGGGCATTTGATATTTGAGCTCTGCGCAAAGATCGCCCCGACGGGATCACGCGGTCCCCTGTAGGAGCCGGCTTGGTGCGCGCTGGCTTGTGTAGGAGCCGGCTTGCTGGCGAAAGCGTTTTCATTGGCGGTGCAAGGCTTGAGGCCGCCTTCGCTGGCGAGCCAGCTCCTACAGGGGGTATATGAACTTGCCCGCCATTTGCCAATCAGTTCCTAACAGACCCTTTTCAAGGAGCTCCGCGTTTTGCTCAAATTCAAGACCGCGATACTACTGGGGGCGTTGCTGTTCTTAGGCAGCAACGAGCTGGAAGCCGCCACACTGCCAGGTGTTCCTGACGTCGCCGAGGAAGCCGCAAAGCCCGAGCCCCTGGTGCAGGGCGGTCTGCTCGGGGCCATCAGTTCCAGCATCGACGACGTTCAGGACAAGCTCGACCTCAACGAAAACCTGGTCGACGCCTGGCGCCTGCGGGCCGATCGGGCGGTGGATGAAGTGGACAAACTGGTCAATCGGCCCTCGAGTCGTTCGGGCTGGAGCGTGGCGGGCGATTTTCTGATGTTGTCCGGTGTCTGGCTCGGCGTCTTTGCCTTGCTCACCGTACTCGGTGGCATTCTCGCCAAACACCTGAACCAGGGGCGCTGGCTGCGGACCCGTCAACGCAGCCAGGATTTGCTCACCTACTTGCTGCCTTACACCTTGCCTGCAGTGATCTGCCTGCCCTTGACGCTCTATGTCAGCCACTTCCTGCCAGCCTCGGTGGGTCGCGCCCTGGCATTGTGTTTCGCCTACGCCACCAGCAGCGGCATTTTCTCCACCTCGATGCTGCTCTGCGTGATTGTCATGTTCAACACCGGACACAAGCGCACGGCGGTGCAGCTGATTCGCGATTACTGCCCCAGACCGCTGTTCCTGATCGGCTTCCTCGCAGCGCTCAGCGACGCCTTGACCAGCCCGCAAATCGCCCGGCAACTGGGTGGCAACATCACCAGCAGCATTGCGGTGTTTACCGGTCTGTTCGCCTCGATCATCTTCGGTTTGCTGGTGATCCGCCTGCGTCGTCCAGTGGCGCACCTGATCCGCAATCGACCGCTGGCCCAACGCCTCAAACAGCCTTCGCTGCAGGAATCGTTGCGGATTTTTTCCTGGCTCTGGTACTGGCCGATCCTGCTGATGGTCATGGTCTCGGCGATCAACCTGATCGGCGTCGGCGAGGACAACCAAAAGGCACTGCGCTGTGCGCTGTTCACCACCATTTTGCTGATTGCCTCGGTATTTCTCAGCACGATTTTCCAACACATGTTCAAGACGAGCCAGGCCGCAGCGCTCAAGCGCAGCAGCGCCTACAAGGAACGGTTTCTCAGCTTACTGCATGCCTTGTCGCGGATCGTCATGGCCGTGGCTTTCATTGAAATTCTCGGGCGGATCTGGGGTGTGTCGCTGTTCGAATTCGCCGAGAGCAACTCGGTGGGTCGGGCGATCAGCGATTCATTGAGCAGTATCGGTCTGATCTTTCTGGTCACCTGGCTGCTCTGGGTGGTGCTCGATACGGCGATCCAGGAAGCGCTTAAACCGCCGGTCAACAAACGCGCGGCGCAGCCCAGCACGCGGGTCAAAACCATCCTGCCGCTGCTGCGCAACGCGATCAAAATCATCCTGGTGGTGATCTGTGCGATCACCACCATGGCCAACCTGGGCATCAACGTCGCGCCACTGCTGGCCGGTGCCGGGGTGGTCGGCCTGGCCATCGGTTTCGGCTCGCAGCAACTGGTGCAGGATGTCATCACCGGGCTGTTCATCATCATTGAAGACACCTTGTCGATCGGCGACTGGGTGGTGCTCGATTCCGGTCACGCCGGTACGGTCGAAGGGTTGACCATTCGCACCTTGCGCCTGCGTGACGGCAAGGGGTTTGTGCATTCGGTGCCGTTCGGTCAGATCAAGGCGGTGACCAACCAATCGCGGCAATTCGCCTATGCGTTTTTCTCGGTGCAGTTCACCTACGACACTGACGTGGACAAGGCCATCGAACTGATCCGCGAGGCGGGTGATTCGATCCGTGACGACGCGTTCCTCAAGTACAACCTGCAAGGACCGCTGGATGTGTTTGGCGTCGACAAGATGGACCTCAACGGCGTGGTGCTGACGGCGCAGTTCCGCACCGTGTCGGGCGGGCAATATGCAGTGAGCCGGGCGTTCAATCAGCGCTTGAAAAAGCTGGTGGACAACAGCCCGTGGGTGCATTTTGCGCAGACTTATCCACAGCAGGTGTTGATGCCTGGGCGGCAGGTGCATGAGTCGGAGGATGAGAGGGCGATGATGGAGCATTCGTCGGTGTTGCTGCCGGATCAGCCGCGGACCCAATGATTTGTGGTGGAGCTGCTGACCTCTTCGCGAGCAGGCTCGCTCCCACAGGGGACATGTGTCGGTCACAAAACCTTGCTCAAACACAGATCAACTGTGGGAGCGAGCCTGCTCGCGAAGAGGCCCCGCCAGACAACATCAATGCCGGATCAGTTTACTACGCACCTCAGCACTGGCGTGCTGATCCAGCTCCAGCCAGAAAACCTGCTTGCCGGCAATCTCCGCAGCCGCCGGCAAGCCATCGCGATACACCAATCGATTACTCGCCAACGCCGGCACCTTCGCACCGGGTAACAGCGTGCCCGCCAGGTTCAGCGGATCGACCCCGCACACGGCTATCAAACTCCCGTCATGGGGCCGGCGCCGAACTTCGCGCAGCAATGGAATCGCTTCAGGCAATGCGAACTGCTCGCCCGCCAGACCACTGACAAATCGCCCGCCACGAATCTCACCCCGTGCCTCCAGTCGGTGGAAGGTGCGCAGCAATTCCCGCCAGCTCGGCAGCCAGTCCGCCTCGCGCTCCAGCAGACGCCAGAACACCACGCCGTAGCGGCGCAGCAAGGTCATGGCGATATGTTCAAGGGTCTCGCCAGGCGTCGGTGCCGGACGTTTGTCATCCACCACCGGCGCGGGAGTACCGCGGCGCAGCAAGGCCCAGCGCCCGGCATCGTCCATCCCGCCGACAAAGGCCCCGCGCCCGCGTCGGCTGCTGCGGGCCTGGCGTTTACTGGCCGGGGTGATCAGCGCCCGCAGGCCGGCGAAGCTGTCGGCGTTCACCAGTCCGGCGCCTACCAGTTCCTGCAAGGCGATTTCCAGCTCCGAGCGCAGCAGGTGCGCCTCGTGAACAAGCTCATCGAAAAACAGGGCGCCGTGTTGGCTGAGGGCTTGGTGAACCTTTTGGGTTTTCGGCGACAGTTCGTCGACCGGGGTTTGCTCGGTCAGGCTGCTCCACAACCCGACCTGGCTGCGCGGCAGCAGCAGAATCGGCGTGCTGCGCAGCGCCGTGCTGGCGCTCTTGTTGCGCGCGGTCAGCCGGGTCCAGACCAGTTTGCCGCTGCGACACAGGTCATCCAGCCAGCTCGCCGAATACCCTTTGATCCGCGCCGGCAGCATGTCGCTGTCCCAGGCTGAGGCCGCGGCAGGGTAGCCTTCGAACTGACCGACAATTGCCTGCAGCACCGCGCTGCCCTGGCCTTGGGTCGTCGCGGACAGATGCTGCCAGTCAAACAGGAAGCGCATGAAATCCTGCAGTGCCACCGGCTCGATTTCCCGCCGCAGACGCTTGACCGTATAGCGATGAATGCGCGCCAGCAGATGCCGCTCGCACCATTCTTCCCGCGTGGCACCCGGGGTGAATTGGCCGCGCAACACATAACCTTCGCGCTCCAGTTCAGCCAGCGCCTGGGTGACCCGGGTCGCCGGTAATCCCAAGGGTTCGGCAATCGCCGGCAGCGGCAACGGGCCAAAGGCGCTGAGCCGCGCGCGAACCACCTCAAGTGCCGCTGCATCCGTTTCCCAGGCTTCATCGAAACCCGGCAACGCCTCCAGTGGCGGCAACAATGGGGCGTGCGGATAAATCGCCTGCAGGCAGGTCAGTCGCTCCAGCGCCAGCCATAGCGATTGCGCCGGGTTGATCTGCAGGCGACTGGCGCGGCCGCTGTCGGCCAAGTCATTCAGCCATTCGCACCAATGGGGATTGGCCTGCGCCTCGGCGTCGGTGATGCATGCCAGGCTCATCAACGCCTCATGCATTTCATCAACCCCGGTCGGTGCGGGCCAGGCTTCATCGCGTACCGCTTGAATCGCCTCGGCGTCCAGCGCCCCGAGGTCGTCGGTGGATTGCGGATCGGTCCAGCGACGGTTGAGCACGGCTTGCGTGCGCCGCTCTTCCAGCGGCGCATCGTCGAGAAAGGTGTAGGGGCGGGCGCTGAGGATTTCTGCCGCCAGCGGCGAGGGGGCCGGCAGGTCGCGGCTGATCAGGCACACGTCGCCACGCTCGATGCGGCGCAACAAGGCCAGCCAGCCTTCGCAGTCCATGGCGTCGTGGAGGCAATCGTCGAGGGTCTGCTCCACCAGAGGATGCTCGGGAATCTCCCGTTCGCCGGCGAGGTTTTCCACGCAGGCAAGCTGGTCGGGAAACACGCTGGCGATCAGGTCTTCGCTTTTCATCCGCTGGATCTGCGGCGCGACTTTGCGTCCACCGGTATAACGCGGCAGCGCCAGCGCCACCCCGGCATTCCAGCGCCAGCGTACGCCGAACAGCGGTGCTTCGAGCACCGCTTGAGTCAGGATGTGCTCGGCGCTGCGGCTGTGCAGATAACGCCAGACGTCATCGAGCTCAAAGCTGTGGCTGCTGGACAGCGACAGCACGATGGCATCTTCGCTGGCGGCCGCCTGCAGTTCGAAGTTGAAGGTGCGGCAGAAGCGCTTGCGCAGGGCCAGGCCCCAGGCGCGGTTGATGCGGCTGCCAAACGGGGTGTGGATGATCAGCTGGGTGCCGCCGGACTCGTCGAAAAACCGCTCCATCAGCAGTGTGTCTTGCGATGGCAACGCGCCAAGGGTCAGGCGCGCGCGGGCCAGGTACTCCACCAATTGCTCGGCACTGGCGAGATTGAGGCCGAGGACGTCGGTCAGCCAGTCGAGCGCGGGCTGCAAGTCGCCGGGCGTGGCGCCCAACAGATCATCGAGTTGCCCTTGCAAGCGAGCCACGGCGAACGACAGCTCATCACTGCGCCCGGGCGCTTCGCCGAGCCAGAACGGGATGGTCGGCGGTTGGCCCTGCGCGTCTTCGACCCGGACCTTGCCGGTTTCGACCCGCAGGATCCGGTAAGAGGTGTTGCCCAGCTGGAAGACATCGCCGGCGATGCTTTCCACCGCGAAGTCTTCGTTGACGCTGCCGATGTTCAACCCTTGAGGCTCCAGCAGCACGCTGTAGTCGGCGTTGTCCGGAATGGTCCCGCCGCTGGTCACGGCGGTCAGTTTGCTGCCCCGGCGACCGCGCAGCGTGCGGCTGACGGCGTCGCGGTGCAGGTAAGCGCTGCGAATGCCCTGACGCCCGTTGTAGCCGTCGGCGAGCATGTGCAGCAGCGCCTGATAATGCTGTTCGTCGAGTTCGGCATAAGGCGAGGCCCGGCGGAACATCTCCAGCAATGCCTGCTCCTGCCATTCCTGACAGCTGACTTCAGCGATGATCTGCTGCGCGAGTACGTCCAGCGGAGCCCGGGGAATCTGCAAGGTGTCGAGTTCGCCGCGACGCACGCAGTCGAGCAGGGCGATGCATTCGATCAGGTCGTCGCGGGTGGTGGCAAACAACCGCCCCTTGGGCGTGCCGCCGACCTGATGCCCGGAGCGACCGACCCGTTGCAGGAACCCGGCAATCGAGCGCGGCGAGGCGATCTGGCAGACCAGGTCGACGTCGCCGATGTCGATCCCCAGCTCCAGCGAGGCGGTCGCGATCAGCACTTGCAGGTCGCCGCGCTTGAGGCGTTGCTCGGCGTCGAGGCGAAATTCCTTGGCCAGGCTGCCGTGGTGGGCGGCTACCGCGTCCTTGCCCAGACGCTCGCTCAAGTGCCGGCTCAGGCGTTCGGCCAGACGCCGGGTATTAACGAAAATCAGCGTGGTCCGGTGCTCGCGGGCGAGGGCGGCGAGGCGGTCATACACCAGTTCCCAAACGTCGTTGGTCATGACCGCCGATAACGGCACCGGAGGCACTTCGATGCCCAGATCGCGCGGCCGGGCGTGACCAATGTCGATGATTTCGCACGGGCGGTCGCGACCGACCAGAAAACGCGAGACCGCTTCGATCGGCTTTTGCGTGGCAGACAGGCCGATGCGCGTCAAGGGATGCGTGCACAGTGCCTGCAAGCGTTCCAGGCTCAGGGCCAGGTGGCTGCCGCGTTTGCTGGCGGCGATGGCGTGGATTTCGTCGACGATGACCGTACGTGTGGTCTTGAGCATTTGCCGGCCGGAGTCGGAGCCCAGCAGCACATACAGGGATTCGGGCGTGGTCACCAGAATGTGCGGTGCTGTCCTGCGCATGGCCGAACGGTCTTTTTGCGGCGTATCGCCGGTGCGCACGGCGGTAGTGATCTGCAGTTCGGGCAGCCCCATTACGCGCAATTGTTCGGTAATCCCGGCCAAGGGGTTTTGCAGGTTGATCTGGATGTCGTTGGACAGGGCTTTGAGCGGCGAGACGTAGACCACCAGGGTTTCGTCGGGCAGGCCACCGTCGGCTTCCAGGCCGCGGTGGACCAGGTCATCGATGACCGCGAGAAACGCGGTGAGGGTCTTGCCGGACCCGGTGGGTGCGGCGATCAATGTGGAACGGTGCTGGCGAATCAACGGCCACGCCCGGGCCTGGGCGGCGGTGACCGTCGGGAACGTGTTGCCAAACCAGGCGCTGACGGCAGGGTGGAAGCCTGTCAGGGCGCTGTCTGCGGGGATGGGCAGGTTCATGGGGTAATTTATGCGGGTGGGGGTGGGAAGTTGCAAGTACCGCTCAAGCTCTTTATTGGCCAGTGGCAGCACCACAAATCCGGGAGATGTACACTTTACGGATGACGGTTGCGCTCTAAACCCGCAAAATGCAACGATTCCGGCACTATCGACGACATTGCCCGCGCGCAATGTCGATAAGCCATTGTTCCAATCAGACTGGGCCTGCTGACTCTATGCGAATGCGCCTTATGTTACTGGGCGGCGGAAATGCCCTTGGGCAGGCGCTGATTCGCCTCGGTGCGGAAGAAGACATCGGCTTCCTCGCCCCCCGCCCACCACAAGATGGCTGGGATGCCGCGAGCCTGACGCAACTGCTCGACGACACCCGCCCGGACGCGCTGATCAACCTCGCCTACTACTTCGACTGGTTCCAGGCGGAGGTGGTCAGCGAGCAGCGTCTGGCCGCGCAGGAGCGAGCGATCGAGCGTCTGGCCGAGCTGTGCCAGCATCACAACATCGTTCTGATGCAACCCTCGAGCTATCGCGTGTTCGATGGCGTCCGGGCAACGGCCTACAGCGAAAAAGACGAACCGGTGCCCCTGGGCCTGCGCGGTCAGGCCTTGTGGCGGATCGAAAAAAGTGTGCGCGCCACCTGCCCGCAGCACGTGCTGCTGCGTTTCGGCTGGCTGCTCGATGACAGTCCCGACGGCAGCCTCGGGCGTTTCCTAGCCCGGGCAGAAACGCCTGAAGAACTGCTGATGGCCGATGACCGTCGGGGCAATCCGACGCCAGTGGATGACGCCGCCCGGGTGATCATTTCGGTGCTCAAGCAACTCGATTGTGCCGCGCCGCTGTGGGGCACCTATCATTACGCCGGGCATGAAGCGACCACGCCGCTAGCGCTGGGGCAGGCTATCCTGACCGAAGCCCGTGCGTTACATCCGCTGGCCATCGAAGCACCGACCGCCCAGGCTCACGCCGCGCGTCCGGATGCCGCCGAGGAGCCGCAACACGCGGTGCTGGCCTGCAAGAAAATTCTGCACACGTTCGGCATCAAGCCCCGCGCCTGGCGCGCGGCACTCCCGGGCTTACTGGATAGGTTTTATCGCCATGGCTGACGGCCCTGTTTTCATCACCGGCGGTGCCGGTTTCATCGGCTCGCACCTGACCGATGCCTTGCTCGCCAAGGGCCATTCGGTGCGGATTCTCGATGACCTGTCGACCGGCAAGCGCAGCAATTTGCCGCTGGACAACCCCAAGGTCGAACTGATTGTGGGTGACGTTGCCGATGCGGCGCTGGTGGCACGGGCGATGCGCGGTTGCAGCGCAGTCGCGCACCTGGCGGCGGTGGCTTCGGTGCAGGCGTCGGTGGACGATCCGGTGAAGACTCACCAGAGCAATTTCATCGGCTCGCTGAATGTCTGCGAAGCCATGCGCCAGGCCGGTATCAAGCGGGTGCTGTTTGCGTCCAGCGCGGCGGTGTACGGCAATAACGGCGAAGGTGAGTCGATCGACGAGGACACGCCCAAGGCGCCGTTGACGCCGTATGCATCGGACAAGTTGGCGAGCGAGTATTACTTCGATTTCTACCGTCGCCAGCATGGCCTGGAACCGGTGATCTTCCGCTTTTTCAACATCTTCGGCCCGCGTCAGGATCCGTCCTCGCCGTATTCCGGGGTGATCAGCATTTTCAGCGAGCGGGCGCAGAAAGGCCTGCCGATCACCGTGTTCGGTGATGGCGAGCAGACGCGTGATTTTGTCTACGTCGAAGACCTGGTCGACTTGCTGGTGCAAGCCATCGAGCAACCACAGGTCGAGGTTGGCGCGGTCAATGTCGGCTGGAACCAGGCCACCACCCTCAAGCAAATGCTTGAAGCGCTGGAGGCGGTGGTCGGTCAGTTGCCGCCCGTGAGCTACGGTCCGGCGCGCGCCGGCGACATCCGCCATTCACGGGCGGACAATCGGCGTTTGCTGGAGCGTTTTACCTATCCGCAGCAGACCCCGCTGCGCGTTGGCCTGGCGCGGTTGCTGGGGCGCCGGCCCTTGTAGGAGCGAGCTTGCTCGCGATGGACGTCAACGATAACGCGTTCATTCTGGGTAAACGCGTCGTCCTTGAGACCTTCGCTGGCAAGCCAGCTCCTACAGGGTACGTGGCGGGATTAGAACTTGTAACCGAGCCCGACCATGTAGATGAACGGATCCACATCCACATCGACCTTGGCCCGTGTGCCCGGTGCCACGGCGTTATTTTCCACCGTCGCCGTGGTATCGATGTCGATGTAGCGCACCTGGGCGTTGATCATAATGCTGTCGGTCAGCATGTAGTCAGCGCCGACCTGAAACGCCATGCCCCAGGAATTCTCCGCCTTGAAGTTGCTGAACCCGTTGGCGCTGGCCTCGCTGCCGACGTGTTCGTCATAGATCCAGGTGTAGTTGATACCGGCGCCGACATAGGGCTGGAACGCGGACTTCGCGTCCAGGGGGTAGTACACGACGCTCAAGGTTGGCGGCAGGTGTTTCAGGCTGCCGAGTTTGCCGTTGGCCGCCCCCAGGGCGGTGCCCTTGAGTTTCACGTCATGCTCGAACGGCGAGGCCGCGAGCAACTCGATCCCCCAATGGCTGTCAAGCATGTAAGCGAAGTTCAGGCCCAGTTGCGTGTCGCTGCTCATGGTGGCCTTGCCGCCCAGGTCGGCACCCGCCAGCGGGCCCTGATCGACCTTGACGCTGGAGCTGTCGGCTTCCGGGTTGACGGTGATCGCACCGGCACGAACGATGATGTCGCCGGCGTCATGGGCATGGGCGAGCGGGGCTGCGAGCGCGAGGGCGAACAGCGAAGCGCTGAGCAAGGACTTGTGCATGGAGGCTCCAGAGGACGTTGAAAATGTTCGATGTCCAATGGTACGGAGGCGTCTGATACGGTCTTTTGATTCAGCTCAATGAAACAGTGATGGCCTTGGTTTTTGTGGAATGGCTGATGGCCTCTTCGCGGGCAAGTCGGATCGCCGCACCGCTCGCTCCTACGGGATTGGTGGTGTCCTTGTAGGAGCGAGCGGTGCGGCGATCCGACTTGCCCGCGAAGGGGCCTTCCTTGAACACAAAATGGTCGGATTCACTCCGGCAGTTCATACGCATAAATCTTGTCCGCCTCCATCTGATACCCGGCATCCGCCAACTCACTGCTCGATGCCTTGACCTGCAACGCACCCTCGATCCAGTACGGCTGATACAACTCATCGAGCTTCACACCGACTTCGCTTTTCACATGCACGATCTGGTTCGACGGCGGTGGCGGCACATGAATGCAGGCGCCGAAATAGGGCACCAGCAAAAATTCCGTAGTGCGACCTTCTTCACTGACTTCCAGAGGCACGATGTAGCCCGGCAGGCGAATGTTCTGACCGTCGAGGCTCTTCACCACCGGCGCATTGGGCATGTCCTGTTTGGCGGCGGGCGCCGCCTCGGCGGACAGCGCGCTGCCCATCTGCGACAGGTCGTGCAGCGGCGTCATGTTCGGTACTTCCGGTGTGGCGTCCGGCGGGATCATTTCCGACCAGGCCAGGTCTTTCGGCGCGGCCGCCCACAGCGGCAGGGCGACCAGCATCAACAGCGCAAGCACAGCGCGGGGCATCATCAACGTCCTCATAGTCTGATCGACAGGCCATCGGCCAGGGATTGGCGGTACGCGCGCCAGGCCGGTACGCAGCCCATCAGCAACGCGGCGCCCAGGATGCCACCGAGCAGCGTCCATTCATATTCGCTTGGCCAGGCCAGTGGCAGATACAAGCCGTAATTCGCCTGGACATAACCCTGGGCGGCGGCGATGCCGATGTAGAGGAGCGCCACGCCGGCTATTACCCCCGACAGCGCCAACGCGAACGCTTCCAGCACCAGCAGGGTCGCGATGTGCCACGGCCGCGCGCCCACCGAACGCAGAATCGCCATCTCGCGCCGCCGTTCGTTGAGGCTCGTGAGAATGGCGGTGAGCATGCCGATCAACCCGGTCAGCACCACGAACAGCGACACCACGAACAAGGCCTTTTCCGCCGTGCTCATCAAACTCCACAGTTCCTGCAAGGCCACCCCCGGCAGGATCGCCAGCATCGGTTCGCCACGGAATTCATTGATCTCGCGCTGCAGGGCAAAGGTCGAAATCTTGCTGTTGAGACCGAGCATGAACGCAGTGATCGCTTGCGGCGTCAGGTCCATGTTGCGTGCCTGATCGGCGCTGATCCGTCCGTTGCCGCGGGCCGGCACCCCGTTGTGCCAATCGACATGGATCGCTTCCATGCCGCCGAGGCTGATGTGCAGCGTGCGGTCTACCGGGGTGCCGGTGCGTTTGAGAATGCCGACCACGGTGAACGGCTTGTCGTCGTGCTTGACCAGGCTGATCACGGCCACGCCGTGGGCCAGCACCAGTTTGTCACCCAGCTTGTAGTGCAATGCGTCGGCGACTTCGGCACCGAGCACCACTTCGAACGGGTCAGTGGCGAAGGCACGACCATCGGCCAGCTCCAGGTGTTGTTGACGGCCGTACTGGTAATGCTCGAAGTAGGCCTCGGTGGTGCCCATCACCCGATATCCGCGATGGGAGTCACCGAGGGACATCGGGATCGCCCACTTCACCTTCGGGTTGTTGGCAAAGTGCTCGAAGCTGTCCCAGCGGATGTTGTTGGTGGCATTACCGATGCGGAACACCGAGTACAGCAGCAGATTCACCGAGCCGGAACGGGCGCCGACGATCAGGTCGGTGCCGCTGATGGTGCTGGCGAAACTGGCCTTGGCCTCGGTGCGCACCCGTTCCACTGCCAGCAGCAGGCAGACCGACAGGGCGATGGCGAACGCGGTAAGGATCGCGGTAAAGCGGCGGTTAGCCAGGCTGGCCATGGCTAGGCGGAACAAATACATCTCAGACCTCGAACGGGGTGGCGGCGCGATTGAGATCGGCCAGCGACAGATTGCGATCGAACAACGGCGCCAGGCTCTGGTCATGGCTGACGAACAACAGGCTCGATCCGGCTTCGCGGCATTCGGCGAACAGCAAGCGGATGAAATTCTCCCGGGCGTCGTAATCCAGGGCCGAAGTCGGTTCGTCGGCGATCACCAGTTCCGGCTGGCCGATCAACGCCCGTGCGGCGGCAACCCGTTGCTGTTGGCCGATGGACAGCGAATCGGCGCGGCGGCCAAGGATGTTTTCATCTTTCAGGCCCAAATGCGCGAGCAGGGTGGCCGCAGCCTGATCGACGCTGCCGTGGCGCTGGATCGCCCGTTCGGCGCGCAGCCTGGAAAAGTGGCAGGGCAACTCGACGTTCTCGCGCACGGAGAGAAATGGCAGCAGGTTGAATTGCTGGAAGAGGTAGCCGGTGTGATCGACTCGAAAGCGATCACGCGCGCCGGCGCCGAGCTCGGTCAGTTCCTGGCCGAGCAGGCGGATGCTGCCGCGGTCGGGTTTCTGCACGCCACCGAGCAGGCCGAGCAGGGTGGTCTTGCCGCTGCCGCTGGGGCCTTTGAGGAACAGGGTTTCGCCCGGCTCCAAGCGAAACGCCGGGATATCCAGCAGTGGCGGGTGACCGGGCCAGCTGAAGCCCAGGTCGGACAGTTCGATGAGTGCTTGGGTCATGTAAAACCGGTCAGGTTGATGGTGAACCTGTAGGAGCGAGCTTGCTCGCGAAAAACGTCAGGACAACGCGTTTACGCAGCAAACACGCGTTATCGTTAACGACCATCGCGAGCAAGCTCGCTCCTACAGGGGGGGCGAGGATGAATTCAGAATTTCAGGGCATCAGACTTGGCCGTCACTTCAACCCCTTGCTGCCCGCTCGGGCCGATCAGTTGTACCTGAATTTTAAGGGTCGCCGGGAAGGTGTTGAAGATGTTGGCCAGGTCGAGCGTCTTCAGCGCACCCGGTGACGAGCAACTGAATTGGTAATGCGCGTGGATGTCGCTGTGGTCATGGTGGTGCTCGTCCTTGCCGTCTTGGTCGTGATCATCATCGGCATCGGGCTTGTCGCCAAACAACGGGCTTTCCAGTTCCTGAGTCGCGATCATACAGCCAGCGGCTTTTGGCAGGTTGAACAGCACCACGGGCTTTTCCAGCTGCGCACGGACGGCGGCGACTTTGGCCTTGTCGGCGTCGGTGGCGGCGGCGTGTTCGAAACCCACCAGGTTCATCGCCGGGCTTTCAAGCTCCAGTTCCAGGGTCTGGCCGTCCAGCGCCGCATTCAAGCGACCAACGCCGTGTTCGTGGGCGCCAAGGCTGCCGTGCTCATGATCATGTTCATCGGCAGCATGGGCCACGACCAGCGGCAGCAAGGCAAACGGCAAAGCGAAAAGCAGACGGCGCATGACGAGTCTCCGGAAGTAAAATGAACATTTTGTTATGTGATCTTATAACACTGATGCGCAGAGTTTGACCGCCCGCTTGGCGTTGCACAAGTCCCATGGGAGCATGTGAGTCAGAAATGTGCAGGAGCAGACTTATGTTGCGTATACGCGGAAGCATCGGCGACTGGCCGGTGGATTTGACCCTGGAGCTCGATGACGCCGACTGGGCGCGGCTGGGTGCGCAGTTGCAGGTGAGCAAGCCCGAGGCCGAGGCCAGTGCTGCGCCGGCCAGACCGGTGAATCAGGACGATGCGCTGTGGCAGATCGCAAAGGAGTTGCTGCGCAAGGCCGGGCAGTTGAGCGGGCCGGATTTGCTGGAGCAGCTCGAAGGATTGACCGGCAGCGCGGCGTCGGGCAAACGGTTGTTGGTAAGGCTGCGGCACTGCCCGGACGTGAAGGTAGAGAGCGGCGGGGATACACCGCTGTACCGCTGGCTGTAGGAGCCGGCTTGCTGGCGAAAGCGGCGTGTCAGGCAACATTAATGCTGGATGTGACGGCCTCTTCGCTGGCAAGCCAGCTCCCACAGGGTTTGAAGCGTTCGGGGGATTTGGGCTGATCCCGATACTGTAGGAGCCGGCTTGCTGGCGAAAGCGGCGTGTCAGGTAACATTAATGCTGGATGTGACGGCCTCTTCGCTGGCAAGCCAGCTCCTACAGGGTTTGAAGCGTTCGGGGGATTTGGGCTGATCCCGATACTGTAGGAGCCGGCTTGCTGGCGAAAGCGGCGTGTCAGGTAACATTAATGCTGGATGTGACGGCCTCTTCGCTGGCAAGCCAGCT
>NZ_CABVHU010000024.1:66665-104594 GCF_902497855.1 Pseudomonas fluorescens
CATTAATGCTGGATGTGACGGCCTCTTCGCTGGCAAGCCAGCTCCCACAGGGTTTGAAGCGTTCGGGGGATTTGGGCTGATCCCGATACTGTAGGAGCCGGCTTGCTGGCGAAAGCGGCGTGTCAGGCAACATTAATGCTGGATGTGACGGCCTCTTCGCTGGCAAGCCAGCTCCCACAGGGTTTGAAGCGTTCGGGGGATTTGGGCTGATCCCGATACTGTAGGAGCCGGCTTGCTGGCGAAAGCGGCGTGTCAGGTAACATTAATGCTGGATGTGACGGCCTCTTCGCTGGCAAGCCAGCTCCTACAGGGTTTACGGTGTTCTGGGGATATGGGGTTATCCCTTTATCGTAGGAGCCGGTTGCTGGCGATGAACGATGACGCGGTTCGTCAGTGACCCTCAGTACAGCGCAGCAAACAACTTGCGCCGATACGTGGTCACCAGCGGGTGATCGTTGCCCAGCAGTTCGAACACCTGCAGCAACGTCTTGTGCGGCAAGCCTTCGCTGTAGCTGCGATTGCGGATGAACAGCTTGAGCAAGGCATCCAGCGCCGGGTCGTACTGCTGGCGGGCCAACTGCTGGATCGCCAGTTGGTACACCGCTTCATCGTCCTGCGGGTTTTTCGCCAGGCGCGCTTTCAGGTCCGCCGCATCCGGCAAGTCCCTGGCCTGGCCGAGGAACTGGATCTGTGCCTTGGCACCGGCCAGGGCCGCCTTGTGTTCATCGCTCTTGACCGCGTCGAGCACGATTTGCGCTTCGCCCAGCTCGCCTCGTTCGGTGAGGCAGCGGGCGTAGAGAATCAGCGCACCGGCGTTGCTGTTGTCTTCGCCCAGCAGCACCTTGAGCGCGGCTTCGGCGTCGGCAAAACGGTTGTCATCGAACAGTGCCTGAGCCTGTTCGAACGGATCGGCAGCCGCGGGCGGCGGCATCTGCACATGAGGTTCAAGCAGGGCGCGGACTGCGGATTCCGGTTGCGCACCGGCAAAACCGTCCACCGGCTGACCGTCCTTGAACAGCACGACCGTCGGCAGGCTGCGAATGCCGAAGCGCGAGACGATGTCCGGCTCGACGTCGCAATTGACCTTGGCCAGCAGCAACTCGCCCTGATAGCTCTCGGCGATGGTTTGCAGCATCGGCATCAGCGCCTTGCACGGCGCACACCATTCGGCCCAGAAATCCACCAGCACCGGTTTGTGGAAAGAGTTCTCGATCACCGATTGCTCGAAGTCGGCAGTCGTGGCGTCGAAGATGTACGGCGTTTCCTGACTCATGGGGGATCTCGTAAAAGCGTGGATGGGGCAACTATACGGCTTGGCGGGGTGTGGCCGGAAGCGGGGTGGCCTTGATCGTTCCCATGCTCCGCGTGGGAATGCCTCCAGTGACGCTCTGCGTCACGCCGTTCGATGGGACGCAGAGCGTCCCGAGGCTGCATTCCCACGCTGGAGCGTGGGAACGATCATGTCCGGGTGGCGTGATACAGGCTCACATGCCGGAACTCTTCGGGCTCGGCCAGATCGGGCAAGGTCAGCGCCTCCAGCATCTCGATGCGCCGATACAGCGGATGACGAAAATCCCTCACCCGCGAATCCGCCACCAAGGCTTCCCGGCCACGGCTCAGAAACTCGTCGAGCAGCGGCAGATTCGCCCGGTCATACAGCACATCGGCCACCAGAATCAGATCGAACCGATCCGCCTCGGCAAAGAAATCCGTCGAGTAGCTGAGCTGTACCTGATTGAGTTCGGCATTCGCCCGACACGCGGCGATCGCCAGCGGGTCGAGGTCACAAGCCACCACTTCCAGCGCCCCGGCCTTGACGGCGGCAATCCCCGCCACTCCGGAACCGGCGCCGAAATCCAGCACCCGCTTACCTTTGACCCATTCAGGGAATTGGGCAAGATAGCGCGCCACCGCCAGCCCGCTGGCCCAGCAGAAACTCCAGTACGGCGGCTCATGCAGAATCCGCCGGGTTTCTTCCGGGCTGAAGGCGCGGTCCATCTTGTCGCCGTCGATCAGCCAAAGTTGCAGTTCGGTATCCGGCAAGGCACAGGCCACCAGCTGTGCATCACCGAGCAGTCCGGCCAAGGCTTGTTGCAGGTCGAGCGGTGCAATCATGGTGCTTTGACGAATTGCAGTTGACCCATCGCCTGGGTCGTTGGCTGGGTGATGACTTGCGACGGCAGGTGCAAAATCAACTGGCCGGACTGGCTGGCGCGACCACGCAGTTCAACGCGGGCACCTGCCGGAAAGGATGCCGGGTTGAAACGCAGGCGAAACGGCAACACCTGGTTGGTGCCGATCAGGCTGGCGCTGGCGAGCAATTGTTGCGGGCGATCCAGATTGTCGATCACCAGCAGCGCCAGTTCGACTTCCGCGCCGGCCGGCACGCCTTGCAAGGTGCCGCTCAATTCGCGCTGATGCGCGGGCAACGGGCCGAGGTCGGCAGACTCCCTGGCTTTTTTCTGCGCCTGTTGCGGCGCCGGGCCGGGCTCCGGTGGCTGGGGCGCATCGCTGCTACAGGCCACCAGGAGGCTGAAAAGACTGAGCAAAATGAGTGGTCGTATGGACATTGGTGGCTCCAGCTGGGTGAAATCCATGGATCAAACGTTATAACCCGTCTGTATACCGCAAAGCCTATGGCTTGTCTTGCCACGGGGATGCGCTACCATGGCCCTCCCTTTTTTTGTTGCCTGCCACCATGCACTGTCCCTTCTGCGGTGCCAACGACACCAAGGTCATCGACTCGCGTCTGGTCGCCGAGGGCGAACAGGTGCGCCGCCGGCGCGAATGCCTGGCCTGCGGCGAGCGCTTCACGACGTTCGAGACGGCTGAACTGGTGTTGCCGCGCCTGATCAAAACCGACGGCAGTCGCCAGCCGTTCGACGAAGAAAAACTGCGCGCCGGCATGCAGCGTGCGCTGGAGAAGCGCCCGGTGAGTGTCGAGCGTCTCGAATCGTCGCTGGTGCACATCAAACATAAACTGCGCGCCACCGGCGAGCGCGAGGTCAAATCCCTCGTGGTCGGTGAGCTGGTGATGGCCGAGCTGCAAAAGCTCGACGAGGTCGCCTATATTCGCTTCGCCTCCGTGTATCGGCGCTTCCAGGACCTCAACGAGTTCCGCGAAGAGATCGATCGCCTGGCCCGTGAGCCGGTGAAAGAATGACCCTATCCCCAGAACAAGCCATCCTCGACGCCCATTACATGGCCCGTGCCCTGGAGCTGGCGCGCAAAGGCCACTACACGACGCACCCCAACCCACGGGTGGGCTGCGTGATCGTGCGTGACGGGCAAATCGTCGGCGAAGGCTGGCACGTGCGCACCGGCGAGCCCCATGCCGAAGTCCACGCCCTGCGCGCCGCTGGCGACAAGGCGCGGGGCGCCACGGCTTACGTGACCCTCGAACCTTGCAGCCATCACGGCCGCACGCCGCCCTGCGCCGATGCGCTGGTGAACGCCGGGCTGGCGCGGGTGGTTGCGGCGATGCAGGACCCGAACCCGGAAGTCGCCGGTCGCGGCCTGCAACGCCTGGCCCAGGCCGGCATCGCGACCGACAGCGGCGTGCTGGAAGGCGAGGCGCGCAAGCTCAATGAAGGCTTCCTCAAGCGCATGGAGCACGGCTTGCCGTTCGTGCGGGTCAAGTTGGCCATGAGCCTGGACGGTCGCACGGCGATGGAAAGCGGCGAAAGCCAGTGGATCACCGGCACAGCGGCGCGTTCGGCGGTGCAACGCCTGCGCGCCCAGGCCAGCGTGGTGCTGACCGGCGCCGACACGGTGCTGGCGGACAACGCCCGCTTGACCGTGCGTGCCGATGAATTGGGTCTGGACGCCGAGCAAACCGCTTTGGTGATGAGTCGTGCGCCGCTGCGCGTGCTGATCGACGGCCGTTTGCGGGTGCCGCTGGATGCGCCGTTCTTCAAGGCCGGACCGGCGCTGGTCGCCACCTGCATGGCCATCGAAGAGCAATACGCCAACGGCCCGGAATGCCTGATCGTGGCCGGTGCCGATGGCTTGGTAGACCTGCGCAAACTGCTGGTCGAACTCGCCCATCGTGGCGTCAACGAAGTATTGGTCGAAGCGGGTCCGCGTCTCGCCGGCGCCTTTGCCCGGCAGGGGCTGGTGGACGAATTCCAGATTTTCATCGCCGGCAAGTTTCTTGGCTCCTCGGCACGGCCGCTGCTGGACTGGCCGCTGGCGCAGATGAAAGACGCGCCCGAGCTCAAAATCACCGAAATCCGCGCGGTTGGCGATGATTGGCGAGTCATTGCCATTCCTGTGCCAGCAGCGAGCGTATAATTCCGGCCGCAGCCTAGCGACGGCCCTGTTCTCGAGGAGGACTCCATGTTTACCGGCATCATCGAATCCATCGGCAGTATTCGTGCATTGACCCCAAAAGGCGGAGATGTCCGGGTACACGTAGAAACCGGCAAGCTCGATTTGAGCGACGTCAAGCTGGGCGACAGCATCGCGGTCAACGGCGTATGCCTGACGGCGGTTGAACTGCCGGGCAACGGCTTTGCCGCGGACGTCAGCCGTGAAACCCTCGACTGCACCGCCATGAATGACCTGAAAAGCGGCAGCCCGGTCAACCTGGAAAAAGCCCTGACCCCGACCACGCGTCTGGGCGGGCACCTGGTCAGCGGTCACGTCGACGGCGTGGGCGAAGTGGTTGCCCGTACCGAAAACGCCCGGGCCGTGGAATTTCGCATCCGCGCCCCGAAAGACCTGGCCAAGTACATCGCCCATAAAGGCTCGATCACCGTCGACGGCACCAGCCTGACCGTGAACGCGGTCGATGGCGCCGAGTTCCTGCTGACGATCATTCCGCACACCCTGAGCGAAACCATCATGGCGTCTTACCAGCCAGGTCGCCGGGTGAATCTTGAAGTTGACTTGCTGGCACGTTATCTGGAACGCCTGTTGTTGGGCGACAAGGCCGCAGAGCCCAGCTCTACTTCTAAAGAGCCCAGTAACATCACCGAAAGCTTTCTGGCCCAAAACGGCTACCTCAAATCCTGAAGCTCAAATTTCGAAAGAAGGGGGGTGCCTTGTGGCGCTCAATAGCATCGAAGAACTGGTTGAAGATATCCGCCAAGGCAAGATGGTCATCCTCATGGATGACGAAGACCGCGAGAACGAAGGCGACCTGATCATGGCCGCCGAGTGCTGCCAGCCTGAACACATCAACTTCATGGCCAAGCACGCCCGTGGCCTGATCTGCATGCCGATGAGCCGCGAACGCTGCGAATTGCTGAAGCTGCCGTTGATGGCACCGCGCAACGGCTCCGGTTTCGGCACCAAGTTCACCGTGTCCATCGAAGCGGCCACCGGCGTGACCACCGGCATTTCGGCCGCCGACCGTGCGCGCACCGTGCAGGCCGCCGCCGCGAAAGACGCCAAGGCTGAAGACATCGTCAGTCCCGGCCACATTTTCCCGCTGATGGCCCAGGCCGGCGGTACCCTGGCCCGTGCCGGCCACACTGAAGCGGCGTGCGACCTGGCGCGCATGGCCGGTTTCGAGCCGAGCGGGGTGATCTGCGAAGTGATGAACGACGATGGCACCATGTCCCGTCGTGCCGAGCTTGAGGCTTTTGCGGCTGAACACAATATCAAGATCGGCACCATTGCCGACCTGATCCACTACCGGATGATCCACGAACGTACCGTTCAGCGGATTGCCGAGCAGCCATTGGATAGCGAACTGGGCCAATTCAACCTGGTGACCTATCGTGATTCCGTGGAAGGCGACGTGCACATGGCCCTGACCCTGGGCACCGTGTGCGGTGAAGAGCCGACCCTGGTCCGGGTGCACAACATGGACCCGCTGCGCGACCTGTTGATGGTCAAACAGCCTGGCCGCTGGAGCCTGCGCGCCGCCATGGCCGCGGTCGCCGAGGCCGGCAGCGGTGTGGTGCTGTTGCTCGGTCACCCGCTCGATGGCGACGTGTTGCTGGCGCACATCCGTGAAACCGCGGAGCACGTGCCGGCGAAAAAACCGACCACCTACAGCATCGTGGGTGCCGGTTCGCAGATCCTTCGGGACCTGGGCGTGCGTAAAATGCGCCTGATGAGTGCGCCGATGAAATTTAATGCGATATCCGGTTTCGATCTGGAAGTTGTAGAATACGTGCCCTCCGAATAATGACCGGCAGTTTGCGGGCCTGTATTCGCGGTTAACACATCACTGAGGGATGCGTAGAAAACGCATCCCGGCTCTTTAAGAGATCTAACGAATGACCCTGAAGACCATCGAAGGTACCTTCATCGCCCCTAAAGGCCGCTACGCTCTGGTAGTGGGCCGTTTCAACAGTTTCGTGGTTGAAAGCCTGGTCAGCGGTGCAGTTGATGCCCTGGTTCGCCATGGCGTGAGCGAAAGCGACATCACCATCATCCGTGCGCCTGGCGCCTTCGAAATCCCGCTGGTTGCGCAGAAAGTCGCTCAGAAAGGCGAGTTCGCGGCAATCATCGCCTTGGGCGCAGTCATTCGTGGCGGTACTCCGCACTTCGAATACGTGGCGGGCGAATGCACCAAGGGCCTGGCCCAGGTGTCCATGGAGTTCGGCGTACCGGTCGCTTTCGGCGTACTGACCGTTGATTCCATCGAACAAGCCATCGAACGTTCCGGCACCAAGGCCGGTAACAAAGGTGCTGAAGCTGCCCTGTCCGCTCTGGAAATGGTCAGCCTGCTGGCGCAGTTGGAGGCCAAGTGATTAGCGACGATAGCGATCGTTTCAACCCGCGCGATCCAAAGCCTGCGGATGCCGGCAAGCCATCGAAAAGCGTCAAGCGTCGCGAAGCCCGTCAGCTCGCGACCCAGGCGCTGTACCAGTGGCACATGGCCAAGCAATCTTTGAACGAGATCGAAGCGCAATTCCGGGTCGATAACGATTTCAGCGATGTCGACGGTGCCTACTTCCGTGAAATCCTGCACGGGGTTCCGGCGCAGAAGGACCGCATCGACGCCGCACTGGCGCCTTGCCTGGACATCACGATCGAGGAGCTGGACCCGGTTGAACTGGCGGTCCTGCGCCTGTCCACCTGGGAACTGCTCGAGCGCGTCGACGTGCCGTACCGCGTTGTGATCAACGAAGGTATCGAGCTGGCAAAAGTCTTCGGCTCCACCGACGGCCACAAGTTCGTCAACGGTGTGCTCGACAAGCTGGCCCCGCGTCTGCGTGAAGCTGAAGTGAAGGCGT
This sequence comes from Pseudomonas fluorescens, assembly GCF_902497855.1. Lineage (GTDB taxonomy): Bacteria > Pseudomonadota > Gammaproteobacteria > Pseudomonadales > Pseudomonadaceae > Aquipseudomonas > Aquipseudomonas fluorescens_BI. Next base: position 73,859 of record NZ_CABVHU010000024.1, read on the forward strand.
TCAAGCGCTGATTCGCGCTTGAATGGCTGCCATGGGCGAATTTGAGCTGATCCGCAATTTCTTCGCCGCCGCGCCCTGTGCGCAAGGCGGCGAAGGCGTTGCCCTTGGGATCGGCGACGACTGCGCCTTGCTGGCTGTTCCCCCCGGGGAGCAGTTGGCGATTTCCACCGACACCCTCGTGGCCGGTGTGCATTTCGCAGACCCTTGCGACCCGTTTCTGCTCGGCCAGCGCTCGCTGGCCGTGGCCGTCAGCGATCTGGCTGCCATGGGCGCCACCCCCACCGCCTTTACCCTTGCCCTGACCTTGCCGACAGTGACCGCCGATTGGCTGGATGCCTACGCCCGAGGTTTGAACCTCATGGCGCAAAGCTGCGGTGTGGCACTGGTTGGCGGCGATACCACCCGTGGGCCCTTGAGCCTGACCATGACCGTGTTCGGGCGTGTGCCCAGTGGTTTGGCGTTGACCCGTAGCTGCGCGAGGCCAGGCGATTTGTTGTGCGTTGGCGGTGATTTGGGCAATGCCGCTGGCGCCTTGCCGCTGGTGCTCGGCCAGCGCACGGCTGAGCCGGCCATTGCCGATCCGCTGCTGGCGCATTACTGGTCGCCGCAACCGCAGCTCGGGCTGGGCATGGCGTTGCGGGGCAAGGCGACCTCGGCGCTGGACATCTCCGACGGCTTGCTCGCCGACTGTGGGCATATCGCTCTCGCATCGAAGGTGGGCATTGAAGTTGAACGGCACCGTTTGCCGCTGTCGAAGGCTTTGGTGGCCTTGCTGGGTCAGTCGGGCGCCGAAACGGCAGCGCTCAGCGGCGGTGACGATTACGTGCTGGCCTTCACCTTGCCGTCCGTCGAGTTAGCACCCTTGCTGGCTGACGGCTGGCCGATCCACGTGGTCGGACGGGTCATCGCGGGGCAGGGCGTGACATTGCTGGATGCCGACGGACAAGACATCACCCCGCAAACCCGGGGCTATCAACATTTTCGGGAGACACCGTGACAGATCATCCCAATCAAGTCCCGGCGGAATTCGTACCGCCCTCTGTCTGGCGCAACCCCTGGCATTTCATCGCATTCGGCTTCGGTTCGGGCACCCTGCCAAAAGCACCGGGCACCTGGGGTTCGTTAGTTGCGCTACCCTTTATTCCGTTGTGGCAAATGCTGCCCGACTGGGGTTACTGGCTGATGCTGGGCATCACCATGCTGTTCGGCTTCTGGCTGTGCGGCAAGGTGGCCGACGATTTGCGGGTGCACGACCACGAAGGCATCGTCTGGGACGAAATGGTCGGGATGTGGATCACGCTGTGGCTGGTACCGGAAGGTTGGTATTGGTTGCTGGCAGGTTTTCTGGTATTTCGCTTCTTCGATATCCTCAAGCCGTGGCCTATTCACTGGATAGACAAGCATGTGCACGGTGGCGTCGGGATCATGCTCGACGATGTGTTGGCCGGGGTGTTTGCGTGGTTGGCGATGCAGGGGCTGGTATGGATTTTCGCCTGAGTGGCGGAACAGGGGACTAGGGATGGCTCGACGCTGGTGGCTGGTGATGGTGTTCGCGATGTTGGGTGCGCTTGCCCAGGCGGCGGATGAGCCGACGACCCCCTCGGTGATTCATCTGGCCAGCGAAGACTGGGAAGACTACACCGCCGCTGACGGTCACGGTCTGGGCTGGGACGTGTTGCGCGAGGTGTTCGAGCCGGCCGGGGTCAAGCTGGATATCCGTACCGAGCCCTACGTGCGTTCCATGGGGCTGGCCCAGCGGGGCGAAGTGGACGCCTGTGTCGGCTCCTATCGCGACGAGACCAGCGATTTGCTCTACCCGCGCTGGAGCTTCGATACCGATCACATCTATGCCCTGGGGCTGGCCAGCAATCCGGCCCCGACTCCGGAAACCCTGGGCAACTATCGACTGGCCTGGGTCCGCGGCTACGATTATCAGGACTACCTGCCCAACGTGCGTCGCTACAACGAAGTCCTGCGGCGTACCGGAATCCTGTCGATGCTGGTTCACAATCGCGCCGACTTCTACATCGATGCGCTGACCGAGGTCGACTACGTCGTCAAGCGGGCCAGGGATCCCTCGCAGTTCCGGCGCACCCATATAGCGGAGTTGCCGCTGTACCTGTGCTTCGCCGATACGCCCAGGGCCCGTGCATTGATGGCGCTGTTCGACCAACGCATGGAACAATTGGTGAAAAGCGGCCGGCTGAAACCGATTTTCGAGCGCTGGAAGCAGCCTTATCCATTTGATTCGAATTGAACACGGCTCTTGAAACTGGCGATCAACCTACTGTAGGAGCGAGCTTGCTCGCGATGGAGTGTCAGTCGATACCTGCGTATCTGATACACCATCGCGAGCAAGCTTGCTCCTACAGGTCGTAATGCGGATTCAGTGATCAAACATTTTGATCGTTATGCCCCATAATTCAGCCTAAGCGTCCGCTGGAACCTGCTGTTACAATGCCGCGTCTGCGAATCTCCAGTACCTATAGATCAGGAGCACACCGGTGCCTGTCGTTTTTGTCGCCGCTTCCAAGCTGCCAACGCCTTTTGCGAATTTCACCATGCACGGCTTTCTCGATGAGGAAAACGGACGCGAGCACGTCGTGCTGAGTCTGGGTGAGTTCGTTGACGGTGCCCCGGTACTCGGCCGGTTGCACTCCGAATGCCTGACGGGCGATGCCTTGTTCAGCCAGCGCTGCGATTGCGGCTCGCAGCTCGAAGCCGCCTTGCAGGCCATCGCCCGTGAAGGCCGTGGCGTGTTGCTGTACTTGCGTCAGGAAGGCCGTGGCATTGGCTTGCTGAACAAGATCCGCGCCTATGAATTGCAGGATGGCGGTGCCGACACCGTCGAAGCCAACGAACGCCTGGGCTTTGCCGCCGACCAGCGCGATTACGCCATGTGCCTGCCGATGCTGCAGCACCTGGGCGTGGAATCCCTGCGTTTGATGACCAACAACCCACGCAAGGTCAAGGCCTTGACCGACATGGGTATCGTGGTCGCCGAGCGCGTACCGCTGCACACCGGCCACAATCCGCACAACAAACTCTACCTGGCCACCAAGGCCAGCAAGCTCGACCACATGATGGGCAACGAGCACCAGGGCGAGGTAGACCGGGCGTGACCCGCGGTCAGGTGCGGCGGCGTCTGTCCGTCAATTGGTGGCAATACCTGGCGCTGGCCCTGGTGCCACTGCTTGTGATCAACGGCGTGTTTGGCCAGGGCGAGGCGATCCTGCCGGTGCTGGCGATGCCCTTGTTCATCGCTGGTGTGGCCTCGATGTTTGTCAGCCTGAAATTCTTTGGTGGCTACAAGCACGGGCTGATCGCCACCCAGAAAGCCCTCGATACCCCTGAAGAGCCTGCCGCCTGGATTGCCCTGGCCGCCAAGCGTCGTACCGCCTTCCTGGTCGCCGCTCTGCCGGCCTGGATAGGTGCGTTGGCGGTGTTCGTCGGCCTTGAAGCGGTGCCACTGATGCTGCTGGCGCTGTCGACCCTGGTGCTGTTCTACCTCTACCGTATTCCGCGTCAACTCGGTTGATGCGCAGCGTCTGGCTGGCGGTGTTGCTGCTGGCCGTCAGCGGCTCGGCGACCGCGGTCGAGCGCGTGGTCAGCCTGGCGCCATCGCTGTCCGAAATCGTCGTCGAACTGGGCTCAGCCGATCTGCTGGTGGGTGTGCTGGATGCCGGTGAACGTCCTGCCGAACTCAAGGATATCCCGTCCGTTGGCCGCTATGGTCAGTTGGACATGGAGCAGCTGCTCAGCCTGAAACCCGACTTGTTGTTGCTCTGGCCCGGCAGTGTCGGTCCGGCCCAGCGTGAGCAGCTCAAGCGGCTGAACATACCGACCTACGTCGCCGAACCCCACACCTTCGAACAACTCACCGCGCAGATCGAGGCGATTGCCACGCAACTCGGCAGGCCGCAGCGTGGTGTTTCATTGGCTGGGAGTTTGCGTCAGCAACTGGATTCGTTGCGTCAGCGCTATCGTCGGGATGAGCCGTTGCAGGTGTTTTACCAGGTCTGGGATCGGCCGCTGTATACCGTCGGCGGCGGGCAGATCATCAGTGATGCGCTAGAGGTGTGCGGCGCGCGCAATGTGTTTGCCGACCTGGCATTGCCAGCACCTCAAGTCAGTATCGAAGCGGTGTTGCAGCGCAATCCCGAGGTAATTCTGGCTGCTGATCAGGCGCAGCTCGATGCATGGAAAGTGTGGCCGCAGGTGGCGGCGGTGGCGCAGGGGCAGTTGTTGTTGGTGACGGACAGGGGCCTGGAACGGCCGAGTGGGCAGATGATCGAGGCGACTGCCAAGCTTTGTCAGTTGATTGCGCCTGACCGCTGAGACCAAGGTGCCTGCTTCGCGAGCAAGCCCGCTCCCACATTGGATTTGTGGTGCACAGAGATCCAGTGTGGGAGCGGGCTTGCTCGCGAAGAGGCCGGTTAACGCACCGCAAATCCTTGATCAGATCTCAGGCGTCCAGGTCATCCCGAACATCCACGCCCGACCTTCCTCGCGATACCCATACTGACTACTGTCATGGCTGTACAGCGCCCGGCTGTAACCCTTGTCCAGCAGGTTATCCACCTTCAGCTCAAGCTTTACCTCGCGATTCAGCTCCCAACTGCTGCGCAACCCCAGCAAGGCATACCCACCCAATGGCTGCTGGTTATCCTCGTCGTCATAGCTGCTGCTCACCGCCTGCCAGCTGGCGCCGAGGCCCAGACGGTCGAACTGCCGATCCAGATCCAGGCTCAAGGTCCGCCGCGCACGTCGGGCCAACGTGTGGCCACTGTCGCGATCCCTTGGGTCGATGATTGCCATGCCGAGGTTGCCCTGCCAGCCGAACAATTCCTGCTTCAATGCCGCTTCAAACCCATTGATCCGGGCGGAGGCAACGTTCTGCGGCCGTGAGTTGCTGCCGAAAATAATCGCGTTTTCCAGGTCCGTGCGATACAGCGAAGCTTCCAGCCGGCTGCTTTCAGTCAGCTGACTACGCCATTGCAGCTCATAGCTTTTCGAGGTCTCGGGCTTGAGATCCGGGTTGCTGAAGTCCGGGTAGTACAGGTCATTGAAGGTCGGTGCGCGGAAGCCTTCGCTGTAGGTCAGCAACAGGTCGTTGTCCGGGGCCACCGGCAGGGTGAAGGTGCCGCTCCAGCTGTTCTGGCCGCCGAACTGCTGGTTCTGGTCGCGGCGCAATCCCAGTTCCGTGGAAAAACTGTCCGCCTGATAGCGATGCTGGATAAACGCCGCGCGGTTCCAGCGACTGTCTTCGTCGAAGGGGGTGCTGCTGTTGATGCGGTCTTCGTACCAGTCGCCGCCGAGGATCAGGCTGTTGCGGTCGTTCAGGGTCAGATCGTTCTGCCAGTTCACCGAGTCGCGATAGGTGTTGAACACGCTGCGCTCCTCGCTGAGCTTGTCGAGTGTCTTCTCGCGGTTTTCGCTGTGGCCGACTTCGACGCGGGTTTTCCACACCTCGTTGATCTTCGCGTCAAGGTAACTGCTGACACCACTGACCGTGAATTCGTTGTAGGGCTGTTCCTGAACCGATTCGAACGTGGTCATATCGAAGCGGCCGAACGGATTGTCGAACGCGCTTTTGCCGCGGTTATCGAGGACGTTGGCGCCGATCTCGATGTCATCGGTGAGGGCGTGACTCAGGCTCAAACTGACCGATTTGTTGCGGTATTCGTCGTGATCGCCGTCGCTGGGATACGACGCGTGGGTGCGATTGATCCCGGCGGTTTCATCGAGGCTGGCGCCGAGGTTGAAGCGGGTTTTCTCATCGCCACCCGACAAACCGAGGCTGCGCTCCCACGTCTGGTTGCTGCCAAAGCCCACGTGCAGCTGCGGATGCAGGCCTTGTTCGCCGCCACGACGGGTAAATATCTGAATGACCCCGCCAATCGCATCGCTGCCGTAAATCACCGAACGCGAGCCACGCAGCACTTCCAAGCGCTCGACTTGCTCGATATTGATGTGTTGCAGGTTGCTGTCGCCGGAGGTGGAGTTGCCGATGCGTTGGCCGTCCACCAGCACCAGGCTCTGCGCCGACTTGGTTCCGCGTATGTACACCCCCGGCAAGCTACCGCGCCCGCCGGTTTGCCCGATCTGCACCCCCGGTACCCGACGCAACAGATCCGTGACGCTGCCCGGTTGCAAGCGATCGATGTCTTCGCGGGTGAACACGGTATTGGCGGCGCTGCTGTCGTTGCGGGCTTCGACCTGGCGGTTGGCACTGATCAGCACGTCGGGCAGCTTCAGGGCCTGGTCGCGTTCGAAGGTGTCGGCCAGGAGTGGGCCGGACGGCAGAAGGGTCAGCGTCAGGGCGAGGCGGGAGAAATTCATGGGTTATTCGTAGAAATCGAAGAAAACTCGGTCCCCCTGTAGGAGCTGGCTTGCCAGCGAAGCTTCTGGCGTCTGCGAGGACGCCTTCGCCAGCAAGCCGGCTCCTACAGGGAGCGATTGGGTTTACAAATTGAGCAGCTGCAGGCGCTGACGAATCGATGCTTCGATCCCGGCCTCGTCCAACCCGCACTCAGCCAGCATCTGCGCAGGCTTGGCGTGTTCAACGTAGCTATCCGGCAAGCCCAGATGCAGCACCGACTTGAGGATGTTTTCCCGGGCAAGGAACTCGCTGACCGCGCCACCGGCACCGCCCATGATCGCGTTCTCTTCGACGGTCACCAACAGCTCGTGGCTGCTGGCGATCTCGCGAACCAGTGCTTCATCCAGCGGTTTGACGAAGCGCATGTCGACCACGGTCGCATCCAGCGTCTGGGCGACTTTCAGCGCCTCGGCCAGTTGCACGCCGAACACCAGCAGAGCGACCTTGCTGCCTTGGCGGCGAATCACGCCCTTGCCGATTTCGATCGGTTCGAGGTCTTTCTCGATCGTCGCGTTCGGGCCGGAGCCACGCGGATAACGCACCGCCGCCGGGCCGTCGAACAGGTGGCCGGTGGTGAGCATCTTCCGCAGTTCGTTTTCGTCGCTCGGTGTCATCACCAGCATGCCGGGGATGCAGCGCAGGAACGACAGGTCGAAACTGCCCGCGTGGGTCGGGCCGTCTTCGCCCACCAAACCTGCGCGGTCGATGGCAAACAGCACATCGAGATTTTGCACCGCCACGTCATGCACCAGTTGGTCGTAACCCCGTTGCAAAAACGTCGAATAGATCGCCACCACCGGTTTCGCGCCTTCGCACGCCATGCCGGCGGCGAAGGTCACGGCGTGTTGCTCGGCAATCGCCACGTCGAAGTAGCGCTGCGGGAAACGTTCGCTGAACGCCACCAGGTCGGAGCCTTCTTTCATCGCCGGGGTGATGCCCACCAACCGCGAGTCGGCGGCGGCCATGTCGCACAGCCATTCGCCGAACACGCCGGAATACTTCGGCCCGCTGGCTTTTTTCGGCGCAGCGGCCGGCGCGTCCACCGGTTCGAGCTTGGTGATGGCGTGGTAGCCGATCGGGTCGACTTCCGCCGGGGCGAAGCCTTTGCCTTTTTTGGTCACCACGTGCAGGAACTGCGGACCTTTCAGGTCGCGCATGTTGCGCAGGGTGGCGATCAGGGTCGGCAGGTCGTGGCCATCGATCGGGCCGATGTAGTTCCAGCCCAGCTCTTCGAACAGCGTGCCGGGCACCAGCATGCCTTTGGCGTATTCTTCGGTGCGACGAGCGATTTCCCAAGCGCCGGGCAGGCGCGACAGGACCTTTTTGCTGCCTTCGCGCATGCTCGCGTAAGTGCGGCTGGAAAGGATCTTCGCCAGGTAATTCGACAGCCCGCCAACGTTGCGCGAGATCGACATGTCGTTGTCGTTGAGGATCACCAGCATGTTGGCGTTCACTTCCGGCGCGTGGTTCAGCGCCTCGAACGCCATGCCGGCGGTCAATGCACCATCGCCGATCACGGCAATCGCCTTGCGATCACTGTTCTGCAGGCGGGCGGCAATGGCCATGCCCAGCGCTGCGCTGATCGAGGTGCTGGAGTGGCCGACGCCAAAGGTGTCGTACTCGCTCTCTGAGCGACGCGGGAAGGCCGCGACGCCATCCTTCTGGCGCAGGGTGCCCATGCGCTCGCGACGGCCCGTGAGGATTTTGTGCGGATAGGCCTGATGACCCACGTCCCACACCAGCCGGTCGTCCGGGGTGTCGAAAACGTAATGCAGCGCGATGGTCAGCTCGATGACGCCCAGGCCGGCGCCGAAATGCCCGCCGGTCTGACCGACCGTGTAGAGCAATTCCAGGCGCAACTCATCGGCCAGGGTTTCCAGCTCGGCTTCGCCTAACCGGCGCAGGCCGTCCGGCGTGTTGGCACGGTCGAGCAGGGGCGTGGTCGGGCGCTTGCGGGGAATCTCATGAAACGTCGTGGGCATCAGGCGAATCGTTATAGGTATAAAAGATGCGGCAGTTTACCTGATGCATCGCCCCCTGCCCACGCGTTGGTTTTAACTTGGCGGATACGCCGTCAGCTGCGCCGGTCGACGATATAGCGGGCCAGGTCGCGTAACGGCTCGGCGGCTGCGTCAAACGGTCGCAGTGCGTGCAGGGCCTGATCGCGCAGTTCCAGGGCGTAGGCCTTGGCTGCATCGAGGCCGAGCAGGGCCGGGTAGGTCGGCTTGTCCCGCGCGATGTCGGCGCCCTGGCGCTTGCCGAGGGTTGCGGTATCGCTTTCGACGTCGAGAATGTCGTCCTGCACCTGAAACGCCAGGCCGATGGCTTGTGCATAAGCCTGCAGCGACTTCAGTTGGTCTTTCTCTGCGCGGCCGCTGGCCAGGGCGCCGAGTTTGACGCTGGCCTCGATCAGCGCACCGGTTTTGTGCCGATGCATGTACTCAAGGGCTTGTTGATCGAGCTTCAGGCCGACCGAACCCAGGTCGATGGCTTGGCCGCCGACCATGCCGGCCGGGCCTGCCGCCAACGCCAGGGCGCTGACCATTTGCAGGCGGGTGTCGGCATCCGCAGTGTTCAGGCGCGGATCGAGCAGGGCGCTGAAGGCCAGGCTCTGCAAACCGTCGCCAGCCAGGATCGCGCAGGCTTCGTCGAATTTCTTGTGGGTAGTCGGCTGGCCACGACGCAGGTCGTCGTCATCCATGGCCGGCAGATCGTCGTGCACCAGGGAATAGGCGTGGATCAGCTCCACGGCACACGCCGCGCCGTTGGCGTGTTCAGCCTTGCCGCCCAGCGCTTCGCAGGCGGCGTAGGCCAACAACGGCCGCACCCGTTTGCCGCCATTCATTACGCTGTAGCGCATGGCTTCGTAAAGGCGTGCAAGCTCGGGGCCTGGCGCGATAAACAGGCTTTCCAGTGCCGCGTTGACACGAGCCTGGCTGGTGGCCGAATACGCTGCAATCATTCTGGCAAATCCGCGTCGAAGGGTTCCTCGGCCAACTCGCCATCGCGTTCGAGCAGCACCTGAACCTTTTGTTCGGCCTGGGCCAGCGCCGCCTGGCAATCGCGGGTCAGGCCGATGCCTTGCTCGAAAGCCGTCAGCGAGTCTTCCAGGGACAATTCACCATTCTCCAGACGCTCGACCAGCGTTTGCAGTTCAGCGAGCGATTGTTCGAAATCCAGTGCAGCTTTTTTGCGGGCCATGGCGGCTATTTCCGGTTGACGTTAAACCGGCGCGACACTAGCAGACATGGGGGGTATGGGCAAATAAGCGGGGTATTGGGAGTTGCAGTTTGCGGCGTCTCCAAGAGTGATCTGCGTTATTCGGCTCATTTTGTGAGCCGAATAAGCTCGCTATTCGGCTCACGCCCGGCAAATCCCGTGATTTCTATAGCAGATAGAGATCTGTCTGATTGTTAAAACACCGCTGAATGGCTAATCTTCGGGTCTTCTACAACCCCACAGTCACGGGGCTTTCAGACGAAACGCAGGGTTTGGATCTGTAACGCGCCGAGGAACAGGCGCAAGGTTTCGTCAGGCATGGCAGGAGGCGTCACATGCGTTCATTGCTGCTGGTGCTGATGGGGCTGGTCTGCGCCACTGCTGCCAAGGCCGAGCCGACGGCAGAACTGTCGGAACCGATAGGCGGCTGGCGCTACAACGGCCTGCTGGATCGCAGTGAACAGCCTCAAGTCGCCTATCCCACACCGCCCATCGACCGGGGCGTGCAGCGCAATCGCACGATGATAGAAGGCCAGCTCAAGGCCATCGGCAACCAACGCGGGCCCCATACCCTGGCGGTCAACGGCAATCCCCTCAATCTGTACACCGACGACCAGGGACGTTTCGCCCGACCGTATGCCTTTGGCGCCGGTTCCAACAGCGTCGAAGTGCGCAGTGCCGAAGGCCAGCCGCTCAAGCGCGTTCAATTCTATGAAGCCAACAACCTGCGCACACCGGCGCGGATTCGCGTGGTGCTGGGTTGGGACGATCCGAAGGCCGAGCTCGACCTGCACATCGTTACCCCCGACGGCCAGCATGCGTTCTGGGCTCGCCCGGCGATGAGCAACGGCGGCGGCCTGGACCCGGATGGCGTCGATGGTCCCGGCCCGGAAATGTTCACCATGACCGCGCCGATGCAGGGCACCTATCTGGTTTACGTGAACTATTGGGGCAACTTTGGCAGCGGCGGCTATAACTTCGATGAGCGCGGCAACCAGAACGAGGTGATCACCTCACAGATCAACCTGGTACTGAACGAAAACACCGTCGACGAGAAACGCGAGACCTTCATCGTGCCTCTGCGCGCGATCGGTGATCTGCTGCTGGTCAAGACTTTCAACTATTGAACATCCCGCACCACGGATGAATTGGGTGTTGTGAAATGAGCGATAACACTGTGACGCCGGCCGCCGCCGCACCCGCCGCCAAACCTTCCCGGCGCTGGCCGGTGCTGCTGGGCGGATTGTGCCTGGTGGCTGGTGTGGCGGGCGGCTTGGGCTGGTTCATGCACCAGTCCAAGGCCCCGCCGGCGCAATTGGCCAGCGACAAGTTGGGCATGAGCCGGCCGGACGGTCTGCTCGAAACCCATTCCTTGAGCCAGTTGCCCAAGGACTTGCTGGCGGTGCCGTTTCTCAAGGAAACCCTCACCGAAGATTTCGTCTTCTATTACCAAACCCATGCCGATCGTCTCGGGCTGATCGGCAGTCTGCGGCGGATCATTTACGAGCATGACCTGAAACTGCAGGACAGCCTGATCGAGCAACTGTTCGATCAACCGGCGGACGTAGCCCTTTGGCGCGGGGCGGATGGCCGGCTCAAGGATTTCCTGTTGGTGATGGATCGCGGTGGCCTGGCCAAGGTGCTGGAGCCGCTGGCCAAAGTGGCGCTGGACGATACGCAACTGACCAGGCTCGGCGAGGTGAACGTCGGTGCCGACGAGGTGGCGCTTTATCAGCTCAACTACAACGCCAGCAAGGCGTTGGTGTTCGCCTCCCATGGCGACAAACTGGTGGTGCTGTCGAATCCGGCCAAACTCTACGATCCGGGCAGCGGCATGCCTGAAGCGCCGGGCAGCGTCTCGACCCAGGCCATCGGCGCATTGCTCAATGGCGACAAACTGTTCCCCGAAGCCTTCGGTCTGCAACCCCGTGCGCCTGAGGTGAAACAACGGTTGTCGGTCAATGCCAGCGTCCTGGCCATGGGGTATCAGCGCTTCATCCCTAATTTCGCCGGCCTGCGCTTCGACATGGACGACAAGGGCTGGCACAGCTTCCTTGCCATGGATGAACTGGAAAATCAGCCGGATTTTGATTTCAAACCGATCTGGCAAGCCATGCCCATGGGCGCCAGCGCTTGCGTGGCCTTGCCCCTGGCCGCCGAACAACAGCAACCGCTGCTGGTGAAACTCGGCGCTGACGATACGGTTGCCCAGGCCCTGACCGAACACATGGCGGGTGCCGCCGGCCTGTGCTGGTACGCCGATTCGCGGCTGTACACACCATTGTTGGTGGCCAGCCTGAACGACGATGACAGCGCAAAGCTCGACGGCGATCTGGGCAACCTGTTCGGCTCGATGATCGGTGCTTACGAAGGCAAGGTCGCAGAGCATGCGTTTCCGGTGATCGAGAAGCAGGAAGGCATGACTCACCAGTGGCAACGCCAGGTCAGTTCCAACTTCGGCCCCTACAAGGCCAAGGATGCCGAGAACCCGGACGCGATCACCGGCAAGGCCTTCATGCGCGTGAGCCTGGCGCGCCACGGTTCGACGCTGCTGTTTTCCCTCGACGACAAGTTAGTGGATAAAGCCCTCGGCACCCTTGATAAACGCTTCCCGCCCATGGCCGACGTCGTACCCCAAGACCTGCTGATGCCGGTCTACTTCGGCCCGGACTCCATGGCGCAACTGATGCAGCAGGAAACCCTCGACAGCCTGCCGCAGGATATGGAGCCGGTGTTCTACAACGCCGCGCAAACCTATCTGATCCCGAAACTGCGCGCGCTCGGCGGCTACGGCAAATATGCCCTGACCTTGCCCGCAGGCAGCGAGCCCGACGGCCACTGGCAATGGTTGCCGCTAGAGTGGAAAGCCCTGTGATCGCACTGATCCGAGGCCTCGGCCTGCTGGCGATGCTGCTGGGCAGTCGCGTCTTTGCCAGCGAAGCCGCGGCGCTCGACCCGCAGCAATCCCAGGTCTTCCGCGCCTGGTTCGTGCGCATCGCCCAGGAACAACTGTCCCAGGGCCCGAGCCCGCGCTGGTACCAGCAGGACTGCGCCGGGCTGGTGCGGTTCGCCGCCAACGAAGCGTTGAAAGTCCATGACGATAAATGGCTGCGCAGCAATGGCCTGTCCAACCGCTACCTGCCACCGGAACTGCCATTGAGCGATGCTCGGCGTGGTCTCGCCCAGCAATGGCAGCAGGGCGGCGGCAAGGTCGGGCCGTACGTCAATGCGATCAAGCTGATCCAGTTCAACAGCCATTTGGTCGGCCGCGATATTGCGCAGGCCCGGCCCGGTGACCTGATGTTTTTCGATCAGGGCGACGACCAGCACCTGATGATCTGGATGGGCCGCTACATCGCCTATCACACCGGCACCACCACCCCCACCGACAACGGCATGCGGTCCGCGAGCCTGCAGCAACTCATGACATGGAAGGACACCCGATGGATACCCGACGCAGCCAACCCCAACTTCATCGGCGTCTATCGATTGAACTTTCTTTCTCAATGATCGGTATCCGCATGCTGCGTTTTTTGCCTCTGCTGTTGGTATTGGTGCTGCCGTTTTCGACGGCGTATGCCGAAGACACCGTCGAGCCAAGCAACTACACGCCAGTGGCCGGGGAAAGCTTTTTCCTGCTGGCCGACAGCAGCTTCGGCAGCGATGAACAGGCGATGGTGCGCCTCGAAGCGCCGGGCCGTGACTATCGCCGGTTCCGCATGGAGCCTTACGGCGGCGCCGACATTCGCGTGTATCGGATCGACAAGCCGCTGGATTTCCTCAAGCGCCAAAAGAACCTGCACCGGGTGGTCAGTGATGGTCAATTCAAAGGCGAAGGCCTGTCGAATACCCTCGCGTACCTGTGGGACAACTGGTACCGAAAATCCCGTCGAGTGATGCAACGGGCGTTTTCCTACGAGTCGCGTAAACAAGTCACCGAAGAAGTGCCGGAATTGAAGATGGGGACTGCCATCGCCGCGCCAACGCCCTACGATGCGCAGCCGCAATTTGCGCTGATTCCGGGTTTACCGGTGATCAGCCAATTCCGTTATCCACTGTGGCAAGCCAAACCGATCCAGCCGCCTGCCGGAGTGAACCTGGCCGGCTCTTCCAGCGAATTCGTCAGTGATGCACCGGGCAACGTGTACATCCCGTTGGGCAACCTGAAGCCGGGTCTGTATCTGGTGGAAGCACTGATCGGCAAGTACCGCGCGACCACCATGGTCTTCGTCTCCAACACCGTGGCGGTGAGCAAGATTGCCGGTGATGAACTGCTGGTCTGGGCCGCGCGCAAACACCAAGGCAGTTCGGTGCCGAAGGTCAATGTGCTGTGGACCGATGGCCTTGGCGTGATGAGCAGCGGCGCCACCGATGTCGATGGTTTGCTGCGGTTGAAACACGTCAGCCCGGAACGTTCGTTCGTGATTGGCGAGGACGAAGAGGGTGGAGTGTTCGTCGCTGAAAACTTCTACTACGACAGCGAAATCTACGACACCAAACTCTATGCCTTTACCGACCGGCCGCTGTATCGGCCGGGGGATTGGGTGTCGCTGAAAATCGTCGGTCGCGAGTTCAAGAATGCTCGCGACTCGGTGCAGCCGAGCGCCGCCGACGTCAACCTCACCGTGCTCGATGCCACCGGTACCGCACTGCAAACCCTGGCGCTGAAACTCGATGCCAAGGCTGGCACTCAAGGGCGCCTCCAGTTGCCGGACAACGCCGTGGCGGGTGGTTATGAATTGCGTTTCAGCTACAAGGATCAGGCCTACAGCAGCGCCTTCCGCGTCGCCGAATACATCAAGCCACACTTCGACATTTCCTTGAATCTGGCCAAGCAGGATTACCGCACCGGTGAACCGGTCACAGGTAGCCTGGTGCTGCTGTACCCGGACGGCAAACCCGTGGCCAATGCCAAATTGAGCCTGAGCCTGCGTGCCCAGCAACTGTCGATGGTCGACAACGAACTGCAGTATCTCGGGCAATTCCCGGTGGAGTTGACCAGTACCGAACTGACGACCGATGCCAAAGGCAACGCGACCCTCGACCTGCCGGCTGCCGAGAAGCCGAGCCGCTATATGCTCACCGTATTTGCCAGCGATGGCGCGGCATACCGGGTCAAGACCACCAAGGAAATCCTCATCGATCGCGGCGCCGCGAGTTTCAGTCTGCGCGCGCCCCAGCGTTTCAGCGCGGTGGGCGACAAGGTTGCGTTCAGTTATCTGAATGAAGGGGGCAGCGAGCAGAGCAAGGCCGTCACGCCGAGCCGTTATGGCTGGGTGCGGCTGGAAGACCAGAGCACCGGCGAGGGCAAACTGGCGGCCACCGATAAAGGCTTCACCCTGGCGTTCGAGCGCCCGGGCACTTACAACCTGACCTTGAAGGATGATCATGGCCGAGCCATCGGCGCCACTGGTCATTCGGTCACCGGCGATGGCGTCAAAGCCGTGCCGGGCACTGTGGAAATCGTCCTCGATAAACCGGAGTACAACGCGGGCGATGAAGCGCTCGCGCTGATCACTTTCCCTGAGCCGGTCAGCGATGCATTGCTGTCGCTGGAGCGGGACAAAGTCGAGGCGACGGCGCTGCTGTCCAAGGGCGGCGATTGGCTGCGGATGGAAAAACTCAGTGACACCCAATACCGCGCGCGGATCCCGGTCAAAGACAGCTTCGCGCCAAACCTGACGTTTTCGGTTCTGTACACCAAGGGCGGTCAGTACAGTTTTCAGAACGCCGGCATCAAGGTCATAGCGCCGCAAATCGACGTAGTGATCGCCACCGATAAAGAGTCGTATCAACCTGGCGACACAGTGTCCGTCGACCTCACCACTCAGTTCGCCGGTAAGCCGATTTTGGCGCACCTGACGGTCAGCGTGGTGGATGAAATGATCTACGCGCTACAACCGGAAGTAGCACCCAGCATTGACCAGTTCTTCTATCACCCGCGCCGCAACAACGTGCGCACCAGCGCCAGCCTGTCGTTCATCAGCTATGACGTAGCACTGCCGGGCAGCCCGGGTGCACCGGGCAAAGCCAACCGCAGCGAGCGCGGAGTGAAAGTGCTGGAACGGCCGCGTCGCGAAGACGTTGACACCGCCGCCTGGCAACCGGAATTGGTGACTGATGCCAATGGCAAGACCCGCTTCACCTTCAAGATGCCCGACTCCTTGACCCGCTGGCGCATCACCGCCCGGGCCATCGCCGATGATGGTCAGGTCGGGCAGAAGAAACAGTTCGTGCGCTCGGAAAAACCGCTGTACCTGAAGTGGAGCGGGCCAGCCCGATTCCGCAGTGGCGACAAACCGGAGCTCGGTGTATTCGCCTTCAGCCAGGCCGAGAAACCGGTAGCGGCTGAACTGGTGATTCATTACGGCGGCGCCACACAGCGTGTCCCGGTGACGTTGAATAACGGTATCAATTACATCGCATTACCCACATTCGCATTGGCCAACGGTGAGTGGACCGCCGAGTTGGTGCAGGACGGCAAAACCGCTGACGCCTTGGCCGTGCGCCTGACCGCGGCCGGTGACGGTTGGCAGGTGGTCCAGAGCCAAAGCCTGGACGTAACCAGCGGTGATACGCCGCTGACCTTGCCCGCGGACGCGACGGCTATTCGCCTGCGCCTGGATGACAGTGCGCAAGCGCTGTTCCGTTCGGCACTGGATGATCTGCTGAGTTATCCCTACGGCGGCGTGGAACAGACCGCCAGCCGTTTGCTGCCATTGAGCATCGCCTATCCGACTCTATCGTCTAACCCGCGGATCCGCGATCGCTTGCGTCTGATCATGCAGAACAGCCGCCTGCGCCTGGTGCAAATGGCCGGGCCGTCAGCGAGCTTCACCTGGTGGGGTATGGATGGCGAGCCGGATGCGTTTCTCACCGCTTACGCCTACTACGCCGACTGGCACGCCAGCAAGGCGTTGGGGTTGAGCCTGCCGCCGGAGCATTGGCAGCGGGTGCTGGAGGTCTATGCGAAACAGGCGAAGAACACGCCGCTGTTGCAGCGGGCGCTGATTGTGTCCTTCGCCAAACAGATGCAACTGCCGGTGAACACCTTGCTCAGTGGCTTGATGGATGAGCTGGCGAACGCCGGCGAGGGTAATGCCGCAAACCTGATGGAAGAGGGCGAAGACAGCATCGTCATGAGCGATCCGGATTCTGCGTTGGGGTTGGCCAGTGCCCGCGTGTTGACCGCGTCTTTGGCTCGCCAGGCGAAGGTCGATGCGCCAGAGGCTTTCACTCGGCAACTGGCGGATGCGCAGCAGCGCGTGGAAGTCAGTTCCCAGCCGTTTGCTGAAGCGTTGAATCTGTCGCTGCAAGGCTTCGATCAGGCTCACGCTCAAGCACTGCTGCAGCGTTTGCTGCCACAGCAATCGACACTGGAGCGTGCCTTGGCGCTGACCTGGCTGCAACGCAGCATCGAGCAGGCATCGCCCGCCGTCGCACTGACGCCGGGTGACGGCTGGAAGCAGGAGCAGGGGGCGACCGGTGAGGTTTACTGGACGTGGCAGGGGGCTTCGCCCGTGCCTGCGGTGCTGTCCCTGGCCGGCGCGCAAGAGCGTCCGCTGCGGGCCGCATTGAGTTATCAGACCCGGCAACCTCCAGTCGAGCCCATGGCCGTGACCATCACCCGTCGCCTGTCCCGTCTGGTACCGGGTGACGAAGCCTTTACCTTCAAACTGGAAGCGGTCGGCAACAAGCCGTTGTCCAGCGACAGCCTCTACCTGGACGAAGTGATCATCACCAGCAAAGCCGCGCAACCGCTGCGCTACGGCATGCTCGAAGTGCCGCTGCCACCGGGTGCTGACGTCGAGCGCACCACCTGGGGCATCAAACTCATGGGCAAGGCCGGCACCGAGCCGACGGCGTTGGAGAAAGCGCGTTTCGAGCCGGGGCAAATGGCCTATGCCATTCCAGTCGACGCCTTGAGCGGCGAATTGCGCCTGCGTCACTTGGTGCGCTTCTCGCAAAAAGGTCAGTTCAACCTGCCGCCGGTTCGCTTCACCCAGGTCTATGCGCCGCAGCATCAGGCCCGGGAACAAAAGCCGGCACTGGGCCAGGTCACGGTCCACTGACATGACCCGGTCCCTGGTCTGGATGCTGCTGTGCTTGATTCCTGTGCTGGCGACTGCGCAGGACGAGCCGCTGCGCCTGGGCTTCAAGGGTGAATTGCTATCCTTGAGCCGGACTCAGCTGATCGCGCGCGAGCCATTGCCTTCCGGGTTGGAGACCCCACTGGGCAGTGTGTGGAAGTTATTCGTCTACGCCTGGCTGGTGGATACCGGCTCGCGTGAACCGGCTTATGAATGCCGCGGGCAGTCGAAGGAGGAAGTGTATTGCTGCACGGCAGGCGGCAAGATCGAGCGCGATCAGGCGCTGATCAAGTCCTGCGGGTTGTATTTTGAGCCTGGGC
This sequence comes from Pseudomonas fluorescens, assembly GCF_902497855.1. Lineage (GTDB taxonomy): Bacteria > Pseudomonadota > Gammaproteobacteria > Pseudomonadales > Pseudomonadaceae > Aquipseudomonas > Aquipseudomonas fluorescens_BI. The sequence goes on from NZ_CABVHU010000024.1 coordinate 91,870, forward strand.
GCTTGGGTATCACTGGCGTTGAGTGGCGCCAGTATTGGCAGGCGCGCCAAGCGCCGGAGTGGTTGCTGGACTTGGCATCGTTGCAGCCAGCCACTCGGGTTCCAGTGACTGAATTGTTGCGGGCGCTGAGCATGATGCCGGCACAGGATCAGGCACGGCGAGTATTGCTGGATGTGGTGTTGAACGCCGCCGACGGCAACGTCGTGGGCGAACTCGGCGGCCGGTTACGGGTGAAAACCTGGAGCTGGCTGGACGATCAGGATCCAAGGTCTCGCCAGGGTGGGTTTGCCGGGTGGTTGGCGGATGGAATGCCGGTCTGGGCCGGTGGCCGGGGGACCAGTCAGATGCTCTTGCGCAATTATGGTGCAGCCTTGTCATCCGTGCTGCCGGTTGAGTGGCCAGCAGACGCCGGGCGTTGCGTCGAAGTCGGGCTGTTTTCGCGCTATCCGGTTGGACGCGTCCTGGCGGGGGATCGTGTTGTTGCGCCCGGTCCCATGCAGGGCGACTACCGCGTCGAATTCGCCAACGGCAACCAACTCGATATCCACAGCGGCGGTGAGCTGTTTTTAACGGGCGACAAGCTGGTCGCCCGCCTGGACCGCGAAGAATACGTCGCTCGCGTCCTGCAGCGCGAAGCCAGGGCCGAACCCGCCGAAGCCGCCAAAGCCCTGGCCGTTGCCATCCGCACCTACCTCCTGCAAAACGCCAGCCGCAACGGCGACTGCCTGAGCATCGACGACAGCAGCAATCGCCAGCGTGTCGCCCCGCGCCCGGCCACCGCCGAGTCGCGCAGCATCGCCGCCTGGACCAGCGACCTGGTCCTCGCCGGCAGCACCGTCACCTACCACTCCGACCAAACCGGCCCGAACCAACTCTCCTGGCAGCAATCCGTTGAACAAGCCAACGCCGGCCAACGCTACGACGCCATCCTGCTGCACGCCTATCCACGCGCCAGCCTCAGTCGCTGGGACAATCCCGTGGCCTCCTGCGAAGCACTCCCCGCCGCCCAAAACTGGCTACAACAACAGCGCCGCGGCTGGCGCCAACGCCTGGCAAGCGAAACCGGCTACAGCGAAGTCAGCACCTTCGCCGTCTGTCGCCTCACCTTCGGCCGGCCCCATGTCGACCGCGAACGCCAGCGCATCTACGTGCGCGGCGTGCTGTCACTGCAAGACCGTCTCGACCTGACCCACGAATACCTGCACCTGGCCTTCGAAGCACACCCCAACGGCCAGGATGAAACCTACATCGAAGGGCTCGCCCGCCACCTCTTGCTGGAATAAACCATGAAACTCCGTTATCCACAGGGCTTGTTGTTCCTTTACGCCTGTTGCGTATTACCGATGACGATGGCCGCCGACGCCGCAGTCAAACTCGACACGCCGATGGGCGGCTGGCGTACCGGTGCACCTGAAGGTGAAGGCGAAAATTTTCGCCAGGTCGTCAACTACCCCGCGTCCTCGGTGAACACCCCGGTCGGACAGGCCAACACCGCACGCATCACTGGCCAGATCAAGGCCACGCCCAAGTCCGATGACCCCGGCCGGTTGATCGTCAATGGCGTCAGCATGCCGCTGAAGATCGACCCTGCCGGCCGTTTTGATCGACCGTTCTCATTCCCCAACGGCAGCAACAGCGTCGAAGTGCGCAGCGCCGATGGCCAGCAACGCCACCGCACGCAGTTCCTCAACACCAGCGGCGGCGCCACCGCGGCCAAATTGCGAGTGCTGCTGGCCTGGGACAGCGATGGCACGGATCTGGATCTGCACCTGATAACCCCGGACGGCGCGCACATCTGGTACGGCGATCGCGTCGTCCCCAATGGTGCGGCGCTCGATGTCGACGTGACGACAGGCTACGGCCCGGAGATCTTCGCCATGCCGGCACCGATCAAGGGCCAATACCTCGTTTACGTGAATTATTTCGGGGGTGGGTATCGGAGTGTTGAGCAAGGGCAGGAGGAGGCGGTTCAGCCGCTGACGACGGCGCAGGTGACGGTGATTACGGAGGAGGGGACGCCGGACGAGAAGATGGAGACGTTCCTGGTGCCGATGCGGGCGGTGGGGGAGTTGACGTTGGTTAAGGGGTTTAGTTATCCGTGATGCGAAATCTCAGTAGCGTTGCTAATTGATGCTCATAAGCTACAAATTTCGATTTTCTGGATAGTTTTGTAGCTTGCAAGCCACAACGTTGACTGTTGATGAAAAATCACACTTGATGTTGCGATTTTTGTGTCTCAGAGGCTACAGTAATCGACGAAGTGACGATTATTGATGCTCAGGGGCTACAAATGACGACTCTGTTTGATGTTGCCGATATGTTGAAGCAGGCCCGAGGTAAAGCCCGCTTGAGCCAGGAAGCCTTGGCTAAACGTGCCGGCGTATCCCGTTCGACCGTGGCGCGCATGGAAACCATGGCTAAAGGCGATATGAGCGTCTCGGCATTCGTTCGCCTATTGGAGGCGGCCGGGTATGACTTGAAGCTGGTGAAGGCCGGACATGAGCGTACCGTTGAAGACATCCTGGCCGAGCAGCGCTCCGGAGTTTCTGAATAATGGTTTTAGATGTCCATGTGAGCGCAAGAACCGTCGCGACACTCTACCGAGAGCGCGATGAGTACATCTTGAAGTACTTGCCTGGGACGGAAAATGGGGACTTCGTCAGCTTGGCGTTGCCTGTTCGGGAGGAATCTTGGCGGTGGCCCCGCGATTTGTTTCCGTTTTTTCGACAGAATTTGCCTGAGGGATATTTGCTAGGGGTAATCCGTGAGGAATTTGGTGCATTGCTCGACGGCACCGACCTTTCATTGCTGGGTGTAATCGGTGGCGCCGGGATTGGGCGGGTGACCGTCACGCCCGAAGGCGTCGCGCCGGGCGCCGAAATGGAGCCCTTGGAAATTGAGCAATTGTTGACCGCCGAAAACACCACAGAACATTTTGCTGCACTGGTGCGACGTTACGCACGAGCGGCGATATCGGGTGTAGTGCCTAAATTCATCGCGACAGATATCAAACATCACGATTTGCCTTTGGGCAAACCCACCCTGCGTACTGGTTTTCACATCATCAAAGGCTCGGATGACACGACACCCTACCTGGGCTTCAACGAGTTCTACACCATGCGTGTGCTAGAGCGATTGCAGGTCGTACCGGTAGCCACATGCAGTATGTCGGACGATGGACGAATATTGGTAGTGGATCGTTTCGACGTCGATGAACACGGCCGGCCGCTCTGTGGGTTGGAAGATGCGTGTGGATTGTTGGGGCTTCCGCCTCATGAGAAATATGCAACCACAACCGAACGAGTATGGAACGCCACTCGCCCTTACATACCCGGAGATCGGCTACGTGAGCAGCGTGAGCACTTCGGCTGGCACATTTTGGCGAACTACGTGGTGAGAAACGCCGACTGTCATGCCAAAAACATCGCGCTCTATTACACCTCGCGAGCGAATGTCGCGTTCACTCCGATCTATGACTTGGTGACTACCCAGGCTTATCCCCGCTTCGCCTCGAATCCCCCAGGGTTATCTGTGGGCGGTCGGCAGACCTGGACGCCAGGCCGCACGCTCGAAATCTTCTTCAATGGGGTTTTGGGTATTCCCCCGCGTCAGTACGCCATGATGGTCGAGCAACTGTGCGAGTCGGCTATCACCGTGGGAAAAGAAGTGATCGAAGCCGCGAAAAACGAACCTGCCTGGCGTGATGTGGCCAAACACATGGTGCATGCCTGGAACGAAGGCATGGAAACGTTACGGAGTTCAAAAGCAGCTCCGCATTTTCGAGGGTTGGATACCGCCATTACGGAGGCGGGGTTCTCAGGCCCGCGAGCGGCAGAAACCAGTCGAGTACAGATTGGCCGCTCCGAGTTGTTGGCGCCGAGAAAACGCAGGTAAAGCCCGTGTCAGGCAAGACTGGACTGACCCACTGAGGGGTATTGATCGGCCATGATCAAACTCCAGGCTATAGGTCATCCAGGCTTACCTTGACTCGCTGAAGGGTGGCAAGACGTTCGGTGACCACTGCGATGAGGGCTTCATCCTCTTCGCTAAGTAATGTTGCCTTGAAAGGCAATTTGCCTCGCTCGGCGACGTATTGAAGGGTTTGGCGCAGAAGCTCGGAGGGCGTTACCCCGAGTTTTTCCAGCTCGGCAAATGAACGCTGCTTCAGGTCATCGTCAATGCGAATGTTGATAGAAGCCATGGTGAGATACCTGTAATGACGTTTGTCGTTACGGTAGCAATTGCTTCCCTGCGTCACAACCTCTTGTTCAGATTTTTAGACGACGGGTTACTTTCTTTCAGACATTAAAAAGCCGGCTTGTGGCCGGCTTCTCGGGGACTGGCTTGGTTTATTTTTGGTAAACCGCAACAGCCTTCAAAACGTACACCCGGATCTTGCGTCCGGCTGTGGGACTCGGCGAGAAAGTGATCTGCCGGGTCGGTGCGATCTGGGCCTTGGGAAGGGTCGATGCGCAAATGTGGGGCGTAGCATACTGATTTTTTTGGGGAATTCCCAGCTTGGTGTGTGTATTAGAGCTGTTGGGGGTGTCTTGGGCCATGCAGCAAACTTGGGTTTTCGGGTGAATGTTCTACCGCCTTCGCTGGCAAGCCAGCTCCTACATGGGGGGCGAAGGGAGAGCCGCGGCATTACAGGAACGGCACCGGGGGCCTGCGTTTGTTGAGGGTCGACCACCAGAAGACCCAGCCCAATACCCTGATGTTTTGATCTTCGATTTGCGCAGCCCTGAAGATCTCATCCGGGTATTCGGCGCTGTTGTGGCTGCGCATCCGTAGCGCGTTGCCGGGAATCCGATGCAGGTATTTGATCCGCAACATGCCGTCATGCTCGATGGCGTAAATCTCGCCATCGATAATTTGCGTGAGCCCGCGGTCGATGGCGAGGAGGGAGCCGTCTTCAATCTTTTCGGCCATGCTGTTGCCGATCATGCGCGCGCAGATGGCGTCGGCGTGGTTGATTTCCAGGGAGTCGAGATCGACACGAGGCAGGCGGATGGATTGGCTGGGGTCCTTCATGACCTGGGTTTTATAGGTGCCAAGGGTGAGGACTGTTTCTTTATAGAAGGGCAGTTCGACATCGGTCGGCTCGATGACCCTGTAGGTGCCGCGGATCGCCTGGGCGTCGAAGGTGTTGCCGGACTCGTCGAGCAGGCGCAGTTCCCTGGGGTCTTTCGGGCCTTCGCCGGTTTTCAGCCATTGACTGTTCACGGACAGTTTTCTGGCGACTTCTTCCATGCAGTGGGCGGGCACACCGCGGGTGTACCAGTTGTGGACGTTTTGCGGCGCCGTATCCAGGAATTCGGCGAATCCTGTTGTCGTAATGTTCGCCGCTTCGAGGAGCGCTTTAAACCGTGGACCGCTAGTGTTCTTTTTCATAAACGCGAGTCTACTGGCGCCGGGTGGGGCTTTGAATAAACGAACTGTTCAATTTTCGAGGGAAATTTAGACCGGATGTAAGACGCTTTTGGGGAAGGTTAAACAACAAAACTCATGTTCACAGATTCCTATACGTCGTGTTTAAAGAAGGGTTTTCAGGCGCCCACAAAAAACCCCGGATCAACCGGGGTTTTTTGCAGCTTGCAGCTGACGCTGCCAACTGGCTTTAGCCTTTGTACGCAGCAACCGACTTCATGATCTCGGTGCGGGCGGCTTCTGCGTCGCCCCAACCTTCGATCTTCACCCATTTGCCTTTTTCGAGGTCTTTGTAGTTCTCGAAGAAGTGCTTGATCTGTTCCAGCAGCAGCGGCGGCAGATCGGTGTATTCCTTCACATCGACGTACAGCTGGGACAGCTTGTCGTGTGGGACTGCGATGACTTTGGCATCGCCGCCGCCGTCGTCGGTCATGTGCAGGATGCCGACGGGACGGGCGCGGATCACCGAGCCTGGTGCAACCGGGTAAGGGGTCACGACCAGTACGTCGAGGGGGTCACCGTCGTCGGCCAGGGTGTTCGGGATGAAACCGTAGTTGGCCGGGTAGAACATCGGGGTGGCCATGAAACGGTCAACGAACAGGCAATCGCTGTCTTTGTCGATTTCGTATTTGATCGGCGCGTGGTTGGCCGGGATCTCGATCGCGACGTAGATGTCGTTCGGCAGGTCTTTGCCAGCCGGAATCTTGCTGTAGCTCATTGGGCGGTGCCCCCGTTAGTTGACCAAAAACACTTGGCCGGATTGACCAAAAAGTGGCGGCGATTATAGGCATATTCCGCCACGGTTGCTATGTGCCAGAAGTCGTGTAGACCAGGGTGTCCTGTCACACAGATACTATCGCTTTTTGACGGCGTCCGTTGCGGCCATGCTGCGTTGCCGCTCCTCGCCATAGCCAGCTATGACTCGTCGCAGCGCCTTGCCTGGCCACAACGGCCACTCGTCAAAACAGCGACGTATCGGTGAGACAGGACACTAGTCGTGTGCCTGATAGACCGGGTTCTCGGCCAGAAGTTGCCGCAGCCGGGCGAGCGGGTCCTGCCGGTAAAACAGCTTCAGCTGCTCATAGACCTCAGGGTACGCCTCGTGCAGCAAATCCGGGGCGCTGAAAAAGTATTCGCTGGTGACCGCGAAAAACTCGGCGGCGTTTTCCGCAGCGTAGGGGTCGATGGCGGTTTCGGCGTCGGGATTGCGCTCCAGTTGGCGGTCGAGGTCGTCATAGGCCTCTTGCATGACCTTGGCCCAGTCGCTGACGCGCATATTGGCGTGCAGCGGCGGTAGGCCGTTGGCGTCGCCGTTGAGCATGTCGAGTTTGTGCGCGAGTTCGTGGATCACCAGGTTGTAGCCTTCCCAGCCGCCGCTGGCCATCACGCCGGGCCAGGCGAGGATGACCGGGCCTTGTTGCCAGGCCTCGCCGCTGTGCTCGCCATCCCACTCGTGCTCGATGCCGCTGGCGTCGCGATGGCGTTGGGGGCTGAGGAAGTCGTCGGGGTATAGGACGATTTCGTGGAACCCCTGATACCAGTTCAGGTCGCCCAGATGCAGCAACGGCAGTTGCGCCTGGGCGGCAAGCAGCAGGCGCTGCTCCTGGTGAAGTTCGACGCCGGGCAGGGCAGTCAGGTGTTTGTCGTCGAGAAACAGCACGCAGGCTTCACGCAGCCACTGGTCTTCCTCGGCGCTGATGCCATCGAGGAAGCTCAGGTGATGGCGCACCCGCTGCCACATGTCATCGGCAATCGGGTGCTTGTCCAGTATGCGCCGGCGACGCCAGGCGCTCAGTGACCACATGCCGGGTCAGCGCGTATGGGCTTTGGACGCGGCGTTGCCGAAGCGGCTGCGGACGACGCCGATGATCATCGGTACCAGCGACAGCAGGATGATGCCGATCACCAGCAGCGACAGGTTTTGCTTGATGAAGGGTACGTTGCCGAAGAAGTAACCGAGGGTGACCAGGCCACCGACCCACAGGATGGTGCCGAGGACGCTGAAGCCAAAGAAACGCGGGTAAGGCATTTTCGCCACACCGGCGACGAACGGAGCAAAAGTGCGGATGATCGGCAGGAAGCGCGCCAGAGTCACGGTTTTGCCGCCATGCTTGTCATAGAAATCATGGGTTTGTTGCAGGTAATCGCGACGGAAGATCTTCGAGTTCGGGTTACTGAACAGTTTTTCTCCTGCCGTTCGTCCGATCACGTAGTTGGTGCTGTCGCCGAGAATCGCCGCCAGCATCAGCAAGCCGCCCAGCAGCACGGGGTCCATGCCACCCCCGGCCGCAACGGCGCCAGCGATAAAGAGCAGGGAATCGCCCGGCAGGAATGGCATTACCACCAGGCCGGTCTCGCAGAAGATCACCAGAAACAGGATGGCGTAGATCCATGGCCCGTAGTTGTTTACCAGCAAGTCGAGGTAAACATCGAGATGCAGGATAAGGTCGAGCGGGTTGAAATCCATGGAGGGCACCTATGGTGACGGCCCGACTCGGCAGGCCTGTGCGGATGACTTCGCGAAAGCCTACGTATGTGGGTAGTTTTTCTTACAAGCCGGAAAGGTCAGCATTATACGGGCTGAGGGGTGAAAAGCGCGTCGAGTTTGTAGCGGGGGATTTCGCACAAGGCCAGCGGGGGGGCGATTTTTTTTGTAGGAGCAAGCTTGCTCGCGATGACGGTGTGTCATTCAACACCTGTATCGCAAGTAAGACGGCTATCGCGAGCAAGCTTGTTCTACAGATGTGAGGCGAATCAGAGCTCGTCGCTGATCGGCAACACGTAGTTCTTGAACTCGGTGTCTTCCTTGAACCCTATGGATTCGTAGGTTTTCTGCGCCACTTCGTTGTTGCTGCTGGTGGACACACGCATGCGCACGGCATTGGTTTCCTTGGCCATTTTCTTCGCCGTACGGATCAGGTTGTCGGCCACCAGCTGACGGCGTGAATCTTCGACGACATAGATGTCGTTGAGAATCCACACGCGCTTGAGCGACAGCGACGAAAAGCTCGGGTACAACTGACAGAACCCCATCAGTCGGTGGGTGTCGTCATCGGCCAGGGCCAGGTAGATCACCGATTCCTTGCGACGCAGGCGTTTTTCGAGGAACGCCCGGGACGAGTCCGGATACGCCAACGAGCCATAAAACTCGCGATATTTGACGAATAAGGGGGTCAACAGGTCCAGGTGTTCGAGGGTCGCTTGAATAATCCGCATGGTAGGTCTCGTCTTCAAGTGGCTGTCTTACGCGATGACGGCGATGGGAAACCCCTGGCGGCCGTGCTTCGATCCTGCCTGAAACCGGAATGGAAACGCAATGCGGAAACGGTTCACGCAGGCGGCGGGCCGAGTAGGAAATTACCTTTTGTGTCCGCACCGGCGTCCGACTCCAGCGTCTGAACCTGGGCCTCGTCCTTGAGATTGACCCCCGACAACTGGCGCCGGCAGGCTTCGCGCATCAGATAAAGCAAACGATGTGCCGCCATGCCGTAACTCAGGCCCTCGAGTCGCACGTTGGAGATGCAATTGCGATAAGCATCCGTCAGGCCGACCTTTGGATTGTAGGTAAAATATAATCCCAGGCTGTCTGGCGAGCTGAGGCCAGGGCGTTCACCGATCAGGATGACGACCATCCTGGCGCCCAGCAACTCACCGATCTCGTCGGCGACGGCAACCCGGCCTTGCTCGACCAGCACCACAGGTGACACAGACCAGCCCTCCGCCTCGATCTGTTCTTCCATCCGCGTCAGAAATGGCACGGTGTGGCGATGAACGGCCAGGGCCGACAAGCCATCGGCGACGACGATGACCAGATCGACGCCGCCGGGATTGGCCGCAGCGTATTCGCGCAGGGCCTGCGCCGACGCATCACTCAGTTTTCGCCCCAGGTCGGGGCGCTGCAAATAACTGTTTCGGTCCGTCGCCGCGCTGTGCAGCAACAGGCTTTCACGTCCGCATGCCGCCAGTTGCGTACCGAGCGCGGCATGGTCGAACGGCAAGTGCACTGCATCCCGGGCCTGGGCGTGGGCGTATTGGAAATCCAGCTGTGCTGTGGTTGGCATGCTGGTGCCGGTGCGGCCCAAGGCAATCCGCGCGGGCGTCAGGCGGCGCAGTTCCAGTAACGGGTTTTGCTGATCAACAGGTGGTTTATCCATTACGACACTCATCCCAGTTGCGCCATGGCCTGACGGAAGGCCGGCGGCAGGTTGTCACCGAAGAGAATCTTGCCGTCCGCCTGGGTGAAGATACCCATGTTTGCCAGCCATTTTTCGAACTCCGGCGCCGGTTTCAGCCCCAGGGTCTGACGCGCGTAGAGTGCATCGTGGAACGACGTGGTCTGGTAGTTGAGCATGATGTCGTCGGAACCGGGGATGCCCATGATGAAATTGATCCCGGCCACACCCAGCAGGGTCAGCAGGGTGTCCATGTCATCCTGATCGGCTTCGGCGTGGTTGGTGTAGCAGATGTCGCAGCCCATCGGTACGCCCAGGAGCTTGCCGCAGAAGTGGTCTTCGAGGCCGGCGCGGATGATTTGTTTACCGTTGTAGAGGTATTCCGGGCCGATGAAGCCGACGACGGTGTTCACCAGGAACGGTTTGAAATGGCGTGCGACGGCGTAGGCACGCGTTTCACAGGTCTGCTGATCGATGCCGTGGTGGGCATTGGCCGACAGGGCACTGCCCTGGCCGGTCTCGAAATACATCAGGTTCTGGCCCAGGGTGCCGCGGTTCAGGCTCAGACCGGCATCGTAGCCTTCCTGCAATACATTGAGGTTGATGCCGAAGCTGGCGTTGGCCGCTTCGGTGCCGGCGATTGACTGGAATACCAAGTCCAGCGGAATGCCGCGATTGATGGCTTCGATCGAGGTGGTGACGTGGGTCAGCACGCAGGCTTGAGTGGGGATCTCGTAGCGTTGGATGATGGCATCCAGCATTTCCAGCATGGCGCAGATGGAGGTAATGCTGTCGGTGGCCGGGTTGATGCCGATCATCGCATCGCCATTGCCGTACAGCAGGCCGTCGAGAATGCTCGCGGCGATGCCGGCGGGTTCGTCGGTGGGATGGTTCGGTTGCAGGCGTGTGGATAACCGGCCTCGCAGGCCCAGCGTGCCGCGGAATCGGGTGACTACGCGGATTTTCTGCGCCACCAGCACCAGGTCCTGCACGCGCATGATTTTCGACACGGCGGCGGCCATTTCCGGGGTCAGGCCCGGGGCGAGGGCGCGCAGGCTGTGTTCGTCGGCGGCATCGCTGAGCAGCCAGTCGCGAAAACCGCCGACGGTGAGGTGGCTGACTGCTGCGAACGCCTGTTTGTCGTGGGTGTCGATGATCAGCCGGGTGACTTCATCGGATTCGTAGGGAACCAGTACTTCCTGCAGGAAGTGGGAGAGCGGGATATTCGCCAGCGCCATTTGCGCGGCCACCCGCTCACCATCGTTGAGGGCCGCGACACCCGCCAGAAAGTCCCCGGAGCGCGCCGGACTGGCCTTGGCCATGACCTCCTTGAGGCTGTCGAAGCGGTAGGTGTGGCCACCGACAGTGTGAGCAAAACTAGCCATAAAGATTCTCCGTGACGGCGCAGATGGGGGCTGCGCCGTAATTTGCGGCCGTTAGTGCAGGGCTTTTTCGGCGTTCTGAATGGCCGCGAACTCTTCTTCGGGCGTGCCTGCTACCAAATGATGCCGGCTGTAGAACGCGAAGTAAGCAATTAACACTCCATAGATGATCGCAGCGCCAATCACTACGCGCGGATCCACCAGAAAACCCGCCACCACGGCGATGCAAGCCAGCACCAGCGCGACACCCGAGGTAAAGATGCCGCCCGGCGTGCGGTATGGCCGATCCATTTTGGGGCGTCGAATGCGCAGCGTGATGTGCGCCGCCATCATCAAGACGTAGGAAATGGTCGCACCGAACACCGCTACCAGGATCAGCAAGTCACCCTGACCGGTCAGCGACAACCCGAACCCGATGATGCCAGGAATGATCAACGCCAGTACGGGGGCCTTGCTCTTGTTGGTTTCCGACAGTTTGCGCGGCAGGTAGCCGGCGCGGGACAGCGCGAAAATCTGCCGCGAGTAGGCGTAGATGATGGAGAAGAAACTGGCGATCAGCCCGGCCAGGCCCACCAGATTGACGAAATGACCCATCCAGGTCGAGCCGCCATAGGCCTTGCTCAGTGCTTCGACCAATGGGTTGCCCGAAGTCACCAGGGCATGGGCACCTGCACCACCTGGGCCGATCACCAGAATCAGCAGGGCAAAGCTCACCAGCACCAGCATGGCGCCAATCAGCCCGCGGGGCAGGTCGCGTTTCGGGTTTTTGGTTTCTTCCGCCGCCAGTGGCACGCCTTCGACCGCCAGGAAAAACCAGATGGCATAGGGAATGGCGGCCCAGACGCCGACGTAGCCGAAGGGCAGGAAGCTGCTGGCGCCCTTGGCCTCGGTGACCGGGATGTCGAGCAGGTTGGCGACGCTGAAGTGCGGCACCATGCTCACCAGAAACACGCCCAGCGCCAGGGCGGCGACGGCGGTGATGCCGAACATCAGTTTCAGGGCTTCACCGACGCCGAAAATATGGATGGCAATAAAGATGATGTAGAACGCCAGGTAGATCATCCAGCCGCCGATGCCGAACAGGGATTCGCAATAGGCACCGATAAACACCGCGATCGCCGCGGGTGCGATGGCGTATTCGATCAGGATCGCGGTGCCGGTCAGGAACCCGCCCCAAGGGCCGAACGCACTTCGGGCAAAACCGTAGCCACCGCCTGCGGTCGGGATCATGGAGGACAGTTCGGCCAAGGAAAAGCACATGCACAGGTACATGGTCGCCATCAGCAGCGTAGCGAGAAACATGCCGCCCCAGCCGCCCTGGGCCAGGCCGAAGTTCCACCCGGCGTAATCGCCGGAGATGACGTAGGCCACGCCGAGGCCGACCAGCAAGACCCAGCCGGCTGCACCTTTTTTCAGTTCGCGTTGCTGGAAATAGTCGGAGCCGACTTTTTCAAAGTCGACAGAGGAGGTAGCCGGCTGCACGCTGGCTTGATCGCTAGGCATAGGGATTCACCTGTTCTTATTCTTTTGACCGGCGTGGTGGCCGGGTTGGCGCGAAGGCTGCAGGAGCGAGCAAGCTCGCTCCTGCAGGGGTGTTACGTTGTTCCGACCGGGTTAGAAGAAGCCCAGCGGATTGATGTCGTAGCTCACCAGCAGGTTTTTGGTCTGCTGATAGTGATCGAGCATCATCTTGTGGGTTTCACGGCCGACGCCGGACTTCTTGTAGCCACCGAACGCGGCA
>NZ_CABVHU010000025.1 GCF_902497855.1 Pseudomonas fluorescens
GCAGCTATGGCCAAGGTCTGCAGAAGTTGCTTTCTCATTCGGGCATCGAACACCTGGCCGGTAGCCCGCAGGCAGGGAATCAGGCCCAGCCGCAATTGTTCAAGGCGGATGTCAGCCTGTTGCTCGATGGCGACGAAGTGCTGCAGGAAGAAGTGTTCGGCCCGACCACGGTGTTCGTCGAGGTCGCGGACCAGGCGCAACTGAGTGCCGCGTTGAATGGCCTGCATGGGCAGTTGACGGCGACCATCATCGGCGAATCGGCGGACTTCGAACAGTTCGGCGAGCTGACGGCGTTGCTGGAACAGAAGGTCGGGCGGATCCTGCTCAACGGTTATCCGACCGGTGTGGAGGTCTGCGATTCGATGGTCCACGGCGGGCCGTATCCGGCGACGTCCGATGCCCGCGGAACGTCGGTGGGTACCTTGGCGATCGACCGCTTCCTGCGGCCGGTGTGTTTCCAGAACTACCCCGACAGCCTGCTGCCTGAAGCGTTGAAGAATGCCAATCCGCTGCAGATCCAGCGACTGGTCGACGGCCAACCCTCCCGCGAGGCCCTCTAACCGCTAAACACACCCCCCTGTAGGAGCTGGCTTGCCAGCGAAAGCGTCCGTTCAGTGACAACGATGTCGACTGATCCACCGCCTTCGCCAGCAAGCCGGCTCCTACAGGGGGGGCATTGTGTGGGAGTTTTTGGGTCGGCGCAGGCCCGTGCCCACATTGAGCTATCATTGCGTCTTTCCTATTCAAAGATCGACTGCCATGACTGCCTCAACCGACACCTTGCTCAGCGCCCTCGAACACTGCGACATGCTGGAAATCGACGGGCTGCACGCCTTCGATTTCTCCCTCGATGAAGATGACAACCTGCACATCGAATGCATGGACGGCCGCGCGCTCAAACGCTGGGCGTTCAGCATGGCGCAGATCGCGGCAGCGACGTTCGACCCGGATTTGAAGAGCTGGATCATTACCGGTGATTCCGGCGAGCACCGGTTGGTACCGATGGACGCGTTCGGCGGCGGAGACGACCAGGACGAGACCAATGAGGATGCGTAATCTCTGGCCGCTGTTGATCGCCGGCAGCGTTGGCGCGATGGGCGTACAGACCGCGACGGCTGATGATTATCAGCTGCTGGTCGGTTCTTACACCGCCGGCCAGAGCCAAGGGATTTATCGCCTGAAGTTCGACAGTTCCACCGGGCAGATCGACGCCAGACCCTTGCAAGTGGTCAACAGCGAAAACCCGTCCTGGCTGACCCTGTCCAGGGATCAGCGCCGATTGTTCGTGGTCAACGAAAACGGCCCGGGGCAGGCTGATCCGGTAGGGCGCGTCAGCAGTTATGCGATCGATCCCGAAACCCATGAACTGAGCCTGATCAATCAGGTGCAGAGCCTGGGCAACGAGCCGACGCACTCGAGCCTCAGCGGCGAGGCCAGTCACCTGTTTGTCAGCAACTACTCGGTGGCCGAAGATCCGGGCGGCACCCTGGCGGTGTTGCCGGTGGGTGCCGACGGCAAGCTCCAGCCCGTGGTGCAAATGAGCAGTCATCCCGCCAGCCGGGTCAATCCCGAGCGGCAGATGTCGGCCCATGTGCATTCGACCCTCTCATCGCCAGACGGCCGCTACGTGTTTTCCAATGACCTGGGAGCGGACCGGATTTTTGTCTATCGCTTCGACCCCAAGGCCAATCCGGACCTGCCATTGACTGCGGCCAAACCGGCCTCGGTCCAGTTGCCTCCCGGCAGCGGGCCACGGCACCTGCTGTTCAGCGCCGATGGCCAACACGCGTGGCTGACCATGGAAATGAGCGCGCAGGTGGCGGTGTTCGATTACCGGGACGGCCGGCTGGAACAGACGCAAATGGTCGACCTGGCGGCGGGCCAGCCCGTGTCGGACAAGGCAGCGGCGGCGCTGCATGCTTCGGCCGATGGCAAGTTCCTCTACGTCAGCAACCGTGGCACCGCCAATCAGTTGCTGGTGTTCGCCATCGACCCTGCGACGGGCCACCTCAAGGAGCTGCAGCGGCGCTCCGTGGAAGGCGATCATCCGCGCGAATTCAGCCTCGATCCGAGTGGCAAGTTCCTGTTGATCGCCAACCAGAAGAGCAACCAGATTGTGGTCCTCGAGCGCGATGCCAAGACCGGCCTGCTGGGTAAAACCGTGCAGAAACTGCCGATGGATGCCCCGAGCGACCTCAGGTTCCTGGTGCGTCAATAGGCCGCAGGCCCCGGTTGATGGGGCCTGCACCCTTCTATTAATGACGCTGATATCTGCTACTGCTACAAAAGATTTCAAGGTGCCAACCTCGAAGGTTAAGTTTGCTCCACGGCCCCACCGGGCAAGCAAGCCTACTGACTTCGAGGACTACCGCCATGAACTTCAATCTCTTCTCCGTGATCGCCGCATCCGCCATCTCCGCCACCGTGGCGCTGCCAGTCAGCGCCAACGTTGAAATCAGCGACAAAAAATCCCATGCCCAGAGCTACACCCAGAAATACCTGCAGCAGAGCGCCAATTTCTACGCCGCCCTGGATCACAAAAGCCAACACTGAAAGCTGAACCCTGCACACTTTATGCAGGAGCGAAATCACTTGCCGCTCGACCGCCCGGGTCGAAAGGCCATGAAGTGATGTCGCTCCTGCATAACGCGTTTACGCCGCATCATTGTCCATTTCTCCATCCCCATTCCTTTGCTGCCCAGCCCATGAACAAGCGCTGCAGCGCTGCGCGCGGACGCTTGATAGGTTTTATTGAAGACCGGGATAGACGGGCTTAATGATCAACGAAGCTGATGTTCACTATGGATAACCCTGAGTGGTTGTCACGACTTTTTTGATCGATTCTGTGGGCATCGAAACATGCCTGCGGAGAACATCATGGCCAGCACAATCCTCACTTCTGCCAAGCGCGGCGCCTATGTGGCGATCGGTCTCTACCTGGCCATGGTCCTGGTGTTCAGCCTTTCTCCTCAGTCGCTTCAAACCATCGAAGCGCCGATTCAAGTCGCTCATCCCGGCATCCAGTTTGAACACCGTGCGCAAAACGCGGCGGTCGATCAGGCTCAGATCGCGGGGATCGCTGGCGCATGAAAGGGTACAGACTTTGGGTCATCGCCTTCCTGGCGTTCATGACCAATGGATCATCCCTGCTGGGGATCGGGCATGCTTCGGCGGGATCGGTGGCGCGGGCCATCGAAGCCAATCACAATCTTGCACGCAACATCGAGACCGCAAAAGCCCTGGGGCTGCTGGCCGGCAATCCGCCGATCAAGCGCCAGGAAGGATTTTTCGGACCCTTTCACGTGGATTGCTCGGTGATTGAGATGTGCGAAGTGTTGGCCTGAAAATTCCAGACAACCCCCCATCCCCTGTAGGAGCCGGCTTGCCGGCGAAGGCGGCCTCAAGCCTTGCATCACCCTTGCAGACGCCTTCGCCGGCAAGCCGGCTCCTACAGGGTCCGTGTTTACTTTGCCATCACTGATGTGAACAGGTCTGACTCCAGAAACCGCTGCAACCAGCCCTGCAAACGCAAGTAGGGCGTCTGCGCAAACCACTCCCGATCGACATGGGCGAATTGCCGCACGAAGGGCATCAGCGCCACATCCGCCAGACTGGGATGGTTCGCCAGCAAATACTCACGGCCCTGCAGCAGCTCATCGAGCTGACGCAAAAACACTTCACCCTCGGCGCGATAGATCGCCATCGGCTGCTCGGGATAACGCTCGGCGTATTTGTAGCGATCGAGCTGCAGCTTGAATACCTGATCGTTCGCTTCGATCAGCTCGGCGATGCGTTGCTGCCCGACAGGGTCATCCTTGAGCAACCAATCCTGCGGATCGTTCTGCGCCAGGGCCCAGCGCATGATCGACAGGCTTTCATCGATCACCTGGCCGTCGACGCTCAACACCGGCACCGTGCCCTTGCTCGACAACGCGAGCATCTCGGCGGGTTTGGCCTTCAGGCTGACCTCGACAATGTCCACGACAACCCCGCTATAGCGCAGGGCCATGCGCGCCCGCATGGCATAGGGACAGCGGCGGAACGAATACAGGGTATTCATTTCACCTCCAGGGTGCTCAAGCCGTTGCCCTGGCGGCGGACCTGAATCTGCACCGGAATGCGCTCGTGCATTTCCTGGACGTGGGAGATCACCGCGACCTTGCGCCCCTGGGCCTGCAAGCCGTCGAGGGCGTCCATGGCCAGTTGCAGGGATTCCGGATCGAGACTGCCGAAGCCTTCATCGATGAACAGCGATTCGATTTTCAGCGTGCTCGAGGCCATCGATGCCAGGCCCAATGCCAATGCCAGCGAAACCAGGAACGTCTCGCCGCCGGACAACGAATGCACCGAACGCAGTTCGTCACCCATCTCGGTGTCCATCACCAGCAATCCCAACATGCTGCCGCCGCGTTTCAGGCGATAGCGGCGCACCAGTTGGCGCAATTGGACGTTGGCATGATGCACCAGCAGGTCGAGGTTGTAGGCCTGGGCGATCTTGCGGAAGGTGTCGCCGGTGGCCGAGCCGATCAGGGCATTCAAGCGGGCCCAGCGCTGATATTCGGTATAGGCGTCGGCGATCTGCTGGGCCAGGGCCTGATTGGCGTTCTGCCGGCGTTGATCCTCGGCCTGTTCGGCGCGCAGTTCGGCGCACTGCTGTTCGCTGGCGGCCGCCAGGCTTTGCAGTTCGGCAAGCGCCGTGGCCAGTTGCTCGGCGTCGAGATTGCCATTGTGCTGCGCCTGATGGGCCAGCAGCCGCTGATTGCGCTCCTGCAGCAGGACATTGGCCTGCTCGATGGCTTTTTCGCTTTGTTGTAACTGCTGGCGCAGTTCGCTGACCTGCAGGTCATCGACGTTCAACAGGTTTTCCAGGCCGCCATCATCCAGTTCCGGGTGCAAGGCGCGCCAGTCGGCGATCTTGCCGCCCAGATCGCGATCTTCGGTTTGCAGCGCGAGCAGGCGTTGCTGCTGTGCCTTGAGCTCGGCGGCCAGTTGCACCAGTCCCGTGCGCACGCCTTGCAGTTCCTGGCTGGCCGTTGCTTCGCCAGTGCGCGCCTGTTCCACAGCCTGGTCGAGTTGCTGTTGCCACTGCTCGGCGCTGGTATGTTGGCCGAGCAATTGCGCCAGTTTCTGCTGGCAAGCCTGTTGCTGCTCTTTGATGACCGTGAATTGCTGCTGCGCGGTTTCCAGTTGCTGGACGCGGGTGAGCTGGCGATCTTGCTCTTTTTCCAGCGTCTGCTGGCGCAGTTGCTGTTCGCCAAGTTCGTCGCGCTGCTGATCGAGTTGTGCCAGGCGCTGGGCG
Source organism: Pseudomonas fluorescens (assembly GCF_902497855.1). Taxonomy (GTDB): domain Bacteria; phylum Pseudomonadota; class Gammaproteobacteria; order Pseudomonadales; family Pseudomonadaceae; genus Aquipseudomonas; species Aquipseudomonas fluorescens_BI. The sequence goes on from NZ_CABVHU010000025.1 coordinate 5,300, forward strand.
ATCTGCTGGTCGAGCTGCATGAAGGTCGCAGCGGGCTCGTTGCGCAAGGCTTCCAGCGTTTCGGCCGGGAGCAGGGTGCTGAATGCCGCCAGCTCTTCGTCCAGACGCTGGCGATCACTGCGCAATGCCTGTTGCTGATGACTCAGGTGCTGGGTCGCCTGCTGGCTCGCCGTTTCGGCGCTGCGCAACTGCTGTTGCAGGCGCGCGGCATCCTGTTGCAGGGTGAGCAGGGCGGATTGGCGCTGTTCGTCCTGGCTGATGCTTTGGTTCAGCTGACTGTTTTGCTGGGCCAGCCAGGCATCGCGTTTGAGCCTGTCCTGAGCCAGCAACTGTGCTGAGAGCGGATGCGCTTCGAGGCTGGGCGTCAGGCTCTGTTGCTGCGCGCCGAGCTGCTCCTGCTGTTGCAGAAACTCCCGTTGCTGGGCGATCAGGCCACCGACTTCAGCGCGCAGGTCGGTGAGTTTTTCCTTGAGCAGGTCGACCGCTTTCTGGGCGTTGGCCTGTTCACTGTCATCGTGCCGACCGAGACTTTGCAACAAGGCTTCGGGCTGATGGTAAGGATGATCAGGGCTGCCGCACACCGGGCAAGGCTGATCGTCCTGCAGTTGCTCGCGCAATTCTTCAACGCTGGCACTGCGGGCCAGACGCTGGCGTTCCAGCAGTTCGCGGGTGACGGTCAGGGTCTGTTCGGCGACCGTCAATTGGTTTTTGGTGTGCACGCCGTCCTGGGTCAGGCGCTCGCGTTCTTGCTGCGCGGTTGACTGGCGCTGTTGCAGCTCGGCGGCACGCTTGTCGAGTTCCTGCTGGCTGGCCCACAGCCGTGTCAGCTCTTCAAATGCCCGCAGTTGCTTGCGGTTGTCCTGCAGCAGGTTGCCCAGCAGCTGAATCTGCTCCGCCACGGCTTCCGGCTCGGCGCCGGCTTCTTTGTACAGCACTTCCAGATGCTGCTTTTGCGCCGCCAGCGCCTCGGCGGCGCGGGTGGCGCTCTGTTCCAGGGCGGCCAGTTCGGCCTGGCCCTGGATCAGGCGATTGCCCACCAGCATCAGCTGCTGCAAACGGTCGCGCCAGGCGTTCCAGGCTTCGCTCAGCGGTGCCAGGTGGGTGCTTTGTTCAAGCTCCCCGGCGATTCGCTGCAGACGTGCGGCTACCTGCTGTTGTTGCTCGAGCAAGCCCTGGATCCGTTGCTGCCCTTGGGTGCAGGCCAGTTCTGCCTGTTGCTTGAGGTCTGCACGCTGAGCGGCTTCCCTGTCCAGGCGGGCGAGGGCGCTTTGCTCTTCAAAAGCCTGGCGCAGCAGCGGCGCGCAGGCGCTGTGCTGGTGTTGGGCTTCGATCAGCGCGGTTTGCGCCGCCGCCAGGCCGAGTTCGAGTTGCGCCTGACGTTCGCTCAGCTCGGCTTGCTGGCGGGTGTGCTGTTCAATCTGCGCAGCCAGCGGCGTGAGCTGGGCGCTGAGTTCGGCCTTGCGCGCGAACTGGTGCCGTTGCGGCGCCAGTTGCTCCAGCCGGGACAATGTCAGGCGTTGGCCAGCCAGGCTGTGCCAATGCTGTTGGGCGCCGGTCAGTTGTTCGGTGGCGCTGAGTTGCGCGTCCTGCAACTGGCGCAGGTCCTTGAGCCAGGTGTGTTGCAACTCAAGCTGTTTGAGCTGCGCCTGTTGCGTCTTGAGTTGCTGTTGCGCCTGGTTGAATCGCTCATCCAGTTCCGCCCGGGCTTGCGGCGCCAGCGGCGTGACGCCGGTGGCCTGGTCCTGCAGCAGCTTGTGGGTTTCGCGGGCTTCCTTGGTTTTGTCGAAGGCGCGGCGACCCAGGCGGGTGTAGAGCGCGGTGTCGGTGAGTTTTTCCAGAAGCTCGCTGCGTTCGTTGTCGTTCGCCTTGAGGAAGGCACTGAACTCGCTTTGGGCGAGCAGCACCGCCCGGGTGAACTGCTCGAAGTTCAGGCCCAGCACCGCTTCAAGCTGGTTCTTGAATTCGACTTTCTGGCTGGCCAGCAGCTGATCCTGATCGATGTCGCGCAAGCTTTGGCGGCTGGCCTGCAGTTTGCCGCCGGCCTTTTCCCGAGCGCGATTGGCTTCCCAGCGTGCACGGTAACGACGGCCGTCAATGCCGACGAAATCCACTTCGGCATAACCTTCCCCGGTGCCGCGACGCAGCAGGGTGCGCGGGTCGCCGGTGCCGATTTCGCCATCGGCGTCCGGCGCCTTGGCCGACGTCTGCGCATTGCTCAAGCGTGGCACGGCGCCGAACAACGCCAGGCACAAGGCATCGAGCAGGGTACTTTTACCCGCGCCGGTGGGGCCGGTAATCGCGAACAGACCGGCGCTGGCCAGCGGTTCAGCGGTGAAGTCGATCTCGAACGGCCCAGCCAGCGAGGCGAGGTTCTTCAGGCGGATCGCGAGGATCTTCATGGTTGTTCGCTCTCCATCTGCACGTCATGCAACAACTCTGCAAAATCCTTCAGCGTTTGCTCATCGACCTCGCTGCCGTAGCTGTCCTGCCACGCGCGGCTGAACAATTCCTGGGGCGTGAGCTGGTCCAGTTCGACCAGCGTCGTGCCGTCATCGACGCCATCGCGGTTGCCGTTGCCGGCATATTCCGCGGCGATGCGCACCAGACGCACGGCTTTGCCTTGCAGGGCGCTTTCGACTTGATGGCGCAGGTCGGGTTGCGGCTCATCCAGGCGCACCCGGACTTCCAGCCAAGGCTGGCGCTGAATGTCGGCCAGCAAGTCGATGTTTGGCAGGTCGGCCAGTTGCAGCAGAATCTCGGCCAAAGGCGCCGGCCCGATGCGCTGCAGATTCACCGCGCGGGGAATCAGCTTGGGTTCGACGCTGACCAGGGTTTCACCGTCGAGGATGACGTCGAGAATCTGATGCTGATAACCGATCTCGGAAAACGACAGCGGAATCGGCGAACCGCTGTAACGGATGCGGTCTTCGGCGTTGACCTTCTGCGGCTTGTGCAAATGCCCGAGGGCGACGTAGCTGATGCTCGGCCCGAACAGGCTGGCGGGCAGGGCTTCGGCATTGCCGATGATCAGGCTGCGCTCGGAGTCTTCCGACACCGAACCGCCGGCCATGTGCGCGTGACTGATGGCGATCAGCGCCTGGCCGGGTTTGCGCTTGGCATTGGCGGCTGCGATCAGCCATTCGTGAACCTGGCCGATACCGCGCAGGTAGTTGTCGCCCAGGTGCGCGCCGGTGACTTCGGCCGGGCGCAGGAACGGCAGCGCCAGGCACCAGGCGACGGTCTTGCCCTTGGCATTCGGTAATGGCAAAAGCAGCCGCTCGGCGTCGAGTTGACCGTCGTCCAGCCACAGCACCCGCCCCAGGGCATGGGTGCGCAAACGGCGCATCAACGGCGCGGGCAGCTCAATGCGCGAGCCGGAATCGTGGTTGCCGGCGATCATCACGATCGTCAGCTTGGGCTGCTGCTCGTGGGCGCTGACGATAAAGTCGTAAAGGCGTTCCTGGGCTTTGACCGGCGGGTTGACCGTGTCAAAGATATCGCCGGCGATCAGCAGGACGTCGGGCAGGTCCTGCTTGAGCTGGCGCAGCAGCCAGTCGAGGAAACAACCGTGCTCGAAATCGCGATCCTGGCCGTGCAAGTTCTGCCCGAGGTGCCAGTCGGAGGTGTGAAACAGACGCAAGGCGAACTCCGTGGGAAATAAGGTAATGGCCGCGAGGAAAATGATGGCGGCGAAAGGGGAGAGAGTTTACTGGCAAACAGCCAAAAGATCGTCCGAAGGCGATCCGAACCCTCGGCAGCGCCTACACGGGTCCGGTACAACCGGAAGATCTTTTGCTCTTATTTCGGATAAAGCGGCGGCAACCCGCTGTCGCCCACCGGGTCATGTACCCGATCGGCAATCGGGATCGCCTTGATCGCGCGCCACAGTTCCTCGCCTTGCCAGTATTGGCCGGTTTCGCTGTAGAGCGCGCCGTTCAGCCCGTCGAGGGCGTTAGACAGCGGTACGAAGCGAGCGGCCATGTCGGCCAGGGTTTCCGGTTGTTGTCGGGCCCAGGCGTCGAGGGCCTGGCGAGTGGCGTGGGGGGAATTGGCCTGACAGGCACGCTTGAGTTCGTCGAGCACCGTGCGCGGGCTCGGGCCGGTCTGCGCGGTTCGCAGGATCGCCGGTTGCCAGCGGGCGCGCCACCAGAGACCGAAGCCCAGGAGGGTGGTGCAGGCCAGGACCAGGGTGCTGAGTTTCCAGCGCCAGAGGGTTTCGCCGGCGACGGCGGAAATGGCGGTGGGTGCGCCGGCCGCCGTGTCGACCATCAGGCTCGGATTGTTCGCCACGTGCAGGGTCTGGGCCGGCAGGCTGCTATGTTCCAGGTGATCCTCGAACGTGTTCCACCAGGTCACTTCCACCGCAGGCAACTCGATGGCGCCGCTACGGGTCGGCACCAGGGCCTCGCGGTCTTCGCGACTGCCGATCAGGCCGCGTTCGCTGTTCTGGTTGCCCAGCACCGGTTGATCCGGGTAGCGCCGCAAGCCGTTGACGTCGGTGGCGGGCAACGGTGGCAATTGCGAACTGGCCAGGCCCTCGGCCTTCACGATCAGGCGACGGGTCAGGGAGTCGCCCACCTGCGCATGATCCGGTTGCGGGTTCCAGCTTTCGCTCAGGCTCAGGCTTCGAGCCGGCAGCCAGGGCAAATCGGCCGGATAAGCGCTCGGTTTGGCCTTGACCACCAGCATGATCTCAGAGGAGCTGACGCGCATCAGCTTGCCGGATTTCGGTACCTGGGAGGTGGCGTCCACCAAGGCGGCATTGAAGATCTGCGCCGGAATGATCACCTCACCGCTGTGCTGCGGGTAGATCGCGTAGCGCATTTCGATCACGCCGTGGCGCAGGCCATTGATGTCTTTCTCATAGGTGCGCGACTCGCCCAGTTGCTCGATGCGTACATCGGCGATCTGCGGGGGCGGCAGGCTGCTGTCATCGTACAGCGACACCGAATGGTAGATCCGCAGGGTCAGGATCGCCTGGGCCTGGACGTACACGCTGTTTTGATCGAGGCTGGCGTCGATGAACACCGGGGCCAGTTGGTGGCGGCTGTCCTGGGTTTCGCTCTGGACCACTTGCAGGGTGATCGGCTGGCTCTGCGCCTCACCCAGTTGCAGCGACGCAATCTCCACGCTGCCGGTCTGCCGAGGCAGCAGGGTGATGATCCACCGGGTGGTCGCACGGTTGTCACCTTCAAGGGTGGTCAACTGGTTGACCTGCCGGGTGCCGCGCACTTCGAACATTGGCTCCAGCGGCGTCAGGTCAGGTTTGCCGAACTGCGTCATGTCTGAGGTTTCCAGGGTCAGTTCGACCGTCTCGCCGGAGTTCAGGCGACTGCGATCCACACTGGCGACCAGCTCCGCGGCCTGGGCCTGAACGGTGCAGAGCAACAGAGCAGGCGGCAGCGCCAGCATGGAGAGGGTGAAGCGGGTCATCGAGTTTTTCCCTGATCCTGATGTTGTTGCTGTTCGTACCAGAATTTGCGCCTGAGCAATTCGCCCGGGTCATCCGGGATCTTGCGCAGCCATTGCTCCAACGCCTGGCGCTGTTCGCCATCGATGCTGTCAGTTGTCGGGCGCATCGGCGGCCTGGTGTGCTGTTCATCCCCCAGCTCACTGCCGGGGACTTCGTTGGCCCCCGGTTTTGGCGGCGTCGCCGACGGCTGCCCGGCATCTGCCGTGGACTGTTGGGCGTCGGTTTGCGGTTCGCCGTTGCCCGATGATTGAGTGGCCGCGCCGGGCGGTGGTTGCTGCTGGCTGGCCTGGTTTTGGTCGCCCGGGTTTTGCTCCGGCTTGACCTGCGGCGGGGTGTTTTTCTGCTTGATCAGATTTTCCACCAGTGCCTTGTTGGTCAACGCCGGGCGTAAATCCGGCTGACGTTCGAGCGCCTGTTCGTAAGCGTCCAGCGCTGCTTCCAGCTCACCGCTCCTGGCCAGGGCGTTGCCTCGATTGTAGTGGGCGTGGGCGTCGTTGCCTGCGGCGAACCGCTGAGCGGCGCCACTGTAGTCGCCGGCTTCATACAGCGCCACGCCTTGCCATTGCGGGTCGGCGAAATGCTCTGCGGCCTCCGCCGGGCGCTTCTGGTTGAGCAAGTGCATACCTTGCTGATCCGGTCGCAGCCACAGGTCCTGGAAGTCGAAGGCGTAGCCGGCTTGCGGCAGCAGCAACAGCAGCGGCAGGCAGAACAGCCAGCCGCGGCGACCGGCGCAGGCTGCCAGCAGCAACAGCGGCAACAATAGCCAGTAACCCTGATCGGCCCAGCTGTCGAGGCGCACGGTCTGGCCGTCATTGATCAGTGTGCGCGGGCCGTCGAGCAGGCCTAACGCACGCAGATCGGCATCGTCCAGGCGCGCGTGGCGATAGCGCCCGTCCAGTGCACTGGCAAAGGCTTTCAGGCCGGGTTCGTCCAGATGCGGCACCAGGATCGCGCCCTGGCCATCCTTGAGGAAACTGCCGTCCTCCTGCGTGATCGGCGCTCCTTCGGCAGTGCCGATGCCGAGCATCAGCAATTGCGTCGGTTTGCCCTCCAACGCCTGACGGATCCCTTGACGCTCCTGTTCGGTCAGGGTCGAACCGATGAGCAGGATCCGCCCCGCGCCGAGGGCGCCCTGATTCAGCAGGGCAAGGGCCTTGCCCACGGCCAGGTCGGCGCGATGGCCGGCCTGGGGCATCAGCGACGGCTTGAGCGCATCCAGCAGATTACGGCTGGTGGACAGGTCATCCGACAGCGGTACCAGGGTGTGGGCGCTGCCGGCGTAGACGACGATGGCGGTCTGGGCGTCGCTGCGGTAGTGCAGCAAGTCGAACAGCTTGCGCCGCGCCTGTTCCAGGCGGTTCGGGGTCACGTCGGTGGCGAGCATTTCCGGGGTCAGCTCCAGGATCACCACCAGCGGATCGGCCGGTTTCTGACTGGCTTGCTCGACACGTTCCCAACCCGGCCCCAGCAACGCCAGGATGGTCAGCACCCACGCCACGCCCAGGGCGATCCATGGCAGTTTGCTGGCGCGACCGCTGCCACCACTGAGCAACGCCGCATGAAAGGCCGGCGGCAGGATCATCTGCCAGCGCCCCGCACGTTTCTGTCGGTGCCAGAGTTGCCACAGCAGCCAGCCGAGCAGCGGCAACAGCAGCAGCCACCAGGGGCGAAACAAGAAGGGCCAGAGCGCACTCATCGGCGTCTCCGCAGGCGCAGGCGGTTGAGGCGCCGGCGCCAGCCGGGCAGTTGCGATTGCAAGAACAGATCCTTGGTGAAGAGGCGTTGCAAGGGGTTGTCCGGCCAGAGTTCGCGGACCACCAGCAGCATGCTCAGCAGCAACGCCATTGCCAGAGGCCAGTGATACAAGGCCTGGGCCGGACGCGCCTGGGTGGGTTGTTGCGTCACCGGTTCGAGTGTGTCGAGCATGTCCTTGATCGCCTGCAGCTCCTGGCCATCGCGGGCGCGGAAGTACTTGCCGCCTGTGGCGTCGGCGATGGCTTTCAAGGACGGCTCGTCGAGGTCCAGGCTCGGGTTGATCCCCAGAAAGCCCAGGGTGCCACTGTCCTCCGGATCGGCACCGATGCCGATGGGGTAGATTTTCACCCCTTCGAGTGCCGCCAGTCGCGCCGCCGTCAGCGGGTTGATTTCGCCGCCGTTATTGGCGCCGTCGGTGACCAGAATCAGCACGCGACTTTGCGCCGGGCGCATGCGCAGCCGCTTCAGGGCCAGGCCGATGGCATCGCCGATCGCGGTGTTCTTGCCGGCGATGCCGATTCGCGCTTCGTCGAGCCAGACCCGCACGGTGTGCCGGTCAAAGGTCAGCGGTGCCTGCAGGTAAGCCTGGCTGCCAAACAGGATCAGCCCGACCCGGTCGCCTTCGCGACGTTCGAGGAAGTCGCCGAGCAAATGCTGGACCAATGTCAGGCGGCTGACCTCGTCGTCCTGCCAGCGCATGTCGGGAAAGTCCATGGAACCGGACACGTCCACCGCGACCAGCAGGTCGCGGCCGCTGGCGGCAATCGGCAGCGGCTCGCCAAGCCATTGCGGGCGCGCCGCGGCGATCAGCAGCAACAACCACAGGAGAATGAACGGCGCTTGTTGGCGCCAGGCCGGCAGGTTGGCTCGGGCGCGGCGCCGGGCCAGGCCTTCGAGGTCACTGAGGAAGCTGACCTTGAGCGCCGGCTCGCCACTGTCCGCCACCGGCAGCACCAGGCGTAACAGCCAGGGCAGCGGCAGCAGGGCGAACATCCACGGCCAGGCGAATTCAAACATGCTTGCGAATCCAGGTTTCGATGGCTTGGGTCAGGCCGGCGATGGCCTTGTCGTCGAGCTTGCATTCCGGTTTGTAGGCGCCTTCGACCAGCACCATCCAGCGGGTCAGCCCCGCGGCCGGGCAGCGGTTGTCGAGAAAGGCCAGCCATTTGCGCCCGTTCAAGGTATGGCTCTGGCTGTACGGATAGTGGTTGCGGCACAGGCGCTTGAGCAAACCGTTGAGTTGCTGCAGCCAGGCACCGGCCGGTGCGCCGTCGTAAGGCTTGGGCATCCGTGCCAGCTCGGCCAGGGCCGCGATGCGCACCGGGTCCAGCGGCTGTTCGGCGCGCACCACAGGGCGCTTGTCGCAAAGCAAACGCCGCAACCGCCAGAGGCCGAGACCGACCGCAGGCAGTAATAGCAGCAATAACCACCAGCCCGGCGCCGGTGGCCAGAATTCGATCGGTGGCGGCGAAATCAGCGGTTGCAGTTGCTCGAGGCTGCTCATCGGCTTTTCCCAGGACGTTCCGGGTTCAGGTACTCGCGCAGTTGTTCGACCATCTCGCTCTGGGTGCTTAACGGCATCAACAGTACCCGCAGTTTCTGCGCCAGCAGTTCCCAGCGAGCGACGCGTGCCTCGGCCTGGGCGCGGTAAGTCTGGCGCAGGTCGAAATTGAGGGTGTCGAGTTCCAGTTGCGCCCCCCGTTCCGCGAAGCGCAACAGCCCGGCGGCGGGCAGGGCATGATCAAGCGGATCGGACACCGGCAGCAGCAACAGGTCGCAATGGCGCGACAATAGGCTCAGCTGCTGTTCGGCGCCCTCGGTCAGGGCGCGTTCGTCGCAGATCACGATCACCAGGCTGCCAGGACGCAGGACTTCCCGGGCACGGCGCAGCGCCATGTTGAACGCGTCGCGGTCCGGCTCGGTTTCGGTGTGCAACGACTGATTGACCCGCACCAGGCGGTTGAGCAACTGCAACAGGCTTTGCTTGCTGCGCCGTGGCTTGATCTCGTAATGCTCCTTGTCGCCGAACACCAGGCCGCCGACCCGGTCGTTATGGCCCAGCGCCGCCCAGCCAATCAGACTGGCGGCCTGGGCGGCGAGCACCGATTTGAACATCAGCCCCGAACCGAAAAACAGTCGACAGCTTTGCTCGACCATGATGAAAATCGGGCGCTCGCGTTCTTCGTGGAACAGCTTGGTGTGAGGCTCCTGGGTGCGGGCGGTGACGCGCCAATCGATGCTGCGCACGTCGTCGCCGGCCTGATAGACCCGCACCTGATCGAAATCCACGCCACGGCCTCGCAGTTTCGAATGGTGCAGGCCGATCAGCGGGCTGCGCTGGCTCGGCGTGGAGAACAATTGCACTTCACGCACGCGATGGCGCATCTCGATCAGTTCGGCGAGGCTGACACGGATGCCCGGTTCGGACGGCAGGATGGCGGTCATCGGGGTCAAGCGACGGCTACGACGTCGAGAATCCGCTGGACCACCCGGTCCTGGTCGATACCGGCGGCTTCGGCTTCAAAGGAAAGAATGATGCGGTGGCGCAGTACGTCGAACAGCACGGCTTGAATGTCTTCGGGGCTGACGAAATCTCGCCCGGCGAGCCAGGCGTGGGCCCGGGCGCAACGGTCCAGGGCAATCGAGCCGCGAGGGCTGGCGCCATAGGCGATCCATTCGGCCATCTCCGGGTCGAACTTGGCCGGGGTGCGCGTGGCCATGACCAGTTGCACCAGGTATTCCTCCACGGCGTCGGCCATGTACAGGCCGAGAATCTCCTTGCGCGCGGCGAAGATTGCCTGCTGGCTGACCCGTCGCTCGGGCTTGGTTTCGCCGTTCAAGGCTTCGCCGCGGGCTTGCTGCAGGATGCGGCGTTCGACGGCAGCGTCCGGAAAGCCGATTTTCACGTGCATCAGGAAACGGTCCAGCTGCGCTTCGGGCAACGGGTAGGTGCCTTCCTGCTCGATCGGGTTCTGCGTGGCCATCACCAGGAACAACGGCGACAACTCATAGGTGCTGCGCCCGACACTGACCTGACGCTCGCCCATGGCTTCGAGCAGTGCCGACTGGACCTTGGCCGGTGCCCGGTTGATTTCGTCCGCCAGCACCAGGTTGTGGAAGATCGGCCCTTGCTGGAACACGAAACTGCCGGTCTCCGGGCGATAGATTTCCGTGCCGGTGATGTCGGCCGGCAACAGGTCGGGGGTGAACTGGATGCGGTGGAACTGGGCTTCGATGCCTTCGGCGAGTTCTTTGATGGCCTTGGTCTTGGCCAGGCCCGGCGCGCCCTCGACCAGCATGTGGCCGTCGGCAAGCAAGGCGATGAGCAAGCGCTCGATGAGTTTTTCCTGGCCGAGAATCTGCGTTGAAAGAAAGGTTCGCAGCGCAAGCAGCGCTTCACGATGTTCCATCGATGACTGTTCCTGGAAAGGGTGACCGCAGACGTTCCGGTAACGCCAGGGCTGGGGGCGTTACTTTAAAGCATCGCGGGGGGTGGCGACTAACGGCATTTTGCTTAAAAGGTGGGAAATGCTTGAGGAAACTCTTTGAAATTTGCAGGGCGGGGAGCTCGGTGGTGAGCTCTCGGACCTCTTCGCGAGCAGGCTCGCTCCCACAGGTGACCGAATCGGTTGATTGAAACGCGATCATTGTGGGAGCGAGCCTGCTCGCGAAGGGGCCGGCACAGGCGCCTGAATCAGAGCTCGCTGATATAGGTCCCGGTCCCCTTGAGAATATTCTGCAAGGTTTCTTCCACCTCCGCCAGATCGCTCGCATCAGTGTTGTGAATGATCTCCAGAGAATCATCCCCATTCAACGCATCGGCATCAGCCGCCGCAATTTCGATCAGCAGGCGAGTAGGGCTGAGAGTGACTTTCACGCCGTCCAGGGTCGAAGGCTCGCCGTCGAGGGTGATTTCCAGTTCGTCTTCGTCCGGGTAGCGAGTCATCAGGAACATATCGCCCCGTTCACTGTGGCAGCACAGCATCGCCATGTTGTCTTCCTCGTCATCGCAGGGGTTGACGATCAAGAGGGGGGTGGTCATTTGCATGGGGAAATCCTGGCTCGGCGAGCGTTGTGGGCGCAACAAAAAACCAATTCTGCCAGCCCGCGGGAATTTCTGCTCGGCTGAGTGTCAGAGTCCATGTCGTGGTCATCTGGAGTGTTGCTGGTCATTTTTAGTACGCAAGTGCCGTAAAGCCGGGCATATAACGCCCGGTTTCCTGTGTGCCTGCTAGTGTTGTTCGAGGCATCGGCCACGCACTGCGTACCGATGACCGAATATGTCGCAGCACCGCAAGCACGGGCCTTGCCGCACTGGTTAAGCTGCGCATCGAATGGATACCTGTAAAGACATTGTGCAATCGATCGCAGAGTCGTTTTTACAGATGCCCATTCATGGAAGGTGAATGTGACCCGAGTGTCTCGTCCAGCTTCACCCACCTGTCATCCTGTTTCCTCTGCCCGAGAATCAGGAACAGGGTGACGGATCGCCCCGAAAGGGGTTTTGCACGCGACGCTTCCATCAATAACAAGCCCAAGCGGAGTACCACAGATGGCGTTCTTCACCGCAGCCAGCAAAGCCGACTTCCAGCACCAACTGCAAGCGGCACTGGCGCAGCACATCAGTGAACAGGCACTGCCACAAGTGGCGCTGTTCGCTGAACAATTTTTCGGCATCATTTCCCTGGACGAGCTGACCCAGCGTCGGTTGTCCGACCTCGCCGGCTGTACCCTTTCCGCGTGGCGCCTGCTTGAGCGCTTCGATCACGCGCAACCGCAAGTGCGCGTCTACAACCCCGATTACGAACGCCACGGCTGGCAGTCGACCCACACCGCGGTCGAAGTGCTGCACCACGACCTGCCGTTTTTGGTCGACTCGGTGCGTACCGAGCTGAACCGCCGCGGCTACAGCATCCATACCTTGCAGACCACTGTGCTGAGCGTGCGTCGCGGCAGCAAGGGCGAGTTGCTGGAAATCCTGCCGAAGGGCACCCAGGGCGAAGGGATCCTGCAAGAATCCCTGATGTACCTGGAAATCGATCGCTGTGCCAACACGGCCGAACTGAATGTCCTGAGCAAAGAGCTGGAACAGGTGCTTGGCGAAGTCCGCGTCGCGGTCGCCGATTTCGAGCCGATGAAAGCCAAGGTCCAGGAAATCCTCACCGGCCTGGACAACAGCCGGTTCGCTGTCGACCCTGAAGAAAAAGCCGAAATCAAAAGCTTCCTGGAATGGCTGGTGGGCAACCACTTCACCTTCCTCGGCTATGAAGAATTCGTGGTCCGCGATGAAGCCGACGGTGGTCATATCGTCTACGACCAGGATTCCTTCCTCGGCCTGACCAAGCTGCTGCGCACCGGCCTGACCTACGATGACCTGCGCATCGAAGACTACGCCGTGAACTACCTGCGCGAACCGACCCTGCTGTCGTTCGCCAAGGCCGCGCACCCAAGCCGTGTGCACCGTCCGGCCTACCCGGACTATGTATCGATCCGTGAAATCGATGCCGACGGCAAGGTCATCAAGGAATGCCGTTTCATGGGTCTGTACACCTCGGCGGTGTATGGCGAGAGCGTGCGGGTCATCCCGTACATCCGCCGCAAGGTCGAGGAAATCGAACGCCGCTCCGGCTTCCAGGCCAAGGCCCACCTGGGCAAGGAACTGGCGCAGGTGGTGGAAGTGCTGCCCCGCGACGATCTGTTCCAGACCCCGGTGGACGAGCTGTTCAACACCGTAATGTCGATCGTGCAGATCCAGGAGCGCAACAAGATCCGCGTGTTCCTGCGCAAAGACCCGTACGGCCGCTTCTGCTACTGCCTGGCCTACGTGCCGCGCGACATCTACTCCACCGAAGTGCGGCAGAAGATCCAGCAAGTGCTGATGGATCGCCTGAAAGCCTCGGATTGCGAGTTCTGGACCTTCTTCTCCGAATCGGTGCTGGCCCGTGTGCAGTTGATTCTGCGCGTCGATCCGAAGAACCGCCTGGACATCGACCCGGTCCAGCTGGAAAAAGAAGTGGTGCAAGCCTGCCGCAGCTGGCAGGACGACTACGCCACGCTGGTCGTCGAAAGCTTCGGCGAAGCCCATGGCACCAACGTGCTGGCCGACTTCCCCAAAGGCTTCCCGGCCGGTTACCGCGAGCGTTTCGCCGCCCACTCGGCGGTGGTCGACATGCAGCATCTGCTGAGCCTGAGCGAAAAAAATCCGCTGGTGATGAGCTTTTACCAGCCGCTGGCCCAGGTGTCCGGTCAGCGCATGCTGCACTGCAAGCTGTATCACGCCGATACGCCGCTGGCGCTGTCGGACGTATTGCCGATCCTGGAAAACCTCGGCCTGCGCGTGCTGGGCGAGTTCCCGTATCGCCTGCGTCACAACAATGGCCGCGAGTTCTGGATTCATGATTTCGCGTTCACCGCCGCCGAAGGCCTGGAACTCGACATCCAGCAGCTCAACGACACCCTGCAGGACGCCTTCGTCCACATCGTGCGCGGCGATGCCGAGAACGATGCGTTCAACCGCCTGGTACTGACCGCCGGCCTGCCGTGGCGTGACGTGGCGCTGCTGCGCGCTTACGCCCGCTACATGAAACAGATCCGTCTGGGCTTCGACCTGGGCTACATCGCCAGCACCCTGACCAACCACACCGACATCGCTCGCGAGTTGACCCGGTTGTTCAAGACCCGTTTCTACCTTGCGCGCAAACTCGCCAGCGACGACCTGGAAGACAAGCAGCAACGCCTGGAACACGCGATCCTGAGCGCTCTGGACGACGTCCAGGTGCTGAACGAAGACCGCATCCTGCGTCGCTACCTGGACCTGATCAAGGCCACCCTGCGCACCAACTTCTACCAGACCGATGCCCGGGGCCAGAACAAGTCGTACTTCAGCTTCAAGTTCAACCCGCACCAGATTCCGGAGCTGCCGAAGCCGGTTCCGAAGTTCGAAATCTTCGTTTACTCGCCACGCGTCGAAGGCGTGCACCTGCGCTTCGGCAACGTCGCTCGCGGCGGCCTGCGCTGGTCCGACCGTGAAGAAGACTTCCGTACCGAAGTGCTGGGCCTGGTAAAAGCCCAGCAAGTGAAGAACTCGGTCATCGTGCCGGTGGGGGCGAAGGGCGGCTTCCTGCCGCGGCGCCTGCCGTTGGGCGGCAGCCGTGACGAGATCGCGGCCGAGGGCATCGCCTGCTACCGCATCTTCATTTCGGGCCTGCTGGACATTACCGACAACCTCAAGGACGGCGCCTTGGTGCCGCCGGTCAACGTCGTGCGTCACGACGACGATGACCCGTACCTGGTCGTCGCTGCGGACAAAGGCACTGCGACCTTCTCCGACATCGCCAATGGCATCGCCATCGATTACGGCTTCTGGCTGGGCGATGCCTTTGCGTCCGGTGGTTCGGCCGGTTACGACCACAAGAAAATGGGCATCACCGCCAAGGGCGCGTGGGTCGGCGTACAACGCCACTTCCGTGAACGCGGCATCAACGTCCAGGAAGACAGCATCACCGTCGTGGGCGTCGGCGACATGGCCGGTGACGTGTTCGGCAACGGTTTGTTGATGTCCGACAAGCTGCAACTGGTCGCCGCGTTCAACCACCTGCACATCTTCATCGACCCGAACCCGGAGCCGGCCAACAGCTTCGCCGAGCGTCAGCGCCTGTTCGACCTGCCGCGCTCGGCCTGGTCGGACTACGACACCAGCATCATGTCCGAAGGCGGCGGGATCTTCTCCCGTAGCGCGAAAAGCATCGCGATTTCCCCGCAGATGAAAGAACGCTTCGACATCCAGGCCGACAAGCTGACCCCGACCGAGCTGCTCAATGCCTTGCTCAAGGCACCGGTAGACCTGTTGTGGAACGGCGGCATCGGCACCTACGTCAAGGCCAGCAGCGAAAGCCACGCCGATGTCGGCGACAAGGCCAACGACGCACTGCGCGTGAACGGCAACGAACTGCGCTGCAAGGTGGTGGGCGAGGGCGGTAACCTGGGCATGACCCAACTGGGCCGCGTCGAATTCGGTCTCAATGGCGGCGGTTCCAACACCGACTTCATCGACAACGCCGGTGGCGTGGACTGCTCCGACCACGAAGTGAACATCAAGATCCTGCTCAACGAAGTCGTGCACGCCGGTGACATGACCGAGAAGCAACGTAACCAATTGCTCGGCAGCATGACCGACGAAGTCGGCAACCTGGTGCTCGGCAACAACTACAAGCAGACTCAGGCCCTGTCCCTGGCGGCCCGTCGTGCCTACGTGCGGATTGCCGAATACAAGCGCCTGATGAACGATCTGGAAAGCCGCGGCAAGCTGGATCGCGCCATTGAGTTCCTGCCGTCGGAAGAGGCCATCAACGAGCGCGTCGCGGAAGGCCACGGCCTGACCCGTGCCGAGCTGTCGGTGCTGATTTCCTACAGCAAGATCGACCTCAAGGAGGCGCTGCTCAATTCCCTGGTGCCGGACGACGACTACCTGACGCGCGACATGGAAACCGCTTTCCCGCCAAGCCTGGTGAGCAAGTTCTCCGCCGCCATGCGCCGTCACCGCCTGAAGCGCGAAATCGTCAGCACCCAGATCGCCAACGATCTGGTGAACCACATGGGCATCACCTTCGTGCAGCGACTCAAGGAGTCGACCGGCATGAGCCCGGCGAATGTGGCCGGTGCCTATGTCATCGTGCGTGACATCTTCCACCTCCCGCATTGGTTCCGTCAGATCGAAGCCCTGGATTATCAGGTATCGGCCGACGTGCAACTGGAGCTGATGGATGAGCTGATGCGCCTGGGCCGTCGCGCTACGCGCTGGTTCCTGCGCAGCCGTCGCAACGAGCAGAACGCTGCCCGTGACGTCGCGCACTTCGGTCCGCACCTGGCGGCGCTGGGCCTCAAGCTCGACGAACTGCTGGAAGGTCCGACCCGGGTCGGCTGGCAGACTCGTTACCAGGCTTACGTTGCCGCTGGCGTACCCGAGTTGCTGGCGCGGATGGTTGCAGGCACCACTCACCTGTACACCTTGCTGCCGATCATCGAAGCCTCCGACGTGACCGGCCAGAACCCGGTCGACGTGGCCAAGGCTTACTTTGCCGTGGGCAGTGCGCTGGACATCACCTGGTACCTGCAACAGATCAGCGCCCTGCCGGTTGAAAACAACTGGCAGGCCCTGGCCCGTGAAGCGTTCCGTGATGATGTCGACTGGCAACAACGTGCGATCACCATCTCGGTCCTGCAACAGGGCGATGGCTCCCAGGACGTGGAAACACGCCTGGAGCTGTGGATGGAGCAGCACGAAGGCATGGTCGAGCGCTGGCGCGCCATGCTGGTGGAACTGCGAGCCGCCAGCGGCACGGACTACGCCATGTACGCGGTGGCCAACCGCGAACTGTTGGACCTGGCGTTGAGCGGGCAAGCGGTAGTGCCTGCCGCTGCACCGGCCAGCAAGGTGCTGGAACCGGCTGCCTGATCAGGCGTTGAACGAAAAAGCCCCGCATCGAGAGATGCGGGGCTTTTTTTTGTTTTGATCATTCCCACGCTCTGCGTGGGAATGCCGCCACGGACGCTCTGCGTCCGCTGTTGAGGCTGTGACGCAGAGCGCCACGAGATTCATTCCCACGCAGAGCGTGGGAACGATCTTTAAAAGGCCATTTGCCTCAATACAACTTCCAGCCTGTTTTATTATCAATCATCGACACTTTATCTGTCGGCCCGGTCAATAAATTACTGAGCGATTGGTCAAACTTCTGCAGCGCCCGAACTTGTACATTCTGCTGTTCATTAATGTCCGCAACAATCTCCTCGCTGCGCTTATAATCCGCCCATAACGGACTCAGCGCTTTAGCGTCATACCCTTGTGCAGTACCAATGTAGTTGAAGTTCGAATCATAGAACATCGCACGGACATCCGCCTCGATGTCCGAGCTGCGCGACGTCATCAACTGACTGCGGGTATCGACTATCGCGACAACATCCGGTTTCGCCGCCCTGAGACTCTGCAGGTCCGGATACACCGTCACCGAGCCGAACTGACGTTGCAGGGAAGCCTTGACCCAGTCCACGGCCAGGTCCGGTTTTGAGGTGGCCACATAGGCATCGTGAATGGACTGCACCAGCAGACTCTGACCGAAACCTGTACCGGCGTTGGCCTGGTAGCGCTGAAGGTAGGCGCGGTTGGCCTGGGTATTGTGACTGTAGACAAGGCCCAGGGACACGTTGCGGCCGCTGGTGACACTCGTGGCACTGCTGCGGCCGACCGGTTCGGTGAACAGGCTGCCGAGGGAAGAAACGGCTTTCGGTGCAGTGGGAACCGAACAGCCCGCTAGAAGAACCGTCATCGTCAAGGTACTGACAAGCGCAAGTTTCATGGTGTTTCTCCAGTGAAACAACTTGAGTTGGAATGCTTTAGATGCCGTAGTGGGCGGCGGTGATTCCAGACTAAACCTGTCGCGGCTCATTGTAAGAGCCCATCTTTGACCCAGACTGGTGATCACTAGTTTTTGTTTGGTTTAAAAGGTGCCGGCTAATTGCTTCGGGAAATAAACAGGTTCCAATTCGTCATGACTGCCTGTTTATTTATGGCTGATGTAACAGCTATCAGTTTTCCAGAGGGATCAAGACTTTCTCTTCCGGCGACAGCACCATGAATACCAACAACTTGGCAGGCTGGGTAGCGCTGGCATTTTTCGACACCAGATGTTCCGATCCAGCCGCCTCGTACCAATATTCGCCAGTCTTGTAGGTCATCTCCTTTTCACCCTTCACCTGGGAAGTGACGGCACCGGAAAGAACGTAGGCCATGGCCGTTCCCTCGTGCTTGTGAGCGATCGACGATTGGCCGGGCTGATAGTCGACTTCGATCATCAAGGCTTTTTTGCCCGGTACGTTTTTCAGCATCTGGTCCTGCAATACCGTGACTTTTTCCGAAGGGGCGCCGGTTTCATGGGCGAATGCAGCGGCTGAAACGGTCAGGGCCAGGGTGGCGATGGAGGCAGCACAGAAACGCAAAGCTTTCATGGTTCATTACCTGCGGTGGTGAGTTGTCAGGGACCACGGTAATTCGCCAGCCGGGGCAATCAAACAGCCAATTTTCGCGAAGGTAAGGGGACCAATTGGCAACGCTGGAATCAAAAGATCGCAGCCTTCGGCAGCTCCTGCAGGGGTACCCGTTGCCCTGCAGGAGTGGCTGGAGACTGCGATCTAACTTTTTAAACGATAGGGAAACTATTGAAGTCGACGGCGTTGGCCAGTCGGCTGTCGATCAGGCCGATAAAGCCTTGCACTTCAGGGTTGTTGAAATGCATCTGCATGGCGGCTTCCGATTGCCAGCGGGCGCTGACTGTCCAGCGGGTGTCGTCCTCGGGGCAGCGGTCCACCATATAGGAGTCGCAACCCGGTAGTTCACGCAGGGTTTCGACGATTTTTTGCAGTTGCCTGCCGAGCTCTTCCGAGCGGCCGGCCGCAGCCTGCACCTTCACGGTATTGATCACTTCGTTGGACATTGCTCACACTCCTGAATCAGGCCGGACGAATCCTGCTCACTGAGAGATCACGCCCATTCAGGATAGGCCTGGCCCATCGGACCACCAATAGCCAATCGCCGGATAAAAACCCAGACCAATCCGTCAGGCGACCTGCTGCAAAATGTCCCGAACACGGTCCAGGGCGATGTCGATGTCCAGGGTTTCGATGGCGCCAAAGCCCAGGAAAAACCCGGCCTGTGGTGCTTGCTGGTAGAAAAAGCTGTCGATGGCGTAAAGGCCGACTTCGACCTTTCTGGCGAGCGTAATCACTAATGGAATATCGATAGGCACTTTGCACATAACCACCATGTGGAAGCCGGCCGTGGTCGGCACGGCCTCAAGCCAGGGCGCAAGGTCGCCGGCCATGCGCGCGAGGATTCGTTCGCGGCGCCCGGCATAGATCGTATGGCAGCGCCGAATGTGCTTGAGCAGGCAGCCTTCGGCGATGAACTTGGCCAGTGCCCATTGGGGCAGGGTGGAGGTGTGCAGATCGGTGAGTTGCTTGGCGCGAATCACCGCTTCAAGAATGGCCGGCGGCAGAATCGCATAACCCAGTCGCAATTCCGGCAACAGGGTTTTGGAAAAGGTGCCGACATAAGCGACGATCCCACGCTCATCCATGCTTTGCAGGGAGTCGGTGGGACGGCCTTCGTAGCGGAATTCGCTATCGTAATCGTCTTCGATGATGATCGCGCCCAGGGCGTAGGCCCGTTCCAGCAGCGCCACCCGACGCTCCTGGCTCATGGGCATGCCCAGGGGGAACTGGTGGGACGGGGTAACGTAAATCAGCCGGGTGCCCTCGGGAATCTTGTCGACCTGCAGGCCTTCGGCATCTACCGGCACCCCGATCACACGGGCGCCGTGGGTGCCGAACAGCAAGCGCGCCGGCGGGTACCCGGGGTCTTCCATGGCCACCAGGCTGCCCGGGCTCGTCAGGACCCGGGAAATCAGGTCCAGCGCCTGTTGCGCACCGTTGCACACCACCACGTCCTCATCCTGGCAGTTGACCCCGCGAGAAAACGCGATATGCCGTGCAATTGCGTTGCGCAACGCCGGCAGGCCCTCGGGCAAGCTGTAAAAGCCCTTGGAACCGGCGATCTGGCGCAAGGCGTGCGAGGTGCAGCGCCGCCAGTCGTCCTGGGGAAACTGGCCCTTGCTGGTGGCGCCGCCGATGAAGTCGTAGCGCAACGAGCCTTCCAGGGTCGGATGGCGCAGAAACACCGGCAGGTTGCGCCAGGTCTCGATGACATCAAAACCGGCCAGTTCCGAATGGCTCTGTTTCCGGGTGACTTTCGCCGCGCGGGCGTTGACGTAGGTGCCTTTGCCGATCACCCCGGTCAGGAAGTTTTCGTAGGTCAGCTGGGTGTAGGTGTCGGAAATGGTCTTGCGCGAAATGCCCAGCTGTTGCGCCAGCAACCTGCTGGGCGGAAGCTGCGTCCCGGCTGCCAGGCGGCCGGATTCGATGGCGCTGCGCAGCTGCTGGTACAACTGGCCTGACAAGTCCTTGCGGCCGTTGATGACAACATGAAGTTCCATACCGGCGAGGCTCCTGCAGCGGTTGTGGCGCGTGTGCGTCGCGCCAGATTACCTGCATGAGCGGCTGCGCAATAGTTGCGTGGGCGAAAAACTGCGGATTGGTCTGCTGCCTGAGTGGTGCAGCGGTTTTTCGCTGAATTGGATCTGTAACGCCCGTGCATCAGCGTCTACCTTGGATGTACACGTCCGATCAATCAGGTTGCCCCATGAGCCCCCGTCTGGATTACTACAGCGCTTCGCCCAAGGCGATGAAAGCGATGATTGCCATGGAAGCCTTGACCAGCAACCTCAGCATCGAGCCGGCCTTGCTGCACCTGATCAAGATCCGCGCCTCGCAACTCAATGGCTGCGCCTTCTGCACCGATATGCACTCGGTGGATGCCCGGCGTCTCGGTGAGACCGATCGCCGGCTGTATTCGATTGTGGTCTGGCGCGACAGCGGCTTTTTCAACGCTCGGGAACGCGCGGCGCTGGCGTGGACCGAAGCGGTGACGCTGCTGTCGGAAAGTCATGTGCCGGATGACGTCTATGAACAGGCCCGCAGGGAATTCAACGAAAACGAAATGGTGGACCTGACCATCGCCGTCACCACCATCAACAGCTGGAATCGCCTGGCGGTGAGTTTTCGGCAGACCCCCAGCGAGTGAGGCAACTGTCACACCAGGTTCATGAAAGACGCTCAAGATAGGAGGCTTCGGAAACGGATCGACAAGGAGTCATCGATGCCCTATATGGAAACCTCAGGCCGTCAAGGAGTCGCCCGCTATCGCGCGCCTGTAGCCACTACCCTGTCCTGGCGCACGCTGGCGGCGGCGCTCGATCCAGAGCTCGTGCAGTCGTTCCGGGTCATTGCCCGGTGCGGCTGTTTCATGCAGGCGGCCCGTAGCCTCAACATCAAGGCGACCCTGCTGCGCAAACAATTGGCGCAGCTTGAATCGCAATTGCAGTGTTCACTGTTCAGCCATAACGACAATGGTCTTGCCCTCAGCCGTGATGGTTTGCAGCTGCAGGCGCAGTTGATCGCCTTGGCCCATGAACGTGAATTGCCGGTGATCGAACAGCCGTTGATACGCCTGGCCGTCAGCGAAACCATCCTGCACGACATTCTCGGCCGCGACCTGGTCTCGCTGTTGCGCCGCAATGCCAGCGTACGCCTGGACATCATCTCCCTGGACAGCGAATTGTCCCTGCAAGCCATCAGTGCCGACGTGGTGGTATGGCTGGCCGGCACTGATTCACCGTTGCCAGGCCCGTGTTTTTTCACCAGCGAACCCCAAGGGCTGGCGCGGCTCGATTACCTGCCGCACATCGCCAAGCGCTATTCGCGGGTCGCGGCCCGGCCGGACAGCCTGGAAGACCTGGCCGATTTCATGCTGGTGCAGTGGCAGCATGATCGTCAGGTCGAGCATTTTCGGCCATGGAACAATGTGGTGGATCAACGCCTGGCGGGGGTGGTGCAGTTGCATTCCTATGAACTGATGCTGGAGATGATCCGCTGCAGCGCATGCATTGGCCTGCTGCCGCACTATATGAGCCGGTTCGACCGGGGGTTGGTGGCATTGCCGGGACTGTTCGGGCAACCGATGCAGCGCCAGGTGTGGATGGCGGTCAATGCCGATTCCCGGGAAGAGGCCGGGGTGCGGATGATCGTCGAGTTGATCCACAACACCTTCGAAGAGCGGCGGGAGTGGTTCGAAAGCTGAACGCGCTTGAACTGTAGGAGCCGGCTTGCTGGCGAAGGCGTCGTCATGGGCATTGCAAGGCTCGAGGCCGCCTTCGCTGCGGTGCGGCGACCCGACAAGCCAGCTCCTACATGGGGTCTCGCCATACCGGAAGAATGCGTTACTGGTCACCCCCAGTCAGTACCGCTCACGCTTTTAGTCGTACGCCGCCAGCGCGCATCTGCCATGCTCAAAGTCCGCAGCACCGCTTCAATCAAAGGAACACCGCAATGGACGACGTACAGCAACTGGGTGAGATGCTTCGCCACTACGCAGAAAGCGAAGCGCACAAGAAACAACTGTTTGAGTCGCAATCGGCCGTGTGGGCGACGCGCATTAGTGAGCTGTTCGATCAGATCCAGCAGTGGCTGGAACCGGTCAAGGCGCCCAACCTGCTGGAAGTGAGCCGCGAGGCCTATGTTGCATCGGGACCCAGCGTTCCGCTCGAGACCTCGACCTTCAAGACCGAAAAACTGAGCATCGTCATAGCCGGCAAACCGGTGGAGTTCGTGCCGGATGTGATGGGTGCCGGTGGCCAGATATCCCTGGCGGTGATGGGCCTGACTGCCGCGCGGTATGGCAGCATTTCGCTGGTGTGCCTGCCGCCGTCGAACAGCTGGCAGTGGCGCAAGACCAACGGCCTGAAAGACCCGGACACCTTTGCGTTCGATGCAAACTTCCTGGCGCAGCAGTTGCAGAGCCTGATCCCGCGCGACCGCGGCTGATCCGAGACCGCTTTCGCTGGCAAGCCAGCTCCTGTAGGAGCGAGCTTGCTCGCGAAAAACCGGAGAACGACGCGGCATGTCAGATTTGCCGCGTCATCGTTGACGACCATCGTCGGAACGCCGCCCGGAGCAAGCCAGCTCCTTCAGGAGCTGGCTTGCCAGCGAAGACGTCAGTGACTGCACCTCACATTTGCAGATTCACCCACCCAGGTTTTTCTACCTCCGGCGCCACCGCTTTAACCGTCTTCCCCGTCGCCAATTCCACCCGCCGCGCCACCTCCGGATCATCGGCAAACGGAATCAGGCTCGCATCCTCCAGACTCTCAGCCGTCTGATGCTTCAGGCAGTATTCAACCGCCAACCAAAGCCCCATCACGCCGACTATATTCAGCACGACCTCGATCATCTCAAGCTCCTCGCCTCAGGCTATCTGCGCTTCACGCCCGGCCATCGCCACGTCCGCCACCCGCACCGTGCGCCAGGTGTTGTACGCCATCAGCAACATCCCGCTGAGGAAGAACACCCCTCCGGCAAAGCGCACCACAAACCCCGGATGGCTGGCCTGCAGCGCCTCGACGAAGGAGTAGGTCAGCGTGCCGTCGTCATTGATTGCGCGCCACATCAGGCCCTGAGTAATGCCGTTGACCCACATCGAGGCGATGTAGAGCACGGTGCCGATGGTCGCCAGCCAGAAGTGCAGGTTGATCAGGGGCGTGCTGTACATCTGCTCGCGGCCGAAAACCTTCGGAATCATGTGATACATGGAGCCGAAGGTGATCATCGCCACCCAGCCGAGGGCACCGGCGTGCACGTGGCCGATGGTCCAGTCGGTGTAGTGGGAGAGGGCGTTGACCGTCTTGATCGCCATCATCGGCCCTTCGAACGTCGACATGCCGTAGAAGGCCAGGGACAGCACCAGGAAACGCAGGATCGGATCGGTGCGCAATTTATGCCAGGCACCCGAGAGCGTCATCATGCCGTTGATCATCCCGCCCCAGCTCGGTGCCAGCAGGATCAGCGACATCGCCATGCCCAGCGACTGGGCCCAGTCCGGCAGCGCGGTGTAGTGCAAATGATGCGGGCCAGCCCAGATGTACAGGGTGATCAGCGCCCAGAAATGCACGATCGACAACCGGTAGGAGTACACCGGCCGCCCGACCTGTTTCGGCACGAAGTAATACATCATCCCGAGAAAGCCCGTAGTCAGGAAAAAGCCGACGGCGTTGTGGCCGTACCACCATTGGACCATGGCGTCGGTCGCTCCGGAATACACCGGATAGGACTTGAACCAGTCCACTGGAATCGCCAGGTGATTGACGACATGCAGCATCGCGATCACCACGATAAATGCACCGAAGAACCAGTTGCCGACGTAGATGTGGCTGGTCTTGCGCTGCACCACGGTGGTAAAGAACACGACGGCGTAAGCAACCCAGACCACCGTCATCCACACCGCGCCGGAAAACTCGATCTCGGCGTATTCCTTGGTCGTGGTGTAGCCCAGCGGCAGGGTGACCAGCATCACCACGATCACCGATTGCCAGCCCCAGAAAGTGAACGCGGCGAGTTTGTCCGAATACAACCGTACCTGGCAGGTACGTTGCACCGCGTAGTAACTGGCGGCGAACTGCGCGCTGCCGGCAAAGCCGAAAATCACCAGACTGGTGTGCAGCGGGCGTAAACGGCCGAAGGTGGTCCATGGCAGGTCGAGATTCATCTCAGGCCACACCAGTTGCGAGGCGATCCACACCCCCATCGCCATCCCCACGACACCCCAGACGATGGTTGCCACGACGAATTGGCGGACGACCTTGTAGTTATAGGCCTGGCCGATTGTTGCTGTGCTCATGGTCAGTGCTTCCACGGTTGCAAAGTGGTGCCAGGCCACCCGGTCTGGCAGGTCATGCACTGTAGAAACCCCGCCGGAAACAAAACAGGCTCAGGAAAACGTCATTTATGCGGATCAGATATGAGAGCCAGCCTGCGGTCATCTTCTCCACGCTGATACGGTTTATTGGCCTTCAGGTGAATCTTTAACGCGCTGCGCTGCAGGTCCATAGTCCTGACTTGGCCCCCCGATCACTTCAACGCCGGATCCCCCATGTTCATCTTCTTCCAGCCTTGCAATAACACCTGCGCCTTCGGTTCCTGCCCGTTCTCCAGGTAATACTGAATCAGCGCCAGCCGGGCATTGCGGTTGGCTGGCTGCTCTTTCAACAGTCTTTCCAATTCCTGGCAGGCGTCATCGACCTTGCCACTGTCGTGCAACGCCACCGCGAGGACATAGCCGTATTGGGCGTTCTGTGGCTCCAGTCGAGCGGCTTTACGCAGGGCCGGCATGGCCTGGTCCGTCTGGCCAGCACGAATCAACGCCAAGCCTTGGGTATGTTGCAGCAGGGCGGCGTCCGGATGCTCTTTCAGGCTCTGTTGCAGCAGCGCCTGGGCTTCCTGACCGCGCCCGCCGGCTTCCAGCCATTGCACCAGGGTCACCAGCGCCGGATAGAAATCCGGATCGCGCCTGAGGGCTGTACGTAGCAGCGCTTCGACGTCGCCGCCGCGCCCGCTGGCTTGATAGAGCATGGCCAGGTTGAGGTTGGCTTCGGCGCGCTCGGCCAGGCTTTTTTGCACGGCTTCGTACTCGGCGATGGCCGCATTCCAGTTGGCCTGGGCACTGCCCAAACCAGAGCGGGCCACGCTGAGCAAGTCCCGGGCCGCGGCGATGCGCACGGCCTTCACCGGATCCCCCAGCAATGGCGTCAGCAGCGGCGCACGCTCCGCCGGCGGCAGGAACGCACTGATTGCCCGCACGGCGCTTTCGCGCACTTGCGGCGCCGGGTTGCTCAAGTCCCTGGTGGCCAGTTTCAACGCCTGCTCGCTAGGGTAAAGCGGCAGTTCGGCCAGTAAGGTCGCGCGCTGAATCGCTGGCAGATTGCTGCGTTGCAACTGCTCGTACAAGGCTTGCGCCGCGCCGGGACGGCCGTTGCGGATCAGCCACAGGCTCTCGTCGTAGCGCGGAGCCTGGGCGGGGGTGGCGCTGTTCCAGAGCTTGAACTGTTCGGTGACCTTGTCGCCGGCCTTGCCCTGGTGACAGGTCAGGCAGGCGTCCGGGGTGCCGAGTTTTTTCGCTCGCACAGGGTCGGGGATGCTGAAGCTGTGGTCATGGCGAAAGTCATTGCCCATGTAGAACTTGCCCGGCATGTGGCAATCCACGCACTGTGAACCGGGCTGGCCCATGCTGTGGCGGGTGTGGTCGATCGAATCGTAATTCTTCGCCTGCAGGCCCTTGCCGTCGACGCCCGCCACCGAGGTGTTGCCGGCGCTGTTGTGGCATTGCAGGCAGACGCCGTTGCCCGGTGCCTTGAGTTGAGTGCTGTGGGGGTTGTGGCAGTTGCTGCAGCGTACGCCCTTGTCGAACATTTTGCTCTGGGCGAAGGACCCGTGTTCGAACACCTCGTCCTTGATCTTCCCATCCAAGGCATACAACTCGCGGGTCAGGGTGCTCGGCAGGTAATCGTCCATCAAGCGCTTGCCGACGGTGAAGCCATCGCCCAAGGGGGCGCGACGGGCGTGGCAGCGGGCACAGGTTTCGAGCTCGACGGTGGCGTCCTTGTCCTTGAGATCGACGGCAAAACCGGCGTGGATCAGGTCGCCTTTGCTGGCGGTCCACGCCAGGTGACTGGACGCCGGGCCATGACAGGCCTGGCAGCCGACACCGAGGCTGTTCCAGTGACTGTCGAAGGTGTTTTTGACCGGATCGAAATTGCGTTTGTAGCCGGTGGTGTGGCACTCGACACACATGAAATTGGCGTTCTGGCTCGGTTTGCTCCAGTGCAGCGGATTCTTGAAGTTCACGCCCTGGCCCGGATACAGGTGAAACCAGCGCTGTTTTTCGCTATCCCAGGCCACGCCCAAGGCTTGCAACCGACCTTCGCCGTCCTCGATCAGGTACTGCTGCAACGGCGCGATGCCGAAGGTGTAGGCCACCTTGAAGTCGGCGTTCTTGCCATCGATGCCCGGGGTGTTGACCCAGAATTCTTGGTTGTTGCGCGAGAAGCGGGTGGTTTCGTTTTCTGCCTTGAAGGTGACGTTATTGAAGTCACCCAGCATCGTTTCGGCAGTGGCGGTTTGCATCGCCAATTGGTGATGGGAGCCTTGCCAATCCTTGACCTGCTCGCTGTGGCAGCCTTGGCATTGTTGCTCATCGACCATTTTCGCCGGTGCCTGGGCTACCGGTTGCGGCTTGTCCGGCGCGGCGGCGGGCGTCCTGAGCGCGGCCGTGGGGGGCGGTTGGCTGCTGAACAAAAACCAGCCGATGCCCGCGACGGCCATCAGCAATACACCGAGGGTGACGGGAAACAGATAACGGGCGATCAGGGTCGGTGCTGAATCAGGGTTCGGTGCAGGCGCTTTATTTTTGTTCGGCATTGCGACTTCCATAGTCCAGGTGCGTTTGCCGTCAGGCGCGCGTTACAGCTCAATGCAGCTTTGCCGGATGGCCGGTGTCTGTCAAATGACGGCTGCGATCCGGTGGCTGCAATCGGTTGAATATTGTGATTTTCACAGCAAAAGGCGCTGCATTGGCTATACCTGTAAGACCCTTGTTCGTACCCTTGTCGAACCGCTTACAGGAGTTACAGCATGAAGCTTGCATTAATGATGAGCACTCTGTGCGTTGCCTCGATTTCAATGGTGGGCTGCGCCAGTAAAGTCGTGGAGCCGGACCAGTATTCGGGGTTCCTCAAGGATTACAGTCAACTCAAGGAAGCCCAGTCACCCTCGGGTGCTACCGTGATGCGCTGGGTCGATCCCAAGCTCGACATCAACAAGTACCGCAGTGTCTACATTGAACCGACCCAGCTCTACCCCAAACCCCAACCGACTGCAACGATCCCTCAGGGCACTCTGAACGGTATCACCAGCTATTACGATCAGGCGCTCAAGCGCGAAGTGGGTAAATCCCTGCCGCTGGCGGCTGGCCCGGGCCCGGGTGTGCTCGTAGTGCGTGCAGCGATTACTGCCGTCAGTAGCAAGACCGAGGGCCTGAAGCCTTATGAAGTGATCCCGATCGCCCTGGTGGCCGCGGCGGTGAGCACGGCCAGCGGCATTCGCGATCAGGAAACCGACCTGGCCACGGAAGCGGTGTTCTTGGACGGCGGCAACAACAAAGTTCTGGCCCAGGTGGTGCGCAAGGGCACCGGCAAACCGCTGGAAAACAAGGAGCAGGTAATGAAGGCCGACGATGTGAAGGGTGTGATCGATGGTTGGGCTTCGGATTTGCATCAGTCGTATCTGAAGCTCAAGGCCAAGTAATTCATCGGGGCTGAGGACCTCTTCGCGAGCAAGCCCGCTCCCACATTTGATCTGTTGCGGCCACACATTTTGTGTGCACCAGAGATCAAATGTGGGAGCGGGCTTGCTCGTGAAAGCGGTTGTTCAGGCGCCACATCACTCCCCGACAAACCACCGGAAATACGGATTCCCCCCATCCTCGCGCATCACCTCGCGAATATCCCTGGCCCAGGCATCCCGGTCGCCGTCATAGGCATGCAGGCTCGCCCGATAAAACTGCATCAGCCGTTGCTGATGCGCGTTCATGCGCTCATGGAAGCCGGCGTCCGCGCTCACCAGCACCGGCGGCTGGCGCAGGTCCAGAAGCGTCGGCAATACGCGAGTAATTTCCCTGGAACGAACCCACGGCGCATATTCGATCCGTGGCCGGTCGTCGGTGACGGCGGGTGCGTCAGCGGCAAAGCGTTCAAGGCCGGCACGATCGGTAACCCAGGTCGCCAGTAACGCAGCGGCTGAACCGATGCCCACGTCCTGCAAGGTGCTGCGTACGCTGTCTTGCTGGAAGCGCTCGCTGATTTTCGCCGCATCCAGCACGATCGGCGCCAGCGAACCCACCAGCAGCATTTCGTGGAACTCGCTGGTCCACAAGGTGGCGTAAGGGAAGACATCGAGAAAGCTGCGCACCAGTGAGCGCGAGTCGTCGATGTTCTGGGTGGGCAGGGGCAACCACTGGGCGACCAGGCCCTGGGGTTCCAGGCGACTGGCGGCCAGTTGATAGAAATCCCGGGAATACAGGTTCACCACCCCGGCGGCGGAGGGCGGTGGGGGTTCGAGGGTGATCAAGTCGTAGCGTTGCGGGTTGCGCAGCAGTTCCTGGCGACCGTCCCGCAACCGGACATCGACGGCCGGATCCGCGGCGGCATTGAAGTTGCCCTTGAACAATGGCGCGGCTTTGACCACCGAGGGCAGCAACTCGGCCACGACCCGGCGTTCCAGCCCGGGATAACGGGTCAGGGCGCCAGCGGTGATGCCGGTACCAAAGCCGATCACCAGCGCCGAACGCGGTTCGCCGTTGTGGATCAACAGCGGGAGCAGCGCCTGGATGCGCATGTAGCGCAACGAAGGCATGGCGTCGCCGGTGTTGGACACGCCCTGGATGTACAGGCGCTGGAACGCTTTTTGCCCTTTGCCCTGGGTGACCACGGCCACGGTCCCGCCGCGTCCTTCTTCATAGAAGGCCAGGGTGGCGTTGCGCGCGCCGGGGAGCAGGCTGGCGAGTTTGTCCGCCGGGGTCAGCAACGCCACGGCCACCGACAGCAAGCCCAGCGCGACCACGGCCTGACGCCGGCCTTTCTTCACGCCATGGCCCTTGCGCACTGCGCAATAACCGATCCCGGCGGCGACCATCGCCAACAGCCCCAGGGTATGGACCAGTCCCAGCAGCGGGATCAATACGAACCCGCAAAGCATGACCCCGATAATCCCCCCCAAGGTGTTGAACGCCACCACCGCGCCGACATCCCGACCGACCCGCTCATGGCCGACGCTCAGCCGTAGGGCCAAGGGGAAAGCAGCGCCGAGCATCAGCGTCGGTACGAAGACAATGCTCAATGCCGCGACTGCAAACCGCGCGCTCATGCCCAGCAGTTCGCTGGCGCCCAGCGACAACACCCAGCTTTCGGCCAGGCTTTGGGCGACCACCAGCCAGCGCCCGAGCAGGGCGATTTCCAGCAAGGAGACCAGCCCGGCGCCGGCGATCAGCACAGCGAACACTCCCCAGGGATCGCGCAGGCGATCGACCCGACGGGCCAGCAGGGCGCTGCCCAGAAACAGCCCGGTTAGGTAAGTCGCCAGCACGACGGCGAAGGCGTAGGTGCGGGTGCTCATGAACTGCACGATGGATTGCGACCAGACCACTTCGTAACCCAGGGCCACGCCGCCGGCGATGGCGTACAGCCACAGGGCCAAACGGTCTGGTGCCTTGCTGGACGGGTGTTTGGCAGGGGCATCGAGCGGCAACGAGCGGTGACGTTGAAACCACAAGGCGCCGGCAGCGGCCAGCAAGTTCAGCATCGCCGCCGCCAGGGCACTGCCGCGCACGCCGAGGGTCGCGATCAGCACGAACGCGGCCAGCAGGGTGCCGGCGATGGCCCCGCCAGTACTGGCTGCATAGAGCTGACCGCCGGCCTTGCCCAATTGTTGCGGGTCGGCGGCCAACGAGCGCACCAGCACCGGCAGGGTGCCGCCCATCAGCAGCGCCGGAATCCCGACCAAGGCAAACGGCAACGCCCAGGCCAGCAGGCCGACCTGTTGTTCCAGCCAGGCGAACGGACTGGCCGCCAGGCTCATGGCGAACGTCGCGCCGACACCGAGCACGGCGACCAGCACTTCGAGCGCCGCATAGAGCAGAACCGGCTGCGACAAGCGATCCGCCCAACGGCCGAACAGCCAGCCGCCCAATGCCAGGCCGGCAAAAAATGCGCTGATCCCGGTGGTGATGGCGTAGACCTCGACACCGACCACCAACGACAGTTGCTTGATCCACAGCACCTGATACACCAGCGCCGCGGCACCGGAGACGAACAGCAGCAGGGCGGGGATCAGCAGCGCCGGGGCTTTGATGTGAGCGGCAGGGATGGCCGACGACTTGCTGGCGACACGTGAGGACATGGGCTATTGCCTTGTACAAGTTTCGAATTCAATACACCCCCCCTGTAGGAGCTGGCTTGCCAGCGAAGGCGGTGTGTCAGTCGCCACATTTATCGCCTGAGCAGACGCCTTCGCTGGCAAGCCAGCTCCTACATGGGGTACGTGTTTTCATCTGGAAAAGGGGCCGCTCGCCGATGATGGCGAGCGGCGGTCAAGCGGTCTTACTGTGCCGCTTTCATTTTTTCTGCGATCTTGGCGTCCACCGCCTGCCGGATCTGGTCGATGCTGAAGCTCGCGGGTCTCTGGCTCGGTGGGTAGTCAACGAAGGTCTGCAGGAATGCAGCCGACTTCACCACCGCGACCTCGGTCAGGTAAACATTCTTGGTGGTCCAGTCAGCGTATTGATCGGAAACCACGTCGGCGCGTTCATAAGGGTCCATGCGCAGATTGAAAATCTTCGGTACCCGCAGGCACACGAATGGTTCGCTCCACACTTTGAAGCCGCCAGGCTCACGTTGTTCACAGAACACCGCTTTCCAGTTGTCGTAGCGCATCGAGACCAGTACACCGTCGTCGTTGAAGTAGTAGAACTCCTTGCGATCGCTTTTCGGTTGCTGGCCGGTCAGGTACGGCAGTTGGTTGTAGCCGTCCAGATGCACCTTGAAGTTGGTGCCCCCGGAAGTTGGTGCCCAGCCCTTGAGCAGCTTGTCTTTCACTTCTGTGTCGCCTGCGGCAGCCAATAGGGTCGGGAACCAGTCAAGGCCGGAGAACATTTCATTGGACACTTCCCCCGGTTTTATCTTGCCTGGCCAGCGGATCATCGCCGGTACCCGAAATGCGCCTTCCCAGTTCGAGTTTTTCTCATTACGGAACGGCGTGGTCGCTGCGTCTGGCCAGGAGAACTGGTTCGGGCCATTATCGGTGGTGTAGACAACGATGGTGTTGTCGGCGATTTTCAGGTCATCGAGGGTTTTCAGCAGTTTGCCGACATCGCCGTCATGCTCGAGCATGCCATCGGCGTAATCGTTGCCAGCCATGCCGCTCTGACCCTTCATCGACTCGCGCACGTGGGTGAACAAGTGCATGCGGGTGGTGTTCATCCAGACGAAGAACGGCTTGTCTGCCTTGGCCTGCTTCTCGATGAACGCCTGGGCCGCCGCCGTCGTTTCGTCGTCAATGGTTTCCATGCGCTTGGTGTTAAGCGAGCCGGTGTCCTCGATCTTGCCGTCGGCGAAGCTGTGGATCACGCCACGGGGGGTAAAGGCCTTAGTGAATTCCGGATTGTCTTTGGGCCAGTTCGCTCGTTCGGGTTCTTCTTCGGCGTTGAGGTGGTACAGGTTGCCGAAGAATTCGTCGAAACCGTGGTTGGTCGGCAAGTACTCATCCCGGTCGCCGAGGTGGTTTTTGCCGAACTGGCCGGTGGCGTAGCCCTGGGATTTGAGTGCCTGGGCAATGGTGATGTCACGCTTTTGCAGGCCCACGGTTGCACCCGGAAGGCCGACTTTCGACAAACCGGTGCGCAACGGCGTCTGGCCAGTGATGAACGACGATCGTCCGGCGGTGCAACTGTTCTCCGCGTAATAGTCGGTGAACATCATCCCTTCCTTGGCGATGCGATCGATGTTCGGTGTCTTGTACCCAACCACGCCCATGGAATAGGCGCTGATGTTGGTCTGGCCGATGTCGTCGCCGAAGATCACCAGGATATTGGGTTTTTCAGCGGCCCCGGCAGTCGCCGAAATCGCCATGACCGAGGCCGCCACCAGGGCGAGTTGCGGTAGCCACTTGCGTATGCGAGTCATCTGACCTGCTCCTTTTTAGCGAGTGTCGCGAGGTTGGACAAACGTTGTTTGCGATCCTGCGTAACGCTTTTCATTGCACTTGCTCGGGTGTGGCGGGCTCGAACGGATAGATCCGGCGCCATTCGGACGCCATGTCGACGATCGTCCATCCACGTGTTTTTGCTTCATCCAGGGCCTTGTCCAGACGGCCGATATCGGAGTTGCGGTCATAGGCCCATTCGCGCGTGGCATCGGTGTGATGCACCAGCCCCATGAAGCGTTTGCCTGGACCGGCGGCGGTCCACTGCAGCATTTGCAGGTCGCCATCGGAATTGCCGAACGCCAGGATCGGTCGGCGCCCGATCACGGCATCGATGCTTTCCGGTTTGCCCGGCCCGTCATCGTTGTGGGCCAGTTTGGCCGTACGCACAATCGACGGCTGGCCATCCTTGAGCTGGTACGCCGTGACGAAGGTGGTGCCGATGACTTGTTCCGGCGGGATGCCGTAAACCTGCTCGGCGAAGGCACGCATGAACGCGGTATCGCCACCGGAGACGATGTAGGTCTTGAAGTCCTGGCTGCGCAGGTAATCGAGCATTTCCAGCATCGGCTGGTAGATCATCTCGGTGTAAGGCTTGCCGGTTTTTGGATGACGGGCCCGGGCGAGCCAGGTCTTGGCATAGTCATCGAACGCCTCGGTGGTCATGCCGGTGTGGGTCGCGCCGACAATCTTCAGGAGGCCTTCCATGCCCGACTCACCCAGGGCCTTGTGATCGTTTTCCAGCACAGCCTTGAACGGCTGGGTGGTTTTCCATTCCGGATGCTGCGGTGCGGTGCGCTTGACCTCGTCGAAGGCGAACAGCAATTCGAAGTACGCCGGTTGTTCGCTCCACAGGGTGCCGTCGTTGTCGAACACGGCGATGCGATCGGCGGGTTTGACGAAGTCCTTGCTGCCTTGATCGGTTACCGTCCGGACGAACTCGATGAGGTTGTTTTTCGCCGGGCCGTCGTTCCACGAGGGCAGTGGCTCGCGGGTCTGGGCCAGCGCCGGCAGGCTCAGTACCAGGGTGAGCAGGAGCATCAGCCCGTAGCCCTGGCGGATCGAAATCGGGTTCGTCATGGGAAATCCTTCTCGTGAACGGGATTGAGTGGTCGCAGTGCGGGTGCAGTTGATTCGTTGTCGGGTTTGGCCTGATTTTTCAGCGTAGCCAAGGATTGCCTGAGTTGGCGCAGCGCCTGATCTTCGGTCGGTTCACGGCTGTAACAGGCGCGTAACAGGTCTTGCAGGCGAAGGCCGAGGCTGCCGAGTTTCAGGCCCAGGCGGCTGCGTCTTACCCATAGATAAAGCGCGCTCAATTGGGCGGGGCGGGCATCCAGTTGTGGCGGGATCAGCCGCCAGGCGCAGTCGGCGGACGCCAGCCAGACGGCGTGCCGGGCGCGGCGCCGGGCTTGCCACTGCAGGTAGGCACGGTGCATGACAGGGCGTGCAAACCAGGCGCACAGCGTCACGCCCAAGAGCAACGCCGACAGCCCCAGCCAATGCCTGGAGAAGTGCAGCCGACTTTGCCGGCCGAGGTTGTTCAGGTCTTCGGTGATCGAGAACACCGGCCGATAGGCACTGTTGGCCACGGCGTCGAAGGTCACGGCAGGCACTTGCGCCTTGCGGGTTTGTCCGCTGCTGGCGTCCCACCATTTCAGCTCGATGGCCGGAAGGTTGTGGCGGCCTTCGCTGTCGATACGATAGACCGCGGTGTCGACGCGCTGGCCGCCGGTGAAGTGGCCACGACCGTCGTCCAGGGTGCTGATCTGTGGCGCCTTCGGGTAGCGGCTGAGGCCCGGAATGTCGCCCAGTGATGGCGTCGGCAACGCCATTGCCAGGGCGCCATCGGCCTGCAGGGTCAATTGCCGGGTGAGGCTGTCCCCGACTTTCAGCGGGTGTGCCGGGGTCAGGGTCTGTTGCGTGAACCGCAGTCCTTGGGCGACCAGCACCGGTTCCCCGGGCTCGAACCCCGGCGGCTGCGCTGCGGTGAAGTGCAGTGGCTGGCCTTGAGCGCTCAACTCGGCGCTGGCCTGGCCCGGTGTGGCGCGCACGATCAGCGCCGGGATGTCGAAACCCCGGGCCAGATTCGGGTTGATCAGGTAGCTGTAGCGCAGGCCGTTGAACGACTTGCCGTCCAGGGTCTGGTTCAAGTGCTCGGCGTGGCCGTCCGGGGGCAGGACCAGTGCGCCAGGCAGCTTCAGGTCGGGCAGGGTGGGGGCGCTGGTGAACCAGGTATCGGTGAGGACATCGAGTTGCAGTTCGAGGAGGCCGCCGACCATGGTGGGGGTGGTGGGGTGCAGGCGGGTCTGGATGCGCAGTTCGGGTTCGGCTGCAGAGGTAACTGTGCTGAGCAGACAAATGAGCAAGGCGCTCAATCCTGTGCTGAATGAGCGGACGCCTTCGCTGCGGTTCGGCGATCCGACAAGCCAGCTCCTACAGGGGGATTGCGGTGCATACAGATTCGATGTGGGGACGGGTATTGCGGTGACCGGGCGGACGCCGTCGCTGGCAAGCCAGCTCCTACAGGGAATTTGCGGCGTACACAAATCACCTGTAGGAGCTGGCTTGCCAGCGAAGGCCGCGACGCGGTCTACCAGACTGTTCATGGCCTGCCCCCCGCCTGATCCTGCAAACTGAACTTCTGCTTCAAGAACTTCGCCGGCGAAGTGCTCAGGTTCTGCAGCCACAGCTCATCCGAGGTCGCCTGCTCGGTCTGCACCGCCTTGCTCTGGCCCTTGCCCGGTGCCTTGTCCATTTTGATTTCGTCGGGCTTGACCTCGGGCGTGTTCTGCTCGGCGCTTTCGGTGTCTTTCTGCAAGGCGATGGCGAGCGCCAGATTGGCCGTGGCTTCAGGGAACTGCGGCTGCAATTTCAGCGCCTGGGTGTAGGCCGCGATCGCCTCATCGAACTTGAAACGCCGCACATGGATGTTGCCCAGATAGAAATACGCCTGCGCAGTGTCCAGGCGCGCGAAGCTGGCCAGCGCCAGGTCAAAATCGGCGGCGTTATAAGCGGCGATGCCTTTCCAGTACGGATCGACAAACAGCGCGGCCGCCTGCGGATACTGCTCATGCTCGAATGCCCAGCGCCCTTGTTGGTCCCGGGTGAAGAACGCGTCGGTCAGGGCACTGGCTTCGGCCGGTGCCGGCCCAAATCCGATGCCCAGTGCCAGCAGCAACCCGGCCATCCAGTTCAGGCTCCAGCCCTTGCGCACGCTGAAGAAGGCGATCAGCAGCAATGGCCAGCACAGCCAGTAGCCGGCGTCTTTCCAGTGCAGCTCGCGCTGTTCGTCACTGGCACTCTGGAAATGCTGCTGCGCGTGCAGTTCAATCCAGTCCAGATCGTCGTCATTGAGCGTCAGGCTGCCCAGTGGCGCGTCCAGCGCTGAGGCGAGTTGCTTGAGCGCGGCCTGATCAAAACTGCCAAGCGCCGGGCGACCGTCGCTGTCGGTACGCGGCTGGCCGTTGGCGTCGTGGATGATCCCGCCATCCTCGCTGCCCACGGCCAGAATCAGCACTTGCAGCGCACTATCGTTGAGTTGTTGATCCAGACCGCTGAGTTGTGTGGTGTCGGCACCGTCGGTGATCAGCAACAAAGTGCCCGGGGTTTGCTCTGCGGCCAGCAGGCGTTTGGCTTGCTCGATCACCGGACCGACAGC
The DNA here is from genome assembly GCF_902497855.1 of Pseudomonas fluorescens. GTDB lineage: Bacteria > Pseudomonadota > Gammaproteobacteria > Pseudomonadales > Pseudomonadaceae > Aquipseudomonas > Aquipseudomonas fluorescens_BI. The sequence continues at coordinate 41,434 of NZ_CABVHU010000025.1, forward strand.
CTTGCCCGGTTTGCCGATCAGATCGGTGCTCAGGGCCTGGATGAAGCTGTCGAGCAACGCCGGATCGTCAGTCGGCGGCAACACCAGGTGGGCACTGCCGGCATAGGCGATCAGGGCGTTGCGGGCACCGGCGCGGCGCTGGATCAGGTCGTGGAGCTTGTGCTTGGCCGCTTCCAGGCGACTCGGAGGCAGATCATTGGCGTCCATCGACGGCGACAGGTCGATGGCGATAATCAGCGGCGCCCGGTTCTCCAGGAATGGCGGACGGCCCTGTTCCCAGGTCGGTCCGGCGGCGGCGATGGCACCCAGCATCAACAGGGCGCAGACCAGATGCACCGGCCGCAGGCGCTGTTGATCCTGCGGCGTGATCAACAGATGCGGCAACAGGTGCTCGGCAATGTTGCTGCGCAAGCGCCGTTGCACATCACGACTGCGACGCCACAGCCATGGCAGCAGGGCGCCGAACGGCAGCAGCAACAGCCACAGGGGGCGCAGGAAGTGGAAGTCGCTGAGGTTGATCTCCATCTCAGGCTTCCTGCCGCTGACGCGCGGATGTCAGGTGCGAACGGAGCAGGGCGCCCAGATGGTAAAGCGCGAGTACAGCGATCGCCGCCGCCAACGGCCACCAGAACAGCTCCCTTTTGGGTTGATGGCTGAAGGTGTGCACCTGATGCGGGGTGAGCTTGTCGAGGGTGCCGTAGACCTGATCCAGCGCAATGCGGTCTTCGGCGCGGAAGAACCGGCCACCGGTGGCCTCGGCGATGTGCTGCAAACCTTGCAGGTTGACCTTGGCTTCGCCTTCCGCCGTCGGGTCGCCAATGCCGATGGTGTGAATCACCACGCCTTTGGCCGCCGCCATGGATGCGGCGTGATCCGGGGTGATGGCGCTGCTGGTGTCGTTGCCGTCGGTGAGCAGGATCAGGACTTTTTCCTGTTCATGGGCCTGATCGAGCAACTTCAGGCTCAAGCCGATCGCATCGCCGATGGCGGTGTTGGGGCCGGCCATGCCGATGCCGGTGTCGTCCAGCAACAGCGACAGGCTGGCGTGATCGAGGGTCAATGGCGCCTGCGGATAGGCGCCGCTGCCGAACACGATCAGGCCCAGGCGGTCGTCCTTGCGCTTGTCGATAAAGCCATGCACCACCGCCTTGACCGCCGCCAGGCGATCGATCTTCTGGCCGTTGGCGTCAGTGAAGTCGGTGGTTTCCATGGACTGGGAAATGTCGATGGCCAGCATCAGGTCACGCACCGGTTGCTGGCGTTCGATGGGTTTTTCCACGAACACCGGGCGGGCGGCCGCCACGAGTACCAGAGTCCAGACCAGCAGATTCAACAGCAACTGCCATCGGTTGCCATGGGGTCCCGCTTTACTGGGTGCCTGACCCACCGCGCGGCTCATGGCGCCGAAAAATGGCACGCGTACCGCGCTGCGGGCTTCGCGGTAGTCCGGCAGGTAGCGGTAGCCCAGCCAGGGCAGCGGTAGCAGGAGCAGCAGCCAGGGGTAATCAAGTTGCCACATGGTGATGCTCCACCCAGTGTTTGCAGGTGGTGAACAGGTGTTGGCGTTGCGTTTCGGGCAGGGCGAGCAATGTGGCGTCCGGGGCGTAGGCCAACTGCGCCAGTTGCTGGCTGAAATCGGCGGGCAATCGCTGTGAGCTGTGCTTTTCCAGATAGGCCTGCCATTCCTTACCCCCAAGCGCACCGGTCCCCTGTAGGAGCTGGCTTGCCAGCGAAGGCGTCCGGACGTTCAACATTGATGTCTTCTGATACACCGCTTTCGCTGGCAAGCCAGCTCCTACAGGGATTGTGTTCCAACCGGAGGGCATCGATAGGGCCACGCGTTTGAGCAATTCCGGCAGTTCGCGCAAGGCACTTAATCGGTCGTCGCTGTTTTGCAGTTCAGCCAACCGCACCAACGCCTCCCGCCGATACCGATCCCGCCGCCACTGCCAATACCGTCGCGCACCCACCAGCAACACCACACCCAGCAACACCGCCAACAGCACCCACCAACCCCACGTCTGGGGCGCATAACTGACCGGCGTCGGCAGGCCGATTTCCTTGAGTTGCTCGATGCCGGGCACATTCGAATTCATCGCCGACCTCCACCCGGCTTGCCCAACTCGGCCCGCAGTTGTTCCTGGGCATCGGTGGCGGTGCTGAACATCATCAGCGGCACCTGGCTGCGGCGCAGCAAGGTGGCGACGTCCTTGAGCCGACCGCCGAGAAAATCCCCCAGTGGCTGATGAACGCTGCGTTGCTCCACCGCCAGTTCCACTTGCAACTGGCCCTGGGTGATCAGCAGTCGGCCCTGTTTTGGCAGGTTCAACGCCAACGGGTCGTACACCTGCATGGCAATCACATCGTTATGCGCCGCCAGCTGGCGCATCAGCTGCAAGGTGCGCGGGCCGGCACCGGCAAAATCGCTGACGATGCAGATCAGGTGATCGTGACCGGCGACGGCCAGGCAATGTTGCAAGACCTTGTCGAGCTGGTCTTCGCCTTCGGCGATGCTGTCGATGCGCTGATCGTTGAACACCAGCCCGCCGACCCGGTCGCCGGCGTTGAACACCATCCATGCGGCCAGTGCGCCGAGTTCGGCGGCGATAGCGGATTTGAAGCTGCGTTGTGAACCAAAGAACATCGACATGCGCTGGTCCACCAGGATCAACGCCGGTCTGTCGCGCTCCTCGGTAAAGGTACGGACCACCGGTTTGCCGGTGCGCAGCGAGGCGCGCCAATCCAGGTGCCGCAAATCGTCCCCCGGCTGATAGCGGCGCAGCTCATCGAAGTTCAAGCCACGGCCTCGCAACCGCGACGCATGGTTGCCGGCGAGGATGCTGCCTTGTGGCTGGCGGGCCAGGAAACTCAAGTCACGGGCCTTGAACTCCAGGGCCATCAACTGCGCCAGAGAGACATAGACCAGACCGTCCAGGTTCATGCCGGAATCGCGACGGTGTCGAGCAGACGGTCAAGCACCTGATCGGCCGTGACGCCGTCGGCTACCGCGTCATAGCTCAGTTGCAGGCGATGGCGCAGCACCGGATGCACCACGGCGCGCACATTGTCCGGCGACACGAAGTCCTGCCCCTGCAACCAGGCGTCGGCCCGGGCGCAACGGTCCAGGCCAATGCCGCCGCGGGGGCTGGCGCCGAGGGCGATCCAGCGACCGAGGTCGGCGTCGTAATCGGCGGGATGGCGGGTGGCGTTGATCAGATCGATCAGGTAGCGGTCGATGGCCGGCGATACATGAACCGCGCTGACTTCCCGCCGTGCGGCGAAGATCACCTCCTGGGACAGCGCGAAACCCTGGACCGCAGCCGTCCTGGCGCCGAGGGCCTGTTCTTCGACACGCAGCAGGCGCAACACCTGGCTTTCGTTTTCCGCACTCGGGTAATCCAGCAGGACTTTCATCAGGAAGCGATCCATCTGCGCTTCCGGCAGCGGGTAAGTGCCTTCCTGTTCGATGGGGTTCTGGGTCGCGACCACGATGAACAGTTCCGGTAGCGCATGGCTGTTGCCGGCCACGGTGATTTGCCGTTCTTCCATGGCTTCCAGCAGCGCGGCCTGGACCTTGGCCGGCGCACGGTTGATTTCATCCGCCAGAATCAGGTTGCCGAACAAGGGCCCCGGCTGGAACTGGATCTGGTTTTTGCCCTCGACCTGATGCAGCACCTCGGCCCCGGTGATGTCCGAGGGCAGCAGGTCCGGGGTGAACTGGATGCGGCTCATCTTCGCGTCAAGATGCTTGGCCAGGGCCTTGACCGTGCGGGTCTTGGCCAGCCCGGGCAGGCTTTCCAGCAGTAAATGGCCGTTGGCCAACAGGCCGAGGAGGATCTGGCGGATAACCTGGTCCTGGCCGAGCACGGCTTCGGCGATGCTGGCCTGCAGGGCGTCAAGGTCGTTGAGTGCGGTCATGGGATGCTCACTTCCTCAAGTTGAAGATCCGGCCCGAGGCCGCTCAGGTTCGCTCACACCTAGAAAAACGCCAAGGTCAGGTTGACGCTGAAACCATTGCCCTCAGGCCGGTTTTTAGTGTCGAACTCCGGCACCCATCGGGCGCTGACGCTGGCCTGGGCATCGGCGAACTTGCCGGCCCAGCCCACCACCGGACCGGCACCCACCGAGCGGCCGCGAAAGCCGTTGAGGGCGTCAGCGGTATCACCCTTGTCGTCGGTGACCTGCTGCACGTACCCGCCGACCAGTCCGGCGCTCCAGCCATTGCCGAAACCGTGGGTCCACAGCGCATCCAGGGTGAAGATGTTGCCATTGCGATAATCCGTGGCGTCGTTTTCGGTATAGAACTCCAGCCCGCTCGATAGCGTGAATTCGCCGCCCTTGCCGTCGAGGTGAGTGAACGCGACCGTCGGCATGAAGGTGTAGGTATTCTGGCCGGGGTTGGCCAGGCGGTCGTCGTTATAGGCGCCGGTCGGCACATAGATCGGCAGGGACAACGAGAGGTGGTTGAGCTCGTCGAAGTGGTAACCGGCGGCAATCGGCGCGACCAGCATGTCGGCGAACTGTGTGCCGCTGTCATCGGTGCCCAGGGTACGACCGCGCAGGCCGGTAATGCTGATGGTGACGTCGGTGTACTGCACTGGCACGCCGATGGCCGACGCATAGTTCCAGCGACCTTTGCCGGTGTCCCAGACATGGGTGAAGTTGGCCATGGTGTAGGAGACTTTCATGTCCAGGTCCGCACCGATCTCGCCGACAATCGGCACGCCCTTGCCGCCCTTGAGATCGCCGTCATACCAGATGCTGGTCAGGGACATCACCCAGCCCGGCTCCGGCGGCACGATGCCGGCGTTGGAAAACACCTGCTGCCCGGTGATCGGCCGGCCGACCCCGCCTTCGGCCGCGAGGACCGCGGGGCTGGCGCCGAACACGCACAGGGCCAGTAAAGGACGCACAAAAACAGGCCTGACCATGACCGACTCCGCTTACTGGGGTTGTGGGTTGACGGGTGTCAGCAGCGGCATTTTCCACTGGCCGCTGGCAAGTTCCGGCTTGGCAGGTACAAGCGCAAAACTGTGGGTGGCCTGCTGGAAATCCAGTTCGGCGTAGAGTTTGCCAATGGATTCATGGGCTGGCAGTTCGCCTTCCATGGCGATTGTGCCGATTCGGGTATCCAGGTCCCGTGCACCGACGCCGCAACTGACAAACAAGGTCATCAGGCTGAAGCCGGCTGCGCGAATTGCACCGTGCATATAAAAAGTCCTTATTTGCCGAACGTCACATTGAGCCCGGCGAACAGGGTGAATTGCGGCAGGCCATCGCCCTTGCGCTCCACGGTCCACTGCGGTTCCACGAACGCGTTGAGAATGTTGCTGCCGGATTTCCACACCTTGCCGGCACCGAACCCGAGAGGGATGTAGCGGGTGTCGTTCTTCAGGTCGAACGTCCAGGTTGCGGTGGAACGCAGGTACCAGCCTTGGTCCAGGTTGTGAATGATGAAGGGCTGCAGGGTCGCCGATTCAACATGCTGGCGGTCGCTGTCGCCGGCAAAGGAACTCTGGTATTGCACCAGTGCACCGAGCAAACCCCGGGGCGATGAATCGATCGCCACGGCGGCCAGGCCGGCCTGCCATTTGCCCGTACCGAGTTCGTCCTGGTCGGCGCTGGGCGCGGTGATCATCGGCCCGATACCCAACTGCACGCCCTCGGTCTTGAGCAGGAAGATATCGAACAGGTTCAGATCACCTTCACCGGTGCTGTAGCCGCCGCTGGGATCGGGGCGGGTGCTGATCGGCGCGGTGACGCGCAGCAATTGCGGGACGCCGATGAAATCGTTGGGCGCAATCGGCAATGTGCCGCGCACCAGCAGGTCATTGGTGTGGATATTGGAGTCGTAGTACCTGGGGGTGTAGTAGTCCTGCAGGTTCATCCCCGGCGCGAGGTTCAGCGGGTTGTTGCTTTTATTGGCGGTGTCGGCGTTGTCGGCGTGAGCGCAAAAGGCAGACGCCAGTGAAGCGGCCATCAACAGGGCGTTCGCTCCTGGATTTTTCGACATGATTCCCCCGGTTCCTTGGTGGCTCAGATGACGACTCGGCAATTGGTGGCCTTTGACGCGTAGTCTTTTTCCAATCAAGCCTGTAGGACGCGTCTGTAAAACTTAGCAGCTAAACGGGGGTTATCCAGTTGCGGGGGTTTAAATCCTGAGTTTTGTGTACAAGATTCACCAAATATTGGTGTACTAAAAAGTTAATACGGATCAGAGGGTTGGGCGCTGAATAAATCCCACCCCATATATATGTACCGCACCTGACCATTACCCCATCGACATGCTGCGCCCTACAGACAAGGAGAGACTGTATGGCACAACAAACACTCAACGATGGATCTACAGGAGATGTAGTCATCAGATCCGGCCCGCCGGCTTCGGGTGGCGGTGGCGGTTCAGGGGGCGGCGGCTCTGGAGGTAACCGCGTAGGCGCGTCCGGGGCATTCAGCGGCCCCAGTCAAAGCACAATAGAGGCCAGGAGGCGGGTCAAACAAGAGTACCTGCGGGCCCAGGAACAACAGCGAATTGAGGCAGCGGCCGCCGAGGCACAAGCGCAGGAACACGTCCGAGTGCAGGCGCGACAGCAAGTGCTCGAGTCATGGATGCAGCGTCATCACACCTTCAGGACTGCTGTCGACCAAAGCTTCGCAGCCAAAGCCTCGCAACTGACGTCATCGCTTCAGGACGAAATTTTGGCGGCTAAACGCACGCCCAACAACGATTCGACCGAACGCTGGCAGCTGTATCTCATCACCAAAGAGAAAAACGAAATTGACGGGCTGATCGCCCGTAAAACTTCAGAACTCAGCGCAAAGAACGCGTCTGCCCATGCGTTCGATGGTCACAATGCGCTCGTTCGTTCTGCGAGTGATTACCTGGCGCGCCTGGACCAGTTCGGCGAAGCACTCGGTACTGGTCATCAGATTTGGGAAAACGCCTACAACGCCGCCCATGAGGCGAATTTGTTGTCGGCACAAATCAATGCGCTGACCGAAAAATCCACTGCCTTGTCCAGGCATCATGCCGAACAGACTATTGTCTGGCGCGAAAGAGAAGCCGTCGTCGCGCAACGCGATGCGCACATTCGCTTCAAACAGCAGGCCGATGCAGATTCGCGCATAGAACGGGTCAGGCAGGCCAACACACTGACAGTACCTGTCACTGCGCTTGCCCATGGCGGGATGATCCTGTCCCAGGAAGCCGTACACGTTGCAAAAGAGGTTGCCGCAGCGCTGGAGAAAGCAGTTCAGGCGGCCGCCGATACGCTCATCGATGTCCTGCGCATTGGAGCAAGGACAGGTCCGGTTTTCGTCACGGCGATGGTGTACTCACCCACCCTGGGCAATGGCGAGTTGACTCCGGAACAACGCAGGCGCTTGTTCCACGCTGTCAGCGTGCCGGCTCAAGCATTGGGGCTTTACGACCGTCAAGAGCTGCAAACGATCGCTGACGCAGGCGGTCAGGCAGAGGTGGAGTCCCGGCTCAAACCCGTCGCCATACCGGAAGGTGCTGCGATCATCGCCGTCAGTGCCGGGGGCGACGTTGATTCTCGGGTTCCAGTCATCAATGCGGTACTCGATCCCCTGTCCGGGCTCTACACGGCCGAGATCCCTGGAGCGCCGCCCCGGCACTTGCTGATCACGCCTGATGCGACGCTTCAGCCCGCCATGACGAACCCGTCTCGGTTGGCTGTTACACCGTCCGAGGTTCTGGACATCCCGTCAGGTGTCGATTTACGCATTCAGGACTGCATCGTTTGCGTACCTGGCCTGCCGCCGACCTATCTGTCCTTCAGTTTGCCGCCGATGGGGGCAGGCGTCGTCACCGGCACCGGACATCCGGCAACGACTGGTTGGTGGAACTCGGCCCCACAGGCGCAGGGGGCAGCCATTCCCGCTCAGATCGGCGATCAGTTTCGAGGTCGGGAGTTCAAGTCGTTCGAGGCCTTCGACAAAGCCGTGTGGCAAACGCTCGGAGAGCATCGTCTGCTTGCCGCTGCATTCGATGAGGTGAACAAAAAACGCATCGAACAAGGCTTCGCACCCTACGCGCCGAAAAGCACGTGGGTCGGTGAACACCGTGAGTTCGAGTTGCGCTATCAGGAACGGTCGGAGTTCTGGTCTGATCCTTTCAACCTCGACAAAATCAGTATCAAGACACCGAATAATGCCGAGGGCTGGCTCGGGATCGCACCTGCAGTGGTTCCTTGGCCTATCCCACCCGCCACTAGCTGGAAACCTTTGGTGCCGCCGGGCAGCGAACACCTCGGGTCGACGACATCGCCCATCACGCCGACCTTGCCGGTGGTTAATCCCGGTAAACCGGCTATCCCGGTCCTACCGGAAAACGAGACGTTTCCGGCTGTTGACGAAGGGGAGATTGGTGCGAGAATTCCGGGGTATCCGGAGGATGAGGATTTTCCTTCGCCCGGCCTGGTTTTCGTTGGCCCGCCGGTTGAGCCGCTAGAGGTTGGGCCGTATAAAGAGATGAGTCGTCGGAGCTATAAGGATGGGATGGATATTGACCATATACCTTCACAAAAGGCATTGGAGATGTACATAAAACAAGAGTTCCCTCATTTTGACGCTCATGAAATTTAAATTTTATTAAATAACGCCCCAGGTATTGCAATACCCACGGAAGTGCATCGTAAATTTAGCGAAACGAACGGCTGGCTAAATACCCCTTCCAAAATAAAAAATGACGCACGCGATTTGCGAGCTGCAGTCAATGGGAATTTCGATGCCATCAAGGAAGGGCTCCTGCAGATGGGGTTTGAAGAGGCGGAGCTCGAAACCGCGCGCGAGGCATTACACAAACTTCATAATGACCAAGGGTGGTACTAATGAACGCAGCATCAATATCGAACTGGATTAGCAAACTGGGTGAAAATTACGAAGATTTGATTGGTCAAGGTCTAATCCCAGGCAAAAAATTACAAGAGCTCTATCCTGGGCGCGACCTTCTGCATATCGACTTGGAGGCCGGGCTGAATCTATCATTTTGGGCTGAGACCAAGCAGTTGGAAGCATTTTTTTATAACTCTAGAAAAGGTAATGCCAGAAATTATCGTATACACAGGGGAACTTCCGCCTCCTTACTCTTCCAAAATGACTCAAGCCGGCGTCCATTCGATTTTCGGCCAACCAATGGAATCAAGAGGCCCGATCAAAATGCCGAAACCAATGGGGCAAACAGGCGGCTGGGAATCCTATCCCCTGGATCCGGTAATGTATCCGGGAAAAAAGGTAGTATTTCAATATACCGCCGCGATGGAAGTCAAAACCTTGGTGTTCACCTTGATTGATAAAGGTCATGATTAAATTTTGAGTATTGGATAAGCATCAATGAATAGCGCACATCTGCTCATTAGGAATGAGCAGATGTCATCGCTTTCGGTCGACGCGCCCCATGAAAACAAGGAAGTACTGAAGATGGAACTTAAAGCAACACTCAAGGAATACACCGCATCGGAATTTCAGGCGCTGGTCAACAGGATCTGGGCCGTCGATTTACCCAAGCAGGACCATGACCGGCTGATCAATCATTTTGACCGGATCGTCGGTCATCCCCAAGGCGCAGACTTACTGTTTTATGCCGACGACAGTTTCACCAGGAACAGCGCGTATCTGGTCGTGGATAACGTCAGAAACTGGCATGAACAACAAGGTCTTGCTGCGTTCCAGGACGAGGCTGTTTCCGCTCCGCGTCCATCGTTGCCGGCGAGCCCTCTCGACCGCAGCCTGGTGGAGGTGCAAAAAATTGCCGCGGACGTGGCCGGTTCAGAACTGGCTGTAGAAACGGCATTCGGGATTTTTGAGCGGGGTATCCAGCATTGGCGCAGTCACCAGAGCTCGGCGTTGGCTATCCCTGAACAGGAGGCGCGCATACGTACCCTGGAGCTTGCCCAGCAAGAAACCTTGATAGCCGTCAGGAAGTTCGAATTCCATAAAATGCGCATTCAATTCGCCAAAAACAGTGCTCAGAGCGACCTGAAATATGCGCAGTCACAGCAAACGCAGTGGCAGGGCATCGCACACCAGATCAATGCCACGCACGACCGTTACCTTGCGCTATTGGCCACCATTGCTCAGCGGCATCGGGCGTTTCATGACCAGGCCGAAGCATTGTTAGTGCAGGCGCAGGAGCAATTGATTCGTTCTCGTACCCAGGCCGGCGTCGGGGCGGCGCAAACCGCGCATTTGATGCCTGCGTCAATGCTCGTTGCCAACAAACGCCCCGACATTCTGCTGGATCGCGCGCCATCGACGTTGCTGTTTTCTCAACAGGTTGACCTGCAAAAATCCATTCGTTCGGCAGTGGCAGAATTTACCTGGCGCAATACGTCAGGCGAGCTGAGTGATGAAAACCAATGCGCCGGTGTATTGCAGTTCGAATTCTCCAGCCGCGCGGATACGAAGATTTTCGGCCTCAGCGTTCCCTTGTCCGAGTTGCAGCCGCTGGAGGGACAGGATTGGCAGGCGCTGGCGGCAGATGGGGGCGAGGTCGAGGTTTTTTTCAGAATGGGCACTGCTGTCGTACCCAGTAAACCCGGAACTATGTTCAAGGGCTTGCGCGAGATCAAGGTGCTGGAACAGGTTTACATTACGCCGTCGCCGCGAAATACGCCGAGCGCCCGGGTAAGGGTCAGAGTGGCGCAGTATGTCGAGCAACTCAACGCTTACAGTTTCACCGCTGACGGCACCGCACCGATCACCGTTCGCTAGTCTGAGCCGGTCACTCTGGAAAGAAGTGTTCCCGCAGCACCGACGGCATCGAATAGCCTGGGCTTTGTTCAATCCTCGCCACTGCCTGCCCTTGAGCCCCTTACGGGCGAAGGAAAAGACCTGCGGATTGACGACTATATCGTCGTGTTCCCTTTTGAATCACAGCTTGACCCGCTGTACGTGATGTTCACCAATCGCCGGTGAGCATTCGGTTTAACCGGTGGAGTACGAAGCGTTCGATCACGTCCATAGCCACTGCAAAGGTCCGGGCGTGATCGCGCTATCGTTCAACACCATTCAGGCTCAATGAGTCAGGGCTTCTTCATTTGCTCGCGCAGTCGTTCTTCCTGCTCCCGCAGTTGCGTGGTGAACTCGGCACCAAAATCCTCGGCCTCGTACACCTGGCGAATCTCGATCTCGGCGTCGGTGCCCGGCATCGGGTTGGGGCAGCGCTTGACCCAGTCGATTGCTTCCTGTTTCGACTTCACCTGCCACAACCAATAGCCGGCGATCAGTTCCTTGGTTTCGGCGAACGGACCGTCGATCACCGTGCGCTGGTCACCCGAGAAGCGCACGCGCGCGCCTTTGCTGCTGGGCTGCAGGCCGTCGCAATCGATGAGGATGCCGGCCTTGGCCAGTTCCTCGTTGAAATTGCCCATCGCGGTCATCAGTTCTTCGCTGGGCAGGATGCCGGCTTCGGAATCCGGGCTGGCTTTCACAAAAATCATGAATCGCATGGTCTTGTCTCCGCTGGATTTGAGTGACTCACGACTAGTCGAATGACCCTGTCCAGAATCGACAACGCGCCGCGCGAAAGATCACTGCAAATTTTCCTGACGCCCAGGGCCCCTGTGGAGCTGCCGCAGGCTGCGATCTTTTGATCTTGCTTGTCAGTGATCTCGTGAAGATAAGATCAAAAGATCGCAGCCTCGCTTCGCTCGACAGCTCCTACAGGGATTTGCAAGGATTTGCAGGGATTTGCAGGGATTTGCGGTGGGAAGCAGATGAACCGCGGGTTTTTGTATCCAGTTTTGCAGTCACTGCATGACAATTTGTATCTGTGGATAGGTCGTCAGGCCATTTCGTGGTTAACTTCGGCCTCGTCAAAAATCTCCACATCAACGATCAGAAGGACTACGTTCATGGCTCAAGTCACTCTTAAAGGCAACCCGGTTCAAGTCAACGGCGAGCTGCCACAAGCCGGTTCCAAGGCGCCAGCCTTTTCCCTGGTGGCGGGCAATCTGTCCGACGTGACCCTGGCAAGCTTCGCCGGCAAGCGTAAAGTGTTGAACATCTTCCCAAGCGTCGACACCCCGACCTGCGCTACCTCCGTGCGCAAGTTCAACGCTCAGGCCAATGACATCGCCAATACCGTGGTGCTGTGCATCTCCGCTGACCTGCCATTCGCCCAGGCCCGTTTCTGCGGCGCCGAAGGCCTGGAAAACGTACAGAACCTGTCGACCCTGCGCGGTGCCGAGTTCATCGAGAACTACGGCGTAGCGATTGCCGACGGTCCGCTCAAGGGCCTGACCGCCCGTGCCGTCGTGGTGCTGGACGAAAACGACAACGTCCTGCACAGCGAACTGGTCAAGGAAATCGCTGAAGAACCGAATTACGACGCTGCACTTGCCGTACTGAAATAAGTAAAGCATTACAATTGTTAACGGCCTGGCCCTGTCCAGGCCGTTTTCATTTGTGCTTCAGTGTCTTAGACAAACCTCCTGATACGTAAGCCAAAGGTAAATTGCCGGTAAAGGCGCTTTGCTAAACGCCCCCCAGTGCTTATCGTTCAGCCTCCCGTAGAAAAAGCCCACGCGCCCAATGGTTGATCATTCAATGCAATCCTCTGCTTCCCGTAGTCCTCGTCGCTGGCTGTTCGGCCTGCTTGTGCTGTTGGTCATCGCCGTCCTGTGCTGGAAATTCTGGCCCGGCGGTGATGTGCCAAAACAAGGCGCGGGGCAAAAAGCCGTGACCGGGCAGACCGGTCGGTCCGGGGGGATGCGTCCGGGTTTCGGTGGCGCGGCCGGCCCGGTGCCGGTGCGGGTGGCGCCGGCGGTGAAGGGCGACTTCCCGCTGTACTACAAGGCGTTGGGCACCGTGACGGCGCAGAACACCATCAATGTGCGCAGCCGGGTCGGCGGCGAACTGATCAAGATTGCGTTCGAAGAGGGGCAGATGGTCAAGGCGGGCGATCTGCTGGCGGAAATCGACCCGCGTCCCTACCAGAACGCCTTGCTGCAGGCCGAAGGCACCTTGCTGCAGAACCAGGCGCAACTGAAGAACGCCCAGGTCGATGTCGAACGCTACCGCGGCTTGTATCGCGAGGACAGTATCGCCAAGCAGACCCTGGACACCGCCGAAGCGCTGGTGGGCCAGTACCAGGGCACGGTCAAGACCAACCAGGCGGCGGTCAACGACGCCAGGCTCAATCTCGAATTCACCCGGATCCGCGCACCGATCACCGGCCGTGTGGGCCTGCGTCAGCTGGACGTCGGCAACCTCGTCGCCGCCAATGACACCACGGCGCTGGCCATCATCACCCAGACCCAACCCATCAGCGTTGCCTTCACCTTGCCGGAAAACAGCCTGGACGTCGTGCTGGCCCGCTATCGCACCGGCGCCAAACTGCCTGCCGAAGCCTGGGACCGTGGCGACACCAAACTGCAAGCCACCGGCGTATTGCAGAGCCTGGACAACCAGATCGACGTCACCACCGGCACCTTGAAATTCAAGGCGCGCTACGAGAACCGTGACCAGGCGTTGTTCCCCAATCAGTTCGTCAACGTCCACCTGCTGGCCGACACGCTCAAGGACGTCGTGCTGGTGCCCTCGGCGGCGATCCAGTTCGGCACCAACGGCACCTTCGTGTATGCGATGGAAGGCGACAAGAAGGTCACGATCCGTCAGTTGAAAGTGGGCGCCAGCGATGGCGACAACACCGTTATCACCGAAGGCCTGGCCGCCGGGGATCGCGTTGTCCTGGAAGGCACCGACCGCCTGAAGGAAGGCAGTGAAGTGGAAGTGGTCAACGACAGCAAGGATGTGCCGACCACCCCCACCGAACACCTGCAAGGCAAGTCGGCCGCCACCGCGCCTGACGCGACCGGCACCGACAAGGCGAAAAAGGGCGGCGCATGAACATCTCGCGGCTGTTCATCCTTCGCCCGGTCGCCACGACCCTGAGCATGCTGGCCATTATTCTGGCGGGGGTGATCGCTTATCGTTTGCTGCCGGTGTCGGCCTTGCCCCAGGTCGATTACCCGACCATTCGCGTCATGACGCTGTACCCCGGCGCCAGCCCGGATGTCATGACCAGCGCGGTGACCGCGCCACTGGAGCGTCAGTTCGGGCAGATGCCCGGCCTGACCCAGATGGCCTCGACCAGTTCCGGCGGCGCGTCGGTGCTGACCCTGCGGTTCAGTCTCGACATCAATATGGACGTCGCCGAGCAGCAAGTGCAGGCGGCGATCAATGCCGCGACCAATTTGCTGCCCACGGACCTCCCGGCGCCGCCGGTGTACAACAAGGTCAACCCGGCGGATACCCCGGTGTTGACCCTGGCCATCACCTCCAAGACCATGCTGTTGCCCAAGCTCAACGACCTGGTCGACACCCGCATGGCGCAGAAGATCGCCCAGATCAGCGGCGTCGGCATGGTCAGCATTGCCGGTGGCCAGCGTCAGGCGGTGCGGATCAAGGTCAACCCCGAGGCCCTCGCGGCCAACGGCCTGAACCTGTCCGACGTGCGGACCCTGATCGGCGCCTCCAACGTCAATCAGCCCAAGGGCAACTTCGACGGCCCGACCCGGGTGTCGATGCTCGATGCCAACGACCAGCTGACCTCGCCCAAGGATTACGCCAACCTGATCCTGGCCTACGCCAACGGTGCGCCATTGCGGCTCAAGGACGTGGCAGAGATCGTCGACGGTGCCGAGAACGAGCGCCTGGCGGCCTGGGCCAACGAAAACCAGGCGGTCTTGCTGAACATTCAGCGCCAGCCCGGCGCCAATGTCATCGAGGTGGTCGATCGGATCAAGGCCTTGCTGCCGAGCATCACCGACAACCTGCCGGCCGGCCTCGATGTGGTGGTGCTCACCGACCGCACCCAGACCATCCGCGCCTCCGTCACCGACGTGCAGCACGAATTGCTGATCGCCATCGCCCTGGTGGTGATGGTGACCTTCCTGTTCCTGCGCCGCGCCAGCGCCACGATCATTCCGTCGGTGGCCGTGCCGCTGTCGTTGATCGGTACCTTTGGCGTGATGTACCTCGCCGGTTTCTCGGTCAACAACCTGACCCTGATGGCCCTGACCATCGCCACCGGTTTCGTGGTGGACGATGCGATCGTGATGCTGGAGAACATCTCCCGCTACATCGAAGAGGGCGACAGCCCGTTGAACGCGGCGCTCAAGGGCGCCAAGCAGATCGGATTCACCCTGGTGTCCCTGACCCTGTCGCTGATCGCGGTACTGATTCCGCTGTTGTTCATGGCGGACGTGGTGGGGCGCCTTTTCCGCGAATTTGCGATCACCCTGGCGGTGGCCATCCTCATTTCGCTGGTGGTGTCCCTGACCTTGACGCCGATGATGTGCGCACGGCTGCTCAAGCGTGAACCCAAGGAGGAAGAGCAGGGCCGTTTCTACCGGGCCAGTGGCGCAACAATTGATTGGATGATCGCGGCTTACGGGCGCAAGTTAAAGTGGGTTCTCAAGCACCAACCGCTGACGTTGCTGGTGGCCATCGGCACTTTAGCACTGACGGTGTTCCTGTACATGGTGGTGCCCAAGGGTTTCTTCCCGGTGCAGGACACCGGGGTGATCCAGGGCATTTCCGAGGCGCCGCAGTCGATTTCCTTTGCGGCCATGAGCGAGCGGCAACAGGAACTGGCCAAGGTGATCCTTGCCGACCCGGCAGTGGAGAGCCTGTCGTCCTACATCGGCGTCGACGGCGATAACTCGACGCTCAACAGCGGCCGGTTGCTGATCAACCTCAAGTCCCACAACAACCGTGACCTGAGCGCCACCGAAGTGATTGCGCGCCTGCAACCCGAGCTGGACAAGCTGACCGGTATTCGCCTGTTCATGCAGCCGGTGCAGGATTTGACCATCGAAGACCGGGTCAGCCGCACCCAGTACCAATTCAGCATGTCATCGCCGGACTCGGAGTTGCTGAGCCTGTGGAGTGGCCGCCTGGTGGACGCCCTGGCCCAAAGGCCGGAGCTGACCGACGTCGCCAGCGACTTGCAGGACAAAGGCTTGCAGGTGTACCTGGTGATCGATCGCGACGCGGCGTCGCGGGTCGGGGTATCGGTGTCGAACATCACCGACGCGCTGTACGACGCCTTTGGCCAGCGGCAGATTTCCACCATCTACACCCAGGCCAGCCAGTACCGGGTGGTCCTGCAATCACAGGCCGGCGAGAAGATCGGCCCGGACGCGCTCAACCAGATTCACGTCAAGACCACCGATGGCGGGCAAGTGCGCCTGTCCAGCCTCGCGCGCCTTGAAGAGCGCCAGGCGCAGTTGGCGATCACCCACATCGGCCAGTTCCCGGCGGTGATGATGTCGTTCAACCTGGCACCCGGTGTGGCGCTGGGGCATGCGGTAGAGATCATCGAGCAGGTGCAACAGGACATCGGCATGCCGATCGGCGTGCAGACCCAGTTCCAGGGTGCGGCGGAGGCTTTCCAGGCCTCGCTGTCGAGCACTTTGCTGCTGATCCTGGCGGCGGTGGTGACCATGTACATCGTGCTCGGCGTGCTGTACGAGAGCTATATCCACCCGATCACCATCCTCTCGACCTTGCCCTCGGCGGCAGTCGGCGCCTTGCTGGCGCTGCTGTTGAGCGGCAACGACCTGGGGATGATCGCGATCATCGGCATCATCCTGCTGATCGGTATCGTGAAGAAGAACGCGATCATGATGATCGACTTCGCCCTCGACGCTGAACGCAATCAGGGCCTGGACCCGGAAACGGCGATCTATCAGGCGGCGCTGCTGCGCTTCCGGCCGATCCTGATGACCACCCTGGCCGCGTTGTTCGGTGCGGTGCCGTTGATGCTGGCCACCGGTTCCGGCGCTGAACTGCGCCAACCGTTGGGTCTGGTGATGGTCGGGGGTTTGCTGGTGAGTCAGGTACTGACGCTGTTCACCACCCCGGTGATTTACCTGTACTTCGACCGCCTGGGTCGTCGCTGGGGGCGCAAGTCCGGTTCCGTGGAAGTGGTTGAGCAGCCATGAACCTCTCCGGACCTTTCATCAAGCGCCCGGTCGCGACCATGTTGCTGAGCCTGGCAATCATGCTGCTGGGCGGCGTGAGCTTCGGCCTGTTGCCCGTGTCGCCGCTGCCGCAAATGGACTTCCCGGTGATCGTGGTCCAGGCCAGCCTGCCCGGCGCGAGCCCGGAGGTGATGGCCTCGACCGTGGCCACGCCGCTGGAGCGCTCCTTCGGGGCGATTGCCGGGGTGAACACCATGAGCAGCCGTTCCAGCCAGGGCTCGACCCGGGTGATCCTGCAATTTGATCTCGACCGCGACATCAACGGCGCGTCGCGGGAAGTGCAGGCGGCGATCAACGCCTCGCGCAACCTGCTGCCGAGCGGGATGCGCAGCATGCCGACCTACAAGAAGGTCAACCCGTCCCAGGCGCCGATCATGGTGCTGTCACTGACCTCCGACGTGCTGGAGAAAGGCCAGCTCTACGACCTGGCCTCGACCATCCTGTCCCAGAGCCTGTCCCAGGTGCAGGGCGTCGGCGAAGTGCAGATCGGCGGCAGCTCCTTGCCGGCGGTGCGCATTGAACTCGAGCCCCAGGCGCTGAACCAGTACGGCGTGGCCCTGGACGATGTGCGCAACACCATTGCCAACGCCAACGTACGCCGGCCCAAAGGCTCGGTCGAAGACGGTCAGCGGCTATGGCAGGTGCAGGCCAACGATCAACTGGAGAAAGCCAAGGATTACGAGTCGCTGATCATCCACTACGCGGATGGCGCGGCCCTGCGCCTGAAGGATGTGGCCAAGGTCAGCGACGGCGTCGAGGACCGCTACAACAGCGGTTTCTTCAACGACGACGCGGCGGTGTTGCTGGTGATCAACCGCCAGGCCGGCGCCAACATCATCGAGACGGTCAACGAGATCAAGGCCCAGTTGCCGGCGTTGCAGGCAGTGCTGCCGGCCAGCGTCAAGCTGAACCTGGCGATGGACCGTTCCCCGGTGATCAAGGCGACCCTGCATGAAGCGGAAATGACCTTGCTGATTGCTGTGGCATTGGTGATCCTGGTGGTGTTCCTGTTTCTGGGTAACTTCCGTGCGTCGTTGATCCCGACCCTGGCCGTACCGGTGTCGCTGGTCGGTACGTTCGCGGTGATGTACCTCTACGGCTTCTCCCTGAACAACCTGTCGCTGATGGCGCTGATCCTGGCCACCGGGCTGGTGGTGGACGATGCCATCGTGGTGCTGGAGAACATATCCCGGCACATCGACGAAGGCGTGCCGCCGATGAAGGCAGCCTACCTTGGGGCCCAGGAAGTCGGTTTCACCTTGCTGTCGATGAACGTGTCGCTGGTGGCGGTGTTCCTGTCGATCCTGTTCATGGGCGGGATCGTTCAAAGCCTGTTCCGCGAGTTTTCCATCACCCTGGCGGCGTCCATCGTGGTGTCGCTGCTGGTCTCGCTGACGCTGACGCCGATGCTCTGCGCCCGCTGGCTCAAGCCGCACACGCCGGGCCAGGAAAACCGCCTGCAGCGCTGGAGCCAGCGGGCCAACGCCTGGATGGTCGGCAAATACGCCACCAGCCTCGACTGGGTGCTGCGTCACCGGCTGCTGACGCTGCTCAGTCTGCTGGTGACAGTTGGCGTTAACATTGCGTTGTATGTCGTTGTTCCAAAAACATTTATGCCTCAGCAAGATACCGGCCAGCTGATCGGCTTCGTGCGCGGTGACGACGGTCTGTCGTTCACGGTGATGCAGCCGAAAATGGAAATCTTCCGGCGCGAAGTGCTCAAGGATCCGGCGGTGGAAAGCGTTGCCGGCTTCATCGGCGGCAACAACGGCACCAACAACGCCTTCATGCTGGTGCGCCTGAAACCGATCAAGGAACGTAACCTGTCCGCGCAGAAAGTCATTGAACGCCTGCGCAAGGAAATGCCCAAGGTCCCCGGCGCGCAACTGATGCTGATGGCCGACCAGGACCTGCAGTTCGGCGGGGGCCGTGAACAGACCACGTCGCAATATTCATACATCCTGCAGAGCGGCGACCTGGGAGAGTTGCGCGAGTGGTACCCCAAAGTCGTGACCGCGCTCAAGGCGTTGCCTGAGCTGACGGCGATTGACGCCCGTGAGGGCCGTGGCGCCCAGCAAGTCACGCTGATCGTCGATCGCGACCAGGCCAAACGCCTGGGCGTCGACATGGACATGGTCACTTCGGTGCTCAACAACGCCTACAGCCAGCGGCAGATTTCAACGATCTACGACAGCCTCAACCAGTATCAGGTGGTGATGGAGGTCAATCCGAAGTATGCCCAGGATCCGATCACCCTCAATCAGGTCCAGGTGATCACCGCCGACGGCGCGCGGATTGCGCTGTCGACCATCGCTCATTATGAAAACAGCCTGGAAGACGATCGGGTCAGCCACGAGGGCCAGTTCGCCTCCGAGAGCATTTCCTTCGACATGGCCGAAGGCGTAACGGTGGAGCAGGGCACGGCCGCCATCGAGCGGGCGATTGCCAAGGTCGGCTTGCCTGAAGCCGTGATCGCGAAAATGTCTGGCACCGCCGATGCGTTTGCCGCCACCCAGAAGAGCCAACCGTGGATGATTCTCGGGGCACTGGTGGCGGTGTACCTGGTGTTGGGCGTGCTGTATGAAAGCTATATCCATCCGCTGACCATTCTCTCGACCTTACCGTCGGCGGGGGTGGGCGCGCTGCTGTCCATCTACGCGCTGGGCGGCGAGTTCAGCCTGATCTCGTTGCTCGGCCTGTTTTTGCTGATTGGCGTGGTGAAGAAAAACGCCATTCTGATGATCGACCTGGCCTTGCAGCTCGAGCGGCATCAGGGCCTGGAGCCGCTGGAATCGATCCGCAGTGCCTGCCTGCAACGGTTGCGGCCGATCCTGATGACCACGCTGGCCGCCATCCTGGGCGCGTTGCCGTTGCTGCTGAGCCGCGCCGAAGGGGCGGAAATGCGTCAGCCCCTGGGCCTGACCATCATCGGCGGGTTGATCTTCAGCCAGGTGCTGACCCTATACACCACCCCGGTGGTTTACCTCTATCTCGACAAACTGCGCCATCGCTTCAATCACTGGCGTGGGGTGCGTACCGATGCTGCTCTGGAAACTCCGCTATGACTGACCGTTCGCTGTTCAACCTGGCTGCACCCGTGGTCACGGCCCGAGGTTCGCGTGTACTCGGCCTGTCGCTGTGGGTGGCGCTGCTCAGTGCCTGCGCCATCGGCCCGGATTACCAGCGCCCGCCAGCCGCCGCGCCGGTGCAATACAAGGAAGCGGCCGGCTGGCGCCAGGCCAATCCGAGTGATTCCCTGGCCCGCGGCGCCTGGTGGGAGTTGTATGGCGATCGGCAGCTCAATGGCTTGATCGAGCAACTCAACAGCGCCAACCAGACCGTCGCCCAGTCCGAAGCCCAATACCGTCAGGCCCAGGCTTTGGTTCGCACTGCCCGTGGGGCGTTTTTCCCCACCGTGGACCTGACTGTCGGCAAAGACCGTTCCAGCCAGGGCACCGGCAGCAGCAGCTCGAGCCTGACCAGTACCTCCAGTGGTATCCGTGACACTTACACCGCCCAGGCCGGGGTCAGTTGGGAGGCTGACGTCTGGGGCAAACTGCGCCGCGGCCTTGAAGCCGACACGGCCAACGCCGAGGCGAGTTTTGCCGATCTGGCGGCGATGCGCCTGAGCCAGCAGTCGGAACTGGTGCAGAACTACCTGCAATTGCGGGTGATCGATGAGCAAAAACGCCTGCTTGAAGCGACAGTCGACGCCTACCGCCGCTCGCTGACCATGACTCAGAATCAGTACCGTGCCGGGGTGTCCGGCAAGGACGCGGTGGCTCAGGCCACCACTCAACTCAAGACGACCGAGGCGGAATTGGTCGATCTGATCTGGCAGCGTGCCCAGTTCGAGAACGCCATTGCCGTACTGGTCGGGCTGCCGCCGGCCGAGTTCGACCTGGCAGAAAGCCAAGACATCCCGGCGTTGCCGCAGGTGCCGCTGGCCCTGCCTTCGCAATTGCTGGAACGTCGCCCGGACATTGCCTCCGCCGAGCGTTCGGTGATGGCGGCCAACGCCAACATCGGCGTGGCCAAGGCCGCTTATTACCCGGACCTGACGTTGAGCCTGAACGGCGGTTACAGCAGCAGTACCTCCAACAACTGGTTCAGCGTGCCTAACCGCTTCTGGTCGGTCGGGCCGCAACTGGCGATGACCTTGTTCGACGGCGGCCAGCGCTCGGCGGAAGTCGACCGCAGCGAGGCCGCCTACGACGAGACCGTGGCCAAATACCGCCAAACCGTGCTCGACGGTTTCCGCGAGGTGGAAAACTACCTGGTTCAACTCAAGGTCCTGGAAAACGAAGCGGGCGTTCGCCAGGAAGCACTGGACGCGGCGCGTGAATCGCTGCGCCTGACCCAGAATCAGTACAAGGCCGGGGTGATTGCTTATCTCGACGTGGTGGTGGTGCAAGCAACGGCATTAAGTAATGAACGTAACGTGCTGAATTTGTTACAGAGTCGGTTGATTGCCAGCGTACAACTGATCGCGGCTCTGGGTGGCGGATGGGATGGCGCACTGCAGGTGAGCGACAACCTGTAGGAGCTGGCTTGCCAGCGAAGGCGTCCGTTCAGGCAATGAATGTTTCGACTGACCCACCGCTTTCGCTGGCAAGCCAGCTCCTACAGTGACCTGTTTTATCCCCAAACACGGTATCGGCCATGACCCTGTTTCCACTTCAAACAAGCGTTTCATCGTCTTGATGGCCTTTTGCTAATTTTCTCAGTGCGTTCTTTTGCGCAATCAGTACAATCGCCGGATTTGCCCCCTCGAGAACGGAAGCAGTACGACGGGGCGGTCGCGAGAAGGCCCATGCTCGGTAGCTATTCCCCCACACTGGTTATCATCTCGCTTTGTGTAGCGATTCTCGCTTCCTATACCGCGCTCGACCTCACCGAACGCATCGCCACGGCCAAGGGGCGCGCCGTGCATTTATGGACCGCGGGCGGCGCCTTTGCCATGGGCATAGGGGTGTGGTCCATGCACTTCATCGGCATGCTCGCGTTCAAACTGCCGATCGACCTCGGTTACGACGTCACCCTGACCTTGCTGTCACTGCTGATCGGGATCCTGTCCTGCGGCTTTGCGTTGTGGCTGGTCAGTCAGGCGCAGTTGCCCGCCTGGCAACTGGCGTTCGGTGCGTTGGTCATGGGCGCCGGCATCAGTGCCATGCATTACACCGGCATGGCCGCCATGCGCATGCAGCCGGGTATCGATTACGACCCGACACTGTTTGGCGCCTCGCTGCTCATTGCGGTCGGCGCGTCGGGCGCCGCGTTGTGGATCGCTTTCCGCCTGCGCCAGCACAGTCCCTATGTGATCCTGATCCGTGGCGGTGCGGCGGTCATCATGGGGATCGCCATCGTCGGCATGCATTACACCGCCATGGCCGCGGCGCGCTTCGCCGACGGCAGTTTCTGCGGTGCAGCCATCGACGGCTTGAACGGCAAGGGCCTGGACAACCTGGTGCTGATCACCACCCTGGCGATATTGACCATTACCTTGCTGACGTCGGTGCTCGATGCACGCATGGAGGCGCGCACCGCCAGCCTGGCCCACTCGCTGACCGAAGCCAACCGCCAACTGACCCAATTGGCCCTGCATGACACCCTGACCGGCCTGCCGAATCGGGTGTTGCTGGCTGACCGCATCGATCAGGCAATGTCGAAGGTGCAGGAGCAGGGCGGCTGTTTTGCATTGATGTTCATCGATCTGGACGGGTTCAAACCGGTCAATGACGCCTTCGGTCATCACATGGGCGATCAGTTGCTGCGAGCGGTCGGCCTGCGGTTGCGCGAGGAATTGCGCAGTCAGGACACCCTGGCGCGGATCGGTGGCGATGAGTTCGTGCTGCTGGTGCAACTGGGCGAGGAGAATGACGTCTTGAGCCTGGCGGCCCGCCAGGTTGGATTGATTGCGCGCCCATTCCAGGTGGCCGAACATGACCTGCAGATCTCCGCCAGTGTCGGCATCGTGGTTTATCCGGGCAACGGCTACACCGCTGAAGAGTTGCTGATGAACGCCGACGCGGCGATGTATCACGCCAAGGGCACCGGAAAAAACGGCTACAGTTTTTTCGATGTATCGATGAACAGCAACGCCCGCAAACAGCTGCAACTGCTGCAAGACTTGCGCAATGCCCTGGAGCAGCAGCAGTTCAGTCTCCATTATCAACCCAAGTTCGACGCCGCCAATGGCCATCCGGTCGGCGCCGAAGCGCTGCTGCGCTGGGAACACCCGACCCAGGGCATGCTGCTGCCGGACAAGTTCATCGACCTGGCGGAGAAAACCGGGCTGATCATTCCGATTGGCAGCTGGGTGCTCAATGAAGCTTGCCGGCAGATGCGCGAGTGGTATCTGCTCGGTTACACCGATTGGCGCATCGCGGTGAATCTGTCGGCCTTGCAGTTCTGCCACGTCGGGCTGGTGCAGAGCGTCGCCAAAGCCCTGGCCACGCACCATTTGCCGGCCAACAGCCTGACCCTGGAAATCACCGAGACCACCGCCATGAACGACGCCGATGTGAGCATGGCGGTGCTTCAGGCGTTGTCGGAAATGGGCGTCGACCTGTCCATCGATGACTTTGGCACCGGTTATTCGAGCTTGATGTACCTCAAGCGCCTGCCGGCCAATGAGCTGAAGATCGACCGGGGGTTTGTCCGCGATCTGGAACACGACAGCGACGACGCCGCCATCGTTTCAGCCATCGTCGCCCTTGGCCAGGCATTGGGGCTGCGGATCGTTGCCGAAGGCGTTGAAACCGGGGTGCAACAGGACTTCCTGACGAAACTCGGCTGCGACTCGCTGCAAGGCTATCTGCTGGGTCAACCGCTGCCGGCGGCGCGCTTCATGGCGCAGATTCTTCGTGCAGAGCAATTGGCAGTCGGTTAAGCAGGCGCTGCGGTGCATCTGTCAGACCGCGTTATCGTTCTTCGCCCCGTAGGAGCGAGGCTTGCCCGCGAAGCAGGCGCTGCGGTGCATCTGTCAGACCGCGTTATCGTTCTTCGCCGGTAAGCCTGGCTCCTACAGGTCATGCAAAAATCAAGAATGACGGTTATTCTTTGCTCCGACTGCTTACGCTTGAAACGGGGGAACGCCAGCATGGATAAAGTCATCGTCATCACCGGCGGCAGCCGCGGCATCGGCGCCGCTACCGCCTTATTGGCCGCCGAACAGGGCTATCGGATCTGCATCAACTATCAATCCGACGAAGACGCGGCCCAGACGGTGCTCGAGCAAGTCCGCGCCCTCGGTGCCCAAGCCATTGCGATACGCGCCGACGTCAGCATCGAAGACGAAGTGATCGCCCTGTTTCAGCGGGTGGACAGCGAACTGGGCAGGGTCACGGCCCTGGTCAATAACGCAGGCACCGTCGGGCACAAGTCCCGGGTCGAGGAAATGTCGGAATTCCGCATCCTCAAGACCCTCAAGACCAACGTCCTGGCGCCGATCCTCTGCGCCAAGCATGCGCTCCTGCGCATGTCGCCCAAACATGGCGGGCAAGGCGGCAGCATCGTCAACGTGTCCTCGGTCGCCTCGCGCCTGGGATCCCCCAATGAATACGTGGACTACGCGGCGTCTAAAGGTGCGCTCGACAGTTTCACCATCGGGCTGTCCAAGGAAGTGGCGGGCGAAGGTATTCGTGTCAACGCCGTGCGACCGGGATTCATCTATACCGACTTTCATGCATTGAGCGGCGATCCGGACCGGGTCAGCAAGCTGGAATCGGCGATCCCCATGGCACGGGGCGGGCGTCCGGACGAAGTGGCGGAGGCGATTGTGTGGCTGTTGTCGGATAAGGCGTCGTATGCGACGGGGACTTTTGTCGATCTGGGTGGTGGCCGGTAACAGCTGAAGATCAGAAGATCGCAGCCTTCGGGAGTACGCAAACCCTGTACGAGCTGGCTTGCCAGCGAAAGCGTCAGGTCAGGCTCCTTCATATCGACCTTGCGGACGTCTTCGCTGGCAAGCCAGCTCCTACAGGGGTTTTGCGTACTCCTGTGGGAGCGAGACCGGCTTGTCGGCGATGGCGATGATTCAAACGACATCAAACGCTCAGAATGACCTGATAATCCTGCCCAACGTCTCCATCGCCTTCTCCGCAGCCTCATCCCACGGGCTGCCATAATTCAACCGGATACAATTCCTGAACCGCTGCGCCGGTGAAAAAATCGGTCCCGGCGCAATGCTGATCCCCTGGGCCAAGGCCATCTGAAACAATTTCAACGAATCCATCTGTGCCGGCAATTCCAGCCACAGAAAGTACCCGCCTGCCGGCTGACTGACCCGTGTCTGCGCCGGAAAATAGCGGGCGATGGCGGCCAGCATCGCACTCTGCTGCTCTTCCAGCGCGTAACGCAGTTTGCGCAAATGCCGGTCGTAACCGCCGTGTTGCAGGTAATCGGCAATGGCCGCCTGGGCCGGCATCGAGGCGCAGAGCGAGGTCATGAGTTTCAGCCGCTCGATCTTCTGCGCATAACGCCCGGCGGCGACCCAGCCAATGCGGTAGCCGGGGGCCAGGCTCTTGGCGAAGGAACCGCAGTGCATCACCAGCCCCTCGGTGTCGAAGGCTTTGGCCGGTTTCGGCGCCTGTTGCCCGTAATAGAGCTCGGCGTAGACGTCGTCTTCGATCAGCGGCACTTGATGACTGCGCAGCAACTCCACCAGTTCGCGCTTTTTGGCTTCGGGCATGGTCGCGCCCATGGGGTTCTGGAAACTGGTCATGCACCAGCAGGCCTTGATCGGGTGGCGCTCCAGGGTTTGCGCGAGCACGCCAAGGTCGATGCCGTCGCGCGGGTGCACGGGAATTTCCACGGCTTTGAGCTTAAGGCGTTCCAGCACTTGCAGGCAGGCGTAGAACGCCGGCGCCTCGATGGCCACCAGGTCGCCCGGCTCGGTGACGGCTTGCAGGCACAGGTTCAGGGCTTCCAGCGCGCCGTTGGTGATCAGCAATTCTTCCATGGGCAGCATCAACCCGCCGACCATGTAGCGCAGGGCGATTTGTCGCCGCAGTTGCGGGTTGCCCGGCGACATGTCGGTGACCACCATGCGCGGGTCCATGTCCCGGGCGGCACTGGCCAGGGAGCGCGACAGCCGTTGCAACGGGAACAGGGCAGGGCTGGGGAAGGCCGAACCGAAGGGCACGGTGTTGGGGTCCTTGATCGAGTCGAGGACCGAGAACACCAGTTCGCTGACGTCGACTTCGGTGGATTCGTTGACCTGGCTACTGATCGCCGGCTCGGAAAACGGGCTCGGTGCATGGGCGTTGACGAAGTAGCCGGAACGCGGCCGGGCGCGGATCAGCCCGCGGCGTTCGAGCAGGTAATAGGCCTGGAACACCGTGGACGGGCTGACGCCGTAGGTCTGGCTGGCGTAGCGCACCGAAGGCACACGCTGGCCGGGGCCGAGGACGCCGGAGCGGATCAGTTCAGCGATGTCGTCGGCGAATTTTTCGTAGCGTTTCATCGGGTGCCTGGATGGGTGTCATTCTGAAAAATCGGGGTGAATTGTTCGCGGGCAAGCCTCGCTCCTACAGCGAATGGCAGCACCGCAGTCTAAGGGATCATCTGTTCATCGGCGCAACAAACCGGCTCTTGGCCACGCTATAAATATCGGGCTCATCACGGTCGACAATCTTGAAGCTGATGGTCTGCGAGCTGCTGCTCGGCCGTTGCGCCGTCATCGCCACCGACACCGGCACATCGACGATCTCGCCCGGCGCCAGGCTCAGTTCCGTCTTGCCCTGGAGCTGGAAGCCGTCGCCATCGACCAGGGTCAGACGGTAGTCCTGCCGCTCCTGGGTCTTGTTGATCACCTTCAGGCTATAGATGTTTTCAATCTGGCCCTGACTGTTCTCGCGAAACAGCCCCCGGTCCTTGCTCACGTCCAGCGAGACCATCGGCCGTTCCACCAGCGCGAGGGCGAGGGTGCCGATCATCAGCAGCAATACCGCGGTGTAACCGATCAGCCGTGGCCGCAGCAACCGGGTCTTGCCACCCTGCAACTCATGCTCCGAGGTATAGCTGATCAGCCCACGGGCATAGCCCATCTTGTCCATGATCGAATCGCAGGCGTCGATGCACGCGGCGCAGCCGATGCACTCCATCTGCAAACCGTCGCGGATGTCGATGCCGGTGGGGCAGACCTGCACGCAGAGCTGGCAGTCGATGCAATCGCCGAGGCCGACTGCAGCCGGTGCCACCTCGCGTTTGCGCGGGCCACGGTGTTCGCCGCGGGCGACGTCGTAGGAAATGGTCAGGGTGTCTTTGTCGAACATCACGCTCTGGAACCGTGCATACGGGCACATGTGCATGCACACCGCTTCACGCAGCCAGCCGGCGTTGATGTACGTGGCGCCGGTGAAAAACACTACCCAGAACAGGCTCACGCCGCCCATCTGCAGGGTCAGCAACTCTTCGGCCAGCGGCCGGATAGGCGTGAAGTAGCCGACAAAGGTCAGGCCGGTCAGCAGGCTGATGGCCAGCCACAAGCTGTGTTTGGCCGAGCGCCGAATCAGCTTGTTCAGGCCCCAGGGCGCGGCTTGCAGCTTGATCCGCTGGTTGCGTTCGCCCTCGGTGATTTTCTCGCACCACATGAAGATCCAGGTCCAGGCGCTCTGGGGGCAGGTGTAGCCGCACCAGACTCGCCCGGCGAACACGGTGATCGCAAACAGACCGAACGCGGCGATGATCAGCAATGCCGAGAGCAGGATGAAATCCTGCGGCCAGAAGGTCGCGCCGAAGATGTGGAATTTGCTTTCGGAAAGATCCCAGAGCACCGCCTGGCGACCGCCCCAGTTCAACCACAGGGTGCCGAAAAACAGCACGAACAAAAAACCGGCTCCACTCATGCGCACGGTGCGAAACAGGCCGGTGAAACTGCGGGTATGGATCAGGTTGTCGCTGGACTTGGCCTTTATCTTTGGACGCGAAGGCTCGTAGCTTTGTACTGGCGGGACGCTTTCCAGGGTTCGGGCGGGAATTCTATCGCTCATGGTCTGTCGCTCATCAGCCTCCATCAGGCGTGAGCACTATGCGCGGCGATCTGTTTGCATAACAGACTCAGCTATTGCAATAAAAAGCGGATCAGATGGGCTGGAACCCGTTGCCTGCGACAAGTTGAAGCACCTGGCGCAGCGCAATCCCGACGCCTGTATCAGGCGCCGGGAGGCATTATTGACACGGGTCGTTCAAATTACCGAATCACTGTCGGTGGCCTTCAAATGCCGGCGACCGTCCACGGCACCTGCTACGGTCAATGCATCGGCTTCTGCTTCGGTGATGTAGATGCGTTGACCATCGATGTCCACTGCCGACATGGCCTTCTCAGCGTCAGTCAGGATGGTGACGTCGGGACACAGACGAATTTCTTCGCCGTTTTCGGTGATAAAGAAGCAGGTCTGGTGTTCGATGCGTACCGTCATGAGAGGTGTCCTTTTTTCGGCGGGTTCTAAGCTGTTAGGACGTTTTTGGCGGACATCGTTCTGTGCAACCGATTAATGGTCGCTGCGGTCCACCCTCTATCGAGCCATTCATTTACAAGGACTGCGCCATGAACGCCTGGTGGCATGAAGTTTGGGTGACCCTGCAAGCGGAGTTCGCCGACATCGGCGATGCATCCCAGCTGACACGCATCACGGTGCGCCTGCTGATGGCCGCCGTATTGGGCGGTATTCTCGGTTTTGAACGCGAACAGAAGGGCAAGGCCGCCGGGGTGCGCACCCACATGCTGGTGGCGCTGGGGGCGGCGCTGTTTGTATTGGTACCGCAGATGTCCGGCTCCCAGGCCGACGCCATGAGCCGGGTAGTCCAGGGCGTTATTGCCGGGATCGGCTTTCTCGGCGCCGGGACCATCCTGAAAAACCAGGAGGGCGATGAAGGCCACGTCAAAGGCCTGACCACCGCCGCCGGCTTGTGGATGACCGCGGCCATCGGCGTTTCAGCCGGGTTGGGGCGCGAGGCGACGGCGGTGCTCAGTACGTTGCTGGCATTGCTGATTCTGGGTGTTATGCCGAAGATCGTGAAGATCTTCGAGAAGGACAACAATCATCTGTAGCTGCCGAAGGCTTCGATCTTTTGATCTTGATCTGATCGTTCCCACGCTCTGCGTAGAAATGCCTCAAGGGACGCTCTGCGTTCCAGCTGGAAAGGGACGCGGAGCGTCCCTGGCTGCGTTACCACGCAGAGCGTGGGAACGATCATCTTCATCGGTCTGGGAAAATTGTGTTTAGGGTTTGACGATCACCGGCGGCATCGTCTCCGGCGGATCTTCCCGCGGCGGCGGGGTGGTGCCCGGCGGCTCTTGTTCAGGCACCGGTTGCGGTTCCGTTGGCGGTATGGTCGGACTGTCAATGTTCGGATCGGGGGTTTTAGCCGGGACGGGGATAACCATCTTTGGAGCCTCCTTGTGGCACATGGCGTAGGACGTGCTTAAGTAGGTTGACCCTTGCACAAAGGAATTGATTCCCGCGAAGACTCAAGCAAATCCCCGTGAACTTTACCCGCGCCCGTCGCTCGGAACCTAAGTGAGTTCATTCCGGGGTCGACGGCCCTGCGCGAATGGCGACCAAGCACAAGAGCGTCCATGGGGCGTAAAGGAGAGATGCTCGATGACTGCTGAAAAACCGAAAGAGCTCAACTACAACCCGCATATGCCGCTGTCGCAGGCTTTACTGCTGCCGCGCATCGCGATCGAAGACACCATGCCGACCCTCGATGGCGGGCAGTTTGCCGTCAAAGCCGTGGCGGGGCAGGACGTGGTGGTGACCAGCAAGGTGTTTGCCGATGGCCATGATCAACTGGCCGTACGGGTGAGCTGGCGTGCCGATGGCGACG
This sequence comes from Pseudomonas fluorescens, assembly GCF_902497855.1. Taxonomy (GTDB): domain Bacteria; phylum Pseudomonadota; class Gammaproteobacteria; order Pseudomonadales; family Pseudomonadaceae; genus Aquipseudomonas; species Aquipseudomonas fluorescens_BI. The sequence continues at coordinate 71,277 of NZ_CABVHU010000025.1, forward strand.
AAACCTGGCAAAGCGAGGTCATGGCCAGCCTGGGCAACAATGGCTGGCAGGGCCAGTTCCATGTGGTGGAGCAGGGCCGTTACGTGTTTTGTATCGAAGCCTGGATCGATCAGTTCGCCAGCTTCCGCTATGAGCTGGAGAAAAAACATCTGGCGGGCGTGCCCGTCAGTCTGGAGTTGCAGGAAGGCCGCAACCAGGTCCAGCAAGCGGCGGAGCGAGCGGAAGGCCAACTGAGCGAGGACCTGGCCGCGCTGCACCATGAATTGTCCGGGCTGCTCGAAATCGAGCAGGTCGCGCTGTTCATGCACCAGCGTAGCGCCGAGTTGATGGCCCAGGCCGATCACCGCGCCTATTTGAGCATCAGCCCCGAGTACCCGCTGGACGTCGAACGAGAACTGGCGCAGTTCGCCAGTTGGTATGAATTGTTTCCACGCTCGATCACGGACGACCCGGCCCGCCACGGCACTTTCAACGATGTGCACTCGCGGCTGCCGATGATTCAGGACATGGGCTTCGATGTGCTGTATTTCCCGCCGATCCACCCGATCGGCCGCAGTTACCGCAAAGGCCCCAACAACTCCCTGACCGCGGGGCCGAACGATCCGGGCAGCCCTTATGCAATCGGTAGCGAAGAGGGCGGGCATGAGGCGATTCACTCGGAACTGGGTACCCGGGAAGACTTCCGCCGGCTGGTGGCGGCAGCGGCCGAGCATGGGCTGGAAATCGCCCTCGATTTCGCCATCCAGTGTTCCCAGGACCATCCGTGGCTCAAACAGCACCCGGGCTGGTTCAACTGGCGGCCGGACGGCACGATCAAATATGCCGAAAACCCGCCGAAGAAATACCAGGACATCGTCAACGTCGACTTCTACGCCACCGATGCGATTCCCAGCCTCTGGGTGGAATTGCGCGACATCGTGGTCGGGTGGGTCGAGGAGGGCGTGAAGATTTTTCGCGTCGACAACCCCCACACCAAGCCGCTGCCGTTCTGGCAATGGCTGATCGCCGATGTGCGGGCGTTGCACCCGGAAGTGATCTTCCTGGCCGAAGCCTTCACCACCCCGGCGATGATGGCGCGACTGGGCAAGGTCGGTTACACCCAGAGCTACACCTACTTCACCTGGCGCAACACCAAGACCGAACTGGCGACCTATTTCACCGAACTGAACGAGTCGCCGTGGCGCGAGTGCTACCGGCCGAACTTCTTCGTCAACACGCCGGACATCAACCCGGCGTTCCTGCATGAAAGCGGGCGTGCCGGTTTTCTGATTCGCGCGGCGCTGGCGACCATGGGCTCCGGCCTGTGGGGCATGTATTCAGGGTTCGAACTCTGTGAAGCGGCACCCGTGCCGGGCAAGGAGGAATACCTCAATTCCGAGAAGTATGAAATCCGCCCACGGGACTTCACCGCACCGGGCAATATCATTGCCGAGATCGCCCAGCTCAACCGGATCCGCCGACAGAACCCGGCCCTGCAGACGCACCTGGGGCTCAAGGTCTACAACGCCTGGAACGACAACATCCTGTATTTCGGCAAACGCAGTGCCGATGGCAGCAATTTCATTCTGGTGGCGGTGAGCCTGGATCCGCACAACGTCCAGGAAGCGAATTTCGAATTACCGCTGTGGGAGATGGGGTTGCCCGACGATGCCAGCAGCCAGGGTGAAGACCTGATGAGCGGCCATCGCTGGACCTGGCACGGCAAGTACCAGTTCATGCGAATCGATCCGGCGCATCTGCCGTTCGGGATCTGGCGCTTCACTGTTTAGCACATGATCGATCGTTCCCACGCTCCGCGTGGGAACGCGGCCCGGGACGCTCCGCGTCCCATCCAGAGCCGAACGCGGAGCGTCCGTGTCGGCATTCCCATGCAGAGCGTGGGAACGATCTGGCCCGGGGCGTCCTCTGGTTTTCAACAGGAGTTTCAAATGGCGAAGAAACCCAAGGCAGCCACCTTTATCAAGGATCCGCTCTGGTACAAGGATGCAGTGATCTACCAGGTACACGTCAAATCGTTTTTCGACTCCAACAATGACGGGATCGGCGACTTTCCCGGGCTTATCGCCAAACTCGATTACATTGCCGACCTCGGCGTCAATACCATCTGGCTGTTGCCCTTCTACCCCTCGCCACGGCGCGACGATGGCTACGACATTGCCGAATATCGGGGCGTGCATTCCGACTACGGCACCATGGCCGATGCCAAGCGTTTCATTTCCGAGGCGCACAAACGTGGCCTGCGGGTCATTACCGAGCTGGTCATCAACCACACTTCCGATCAGCACGCCTGGTTTCAGCGCGCACGCAAGGCAAAGAAAGGTTCCGCGGCGCGGGATTTCTACGTCTGGTCCGATGACGATCACAAATACGACGGCACCCGCATCATCTTTCTCGACACCGAGAAGTCCAACTGGACCTGGGATCCGGTGGCCGGCCAGTACTTCTGGCACCGCTTCTACTCTCACCAGCCGGATCTGAACTTTGACAACCCGCAAGTCATGAAAGCCGTGCTGTCAGTGATGCGGTACTGGCTGGACATGGGTATCGATGGTTTGCGTCTGGACGCGATTCCGTACCTGATCGAACGTGACGGCACCAACAACGAAAACCTGCCCGAGACCCACGACGTCCTCAAGCAGATCCGTGCCGAAATCGACGCCAATTACCCGGACCGCATGCTGCTGGCCGAGGCCAACCAATGGCCGGAAGATACCCAGCTGTATTTCGGTGACACCGACGCCAAAGGCCTCAATGGCGATGAGTGCCACATGGCGTTCCACTTCCCGTTGATGCCGCGCATGTACATGGCGCTGGCCCAGGAAGACAGGTTCCCGATCACCGACATCCTGCGCCAGACCCCGGAAATTCCCGCCAATTGTCAGTGGGCGATTTTCCTGCGCAACCATGATGAGCTGACGCTGGAAATGGTCACCGACAAGGAGCGCGACTACCTGTGGAACTACTACGCGGCCGACCGTCGGGCGCGGATCAACCTGGGCATCCGCCGCCGCCTGGCGCCGTTGATGGAGCGCGACCGCCGCCGCGTGGAGCTGCTCAACAGCCTGCTGCTGTCGATGCCCGGCACACCGACCCTGTATTACGGCGATGAAATCGGCATGGGTGACAACATCTACCTCGGCGACCGCGACGGTGTGCGCACGCCGATGCAGTGGTCGATCGACCGTAACGGCGGTTTCTCCCGCGCCGACCCGGCCAGCCTGGTGCTGCCGCCGATCATGGACCCGCAATACGGCTATCTGTCGGTCAACGTCGAAACCCAGGCCGGCGACCCGCACTCGCTGTTGAACTGGACGCGGCGCATGCTCGCCGTGCGCAAGCAGTCCAAGGCCTTCGGGCGCGGCACCCTGAAAATGCTTTCGCCGAGCAACCGCCGGATCCTGGCGTACACCCGTGAATACAGCGGGCCGGATGGCAAGTACGAAATCATCCTGTGTGTCGCCAACGTCTCGCGCAGTGCGCAAGCGGCGGAGCTGGACCTGTCCGCCTATGCCGGCATGGTGCCGGTGGAGATGCTTGGCGGTAACGCCTTCCCGCCGATCGGCCAGTTGAATTTCCTGCTGACCTTGGCGCCTTACGGTTTTTACTGGTTTGGACTTGCAGCGGAGAATCAAATGCCCAGCTGGCACGTAGAACCGGCGCAAAGCCTTCCAGATTTCACCACCCTGGTGCTGAAGAAACGCCTGGAAGAACTGCTCGAAGCGCCGTCACGCGGCACGCTGGAGCAGGGCATCTTACCAAGCTGGTTGCAAAACCGCCGCTGGTTCGCGGGCAAGGACGCGGCCATCGACAAGGTCCACCTGGCCTATGGCGTGCGCTTCGGCGATGCGCAGCATCCGGTACTGCTCAGTGAAATCGAAGTCACCAGCGGCGGCCAGACCAGCCGTTACCAATTGCCGTTCGGTTTTATTGCCGATGATCAGGTCGGCCCCGCATTGCCGCAGCAGCTGGCGCTGTCTCGAGTGCGACGCGGGCCTCAGGTCGGCTTGATCACGGATGCGTTCGCCCTGGAAAACTTCATCCGCGCGGTATTGCAGGGCATGCAGAACAACACCCTGTTGCCTTCGGACGGTGGCGAGATCCGTTTTGAAGCCACCGACGAGCTGGCCAGGCTTGGCCTCCCGGCGGAGCCGGAAGTGCGTTACCTGTCCGCCGAGCAGTCCAACAGTTCGGTGGTGGTGGGCAGCAGCATGGTGCTCAAGCTGATCCGTAAAGTGGCGTCGGGTGTGCACCCGGAACTGGAAATGAGCGCGTACCTGACCGAGGCCGGCTTCGCCAATATTTCGCCGCTGCTGGGCTCGGTGATTCGCCGCGATGGGGCGGGCGAGGACAATCTGTTGATGATTGCCCAGGGTTATCTGAGCAATCAGGGGGATGCCTGGGAATGGACGCAGAACAACCTGGAACGGGCGTTGCGCGATGAACTGGCCGATGCCATGTCCGAACAGGAGCAGCATTACAACGCCCTCGGCGAGCTGAGAGACTTCGCCGGCATGCTCGGCCAGCGCCTGGGGGAAATGCACCAGGTGCTGGCGGCACCGACCGACAACCCGGACTTCGCGCCGCAAGTCACCACGCAGAAGGAGGCACTGGCTTCGGCCAAGGACGTGGCGGCACAGCTGGAAAACGCCCTGAAGTTGCTCAAGCAGCACCAACACGAACTGAACCCGGCGGACAAAACCCTGGTCACTCGTTTGCTGGACAACAAAAAAGCCATTCTCGGCCACGTCCAGGAATTGGGCAAAAAGGCGGCCGGCGGCCTGCGGATCCGCGTCCACGGTGACTTGCACCTCGGGCAGGTGCTGGTGATCAAGGGCGACGCTTACCTGATCGACTTCGAAGGCGAACCGGCGCGGCCGTTGCACGAACGACGTGGCAAACACAGTCCTTACAAAGATGTGAGTGGAGTGTTGCGTTCCTTCGACTACGCCGCGGCGATGACGATCAACGTGCACAACGTCGACAACACGGACGTGGCACAGGCCGCTCGCCAGCGGGTCGCCGAACGCTATTTAAATGAAGCGCAACAAGCATTTATCGACGCTTATCGGCTGGCTGCAGCTAGTCTTGCTCATGCGTGGCAAGATCCGGAAGGCGAGGACGCCGCGCTGGCGTTGTTCGGCCTGGAGAAGGCAGCTTATGAGGTGGCGTATGAAGCTGAAAATCGCCCCACATGGTTGCCTGTGCCACTGCACGGTTTGTATGGGCTATTGAGTGGGCTTAAACCCTTTTCCGATTTTGATGGAGAGTAGTCATGAGTTTCTCGAACAGGGATCAGGGTCACGCTAAAGAAGCGCTGCTGCCCAAGGCACGGGATATCGATGCTCTGGTACGTGCCGAGCATCATGACCCTTTTGCAATTCTCGGCCCCCACGGCGATGGCGCCGGCGGGCAATTCATTCGGGCCTATCTGCCGGACGCCTTGAGCGTGCAGGTGGTGGCCAGGGACTCCGGGGAGGAACTCGGCAACCTCGAGGCCACCCAGACACCCGGGTTGTTTGTCGGCCACTTCGACCGTGCCCAGCCGTATCTGCTGCGGACTCGCTGGGCGGGTGGCGAACAGCTGTCCGAAGACCCTTACAGCTTTGGCCCGTTGCTCGGCGAGATGGATTTGTACCTGTTCGCCGAGGGCAACCATCGCGATCTCAGTGCGTGCCTCGGTGCGCAACTGAAGACAGTTGACGGGGTCGACGGCGTGCGCTTCGCGGTGTGGGCACCGAACGCCAGGCGGGTGTCGGTGGTCGGTGACTTCAACAACTGGGACGGGCGCCGCCATCCCATGCGTCTGCGCCATCCCACCGGCGTCTGGGAAGTCTTCATCCCGCGCATGCAAGCGGGGGAGGCCTACAAATACGAAATCCTCGGCAGTCACGGCATTCTTCCACTCAAGGCCGACCCGATGGCCCTGGCCACTTCGCTGCCGCCGGACACCGCGTCGAAAGTCGCTTCACCACTGAACGTCGACTGGCAGGACCAGGACTGGATGCTGTCGCGAGGCGACCGTCATCGCTCGAACGCGCCGCTGTCGATCTACGAACTGCATGCCGGGTCCTGGCAGTGTGAGCTGGACGATCTGGGCGAGGTCGCCCGCCAGTACACCTGGCACGAACTGGCCGAGCGCTTGATTCCGTATGTCAAGGAACTGGGCTTCACCCACATCGAATTAATGCCGATCATGGAACATCCGTTCGGCGGTTCATGGGGTTATCAACTGCTCTCGCAATTCGCCCCGAGCGCCCGCTACGGCTCGCCGGATGACTTCGCGGCGTTCGTCAACGCCTGCCACCAGGCTGAAATCGGCGTGATCCTCGATTGGGTGCCGGCGCATTTCCCGACCGATACCCACGGCCTGGCGCAGTTCGACGGCACCGCGCTGTACGAATACGGCAATCCGCAGGAAGGCTTTCACCAGGATTGGGACACACTGATCTACAACCTGGGCCGCACCGAAGTGCACGGCTACATGCTGGCGTCGGCGCTGCACTGGCTCAAGCATTTCCACGTCGACGGCCTGCGGGTCGATGCCGTGGCCTCGATGTTGTATCGCGATTACTCGCGCAAGGCCGGCGAGTGGGTACCCAACCGTCACGGCGGCCGGGAGAACCTTGAAGCCATCGACTTCCTGCGTCACCTCAATGATGTAGTGGACCTCGAAGCCCCCGGCGCGCTGGTGATCGCCGAAGAGTCCACGGCGTGGCCAGGTGTCAGCCAGGGCACCCAACAGGGCGGCCTGGGTTTTGACTACAAGTGGAACATGGGCTGGATGCACGATTCGCTGCATTACATCCAGCAGGATCCGGTGTACCGCGCCCATCACCACAACGAACTGAGTTTCGGCCTGGTGTATGCGTGGTCCGAGCGCTTCATCCTGCCGATCTCCCACGATGAAGTGGTGCACGGCAAGCATTCGCTGATCGACAAGATGCCCGGCGATCGCTGGCAGAAATTCGCCAACTTGCGGGCGTACCTGAGTTTCATGTGGGGGCATCCGGGCAAGAAGCTGCTGTTCATGGGCTGCGAGTTCGGCCAGTGGCGCGAGTGGAACCACGACCAGCAACTCGATTGGTACCTGCTGCAGTATTCGGAACACAAGGGCGTGCAGAAACTGGTCGGCGATCTCAACCGGCTGTACCGCGAAGAGCCGGCACTGCACGAGCAGGACGACGCGCCACAGGGTTTCCAGTGGTTGATCGGTGATGACGCGGTCAACAGCGTCTACGCCTTCATGCGCTGGAGCAAGGACGGGCGGCCGGTGCTGGTGGTCGCAAACTTTACGCCGGTACCGCGTGAGGCTTATCGCATTGGTGTGCCGTTTGCCGGACGCTGGACGGAGGTGATCAACAGCGATTCCGCGACTTATGCCGGTTCCAACTACGGCAATAGCGGCGGGGCGTTTACCGAGGACGAGCCAAGCCATGGGCAGGCGCTGTCGCTGGTGCTGAACTTGCCGCCGCTGGCGGTGTTGATGTTGCGACCGGAGGGTTGATCTAACACCGTGGCGCGCCTTTCGCGAGCAGGCTCGCTCCCACATTGATCTATGCCATGCACACATTTTGTGTGCACAGGAGACCTCATGTGGGAGCGAGCCTGCTCGCGAAGGCGCCAAACCAGACAACACACTTCTTGATTTGAAACACTCACCACCGCATCCGCACCCCCAGACTCCCGATCAACCCATTCAAATCATTGTCATCCACATCACTGCTGTAATCGGCGCTGACGTACAGACTCATCGCGGGCGTCACCCTGGCCACCAGCCCCAATCCCACTTCGACGGACGATGAATAGCGGCTACTGCTGATCTTGTCGACTTGATCGAGGGTCAGGGTATTGCCGGTGTAAACCGTGTGCCACAAGTTGGTCCGCACGTAAGGTTCGACGGGCAGGCCATTGATGTCGTAACTGCCTTTCAACTTTGCACCGACCCGACCGCTCCATGATGTCAGGTCGCTGGACGTCGGGTCTCTTGAGTCCCGGTTTGGGGTGTCCAGGGTGATCCGTTGATTGATCAACTGCGCCTGGGGTTCAATCACCCAGTTTTCGCTCAGGCCGATCGGGAAACCACCTTCCACCGACAGCGTCACTGCGCTGCCTTCGGCCGCTTGCCGGGCGCCCTGGCCGTCACGGCTGTAACCGTTCACCCGACCGCCACTGGCGCTCAAGTCCACGTGCCAGCCTTTGGGGCCGGTCAGGCTCCAGTAGGCGCCCAGGCTCTCGCCTTGCAGGTTGAGGGTTTCGGTGTGGGGATCGGCAAGGGCGCGACTGATCAGCAAGCCATTGCCTGTGCCCTGGAACTGACTCGTGCCGCCGATCAGTCCGACCCGCTGGGTATGGCCACTGCCATTTTGCAGGGTGAGGATCGCCGGGCCTTTGAGGGTGTTGGCGTCCGGAATGGAATAGCCCTGGGCCAGATAATCGGTTTGTGCCTGCCGCGATCGCTGTCCGTAAAGCTGATCCCAGGCCAACGGCGCGGCGTCTTCCACAGTGAGGTGTGAGCTGCGCAAGTCGGGGTTGGCATTGAAGCGGCCAGGATCGGTTGCAGCGAGGGCGGGCAAGGTCTGCCGTTGAACCTCCTGGTCATACCAGGGGGTGATTGCTCGACCTTCAGGCGAGGCATGGATTTCCATGGCTGAGCACAGCAGGAGAGACCCCGAAACCGTGCAAAACGTGAATTTGATCGCTTGTGGGCCGAGTGACTTTTTCATGGCGGTCTTCCTTGCAATAGCATGCCTAATCTCGCTTTGGCGTCTCTCCTACCCCGAATGAGGGGCGACCGAATGGGTTGGGCAAACCTCTGGCCGCCCGTTGTCGCGGGTGCCTGGAGGCTTGCCCCTGGTATGGTTCCGGGGGTAGTAACGTGTAGCTAAGAAGACCCTTGACGTTGCGTCAAGAAATTGGCCGATGAGCGGTACTGCTATTTTTAGGGTTTATAAGTGACTGAATTATGGCGCTTCTCTAACCTCTTGTTTGTTCGTTGAATCGTCAAAAAAGCGCGAACTGTAAACCCGGTGTAACGCTACCAGCTAACCCTGACACCGGCATTGCCGGACAGGGCACGTTGCTGGTTGCTATCTATATTGCTGCTGTAGTCGGCACTGGCATAGACACTGATGGACGGCGCGAGACTGAGTATCACCCCGACGCCGACGTCGGCCTGTGTGGACTTGTGCTGCGTCTCTATTTGATCGGCGTGGTCAAACGTGACCCTGTCGGTTGCCGAGAATGTGTGCCAGAGGTTGGCGCGCAGGTAAGGTTCCAGTGGCTGGCCGCCGACTGTGTAGCGCCCCTTGAGCCGCGCCCCGAGGCGTCCGGTCCAGGCGCTGTCGGAGTCGAACGACACGTGTGAAATTCCGTCGTCCTGGCTGTCGAGGGCGACTTTCTGGTAGATCACCTGTGCCTGGGGTTCCACCACCCAGTTTGCCGCGACCGGGAACGGGTAACCGGCCTCCGCCGAAAGGGTCAGGACATGGCCCTCGGTATCCAGCTTGAGGCCCCGTTCGGAATGATTGTCACCGTCGAGCCAGCTGTACATCGCCACCGTGTCGAGGTAACCACCCGCCGGATCGGTCAGCGTCCCGTACAGGCCGAGGCTGTCGCCCTCCAGCTCTACCTTGCCGGCGCGCTTGCCCTCGAAGCCCTGGTTGAAGCCGTCGACATCGCCCTTCAGGCGGTTGTGGCCAACGAAGAAACCCGTGCGCCAGGTTTGCCCGCCTGCCAGTTGCGAGGCGAACAAGTCATTGCCGACCTGAAAGCCGCTGAGCGACCCGTCGAGCCGCGGTGTCACCGTGCCGGCCCAGGTCTGGTCGAAGTTTTTGCCATAGACCCGGCCCCAGCCAGCGGCCAAGGCACCGGTTTCAGTGAGCAGGCGCTGATCGCCCTGGCGATCGTGGAAAGTGCCTAACGCCGCCAGCGTCAATTGCGCGGCAGCCGGCGGCAGCACGGACCAGGTCGGGACTTCCGGACGGTAAAGGGCAATCGGCGCGGCACCTGGCACAGCGGCTGGCAACGCGGGCAGCTCGGGGGCACCGACCGGGGCGGGAGCCGCGACCGGTGTGGCAACCACCGCAACGGTGATCGGCGGCAAGCCCGGTTCAGGGTTGGGAATAGTGGTCACCGCTGGCGCGACAACGGCCGAACGCAGGAACCAACTGTTTTCACTCCCGGTGGTAACGCCCCCTTTGAACAGGCGGTAATCGTATGCGCCCGCCGAAACCAGGCCCTTGAGCGCGAAGGCATCGTTGTTGCTGACAGCCGTGCCCTGGGCCTGTACCAGCTGGATGCCGTTCTGGCGGGTCAGGGCGCCTGCACCGCCAAGATTAGTGACGGAAATCAGAGTATTGCCCGTCAATGTCCCGTCGCTGACCACCAGTTTGTCGCTGGCGGAATTGTCGTCACCCAGCGCACTTTGTAAAAAAAGCCGACCACCGTTGCCCGCGTAATTGCCCTGAACCGTCAGGGTGTCACTGGTGCGGGTATTGCCGCTGCCCAGGTCGATCACCCCGGCGTTGTTCAAGGTTGCCCGCTGGCCAGCGGTGAAAGGCGTGATGCTGCCCTGGGCCGACGTCAAGGTGCTGCTGGCGTCGATAGTGAACACGCCGGTGCCGCTGACGCTGTCCCCCAACCGAAAAGTGCCGTCCAGGTCGAAGCGCGAGCCGTTGTTCAGGTTGACCGTTTCCCAGTTGCTGTAGCGATTGCTGCCGGCCGAGGTGGTCCCGTCGAAGGTCAGCAGGTCGTTGCCGTTGCCGCCATCGAGAGTCGGGGTGAGGGCGAGGGTGCTTTCACCGAGATTGCGCAAGGTTGCGTTGTCATTGTCTTCCCCCATGAGGATGGCCGACCGGATAATGCCGCCGCCGTCCCAGAGCAGCGTGTCATCACCGGCACTGGCGCGTATCTCGCCGACGATTTCGCCTCCCGTCACCCTGATGCTGTCGTTGCCACCGCTGACAGAGACGTTGCCGCCAATCCGTCCGCCGGAGACGATAATCGTGTCGGTGCCGAACCCGGTCACCAGGTTGCCAAGTATCTGCCCGCCGGAGAGATCGAACAGGTTGTTGTCGAGCTTCATGTCGACCCGGCCGATGCTTCCGCCGGTCATACTTGCCGTATCACCATCCTCGAACGCACCGACGATGGTGCCCCCCGTCATCCGGAAGGTGTCGCGGCTGTCGCCTTGGGCGAGGGACTGCAGGGTGCCGCCGGTCATGCTGAAATCGTCGACGCCATTGCCCTGGTTGACAGCCCCGGTGATCTGACCGGCACTGATCGTCAACGTGTCGGCACCGTCGCCCTGATTGAGTGTGCCGGCGAGGAGGCCGGAATCCATGGTCACGCTGTCGTTGCCCGCGCCGAAGGTCACGTTGCCATTGATGGTGCCGCTGCCATTGGCAGGGAAGGTCAGACTGTTATTGCCCGACAGGTCGGTCAGCGGGCCGCTGCTGGCACTGTCACACAGGTAATTGTCGTTGCCGGCGGTGGGTGTCAGCGTGCAACTCGCGTGGGCGTTCGGGGGCGCGCCGATACACAACCAGATTGAAACAGCGCAGGCGCCGTAACGGTACTTGGGCATCCTTGTCGAAAAGTTCATGCTCGTCTCCGCGTATTGATTGGCGACCAGGCCTCATTCGTCACGAAGGCCAGGACGCATTCGGCAGCGCGGGTTGCGAGACAGCATCGGGACGGCGGATAACCCGTAGTGGAAACACCTTCGGCAACGACGGCTACAGTGGCTCGTATGCCCGTTCGCAAAGCCGATACGGACGCCGCCACCGTAGCAATAGATTTACAGCACGACTACTGACACAAATGACAGGTAGCCCAGGTAAGTGCGGGTCTTCAGAGGTGGACTTCGACCGCCAACGGCAAGTGATCCGACAGGTGTGTCCACGGCCTGGTGCCCAATATCCGCGGATCATGACTGCTGGCGTTGCGCAGGTAGATCCGGTCCAGGCGCAGCAGTGGAAACCGCGCGGGGTACGTCTTCGCGGGCCGGCCGTGATGACGTTCGAAGGCTTCATGCAGGTAGTCGCGGCGCACCAGGGCGGCATTGCCCTGGAGCTGCCAGTCGTTGAAGTCGCCGGCGATGATGACGGGTGCCTCGTCAGGCAGGGATTCGAGCAGTTGGCACAATAGCTGAAGCTGCAACTGGCGATGACTTTCCAGCAGGCTCAGGTGCACGCAAATTGCGTGAACCTCGGCGTGCCCCGGGACATCCAGCACACAATGCAGCAGGCCGCGGCGTTCGGGGCCGGTGATCGAGACGTCGAGGTTGCGGTATTCGCGGATCGGGTATTTCGACAGCAGGGCATTGCCGTGGTGACCATCGGGGTAGACCGCGTTGCGGCCGTAGGCGAAGTCGCTCCACATGCTGTCGGCCAGGAACTCGTATTGCGAGGTTTGCGGCCAGTTGTTGAAACGAGAGGAATGACGCCCGTGTTCGCCGACGACTTCCTGCAGGAACACCAGGTCCGCCGAAGTGCTGCGCACCGCTTCGCGCAGTTCCGGGAGAATGAAGCGTCGGTTGAGCGCGGTAAAACCTTTGTGGGTGTTGACGGTGAGCACTCTCAGCCGATGAACCATCGGTGGCGTGTCCAACGGCGTGGGTTCGATGGCCTGCGGCTTGGAATCGGTGCTCACGATCACTCCTCTGATTTCGCGCTGCTTATGCATGCGACTGATGCGGGGGCGGGCAGTTCAGCGGGATTCGTCGTGACATCGGTTTCATGTCTCAAATCCGACCCCTGTAGGAGCCGGCTTGCCGGCGAAGGCGTCTTAATGGGCGCGGCAAGACTCGAGGCCGCCTTCGCCGGCAAGCCAGCGCCTACAGTAGATCACCGGTGTACACATGGATTGTGGTCAACGCCGAAACCTGTAGGAGCCGGCTTGAACTGGCCTAATAATTCCGGACACCTCTTAAGGGCGATATGATTTCGCCAACTTGGAGGTTTCATGAACGAAAGAAAGGTCTATACCCGCGAGTTCAAGCTGCATGCTGCCAGCATGGTGC
>NZ_CABVHU010000026.1 GCF_902497855.1 Pseudomonas fluorescens
CTTCGTTGAAGACAGCGAAGGGCGTCTCCAGGTGCGGCGGGCGAGTGGTCACCAGGGTCAGCGGTCGTTTTTGCGGATATTGCACCAGCGGCCGCGGGCCAGCCGCAAAGGTCACGTCTTCGGCGTTGGTGTCGCTTGCCCTGGTTTCGGTGGCCGCCTTGGCCAGGCTAGCCAGCGGCGAGGCCGCCAAAGCCAGGGTGAAGGCATCGCGTAGAACGCGCCGACGGCTCGGATTGCCGTTATCCACAAAACTGAACTTCATCCTGCACGCTCTCCATGATTGTTTACCGGATGCACTGACAGCCTCCCGCCAGGACGCAGAGGCATCGGGCTTGACCTGTCAGTGGGGGCTCGCTCGACTGTTCGACGTTGGCGAGCAAACCAGTATCGTCATGGAGGCGTCGACTGCTTCTCATTGAGCGTCAGTGACTTAGCATTTGATGACAGCGTGCTTCAGGAAAGGCGTGAATGGATGTCAGGCAAGTTTCGCCCACTCGTCACGCTGCATCACCTCGACAATGATCGGCACAGGCGACATCAAGTGGGTGCGCATCAGGCTCGTCGCCCGCGCCGTATCGCGGGCGAGAATGGCTTCGACCAGCGCGGCATGTTCCTTGCGCTTCAACGCCAGGGCTTCTTCGGAAAACACGGTTTGCGTCAGCCACAAGTGACGATAGCGCTCGGCCTGATCGAACAGGTAGGTGCGCGCCTGGAGTAAATGCCTGGAACCGCAACCGGCGGCAATGGCGCTATGAAAGGCTTTGTGCCGCTCATCCCAGACGTCGAGCACCTTTTCGCGGGTCGTCACGTCCATGACTTTCGACAACGTATGGGACTGGGCCAGGATCTGGGCTTCCCAGGTGTCATCCCCCCGCTCGATGGCCAGGCCCACGATCATGGCTTCCAGATTGGCGCGGGCGTCATAGATGTCCTGCATCTCTTGCAGCGACATGGGCGCGACCCGGTAGCCTTTCTGGCTGATGACCACAACCAAATGCTCGGCCACCAGTTGCGACAGGGCTTCGCGCAGCGGGCCGACACCCAGGTCATAGCGCTCCTTGAGCCCGCTCATGAGCAGTTTTTCACCGGGCTTGAACACGCCGCGGATGATGTCCAGCTTGAGCCGCTCATACCCACTGAATGCAGAGTTATGCCTTTGGGTGGGGCTATCCAAGGTGCTGCTCCTAAAATCGCCAAAAACCAATCATACCCAAACATCTATCAGACGAAAAACTTTCGACTAAAAACAATTTTATCGCCTAAATATAAAAATGTAGACATTTTTAATTTATGGCGATACTTTTGCTTCAAGCCTGATCCAGCCCTGCTGGAAGGCGCCAATCCTTACCCTTTGCCCAGGAGCTGCCATGAACGCCTTTACCCAGATTCAGGACCTTGTGATGCCGCTGCCATCGGACAGCAAGGGCTTCACCCTCTCCCCCTCCAGTCAGTCGCCGCGACTGCTGGAGCTGAAATTCGCCAAAGAAACCGTCGACGCATTCATCAAGGCGGTGGCCGAATGGCCGGTCCAGGCATTGGAGTACAAGTCGTTCCTGCGCTTTCGGGTCGGTCAGATCCTTGACGAACTGTGCGAAGGCACCCTGCGCCCGGTGCTGGTCAATACCATCCTGGACCGCGCCACCGGCGGCATGCTGATCACGCCTGAAGGTCTGGACGACGTGTCCCAGGCCGATGACATGGTCAAGTTCTCCTCGGCCGTCGCCCACCTGATCGGACGCTCCAACTTCGATGCCATGAGCGGCCAGTTCTACGCGCGCTTTGTGGTGGTCAACACCGACAACTCCGACAGCTACCTGCGCCAGCCACACCGGGTCATGGAACTGCACAACGACGGCACCTTCGTCCAGGAGCGTACCGACTACGTGATGATGATGAAGATCGACGAGCAGAACATGGAAGGCGGCAATTCCCTGCTGCTGCACCTGGACGACTGGGCCGATCTGCAGCACTACTACACTCACCCGTTGGCCCGCCGTGAAATGCGCTTCACCGCGCCCCCGAGCAAGAACGTGCGTGAAGACGTATTCCACGCGGTGTTCGATAACGACGCCGAAGGTCGCCCGACCATGCGTTATATCGACCAGTTCGTGCAGCCCAAGGACTTCGAGGAAGGCATCTGGCTGAACGCCTTGAGCGAATCCCTGGAAGGCTGCCCGCAGAAGTTGTCGGTACCGGTGCCGATCGGCAGCTTCGTGCTGGTCAACAACATGTTCTGGCTGCACGGCCGCGACCGCTTCACCGCCCACCAGGGCCTGCGTCGTGAGCTGATGCGCCAGCGTGGCTACATCAGCTACCAGAAAACCCTGTACCAGCGTGGTCAGTAAGGTTTGCCAAGCAGCTGAACTGACCAGGGCCACCTCCCGTGGCCCTGCTCGTGCTTACAATAAAAAACCTAATCCAGGTGGGTGCAATCCAATGGCTGTGTACGACTTCATCATCATCGGTGGCGGCATTGTGGGCATGTCCACGGCCATGCAACTGACTCAGGTTTACCCGGACGCGAAAATCCTCCTGCTGGAGAAGGAGCCCGGCCCGGCCATGCACCAGACCGGCCACAACAGTGGCGTGATCCATGCCGGCGTCTACTACACACCGGGCAGCCTGAAGGCGCGCTTCTGCCTGGAAGGCAACAAGGCCACCAAGGCTTTCTGCGACAAGCACGGCATCCCTTATGACGAGTGCGGCAAACTGCTGGTGGCCACCAACGCGCTGGAAATGGAGCGCATGGGCGCGCTGTGGGAACGCACCGCAGCCAATGGCATCAAGCGTGACTGGCTGACGGCCGCCGAACTGCGCGAGCGCGAGCCGAACATCGTCGGCCTGGGCGGTATCTTCGTGCCTTCCAGCGGCATCGTGAACTACGCCCAGGTCACCGCGGCCATGGGCCGTGAATTCGAAGCCGCCGGTGGCGAGATTTGCTACAACAGCGAAGTGCTCGCCATCGATGAGCGTCCCGGTGAAGTGGTGCTGCGCACCGGCAACCAGGAGCACCACGGCCGCTTCCTGATCACCTGCTCGGGCCTGATGGCCGACCGCGTGGTGCGCATGCTCGGGATCGAGCCCAACTTCATCATTTGCCCGTTCCGTGGCGAGTACTACCTGCTGCCCAAGCAGCACAACCAGATCGTCAATCACCTGATCTACCCGATCCCGGATCCGGCCATGCCGTTCCTCGGCGTGCACCTGACCCGCATGATCGACGGCACCGTCACCGTCGGCCCCAACGCGGTGCTGGCGATGAAGCGCGAAGGCTATCGCAAGACCGATTTTTCGCTGACCGACATGTTCGAAACCCTGACCACCCCGGGCGTTCTCAAGGTGCTGAAGAAGAACCTGCGCCCCGGCCTGATCGAGCTGAAAAACTCGCTGTTCAAGGGCGGCTACCTCAAGCAGGTACAGAAGTATTGCCCGAGCATCGTCAAGAGCGACCTTACCCCCTACCCGGCCGGTGTCCGCGCCCAGGCGGTCTCGCTGGACGGCAAGCTGATCGACGACTTCCTGTTCGTCAACACCGCCCGCAGCGTCAGCGTCTGCAACGCCCCCTCGCCTGCTGCGACCTCGGCCATTCCGATCGGCGCGTACATCGTCGACAAGGTCCGCGAGCAGCTCGCAAGCACCGGCGCCAGTTTCGTCAAACCGGTCAACTCCGCCCGGCCCGCCCCTCTGGCGGCATCCGTCGCAAGCCCCCAGTCACTTTAACCAGCAGCGAGGAATTTCACGTGCAACTCAACGATCCGAAACTGTTCCGCCAGCAAGCCTATATCGATGGTGTGTGGGTCGATGCCGACAACGGCCATACCCTCAAGGTCAACAACCCGGCCACCGGCGACATCATCGGCAGCGTGCCGAAGATGGGCGCTACCGAGACCCGTCGCGCCATCGAAGCGGCCGACAAGGCGCTGCCGGCCTGGCGTGCCCTGACCGCCAAGGACCGCGCCAACAAGCTGCGCAAGTGGTTCGATCTGATGATGGCCAACCAGGAAGACCTGGCCCGCCTGATGACCCTCGAACAAGGCAAGCCTCTGACCGAGTCCCGTGGCGAAATCGCTTACGCCGCCTCCTTCCTGGAGTGGTTCGGCGAAGAAGCCAAGCGCGTCTACGGCGACATGATCCCCGGTCACCAGGTCGACAAGCGCCTGATGGTGCTCAAGCAACCGATCGGTGTCACCGCCGCCATCACGCCGTGGAACTTCCCTTCGGCGATGATCACCCGCAAGGCCGGCCCGGCCCTGGCCGCCGGTTGCACCATGGTCCTCAAGCCGGCCTCGCAAACGCCCTACTCGGCCCTGGCCCTGGCGGAACTGGCCGAGCGCGCCGGTATCCCCAAAGGCGTGTTCAGCGTGGTCACCGGCAGTGCCGGCGAAGTCGGCGCCGAGCTGACCGGCAACCCGATCGTGCGCAAGCTGACTTTCACCGGTTCCACCGAAATCGGCCGTCAGCTGATGGTCGAGTGCGCCAAGGACATCAAGAAAGTCTCGCTGGAACTGGGTGGCAACGCACCGTTCATCGTGTTCGACGACGCCGACCTGGATGCCGCCGTCGAGGGCGCGCTTATCTCCAAGTATCGCAACAACGGCCAGACCTGCGTCTGCGCCAACCGTCTGTATATCCAGGACGGCATCTACGACGCCTTCGTCGAAAAACTCACCGCGGCGGTGGCCGGCTTGAACATTGGCAATGGCCTGGAAAACGGTATCACCACCGGCCCCCTGATCGACGCCAAGGCCATGGCCAAGGTCCAGGAACACATTGAAGACGCCGTGAGCAAAGGCGCGCGCGTGGTTGCCGGCGGCAAGCCGCATGCCCTGGGCGGAACCTTCTTCGAGCCGACCGTGCTGGTCGATGTACCGCGCAACGCCGCCGTCGCCAAGGAAGAAACCTTCGGCCCGCTGGCACCGCTGTTCCGCTTCAAGGATGAAGCCGATGTGATCGCGATGGCCAACGACACCGAATTCGGCCTGGCTTCCTACTTCTATGCCCGGGACCTGAGCCGTGTGTTCCGGGTGGGCGAAGCGCTGGAGTACGGCATCGTCGGCGTCAACACCGGGATCATCTCCAACGAAGTGGCGCCGTTCGGTGGCATCAAGGCCTCGGGTCTGGGTCGCGAAGGGTCCAAGTACGGCATCGAGGACTACCTGGAAATCAAGTACCTGTGCATCGGCATCTGATGCAAGACCTGACGCCCTTGTAGGAGCGAGCTTGCTCGCGATAAACCTGAGGGCACCGCGGGGTGTCAGGCTACCAGCGTTATCGTTGACGACCATCTGTAGGAGCGTGCTTGCTCGCGATAAACCTGAGGGCGCCGTGGGGTGTCAGGCTTCCAGCGTTATCGTTGACGACCTTCGCGAGCAAGCTCGCTCCTACAAAGGCCCATTACCCCGTTTGCGGGGCGTGTTTTTTTCGGGGCTTAAATGCTGGAGTCAATCAACATCCCGTGCAGCATCCGCGCCATCAACCTGGGCGTGTCCGCGTCCGTGAGGTAGGCCGGTTTTTCGAGCAGGATGGCCCGGGTCAGCGCCGACATTGTCTGGTAGACCAGGAACTCGGCTTTCTCCCGGTTCTTCACCGAGATTTCGTTGGCGAAGCGCTTCATCAAGGCCGAGCTTGCCGTGGCGGGCCAGAGTTGCTTGGCCTTGACCACATCCAGCCGCACCAGCTCGTCATAGTGAGTGGAGCGCACGCTGAACACCGGGTCGAGCAGGGTTTTCTTGTAGTGGCTGGCCAGGACGACCCGCAACGCCAGCAAAATCCCGTCGTACAGAGTGGCCTCAGGGGGCAGCGCGATGATGCTGGCGAACAGTTCCGCATGGGCTTCGGTGCGGTAGTCATCGAAGATCGCAGCAATCAGCGCTTCCATCGTCGGGAAGTACTCGTAGATCGAGCTGATCGCCACGCCCGAGTCTTCGGACAGGCGCACCGCATTCAGGGCTTCGCGACCTTCGCTGTCGATAATCTGCAGAGCGGTTTGTTTTACCGCGCTGACCAGCGCGATCGAGCGCGCCTGCCGCGGTTCCTTGCGCGGTTGGGCAGGTATCTCGACCTGCAGGACGCCATCGTCTGCGGCGCTCTTCTTGTTGGGCGTTGGCTTGATCATAGTGTCCTCTTCCGGGTATTGCCCGCAGACGTCGCGGCAGATTCGCCAAGCAGAAAACTGAAGTATGACCGAGCCAACTTATTTAGTCAGTGATACGCGCAAGCGCTGTACGCACCGTCTGGGGGATGGGCACCGAGGTGTTGCTGGCCCGGTCGACATACACATAGACGATATGGGCCGCTGCGGCCGCTTCGTGCTCATCGTTGCGAAACAGTGCCAGCTCGTATCGCGCGCTGCTGTTGCCCAAGTGGGAAATTCTCATTCCGACACTGACCTGATCGGGGAAACAGATGGGCGCAAAGTAGGTGCAACTCGAGTTGACGATCAACCCGATCACCGGACTGCTGGCAATCTCGAGGGTACCCTGTTCGACCAGGAACGCAGTGATCGCCGACTCGCAATACGAGTAATAGACCACATTGTTCACATGCCCGTAGGAGTCATGGTCACCCCAGCGCGTCGGCATCCGGGTGAAATGGCGAAACGTCTCCCGGCACGGCCGCTCGGGCTTGTTGCTCACAGGATCTCCCCGTAGATCGAGCGCACATCGGCCAGGCACAGCTCCCGTGGATTGTTGCCGAGCAGGCGCTGCTGCTTCATCGCATCGATCGCCAGCGCCTCGATGTCGGACTCGACGATACCCAGGTCACGCAAGCGGGTCGCCAGGCCCAGTTCACCGGCCAAGCCGCCGAGGTAGTCGGCCAGGGTCGAGGCTTTTTCGCTATCGCTACCCTGGGTGCCAGGCAGGACGATATCGGCCAGCTGCGCATACAGCGGCGCCACCGTCTCGAGATTGAAACGCATCACCGGCCCCAGCACCAGGGCGTTGGAAAGGCCGTGGGGTATATGGAAACGTGCGCCCAGGGGATAGGCCAGGGCATGCACCGCGGCCACTGGCGCGTTGGCGAACGCCATGCCCGCCAGGCAAGCGCCGAGCAACATGTTCTCCCGGGCTTCCAGGTTTTTGCCGTCCTGACAGGCCTGGAACAGGCTGCCCGACAACAGGCGCAGCGCCTCGCGCGCCAGGCAATCGGAAAGCGGATTCTTCAGGTTTTTGGTGGTGTAGGCCTCGATGGCGTGAACCATGGCATCGATCCCGGTCGCTGCCGTGACATGGGTCGGCAAGCCAAGGGTCAATTCTGCGTCGAGCACGGCCAGGTCAGGCAACAACATTGGCGAGTAAACCACGTTCTTCTCACCCGCACCGGTGGTCACCACCGACACCGACGTCACCTCCGAACCGGTCCCTGCCGTGGTCGGCACCAGAATCAGCGGCAGGCGCGGGCCCTTCGTCTTGTTGATGCCATAAATGTCGGCCAGGGACTCGCCACTGCGCGCCAACAGCGCGGCCAGCTTGGCGGCATCCAGCGAACTGCCGCCGCCCAGCCCCAGCACGCAATCGGCGCCACAGGCTCTGGCAGCATCCGCCGCGGCCAGAATCACCGACTCCGGCGGGTCGGCCTGGACCTGCGAAAACACCGTAACGGCTATCCCGTCACCTTTGAGACCGGCGAGCACCGCATCCAGTAGCCGAGCCGCAATAACCCCCGCATCGGTCACCAACAGAACCGATGTGCAGCCCATGGCGCGAACATGAGTGGCGAGCCGGGTCGAGGCACCGCGTTCGATGATCATTGATGCAGTGGTTTGAAATACCATTTTCAACATGGAAGCCTCACGAATAGGTGTGTTGCGCGGAGTTTCATGGCGATTGCAGAGCACAGGCGCCAACCGCAAACCCCTCACAAATAGTGGTCTGACTGGCAGTTCTCCTCCTGTATGACAGGAGTGAGACAGACAGAGTGTATGCCAGCCCACTGCCTGTTCCCGCCTGAAATCCGGTCACCCACCCCGAATCCGGAACGCCCGGCACGGGCATCGCGAGACACTGCATTTTTGTCTTGTTTTTCAGTCACTTGAACACGAACGGCGCGTACTCGAATCCGGAACAAAATCCAGGATTGCATACCCATACTTGAACCACACCCTCCCCCGGCCCTCGCCGGTTTCCAGTAGTCGAGTAGCGAGCCAGACAATGCCCACTGCACAACTGTCGATAGAACAAAAAACCCAGCAGCTGCTGAACAACCCGGCAGAAATGGTCAATTATTCCCAAACCGCCTGGAACAATCTGCCCCGCGCCGAAATCGACGCGCTGCAGCTCTGCGGCCTGAAGCAGCGCTTTGCCGAACTTCGCGACCGGATCCCCATGCTCAAAAAGCTCGCCGACGCCCAAGGCGTAGACACCATCGAGCAATTCGACGACGTGGTGCCGCTGCTGTTCGAACACAGCGTGTACAAGTCCTACCCGCCCTCCTTGCTGGAGAAGCGCAACTTCGCCCAGATCAACAAGTGGCTGGGCAAACTGGTGACCCCGGAGATGGCCGCAGCCATCGCTGCGGTCGACGTCAGCGCGTGCCAGGGTCTGGACGACTGGTTCGAGACCATGGACAAGGCCGTGCCGCAACTGCGCATCAGCCACACCTCGGGCACGTCCGGCACCCTGTCGTTCCTGCCCCACGGCGTCCATGAGTGGAACAAATTCGCCCAACTGCGCAAGTTGAATGTATGGGCCATGGAAGGGCCGGACACCCCGGAGCCCAACCTGCACACGATTTACCCGTACTACCGCAAGGGCTACCTGAGTCATGTGCGTGTCCACGCCGCCATGATCCCGGCACTGTTGCCGGACGAATCGCATTTCCATGCGGCTTACCCGACCACCCTCAGCACCGACGTGCTCCACTTGGGGGCCAAGCTGCGCGCGGCACAGTCCAAGGGCACGCTCGATCGCCTGGAGATCAGCCCGGAACTGATGGCCAAGAAGAAGGCTTTCGATGAGTTGCAGGCCGAAATGCCGCAACACCTGGCGACCTTCTTCGATCATATGTCCAACCAGCTCAAGGGCAAGCGCGTGTACATCGGCGCAACCTGGAACCTGTTGCACAACATGGCCAAGGCTGGCCTGGAGCGCGGACTGGAAGCTGTCTTCCACCCTGACTCGTACATCCACACCGCCGGTGGCGGCAAGGGTTCCGTACAACCCGAAGGCTGGCGCGACGACGTGCTGCGCTTCACCGGCGCCAAGGTGCTCAACGAGTCCTACGCCATGTCCGAAATCGTCGGCGGCGTCCATACGCGCTGCGAAGAGGGCCACTTCCACTTCGCCCCCACCGTCATCCCCTACCTGCTCGATCCGCAGACCAGCAAGCCGCTGCCACGCGAAGGCCGTGTGACCGGCCGCGCGGCTTTCTTCGACCTCGGCGCAGAGACTCGCTGGGGCGGCTTTATCACCGGCGATGAAATCACCGTCGAATGGGACAAACCCTGCACCTGCGGTCGGCCGAGTTGCTACGTGGTCGGACCGATCCAGCGCTACAGCGAAATAAACGGCGGCGACGACAAGATCAGCTGTGCCGCAACAGAAGACTCGCATCGCCAAGCGATGGATTTCCTGACCACATTAGAGGGCTAACCCCATGACCAAACCCATTGCGCCAATGATCATCCGTGGCAAAGTCATCACCGACAACCTGATCGACGTGGGGGGCCGAGGCGGCGACCTGGTCTTCCAGACCCCGGATGCGCACAAATACATCGACCAACTGCCGCTGGGTAACCCGGCGAAGCTGGCCGACCTGTATACGCTCACCTTCAAGGAGATCCTCGACTACTGCGAAGCCCTCGGCGAACGCCTGGAATTCGACCAGAACCCCTACTTGCAGGAAGCCTGCGAACTGTCCTACCTGACGGCGCCGGTCACCCCGACCATGGTCAAGGGCAGCTACATGGGGCTGCGCCACATGCTCACCCGTGAGTCCGTCACCGAACAGGTGGAGAACTCCGTAGGCGTCAAGTACCTGGAAGGCTGGGTCAAGCAAACCCTGATCGATGGCACCGAACTGGACATACGCTGCTTCGGCGCCCGCACGCTGCATATCGTCGCGGGCAACGCGACCGGGCTGTCCCTGCTGACTATCCTGCGCAACATGGTGCTGCGCAGCGACGCGATCATCAAGGCGCCGTCCAACGACCCGTTCACCGCCCTGGCCATCGCCCGCACCATGGTCGAGATGGCGCCGGACCACCCGCTGACCAAGCACCTGAGCGTCGCCTACTGGAAAGGCGGCGACCAGGCCTTCGAGGAGCGCCTGTACCAGCCACAGAACCTGGAGAAGATCGTTGCCTGGGGCGGCTTCAACTCGATGAAGCACGTCACCCGCTACATCCAGCCGGGCCTGGAGCTGATCTCCCTCGACCCGAAACGCAGCGCGAGCATCCTCGGCAAGGGCACCTTCGACAGTGAAGAGACTATGCGCGAGGCCGCCGTGCGCCTGGCCAGCGACATCGGCGCGCTGAACCAGAAAGCCTGCGTATGCGCCCGGGTGGTCTATGTGCAGAGCGGCACCGACGAGGCCGGCCTGGCGAATCTGAACAAGTTCGGCGGTTATGTCTACGACGCCATGCAGACCCTGCCCAACACCCTCAGCACTATGCCAAAACGCTATGACCAGGGCCTCAAGGCCGAAGTCGACGCGCTGCGCCTGGATGATGAGTGGTACAAGGTGATCGGTGGCCTGGACGGCGAAGGCGCAGTCATCTGCTCGCAGCTTGCGGAGTCGGTGTCCTTTGCCACCAAGCTCGACGATCGCACCGCCAACCTGGTGCCGGTCGATGACCTGCACGAGATGATGGGCGCGGTGGATGCCTACACCCAGACCGTCGGCGTCTATCCGGAAAGCATCAAGGAAGATCTCAAGGACATCCTGCCCCTGTATGGCGCTCAGCGCATCGTTTCGCTGGGCTACGCAGCCGGGCTGAAATGGGCCGGTCCCCAGGACTCCATCGAGCCGCTGCGTCGCATGGGCAAGTGGATCGTCAACCAGATCGCCTCGCCGGAAATGACCCCGGCGCCCTGGTTGCGCCCGTCGATCTAAACCCTCTGTACCCCCGGCTATTGCCGGGGGTACGCGTTGATTTTTACAGGACTTGCCCATGACTACTTGCCTGGGATTTGCCGCCCATGAGGCGCATTCCGCCCTCACCCCGTTTCGATTCGATCGCCGCGCCTTGCGCGTCGATGACGTCGCCATCGATATCGCCTATTGCGGCGTCTGCCATTCCGATGCCCACCAGGTCAACAATGACTGGAACAACACTGTCTATCCCATCGTGCCAGGCCACGAGATCGTCGGGCATGTGACTGCCGTCGGCAGCAGCGTCAGCCGCTTCAAGGTCGGCGACCGGGTCGCCGTCGGTTGCCAGGTCGACAGCTGCCTGCAGTGCGCGCCCTGCGCGGATCATCAGGAACAACTGTGCGTCCATGGCCCGACACCCACCTACAACGGTAAGGACCGTCATACCGGCGAGATCACCTATGGTGGTTATTCCGAGCACATTGTCGTTCGTGAGCAGTTCGTTCTGCGCATGCCCGAAAGCCTCGATCCGCGCTACGCAGCGCCTTTGCTGTGTGCCGGCATCACCGTGTGGAGCCCGATGCGCCGTTACGGCGTGGGCAAGGGTTCGAAAGTCGCGGTGGTCGGCCTTGGCGGGCTCGGTCACATGGCCGTGAAACTGGCCGTCGCCCTGGGCGCCGAAGTCACCGTGATTACCACCTCACCGGGCAAGGCCGACGACGCCCGCACCCTCGGTGCCGATCACGTGCTGTTGTCCAACGATGCGGCAGCGATGGCGACGGCCGCCAATGCCTTCGAATTCATCATCGACACCATTCCCAGCCGGCACAACGTCAACCCCTACCTGATGTTGCTGGGTCGCGAGGGCGTCATGGTGCTGGTTGGCGCCATCGAACCGCTGGAGCCCATCCACGGTGGCTTGCTGATCCGCAATAACCGCACCCTGGCCGGTTCGCTCATCGGTGGCATCCAGCCGATTCAGGAACTGCTGGAGTTCTGCGCCGAACACCAGGTCCTGCCCAACTGCGAAATGATCGACATCAAGGACATCAACACCGCCTTTGAGCGCCTGCAGCGCAACGACGTGAAGTACCGCTTCGTGATCGACATGACCAGCCTGCGTGACGTGGCGCTTTAAACACGTCCAACGCTGCGGTGCGCAACACCGCAGCGTCCTCTTGAGGCAATATGCTCAAGTTCGGGCGCGGCCATCGTTGACGAAACAGCTGTGCCTCCCTTTGCGCGGACTGACTCGAGGACACTCATGAAAGCCATTCAACTCCAACACCCCGCTGGCCTGGATAACCTGCGCCTTGTGGACATGGCCGCCCCCGGAGAGCCCGGTGCAGGCGAGATCCAGGTGCGTATCCATGCCAGTTCGCTCAACTACCACGACCTCGGCGTGGTCACCGGCCACGCCCGGGCAGAGGATGGTCGCATCCCCATGTCCGATGGCGCCGGGGTCGTCACCGCCGTAGGTGAAGGCGTGACTGAGTTCGCCGTGGGTGATTGCGTGGTGTCCTGCTTCTTCCCCCACTGGCAATCGGGCCGCGTCGTGCCCACCACCTTCCAGACTGTCCCGGGCGATGGCGTGGACGGCTTTGCCCGCGAACGGGTCAACCTGCCCACCGATGCCTTCACACTGGCGCCCAAGGGCTATAGCCATGAAGAAGCCGCCACGCTGACCACGGCCGGCCTGACTGCCTGGCGTGCGCTGGTAGTGGACGGTCGCCTCCAGGCGGGTGACACCGTGCTGGTCCTGGGCACTGGCGGCGTTTCCATTCTTGCGCTGCAAATGGCCAAATCCATGGGCGCGCGGGTGATTGCCACGACCTCATCAGAGGCCAAGCAAGCACGCCTGCTGGCCCTGGGCGCCGATCAGGTCATCAACTACAAGGACCAACCCGAATGGGGCGACGCGGTGCTGGCCGCCACGGACGGGCGCGGCGCCGACATCGTGGTCGAAGTGGGTGGCCCGGGCACATTGCCCCAGTCAATTCGTGCCTGCGCGCCGGGCGGCCACATTGCGCTGATCGGTGTGCTCACCGGTATGTCCGGCAGCGTTCCAACCCTGGAATTGATGCGCAAGCAGCAAACCCTGCGGGGCCTGATCGTCGGCAGCCGCGAGCAGCAGCAAGACATGGTGCGCGCTCTGGAAAACTTCAGCTGGCGCCCCGTCATCGACAGCCGCTATCCGCTGGAGCAGATCGCCGAGGCCTTTGCCCATCAGCAATCCGCCAGGCACTTCGGCAAGATCTGCCTGCACTACTGACCGTAGGAACGAGAGCACCGCGTTTTTGTAGGAGCGAGCTTGCTCGCGATGGACGCAAGAGCACCGCGTTTAACCTGCAAACACGCGTTATCGTTAACGACCATCGCGAGCAAGCTTGCTCCTACAGTGGCGGTGGCGCGACACCGCGGCGTCGAGGACGCCGCGGGAACTCTGGTCAATCGGCATTGACCAGCAGCGGAACGAGCGCAGCCCGCAGGGCATCGCCGATCGCCAACGGGCGCCGGGATTCTCGGCCCACGTAGACATGCACGAAGTGCCCCTGCGCCGATGCCTGGGCCTCACCCGCACGGAACAGGCCAACCTCATACCGCACACTGGAGCCGCCAAGCCGGGTCACCCGCACCCCGGCTTCGACATCGTCAGGAAAGGAGATCGGCGCAAAATAGTTGCACTGCGTCTCGACCACCAGGCCAATCGTCTCGCCGCGCTCGAAATCGAGCACGCCCAGGCTCAGCAGATAACCGTTCACTGCCGTATCGAAATAGCTGTAGTAATTGACGTTATTGACGTGGCCGTAGACGTCGTTATCCATCCACCGGGTCTGGATCGGCCGAAAGTGTGGGTAGGCAGCGCGTGAGTTGGCGCCGGGTCTGGACTGGCTCACTGGAACACCTCGAACAGTCCCGCTGCGCCCATGCCGCCGCCGACGCACATGGTCACCACCACGTACTTCACGCCGCGCCGCCGGCCTTCCAGCAAGGCGTGCCCGACCATCCGCGCGCCACTCATGCCGTAAGGGTGGCCGATGGCGATGGCACCGCCATTGACGTTCAGCCGGGCGTCGTCGATGCCCAGGGTGTCGCGGCAATGCAGCACTTGGCAGGCGAACGCTTCGTTAAGCTCCCACAAGCCGATATCGTCCACCGTCAGGCCGTGCTGCTTGAGCAGCTTGGGCACCGCCAGCACCGGGCCGATGCCCATTTCCTCCGGGGCCAGGCCGGCCACGGCGATACCGCGGTACAGCCCCAATGGCTTGAGGTTGCGTTGCTCGGCGAGGCGCGCATCCATCAGCACGCAGGCGCTGGCGCCGTCGGACAGTTGGCTGGCATTGCCGGCGGTGATGCAGCCGCCCTCGATCACCGGCTTGAGGTTGACCAGGTCTTCCAGGCGGGTCTGCGGACGGTTGCCTTCATCGCTGGTGAGGGTGACCTCTTCCAGACGCGCCTCGCCAGTGGCTTTGTCGATCACCTGGCGAATGCTGGTGACCGGGACGATTTCGCCATCGAACAGGCCCGCCCGCTGCGCCGCTGCGGTACGTAGCTGCGATTGCAGGGCATAGGCATCCTGCGCTTCACGACTGATGCCGTAGCGCCTGGCGACCCGTTCGGCGGTCTGCAGCATGGGCATGTAGGCGTGGATGGCGTTGCGTTCCACCTGCGGGTCGCGCTCGGCGTAGGCCCATTCCATATGGCGATTCTGCACCGCACTGATGTTCTCCTGGCCGGCGCCGATCGCGGCGGGCATGCCGTCGACCATGATTTGCTTGGCGGCGGTGGCGATGGCCATCAGGCCCGAGGCGCACTGGCGATCGAGGGTCTGCCCGCTGACCGACAACGGCAGGCCCGAGGCCAGGGCAGCCATGCGCGCCAGGTTCAGGCCGGCAGTGCCGCTGGTCAGTGCGGCGCCCATCACCAGGTCTTCGATCTCCCCCGCTTCGATGCCGGCGCGTTCGACCGCCGCACGGATCGCATGGCTTGCCATGGTCGGCGACTTGATGGTGTTGAACGCGCCACGGAACGCCTTGGCGATAGGGGTACGGGCCGTGGACAGAATGACGGCTTCTTTCATGGTCGAGATCCTTGTTTAATCGATTGGGGCGGCCACCCGGGAGTGGCCGCCGGAAGGTCAGAGACGTTCGATGCGAGTCTTGCCGTTGGCCACCAGGCGCTCCAGCAGTGCGGCGGGTTGGAACCACATCGCGCCATAGGCGCCGAGTGCTTCGCGGTAATGGCCGATGCGCTCCAGCACCTGTGCCAGCCCCAGCCCTTCGGCGTAGTGCAATGGGCCGCCGCGCCAGGCCGGGAAGCCGTAGCCGTTGATCCAGACCAGGTCGATGTCGCTGCTGCGCTGGGCGATGCCTTCGTCGAGCAGTTGGATGCCTTCGTTGACCAGCATCAACAGGCAGCGGTCGTGGATTTCCTGATCGCCGATGGCGCGGCGCCGGATCCCCAGTTCGCCGGCGATCTGCTCGGCCAGGTCGACCACTTGCGGGTCATCCTTGCGCTCGCGGCCTTCATAGAGGTAATAGCCGCGGCCGGTCTTCTGGCCATAACGGCCAAGGGCGTAGAGCGCGTCGGCGAGCTTGCAGTAGCCGGGGTCGTGGGCGATGACATCCCGGCGCGACTCGCGCACCAGGAAGCTGACATCGATGCCGGCCAGGTCGTGCATGGCGATCACGCCCATGGCCAGGCCCAGGCCGGTGAGGACCTTGTCGATCTGTGCAGGCAGTGCGCCTTCCAGCAGCAGGCGGTGCGCCTCGCGGGAATAGGGTTCGAGCATGCGGTTGCCGATGAAGCCGAAGCACACCCCGGAGACCACCGGGATCTTGCCGATGCGCTTGGCGATCTTCAGCGTGGTGGCCAGCACATCCGGGGCCGTGGCTGTGCCGCGCACCACTTCAAGCAGGCGCATCACGTTGGCCGGGCTGAAGAAGTGCAGGCCGACCACGTCCTGCGGCCGGCGGGTGACGGCGGCAATGGCGTCGACATCCAGGGTGGAGGTATTGCTCGCGAGAATCGCACCGGCCTTGCACACCTCGTCCAGGGTGCGAAACACCTGCTGCTTGATCGACAGGCTCTCGAACACCGCTTCGATCACCAGGTCAGCCTTGGCGATGTCGGCGTAGTCCAGGGTGCCGTGGAGCAGCGCCATGCGTTCTTCCACCTGCTCGGCCGTGAGCTTGCCGCGCTGGACACTGGTTTCGTAGTTGTTGCGGATCTGCGCCAGGCCGCGCGCCAGGGCATCGGCCTTGAGCTCCAGCAGCGTCACCGCCATGCCCGCATTGGCAAAGTTCATGGCAATCCCGCCGCCCATGGTGCCGGCGCCGATCACCGCCACCCGGGTCACCGGACGGATCGGCGTGGCCGCATCCAGACCCGGCAGCTTGCCGACTTCACGTTCGGCGAAAAACACATGGCACAAAGCCTTGGATTCGCTTGACGCCTCGGCCTCGTTGAACAGCTCGCTCTCCCGGGCCAGGCCTTCGGCCAACGGCAGGTTGCAGGCGATCTCGATGGCCGCGACCACCCGCTGTGGCGCGCTCTGGCCGTTCCAGCGACGCTGGTTGGCGGCACGGTACTCGGCGAAATAATTCGCCGGCAAGGCCGCTCCCGGGTTCGCTTGAGGGTCAGCCGGACGCGCCGGCGCCTGACGGGCAATCAGGTCTTCGGCAAGGCCGCGAGCGGTGTCGAGCAGGCTGTCCGCGTCTGGCGCCACACGGTCGACCAGACCCAGCGCCAGTGCGCGAGGCGCGTCGACCGGCTGGCCCGAAGCGACCATTTCCAGTGCCGCGACGGCACCGATCAGGCGCGGCAGGCGCTGGGTGCCACCGGCGCCGGGCAGCAAGCCGAGCTTGATTTCCGGCAGGCCCAGGCGCACGCCGGCTGCCGCCACGCGATAGCCGCAGGCCAGGGCGAGTTCCAGCCCGCCGCCCAACGCCAGGCCGCCGATGGCGGCGATCAGCGGCTTGTCGATTTCGGTCAGGCGAACCAGCAGGTTCGACAGGCCCGGCTCGGCGGACGAAGCAGCCTTGCCGAACTCGCCGATGTCGGCACCGGCACTGAACACCGAGCCCTCGCCATGGAGGATAATCGCTTGCACGCGGGCGTCGGCGGCGGCGCGTTCGCAGGCTTGCAGCAGCTGCTCGCGCAGGGCCTGGCAAAGGGCATTGACAGGGCCGCCTCGGAGGCCGATCAGGGCCAGGGAATCTTCGCAACGATAATGAATCAGGCTTTCCATAGATGTTTTCTCGCTCGGATACAAAAGTAGAAACCGCTGGCGATGCCTGGCTCCGTCAGTTCAATTCGCTTTCCCGAATCAGCTTTTTATTGATCTTGCCGACGCTGGTTTTAGGAATCTCGGCGACGAATTTGAACTGCTTGGGGATCGCCCATTTGTTGATCCGGCCAAGCTCTACGAACTGTTGCAGGTGCGCTTCGAGCATCTGTTTATCGACGTACTGTCCAGGCTCGCACACCACCAGGGCCATGGGCCGTTCGCCCCATTGCTCGTCGGCAATGCCCACCACCGCGACCGAGGTGACCGACGCGTGCTCGCTGATCAGGTTCTCCAGCTCCAGGGAACTGATCCACTCCCCGCCCGTCTTGATCACATCCTTGATGCGGTCCTTGATTTCCACCCCGCCCCGGGCGTCGATGGAGGCCAGGTCGCCGGTGTGCAACCAACCGTTGCGCCACAGCTCGGCGCCCTTTTCCGGTTCCTTGAAATAGCCTTGGGTCAGCCAGGGTGCGCGCACCACGATCTCGCCCAGGGACTCGCCATCGTGGGGAACGCCATGACCGCCGGCATCGACAATTTTCAGATCGACCATCGCGATGGGCATTCCGGTCTTGATGCGTTGGGGTAGCTGCGCTTGTGTGGACAGTTCAAGTTCCGACCCACGCAGGTAAGTGCTGCACAGCATCGGGCAGGTCTCGGACATCCCGTAGCCGCTGTGCACGTGAATACCCCGGGCGCTCGCCTGGCTGGCGATGCCCAGGGTCAGGGCGCTGCCCCCCAGGAGCATTTTCCAGCTATCGAAAGAGGTCTGCTTCGCTTCATCACAGTTCAGGATCATTTGCAGGATCGTCGGCACACAATGGGAGAAGGTGACCTGCTCTTCACGGAACAACCGCACCAGGCTATTGGGTTCGTAACGGCCGGGGTACACCTGCTTGATCCCCATCAGAGTCGCCACATAGGGCACGCCCCAGGCATGCACGTGGAACATCGGCGTGATCGGCATGTAGACGTCGTCGGACCGCAGCAGCGCAAAGCTTTGGTAGGCGCCCAACGTGCCCACGGCATTCAAGGTATGCAGCACCAACTGGCGATGGGTGAAATACACGCCTTTCGGGGCGCCGGTGGTGCCTGTGGTGTAGAACAGGGTCGCCACCGAGTTTTCATCAAAATCGGGGAAGTCGTAATGGGGAGCCGCCTGGGAGAGCAGGCTTTCATACTCCCCCAGTACCGGTAGGTCGATGCCGCTCGCAGCATCGTCAGTGAGCCGGATATAACCCTTGACGGTGTTCAGCTCGCCTTGAATCTGCTCGATCATGGGCAGGAAATCATCATGCACCAGCACCAGGTCGTCCTCGGCGTGGTTCATGGTGTAGAGCACCTGATCCGGCGAAAGACGGATGTTCACCGTATGCAGCACCGCGCCGATCATTGGCACGGCGAAGAAACACTCCAGGTAGCGGTGACTGTCCCAGTCGAGCATGGCCACGGTATCTCCGGCCTTGACCCCGGCCGCGGTCAGCGCATTGGCCAACCGGTGGATCCGCTGGATGAGGGTCTGGTAGCTGTAACGCAGCTTGTCGGCGTAGACGATCTCATTGGCAGATTCGTAGCGCACCCCGGACAGCAACAAGCGCTTGATCAACAGCGGGTAGGTGTAGGCGCCTTGTGCTGGTGGAATTATTTTTGTTTTCAGCATGGTTGTACCTTCCTTATTCAGAATTGCGCCGCGTCCAGCGAGTAGAGGGATTCACTGCCGGCCTTGACCGACGCGCTCAACGAGTGGATGCGTGGCAGCAGGCGGGCGAAGTAGAAACGGGCGGTGCCCAGCTTGCTGGTGTAGAAAGCGTCTTCGGTTGCCTTGCCCATGGCCGCCTTGGCCATCAATGCCCACATGTAGGCATAGGTCGTGTAACCGAATACCTGCAGGTACTCGACCGAGGCGGCGCCGATTTCGTTGGGGTTGCCCTGCGCTCGATCCAGCAGCCACGCGGTCAGTTCGTCGAGGGTGTCCACCGCAAAGTTCAACGGTTGGGTGAACTCGCCAAGTTCGGCACCGGCGTTGGCGGTGAACTGGCGAATCTCGTCGGCGAACAACCGGTAGAGCGCCCCGCCGCTGCCGACGATCTTGCGCCCGGCCAGGTCCAGGGACTGGATGCCATTGGTGCCTTCGTAGATCTGGGTGATCCGTACATCACGCACCAACTGCTCCTGGCCCCATTCGCGAATATAGCCGTGGCCGCCGAAGATCATCTGGCCGTGCAGGGTGGTTTCCAGCCCCATGTCGGTCAGGAACGACTTGGCCACCGGGGTCAGCAGCGACACCAGTTGCTCGGCGCGGCTGCGGGTTGGCGCGTCATCGCTGTACTTGGCGGTATCCAGTTGCAAGGCCACGTAGCTGGAGAAGGCACGCCCGCCCTCGTTCAAGGCCTTCATGGTCAGCAGCATGCGCCGCACATCCGGGTGCACGATGATCGGGTCGGCGGCCTTGTCCGGATGCTGCGCACCGGTTGACGCGCGGCTTTGCAGGCGGTCACGGGCATACAGGGCGGCGCTCTGATAGGAACGCTCGCCCTGCGCCAGGCCCTGGATACCCACGCCCAGGCGCTCGTAGTTCATCATGGTGAACATCGCCGCCAGGCCCTTGCCCGGCGCATCGACGATCCAGCCGCTGGCCTGGTCGAAGTTCATCACGCAGGTGGCGGACGCCTTGATGCCCATCTTGTGTTCGATGGAACCGCAGGACAGCGCGTTGCGCTCGCCCAGCGAGCCGTCGTCATTGACCAGCACCTTGGGCACCAGAAACAGGGAAATGCCTTTGGGTCCCGCGGGTGCATCCGGCAGCCGGGCCAGCACCAGGTGGATGATGTTCTCGGTCAAGTCGTGCTCGCCGCCGGAAATAAAGATCTTGCTGCCGCTGATCTTGAAACTGCCGTCGGCCTGGGGTTCGGCCTTGGTGCGAATCAGGCCCAGGTCGGTACCGGCATGGGCTTCGGTCAGGCACATGGAACCGCTCCAGGTGCCGGCATACAGGTTCGGCAGGTACTTCTGTTTCAGCGCTTCGCTGGCATGGGCACTGAGCGACAGGCAGGCACCGGCGGTCAGCATCGGGTACGTGCCGAACGACAGGTTGGCCGAGGTCACCATTTCCTCGACCTGGGCGGAAATCGCCTTGGGCATGCCCATGCCACCGAACTGCGGATCGCCGCCAACACCCACCCAACCGCCTTCGGCGAATGCCTGGTACGCCGCGATAAAACCAGCCGGGACTGTCACCGCTCCGTTGTCCCAGGAGCAACCTTGTTCGTCGCCACTGCGGCGCAGCGGCGCGATGATGCCGGCGCTGATCTTGCCGGCCTCTTCAAGGATCGCGGCAGCCGTCTGTTCGTCGACCACCTCGGCCAGGCCCGGCAGCCGGGCCCAAAGCCTGGAAGCCTCGAAGACTTCATTGAGAACGAAGCGCATGTCGCGTAGAGGAGCTTTGTAATCAGACATGTTTGACTTACTCGGACAGTGTGAGGGCAGGTCGCATGCCCGGTTGTTTGGCGTTGTCGGTCTCACTGACGTGCACCACCGGCGCATCCGGGGCGTCCGCAGCAGTACCACGGATCAGCGAGGGCCCGCGCAACAGGAAATACGACAGGGCTGGAATCAGGATCAGCGCGCCGAGCATGTTCCACAGGAACATGAAGGTCAGCAGGATGCCCATGTCCGCCTGGAACTTGATCGGTGACCAGGCCCAACAGATCACGCCGGCCGCCAGGGTGATGCCCACCAGCCCGACCACCCGGCCGGTGAACGACACCGCCTTGCGGTAGGCATCCCCCAGCGACAGGCCCTGACGCTGGTAATGCAGCTGCACGCTGAGCAGGTACAAGGCGTAGTCGACCCCGATGCCGACACCCAGGGCGATCACCGGCAAGGTCGCGACTTTCACACCGATGCCCATGACCACCATCAACGCCTCGCAAAGGATCGAGGTCAGCACCAGCGGCAGCAAGGCCACCACTGTCGCGCGCCAGCTGCGGAAGGTGATCAGGCAGAACAACGTCACCGCGGCATAGACATACAACAGCATGGTGCGGTTGGCTTCGCGCACCACGATGTTGGTCGCGGCCTCGATGCCGGCACTGCCGGCGGCCAGCAGGAACTGACGGTCCGGGGTGCTGTTGTCCTTGGCGAACTTGTCGGCAATGGCCACCACCGCGTCCAGGGTCTCGGCCTTGTGATCCTTGAGGAAGGCAATCACCGGCATCAGCGAGCAGTCGTTGTTGAACAACTCCGGGGAGTTGACCGAGGCTTGCTGCGCGGCGTAGTTCAGCACGTCCTGGTTGCGCTGGATGCTGTTGAGTTTGGGGTTGCCTTCGTAAGTACCGGCGGTGATCTGCCGTACCGCGTTGACCAGCGACGACGTCGCCTGCACCCCGGGGGACTGCTGCAGCTCCCAGGCCAGACGGTCGGCGAGGACCAGCGTCTGGTAGCTCAGGCAACCTTCCGGCGCGGTCTTGATCATCACTGCGAACAGGTCGCTGGACAGTGCGTAGTGGCTGGTGATGTAGGCGTTGTCACGGTTATAACGCGAGTCGGCACGCAACTCCGGAGCGCCACTGTCGAGGTCGCCGATTTTCAGCTGCAGGCTGACCATGAAACCGCCAATGCCCATCAACGTCGCCACCAGTACCGCACCCGTCGCCCACTTGCGGGTGGTGAAGCGGTCGAGCATGTCCCACAGTTTGCCGAAGCCTTTGTGTCCGTCCGCCCGGGTATCGATTTTCAGCGCCCGCTCGGCCGCCTTGCGCCCGACACCGATATAGGACAGCGCCACCGGCATCAGCAGCAGCGAGGTAAAAATCAGCACCGCCACGCCAATGCTGGCGGTGATCGCCAGGTCCTGGATCACCGGAATATCGATCAGCATCAGCACCGCGAAGCCCACCGCATCGGCCAGCAACGCAGTGACCCCGGCAATGAACAGGCGGCGGAAGGTGTAGCGGGCGGCAATCAGCTTGTGGGTGCCGCGGGCGATGTCCTGCATGATGCCGTTCATCTTCTGCGCCGCGTGGGACACGCCGATGGCAAAGATCAGGAAGGGTACCAGCACCGAATACGGGTCGATGGCATAGCCCAGCCAGGCGACGATGCCCAATTGCCAGACCACGGCGATCAGCGAGCAGCCGACCACCAGCAAGGTGCTGCGCACACAGCGGGTATAGCAATAGATGATGACCAGCGAGGTGACCACGGCCAGGCCGAAGAACATCATCACCTGGATCAGCCCGTCGATCAGGTCGCCCATCAATTTGGCGAAACCGATCACCCGGACCTTGTACTGGCCCTTGCCCTCTTCCCCGGTCAGTCGTGCCGCACTGTCGCCGGCGAATTCGATCTTGTCGCGCAATTGCGCTTCGAGCATCTGCGAAAATTGATGGTAGTCGAGGCGCTGACCGGTGGCCGTGGCTTTGTCCAGCAACGGCACGATCAGCATGCTCGATTTGAAATCGCTGGCGACCAGGCTGCCGACGATACCGGCGCGGGTGATGTTCTGCCGCAGCTGTTCGATGTCCGATGGCGAGCCTTGATAACTGTCGGGCATCACCGGGCCCCCCTGAAAACCTTCTTCGGTGACTTCGGTCCAGCGCACCCCTGGACTCCACAGCGACTTCATCCAGGCGCGGTCGACGCCTTCGGTGAGGAACAGCTGGTCATTGACCTGCTTGAGCACGTCCAGATAGCCGGGGTCGAAGATATCGCCCTGGGTGTTTTCCACCACCACCCGCACCGAGTTGCCCAGGCCGCGCAACGACTGGCGGTTCTCCAGGAAATTCTTGATGTACGGCTGGCTCTGCGGAATCATTTTCTCGAAGCTGGGGCGCAGCTCCAGACGCGTCACCGCCATATAGCCCAGCACCACCGTGGCCAGCGCCATGAGCAGCATGAACAGCGGGCGGTAGTTGAATACCAGCCGCTCCAACCGGTTGCCGGAGGACTGATTGAAGTCCCGCAGCTCGCGGATCACCGGCATGGTGTCTTGTTTGATATTGCCCATGTCTGGGTACTCGCTCTAATTTTTCTTATTTGACAGACAGTGCCTGTACACCACGGCTACCCACCACTACCAGCGAACCATCGGCGGCCTGGCTCACACCGGCCACAGGGGTCGGATCCTGCTGTTCCAGCAACTGCAGCCGTGTACCGCCCGCCTGACTGACCAGCGCATGTCCCGCCTGGGTGAACAGCTCGTACTGACCCTGGTCATTGATGATCCCCGCCGTGATGCTGACCTGCAGGCCACTCGCCAACGGGTTCCAGCTGAGACCGCCATCGGTGCTGCGAAACACATTGCCGCCCAGGCCGTAGACCAGTACTTCACCGGGCTTGCCGACCACGCCGAAGTAGCTGCCCTGATAAGGCGTCGGCAAGGCAGCGAAGCGCTGCTGCGCGTCATCCCATTTCAGCAGCAGGCCCTGTTCGCCAACGATGTACAGCGCGTCACCGGTCGAGGCGATGGCGTTGAGGTGAAAGCCTTGCGGGTTGTCGGTGCGATCCTGGAACGGCGTCCAGCTCTGGCCACCGTCTTCGGTCCGCAGGATCAGGTTGAACACACCGACCACATAGCCCAGCTTGTCGTTGGCGAACCACACATCGAGCAGCGGCTTGTCCGCCCCCTGTTCGACCAGCCGCTCACCTTCGGCGACCAGCAGTGGCCATTGCTCGTTGCCAGGGTCTGCACTGGCCAGCGCCGCATAATGCTTGACCACAGCGGCACCGATCTGGCGACCGTCGAGCTGCTTGCGCCAAGTGGCGCCGGCATCGCTGCTGTGCAGTACCACGCCATCGTTGCCGACCGCCCAGCCCTGCCTGGCAGAAGGAAAAAACACCGCCGTCAGATCACTGCTGAGCGGGACACTGGCCTGCAACCAGTGCTTGCCTGCGTCATCGGAATAAAGAATATGGCCACGCTGGCCCACAGTGACCAGGCGCTCGCCGGCGCGAGCAATGCCAATCAAGGGGCTACTCACGGCCAAAGGACTCGGCTTGGCCGGCAGATCCAGTACATCGACATAACCGGTTGCCTGAGCAACACCCTGCAACAGCGCCAGCATCGAGCACAGCAGCGCCAGCACGAACTTTTTCAAGGAACCCATACCGCACCTTCTAAGAGAACGACACCGCAAAGCACACGAGGTACAGGCCGGCGTCGGAATCGGTAACCCAAGATGAACGACGCTCCGGCCGTCCATCTTCCAGTCACTCTGCCGGGGGACCACAAGCGATCGCCCCGGGCTTTATCGCCTGCCGCTCAGCGGATACCGGACCCTGCCAGTGCATCCGGCGCCCACTGCGCCTTCGACAGCGACTCGATGTACTTGATGCCGCCGTACGCGCCCGTGATGCCGTTGATGTTGTAGGAGCCGCCCACCAGGTCGTAGATCATGAAAGGCGAGACATCGGGGATCTTTTTGTCGTAACTCTGGCTGAGGAAGGCGAAGGAGCCGCGGTAGAGCTTGCCGCTCGAGTCATACTGGTCGGAGGCCAAAGCGATCCAGCTGTCTTCGTCCAGGTACATGCGACGCTTCTGGTAGATGTGGCGCGAACCGGATTTAAGCGTGCCTTCCACCACCCAGACGCGGTGCTTCTCCCAGCGCACATAGTCAGGTGCGATGTGGTTGGGGGTCGTCAGCTGCTTGGCGTCCACCGCGTAGGTCAGCTTGTAGGTGTTGTACGGCACCACCATTTCCTGCTTGCCCGTAAGCTTCCACTCGAAGCGGTCCAGGGCACCGTTGAACACGAATACATCGTCGTAAGTACCGGCACCGCCCGTACCCGGGTTAGGCGTGTCATAGGCCAGGTCCGGCGCCAGCTTCACGCGGCGCTGGCCAGGCAGGTATTGCCAGCTGCGGCGTGGCTGCGCCAAGGGGTTGGCCGTATCCTTGAGCATGATGGCCTCGCCCGCACGGCGCGCGGGACCGGTGTAATACAGCTTCATCTGAAAGAACACGTCAGTGCTCTTGAACGGCTTCGACATGTCGTCGTAGATCGGATAGCTCGAGAACGACAGCGCCGTGGTGGACAGTGTCGGTACACCCGCGGAATCGACGTTCCAGGAGTCATACTTGACGTTGCGATTGCCCCCGACGCGCAGCAGGTGGTTCCACATGGCTTCACTGCCCGAGGTCGGGATCGGGAACGGCACGCCGGGCAACAGGTTATCGATGGACAGGCCGCCATCGAGGGCCTTGGTACCGGTGGCGTTTTTCAGGCTGTTGTCGAGCACCGCCTGAGGCAGGGCGACAGTGCGGTGGGTCGGATACACATTGATGTGGAAAGTGGGATAGCGCTTGGCAAGCTCTGCCGTGGTGGCGGTCAACTGGCCCTTGTACTTGTCGACGTTCTTACCATCGATGACCAACAGCGGCTTCTCGTTGGCAAAAGGATCCGGACGCATGCCGTCGCCCGCCTTGAAGCTGGCTGGAGCGGTGGTCAACCCGCCGGTGTAGGCTGGAATCGAACCATCGGCATTGGCTGCCATCTCCGCACCCACGTTGGTCAGGCTGGTGCCCAGCTTGGCGGCTTCCTGAGCCGATACGGCCGCATGGGCCTGACCGGCAATGACGGCCGCCAGGGACGCTGCCAGCATGCTATTTAGGAATTTCATCTGAATTCTCTCCACTTTGTTGTTGTAATCCGGGTGTCAATCAGAAGGTGGTTTTGAACGAGGCCGTGATCATCCCGCGGTCCTTCAGCAGCGGCGCCAGGCCTGCCTGGGAAGTGATCTGGCCGGGAATGCAGCGGTACTGCCCACCACTGCCGGGGGTGTTGTTGTCAAATCCGGTTTCACAGGTATTGAAAGGACCAAAGGAATCGACGTACTTCAGGTCGAACTTGTATTTTTGATAGACGTCCGCGGCGACGCCGATGGAGTAGCTGCCAGTGTCCTCGCTGCCACCCAGCTGGACGGCCGAGTTGCCCTTGAGGCCGACGTTGTAGGACATCGGCATGGACATATCGACGCCCGGGAACACCTGGAACCAGGTCGGGGTGAAGTTGGTGGCGATGGAGTAGGCATTGGTGTCGACTTTGTCGACCCCGTGGTAGCTGGAGTTGCCCTTGAAGGACTGCTTGCCCTTGTCGACGCTGACCAGATGGGTCATCGATCCTTCGACAGCCAGCGAGGAGGAATCCCATAACGGCGTATTGCCAAAGCTCACGATGCCGTTGAGTACCACGTGGAAAGTCTTGCCACGGGCCGTTCCGGTATCACCTCGGCCCGGCACGGCACCGATGAGGTTGTCGCCGTTGACCAGCCCCTGATCGGCCTGCCCTCTCAAGGTCGGGTTGACGGTGGTGAAGTTGCTCAGCAGCGGCATGTTCTCGCGGTAGTTCACATCGAGACCGACGCTGACCGGGCCCACCCCCTTCGACAG
This sequence comes from Pseudomonas fluorescens, assembly GCF_902497855.1. GTDB lineage: Bacteria > Pseudomonadota > Gammaproteobacteria > Pseudomonadales > Pseudomonadaceae > Aquipseudomonas > Aquipseudomonas fluorescens_BI. The sequence continues at coordinate 26,707 of NZ_CABVHU010000026.1, forward strand.
ACTGATGCCATAGATGTCGATGTCATCGGCATAAGCGGACAGGTATTCAGCGCCGGTGAGCCCCGGCAGGCCTGGCGTTTGCAGGTTGGGCGCATTGACCAGCACTACCGGCATCGGGTCCGACGTGTTGCGGTAGTAGAAGCCCAGGGTGCCGTCCAGCCATTCCGGGCTCCACTTGGCCATCAGCCCGAAGTCGCCGGCGTTGTGCGGCTTGACGTCATGCCCGCGCGAGGTACCGTAAAAAGCACCGGCCCCGTTCAGCGCGGTCGGCACCGGCAGCCAGAACACGTCCCCGCCTTCACCGAACATGTCGTAGCCGCCCATGTAAGTCCCACCCTCGGGCAGACGGGTGTTGCGGAACTCCAGGAAGTACTGCGCCCCCAGGGTCAGCTCGGGATTGACCGTGAACGACATGGACAGCTGGTTGCGCGGCAGGAACAGCTCCTTGGTTTCGGTGCCCGGCACGTTATACAACTTGGCCAGGTCCAGGGCCGACTGACCGTAGTTGATGCCGTTGGCCGCATTGAACAGGGTCTCGCCCCAGTACATGTTGTGCCGCCCGAGCTTGGTGCTGAACATCGACTCCTCGCCGACCTCGGTGCTATAGAACACGAAGGCATCGAGGATCTCACCGGAGGGGCCGTTGTAATAACGATCGCTGTAGTTGCTCAGCCCATGCTTGCTTGCAGCGTGGCCGTTCAGCGAGTCGCCAGGCTGAATCGATCCGGACTGACGAGCCGCCACCAGGTTGCCCGCATTGCCCTGCTGCCCTGGAAAAGGGTTGGAGTTGGAACCGACATTGTCATAGGCATGGTCATACCAACTCGCGGCACTGACACGAAAGCCCATTTTCCGTTGGTAGACCACATCGAGCTCGGTCAACAGATCGACCCGCTGGGTCACTGCACTGCCGACACTGAAGTTCTTGTCGCCGTCGTTGTAGTTGGAGGCGTTGGCAGTCTTCGAGTTCTGGCCTTCGACCCGTTGGCCGTAGCTGGTCTTGAGGGTGTTATCGAAGCGCACGGCCCAATCTTCACTGCCCGTGTCGAGTTCAAAGGCATGGGCAGCCGGCATGGAGGCGAGCAGCATGGCGCTGGCGAGCAAGCTGAGGCGCAGAGGACGGTGTCCGGTCGAGATGTGCATTACGTTGTCTCCGTTTTTTGTTGTTTTTGTTTTTTGGTTCTAACAACGACTCACATCCGGTCCTTGCAGTGATGCGAGTTTCCTTCAGGCAGTTTTATTGAGCTGTTTGCACCCCACGATCCAGCGTGCGGATAAAGTCTTGTGCCTGCGGCCACTCGCCGTATCCGGCTGCAGGATTGAGATGGCCTACCGCACCGAGGTTGACCAGTTCACTGCCCCAGTCACCGGCCATCCGGGTCACGGATTCGAGGCTCGCGAGGTGGTCGTTGGTACTGGCCGCGACGATCGAAGGGAACGGCAGAGACCCTTTTGGCAGCGGATCCCAGCCATTGGCCCGCAGGCTTTCAGGGGTCGGATAATTTGCTGGCCAGCTGGCCTCGAGGTCCGGCGGTGCGGCCAGCAAGGCGCCCTTGATCGGGCGGTCATGAAGGGCGGCCCAGTGCACCACCATCAGCACACCGGCACTGTGGGCCACCAGGATCACCGGACCGCAAATCTGCTCCAGCTCGCGCTGGATCGCTTCCACGCGTGCCGCCAGGCTGAGCTTGTTCGCTTCCAGTGGTGGCACTGAGCGGACCTTGTCCAACTTGGCTTCCAGCAATGTTTGCCAATGCTCTGGCACATGATCACGCAAGCCTGGAACTATCAAAATCGTGGTGTCATTCATCGCGCTAATTCACCTTTGGACAATCCATCGAAAGGTCCGCCAATCGTTCGAACCCTCCAGCAGCACAGTAGGATTCGCCTCGTCGGCGCGCGTTACATTTAGCGTCAACCACTTCCCTTTTGATGACAGCCCCGCAGAAATAGATTTTCCCCGTCAAACTATTTTCATTTCACGACAAAGTCTCTATAAATGGCAGGTAGCTGCGACAGCGGGACCTCGTTTGTCATTAAATGGAATGAATGCACGCCATGACCATTCAAGCTCGAACCGCCGTACTGACCAATTACCAGGAAGTGGCTCGCCATCTAGGGCTGAATGCGAACGCTCTTTTGGCCGAGGTGGGCTTGACCCCTTCGCTCCTCAGCGACCCCGATCAACGCATCCCGGCCACCGCCAGCATCATCCTGCTGGAGAAGTCATCGCGCCTGAGCGGTTGTGAAACCTTCGGCCTGCGCATGGCGGAGCTGCGACACTTATCGGACTTTGGTGAAGTGAGCCTGCTGCTCAGTCACCAGAACACGCTGCGCGACGCGCTGAAAGTGATCGTGCAGTACCGTCACCTGCTTAACGATTCACTGGCTGTTTTCGTTGAGGAAACCGGCAAGACGGTGATCATCCGCGAAGAACTGGTCACTGATATGGGCACGAACAACCGCCAATCCATCGAGTTGGCCGTTGCCGTGATGCACCGTTTTTGCGCCGCCCTGCTCGGCGCGCACTGGCACCCGACCAGTGTCTGTTTTACCCATGACGCTCCGGCGGACCTCTCCGTGCATCGACGGATCTTCGGCTGCAAAGTGGAGTTCGGCTGCGAGTTCAATGGCATCGTTTGTCCCGCCGCCAACCTCGACGCCGCCAACCCCCTGGCCAATGAGGCCATGGCCCGACACGCGCAACGCTACCTCGACTCGTCGCTGATGGGCAAAAACGGCGGATCCCTGGCGTTCGACGTGCGTAAATCCATTTACCTGTTGCTCCCCATGGGCCGCGCGACCATTGCGCAGATCGCTCAGAGCCACGGTATGAACGTGCGCACCCTGCAGCGCCGCCTGGATGAAGAAGGCGCCAGTTTCAGTGAGTTGATCAGCAGCGTGCGCCGCGACCTGGTGGTTCGCTACCTGGAGAACCCCGGGTACTCGCTGGGACGGATCGCCGACATGCTCGGCTACTCCATGCCCAATTCATTCACTCGCTGGTTCATTTCCCAGTTCAACATGCCTCCTGCCGCCTGGCGCAGCGAACGCAAGATCGTGCCGCGCAAAGACAGCTGAGACCTGTAGGAGCCAGCTTGCTGGCGCCCCTGTATGAGCCGGCTTGCTGGCGATGGACTCAAGTGCCCCGCGTATCACCAGTATTCACGCGTTATCGTTAACGACCTTCGCTGGCAAGCCAGCTCCTACAGGGGACCGTACCCCCCAAAAAAAACGGCCGCCTGCTTTGACAGACGACCGCAAAAGGAGCGTATCCGGAGGTACGACGCCTGGCTCACGCTTAAGCTGTGCGCGCAGGCGTGCTACCCCCAATTGAGCGTCCGCTTACAAGCCCCAGTGCATCAGCAACAGCACCATAACGACGAGGAATACGGTCTCCCCCACCATCAGCAGGATCGGCTTGATGCCCACGGCGGCAAGCTCCTTGAGCTGGGTCTTCATGCCCAGGGCGCTGATGGCGATCACCAGGCACCAGCGCGACAGTTCGTTGGTAAAACCCTGCACTGCCGGGACGATCCAGCCGGTACTGTTGACGCACGCGAGTATCAGGAAGCCCACCGCGAACCAGGGCAGCAACGGCGGTCGTTTGCCCGGCAGGTCGCCGCCCTGCATGCGGGACATCATCGCCGCGCAGACAATCACCGGCAGAAGCATGGCCACGCGCATCAATTTGACCACGGTGGCGGTATCGCCGGTCTCGGTAGACATGCCGTAGCCGGCGCCTACGACCTGGGCAACGTCGTGGATGGTGGCACCGAGGAACACCCCTGCCTGCTGCGGATTGAGTTCGAGCCAGTTGGCGATCATCGGGTAGACGATCATGGCCATGGTCGACAGGGCCGACACGCCAATCACGGTGAACAGGGTGGCGCGCTCCTTCTGCGGATGACTGGGCAACGCTGCGGCCAATGCCAATGCCGCGGACGCACCGCAGATCGCCGTAGCGCCACCGGTAAGCATGCCGAACACCCGCTGGAACCCCATGGCCCTGGCCGCCACCATCGACACGATAATGGTCACCGCGACCAGGGTCACGACCAGCGCGACCGGTTTCCAGCCCAACGCAGCGATCTGCTCCAGGGTGATGCGCATGCCCAGCAGCGCCACCCCGATGCGCAACACGGTGCGCGCGGTGAACTCGATACCGGCCTTGCACTGGCCATCGCCAGCCAGGAAGTTCAGCGCCATGCCGAGCAGCAGCGCGAACAGCATCACCGGCGCACCGTAGTGCTCGGACAGGAAACTCGCCGCGGCAGCGACTATCAGGCTGACGATAAAACCGGGGGCCAGCTCACGCGCACGGCAGTGAACATAGGCCAGAGCAATGGCACTCATACGGCGGATTCCTTGGAAGCGATGACAATGAACACTTGGCCGTCGATCACTTCGACCGGGTAGTTGGCAACCTTCACCGCGGTTGAATTGAGCATGTAGCCGCTGGCAAGGTCGAAGCGCAGGCCGTGGGCACAGCACTGGATCACCTTGCCCTCGAGGCGGCCTCCGCAGAGTGAGGCCCCCTGATGCGGACAGCTGTCGTCGATGGCGTAGAGCTGGCCTGCGACATTGAACAGCGCCAGGCTGCTGCCCTCGGGCTCGAACAGCGAGCGCATGCCAGGTGCCGGGACTTTCTCGGCCGGTACCGCAATGTGCAGGCTCATGCCGGGCTCCCGGCCGCGTCCTGCCCAAGGGCTTGCCGCATCACCTGCAGCAGCACCTCGGCCGGCTGCGCGCCGGAGATCGCCTGGCGACGGTTGAAGATGAAATACGGCACGCCCCTGGCGCCCATCCCGCTATCGTCGTAGGGGCTGCCAGCGCCCTCCAGGCAGTCGACCAGGGCCTCGCGCGGGTAACCGCAGGACCCGGCGATCGCCAGCAAGGTGGCACTGTCTCCAAGGTCCTTGCCTTGATCAAAATAGGCGGCGAACAGCCGCTCCAGCAGGGCGTCACGCTGCGCCACGCTCCCCAGTTCAGAGGCGCATTCCATCAGGCGATGGGCATCGGCGGTATTGGGCATCGTCTCGATGCCACTGAAGTCGATGCTCAGGCCTACGGCCGCCGCGGCCTGCCGGACTTGCGCCTGGCGCGCTTGCACCGCCTCGGCACTGCCCAGGCGCTGACGGTAGAACTCGACAAAGGGCACGCCCTGCGCCGGCAGGTGCGGCAGCAACTGCACGCCATGCCAGGCCAGCTCCAGCTGGACCTGCGGCTGGCTGGCGCGCAACTGCATGAGTGCGCGCTCGAGCTGACGCTTGCCGATCAGGCACCAGGGGCAGATGAAGTCGAAGAACGCATCGATACGCAATATCCCCGTCACGGCGACACCTCCATCACCGCTTTGGCGGGCGCGTCATCGACATCCTTGCCCTGCACACGGGCAATGTCGTCCAGATAGTGACAGCGGATATAGAAGAACACCGCCGCTGCCGCGATGCTCATCATCGGCACCAGCTGGAAGGCCCCATGCAGGCCGATAACGTCGGACACCCTGCCGGTGACGAAAGGTCCCGGGGCCAGGCCGAGCATATTATTGACCAGGGTCAGGGCGGCAAAAGCGGTGCCATGCACTTTGTAGTGGGTCAGGTTCGCGATCGTGGCAATGGTCGGGCCGTTGGTGCCCGTCACGAACAGCATGGCCGTGCCGATCAGGCCCAACTGGAGAGGGCCGACCGGCTGAATCAAAGCCAGCGACATCAGCAGGCAGCTGCCCAGGCAGAACGCAATGGAAATCTCGATCTTGCGCAACGGAGATTGACGGCTCAGGCGATCACTGAGCATGCCGCACATAATCGCCCCGCCACCGCAGCACAACACCATGACGCCTGCTATGACGCCAGCCTTGCCCTCGCCCATCCCGTAATAGCGGTTGAAGTAGCTCGGCATCCACACAATCATGCTACCGGCAACGAACGTCTGCAGACCGCTGGCCACGTAAGCGGCGATCACCGAACGCGTGCCGTACAAGGTGCGCAGCGGACGCTTGACCGTCGCTTTGATTTTGCTCCCGGCCGTGGCCAGGCGCTGCGGGGCAATACGGGCTTCCTTGACAACGAGCGGGTAAATCGCCGCCAGCACCAGGCCAAACAGCGCCATACTGGCGAACGACCAACGCCAGCCCAGCTTGACGGCTATCGCCCCGCCCAGGGATATGCCCAGCACCGAGCCAAACATGGCGCCTGCCATGAAGGCACTGGCGAGGGTTGCACGCATGTTCTTGGGAAACACCGATACCACCACGGCGATGCCGACGCTGCCGTAGGCCGCCTCGCCGACGCCGACCATGAAGCGCGCGATCAACATCTCCTGGTAGTTCTGGGCCAGGGCGCAGCCCAAGGTGGCCAGGCTCCACAGCAAGGCCATCAGCGCCAGGCTCTTGACCCGGCCAAAGCGGTCGGCCAACAGCGACAGGGGGATCGTCAGCACCCCCACCATCAAGGCCACAATGCCGCTGAGCAGGCCGAGCTGGCCGTCGCTCAATGCCCACTCGCCCTTGAGAATCGGGAACACGGCATTGAGCACCTGCCGCGACATATAATCGGAGATCAACAGGCCAAAGGTCAGTGCGAATACGGCCCAGGCGTACTTGCGCGGAATGCCAACTGAAGTATCTTCTGCATCGTCCACAGTGTGGTGATAGGCCATGCTGCCTCCTCGGTGTCTTGCACCCGTCTTGTTATTGTTTTGGTCTTGCTCAACGCGTTTCAGGTGGGTCGGGGCAGGCTACCTTCAGCGGCCTGCCCCGCCCTGTGCATCAGCCGCGTTGTGGTACGCCCTTCTGACCTGCCTTGCGGTTCGGCGCCAGGCCGTTGGCCAACAGGGTTTCCTCAATGGTTTCGTATTGCACGCCGATACGGTAGATGTCGCGCGCCTCTTTGCCGCTGGCGATCTCACGACCCAGCTCGTTGGCAATGCGCACCGTCTGCTTGACCTGCTCCACGGAAGAGAAACGCTTGCCGTGCTGATCGATAATGGTGTCTTCGTTACCGAGGCGTGGATGCAAGCCCATGGCCATGGCGATGGTGTTGAGTGGCAGCACGTTTTTGAGCAACGACTCGGCAGTCAAGGTGCAACGATCCGGTACGCGATTGATGAAGTTCATCAGGTTCATCGGGTTCGGGCCGTCGAAACCGCCACCGATGCCGATCCAGGTCAGGTTCATCGGGCCCTTGTAGACGCCCTTGCGCACCAGGCGCTCGAGGGTTTCGTAGGCATGGATGCCGGTCAGCTGGAAGTGCGGCTGGATATTGCTGGCCTGCAAACGCTTGAGGTGCTCGGCGACAAAGGCAGGACCTGCCGGCACGGTCATTTCGGTATAGGCGGCATGGGTGGCCGGATCAAGCAGGGAGGTGCCTTCAATGCCTTCCGGAAACAGCAGCTCCGTGATAGTCATTTGAATGGTGTTGATGGCGATGGTGACCTGATCGGGCTTGGGCGTCAGATCCGCGAGCATGTGCCGGGTATCGTCGGAGAGCCACAGGGCATCGGCGCCGTCGCCTTCAGGAGCAAAGGAAATCGAACCGCCGACCTGGATGATCATGTCCGGCACGGCTTCACGCACACCGGCGATCAGCTCGTTGAACTTGGACAGGCGCTTGGACCCTTTACCGTCCAGTTCACGCACGTGCAAGTGCAGCACGGTGGCGCCCGCTTCATAGCAGTCGACCGCTGCCTGCACGTGTTCGTCCATGGTCAGCGGAATGTCTTCCGCAAAGTCGCCAGGCATCCACTGGGGAGCGTAAGGGGCGACGGTAATCACCACTTTTTCCATGGTATCCGGGTGCAGGGAATCGTCGAAAAACTGCATGATTATCTCCTATTTTTGTTTTTGCCTGCCCGACAGGCTGTACGGAGCAGGCTTTTGCATGGGGTCAGGTGAAGTTGCTCAGAAAGGCTTGTCGCCCATGATCGTGGCGCGCTCCATCTTGCGATGGCACGGCGGGTAATCCATCACGGCGTAGTGCTGCGAGCTGCGGTTGTCCCAGATGGCGATGCTGTTGGGCTTCCAGCGCCAGCGCACCTGGTACTCCGGAATGTGCGCCTGGCTGGTCAGGTGACGCAGCAGTTCGGACGAGCCCTGGGTGAAATCCTGGCCGACCCGCACACGCTCGGCCGTGTGGAAGTTGGTGAAGTGAGTCGTGAACGAGTTGACGAACAGCACCTTCTCGCCAGTCTCTGGATGAGTGCGCACCACGGGGTGCTCCGCGTCCGGGTACTGGGCCTTGAGCGCCAGGCGCTTTTCGATCGGCATCGCCGCACCGAAGGTCGCCTCGATGCTATGACGGGCACGCAGGCCTTCGATCTTCGCCTTTATCTCGTCCGGCAGATGCTTGTAAGCCTCCACCATGTTGGCCCACATGGTGTCACCACCGACTGGCGGGCACTCCAGGCAACGCAGCACGCTGCCCAGCGGCGGCGCCTCGCGCCAGGTGGCGTCGGTGTGCCAGGAGTTCTCGTAACGGTCGACCGGACTGTCCGGATTCTTGTAGACCTGGACCAGGCCCGGGTGATCCGGGTGGCTGCCGATGACCGGGTGATCCTCCAGTTCGCCGAAGCGTTGGGCAAAGGCCACATGCTCGGCGCGAGTGATGTCCTGGTCGCGCAGGAACAGCACGCGATGCTTGAGCAATTGAGCGCGGATCTCGGCGAACAGGCCGTCGTCATGGACGGCATCAGCCAGCTTGACGCCAATCAGCTCTGCGCCAATGCTGCAGGTTAGTTGTTCGACTTGCATGGCGGCAGACCTCCTTAGATGACGAAGATCGATGAACCGGTGGTCTTGCGCGATTCCAGATCACGGTGCGCCTGCACGGCATCCTGCAAGCTGTAATGCTGGTTGATCTCGATCTTGATCTGGCCGCTGCCGACCAGGTCGAACAGCTCACCGGCCAGGTCGGCCTTCTCTGCCGGGTCGGCGATGTAATCCGCCAGTGCCGGGCGAGTCACGAACAGCGAGCCTTTCATAGCCAATAGCGCCGGATTGAAATCAGGAATCGGGCCGGAGGCGGTACCGACGCAGACCAACAAGCCACGCCGCTTGAGCGAGTCCAGCGAGCCCATGAAGGTGTTCTTGCCGACACTGTCGAACACCACATTGACGCCGACGCCGTCCGTCAACTCGCGCACGCGCTGGGCGACATCTTCGTGGCTGTAATTGATCACATGGTCGCAACCATGAGCGCGTGCCACCTCGGCCTTGGCATCGCTGGACACAGTGCCGATCACGGTCAGGCCCAACAACTTGGCCCACTGCGAAACAATCAGGCCGACGCCACCGGCGGCAGCGTGCAGCAGGATGGTGTCACCGGGCTTGAAGTCATAGATGCGGCGCATCAGGTACGACGCGGTCAGCCCGCGCATGGTCATGGCCGCCGCGGTCTCGAACGAGATGCTTTCCGGCAGCTTGATCAACGGCGCAGCCGGGATCAGGCGTTCGGTGCAGTAGGCGCCGAGGGTGTTGGTGAAGCCGGTATAGGTCACCCGGTCCCCGACCACCACATTGCTCACGCCCTCGCCCACTGCCGCCACTACACCGGCGGCTTCAACGCCGATGCCATTGGGCATCGGGATCGGGTAAGTGCCATTGCGAAAGTAGGTGTCGGCATAGTTGAGGCCGACAGCCACGTGGCGAAGTCGAACCTCACCAGGACCGGGCTCACCGACCTCTACCTCTTCAAAGCGAAGAACCTCGGGACCACCGGTTTCATAAAAACGTACGACTTGGGCCATGCTTTTTTTCTCCAATCAGCGTTCTGGGTGCACTACGGCGATTTACGTTGACTGGAATGTAAGCTGCAGGCTGTTTGGGCGCATCTCATCAAACGACAACGCCATCACATTTGATGACAAGCAGCGTCGCTCGATTGCGGTCAATCACGCGCGGCACGAACCTTCCCGCTGAAGACCCGGAAGCCGTAGGTGTTGTATATGAGCGTCACCGGTACCAGCACGGCGAAGCCAACCAGCATGAACAGCTGGCTGGTCGGGCTGGAGGCGGCAGCCTGTAATGTCAGATCCGGCGGAACGATCAGTGGATACAGCGCAGCGATCATCAAGGCGAACGCCACCACGAAGATTGCCAATGCAGCGAACAGGGGCAGGTAGTGTCGACGGCTTCGAAAGCCCGAGATGAAGCCGAACAGCAGTGCAATGAGCAAGGCGGCGGCCGGCAACCAGACAAGGGGGTCTGACAGCCGCTGCGCGTATCGGGTGTCCAATATCACCGTCCAGGCAACCAGCACGGTCAACAGCACCACGGTGACCATCGCCAGTACCTTCGCCTGGCGACCCGACCGTTGCTGGAGTTCTTCTTCAGTACGCCAGTAAAGCCAGCAGGCGCCCAGCCAGGTGTAGCCCACCACGAGCACCGCACCGCAGTAGAGCGGGAACATGGCCAGCCACTCCCAGCCGTCGCCGCTGTACTGACCGCCTTGATGGGGGACGCCCTGTACGAGCGTACCCAACACCATCCCCTGCGCGCCCCCGGCGAGCAGTGAACCGACTGACAGCAAGGCATCGACACCCCGTTTGAGTCTGTCGCTGCTCGCGTAGTCACGAAACTCCAGCGCAACCGCTCGAAGCATCAACGCTAGAAACATCAGGATAAAGGGCAGATAGAGCGCCGGCAGCAGGATGGCATAGGCCAGCGGAAACAGTGCAAACAGGCCGCCGCCACCCAGGACCAGCCAGGTTTCATTGGCATCCCAGATCGGCAAGATGGTCACCGCCATGGCACGTCGCTGCAGGCGACAGCGGGTCAGGCCCAGCAGTATGCCAACGCCAAGATCAGTGCCGTCCAACACGACGTAGTTCAATACCGAGAACCCGAGGGCCGCCGCGCACAGCAGGGTCAAGACGTCAGTATCCAACATGGTACCTGCCCTCAGGAATCACCTGTCTCGTCAGCCAGCGTCGGTTGCGGCCCGGGCTCGTCCTTGTGCGCAGGTTCACGCAGTATTCGCAGGAGCACCCAGAGGCCAACACCGAATATCAGCAGGTAAAACCCCAGGATCACCCACGTCGACCCGAGCACCTGCTGTCGGGACACCGACGACAGACTGTCAGCGGTGCGCAGTAATCCATAGACGGTGAAGGGTTGGCGGCCCACCTCGGTCACCACCCAGCCGCTGAGCATCGCGAGAAATCCGGCCGGGGCCATCAGCACGGCCCATCGCTGCATTCCGCGCGCGGCGTATAACCGGTGTCGCCATCGCAGTACCAGACTGGCCATGCCCTGCCCCAGCATCAACAGGCCCAGGCCGACCATGACGCGAAAAGCAAAAAACACCACGGGCACCGGCGGGATGTCCTGTGGCGGGAATTCATCCAGAGCGGCAATGCTGCCACTCAGGTCATGGCGCAGGTACAGCGATCCCAGGCGCGGAATCGCCACCTCCCAATGGTTGCGCCGCTGCGCCATGTCTGGAATGGCGAATAAGCGCAGGGGCTCCCCCTCACCCTGGGCCGGACGAGTCCAGGAGGCCTCGACGGCGGCGATTTTCTGTGGCTGAACCTCAAGGCTGTGCCGACCATGCAGGTGGCCCGCCACTATTTGCAGGGGGGAAAGCACGACGAGCGCCCACAGCGCCATGGAGTATTGAAGGCGTGCTCGCGGGTTGCGGGGCGCCTGTAGCAATTGCCAGGCGCTGACACCGGCCACCAGTGTGGCGGTGCCGAGGAACGCGGCCAACGTCATGTGCACCAGCCGATAAGGGAACGATGGATTAAAGATGATCGCCCACCAGTCTTCGGCCAGAAAGCGTCCGTCGACGCCAAGGGTGTAACCGGCAGGCGTCTGCATCCAGGAGTTGGCGGACAGGATCCAGAACGCACTGATCAGTGAACCGAGGGCCACTGCGCAGGTGGCGAAGAAATGAATCCTTGGGCCGACCTTCTTCAGGCCGAAGAGCATGATGCCAAGAAAACCGGCCTCGAGAAAAAACGCGGCGAGCACTTCGTAGAACATCAAGGGGCCGAGGATGTCACCCGCCAGAGTCGAAAGCCGCGACCAATTGAGTCCGAACTGATACTCCAGAATCAGGCCCGAAGCGGTGCCCACCGCCACGGTCAGGGCAAATACTTTCAGCCAGTAACGATAAACGTCCAGGTAGACCTGTCGCCCGCGCCACAGCCAAAGCGCTTCGAGCGCCATCAAAAAGTTGGCCAGCCCGATGGTGAGGGCAGCCAGCACGATATGAAAGCTGATGGTGATCGCGAACTGGGCACGCGCCGCCATCAGCGCCGAGTCAACCGGTTCCATGCTGTCCATTGACCGTCGGCCAACGCCCGCAGGAACGGGGGGCTGAAACAAGCACGCAAGGGTTGCCGGAAAAGCTGGAGATGATGGCGAGAATAGACATGACACCTGTCCGGTGCAGTAGTTGTCGGTGGACTCTGCTCAGTGCCAATGATTCCCAAAGATAATGTCGAGTAAGGTCCGAAGCCTACGGCCTTGAGTCAAGATGTGAATACGCCTGCAGACCGGCAGCCCGATGCAGCTGTCGATACGCCGCCACCAATTGCTCCAGTGTGAACGCAAGATTACGCCCACTGGGGTTGGGCAGCACCCAGACGGCAGCACAGCCGAACGTCCTGGCCTGAGGTCCCCACTGAACTGGAGACGATGTTAAGTGTTGATAGCTCCCGTAAAAATCGATCGGTGGGACAAACAGTGTTGCCCAAGTCCGTATGAATGGGCGCTGGGAAAATTGCATGCACGATTACAAAACTGTTCATCTTTTCCATAAAAAGGGCCTCATGGCCCTTTTTTGTACTGAAACTAAACTTACTGGGTCAGCCAGGACTCCAGGGTCCAATATGGCGCGCGGCGGACATGATCGAGCCAGAACCGTGGCCTGAACTGATGCATAAACTGGCTATTGGCACGCAGCCTTGCGAAAAACTTATGCGGTGATCGCTTATGTTTATATGCCCTTCAATAGTGCAATCGCACCGGCTAGCCTCTCTCGAGTCATGGGAGCATGCACTTTGATAAACCGAATCGCTTTGGTCGCATTGGTATCGTTGCTGGGGTGTGGTCAAGTCCTGGCAGATGGGCACAACTTGCTTGTGGCGTGCAAGATGATCGGTCAGAAGATTCCAACTGACGACTACAGCGCTTTTGAGAGCGGGTTATGCATCGGGTTTGTCCAAGGCGTTCGCCAGACGCTGACCGCCTACGCCGACCTCCTGCCGAAAGAACAACGCATCTGCGTTCCACGGGCAGTGAACAATAAAGAAAGCGTGGGCGTCGTCGTCAGGTATCTGGAGGCCCATCCCAACCAGTTGAAGCAGCCGGAAGTGGCACTGGCGATTCAGGCACACCGAGAGGCATTCCCCTGCAAATGACTCACTGCCTGAGCGGTCACACCAGGGCGATGCATCACGACCCAGGGTTTCGAGGCTCATGATGAAAACCACTGATCCGTCGGGTGACACGCCGGTTACCGCGCCAGTCGAGCAAGCGTCAACCCGCAACAGCTGGCGCACCATGCCTGGCGGCATCTGGGCGCTGGGCTTCGTTTCGATGTTGATGGACATCTCCTCAGAGATGATCCATGCCTTGTTGCCGCTCTACATGGTGACAGTACTGGGTACTTCCGTGCTCGCGGTGGGCCTGATCGAGGGCATAGCCGAGGCTACGGCGTCGATCACCAAGGTATTTTCCGGGGCACTCAGTGATCGATTGGGCAAGCGCAAACTGCTCGCGGCACTGGGTTATGGGCTGGGGGCGCTGTCCAAGCCGATCTTTCCTTTGGCGGGCTCCCTGGATTGGCTGATCGGTGCGCGCTTTATCGACCGTATCGGCAAAGGAATTCGCGGCGCCCCACGCGATGCGCTGGTCGCCGATATCACGCCACCGGCCATTCGGGGGGCGGCTTTCGGCCTGCGTCAGACGCTGGATACCGTGGGTGCATTCCTGGGGCCAATGCTGGCGATCGGATTGATGTGGCTGACCGCGAACCACTTCCAGACAGTGTTCTGGGTGGCCGTCATCCCGGCATTCCTTGCCGTCGCGGTGCTGCTGGTGTTTGTGCATGAGCCCCGACAAGCGCAAGGGAAGCGCCGGGTGCGTGCGCCTTTGAGCCGGCGGGAATTGGCCCGGCTGGGCGCGGCCTACTGGTGGGTGGTGGGTGTCGCTGCGGTGTTCACCCTGGCGCGTTTCAGCGAAGCCTTTCTGATCTTGCGCGGTCAAGCCGTCGGGCTGGAGCCGATGTGGGCGCCAGCGGTGATGGTGCTGATGGGGGTGGCCTACTCACTGTCAGCTTATCCCGCCGGGGCCTTGTCCGATCGTGTCAGTCGCGTGGCGGTGCTCGGCGCGGGTCTGTTGTTGCTGGTCGCGGCCGATCTGACGCTGGCTTTCGTGCCGGGTATCGGTGGCCTGGTCGTCGGCGTCGTCCTATGGGGGCTGCACATGGGGTTTACCCAAGGAATATTCGCCGCCCTGGTTGCCGACCGCGCGCCGGCTGAACTGCGCGGGACGGCCTTCGGCATGTTCAATCTGTTGACCGGACTGACCTTGCTGCTGGCCAGTGTGATCGCCGGGGCGCTGTGGGATACGGTAGGGTTCCAGGGTACCTTCCTGGTGGGCGCAGGCTTTGCTGTTCTGGCTTTACTGGGATTGTGGGTAATCAAGGCGAGAGCGCAGGCTCGATATTAAAGAGCCACACCTGGACGCAGGAGTTACTCTGCACACAAAACAAGTCATCCTCCGAGCGCGATGATCGCCGTGATCAGGACAGCGCCGGTGACTGCCAACGCAATACCGCCTTGCCAGGGTTTTGCGCCTGCGTATTTGGCCAGCAACCAACCGGCGATGAACAGCACCGCGAGTCCGACCAGGTTAGAGGCACGTACGGCAAGGTCCGTCTGGTCGAGTAACAGAAACGGCATTACAAGTGGGAATGTCGAGAACACCACCAGCAGGAAAACCCCCACCGCCCCCTTGAAGTCATCCCAGCCCAGGCGTGGCTGCAAGGGCATGGATGAATACTCGATCACGCGGCGACGCAGCGACTCCAGCTCATCCGTGCCCACCACTGCCGCAATACGCGGTGGCAACGCATCGGCAATCAGCGCCTGGCCGGTGGCTGCGTCAGTTGTACCGCTCAGGTTGGCCCGTAGCGTACGGTTGCGAGTGCGTTCGATCAGCGTCCGCAGTAAATACATCACGGCATCCGCCAGTCCCCAGGCGAGGTTGCAACCCAGCGCGGCGATCATCATCGTACGTTCCGCTTCCTGGCCCGCCGTCGCCACGCTGATCGTGCCAGTGAAGGTCATTGCCATGAGCAGGCCAAAGATCACTTCCGTAATGCGCTCGACCGGATCCAGCACGCGTGCCCGCTTTTGCTCTCCTGTGCCTTGCATGCTGTCATCCTCGCCACGGCTGCGTCAGCCCGATGCCCTTTGCGTCGGGGTCACAGGCTAAAACACCGGTCTTTTTCATCGGTAGGTTTCAACCCGTTTCAGTGTAGTGCGAAAAGCCCTGTCCAGACCACGCTGCCCCGTCACAACGCCGCCTTGCTCTGATCTTCAAGCTTCTGCGCCGCCTCTTCTTTCGCCGCTTGGGCTTCAATGAGCAGTTGGTAGGCAATGTAGTACTTGTAGATATTACTGACGTAGGTCACCGTCTCCGCGCCGATCTTCTCGGCGGCAATGTATTCGACGTTGTGGAACCAGACGTTCGGATCCAGTCCACGGATAGCGGCTTCCTTGCGCAGTCTGGATATTCTGCCCGCCCCTGCGTTGTAAGAAGCAAAGGCGAACAGGGCCTTGTCCAGATTGGTCATGGGCTCCTTGCCGTAGTATTGGTCGATCATCCAGCGCATGTACTTGATGCCCGCGTTGATGTTCGGCTCGACTTGAGCAATGTTGCCGACGCCAAGCTCCTTGCCGGTGGCGGGCATGACCTGCATGACACCAATGGCGCCCACCTTGCTCTTGGCGGCCTGATCCAGCCGGGATTCCTGATATCCCTGGGCCGCCATCAGTATCCAGTCCACATCGTACTGGTCACCGTACCGCTGGAAATACTGAACCAATGCGCTGAACTTCTTGCGTTCCGACTCGGAGACGGCGGCCTTCACATATTTATCGTTTTTAAAATAACCCGCCAGAATCATGTTGCCGACGGTGGTGCCCTGGCCGTGGCGCGTAATGAAATCGTCGGCGGCCGCCTGGAGTTGCGGGCTGCCCTTGCGCATCGCCCAGGCAATGTCTGCGCCGGAGCGTACGACGATGTCATCGTGCACTCTGATAGTCGGGAACACGTTCTTCCAGAAGTCCGCTTTGTGCTTGTCCACCACGATCAACGGAATCATGCCGGCGTTCAGCATTTCGATCAGATCCTCGTCCTCCAAGGCCTCCGGTGCCTCCTTGAGGATGACCGCTGCTTTATTCTCGTTGGCGAAGCGCTGGTTGATGGCTGTGAGGCTCTCGTAATAACTGGAGGACCTGCGAACGAAGACCACCTGCCCCGCCAATTCGTCCACGCTGGATACCGCGGGCGAGTCGGGGCCGGAGACCACTACTTCGCTGACGTTGCGAAAGACAGGTAACGAAAAATCAACCAGGTGCTTGCGTTCCTCAGTCACGGTCAGGTTAGACGCCGCAATATCGCCTTTGCCGGTAGCCAGCGCCGACAGCAGTTCATCCCGTGCGACCGGAATGAACACATGGTCAGTGCTCCACACGGTGTTTTCGTCTGAGTGTTTCAAGCGGATTCATCTCCGAAATCAACATGGGGATGCAAAGACCGCAAGCACATGGAAAGCTTAGTTCAGACTTGACCTTGCGGGGCACGCCCGCGGATGGTTCTCTTTCTTTACTCAAACCCCGGAGCGGTTCAAGCGTGGCTCCGGGACCGCAGGCAGCGGCACGGTTTGCTGCTTGCGCCGTTCGGCGTTCAACAGGAAGTACGACAGCGCCGGTATCAGAATCAAGGCCCCGAGCATGTTCCACAGGAACATGAAGGTCAGCAGGATGCCCATGTCCGCCTGGAACTTGATCGGTGACCAGACCCAGCACACCACGCCGGCCGCCAGGGTGATGCCCACCAGGCCGACCACCCGGCCGGTGAATGCGACCGCGTTACGGTAAGCCTGCGACAACGACAAGCCTTGACGCTGGTATTGCAACTGCACGCTGAGCAGGTACAACGCGTAATCCACGCCGATCCCGACACCCAGTGCAATCACCGGCAGGGTCGCTACCTTGACGCCGATGCCCATGGCGACCATCAAGGCCTCGCAGAGAATCGAGGTCAGCACCAGCGGCAACAGCGCCACCACCGTTGCGCGCCAACTGCGGAAGGTGATCAGGCAGAACAGCGTCACTGCCAGGTAGACGTACAGCAGCATGGTCCGGTTGGCCTCGCGCACCACGATGTTGGTCGCCGCCTCGATGCCGGCATTGCCCGCGGCTAGCAGGAACTGGCGCTCCTCGCTGCTATTTTCCCGGGCGAACCGGTCGGCGATGGCCACCACGGCGTCCAGGGTTTCGGCCTTGTGGTCCTTGAGGTAGGCAATGACCGGCATCAGCGAACAATCGGTGTTGAACAGCTCCGGGGCGTTGACCGAGGCCTGTTGCGCCGCGTAGTTCAACACGTTCTGGTTGCGTTGGATGCTGTTGAGCTTGGGGTTGCCCTCGTAGGTGCCGGCGGTGATCTGCCGTACGGCGTTGACCAGCGACGACGTCGCCTGCACCCCGGGGGACTGCTGCAGCTCCCAGGCCAGCCGGTCGGCGAGGATCAGCGTGTTGTAGTTCAGGCAGCCTTCCGGTGCAGTCTTGATCATCACCGCGAACATATCGCTGGACAGCGCGTAGTGGCTGGTGATGTAGGCGTTGTCACGGTTGTAGCGCGAGTCCGTGCGCAGTTCCGGAGCGCCGCTGTCGAGGTCGCCGATCTTCAGTTGCAGGCTGACCGCGAATCCGCCGATCCCCAGGATCACCGCCACCAGCACCGCGCCGGTCGCCCACTTGCGCGTGGTGAAGCGATCGAGCATGTCCCACAATTTGCCAAGGCCACGATGCCCGGCGGCGCGGCTGTCGATCTTCAGTGCACGCTCGGCCGCCTGGCGCCCGACACCGATGTAGGACAGCGCCACCGGCATCAGCAGCAGGGAGGTGAAGATCAACACGGCCACACCGATGCTGGCGGTGATGGCCAAATCCTGAATCACCGGGATGTCGATCAGCATCAGCACCGCGAAGCCCACCGCATCGGCCAGCAACGCAGTGACCCCGGCGATGAACAGGCGGCGGAAGGTGTAGCGGGCAGCGATCAGCTTGTGGGTGCCACGGGCGATGTCCTGCATGATGCCGTTCATCTTCTGCGCCGCGTGGGACACACCGATGGCAAAGATCAGGAACGGCACCAGCACCGAGTACGGGTCGATGGCATAACCCAGCCAGGCGACGATGCCCAGTTGCCAGACCACCGCGATCAGCGAACAGCCGACCACCAGCAAGGTGCTGCGCACGCAGCGGGTGTAGCAATAGATGATGACCAGCGAGGTGACCACGGCCAGGCCGAAGAACAGCATCACCTGGATCAGCCCGTCAATCAGGTCGCCCATCAGTTTGGCGAACCCGATCACCCGCACCTTGTACTTGCCCGTGCCCTCCTCCCCTGCCTCGCGCGTGGCGCCATGGCCGGCAAACTCGATCTTGTCGCGCAGACGCTCTTCGAGCTGCCGGGAGAATTCCTGGTAGTTGAGGCTCTGGCCGGTGGCGGAGGTCTTGTCCAGCAGCGGCACGATCAGCATGCTCGATTTGAAATCGCTGGCCACCAGGCTGCCGACGATGCCGGCCCGGTTGATGTTCTGCCGCAGCTGTTCGATGTCCGATGGCGAGCCTTGATAACTGTCGGGCATCACCGGGCCGCCCTGGAAGCCTTGCTCGGTGACTTCGGTCCAGCGTACGGCCGAACTCCACAGCGACTTCATCCAGGCGCGGTCGACGCCCTGGGTGAGGAAGAGTTCATCGTTGACCTGTTTGAGGACCTTCAAGTACTGCGGATCGAAGATGTCGCCCTCGGTGTTTTCCACCACCACCCGCACCGAGTTGCCCAGGCCGCGCAGCGACTGGCGGTTTTCCAGATAGTTCTGGATGTACGGCTGGCTCTGCGGGATCATCTTCTCGAAACTGGGACGCAACTCCAGACGGGTCACGGCCATGTAACCCAGCACCAGGGTAACCAGGGCCATGAACAGCATGAACAGCGGCCGATAGTTGAACACCAGCCGTTCCAGCCAATTGCCGGAACGCCGGTCGAAGTCCGGCAGTTCGCGGATCACCGGCAGGGTGTCTTGTTTCAAATTGCCCATGTCTGGGTACTCGCTCTGGTTCTTATTGTTATTTGACGGGCAACACACGCACACCACGACTGCCGACCAGCAACAGCGCGCCGTTGGCGGCCAGGGCGGCACCGGCCACCGGTGATTGCTGCGCTTGTGGCAGCCGTTGCAGCGCAACGTCGCCAGCACCGCTTACGAGCATGTGCCCGGCCTGGGTAAACATCCGGAAACGGCCATCGGCGTCGACAACGGCAGCGGTGATGCTGGCCTGCAGACCGCTATCGAGCGGGTGCCAGGTGGCACCGCCATCGGTGCTGCGCAGCACATGCCCGCGCAAGCCGTAGGCCAGGACTTCGCCAGGCTTGCCGACCACACCAAAAAAGCTGCCTTGATACGGTGTCTGCAATGCCATGAAGCGCTGCCGGGCGTTATCCCATTTGAGCAGCAGGCCTTCCTCGCCAGCGATGTATAGCGCATCCCCCGTCGCGGCAATGGCGTTGAGGTGAAAACCCTGCGGATTTTCGGTCCGATCCTGAAACGGCACCCAGTGCCGACCGCCGTCCTCGGTGCGCAGGATCAGGTTGAACATTCCGACCACATAACCGAGCTGATCGTTGGCGAACCAGACGTCGAGAAACGGCTTGTCGGCGCCCTCCTCGATGAGCCGCTGGCCTTCGGCGGCCAGCCCGGCCCATTGTTCATTATCCGGCTCGGCGCTGGCCAAGGCGCTGTAGTGTTTGAGCATCAAGTCGCCGATCTCGCGGCCATCGAGCTGCTTGTTCCAGGTAGCGCCGGCATCACTGCTGTGCAACACCACGCCATCGTTGCCCACTGCCCAACCCTGCTCGGCGGTCGGGAAATGCACGGCGTTCAGGTCGGAGCTGACCGGCACGCCAGCCTGCTGCCAGTTCTGGCCGGCATCATCGGAATAAAGAATGTGCCCGCGCTGACCCACCGTGACCAGTCGTTGTCCCGCATGGGCAATGCCCAGCAAGGGGCTGCGCGCGGCCAGGGCACTGGGCCGGGACGGCAGATCCAACACGTCGACGTAGGTCGCTGCCTGCGCGCCGCTGTGCAGCAACGCACCCAGCATCAGCAGCACAATTTTGTTGTTATGGGAGCCCATAGTGCGGCCTCGTGGCAAAAAGGCGCCGGTGTGTACGTGAATACAACCCGGCGCAAAAACCGTTCGATCAGGAATCGGCAGTAGCGAGCAGCGATGAGGCCATCAACGGATACCGGCACCCGCCAGCGATTCCGGTGACCACTGAGTCTTGCTCAGCCCCTCGCTGTATTTGATGCCGCCGTATGGGCCCGGGAAGCCGACGGCGCTATAGGTGCCGCCGATCAGGTCGTAACTCAGGTAAGGCGTGGCGTCCGGTACTTGCTGGTCATAGCTTTGGCTGAGGAAGGTGTAGACGCCGCGGTACAGCTGGCCGTTCGCATCGTATTGGTCGGATGCCAGAGCGACCCAGCTGTCCTCATCCAGGTAGAAACGGCGCTTGGCGTAAATGTGTCGAGCGCCCGGCTTGAGGGTCGCCTCGACCACCCATACCCGATGTTTCTCCCAGCGAACGAACTGCGGTGCCAAGTGGTTCGGGGTCATCATCGGCTTCAAATCGTTCTGATAGGTCACACGGTAGGTATTGTACGGAACGATCATTTCCTGCTTGCCCACCAGCTTCCAGTCATAGCGGTCCAGCGCACCGTTGAATACGAAAGAATCGTCCCAGGTAGAGGCGCCGGCGGCGCCCGGGTTAGGCGTGTCGTAAGCCAGGCTCGGCGCCAGCTTCACCCGGCGCTGCCCTGGCAGGTATTGCCAGGCACGGCGCGGTTGCTCCAGCGGATTGACCGAATCACGCACCATGACAGCCTCACCGGCACGCCGGGCGGGACCGGTAAAGACCAGCTTGGTCTGGTAATAGGTGTCCGCGGCCGCAAGCGGTTTGGACAGGTCGTCATAGGCGGCATAGTTGATCTGCGCGCTGCCGGTCGTGGCCAGGCTGGCGACACCGGCAGCGTCGATGTTCCAGTTGTCGTACTTGCTCTGGATGTTGACGCCCTGGTAGCGCAGCAAGTGGTTCCAGATGGCCTCGGCGCCGGTTTTCGGGATCGGGAATGGAATGCCTGGCAGCGCATTTTCGATGGAATTGCCGCCTTCGGTCGAGCGCGCCGCGGTGGCATTTTTTACCGTGTTGTCCAGCACGCCTTTGGGCAGCGCAGCCGTACGGTGCGTCGGGTAGACCTCGATGCGAAAGCTGGGATAACGCTTGGCCAGTTCGGCGCTCACCGCGGTCAGCTGCCCTTTGTACTTGTCGACGTTCTTGCCGTCGATCACCAGCAGCGGTTTTTCCGCCGCGAAAGGATCGGGGCGCGCTCTGTCGCCCGCCTTGAAGCCGGCTGGCGGGGTGGTCAAACCACCCTGGTAAGCGGGAATGGAGCCGTCGGCGTTACCGGCTTTCTCGGCGCCGACCTGAGTCAATTGGTTGCCCAATCTGGCGGCTTCGGCAGCGTCGACCGCTGCGTGGGTCGGCCCGGCGAGGGCCAGGGCCATGGAGGCGGCCATCAGGGTATAGGCGAATTTCATCTTATTGTTCTCCGGCATGCGCTTGGCAATGGGTGGATCAGAAGGTGGTTTTCAGGGTCAGGTACAGGGCGCCCCGATCCTCGGTGGCGCCGGCGCCGGAAGCGGATGCATAACCGCCTCCGTAGCAGGTGTAACGCTGCGTGCCGTCCAGGGCGTTGGGCGTTGAGCCGTCGGTTGCGCCGTCGTCACACTTGCTGGCTTTGCCGAAGGCGTCGACGTACTTGAGGTCGACGTAATACTGGCTGTAGACGGCAGCGCTGATCCCTACGGCGTAGTTGCCGGCATCTTCCGCCCCGCCCGCGACCACCGGCGAAACGCCGTCGATGCCGACGTTGACCGACATCGGTGCGCTCAGGTCCACGCCGGGAAACACCTGGTACCAGGTCGGCGTGAAGTTGACGGCGATGCCCCAGTTGTCACGGGTAGGTTTGTCGATGCCGCGGTAGGTGTCTTCGCCCTTGTAGAGCGCCTTGTTTTTGCTATCGAGGCTCAACAGGTTGCTGTAATACAGCTCGCCCAGCAGGTTGGCCGAATCGAAAAACGGGGTGTCGGCGATCGTGACCAGGCCATTGATGGTCCAGTGCAGCGTGTTGCCGGTGGCGGCCAGGCTGTCACCGTCGCGCGGCACATCGGTGATCACGCCGGTACCCGGGCTGCGGGCAGGGAGCAAGCCAAGACCGGCCTGCAACCCACCGGGGCCTGAGGCACTGATGATCGCCGGAATGCTCGCCAGCGGCATGTTGTGGCGAATGTTCAGATCGCTGCCGATGCTGACACCGCCCACTTCCTTGGACAGACTCAGGCCGTAGATGTCGATGTCATCGCCATAGGCGAATTCATAGGTGGCGGTGCCGATCGAATTGCGCAGCCCGGCTACCCCGCCAACACTGCTCAGGCCGCGCGTGTCCAGCACGGCTTGCGGCAGAATGTCCGAGGTCTTGCGGTAGTAGGCGCTCAATGTGCCGTCCAGCCACTCGGGCGACCATTTGGCCATCAAGCCCCAGTCACCCCGATTGTCCGGGGTGAAGTCATGGCCGCGTCGAACAGTCGTCAACGTGCCATTCGGCCCCGCCAGTCCCGCGCCACCCGTATGCCCCAGCAGAAACGACTGCGCGCCGAAGCCCACCACATCGGAACCGCTGTAGAAGGTACCGGCCTCAGGCAATCGAGCGCCTTCCCAATCAAGGAAGTACTGGGCGCCGAAGGTCAGTTCGGGGGTGAGGGTGAAGGTGGTTGAAATCTGGTTGCGCGGAACGAACAGTTCCTTGGCTTCGGTACCGGGCGATGCTGCCGCCTTGGCCAGATCGAGGGACGCCTGGCCGTAGCTCAGCGAGTGCACCGGATTGAGTACCGTCTCGCCCCAGAACACATTGTGTTGACCGGCCTTGATCCCCAGCAGGGACTCGTCGCCAATTTGGGTGTTGTAGAACACAAAGGCGTCGAGGACTTCACCGGACGGGCCGTTGTAGTAACGCTGGGCATAATTGCTCAGGTGCGGGCTGCCGAAAATGGCGGGGGCTGCCGGACGCCCGCCAAACCCGGCAATCGACGAATAATCATCGTTGCCGTTGACGAACGGGTTGGCGTTCGAGCCGGTATTTTCATAAGCCTTGTCGTACCAGCTCGCGGTGCTGACACGAAAACCCATCTTGCTCTGGTAGACCACATCCAGCTCGGACAACAGGTCGACACGGTTGGTGATGTTGGTGCCGGCCTTACGGAAGTTGTAATCACCGTCGTTACTGTTGGGCGTGCCCAGGAGGCGCTGCTCGGCACTTTCCGTACGCACGCCATAGTTGTACTTGACGGTGTTGTCGAAACGCACGGACCAGTCTTCGCTGCCAGTGTCCAACTCGAAAGCGTGGGCGGCCGGCAGGCTCGTGACCAGGATAGCCGTGGCAAGCAACTGGCGCCGCACGGGCAGGAGATTGCGACTCTTCATCGAGTGATACACCTTTATTGTTTTTGTTGAACTCACTCTAAGATCAGCGCTGAAATCCGGATTGACTTTGCGGGGCACTGCTTTGACATTTCGGGACGTCCGACAGACAGGCCGACCGGCCGTCCAACCGACGTCCCGAAATACCTCAGATGTAGGTGCCACCACCGGCGTTGATGATCGAGCCGACCAGGTAGCACTCGTCAGAGGCCAGATGGGATACCAGCGCTGCGTATTCCTCGCCCTTGCCCAGACGCCCCAGCGGCATGACCTGTTGGAATACGCTCAGTTGCTCGGGCGATTGCTGCGCGAGGTAGCGCTCGAAGGCCGGGGTCTGTACGCCACCGGGACAGATGGCATTGACCTGGACATTGGCGCCGGCCACCTCGTAGGCCACCGAACGGGTGAAGGCAATCACCGCGCCTTTGGCTGCGGAGTAGTGCGGGCTGTGCGCGCCCATCGCGGAGATTCCTGCAATGCTGGCGATGTTGATGATCTTGCCGTAGCCCTGTGGCTCCATGCGCTGCAAGGCGGCGCGGGTGCAATAGAACACGCCGTCGACGTTCACCGCCCAGAAGCGCTTCCACTCCCCATCGTCCATGTTGCGGGTGATCTCCAGCGACTGGCGGGGCAGCGGCTGGGTCATCAGCGCGTAATGACGCTTGCGTCGCTCGTCATCATGGGGTTTATCCGGCACCAGGGCGGCATTGTTGACCAGGATGTGCAGCGTGCCGAAACGCGCGTCGATCTGCTCGAACATGGCGTTCACTTCAGCACTCGACGAGACATCGCAACGCAGCGCCAGGCACTGCGCGCCGCGCGCCTCGATCATGCTGCGCGTGGTTTCAAGCGCCTGTTCGTTGATATCGCAGATGACCACGCAGGCGCCTTCGCTGGCCATGCGCAGGGCAATGGCTTGCCCCAGCCCGCCTGCGCCACCGGTAATCAAGACCACTCGACCATTCATTTTCATGGGGAACACTCCGTCTTAGAGGAGGACGCAGTGTTGCCCGGATTTGTGCATCAGCCTTGACCTGGCGGGACATCCACCGGCGAGGCGGACGAATCGCTGCCTACCTGTTTGCTGCGGTTTCGCCATGCCCGTGGCGAACAACCGAACTCAGTGTAAAACCAGCGAGTGAACGAAGTCGGAACTGCATAACCGATCATCATGCCCACACGCTGCAGGGAATAGTTTTTGTTTTCCATGTAACTCAATGCCAGTTCGCGACGTACGCCGTTCAGCAGTTCGGAAAAGGTCAGGCCGACCTCATCGAGTTCCCGTTGCAGGGTTCGCACACTGACGCCTTGGGCATAAGCGACTTGATGGATAGTGGCGCGCCCGACTGGCATCAACAGATAGATGGCCTTGCGCACATCGAAAATCACCGAGGGTTCGCTGGCGCCCGCCATCGAGTCCATGAACTGGCGAGCATAGCCAGCCATCGCCGGGTCGGCTTGTGGATTGAGTTGATCGATATCCGCGACATTACAGACGATGCCGTCGAATTCGGCGTCGAACACCACCCGGCAACGAAAGAATCGCGCGTAGTGCTCCAGGCTTGCCGGTGCTTCATGGCTGAAATGAATGCTGCGCGGATGCCAGTGGCTGCCCATGAGCGATTTGCAGGTGCGGTGCAGGATGCCGATGGCCAGTTCAGCGGCTTGACGCTTGGGTACGCCCGCCTCGGCCATGATTTCATCGCGGATAAGCACCGTGTTACCCACGGTTTCCATGTTCATGGCCAGCGTCCGGTTGAGCAGGTGCCGATATTCGATGCTGGTGAGCAGCATGTCGCGCAGTGTGCGCTGATGACTGAACAGCAAGCTGATGGCGCCCAGGTCCGACAGTCGCCGGGCCTCTGCCATGCGCAGGCCAAATGTCGGGCAGGATGAACGAGCCGCCGAGCTCTCCAGCAGCTTGAGCGCCGCCTCCAGCGGCAGCATGCATTCCGGGTCGTTCAGCATGAAGGGCGTCAGGCCGACGCCACGCAGCATCTCGCCCGGATTCAGACCAAGGCTCTGGGCAATCTCTGTGTAGTTCTTGAGGGTTGCAGCCCGTACAAACGCTTCCATCGCCCCTCCTCCCGTGGTGTCGACTGCATGCTGCGGCGAAGCCTGTAATCGACTGTATGGCACCGATTGAGCATTCGCGCAACGAGCAAACCGGCACAAAACAGCTCGCTGGTTTGACACGTATTGAAAGGTTTTTGGCACGTAATGAGAAGTTTCACCTTGTGGACTGCCCCAAAGTAATCGCCATGCACCACCTGAAACCCTCAAAGCACAAAAACAACAACAGACTGGAGACATGCATGAACTTTCTTGACGGATCGCTGCACCCCGAAAATCAACAGAAGCTGGTCATTACCGTTGCACCCTACGCTCCCGAGTGGGTGCCTTCGGACTTCCCGGAAGACATTCCGGTGACCATGGCCGAGCAGGTGCAGATGGCAGTCGACTGCTACAACGCCGGCGCCACGGTGCTTCACCTGCATGTCCGCGAACTGGACGGCAAGGGCTCCAAGCGACTGTCCAAGTTCAACGAGCTGATCGCCGGCGTCCGTGAAGCGGTACCGGACATGATCATCCAGGTCGGCGGCTCGATTTCCTTCGCCCCGGAGGGTGACAGCGACGTCGCCAAATGGCTGTCCGATGACACGCGCCACATGCTCGCCCAGCTTTCGCCGGCGCCGGACCAGGTGACGATTGCCATCAACAGCAACCAGATGAACATCGTCGAGCAGATGTGCGAAGCCGACTTGGCCGGCACCAGCATTGCCACGCCGGAGATCTATCGCGCCTACCGCGAGATGACCATTCCGGCCGGCCCCGAGTGGGTCGAGGAACACATCAAGCGTCTCTCGGCCAGTGGCATCCAGACCCAATTCCAGCTGGGCAACATCCCTTCGTTCGAAACGGTCGAGCGCATGATGCGCCGCGGCGTGTGCAATGTGCCGTTGGTCCTGACCTGGGTGGCGATTGGTGGCGGCTCCGACGCGCCCAACCTCTACAACCTGGCGAACTTCGTGCGTGCCTGCCCGGACGGCGCCGTGCTGACCCTGGAAACCGCCATGCTCAATGTCTTGCCGCTGAACGTGATGGCGATTGCCATGGGCATGCATGTGCGTTGCGGCACCGAGGACAACCTATGGACCCAGGGCCGTGACCGCAAGATGAGCAATGTCGAGCAGATCGAGCAACTGGTGCGCATTTCCCGGGAAATGGGGCGCGAAGTGGCCAACGGCAAAGAAGCCCGCGAGATCTACAAGATCGGCACCTTCTACAAGGACGCCGATGAAACCCTGGCCGAAAACGGTTTTGCGCCGAACCGCAAGCCCGGCCACAAAGGCTTTACGCAATTCGGCTGAGTCAGACTTGCGAGGCGTGCGTCCCCGGTCCATGCGCGCTTCGCACGTAGCGCTGCACCCAATCTGCGCAATGAACGCGGCCGTAACGAGAGGAGAGTCTCCGTGACTTTGCACGCCCCGATAGATGTACCCGGTGACACCTGGCGACGTATCGCCCGACCCTACGCCTGGGTGGTCTTCGCCCTGACCTTCGGCCTGCTGCTGTCAGACTTCATGTCGCGGCAGGTGCTGACGGTGGTTTTCCCGCAGCTCAAGGCCGAATGGGGCCTCTCCGATTCCGAGCTGGGCGCGCTGTCCAGCGTTGTCGCCATCGCCGTCGGCGTGCTGGCGTTTCCGCTGTCGGTGGTCGCCGATCGCTTGGGACGCATCCGCAGCCTGGTGCTCATGGCCGCTATCTGGAGCGTGGCCACGCTGATCTGTGGATTCGCCGCCAACTATCAAGAGATGTTCGTGGCGCGTTTCTTCATCGGCGTTGGCGAGGCGGCCTACGGCAGCGTCGGGCTTGCCGTGGTGCTGAGCATTTTCCCGCCGCACCAGCGGTCCACGGTCACCGGCGCCTTTCTGGCCGGGAGCATGGTGGGTTCCGTGCTCGGCATCAGCCTGGGCGGAGTCCTCGCCACGCATTTCGGCTGGCGCGCCTCCTTCGTGGGCATGGCGGTCTATGGCATGGCACTGACCGTGGTCTACGCGCTGGTGGTCAGGCCTGGCCGCCTCGAATCGCCCGTGCGCAACCCGGGCTCGAACAAGACCAGGGCTCATCCCCCCCTGCGCAGCCTGTTTTCCACGTCTTCGGTGCTGAGCGTCTATATCGGCAGTGGCCTGCAGTTGTTCTCCATCGGCGCCCTGCTGACCTGGCTGCCCAGCTACCTCAATCGCTTCTACGACATGCCGCTGACCCAGGCCGGTGCGATCACCGCCATCTTCATGCTCTGCACGGCGGTCGGCATGCCGCTGTGCGGCGCCATCGCCGACCGCCTGTGCCAGGGTTCGCCAACCCGCAAAATCAGGTTGACCATGGGCTACTGCCTGCTCTGCAGCGCGCTGTTGACCGTGGCCTTCCAGCTGCCGGCAGGCATGGCGCAACTGGTCATGATCGGCCTGGCCATGTTCGTTGGCGGAGGCATTGTCGGCCCCTGCGGCACCATGGTCGCCGACCTGACGCCGCCCGCCCTGCACAGCACCGCAATGGCCACCCTGGCCATTGCCAACAATTTGCTGGGCATGGCGCCCGGCCCCTTCGTCACCGGCTTGCTCGCCGATCGCATTGGCCTGGCCTCGGCCCTGCACCTGCTGCCATTGGCAGGCATTGCAGCCGCCTTGGCCCTGCTGGTGGGGGTTCGCAATTATCGCAATGATCTTGAGCGCGTAAGCCTCCAGCCATGTACCCACCCATCGACAATCACTTCGAAAGCAGGTTGATCATGACCACAGCATTCACTCCCAGCCGTCCTTGGCAACAGCGTTACGACGCCCGCGTACCGACTGACATCAACCCCGATGCCTGGCCCTCGGTGGTGGCGATGGCGCAACAAGCCATGCAGCGTCATGCCAGCCGCACCGCCTTTCACGGCTTCGGGCGCTCACTCAGTTATGCCGAAGTCGACCGACAGTCCTGCGCGTTTGCCGCCTGGCTGCAGCATCAGGGCGTGCGTCGTGGCGATCGTGTCGCGGTCATGCTGCCCAATATCGCGGCGTTTCCCGTGGCGATGTTCGGCATCCTCCGAGCCGGTGCCGCCCAGGTCAATGTCAACCCGACTTACACCGCGCAGGAACTCGAACACCAGCTCAACGACGCCGGGGTCGAGACCCTCGTCATCGTCGCCAGTGCTCTGCCGACACTGGCCGCGATACTGGACCGCACATCGATCAGAACAGTCATCGCGGTACAGCCCGGCGACACCCTCGGCACGCCTGCGGCCGTGCACGAGTTCGACATCCAGCCATTGCCTGACCTGCCGTTGACTCGCTTCGTCGATGCCTTGAACGAGGGCGGCACGCTGGCGTTTACTCCGGTCGAGCTGACGGGCGATGACTTGCTGTTCCTGCAATACACCGGCGGTACCACCGGCCCCTCAAAAGGTGCCGCCCTGTCGCACCGCAACCTGATCGCCAACATCCTGCAGGCGCGCGCGTTTCTCCCTGACATGTTCGACACGGTCGGTGACAACGTCGTGGTCACGGCGCTTCCGCTATTCCACGTGTTCGCGCTGACGATCAATCTGCTGATCTGCTTTTCGGCGGGTGCCGAGAACTGGCTGATCCCCGATGCGCGCAACAGTGATGATCTGGTCGACACGCTGATCAAGGCCCGACCGACGCTGCTGACGGGGGTCAATACCCTGTACGGCGCGCTGGTGCGCCATCCGCGCATCGGCGAAGTGGACTTCTCGCGCCTGCGCCTGGCCATTGGCGGTGGCGCCGCGGTGCTGCCGGCAACCTCGACGCAGTGGAAGACCATCACCGGCCAGGAAATCCTCGAAGGCTACGGCCTCTCCGAGACCTCGGCCATCCTGTGCCTGAACGTCATGGGCCGCAGCAATTTCTCGGCAGCAGTGGGTTTGCCGTTGCCTTCGACCGACATCGTGCTGCTCAAGGACGATGATCAACCGGCCGCGCTCGGCGAGGCCGGAGAAATTTGTGCCAAGGGGCCGCAGATCATGTCCGGCTACTGGCACAAGCCCACTGCCAACGCCAACGCGTTTACCGCCGACGGTTACTTTCGCACCGGCGACATCGGCATCTTTGCCGCGGACGGCTTGCTCAAGATCGTCGATCGCAAGAAGGACATGATCATTGTCTCGGGTTTCAACGTCTATCCCAACGAGGTGGAAGTGGTTGTCGCCAGTTGCACCGGTGTCAGCGAATGCGCCGTGATCGGTATGCCCGATGAGCGCAGTGGTGAATCCGTATGCCTGTACGTGGTCAAGGCCGCCAATGCCACGCTCGACGAAGCTGGTTTGATCGAGTACTGCCGCGCGCATTTAGTGGCCTACAAAGTGCCCCGCCAGGTGCGGTTCCTGGAGGCGTTGCCCAAATCAACGGTGGGCAAGATATTGCGCCGGGATTTGCGCACACTGGCGACCTCGGGCAATCCGACTGAAACGACCATGACGGTTTGAGCTTCTCGTTGACCTGGTGCTGCTGTTGCTGCATTGGAGATTCTAAGACGTGGGTCTGCGAAGGCCGGAATGGCCTTCGCAGCCAAACGAAGAGTGACTTGATGAATTCAATAAGTGCCTTGTACCGGACCGTCGCTGGCCAGCTTCTGCGCTTCTTCGATGAGTATCGGGGCGCCCAGCGCCATGCTGTGGATGCCCAGAATCGAAGTCAACTGCAGCACCGCCAGTATTTCTTCGACGCTGACGCCAATTTCCAGAGCCTTGCGGATGTGGCGACGCACACCGGGGGCATACAGATGAGTGCAGGAGGCATCGACGGCGATGGCGATCAGTTCGAAGGTCTTGGGGTCAAGAATCCCCTTGCGTATCGGGTGGGTGGCCATGCCGAGAAACTTTTCCGTCCACTCGGCATCCAGCTCGGCCAGCGAGTCCCAGGCGGTATTCCAGCTGCCAGCTTCACGCATGGCATCACAGGTGGGGGTGTCAGCTTGGGTCTGGTCTTCATTCATCTGCAGTTCCTCGGGGGTGAGTGGCTGCTTTCAACTCTAAACGTGCCGACGCCGTCCGTATTGACTAAATGGGGCACCGGCATGACATCCCGGGACACGTGCAACGCAGGGGTAAATACTCAATGAAAGGTCTAGTTCGCAGTGCCAGCCTCACCCACTACGCGGAAATCGCCCGCTCGTTGAACGTTGACCCCTTGCAGCAATTGCGCCTTGTCGGCCTTGATCCGCGCTGCTTGCTACAACCGGACCTGAAAATTCCCGTTGAAGCAACGGCTCGGTTGCTGGACAGTTCGGCGCGTGCGGCCGGCGTGGAAGATTTCGGCTTGCGCCTGGCAGAGAGTCGCAATGCCTCCAATCTCGGCCCCCTGGCCTTGTTATGGCGCGAACCTACCCTGCGCGCAGCGTTAGTGGCGCTCCAGGAGTTTCTCTACCTGCACAATCAGGGCCTGGTCCTGGATATCGAGGAGAGTGGCGGCGTGGTGGTGCTACGGCTGGAGCTGGTCACCGTCTGCCAATTGTCTGTGCGCCAGTCGGTGGAGCTGGCGGTAGCGGTTACCTATCGACTGCTCAAGTCCTTGCTGGGCAACCACTGGCATCCGTCAGTGGTCTGTTTCCGCCATTGCGCCCCACGGGACGACAGCCGGCACCATCGTGTGCTCGGCACTTCGCTGCAATTCAACTGCCTGATGGATGGCATCATCTGCCGCAGCAGCGACCTCGACAGGGCCCTGCCCAGTGCCGATCCGGAAATGGCCCGCCACGTTAATCAGTACCTGAACAGTATTCGCGAAGATTCCCGGGCAACCCTGCTGGGACAGGTGCACCAGATGATCTGGACCCTGTTGCCCACTGGACGCTGCTCGGTGGAGCAGGTGGCGGCCCACCTGGGACGTGACAGACGCACACTGCATCGGCAATTGACGCGCGAAGGCGAGACTTTTTCTTCGCTGCTGGATCAAGTACGCACGGAGCTGGCGACGCGGTACATGAAAAATCCCCATCATCCCTTGAGCGAGATTGCCGGCGTGCTGGGCTTTTCCGAACTGAGTGCGTTCTCCCGCTGGTTCAGCCGGCTTTTCAAATGCAGCCCATCGTCCTGGAGAACCCGGCCCTCGTCGATAGCCGCAAGCAAACAACCGGCTCGGTTGTTCAGAAAAAGCGCGTAAAGGCGATTTCGGTCTAAGCGAAATTCTGAACTAATGTGTAACGCAACCACCGCAATCCATTTTAACGACTAACATCCCCTCGTAGACAAAATGCCAGCACGGTTCCGGTAACGCTTTGCGCAGCAGGGATCGACAGGCGATCCACGATTCATTTCAGTCCAATAGATCAGTAGGAGCTTCGATATGAACAAGCTGGGAGCGATCTTTCTTCTACTCGTGGCAGGCACTGCGCATTCTGCGGAACGCCTGACAACTGTCCAGGTGTCGGGGCTCTCTGTTCCCGGTACCCAGGCGCTAGGGAAAGCACAAGGATTCACAGAGTGCGTGGATTTCTATAACTACCTCTCGTGCTCGCACGGCGGCAAGCCAATGGAGGTTTATGGCGCAACGGCCAGTAGCGCTGAAATAACACTGGATGTCACAGACAACTTTTCCAGCGAAGCGGACCCTATGGGAGGCCCCAATATCTCAGGCGTCCCGCAGGAGAAACTGACTTATCGATCCATTCGCCTGGAATTTCAACCGAAAGAACGCGAGGCCCTGGAAACGGCATTACGCGCTGATGGATGGTTCGCAGTAGGCAGCGCAAAACGCCTCGAGTTTTACAAGGAAGGCGTACCCGCCACCTTCCGCGTCAACAACGCCTATATCACGTTGAGCCCTGTCAATATCAACGAGGTCAGCAAAAGGGTGTCCAGGCTGGAGGCTTCCAACCATACAAGCACCAGCCCGGATCAACCCGATCCCGCGCGGGCCATGCTGCGTGACTCAGAGCCTCGTGGCGCCGGCTCGGTTCGCCCGCCTCGTTTTTGATCAATGGCGGGAGCCGCAAGGCATTATCAGTAAATGTCTTATCGCTAATGCCTCTTCAACAAATGCCTTATCAACAAATGCTTCATCAACAAATGCTTCATCAGCAAAGAGTGCGCTTATAAAAAACTCGACTTACACTGCCATACACACCTGAGGGATCGATGGGTCCACGGCAATCCGGGCATCACGTCATGATCTGGGTAAAGCCCCAATGAAAACGGTCACGGCCCTTTTCACCAGTCTGCTCGCTGCCGGCGTATGCGCGGCGGCGAGCAGCTGTGCACAGGCCGCGCCCCCTTCACCCCAGTTCAAGACCAGCTTCGACTGCGCCCAGGCCAGGGCGCCCGCCGAAAAACTCATCTGTCGCGATCCGCAGCTGGCGCAGATGGATGTCGAACTGATGCGTCTGTATCGCCTGGCCCTCACGGATCAACGCTCGGTACCGCCGCCGGACCGCATCATGATCGACCAGCAGTTCTGGGTCGAGACCCGCAATCAATGTGCGTCCGGGCCAGAGCTCAAGGCGTGCACTATCCAAAGTTATGCCGAACGCGCGCACCAACTGCGCCAAGGCTCGGCCATTGTCCGAACCCGGGACCCGGACAGGCTCACCGAAGGCCCCCTGGCGTTTCGATGTCCGGGGTTGAAAGCGCCGATAGCCGCCACCTACTTCACCACGCAGCCGGGTGTCGTGTACCTGGAATGGGCGAACACCAAGATCACCTTGAGCCAGGTGCAGAGTGATTCGGGGACCCGATACACTGGCAAGGATTCCCGAGGGAGCTACAGCTTCTGGCAAGACGGCAATGTCGTCCTTTTCCAGACGCCTGGCTCAGGGGAAATGAGTTGTTCGGCCGAGCCGGGGAGACTTCCGTGAGCACTGCGCCCCTGTCCGAACTCGATGCCGCCCTGCCCGGCCTGGTCCGCAAGATCCGCGCTCTGGAAGCCCTGGCCTGGCCGGACGGGGTCGAGGAAATATTTCTGGAACGTTGGCGTGCCGGGCGTGCGGAACTGCCCAAGGTCGAGCTGCGCCCGCGCGACCACAGCGCCGATATCGTTGCCCTGGAAGCCTTTACCCGCCGCTGCGACAAGGGGCATCCGGCCGGGCGTTACCTCGCGATGACGGCATGCAGCTATGCCACCGCCGGACGCATGCTGGGTGCCATTGGCACACCTGCTTTTACCCAGTATTCGTCAGCGCTGTACCGGCGCCCGGACTTCTACTATTCACGCCTGAATTTGAGCATGCTGGACGCGGCCCGGTTCTTCCTCAGTACCACCGATGCCTTGCTGGGCGGTGCGCGGATTGCGCCGATCCAGGCCGACATCCCGGCCGAGGCGTTCGCCGCCTGGATGCAGCCGGAACTGGATCGATTCTTCGGCCCGGGCCGGATCACGGTGGTGCTCGATCCAACCCTGGCCGCCAAGGCCATCGCCGGGGCGAGCCGCATCCGCCTGCGTGCCAGCGCCCTGTTCTCGGAACTGGACAAGAACCAGCTATTGCAGCATGAGGCCTTTGTGCATGTCGCCACGGCACAAAACGGCGCACTGCAACCCAACCTGAAAAGCCTGGGGCTGGGGGCGCCACGCACGACCCAGACCCAGGAAGGCATCGCCACGCTGGCCGAGCTGTTCACCGCCAGCATGGACATCAACCGCCTGCGCCGCCTCGCCCTGCGCGTGCTGGCGGTCCAGCAGGCGCTGGAGGGTGCCGACTTCATCCAGGTATTCGAAGGTTTTCTCGCTGCCGGTCAGTCCCAGGAGGAATCCTTTCGTTCGACCCAACGGGTTTTCCGCGGCGCCGACCTGCACGGCGGTTCGGCCTTCACCAAGGATGCCGCCTACCTGACCGGCTTGCTCGGCGTCCATACCCTGCTGCGCATTGCGATCCGCGACAACCGGCCGGAACTGGTGGGTCATCTGTTCGCCGGGCGCCTCAGCCTGGGTGACACCGTGCGCCTGGCCCCGCTCTTCGAGTCCGGCTGGCTGAAGGGGCCGGTCTACGTCCCGGATTGGGCCGCCGATCTGAATCGACTCGCCGCCAACCTGGCGTTCTCCGCCTTTATCACCCGGATCAAGCTGGATGTGCTCGATCTGGACGTGCTCATGGCGTTTGCAGATGAGCATGAAGCCGACGCCAGTGCCTCCATCCCTGACGCCTTCTCATAACGAAAGCAACCCACTGTACAAGCCATAAGCCGCGAGCCCCGCCCCGGCCACTACGCAGGCAAAAATGCCCTTCTCGATGTGAGTGAACAGTGGCTCGCCCTGCTCATGTTTAGCCTTGGCAAACAAAATCACCCCGGGCGCATATAACAATGCAGACAACAGCAAATACTTGACCCCGCCTGCATACAACAGCCACACCGCGTAACACAGCGCAATGCCGCCGATCATCAGGTCCTTGGTGCGCTCGGCCGATGCGTGTTCGTAGGTCTCGCCACGTCCACTCAACAGCACCGCATAGGCCGCCGACCACAAATACGGCACCAGAATCATCGAGGACGCGAGGTAGATCAAGCTGGTGTAGGTACCGGCGGAGATTAAGGTGATCAACAGGAAAATCTGGATCATGCCGTTGGTCAACCACAGCGCATTGACCGGTACGTGGTTGGCATTTTCCTTTTTCAGGAAGGCCGGCATGGTCTTGTCCCTGGCCGTGGCGAAGAGGATTTCCGCACAGAGCAGCGCCCACGACAGCAATGCACCCAACAGCGAAATCGCCAGGCCGACGCTGATCAGCAACGCGCCCCAATGGCCGACGATATGCTCCATGACAGTGGCCAGTGACGGGTTCTGCAGCCTCGCCAGTTCCGGCTGGCTCATGATGCCCAGGGACAGCACATTGACCAGCACCAGCAGTGCCAACACCCCGAGAAAACCGATGACCGTCGCGCGACCCACGTCCGAACGTTTCTGCGCCCGGGCCGAATAGACGCTGGCGCCTTCGATGCCGATGAAGACGAAGACCGTCACCAGCATCATGTTGCGCACCTGATCCATCACTCCGCCAAAATCAGGGTTGCTGCGCCCCCAGATGTCCCGGGTGAAGATATCCGCCTTGAAGGCCACGGCAGCGATAACGATAAACATGATTAACGGTACGATCTTGGCCACGGTGGTCAGTTGATTGATGAACGCCGCCTCTTTGATGCCGCGCATCACCAGGAAATGCACCGCCCATAACAGCACCGAAGCGCAACCAATGGCAATTGGCGTATTACCCTGGCCGAAGACCGGAAAAAAGTAACCCAGGGTGCTGAACAGCAGTACGAAATAACCGACATTACCCAGCCAGGCACTGATCCAGTATCCCCAGGCAGAAGAAAAACCCATGTAGTCGCCGAACCCCGCCTTGGCGTAAGCGTACACCCCCGAGTCCAACTCGGGCTTGCGATTGGCCAGGGTCTGAAACACGAAGGCCAGGGTCAGCATGCCGACGGCGGTGATCCCCCAGCCGATCAATATGGCACCGGCATCGGCTTTCTCCGCCATGTTCTGTGGCAGGGAAAAGATCCCGCCGCCAATCATTGACCCCACTACCAGGGCAATAAGCGCATTCAAGCGCAGCTTTTGCGTCGGTTGTGACATTTGGCGCCTCAAGGGTGGGCGAGAACTTACAGAGTGGGCATAAACCACGAATAAAGGGTAATAGTGGTTGCCCATTAACGCCAACATGGACTTTCTTATAACTGGCCGCAATGAAAACAGCGTGAGGAATAGCCAATCGACCACCGATTGCCGACACTTTGATTTGTTGATTTACATCAATAATCAAAGGACTAAAATTTGCCAAATTACGCAAACCAACTAGTGTTAATCCGGCAACTTCGAGTGCTTTCGCTACAATACGATCATTTCAGAATAAAACCTAAAAGGCCCCTACATTTTAACGGCAATGAAACCTGTACATGCATTGATTCAAGGAAATATTGCATAGCTAACGAAATTAAACGTAGTTTTTTTTCCCTGCAAATGGAGGCGTGCAATGTCTGAATCCCCCGGAAAACTGAAGCTCGGCGCTCTGGTTGCCTTGGTCGTCGGGTCAATGATTGGCGGGGGGATTTTTTCTCTGCCGCAAAACATGGCCGCCAGTGCCGATGTCGGCGCCGTACTGATCGGCTGGGCCATCACCGCCGTCGGCATGCTGACCCTGGCCTTCGTGTTCCAGACCCTGGCCAATCGCAAGCCGGATCTGGACGGTGGTGTCTACGCCTACGCCAAGGCCGGTTTCGGCGACTACATGGGTTTCTCGTCCGCCTGGGGGTACTGGATCAGCGCCTGGCTGGGCAACGTCGGCTATTTCGTGCTGCTGTTCAGCACCCTGGGTTACTTTTTCCCGATCTTCGGCGAAGGCAACACGGTGGCGGCGATCATTGGTGCATCGGTGCTGCTCTGGGGCGTGCATTTCCTGGTGCTGCGGGGGATCAAGGAAGCGGCATTCATCAACCTGGTGACCACTGTAGCCAAGGTCGTGCCGTTGCTGCTGTTTGTACTGATCGCGATTTTCGCCTTCAAACTGGAGATCTTCACCGCCGACATCTGGGGCCTGAAAAACCCGGACCTGGGCAGCGTGATGAACCAGGTGCGCAACATGATGCTGGTCACCGTCTGGGTGTTCATCGGCATTGAAGGCGCGAGCATCTTTTCAGCGCGGGCGGAAAAACGCAGCGACGTGGGTAAAGCCACGGTGATCGGTTTCGTCACCGTGCTGCTGTTCCTGGTGCTGGTGAATGTACTGTCGCTGGGCATCATGACCCAGCCAGAACTGGCCAAGCTGCAGAACCCGTCGATGGCCGCGGTGCTGGAACACGTGGTCGGCCACTGGGGCGCGGTGCTGATCAGCGTAGGCCTGATCATCTCGCTGCTGGGAGCGCTGCTGTCGTGGGTGCTGCTGTGTGCGGAGATCATGTTCGCCGCCGCCAGGGACCACACCATGCCGGCCTTCCTGCGCAAGGAAAACGCCAATCAGGTGCCGGTCAATGCATTGTGGCTGACCAACGCCATGGTGCAACTGTTCCTGATCATCACGTTGTTCTCGGCCAGTACTTACCTGTCTCTGATCTACCTCGCCACCTCAATGATCCTGGTGCCGTACCTGTGGTCGGCGGCCTATGCCCTGCTGCTGGCGGTACGCGGCGAGAGCTACGAGAACGCCCTGGCCGAGCGCAGGAAAGACCTGTTCATCGGTGCCCTGGCAGTGATCTACGCGATCTGGCTGATCTACGCCGGCGGCGTCAAATACCTGCTGCTCTCCGCCCTGCTCTACGCCCCCGGCGTGATTCTGTTTGCCAAGGCTAAACTTGAAGTCGACAAACCGGTTTTCACCAACATCGAGAAGCTGATTTTCGCGGCCGTTGTCGTGGGCGCGGTGGTGGCGGCCTACGGGCTCTACGACGGCTTCCTGACCCTGTAACACCTCATCTGGAGGATTACTGTAATGACCACCGAAAAAGTTAAGTACGGCGTCCATTCCGAAGCCGGAAAACTGCGCAAAGTGATGGTTTGCTCTCCAGGCCTGGCCCACCAGCGGCTGACCCCGAACAATTGCGACGAACTGCTGTTCGATGATGTGCTATGGGTCGCCCAGGCCAAGCGCGACCACTTCGACTTTGTCACCAAAATGCGCGAGCGCAACGTCGAAGTGCTGGAAATGCATAACCTGTTGACCGACATCGTCGCCATTCCCGAAGCACTGGACTGGATTCTGGAACGCAAGATCACCGCCAATTCGGTCGGGTTGGGGCTGATCAATGAAACCGGTTCCTGGTTGCGCAGCCTGGAGCCGCGCAAGATCGCCGAGTTCCTGATCGGCGGTGTGTCCGCCGATGACCTGCCAGACAGCTTCGGTGGCAAGACCATCGAAATGTTTCGCGATTTCCTCGGCCACTCCAGCTTTATCCTGCCGCCGCTGCCCAACACCCAGTTCACCCGCGACACCACCTGCTGGATCTACGGCGGTGTGACGCTCAACCCCATGTACTGGCCGGCACGGCGACAGGAAACCCTGCTGGCCACCGCCATCTATAAGTTCCACCCGCAATTCACCAACGCCGACTTCGAGATCTGGTACGGCGATCCGGATCGGGAGCACGGCAGCTCCACCCTGGAAGGTGGTGACGTGATGCCGATCGGCAACGGTGTGGTCTTGATCGGCATGGGCGAACGCTCCTCGCGCCAGGCCATCGGCCAACTGGCGGTCAATTTGTTCAAGCACAAGGCGGTCGACAAAGTGATTGTCGCCGGCCTGCCGAAATCTCGCGCGGCGATGCACCTGGACACGGTGTTCAGTTTCTGCGACCGGGATGTGGTGACCATCTTCCCGGAAGTGGTGAAGCAAATCGTGGCCTTCACCCTGCGCCCTGACGAAAGCAAGCCG
The DNA here is from genome assembly GCF_902497855.1 of Pseudomonas fluorescens. Lineage (GTDB taxonomy): Bacteria > Pseudomonadota > Gammaproteobacteria > Pseudomonadales > Pseudomonadaceae > Aquipseudomonas > Aquipseudomonas fluorescens_BI. The sequence goes on from NZ_CABVHU010000026.1 coordinate 65,900, forward strand.
GGCGGCATCGACATTCGCCGCGAAGAAACCAGCTTCCTCGACACCGTGGCCCAGGCCCTTAATCTGAAAACGCTACGTGTCGTCGAAACCGGAGGCAACAGCTTTGCCGCCGAACGCGAGCAATGGGACGACGGCAACAACGTGGTGGCCGTGGAACCGGGCGTGGTGATCGGCTATGACCGCAACACCTACACCAACACCCTGCTGCGCAAGGCCGGTGTGGAAGTCATCACCATCAGCGCCGGCGAACTCGGTCGTGGCCGTGGCGGCGGCCACTGCATGACCTGCCCGATCATTCGCGACCCTATCGACTATTAAGGAGATTCCGTCATGGCTTTCAATATGCGCAACCGCAGCCTGCTGTCGCTGATGCACCACACCACGCGCGAGCTCAACTATTTGCTGGACCTGTCCCGTGACCTCAAGCGCGCCAAGTACACCGGCACCGAGCGTCCGCACCTGCAAGGCAAGAACATCGCGTTGATTTTCGAAAAAACCTCGACCCGCACCCGTTGCGCGTTCGAAGTCGCGGCCCATGACCAGGGCGCCCACGTCACCTACATCGACCCGGTGTCGTCGCAGATCGGTCACAAGGAAAGCATGAAAGACACCGCCCGCGTGCTGGGGCGGATGTTCGATGCCATCGAATACCGCGGCTTCGAACAGGAAATCGTCGAAGAGCTGGCCGAGTTCGCCGGTGTCCCGGTGTTCAACGGCCTGACCGCCGAATTCCACCCGACGCAAATGATCGCCGACACCCTGACCATGCGCGAACACAGTGACAAGCCGTTGCATGAGATCAGCTACGCCTACCTAGGCGACGCCCGCTACAACATGGGCAACTCGCTGCTGATGATCGGCGCCAAACTGGGCATGGACGTGCGCATCGCCGCGCCCAAGGCGCTGTGGCCGCACCAGGATTTCATCGATCAGTGCAAGGCGTTTGCCGAAGACAGCGGCGCGCGCATCACCATCACTGAAGATCCGAAAGCCGCGGTCAAGGGCGTCGACTTCATTCACACCGACATCTGGGTGTCGATGGGTGAACCCGTGGAGGCATGGGACGAGCGCATCGAGCAACTGCTGCCCTACCAGGTCAACGCGCAGATGATGAAAGCCTCGGGCAACCCGCGAGTGAAATTCATGCACTGCCTGCCGGCCTTCCACAACAGCGAAACCAAGGTCGGCAAGGACATCGCCGCGCGCTATCCACACCTGGCCAATGGCGTCGAAGTGACCGAAGAGGTCTTTGAATCGCCGGCCAACATTGCCTTCGAGCAAGCGGAGAACCGCATGCACACGATCAAGGCGATCCTGGTGGCGGCGTTGGCGGATATCTGAAGACTCACCCGGGTTCCTGCGGTGCCCCCTGTAGGAGCCGGCTTGCTGGCGAACGCATCGCCTCGGTGTATCTGACAGACCGAGGTGAGGCCATCGCCAGCAAGCCGGCTCCTACAGGGGACATCCGCAACCTCTCAGTTTAGAAGGACTGCATCATGCGTATCGTCGTTGCTCTGGGCGGTAACGCCCTGCTCCGCCGGGGTGAACCCATGACCTCGGACAATCAGCGCGCCAACATCCGGATCGCCACTGAACAGATCGCCAAGATCCACGCCGGCAATCAACTGGTGATCGCCCACGGCAACGGTCCCCAGGTTGGCCTGTTGTCGCTGCAAGCGGCCGCTTACACTTCGGTTTCGCCTTATCCGCTGGACGTGCTCGGTGCCGAAACCGAAGGCATGATCGGCTACATCATCGAACAGGAACTGGGCAACCTGCTGGACTTTGAGGTGCCCTTCGCCACCTTGCTCACCCAGGTCGAAGTCGATGCCAATGACCCGGCATTCCAGAACCCCACCAAGCCCATCGGTCCGGTCTACACCCAGGCCGAAGCGGAAAAGCTCGCCGCCGAGAAAGGCTGGGCGATCGCTCCGGACGGCGACAAGTTCAGGCGCGTGGTAGCCAGCCCCCGCCCCAAGCGCATCTTCGAAATCCGTCCGATCAAGTGGCTGCTGGAAAAAGACAGCATCGTGATTTGCGCCGGCGGTGGCGGCATCCCCACCATGTACGGCGCCAGCGGCAAACTGCAGGGCGTGGAAGCGGTGATCGACAAGGACCTGTGCTCGGCGCTGCTGGCCGAACAGCTGGACAGCGATCTGCTGGTGATCGCCACCGACGTCAATGCCGCCTACATCGATTTCGGCAAACCGACCCAGAGAGCCATCGCCCAGGCGCACCCCGACGAAATGGAAAAACTCGGCTTCGCGGCTGGGTCCATGGGACCGAAGGTCCAGGCCGCCTGTGAATTCGCCCGCCACACTGGAAAAGTCGCGGTGATCGGTTCACTCTCGGACATCGAGGCTATCGTTCAGGGCTCGGCCGGTACCCGTATCAGCACCGAGAAAGCCGGCATTACTTACTTGTGAGGAGAGACGGCAATGGCAACGTTCGACCCCGGACATCTGCATTTCGAGCGCCACGCGCTGAATAAGGACGATGTCAGCTACAACCTGCACCTTGACTATGAAGTTGTAACGGATCCCAAGGAAGGCAAAGGAATGCAGTTCACGTTGCATGGTTCGATCGAGGGCAAGGAAATGAAGGAACCGTTCTTCCTCCCCAAGGACCAAGCCTACAATTTTGCGCGCAATGTCACGAAAATTCTTGAGAAGTACGGCATCCCCAAGGTGCACAGCAGCATCGGTTCAAATCACAAATTCTACGACTTGATGTTCGAAGACATGAGGGAACAACTGGATATGAAATCGGGCGATCCGGTCAAACCCGAACATCTGGAGTAATCCCGTTCTCCCGTGAAAGCGCAGCCTCCGGGAGCAGGCTCGCTTTCACGGGGATTCAACGCTGATAAAGGTCCAGTGAAGCTGGCGGATCCTGCGGTTGGATGGCGAGGTAGCTGCCGACCGCATCATCTATCGTTGGAAAAAACGCCGCTTCACCCAGCCGCGCGAACAGCCCGAATCGCTTCAGCTTGTCCTTGACCGGATCCTTCATTTCGGCGATGCACAACTTGATGCCCGCCCCGTGCAAGGTTTCGTCCAGTTCCGCCAGCATGTCCGCAGAGGTCACGTCCACGCTGGTCACCGGTTCCGCCGCGACGACCAGCCAGCGCACCGGCGTGGGCGACGTCGCCACGGCGTCCAGGACCCGGTCATGGAACAGCTCGGCATTGGCGAAAAACAGCGGCGCATCCCAACGAAACAGCACCAGGCCGGGGATGAGACGCGCCTCGGGGTAGCGCTTGATGTCGTGGTACCCCTTGACGGTATCGGTGCTGCCCAACACCGCGGAATAAGGCCGCCAGCCATCCCACAGAAACTCGATGACGGCGATGACGATGGCCAGGCCGATGCCTTCGATCGCGCCAAACACGGCCACGCCCACGGTACAGACGATCGACAGCCAGAACTCCCAGCGCTGGATGCGATAGATCCGTCGCAGGTCGTTGACCTCGATCAGGCCGATGGCGGATGCAATCACCACTGCCGCCAAAGCGCTATTGGGTAAATCCTGCAACAGGTTCGGCGCCACCACCAGCAGCAAGGCCACGGCAAGCGCGCCGACGACGCCGGTCAGCTGGGTTTTCGCGCCTGCGGCCTCGGCCACAGGCGTGCGGGATGAACTGCTGCTGATCGCAAACCCCTGGAAAAAACCGGCAGCCAGGTTGGCGACGCCCAGCCCCACCATTTCCTGGTTCGGGTCCACGTAAGTACGGGTGCGCGCCGCGTAGACACGTGAGAGCACACTGGTGTCGGCGAATGACACCAGGGCGACGGCACAACCGCCGATCAGGACGGGGACGATATCGGCGCTGGTGATCCAGGGAATGGCGAAAGCCGGTAGCCCCTGGGGCAGCGAGCCCAGGACCTTCACCCCGCCCCGCGCGGCAAGATCCAGCACAGCCACGGCAACAGTCGCTCCCGCCACGGCGATCAGAATGCCCGGTATGCGTTTGTGGCCCTTGAGCAGCAGGATCACTGCAAGTGTGGCGGCACCCACCATGAACGTGGTCCAGTTGGTCTTGCCGTCCATCACCGCCGTGGCGATCGCCCAGATGTTTCTCAGCGGGCCGTCGGACTCGATCGAAAAACCAAAAAACTTGGGCAGTTGACTGATCAATACCGTCAGCGCGATGCCGTTCATGTACCCGTAGCGGATCGGTTTCGACAGCAGTTCGGTGACGAAACCCAGGCGCGCGATGCCCGCCAGGATGCACACCGCCCCCGACACGATCGCCATCATGCCTGCCAGGGCAATGGCCCGTCGCGGATCCCCCCCGGACAGTGGCAGGACGACGGCGAGGATCACGGCAGCCAGCGAAGAGTCCGGGCCCAGCACCAGAATCCGGCTGGGCCCGAACAACGCATAGGCCAGCAACGGGACAATGGTTGCATAGAGACCATAGATACCGGGTACGCCGGAGGCTACCGCGTAGGCGATACCGACAGGCACCAGCATCGTGGTCAGCACCAGTCCGGCCACGATGTCGTGCCGCAACCAGCTCATCCGGTATCCGCGCAGGGTGCGCAGTCCCGGCAGCCAGCGGCTCCAGCCGGCCTGATCTGCGCTCGACTCGCGACGCGCAATCCGCCCCGGTTCCGGCACGGGGGGCGAACTATCCGTTTGGCTCATGGCACTGCGGCCCTTGGTATGCAACGCAGACAGACTGCAACGACCCGTCAGAATTTTTCGGGAATTCGTCGCAGCGGATAATCCGGCTCGCGATAACCACCGGGTTTCTGCCGCTTGGGCAATATCACCTTCTCGCGCGCGACATCCTCGTAGGGAATGCGGCTGAGCAAGTCGCTGATGATGTTGAGGCGGGCCCGTCGTTTATCGTTCGAGTTGGCCACCAGCCAGGGCGCATGTTCAGTGTCGGTGGTCATGAACATGTCGTCGCGGGCGCGCGAGTAGTCATACCAGCGGCTGTATGACTTGAGATCCATAGGGGTCAGCTTCCAGATTTTGCGGCCGTCCTTGATCCGCGCCTCAAGCCGGCGGGTCTGCTCTTGCGGGCTGACTTCCAGCCAGTACTTGAGCAGGATGACGCCCGAATCGACGATGGCCCGCTCCACGTTGGGTGCTGTTTTCAGGAAACCGGCCACCTGCTCCTTGGTGCAGAACCCCATTACCCGCTCGACGCCCGCGCGGTTGTACCAGCTACGGTCGAAGATCACCACTTCGCCTGCCGCAGGCAGATACGGCAGGTAACGCTGGACATACATCTGGCTTTTCTCGCGATCGGTCGGCGCCGGTAGCGCCACCACCCGAAACACCCGCGGGCTCACCCTTTCGGTCAGCGCCTTGATCGTCCCGCCCTTGCCGGCACCGTCGCGACCCTCGAAAATGATGCAGATCTTGGCGCCCTTGGCCTTTACCCATTCCTGCAACTTGACCAGTTCGACGTGCAGGCCGCGCAACTGTTCAAGATAAACCTTGTTCTTCAGTTTCGAGCTTTCGGCGGGTTTGCTCCTCGGGGCTTTCTTGTCCTTTGCCATTGAAAAGACCTCACAAATGCGGGTAGATGACGACCGATTGGCAGATCCGGCAGCTGCAGCTTTCGGTTTGCAGATCGCCGCTTTTTTGTAGGAGCTGGCTTGCCAGCGAAGGGGGTCTCGAGCCTTGCACCGCCATTGAGGACGCCTTCGCCGGCAAGCCAGCTCCTACAGAAAACAGCATTAGCGTTGTGGGCGGCCCTTCTGCTCTCCATGACCAACCGAGTGAGTTTAGTCGATGATTGCACCCTCAACATCGAGTTGACGTGGGTTTACCGGGCGATCAATCCGCCGCGACGCTGACTGAGCAGATTGACCATCAGGCAGGCATACAGCGTGACAACGATGAACAACCCCATGCGCACGGCAAACGCGGTGTAGACGTCCTTGCCCGCCGCACTGTCCTGCACCGACTGGCCCAACAGGATAATCATCGTGATCAGGCTGTTGAGCCAGAATCCCGGGCTGAAGCGGGTCGGGCTCAGGGCATACAACTTGCGCGCCAGCGCCAGGCCGAACAGCAGCATCCACAGAAAGAACATCCACAGGTGCACGAACAGGCTGAGGGCGCACCAGAACAGAATGGCCAGGAGGCCGCCGAACAGGGTCGAGCCGACCAATTCACGGCCGGCGTTGCGGGCGGTCGCCGTCGAGCTCTGCTGGCCCAGGCTGACGGCCTTGAGAATGATCGGCAGGTAACTGGCGGGATCGATCAGCGCCAACAGGAAGGTCGGCAGCACGATCAGGGTGGTGCGCAACGCCACCCGGCCCACCTCGTCGGCGGGCATGACCGGTGGGGCCGGGGGTGACGGGGCGTTGGCCGGTTCGGGAAACAGCCAGTGACTCACCGCCAGCACCCCCACCGCGAGCACCAACCCCTTGACCAGCGCACCGATGACCAAGGCGCCCAGCTCGAAATCGGCGACACCGGCCGACGAGATCATGGTCAGGCCAATCACCAGAAAGGTCATGATCAGGTTGTTACCGCCACGCAGGCCATAACGGAAGGCCAGGAACAGACACACGCCGATCAACAGCACGCCGCTGACCGGGTAATAGCGCAGGATCGGGATCAACAGCAGCCCGATCGCGGTGGTTAACAGGGCGGCCAGGGCCAGCACCAGGCCGGCCTTGAACGGCAGCGGCCGATTGAGAGTGGCCAGCAGCAGAACGGCCAGCACCGGGGCAAAAAAGGGAATCGGCAACCCCAGGCCGAAGCTGGCGGCGAGGCTCAGCGCCGTGCCCGTGGCCAGGCGCAATGCCCGCTGCGCCCGGGGCGAGCGCCCGGCAGGCACGCTCTTAATAGACATAACTCAGCCAACTCATCAGGCCTACAAACAAGCGGCCCAGGGGATTGAGCGGATTGCCCTCGGTGGGGAACGCCATGACTTCCGCCTGCCCACCGGCACGGATGGCACCGCTGTCGCGCAGCCGGGTCCGCGAGTCTTGGGAAAACTCGATGATCACCGGAAAACGTTGCGCCGGGCGCAGCCAGTCACGGCTGTTCTGCACGCTGGGCAGCGTGCCGGGCGGCGGGGTCTGACCGACGCTGACGCCATAGCCGACACTGCGCACGCGCCCCTCGAACATCTCGCCCGGCAACGCGTCCAGCACAATCGCCACCGGCGTCTCGAGCCTGACCAGGCCGAGGTTGTTCTCGGTCATGTCCGCGCTGATCCACACATCATGGATGGCGATCAGGGTCATCACCGGGCTGCCGGCCCCGGCAAACTGCCCGACATCGGTGCGCAGATCCGTGACCAGACCGGACGAGCGGGCGCGGATCTGCGTGTTGGCCAGGTCCAGTTCGGCTTTTTCCAGCGCCGTGGCGGCGCTGCGCAAGATGGCGTTGTCTTCGTCGCTGCCACCCTCCTGTTCACGCGCGCGCTGCACTTCGGCACGGGCGGCGGCGACCTTGCTGACCGCCTGTTCGCGGGTGGAGCGCGATACTTCCAGCAGGCGCACGGAAATGGTCCCGGGGTCTTCGCGGTACAAGCCTTCCAGGCGCTGATTGTCCTGGCGTGCCTTGAGTTCATTGGCCTGGGCGGCGCGCAGGTTGGCTTGCGCCGCCGCAATACCGGCGGTGCTGGCGCCGATCTGCCGGCGGGTCGACTCAAGGTCGGCGCGCGCACGGTCGACGGCGATCCGGTACGGCTGCGGGTCGACCTCGAACAGCAATTCGCCGGCCTTGACGTCCTGGTTGTTGCGCACGTTGACCCGGGTCACCCGCCCCGCCACCTCCGAGGCCACCGGTATCACAAAGGCGCCCACCCGGGCTTGTTGCGTATAGGGCGTGTATCGGTCGGCCAACAGGTACCAGGCCAGGCTCAGGAGGATCACCAGCAACACCCACTTGATGCCTTTGTTCGTCGGGTCGGCGGTCGGCGCGGGTGCCGGTGCGGGTGCCGGTGCCGGTGCCGGTGCCGGGCTGACAGGTGTCTCGGACGCGGGCTTGGGCGCTTCACTCATGGTTCTTGTTCCTGGTAAGACATCGGAAAGGCTGGCGCCGGGGTGGCAGACTCCTCCAGCACATCGCCCCAGTCGGTGCGTTGTTCCATCTGTTGGCGGGTGGCCGGATCGACTTTAGGGAGCGGGCTGTACCAGCCGCCGCCCAGGGCCTTGTACAGGGCAATCGCATTGCTCACCGCGTTGCTGCGGGCCACCAGGTAATTGTCCTGTTGCTCGAGCAAGGCCCGCTGCGCGTCCAGCACCCGCTGAAAGTCCGAGTAGCCTTCGCGATACTGCGCGTTGGCCAGCACCAGCGAACGCCTGGCGGCCGTTTCGGCTTCACCGAGAATACGCTCGCGCTCCAGGGATTTGATCAGGCCATAGGCGGCATCGTCCGCCTCCCGTGCGGCCTGGCGGACCTTGTCGCGGTAGACCTCGATCAGCTGCTGCAACCGCGCGTCCTGCACCCGCACGTTGTTGCTGATCTGGCCATGATCGAACAGGTTCCAGCGCAGGCTGGGTCCGCCGATCAAATCCAGGTTGCGCGAAGTGCCACTGAGGGTGTCGGCCGACCAGACGATGCTGCCAAGCAATGTCAGCGATGGATAGAAGTCGGTAACGGCGACGCCGACCAGCGCGGACTGGGCGGCGACATTCAGCTCGGCGGCGCGCACATCGGGCCGGCGCAGCAACAGGTTGGCCGGCACGTCCTGCAGCACCGCGCGATCGACCAGTGGAATCAGTCCTGGATGCGCCATCAGTTGCGGCAGTGCGCCCGGCGGTTGCCCGATCAGCACGGCCAAGGCATTACGGGTGCGCTGCAGCTGATCTTCGAAATTGGGAATGGTGCTCAAGGTGCCCAGGTATTGGGTCTTGGCCTGTTGCAGGTCGAGTTCGGCTTGCTGGCCGCTGTTGAACAATTTTTCGGTGATCTCGAAGTTGCGCTTTTGCTGTTCGGCGTTTTCCCGGGCGACGCGCAGACGGGCTTCGGTGGTGCGCAGCGAGAAATAGGTCTCGGCCACTTGCGCGCGCAGCAACACCAGCACGTCTTCATAGTTGGCCTGGGCGGCGAAGTAGCTGGCATCGGACGACTCGATGGCGCGACTGAAGCGCCCCCAGAAATCCAGTTCCCAGCCGACGTCGAATGCGGCGCTGTGTTGCCAGAAATGACTGTCCTGCGGGTTGCTGCCACCGAATTGCCGACGGTTGAAGTACAGGCTGTCGACGCTGGCCTGCTGCAGCTGCGGGTAGCGTCCGCTTTGGGCGATACCCAGCTGGGCGCGGGCCTCCATTACCCGCAGACCGGCGATTTTCAGGTCGGCATTGTGCGCATCGGATTCGGCAATCAGCCGATCAAGGACCGGATCGGCGAACACTTGCCACCACTGCCGCAGGTCCGGGTTCAGGCTGCGTTGACTGGATTGCTCGAGGGCCGGGCTACCCCACTGCTTGATCCATGCCTCGCCAGGCGCCTGGAAATCCGGCCCGAGCCGTACACAGCCGCAAAGACCCAGTGCGCCAAGCAGCAGGAGCCGGCCTGGCCGACACAGCAAGGCTCTACGTGACTGCATTTACGCTGTTCCCGGCCGACGAAGTTCACTGGAGCATAGACGTCCAAACGGGCAAACGGCTGCTAAGCTTTTTTAACATCCCCAAATCTGCAGCGACCGGTTAAAAGGTACGACACTCATGAATACGACCCAGGCTACTGTGGAACCCCATTCAGCTGGCTGGCGCTTCAAGTTGGGGATTATCATTCTCTGCGTGATGTTGGGCTCCTGGCTGTTGGTGCCTCTTGCCGCGATGTTCGGCGTGGCGGGTTCAAGGATCGCCGCGCTGACCGGTGTGCTGTTCATCAGTAACAAGGTCCTGTTGATCATCGTCATTGCAGTGATGGGCAAAGCCGGGTTTCAACAGTTGAAGCGCACCGTGTTCGGTTATGTGTCCTCGATGGCACCCAGCATGGATGCCGAAGTGGGTCCGTGGCGGCACCGAATCGGTATCGTCATGTTCTTCGTGCCGCTGGTCTCGGCCTTTCTTGAACCCTACGTCGACACTATCTGGCCGGGCCTCAGGCCCAACCTGTGGCAGTTGCAGGCACTGGGCGACTTGATGCTGATCGCAAGCTTTTTTGTGCTGGGAGGGAATTTCTGGGAGAAAGTGCGTGCGCTGTTTATTCGAAAAGCGCGGGTCGCCAATGCAGAAGCGATTTAACGTTGGAAATCTGATGAGGGGTGCGAACCAGGTTGCGGCATGTCCTTCCAGGGGCCGCTCTGCCAAAGCACTTTGTCAGCAGTGGAGCCCTTATGAACAAGTCCATCTTACCTTGCGTCGCGACGTTTTTCTCCATGGTCTGCCTGTGCGCGACTGCCGAGACCGTGACGCCGCTGAAGGGGCAGTCCCCCGACATCATCCAGCAGGACATCGGCGCATGCCAGGCTCAGGCCGGCAATACCACCACCAGCACCAGCCCTCAATCGGGTGGACGGGTCCGGGGTGCCGCCACGGGTGCAGTCGCGGGTGCGGCGGTAGCCGGCGCGCGCGGTCGTCAGCATGACGAGTTTTATGACCAGGTCGATGACGATGTCAAACAGGAATATCGGCAGAATAAAGCCAAGGATGCCGCGGTGGCTGGCGCAGTGGTCGGCGGCGCCCGGCAACGTCAGGATCGTCGTCAGGATCGCCGGAGTACGGAACAGAATACGGCTGCCGCTTCTTCCGCCTACACCAGTTGCATGCAGCAGCGCGGTTATCAAGTAACCCCCTAGATATAAAGAAGACAAAAAAAGCCGAAGCCCTGAGGGCTTCGGCGATTTTTATCTGTCTATCGGCGAACTGGCTCTTTCAAGCGTTCGACGCTGCCCGGCCCTGACTCGCCACCCCGTCCAGAGGGCTTTGCCCTACCAGCGATGGCCCCTTCGGCGCACGCAACGTCCATAGCAGATAAACCCCCACCAGCCCCGCCGCCGACAATGACAACATGCCTGCGCGGGGATCGGTGAACCAGACCTCCATATTGGCCTTGAGCATGGGTGCGACGAAGCCGCCGATATTGCCCATGGAGCCAATGAGCGCAATACCGCCTGCAGCGGCGACCCCTCCCAGATAGCCGGTAGGCAGGGTCCAGAACAGCGGCTGAACAGTCACGAAACCGGCCGCTGCGAAGCAGAAAGCCAGCAGTACAGGGGCGAAACTGTTGAGCAATGCCGAGGCGGCAATACCCAAGGCGGCCAGGCCCAGCATGCACATCGCCATCTTCAGGTGTGCCCCGTGCCGGTCGGCATAACGCGTCACGAAGTACATGGCGACGGCGGCGCACAGCCACGGCAACGAAATGAACATGCCCACCTTGAAACCGACGGTGGTACCCAGCAACTCGGCGATTCGCGTCGGCAGGTAAAAGATGACCCCATACACACTGACCTGAACGCTGAAGTAGATCAGGATGAACTTCAGCACTCGCTTGTTGCGAACCAGACCCAGCAGGTTGGTCGGGCCATGGGCAAGTTTGAGCTGGTCTTCAGCTTCCAGCTCCTGGCTCAGGGCCGCCTTCTCCTCGCGGGTCAGCCAAGGGGCGTCCTGTGGTTTGCTCTTGAGGTAAAACAACGCGATGATCCCCACGACGACAGCCGCCAGGCCTTCCACCAGGAACATCCACTGCCAGTTGGTCAGGTTGAACATGCCATGCATTTCCAGCAACCAGCCCGACAGCGGACTGCCCAGCATCAGGGCCATCGGCAGGCCGAAATAGTAGATGCCGATGGCCTGGCCGCGACGCTGGGCGGGAAACCAGTAGGTCAGGTACAGGATCACACCCGGGGAAAAGCCCGCTTCGGCCACGCCGAGCAGAAAGCGCAGCACGTAAAACGTCGTTTCATCCCGGGTGAACATCATGGCGGCGGACACCAGGCCCCAGGTGATCATGATCCGGCTCAGCCAGAGCCGTGCGCCGACCCGGTGCAACATCAGGTTGCTGGGAACTTCGAAGATCGCATAACCGATAAAGAAAATACCCGCGCCCAGGGCGAAGGCGGCATTGCTCAAGCCGATATCGGTTTGCAGTGCCGCCTTGGCGAAACCGACGTTGGAGCGATCGATCATCGCCAGGGCAAACATCAATGCCAGGAACGGCAACAGCTTCCATCGGCACTTGGCGATGGCGCTCTCGATGGCTGCCGCGTGATCCGCTCTTGTGGTGTTTTTACTCATGTTTTTGCTGCCTTTTTATTATTGTCCAGCGACCATTGCTGCTATCCGTGGGCATAGGCAGGTCCGGGTCGATTCGATAACGACCGGGCAAAACTAGTGGACTGGATTGATAAATTCCAATGACATATTTTCAGCATTTGATATCGTTTGGTTATCAATCAGATTGAGCGCTCAATGGAAAACGACGAGATTTCATACGCCAGCGTCAGCAAATGGCTCAAGATCAAGCACCTGGTGCTGGTCGATACGCTGGCCCGGACCCGCAACATGCATACGACTGCCGAGCTGATGAACCTGACCCAGCCCGCCATCAGCAAGATGTTGCGCGACATCGAACTGTTGCTCGGCTTTGCCTTGTTCGAACGGCAAACCCGCAGCATGGTCCTGACCGAGCTCGGCGAGTTTGTGGTCCGCTATGCGCGGATGACCCTGGACGATACGCATTCCTTCGTCGATCAGCTCAATAAGCTGCGCAAAGGTGGCCACGGCCAGTTGAAAGTCGGCGCGATATTCGCCGCGACCTCGGTGGTGCTGCCCGAGGCCATCACCCGGATCAAGCTGGACCGCCCGATGCTGTCCATCGAAGTGATCGAGCAAACCAGCAATCAACTGCTGGAAATGCTCCAGCATAAAAAGCTCGATCTGATCATTGCCCGCTTCACCGATGAACGTTACCAGCAGCCGTTCGAATTTCGCCCGCTGGGCCCCGAGCCCTTTTGCCTGGTGGTCAACAGTCGCCATCCCCTCGCCCGGTTCGACGAAGTGGCGACCGACCAGCTCGGCGATTGGCCCTGGGTCATGTACCCCTTCAATGCCCCCATCCGCCGACGGATGGAAAGCGCCTTCACCGAGTTCAATGTTCGCACGCCGACCAACACGGTCGAAACCATCTCGATGCCAACCTTCCTGCAACTCCTGCAATCGGGACCGATGCTCGCGATGCTGCCCGATTCCATGGTCCAGTCCCAGGTCCAGAGCGGTTTGCTCAAAGTGCTCAACACGCCGTTCAAGGTCGAACCCCAGGACTACGGCATCATCACGCGCAAGGACGAGCCGCTATCCGAAGCCGCCCGGGAATTCGCCGACACCTTGCTGGAATTCGCCCGGCTGCGACGGGAAGCCGGTGACCGTTGAGCGATGTTTCACTGAAAAATCGCCGAACCAATGAGAAAAGGTTATCGATCAATCCAAAGGTCTCATTAGGCAGCCACCCGCGGCGGCTCTTATAGTGCGGCAAGCTTGTGCCCTGGCAGATTGGCGCAGTCACCTGAATCCCTGCTCTCCTCCCCGTCCTGACATCCCCGCAAGGGGACATCCTTTACTGGAGCCAGAAATGTCCACGATTATCGGCCACAACTACATCGGCGGTCAGCGCCGCGCTGCCGGCACTGTCATCGTCAAGAGCGTCGACGCCAGCACCGGCGAAACCTTGCCCCACGATTTCTACCAGGCCACCCTGGAAGAAGTCGACGCCGCCGCCAAGGCTGCCGCCGCCGCTTACCCGGCCTATCGCAGCCTGAGTGCCGAACATCGGGCGCTGTTTCTCGATGCGGTGGCCGATGAGCTCGATGCCCTGGGCGATGAGTTCGTCGCCCTGGTCTGCCGCGAAACCGCGTTGCCGGCCGCACGGATTCAAGGCGAGCGCGGTCGCACCAGCGGCCAGATG
>NZ_CABVHU010000027.1 GCF_902497855.1 Pseudomonas fluorescens
ATATTATTAGATAAAGGTTGATAATTTCAAATAATAAGCGTTTGTCGTTGTTTTGTAGTTACATTTTTCTGACGAACGAAAAGAAGTTTTGTCGTCCTTTTTGAAAGACTCCCAAGAGGGGCGCGCACAAATCCTGAGTCCGGAAAAGATCACAATGTAGGAGCTGGCTTGCCAGCGAAAGCGGTCTCACATCCGGCATCGATGTCGGCTGACCCGCCGCCTTCGCCGGCAAGCCGGCTCCTACAGGTGATCGGGGTGTGCACAAATCATGTGACCGGCACAGATCCGATGTAGGAGCTGGCTTGCCAGCGATGGACGTCAACGATGACGCGTGCTGTCTGAATGAACGCGTTGCTCTTGAATCCATCGTCGGAACGCCGCCCGGAGCAGGCTCGCTCCTACAGTCTGGATGGCATGCGCCCCCACTATTTCGAAAACCGCCTCGCCCCCGCCACACAAAGAATCACCGCCACCGTCACGCCCAACATCCCGATGCTCACCTGCTCATGCAGCAGCGTCGCCGCCAGCGCCAGCCCGAAAAACGGTTGCAGCAACTGCAACTGGCCGACGGCGGCAATCCCGCCCTGGGCCAGCCCGCGATACCAGAACACGAAGCCGACCAGCATGCTGAAGACCGACACATAAGCCAGGCAGACCCATGCCGATGTCGTAATGCCCGAGAACGAAGGCGGGGCGAGGTACCAGGTCAACGGGATCATGACGGGAAGCGACAGCACCAAAGCCCAGGAGATCACCTGCCAGTCGCCCAGGGTTCTCGACAGCTTCGCACCTTCGGCATACCCCAGGCCGCAGGCGAGGATCGCCAGCAACATCAGAATGTCCCCCGTCGGCGACGCGGTCAGGCCCTGGGAGAACGCAAACCCCACCACCAGCGCACTGCCCAGCACCGAGAAAAACCAGAACACCGGCCGCGGCCGCTCGCCACCGCGCAACACCCCGAACGCTGCGGTGGCGAGTGGCAGCAGGCCGACGAAGACGATGGAGTGCGCCGACGTCACGTACTGCAGCGCCAGCGCCGTCAACAGCGGAAACCCCACCACAACCCCCAGCGCCACGATCGCCAAGGGCAGAAGATAACCTCGGGCAGGACGTTTTTCCTTGAACAGCAGCAACATGCACAGCGCCAGCAGTCCCGCGATGGTGGCGCGGGCGACCGTCAGGAACACCGGGTCGAACTCCAGCACGGCCAGCCGCGTGGCAGGCAGCGAGCCGCTGAAGATCAGGACGCCGATGAACCCGTTGAGCCAGCCGCTCGCGGTCTTTTCCATCGCCAGATTTTGCAGCTTCGATGCCCGTTCCATTGCGCTTGCACTCAAAAAGTTTGCAGAGATCCATCCTATGATCGAATATCAATACAATCAAAATATTGTCATGGATACATCGGCCCATGCCTCGCTCTCGATACAAGTCACTGGTTGATAGCTTTGCCGCGGACATCCGCGCCGGACGCCTGCTGCCGGGCACACGTTTGCCGACCCACCGCCAACTGGCGACGACCGAAGGCCTGGCACTGGTGACGGCCAGCCGGGTCTATGCAGAACTCGAGGCCATGGGCCTGGTCAGCGGGGAAACCGGGCGCGGTACCTTTGTCAGGGAAACCGCGTTGGCGCCGGGTTCGGGCATCGACCAGAAAGACGTGGCCGTCGGCATGATCGATCTCAACTTCAACTATCCGTCGCTGCCCGGGCAGGCAGAGCTGTTGCGCAGTGCCCTGCGCCAGCTGGCGTCGGGTGGTGACCTGGAAGCGCTGCTGCGCTATCAGCCACACGCCGGGAGACAGCATGAGCGGGCGTCGGTGGCACGTCATCTGCGGGCTCGCGGATTGACGGTGGAAGCCGGGCACGTGTTGATCGTCAATGGCGCCCAGCAGGGGCTGGCCGTGACGATGATGGCGCTGCTCAAGCCCGGCGATGTGATTGCCGCCGATGCGCTGACCTATTCAGGTTTCAAGGTGCTCGCCGAAGCCCTGCACCTGGAAGTCGTGCCCATTCCCGTGACCGGACAGGGGCCGGATCTCGAGGCCCTGGAAAAGCTCTGCCGGAGCCGGCGTGTAAAGGCGGTGTACGCCATGCCGACGCTGCACAATCCGCTGGGATGGGTGATGAGTGCCGAGCAACGCGCGCACCTGGTGACGATTGCGCGCCGCCATGAGTTGCTCATCATCGAAGACGCCGCGTACGCCTTCCTGGCTGAAAACCCGCCGCCACCGATAGCCGATCTCGCCCCTGAGTGTACGGTTTACGTGTCCGGGTTATCCAAAAGTGTCGCCACCGGTTTGCGCGTGGGTTTCATCGCTGCGCCCCTCGATAAGGTGCCCGCCCTGGAGCGAACGATCCGGGCCACCACCTGGAATACCCCGGGCGTGCTGACAGCGATTGCGAGCACCTGGCTCGACGATGGAACCGTCATGCAGCTGGAAGCGGAAAAACGCCGGGACGCGCAGGCCAGGCAAGCGATCGCCGCGCAAGTGCTGGCGGGCCTTCGCTACATCAGTCATCCATCGTCCTATTTTCTTTGGCTGCCCTTGCCGGAGGACGCACGGGCCGACCAGATCGCCATGGAGCTGATGCGCGAACAGGTGGCGGTCTCGATCGCCGGGCCTTTTGCGATCTCCGCGCATGTGCCTCATGCGATCCGTTTGGCGTTGGGGTCGGTGGATCTGGACACGCTGCGCCAGGCGTTGCTGAAGGTGAAGAGGGTGGTGGGGGCTTATACGTAGCCGGAAAGCCAGGATAGCACCCCTGTGGCGAGGGAGCTTGCTCCCGCTGGGTCGCGCAGCGGCCCCAAACCCGAGACCGCGATCATTCAGACACCTCGCCGTGGAGGCGCAACCCCAAGGCGATCAACTGGCCTTCGCCGCCGAGACCGGGGAGGGCGTTTTTGCATTTAAGTTTTGGTGCCGGAGCCGGTCATGATGAAATAGCCGCCCGCTTTCGCCGTGAACGACACCTGGAACCGACATGAAGAACGCCGCTTTACTGACCTTCACCCTGCTGCTCAGTGCAGGACTCTGCAGCGCCCAGGCCGAAGCGGCCGGCGATGCGGAGGCAGGCGGTAAACTGTTCAAGCGGATCTGCGGTGGCTGCCATCAGGTCGGGGAGTCGGCGCGGGGCTCTTTTGGTCCGCAGCTCAACGGGATTTTCGGTCGCCCTTCAGGCAGCACCACGGACTACCTGTACTCCGACGCGATGAAAGCGGCCGGCATCGTCTGGACTCGCGAAACACTGACCGCCTACCTCGAAGCCCCGAAGGAAGTGGTCCCCGGGACCCGGATGATTTTCTGGGGGCTCAGTGATCCGGAAAAGGTCGACGACGTGCTGGCTTATCTTCAGACCTTTCAACCGGAGTGAGCTGGCTGAACACTCGGCGCGTGTGGTGGTTCAACCGCTGACAGACGGGCGACGCGTTTAGCCAACTAGCAATGCGTTATCGTTGACGTCCTTCGCTGGCGAGCCAGCTCCTACAGGGCCGCGAGGTAGGCGCCGAGGCGTTGTCCCATTTGCTCGCCCAAGGCTTGCAAGGCACTGAAGGGGCGGACCATCACCTCGAACTCGACGATTTTCCCCTGTTCGTTGAAGCGGATCATGTCGATGCCCTTTAACGCCTTTCCGTCAACGTTGGCGCTGAATTCCAGCACGACGCTCAACCCGCCTGCCGTCGCCAGTTCCCGGTGATAGACAAAATCCTCGAACACCTCGATGACGGTGTTGAGAATCTTCGAGACCACGACCGCTCCCAGGTAAGGTTTGTGCGCCATCGGCGAGCGGAATATTGCCTGAGGGTCCAACAGTTCGGGCAAGGCGCTCAAGTCACCCTTGCGGATCATGTCGTGCCACTGGTTCAGGGAGGCTGCGGCTTCGGGATGCAGTTTCAGTCCAGACATCTTCAACTCCTGTATTTTTATTGTTGGCCGTCCGGCGGCATTGGCATTGCCCGTCGAGTATAAGAAGCCCTGCGTGGGCGGCAAGGGGGCCAAAAGATCGCAGCCTGCGGAATGCGCGTACGACCACGAATTGGCGGATATACCCGGCTTTTGTGGCGCTGGCTTGTGTAGGAGCTGGCTTGCCAGCGAAGGCGGCCTCGAGCCATGCAGCGCCCATGCAGACGCCTTCGCCGGCAAGCCGGCTCCTACAGGGGTTTGGCGTTGACCACCCTTCATCTGTACACCGGTGATCCCTGTAGGAGCTGGCTTGCCAGCGAAGGCGGCCTCGAGCCATGCAGCGCCCATGCAGACGCCTTCGCCAGCAAGCCGGCGCCTACAGGGGTTTGGCGTTGACCACCCTTCATCTGTACACCGGTGATCCCTGTAGGAGCTGGCTTGCCAGCGAAGGCGACCTCGAGCCATGCAGTGCCCATGCAGACGCCTTCGCCAGCAAGCCGGCTCCTACAGGTTTGGCGATCTTGGCGATTGACCGGGCATCCCATGAATTGCGGGTTATTGCAGGTATAAAAAAACCCGGCAGACGAGGCCGGGTTTTTCGTTGAGTGTAGCGGTAAAACCATTCATTCATGCCGCACGGCTTTCGATCAAACGATCCGAACCATCGGCAGCCACACGGTTTTCAATCAACCGATCCGAGCCACCCTCAGCCACACGGCTTTCAATCAAACGGTCCGAGCCGCCTTCAGCGACAACCGGGTGAGTGGACGTGGCGGCAAAAGCGTTCACTGCAAAAACCGAGAAAGCGATGCTGAGAAGGACTTGGCGTTTCATGATTGTGTGCTCCGGGGTGCAGGTGTCTGGTATGGAGGCGATGTTACGCCCCGGAGTTTTTAAGAGAACTTCATTGAGTTAATGGTGACTATTGATGCCGTCAATGGCTGCATCAGCCAGGATTTACCGATCACCGATACACAGCTCGCCGGTGGCGCGTATCAGTGCCTGGCCATGCAAACCGTCCTTGAGCAGGCCGGATCGCGCCGTGGCCAGCCAGTCCTGGCAGTTGGGGTCGGTGCGATAAGGCACGAACCTGGCGTAGTGCTGCAACAGGCGGTTCTGCAGTTCATCCAGCTGAGGCCTGATCTGCTTGGCGAGGTCTGGCCGTGGCGTATCAGGCGCTTTGCCCGCCGCATGCCATTGAGCGATCAGGCCGTACTGCACCAGCTTGTTGGCCTCTATCTGTGCACCGACCAATTCGGCGACGTCATTCGGGTCCAGTTTGCGCGCAACGGCCAGCTTCCTCGCGCTGGCGATGACCTGCGCTTCCCGGGCACTGTCCTGGATCGGCTTGCCGCTGTCCCACTTGGTCAGCGCCACCAGATCGGCAATGTTCAGGCGCTCGTTCATCGTCGCCAGCAGCGGTTGCAGGCTATCGGGCGCCGGTGCGGACGTGGCGGCCTGTGCGCCGCCAGCGAACAAGGCGAGCAGGGCGCAGGTCAGCAGCTGCGGTAGGCGTGGGGAATGGAGCATTGGCAAACCTCATTGGACGCGGGATTCACAGGCAGGGGATGTGTAACACAGGTGTGGCAGGGCCGTTAAGGTGGCTGATTCATTTGCGCAGTCCGTTGCATAATGGCGCTAGGGCTTTCCACGCTTGTGCAGGTAGCATGAACGCTTTACCGGCGCGCCAAGCGACAGGCTGGTTAACGTAAACGAGTGGGTCGAACATTGATCGAACGACGTCAATTCAGCGGAGGCATGAAGGGTAAAAACCTCCGCTACCTGAATGAAAACCCTGGCCAGCCTGCGCAGATGACTCGAGCAGGCTTTTTGCTGCTCGAGCACTTCTCCCTGCCTGCGTTCACCCAGGCACTGGACACCATTGTCACCGCCAATCTGCTGCGCCCCGGGCTGTTCTCATCGCGCACGTTCGGCTTGAGTGACGCGGAAGTCGTCAGCGATCTGGGACTGGTCATCCGCCCGGATGCACGCCTCGATTCTGCCGCCATCCATGACCTGGATCTGCTGGTCATCTGCGGCGGCTACAGGACAGAACTGAAGGCCACCGAAGAGTTCATCCACCTGTTGCGATCGGCGACAGACCAGGGCGTCACGCTGGCCGGACTGTGGAACGGTGCATGGTTCCTCGGCAGGGCAGGCCTGCTCGACGGCTATCGCTGTGCAATCCACCCCGAACATCGCCCCGCACTCGCCGAAATCGCCAAGACGACCCAGGTCAGCAGCGAACCCTATGTCATCGATCGCGACCGGCTCACGGCGTCCAGCCCCTCCGGCGCATTCCATATGGCGCTGGACTGGATCAAGGGCCTGCACGACAAAGCCCTGGTCGAGGGCATCGAAGACATCCTGGCGTTCGAGGAATCTCGCTACCGGCGCATCAAGCCCACTGAAAACATCTGCGTCAGCGCGCCCTTGCGCGAAGTGGTGAAGCTGATGGACGCCAACCTCGAAGAGCCGCTGGAGCTGGAGCAACTGGCCGTCTACGCCGGCCGCTCACGTCGCCAACTCGAGCGCCTGTTCAAGGAGCAACTGGGCACCACGCCGCAGCGCTATTACATGGAACTGCGGATCACCGAAGCCCGTCGACTGCTGCAGCACACGGAGTTGTCCCAGGTCGACGTGCTGGTGGCCTGTGGCTTTGTTTCGCCCAGCCACTTCAGCAAGTGCTACAGCTCGTATTTTGGGTACAGGCCTTCCAAGGAAAAGCGCCTGGTCAAGTGACGGCCAGGGTTTAGCAAGGCGACCTGAGCCGGGATAAAACTGGCGATTACCGGCCATTCGCATAAGCCAGCGATCAGCAGGCCGTCGATGATATTGCGCAAGGCGTTCGTCCTGCTGCTGCTCCCGTTTGCCTTACAACGTTTTCAGGTATTCCACCAGGGCGTCCTTGTCTTGCGCCGGCAGCCCGGTGCCGAACGTGTGGCCCTGGTTGCCGCCGCCCTTCGCACTGACCTCGTGGCGGGTGCCGATGCGCTGGGCCTCCGGGCTCTGGGTTTCGAAGCCTGCGCGGATCGGATCGTAGACGTCATAGCCGCGCCAGAACACGGCGGGGCGTTGCTCCGGCGGCTCGAGCAGGTCGCGCAGCGTCGGCACGGAGCCGTTGTGCAGGTAGGGCGCGCGCAGCCAGATGCCGTCCAGGAAGGCGGCGATGTAACCGCGCAGCGGCTCCTCGACCAGGCCGGGGCGCTCGATGCCCATGTCCCTCACCACCTTGTTGGCTTCGATGGCAGCCTTCTCGCTCCAGGTATCGAGGCGGTCGCGGTTGGTGCCGACCTCTGCCAGTGACACTATGGTGCCAGTACGGGCCGAGGCGTGGCAGGCGGCGCAGGTGCTGTCGAATACCGCCTTGCCGCGCCCGGCCTTCGCTGCATCCACCGGGAAAGGATATTCCGGTGCCGGCTTGTTCGAGACGTAGTCCTGCAGCCAGCGCACCTGGGCGAGAAATGCGTCGTTGTCCTTGGGTGCGGCGCCGAGCAGCCCCAGCGCCGAGTCGATGATCACCGAATACGGATCGTGGCTGTCTCCGGCGAAGTTCATGCGCATGCCCTGTTCCGGCCGATACTTCTTCAGGTTCCACAGCGAGGGCATGTCGGTGGGACCGAAACTGTTGTCCATTGGCCAGCGGATCATGAAGTATTTGGTCAGGTTCATGGCGTCGTCGCGCCCGCGCCCCCAGGGCGGAAAGTCTTCGCGGTAGAGCCAGGCGAACTGCTCTTCACGCTCAAGCAGGGTCTTTTTCGTGATCGGGATGAGCAGGAAACGGTAGATCACGCTGTCGATGAAGGACAGGTCGGTGACCAGTCGGATCTCGGCCATCAGGTTGTCGGCGTTGAAGCGCGGGTCCTTCGCGCAGTCGACCAGGAAGCGGAAGAAAGCCCACAGGTTGAGCGTATGGTTCGGCCCGGTTGGCACGAAGACCGGCGCGGAATCGGCATCAGTGCGATAGCTGGCGGTGTGGCAGGCGGCGCAGTTGTTGGCGACACGCGCAAAACCGACCACCTTCTTCGAGAAGCCCACCGGCAACTCCTGGCCTTCCTCCCACGCCACGCCGAGTGAAGCATAGCCGCCGGGGCCAGGCAGCTTGTCGGGGAAGATGCGCGGCAGCACGTAGAAGATCCAGTAGGGGATGCCGGCGTCGCGCTCCGCGCCGATCGAGCCGTACTTGAAGCGCATGTCCGGATCTTTGGTAACCCATTCGGGTTGCGGCTCCTCGCGGAAGAACTTGTACCAGGTGAAGACCCCACCGCCGGCACCCAGTACCAGCAGCACGACGAGCACCGCGAGCAGGCTGCGGCCGAGGTTGCGCGCGAAGCCGGGACTGCCATGTCGGCCCGGGCCACGCGTACGGAAGGTAGGTTGCATGATCAGTCTCCTATGGCGCTCAGAAGGTCTTCAGGTGCTCGATCAGGGCGTCCTTGTCGGTCGCCGGCAGTTCGGTGCCGTAATCGTGTCCCTCATGACCGGCATTGCTGTTACCCGGTTGACGGGTGTCGAACAGGAGCAGGCGCGGGCCATCGGCCAATGCGGGTGCCGACGGCGCGGATGCCGGAAGGTCGGCGACGAAGCCCACCCGCCGCGGCTCGTACACATCGTTGCCGCGGATGAAGGTGATCGGCCGCGCGGCAGACGGCTCGAGCAGGTCGCGCAGGGTCGGCACGGAACCATTGTGCAGGTAGGGCGCGCGCAGCCAGATGCCGTCCAGAGGCATGTTGGCGTAGCCCCAGGTCTTGCGGAAATGACGGAAGCGGTGCGGATAGCCGGCGTACAGCGTGGCCTGGTTGACGGCCAGATCACGGGTGTAGGAGTCGAGCCGCGCGCGGTCGGTGCCGATCTGTGCGAGCGCAGTCACGTGGCCGACCTTCGCGCCCTTGAAGTCCTGCCCGCTGGCTCCGTGGCAGCCGGCGCAGTACTGCGCATAGAGCGGCGCACCGCGTGCCGCCAGCGCGCGGTCGATGGGGTAGGGGTAGGGCGGTGGCGCCAGATCCAACAGCCAGTCTTCCACCCGCCCGATGGCGGCGAGGTCGATCGTCGGCGGCGTGGTGCCTGTGCCGAAGGCAGCGCTCTTGTTGCGTTCCTCGGTATGGGCGTTGTTGCCGTCCCAGTGCAGCTCCATACGCCCGCCGTCGTCGCGCGTCATGCGCATGCGCTGGTTCCAGATTGACGGAAAGTCGGACGCGCCGAGCCGTTCCTGCGGTGGCAACTGCATCATTGGGAAGTTGAACAGCACCTTCGCTGAGTTGAAGGTATCGACCCGGCCCGGGCCCCATTCGGGTTGGTCGAAGACGAACTCGAAGCGCCCGCGCAGCATCAGCAGGCGCTCGCGCATCAGCGCGATTGCCACCGGATAGACCACGTAGCGGTCGAGAGGATTGAGGCCGCCGGCGAGGCGGTCGATCTCCGGCACGATGAATTCCCTGGTGAACGTCGGCCCGGCGGCGCAGTTGAAGAAGAAGATTTCGAAGGCGCGGATGTCGAAGCGGTGAGCCGGCATGCCGACGATCAGTCGCGGTTCGCCGTCGACTGCATCGCGCACCGTGCTGGTGTGGCACGCCGCGCAGTTCAGGAATACGCGGTCCAGCCCGAGATTGCGTCGCTTTGACACGCCGACCGGCAGGTCGCGGCCGGGTTCGTAGATCAGACCGAGCGAGGCGTAGCCGCCAGGCAGATCGTCAGCGCAGACCTGAGGCAGGGCCTGCCAGATCCAATAGGGAAAGCCGGATTCGCGCTCGCCGCCCGTGGAACCGTATTTGAAGTGCTCTACCGGGTCGCTGTACTGCACCGCAACATCAGGCAGGAAGCGCACTGCGGCGTAGAGGCCGCCGAGCACCAGTAGAATCCAGGGCAACAGCAGGAGCGCTCGGCCAGACCAGCGCAGCAGGGCTGGGTGGCGGGATCGGTCGGTCACCTGAGTTCTCCTTGATCCGGGTCAATGGGTGGGACGCAAGGTGCCAGGCTTGGGTAGACGCGCTCGAGTACAGCGTCGCCGCCCAGGCCCCCGCGCACGCGCGTCAGGGTTTCCAGTGCGCTCAGCATCGCCGCCAGATCGGCGGACTGGGCGAAGCCGGGAGCGTGGGCGGCGGCCGGTGGCGGCATCGGCGTTTTCAGCTGCGCGGCGGCCGTCAGGTGGTTCATCTGCAGGCGGTACAGGATGCGTTCAGCGCAGTCGGCCAGGTTGGCGCGCACGTGGCTGTCGTCGCCGTGCAGGAATCCTGGCGGAAATCTGCTCGCTGCGCTGTGGCATAAACCGCACTGCCGAACGAAAGGCAGCAGGTCCGCTGCCATCGTCATGTCGCGACCGGACGCGACATCGGCCAGCCGCGCCGGCGGCATCGGGGACCGTTGGCCTACCGGTAAAGGAACGCCGAGCCGGGCAAACAGGGGTGTCAGCAGCGCGTCTCGGCGTAGCGCTTGCGCATCGAAGGCATCGCTGTCACCCGCCAGGGTGGTCTGCGCCAGCGCGTCGATAGCGGCGTCCAGCGGGGCGAGATCCGCCACGAGCTCGAGCCTGGCGGTCGCCGGGGTATCGCCGCGCGCGCGCGTCAGCCACAGCCTGCGGATGCCTTCGCCACGGGCACTGCGCACACCATCGGCGTGCTCTGCGAGGGTGAAGCCGATCTCCGCGGCGTCTGCGCGCGGCGTGCCATGGCCGAGTGTGATAGGGCCACTATGGTCAGCACCTGGCAGGCTCAGGCGGTCGATGCTGCCCGCGGCAATGAGTCCACCCTGCAGGCTGAGCCGTGCCAGCAGGCGGCTGCCCTCGGCACCGTCGCAGTCGAGATCGAGCCGGGCAGTGCCCACGCGCTCGCGACAGATCAAGGTGACACTGTGTAGCGGCGCATCGGGTGCGGCGGCGAGTTGCCGGCCCAGCAGGCCGATATCGGTTTGCGAGAAGAACAGTGACAGAGCGTGGACGAAGCGGGCAACGTCGGCGCTATCTTGCCCGCGCCAGATCGCCAATGGCGGGCGCAGCGCCAACGGGTCGAACGCGGCGCCGATGTCGGCGATGCGGCGGGCGGCCAGGCCGTTCGGTAGAGCAGCAGTGATTGTGTCGGAAAGGTCGATGGCGGAGAACGGCTGACGGTTGGGCAGTTGAGGGTCGGGTAAGGGCAGGCCGGACGGCCAGCGCGCACGCCAATGGGTCAGTAGGGGTTCGAGCAGATCGCGCCGGGCGGTCGGCGTGTCGAGCGTCATCGTGCGGCCGCCGCCGAGTCGGTAGCGCAGCGCGACGCGTAGAGCCTCGGCGCGGCAGGCGATGGCCTTCGCGCGCGTCGTCGCGGCACAGCCCTCGCGCCACAGACGCTGGGCGAGGGTGAACTGGTTGGAGCGGGCAGTCGCGGCGTCGATCGCATCCGGCAAGTCCACACCGTGGCGCCAGGCGATGCCGTAATAGGGTTGGCCGGTGGCTGCCAGGCGCGCAGCCACGGCCGGACTGGCGGAGGTTTCGTCCCAGGAGGGGCGCGAGAAGATCGGCGCGGCATTCTGATGACAGGCCAGGCACAGCGCACGGTTGGCATAGCGCAGCGTGGGACGATTGTCCGCGCGGTAGTTGTGCACGACCTGGAACTCGAAGCGGCCAGCGGTTTCATTGTAGCTGATCACCTCTAGCGCAGCGGCGCCTTCGTGGTAGCCGATATACAGGCGGTCCTTCAGGTAGAGGTGACCGGCCGCTGCAGCGGCGGGTGGTTCGCCCGTGACGGCGGCGACTACGCGCGGCTGGCGAAACGCCTGTATGTCCGCCACGGCGGGGCGCTGCAACGATCGGCCAAGCGGAATCAGCACCACGGTCAATCCTCCCGAAGCCTGGTTCGCATCCAGCTCGGCACGGATGCGCCCGAGCAGGGCCGCGAACGGAAAGGGCACCACTGCCTCCCCCGTCGGCCCAGGCGGACCGAGCAGGATATCGAACAACGAGCGTCCGGCCGACGGCAGGCGCTCGCCCGGCGTTTCGGCCGCCTCCAGCGGCGTGGAGGCCGGCGTTTCACCGGCCATGACAGACAGCGTCGCCAGCCAGCCGAGCAGCGCCAGCGTCGTCATCTGCCATGCTGTCTGGGCCATCATCCGCTGCGGGTTACTGGCCGCCGGGAGCGCGAGCGACCTGCGTGCCGGTCCAGCAGTCTTCCTGTACCTGGCCACTTTCCATGAACGCATCGCGGGCGCGCTCAGCGATCTCCTTGTTGTACAGCACAAAATTCACCACGAAGCTGCGGTCCATGTAGGCGCGGCCGAGATAGAAACCGGGATGCACCATGCGGATCTCGTCGCGGACCGCGAAGCCGTCGCGCCCGGCTATCATGTCTGGCAGACGACGGTAACCTGGCAGATCGTCGGTGAAGGCGTAGTCGATGATGATCGACTCGCGCCGGCTGTCGAGCAGGCTTTGCCCGCAGTACAGCTTGGCCGGGAACAGCAGCCATTGATCCTTGCCGTCAACCTTGATGGACTGCAGCGGTTGGTCGGCGCTTTCCTCGACCAGTCCCAGCTTCTTCAGCGTACCGAGATCCTCGATGCGATTGCGCAGCAGGCGCTCGTCGCGATAGAACACCTTGCCCTTCCACAGGGTTTCACCGACCAGGTCGAGCTTGTGCCCGGCCACATTCACCAATAGCGCCCGCAACCCGCCACCGGCGATTTCCGACAGGCGCAGTTTGCCGCTACCACCGCGCGCAAAGAACAGGTCGCCTTCGAAAGGCCCGTCCGGAATCGGCCCGGCTGGCAGCCGGGCATAGATCTGGTCGACCTGCTCCTGATCGAGCAAAGACAGGTTCTTCGGTGTGATCTTGTAGAGATCCTTCGGCGACAGCGGGTACTGGTATTCCAGCTGGGCGAAATCCGGTTTCTCGGAATAGCCTTCGCCATAGGGGGCGAAGCTGATGTCCGGGGGCTTTTTGTCGGAATCGAAGAACCCGCAACCGGATCCGCCTAGGGCGATGACGGTACAGATGGCGAAGGTGGCGATCCTCATGGCGGCTCCCCTTGCACTTAGAAGGTGGCAAGGAAGGCGATCAGCGCCTTCTTGTCTGCTTCGGACAGATCCTCGCCGAAGCGGTGACCGTCGTTTTCGATCTCGGCGGTGCAGCTGCTGTAGATCTGCTTGATCAGATAGGGGCGTGCCTTCAGTGCCGCCACCAACGCATTCGGCTTGCCGACCAGTTCGCCGGTGATGACCTTCAGGTCGGCGAGCACCTTGGCGCCGGTGTCCTTGCCGAAGCGTTGGGTCAGACTCGCTTCGAGCTCCTGTGGCGCGGTCTTGGCGCGCACCAGATCGACGATGAAGCGCTTGTGCTGGAAGTTGCCAATGGTGCCGGCGGTGACGCCGCGGCCGTCGATTTCGCTCGGGATGGTGAGCTCGAAGCCAAGCAGCATTTCCTTCGCGGTGCCGTCCCACAGGCGTGGGCCCATGCGCAGGGTGACATCCTCGCTCAGCAAGGTAACTTTCGGGATGCGCTGCGCCGGGTTCAGCAACTCCTGCATCGACATCTTGTACAGCCGGTAGCGGCCCTCGACGCTGGGGTCGTATTCGAAGCAGGCCGGTTGCTGCTCGGCGGGCAGCAGCTTCACGCTGCTGCCGTCCACGTAGCGCGGGCGCATCGCATAGAAGTCGTTCGCGGCGTGCTGCGGCTTGCCGCATAGCTCGGGGCCGAGCGCGTTGTTGTGCAGGAAGGGTGCGTGTGCCCACAGGTTGAGCAGTGAGATGTTGCGATAGTGGCCGCGCCCGCCGTCTCCGGGCTCTTTGACATTGGGGTCGGGCGGCTGCGCACGCAGGGTCTCGGAGCCGTATTCCTGCCAGATGTGGCCGGTCATGTGGTTGGAGTGCAGGGCGCGGCAGCGGAAGGTGCCGACTTCGGAGACCGGGGTGCCGCGGTCGTTGCCCAGCCAATCCTCGCGCATGCCGCTGCCGAGGTCGATTTTGTGGAAGTCGAGACTGGCGAACTGCCCAGTCGCCGCTTCCGGCTGGCTGGAATGGCAGCGTGCGCAGGTGTTGGCGAAAATCTCCCTGCCACGCGCTACCGCATTGTTGCCGAATTCGCGTTCAAGGGTGTCGATCAGGTCCTGCTCGGTATAGCGGGCGTCCGGTGTCGTGGCGCGCAGCTGGTTTTCGCGCGCGGCACGCAGATCGGTGGCGTGTGCTTCGGCCGACATGAAAAAATCGAGGATGTTCGGCAGCCGGTCCTCGATGGCGCGGAAGTTGGGACAGTCGCGCCGGCACTGGCCGATGTTGAACGGCGTCTGGCCGAAGCCGCGCTGCTGCGGATCGATTTGGCGCAGGTCGGAGAGGTGGTTCATCCAGCACTGTTCCGAGCATGAACCGATGTTGAAATACACGCGCTGGATCGCCTCGAGCGCGCCGATCGAGTCTTCGCCACCCTTCAGGATGTGGTGCACGGTTTCCGGAGCGAGGGACTTCTTCCAGCACTTGCCGTCGCGTCCCGGTTCGCACCAGCAACGGGTTTCGTCGCGGTCGTCTCCGCAGGCGTCAACCTTGCGCCATTTCAGCACCTGCTCGTCGGCGAAGGTCGGCCGTTTGGCGATGTTGATCAGAGCGTTGATCGTGCCCGGGTTGTTCAGCTGGTCGGTCGGTATCGCCGAGGTGTCGCTGGCGCCGGGTCGCGCATGGGCGAACATCTGCCATTCCAGCGTGTTTGAGGGCATGCCCGAGACCATGATTTCGGAGATGCGCGAGTACTGGTTACCGACCAGGCCCTTGATGTTTTCCCACTTGGGATTCGCAGGGTCAGCGGGTGGGTTGAGCGGATCGAAGGCGATGTGGCAGGAGCCGCAGGCGGTGCCTATCAGGAAGGGCGGCTCGATGGCGCCATCCTGCAGGTGCGAGCGCGCCGCCTCGCCGGCGCCGGCGGCCGCAATCGGCCGGTTGTAGCCTTCCCAGCTGCCGGGGTTGCCATTGAGCCGCTGCCAGGCCGCCTTGTCGAAGCGCGGGTTGGGAAACTTGCGAATGCCGAGCGCGCCGGTGGAAGTGCCGAATTTCAGATCGCAGGCCGATTGGCGCTGGTCGGCTGGCCCATGCACGTCGCCTTCCTTTAGGAGCGCGTCGCGAAAGTCGCATGCCGGATCGGTATAGCCGCTGCGTCCGACGTAGCCGAGCATCTCCTCGTCGCCCGGGCACCAGTCCATGCCGTAGGTCTCATCCAGGCTCTTCGCCGGGCAGTCCGGCGAGCCCGGTGTGCAGCAGGCCGGATCATTGATAATGCCCCAGGCGCGGAAGCGGTCGCCGCGCTGGTCGCTGCGCAGTACGCGGTACCAGTCGATCAGTACGCCGACGCGCTGCTGGAAGACGGAGGTATGGAAACGGTCGTTGCCTGCCGTGGCCTTGAACCAGATCAGGCGGCCGGCGCATTCCGACTCGTTCAGCCCTTCGCGTGAACAAGCCTCAAAATAGGGCGCATCCTGCGCGTGCACACTGCGTGTTTCGGCCGTCGCCTGCGCGGCCGCGGTCAGCGGGATGGCAATGAGGAGAGACACCAGGAAGGGAATGACAACGAGCAGCGCACGCTTCATGGAGCGACCTCCTTGCGGTCGGACCAACATTAAGACACGACGGGAAGCCCCCGAAGCACTGCTGGTGACAACGTTTGGGTCATTGACTGCACCCGGCGAGAGGAGAGATGCAGGAAGGCGTACTGTCGATCTGCAAAGCGCATCGCACCCAAGGGCGATCCGCCGTTCAGTATGTCCAATTAAGGCTTAGCAGGCCGCGGCCCATTTGCAAGAAATTTTACATTGCTATTTGTCGGGCATGCAGGCACGCCTGTATTGCGCCAGCGACCTCGTGGGCAGTGGGGGAGGCGCCCGGCCGGTAGAGGGGTCGACTAAGTCCAGGTTCAGTTCCTGGATTGGGGTGATCCGTGTGCGTCCGGCCTGTTCATTTACCCAGTCTCGCAAAGCCAAGACACGCATGACCTCCCAGTACTAAAGGAGGTGCCAATGAACGCCAAAGGACCATTCCAGTCTGGCGTCATAGGTTTAGGCTCAATCCCACGATCAAAAGATACCGGCTGCGATGGCCCCTCCACCTCTGCATCTTAAAACACTGTTCGCCTGAACACTTGATGCAGCACCTCTCCCGCTGAACTTCGTCAATGACGCCAATCGGGACGAGCCTCACAGCCTGCGATATGAATAGAAGACCTCACCTGATTCCGGGTCTCCAGAATAAAAGAGGATTTATCATGAGCAGCACCTTCTTCATTCCATCCGTGAACATGATGGGCATTGGCAGTCTCGACGAAGCCATGCTCGCCATCCGCAAATACGGTTTCCGTAAAGCCCTGATCGTCACTGATGCTGGCCTGGCCAAAGCCGGCGTGGCCGCCAAGGTAGCCAGCCTTCTGGCCCAGCAGGACATCAACTCCACCCTGTTTGACGGCGCCAAACCGAATCCGACGGTCAGCAATGTCGAGAAAGGCCTTGAGCTGCTTGGTCGCAGCGACTGTGATTTCATCATTTCCCTGGGCGGCGGTTCACCCCATGACTGTGCCAAGGGCATTGCCCTGTGCGCCGCCAACGGTGGGCACATCAGTGATTACGAAGGCGTGGATCAATCCGCCAAGCCACAGATGCCGTTGATCGCGATCAATACCACCGCCGGCACGGCGAGTGAAATGACCCGCTTCTGCATCATTACCGACGAAGTCCGGCACGTGAAAATGGCCATCGTCGACCGTAACGTCACCCCACTGTTGTCGGTCAACGATCCTTCGCTGATGGCCGGCATGCCCAAAGGCCTGACCGCCGCCACCGGCATGGACGCGCTGACCCACGCTATCGAAGCCTACGTGTCGACTGCGGCAACGCCGATCACCGATGCCTGTGCGCTCAAGGCCGTGGAATTGATCTCGGCCAACCTGCGCACCGCCGTTGCCCAGGGTGACGACATGACCGCCCGGGAAAATATGGCCTACGCGCAATTTCTTGCCGGCATGGCCTTCAACAATGCTTCGCTGGGCTATGTCCACGCCATGGCGCACCAATTGGGTGGGTTCTACGACCTGCCCCATGGCGTGTGCAATGCGATCCTGCTGCCCCATGTCGCCAGCTTCAACGCCAGCGTATGCCCGGCCCGGTTTAAAGACATCGCCAACGCAATGGGGGTCGACACCCAGCCTCTGGATGCGGAAAAAGGCGCCGCCGCGGCCATCGCCGCCATCCGTAAACTGTCTTCGGATGTCGGTATTCCGA
Source organism: Pseudomonas fluorescens (assembly GCF_902497855.1). Lineage (GTDB taxonomy): Bacteria > Pseudomonadota > Gammaproteobacteria > Pseudomonadales > Pseudomonadaceae > Aquipseudomonas > Aquipseudomonas fluorescens_BI. The sequence goes on from NZ_CABVHU010000027.1 coordinate 17,117, forward strand.
GCGGCCTCGCCGAACTGGGCGCCAAGGCCGACGACATCCCGATCCTGGCAACCAATGCCATGAAGGATGCCTGCGGCTTTACCAATCCCCGTCCCGCCAGTCAGGATGAGATCGAGCAGATTTTCCATACCGCGATGTAACCGGTGTGACGTGACGCCAGCCAGATCAACAGCCCCGCCTTCGGTTGAAGTGCGGGGCTTTTTTTGGGGGCTTCACGTAGGGGCGAGCTCGCTCCTACAAAGGGGACCTTACTGCGGCCACTGCTCAAGCAGTATCGAGACGAATTTTTCTGCTGCCGGGGAGAGTGACGCACCTCGTCGATAGACAAGCCCCAACGAACGATTGACCACAGGTTCGATGAGCGGAACGCTCACCAGCGTTGGATGATCGCCCGCGGGCATAGCCAGGCTCGGCATCGCCGACACCCCCAGACCCGCTTCGACCAATCCCAGCGACGTAGACAGATGCTGCACTTCGTAGAACCACTGCGGACGCCAGCTCAGTCCAGATAGCGCATGGTCCAGCAGCATACGGTTGCCGCTCAGACGCCCGACGCCGATCAGTCGGTAGTCGCTCAGCTCGGACCAGCTGACCGAGGCGCGTTTCGCCAGTTCATGATCCCGTCGACAGGCCAATACGAACGGTTCGTTTACCAGCGGAACGAATTCGATGTCGGGGTGCTGGCCGCTCATCATGTTGATACCGAAGTCGGCTTCACCACGCAGCACCGACTCCAGGCCTTCATTAGCGCTCAGGTCGAGCAGGCGGATGCGGATTTTCGGGTAGCGTTCGTTGTAAATCCGAATGACCGAAGGCAGGAAATAAAACGCCGCGGTGGGGATGCAGGCCAGGGTTACACGGCCGATCTGGCGTTCTGCCAGCTCGCGAATATTCAAAATGGAATCGTCGAAATCGTCCAGCAACCTGCGCGCCTTGGGCAAGAAATCGCGTCCGACGCTGGTCAGGCTGACTTTGCGCGTGGTGCGATCGAGCAGGGCAGTGCCCAATCCCTCTTCCAGCTTTTTAATCCGCCGACTCAACGCTGGTTGAGAAAGGTGAAGCGCATCGGCGGCTTCGTGGAAGCTGCCGAGTTCGGCGATTTTCACGAACGACCTGATGTCCTGAAGCTCATATTCCATCGTCATCCCGTCTTCGTAGGCCGCTGAATGAGAGATTGGACCTTAAGATTTTCTTTTGTGAAACGCAATAATCGCTTCGATCTTTGCATTGGAAACACCATTATTTCCCTGTCACTCTTGTTTGCAAGACATCAATTACTCCGATTGATCAACAAGAGTGAGTGACCATGCAACGAATTCCTTGTGTGCTAATGCGCGGCGGTACTTCAAAGGGGCCGGTTTTTCTCGCATGGGATCTTCCGGTTTCCATTGAACAACGCGATGAGCTGTTGCTCTCGGTAATGGGCTCCGGTCACGAACTTGAGATCGACGGCATTGGCGGCGGCAGCCCGCAGACCAGCAAGGTGGCCATCGTCAGCCCTTCGTTGCACCCGGATGCCGATGTGGATTACCTGTTCGTGCAGGTCATGGTTTCCCAGCGCCGGGTGGATACTGCCCCCAATTGCGGCAACATGCTCTGTGCGGTCGGGCCGTTTGCCATCGAGCAAGGCCTGGTCAAGGCGGGCGGCAACTCCACCCGCGTGCGGATCCGCAATCTCAACACCGGCACCTTCGTCACTTCTGATGTGCAGACCCCTGGCGGCAAAGTCAGCTATGAAGGCGATACCGTCATCGATGGCGTACCGGGCAGTGCAGCGCCGGTGCAACTGACATTTCTCGATGCCGCGGGCAGCAAGACCGGCAAGCTGTTTCCTACCGGCAATACCCAGGATTGCTTCGACGGCATTGCGGTGACCTGCATCGACATGGCGATGCCGATGCTCATCATCGAGGCGCGCCATTTGGGCAAGCGCGGTGACGAGACACCGGCCGAACTGGACGCCGACAAAGACTTTCTGCAGCGCCTCGAAGCCCTGCGTTTGCAGGCGGGCAAGGCCATGGGGCTGGGTGATGTCAGCGACAAGGTCATCCCCAAGCCTGTACTGGTGTCGCCGGCCAAGGCGGGCGGCACGGTGCAGGTTCGCTACTTCATGCCGCACAACTGCCATCGAGCGTTGGCCATTACCGGTTCCATCGGTCTGGCCACGGCCTGTGTCAGCGAAGGCAGTGTGGTCATGCAGATGCTGGGTTCCAGCGGTGAGCCGCGTTTGCAACAGGTACGAATCGAGCATCCGAGCGGTGGCATCGACGTCGTACTGTCCTACACCGGGAATAAGGGTGAAACGATCCGTGCCTCGGTGGTTCGTACCGCGCGAAGGCTGTTTTCCGGCTTTGTCTACGCCCCTGCTTCTCAACGACTCGCCGGGTAGTCGTCCCGCGTAGTCACTGTTGTCCCGCATCAACACAATTCCAAAAATGGGTGATGCCATGAAAGTCATAAAATCGCTCTACTTCCAGATCCTCTGCGCCGTACTGCTGGGCGTCGTCGTTGGCCATTTCTGGGCTCAACAGGCCATTGCCCTCAAGCCGTTGGGCGATGCCTTCATCAAGCTGATCAAGATGATGATCGCCCCCGTCGTGTTTTGCACTATCGTCACGGGCATCGCCGGGATGAGTGACAAACGCTCCCTGGGTCGCTTGCTGAGCAAGACCATGCTGCTGTTTCTCGGGTTGACGGTGATCAGCCTGATCATCGGCCTGGTGGCGGTCTACCTGTTCAAGCCGGGCGCGGGCATGAATATCGATCCGAGCCAACTGAGCACCGCAGGGCTGTCTCAATACACGGAGTCGGCAGCCAAGCTTGGGGTGGTCGAGTTTTTCATGCACATCATTCCCGAGACGTTCATCGGTGCGTTCAGCAAAGGCGAAGTGCTACCGGTGTTGTTTATCGCAGTGCTCTGCGGTTTTGCCCTGTCATCCCTGGGTGAGCGCGGCAAACCTGTGCTCGATGTGCTCGAAGCTGCATCGCAGATGGTCTTCAAGATCTTTTCCTACCTGATGCGCTTTGCGCCGATCGGTGCCTTCGGGGCGCTGGCGTTCACAGTCGGGCAGTACGGCATCACCTCGCTGGGTTCCTTGGCGAAGTTGATCATGACGTTGTACATCGCCTGCGGTTTCTTTGTCTTCGTGGTGCTTGGCAGCATTTGCCGCGCCCATGGTTTCAGCCTGTGGAAGTTGTTGCGCTACCTGCGTGAAGAGTTTTTGGTGGTGCTGGGGACATCCTCCACCGAACCGGTGATGCCTCGCATGCTGGAAAAACTCCAGGCGCTGGGTTGCAAGAAAGGGGTCGTGGGGTTGGTGTTGCCGACGGGGTATTCGTTCAACCTCGATGGCACGGCGATCTACCTGTCGCTGGCGGCAATCTTTATTGCACAGGCCTGCAATATCGAACTGACCTTCACCCAGACCCTCACCATGCTGGCAATCATGCTGCTGTCCTCCAAGGGCGCAGCAGGGGTCACTGGCAGCGGGTTTGTGGCACTGGCCTCCACGCTGACGGTGATCCATGACATTCCGCTGGCAGGCCTGGCCTTGCTGATCGGCATCGACCGCTTCATGTCCGAAGCACGTGCGCTGACCAGCCTGGCCAGCAACGCCGTGGCGACCGTGGTGATCTCGATCTCCGAGAACGCCTGTGACCGTCAGGTCCTGCTCGATACGCTCGACGGAAAAGCGCCGACGCCACTGGCAGAGGATCAGGCCTGGGAACCTGTCGAAATCGCCCGACACAGTGAGTACCGCCACCCATAAACCCGTTCGTCACTACCCTCTACCAGACGTCACTGACTGTGGCGTCTAGTAGTCTCGGGATCGTTCATCTGTGCGTCGGTCTCGCCATCAATAACAACAAGAGAGATGCCCTATGCTCGCCTTACTCGGCCTGGCCATGGTGGTAGCGTTCACCTACCTGATCATGTCCAAGCGTTTGTCGCCGATCGTTGCGTTGACCGTTGTGCCGATCGTGTTTGCCTTGATTGGCGGCTTTGGCGGGACCACCGGGAAAATGATGCTCGACGGCCTGAAAATGGTTGCACCGTCGGCCGCGCTGCTGCTGTTCGCGATTCTGTTTTTCGGATTGATGATCGACTCGGGACTGTTCGACCCGCTGATCCGCAAAATTCTCAAGCGGGTCAACGGCGACCCGATGAAAATTGCCATCGGCACCGCGCTGCTGTCATTGACCGTGGCGTTGGATGGGGACGGCACCACCACTTACATGATCACCTGTGCGGCGATGTTGCCGCTGTACAAGCGCATCGGCATGAACCCGATGATCCTGGCAACGATTGCCATGCTGTCGCTGAGCATCATGAGCGGCTTGAGCCCTTGGGGTGGCCCGGCGACCCGGGCGATCGCCGCGCTGGGAGTGGATGCCGGAGACTATTTCATTCCGTTGTTGCCGACCATGATCGGCGGCGCCGCCTGGGTGGTGTTCACGGCGTTTATGCTGGGACGCGCCGAGCGCAAGCGGATCGGCAATACCCTGCTGCAGAGTGGCGGTGGTGACTGCTACATCAAGGCCATTCTGGAAGACACTCCGCACAAGCGTCCGAAGCTGGCCTATGTGAATCTGCTGCTAGTGATCGGGGTAATGATTGCGCTGGTGATGGGCCTGGCCCATTCGGCGATATTGTTCCTGATCGGTTTCGTCCTGGCGCTGATGATCAATTACCCGCAACTGGACATTCAAAAGGAACGCATCCTCGCCCATTCCGGCAATGCCATGACCGTGGTGCTGCTGGTGTTCGCCGCCGGTGTCTTCGCCGGCATTTTCTCCGGCACGAAAATGGTCGATGCCTTGGCACAGACGCTGGTGGAGTGGATTCCACCGTCCTGGGGACACCTGTTTCCGCTGGTGGTGGCGATTACCAGCATGCCGCTGACGTTCGTGCTGTCCAACGACGCCTATTACTTCGGCGTGGTGCCGATCCTTGCCAACGCGGCTGCGGCCTACGGCATTGACCCCGTGGAAATTGCCCGGGCGTCGGTCCTCGGCCAGCCGGTCCACCTGATGAGCCCGCTGGTCGCTTCGACCCTGCTGCTGGTGGGCATGGTCGATCGCGATATCGGCGACTTCCAGCGTGCCACCGTGAAATGGGCGGTACTCACTTCCCTGGTGATCACTGCGTTGGCCTTGCTGACCGGGGCCTTGACGCTGTTCGCCTGATCCACCCCTGACTCACCACTCGATCATTTCACGCGCCCGGCCGTCGGCGCGCGGATATCTGCATCCTGAAAAACAAAAATAAGAGTAATTCGATATGACCCATTTTTTGACTCGCAGGGCGCTTTTACCTCTTCTGGGGATGTTGCCGATTGCAGGTGTCGATGCGAGCGATTTCATCGAAGACAGCAAATTGAAGTTGCAGCTGCGCAATGTCTACTTCAATGAAAACTTTCGTGATGAGCACGGATTGAGTGCCCGTTCGGCCAGCACGGCTAAAAGTGAGCGCACCGAGTGGGCGCAGGGCTTGCTGCTGGACTTTCAGTCAGGCTTCACCCCAGGCATCGTGGGCTTCGGGGCCGACGCATTGGGTTTGCTGGGAGTCAGGCTTGATTCCGGGCGTGGCCGCAGCGGCACCGGGCTTCTTCCGGTGCATGACGACGGCCGGGCCGCGGACGAATTTGCCAGTGCCGGCGCCGCAGCCAAGGTCAAACTGGCCAAGACCACGCTCAAGTACGGCACGCTGCTGCCCAAGACGCCTGTCTTGATCTACAACGATGCGCGCTTGCTACCGCAGACCTATCAGGGGGGACAGATCATCAGCACCGACATCGATAACCTGACCCTGACAGCGGGCCATCTGGACCGTTTCAAGCTGCGCGATTCCACCGATAGCGTGTCGATCGTTGCCGATGGTTATACCGGCGACAAAGGCGGGGATTTCACCTACGCCGGTGGCGACTACACACTCGGCAAGCACACGCGCTTGAGCTACTTCCATGGCGAGCTGGAAAACTTTTATCGTCAGGACTTTGCAGGCATCCAGCACGATTTTCCATTGGGCCCCGGGATGTTGACGGGCGACCTGCGCTACTTCAGCAGCCATGACGACGGACGTGCCTACGCCTCGACAATCGATAACGACATGCTTAGCGCTCAACTGTCCTACGCCGTTGCAGGGCACAACTTCAGTGGCGGTTATCAAAAGCTCAGCGGTACCGCAGGACTGCCTTACATCAGTGGCGCAACGGTGTACTCGTTCAGCAACGTCGGTATCGGCAAGTTCATCGAAGAGGACGAAAAAACCTGGATGCTCAGCTACGGATATGACTTTGCGCCTTTGGGCGTACCCGGTCTGACGTTCATGACCCGTTACCTGAAGGGCAACGATGGCAAGTCCGACACTCACATCAAAGAGTCCGAACGTGACACCGAATTGGCTTACGTCGTCCAGAGCGGTGCATTTAAAGGCGTGGGTGTGAAGGTGCGTAATTACGTCTACCGCGCGGACTTCGCACGTGGGCGCGATAGTAATCGGATTTATTTCACAGCGCGGGGCGGCGCAGATTCAAGCTGCCGGTGACGCTGGCGCTGCTTGAGGTGCTTGAGGGTTCGATTGAACCGCGGCTGGTGGAGCTACTGGGGTAAGTATTCGTTGCTCCACCGCCAGGCAGTCGCCGCCCTTGCGCACGATGTAATCCTCGGGCTCGTTGCGCGGCTTCAGATTTCCAGAATGCCCGACGCCATGAAACCACCGTCCACCGGAATCACATGACCGCTGATATACGACGAATCGTCGGACGCCAGAAAGGCCACAGCCCCCGCCATCTCCGCCGGCGTTCCATAACGTCGCATCGGTACGGCCCGGGCGTAGGAATCCCGCGTCGTGGCCGAGTGCAACATCTGGGTCAAAGGTGTATCCACCGGGCCGGGCGCTATGCCGTTGACAGTAATGCCGTATTCGGCCAGCTCGACCGCCATCTGCCGGGTCAGCCCGATGAGCGCGGCCTTGGAAGTGCCGTAGGCCGTGCGGCCCAGGCTCGCGCGCATACCGCTGATGGATGCGACGTTAATGATCCGCCCCCAGCCATTGGCGCTCATCAGCCGCGCCGCATGTTGACCGCAGAGCAGCGAGCCGGTCAGGTTAATGTTCAGTACCCGTTGCCAGTCGCTGAGGTCGCAGTCCAGAAACGCCTGGGTCTTGGCAATGCCGGCGTTGTTGACCAGCACATCACAGCGGCCGAAGCGCTCTTGCAGGAAGGCAAACGCCGCCGCGATGGATTGCGCATCGCCGACATCGATGACCAGCGCCAACGCTTCAATGCCTTGGGCGTTCAGCCCGGCGACCATTTCTTCTGCCGCCGCCAGGTTAATGTCCGCCACCACCACGATATGCCCGTCATGTCCAAGGCGTTCGGCGATAGCGGCACCGATCCCCATGGCGGCACCTGTCACTAGTGCTACGCGTCCCAGGTCCGAGGCAACTGGAGCTTGTTTTTTCGCTGATTGATTCATGACAAATGCTCTCTTAAAGGAAACCGATGGAAATCCATGGGAAACAGGCGACGATAATCAGCGCCACGATCAGTGCAGCGAGGTAGCCCCAGACACGACGGATGACATGGTCGGACGAGACCTTGCTGATCGCGCATGCGGCGTAGAAACCTACACCCAGCGGCGGTGCGAATAGACCGATCCCCATGGCCAGGATCACCACCATGGCGTAATGCACCGGGTGAATTGAGAGCATCTCAGCCAGCGGGAACATCAACGGTCCGAACAGCACGATCGCCGGGATACCTTCCAGCACGCTGCCCAGAATCACGAAGGTGACGATGGTGACGATCATGAAGCCGATGGCGCCGCCAGGGATTTCGCTGATCAAGTCCACCAACGATGCCGAGAAGCCCGACTGCGTCAGCGCCCAGGCCATGGCCGACGCCATGCCGATGATCAGCAGGATGGCGCCGGATAATGCGGCCGCTTCGAGCATCATCGGGTACACCCGTTTGAACTCGATGTGGCGCATGAACAGGTGCATCACCAGCCCGACCATCACGACGTACGCCACACCGATGGTGGAGACTTCGGTGGCGGTAGCCGCGCCTTCAAGCACCGCCACCCGAATAAGTACGGGCAGGGCCAGGGCCGGCAAGGCGATCATGAACGTGCGAGCGATCACCGACAGCGGCGCGCGTTGGACATTCGGCCGGGCTTCTTTGCGTGAACGCCACCAGCACACCAGCGCGATCACTACGGTGGCCACTACCGCCGGCATCAGTCCACCGATGAACAGGGCGGTAATGGAGACGCTGCACACCGCGCCGATGGTAATCAACACCAGGCTTGGCGGAATGGTCTCGGTCATTGCGCCGGTCGCTGCCAGCAGCGCGGCCAGTTCTTCAGGTTCGGAACCGCGTTTTTTCATTTCAGGAAACAGCGCCGGTGCAACCGCCGCCATGTCGGCGACCTTGGAACCGGAGATCCCCGACACCAGGAACATCGCCCCCAGCAACACGTACTGCAGGCCGCCGCGCACATGACCGAGCAACGAAGCCATGAAGTCGATCAGCGTGCGTGCCATGCCGGACAGTTGCAGCACCACGCCCAGCATCACGAACAATGGCACCGCCAGGAGCACCATGTGCGACATGCCTTCGTCCATGCGGCTGACCACAATAGATAACGGTGCATGGGTGGCCAGCGCCAGGTACGCCATGGTCGCGGTGCCGAAGGCGAACGCGATGGGAATCCCGCCGAAGACACAGGCACCCAGCAGCACCAGGAAAAAGATAATCAGGTTGTAGTTACCCAACTCCGCCAGCAGGGGCTGGCTGATCCACAACGCCGAGGCCACGACCGCCACCACGGCAATCCCGGCCATGAATTGACGCACCGTGGAAAACCGCGCCATGCGCGACACTGCAGCCAGCAGCATCAACACCGCGCCGACCGGCAAGGCCGCTGCACGCAGGCCGTCGGGAATACCCAGCGCCGGGGTCGTGATCCACATCTGCTCATGGGAATGTTGCATGGCCGGCGCGATGATCATCACCACAAACAGGCACACCACGAGCGCCGACAGCGTCTCGCAGAAACCGCGCCAGGCTTGGGGCAATTTGTTCACCAGCGCCGACATGCGCATGTGTTCCCCGCGGTCCAGCGCCAGCACCGCGCCAAACATGGCCATCCAGATGAACAGCGAAGATGCCAGCTCATCGGACCAGATCAGCGGGCTGTGCAGCACGTAGCGGGAAATGACCCCCGCCAGCAGCACGCCGGTTTCGATCACCATCAACGCGACGGTGATCAATCCAACCACCCGCATGGTCCATGTGTTCAGACAGACAAGCGCCCGGGCCGGCAGGCGCATGGAAGACGTGGGGGCCACTGCTGCTGGCGCGGCCATCATGCCAGTTTCCCGGCATATTTCTCGAGAATTGACCAGGCGGCATCGCCGAACTTGCCGTGCCAGTCGGCATAGTAATTGGCGCTTTGCAGCCGCTGACGGAACGGTTCGGGTGGCGACTCCACCAGTTCAAGGCCCTGCTGCTTGAGCGTATCGCGGATGGTGCCCTGCAACTTGGCCAGGTCATCGCGCTGGCCGAGCACCGCAGCATTGATGTGTTTGCTGACCACTGCCTGCAAGTTCTTTGGCAAGCGGTTGAAGGACGCGCTATTACCCAGCATCCAGAAGCCGTCCCAGACATGGTTGGTCAGGGAGCAATATTTCTGCACTTCGTACAATTTCGCCGAAGACACCAGGGTGAGGGGGTTTTCCTGACCTTCCACAATGCGGGTCTGGAGCGCCGAATACACTTCGGAAAAATTGATGCTGGTCGGCGCGGCTTCAAAGGCGCGGAAGATCGACATGATGATGGGGCTAGGCGGCACGCGCAGCTTCATGCTCTTGAGGTCGTCGGGCGTGACAATCGGCCGGGTACTGGTGGTGGTCACACGAAAACCGTTGTCCCAGATTTTGTCGAACGCAAAGAGTGTTTCGGTCTTGGCGATCTCGGCCCGGACATGAGCACCCAGGTCACCGTCCATGGCATTCCACACTTGCTCATAATCCTTGAAGGCGAATCCGACGGCGCTGATCTGCACTGACGGCACCATCGTGCCGAGGATCACCGGCGACAGCGCAAACATGTCGACGGCACCCGAGCGCACTTGCGCAAGGGTATCGGTATCACTGCCGAGCTGGCTGCTGGGGAATATCTGGATCTGTACCGCACCGTTGGTTTCTTCACGAATCGCCTTGGCCATCTCCCGTGCACGCACATTCATGGAGTGGGTGATGGGCAAATTGTTGGCAAACTTCAGCTTGAACTCGGCGGCCTGACTCTTGCCGCTGTAAAGACCGAGCCCGGCGGCTGCGACGGCGGCAGAAGCGAGGGTGGCCGTTTTGAGAAAGTTGCGGCGAGTAAAGTCGCTCATTTGGTTCTCCTGACTTTATTGTTTTTATGGATCAATGGCCGTGATGGCGGCGACTGGATACGGAAGCTATAGCAATTCAGGTGCCACGAAAGACCCAGCTAGGGTGGCGGTAGGCGAAGCTCCTATTCAACTGACTGTTTTTGAAAGAAAAAATAGCGCTCATACGAATGTGTCCATTTCTTACAGAGCACCGGGTGTGGCGGGGGATGTAACAGGTGTCTCCTTCAACTGTCGCCCCACCCGGCACAGCAAGCGACACCTGTCCTGAATAGCCAATAGAGATATATTTCACCAAAATCGCCAAGGCAAGTTCAGGCCCTGCGAATGACATCTTGAGGTGTTGTGTTGGGCGGTATTTAGAACAACGCCAGGGTATAGCTGACCGCTACGCGGTTCTGGTCCTGGGAGTATTCGCTGGGCAAGCCGCTGCGCATCGTGCCGTTACGCCAGCTGAACCCGACGCCCTTGAAGGTGCCGCTCTGCACCACGTAATCCAGCGCGAGGTCGCGTTCCCATTCTTTCTCGTCGCCACCGGTCGCCATGCGGATGTTGGTGCCTTTGAGGTAGGTGACAGATGCCACCAGCCCTGGCACACCCAGCGCGGCGAAGTTGTAGCCGTATTGCCCGAATGCCGTGCGCTCGCCAGCCCGGGTGAAGCTGGTGATCAGACGGTCAGTGAACAGGTAAATACTGCTGCCCGCCGCGCCCTCGTTGGTGTTGCCCTGATTGAGCTGCACGAAATTGCCGCTGTCGGACACGCTCTGGTAACCGAGCAGGAAGGTGTTGCCCCCCAAGGCGTAGGTAAACATCGCGCTCCAGGTGTCATTGTCGATTTTGCCGGCGGTGTCACCCAGACCACTGACCCGGTAGCCGGCGTCGCGACCTGAGGCGGAGTCGTTGCGGCCATCGGCGTCGGTCTTGAAGTAACGCAGGTCGGTGGTCAGCGACTGGCCTTCGCCCAACGGCAGCACATGCACCAGGCCGCCGAAATGCTGCACGTAATAGTCTTCCAGCTGGGCTGCGTAGTATTGCAGCGTGAGCTGTTTGGTCAGCTTGTAGTCGGCGCCGGCAAACAGGAATTCATTGCTTTGCCGAGTGCCGCCGGCAACCGCGAGCCCCGAACGGTTGGTCGAACCGCGGCCGGTGGTGTGTTCCAGGCGACCACCGACCAGGGTCAGGTTGTCCACGTCCTTGGAGGTGATCATGCCGCCTTCGAAGGTTTGCGGCAGTACACGACCATCGTTGGCCACCAGGATCGGCAACTTCGGCTGGAGGGTCCCGTAGCGGGCCTCGGTCTGGGAGAAGCGCATCTTGCCGGTCAGGCCCAGACGGCTCCATTCGTCCACGGCGCTGCCATCGCCGTCATCAGGAATCATCGAACTGCCGCGGTGGTTGCCTTTGCCGCCATCCAGACGCACCCCCAGCAAGCCGAGCGCGTCCACACCAAAGCCGACGGTGCCATCGGTGAAGCCGGATTTGTAATCGAGGAAGAAGCCCTGCGCCCATTCTGCTGTCTTGCTTTGCCCGGCGGGACCGGCCCGATCGCGGTAGTCGTTGTTGAAGTAGTAGTTGCGAAAACCCAGGGTGGCCTTGCTGTCCTTGACGAAGTCAGCGTGGGCCATAGGTGACAAGGCGACCCCTGTGGTGGCGAGCAGAGACAGTCGAACGAAAGGAATTTTTTTCATTTTTGTTTTCCGATGAGCGTGGTCATACGATCGAAAGGCCGCAGGTGTAGGGCTGCGAGACAGCCCTTTGCACGTGGCTTCGATTTTTTTGTTATGGGGGGTGACGGGGTGAAGGGGTCAGTCGGGCAGCCACTCCTGCAGCGTCAGCTCGACCGTGATGAAGGTGAGGTTTTTACCGCGTTCCAGGCGGCCGGCGTAGAGCTTGCCATCGGCATCGGCAACCACTGCCTGCAGGCGACTTTCACCGCTGAGAATTTCGCCGCTGACGCTGAGGATTTCCACCCCCGGGCCTTCGACATGGACCTGGATCATGCCCTGGCGACCCAGGTAGCTGAGTTGGCCATCAATCAGGCTGCCCAAACCCCCGCGAACCACGGCCAAATGGATGCCGTGGTCTTTGCACAGGGCTTCCGCGCTGTCGATGATGTCTTCATTGGGCTTGAGGCGGGCGATCACCAGGCGGCCCAGCCGGCCGCCCTGGACCAGGGACTCTTCGGGTACGGCGACGTTCATGACACCTCCTGGCGAACGGGATGAAGCAGATTGAAGTGGGTTTCCGCGTCAGGCTGGACCTGATAGGCAACCTGGTCGAACAGGCACAGGCGGATCGTCAGTGGCTCGCTGCCGACAATCAGTTTGTCCAGCACCAGGTGCCCGCCATGCTGCTCGCCATTGCGGTCCAGAAAACCGGCATGGCAGTGCAACAATGGCGCGCCCTGGGCATCGCGGCCCACGGTGATGGCGCCGCTGATAAACGTGATGTAGCCGTCCAGGACCACCGGCTGGCCGTAGTCGTAAGGACGTTCGGGCTTGTCGGTGACGATCATGCGGTGATAGCTCAGGTGGGCGGCGCCGCCACACAGAATGCGGCCCACCGCGCTGCTGTAACGTCGACCTTCCAGCGCCTTGAGCACGCCTGCCGCGACGTTACTCGCCAGTGGCAGGACGATGCGCAGCTCTTGGCTGTAAGGCACTTCCAGATCCAGCAGTCGCGGTGACAGGGGCGGGCCCTCGTGAATAAACGTGCGCACACCGGCACGCTCAGCGAAATGAGGCGTCATCAAGCCACCTCCTGGCGTTCTTCGAGCAGCGCGCGGATCTGTTTCTTGACGATCTTGCCGTAGCCCGACTTTGGCATCTCGTCCCAGCGCACAAAACGCTTGGGCCATTTGTAGCGGGCGATACGCGGCTCCAGATGCGCCAGCAGTTGTTCGTCGCTGACCTCGGCGGTGGTGACGATCACGGCATAACCGGACTCGCCCCATTTCGCGTCGGGCATGCCCAGCACGGCGGCTTCGGTCACCGCCGGATGGCTGAGCAGGGCTTCTTCGATCTCCCGTGGGTACACGTTGGAGCCACCGGAAATGTACATGTCCGAAGCCCGGCCCGTGATGAACAGGTAGCCGTGTTCATCCAGATGGCCGAGGTCGCCGGTGTGGAACCAACCGAACTTGAAACAGCTTTCATTGGCCTTGGGGTTGTTGTAGTAACCGCTGAACACCGCCGGCCCGCGCACGCAGATTTCACCGTCCATACCGGTGTCCAGTTCGTTGCCGGCGTCATCGAGAATCGCCACTTGCATGCCGGTTCGAGGGTAGCCGCAGCTGCCCGTCTTGGCGTTCGGCGAGTCCTCGCTTTCGTGGCAATCGGCGGGCAGCACGGTGATATTGCCGGTCACTTCGCCCAGGCCGTAATACTGCACCAGGACCTTGCCCAGCTTGTTCAGGGCATGGCGCTGGTCGGCGCGATACATCGGCGCGCCAGCGTAGATCACGTGACGCAGACTGCTGTGATCGTAGCGGTCGACGGCATCGCTTTCGGTGAGCATCTTGACGATGGTCGGCACGGTGAACAGGTTGTCCACGCGGTATTCCTGCACCAGGCGCCAGGCTTCGTCGCAGTCCAGTTTGTCGCTGGCCGGCAGGATGCAGGCGGCGCCCCGGGCGACGTTGACCAAAGCGTGGATACCGGCGCCGTGGGACAGCGGGGCGAGCACCAGCGAACGCGAATGCTGATTCAGACCAGGCATCAGGTCGGCGATATGGTTGGTGATGACAAACGCCATCTGGCCGTGGGTCAGCACCCCGGCCTTGGGGTAGCCGGTGGTACCCGAGGTGTAGAAGAACCACAGCGGGTCGTGGTACTTCACTTCGGCCGGGCGGAAGGCGCTGTGCAGCGCACGGCCCTCATCCAGCAATTGGTCGTAGCCCAGTTCACCATCGCGGGGCTGACCGATGGCGATGACTTGTTGCAGGCTGGGCGATACCGCTCGCACGGCGTCGACGTAATGCTCGAGACCTTCGTCATACAGCATCGCCACCGCGCCGCTGGAGCTGCCCAGGTAGGCCGCTTCCGCCGGGGTGACCCGCACGTTGGTCGGGACCCACACGGCGCCGAGGCGAAACGCGATCCAGGCACTTTCGAACAGCGGCAAATTGTTGCGCGAATGCACCAGCAGTTTGTCGCCTTTACGGATGCCGCGGTCACGCAAGGCTGCGGCGACGCTGTCGACCCGCATCGAAATTTCTTTCCAGGAATGTTCACGACCGCTGCGAATGAAGCCCGGCGCATCCGGATAGCGGCGCGCGATCTGGTTAAGCATTTCTCCCAGGTTCATGACATTGTCGATGCCCATCATTGCACGGTCTCCAGAATGCTCACGTAGTTGGTCACAGCCGCACCACCCATATTGAACACACCGGCGCGATCGGCTTTGGGCAGTTGCATGTCGCCGGCCTGGCCGGAGAGCTGCATGGCTGCCATCACGTGCATCGACACGCCGGTGGCACCGATGGGGTGGCCCTTGGACTTGAGGCCGCCCGACGGGTTGATCGGCAGGCGGCCGTCCTTGCGGCTGATACCTTCGGCGATGACCCGTGCACCTTGGCCACGTTCGGCCAGGCCCATGGCTTCGTATTCCAGTAATTCGGCGATGGTGAAGCAGTCGTGGGTCTCGACCAGCGACAGATCGGCCAGGCTCAGCCCGGCGGTCTGCAGGGCCTGTTGCCAGGCGCGGGCGGCACCTTCGAAGTACGTTGGATCGCGCCGGGACAGGGGCATGTAGTCGTTGACTTGCACGGCGGCGCGGAAACGCACGGCATGGCGGCGATCGCCCACCAGGTCGTCGCGACTGATCACCAGGGCCGCCGATCCATCGGTGACCAGCGAGCAGTCGGTGCGTTTCAGCGGCCCGGCCACGAAGGGGTTTTTTTCTGATGGATGACGGCAGAAGTCATAACCGAAATCCCGTCGCATGTGGGCGTACGGGTTCAAGGCGCCGTTGGCGTGGTTCTTCGCGGCAATCATCGCCAGCGCATCGGACTGGTCGCCGTAATGGTCGAAATAACTTTGCGCAATATTGCCAAACACACCGGCAAACCCCCCCTCGATGTCGGCTTCTTCCTTGGCATAGCAGCACTTGAGCAGGATCTTCCCGACCTCGGCAGTGGGCAAGGTATTCATCTTCTCGAAGCCCACCACCAGCGCGTGTTTGCTTTGGCCGCTGAGTACTGCTTGCAGCGCCGAGTGGATCGCCGCGGAGCCGGTGGAACAGGCATTTTCTACGCGAACCGAGGGGGTGAAGCGCAATTGCGGGATGTGGTTGGCCAGCAGGGCCGAAGGAAAGTCCTGATACAGAAAGCCGGCGTTGAAGTGACCCACGTGGACGGAGTCGATCTGCTCCGCCGCGATGTCGGCGTGCGCCAGTGCGCCAAGGGCGGCCTCGGCCATCATCAGCTCGGGATCAAGTTGGTCGAACTTGCCGAATGGGGAGTGATACCAGCCAGTGATAACGGGCGATCGCATAAGGTGTTCCTTGCGTGAATGGTGTTGCAAGGGCGATAGCAAGAGCGGTGCCAAGGGCTGGCGAGGCGGGCGCAGGCCCTGTGGGATGGGCATTTGCGGGAAACACGCGCTGCCCAGGCAGATGTCGCCTGGGCATTGGAGGGAGACACTATGGGAGACACCTGTCGCCTCGGACAGGGCTTCTGGGGAGCTGGTTTGGCAGGCGATTCGAGTAGCGGGTGCAAGGCGTTGCACCTCGACCCCCATTCAACCAACTTCTGACTCGCGAGACGCTTGCGCACTGGCCTGTTGCGCACTCTCGATGAACGTTGCGATGCAGGGGTTGTGATTGTCGGCCTTCCACACCGCCACCACCTCGATAACCGGCGCATCGCGCAACGGTTTGAACGTGGTGGTGGCCAGGCGCATGTTGCACATCGAGCGCGGCACGATCGCAATCCCCAAGCCTTCGCCCACCAGGTTGACGATGGTTTGCTGCATGTTGATTTCCAGTCCGATGTGCGGGGTGACACCGTGCTGCAGGCAGTAGTTGAAAATCATGTCGTGCAGCGCCGGAGCGATCCGCCGTGGCACGATGATGAAGGTTTCCCCGGTCAACTCGCGTGGGTCGATCATTGGCTGTTCGAGCAGTCGATGACCCGGCGGCAGCACCAGGGTCATTTCTTCGCGAAAGAGGGTCACGGTTTCGAGCCCGGAGCAGTCCTGCGGACGGTACATGATCGCCACGTCCTTGTTGCCGCTGCTGATGTCCTGAGCCAGGTCCAGCGGCAAGGTCTCGGTCAGCTTCAGGCTCACCTGCGGAAACTGCGCGGCGTAGCGCCGGGTAATCGCCGGAGTAACGCTGTAGGCGGTCGACATCATGAAACCCACCGACAGTTCACCCGCCGCACCCCGCGCTGCGGCCAAGGCGTTGCGCTTGGCCTGCTCGAACGCGGCAAACACCGTGGCGGTATCCAGGTAAAAGCGCTGGCCGGCCTCGGTCAGCTCTACGCGTCGGCGTGAACGATCAAACAGCTTGACCCCCAGTTCGTCTTCCAGCAAAGCGATCTGTCGCGACAGCGGTGGCTGCGAGATATGCAGACGTTCAGCGGCGCGACCAAAGTGCAGCGTTTCTGCCAGTGTGCGGAAATATTGCAAATGGCGGAGCTCGATCATGATGCTCTCAAAGGTATCAATAGATGATTTATTATGGATTGGAAAATATAAGTGTGCGTGGTTATTGTCATTCAACGCCATATCGACGGCTGCATCACAAGTGCGGCGAGTCGACATAGTCACGAGCTATACAATAATAAAAGGTGACGCTGATGCCTTCCGTACACGAACACCCTTCGTTTACCCGAGCCCACACAACCGCCGCTTACCCTGAATGCGATATTGCCCACGACACTGACCCGCAAGTGCGCCAGGCTTTTCGCCGCGCATTGCGCCTGATGGAGCGCGGGATCGCTGTACTCATCCAGGGTGAGACGGGTACCGGTAAAGAGGTGCTGGCCCGTGCGCTGCACGAGCACAGTCAGCGCCACGCCGCGCAACTGGTCGCCCTCAATTGTGCGTCCATCCCCGAAACCCTGATCGAAAGCGAACTGTTCGGCTACTCCCGCGGTGCCTTTTCCGGTGCCCTGCCGGGGGGCAAGAAGGGCAAAGTGGCGCAGGCCGACGGCGGCACCTTGTTTCTCGATGAAATTGGCGACATGCCATTCGAGCAGCAGACCCGCCTGTTACGCGTGATCGCCGAGCGCGAGGTCACCCCGCTGGGTGCCGAGCGCAGCGTGCCGGTGAATTTCGCGCTGATCTGTGCCACTCACCAATCCCTCACGCATCTGGTGGAAAACGGCAGCTTTCGCGAAGATCTGTTCTATCGCATTGCCACCGGCGTGGTGCAGTTGCCGCCGCTACGTGAACGCACTGACCGTGCCGAACTTGTGAGCAGCATGGTCGCCACCGAATTACCCGGTTGCGATCCACGCCAGGTGATCGCTGCCGACGTCTGGCCCCTGTTGCTCGGCCATTCGTGGCCAGGCAACCTGCGGCAGATGCGGGCGGTCATCCGATACGCCTGTGCAGTGAAGGAAGGCGCGCGCATCCAGCGGTGTGATCTGCCCGCTGATTTCCTTTCACAAGCGGGCGGTCAGCCTTCGCAACCGGTCCGTGCAAACGTGCAGAACGTGACGCCGATTCGCCAGAGCAGACCCACCGCGGCACCCGTGGGGGAGCGCGAGGACGTACTCGGCGTGCTCATCAATTGCCGCTGGAATATGACTGCTGCTGCTCGTGCGCTGGGCATCTGTCGGCCATCGCTGTATCGCGTACTGCGGCGGCTGAACATTGCGCCGCTCAAGAACCAGTTGGCGCTGGGCAGCTACGCCCCTTCCTGACGGTTTCACCGCCTGATTTTTCATTGAACAACCGGCCGTTTCCCGTTTCTCGGGAAGGCCGACCTGCGTCCAGATCAAGGGATAATAATAATGAATGCCTCAGCCAATTTTGCGCCGATCAGTTTTTCTCTCGAGGGCCGTAACGCACTGGTTACCGGAGCCGCGCGCGGGATCGGCTATGCCATCGCCGTCGCCCTGGGTCAATGCGGAGCACGGATCGCGATCTGCGACCTCGACCATGCCGCCGCAGAGCGCGCAGCCGCACAGCTAGGCGAGTTGGGCATTCATGCCATTGGCTTGGGGGTGGACGTTGCCGACGAACAACAGGTGGATGCCATGGTCAGCCAGGTTGGACAGGCTTTGGGGAGCATCGATATTCTGGTCAACAATGCCGGTATCGTTTCGACCTTGCCACTACTGGAGGTGAGTGCGGCCGAATGGAAGCGCGTCATGGCGATCGACCTCAATAGCGTTTTCTACTGCGCGAAGGCCGTATTACCGGGCATGATGGCCCGCCGCTCGGGACGGATCATCAACATTGCTTCGGTCGCTGGCAAACGCGGTGGCGGCCTGTTGGGCAACAGTTGTTATGCCGCTGCCAAAGGCGGCGTGATTGCATTGACCAAGGGGCTGGCACGCGAGGCCGGGCCATTCAACATTACCGCCAACGCGGTTTCCCCGGCGTTGACCGACACCGACATGACCAGCACCCTGAATGCCGAAGCGCGGGCTCGAGTGTTGGTTGACATGCCGTTGGGACGCGCCGGGACACCGCGAGATATCGCCGCCGCAGTCTGTTTCCTGGCATCGGACGCGGCGAGTTTCGTGACCGGGGAAATCATGGATGTGGACGGTGGGTACATGCGCGATTAGGCGGTCGCCGGGGAGGGTAGGGGCGCTCGCTGCAGGATCATCGAAACCCTGTAGCGAGGTCCTTTATTGACGAGGAATCCAGGCCAGAATCACCGACACCGTCAGCAACGAACATAACGTCGACATCAGGATCGTGCGCGACATGGTGTTCGCCTCCCGGCCAAATAATTCCGCCAGCATGAAGGGCCCGTTGCCCACCGGTAATGCGCTCAGCAACAGCGCTGACCAGGCCCACATTGGCGGCAACTCGAACACCCAGAACACCAAGGCACCGGTCACCGCCGGCTGTACCAACAACTTCATGGTGACCAGCATGCCCAGGGTTTTGCCGTTGACCTTGTGTGAGTGGGTGGCGGCCAGGAATAAACCAATGGAAACCAGTGCGCAGGGGCCCGCTGCTGCGCCGAGAAACTGGAACAACTGCTGCACGCCGGTGGGCAGCACCACACCGCTCCACGCCACCAGGCAACCCAATACCGGTGCTACCATGATCGGATTGCGCAGCAGCGAGCCACCCACCTTGGCCAACGTTCGACCCAAATGTTTTTCGCTCTGGCGAAACATCTCGATCATCACAATCGCCAGGGCAAACAGCAGGCAGGCGGTCATCAACGTACCGATCACGGCTGGCGCGATACCCGCCTCACCGAAAGTCAGCAGACACAGCGGAATGCCCAGGAACCCGGAATTGGGATAGGCGGCGCCCAACGCATCGATCGTGGCGTCGATGAAGTGCGTCTGCTTGCGCAGTCGCAGCCACAAAGTCATCAAGAACACCACGGCCATGCCCAGGGCGAAAGCGGCAACGAAATGCAGGTCGAGCGCCTGCACCGAGCCCAGTCTGGACATTGATTCAAACAGCAGCGCCGGCAACCCCAGATAAATGACGAAGCGGTTGAGCTCGGTGGACGCATTGGGCCCGAGGATGCCGCGTCGGCGGCAGAAGAAGCCGACAAAGATCAGACTGAATACTGGAAAGGCAACATTAAAGATGGCGAGCATCGCCGCACGTGTCCTTACCGCCGCGGCGAACCACGGCAGATTGCAAAGAGAAAAAACTGACGCGTGCGGATTCAGGCGCAGCGCAAGGTCAGACCGCCATCGACCACCAGATTGGTGCCGGTGATGTAGCGCGCGGCATCGGAAGCCAAAAACAGCGCCGCGTGAGCCACATCCCAGGCATCGCCCATAAAACCCATGGGGCATTGCGCGTGGCGGGTGTCGAGCATGGCTTGAACCTCACCGCCGTAGGTCTTGGTCAGCGACGCGCTGACCATCGGCGTGTTCATGAAACCGGGCGACACGCAGTTGGCGCGGATACCCAGCGGGGCGTACTGAACCGCAATGTTCTGGGTAAAGGCAATCATCGCCGCCTTGGTCGCTGAATAGCCGACATAGGGGAAACCCAGCCAATGGGTTGCGGCAATCGAGGCGATGTTGACGATGGCGCCGCGTTTCTGTGCCTCCATCACTGGCAGGGCGTACTTGCAAGTCAGAAACAGGCTGGTCTGGTTAACGGCCAGCAAACGGTTCCAGCTTTCTTCGCTGGCCTCCACCGGACCGCCGGTTTCGGCGATACCGACGTTGTTGTGCAGCACGTCCAGACGACCGAAATGATCCTGCGCAGCCTCGACCATGCGGCGCATGTCGGCTGAGTTGGAGACGTCGCCCGTGAACACTTCGCAGGTGCCGCCTTCTTCGCGAATGATGGCGCAAGTGGCCTCGGCCGAGTGTGGATCCCGGTCCACCGCCAGTAGCCTGGCACCTTCGCGTGCATACAACACCGCCGCCGCCCGACCATTGCTCCAACCCTCGGCGATTGCGCCGGCGCCCGTGACGATTACAACTTTGTCGCGCATGGAATCGTTCATCGTTGTTGTCCTTTTTATGGCGATGTCTACCCGCCAAACGCGGTTCGGCGGGCAGTGAGGCTCAAGCTACGGCTTGTTGGAACTCGTCGAGGCAGGCGTCGTCGAGGGTCTGGATCGGCGTAAAGTCGCGATGAGCGATGTAGTCCGGGCGCTGGAATTTGCGGATGGCGTTCTCCACCGAGTTGGTGGTGACGTACAGCGTGTTGCGGTCCCATGGCGACAGGTTAGGCGACGACGCATGCACCAGCGTGCTCTGGAAAATCAGCACCGTACCGGCGACGCCCTTGGGCGCGACAATCCCCCCTTGCTCGACCAGCTCGCTGACTTTGGCATTGTCCAGCGTCCACAATGGATAACTTGTGGTGGTCAGGTCGTGACTGGCGTCCAGGCGGCCTTCTTTGTGCGAGCGAGGAATGAACATCAGTGGGCCGTTGAACTCGTTGACGTCATCGAGAAATATCGCCACGTTCATCGCCCGAGCTTCTGGCATGCCGTCATCCTGGTGCCAGGTGCCAAAATCCTGGTGCCATTGCCAGATATCGCCGTTGAACGCAGCCTTGGCGTTGATCTTGAACTGATGCATGTACACCTCGCTGTTCAGCAATTGCCGCGCCGGATCGATCAGGCGTGGATGGCTGGCCACTCGGGCGAATACTTCATCGAAGGTATGAGCGGCGAACACGGTGCGCACCACACCGTTTTTTTCCTTGACCACTTCGTCGCGGTTCATCTGGTACAGCGCTGGAAGACGGGATTTCATCAATGCGGCTTCCTGTTGTGAAAACAGGCTTGGCAGCAGGATGTAGCCTTCTTCGTCATAAGCCTTGATTTGTTCTTGTGTCAGCTTCATGAATGTCTCCAGGGGTGGGTCCGCAGGTCAGGCCTGCTTCAGTTTTGTCGCGTGTTCCGAGCCCTCCAGAATCCGCGCCAGGTGTTCGGCAGCAGTTTCGGCGTGCTGTTGGGCAAGCCGTGCCGCCAGTTCTTCATTGCCATCGAAGATGGCGCCAAGGATCGCTTCGTGTTCATCCCATACGCCTTCGAACGTGCGTACGTCGTTCTGCAGAATCGAGCTCATGGTCCGGCGGATGTGGTGCCAGTGCAGGGCGGTGGTCTGGGTGATTACTGGGTTGCCGGATATTTCATAGATGAATTGGTGGAATGCCATGTCCAGACGCACCAGCGCGCTGGTGTCATTGGAGGCGGCAGCCGCTCGGCCCTGACTGACCAGCTTGTCGGCGACGGGTTGCAGTTTTTTCGCGCCGTTTAGGCGTATAAGCCGTGCGGCATTGCGTGCCGCGAGTGCGTCCAGGGCGGCGCGCACTTGATACAGCTGCACCAGCTTCTGTGGGTCGAGTGGCGTGACGATCACCCCTTTGCGGCCGTGATCTTCGATAAAACCTTCGCGCTTGAGGATCTGGAAAGCCTGCAGGATCGGCTGGCGTGAAACGCCCAGTTGTGCAGCCAGTCCTTCTTGCGTCACGCGCTCATTAGGCTGCAGCTTCCCCTCGCAAATGGCGTCCAGGATGGCGTCGTAAACTTGTTCGATCAAATGCGCCGGAGTGTTGAGCTTTTGCATGATGCTGTCCTGTTTTCGTGTTCTGTATACAGACTACAAATCAATCGATATGCTGTCAACGCACTCTTTCATCCATAAAAAAATCAAGTGGAGAGTCATCATGACCGGCATCTCACGTCGTCGATTTGTCCAAACCCTGTCCCTCGCCTCAGCGGCCTTGCTGGCCACAGGATCAGGCCTGTACAGCGCAAACAGTCGTGCTGCAGAGTTTCGACTGAAGTTCGCCAACAACCTGCCCCTGAACCACCCCATGAATGTCCGCGCCCGCGAGGCCGCCAAGCGTATCGCCGAGGAGTCCCAGGGCAGTGTTGCGCTGCAAGTCTTTCCCAGCAGCCAATTGGGCGGCGACACCGACATGCTCGCCCAGGCACGTTCCGGGGCCATCGATTTCTATGCAGGCCCGCCGGTCATTCTGGGCACCCTGATACCTGCCGCGCAGATCAGCGCAGTGGGGTTCGCGTTCAAGGATTACGATCAGGTGTGGGCGGCGATGGATGGCGAATTGGGTGCGCATATCCGCACCGAGATTGCCAGGAGCGAGGTGTTATTTGCGTTCGAAAAAATCTGGGATAACGGATTCCGGGTCACGACCACCAGCAGCAGGCCCATTGCGACACCCGCTGATCTGTTGGGAATGAAACTGCGAGTCCCGCCAAGTCCGATCATCATGTCGATGTTCCGCAGCTTCGAGGCCGCACCGGCGAGCATCAACTTTTCCGAGGTTTATTCCGCTTTGCAGACCCGTATTGTTGAAGGTCAGGAAAACCCTCTGACGCTGATCGCGTCCGCCAAGCTGTATGAAGTGCAAAAATATTGTTCGATGACCAACCACATGTGGGACGGCTTCTGGATTCTTGGCAATCAATCGAAGTTTGCCGGACTGCCCGCGCCGGTGCAGGCACTTGTGACGAAACACATCAACGAGGCAGGGGTGAACATGCGCGCCGATCTGCGAACGATGCAGCTGGACGTCATCGAGGTGCTGGGTAGCAAAAAACTGATCTTGAGCAGCGTTGCCCCCGAGGCTTTCCGTCAGAAACTGCGTGAGGCGGGTTACTACTCGCAGTGGCGCGAGACGTTCGGCGAGAAGCCGTGGGCGTTGTTGGAGAAGATAAGCGGATCTTTGGTTTGATCGACGATCGGGGGAAATGCCTGCTGTAGGGAGTGGATGTGCTCGGGAGATGGGTGCAGCTTCAAGCCGCTGGCAGGCGTTTACCGCCTGCTCAGCCTGGCCCTGCCTGGTTCAGTGTGCCGTTAGCCAATCCGAGTAGAAACTCCTCATCGTTATCCCCCTCAATCGATCCTTCCGGCACCGGGGTCTCAGTCACCACCACCATGCGTTTTTGTGCGGCGTTGACATACAACGTGCCCGTCATGCCTTTAGCTCTGGCTTTCTCATCAAGCTCAGGCAACTCGCGCTCGACATAACCTTGCGGCAATGTGTAAGTCAGTTTGCCCGCGAGCACGGAAATCCTCTGGGGAGTACTGGTCTCATGTTCCGTCGCAGCCTGGACCCCTGCAACGCCTTGAATCGAGAGCGCCAAACTCAGCATGACTAGCTTGCAGCTGGACAATCGCATCGTAATTCCTTTTAGCGAATCCCTGAATGACCCTGCAAGTGTGCCCGAAACCGAGGATCATGCATGAGATCCGATTGGCTTGAGCATGCTTTGGAGCCCAAAATGAAAGTTGGCGTGATCTCCGATACCCATGGCTTGCTCCGCGCCGAAGCCGTCGCTGCCCTGGAAGGTTGTGAACGGATCATCCACGCCGGCGACATCGGAAAACTCGAGATCCTCATCGTCCTTGGCAGCGGGGATCGAATGAGAACACCAATGGGCTGTTAAGACAGTACTTCCCGAAAGGGACTGACCTTGCTGATCACTCGCAAGCCACGCTCAATGAAGTAGCCAGGCAGCTAAATAGCCGCCCTCGAAAAACACTAAACTACGAAACGCCCGCTGAACGATTTTCCCTTGAATATACGGATTAGTCATGAAACTCATGGAATGGGCTGACCTCAAGGTCCTCTACAAACGCAGTCGCAAACAACCTAATAAACTATTGTTCAAGCGCGAAAATGCCCGGAGGTTATGGCCCATGTGGGCGGCTGCGGCTTCAACAATACCGCTTGTTGTGTTCGCGGGCCTGGGCATAAAGAACCCGGCGCTGATTCCCTACGCCTACATCGTCCTCTTTCCCTGGGCGCTCGCGCTCTATCTCACCCGCCTCAAAGCGCTTCAAATGGTTTATCCGCGGCAGTTCGCCGAACATGCCATCGACCGTCAGTCCTCGTTAGGGAAGGAAAACATCCTTTGCTATGCCTTCTTTCTGGAGGCGCTGCGTGATGAGGGCTACACGGCCTCGAAGCTCCGGGAGTTATCGGCCTATGCAGACCTGACCGGTAAACCGGCGAGGCCGGCATTGTCGCAAAACCTGGGCTTTGCCTCGCTCGTCGCTTTTATGGTCGCCCTTTGCACCGAGGTCATTAAAGCCACGCCATTTTTTACGTTGGGTAAGGGCTGGGTATTTGTGATGATGGGTATCGTCTTGCTGGTCATTTCCGGGCTGATTTTGGACGGCATTCACAGTCCGGCCTATGAGAGGGCTTGGGTAAAACGCTATCTGGACATGGCGGCCTATGACCTGGAGGAGCCGGTTCAGGTCATCCCGCGGGACAGTTCCGAGGTACCCACGCGGGATGCCCCGTCCGCCGTGGTCACACCGTCACCTGCGTAAGACCGGCAACGAAAATTCTAACATTCGCCTTAGGAATGTTAGGGAGTCGAGCAGTGACACCCTCTCGGTGAGCCGCCACGCTGAACACTTTTCCAATTAGAAAGAAAGACTCGCTGCCGTGATGATCACGTGAAGGGTTTGGCTTAATACGCCTCACGGGGAATCATGGAAATGAATTCCGATTTGAAGATACCTTCCATTACCCGCATGAAGTCCGACGCCAATTTGGAGCGTTGCTGATGACTGGGAAATACCATGGACACTTCGAATGGAATGTCTTGATCAATTTTTCTAAACGTAATCCCCGGGTATTTCGAGTAGGAAGCCGTAAAGGGATCGCATACTGCGACTCCGAGCCCGCCGGACACCATGCCGCAGGCGGAGTGGGCTGCAGTGGTTTCCACGGAAGAAATACCTACAACACCGCGAGCCTCCATTGCAGACGTAATTCGCCGCTGCAGCGGGTTATTCGTATTCAGTGAAATCAATCGACGTTCATGTAAGTCGTCCAGTGAAACGACCTCTTTAGAGGCCAGTACATCGTCAACCTGCATCACGCACACTGCACTTATCGGGGGCAGGGGTATCGCTTGAATCCCGGGATAATCTCCCGAGGGGATCTGGACAAAACCGATATCTATCTGGTTCGCCGATGTCAGCTCCAGGATGCCCAGAGAGTTGCGCACGTCCAGAGACGTTCTGACCTCGGGGTGTTTTCGCGCGAAGCGACATACACCTTCAGCCACGACACTGAGACCCAGTGTGCTCATCGAACCTATCCGCAATGTGCCTGTACGGAGCGTTACCAGGTCCTCTGCAATGCGCTCGATCCGCTCGATGCCCTGATAGAACTTATCGACTTCTGCATATAAGAACTGAGCTTCAGCGCCAGGAATGAGGCGATTACCCTCGCGGCGAAACAGCCGAAGAGACAGTACGGTTTCGAGGTCGCGTATGAGCCTGCTGACCGCAGGTTGGGTTATCTGTAGCGCTTCAGCGGCGACGGTCATGCTACCCGTGAGCATGACTGTTCGAAAGGCTTCCAGTTGGCGGGGATTCAGCTTCATCGTAGCGCTCGGCCGGTCGTTGGGGGTACCAGCCGCTGAAGGTATAACATTTTGTTATGTGCGTCCAACACGTTACCGGTTTGATATGGGGAGGACGCCGAGCGATGATTTTACTCGCGTAGTTTTAGCAAACAGCCTGGCCCCGCAATAAATGCCGGGTACCGCTGATGTAAAATAAAAAGAGGACAGCTCGTGCTGAATTATACCATCCGCAGGTTATTACTCCTGCTACCGATGCTATTGGGAGTATCCATTGTGGTATTCCTGGTCATGCATTTCATTCCGGGCGATCCGGCTCAATTAGCGGCTGGACCTGATGCAACTGAAGAGGATGTTGCGCAAATACGGCAAAACTACGGGTTGGATCAACCCCTCGTAACCCAATATATAATTTATATAAAGAAAATTGCCACGGGTGATTTTGGAGAATCGTTCCAGACATTTACGCCAGTGCTCGAAGGCATTGCTCGAACGCTTCCAGCCACAATTGAACTCACTGCAGCGGGAATGTTGCTCGCTGTTATCATTGGCGTTCCACTCGGTATTGTCGCCGCGCTAAGACCCAGGGGGTTTCTTGACAGTTCGCTGACAACGGTTGCAGTACTCGGTATATCAATGCCCGGCTTCCTGCTCGGGCTCATATTGATGTCGATATTTTCGGCGAACCTGGGGTGGCTCCCGCCCACCGGTAGAGGCGGGTTGCAGCACTTGATATTGCCTGCCTTGACACTTGGCCTGCCTTACGTTGCAACCTTTTCGAGGCTGGCTCGATCCACAATGATGGACGTGCTGAAAGAAGATTACATCCGTACGGCGTACGCGAAAGGTGTACCCGGTTATAAAGTCGTCCTTAAACATGCGCTTTCCAACGCCTCGATCCCGCTGGTTACAGTCTTTGGGATGGACTTTGGTCGACTGCTGGGCGGCGCCGTTATTGTCGAAACCGTATTTGCCTGGCCTGGTATGGGGCGCTTCCTGATTGATGCAATTATGGCTCGAGACATTTATGTAGTCCAAGGCACCGTCCTTGTGTTTGCGGCCTTAGTCGTTATTATCAATTTAATGGTGGACCTCGTATATGGCATCCTCGACCCTCGCATCAGTTACAACTGAGGCTGACATGCTACTGCCGAAAAAACGTCGGCTGGGCTTTATCAGCTTCCTTATATCCAATAAACGCTGGTTCGCGCTTAGTGCCTTTGTGGTTATCTTGGTCATGGTCGCGGCTGCACTCTGCGCCCCCTTCCTGTTTGACTGGGATTCGGTGACCAAAATCAACTTGTCCAAGTCGCTTATCGGGCCTGGAACTGAATCCTTGCTCGGGACTGACCAACTGGGCCGAGACTTGTTAGGACGCGTCTTGTGGGGGGCGCGCATTACGCTCACTGTCGCGGTCTCCAGTGTCGGCATTGCGATGCTTGTCGGCGTCTCGGTGGGTGCGGCGTGCGGGTATTACAACGGTGCTATCGCCAGTCTGGTGATGCGAGTCATGGACTCCATGATCGCATTCCCCAGGACACTGGTCGCTATCCTGGTCATTACCGTTGCGGGCAACAGCATATTCAGTCTGACGCTGGCCATTGCCATTTCGAGCATTCCTATCTATGTCCGTTTCTTTGCCGGGCCTGTCATGGCCTTGAGAAACAGGGAGTTTGTACTGGCCTCGAAATCCATCGGTGTCGGCGATCTACGGCTGCTGCTGGTGCATATCCTGCCCAACATTGGTTCGTTGGTCATCATTCAGGCCACCGTATCGCTGGCCGAAGCAATACTCATTGGTTCCGGGCTTAGCTTCCTGGGTCTTGGTCCACCTCCACCGACACCGGAGTGGGGTTCGATGATCTCCGAGTCGCGGCCTTTGTTGACCACACACCCCTATGTCTTGATCGCGCCTGGATGCGCCCTCGTCTTGACCATATTGAGCTTCAACATTGTTGGCGATGCACTGCGGGACTACATCGATCCGAAATCGCGCAACGCTTAATTGAGATTGGTGTGGCATAGCCGCCATGAGTTTCCACGAGAGTTATCGAGCGAGAAGATTATGAGGCGCGTAAACATCCTGGCAGTGCTCATACGTTGTTTTGCTGTTCCAGGCATCATCGGGTTGTCGGCAGATTTGTTGTCTGTCGCCAGCGCTAAAGAGATGGAACAACTGACCTTCGTTCAGGGATCTGATATTGATACGTTGGATCCAGCCATTTCGCGTAGCGTACCGTCCTACAATGTGATCGATCACCTGTTCAACAGATTGATCGCCTGGGACGGTCGCGACCGCTCTAACTTTGTAGCTGATCTGGCAGAGTCATGGTCCAGATCGGAAGATGGCAAACAATGGACGTTTGTGCTGAGGCAGGGAATAAAGTTCCATGACGGTACGGATTTCAATGCCGAGGCGGTGAAGTTTAATCTAGACAGGATTCGTGACCCCAAGCTGGGTTCTCCGCATCGTTCCTATTATGCGGATATCTTATCGGTGGATGTTTTATCGCCGTATCAGGTACGGGTCACGACAAAAAATCCTTCCCCCACCATGCTGGAACTGCTGGCGAAAGAATCCTCGTCCATCAATAGCCCGGCAGCCGTTGCAAAATACGGGCGGGCCTATGGGCATCATCCAGTCGGCACGGGGCCATACATTTTTGATAGCTGGATACCCAATGACCAGGCCATTATTGAAAAAAACAAATTGTTTCATGGCGTCAGTGGCAAGCCATCAAAAATAGTGTTCCGTCCGGTCAGGGAGGATTCTTCTCGAGTCATTGAGCTACGGACCAAAAATGCCGATGTCGCCGCTAACTTGTCGCCGGAAGCCGCTATCGAGTTGAAGGAACTTAACAAGTCAACATTGCTCCGGGTGCCCAGTACATTCCAGGTGTTCTTCGAAATGAACCTGACCAGGCCGCCATTCGATGATGCGCGTATACGCCGGGCGGTCAGCATGGCCATTGATCGCCAAGCCTTGGTCAACAAGGTACTGCTGGGTTACGGCAAAGTTCCTACGGGTCCGTTTCCAGAAGGAACGCAAGCGCGACGTGCGTTTACTCCGGTGAAGTACGACCCTGATGCCGCGAAGAAAATCATCGACGAAGTCTATCCCGGTGGCTACCCGGGAACCGTCGTCATGTGGACCCCGGCGGGTCGTTATACCAAGGATCGCCAAGTTGCCGAGGTTGTTCAGGGCTATCTCAATGCCGTTGGATTGAAAACCGAATTCAAGGTATGGGAGTGGGCCACCTATCAAAAAAGTTTGTATCGCCCCGACCCGGGGAAGGGCACGGGTAAAGGTACCAATGATGCAAACATGTGGTTGCTGGGTACGGGCATCTCGGATGCCGATATTCGCCTGCGACGCAAATTGTCGACGGGTGATCCGCAGAATCTGACGGGGTATAGCAACCCCGATGTGGACAAACTTCTGCAGCTTGCTTCTCGTGAACTGGATCAAAAACAACGCATGTCTTATTACGGTCAGATACAACAGATTCTGTGGGAACAGGATCCAGACAATCTGCCGCTGTTTGACCAAGAGCAAATTATCGGCGTGCGCAAAGATTTGAATGGCCTGGATGTTGATTACGAAGGGACCATCGATTTCAAGAATGTAGAACTTATTGAGCGGTGATTTAAAATGTCGAATGCACATGCACATGCCAACGAAACCCTATTGACCGATGCCCGCCTGAGTGCACCGGCTGCTGAGCGCATGGTCAGATATCATGATATTCCGGCGCTTGAAACCGAGAAGCGCCAGTTTCATGAATTCGTGGAAGTTGATTTAGCGCATACGGTGATGCTGGTCGAGCAGCAGATTCTATCTGAGTCAGTCGGCCAAGCCATCTTGGCGGAACTGCGACGGATACGGGATATGTCTCCTTCAGACTTTCCATTTGATGTGAAGAAAGGCAGCTTTCTGCTGCAAGTCGAATCGTACCTGTTCTCTAGAATCGGTGAAGATTCAGCAGGACAAATGCACACCGGCCGTAGTCGTATCGATCAGGGTGCAACGGTGCGTCGCCTGTACGACCGCAAGCGCATCCTGGCCGTCCTGGATCGCATCAATGAATTCCAGGTAGCGCTGATCCAGAAGGCCGCGCAGCATTCGGGCACCATCATGCCGGGCTATACCCATATGCAGCATGCTCAGCCCTGGGTCTTTGGCCACTACCTGCTGAGCTTTACCTCAAGGCTGCACGATAGCTTCAGCCGCCTGACGCATGCCTACGGCAGGGTCAATCGTAATCCTCTTGGAGCAGTAGGCCTGGCGGGTACGTCCTGGCCTCTGGACCGCGGTCGTACGGCGCACTTGCTGGGGTTCGACAGTCTGGTGGAAAACTCCAAGCTGGGCCGGGAAGCGTGGTATGCAGCGGAGACTATCGGTGCGTTGTCATTCGTTATGGCTGACTTGAACGATCTCGCTACCGACCTGCACATCTGGTCGAGTGTCGAGTTCGCGACCGTGGAAAGCCACGATGGCTATTGCGGTACCAGCAGCATCTTCCCGCAGAAGAAAAACCCCAGTGGCCTGGAGACCATTAAAAAGGCCGCGGGGGGCTCCGTTACCTGGCTCAGCACGGCCCTGGCGACGTTCAGGTCCGAAGGGACCGGCGATCAGGCCATGCGCGACCTGCCGTTGATTCATGAGGCTCTCGAGATCACAGAGGGGATGCTGGACCTCTTTACCGGCATCATCGAAACGCTGGTGGTGCATGAAGATCGGATGGCGGCCCTGCTGTCGGGGAGCTGGTGTACAGCCAGCAACCTCGCCGACGTTGTCGTTCGGGATCGTGGCATCTCTTTCCGCCAGGTCCATCACGCCGTGGCGCGCCTGGTTCGTAACTGCATGCTCGCCGGCGTATCGCCGGGAATGGTGACCGGTGCGGCGCTGGATCAAGCCGCGATGGAAACCATAGGTTCACCGCTCGGGTATACGGATGCGCAGGTCCGCGACGCGTTGAACCCGCGTCGGTTTGTTGAAACCCGTATCTCTGCGGGTGGGGTAGGCCCGGACGAAGTCCAGCGGTTGTTGTCGATTGCCCGCAATGAACTGCAGCAGGACTGCGAGTGGGTGACCCAAAACAGGCTGAAGGTCGCCAAGTCCCGGACTGACCTCGACGCCGCCGTCTCCAAGATCGTCGACTGAGGGAGCCTCCCATGAACAAGAATTTGGTAGCCCGCGTTCAAAACCTGAGTGTGGCGTTCGGCGCCAGAGCGAGCGAATCGACCGTGGTGCGGGATGTTTCCTTCGAGGTCATGCGCGGTCAGACGCTGGCGATCGTTGGCGAGTCCGGCTCTGGAAAATCCGTGACCTCGATGGCCATGATGGGCCTGATCAAGCGGGCCGGCGGAAGAATTGTCTCCGGGTCGATGCAGCTGCAAACCAGAAGCAACGACATTGTCGATCTGGTAGCAGCACCCGAATCTGTCATGCGTAATCTCAGAGGGTCGTCAATGTCGATGATCTTCCAGGAACCCATGACCTCGCTGAATCCGGTGTTCAAGATCAGCTCTCAACTCACCGAGGCCATTATCCTGCATAAGCGGTGCAATCGTGCCGCCGCGCAAGCCCAGGCGTTGCGCATGCTGGACCTGGTGCGCATTCCCGATGCGAAGCAGATCATGAACAGATACCCCCACGAGCTTTCCGGTGGGATGCGCCAACGCATCATGATTGCCATGTCGCTGGTCTGTGAGCCTACATTGCTCATCGCCGACGAGCCAACCACCGCGCTGGACGTAACGGTCCAGGCGCAGATCCTGCGCATCATCAAAGAGTTGCAAAGCAGCCTGGCCATGGGCGTTATTTTCATCACCCACGATATGGGGGTCGTGGCCGAGGTGGCAGACCAGGTGATGGTGATGAAAAAAGGCGAGACCGTCGAGCAGGGTACTGCGAAGGCTGTTCTACAGACGCCTCAACAACCCTATACCCGGGCACTGCTTGCCGCGGTGCCTAAAATCGGCTCGATGCGCGGCACGTATTTGCCAGCAAAATTTCCGCTTATCGACGATAAGGCCGATGAGACTTCTGCGCAATCCGGACTCGCCCGCAGCGTTGCTCCCGACTACGACAATCCGCCTATTCTCAGCGTCAAGTCGTTATCCATCCGGTACGACCTCAAGGGCGGTATCTTCGGCAAAGTCAGGCGTCGTGTGCATGCCGTCGAAGCCATCGACTTTGACATCTACCCAGGTGAAACACTGGCTCTGGTCGGTGAGTCAGGTTGTGGTAAATCAACCAGCGCTCGTGCGATTGCCGGCCTCATGCCAATCCAGGGAGGGGATATCGTCTTTGGCGGCAAGAACCTGGGAGCGTTGAACAAGAGCGGCTTGAAGCGCTTGCGCCGAGACATCCAAATGGTCTTTCAAGACCCCTATGCGTCTCTGAACCCGCGCCTCACTATTGAAGACAGCCTGTTAGAACCGCTGTATGTGCATGACATCGCCCGGGGAGCCGAAGCGCGCAAGCAAGTTCGTAACCTGTTGGAGCGAGTGGGGCTTTCTTCTGAACATGCACAACGGTATCCACACGAGTTTTCAGGAGGACAGCGGCAACGAATCTGTATAGCACGTGCGCTGACACTCTCCCCAAAACTTATCATTGCGGATGAAGCGGTCTCTGCGCTGGATGTTTCCATTCAGGCGCAAGTGATCAATCTGCTGCAGGATTTGCAGCGGGATATGGGCATCTCATTCCTTTTTATCTCCCATGACCTGGCAGTGGTCGAGCGAGTCAGCCACCGGGTGGGTGTGATGTACCATGGTCGCATCGTTGAAATCGGTCCGCGTCGGTCGGTATTCGAAAATCCTCACCATAGCTACACGCAAAAGTTATTGAGCGCCGTTCCCTCGGCTGATCTGGACGTGCCCAGAAAGCCATTCAGTCTGATGGAGGAAACCGTGCCTAGCCGAATTTATGATATCGACTATCAAGCGCCGCAGATGAGTTATCTGGAAGTGGCGCCTGGCCATTTTGTTGCGACGTCGGCCATTATGTAATCAAGCATAATAAGATCGGCAATCATCTATCGAAAGAGCTTGCTCAACTGTCCTGAGCCGCTCATGGGCAACACTATAAAAACAAAAATCTCACTGCGCCCTGTGCGAAGTGTCCCTGTTACTTAAGTTGGGCGGGCGTCAGCGAGTTCCGCGGACTTGCACGGCTGCTTAACTTCAACATTGGAAGAGCATAGATGAACAAGAGCAAATTGGCGCTCGGCCTGGCCTTGGCCGCACTCTACCAGCAGGCCTATTCCTCCAGTTTTTTAGACGGCAGCAAAGCCTCGGTCAGTTCACGCACATTATATTTTGAAGGAGATCAACGCGGGCCAAACGGGGTGGATCAACGGCAGTCGGCAACAGGCCTTAAGTTTGATTTTACCTCTGGTTACACACAAGGTTTGATTGGGTTCGGGCTTGACGCTCAAGGGTTGCTGGGTGTGAACCTGGGCGGTGGGATTTCTCCTCACAGCGCATCGACCAGCAATACCATCACCCCCATTGATACAGATGGCACACCGGTTGATAACTGGAGCCGCCTGGGTGCCAATGCCAAAATCAAGCTATCCAAAACCGAATTGAAGGCGGGCAATGCGTTAGCGCCAAACCTGCCAATCCTGGTAGCAAACGATTCGCGCCTGCTTCCACAATCCTTCCAAGGTGCAGTACTGACTTCCAAAGAGTTTGAAAGCGTCACTTACACGGCAGGTCAACTGAACCGCGCCATTGGTCGAGCCTCAAGTAATTGGGCCGGCATTTCTGCAGGTGGGCGCAAGGGGGCCGACGCATTCCGTTTCGTGGGGGCTGACTGGAAAGCCACGAAGGACCTGACGCTTCAGTATTATTATGCGCAACTGGAAGATTACTACGGCCAGACTTTTCTGGGATTGCTCCATGACTTCCAGATCTCACCGGAACAATCCTTGAAAACTGATCTGCGCTACTTCAACAGCCATTCAGATGGGGAAAACGGTAGTAACACCAACTACCAGTACAAAAATGGTTATAACGCTGGCGGACTGGGTGAGGTCAATAACAACACGTGGTCGGCGGCTTTTACTTATTCGCTGGGGGGCCATTCACTGACCCTCGGTCATCAGCGCGTCAGTGATAGCGGGGGCATGCCCTATGTCACCAACGGCAGCCTGGTGGATGGTCGCGGGCGCCCGGAAGGCGAAGGAGGCGCCAGCGTCTACCTTTACACGGATATCATGATCAACAACTTTACCCGTGCGGGTGAAAACTCCACTTTTGGTCTCTATAGGTATGACTTTGCCGGTCTTGGTGTGCCTGGGCTTAAAGCTCAATGGACCTACGCCAAAGGTCAGGATATCCGTGGCATCGGCAATGCAACGACCGGACGATATAGCGAATGGGAGAGCGACTATCGGTTGGACTACGCCATCCAGAGCGGTTCACTCAAAGGCTTGGGCGTTTCTCTGCGTCGCGCAAACTATCGCACCGAGCTGCCCACGACGACGGCCCAGGATCAGGACCAGACCCGTTTGTACGTCAACTACAGCTATTCGCTTTGGTAACCGTTAGCTGTTCCGGCTGGGCTGATGTGATCGGTCACAACGGAATTGCCGAAAGGACCACCGTGCGGGGCCACGGATGGCCTAACTCTATTTCAACGTTATGGTTCAAAAAATGTTGCATGACCCGCCGGATGCGGGGGGGCAGGTGTCGAAGTACAGTTCAGAGTGCCCCTTGGTCACTCTAATATTGAAAAAGAAATCATATGTACTACTATTGCGGGTACTCTCCTGAAATCAGAGCACTTGGCATCGTCATACGAAATACCAAGGAGACTATCTATTGTGGATCTAGTAGATCAATTACAAAAAATTGTCCCTTGGGCGGCGGAGTTGCCTCTAATCCCCAAAATATTAGTATCTTTAGTAATCGCTGGGGCTACTGCCCTGTTCCTTACCGTCATCTGGACAACCCCCGGCGAAGTGGAGAAGCAATCTGTCATTGCCGTTAAAGTGGTTTTGAAGGGGTGCTACCGACGGGCCGTATTTACTAGGACTCATCAACAATTGGATCATGAGGCGATGTTTTCTTCCATCGCCGAATGTCGAGAGCTTGTTCAGAAACAAATTCCGGAAATAACCAATCCCAGTATGGCTCAGCCCACGGCTGACTTGATGTCAGCACTTGAGGGTATCGAAAGGGAAAGGCTGGACCCGTTGTTGGTTCGTGTTGGAAATAACATCCTCGATCATGGCCGTTTCCAGAGTCTCCACCCAGCCTTCATTGTGCACCTGTGGTGGCAGGTGTTCGTCCGAGTCGGCAGGGAAATCCGGGGAATCGACTACCCAGCGCATGTTGGGCTTGATCGACTTCGGCGTCTGTCGACAGCACCCTTTGTTCGCCAATTACATTGATGTTTTCGAACATTCCATGTCTCCAGATTTGATGAATCGACCGCACGATATTTAACGCAATCGACCTTGAGTGAGCAGGGTGCCGGGCATATGTAGTTGCACGTAGCCAATCACAACCACCATCGACACGCAGAACACCCATTGCAGCCAACTGAGCCCGGCAATCCGATAGATCGCCTGCAATGGCTTTCGCCAGCGGTACTGGCGGTCCGCCGGGACTGCACTGGCGGGCTGCAGCAGGCCGATCGCCCCGTTGATCAGATAAGTCGCCAACCCCAGTACCCCAAGCCAGTGCCAGATGACAACGGCAAGCGCCAGTAACGGGCCGCCATTACGGATCACCAGGTAACGACGATCCGCGGTCAGTTTGTGGCGTACACACCATTCGCTGGCGCGCTGGTCGAGGTCCTGCAGGGATTGCGTCAAGGAGGTCCAATGGCTGAGCAGCCATTTGCCGACTTGTGCCGCCAACACGCCACCCAGTGCATAGAGTGGCAGCATGAACAGCGTCACCATGAGTCCGGAACCGGGCAGGCTGTTCAGTGCAAGGGTCAGGGTCAAGACGCAGGCCGCACGTTTCACGCCATGGGGCGGGTCCTTGTGCCCGATGAGTGCCTTCCAGAACCAGGGATCATGGTTGGGGAACATCCCCAGCAGGTCGGGGAAACGCGTGGCAAAGGTCGCTGCCAGTTGTTCGCAGGCCTGCCAGTCCGCCTCGACGATACCTGCGGCCAGCTCCGCCTGCTGCCCCGGTTGGGTCGCCAGCAGGAACAGCGTGGCGGCGTTGGCGCGCGCACTGGGGTGTGGCAGGCGTTGCTGCATCAAGTAACGCAGCTCGCCAAGCCAGGCTTGCTGCTCGCAGCGTCGGTGCAGCGCTTGCCACTGCTCTTGGGCAATGGGCACCACCGCCGATTCAACGTCCCAGGCGAACAATCGACACACCCGTTGAAACAGGGGCGGTGACCAGTCCTCGGTATTCAGGAACAGATTCAGGAGATGCACCTGCAGCGCCTGGCGGCGTGCGAAATCACCCAGCCAGGCTTGTTGGCTGTGGTGTTCCAGGCAGTCGAAGAACTGCTGTTCCTGACCGGTTGCCAACTGCTGGTCGAGCTTGCGGTAAAGCGCTGCCGTAAGGGCGCGGGCAAGACAATGCTGCTCAAATTCACTGGCGGGGATCCGCTGCCAGGGCGTCAACCACTGGCGCTGTTCAATGCCCCATGTCAGAAGGTGCCGATGCGCTTCGGGATCGTTCACGCAGCGTTTGCCCGTTCACCCGCAACACAAACTCGCTCGCCGTTTCCTGCCCCAGTGCCTGGCGGACTCGCTCGGCTTCGCGGCGCAGCGCGTGGGCAATGGATTGTGCCGGCGCAAATCCTGGCTGGTCGCGCTGGGTCTGGATAAAGCGCTCGGCCAGCACCTGGTCGAAATCCTCGCCGCCCAGATAGTTGTCGCCAGCGCTGGCCCGTACCTCCATGACCCCCTCGAACAGTTCCAGGACTGACACGTCGAAGGTGCCGCCGCCCAGGTCGAAGACCAGGAACGAGGTTTCCTTGCCGTGCTGAGGCAAGCCGTAGGCCAGTGCGGCAGCGGTCGGTTCGTTGATGAGCTTGTCGACTTTCAGCCCGGCCAGTTCGCCAGCGATACGGGTTGCCT
The DNA here is from genome assembly GCF_902497855.1 of Pseudomonas fluorescens. Taxonomy (GTDB): domain Bacteria; phylum Pseudomonadota; class Gammaproteobacteria; order Pseudomonadales; family Pseudomonadaceae; genus Aquipseudomonas; species Aquipseudomonas fluorescens_BI. Next base: position 54,556 of record NZ_CABVHU010000027.1, read on the forward strand.
TGCGCTGCGCATCACTGAAATACGCCGGGACGCTGATGACCGCCTCGGTCACCGGTTCGCCGTAGGTACGCTCGACGTCTTCCTTGAGGCTCCTGAGCACCAGCGCCGACAGTTCTTCAGGGCGCAACGACTTCGTACCCAATTGCACGGTGTGCGCACTGCCCATATGACGCTTGAACAAGGCGGCGGTCAGGGTGGAATGGGTGTGCAAGCGCTCGCGGGCAGCCTGGCCGACCAGAATCCGGCCTTCATCGTCCAGCCCCACCACCGAAGGGGTCAGCACCTGACCCAGTGCGTTAGGCACCAGAACGCTAACGTCGTTATGCCAGACAGCCACCAGGCTGTTGGTGGTACCCAGGTCGATTCCGACAATCATCTATGCGTTCCTTTTCCCTGGCTTGACTTCATGAACCTGTTCTTCCTTGAACCGCAGAGACAGATCGGGGTCATTGTGCGATCACGGTTTGCAATGAAGGTTCAATGCCCGCACGTTTGATGAACGAACCGGACCGCGGTGCATGACCAAACCTTCGACACTCTAGATCGAGTTCTTCACGGCAAATAGTTTTCGGGCTTCGGCAAAACATTTTTCGGCGATGGCCGAGCGCGGTTCGGTTTTGCGCATGACCAGACCCAGCGGGGCGAGCACGCTGGCATCCGGCAGGTTGATAAAGGTCAGATTCTCGATGGGGTTTTCCAGGCCACTGTCCAGCGGCATGATCGAGCAGCAAAAACCTTCGTGAATCGCCTGGAACAATTGGTAGGTCGAATCGCTTTCGAGAATCGGCTGCGGATCGAGCCCGCGGCTGCGGAAACTCAGGTCGATGGATTTGCGATAGTGCATGCCATTACTGATCATCCCCAAGGGTAGCTCGGCGGCATCTTCCCAACTCAGTTCGGTGCCTTCGAAATGGGCGCTTGCGTGAACCCTTCAAAGCGCTGGCCTCGGGTGACGAGTTCCAGTCCCAGTTCATCCTCAAGATTGCGCAAGCGCATGGACAGCGTCGGCTGAGTAATGTGGCAGCGCGCGGCAGCTTGCCCGAAGTGTCGAGTCTGCTCCAGCGCGATCAGGAATTTGAGTTGCTTGATGTCCACGATGGCACCTGCCGAGCAGTTGGATGCGCGCCACAGGCCGTGCAATTTCGTCCCCCACCTCAAGTCGGTGCAAGCCTGCGGGACACGGGCTATCCGCCCGTCATGTTCATGAAACGGACAATTTGCACGTTGTCATTGAGCTCGAAATTGTGCCGGTACGGCTTGATTTTCATCGCCTCGATAATCGCCTTCTCCAGGCGCTGCGGCTCGCCCGGGTAGCGGCGAAGCACTTCCTTCAAGTCGACGCAATGCTCATTGCCCAGGCACAGCAGGAGCCGGCCTTCCACGGTCAGCCGAACGCGATTGCACGTCGCGCAGAAGTTGTGACTGTGGGGCGAGATGAACCCCAGGCGTATATGCGGCGCCTCGGCCAGGCGCCAGTAACGGGAAGGGCCTTGGGTCGATTCCGCAGAGTCGATGAGGGTGTAGCGTTCGGCAATCCGCTCGCGCACTTGTGCACTGGAATAGAAGGCTTCGGCGCGGCTGTGCTCGCTGATAACGCCCAGTGGCATCTCTTCGATGAAAGAAATGTCGAGCCCACGATCGATGGCGAAGGCCACAAGATCGTTGATCTCGTGATCGTTGCGTCCTTTCATGACCACGCAGTTGAGTTTGGTGTGTTGAAAACCTGCCGCATTCGCGGCGTCGATACCGGCGATGACTTGCGCCAGATCACCAGTGCGCGTCAGTTCACGGAAGCGATCGGCGTCGAGGCTGTCGAGGCTGATGTTCAGGCGCTTGAGCCCCGCGTCGAACAGCGGTGCCGCCAGTTTGCCGAGCTGTGAGCCATTGGTGGTCATGCACAACTCGCGTAAACCCGGCAGCGCCGCAATGCGATTGCACAGGTCTGTTACGCCGGGGCGAATCAACGGTTCGCCACCGGTCAGGCGGATTTTTCGAGTGCCCAGCGCCACAAAGCTTTCAGCCAATTGATAGAGCTCTTCCAGGGTCAAAATCCGTTGTCGCGGCAGGAACTCCATGTCCTCGGCCATGCAATAGACACAACGGAAATCGCAGCGATCGGTGACTGACATTCTGAGGTAGTCGACCCGGCGAGAAAAACTGTCCATCAGTATTCGATCGGTCATCACAACCTCCAGCAGCGGTCGAGGGCGCCTGTTATATAAGGGCCTTATTGAGCCTAGGCTAAAGTTGTTTTCAGTTATCGTCCAATCAGTATTAACAACCGGCTGATCGATGGGGTCTATCAGGAATAAACCGGTTTGTTTAGTGGGTGTCCTATATCTATATTTATCTGATTTCTAACGATTTATTCCTTGATAGATTGTTTCGATGGGGTAGTCACTATTTGTGATTGGACAGATATGTCAGGCGCACAATAGGCTTGATTCGTAATCCACCCATTTGAGACCTGAATCGGGTCGGCACTAATTGAGTTGTCGCTGACATTAATGAAGTCGCGTTTTATCAGTGCATGAAAACAGCCATTAACAATGACTTTAAGTCAGGCCGCCGCCTGCGTGCGAAGTCTTGGAGAAGAACCATGAGCGAAGTTGAACGTTATAAACCCTATAAAGGGGCAGCCGCTGGCTGGGGCGCGCTGATTGCGGTGACCAGGAACTGGCTGGGCAGTGAAAACGCGTTGAAGAACATTCGAACGATGCTCAAGACCAACCAGAATGGTGGCTTCGACTGCCCGGGCTGTGCCTGGGGCGAGTCGCCGGAAAGTGGCATGGTCAAGTTCTGCGAGAACGGTGCCAAAGCGGTCAACTGGGAAGCCACCGGGCGTTTGGTCAACCCTGCGTTCTTCAACAAATACACGGTGTCGTCGCTGGCGGCGCAAAGTGACTATTGGCTCGAATACCAAGGGCGCCTGACCCACCCGATGCGTTATGACGCCTCGGTTGATCGTTATGTCGAAACCAGCTGGGACGATGCCTTTGCCTTGATCGCCAAGCATCTGAACGGGTTGACTTCGCCTGATCAGGCCGAGTTTTACACGTCGGGCCGGGCCAGCAACGAAGCGGCTTACCTTTATCAGCTGTTCGTGCGGGCCTACGGTACCAACAACTTCCCCGACTGCTCGAACATGTGCCACGAAGCGAGCGGCCTGGGGATGGCCGACAGCGTCGGCGTGGGCAAAGGCACGGTAACGTTCGATGACCTGGAAGAAGCCGACGCCATTTTTGTCATTGGCCAGAACCCTGGCACCAACCACCCGCGGATGCTCGAGCCGCTGCGCGAAGCGGTGAAGCGCGGCGCCAGGGCGACCGCACCATGGGCATCAACGAACTCGCCCCGCCGGAGTTGATTGACGCCCTGGAAGCGCGCTTTGATTTCAAGGTATCGCGGCGCCACGGCCACAACACTGTGATGGCGATTGCGGCGATGGAAGAGGGGCGCTCGAAAGTGTTCATCGGCCTGGGCGGCAACTTCGCCCAAGCGACACCCGACAGCCCGCGCACCCATGGCGCCCTGCGCAACTGCGACCTGACCGTTCACATCGCTACCAAGCTCAATCGCAGCCACCTGGTCACCGGTCGTGAGGCCCTGATTTTGCCGTGCCTGGGGCGCACCGACATCGACATGCAAGAGGGAGGTCCGCAGGGTGTCACGGTGGAAGACACCTTCAGCATGGTGCACATTTCCCACGGCCAACTGAAACCAAAGTCCCCGCTGATGCGTTCGGAACCGGCAATCATCGCCGGGATCGCCAACGCAACCTTGGGCAAACACCCGATTGACTGGCTCTGGACCGTTGCCGATTACAGTCGCATCCGTGACCTGATTGCCGACACCATTCCCGGCTTCAAGGACTTCAATCAAAAGTTGCTGCACCCCGGTGGTTTTCACCTGGGCAACAACGCCGCCGACCGTATCTGGAAAACCACCACGGGCAAGGCGCAGTTTGCCCCCAGCGTCTTGCCGGCACACCTGGTCAGCGAAGGCGTGCGCAACCTGGACGTGAAGCCGGATCTGATCCTGCAAACCATGCGCTCCCACGATCAATACAACACCACGTTGTATGGGCTCGATGACCGTTATCGAGGCGTCTACGGCATGCGCGATGTGGTGTTCATCAACGAGCAGGACATTCGCAAACTGGGTTACCAGCCGGGACAAAAGGTCGACATGGTCTCCCTGTGGGGTGACGGTCGTGAGCGCCGGGTGAGCGGCTTTACCTTGATCGCCTACGACATCCCCGCGGGTCAGGCCGCCGCGTATTACCCGGAAACCAACCCGTTGGTGCCGCTGGAAAGTTATGGCGACCGCACCTACACGCCGACCTCGAAGTTCATCGCGATTCGCCTTGAACCGGCACCCGCCAGCCAGCTGATTCAGTCAGTCGGCGCTTGAGCCGGAATTGGCGGCCCGAAGGTTGGTTGCGCCCGCGACGGTAGCGGGCGGGGGGCTGGCGCTATCGGCGACACCTGCTCCAGCCAGGTCTTGAATTCGCCGGCCTGCTCACCAGCGCCGAACGTTCTTCACGGCGCATGTGCGATCACGGTTACCAATGAAGGTGCAATGCCCAATGTCCCAACGTGGCTCCAGCAGCGCGCCGCAATTGGTCCTAAAAAGTTCTGCACTCCGGGAAGACACTGCGAAGGCAGCCAGATTCGCTCCCCATGAAGGATCGATGACCGACTGCTTCTGAACTGCCTTTCAACCTAAAACAATAACGAATGGGGTGAGCAGCATGTCCGTACCTCAACAAACCCGATCGGAGAGCTCCACCGGAGGCCTGCAATCGGGACTCAAGCAACGTCACATGGCCATGATCGCCCTCGGTGGTGTCATCGGCGCCGGCCTGTTCGTCGGCAGCGGTGTGGTCATCCAGTCTGCGGGGCCCGCCGCCCTGATTTCCTTTCTGGTCACCGGCGTATTGGTCATTCTGATCATGCGTATGCTCGGCGAAATGGCCTGCGCCATACCGACCGTCGGGTCCTTCTATGAATATGCACGCATGGCCTGGGCCGATCATCCGCAGTCGAGCCAACTGGCTGGTTTCCTTACCGGCTGGATGTACTGGTATTTCTGGGTGATCGTCGTCGCGGTTGAGGCCGTGGCCGGCGCCTCGCTGATTCAGTTCTGGTTGCCGGACGTACCGGCCTGGGGCATCAGCCTGACGCTGATGATCATTCTGACCTTCACTAACTTGTGCTCGGTCGCCTCCTTCGGCGAGTTCGAGTTCTGGTTCTCCTCGATCAAGGTCGCGGCGATCCTGGTTTTTCTGCTGCTGGGCGGGCTGTATCTGTTAGGCATGTGGCCGACCGAGACCCACCATGGGCTGAGTTCGATGCTCAGTCACGGCGGCTTCATGCCCAACGGCATCGGCCCGGTGCTGACCGGCGCGGTGGCCGCGACCGGATTCTATTTCGGTGCGGAGATCGTCACCGTGGCCGCCGCCGAATCTGCCGATCCGGTACGCTCGGTCGCGCGGGCCACCAATTCGGTGATCACCCGCGTTCTGTTCTTCTATGTCGGCTCGATCCTGCTGGTGGTCACCCTGGTTCCCTGGGACTCGCCCGCCATGCTCACGCCCTATTCCAGCGCTCTGGCAGCCATGGGCTTCGACTGGGCCGCGCACGTGATGAACGCCATCGTGCTGACGGCCGTGCTGTCCTGTCTCAATTCGGGCATCTATGCGTCCTCGCGCATGCTGTTCGCACTGACCAAACGCGGCGACGCACCGCGCAGCCTGGCCAAGCTGTCCCCGAGCGGCGTACCGCGCCGGGCGATCTTTTTCGGCACGCTGTTCGGCTATCTGTCGGTGATCATGTCGTACATATCGCCGGACACCATCTTCGCCTTCCTGGTCAACTCTTATGGCACCGTGGCGATCTTCGTCTATGTGCTGATCGCCCTGTCTCAGCTGCGCTTGCGCGCGAAGCTGGAACGCGAGGCGCCGGAGAAACTCAAGGTTCGGATGTGGTGCTATCCCTACCTGACCTACGTTGCCATCTTTGGCATGCTCGGCATCGTGACCGGCATGGCCTTCATACCCGAGCAACGCATGCCGCTGGCATTGGGCGTCGCCAGCCTGGCGATTCTGCTGTTGGCGTTCATCAGTCGCAGCATCTGGCGGCGGATCAAGGGCCTGCCGGAAGTCGTACCGGCGAACAGCTAGCTGTTGTGACTCGTCAGGTTTCAAGAAAAGTCGCCGTTTGGCGACTTTTTTTATTGTCGCCGGGCGCCAGCCAACTGCGAGCAGTGCAGTACATCAACGTTGAGGATTAGCAGGACCGCACCGCCTCCCCCCGCGGGGGAGGCATCATCGGGGGTCAGTGGCGGCCGTTGAGCAGGCGCAGGATTTCGTTGAATACGGCATTGTCCAGGCTGCGCGACACATCAAGCTCCAGGCTCTGGCGATAGTAGGGGCTCAGGTCCAGACCGACGCCGAGGGCGTACAACTCGATGCTGCCCTCCTGTTCGATCTGTCGTGTCACCTGCTTGAGGTGCAGGTCGAGGATGTCCTGCCGGTTGGTCTGGTGGGTGGCGCTGTCCATCGGGCAGCCGTCGGAGATGATGATCAGGATGCGCCGTCGTGCGTCGCGCTGCAGCAGCCGCTGACGCGCCCAGAGGAGCGCCTCGCCGTCGATTCCCTCGCGAAACAGATCGGACTTGAGCAGCGCGGCAATGTTCGGCCGGGCGCGGCGCCAGGACGTTTCGGCATCCTTGTAGACCACATGGCTAAGCTCGTTGAGTCTTCCCGGATTGGCTGGCTGGCCCATGGCGCGCCAGCGCTTCAAAGGGCGCCCGCCATTCCATTGGCCGGTCGTGAAACCGAGGATTTCACTGCGCGCGCCAGCCAGTTCCAGGGCACGACTGAAGGCGTCAGCCAGCAAGGCGACGCTCTCGATGTGGTTGCGCATGGAGCCGGAGTTGTCGATCAGCAGACTGACCAGGCAATCACTGTGCGGACGCTCGTGCTCGTGGCGAAAAATCTCGCGTTGCTCGGGGCTGATGATCAGTCGACTGAGGCGGCCGGCATCGATTTGTCCGTCGGTCTGGGCGAAGGCCCAGCCATCTCGGCGGGGCGCCGCCAAAAGGGCACCCAGGCGCTTGGCCAGGCGGGGCAGATTAAGGCCCTGGCCGGCCAGGCGACGGTCCAGGCGCTGGCGCAGTTCGCGCAACAACTCGGGCCGTACCAGGCTGGTGGCGTTACGCTCGCAATCGTAGTCGCGGCTGAATACCTGATAAGTAAAGGCGTTGTTGCTGCCTCGTGGATGACCTTGGGCATCACCGCTGCCGTTGACGTCACCCTCGCCATCCTGATCCACGTCCAGTAACAGGGCAAAGGCCAGATGAGTCTTTTCGGCAATTTCCGAGACCTTGCGCTCGTCGTTACCGAGCAGTTCGGCATCAAGGTGCTCGATCAGCTCCTGTGCCTTGGCGGCAATCAGCAGGGCATGCCCGGTAAACGCCACCTGGTCATGGCGACAGCGGCGCATCAGCCCGAAGGCCGCGCCGAAATGGCCGAGCAGGCTCAGGCGTGGCGCTTCGATGAGCATCTCCGTCTGTTCCCCGGCGCGACCGCCACACAGCAGCATCCAGCTCATCTGCGCCAGGGTGAGGAGCAGCAGGCCGACGTGTCCCTCGGCTTGTCCAGCGTCGAGAAACTGCTGGCTCCACTGCTCGAAACGCTGCAGCAGATTGCGCCGCACGCCGGGATGACAGTCGGCCACCAACGACTCGACGCGCAGTTGCTCGAGCAGTTCGAACACCAGGCGCGCGATCGGCTGCGCCGGGAGCACCTGGAGGACCAGCGCCTGATCACTGTGTTTCAAACGCAGCGCCAGGCTATCCGCCACCCCGCGCCAGGCCAGGCTCTCATCGTGCTCGGGGTCTGGGTGCAGGTGCGGGGCGCGCACCGGGAAGTGCCGTTCCTGCACCTCCAGGCGGCCGCCGCGGTAGCGTACGCACCGTTCACCGGACAGTGCCCGCAGTGTCGCTGCGCAGAGTTCCTCGAGTTGTTGCTGGCGTTTCTCGCGGCGAGGCGGTGGGGTCATGGGGGTCTTCCTTTACGGGTTCAAGCAAGTGCCAGCAGGGGGAACGCCGATTCGGCCAGCTCCTCGTCGAAACAGCGTTGGTAGTATTCGGCGACGATTGGCCGCTCGGCTTCGTCGCATTTGTTGAGGAACGACAGGCGGAAGGCCAGCGCCGGGTCGCTGAAAATCTCCATGTTTTCCGCCCAGGAGATCACGCAGCGTGGCGACATCAGGGTCGACAGGTCGCCGCTGGCGAAGCCTTGGCGAGTCAGGTCGGCCACCGCCACCATCTGCGACAGCAACCGTTCGCCGTGGCGGGCGAGCAGGTGTGGCACCCGCGCGGCGACTATCGCGACTTCTTCGGCCTGGGGCAGGTAGTTCAGGGTGGCGACGATGTTCCAGCGGTCCAGCTGCGCCTGATTGAGCACCTGGGTGCCGTTGTAAAGCCCGTTCAGGTTGCCCAGGCCCACGGTGTTGGCGGTGGCGAACAGGCGGAACGAGGGGTGCGGATGGATCACTAGATTCTGGTCGAGCAGGTTGAGCTTGCCGTCGCGTTCGAGGATGCGCTGAATCACGAACATGACGTCCGGACGGCCAGCGTCGTATTCGTCGAAGATCAGCGCCATGGGCCGGCGCAGTGCCCAGGGCAAGATGCCTTCCTGGAATTCGGTGACCTGCTTACCCTCGCGCAGGACGATGCCGTCCTTGCCGATCAGGTCCAGGCGGCTGATATGACCGTCCAGGTTGACGCGTGTGCAAGGCCAGTTGAGCCGCGCAGCGACCTGTTCGATATGGGTCGACTTGCCGCTGCCGTGCAGGCCTTGCAGCATCACCCGGCGATTGCGGGTAAAGCCCGCGAGAATCGCCAGGGTGACTTCCAGGTTGAAGCGATAAGCCGCGTCGATCTCCGGCACATGTTCGTCCGGGGTGAGGTACACCGGGACGCGCATGCTGGAGTCGATACCGAACAACTCCCGGACAGGGACCAGGCGGCTGGCAGGTTCGAAGTTCAGGTCGGTCATGAATATCGCCTTTAGGGCCGGAAAGGAAGTCTTGATTCTAGGGAGGTGGCCCGTGTTGGGGAGGGGCCAGTTACCGGCACCCGATACGGCCAGTCGTGGTGGCTGGCGCCACATTCGGGCGAAAACTGGCCCTATGGTCCAGGGCGGTGGCGGCTAAGGATGATCGCGCTGGCAAAACGCGTGGCGATTACCGCCGAACACCCTTGAGAGGTCAATCAGATGTCCGCCGATACCCTGACGATCAAGCTGGACCCGCAGCTCCTTGCACTCTTTCGCCGTTACGAGGCGCATACGCAGATCACGGCGCAATTTTACATCGACGAATTGTTGGCCAAGACCCGGCCGACCCTGCAAGCAGTGGTCGAGGCGTTGGACGAAGCCGCTGGCGACCCTGAGGCATTGGCTCAGCTGTTTGGCCGCAGGTTGGCCAGCCTGATGCAGCAGCAGGGCGATAAGGTCAGTGCCTGAGACGCACTCAGTGCCGGGCTCCTTTCAGGAGCTGCCAAATTCTGTGGCGAGGGAGCTTGCTCCCTCGCCACAAGTTCGATGTGTGCTGCTTGGGCTCAGTTGCGCAATACCTCGTTCAGCGCCTGTTCGAGTGTGCTCACCGTGCGCTCGATATTGTGCAGCTTTTCGAGTCCGAACAGGCCGATGCGAAAGGTCTGGAAGTCGGCCGGCTCGTCGCATTGCAACGGCACGCCGGCGGCGATCTGCAGTCCCTGCGCGGCAAATTTTTTACCGCTCTTGATCTCGGCATCGTCGGTATAACTGACTACGACGCCAGGGGCCTCAAAACCGGATGCGGCCACGCTCTTGATACCCTTGGCGGTCAACAGCGCGCGAACCCGGTCGCCCAGCGCCTGCTGTTCGTCGCGAACCTTGTCGAACCCATAGGCTTGGGTCTCTTGCATTATTTCGCTGAAACGCGCCAGCGCATCGCTGGGCATGGTCGCGTGGTAGGCATGCCCGCCCTGTTCATAGGCCTGCATGATCTGCAGCCATTTTTTCAGGTCGCAGGCGAAGCTGCTGCTCTGCGTCTGCTCGATGCGCTCCAGGGCCAAGGGACTGAACATCACCAGGGCGCAGCAAGGGGACGCGCTCCAGCCTTTCTGCGGCGCACTGATCAGCAGGTCGATAGCGCACTTGTGCATATCGACCCACAGCGCGCCCGAGGCGATGCAGTCCAGCACGAACAGGCCACCCACCGCGTGCACGGCGTCGCCGACGGCGCGCAGGTAATCATCGGGCAGGATGATCCCCGATGAGGTTTCAACGTGGGGTGCGAACACGATCTGCGGCTTCTGCGCCTCAATGGCTGCCAGCACTTCGTCGAGGGGCGGTGGTGCATAGGCGGCTTGGCGGCCGGGCTCGACCGGACGGGCTTTGAGTACCGTGGTGGCCGCCGGGATGTTGCCCATCTCGAGGATCTGGCTCCAGCGATAACTGAACCAGCCGTTGCGAATCACCAGGCATTGCTGGCCGCCGGCAAACTGCCGCGCCACCGCTTCCATGCCGAAGGTGCCGCTGCCGGGGACCACCGCAACGGCCTGGGCGTTGTAGACCTGTTTCAGGGTGCTGGAAATGTTGTTCATCACCCCTTGGAACGCCTGCGACATGTGGTTGAGCGAGCGGTCGGTGTAGACCACCGAGTACTCGACCAGTCCCTCGGGATCGATACTGGGATATAGCTTTGACATAGGTGACTCCTGTGGCAGAAGTGTCAATGTTATCGACCCTGCCTTAAGCCTCGGCAAATGACAAGGTGGCCCGGGATCAAATTGATGTATCCGTTAGAAGGGCCCGGTCTGCGTGGCGTCCATGCGGGGGAGGGCGCGCGGCACGCTCCCTTTGGGGTCCATCAGGCCGGCGCCGCCCTTTACAGGAACAGGCCGCTCAACGGCGAGGAGGCGTCCCCGCCGAGCCGGCGCGGCATGCGCCCCGCGAGGTAGGCTTCGCGGCCGGCCTCGACCGCTTTGCGCATCGCCGAGGCCATGCGGATCGGCTCGCGGGCGCGGGCAATAGCGGTGTTCATCAGCACCCCGTCGCAGCCCAGCTCCATGGCGATGGCGGCATCGGACGCGGTGCCGACACCGGCGTCGACGATCACCGGGACTTTGGCGTTTTCCACGATCAGGCGGATGTTGTAGGGATTACGGATGCCCAGACCGGAACCGATCGGCGCGCCCAAGGGCATCACCGCCACGCAGCCAAGTGCCTCCAGGCGTCGGGCCACCAGCGGGTCGTCGCTGGTGTAGACCATCACCTTGAAGCCCAGATCGACCAATTGCTGGGCGGCAATCAGGGTTTCACCGATGTCGGGGTAGAGGGTCTGGCTGTCACCGAGCACTTCCAGTTTGACCAGGTTGTGGCCGTCCAGCAGTTCGCGTGCCAGCAAGCAGGTGCGCACCGCATCCCTGGCCGTGTAGCAGCCTGCGGTATTGGGCAGCAGGGTGTAGCGCTGCGGCGTGATCGTCTCAAGCAGATTGGGCTGATCGGCATCCTGGCCGAGGTTGCTGCGGCGCACTGCAAACGTAACGATCTGCGCCGAGCTGGCCTCGACTGCCGCGCCAGTCTCGGTCAGGTCGGCGTAGTGTCCAGTGCCGACCAGCAGGCGTGATGCGTAGGCCTGGCCCGCAATGATGAGCGGGTCGGGGGGTGGTGTGTTCGTGATTGTCATAGAGGCTCCGGGTGGGGGGATATGGCGATGCCCGCGGCGATCAACCGCCGCCGATGGCGTGCACGATTTCCAGGCGGTCGCCTTGTTGCAGGCGCAGCTCGGCGTACTCGCTGCGCGGCACCACGTCGAGGTTGTATTCAATGGCCAGGCGCCGTTCTTGCAACTCAAGCGTGATGAGCAGTTGCGCCAGACTGATGCCCGCCGGCAGCAACCGGGCGACCCCGTTGATCTCCACTTCAATCATTCAGGTTCTCCTGCAGGTGACGGCTATCGTGCTCGCAGGGTGAGGGGACTGGCGCAGCGCTTGAAAGAGCCAGTCGCGACTGCGGCGCTGGTCCAGTGCGGTGATTGACGGCTGGCATCACGCGTGGGCAATAACTGGTTCTAACGGCGCGCGCTGCTTGTTCTTAATTTCGTCTTCAGGGGTGGATCGGGCAGTGCTGCGTTGATGCCGAGTACTGCTCCTTCGTATGTCGGCGCCTGGAGCTTGTCTCCTGCCCGGTGACCAACAATAAAAATGCACCAGTCGAGAGGTAAGCATGAAAACAACAGCTCACGAGTACGATGCAGTCGAGGCGTTGGCCAGTGACCGCGCTCACGTCTGGCACCACCTGTCCCAGCACAAACCGCTGGAGCAGAACGATCCGCTGATGATCGTCAAAGGCAAGGGCATGCAGGTCTGGGACATCAAGGGCAACGAGTACCTGGATGCGGTGTCTGGCGGTGTATGGACCGTCAACGTCGGTTATGGCCGCGAGAGCATTGCCGACGCCGTGCGCGATCAGTTGGTGGAGATGAATTTTTTCGCCGGCTCCGCAGGCAGCATCCCTGGCGCGTTGTTCGCCAGGAAGCTGATCGAGAAGATGCCTGGCCTGAGCCGCGTGTACTACTCCAACTCCGGTTCCGAGGCCAATGAGAAGGCCTACAAGATCGTGCGGCAGATCGCGCACAAGAAGTACGGTGGGAAAAAGCACAAGATTCTGTTCCGCGAGCGTGACTACCACGGCACGACCATTACTGCACTGAGTTCAACCGGCCAGTTCGAGCGCAAGAACCAGTACGGTCCCTTCACCCCGGGTTTCGTCGAGTTTCCACACTGCTGCGAATACCGCTCGCAGTTCGGTGAAATCGCCGACTATGGCGTGCGCGCCGCCATGCTGATGGAGCGAGTCATCCTTGCCGAAGGGCCGGACACCGTGGGTGCCGTGGTGCTCGAACCCATCACCGCCGGCGGGGGCGTCATCACGCCGCCGGAGGGTTACTGGGAGACCATTCAGGCGATCTGCAAGAAGTACGACATCCTGCTGCACATTGACGAAGTGGTCTGCGGCCTGGGCCGTACCGGCAAGTGGTTTGGCTATCAGCACTACGGCATCAAGCCGGACATCGTCACCATGGCCAAGGGTGTGGCCAGCGGTTACGCGGCCATCTCCTGCACAGTGACCACCGAGGAAGTGTTCGAAGCGTTCAAGGGGGAGGCCGATGACCGGATGGGCTACTTCCGTGACATCAGCACCTTCGGCGGCTGCACCGCAGGCCCGGCGGCGGCGCTGGAGAATATGCGGATTATCGAGGACGAAGGCTTGCTGGAGAACGTCACCCATATGGGCGAGTACTTCATGGGTCGCCTGCGTGAGCTGCAGGACAAGTATCCGATCATTGGTGATGTGCGCGGCAAGGGCCTGTTCTGTGGTCTGGAACTGGTCAAGGACCGCAAAACGAAAGAGCCGGTGCCAGAGAGCGTGCCGATTGCCATCGCCGCTGACTGCATGCGCCAAGGGGTGATGATCGGGCGTACCAACCGCAGCTTCGAGCAGTTCAACAATACGCTGTGCTTCAGCCCGGCGTTGATCGCCACACAAAAGGAACTGGATGTGATCATCGACGCCCTGGACCGCGCCTTTGGCCGCCTTGCGCCCTGACGCTTGCCGCCGCTGAAATGCGATCCGCATAGGCTAACCGGCCCCTTGGAAGGGGGGCCGGTTTATGTGTCTGCAGCGTACAGGTCGAGTGCTGGATAGTCTTGCCGAGGTGTTATTGCTAGTCTGCCTGGCAATCGCCGCGTCAGCGCTGTGCCGGCAAGAGCATTTTGAAGCGACTGGCCGGGTAGGGTGAGGTGCCAGCGCTTGTCGTTCGTTCAGTCGAGGCCGCCATGTTCCAGTTGTTCCATTTGTCCGCCGAAAAATCCACCAACCTGCAACAGCAACTGCGCGAGCAGATAGCCCAGGTGATTCTCAACGGCAATATTCCGCTCGATAGCCCGTTACCCTCCAGTCGCAAGCTGGCCAAACAGCTGAACATTGCGCGCAATACCGTGGTTCTGGCCTACGAACACCTGCTCGACGATGGCTACCTCTTGGCCCGTGAGCGCAGCGGCTACTACGTCAATCCGGCTATTTTGGCGCACAAGGTCGAGACGCCGCGTGCGGCCCAGGGTGAGTCCGCCACCACCCGGCTGGACTGGTCGCAACGGCTCGTGATGCAACCTTCGCAGCAACGCAACATGTGCAAGCCACGGGATTGGCAGAATTATAAATACCCGTTTATCTACGGGCAGTTCGACCCGGCCCTGTTTCCGACCGCCAACTGGCGTGAATGCTGCCGCGACGCGGTCAGCATCCCGGCGATCCGTGATTGGGCTTCGGACCGCTTCGATAACGACGATCCTTTGCTGATGGAGCAGATCAGGACACGCCTGTTGCCGCGACGTGGTGTCTGGGCGTCGCCTGAGCAGATCCTGGTCACGGTTGGCGCGCAACACGCTCTGTATATGCTGGCGCGTCTGTTGTTGCGCCCCGACAGCCTGATGGGCATTGAAGAACCGGGCTACATGGACATCCGCAATATCGCCATGCTCAACCCCTCGAGAATTCAGCCGCTGGCGGTGGACAGCCAGGGCCTGATGCTGACCGATGAGCTCAATGGCTGCGATCTTATCTACACCACGCCCAGCCATCAGTGCCCGAGCACCGTGACCATGCCCCTGGAGCGCCGCTACGAATTGTTGGAGCGGGCCAATGAGCACGATTTTCTGATCATTGAGGACGACTACGAAAGCGAGACCAACTTCAAGGGCAGCCCGATCCCGGCGCTCAAGAGTCTGGACAAGCATGATCGGGTGCTTTACGTCGGCAGCCTGTCAAAGACCCTGGCGCCCGGCTTGCGGGTGGGCTATCTGGTGGGGCCCGAAGCCCTGATCCGCGAGGCGCGGGCGCTGCGTCGACTGATGGTGCGTCATCCGGCGGCGAACAATCAGCGCTCGGTGGCGCTGTTCCTCGAACGCGGTTACCACGATGCGTTGATCATGAGCCTGATGCGGGCTTACGAGGAGCGTCATCAGCAAATGGGCGCGGCCCTGCGTGAGTACCTGCCGGAATCCTCCAAGGAGCCGAGCTTCGGCGGCTCCTGCTACTGGGTCAAGGGGCCCGACAGCCTGGATGCGCGACGCCTGCAGAAGGAAGCCGCCGAGCACGGCATCCTGATCGAGCCCGGCGATATTCACTTCTTCGGTGAGCAACCGCCGCTCAATTACTTCCGTCTGGGGTACTCGTCGATTCCTGCCGATCGCATCCGCCCGGGGATCAAGCTGCTTGCCGAGCTCATCCAGAAAATAAGCTGACAGACCCTTTTTCAGACGCTGCCCCCGCGCCAGTAATGGCGCGGGTTTTTGGCGTGTGCGACACCTGTCGTGCACTTGCCCGGGTCGTCTGTGCCTGCTGGAAAATCTGGACCCAGCTGGCTTAACAGTTGGTCTTCAACTGGTCCTATCTGCCATTTCCCCCGACTCCTACTCTAGCCCCAAGTCATTGGCGACACAGCCGCCTTACCTTAAGCAACGAGAGGACTATCGATATGCCACGCATGACCCCCAGCGAAGCAATGGTTGAAACACTGGTTGCCAACGGCGTCACCGACATCTTTGGCATCATGGGTTCGGCCTTCATGGATGCGATGGATATCTTCGCTCCGGCCGGCATCCGTTTTATCCCTGTGGTCCACGAGCAGGGCGCCGGTCACATGGCCG
Organism: Pseudomonas fluorescens; assembly: GCF_902497855.1. Taxonomy (GTDB): domain Bacteria; phylum Pseudomonadota; class Gammaproteobacteria; order Pseudomonadales; family Pseudomonadaceae; genus Aquipseudomonas; species Aquipseudomonas fluorescens_BI. Next base: position 70,324 of record NZ_CABVHU010000027.1, read on the forward strand.
ACGGCTTCTCGCGGGTCAGTGGTCGTCACGGCGTGTGCATCGCGCAGAACGGCCCCGGCATCACCAACTTCGTCACCGCCATCGCCGCTGCTTACTGGGCGCACAGCCCGGTGGTGGTGATCACTCCCGAAACCGGCTCGTTGAGCCAGGGCCTCGGTGGCTTCCAGGAAGCCCAGCAACTGCCGTTCTTCGAAACCATCACCAAGTACCAGGCCCATGTGCCTAATCCTGCGCGAATGGCTGAACTGACCGGACGCTGCTTCGATCGGGCGATGCAAGAAAACGGTCCGACCCAGCTGAACATTCCGCGTGACTTCTTCTACGGCGATATCAACGTCGAGATCCCCACGCCGATCCGTATCGAGCGCAGCGCCGGTGGCGAGCAGAGCCTGGCCGAAGCTGCACAGATACTGGCGGCGGCGAAGAACCCGGTAATCATCTCCGGTGGCGGCGTGGTCATGGGCGACGCCGTCGACGCCTGTCAGGCGCTCGCCGAATATCTCGGCGCCCCGGTGGTCAACAGCTACCTGCACAATGACTCCTTCCCGGCCAGTCACCAGCTGTGGTGCGGCCCGCTTGGCTACCAGGGCTCCAAGGCCGCCATGAAGCTGCTGTCGCGCGCCGACGTGGTTCTGGCCCTGGGGACTCGCCTGGGCCCGTTCGGCACCCTGCCGCAGCACGGCCTCGATTACTGGCCGAAGCAGGCGAAGGTGATCCAGATCGACTGCGACTCGAAAATGCTCGGCCTGGTGAAAAAAATCACTGTGGGTATCTGCGGCGACGCCAAGGCGGCGGCGGTCAACCTGCTCGGCCGTCTGGAGAACCTCGACGTGCAGTGCCTGGAAAACAAGGGCGCGCGTGCCGAGGAAATCGCCAAGGAAAAATTCGACTGGGAATCCGAGTTGAGCGCCTGGATCCACGAGAAGGACGAATACTCGCTGGACATGATCAAGGAGCAGAGTGGTGAGGACGGCAATTACCTGCACCCGCGCCAGGTCCTGCGTGAACTGGAGAAAGCCATGCCGGCCGATGCCATGGTCTCCACGGACATTGGCAATATCAACTCGGTGTCCAACAGCTACCTGCGCTTCGAGAAGCCGCGTTCGTTCTTCGCCGCCATGAGCTTTGGCAACTGCGGCTACGCGCTGCCGACCATTATCGGCGCCAAGGTCGCCGCACCGCACCGCACCGCCATCTCCTATGCCGGTGACGGCGCCTGGGGCATGTCGATGATGGAAATCATGACCTGTGTACGCGAGAACATTCCGGTCACCTCGATCGTGTTCCACAACCGTCAGTGGGGCGCGGAGAAGAAGAACCAGGTGGACTTCTATAACCGTCGCTTCGTCGCAGGCGAACTGGAAAACCAGAGCTTCGCCGGCATTGCCCGCTCGATGGGGGCCGAAGGCGTCACCGTCGACCGTCTGGAAGACGTCGGCCCTGCGCTCAAGGCTGCTTGCGAGGCGCAGAAGGCCGGCAAGACCACGGTGATCGAGATCATGTGTACCCGCGAACTGGGCGATCCGTTCCGCCGTGATGCGCTGTCCAAGCCAGTGCGTTTCCTCGAGAAGTACAAAGACTACGTCTGAGTCGCCGAGGTGACCGGTTTGCGCCGGACACCTGCAGCCGGTGGCCTGTGTGGCGGTTTTAACCCGCCGCACAGATCACCGGGAATACTGCAATGGCGCCTTCGGGCGTTGTTGCGGCTTCGACCGTGAACAAACAGGAATCCAAGCATGTTGAGCACTATTCCACGGGAATGCCCGGCGTTTCTGCTTGATCGGGCCAAGGCCCTGCCGCGCGTGGTCACGGCGGTGGTCAATCCGGTCAATCTGCTGAGCCTTAGCAGTGCCAAGCAGGCTTGCGACGAAGGGCTTATCGAGCCGGTGCTGGTCGGGGATCAGGCGCAGATCCGTGCCCTGGCCGAAGAACTCGACTGGGACCTGCACGACCTGCGCGTGCTGCACGCCAGTGAGGATGCACAGGGCGCCGAAGTCGCCTGCATCCTGGCGGGGGCCGGTAACGCGCAGGCGCTCATGAAGGGGCATCTGCACACGGATACCCTGCTGCGTGCAGTACTCAAGCGTGAAGTCGGACTGCGTGGCGCCAGCCGTCTCAGTCATGTGTTTCATATGACGCTGCCGGGCAGCGACAAAGCATTGTCGATCACCGATGCGGTGATCAATGTGCAACCTACGATCATCGACAAGATCCATATCGCCCGCAACGCCATCGAGCTGATGCACGCCCTGGGCTATGAAAGGCCGCGCATGGCGGTGCTGTCCGGTACCGAGGAAGTGACGCGCAGCATGCCGTCCAGCCAGGATGCCGCCGAGCTGGCCAAACTGGCGGCGATCGGTGCCCTGGGCGACGCCCGCGTCGAGGGCCCGCTGGCCTTCGACAACGCGGTGTCGCTGGAAGCGGCGCGGATCAAAGGCATTGGCGGCGAGGTCGCGGGCCATGCCGATATCCTGTTGGTGCCGAACCTGGAAGCCGGTAATTTTCTGTTCAAACAGATGGTGTATTTCATGAGCGCCACGGCCGCCGGCCTGGTGCTGGGCGCGCGGGTGCCGATCATTCTCACCTCGCGCGCCGACCCGTTGGAGGCGCGCCTGGCGTCCTGCGCACTGGCTTCCATTTTTATCGATTACCGTCGGCAGTCGCGCAGCCGCTTGCTGGCGGCCGGCTAAGCAACCCAAGACCCAAGGAGAACCACGATGGCGGTGCAACGTTATGGCTTTATCTTCAAGGCGCCAGGCATGCAGTTCCTCACCCACAACGGACGCCTCGAGTCCGACACCTTCGCCGCGACCCTGTGCGGCGTTGCGAGCGTCGAGGAAGCGGTGCTGGTGGCGCAGGAGTTGTTGACCCGGCATGTGCAATTGATCGAACTGTGCGGCGCCTTCACCGAGGCCGAAGCCGAGCAGATCCGCAACGCCATCGACGATCGGATTCCAGTGGCCGCCGTGCACTACAGTCCCGAAACCCGCCAGCGCCTGCAGCAGCTGTCCGACTGAGCCAGGCCAGCGTGGCACCAGCGCCTCGCCACCGTAGGAGCCGGCTTGCTGGCGATAAGGCCCGCACATCCACCATCACTTTCACCTGACACTCCGCCATCGCCAGCAAGCCGGCTCCTACAGGTCAAACACGCAGGTGTCGGCTGGCCCCTAAGACCGCCTTGAGGTGGTCCTAATGAGGGGGCGGAGTTTTCTCTAGCATCGAAACCCAGTGATTCATAACCAAAGGGTGTAGGTGACCACATGACAATAAAACAGCACCACACAATCCCCCCCGTCCACAGCCAGTTGCCGGACACGGCTCAGCCATCGTCGTCCTGGTTGATACGCCGTCAGCAGAAATTCAACCTGTTACTGCCGGGTATCGTCGCCGCATTGATAGTCGCCGCCAGTGCCGCTTTCCTTTCCGAACATTACGGTGCACCGGTGATGTTAATGGCCCTGTTGCTGGGCATGGCACTGGGCTTTCTTTCCGAGGAGGGGCGGGCGGTCGCAGGTATCCGTTTCACCTCCAGCACCATCCTGCGTGGTGGCGTGGCGCTGCTGGGCATGCGCATCACCGTCGAGCAGATTCTCTCGCTGGGGGGGACGCTGATGGCGGTGGTGATCGGTGCGGTTTTCCTGACCATCAGCTTCGGCATCGTCCTTTCCCGGCTACTGGGCCAGTCACGGGATTTCGGCATTCTCAGCGGCGGCAGCGTGGGCATCTGCGGCGCCTCGGCGGCGTTGGCCATCTCCGCGGTACTGCCGCAAGACAAGGACAGCGAGCGCAACATCATCTTCACGGTGATCAGTGTGACTGCGCTGAGCACCATCGCGATGATTGCCTATCCGCCGATCGCCCAATGGCTCGGCCTGGACGCCCATCAGGCCGGGATATTCCTCGGCGCAACCATTCACGATGTGGCCCAGGTGGTCGGTGCCGGCTACAGCATGTCGCAGGATACCGGCGATACCGCGACCGTGGTCAAGCTGTTGCGCGTGGCCATGCTGGTGCCGATCGTCTTCAGTCTGTCGTTGCTGCTGCGCAAGCGCGGTGATGGTGGTCCGCGCCCGGCACTCCCATTGCCCTTGTTCATCATCTTCTTTGTGCTGTTTGTCGCCATTAACAGCAGTGGCATAGCTTCGACGCAGGTGCAGGAGTTGGCCGGCGATGTGTCGCGCTGGTGCCTGGTGACTGCTATCGCCGCCCTGGGAATGAAGACTTCACTGAAGGCGCTGCTGGAAGTGGGCTGGCGTCCGGCGACCCTGTTAGTCAGTGAAACCGTATTTCTGGCGACGATTATTTTGTTTGCGGTGAAGTGGCTGGGATGAGCCCGCGTCATTGATGAGCATCGCCCCCGCCCGATCACCAGACTGCCGCCGACACGATCACTGTGTGGCGGCAGGCTGGCTTAACCAGCAGCAAAAGAGGCGCCATGAGCCTGCAAGTGCATCTGATTTTCCTGTGTTGCGTGGCCCTGGCCACCGTAGCCCAAAGCCTCACCGGCTTTGCCTTCGGCCTGATCCTGATGGGCTTGGTCGCTTCCCTGCACATGGTGCCGCTGTCCGAGGTAGCGGTGGTGATCAGTATCCTCACCCTGGGTAACGCCATGGGTACCCTGGGCGGGCCGAAACCGCAGCTGGACCGCGCGGTGCTGATGCCCGTGTTGCTCAGCAGTCTGCTTGGCGTGAGCCTGGGCGTGTGGGGGCTCGGCGCGTTGAATGGTAGCCAGCTCACCTGGCTTCGCCTGCTGCTCGGCATACTGATCGTCGCGGCCAGCCTCATGCTTGTGGTGCAAAACAAACCGAAGACACAGCTGTCCCGGCAGCCTTCGTTCTGGCTGGCCGGTGGCTTGTGCGGACTGCTCAACGGCTTGTTCTCCAGCGGCGGGCCGCCGATCGTTTATCACCTGTACCGCCAGCCCTTGGGTTACGAAATCATCCGCAATACCCTGATCACGGTGTTTTCCGCCAACGCAGCGGCGCGCCTTGGCCTGGTCGCAGCGCAAGGACAGGTGCAACTATCCACGTTGTGGTTGAGTGCCGAAGCGTTGCCGTTGGTGGTGCTGGTCAGTTGGCTGATCCGCCGTTATCCGCCGAAGTTGTCGTCGCGTACGGTGCGTTGGCTGGTCTTCGTACTGATGGCGCTAGCGGGTGTCAGCTTGATCTGGGATTCATTGCCGGGGCTTTTGGCAGCAGCCTCGGCATGAATGCTGGTTAACCCGGGCCGGGCTTACCGGTGCAGTATGAACGTCGCCAGGGTTTGCAGATCTTGCGGGCTTAACTGTGCGAAAGGCGGCATGGGGACATCCCCCCATTTGCCGGTACTGCCGCGCTGGATGCTGGACGTTACCTTGGCCAGTGCCTGCGGGTCATTGGCATACTTGGCCGCCACCTCGTGATAGGCCGGGCCGACGACCTTATGATCGATCGCGTG
>NZ_CABVHU010000028.1 GCF_902497855.1 Pseudomonas fluorescens
AATATAATCTATACAAATCAATTGGATATGCCACTACACCGAAAAAACTGAATAACATAGAACATGAATGCGACCCAATCAACAAAAAACCCTAAAAATTCAAGCTCGCGCAATTATAAACAGCAACTTAATAACTCTAATAAAATGAACATTTATTGAAAACATACTATCTAATGCATGCAACAAGACTATCTTCCACGCAAAGTCGTTGAGTCAACCATAACAAGCGTCCCCAGCAAAGACGAGTTTGCCGGACCGATAAGATTTAACTTCATAACATTCAACCCACTGCATGTTGAATGAGCCTGGAGCGGGTCGTTTCAAGCCTGCTTTGTTGTCTGAGGAGACACTGATGAAAAGTATGTTTATTTCCCTGCTGGCCCTGGGTGCTGCGCTGACCCTGCAGACCGCTCAAGCCGTTGATGGCGAGACGCTGTTCAAGAGTAAAACCTGCGTGGCCTGCCACATGGTCGATGCCAAGATGGTCGGTCCCGGTTACAAGGAAGTGGCCGCCAAATACGCCGGCCAGGCCGACGCTTCGGCTACCTTGGTCAAGAGCATCAAAGAAGGCAGCACGGGTAAATGGGGCCCCATTGCAATGCCGGCCAACCAAGTGACCGACGAGGAAGCGAAGACCTTGGCGGACTGGATTCTGACGCTGAAGTAAGATCATCCGAACTGACAAAGCAGCAGCATTAACCGCTGTAAATTCGTGAACAGCACATCAACCGCAGAAGAGCCAACTCTCTTCTGCGAAGCAGGTCGCTCATTTCTACAGGCAGACATGCCCGGTTCAGGCAAGTCGGTTACATCGCGGGGGCTTGCTGCAAAAGTGCCAGATCGATTTCTTCGAACCGAAGGACTCTGCCACCCTGCTCGCTGGCCAGTTTGCGGGCAGCCGCTTCATCGGAAAATGAGGCCAGGACAACGCCCATGGAACCTTTCAATTGAGTTCCGATGACATAGTAAGCCTGGGCGGCATCGATCAAATATTGGTCGTCGGGTTTTTCCCAGGTACTTTTTCCCATGTCATGCACATACAAATTGGCCGATGTGCGGTGATTCTCCGGTTGGAGCCACCAACCGAGCATTTCTGCGGTGGAGCAGAACTTCTTGACCGTGCCTTTTTCCACGACCTCGCCTTTGGGTCCCGGAAAGTCGGCGATGACCATCCCGCAGACATGACACTCATCACTCTGATGGAAAGCCACAGGCGCCACTGCTTGCTTTTGCTCTGCGCGATCATTGCAGGCCGCCAGCCCCAGGCAGGTCATGACGACCACCAGGGCACGGGCCCCGGCCAGGTATAGAGTGTTCATCTCAACGGTCTCCAGGGTAAAACAATCAAGTGAGTCGACGGCGAAACATCCAGTGCGCCAACAGCAGCGAAACCCCGACCCAAAGCAACAGGCAAAGCCAGAGCAATGAAGGCGGAACGGGTAGATCACTGCTCAATGCCATCAGGCCGACGGCATTACCGCTGCCTTCGAAACCGGAGAGATTGATCAGGCGATAAACGTCGGTCGGATTGAGCAACAGTAACCAGGGCAACAGGTCGGGGTTGAACCGGCCTTTGCTGAGCACCAGCAACGCCAGCAGTGCCAGATCGAATACCAGCACAAACAGAAACCACACGCCCAGGGCCATTCCGGCCGCGCTGGATTTTTCACTGGCCTTGCTGCTCAACACGTAGGCCAGCGCCAGGAACACCCAGCCCAGTAGCGTGGAAGACACCATGAAACGGCCGAACGCCCACAGCAGCAATCCCAGTTCGACATCATCGACCAGCAAGGCGATCGCCACGGCTGCGCAGCCAAATCCGATCAGCGTAGCCAGGGCCAGGATCAAGCCGTGACCGACAAACTTGCCCAACAGGATTTGCCCACGGCCCAGCGGATAGGTGAGTAACAGCATCAGCGTGCCGCCCTCGTCCTCACCGACGATGGCATCGTAGGCCAGCAACAGCGCGATCAGCGGCATCAGGAAGGTCGCGAGGCTGGCCAGGCTGGCGATGGTTGCCGGGATGGAGGTGAAACCCACTTGCCCGGATGCGGCCGCGCCGAGCCAGGCGATGCCCACGGCCAGAATGGCGAACAACAGACTGATTGCCAGCAGCCAGCGATTGCGCAGCCCGTCACTGAACTCCTTGGCGGCGATACTCCAGATCTGTTTCATGGATGAATGCCTTCTGTGCCGCCGGGCGCACGACTCATGTAATAACCGTAGAGGTCCTCGAGGGACGGTTGCAGGATCTCGATGTCCTGGGGTTGATCCTCGTGAAACAATTGGCGCAGCAGGTCGACTTTGTGGCCGTTGACCGCCATCACCTCGACCCCGTTGCCGCCCATGGCGGTGGCGGTGTGTCCGGCCGCATTCCAGCGCTGCAGCCACTGCTCGCGCCGAGCCAGGCCATTGGCACGGATACGCGCCGGCAAGTCGGCGTCTTCACGCAGGCGGGACAGGCTGCCGATCGCCTGCAGGCGACCATTGGCCAGGATGGCCGCGCGATTGATATGCGCTTCGACCCCTGCCAGCACATGGGAGCAAAGGATGATGCTCGTACCCTGTTGGCGCAGACGGTCGATCAACCCGTACAAATCCTGGGTGGCAATCGGGTCCAGCCCCACCGTGGGTTCGTCCAGCAACAGCAGGCGCGGCTGCCCAAGCACCGCCTGAGCCAGGCCCAGACGCTGGCGCATGCCCTTGGAATAGGTCTTCACCCGACGGTCCGCCGCCGCCGATAGCCCGACCTGGTCGAGCAATTCGTCAACTTGCGTCAGGGGCGTACCCTTGAGGCGGGCGAAATAGCGCAGGGTTTCGCGGCCACTGAGTTGCGGGTAGAAGGTCACGTTTTCCGGCAGATAACCGAGTTGGCGACGCACCTCGGTTTGTGCGGGCCGGCAACCGAGTACGCGCACTTGACCGGCGCTGGTCTTGAGCAGGCCAAGGATCAGTTTCATCACCGTGGTCTTGCCCGCGCCGTTGTGCCCGAACAAGCCCAGCACCTCGCCTTCACCCAGATTCATGGTCAGCTCGTGCAACACGGTCATGCTGCCATAACGCTGGCTGACGCCTTCGATCTCGACCGGGTTCATAGGATCGGCCCCTGTGCCTGAGGCAGCGTCGGAAGGTCCATCAACGGAAAACTGTCCTTGACCCCAGGCGATTTCGTCACCGGGAAGCTGCGCTGAACCCAACGCAGCACTTCAATGCTCGGGCTGTTCATCAACAGCCGCACCTGTGGATACAGCCACAGCAGACGGTCGACGTTGTCGTTGGGCTCGTAGATCACATCGCCTACCGCATCGTTGTTGCGATCCCAACCCAGGTAATCGCTCCAGTAATTGCCGCGGCCCTGGGCCGACCATTCCTGCAAGCGGGTCGCGACGTATTTGACCTGCTGCTGATTGTCGACGAAGGCGTTGTCGGCGATGCGGTTGTCTTCGGAACCGGCGGTGAGGTGAATACCCACGGCGCTGCGTTCGAAGTGGTTGTGTTCGATGACATTGAACAGCGAGTTGTAGATGAACAGCGCCTTGCCCTCGGCGCCGCTGACCATACCGCCCTCGGCGGCGCCGCTGCGCACGTCGCTGACGAAGTTGTCGCGCAGCTCGGAATACGTGATGTAGTTCATCAGGATGCCATAGTTCTCGTCCTGCTCGGAGCGGTTGCCAATCACCGTCAGCTTGCGGCTCTGCATCAAGGCGTAGCCGGTGCGGGTGCGGCGGGTGGTGTTGCCGAGCAACTGGTTATCGTTGGCGTACATGTAGTGCACGCCGTAGCGCAGGTCTTCCAGGGTATTGCCCTGCAGCAGGTTGCCGTTCGAGGTGTCGATGTAGATGCCGTCGCGGGTCAGCCGCACGTGATTACCGATCACCCTGGCGCCGTGCACGGCATACAGATGAATGCCGTTGCCGCGATCCTGGGAGCGGATGCCCGGGTCACCTTCGATATCGTTGCCAATCAGGCTGACGTCGCGGGTGCCATCCACCCAGATGCCGAAGCCCGGTCCTTTCATGCGGTTGTGGCCTATTACCGCACGCAGGGCCTTGGGACCGATGAAAATCGCCGAGTTCATGGCCGTCATGTCGCGCCCCCAGTCGAGCAATGTGCACCCTTCGACCCGCACGTCGGGAGCACTGATGAACAGCGCGTTGCCCTGCCCCTGTGCATCGATGACTGCACCTTTTTCACAATCGATCCGCATCGGCTGATCGATCCTGAACTGCCCTTGGTAGTTTCCGGCAGGCAGCGTCCAGTGGTGATCGCCAGCAGGTTGCAGGGGCAGTTCGGTGATGGGCCTTGGCGACGCCTGGGCGACTGCCGATACAAGCACCCACACCAGAAGTGCCATGCCGCGTAACCCGTCACTGCCCCGGGATCTGAACACTGCGTTCACCTTTTTACGGCCCTGATACGACCCGCCGCTCAAGCCTTCTCGACGAGCATTCGACCGACCATTTCCATGTGCAGCGCATGACAGAACCAGCTGCAGTAGTACCAGTGCAACCCCGGCTTGTCGGCGATGAAGGTGATGGAGGACGTCTGCTGCGGGCTGATCTCCATGCTCACGCCGTGGTTGGTCATGACAAAACCGTGGCTCACGTCTTCCACCTGATCGATGTTGGTGATGGTCACCGTGACCTCGTCACCCTGCTTGACGGTGAACTCAGTGACGCCGTAGACCGGCGCCATCGAGGTCATGTAGACCCGGACTTTCTTGCCGTCATGGATGACCTTGTTGTCGGTCTCCAGCTTGATCCCGTCCTTGGCGGCGATGGCTACGGTTTCGGCGAAAAACGGATCGTTGCGGTCCCAGATTTTCTTGGTCCGGATCTGGTCGCGGCGGGCCATGACGCAATCGTGGGGTTCGGCGAACGCCGGGCCGTCGTGCACCAGCTTCATCTCGTCGCCGGAGATATCGATCAACTGATCGTTCTCCGGGTGCAGCGGACCGGTCGAGAGAAAACGGTCCTTGGAAAACTTGCTCAGCACCACCAGCCACTGGCCGTCGGCCTCGCTGGTTTCGGTCAGCGAGGCATGGTTGTGCCCCGGCTGGTACTGCACATCGAGCTTCTGCTTGATGCAGTTGACCTTCTCGCCGCCGTAGGCGCGAACGGCTTCATCGATGTTCCACTTCACCACCTGGCTGTCGATGAACAGGGTGGTGTAGGCGTTGCCGCGGCCATCGTAGGTGGTATGCAGCGGGCCAAGACCCAGTTCGGGTTCGCCGACCACCACCTCGCGCGGGTCCTTGAATTTGTCGTCGAACAGATCATCGAGCTTGGCGGTGGCGATGATGGTGCAGGTCGGCGAAAGCTTGCCGGCGGCGATGAAATACTTGCCATCGGGCGTCATGTTGATGCCATGCGGGTTCTTCGGAACCGGGATATAACGGGTGAACTCGCTGTCCTTGCCCTCGGTTCTACGCCCATCGATGACCGGTGACTTGGCGTCACCCAAGGTGATGAACTTGCCGGCCTTGATCGCCGCTTCGATGCGCGGGATGTTGAACACCACCACCCAGTCACGCTCGTTGCGCATCATGCCGCCCAGATCGTAGGCCTTCTCCGAGTTGTAACAGGTCGAGGCCGCATACTTGCCGGTGTAGTCGGCGTCGGTGTTATCCAGGTTGCCTTCGACTATCACCTGAAAGGCCATCTCCATTTTCTCGGCATCGATGACGTTGAACATCGTGTAGCTGTTCTTGTCCTGCAGGTCGAAGGTGCTGCCGTCATTGGGGTGCGGAATCACGAATTCGGAATTGGCGAACACGTATTGGGTGTGGGGCATTTTCTGTAGACGTAAGCCGTGAATAGTCTGCACGTTCGGCACGGTGAGCATCTTGTCGCACTTCATGATGTCCAGGCGGATACGCGCAACGCGGCTGTTAGCCTTGTCGTTGATGAACAGGTACTTGCCGTCGTACTTGCCGTCGGTCATCGACAAGTGCGGGTGGTGGCAGTCGCCATTCTGGAAGTGGGCGCTGTCGCCCATGATCCGCTTGCTTTCGTTGGTCAGTCCCCAGCCCGTGGCGGAATCGACGTTGAACACCGGGACGCGTAACAACTCACGCATCGAGGGAATGCCCATGATTCGCACTTCACCCTGATGGCCGCCGCTCCAGAAACCGTAATACTGGTCCAGGTCGCCTGGCCCCACATGAATTTTCGATTGCGCGTCCTTGGCCGCCGCGGCAAAGGTCTCGCGACTGAATACCGCGCTACCCAAGGCCGTGCCACCCGCCAGCGCAACGCCGGTCAGGGCTGAGGCGCCCAGAAACAGGCGACGGTTCAGGCCGGGGCCATCGACTGCGTCATGATCTTTTTTCGACTTTTTATCGCTCATGGGTTTTGCTCCATCGGGGCAGATATGAGAAAGCTCGGTCAATCGATTCCTGTTCCCTGAAAATGCCGCAAGGGGTCAGGGCTCAAACACTTGCACCACCGGAATCAGCTCGGCGCTCTGAGTGACTGGCGCTGGCTTGTCCCGTGTCTTGCGCTTGTTCTTGAGCACCAGTGGCGGGCATTTGTTTTCGTTGTGGTAGGTCATCTGGCAATCGAGGCAGTAATGGCACTCGTTGGCGTTGATGTGGCCGTCCGGGTGAATGGCCTGGATCTCGCATTCCTTGGCGCACAGCTGGCAGGGGGTGCCGCATTCCTTGCGGCGTTTGAGCCAGTCGAACAGGCGCAGCTTGCTGGGAATGGCCAGCGCCGCGCCCAACGGGCAGACGTAGCGGCAATAGACTTTGCGCGTGAAGATGTTGATGACCAGCAGCGCTACCGCGTAGGCGACGAACCACCACTGGCGATCGAACTTGAGGGTGATGGCGGTCTTGAACGGTTCCACCTCGGCAAATCGCTCGGCGGTGGTCATCGACTCCAGCGAGATGCCGAACAGCACCAGCAGAATGATGTACTTCACGGCCCACAGGCGCTCGTGCAACGCGAAGGGCAGTTCATACTGCGGGATCTTGATTTTGCGCGCGGCTTCGTTGATCAATTCCTGCAAGGCGCCGAAGGGGCACAACCAGCCACAGAACACCCCTCGCCCCCACAGCAGAATGCTGGCGGCGGTAAAGGTCCAGAGGATGAACACAATCGGGTCGGTGAGAAACAGTTCCCAGCGGAAGTTCTCGACCAGGGCATGGGCGAACGTCAGGACATTGACCACTGAAATCTGGCCCAGGGCGTACCAGCCGATGAACACCACGGTGAAGATCAAATAGACGCGACGCAGCCAGTGGAGGAAACGCGGGTACTTGGTGAAGGTGTCCTGCAGGAACAGAATCACCATCAACACCGCCAGCGCCGTGCAAAGGATCCCGATCTGAAAGGCTTTCTGGTACCAGATATTGACCCACGTCGGCCGGTTGGCAACTTCGATCGCGGCCAGTTCTTCGGCGCTGGGCGGTGGGCGCAGGAGGTAGGGCTCGGGCAGTTGGTAAGACAGCTCGAAACTGCTGAACACACCGGCGACCGCGCCGGTCTGACGGCGCACCAGCAATTCCAGGGACCAGGGCGATCCGGGATCGAACCGGGCCGGTTCGCGCACAATGAAAATCGACATCTCGTTGAATTCCGGCATGCCCTTGGCAAACACGTCGGAGAGCCGCTGATGGTCCATGTCGCGGAAACTGATGACGTGGCCGAACTGGCGCAATTGCACCCGGTCGAAAATCCCGCCGCGCACATAACCCGAGCCTTTATAGGAATACAGGCCGCGACCCAGCACGGCGATGGCCTGCTCGCCCGGCTTGAGGTCCTGCATGAGGAAACGGTACTGATTGTCGCCCAGCAGGTTGCGACCAATGGTTGGCGGATTCAGGTCGGCGACGTAGAGTTCGATAAAGGGTTCATCGACTTGCTCGGCACTGGCGCTGTCGATGCCTTCGGCTTCGGTGCCCTTGAAGGCGGCGTCGACCTGGCCACGGGTCAGGTTCAACTGGCGGATCGCGCCGTTGCCGGTCAGTTGTTCCCAGGTCGCGGGTTCGTAAAAGTCCTGGCGCACGGTGGCGGGCTTCTGCGTCTGCCCGGACTTGTCCTCAACCAGTTTCAGCGAAACGGCCACCTTTTGCGCCGCGCGCATGATGATCTCGTTGACCACCATGACGGTCACCGTCGCGCCGGAGATCCCGTCGACCGACACCGCCTCTGGATCACTGGAGTGACCGACCACCACTCTTCGGTCGGCCTTGATCCCTTTGTACTTGGCATCGAAGGCATGCAGCTTTTCCACGGGAATGCCGATGAGCAGGATCGGCTCATGGTGTTCCAGTACGTAGGCGTCCTGGATGACACCCTGGGGATCGAGGATGACCTGCATGTTGACCGGTTTGCCCGAATAGGCCGGGATGTCCACCACGTCCTGACTCTGGAACACATAACCGAGCAGGGTTTTTCCGGCGCTGACGGTGCGGACCTTGAACTCGCCGGTCGGCTCGGAAAGGCTGTCACTGTCAGGGAAAATCGTTGCTATACGCTGCTGCTCAAGCCCGCCGTATTCCTTCGCCTGTGATTCAAGGATTCCACAGAACACCATGGCCAACACAAGTATCAGCCCATATTTAAATAGGCGCAGGGGGCGGTTTTCTTTGAACGCAAGAATAATCATCGGTTCGTTGAGCCTTTGACCCACACTGAATGACCAGCATGAAACTATTATGCTCAAACGCCTCTTTATTGGATTTATGCCATCAACAATCCTCCTTAAATACAGACATAGCAAACTATTCCATCGATCATGATGAAACGCGTTCATTCTTGTAAAACGGTAATGGTTCAATGTTGATTGAGAGGAGCGACGACGCCCGGGGTTGACCGGCGTAAACTTGCGTCTGGGCTGGTTATCCTGTGAGGGCAAGAGAAGTATAAGCAGGCATCGTTGACCGAAGGATCAGACCTCGTTGCGACTTTAGCATAAGGTATATCGCTTTTCAGTCTAAGCAAATTGTTTAAATAACGTTATTGCGATTGTGATTTTTTGCGGGCAAGGAGTAGCAATTGCTCACGCATGAACTTTCACCCACAAAATGCACACTAAGTTAAAGTTACAACTTGCAGCTCGATGCAGACAATGACTGGATTTAAATATTGTCTTTTCTAATTTCCGACACTAACCAATCACACCAATACAACAATCGACAACTTCCAGCTGTTAAAATCCACAAGAGCGGATTAATGCCGGACTCAGAGTTTGTGTACACCACCGATTAACTGTAGGAGCTGGCTTGCCAGCGAAGGCGGCGGGTCAGCCGATATCGATGCCGGATGTGAGACCGCTTTCGCTGGCAAGCCAGCTCCTACATTGAGATCTGTGCCGGTCACAGGATTTGTGCACACCCCGATCACCTGTAGGAGCCGGCTTGCCGGCGAATGCGGCGGGTCAGCCGACATCGATGCCGGATGTGAGACCGCTTTCGCTGGCAAGCCAGCTCCTACATTGAGATCTATGCCGGTCACAGGATTTGTGCACACCCCGATCACCTGTAGGAGCTGGCTTGCCAGCGAAGGCGGCGGGTCAGCCGATATCGATGCCGGATGTGAGGACCGCTTTCGCTGGCAAGCCAGCTCCTACATTGAGATCTGTGCCGGTCACAGGATTTGTGCACACCCCGATCACCTGTAGGAGCCGGCTTGCCGGCGAAGGCGGCGGGTCAGCCGACATCGATGCCGGATGTGAGACCGCTTTCGCTGGCAAGCCAGCTCCTACATTGAGATCTATGCCGGTCACAGGATTTGTGTACGCCCCGATCACCTGTAGGAGCCGGCTTGCCGGCGAAGGCGGCGGGTCAGCCGACATTGATGCCGGATGTGAGACCGCTTTCGCTGGCAAGCCAGCTCCCACATTGGATCTTTGCCGGACTCGGGATTTTTGTACACCGCCGCTCTCACGGGAATCACCGCCGTATTCGAGCACAGAGCCCAGGCGGATTCGGATCAAAATCCGCTTTGCCTTAACACGCACTGCATAACGATGGTGCGCTCTGCTCCGTGGAATTCATCCCGCACTTTTCGAAACCCCAGCGCGGCATAAAAACCCTCTGCGGTGATGGAGGACGGTACGTGCAGAACATCAAGGCCCAATTCAAGGGCGGCCGAATGAATGACAGCCATGAGCTGCTGACCGATTCCGGCACCCTGGTGCTGTGGGTCGACAAAGACACTTCTGACAACATCCCCATCCAGGCTCGCCGTCGCGACGACACGTTGAGCGATGGACGCCACATAAACACGGCGCTGCGTCATGAACTGAGCGATCCCCTGCGCAGAAAAGCCCTGCTCCACTCGCGCGATGACATCGGGTGAATAGTCCTGAGCATTGGACTCGCGCAGCGCGCTGATCACAACGTGACTGATCGCTGCTGCGTCGTCGGTTGTTGCGAGACGAACCTGACAATCCATTTTGCGTTCCCTCGCTACTTGTGATCATCCAATCGTAAACGCATAAAAGATCTCGGGATACGCTGATCAGCTCATTTCATTTCCGTCGGGAATGTCTCACCGAAGCTCTGCATCCGCATGGGATGCTGAGCGTCCCGGTCTGCATTCCCACGCCGACGGTTCGACATGGGAATGATCAGATAGGTCAATCTTGCGGATCGACGTTATCCAGTGCTCGATTCACCGCCAAATCGGCCAGCATGATGACCTGCTGAATACCCAGCATCGTATTGCGCTGTGATCCTTCCAGAAACGCCGCAAAGTCACTGGCCATGACACTCGCGGAGGCCAGGGACTCACAGGCGTGGGCCAACAGGGTTTCGGGGTTAATGCCGGGGGCGATGACGAACATCGTGCTGGGTTTGTGCGGTGGGATGGCGTTTTTGAGGGTCTGGGGATTATGGTGATGGTCGCCAGTTTGGGGCGTGGATTGCGTTGCGGTTTCTGATTCCGGAGGGCTGGGTGTCGATCTGATCATGGTGAAACTCCTAGAGTGATGGAGCCGCCACAGTCGCTGCTAAACGAATAGAGGTGGCGGCCGTACGCGGGTTAGCAGACCAGGACTCTAGAACCCGGCGCACCGAAGTGCCCCACGCAAAGCCGCCATAACAGGAACCTGCAGGTAAAAAACCTGAGCATGAAATGGACGCTGTGTGCCTAGAGTGGAGCCGAGCTGCTAAACCCGATCGCTGATTTTCAGCGACCCGCAGACGATAAAAGCCAGCCCCAAGGCGCACAAGTCGGCGGATTCTGTCTTAGGCGTAGGCATCTACGCAAGACGATGTAGCCTCCTGCCTACAACTCAGAAAGTTCCTACAGCCGTCATTTCAACCTGATCGTTCCCACGCTCCGGCCTGCTAATTCACGTGAGCGCTTGACGGTGTAATATGCCCAACAAACGCTCACCATCGAGGCTGTCATGACGGGGATATCCCTGCACCTGCCGGAAGACCTTTCGAACGCTCTCGCCAATCTGGCCAAGACGAATGACCAAAGTGTGAGCGACCTGGTGATGGACGTTCTTCGCGACTACATCGAGCATGAGAGGACGCTGACCGCACAAATCGAATTGGCGGTAAAGGAAGCCAATCAAGGTAAATTCGCCACCGACGACCAGGTTGCGGCGATGCGCGCCCGCCGCTGGAGCAGGAATGCGGGTTGAGTGGCTGGAAAAAGCCCTAAGAATCTGGAAGACGAAGTCAGCTAAATTGCCAAGACTTTCCTAACCGCTTCGTAAGAAACCGATCCACCATGGACACCCACACATGGAAGTAGCCCCCCGGTTCATCATTCATGAAACCGCCCATTGGATTCTCAACCACCACATGTCGTCCGCGCTTCCCGGCTATCTGATGCTCGGCTCACGGACTCACGTCAACTCGCTGGCTGAACTACCCGATGATGCGCTGGCAGAACTGGGTGGCCTGCTCGCCAAGGTTCAGAAAACCATTGAATCGCAGTTGAAACCGAAGTGGCTCTACATCAGTCGATTCGGCCATGACCCCGGCTACCCTATCCATTTCCACTTCATTCCGGTGTACCACTGGATCGAAGATCTGGAAGGATACGAAATACAGGCTGCTGGAGACCTTCGCGACCAACGAAAACGCAACGTCGCTCACTGACGGCGCGGAACTGACGCTGTTCATCTGGCGCGAGTTCGGGGAAAGCCCTGAGCCACCGCCCATTCAAGGGCCTTCAACCGATCAAGTCATCGATCTGCTACGCGGTTCATTCAGATAGGACAGCAAGGCTGTCGCATCGGGCCGAAATCAGCACCACCCAACCAAGAAGGAGAAAAAAATGGTCACTTGTTATCTCAGATACGTGCTGGATCCCTACCAGATCAAAGCATTCGAACACTACGCGACGCTATGGATTCCACTGGTTGAAAAATTCGGAGGCCAGCACCACGGCTACTTCCTGCCGTCCGAGGGCGCCAATAATATCGCCTTGGCGATGTTCAGCTTTCCAAGCCTTTCGGCGTATGAGCAGTACCGGCAAGACTCCATGAACGATCCGGATTGCATCGCGGCGTTCAAGTATGCGGAGGACACAAAATGCATCCTCAGCTATGAGCGGTCCTTTTTCCGGCCGGTGTTTGGCAAACAGGCGTAGCAGACAGCGGCATGGAAACGGGCGCCTTTCGCGCGCCCGTTCTGTCTTCAGCCATTCGATTGCACGGCTTGGGCGTGACGCCCGTTGAACGCCAACGAAAAACAGAAAAAGATCGCCAACGCAAACCCCGCCGGGAACAGCCAGATACTCTTCCACTCGTGGCTATCCGCCGACGCATAGTGATCGGTCACCTGCCCCGCCACCCAGAATCCAATGAGCATCCCCAGGCCATAGGTCGCCAGGGTGATCAGCCCTTGCGCCGAGCTTCTGAAGCGCTCCGAGGCCTTGGCGTCGGTGTAGATCTGCCCCGAGACAAAAAAGAAGTCATAACAGATGCCATGCAGGGCGATGCCGGTGAATAGCATGAACGCCAGGTCGCCGTTATTGCCGTAGGCGAACAACAGGTAACGCAAGGCCCAGGCCAGCATCCCCACCAGCAACGCAAGCTTGATCCCGAAGCGCTGGATGAACAGCGGCAGAAGCAGCATGAACAGCACTTCGGACACCTGCCCGATGGCCATCTTCGCCGTGGGATTGGTGACGCCGATTTCCGCCAGGAACGGGTTGGCATTCTGGTAATAGAACGCCAGGGGAATGCAGATCAGGATCGAGGCGATGAAGAACACCAGGTAGCTGCGATCCTTGAGCAAGCCCAAGGCGTCCAGGCCGAGCATTTGCTTGAGGCCGCCGCTGCCCGGTTCCCGCGGCAGCGGTGCGGTACGGGGCAAGGTGAAGCTGTAGAGGCCCAGCGCGAGGGACGCGATGGCGGACATCAGGAAGGTGTTTCGCAAGCCGCCGGACGAGATCGCCTGTTGCGAGTCCCAGGCAAACACGAAGCTGATCACCACGCCCGCGACGATCCAGCCGATTGTGCCCCACACCCGGATGCGCGAGAACTCCAGCGCCGGGTCGCGCATCTGCCGGAAGGCCACCGAGTTGACCAGGGCCAGGGTCGGCATATAGATCATCATGTAGGCCAGCACGTACGGGTAAAAAGTGCTGAAATCGGCGGCGCGATAGAGCTGGAACAGCAACACCGCGCCGACCAGATGCAGCACCGCGAGGATGCGCTCGGCATTGAAGTAGCGGTCGGCAATCAGCCCGATGACGAAAGGCGCGATGATCGCGCCCCAGGATTGCGTGGAGAACGCCATGCCGATCTGCCCGCCACTGGCCCCCAGGTTGCTGGAGAGGAAGGTGCCTAGGGTGACGAACCATCCACCCCAGATAAAAAACTGCAGGAACATCATCGCGCTCAATCGCGCACTCATCGTGGTCATGAACTGTCACCTTGTTGTTTTTATTGTCTGGAAAGAATCGGCAGTTTCAGGCGTCGGGCAACCCCAGCAGCCGTCGATTGAAACCCTCGTCGG
The DNA here is from genome assembly GCF_902497855.1 of Pseudomonas fluorescens. Taxonomy (GTDB): domain Bacteria; phylum Pseudomonadota; class Gammaproteobacteria; order Pseudomonadales; family Pseudomonadaceae; genus Aquipseudomonas; species Aquipseudomonas fluorescens_BI. Next base: position 13,934 of record NZ_CABVHU010000028.1, read on the forward strand.
ACGTCACGCTGGCGAAGTCGTCAAAGGCCTTTCGGGTCTTGCTGATCATGTGCTCGCGGATAAACGCCGCCCCTTCTGCGGCGCCCTGCTCCGCGTCTTTCAGGCAACACTCCCACTCCAGCACCGCCCAACCGGCAAAGTCGTACTGGGTCAGCTTGCTGAAAATCGATTTGAAATCGATCTGCCCATCCCCCAACGAACGGAACCGGCCCGGGCGATCCACCCAACCCTGGTAGCCGCCGTAAACGCCGGAACGGGCATCGGGGCGAAACTCGGCGTCCTTGACGTGAAACATGCGGATGCGCTCGTGATAGCGGTCGATGAACCCCAGGTAGTCCATTTGCTGCAACAGCAGGTGACTCGGGTCGTAGAGGATCGTGGCGCGCGGGTGGTGATCGACGGCCTCCAGGAAACGCTCGAACGAGGCGCCGTCGTGCAGGTCTTCACCCGGGTGGATTTCATAGCAGAGGTCGACGCCGGCCTCTTCGAAGCAATCGAGGATCGGCCGCCAGCGCCGGCCCAGTTCGGCAAACCCCTGCTCGACCAGACCGCTCGGCCGTTGTGGCCATGGGTAGATGTAGGGCCAGAGCAGCGCACCGGAGAAGGTCGCGTGGGCTTTCAGCCCCAGGCGCTGGCTGGCGCGGGCCGCCAGTTTCAATTGGTCGATGGCCCAGTCAGTCCGCGCCTGGGGCTGGCCGCGCAGATGCGCGGGGGCGAAGTCGTCGAACAAGGCATCGAACGCCGGATGCACGGCCACCAGTTGGCCTTGCAGGTGAGTCGACAACTCACTGATTTCGACGCCTGCCTCAGCGCAGACGGCTTTCAACTCGTCGCAGTAACTTTGACTTTCCGCGGCACGGGCCAGGTCGATGTATTGCGTGCCCAGGGTGGGTAGCTGAATGGCCTTGTAGCCCTGGGACGCCGCCCAGCGGGCAATGTTGGCCAGGGTATCGAAGGGCGCGTCGGCGGACATGAATTGCGCGAGGAAAATCCCCGGGCCGCGCAGGCCGGTCGGTGCTTGGGAGGTAGGGTTCACGGGTGGGTTCTCCGGGTTCATGGATGGCAGACCAGGGCGGTCCACTTCGCGTCGCCGCGATGGTTGGCGATCGCCGCTTCGATGAAGGCCATGCCGCGCAGCCCGACGTCGATGCCCGGCACGCCGGGGGCGTCGTGGCCTTCGACCTGGTTGCGGATCGCGCTGGCGAAGTCGCCGTAGAGGTTGGCCATGGCTTCCAGATAACCTTCGGGGTGCCCGGCGGGCAGCCGCATGCGCCTGGTCGCGGCCTCGCACAACCAGGGCTGGCCGACACCGGAGCGCAGGATGCGCATCGGTTGATCGAGGGAACGATGGATCAGGCTCGACGGTTCTTCCTGGCGCCATTCCAGCCCGCCCTTGTCGCCGTAGATGCGGATCTTCAGCGGGTTCTCCTCACCGGCGCAGACCTGGCTGGCGATCAAGACGCCGGTGGCGCCGGCCGCCATCTTGAACAGCATCGCTGCGTCATCGTCCAATTGCCGCCCGGCGATGTGCACGCCCAGGGTCGCGCAGATCTGCTCGATGGGTTGGTCGGCGACGAATTCGGCCAGGGAAAAGGCATGGGTGCCGATATCGCCGATGCAGCCGCCCAGCCCTGACTGTTCGGGCTGATCGCGCCAGCCGGCCTGCTTGTTGCCCTGCCCCGCCACATCCCGGCTCAACCAGCCCTGGGGGTACTCGACCATGACTTTGCGCACGGCGCCTATCACGCCGGTGCGCACCATCTTGCGGGCCTGCCAGACCATCGGATAACCCAGGTAGGTGTGCGCCAGTCCATACAGGCGATCGCTGCTGTTCAGCACGGCCTTGAGCGCCAGCAGCTCGGCCAGGTTGAGCGCCGCGGGTTTCTCGCTGAACACATGAAAACCCGCGCTCAGCGCTTGGCTGGCGATGGGTGCGTGCAGGTGATTGGGGGTGACGATGACCAGCAGCTCCATGCGCTGGTCCGCGGGCAGCGCGCGTTCGGCTGCCAGCATGTGCTGCCAGTCGTTGTAGCAGCGTGAGGCGGGCAAGCCCAAGGCTGCACCGCTGTCTTGATTGTTGCGCGCGTCGCGACTGAAGGCGCCGCACACCAGCTCAAAGTGTCCATCGAGGCCGGCAGCCTGGCGGTGGGCCTTGCCGATGAAGGCGCCCTCGCCGCCCCCGACGAAGCCCATGCGTATTTTTGGGATTACAACGTTCATCGCGAATTTCTCTTGTCCGGGGGAGATTCAGACTCAGGATTGACTATGATGTAACCGGTTACATCATGCCGGAAATTTAGGCCCTGTTGCTTGAGGTGTCAAACCCGGATTAGCCATGAAGATCATTTCAACCCATGGCCTGCCTGCGGTAAGCTCGCCGGCCGCGCTGACATTTGCCGTTTCCTAACGAGGTTGTCTTGTCCAATATCCGTGAAGTTGCCCGCCTGGCCGGCGTCTCGGTGGCGACCGTGTCCAGGACACTGAAATCGCCCGAACGCGTGCTCCCCGAAACCCGGGACAAGGTCAATGCGGCGGTGGAACAGGCCGGCTACCGGCCGAACCTGATGGCCGTGCAATTTCGTTCGCGCCGGACCGGCAACCTGGTGATTCTGGTCCCGGCCATCGCCAACACCTTTTTCGCCCGGGTCATCAGCGGTGCCCAGCAGGCTGCCCAGGCGGCCGGGTACCGCCTGCTGCTGTGCGACACCCAGGGCCGCGAGGACGTCGAACGGGAATTCGCCGCCCTGGTGCACGCCCATCAGGCCGACGGCGTGATCCAGTTGCGCGCCTACGACCCTTTCGAATCGCCCTCGCCCAACGGCGAGTCACCGCCCTTGGTCAACGCCTGCGAAGTGATTCAGGGCGGGCGCCACCCCACCATCAGCCTGGATAACCGAGCAGCCGCCAAGGCCATGACCGAACACCTGATCGGGCTGGGCCACCGCCGGATCGGGTTGGTCAAGGGACCGAAAAGCAGCCCGCTGACCCGCGACCGGGTGGCCGGCTATCACGATGCGCTGAGCCAGGCCGGGATTGCCTGCGACCCGGCGCTGGTCTGCCACGGCGACTTCACCTTGACCGCCGGTTTCGAGGGGGCGGGCGCGTTGCTGCAGCTGGCCGAGCGCCCTACTGCGCTGTTTTGCGAAAACGATGAAATGGCGATCGGCGCGTTGAAGCGCATCAAGCAACAGGGGCTGCGGGTGCCCGAGGATATTTCCCTGGTGGGGTTCGATGACATTCCCTTCGCCGCCTACTGCGACCCGCCGTTGACCACCATTGCCCAACCCGCCGAGGTCTTTGGGCAGAAGGCGGTCGAGATGCTGATCGCCCTCATCGAGAAAAAACCTATCCCGCAGCGACATGTGGTGCTGCCATTCGAATTGACCCTGCGCGACAGCACTGCCGTGCTCGACAGCGACGCTTGATTCAGCCCTGTTTCAAATCCAGGCAATAGGTGTAGTAACCCGTATCGCGCACATACCCCAACGACTCATACAGGCGTTGCGCCCCGAGATTGTCCGTGGCCGTCTCCAGCACCAGGCCTTTGGCGCCGGTGAGCAACGCAAAGGTTCGGGCGGTGCTCATCAGCAAGGTCCCTACCCCGCGACCACGGGCCGCCGGGGTGGTGAACAGGTCGCTGAGCAGCCAGGTGCGGTGCGCGTCGATCGAGGAAAACGTCGGGTACAACTGGACAAACCCCAGCGCCTCACCCGTGTCGTCCTCGACGAAGAAAATCGCCGATTCGTCCCGGGCGATGCGCTCGTCGATGAAGTTGCGCGACTGTGTGAGGTTGGATGGCTGGCCGTAGAAGCCGCGATAGGCGTCGAAGAGGCTGGCGATTTTGTCGAGGTGGGAGGGGTCGGCGCGCTGGGCCTGGAGTGGCATGTTGATCGTCTCCGAACGGATTGATTGATCAGCGGGAAAGGGAAATGTAGATCAAAAAATCACAGCGTGCGGGAGCTCGTAGGAGCAAGCTTGCTCCGCGCGGCGTTCCGACGATGGTCCGGAGAGCGATGCGTTCATTCAGGGCGAACGCGTTATCGTTGAAGTCCATCGCGAGCAGGCTCGCTCCCACAGGGATCTTGGTTGTTAGCATAATCCAGGGTAAACCGTAGAACCTTGTGGGAGCGAGCCTGCTCGCGATGGTCTGGAGAGCGACGCGTTCATTCAGGGCGAATGCGTAATCGTTGAAGTCCATCGCGAGCAGGCTCGCTCCCACAGGGATCTTGGTTGTTAGCATAATCCAGGGCAAACCTCAGAACCTTGTGGGAGCGAGCTTGCTCCGGGCGGCGTTCCGAAGCCGGCCTGCGTAGCGGCCCCCAAATTCTGACAGCAGTGCCGTTTTTTGCGATTGCTGCGCAGTCGAGCGGGAGCAAGTTCCCTCGCCACAATTTGATCGCTCGACCCTGAATTGATGTTTAACGTTTAGAACGTCTTGCTGGCACTGGCGACCACCGTCGCCGTGCACAGATCGTCGTAGCCATACCAACCCGCGCATTCGCTTTTCGACAGGTCGGTATCGATGTAGCTCAGCCCCCAGGTCACGCCCACGAAATCACGGCTCAGTTTGGCTTCCCACTCGTAATAAGCCTCGCGGCTATCACCGTTGGTGGTCCAGTAGGCCGGGTCTTTGACATCGCCGCGCCCCACGCGCACGTTCAGGCCCAGCTCGGCCGGCAAGGTGAACTGGTAGCTGAGGTAGGTGTAAAGGGTGTCCTGGTCTTCACCGAAGACGTTCGGCGTATCGTTCGAGTAGTTGGCGCCGAGCTTTACGCCATACACATCAAGAATGGCGTAGACCTCGCTCAGGTTGAATTGGCCTTCCTTGGGATAGTCGTACTTGATGTAGCCCAGGTCGAGACTGATGGCCTCGCTCGCCTGCCAGTAGTAACCGGCGTAGTACTCGAGTTCCTGCCGGGTCTTGAACTCGCCGCCGAAATCGACGTTCGACGTCCAGGCGCCCATGTACAGGCCGCTGCTGTGCACCAGCGTGGCGCTGGCCTGTGCCGCCGGATCACCCAGGGTCTGCGAAATGCCACGGGTGCGGTAGTCGCTGAATACCCCCAGGCTCATGTCCAGGTTGAAGTCGTCATTGAGGGTCAGTGCGTGGGTGGTCAAGGGGGCCAATACCAGGCTGGCCAGGGCGAAGACTGAGCATGCGTTCATACGAATCTCTTATTGTTATGGAGGGTGCGGGGAATGTCGGGCATGGCGAGGCCGAGCCCCTCGCGGTAGGAGGAGCCGGTCATTTTTTCGGGTGCTGCGGCAGGGGAATGCGTCAGGACGCGGGCGCGTAAACCTCTTTGCCGGCGAAAAAGGTCTTCAGGACTTTGGTGTCGAACAGTTCGTCATCGCTGACCTTGAACACATCGCGGTCGAGAATGATCAGGTCAGCCTGCTTGCCAGGTGCCAGCGAGCCGATCTGCCGCTCCAGGCGCAGGGCTTTGGCGGCATTCAAGGTGTAGGCGTAGAACATGCTCTGGCGATCGAGGCTTTCCTTGGCATTGAGCACACCCAGCGGCCCTTTGCGCGTGCTGGCCTGGGCGATGGCATTCCACGGGTTGGGGCTGGACACCGGCCAGTCACTGCCGCCGGCGATCACGGCGCCGGCGTTGTGCAGGGACCTGGCGGGGTATTGGTAACCGTAGGCAAACGCGCTGATGTAGGGTTTGACCAGTTCGACGGTGTAACTCTCGCCGGTGGCCCACAGCAGCTGCATGGAGGCGATCACGCCCAGTTGCTTGAAGCGCGCAAACTCTTTGGGATTGACCAGTTGCAAGTGGCTGATGCTATGGGCCACCGGGGTCGGGTTGAGTGTGCGTGCGTAGGCAATACCATCGAGTGACTCGCGAACCGCGCGGTCGCCGACCGCATGGGTGTGCACGATCCAGTCGCGCTTCTCCGCCGCCACCACCAATTCACCGAAGTGCGCGGGGTCGATCAAGAGTTGACCGTCTTTCTGACTGTTGTTGAAGGGCACGATGACCGCTGCCGTCTGCCCTGGAAACTCGAGAACGCCGTCGGCGAAGACCTTGATTCCGGGAAAGCTCAGGTTGGGTACGCCCTCGAATTTTTTCATCACCTTGGCCAGCACTTCCAGGTCGGCCGGTCGGCTTTTCGGGTTGGCCAGCAACAGCGCGGCTACGTGGGCGTTGAGCTCACCCTTTTGCGCCAGTTCGCGGTACAGCGGCAGCACCCCGTAGCTCTGCTCGGTGGCCTGGAAATCGAACAGCGAATCGCCGCTGCCGGCATTGGCCGCCGCGTCCATCCAGGCGGTGACGCCATATTGATTGTTGACCTTCACCGCCTCGCGGGCGGCTTTCAACATGATCTCGGCGCTGGGCGCCGGGATCTGGCTGCGGACCTGGTCCCAGCGCGACTCGGCAAAATAGCCGTTAGGGGTGAAATCCGCATCGTGCCCCACAAAGCTGCGATCCTGTTCCGACAGGCCTTTCACCAATGCCGCGTCGATCTTCAGGCGCTTGAGCATGGCGTCGTTGGCCCATCCGGTATGCCCGTCGATCCCGCTGAGGACCAGCGGTTGCTCCAACCAGCGCCCTTGATTGAAACGCTGGCCAAGCTCACGGCTTTTGTCCCAATAGGCCGAACTCACCCCGGCAATGCTGATCACATCACCGGCACGGGCAACGCCCGCCTGATCCTGCTCGATGATCCACTGTTCAAGCTCGGGCAACGGTTTGACTTCATCCAGCAGGTTGGCCCTCATGCTGTCGAAGGCCGCCACCACCGGGTGACTGTGGGTATCGATCATGCCCGGCATCAGCACCTTGCCCGCCAGGTCGATACGTTGCGTGCGGGCATCGGCCAGGGCGTTGATCTGGGCATTGCTGCCCGCCTTGAGAATCTTGCCGTCTTGCACGGCTACCGCCTGCACCAGCCCCTGACCAGGTTCGGCGGTGAATACCTTGCCGTTGAACAACACCAGGTCAGCGGCGGCCATGGCCGGCACCGCGGAAAAAGCCAGGGCTGCGGCCAACAGGTTGGGAATGAATCGTTGCATCGGAACACTCTCTTGTTTTTATTGGGCTGAACGGGAGGCTGAGGCCTGGGACAACACCTGCGGAGCCAGGCCAACGAACGGCGCCTTGGCCCACACGACCTTGCCGCCCACGATCGTCAGCAGCACTTCGTTTCGCGCCAACGCCTCTTCGGGAACCTGCATGAAGTTCTGGTCCAGGACGATCAGGTCGGCGAACTTGCCGACTTCGACCGAGCCGGCGACGGCGTCCAGTTTCAACTGCTCGGCAGCGTTCAGGGTGATGCTGCGCAGCACTTCGGCTCGGGACAGGGCCGGGTCGGCATTCAGCCGGCCTGCATACTGGGGGCCGTAGCTGTGCGGGTTCAGCGGATCGCCTGAGCGGGTGACACCGATCTTCAGCGCCAGGAGTTCGTCGAGAGGGTCGACCGGCCAGTCGCTGCCATACGCCACACGGCCGCCGGCACGGGCGATGCTGCCGGAGGGTTCCATGCGGGCAAACCGCGCAGTTCCCAGGTGCTCGTTGGTGCCGTCGACCGTAGAGGGCGCCTGCTGGGCCCACTGGAAGGACATGTTGGCGGTCACGTCGAGCGCCTTGAAGCGTGGATAGTCGGCGGGGTCTACCGATTCGGCATGAGTGATCGCCGGGCGGAAGCCATTGCCAGGCAATTGCCGGCGCACGTATTCAATGCCATCCAGCGAATCTCGCACCGCCCGGTCTCCGGTGGCGTGAAGGTGCGGATCGAGCCCGGCCTGCACCGCTTGCAGCAGCAGCGGATTGAGCACTTGCGGCGGGAAGTAAAGCTCACCGGTGTTCTTGCCGGGGGTCCACTTCGGCGTCGTGTCGGTGCCGGCATTGCGCAGGTATGGCGCCAACATTGCACCGGTGTCGGCCGGCGCATTGATAATGCCGTCCATGAACAATTTGACGTGGCGCATGTTCACACCGGGCGCGGCCTTGGCTTCACCCTGATCGTAGGTGTCGGCCAATGCCTTGGCCTCGGCGATGGTTTTCACCGGGTCGGCAGCGGCGGCGGCAGGGTCCAGCTTGATCGCCAGCAAGGCCCGGGCAGTCAATTCGCCCGACCGCTGCAGCGCCGTGAACGCCTTGCCATTTTCCGGCCCGGACAAGGCATCGAAGAACGTGGTGATGCCTTGCTGGCGCATGGCGTCCAGCGCGGCGCGGGTCTGGTTGAGCTTCTCGGCATCGGTGGCGGGCGGCACCACGGCGGCCATGGCATCGGCAGCGCCGTCTTCGCAGATGCCGGTCGGGTTGCCGGCGCTGTCGCGCACGTACTTGCCGTCACCGGGATTGGCCGTGTGCCTGTTGATGCCAGCCACTTCCAGGCCGCGAGAGTTGGTCAGCACGGTATGGAAATCGGTGGAGCGGACCTGAATCGGGCGATCGGTCTTGAGCGCATCCAGCGTCGACTTGTCCGGGTCGCCATCGAGCCCGGTCATGCCCATGCGATCCCAACTGCCCACCTCGAGCCAGACGTCGGGCCCCTTGTCCTTGTCGGCATCCAGGCACGCCTGAATGGTTTCCTGAAAGACCTTGCGGGTCATCGTCTGGTATTTCAGGTCGCACAAGGTCATGGCCCTGCCGCCATCCCCCGGATGCATGTGCGCATCGATGAAGCCCGGCATCAACATGCGCCCCGCCAGATCGATCAGCTGTGTCTGCTGGCCGATGTACGGGCTGACCCCGTCATCGCTACCGACATAGACGATCTTGCCGTTGGCTACGGCGATCGCCTGCTGCACGGAATTGTGGCCATCGACGGTGTAGACATAACCGTTGCGCAGCACCATGTCGGCGCCGGTCGAACCCTGGGTCTGACACCCCACCAGCGCCAGGCCGGAAACGGCCGTGGTCGCGGCAACGGCGATAAATAACCTGGAAAATTTCAACTGCCTCACCTCTGTTCTTATAGTTTTGAAGTGGCCCGAACACGCTGCCGTGCAACCCCTGAATGCAAGGCATACCTTATAGAGGGCAGCACAAATCCGGACCTCCACAAATGAGGAGGGGTCAGGCGGTTTTCCGGTGAAAGATCGGCGGCGCCGGGGCTAGGCCCGACGCGGGGTCTGCGCGGGCGGGCTGGGCGAGCGCAAGGCAGAACCGAGTTCCACCTTGCTTTTGACGCCGAGCTGCAGGTAGCAGTTGCGCAGATAAGTGCGCACGGTGGCAGGGCTCAATGCCAGGATCCTGGCAATTTCCTTGTAGGAGTGACCGGCGGCGAACAGCATGGCGGCGGTCCGTTCCCGGGGTGCAAGCACCGCCCCGCGGGACAGCGTCTCCAGCGACAGAATCACATGCTCGGCATTGGGACTCAGTGTCAGTGCGCAGCGGCCCAGGCGCATCACGCAGGGTGCCTTGGGCAATTGCGCGATCACCTGGGAAGGCAGCATCGAGCCGCTCCAGCCGGGCAACTCATGTTCAATGGCGGCGCACAGCCTGGCCCCCACGTAGAGCAGGCTGCCATCCATGCGCGCAACGCCGAAGTCGGTTGCACCGTTGCCGGTGTCGAACCGGATCATGTCCTGGACCTGAAACCGCCACAGCTGGAGCAAGTGATCGCAGAAGGCCGAGAACAAGCCGGCTTCGCTGTCGTTGAACGCCGGAGCCTGAAGGCCACGGTAGAGGCAGACGAAAAACATCAAGCCGCTCTCGGGCAACTCGAACGTGATGCACATCAAGTGGTAGAGGTCATGGCGCCGGGCGAAGTCGTTCACGGCCTCGCAGGGGTCGGTGAACCCGCTGTCGCGCACGACCTCGCCGGGCTGGCTCAGCGTGGCCTGGGAAAACCTGTCATTGACCGCTACCTTGTGCCATTCGATGGCAAACGACTCGGGCAGATTGATTCGCCCGTGCATCCAGCTTTGCGGGGGCGCACTGTCGTCGGACGTCGACATCTCGCCCCACCATGCCGACGCGAAGGGCACCAACCGGGCAAATGCCTGCAAACCATCGGCAATGAATTGGGAGGCCCCGCGATCCCGGGCAAGGCGCCCCAGGTGCAGCACACACTGATTGAACGCGTTCAGCGTTGCCATCGACGTCCCGCCGCCGACCTCATCACCCGCCTCCATCGCTCTGTTCCCGTCTGCTGAATGGCCTGGAATGCGACCATGCCATGGCGCACCCATCGCGTCCAGCCGCCACCGCCGTTCTGCGGGCGTTTGGTCGGGCGGATATTGCGCGCGGTTTCGACGAAGGGGGTGACGATCAGGCTGTAGATTGTCAGGTAGCGCTGGTGATCCTGCTCGCCCGTGCCAAATCGAACGGGCTCGGGCTTCGAGGTGGTGACATAGAGCGTGCCGAACATCCAGTCCCAGATGGACAGGTTAACCCCGAAGTTCTTGTTCAGGTGCCGGGGCGCGTCACTGTGGTGGACCTGATGCTGGGCCGGGCTGTTCAGCACATGTTCGACCCTGGGCCCGAAGGACAACCAGACATGGCTGTGGCGCAGGTTGCCCGCCAGTCCATTGAGGATGAACACCAGATAGGTCACGCCGAACAAGGTATAGGCGCCGATCTGTCCGCCACAGGCGTACCAGAAAACCCCGGCATAGGCGCCGAGGCAGAAGGTGATGGCCATTTTTTCAATAATTTTTTCCACGAAATGCACCCGGCTGGCCGTCGCCGGGACCAGCACCGGCGCCGAGTGATGGACCTTGTGGAACGCCCACAGCCAGCGCGTATGAAAGGCCCGATGGCTCCAGTAATTGACGAAGTCCTTGAGCACGAACACGCCCAGTCCGTAGAGCAGGGAAAGCGCGAAGTGCTCTTGTACTTGCACCCGCGCGCCCCAGAGGTGGGTGAAAAAGGCGATGTAGTCCCCGGAGCGCAGGATGTACGGGTCCACCAGGCCAACGATGGGCAGCACCAGCGCGACTTTGAGAATGCCCCGCACCAGGTAGTAGCGGTAATCGAGCAACGCCGAGCGATGAAAATACACCCGGCTGCCGCCGATGAACTGCCAGAAAGAGTGCGCGTCGGTCAGCCCACGGTATTTCCTCAACCGGAACAGGCCGTAGGCGACGCTGTAAGCGGTGAACAGAAAGACCAGACCGAAGCGGCCGTTGAGATCGAAAATGCCCAGGAACTGATCGGCGACAGGCTCGATCACCCACTTGATCAGGTAGTCATGGAGAAGCACCAGGACATCCACGAAAGCCGGCCTCCGTCGAAGGAAGGGCATTGCGCAACAAAGAGGGTTCGACAGGCAAGCTTTCAGTGTAGTCCCGCGCCAGGCTCCTACCCCCTCTTTACCCGTTACCCGACCGAACGACTCAACCGTCAGCGGGATCTGGTCAGCGCATTCCTGACCGGGTTGATCGAAATTTTCGGTTCTTGATGCGTATTTCGCTGGTCGCAATGACATCGATCCGGGACACCGGACTGCTCAGGCGTGCGAGGCGGGTATTGTGCTCGGCAATGATGTCATCGGCGGCCATGTTGTCGGTGTCGACTGTGGAATGGGCGTCGGCGGCGAGCACCACGTCATAGCCCAGTTTCAGGGCCTGGCGCACGGTGGCATTGACGCAATAGTCGGTTTGCAGGCCGCAGATGATCAGGCGCTCGACATCCCGCCGTTGCAGCATTTGCAGCAGAGGGGTTTGGTAAAAAGAATCCTGGCTGGTTTTTCGTACACGCAGGTCATGGGTTGATGTTTCCAGGCTTTCGGCCAACTGCCAGCCTTCGCTCCCCTGCTGTAGCAGGCTGTCCCTTTCCTCATGTTGAATCAGGATGACCGGGATGCCTGCTACGCGTGCCCTGGCGCTCAGGCCGTTGATGAGATCGATGACACGCTTGATCTCGAAGCATTCGTACTCGCCGACGCACAGCAAACGTTGGACGTCGATGATCAGCAGTGCAGTGGTCATGGTTCCTCCCTTGAAATGTCATGGGCTCAGGGGACGGAAAAACAGATCCGTCCCCTTTGAAAAAGCCCCTCAGTAACCGAGCGACAACCCGGTGTTACGCCGCGGATCGTTCGCCCCGTAGAAGCGGTTCTTGCCTACCGGCTTGCCCTCCAGCGAAGGCGCGCCGACCAGGATCGCCGCCAGGTGGTTGGCGTCCTGGGGACCGGCAAACTTGTGGCCCCAACTTTCGAGCATCTTCACGGTATCCGGGCTGGTGGTGAAGGTTTCCAGGTTGGTCTCTTCCGGCAGCCACTGCTGGTGGAAACGGGGAGCGTCGACCGCTTCCTGGATGTTCATGCCGTAGTCGATCACGTTAAGCATGGTCAGCAGGGTCGCGGTGATGATGCGGCTGCCGCCGGGAGTGCCGACGACCATCACCACTTTGCCGTCCTTGGTGACGATGGTCGGGCTCATGGACGACAGCGGTGCCTTGCCGGGCGCAATGGCGTTGGCCTCCCCTTGCACCAGGCCGTACATGTTCGGCACGCCGATCTTCGAGGTGAAGTCGTCCATTTCGTCGTTGAGGATGACCCCGGTCTTGCTGGCCATGACGCCGGCACCGAACCAGTCGTTGAGGGTGTAGGTGACCGACACCGCGTTGCCCCATTTGTCGACGATGGAGTAATGGGTGGTGTTGCTGCCTTCGTGGGGCGCTACCCCGGGTTTTAGCTCGCGGGATACGCCGGCCTTTTGCGGATTGATGGCGGCGCGGATTTTGGTCGCGTAGTTTTTATCCAGCAGGTGGGCGATCGGGTTTTTCACGAAGTCCGGGTCGCCGAGGTAACTATTGCGATCCACGTAGGCGTGACGCATCGCTTCGATCTGGTAGTGCATGCCCTGGGCCGAGTGGTAGCCCAGGTCTTTCATCGGGTAGCCTTCGAGAATGTTCATGATCTCGCAGATCACCACCCCGCCTGAGCTTGGCGGTGGCGCCGACACCACGTGGTAGCCGCGGTAATCGCATTCGATCGGCGCCAGCTCCCGGGTCTTGTACTTGTCGAGGTCGGCCTGGGCGATGATGCCCTTGTTGGCCTGGCTGGAGGTGACGATGGCGTCGGCGACCCAACCCTTATAGAAACCGTCGGCGCCCTTCTCGGAGATTTCCCGCAGGGTCTTGCCCAAGTCCTTCTGCACCAGTTTCTGCCCGACCTGCATCGGCTCGCCATTGCTGAGGAAGATCGAGCCGGAATCCTTCATGTCTTTCTTGAACACGTCGGTTGCGTATTCCAGCAATTCGACATCACCCTGTTCCAGCACAAACCCGTCTTCGGCGAGTTTGATCGCCGGGGCGATCACTTCCTTGCGCGGTTTGGTGCCGTACTTTTGCAAGGCCAGTTCCATGCCGGACACGGTGCCCGGCACGCCGACGGCCAGGTGGCCACGGGTACTCAGTTCAGGGACGACGTTGCCTTCCTTGTCGAGGTACATATCGGCGGTGGCCGCCAGCGGCGCCTTTTCGCGGAAATCGAGGAAGGTCTTGCGCCCGTCCGCCAGTTGAATGGTCATGAAACCACCGCCGCCCAGGTTGCCCGCCGCGGGATACACCACCGCCAGCGCATACCCCACCGCGACCGCGGCATCGACGGCGTTGCCACCGTTCTTGAGCACATCGACGCCCACATGGCTGGCCAGATGCTGCGCGGTGACCACCATGCCGTTTTCGGCCGCGACCGGGGCCACGGAGGCGGCGTGAGCCATCAGGCAGCTCAGCGCCAACGAGGACGCAATGAGCGATTTGGCAAAAGGTTCGAACTTCATGAGTCGGTCTCTTTTTGTTTTTTTGGCTCTGTAAAAAAAACAGAGGAAACGGTTCAAGAACAGTAGGCAAGTATGGCTGGGATTGCGTATTGCGCCTCCCCGTCGAGGCAGTATGCTTGGCTCCTTATTGGCACTTCTGTGGGGTCTGCCTGCATGACATACACCTGCACGACCATGGCGTCGCCGGTTGGCGAGCTGAAGCTGGTGGCGAACGGCGCGCGACTGGCGGCCATCCTCTGGGAAAACGACAGGCCGAACCGGGTGCTGCTGGGGCCGATGAGCGAAGATCCGGACAACCCGATCCTCGTGCGCACCGCACAACAGCTGAAGGAATACTTCGCCGGCACACGCCACCGTTTCGGGCTGGAGCTGGATTTTGTCGGGACCGAGTTTCAAAAGAAGGTCTGGGCGGCGCTGCTGACCATTCCGTTCGGCGAGACGCGCAGCTATAGCCAGATTGCCGAGCAGATCGGCAATCCAAGTGCGGTCCGGGCCGTGGGTGCGGCGAATGGCAAGAATCCGATATCGATTGTGGCGCCCTGTCATCGGGTGATTGGTGCGTCGGGGAAACTCACCGGGTTTGCCGGTGGGCTCGAGGCCAAGGAGTGGTTGTTGACGCTTGAGGGCGGGCAATGGGGCAGCACTGGCCGACTGGAAGGCTTCTGATTTCCTGTAGGAGCCGGCTTGTCGGATCGCCGCACCGCAGCGAAGGCATTTTCACGGGCGATACAAGGCTTGAGGCCGCCGATTATGTAGGAGCTGGCTTGCCAGCGAAGGCGATTTCATGGCCGATTCAAGACTTGAGACTGTTGATTATGTAGGAGCTGGCTTGCCAGCGAAGGCATTTTCACGGGTGATACAAGGCTTGAGGCCGCCTTCGCTGGCAAGCCAGCTCCTACAGGGGATCGTGTACACCCGTTCTCTTCCGTCAGAATGCGCCCCTGTCAGACGAAAACGCCTTCAAGACAGCTGGGCCTTGAACTCCTTCAGGTATTGCCCCGCCAAGGTTTCTTTCTGCTGGTCGTCGAGCAGCTTGCCGGCCTGTTGGAAGAACTTCTGCTCTTCTTCCTTCAGGTGGTGATGGACCTTATCCGCGAGCTTTTTCGCGGTCGCCAGCCAGGCCGGGCTGGACATCTCGGTCTCGTCGAGCGTCTCCATCATTTCATCCATCTCGTGATGTTCGGCGATCGCATGGCGGCTGAGGTCGACACCGTTGTCGAATTCCATCAGCGGGATGTAGAAATGCCGCTCTTCCGCGGTTTCGTGAGCCTGGAGTTCGGACTTGAGCTGCTTGTAGGCCTCGACGCGCTCCGGGGTGTCGCCGCTGGTCTCTATCAGCGCGTCGGCGTAGTTGCGTTGGCGGTCGTGGCTTTCACGCAAGGCTTCAAAAATATTCACGGGTTGTCCTCATGGGCTGCGCTCTGGATGACGCTGTCTAGGCTAGACATCTGCTTGCGAACGAGGGTTCCACCTTAGGACTGGAACAACGCCCTCGCGCCGCGATAGGCTTGGGAATGTTGTCCGCCCCAGCCATAAGGAAATAGCTCATGAAATTGCGAATCGAACAGTCGCAAAATCCCACGGATGAAGAGCGTCAGGCCATCCTGCTGCCGTTGCGCGCCTATAACGCGCAAAAAGCCGGGGTCTCGACGCCGGAGCCCATTGCCTTGCTGGTGCGCGATGAAAGCGGCGAGATTCTTGGAGGGCTTCACGGTCGAGTGTTTTACCGATGGTTGTACATCGACCTGCTGTCGGTGCCGGAACAGGCCCGGAGACAGGGCATCGGTTCGACGCTGATGCAGATGGCCGAAGACCTGGCGCGGGAGAAGGGCTGCATCGGGGTCTGGCTCGACACCTTCGACTTCCAGGCGCCGGCGTTCTACAGGAAGCTGGGTTACAGCGAGTTGGGGCAGATTGCTGACTATCCGCCGGGGCACACGCGCTTTTTCTTCCAGAAGCGCCTCGCGTAGACCTTGTAGGAGCCGGCTTGCCGGCGAAGGCGGTGTGTCAGGCGACGTTGATCTCGCCAGTGAGGGCCTCTTCGCTGGCAAGCCAGCTCCTACAGGGGATGTGTGGTGCCCGTCGGGTCAGAGGCAGGTCGCCAGCGCCGCCAACCGGCGCTTGGCGACAAAGTCATCCTTCTGCGCGTAGTAGTTCAACAGCGTTCCGGAGGCATCGGTGGTCACGTCGACAAAGGCTTCCGCCGAGCGCGTGTAAACGGTGGACCCGCCCTTCTTGCCCGGCTGCAGATACGCACTGGCATCGACCCCGAACACCGCCTCGTCCTGCCAGGAAAACTGCACGCACTGGGCGACGACTTTTTCCGGCTTGTTCGAGGTCATGGTCTTGTACGGGGTTCCCGTGCGGGCATCGTTCATCGTCGAGCCTGCACAGCCGGCCAGCAAGGTTACGGCCAGCGCCACCATCAGAATTCGCATTGCGTTCGCTCATCAGGAAAAAGCGGACTGTATCACCGCGGCACTGTGTTTCGTTCTGCTTTACTTCATTTATACCGCGACACCGGGTGCCGATTCGCGCACCCTGTCGCGCCATTAACGCTGCATCGCGCCTTTTTCTGGAACGACCCATGACACCCAATGCCGAATACTACAAACCGACCGCTGAATACGCCGACAAGCTGATCAGCCAGATCGGCCAGACGCCTTCCTGGATCGCCAAGCGAATTGGCGTCACGGACAAGCGGATTCGCTACATCCTCGACGGCGAACGCACCGTCAAAGGTGAAACCACGCCGATCCAGATGACCTACCCCGAGCAGTTTGCCCTCGAGTGCCTGGCCGCTGCGGCTAAAGCCAGCAAGAAGCAGTCTGCGTAATCCATTTTCAAGGAGCGACCATGGCGGCAAGCGAACAGCAACACGAGCAGGCGCTGAAGAGATTTCTCGATGAGCGCCCCGAACTGAGCGCCGAACTCGACAACCTCAACCCGCTGCTGGCCCAGGCCAAGGGTGAATCTGCGGCGCAGTACCGCGATGAACGCCTGCATGAAGCCTTCGAGGCGGAAGCCGAGCGTCTCGGGCTGTTTGCCTGGGAACTGACCCTGCAGTTGACCGCCGCAACGCCGGAGGACTATCAGGCCCAGCGCATGGAAGTCCACAAGGAAGTGGCCGAAATGGCCGGTATGGACTGGCTGGAGTATTGCGAGTTATATGGATTAAGCCAGTAACCCTCCCCGCTCAAGGATGTATCCAACGATGCTGCCTTCGTCCTCCAGTACCCACGCCAGTCCGGGCCATCTGCATATCCAGAAATGGCGCGGGCGCATCGGCCTGTCGCTGGTGGCCGCACTCTCGGTTCTGGCCGGGATGACCGATGCCATCGGCTTCATGGCCAGCGGCGACTTCGTTTCCTTCATGAGCGGCAACACCACCCGTCTCGCCGTGGCCATCAGCGACGGCGACATGGGTCTGACTTTGCGCCTGACGATCCTCGTGGCCACGTTCGTCATCGGCAACGCCCTGGGCATCGTCGTCAGCCGTCTCGGCGGCCGGCGGGCGCTGCCCTTGCTGCTGTGCATCGCCACCCTGCTGTGCGGTGCTGCTGCCTGGCCTTATGAAGAACAGCTGCCGGCGTTGCTGGCGGCGATCATCGCCATGGGCATGCTCAATGCCGCGGTGGAGGAAGTGAACGGCCTGCCGGTCGGCCTGACCTATGTCACCGGCGCCCTGTCGCGCTTCGGTCGCGGCCTGGGGCGCTGGATGCTCGGCGAACGGCGCAATGGCTGGCGGGTACAGTTGATCCCCTGGGCCGGGATGTTTGCCGGCGCGGTGCTGGGGGCGGTGCTGGAGCATCATCTTGGGCTCAGGGCGCTGTTTGTCAGCGGGTTGTTGGCGGGTGGGATCGGGGTGCTGTCGTTGAAGATTCCGCGGCGGTGGCAGTTGGGGTATATGCCGCGTTGAAGCCTTTGCTGGGATCGTTCCCACGCTCTGCGTGGGAATGCAGCCCGGGACGCTCTGCGTCCCTGCCGAAGCGGACGCAGAGCGTCCATCGAGGCATTCCCACGCGGGAGCGTGGGAACGATCAGTGAAATCCACCACAGAACCCTGTGGGAGCGGGCTTGCTCGCGAAGGGGGCAACTCGGTCTCAAAGCAAACGCACTTAGCCGCCCCACCGATAAAGCTTTATCATGACCGCAGTTCCGCTGATCGAGTCCGTCATGAAGTTCGCCATCGCGCTGTTTTCCGCCGCCCATGCGCCCTCCTCGCGCCGCGCCTTGCTGTTTGCCCAGGCCGCGCTGGCCGGCGGGCATGAGATTGTCCGGCTGTTTTTCTATCAGGACGGCGTTCATAACGCCTCCGGTAGCGTGGTCACCCCCCAGGATGAGCTGGATTTGCCCAGGCAATGGCGCACCTTCGTCACCGAACATCAACTGGACGGCGTCGTCTGTATCGCCGCCGCTCTGCGCCGTGGCGTGTTGAACGAAGAAGAAGCCGGGCGCTATCAGCGCGAAGCGGTTGCCGTGGCCGCGCCATGGGAATTGTCCGGGCTGGGCCAGTTGCACGACGCGGTGCAGGACGCTGACCGCCTGATCTGTTTCGGAGGCGCATGAAATGCCCAGATCCTTGCTGATTATCAGCCGTCAGTCTCCCTGGTCCGGGCCGGGCGCACGGGAAGCGCTGGACATCGTACTGGCCGGCGGCGCTTTCGATTTGCCGATCGGCCTGCTGTTTCTCGATGATGGCGTATTTCAGCTCGCCGCAAACCAGGACGCCAGGGCTTTGCAGCAAAAAGACCTGAGCGCCAACCTGCAGGCGCTGCCGATGTTCGGCGTCGAAGACCTGTTCGTCTGCGGCGACAGCGCGGCCGAACGCGGCCTGGATCCCAAGGCGTTATCGCTCGAAGAGGCCCAGGTGCTGACCGTCGGCGAAATCACCGCCCTCATTGACCGTTACCACCAGGTGATCACCCTCTGATGTCGACTTTGCATGTGTTGTCCCATTCCCCTTTCGGCGACGATCGCCTGACCAGCTGCCTGCGCGTGATCGGCGCCGAGGATGCGCTGCTGCTGTCTGGCGACGCGGCCTATGCCTTGCAACCAGGTACCGCCCCGTTCAATACCCTGGGCACCCGCGGCCTGAAGTTGTTTGTGTTGGCTGAAGACGCCCAGGCCCGCGACCTGCAAACGCCGGACTGGGCGAAGGCCATCGACTACCCGGCCTTCGTCGAGCTGTCGATCCGCTACGACAAGGTCAACAGTTGGCTATGAAAGTCCTGACCGTGGGCGCCCGCGCCATCGAGCTGGACAAGGACGGTTTTCTGCTCGAACTGAGCGACTGGTCCTCTGAGGTCGCCAGCGCCCTCGCCGCCGCCGAAGACATCGAGTTGAGCCCCGAACACTGGGAGATCCTCGAATTGCTGCGCAGTTTCTACAGCGAATTCCAGCTGTCCCCCGCCACGCGCCCGCTGATCAAGTACACCGCATTGAAACTCGGGCCGGACAAAGGCAACAGCCTGCACCTGAACCGACTGTTCAAAGGCACCCCTGCCAAACTCGCCGCGAAACTGGCGGGCCTGCCCAAACCGACGAATTGCTTATGACCGACTACCCAGCGCTGACCCTCGAAACGCCCGCCGAACACCCCTTCGCCCAGTTCGTGCGCATCCTCGGCAAAGGCAAACGCGGCGCCCGCGACCTGACTCGGGTCGAAGCGCGTGAAGCCATGGGCATGGTGCTCGACGACAAGGTCGAGGATACCCAGCTCGGCGCGTTCCTGATGCTGCTGCGGCACAAGGAAGAAAGCGCCGAAGAGATGGCGGGGTTCACCGAAGCCTTGCGTGAACGCTTGCAGGCACCGGCGTTGAATGTCGATCTGGACTGGCCGACCTATGCCGGCAAGAAGCGTCATCTGCCGTGGTACCTGCTGGCGGCCAAGTGCCTGGCGCAGAACGGCGTGCGGATCTTCATGCACGGTGGCGGCGCGCACACGGCGGGTCGGCTGTACAGCGAGCAACTGCTCGATGAGTTGAATATTCCTTTGTGCCGCAACTGGCAGCAGGTCGGCGCGGCGCTGGATCAGGGCGGCCTGGCGTTCATGCCGCTGATGGATTGGGCGCCGCAATTGCAGCGGATGATCGACCTGCGCAACACCCTGGGCCTGCGTTCGCCTATCCATTCCCTGGCACGGATCCTCAATCCATTGGGCGCTCGCTGTGGCCTGCAGAGCATTTTTCACCCTGGCTACCAGGCCGTGCATCGGGACGCCAGCGGCTTGCTCGGCGATACCGCAATCGTGGTCAAAGGCGACGGCGGCGAGATCGAGATCAACCCGGACGCCGACAGCCACTTGTACGGCACCACCGGTGGCGAAAGCTGGGACGAGGAATGGCCGCAACGGTCAGCCCAGCGTCACGTCAAACCGGCCAGCCTCGATCCCCAGCATTTGAAAGCCGTCTGGCGCGGCGACGTGGTCGACAGTTATCCGCAGATGGCGCTGATTTCGACCATGGCCCTGGCTCTGCGCGGCCTCGGCCAGAGCCGCGAACAAGCCTTCGACACCGCCCAGCAGTATTGGGACGCGCGGGACAGATCGATTTAACCGATCATAACTGCCCAACCTTTGCGCTATTTGTTCGAACCTATGCGAATAGACTCCTCTCCAACGCTTATTGGTCGAGGAGTCTGAAAATGGGTTTATTAGTCGAAGGCCGCTGGCACGACCAGTGGTACGAAAGCAGCAAGGACGGCGCGTTCCAGCGCGAACAGGCGCAGCGTCGCAACTGGGTGACCGCCGACGGCACGCCAGGCCCGAGCGGTGTCGGTGGCTTTGCGGCCGAGGCCGGGCGCTATCATCTCTATGTGTCCCTCGCCTGTCCATGGGCCCATCGCACGCTGATCCTGCGCAAACTGAAAGGTCTGGAAAGCCTGATCGATGTGTCCGTGGTCAGTTGGCTGATGCTGGAAAACGGCTGGACCTTCGATCAGCACCTGGGCTCGACGGGCGACAAGCTCGATCACTTCCAGTTCATGCACCAGCGCTACACCGCCGATACCGCCGACTACACCGGCCGCGTCACCGTGCCGGTGCTCTGGGACAAACAACAGAAGCGCATCGTCAACAATGAGTCGGCGGAGATCATCCGCATGTTCAACAGCGCTTTTGATGACTTGACCGGCAATGATCTGGATCTTTATCCGGCGCCGTTGCGCAGCGAGATCGATGCATTGAACGAGCGGATTTATCCGGCAGTGAACAATGGTGTCTATCGCGCCGGATTCGCCACCTCGCAGAAGGCTTATGAAGAGGCGTTCGACGAGTTGTTTGCCGAGCTGGATCGGTTGGAGCAGTTACTGGGCGCCAATCGTTATCTGACCGGCGAGTACCTGACTGAAGCCGACATTCGACTGTTTACCACGATGATTCGCTTCGACGCGGTGTATTACGGGCACTTCAAGTGCAACCTGCGGCGGATTGCCGATTATCCGAATCTGTCGAACTGGCTGCGGGAGATGTATCAGTGGCCGGGGATTGCTGAAACGGTGAGTTTCGAGCATATCAAGAACCACTACTACGGCAGTCACAAGACCATCAATCCGACGGGGATAGTGCCGAAGGGGCCGGTGCAGGATTTCACGGCGGCGCATGATCGGGGGCGGTTGAGCGGGAAAGGGGTTTGGCGCAGGGCCTGACAAATGATCGTTCCCACGCTCCGCGTGGGAACGGACCCCGTGACGCTCTGCGTCACATCCGAAGCGGAACGCGGAGCGTCCGTGGCGGCATTCCCACGCAGAGCGTGGGAACGATCAATTTGTGGACGACGCAAATCCAATGTGGGAGCGGGCTTGCTCGCGAAGGAAGCGACTCGGTTTCTAAACCTGCGCCTGAGCTCCCTCAAACCACGCCAGTTTCTCGCGCAATTGCACCACCTCCCCAACAATCACCAATGTCGGTGCATGCACTTCATGCTCCGCCACCAGCTGCGGAAGGTCGGCCAAGGTGCCGGTAAACACCCGCTGATTGACCGTGGTGCCCTGCTGGATCAACGCCGCCGGGGTATCCGCCGCGCGACCGTGCTTGATCAACTGCTCACAGATGATCGGCAATCCCACCAACCCCATGTAAAACACCAGGGTTTGCGCCGGCGCGACCAGGTCGGCCCACGGCAGATCGGTGGAGCCGTCCTTGAGGTGCCCGGTGACAAACCGCACCGACTGCGCGTAATCGCGATGCGTCAGCGGAATCCCGGCATAGGCCGCGCAACCACTGGCGGCCGTGATCCCCGGCACAACCTGGAACGGGATGCCATGGGCCGCCAGTTCTTCGATCTCTTCGCCGCCACGGCCGAAGATAAACGGATCGCCGCCCTTCAGGCGCACCACGCGCTTACCGGCCTTGGCCAGATCCACCAGACGCTGGTTGATCTGATCCTGGGGCACGGCGTGCTCGGCGCGGCGTTTGCCGACGTAGACCCGCTCGGCATCGCGACGGCACAAATCGAGAATCGCCGGCGCCACCAGGCGGTCATACAGCACCACATCGGCTTGCTGCATCAGCCGCAAGGCGCGGAAGGTCAGCAGGTCGGGATCACCCGGGCCGGCCCCGACCAGATAGACTTCGCCCGTTGCATCCGGTGCTTCACCGGCAATTTTCGCCAGCATCAGGCGCTCGGCTTCGGCACCCTGCCCGGCCAGTTGCCGGTCGGCAATCGGGCCCTGGAACACATCTTCCCAGAATGCCCGACGCTGCTGCACATCCGGGAACAGGCGTTTGACCTGGCCGCGGAAACGCGCCGCCAGACCGGCCAGTTGCCCGTAGGTGGACGGAATCCAGGTTTCCAGTTTGGCGCGGATCAACCGTGCCAGCACCGGCGCATCGCCGCCGCTGGAGACCGCGATGATCAGCGGCGAACGGTCGACGATCGCCGGGAAGATCACGCTGCACAGGGCTGGCGCATCCACCACGTTGACCGGCACGCAACGCCGATGGGCATCTGCGGAGACTTGTGCATTGAGCGGTTCGTCGTCGGTGGCGGCGATGATCAGCCCGCAACCGTCCAGATCGGCCTCGACGTAACCGCGCACCAGGCACTCGCCACCGCTGCCGGTCACCAGTTCCCGCAGTTGCGGTTCGATTTCCGGTGCGACCACCCGCAGCAGTGCACCGGCTTCGGCCAGCAGGCGGGATTTGCGCAAGGCTATTTCCCCGCCGCCGACGACCAATACACGACTGCCGCGAAGGTTATGGAACAGCGGCAGATAGTCCATTTAGCCGATGACCTCGATGCCACCCATGTACGGTTTCAGCACGTCTGGCACACGGATCGAACCGTCGGCCTGCTGGTAGTTTTCCAGCACCGCCACCAGGGTACGCCCGACCGCCAGGCCGGAACCGTTGAGGGTGTGAACCAGCTCCGGCTTGCCGGTTTCCGGGTTGCGGAAACGCGCTTGCATCCGACGGGCCTGGAAGTCGCCGCAGTTGGAGCACGAGGAAATTTCGCGGTACTTGTCCTGGCTCGGGATCCACACTTCCAGGTCGTAGGTCTTGACCGCGCTGAAGCCCATGTCGCCGGTGCACAGCGCCAGGGTGCGGTATGGCAGTTCCAGCAGTTGCAGGACTTTCTCGGCGTTGGCGGTCAGGCCTTCCAGCGCTTCCATCGAGGTCGACGGCTCGACGATCTGCACCATCTCGACCTTGTCGAACTGGTGCTGGCGGATCATGCCGCGGGTGTCACGCCCCGAGGCACCGGCTTCGCTGCGGAAGCACGGCGTGTGCGCGACGAACTTGATCGGCAGCAGTTTCGAATCGACGATTTCGCCAGCGACGATGTTGGTCAGCGACACTTCGGCAGTCGGGATCAGGTACAGGTCGGCTTCGCCTTCGCGAGCGATCTTGAACAGGTCTTCTTCGAACTTCGGCAGCTGACCGGTGCCTTGCAGCGCCGGCGCCTGGACCAGGTAAGGGGTGTAGGCCTCTTCGTAGCCGTGTTCGCTGGTGTGCAGGTTGATCATGAACTGCGCCAGGGCGCGGTGCAGTCGGGCGATCGGGCCACGCAGCAGGGCGAAACGCGCGCCGGACAGCTTGGCGGCGGTTTCGAAATCCAGCCAGCCGAATTTCTCGCCCAGGGCTACGTGGTCCTGAACCGGGAAATCGAACGCCTTCGGCGTGCCCCAGCGGCGCACTTCCACGTTGCCTTCTTCGTCGTCGCCGATCGGCACCGATTCGTGCGGCAGGTTGGGGATGCCCAGCAGGATCGAGTCCAGATCGGTCTGGATCGCGTCCAGCTCGACTTTACCGGCGCTCAATTCGTTCGCCATGCGCTCGACATCCGCCATCAGCGGCGCGATGTCTTCACCGCGTTGCTTGGCCTGGCCGATGGATTTGGAACGCGCATTACGCTCAGCCTGCAGTGCTTCGGTGCGGGTCTGGACGGTCTTGCGCTGTTCTTCCAGCGCTTCGATGCGCGCAACATCCAGCTTGTAGCCACGGGATGCCAGGCGGTCCGCTACGTCCTGAAGGTTGCTACGTAACAGTTTGGAATCGAGCATGTCGGTTTCTCGTTTATCAAAGTTTGGTCAAGGACAGGCCGGCCCAGGTGGCAAGCAGCCCGCCGAATACGCTGATCGCCGCATAGCCCAGGGCCAGCGGCACTTGCCCGCTTTCCAGCAAGCGCACCGTATCCAGTGAAAAGGATGAAAAAGTCGTCAGCCCCCCGAGGAAGCCGACAATCAACCCGGCGCGCACCTCGAAAGGCACCTCCGGGCGAATCAAAAACAGACCGTATAGAACGCCGATCAGCAGACAGCCCACGATATTAACGGCCAGCGTCGCGGTATAGAAGTGCCGCGGCCAATTAGCGTTGACCCAATTGCCGGTAGCGAAGCGCAACAGCGTGCCGGCGACGCCGCCAATGGAAACCGCAACGACCAATGCAATCACTATTTTCTCCGCTGCCGGGGGCTGAGACGGTCAAGTTGCGCCAAGTGGTTGAGCTTTTCGCCGATCTTCAACTCCAGGCCCCGCGGCACCGGCTGATAGAACGGCTGCGGCTCGAGTTCTTCCGGGAAGTAATCTTCGCCCGCGGCGTAGGCATCCGGCTCGTCGTGGGCGTAACGGTATTCGTCGCCATAACCCAGCTGTTTCATCAACTTGGTCGGCGCGTTGCGCAGGTGCAGCGGCACTTCCAACGAACCGTGTTCGGTGGCGCTGCGCAGGGCGGCCTTGAAGCCCATGTACACCGCGTTGCTTTTCGGCGCGCAAGCCAGATAGGTGATGGCCTGGGCCACGGCCAATTCGCCTTCAGGGCTGCCGAGGCGTTCCTGCACTTCCCACGCCGCCAGGCACAGGCTCAGGGCGCGCGGGTCGGCGTTGCCGATGTCTTCGCTGGCCATGCGCACCACGCGCCGGGCCAGGTACAGCGGATCGCAACCGCCGTCGATCATCCGCGCGAACCAGTACAGCGCGCCGTCGGGGTTGGAGCCGCGCACCGATTTATGCAACGCGGAAATCTGGTCATAGAACGCCTCCCCGCCCTTGTCGAACCGCCGACGGGTATCGCCCAACAGGCTTTGCAGCAGATCGACACCGATCTCGCTGTGGTCTTCGGCCAGGTCCGAGGCGTTTTCCAGCAGGTTGAGCAGGCGTCGGCCATCGCCGTCGGCCGCCGACAGCAGCATCTGGAAGCCTTCATCGCTGAGGGTCAGTTGGCGTTTGCCCAGGCCACGCTCTTCGGTCAGCGCGCGCTGCACCAGTTTGCGCAGGGCCGCTTCGTCGAGGCTTTTGAGCACGTAGACCCGCGCTCGGGACAGCAATGCGTTATTGAGTTCGAACGAGGGGTTTTCCGTGGTCGCGCCAATGAAAATCAGCGTGCCGTCTTCGACATACGGCAGGAACGCATCCTGCTGGGACTTGTTGAAGCGGTGCACTTCGTCGACGAACAGGATGGTGCGTTTGCCGTACTGCCCGGCCTGCTGCTTGGCGATTTCCACCGCCTGGCGGATTTCCTTGACCCCGGCCAGGACCGCCGAGACCGTTTCGAAGTGCGCATCCGAGACTTCCGCCAGCAGCCGCGCCAGGGTGGTCTTGCCCACACCCGGCGGGCCCCAGAAAATCATCGAGTGCAGGGCACCCTGCTCCAGGGCTTCGCGCAATGGCTTGCCGCGGGCGAGCAGGTGTTCCTGACCGACGTACTCGTCCAGATTGGCCGCGCGCAAACGGGCAGCCAGGGGTTGAGCAATCGGGGCGCTGCGAAACAGGTCCATCACGTACGTTTAAAACCTCTTTATCGGTTCCTGATGCCAACCAGCCAAAGCATTGAACACCGCAGTTCCTGTGGGAGCGAGCCTGCTCGCGAATGCGGTGTGTCAGTCGCTATCAATGTTGTCTGACCCACCGCATTCGCGAGCAGGCTCGCTCCCACTGGTTCTCCCACAGGTCTATGATCTGCGGTTTATTCCTGGATCACGTCGGCACCCTTGGGGATGTCGAACTTGAACCTCGACGCCGGGATCGGCTCGTTGGCCTTCACGCCGGTGAACAGGATATTGGTGCGTTGACCGACGCTGTCAATCATCTGCATGTCATTGACCAAGCCGTTGCGAAACGACAGGCGCAGGCTGTCGAACAGGGTGTCCTTGGTTTTCGGCTTCAAGGTGAAGTCGATCACGCCGCCGGCTTCCTTGGCGCTGATGTCGAAGCTCTGGCTGATCTTGGACACGTCACCGGACAGCAACAGCGCCGGAGTCTGGGTCAGGCGCTGGTCGAGGGTCTTGATAGTGGCCTGCTCCAGGTCCGGATCCCACAATGTCACCTTCTTGCCGTCGGAGACCATCGTTTGTTCGGCCGGCGCGTTGGTGTGCCAGTAGAACAGGCCCGGGCGCTGCAACGACATTTCACCGGCGGTTTCCTGCAGCTGGGTGCCGCCGCCGTCGAGGGTCAGCTGGGAGAAACGCGCGGTCAGGGTCTGGGATTTTTCCAGCAGTTGGGTCAGGCGCGCCACGTCCTTGTCATCGGCGTGGGCCGAGAGCGTGGTCAAAGCCAGAACCGGCAGCAACAGCATGCGGATAAGACGCATGGGAGTCCTCTTGATATTCGTGGGAGTGCGGGGGCGCCCTTCAGGCGCCACCTTCTTATTCAAATCAGTCGCGTACCGGGCCAGGCGCCAGGACTTCACGGGAACCGTTGGTGTTCATCGACGTCACGACCCCGGCCATTTCCATGGCTTCGATCATGCGCGCGGCGCGGTTGTAGCCGATTTTCAGCTTGCGCTGAACCGCGGAGATGGAGGCGCGGCGGCTTTCCAGAACGAATTGCACGGCTTCGTCATAAAGCGCATCGGTTTCGGGATCATCGTCGCCACCGCTGCTGCCACCGTCGAAACCGCTGCCCGGCTCTTCAACGCCGGCGAGGATCTCGTCGTTGTATTCCGGCGCACCACGCAGTTTCCAGGCTTCAACCACCCGGTGCACCTCGTCATCGGAGACGAAGGCACCGTGGACGCGGATCGGCAGGCTGGTGCCGGGCGGCATGTACAGCATGTCACCGTGACCCAGCAGTTGTTCGGCACCACCCTGGTCGATGATGGTCCGCGAGTCGATCTTGCTCGACACCTGGAACGCCATGCGTGTCGGGATGTTCGCCTTGATCAGGCCGGTGATCACGTCGACCGACGGACGCTGGGTCGCGAGGATCAAGTGGATGCCGGCCGCTCGGGCTTTCTGGGCGATACGGGCGATCAGTTCTTCAACCTTCTTGCCGACGATCATCATCATGTCGGCGAATTCGTCGACCACCACGACAATGGTCGGCAGCTTGACCAGCAGCGGCGCTTCGTCGTGGATGCTTTCGCGCTTGTACAACGGATCGGTCAGGGGCTCGCCGGCGTCCTGGGCTTCCTTGACCTTGGCATTGAAGCCCGACAGGTTGCGCACGCCCATCTTCGCCATCAGTTTGTAGCGACGCTCCATCTCCGCCACGCTCCAGCGCAGGGCGTTGGCCGCGTCCTTCATGTCGGTCACCACCGGGCACAGCAGGTGCGGAATGCCTTCGTAGATCGACAGTTCGAGCATTTTCGGGTCGATCATGATCAGCTTGGCGTCTTCCGGGCCGGACTTGAACAGGATCGACAGGATCATCGCGTTCACCCCCACCGACTTACCGGAACCTGTGGTACCGGCCACCAGCAAGTGCGGCATTTTCGCCAGGTCGGTGATGACCGGCTTGCCGCCGATATCGTGACCCAGGGCCAGGGTGACCGGCGACTTGAAGTTATCGTACTCGGGGGTCGACAACACTTCGGAGAAGCGCACGATCTGCCGGTCTTCGTTGGGAATCTCGATACCGACCGTGGTCTTGCCCGGGATCACTTCCACCACCCGCACGCTGGTCACGGCCAGGGAACGGGCCAGGTCTTTCGCCAGGTTGGAGATGCGGCTGACCTTGACGCCTGCCGCGGGCTGGATTTCATAACGGGTAATCACCGGGCCCGGGTGAATCGAGTCCACCGAGACTTCGACGCCGAATTCCTTGAGCTTGATTTCCAGCAAGTGGCCCACTGCAGCCAGGGACTCGGGCGAGTAATTGAGTTGTTTCTTTTCCGCAGGGTCAAGAATCGAGATCGGCGGCAAGGTGCCTTCCACGGCGCTGTCGACGAACAGCGGCGCCTGTTTCTCTTTTTCCACGCGTTTGCTCGGCGCTCCAGGCTTCGGCGGCGCTGGGGCGATAACCGGCGGCACCTGCTTCTCGCGGTCCGACATGTGTTTGCTGAGGGCTTGCTCGCGCTCGATCAGGCGCTCCTTGACCTTGGCCTGCTCGCGTTTGTCGGTGACGCTCGGCGCCACCACGTCATGCACGCGCTCATCGACTTCACGCAGTTGCGCTACCAGTTGCTTGCGCTCGACACGGGCGGCCCACCAGCGATTGGCCGCGCTCTGGAACAGTTCGAACAAGTCGAGGGTAATCTTGCCCGTGACGTCCATCACCTTGAACCACGACAGGTCGGTGAACACCGTCAGGCCGAACAGGAACAGTGCGATGAGCAGCAAGGTGCTGCCCTGGATATTCAATGCGTTCCTGGCCACGTCGCCGAGGCTTTCACCCAGCGCGCCGCCAGCGCCGGCCGGCAGACCGGTCGCCGCGTGAAAATGGATATGCGCCAGGGCCGCGCCCGACAGCACGAGGAACACCAGGCCGATCAGGCGCCAGGAGAACAGCCAGCCGCTCCATTCCCAGGGTTGGTGGCGCTGACGGAAAATCTGCCAGGCCTTGATCGCCAGCAGCAGCGGGAAGATGTAGGCGAAGTAACCCAGCACCATGAACAGGATGTCGGCGCTGTAGGAACCGGCCGGGCCGCCGAAGTTCTGCACGTCCTCGATCTTGCTGTTGTGGCTCCAGCCCGGATCGTCCTTGCCATAGGTCAGCAAGGCCATCATCAGGAACAGGCACAAGGCACCGACGGCGATCAACGCACCTTCCTTGAGTCGGTAGTGCAATTGCTGGCGCCAGAGCGGAACGACGGCTGGTTTAGGTGCTGCGGTGGATTTCTTCAAAACGCTTCTTTTCCTGCGCCCATGGCGCGTCCATCTGTTGAATGACTATAAAAAACTGCCCGATCCAGGCAGGTAAAAAAGTTAACAGGCGCAACTGGGACTACTTTTAACACTGCGCCCCGGTTTATATAAACACGGCTCGCAATGCTTATTTTGTTACAAGCACGCCGACAGCAGGCATTGTACGGGTTTGTTCGTCCAATGCCATGCATGCGGTCCCGGGTGTAGCATAGTCAACGGGACTCGCATGCCGTTCAATTTGAGCATGCATTCTCTTTCGTGACAAAGGCTTATGAGGTGTTTTTATGAGCGAAGCGAAGCATTCCCGCCTGATCATTCTGGGTTCCGGCCCTGCCGGTTACAGCGCGGCCGTTTATGCCGCCCGCGCCAACCTCAAACCCGTGGTCATTACCGGCATACAGGCAGGTGGCCAGCTCACCACCACCGTCGAAGTCGACAACTGGCCCGGCGACGTCGAAGGGCTCACCGGCCCGGTGCTGATGGAGCGCATGCAAAAACACGCCGAACGCTTTGACACAGAGATTGTTTACGACCACATCCACACGGCCAAGTTGCAACAGCGCCCGTTCGAGCTCATTGGCGACAGCGGCCGGTACACCTGCGATGCACTGATTATCGCCACCGGCGCCTCGGCGCAATACCTGGGGCTGCCCTCGGAAGAAGCCTTTGCCGGCAAAGGGGTATCGGCTTGCGCCACGTGTGACGGCTTTTTCTACCGCAAACAGGTGGTCGCGGTGATCGGCGGCGGCAACACCGCGGTCGAGGAAGCCCTGTATTTGTCGAACATTGCCAGCGAAGTCCACCTGATTCACCGCCGCGACAAGTTGCGCGCCGAGAAAATCCTGCAGGACAAACTCTTTGAAAAGGCCGCCAACGGCAATATTCGCCTGCACTGGAATCAGCACCTGGATGAAGTGCTGGGCGATGCCAGCGGCGTGACCGGTGCCCGCCTGCGGGACAGTCACAGCGGCGAAACCCGCGAATTGCCGCTGACCGGGGTCTTCATCGCCATTGGTCACAAACCCAACACCGACCTGTTCCAGGGTCAGCTGGAAATGCGCGACGGCTATTTGCTGGTCAAGGGCGGCAGCGAAGGCGATGCTACCGCCACCGCGATCGCCGGCGTATTCGCCGCCGGCGACGTGGCCGATCACGTTTATCGTCAGGCCGTCACCTCCGCCGGGGCCGGCTGCATGGCCGCCCTGGACGCGGAGAAATACCTCGACGACATTCCCACCGTTTGACGGCACACTTCACGGCGGGCCCGACAGCCCGCCACCGCCCTCCCCTTCTGCAAAGCCCGGATGCCATGCTGACTTGGTTACAACGCAACACCCTGACCTTCCCGCCGCTGGACAAGGCCATGCGCGACCCCAACGGGCTGCTGGCGGCGGGCGGCGACCTGTCCGCCGATCGGCTGATCAAAGCCTATCGCCATGGCTGCTTTCCGTGGTTCTCGGAAGGCCAGCCAATCCTCTGGTGGTCACCGGACCCGCGCACGGTGCTGTTCCCCGACGAACTGCATGTCTCGCGCAGCCTGAACAAGTTGCTGCGCCAACAACGCTATCAAGTGACCTTCGATCGGGATTTTGCCGCGGTGATCCGCGCGTGCGCCGCGCCACGGGAATACGCCGACGGCACCTGGATCACCGACGCCATGCAGGCGGCCTACCTCGAGCTGCACAAGCGCGGTTATGCGCATTCGGTGGAAGTCTGGGACCAGGGCGAACTCGTCGGCGGGCTGTATGGCCTGGCCATGGGGCAGCTGTTTTTCGGCGAGTCGATGTTCAGCCGTGCCGACAACGCCTCCAAATATGGCTTTGCCACACTGGTGCGACATCTGGAAGACTCAGGCTTTGTGCTGATCGACTGCCAGATGCCGACCGACCATCTGCACAGTCTCGGCGCCCGGGCGATTCCCCGCCGCGAGTTCGCCGGCTACCTGGCGCGGCATCTGGACCAGCCCAGCCGCGCCACCTGGGTTTGCTGAGCGACTTTGGCCCATGTGTCATACACTTATTCAAAAGCGCTTACACTTATTCAAAAGCTTATCCGAGGGTTGATCATGACCGAGTTGGCGCGCTTGAAGTTTTATGCCACTCAACCCCACTCTTGCAGTTATCTGCCCGAGGAGCAGGCCACGACCTTGTTCCTCGACCCTAGCCAGCCCATGGATGTGCATGTCTACGCAGACCTGTCGGAAATGGGTTTTCGTCGCAGCGGCGATCATCTGTACCGGCCCCATTGCCAGAATTGCAATGCGTGCGTACCGGCGCGCATCCCTGTTGCGCAGTTTTCACCCAACCGTCAGCAGAAGCGCATCTTCAAGCGCAACGCCGATGTGCAAGTCCGTCCGGCCAGGCCCAAGTTCAGCGAGGAGTACTTCGACCTCTATCAACGCTACATCGAGCAGCGGCATGCCGATGGCGACATGTACCCGCCAAGCCGCGATCAGTTTGCGACCTTCCTGGTACGGGACCTGCCGTTTTCCAGGTTCTATGAATTCCGTCTCGAAGGCCGGTTGGTGGCAGTGGCTGTCACAGACCTGCTGCCCAACGGTCTGTCGGCGGTCTACACCTTCTACGAGCCCGATGAAGAACGTCGCAGCCTGGGGCGCTACGCGATCCTCTGGCAGATCACCGAGGCCCGGCGTCTGGGCCTGGAAGCGGTCTACCTCGGCTATTGGATCAAGAACTGCAAAAAAATGAGCTACAAGACGCAATATCGCCCGATCGAACTGCTGATTAATCAGCGCTGGGTCATCCTGAACTAGAGCAAGCCCTAAACCCCTTGGCTTAAACCCCATTTTTCGGGCACAATGCACGCCGCTTTTGCCTGGCGCAGTTGCACCGGGCCATTCATTGGACACCGAGGGCTTTACTGCATGTCGAAAGAAGACAGCTTCGAAATGGAAGGCACTGTCGTCGACACCCTGCCCAACACCATGTTTCGCGTGGAGTTGGAAAATGGGCACGTCGTAACCGCGCATATCTCCGGCAAGATGCGCAAGAACTACATTCGTATTCTTACCGGTGACAAAGTGCGCGTCGAGCTGACGCCCTATGACTTGAGCAAAGGGCGCATCACTTACCGCGCTCGCTAATCAAGTCAATACAAGACGCCCGGTTTATGCCGGGCGTTTTTGTGTGCGGATCGTTCCCACGCTCTGCGTGGGAATGCCTCAAAGGACGCTCCGCGTTCGGCTCTGGAAGGGACGCAGAGCGTCCCGGGCTGCATTCCCACGCGGAGCGTGGGAATGATCAACATCCGGCAGACAGCAAAAAGGCGCCTCGCGGCGCCTTTTGCTGTGTTGCGGTCAACGTCAGGCCATTTCAGCCGTGGTCTCGAACTCGAAGGTCAGCTCGCCGTCCTTCAGATCGATGTGCACCACGCCACCATGGTCGGCCAGTTCGCCAAAGAGAATCTCTTCCGCCAGCGGACGCTTGATCTTGTCCTGGATCAGACGTGCCATGGGTCGAGCACCCATTGCCGAGTCGTAGCCACCGGCTGCCAGCCAGCTGCGCGCCGCGTCCGTCACTTCCAGCTGCACACGCTTGTCTTCCAACTGCGCCTGAAGCTCGGTAAGGAACTTGTCCACCACGCTCTTGATGACCTCATGGCTGAGGCGACCAAACTGGATAATGGTGTCCAGACGGTTGCGGAATTCCGGCGTGAAGCTCTTCTTGATCACCTCCATCGCATCGGACGAGTGGTCCTGATGGGTGAAACCGATCGAAGCACGGGCTGCGGTTTCGGCACCGGCGTTGGTCGTCATGATGACGATCACGTTACGGAAGTCCGCCTTGCGCCCGTTGTTATCGGTCAGCGTACCGTGGTCCATTACCTGCAGCAGCAGGTTGAAGACTTCCGGATGCGCCTTCTCGATCTCATCGAGCAACAGCACGCAGTGAGGCTGCTTGGTGATGGCTTCGGTCAGCAGGCCGCCCTGGTCGAACCCGACATAACCTGGAGGTGCACCGATCAGACGCGATACGGTGTGGCGCTCCATGTACTCGGACATGTCGAAGCGAACCAGCTCGATCCCCAACGCCTTGGCCAACTGACGCGCCGCTTCGGTTTTACCGACACCGGTCGGGCCTGCGAACAGGAACGAACCGACAGGCTTGTCAGGCGACTTGAGGCCGGCACGGGACAGTTTGATCGCGGTCGACAGCGAGTCGATCGCGGCATCCTGGCCAAATACCGTCAGCTTCAGGTCACGCTCAAGGTTACGCAGCAGCTCTTTGTCGGAGCTGGTGACGTGTTTTGGCGGAATCCGCGCGATTTTCGCGACGATGTCCTCGACCTGAGGCACCTCGATGCGTTTCACGCGCTTCTCGATCGGCTGCAGGCGCTGGTAGGCACCCGCCTCGTCGATGACGTCGATGGCCTTGTCCGGCATGTGCCGGTCATTGATGTAGCGCGAGGCCAGTTCAGCCGCCGCACGCAAGGCTTCATCGCTGTATTCGATGTTGTGGTGCGCTTCGAAACGCCCTTTCAGGCCACGCAGGATACCGATGGTGTCTTCCACCGAGGGCTCCGACACATCGACCTTCTGGAAGCGCCGGGCCAGGGCACGGTCCTTCTCGAAGATCCCGCGAAACTCCTGGAAGGTGGTCGAACCGATGCACCGGATATCACCGGACGACAGCAGCGGCTTGAGCAGGTTCGAGGCATCCATGACGCCACCGGACGCGGCACCCGCACCGATGATGGTGTGGATCTCGTCGATGAACAGGATCGCCTGAGGACGTTTTTTCAGCTCGTTGAGCAGCGCCTTGAAGCGCTTCTCGAAATCGCCACGGTATTTGGTCCCGGCCAGCAGCGCCCCCAGATCGAGGGAATACACCACGCTGTTGGCCAGCAGGTCCGGCACCTGGTTGTCGACAATGCGCTTGGCCAGGCCTTCGGCAATCGCGGTTTTACCCACGCCCGCCTCGCCCACCAGCAGCGGATTGTTCTTGCGACGCCGCGCCAGGATCTGCGCGACACGCTCGACTTCCAGCTCACGGCCTACCAGCGGGTCGATCCGACCCTGGCGCGCGAGTTCGTTGAGGTTGCTGGCATAAGCATCCAGGGGATTGCCTGAAGAAGAAGACTCGCCGCCCTCGTCGTCCTGCATATCTTGCTCACCTTCAGAGTGATCGCCGTGCCCGGGCACTTTGGAAATGCCGTGGGCGATGTAGTTGACGACATCGATCCGCGCGACGCTCTGCTGTTTCAGCAGGAACACCGCCTGACTCTCTTGTTCGCTGAAGATCGCAACCAGCACGTTGGCGCCGGTCACTTCGCGTTTGCCCGAGCTCTGTACATGAAAGACAGCACGCTGCAGAACACGCTGGAAGCCCAGGGTTGGCTGGGTTTCACGATCCTCGTCATGGACGGGAATCAATGGCGTGGTCGAGTCGATGAACTCCTGCAGGTCATGCTTGAGTTTGTCGAGGTTTGCGCCGCAGGCACGCAAAACGGTGGCGGCAGCCTCATTGTCCAATAGGGCCAGCAGGAGGTGTTCGACGGTCATGAACTCATGACGCTTCGATCGGGCCTCCTTGAAGGCAAGATTGAGGGTGACTTCGAGCTCGCGGTTTAACATAGCTTCACCTCATACCCAAGTGGTCGGCGATTAACCGTCCTTCTCGATTTCACAGAGTAGCGGATGCTGGCTTTCCCTGGCGTACTGGTTGACCTGCATGGCCTTCGTCTCGGCGATGTCGCGGGTAAACACTCCACATACTGCCCGTCCTTCTGTGTGGACGGCCAGCATGACCTTGGTCGCCAGCTCGCGATTCAGGTTAAAAAACACCTCGAGCACTTCGACGACGAAATCCATCGGTGTGTAGTCATCGTTGAACAAAACCACCTTGTACATCGGCGGTGCCTGTAACGCAGGCTTTGCTTCCTGAACAGCAATGCCCGCTGAATCGTCGTCGTGTTCCTCCGGGCGATCTTTTTGGAGAGTCGGACGATCCTGATTGAATGTTAGTCGAATCTGGCTGATTGCATGCATGGAAAGAAAGGTTCGTCAGTTGTGCGAATACAGTGGTGGGGGCGACCATCGCCGATTTCAACTCCGACTGCCTGGTCACCTTGACTATCGGCAAAACGGTGTTACAACCAATAGAGCCCACAGTGGGTAAAAAAGGTCCGCGGAGTCAACCTTATTTCTGAGAAATGACTGCGGATGTACTGGATGATACTCCAGTGATGGAGTCTGTTGCAGAGGGATATGAGTATGGCGGTCGGCAAGGTGAAATGGTTCAACAACGCCAAGGGCTACGGTTTTATCAACGAGGACGGCAAGGATGATGATCTGTTTGCCCACTACTCGGCGATCAAAATGGATGGTTACAAAACCCTTAAAGCCGGGCAACCCGTGACCTTCAACATCATCCAGGGTCCGAAGGGGTTGCATGCCGTCGATATCGCCGCCGCCGAGGCTTCGGCAGGACAGGCGCTGCCCGCCACGCAAAAAGAAACGGTCTCGGGCTGACACAACCAAACATCCAGTCATAAAAAAACCGCCCGACTCAATCACTTGAGCCGGGCGGTTTTTGTTACACCTTAATTCGCTTACATGTG
Organism: Pseudomonas fluorescens; assembly: GCF_902497855.1. Lineage (GTDB taxonomy): Bacteria > Pseudomonadota > Gammaproteobacteria > Pseudomonadales > Pseudomonadaceae > Aquipseudomonas > Aquipseudomonas fluorescens_BI. The sequence goes on from NZ_CABVHU010000028.1 coordinate 49,719, forward strand.
CGAAATCAGCGCATCACCAAACGCAGACGAAGACAGCAGCTTCGCGCCTTCCATCAGACGGTGGAAGTCATAGGTCACGGTCTTGGCGGAAATCGCGCCGTTGGTGCCCTTGATGATCAGGTCGGCCGCTTCGGTCCAGCCCATGTGACGCAGCATCATCTCTGCGGACAGGATCAGCGAACCCGGGTTGACCTGGTCCTTGCCAGCGTACTTCGGCGCAGTACCGTGGGTCGCTTCGAACATTGCAATGGTGTCGGACAGGTTGGCACCCGGCGCGATACCGATACCGCCCACTTCCGCCGCCAGGGCGTCGGAGAGGTAGTCGCCGTTCAGGTTCAGGGTCGCGATGACATCGTATTCGGCCGGGCGCAGCAGGATCTGCTGGAGCATGGCGTCGGCGATGGCGTCCTTGACGATGACATTCTTGCCGGTTTTCGGGTTCTTGAACTGCATCCACGGCCCGCCGTCGAGCAGGGTCGCGCCGAATTCTTCAGCGGCCACCTCGTAGGCCCATTCCTTGAAGGCACCTTCGGTGAACTTCATGATGTTGCCTTTGTGCACGATGGTCAGCGAGTCGCGGTCGTTGTCGACCACATACTGCAGGGCCTTGCGCGCCAGACGCTTGGTGCCTTGCAGGGAAACCGGCTTGATACCGATACCGCAATTTTCGTCGAAACGGATCTTGGTCACGCCCATTTCGTCTTTCAGGAACTTGATGACCTTGGTCGCTTCCGGCGAACCGGCCTTCCATTCGATACCGGCATAAATGTCTTCCGAGTTTTCGCGGAAGATGGTCATGTCGACGTCGCCTGGCTTCTTGACCGGGCTAGGCACGCCTTCGAACCAGCGCACCGGGCGCAGGCAGACATACAGGTCGAGTTGCTGGCGCAGGGCCACGTTCAGGGAACGGATGCCGCCGCCGACCGGGGTGGTCAGGGGGCCCTTTATGGACACCACGTAATCCTTGACCGCGTCCAGGGTTTCCTGGGGCAGCCAGGTGTCCTGGTCGTAAACCTGAGTCGCTTTTTCCCCGGCGTAGACTTCCATCCAGGAAATTTTGCGCTCGCCGCCGTAAGCCTTCTTAACAGCAGCATCGACAACCTTGATCATGACAGGGCTGATATCAACCCCAATGCCGTCGCCTTCGATGAAGGGGATGATCGGGTTATTAGGAACATTGAGAGAATGGTCTGCATTGACGGTGATTTTGTCGCCGACGGCTGGAACCTGAATCTTCTTGTAACCCATGCTGAACTCCATTGATTGGATTGAACATCTGGCTTGGTTCGAGCGTAACCCAGTTAATTCGGCGCGCAAACCCTATGTTCCACCCATCTGCCGCAAAGCTGTGCGGTCCGGGGCCTACAAGCCTGAAAGCAAAGGGAAAAACGCCAAACTCAAGCACGGTGCAAGACTCTACGCCCCGCACTCCCCTGCGACCTTTAGACCAATGGACGTCAATCGATGTGTGTGAACCATCGGCAGATTGCCAGCTACCTATGTATAATGCCGCCCGCTGACCACAGAGTCACGACGGCCGACCTCTCTGCAACTGGAATGTAGCCGAGACTTCGGACCCGAAAAAGCAGGACCGTTACCGCGGTCCACCCGCTTGACGCTCGACTGATGCACCCAACATCACCGCGCACAAATCTCGACATTCGGCTCATGGATGACTTTGAACGAACGCGCTTACCCGGCGCCCCTCGAGTTTTTCTGCGCATGCTTTAGCAAAGAAGAGAGAGTTAATCCGAATATGCCCACCCGCTCGAAGATCATCTATACCTTCACCGACGAAGCTCCCGCCCTCGCCACCTATTCACTGTTGCCTATCGTAGAGGCTTTCACCGCCTCCGCTGATATCGCCGTGGAAACCCGCGATATCTCTCTTGCAGGGCGCATCCTGGCCAGCTTCCCCGAGCAACTGGGTGACAAAGCCGTCGCCGACCATCTCGCCGAACTGGGCGACCTGGCCGTCACGCCTGAAGCCAACATCATCAAGCTGCCGAACATCAGCGCCTCGGTTCCGCAACTGCAAGCCGCGATCAAAGAGCTGCAAGCCCAGGGCTTCGCACTGCCAGACTACCCGGAAACCGTGACCAGCGACGCCGACAAGCTCGCCAAGTCGCGCTACGACAAGATCAAAGGCAGCGCCGTGAACCCGGTCCTGCGCGAAGGCAACTCCGATCGTCGTGCACCGTTGTCGGTCAAGAACTATGCGCGCAAGCACCCGCACAAAATGGGCGCCTGGGCTGCGGACTCCAAGTCCCACGTGGCGCACATGAGCACCGGCGATTTCTACGGCAGCGAAAAAGCCGCCCTGATCGATGCCGCCGATGCGGTCAAAATCGAACTGATCGCTCAAGACGGCACCACCACCGTCCTGAAAGAAAAGACCACCGTGCAAGCCGGTGAGATCCTCGATTGCGCGGTCATGAGCAAAAAAGCGCTGCGCAACTTCATCGCAGCCGAGATCGAAGACGCCAAAGCCAAGGGCGTACTGCTGTCGGTACACCTGAAAGCCACCATGATGAAGGTCTCCGACCCGATCATGTTCGGCCAGATCGTTGCCGAGTTCTACAAAGACGCACTGGCCAAGCACGCTGACGTGCTGGCACAGATCGGCTTCAACCTGAACAACGGCATCGGCGACCTGTACGCTCGCATCAAGGCCCTGCCTAGCGATCAGCAAGCGCAGATCGAAGCGGACATCCAGGCGGTCTACGCCGTTCGTCCGTCGCTGGCCATGGTCAACTCCGACAAAGGCATCACCAACCTGCACGTGCCGAGCGACGTCATCGTCGACGCCTCGATGCCGGCGATGATCCGTGACTCCGGCAAGATGTGGGGCACCGACGGCCAGCTGCACGACACCAAGGCGGTGATCCCGGATCGCTGCTACGCCACCATCTACCAGGCGGTGATCGAAGACTGCAAGGCCAATGGCGCTTTCGATCCGACCACCATGGGCAGCGTGCCAAACGTTGGCCTGATGGCGAAAAAAGCCGAAGAGTACGGTTCGCACGACAAGACGTTCCAGATCAAGACCAACGGTGTTGTCCGCGTGACCGACAGCAAAGGCGGCCTGCTGCTGGAACAGTCGGTTGAAGCCGGCGACATCTTCCGCATGTGCCAGACCAAAGACGCGCCGATCCAGGATTGGGTCAAACTGGCCGTCAACCGTGCTCGCGCAAGCAGCACCCCGGCTATTTTCTGGCTGGACCCGATGCGCGCCCACGACGGCGTGGTGATCGAGAAAGTTCAGGCTTACCTGAAGGATCACGACACTGCCGGCCTGGACATCCAGATCAAGGCGCCGGTCGACGCGATGAAGTTCACCCTGCAGCGCACCCGCGAAGGCAAGGACACCATCTCGGTGACCGGCAACGTATTGCGCGACTACCTGACTGACCTGTTCCCGATCATGGAACTGGGCACCAGCGCCAAGATGCTGTCGATCGTACCGCTGATGAACGGCGGCGGCCTGTTCGAAACCGGCGCCGGCGGTTCGGCGCCGAAGCACGTGCAGCAGCTGCTGGAAGAAAACTTCCTGCGCTGGGATTCCCTGGGCGAGTTCCTGGCCCTGGCCGCGTCCCTCGAGCACCTGGGTGTGACTTACAACAACCCCAAGGCGCTGGTATTGGCCAAGACCCTGGACCAGGCCACCGGCCAGTTCCTGGACAACAACAAGTCGCCATCGCGCAAAGTCGGCAACATCGACAACCGCGGCAGCCACTTCTACCTGGCGCTGTACTGGGCACAAGCCCTGGCCGCCCAGACCGAAGACACTGCACTGCAAGCGCAGTTTGGCGAGTTGGCCAAGACCCTGACCGAGAACGAGGCGACCATCGTTGCCGAGCTCAACGCCGTACAGGGCAAGCCAGTGGACATCGGCGGTTACTACCACGCCAATGCCGAGCTGATCAGCAAGGCCATGCGCCCGAGCAACACTTTCAACGCTGCGATCGCCGCGTTGGTTTAAGGTTGTAAGGATGCAAAGAAGCCCCGGCCCAGTGCCGGGGTTTCTGTTTGTGGGCATCACACACACCTATCTGCCGAACCATATCCCCTGTAGGAGCTGGCTTGCCAGCGAAGGCGGTATATCATTCAACACTTTGATTGACTGACCCACCGCTTTCGCTGGCAAGCCAGCTCCTACAGGGGGTCCGTGTTTCACCCTTCAAAATTTGAGGAAGCTCTATGGACTGGAAACCCCACATCACCGTCGCCACCATCGTCGAAGACAACGGCCGTTTCCTGATGGTTGAAGAAACCCAGCACGGACGAACGGTACTCAACCAACCCGCCGGCCATCTCGACCCGGACGAAACCCTGATCGACGCCGCCATACGCGAAACCCTCGAGGAAACCGGCTGGGACGTCGAACCGACCGGCGTGGTGGGCATTTACCTCTACACCGCCCCGAGCAACGGCGTGACCTACCAGCGGGTCTGCTTCAGCGCCAAGCCGCTCAAACATCGCCCAAACTACCAACTGGACGACGGCATCGTCGGCGCCAAGTGGCTGACGCGTGACGAATTGCTGGCACAGCGCGCAAACTGGCGCAGTGAGCTGATCATCCGTTGTATCGATGATTATCTGGACGGCAAACACTTCGGACTCGAACTGATCCGTCCTTCTCTTTAGCCTTGCGGGCTTGGGCCTGCTAGAATCGCGTCCTTTTTCAAGACACTCATTGAATCCCTATGCGTGATCCAGCCCCTTCTGACACACAAAAGAAGCGCGTCATTGTCGGCATGTCCGGCGGCGTGGACTCTTCCGTTTCCGCTCTCCTGCTGATCGAGCAGGGTTATGAGGTGGAAGGCCTGTTCATGAAGAACTGGGAAGAAGACGATGGAACGGAATACTGCACCGCCATGGATGACCTGGCGGACGCCCAGGCCGTGTGCGACAGAATTGGCATCAAGCTGCACACCGCCAACTTCGCCGCCGAGTACTGGGACAACGTGTTCGAGCACTTCCTGGCCGAATACAAGGCCGGTCGCACGCCGAACCCGGACATCCTCTGCAACCGCGAGATCAAGTTCAAGGCGTTCCTCGACTACGCCATGATGCTGGGTGCCGACCTGATCGCCACCGGCCACTACGTGCGTCGCCGCGATATCGATGGTCGCACCGAGCTGCTCAAGGGCCTGGACCCGAACAAGGACCAGAGCTACTTCCTGCATGCCGTCGGCGGCGAACAGATCGCCAAGACCCTGTTCCCGGTCGGCGAACTGGAAAAGCCCGAGGTGCGCGCGATCGCCGAGAAACATCAGCTGGCCACCGCGAAGAAAAAGGACTCCACCGGGATCTGCTTTATCGGCGAGCGCCGCTTCAGCGACTTCCTCAAGCAGTACCTTCCGGCCCAGCCAGGCGAGATCAAGACCACCGAAGGTGAAGTCATCGGCCGTCACCACGGCTTGATGTATCACACTATCGGTCAACGCCAGGGTCTCGGCATCGGCGGACTGAAAGACGCCAGCGACGAACCCTGGTACGTGCTGATCAAAGACCTGGAGCACAACGAGCTGATCGTTGGCCAGGGCAATGACCACCCGTACCTGTTTTCCCGCGCCCTGCTCGCCTCGGAGATCTATTGGGTCAACCCGATCGACCTGAGCGAGCCGCGCCAGCTGACCGCCAAGGTCCGTTATCGCCAGAGCGACCAGCCCTGCACCCTGGAAAAAACCGCCAGCGGCTACCGCGCGACCTTCGACGACCCGCAACGCGCGGTGACCCCAGGCCAATCGGTGGTGTTCTATGACGGTGAAATCTGCCTCGGCGGCGGCGTGATCGAAATTGCCGAACCCTGGACCAGCAAGAACACCAGCAAGGGCCACGCCCAATGAACCCGACCCAGGAGCAATTGACGGCACTTGGCGGGGTGTTTCTCGCCGCGGTACTGGTCGACAAGATCGCCAAGACCGGCCAGACCACCGAAGCCGGCCTGACCTGCATGCTCGGCAGCCTGCTGATTCGCGACCCCAAGGACACCCTGGAAGTCTACGGCGGCGACGACCTCAATCTGCGCGAAGGCTACCGCGCGCTGATTGGCGCCCTGGAGCGCGACCCCAGCACCCTTCAGCGCGAACCGCTGCGGTATGCGCTGGCCATGCTGGGCCTGGAGCGCCAGCTGGCCAAACGCGGCGACATGCTGGACGAAATCGGCAAGCGCCTGCCGCAGATCCAGTCCCAGGTCGAACACTTCGGCGCGGCTCACGAAAACGTGATCGCGGCCTGCGGCGCGCTGTATCAGGACACCTTGAGCACCCTGCGCCAGCGGATTCAGGTCCACGGCGACATGCGCAACCTGCAGCAACCGAGCAACGCTTCGAAAATCCGCGCCCTGCTGCTGGCCGGGATTCGTTCGGCACGCCTGTGGCGGCAGCTGGGCGGCCATCGCTGGCAACTGGTGATCAGCCGCCGCAAGTTGCTGAAAGAGCTTTACCCGCTGATGCGCAGCAGCTGAACCGCGTCCGCAACACCTTGTGAATTTGTAACGCGTAAGACGCTGGTCAGTTGGCAACGGACCAGCGGATTTTTTCATGTATGATACGCGCCCCATTTCGTTGCCCGACTGTCCGAGAACACCCCATGCAGCTTTCTTCGCTCACTGCGGTTTCCCCTGTTGACGGCCGCTACGCCGGCAAAACCCAGGCCCTGCGCCCGATTTTCAGCGAATACGGCCTGATCCGTGCGCGCGTTCTGGTTGAAGTGCGCTGGCTCCAGCGCCTGGCCGCTCACCCAGGCATCAGCGAAGTGCCGGCGTTCTCCGCCGAAGCCAACGCGGTGCTGAACACCCTGGCGGACAACTTCGCCCTGGAGCACGCCGAGCGCGTCAAAGAGATCGAGCGCACCACCAACCACGACGTCAAGGCCATCGAATACTTGCTCAAAGAGCAAGCGGCCAAGCTGCCGGAACTGGCAGCTGTCAGCGAATTCATCCACTTTGCCTGCACCAGCGAGGACATCAACAACCTGTCCCACGCCCTGATGCTGCGCGAAGGCCGTGATGATGTGATGCTGCCGCTGATGCGCCAGACCGCCGACGCCATCCGCGAGCTGGCGATCCGTTTCGCTGACGTGCCAATGCTGTCGCGCACCCACGGTCAACCGGCTTCGCCGACCACCCTGGGCAAAGAGCTGGCGAACGTGGTTTACCGCCTGGAGCGTCAAATCGCTCAAGTCGCTGCCGTTCCACTGCTGGGCAAGATCAACGGCGCTGTCGGCAACTACAACGCCCACCTGTCGGCCTACCCTGAGATCGACTGGGAAGAAAACGCCCGCGCCTTCATCGAAGACGAGCTCGGCCTGGGTTTCAACCCGTACACCACGCAGATCGAACCGCACGACTACATCGCCGAGCTGTTCGACGCGATCGCCCGTTTCAACACGATCCTGATCGACTTCGACCGCGACATCTGGGGCTACATCTCCCTGGGTTATTTCAAACAGCGCACCATCGCTGGCGAAATCGGTTCGTCGACCATGCCGCACAAGGTCAACCCGATCGACTTCGAAAACTCGGAAGGCAACTTAGGGATAGCCAACGCGCTGTTCCAGCACCTGGCGAGCAAGCTGCCGATCTCCCGCTGGCAGCGTGACCTGACCGACTCCACCGTTCTGCGCAACCTCGGTGTCGGCTTCGCCCACAGCGTGATCGCGTACGAAGCCAGCCTCAAAGGTATCAGCAAACTCGAGCTCAACGCCCAGAAGATCGCTGCCGACCTGGACGCTTGCTGGGAAGTATTGGCCGAGCCGATCCAGACCGTCATGCGTCGCTACAACATCGAAAACCCGTACGAAAAGCTGAAAGAGTTGACCCGCGGCAAGGGCATCAGCCCTGAAGCACTGCAAACTTTCATCGACGGCCTGGACATGCCAGCCGCGGCCAAGGCCGAGCTGAAACTGCTGACCCCGGCGAACTACATCGGCAACGCTGTAGAGCAAGCCAGGCGCATCTGATCGACCGCTGTACCCGTTTGAGACGCCCGGCAGCGCCGGGCGTTTTTATTCCCGTCTGAAAAGTGCTTTTTTTCAATAGGTTACACATGAATCCTGATATTCCTCTTCAACTTCTGGGCGGCATCACGGCGCGCGAATTCATGCGCGACTACTGGCAGAAAAAACCGCTGCTGATCCGCCAGGCGATTCCTGAATTCGAAAGCCCGATCGACGCCGACGAACTGGCCGGCCTCGCGCTGGAAGAAGAAGTTGAGTCGCGCCTGGTGATCGAGCACGGCGAGCGCCCTTGGGAATTGCGCCGCGGCCCGTTCGCCGAAGACGAATTCAGCAAATTGCCGGAACGCGACTGGACCCTGCTGGTTCAAGCGGTTGACCAGTTCGTGCCGGAAGTTGCCGAGTTGCTGGAAAACTTCCGCTTCCTGCCGAGCTGGCGCGTCGACGACGTGATGATCAGCTTCGCCGCCCCGGGTGGCAGCGTCGGCCCGCACTTCGACAACTACGACGTGTTCCTGCTGCAGGGCCATGGCAAGCGCAACTGGAAGATCGGCCAGATGTGCGATTCCGAGAGCAAGCTGCTGCAACACGCCGACCTGCGCATCCTCGCCGACTTCGAAGCAACCGACGAATGGGTCCTGGAACCGGGCGACATGCTCTACCTGCCGCCGCGCCTGGCCCATTGCGGCGTGGCCGTCGACGATTGCCTGACCTACTCGGTCGGCTTCCGTGCGCCGAGCGCCGCTGAAGTGCTGACCCACTTCACCGACTTCCTCAGCCAGTTCCTGCCGGACGAAGAGCGTTACACCGACGCCGACGCCGTGCCGGCTGCCGATCCGCACCAGATCCAGCACGACGCCCTCGACCGCTTGAAAGGCCTGCTGGCCGAGCACATGAGCGACGAGCGCCTGCTGCTGACCTGGTTCGGCCAGTTCATGACGGAGCCGCGCTATCCGGAACTGGTGGTGGGCCCGGAAGAGATCGAAGAAGACGATCTGCTCGCCAGCCTCGAGCAAGGCGCAGTGCTGATCCGCAACCCGAGTGCGCGCCTGGCCTGGTCCGAAGTCGATGACGACCTGCTGCTGTTTGCCAGCGGCCAGAGCCGTTACCTGCCGGGCAAACTGCGCGAGCTGCTGAAGATGATTTGCGCCGCCGATGCGTTGCACGTCGACAATCTTGGCGACTGGTTGAGCGACGAAGACGGTCGCGGCCTGCTGTGTGAGCTGATCAAGCAAGGAAGCCTGGGGTTTGCCGATGAATAAGATTCACGTACGTGTCGCAGACTGGCAAAAGGACAACGCCGAGATCCGGCGCATTCGTGAGACGGTGTTCGTCGCCGAGCAGTCCGTTCCGCCCGAGTTGGAATGGGATGCCGATGATGTGACGGCGGTGCATTTCCTCGCCCTCGAAGGCGACTTTCCGGTGGGTACCGCTCGCTTGCTGCCTGACGGTCACGTCGGCCGGGTATCGGTGCTCAAGGACTGGCGCGGCTTGAAAGTCGGCGATGCGCTGATGCACGCGGTGATCGGTGAAGCCGAGAAGCGCGGCCTGAACCAGCAGATGCTGAGTGCGCAAGTGCAGGCCACGGCGTTCTATGAGCGCCTGGGTTTTCACATGGTCAGCGAGGAGTTCCTGGAAGCAGGGATTCCGCATGTGGACATGGTGCGTCACTCGGCCTGATAGCGAGTCGCGGCCTTCGCGGGCAAGCCTCGCTCCTACAGGATTACGGTAAACCTGTAGGAGCGAGGCTTGCCCGCGAAGAGGCCCGAAGAACACCCAAAAACGCCCCGCCATTTTCCAATGCCGGGGCGTTTTGCTGCCTACGATTCAACTTGCCCCCTGCCAGGCCGACAAACTGGCACTATCAAACCCCTGTAGGAGCGAGCTTGCTCGCGATAAGCTTCAGAACGCCACGTTTACCCAGTATAGATACGGCATCGTTCACGACCATCGTCGGAACGCCGCCCGGAGCAAGCTCGCTCCTACATGCGGAGATAATGGATATGTCCCCACGCACCCTCCTCACCACGCTGCTACTGACCTGCAGTATTTCGGTCATGGCCGCTACCGAGATCGTGCCGCTGAACTACCACACCAGCGCCGACATGCTGCCGATGGCGCAGGATTTCATCGGCACCAGTGGCCAGGTCAGCGCCTACGGCAACCAACTGATCGTCAACGCCGATCGCCACAAGATCGACGAACTTAAGGCCCTTATCGCCCAACTCGATACCGCACCCAAACGCCTGCTGATCACCGTCGACACCAACGAAAACAATTTTCAGAATGACCAGGGCTATTCGGTCAACGGCGCCAAACCGGGCCAGACCCGCATCATCAGCCGCAGCACCGATAGCCGCGACGGCGGCATCCAGCAAATCCAGGCCAGCGAAGGCGCACCCGCCCTGATCCAGGTCGGCCAGAGCGTGCCGCTGATCAGCACCCAGACCGATGTTTACGGCGACCTGCGCAGCCAGACCGAATACCGCAACGTCACCCAGGGTTTCTACGTCACCGCCCGCGTCACCGGCGAAACCGTTCACCTGGCGATCAGCACCAATCGTGATCGCATCAGCCAGGAACGTCCCGATGTAGTGAACGTGCAAAGTACCGACACAACCGTCACGGGACGCCTTGGCGAGTGGATCACCCTGGCCGGCGTGAATCGCCAGACCCAGGCCGATAAACAGGGCCTGACCCGCAGCTACTCGACCCAGGGCAGGGATGACATGACCCTGCGGGTGAAAGTCGATACTTTGGACTGAATCACCGAAAACTGACTGATTAGTCGTATTAGACCAAAGATGTAGTGCTTTAAAAAAAGCACTACAAAACGTTTGACGATACAAAAAAGCAAAGGCATGATGGCCTCGCTCCCGCTAATCAGGGGCCCTGGCAAGGGCCTTCGAAGCGATGTTCGCACCTACCCCGCGAGCCGCTTCGTGTCTGTACCGCCCACAAGGTGTGTTTGACGAGGTTGCCGACTGGAACGAAGTTGTCCCGAGGGACGGAAGCGTAATTAGGTAACCCGGCACCCCACTGAAGTTCGTATAAAGGCCCACGACGCCCGAATGCGCTCGCCAGTTCGCCCTTACCTGCTCACTTCCCCTCGAGCCATCGTTCATCCCGTCGCCAACCCCGCCGAATTCGACTTGACCGCCTAAGCTTCTGGTCAGCGAGCATGAGTTTTCCACCGCAGAACAACTTTCCGTAAAAGACGCGACGAGGTTTATCTCCATGGCACTGACACGCGAACAGCAAATTGCAGCCCTCGAAAAAGACTGGGCTGAAAACCCACGCTGGAAAGGCGTGACACGCGCTTACTCCGCTGCTGACGTCGTCCGCCTGCGTGGCTCGGTCCAACCTGAGCACACCTTTGCAAAACTCGGCGCCGAGAAGCTGTGGAACCTGGTCACCCAGGGTGCCAAGCCGTCCTTCCGCCCTGAGAAAGATTTCGTCAACTGCATGGGCGCCCTGACCGGCGGCCAGGCTGTACAACAAGTCAAGGCCGGTATCCAGGCGATCTACCTGTCGGGCTGGCAAGTGGCTGCGGACAACAACTCCGCCGAATCGATGTACCCGGACCAGTCGCTGTACCCGGTGGACTCGGTGCCAACCGTGGTCAAGCGCATCAACAACTCGTTCCGTCGTGCCGACCAGATCCAGTGGAAAGCCGGCAAAGGCCCGGGCGACGAAGGTTACATCGACTACTTCGCACCGATCGTGGCTGACGCCGAAGCCGGTTTCGGCGGCGTACTCAACGCCTACGAGCTGATGAAGAGCATGATCGAAGCAGGCGCCGCCGGCGTTCACTTCGAAGACCAGCTGGCTTCCGTGAAAAAATGCGGCCACATGGGCGGCAAGGTACTGGTGCCTACCCAGGAAGCCGTACAGAAGCTGACCGCTGCTCGTCTGGCAGCTGACGTTGCCGGTACGCCGACCATCATCCTGGCCCGTACCGACGCTAACGCCGCTGACTTGCTGACTTCCGATTGCGACCCGTACGACCAGCCGTTCGTGACAGGCGAACGTACCCAGGAAGGCTTCTACAAAGTGCGCGCCGGTCTCGACCAGGCCATCGCTCGCGGCCTGGCCTACGCGCCGTACGCCGACCTGATCTGGTGCGAAACCGCCAAGCCGGACCTGGACGAAGCTCGTCGCTTCGCCGAAGCGATCAAAAAGGAATACCCGGACCAACTGCTGTCGTACAACTGCTCGCCTTCCTTCAACTGGAAGAAAAACCTGGACGACGCGACCATTGCCAAGTTCCAGCGCGAATTGTCCGCCATGGGTTACAAGCACCAGTTCATCACCCTGGCTGGCATTCACAACATGTGGCACAGCATGTTCAACCTGGCGCACGACTATGCCCGCAACGACATGACTGCCTACGTAAAGCTGCAAGAACAAGAGTTCGCCGACGCTGCCAAGGGTTACACCTTCGTGGCTCACCAGCAGGAAGTGGGCACCGGCTACTTCGACGACATGACCACCGTGATCCAGGGTGGCTCGTCTTCGGTGACCGCGCTGACCGGTTCGACTGAAGAAGAACAGTTTCACTGATTGGCCGCACCTGAACAAACGGCCGTTGCGGATCGAATAGAAAGCCAACCGTAACGCCGCACAACTGACGCCCCGACTGGTTCGGGGCGTTTTTTTTGCCTGGAATTTCCCCCTGTAGGAGCTGGCTTGCCAGCGAAGACGGCCTTGAGCCTTGTGGCGCCCATGAAGACGCCTTCGCCGGCAAGCCGGCTCCTACAAGGTTCGGTGTTGACCACAATTCATCAGCACGCACGTGATCATGTACAAGCTGGCTTGCCAGCGAAGACGGCCTTGAGCCTTGTGGCGCCCATGAAGACGCCTTCGCCGGCAAGCCGGCTCCTACAAGGTTCGGTGTTGACCACAATTCATCAGCACGCACGTGATCATGTAGGA
>NZ_CABVHU010000029.1 GCF_902497855.1 Pseudomonas fluorescens
TCCGTATGCTTACTTGAAGGATGTTCTTACACGCCTGCCGACGCAGCGTGCGAGTGAGATAACCGAGCTGTTGCCGCACAGGTGGGCGCCCGTTTAATCACACAAGGTGTGTTGGGCGGACGCTTACGCTTTTTATGTGGTTTGCATTTGATGTTCTGTCGGTATCGAAACAGAACCACTCTACTTGAACGTCAGAATCTGAACGACCATCTTTGTGAAAAACCTGATCAATAACACTGATTAAATGATGCAGATTCCCATTCACCACCTATATTTATTAAGCTGCCTGATGCGGTAGGTGGGAAGCGTAGCTGTCCGATTTCTCCACACCTTGGGACCCCCATGGCCTGAAATCGAGGCGACTAACATGTTCAGTCAATCCTCCAAGATGGAATTTGAACCAAGACCCAAATCGCAGCATCCCAAAATTAATGTGGGCTGGGGCCTGATGGCCATAGCGATCACTGTGATAGCTGTCTGTGCAGCTTGGTTGCAACCACTCTACCCATTTCCAATGAAGCCTATGGCCGAGCGAAACCTGGTCGATCAGGTGCTTTACCCCATTGAGTCCAATGGCGACCTGAGACTATGGCATTCAACAACGACGCTTAACTCCATTGCTGCCTCCCCTGACGGAAAACACCTGTTGGCTGTCGGCGGCAGCGGTGCAGCAATTTACTCCGAGGATAGCGGCAAACACTGGACCAAACTGATCACTGGTGTAGACGATGCGCTGACATACGCGTGGATCTCAAACGACGGCTTGGAAGCGGGTGCCATCACTTCCACGGGTTTGAGCTACAAGATGAGCGTTTTTGGCAACGCGTGGACTTTGGATGAGAGCATTGCTCGATATGAGTTTTCAAAAGACGTTGCACAGAGCCAATTGCCGTCACTGAACTTCAATAATCGGTCACCTGAAAACTCTAATGGGATGCCAGCGGGGACACAGATTACAAGACATCTACCCCCATCTGAAAACCTGAATAACATCCGCCCTACTGATGTCCGTCAGATGAAAGGCGCTGCCTACCCTTTACCCCCAAACTGCAATCAAACATGGGCCGTTGGTGACTTCGGCAGCATATCGACGAGTTTCGACTGCAGCGCGAGTTGGGAGCTTCAAGCCAGTGCAGCACCTGGTAGCCTATTCGCCGTAACATTTCTCGCTGACGGCAAGCACGGTTGGGCGGCAGGATTTAATGGAGCTTTACTCAGAACTACCGATGGCGGTGACCATTGGTTACCCACAGACGCAGGTACTCAAACCATCCTGACCTCCATAATGTTCCTGGAAAATGGCACTGGCTGGCTAGCCGGAGCAGACGGCACATTGAGGACAAGCAAAGATTTTGGCCGCTCCTGGGTCAAACTTGATATACGACCGCAATTGCCAGGGCTGCACTTTGTATATTTTCATCCTGATGGACTGCAGGGTTGGGTTACTGGCGATAACGGAACTTTTCTGGCGACTATCGACGGCGGCCATACGTGGTCATCAGTACCGTTGCCTTCAAGCGAGCTATTGAATTTACAGTCCATCAGGTTCTCTCCGGACGGAATCAACGGGAGCGCCACCGGCAGTGAGGGCATGGTGGTTACCACCGACGGTGGTAAAACCTGGAATGTACAATATACACCGGAGGGCAAGACCCGAGTGGCCGGAACCGCGGCTTACAGCAGCGGTACAGGCTCTAGCTGGATTGCGCGCGATGAAGGCCAGATGCTTTCGACGACCGATGGCTGGAAAACCACTCACTACAGCTATTCACCTGCGCACTCCACTCGGTTAGCCATGTGGTTCAGCAGTGACAAGGAAGGCTGGGCCGTAGGTTTACATCCTGCCCTTACCAGAACCTCGGATGGCGGTGAAACCTGGACAATCGTCCCCTCACCCATTCAATACGCCCGCTATCCAGCTCCTTGGTTCTGGGCTTCACTGCTTCTAATCGGCGGGTTGTGGATACGCACATTCCAGACTAAACGTCCTCCCGTGGAAGATGGCGTTGCTGCGATTGCGGCGTCGGATGCGCCAACCCAATCGTTCTCGCAGGACCGGCTTAGCTTCGGCCCTTTGGCCAAAGGTATCTCTCGGTTTCTGCGTAACGAGGCAACTGAGCCGCCACTGACGCTCGCTATTTCCGGCGATTGGGGGACAGGCAAAAGCAGTCTAATGAAGTTGATTTGCAAAGACCTGGAAAGTAACGGATGCCGTCCTGTGTGGTTCAACGCCTGGCATCATCAGAAGGACGAACAATTGCTGGCTGCGCTGCTCAGTGCGGTGCGCGAACAATCGCCCCCCTCCTTTTTCGCGGGTGGTTGGTTATTCCGTTGGCGACTCCTACTGCTACGTTCTAGAAAACACTGGTTCGTCACAACTGTCCTGCTGTTGGTAGGCGTCTGGGTCACAGGGTACCTGTGGGCCCATGAGGCAAGCCAATGGCAGCCGCTTTCGACTTTAATCAATGCAGTTGCTACCGCTGTGCAGCAAGGCCCTACGGCGCTGAACTTAGACTCACCGAGTTTGGCACCACTGGCGGCAAAGCTGGCGGGGCTGGTTACGATATTTGTCGCCTTGCGAAAAGCACTGACAGCCTACGGTGCGGACCCCGCCGTCTTGCTTTCCAACTCGGTCGAGCAGTTTCGACTCAAGGAGGCCAGTGCCCTCACTAGCTTCCGATCCCGGTTCGCCCAGGAGTTTGATGAAGTCACTCAGTGCTTGCCTGGGCGTTTGGTAGTGGTTATCGACGATTTGGATCGTTGTCGTGCAGAGGCTGTTTTAGAGGTCATGGAAGCCGTCAACTTCCTGGTTTCGTCAGGCAAGTGTTTTGTCATTTTCGGTATGGCCACCAATCGCGTTCAGGCGGCATTGGCCCTGTCCTTCGAAAAGATCGCCCAGGAAATGACCGAGCTCGATATTGCCAGTCAAGCTTCGTTCACCCCTGAAGCCAAAGCCGAACTTGAACGTACTCGGCGACGTAAATACGCTCGGGACTATTTGGAAAAACTGGTGAATCTCGAGATCGCCGTTCCTGACACGCCCACCGATGAACCCCACAGATTGTTGGAAGAGTCGTCACCCGATTCGTCGCAAGATAAGGCCGGCCCTTTCAAACGATTGAAGGTAGCCGCGGCAACGATTGGCTTTGTTATCGCAATCGCTGGTACTTGGTACTTGGGGGGGCACTATCAATTCCCTGTCATACCGACGCAGGCGGCTCAAACAGACGTACAAAACAAGGCCAAATCCTCACAACCCAGTGAGGTCGGCCAATCGAAATCGGACGTGTCCACTCCAAACAAAGCCAGCCTGGATACCGCAGCAACCATCAATCCCTACCCAATGCATGAGCCGGTTGATACTCGCAACAATATCGCCTTCACTCTCATTGCCATTACCTTAGTCGTGGTCGCAGCGGGTATTGCGTACGCGCTTTTTCGGTTGCGGCGCAGCCTGTATCAAGTACAAGACTCGCCCGCCTTCAAAGCAGCCCTGGTGGCCTGGTTGCCTTTAGTCAAACGGCACCGCAAAACGCCTCGAGCCCTCAAACGTTTTGCTAATCGGCTGCGATACCTGGCCATGCTGCAACAGGCACAACGTCTCGACCAGAACGGCTGGGATACACTACCCAAACGGCTCAAAGCATGGCTTGGGCTATCGACCGCACCCGAGCAACCTTCTGACGCTGAGATCAGTATTGACGAACACCGGATCGTGGCACTGGGAGCCCTCTATGAAGTATTCGGCAGTGATTGGAAGAATTGCGCTCAAACAAACTTCCCTGAAAATGAACTCGCCCAAGTCGCCGCAACATCGCTCAAGGCCTACTGCGTCCAGAGCATGGGTATAACGTGGCCACCTACGAAGGAAGAGCTGCAGAGCTTCGAAAAATCGCTGTCGGGGATACGAATTCCGTCTTGATGACCGTGTCCAGCCGAGAGTCGTGAAATCGGGAGCGGAAGGCGCCCGTTTTCAGTGTCCTGTCTTGGAATGCGCTATTGGGCATCGAGCAAAGTCTCATACCGCTATGCCATAGCGTTCCCCACGTCCGCCGAGGGCGGCCTCGTTTGGGGAGACACCTTGAGCATAGCGTGCAAGAACCCCCTGAATAACTGCATTCGTTATGCCGGCCGATCCGGTGGCACGCCGGATACTCCTCATATGGTGCTGACCGAGTGCAGAAATCAGCCGCGCAGCAATGTTCAATCAAGCAAATTAAACATCCGCGAAAGGCGCATGTTTAAGCGTCCTACTGCTCACGTCCTGAAAGCTACAAGACCTTGCGTCGTTGCCTACGGTTACGCCAGAATCCGCCGGCTTGTGCGCCTGTGGCCCGCTCGGTAACTTGATTCCCGTCACTGCCCATCAGTGATCGGGTTTAGCAGCCCGTCATGTACTGAAGCGCATTTGCATCCAGACAGTCAGGTCATTTCAGGCCTGCACTTCATGGTAGCTGTGCGTAGGGCGCCTTCGGGCGCGCCGGTTTGGTACTCCCCGGTCTGCTAACCTGCGCACAGCTGCCTCCCTACGTTTAGCAGCGATAGGTGACGGCTCCAACTGTTTGGAGTACCAAAATAATGATCAAACCTTCACCCAATCCGCCAGACACCGATCCGGCATCGCCCTATCAAAGCCCCGATTCAAACAAACTCAACGAAGCCGCCGAACGCGCCCTCGATTCCCACGTCCCCTCAACTGCCGACATCAAAGCCACCCCACGCACACACAGCACCCTGTTCACCGTCGACCCGCACGCCACAACCGAAACCCTCGCGGTTTATCTGGTCGAGACACTGGCCTCTGTCGACGTGATGGTTCATCACCTGGTGGATCATCTGGACGGCGGATCGCGCCACGCCTTGTTGGGTATTTCCAACAGCATCATGCTCGCGGAAATCACTGCGAACCGGATGCTGGATCAGATCGATCCACCCGCTTGAGGCAAACCCATCCGCGATGCGGGCTATGCAGCGGTCCCTTTTTTATCGGGGACCGCATTTCACCGGAGGGCCATTCCACTAACCAAACCAGCCGCGGCTCTATCGAACGATCAAGCCCCCCTACCCTATCGGCTGCTTACTCGACATCCTCGTAAGGCAACCCCACATAGTTCTCCGCAATGTTGACCAACCCAGCGTGGGAGTTGAAGAAGTACTCACGATCAGCCTATTGCAGGCTTCTGGTCCCACGCATCTTTATGCTCGCCAAAATCGTGCAGCAGGTTGGTCATGAACCAGCTGAAACGCTCGCCTTTCCAGACACGCCGCAGTGCCAGTTCGGAGTATTTCTCCGGCAAGTCGGTGCGGCCTTCCTTGTAGACCTTGACCAAAATTCGATACAGGCAGTGCACGTCGGAGGCGGCCAGGTTCAAGCCTTAGGCGCAGGTCGGCGGCACGATGTGCGCGGCGTCGCCAACCGGGATCAGCTTGCCGTACTGCATCGGCTCGACCACCGAGCTGCGCAGCGGCGCGACGCTCTTTTCCAGCGAAGGACCGGTCGCCGGCACCCCCGGCTTGCCGAGCCAGCCCGCCGGCCATACCATTCGACTATTCCTCAGGCGGAGGAGTCATTGTGAAGCCGGTGATGCTCCTGACGCGCATCCTGGCGCCTGCCATCGCTCTGGCGCTGGCATCCGCCGGCCTGCATGCCGACGACCCGTTCGCGCCGTTGCGCGACGCCATGGTGCGGGAGATCGCCGCCATGTCGTCCGTCACCCGCGACGAAACCCGCAGGGCCGAGTTTGCCGCGCCGGTGATGGCCGCGATGGCCAGGGTGCCACGCCATAAGTTCGTCCCGCCCGACGAGGTGCGCTACGCCTACGAGAACCGCCCGCTGCCGATCGGCTACGGCCAGACCATCTCCCAGCCTTACATCGTCGCCCTGATGACCGACCTGACGCAGGTCGGGCCCGGCGACGTGGTGCTCGAGATCGGCACTGGCTCGGGCTACCAGGCGGCGATCCTCGCCGAGCTGGCGCAGGCGGTCTACACGATGGAGATCATCGAGCCGCTGGCAGTGCAGGCCGGGGAGCGCCTGGGCCGGCTGGGCTATGCGAAGGTGCAGGCCCGGCTGGGCGATGGCTACCACGGCTGGCCCGAGCACGGACCTTACGACGCCATCCTCGTCACCGCCGCCGCCAGCCATGTGCCGCCGCCACTGATCGCCCAGCTCAAGGCCGGCGGGCGGATGGTCATCCCGGTCGGCGCGCCGTTCATGATCCAGTACCTGCTGCTGATCGAGAAGGCCGGCGATGGCAGTGTGTCCACCCGGCAGGTGCTGCCTGTGCGCTTCGTGCCGCTGGTCGGAGGCGGCTAAGCATGCATTCGCCGCCGTTGCTCGCCCTCGCGCTGCTGTCTGCCTCCGCGCTCGGCTATGAGGTGCTGCTGCTGCGACTGCTTTCGATCATCCAGTGGCACCATTTCGCCTACATGATGATCAGCGTCGCGCTGCTCGGCTACGGCGCTGCCGGCACCGCCGTGGCGCTGGCGCGGCCGGTGCTGGCGCCGCGCTTCCACAGCGTGTTCATCGGCGGCGCGGTGCTGTTCGGGCTGAGCGCGATCGCCTGCTTCAGCCTGGCCCAGCAGGTTCCGTTCAATCCCCTCGAGATCCTCTGGGACGCGCGGCAGTCGGCGCGCCTGCTGCTGATCTACCTGCTGCTGTTCGTGCCGTTCTTCTGCGCGGCGGTGTGCATCTGCCTGACCTTCACCTGCTTTCAGGAACAGATTCACCGGATCTACGCCTTCGACATTCTCGGCGCCGGCGTGGGCAGCCTGGCGATCGTCGCCGCGCTGTTCGCCCTGACGCCCGTCGATGCACTGCGGCTGCTGGGGGGCACCGGCATCGCCGCCGGAGCGCTGGCCGGCATGGCTTGCACGGGGCATAGGCGCTGGCTCGTGCCGTTGCTGCTGGCGGCGGCGGTCGCGGTGCCGGCCGGCGTGCCCGGGCGCTGGATCGCCCTGTCGCCCTCCGAGTACAAGGAACTGAGCCAGACGCTGCGTATCAAGGATGCGCGCGCAATCGCCCAGACCTGGAGTCCGCTGGGCCTGCTCACGGTCGTCGACAGCCCGACCATTCCCCTGCGCCACGCGCCGGGCCTGAGCCTCAACGCGACGCAGGAACCGCCCGCACAACTGGCCATCTTCACCGACGGCGACGGCCTTTCCGTGCTGAACCGCTATGACGGGCGCCGCGAGCCGCTCGCCTACCTGGACTACCTGACCTCGGCTTTGCCCTATCACCTGCTGCGCCAACCCCGGGTGCTGGTGCTGGGCAGCGGCGCCGGCGCCGATGTGCTGCAGGCGATGTACCACGGCGCCAGCGCGGTGGATGCCATCGAACTGAACCCGCAGGTGATCGATCTGGTCCAGCGCCGCTTCGCCGACTTCTCCGGCAAGCCGTACAGCGCGCCCAACGTCCGTGTGCTGATCGGCGAGGCGCGCGGCCTGGTGGCTTCGCGCAGCGAGCCTTACGACCTGATCCAGATCGCCCTGCTGGACTCCTTCGGCACCGCCTCGGGCGGCCTGCATGCGCTGTCCGAGAACTACCTGTACACGGTGGATGCCTTCGACGAGTACCTGCGCCATCTCGCGCCCGGCGGCCTGTTGGCCATCACCCGCTGGGTCACCCTGCCGCCGCGCGATGTTCCCAGGCTGCTGGCCACCGCGGCCGCGGCCATCGAGCGCGACGGGCAGGCCAGCGCGGCGCGCCGCATTGTCATGATCCGCGGCTGGAAGACCGCGACGCTGCTGGTCAGCAACAGGGATTTCGACGACGCCCGCATCGCCGTGCTGCGGGAGTTCTGCCGGGCGCGCTCCTTCGACCTGGCCTACTACCCCGGGATGACCGTGGCCGAGGCGAACCGCTACAACCTGCTCGACCGGCCCTGGTTCTTCGAAGCGGCGCAGGCCCTGCTGTCCGGCGAGCGCGCGAAGTTCCTGGCACGCTACAAGTTCGACGTGCGTCCAACCATGGATGACCGGCCGTATTTCTTCCACTTCTTCAAGTGGCGTTCGCTGCCGGAACTGCTGGCGCTGAAGGCGCAGGGCGGCCTGTCAATGCTGGAGTGGGGCTATCCGGTGCTGATCGCCACACTGCTGCAGTCCAGCGTGGCCGCCGTGCTGCTGATCCTGGCGCCGCTATGGGTGGCGCGGCGGCGCCAGCGGCGCTCTCGGAATGCGGCTTTGGCCAGGTTCGAACGTCGGGTCGTGTCCTACTTCGCCGCCATCGGCTTCGCCTTCATGTTCATGGAAATCGCCTTCATCCAGAAGTTCACCCTTTTCCTCAGCCATCCGTTGTATTCGGTGGCGGTAACGCTCAGCGCGTTCCTGATCTTCGCTGGCCTCGGCAGCCGTTACTCCGGCCGGCGGCGGGGGGACATTGGAACTGGCGTGGGGCTCCGTCATCCGCTCGCGCGGCCAGTCCTGGCGATCTGCGCGATCGCCCTGCTCTACCTGATCGCCCTGCCCCCGTTGTTCCAGCTGCTGGCGCCGGTGGGGACCCTCGCCAGGTTCGGCATCTGCGCCGCGCTGGTAGCGCCGCTGGCGTTCGCCATGGGCATGCCGTTTCCGCTCGGACTCGGGCGCGTCTCCGCGCGCGCCGAAGCACTGGTGCCGATCGCCTGGGGCGTCAACGCCAGCGTATCGGTGGTGGCGGTCGTGCTGGCGACCCTGCTGGCGATCCACCTGGGCTTCACCGTGGTGTTGCTACTGGCGTTGCTGCTGTATCTCGCGGCGGCGGTCGCGTTTCCCTGATCGCGGCGGTTCGGAGCTAAACGTCAACAGACCCTGGTGAGACGGATGGCCTGTTGGAACGCCGCTTGCCGCAGTTCACACGTCTCGCCGTGTCGATCAGCGAGGGCTTTTTCCAGATGAAGGGCTAAAGCTAGGCGGAAATCACGGTGAACCGGATGCTGGATCAGATCGATCCACCCGCTTGAGGCAAACGCGTCCGCGATGCGGGCTATGCAGCGGTCCCTTTTTTATCGGGGACCGCATTTCAGCGGAGGCTCATTCCACCAACCACCACCTGAACCGCTCGCCCTTCCAGACCCGGCGCAGGGCCAGTTCGGAGTATTTCTCCAGCAGGTCGGTGCGGCCTTGACCAGGATCCGATACAGGTAGTGCACGTCGGAGGCGGCCAGGTTCAGGCCTTTGGCGCCGGTCGGTGGCACGATGTGCGCGGCGTCGCCGACCAGGAACAGTTTGCCTTACTGCATAGGCTCGACCACGGAGCTGCGCAGCGGCGCGATGCTCTTTTCCAGCGAGGGACCGGTCACCAGTCTGTTGGCCACGTCTTGCGGCAGGCGGGCCTTGAGTTCATTCCAGAAACGCTCATCGGACCACTGTTCGACTTAAGAACCACTTAGAGATGTAACGCATCTGTTTGATGGTGCGAACGTACTCGCCCCACTTGCCCAGCACCCCGTTCCAAACGAACAGGAAGAACAACACGGCAACGGCGTTGAAGGTGGTCAACACGGCTGCCGCCAACATGAACTCGGCATTGGTGTCGTACTTCAGGTCCGCATAAGGCGCTTCGAACCAAACTGCGGAGCCTGGAACGTACCAGGCCCCCCAGAGCACGGCGCACCACAATGCCCACGTAAAACCCCAGCGGATGCTGCTGGTGGTGAAGCGCGACCGTGCCTGGCTCAGGCTTGGCTGATTTATGTAGATGCCGTTGCTGGCTTCAATTGCTTGTCGTGCAGGAAGGCTTCCAGTGAATCGTCCATCGCATCCATCCACGGCGTGTGATGCACGGGCGCCAGGGTGCCGGTCAGCGTGGAGCGGTAGCTTTTGTTGCGATAGCCGAGGATATCGGCTGCTTTGTGATGCTCCCACTCCTTGAAGATATCAGCCACGGCGAGCACATCGAAAGGCGGGTAATCGGTTGGCTCAAGCAGGTCGAGTATGTAGGCGGCTTGATAGTCGATGGCTTCAAAGGGATCGGCCACTAGCTCTTCGCGGGCCACCCATTCACGGCTGTCACTGGCCATGGCTTGTTCTGCTGGCAGCTTGATACGGCCAAGCATAATGTCCCGGGCATACCAGGCCTGGGCATCGAACATGTTGAAGGTGTAGTACTGATCCTGCATGCCGAGGAACATCAGCTTCGGATTGGCCAAAGACACGATGCCTTTATACAAGCCTTCCGGGTACAGCCGGTTGCGCGTGTCCAGCGTCAGCTCGTTGGGCAGGAACGGGAAGTGATGCCGATACCCTGTGCACAGGATGATCGCGTCGACCTCTTTGCTGGTGCCATCCTTGAAATGTGCGGTCTTGCCGACCACATGGGTGAGCAACGGTACTTCGGCAAAGGATTCCGGCCAATCAAAGCCCATAGGCTTGGTGCGATAGCTGAAAGTAACCGATTTGGCACCGTACTTGTGGCACTGCGTGCCGATGTCTTCTGCCGAGTAACTGCTGCCAACCAGCAGCAGATTTTTGCCTTGAAACTCGCACGCATCGCGGAAATCATGGGCGTGCAATACGCGACCGGGAAACTGCTCCAAGCCTTTGAAGTAAGGAGCGTTGGGGGTCGAAAAGTGCCCGGTGGCGACGATTACGTGATCGAACTCTTCGGTGATCAGTTGGTCTTGCTTGAGGTCGCGCACGGTGATCGCGAACTTGCCGGTGCTCTCGTCATAGGCAACCCAATGCACCGCTGTATTGAAGCGGATGTACTGGCGCACATTGCTTTTGGCGACGCGGCCGATGATGTAGTCACGCAACACGGCGCGTGGCGGGTAGGAGGGAATCGGCCGGCCGAAGTGTTCTTCGAAGCTGTAATTGGCGAACTCCAGGCATTCCTTGGGGCCGTTTGACCAGAGATACCGGTACATGCTGCCATGGACGGGCTCGCCATGCAGATCCAATCCGGTGCGCCAGGTGTAATTCCACATGCCGCCCCAGTCACTCTGCTTTTCGTAGCAAACGATCTCGGGGGATTCAGCGTCGTCGCAACGGGCGGCTTCAAATGCACGTAACTGTGCCAAGCCGCTAGGGCCGGCGCCAAGAATGGCAACTCTAAAAGTCATAAAGACTCCTTTTTTCAGGCGGTTCATCGCACGCGGGATCTTGTTGGCCCTGGCGACGACTGAGCGCGGAAAAGAGAGACGCTCGTACCGGTAACGGTCGGGCCATCAAGCTCTGGGTGATGCGCACTAAAATCGGCTTAACCGATGGCGCAATGTGATGAAGGCTGCATCTGTCGGTGAAACAGAAGGCCGGGGGTGGGCAGGCCACCAATGAAGCGAGGGTTCTCGAGAAAACGCTGGAAGGCAGCGTTCGATCCGGTCAAACAGGAGAAGAAATGCTTGAAACCGGTCAGAACCTTAACACACCTGACGTAGGGAGAAGCCTTTTTCCGGCAAATAACGATGCAATGGTTCATCACCTGGTGGATCATCTGGACGGCTGGTCGCGCAATGCTCTGCTGGGCATTTCCAACAGCATCATGCTCGCGCAAATCACGGCGAACCGGATGCTGGATCAGATCGATCCGTCCGCTTGAGGCGAACGTTCGCAATGCGGGCTATGCAGCAGCGGTCCCTTTTTTATTGGGGACCGCATTTCAGCGAAGTAAAACAAATAGATCCGTCCCCTTAATTCTTTAATTCTCACGGACAGCATTTCGCACCTTGCGTTAAGTAGAACGTTGCATATGGCCTGCCACTGGACTGCCGGGCAGGCCGTACACCAATACCCGTCTAGCTGCTGCTGATGCTGACCGGCAGCTTTGGGTCGATCTCTGCCAATCATGGTTTCATTGGTAACTTCGTTAGCTGATGTCTTGACTGAACCCATCTCAATTATTTTGGCTAGCGCCCCCATGCATCCATTTCGGGTCGCCCCCCAAGAGGTAACCTTCCGCATTTGCTAAGGAAAGGGCTTCGAGCAGCACCTGCTCCAGGATGGCAAAAAAACATTTGATGTGAGCCTGTTTCAATGCCTGAGGCCGGGTCACCAGATAGACTTCCATATCTGGAAGTTGGAGATCCGGGAACAACTCGATCAAGTCCTTTGCCAGAATACGGGGCAGTACTGCCACACCCATTCCTCGCCTCACCGATTCGAGCTGAACCGCGAACGAGTTCACACTGATCTGCGCGCGGTCCAGGCCACCGGTTTTTGCCGCACGCATTTGCGGCAACATATCCAGTGGGGGAAGCAAGGCAACATTGACCGCAGTGGCCGGGGTCACCCCTGGAAACCGCTTCAGATAACCTGCATCAGCGAAGACACCGTAGGCGAGCCGGCCTATTGGTCGATAAATCAGCGACGGCTCACCCAGATGAGCTGTACGTACAGCAATGTCTGCCACGCCGCGGACGATCTTGTGAAAGTCGGCTGTTACCATCAGCTCCACCGAGCAACGCGGATGCAGAGAAGTGAAGCGACTCGCGGCCTCCAGCACACAAGACGAGAACCCCTCTCCTGCACTGACCAAGACACTGCCAAATAGCCCTGTGTGTAGCTCGGATATGCCAGCAGCGGTTTGACGCCTCAAGCCAGCTTCCGCAGCCAGGGCAACTTCCACGAGGGATTGGCCCCGCGAGGTCAACCAGCATCCCTCAACGCCCCGCTCGACGAGTGGCTCGCCCAGTGCGACCTCAAGTTGGGTCAGGCGGCGGGACACGGTAGACGCCGCGATACCCAGCAACTGGCCAGCTTGAAGGAAGCTGCCACGCCGCGAGACTGCCAACAGCAGACGAAGATCGTCCCAATTTGCTTGCAACGCCATGCGTCCTGTCCTCCCTGGTCTGCATATGTGCAAATCCATTATGCAGTAGTCGCTGTTTTTCGGGAGAGGCCTCAAAGGTATATCTACAGGCCCTCGAAACGAATGGAATGGATTGTATGACTACTGGCCCCAACGACTATGCGGAACGCGCCTCAAGAGCCTTCAATCGCCGTGATGTGGAGGCGATGCTTGCGTTGGTTTGCGAAGACTTCATCTACCTCGATGGTATGGGGATTCAAACCGGTCGCGAATCCATGCGCAAACGAGAGACTGCGCTGTTCGAAGCGTTCCCTGATGCCCAAGTGAGCTTCACCACATTCATGGTCGCTGACGATCGTTTGGCGCTGACTGCCATACTGACCGGAACCTTCGCCGCACCCTTGGTGCTGCCAGGCAGGGTGATTCCACCCCATGGACGCCATATTACCGTGCACTACGCCGCACACTTCACCTTCAGAAACGGACTGGCCATCCGTGAAGAGGCCTTCTTCGACAGTGCGGTGTTGATGCCGTCAGCCGAACAGGGTGAGGGTTGAGCCATGCGCAGCGCATTTGTTACTGGAGCAACCGGCTTGCTGGGCAACAATCTAGTGCGTGAATTGGTCGCTCGTGGCTATACGGTCAAAGGCCTGGTCCGCTCAAGAGCCAAAGGTGAACAGCAGTTCAACAATCTGCCGGGAGTGGAGCTGGTCGTTGGGGACATGGCCGATGTCGACGCATTCGCAGCATCGCTGCAAGGTTGCGATACGGTGTTTCACACCGCGGCGTTCTTTCGCGACAACTACAAGGGCGGCAGCCACTGGAAGGAACTCGAAAAGATCAATGTCGACGGTACGCGGGACCTGATTCACCAGGCCTACCGCGCCGGTATACGACGGTTCATCCATACGTCTTCCATTGCCGTGCTAGACGGCGCACCTGGAATGTCCATTGATGAGACATGTCTGCGGGCCGACGCCGATGCCGATGACTACTACCGAAGCAAGATCCTCGCCGACCGTGTCGTCTTGTCGTTCCTGAAGCTCCATCCCGAGATGCATGCCTGCATGGTCCTGCCTGGCTGGATGTGGGGCCCTGCCGACATTGGCCCGACCTCCTCGGGACAGTTGGTTAACGATGTCGTGCAGGGTAAATTACCCGGCCTGATCCCCGGTAGCTTCTCCGTTGTTGATGCCCGCGATGTGGCATTAGCGCAGATTGCCGCGGCCAAACATGGGCGGCGAGGTGAGCGCTATCTCGCGGCGGGCCGGCATATGACAATGCGTGAGCTGGTGCCTATTCTTGGACGCATAGCGGGCGTCAAGACACCCGTTCGACAACTACCGCTCCCCTTTCTATTCACCTTGGCGGCTGTGCAGGAGATTTATGCGCGTCTTACCAGCAAGCCCATTCTGCTGAGCATGGCCACGTTGCGCCTGTTGGTACGAGAGAAGGATCGCACCTGTTTCAACCACAGCAAGAGTGAACAAGAACTTGGCCTAAGTTTCCGAGCAATAGAGCTGACAATCACCGACACGGTGGCGTGGTACCGCGATCACGCTTGGTTTTAGACACAAACCTTAAGTTCTCGGAACCGCACTTCTTCCACATTGACCGCACACCAGAACAAGGACGTAAACATACTGTGAGTAGGGAAATAATCTTGATGCGTCACGGCCAGCCAAAGCTGGTCGCAACCGACAAAATGTCAGTGCTGGAAATGAAAGACTGGATCGAGCAATACAACCAGTCCGAAATAACCAACCAACCCGTGCCGGATGCCAGCATGCAGCTCGCCGCAACCGCCACGGTGATTGTCTCAAGTAGCGCGCCTCGTGCGCTAACCTCCGTCCAGGCTCTTGGCCTGAAGCCCGCCCTCGTCGACGCGCTTTTCTGTGAAGCGCAACTGCCTTATGGTCACTGGAAACTGCCCCGGCTATCGCCGTTTACCTGGGCATTTATACTTCGAGTCTTATGGTTGTGCGGCTACTCACGCAGAGTCGAATCCGCCGGCACTGCGAGGATACGCGCCAGCACGGCAGCTCGACGACTTCAGTCCCTTGCCAGCGAAGGACCGGTTCTGCTGCTCGGACATGGCTTTATGAATCGAATGATCGCCAAACAACTGGTGGCAGATGGATGGATTCGCCAAAAACGTAACGGCAGCCGGTATTGGAGTGCAACGGTGTATCAATATGGCGGTGTTTAAAAGATGCCATCTGGCGCGGGGATTAAACGAAGAAAGAACGGGAGCGGGCGCGCAAGGATCAGGGATAGGCTCTGCTGTTCTCACACAGATTTTCAAAGAGGCGGATGCGGCTGCGTTCCCTTCGGCCGATCCGGTGGCACGCCGGATACGCATCACATGGTGCTGGCCGAGTACAGAAATCAGCCGTGCAGCAATGTAGATCAAGCAAATTAAACATCCGCAAAAGGCGCACGTTTAAACGCCCTACGGCTTACGTCCTGAAAGCTACAAGACCTTGCGCCGTTGCCTACGGGTACGCCAGAATCCGCCGGCTTGTGCGCCCCTGCCCCGCTCGGTAATTTGATTCCCGTCACCGCCCATCAGTGATCGGGTTTAGCAGCCCGTCGTGACGAAGCGCATTTGTATCCAGACAGTCAGGTCATTACATGCCTGCACTTTATGGTAACTGTGCGCAGGGCGCCCCCGGGCGCGCCGGAATCGTCTCCGCCGGTCTGCTAACCTGCACACAGCTGCCACCATTCGTTTAGCAGCGACTTAAAACAAATAGATCCGTCCCCTTAATTATCCTCAATTAATCTGCACAACAACCGGACCTTCCGTAACGATCGGCGGCTCCGCGCGGATATCTGATGCATTTTTCTGAATCCACTCACGTGCGACTTTCAAGCTCGCATCGCTGCCGGCCTTGTCCGTGCAAACAGTCACCGCCGTACCACCATCACCGGTATTCAGCAGTGTGTAGCTGACGAGGCCGGGCACGGTCCGCAGGGCAGCTTCGACGTCGGTTTTGCGCTCTTCCAAACGCTCGAAAAGCCGCCTTGCTCCAGTACCCAAGTAGGTTCTTATCACCGCATACATAGCCGTCTCCTTTGAGAGCAGCGTCTCGATGCCTATCCAGAATCGCTTATGGCCGCTCTCACCCAAGTTTCAATTCACCCCGATTTATTAAGCTTAGCCTCACGCCGGAGACGAGCGAAATGCCACGACCACCGGCCGCCGTTGGCCGTTTTCTGCCGCCGAAGAAAATCCAGTGCGCGTGATCATCGTCCAGCTTAATCCTGGCCCCGGCTCACCGTCCCAATATGCTAAGAAACTGTCCCGCGGCGCCCATAGCCCCGTGCCTGAGCTATCTACTATAGGACCCGTCCCCCTGCCCATTAAGTGGGGCCAGTTACCTATACCGGGTGCACATCTTGCGCACCGCCGTACAAGCACGGATTGGAGACAACAATGACAACAATCGCCGACATCCAGAACACCCCTGCATCAGCCTCTCCCTCGGCTCCGAACATCATCCGGTCGTCGGTGCGACAGCATTCGATCAAGGTGGAGCTTTGCACGCCCGCCATCGGCGCAGAGCTCAGCAATGTCAGCCTTGTCGACGCTGCCCAGGACCCCGAACTGATCGCGGAAATCAGGGCCCTGTGGCTCAAGCACAAAGTGTTGTTCTTTCGCGACCAGAACATCACGCCAATGGAGCAACAGCATTTCGCCGCGCAATTCAGCGAACTGGAAGCCCATCCCCTGGCGCCGAGCCATCCGGAGGCGGACAAGCTGCTGATGCTGTACCGCAATCTCGATCCCAGCAAACCCAAGAGTTATGTCGAAAAGGCCAGCCGCGAAAATCTCTGGCATGCCGATGTCACCTACAAGAAGGCGCCGCCGCGCGGCGCGGTATTGCGCTGCGAAATGGGTCCGGAGACCGGCGGCGACACTCTGTTTTCGAACATGGTGATGGCCTACGACAATCTGCCCGACGCCATCAAGCAGCGGATCGAGGGCTTGTATGCCAGGCACGGCGCCGAGCAGACCTTCGGTGCCCAGTTGCCCCGCGAAGAACGTCACGCAATGGCACTGAAGACCCCCGGCGCTGAACACCCAGTGGTGCTTATCCATCCTGAGACGGGTGAAAAGGTGTTGTTCGTCAACTCGGCGTTCACTACCCACTTCTCGAATTTCTTCAACTTCGAGGACGTCCGTTACGGCCAGGACTTCATGCCCGAGGCTCATCATTTGATGAACTACCTGATCTCCCAGGCCGCCATTCCGGAATATCAGGTACGCCTGAAGTGGCGCACCAACACCGTTGCCATGTGGGACAACCTGCAGGTCCAGCACTACGCGGTGGCTGACTACGGCAATGCGCCAAGGAAGATGCTGCGCGCCACCCTCGCGGGAACCCCGCTGACCTGACCCTGACGGCCTGCACCCGACAAGCCAGGGCACCCGATCATCAGCGATGGTCGGGCGATGCTGGCCGCCGAAACTTTCTCGATCAGAACAACAATCAATGGAGATACCTATGCTCTACGAACACGTCGACACCGCCGTCATCGATGGCGAATCCCTGCCCTGGATTCCGTTTACCCCTTATGCGGATAACGTCCTGCTGAAGTACTTCAAGCTCGATCCGATCCGTGGCGAATGGATCGTCATGATGAAGGCGCCGATCGACATGCAACTGCCCAAGCATCACCACACGGGTACGGTGATGGTCTACACCTTTGAAGGCCAGTGGAAGTACAAGGAGCATGACTGGGTCGCCGGCCCGGGCAGCATCGTGTACGAGACGGCCGGATCGACTCACACCCCGGAAGTCGTCAGTACCGGCAGTGGCGACGGCTATGTGCTCACGCTGGTTCAGGTCAATGGCGATCTCGCGTTTCTCGATGAGAACGACAACATCGTCGCGCTGGAAAACTGGAAGTCCGGGCTCAAGCGTTATCTCGACTATTGCGAGCAGCATGACATCGCGCCAAAAGACCTCACGGCATTCAACTGATCCGAGTTCCAGGAGAACTCCCGGCATCCCTCGATTCAAGGGGGAGCCGGGACAGTAACCTGATCGCAAAAACCCAGGGGAGGAAAACAGGCTGTCCCGGTTCGCGGTCTTGACGTGGAATCTGACAGAGGGCCCTGGCCGCCTGTCCGCTCCCCGATCACAGACTTATGAACGGAGCGATACCATGCATGGCTTGATGATGCACAAGCAGTTGTTGATTTCCTCACTCATAGAGCATGCCGACCGCCACCATGGCGATACGCAGATCGTGTCCCGCAGGGTGGAGGGCGATATCCATCGCTACACCTTCCGTGACTGCCACCGTCGCGCGCGCCAGGTGGCCAGCGCGCTGACCAGCCTGGGTGTGCAGCCCGCCGACCGGATCGGCACGCTGGCCTGGAATGGCTATCGTCATCTGGAGTTGTACTACGGCGTTTCCGGCATGGGTGCCATTGTGCATACCATCAACCCCCGTCTGCACGAAGACCAGGTCGCCTACATCGCCAATCACGCCGAAGACCAGTACATTTTTTTCGACCTGACCTTCCTGCCGCTGATCAAACTCATCGCTGGCCGCTGCAATACGGTCAAGGCGTTTATCGCCATGACCGATCACTCCCACATGCCGAAAGACGCCGGCATCGACAACCTGCTGTGTTATGAAGATCTGCTGCAACAGGGATCTGCCGACTACGTCTGGCCGATGCTCGACGAGGATGCCGCCAGTACGCTGTGCTACACCTCCGGCACGACGGGCAACCCGAAAGGCGTCCTGTACAGTCATCGTTCATCGCTACTGCACACCTATGCCGCCGCGCTGCCGGATGCCCTGAACTGTTCGGCCCGCGACGTGATCCTGCCGGTGGTGCCTATGTTCCATGTCAACGCCTGGGGGCTTCCGTACATCGCGAGCATGGTCGGGGCCAAGCTGGTACTTCCCGGGCCTGCGCTGGACGGCAAATCGCTGTTCGAGTTGCTCGAAGCGGAGCAGGTTACGCTTTCCGCCGGCGTACCGACGGTCTGGCAAGGGCTTCTTGGGCATCTGGAGCAAACAGGCCAGCATTTCTCCAGCATGAAACGCACCATCATCGGGGGCGCAGCCTGCCCCACGGCAATGCTGCACAGGTTTCAGGAGATCTACGGCGTAGCGGTGTTGCACGTCTGGGGGATGACTGAGTTGAGCCCGATCGGAACCATTGGCACCCTGAAGGCCAGGCACTTTGATATGTCCCCGGCAGCGCGTAGTGCCGTGCAATCCAAACAAGGCCGGGCAGTGTTTGGCGTCGACATGAAGATCATCGGTGCCGATGGCCTGGAACGGCCTTGGGATGGCGCGACGTCGGGTGACCTGATGGTGCGTGGCCCTTGGGTGGTGCGCGATTACTTCAGAAGCGAAGGCGACTGTTCGCCGCTGCTCGAGCACGCAGGTCAGGCATGGTTCCCGACCGGCGATGTGGCGACCATCGATGTCGATGGCTTCATGCAGATTACCGACCGCAGCAAGGATGTGATCAAGTCGGGCGGAGAGTGGATCGGTTCCATCGACCTGGAAAACATTGCGATGACCCATCCGTCAGTCTCCCAGGCTGCATGCATCGCCGCGAAACACGCGAAGTGGGATGAACGCCCCTTGCTGGTCGTCGTCAGGAAAGCGCAGGCAGCACTGACGCGCGAAGAACTGCTGGCCTTTTATGAAGGCAAGATTGCCAAGTGGTGGACGCCGGATGATGTGATCTTCGTCGACACGATTCCACTGGGCGCTACGGGCAAGGTCCTGAAGAACCGTCTGCGCGAGCAGTTCGGCGATCATCTGCTGGTCAAGGCTGTCGGCTGAGCGTAGCAGGGAAACAATCCAGCCCTGTCCATGTGCAATGGCAGGGCTGACGTTGCGGCAGATGCCGGTTTCGTTCGCCCTGCCATTGCACCGACGATCTCAAGGGGCTAAGCGTGCCTCTTGCTCAGACGCCCTGTCGCTGGACACCAGCTGCTCGAGAAATTCCAGCAGCAATTCGTTGACCTGAGCGGGGCTTTCTTCTGCGGCGCTATGGCCCACACCGGGTAGCAGCACCTTTTTGCGCAGTGCGGGTAGATAGGTGTCCATCCGGTCGTAGAGACCACGGATTTCGACCGGCTCCAGGGAAGGGTCGGCAGCACCACCGATGAACAGGCTCGGCTGGCTGACCTTCGCGCCGTCGAGAAACGCGGTGATTTGCCAATTGCGGTCGCGACAGCGGTAGTAGTTGAGCGCACCGGTAAACCCCGTGCGCGTGTACTCGGCAACGTAGTAGTCGAGCGACCGCGGGCTCAACCAGGACGGAAACGCCCCTTTCGGCTCGGTGAAGGCATTGAGAATCGGCTCACCGGCCTCGACGAACAGACGCCAGCGTTCGGCACCGACGGCGCTGCCGGAAATCGAGTAGAAGACGCTGCTCAAGGTCTTGCGCGGATCATTGGCCAACTCGCGATCCGGCTTGTCGAGCTGCTGGAAATACAGGTGGTGGTAGACCCTTCCTTGCGCCATGGCCTGCAAACCCACGGTGGGTTTGACCTTGCCCCGCGGCGGTACAGGTGTGTTGAGCATCACCAGGCCACGGAACAGATCCGGTCGCAACATGGCCGCCGCCTGGGCCACCCAGGCGCCCAAGTCATGCCCAATAATGACCGCGGACGTTTCGCCCAAGGCCGCCATCAAACCCACCATGTCGCCGACGGCCTGGCTCATGTCGTAGGCTTCGATGGAGTCGGGTCGGTCCGATTGCCCGAACCCCCTTTGATCGGGTACGACCACTCGATAGCCGGCCTCGGCCAGTGCCACGATCTGGCGCCGCCACATGTACCAAAGGTAGGGGAAACCGTGCAGCAGGATGACGAGCGGGCCCTGTCCCTCGTCGATGTAATGCATGCGGATGCCGTTGAGTTCGGCAAAGCAGTGGTTGAATGCATCAGGATCGTCGGCATCCACCTGCGCCATTGCAGCGAGCGGCTGACCGATACGCATTGACGTGCGCGTATCCATTTTCTACCTCCATCTTATCAATTGTGGGCCTGAAGGTAGCGCTGAGAGGGTGCCCCGCACTGAGCTTCACAGGACACAATCTTGTGAAATTGGGACAGGGCTAACGCCTGTAGAGGGGCGTCTGCCGCCGCCGGCTTTGGCCGCCTGGCAATGTCCCAATATGCGAAGAAATTATCCCACCATGCTCATAGCGCCGCGCTTGTGCTCCCTAAAATGGGACCGAGCATCCTGCTCTGCGATACGCCAGACCAGGGTTGAAGATCACTCGCGCCAGCAGTGCTTCCACGAGCGCCGTCTTCTCGCTCACTACATCTTCGATGAAAAAGAAACGCCGCCATCGGCCGAGGGAGATCCTACGCATGCCCAAGCTTGTTCGCGCCGCCGTCTTGACCAAATACCTGGAAGTCACCCAGGACCTGGGATTCAACCCGCGGGACGTGCTGGCAGTTGCCGGCCTGAACAAGGCTCAACTGCAAAGCCCGGACTATCGCATTCCGATTGATGCGGCCGTGCGCCTGCTGGAAGATTCGGCCGCCGCCAGCGGTTGCCAGGCCTTCGGCCTGCGCATGGTCGAGTCACGCCAGCTTTCGGACTTCGGTGTGGTCAGCCTGCTGCTCAGCCAGCAGCGCACCCTGCGCGACGCCTTGCAGGTGATGGAGCGCTACCGTCATCTGATGAACGATTCCCTGGGAATCTTCGTTGAAGAGGCCGGCCGGGTGGTGATCATTCGTGCCGAGATGGTCACCGAATCCTTGCTGCCCAATCGCCAGGCCACGGAGCTGGTCATTGGCGTGCTGTTCCGCTTGTGCTCGACACTGCTCGGCTCGAAGTGGCGCCCCTACGGCGTCAACTTCATGCACCAGGCGCCAGACAGCCTGCACCTGCATCGGCGCCTGTTCCGCTGCAATCTGGAATTCGGCAGCGAGTTCAACGGCATTGTTTGCTCCGACGCCAGTTTCGATATGATCAATCCCAATGCCGACCCGGCCATGGCCCGTCATGCCCAGAACTACATCGATTCGTTGCAGCGCGATGACAGCACCTCGATGCTGTACGAGGTGCGCAAGGCCATCTACCTGTTGTTGCCCATGGGGCGCGCCACCATCGAGCAGATCGCCCTGTCACAGGGCATGAACGTGCGCACCTTTCAACGCCGCCTGCAGGACGACGGCTGCGTCTTCAACGACCTGATCAACGACGTGCGCCGCGACCTGGCGCTGCGTTATCTGGAGAACCCGAACAACACGATGAGCCGCATCGCCGACATGTTCGGCTTCGCCATGGCCAGTTCCTTTACCCGCTGGTTCGTCAACCAGTTCGGCATGCCACCGGCGGCGTGGCGTAGCGCGCAGAAACAGTCCGGTCTCTGCGCAGAGAGTGCCGCAGTTACTGAATCCTTCTGAGTACTCATTGACCCTCCGCCTTGCACCGCCGGAGCGCTGACGGGGTCCGGCACGCTCTGACCCTGAAGGCGGGCAATATCTTCCGTGCCGCCGCAACCTGCACTAAGCTCCGCAGGACACAATCTTGCGAAATTGGGACACGAGGGAAATCATGTATACCCTGACGCGAAGTGCCAGCCTCACCGACTATGAACAGGTTGCCCGTTCAGCGGGGCTCGATCCTTTTCGTATGCTGCGGATGGCCAAGCTGCCGGCCGGCGCCCTCGACGATCCGAATATCATGATCAGTAGCGATTCGGTCGGGTGGCTGCTGGAAGAGTCAGCCCGATTGTCCGGCCAGGAGGCTTTTGGCCTGCTGCTCGCCGAAAAGCGACACCTTTCCAACTTTGGCATGCTGGCACTGCTTATCCGCGAAGAGCCAACCCTGCGCGCCGCCTTGCAATCCTGCTTTCGCTATACGCGACTGCACAACGCCGGTGTGCAATTGTGGCTTGAGGATGCAGGCGATCTGACCCTGCTGCATGTGGGTGTGAACATGCAGGGCCATCATGGCGTCTGGCGCCAGGCGATTGAACAGGCAACCGGCATTATCCTGCGCACCTTGTGCATACTGAGCGGCGATACCTTCCGGCCGGTAAGGGTCAGTTTTACGTACGAGCCCCCCTCCAACCTTGAAGTACACCACCGCGTGTTGGGAACCGCGATCGAGTTTTCTCAGGAGTTCAATGCCATCCTGTGCCGCGGGCGCGACCTGGATATGGCCATACCTGAGGCGGACCCGGCGCTGCATCGCGAAGTGAAGCGATCCCTGGACATGCAATTGGCTAACCTGCCCGACGAGCCGGCGCAGCAGGTACGCCAGATCGTCAAGATGCTGCTGCCAAGCGGACTGTGTTCCGTCGATGCGGTTGCCCAGCATCTTGGCATGCATCGACGCACCCTCAACCGACACCTGGCCACTGAGGGTGAGAGTGTCACCACGATCATCAACGCTGTACGGGCTGAACTCGCCGAAGAGTATCTGGCCAACAGCAAACGCCGACTATATGAGGTGGCCGAACTGCTCGGCTTTTCCTCGGCCGGCGATTTTTCACGCTGGTTCCGCAGCCAGTTTGGCAAGACACCTTCGAATTGGGTCGCGTCCTATCAAGAGAGCAAGGCGCCCCCCGAGCCCCGCCGCAATATGGGAAACCTGAAAGGAGGAACACCATGAGCCGCACCCGCCATACCTGCCTGATGGCGACCTACAACGAGTGGATGAACGCAAAGATTTATCAGGCGGCCAACAGCCTGTCTGACGAAGAACTCGCAGCGGACAGGAAAGCATTCTTTGGTTCCATTCTCGGGACGCTGAATCACTTGGTGGCCGGGGATACTGTCTGGCTCAAGCGATTCGCCACGCACCCGGCGAACTACCTGGCACTGGAGCCGATTCGGCAGCTGCCTGCCCCCAGGAACCTCAACGAGTTACTGTTCTCGAGTATCCGCGAGCTGTCGGCACATCGAGTGTGGCTCGATCAGGTCATTGTCGAGTGGTCTCGCTCCATTACCGAGTCGGACCTGGATCACATTCTCAAGTACTCAAGCATGAAGGGAGTGCCCGCTGACAAGAACTTTTATGGCTTGGTCATGCACTTCTTCAACCATCAGACCCATCACCGCGGACAAGTAACGACCTTGCTTTCACAAGCGGGTGTCGACACAGGTGATACGGATCTGGTCATCCTCATTCCATCCGAACCCTGCACATAGTAGAGAATCCCGGCGCCGCAGCGGGTTTTGTCACATCACGTCGGCTCGGCTCGGCTCGGCTCGGCTCGGCTCGGCTAAACAGCGTAGCCAACCATGATGGTTGTCAAACCCGAGTGACGGCAAACGGCCAGAATAGTCATTCGGGTGTGCGTGGAGAAACCGACAAGGAAATACGAGGATCAAAAATGGAGTTCATCTTCGACATCGTAATCAACCTGTTGGCTCATCGCATTGGCGTTTACGTGCTGGGTTTGCTTAGTGGCGGCCGTTTCAAGGGAGAAAGCGGTTTTGCCTGGGGCTGGGCAGTCGCCGTCGGCGTCTTGGTACTGCTCGCTCCTTTCGCGGCTTCCATAGCCTGGCTCGTCCATACCAGTGGCCGTTGAGGTGATGTCCGCTATGGGTCGACAGTTGACACCGACAAACCACGGGGCGAAAGCATCTGAAATGCGCTATTCGGCGTCGAGCAAAGTCTCATGCTGCTATGCCAAAGCATTCCCCACGCCCGCCGACATCAAAGCCAACCCGCGCACACCCAGCACCCTGCTCACCGTCGACCCCCACGCCACGACCGAAACCCTCGCGGTTTATCTGGTCGAGACTTCCCTTCAAACCCTGCTCTTGCTGTCTGTATTTTTCCTGGCCTTCACCAACAAGTTGAAGGCGTCAGTATCAAGTGGCCGACTTAGTAAAAAGCCTTGGCCTTCATCGCACGACACCGCTTGCAGCAACCTCAAGTGTTCG
Source organism: Pseudomonas fluorescens (assembly GCF_902497855.1). GTDB lineage: Bacteria > Pseudomonadota > Gammaproteobacteria > Pseudomonadales > Pseudomonadaceae > Aquipseudomonas > Aquipseudomonas fluorescens_BI. Next base: position 24,625 of record NZ_CABVHU010000029.1, read on the forward strand.
GCGGTTTCAATCCCTTCTGCCGTGACAGTGAGTGATAACGCGCGGCCCAGGCCCACAATCGCCTGGATGATGGACTCATCATCACTTTCAACCAGATTGTTTAGAAAGCTGCGGTCTATCTTCAGGCCATCGAAGGGAAAGCTCCGCAAATAACTCAGTGAAGAATACCCCGTGCCGAAGTCATCCATGGCGATGCGCACGCCAAGGCGCTTCAATGTACGCATTAGCTCCAGCGCGCCGGGGGCGTCTTCGAGCATGACGTTTTCAGTAATCTCCAATTCTACCCGAGAAGGCGCGATTCCCGAGTGGTGCAGTGCTTTCTGCACGCGCTCTATCAGATTGCCTCGCTTGAATTCGCTAGGTGAAAGATTGATTGATACAAACAAATGTTCCGGCCACCGGGCGGCGCAACGGCAGGCGGTGTTGATGACCCAGTCACTCAAGGAAAGAATCAGCCCGGATTCTTCAGCAATGGGGATGAACGTATCGGGAGGTATCAGACCGCGCTCAGGATGTTGCCACCGTACCAACGCTTCGGCGCCGACCATCTGCCCGTCCGAGATACGATAACGCGGCTGGAAATGGAGTCGAAGTTCTCCATGCTTGATTGCGAAGCGCAGATCACTTTCCAGACGACGCCGCTCAATGATGCGGGCGTTCATATCCCCCGCATAGAATCGCCAGGTATTGCGACCGCCAGCCTTGGCTTCGTACAACGCGATATCGGCATAACGTAGCAGCTCGGTCGCCTCGCAAGCGTCATTGGGCGCCATGGCGATGCCGATACTGGCGCTGACAAACACTTCTTGTTCATTGATCTGTATCGGCTGCTCGATGGTCTCGATAAGACGGCGACACAGCGCCTCGACTTCCTCCTGGGAACTGACATCGGTGAGTATCAGTACAAATTCGTCCCCCCCTACCCGAGCGACAAGATCTCCGTGGCGAACACAATCCGCCAGGCGGCTCGACACTTGGTTAAGCACCAGATCACCTGCAGCATGCCCTAGCAGGTCATTCACCGGCTTGAATCGATCCAGGTCCAGGCTGAGCATGACCAAGGGTTGCTCTACTGTCGGCATGGCTTTGAGCTTGCCATCAAGAAACTCCTGTAGTCGTGTCCGGTTGGGAAGTCCGGTCAGTGCATCATGTTGTGAAAGGAATTCGATTCGCCGCCGGGCTTCAACCTCCTCCGTGACGTCGGTTGCCGTGCCCCGGAATCCTCCTCTGGCCATTGCTCTCGCCGAAAGACGGGTGATCCGCTCCTGGCCGTTTGTATCGACATAGCGACACTGGACACTGATATCCGGACGACGGTTTGGAATACTGAGCCACTGCGATAATGTGCCGAGTTCCGTGCGCAGCAGAGCATCCATCGCCGCACCAATCCAGGCCTCCCTGGAAAGGCCCGTGACAGCTTCAAACCGCTCGGATAAATAAGTGAAGCACCAGCTTCCGTCCATTTCCCATACCCAATCCGAGCTGGCTTCGACAACATCGCGAAAGCGCGCCTCACTGGTGGCGAGGTCGGCCTGACTGCTTCGCAGCGATGAATAGCTGGCGTCCAGCGCCTGCGCGGCGGCAGTCGTGCGACGCAAGATGACCAAAGTCATCAGGCACACCAACAGCGCAGCGATGCCCACCAGGGGCAAACCCAGCGCCAGTAATTGCAGACCTGGTTTGTGCGGACTCCAGCGCAAACTGCCTGCTGCACCGGTCTCGCCCAAGGGGTAAACAGACACCAGGGGGATTTCGTCGGGAGTGGCCAGGTGCAGGCCATCTACCCCAAAATCCCGGCCTATCGTTGCGAGCTTGGCGCTGTCCAGAATGTCGACGAAAATCAACACCGATGCCGACCTGTCATCCGCCATGACCGTCGGATCGGTTCCCGGCGTAATCGCAGCGGCAGCGACCAGGGCTGGTACGCCTCCAACATTGATGAAGGTAGTGGTCGGCGTTTCGGTTTCCGCGCCCTCACGGGCCTTTTCAAGAATCCCGTCGATGGACTGCTCGAGCCATTGTTCGACTTCAACTGACGCCATCTCACCCTTGACCACGGAATAAACGGTGCGGTTGACATCGTTGACGACAAATACGCCCTGAAATCCAAAGTCGGTGAAAAGTGTCGGCCCGACATTTTGTCGTACGTACGCCCAGTCCGCGTCTACCTCACTATGCAAGTGCTTGTAGGCATCCCCCCAAAACGCGTAATCCTTGACGGTCGAGCGCAGGGATTTTTCCAAGGATTCCACGGCCTTTTTCGTGTAGAACGCGCTGTCGACCTCCTTCGCTTGATCCAGATTGTGCGCAACATAAACCAGTGAACAGCAGGCGAGTAAGAACACCCCGGCCAAAAGACCCACAAACTTGAACAGCGAGGCGCGGGTCAGGGCCACGCTTGAGCGATTGGTGGGAGAAATAAGGATAGGGGGGAGATCGTTAGGCATAAGTTCCCGCTAGTCGATGAGGCCAGTCATTTGCATACCGGGGTATCGGCCGTCGACGGGAAATAGTGAGCGTCCGTACGTCGCACCAAGCTGGCCTGCCAAGGCCTCCGCGTGACTTACGTCCTTGACAAGCCGATCGAGAAAAAAAACCAAGCTGCCTACCTCGGACGAAATCGCACGAGCCAATACCCGAGGGTAGCGTCGCATCGAGTAACGGCTTCCATTTAAAGCAGGCAGCTATCGGCTCAAAGACTCCATAGGAGATCCCCGGCTGGCACCGGGCGGGCGGCCAGTGATGCGTTTGAAAGCACGACTGAAGGCGGCTTGGGAGGTATAACCGAGGTTCTGCGCCACGGTTTCGATGGGGAGCCTGTCCTGGATCAGCCACTGACTGGCGAGGCGCATCCTCAACTCGGTGGCATAGCGTAGTGGCGGCGTACCAATTGTTGCCTGGAAGCGTTCCGCAAAGACGGAGCGCGATGAATTGCACTCCTCTGCCAACTCAGACACTGTCCAATTGCGGCCCGGGTGGCGATGGAGCGCCAGAATTGCACGGGCCAGCCTGGGGTCACGCAACGCTGCGACCAAGCCCGACGCATAGTCACAGCCACATTCAACCCAACCCCGTACGATCATCGCCGCGACCACATCGGCGAGACGCGCAAGAATCCCGGCGAAGCCGATGCGGCCGGAGCAGATTTCTCCTTTCATTGCGGCAAGGATCGGCATGAGCCCAGGGTAACGATCGCTCGTGGCATCGACGGCCATCAGGCCCGGCATCAAAGGCCCCAGCCCCTGCATTCCGCCAAGATCGAACTGCATGCAGCCGTAAAAAACAATGGCGCTGGGAATGGCACTGGTTGTAGGGCACAGGTTGACGGCGCTGACTGTGTCACCCAAAGGAGCCGACTCGAAGCAGCTGATATCTTGGGTCGGTTCCCCCGGGCTGGACAGAAGCTGATGCGCCGCGCCCTGCGGCAGGAACACCGCATTCCCTGCCGACAATTCATGCAGCACGCCATCTTCCGTGCGCAGCACAGCAGAGCCGACAGCGAGATAGTGAAAGTAGGCATGTCCAGGCCGGGCGTTCAAGCTTATGCCGAACGAAGGACCGGTTTGGATGCGACGGTACTGGACACCACGCAGGCGCATGCCGGTCAGTAATTCGCTGATGAGTTCGGAGGAAAGGGCGAAATGCTCTGACATGTTCATTCCGGGGTTTTGATCAATAACTACAGACGCTCCATCATAGATCATCCTGATCTTGACGCATAGACTTTGGGCTCGCGTCAATTTTAGGGAGATATTTATAATGAATAGCAGCGTGTGTGACCCCGGATCCGATACCGATTATGGCCGTTTTGATGATGTAGAACCGAAGATACCGGCGTGGATGGCGGTATTCTCGCTGGCAATGGGCGTGTTCGGATTGTTGACGGCCGAGTACCTTCCGGCCAGTCTGCTGACCCCCATGGCCACCGACCTGGGTGTATCCGAAGCTATCGCGGGACAAGCGGTGACGGTGACCGCCGTCGTGGCACTATTTGCTGGATTGCTGGTGCCAGGCTTCACGCGAACGCTTGACCGACGCACAGTGCTTTTGGGGTTTTCAGTCCTCATGATTGCATCCAACCTGCTGGTTGCCTTGTCGTCCAGCATATGGGTGCTAATGGTAATGCGCGTTCTGCTGGGGGTGGCACTGGGTGGTTTTTGGTGCATGGCCGCGGCCGTCGCAATGCGTTTGGTCCCAGCCTCGCTGCTTCCCCGCGCGCTGTCGATTATTTTCAGTGGTATTGCAGTAGGAACGGTCGTCGCGGTCCCACTCGGTAGTTACCTTGGCGGACTGTACGGCTGGCGCTCCGCTTTCCTTGCAGCTGCGGCCGTGGGCGGCATTACCCTGCTCTTCCAGTGGTTCACTCTGCCACAAATGGCGCCGCGCAGTCCGGCACGACTCAGAACTGTGCTGGACGTGCTCATGCGTCCCGGCATTGCCATCGGCATGTTTGGCTGTGTACTTGCACACACAGGCCATTTCGCACTGTTCACCTATATCCGTCCATTCCTGGAAAGCACCACCGGCGTTAATACCGATGGGCTCGCCCTTATGTTGCTGGGATTCGGGGTCGCAAACTTTGTCGGCACGATGCTGACCGGGTGGCTGATTGCGCGGAGTCTGCGCGTGACGCTGGCGTTTATGCCTGCGCTGGTGGGGCTGGCTGCGTTGGCTCTGGTGTTATTGCCTGCCTCAGTGCCGGGGCAAGCGTTGCTGGTTGCGTTTTGGGGATTGGCGTTCGGCGGCGTGCCAGTAGCGTGGTCCAACTGGGTAGCACGTTCAGTGCCCGATCAGGCGGAAAGTGCGGGCGGGATGGTGGTGGCTGCGGTGCAGTCTTCTATCGCTGCTGGTGCCGCTGCGGGAGGCGCAATGTTTAGCTTCAGCGGCATTGCTGGCGTCTTTATCGCTGGCGGGACCGTGATGCTGCTGTCAGCGCTGCTGATTGCATGGCGCGTCAAACTCCAGCCGTCCCCTCTCGGCGAACCTACAGGTCTGGCGCTGCATCTTTAAGGTGCCCATTACGCCCTACTGAAAATAGATCAGAAGGTGTAAACCTTATTCAGGACGGAACAGGTGACTAATTCAGGACGAACAGGTCCCCTTCCACATCCGTATCGCCGTGTTTACGACTCTGCGCCGCGGAGTCGTAGAGGATCAGCAAAACCTCCCCAGGCGGCTCACCCGTTTCGAACAGACACATGGCCTCGGCGTGATCGTTGCCTTGCCCGAAAGGCACCTCCAACACCTTCTCCAATTGATCCGTAAAGACCACGCTTTCCTTGTCCGACGCGAAACCGCCGCGCCAGCGCAAGACCGTTACCGGACCGTCCAGGTCCATGGTGGGACCCGCCAGGATCAGCAGATCGTCACCGCTAGTGCACAGGTCACGAAAGCCCAGGCCATTTAGCGCGAAGAAGTGCTTGCGGTAGCGGCATCCATCCGGACCGATCTTCTTGAGCACCAGCGTGTCAGTCGAGTCGTCGTTCGGCTCGGGCTCGATCTCCAGCAGCACAGCCCAGCCGCGAAGGACCGGGCCACGCAGCCCCAGCAGAAGGCGCGAGCCGATCACCGCCAACCCTTCGATATCGAAGCCGTTGTCTTTACCCGGGAGACTCAGGAAGTCGCGCAGCTGAGGATCTTCAGCGATTGCCGCGGTCAGGTCGTTACCGACCTCGTTGCCATGTAGCTGCGCCGCCGTACGTCCATCGGCGTCCACGTTCCTGGCAAGTTCATAGCTGTCGTTCTGCTGTACCACAGGGATGCGGGCCAGCAGAAAGCGATTGCCGTCCGCCTCTACCGTCGATAGGCGCTTGATATTTTTCTTTGCAGAAGTGCCGGTCTCGGCATTCTTTCGCTTCAAACTATGGGAGCCCACCACCCAGAGGTAACCACTGTCATGGGCATAGGCCAACCCCTCGATATCGATCTCGGCGTCTTGCTTCGGCAGGGGCAGGTCCAGATACTCCAGGAGCTGAAACGATTGGTGCTCATCGCAATTTACGACGTCACCGGGAGCAGCATCCTGGATCTTCAGACGTTCCAGGCTCGTGGTTTCGTCATTGGCCACCCAAAGTGTGTCACCGATCTGCTGAGCGACCGACAGGCCATCGCGCAACGACGCAAACGCCGGATCAAAGCTCAATATCGCTGCATTGCTTCGGTCGCTCATGAGCGGTCTCCTGTCTTCGTGGCGCGCCGGTCTTTAACTATCAAGCATAGGCTGCTTACTCGACAGCTTCGTAAGGCAACCCCACATAGTTTTCCGCAATGTTGACCAACCCAGCGTGGGAGTTGAAGAAGTACTCACGAACAGCCTGCTGCAGGCTTCTGATCAAAAAATCTGCGATTATCATGGCCGCTGGCCAAGCAAGGTGGTGACACTCTCAATTTTATCCAGCCACGATGCAGTGGTCGGACACCGCCAAGACACTAGCTTCCGCATCCGGGTGTAGTCCGCAGCAAGGTTCCTGGCGAAAATTGGCTCATGGTGTGCTATTCGATTCCGAATACTCCGAACCCCGTCCAGTTCGTCATAAATCATCTGCCGGCATTGCTGAATTGTCAGCCCCGCAGGCATGCCTGGGAATGAAGGCTTCAAATGGGGCAACCACAAACGATTGTCAAATCGTTGCGTGAAAAGCCGAACCCAAAAAGCAAATTTCAGCTCGGGAATTACTGTATTAGTGTTCCCTGCACGGCCCTTCACCCTTGCAGCGCCTAGCTCTTTGCGCATGCTAAAACCTGACTTGGCATCTGGAAGACTTCGTTCAAAACCTGGAGACCATGGCCACTGGGGGCCGTAGACAGCACTTAGAACGTCCGAGACAGCGTTACGCACAGCAACCTCACAAGCCTGCTGGGGCAGCATGAACGCCCCGGATACCTCCGCGTTCCAGGCGTAAAGCGTGAGAGCCTGTCTTGTGTTCAACATATTTAGCGTGCGTGCATAGGTCCCAAGGCGCTCCTTGGATAGCACTTTTTCGACGGCTTGAGCGTCAGCAGCAGAAATTGGCACTCAACTCTCCTTGATGTTGCTATTCAACTATCTGTTGACTTGATCAAATATGATCAATAGGATTGACCTACTCGCTCTGGGACTCGTTGGTGAAAACCTCCCCCCGGAGACATGCGAAAAAGAAGGCTCACCGAAAGGTGGGCCTTTTTCGTGTCTGGTCTAATAATCCTCCGCACGAATCCTAACATGCAAGGCAGCAAAAAGACCGAGGATAGCCCGGCCTTACGGTGTTTTCTGCTTTTAACGGAAATTGAGAGAGGGGGCGTATAGGGGGTAAGTGATGTCCTTTGCGAAGGGCTGCTTTGGGTCGACAGTTGGCACCCATAAACCGCAGGGCGAAAGCTTTGAAATGCGCAATTCGGCGTCGAGCAAAGTCTCATGCTGCTATGCCGAAGCATTCCCCACGTCCGCTGAGGACGGCCTCGCTTGGTCAAGCCCTCCTACCCTATCGGCTGCTTACTCGACTTCCTCGTAAGGCAACCCCACATAGTTCTCCGCAATGTTGACCAACCCTGCGTGCGAGTTGAAAAAGTACTCACGATCAGCCTGCTGCATCTTCTGATCCCACGCATCTTTATGCTCGCCAAAATCATGCAGCAGGTTGGTCATGAACCAGCTGAAACGCTCGCCTTTCCAGACACGGCGCAGGGCCAGTTCGGAGTATTTCTCCAGCAAGTCGGTGCGGCCTTCCTGGTAGACCTTGACCAGGATGCGATACAGGTAGTGCACGTCGGAGGCTGCCAGGTTCAAGCCTTTGGCGCCGGTCGGTGGCACGATGTGCGCGGCGTCGCCGACCAGGAACAGCTTGCCATACTGCATCGGCTCGACCACGGAGCTGCGCAGCGGTGCGATGCTCTTTTCCAGCGACGGACCGGTCACCAGCCTGTCGGCGACGTCTTGCGGCAGGCGGGCCTTGAGTTCATCCCAGAAGCGCTCATCGGACCACTGTTCGACCTTGTCGGTCAGCGGCACTTGCAGGTAGTAACGGCTACGGGTCAGGGAGCGCTGGCTGCACAGGACGAAGCCGCGGTCGTGGTGGGCGTAAATCAGTTCATGGTTGACCGGTGGGGTATCGGACAACAGGCCCAGCCAGCCGAACGGATAGACTCGCTCGTAGTGCGTGAGCACGTCTGCGGGAATGCTCTGTCGTGCAATACCGTGGAAGCCGTCGCAACCGGCGATGTAGTCGCAATCGATCCGGTGGGTTTCGCCATTTTTTTCGTAGGTGACGTAAGGGATTTCACCCTTCATGTCGTGGGGCTGCACGTTCTCGGCCGAGTAGATGGCCGGGGCGCCGTTGGCGGTGCGGGCCTCCATCAGGTCACGGGTGAGTTCGGTCTGGCCATACACCATGACGGTCTTGCCGCCGGTGAGCGTTTTCAGGTCGACATGGATGCGCTTGCCGGCCACTTGCAACTCGACACCCTCGTGGACCAGGCCTTCGGCATCCATGCGTTCGTGGACGCCGGCTTCGCGCAGCAGGTCGATGGTGCCTTGCTCGAGGACACCGGCACGAATGCGGCTGAGGATGTAGTCCGGCGTCTGGCGTTCGACGATGACGTTGTCGATGCCGGCGCGATGCAGCAGTTGACCGAGCAAGAGGCCGGACGGGCCGGAGCCGATGATGGCGACTTGGGTTTTCATGGCGGTAATCCTGTCTTGTGCGACTGCAGGCGTAACGCCTCGCAGTCTGTTTGTTTTTGTTACCTGTATTTTTAGTGGATGAAGAAGGGATAAGAAGGCACTATCTGATGCATTCCATGGACTTTTCGTGGATGAGCGCAAGGGAGGGGGAAATGTCGAAATCACTCGCTACGCCGGTTCCGGTGTTCAAACTTTACGGTGAGACCGGCGCCTGGCCGACACCCGATCTGATTCATTGCGAGTCGATTCCCGAGCGCAGCAAACTGCACGGCTGGGAAATAAAACCCCATCGGCACAGCGATCTGGTGCAGCTGTTATATGTGCAGTCGGGGCAGGCGACGCTGAAGGTCGAAGACGTGATCAACCACATCGATTCACCTTCGTTGCAAGTCGTGCCCGCGCTGAGTGTGCACACCTTCAAGTTCTCCGAGGATATTCAAGGTCACGTGCTGAGCCTGGCGCAGCCGCTGGCCGAACAGCTCGGCGCCTCGCTCAACAGTCCAGTGCTGACCACCGCGGCCTGTTACCCGATCGGTTCCTCGCACCTGTATCTGGACACGCTGTTTTCCGCCATCACCCAGGAATACAGCCAGCCCCAGCCCGGCCGGGATCCGATGCTGCAATCGTTGATCACGGTGCTGTCGATCTGGCTCAGTCGCCGTAATCTGGAACAGTCGTTACCGGACGCGGTGCAGCTTGACCGGGGTCGCGAGTATTTGAAGGATTTCAGCCGGACCCTGGAACTGCGCTTTCGCGAGCACCTGCCCATCGAGCACTATGCGGCCGCGCTGGGGATCAGCGGCGCGCACCTCAACGCGCTGTGTCGACGCCTCTCGGGGCAATCGGCCTTGCAGATGATCAACCAGCGCCTGTTGCTGGAGGCCAAGCGCGATCTGGTCTACACCACCATGACCATCAATCAGGTGTCCGACAGCCTGGGCTTTTCCGAACCGGCTTACTTCTCGCGCTTTTTCAAGCGCGGCACGGGGCTGTCACCAAAGCAGTTCCGCATTCAGCGCGAGGGGTGAGTCATTGCAATGCAACTTGAGCGAGAGGCCATCACCGCTACCCCAACAGTGCGTGCTTGAGCACCGAATCGGTCGTGGCCTGATAGTGGACGGCCAGTAACTCGCACGCCTTGTCGATGTCTTTGGCCAGCGCAGCATTCATCAACTGGCGGTGTTCGTCGGGCACGTCACTGCCGGCCTGCGATACGACTTGAACAAGTACATCTCGCTGCGTCCGGAAGTGCGTTACGACGTATTCGATGGCCACGCCGACGATCACCCGTTTGGCGCCGGTCGCGACCGTACGCAACTGACCGGACTGGTCGAAGCACTGGTTTATTTCTAAGCGTCCCGTTGGCCACCTTCCCGTTCGAACTTTGCGCGGCCAGCAGAATTCTCTTAACAAAAACCGGCGCCCGCGTGGAAGCAAGACGCCCGAGCGAGCCTGAATTATTCCCAACTAATTGATATATAACGTAAAAAATTATCTTCATAGCCTGGCACGATAGTTGAGAAGCAGCTTTGCAGCGTTCCAAACCTGCATCGCCAACAACAATAAAAGGCTGGGCTTCTCATGCATCGTCAATTTACCCGCTGCACTCCCCTTGCGCTCAGTGCCGGCTTGCTTCTGCTCGGCAGCGCTTCACTGGCTCAGGCGACCGAAGGCGGTACCTCGTCCTGGCCGCTGGGCATCGAAAACTACGGCATGGGAATTCTGCCGCCACCGGGTACTTATGGGCAGTTGTTCGTCGGCAATTATCTGGCCGATACCCTGCGCGATAACTCGGGCGCAAAGGCGGCCGACATCGATCTGCGCGTCACCACGCTCGTGCCACGGTTTATCTGGGTCACCGAACAGCAAGTACTGGGTGGCAGCCTGGGCTTCCACGCTCTGCTGCCGCTCAATGACATACGGCTGAACATCAAGAACGGCCCGCACGACCACAAGCGTGGCATCGGCGACGCGCACCTCGGCCCGGTGGTCGGTTTCCACCACAGTGACAAGTTCCACACCGCGATGGGTGTCGACTTCGTATTGCCCACCGGCGGCGAATACGACAAGAACGACCTGGTCAACCTCGGCACCAACTACTACACCGTACAAGCGGTCTATGCCATGACCTACATGGACCCCCACGGTTTCAACGCCGATGTGCGCCTGATGTACGACTACAACTTCGAAAACCAGGACACCCACTACCAGTCCGGCCGCGAGCTTCATGCCGACTACACCCTTGGCTGGGGCCTGGGCAATGGCTGGGTACTGGGTGTCGGTGGCCATGCTTACAAACAGGTGAGCGATGACCAGTGCAGCGCTTCCAATTGCGCTGCCGCCGCCATGGTCGATGCCGCCGATGGCAACCGCGGCAGTTCGTTCTCGATCGGCCCGGCCGTGCAATATGCCAGTAAGGATGGCTGGTTTCTCAGCGCCAAATGGCAGGATGAATCCGGTGTACGCAACCGCACCGATGGCCAGGCCTATTGGCTGAAGTTCACTATCCCACTCTGAGCATAGGTATCTACACACTGTAGCGAGGGGGCTTGCGATTCACTGTAGGAGCGAGCTTGCTCGCGATGGACTCAAGCGCGCCGCGTTTAATCAGTAAGCACGCGTTATCGTTAACGACCATCGCGAGCAAGCTCGCTCCTACATCCCCTTGAGCCGATAACTGACCTGGGCGCGACTCATGCCGAGCATCTGCGCCGCTGCCGTGATGTTGCCGCCCGAGCGTTCCAGTGCCAGTCGCACCAGTCGCAGCTCGATGTCTTCCAGGGACATGTTCAACACCCGTTGGCGGCCGGAGACGAAGGCCTGCAGACTCTCCAGCAACGGCTCCTGAGAGGTGCCTGCTCCTGCGCCTTCTTCAGTGGATGCTGGGGCTGCCTGCACCTCGGCTGTCGTCTCATTCCGACGCTGCACAGCAGACAGGCGCCCTTCGGGGGTCAGGCCGATGGCCGTTTCCATCAATGGCGCCCCCGCCTCGGCCAGGTGCACCATATCGATCACCTCACCGTCGCCGGCGGCAATCACACCGCGCTCGATCAGGTTCTGCAGTTCACGGATATTGCCGGGAAACCGATACGTCAGCAGCGCATTGACCAGCCGCGTACTGAACCCCGCCAGCCGACGCCCATGGCGCAGGCTGAAATGGCGCAGGAAATAACTCATCAGCAACGGGATATCTTCGCGACGCTCGCGCAACGGCGGCAGATGAATGGGGAACACATTCAATCGGTAGAACAGGTCTTCACGAAAACGTCCGGCCTCGACCTCCCGGCGCAGATCCAGGTTAGTCGCCGCGATGACCCGTACATCGACGCGGATCGGCGCCGTGCCACCGACCCTCTCGATTTCACCTTCCTGCAAGGCGCGCAGGATCTTGCTCTGCGCACTGAAGCTCAAGGTGGCGATTTCATCGAGGAACAGCGTCCCGCCATCGGCTCGCTCGAAACGCCCGGGTCGCGAACGTTCGGCGCCGGTAAAGGCACCGCGCTCGACACCGAACAGTTCGGCCTCGACCAGGTTCTCGGGCAAGGTCGCGCAGTTGAGTGCCACCAGCGGCATCTGTTGCCGGGAACTGGCCTGGTACAGGGTACGGGCGAATAACTCTTTGCCGACCCCCGATTCCCCGGTCAACAACACCGTCGCCTGGGTCGGCGCGACGCGGTGCAGCAATTGACTGGCCGCGACGAACGCCGCCGAAATCCCCACCAAGGGTTTGCCGTCGACGGGCTCTTCCAGTTCGGCAACGGTGGTCTCGATGCCCGAGGCGTACGTGCTGCGGCTGAGAAAATCACCCGGGTCCAGATACGCCAGATCCACATCGATATCGTCCCACTGCTCGGCCGGTTTACCGACGATGCGACAGGCCTTATGCCCCATCGACCGGCATTCCTCCTCGCGAAAGACCACCAGCCGCCCGAGCAGTGAAGAGGCGTAACCGCTCGCATAACCGATCTCCATCCAGCAGGCCGGTTCGCCACCCAGGCCGTAGGCGGCGATGTGTTCGTCGTCTTCCAGCGAGTTGTGCCAGAGAAATTCGGAGTAGAAGTGACCGATGCCCGAGTCGATCTCGAAGCGCACGACCTCGACATTGACCATGCCTTCGAGCATGTGCAGGCGCGGTCCGGCGCTGTACAGGCTGGCGTGATCGCCTTCCGGCCATTGTTCGCTGACCTGGGCGGCGTCGCGTGCCCCGGCTTGCCACCCGATGCGCGTCAACTGGCCACGCGCCTTGTCGAACCCCAGCGCGTCGATCAGCTCGCGGCGGATCGCGCCGAAGGCCGAGCCTTGCATCAGCATCACGCGCTGACCGCATAACCAGATGCTGCCGTCCTGCGGAGCGAAGGCCACGGTCTCGGCCAGTTGCTCGGCCGAAGGCAGGCCAGTGGCGCCGAACTGGCTGGCCCGGTCGACGATCAGGCGCTTTTGGCGGCCGAGCAGCTGCTTGAGAAACTCCTCATCGGCAGGGCGGCGATTCTTGTCACGAGGGGCACGAGTCATAGGGTCAACAAGCGGCAGGGAAGTAAGCTTTTCAGTATGCCCGGACAACCTGCACGGTCAATCTGCCAATGGTTGAACACACGCCTTTTGCCGCTCGTTCGTCCGATAAACGCACAAATAAAACCCCGAAAAAACCAGGCGTCGAGCTTTCAGCGGCCTGCGACATCCTCTGCATAAAATTCCGCACGCTGGGTTTCAACGTCTGCTTCCGCGCTCGCCGCATCCAACTTAACAAGTTGATTTATATAGATATTAATCAATATTTCGATCTTGGCACGATAGTTGTTAACAGCAGGTCATGAGCACCCAATAAGAGAGACAACTCCATGATCGTTACTCGCCCTGCCTATCAAAACCTTGAACTGCAGCCCCTCGCCGGTAAATGGCGCGCCGGCAGCGCCGGTCGTCCGCTGGAGGTGTTCGACCCCTTCACCCGGACACGCCTGCTGCAGATCACCCTGGCCAACCGCGATGATCTCGATGAAGCCTACCGCAAGGCACGGGAAACCCAGGTCGATTGGGCGGCCCAAGGGCCGGCCGCCCGTGGTCAGGTCCTGCTCAACGCGGTGAAGATCATCGACGAGCGCCGTGAAGAAATCATCGACTGGATCATCCGTGAGTCCGGCAGCACGCGCATCAAGGCGCAAATCGAATGGGGCGCCGCCCGCGCCATCACGCTCGAGTCGGCGAGCCTGCCAAGCCGGGTGCACGGGCGCATCCTTGCCTCCAACATCCCGGGCAAGGAAAGCCGCGTCTACCGCACGCCGCTGGGCGTGATCGGCGTGATCAGCCCGTGGAATTTCCCCCTGCACCTGACCGCCCGCTCCCTGGCCCCCGCCCTGGCGCTGGGCAACGCGGTGGTGGTCAAGCCCGCCAGTGACACCCCTGTCACCGGCGGGCTGTTGCTCGCACGCATCTTCGAGGAAGCCGGATTGCCGGCGGGCGTGTTCAGTGTGGTGGTGGGTGCCGGCGCGGAAATCGGCGACGCCTTCGTCGAGCACCCGGTCCCGTCGTTCATTTCCTTCACCGGCTCGACCCAGGTGGGACGCTCCATCGGCCGCATCGCCAGTGGCGGTGAGCACCTCAAGCACGTGGCCCTGGAACTGGGCGGCAACAGTCCGTTCGTGGTCCTGGCCGATGCCGACGTCGAGCAGGCCGTCAGTGCCGCCGTGGTGGGCAAGTTCCTCCACCAGGGTCAGATCTGCATGGCGATCAACCGCATCATCGTCGAGCAACCGCTGCTGGAAACCTTCACCCGACGTTTCGTCGAGCGGGTCAAAGCCCTGCCCTACGGTGATCCGGACAAAGCGCAAACCGTGATCGGCCCGGTGATCAACAGCAAGCAACTGGCGGGGCTGCAAGCGAAGATCGCCACCGCCCGAGCCGAAGGCGCCACGCTGCTGGTGGGCGGTGAAGCCGAGGGCAACGTCCTGCCGCCGCATGTGTTTGGCGACGTCACCGCCGACATGGACATTGCCCGTGAAGAGATCTTCGGGCCAGTGGTGGGCATTCAATCCGCCCGCGATGCCGAGCACGCCCTGGAACTGGCCAACCGTAGCGAATATGGACTGTCCAGCGCCGTATTCACCGCAAGCCTGGAGCGCGGCGTGCAGTTCGCCCAACGCATCCACGCCGGCATGACCCACGTCAACGACATCCCGGTCAACGACGAACCCAATGCGCCGTTCGGCGGTGAGAAGAATTCCGGCCTCGGACGCTTCAACGGCGACTGGGCGATCGAGGAGTTCACCACCGACCATTGGATCACCGTGCAACACGCCCCGAGACCGTATCCGTTCTGACCTGAACCACGGCGTCCATGAACCCATCTACCAATAAGAAAACGGAGTACGACATGTCTTCACTCCTCAACCGCCCAGCGGTGAAACGGACCCTCACCGCCTGCCTTGCCCTGCCGATGATCCTGCTGGCGGGTATCGCCGTTGCCGACGGCGACGGCATCTGGAAAGGCGGCGAAAACGTCTATGCCAAAGTGTGCGGCCACTGCCACGAAAACCAGGTTGGCCCGTCCATCAAGGGCCGCCAACTGCCATCGCCCTACATCACCGCCATCGTGCGCAACGGTTTCCGTGCCATGCCGGCCTTCCCCGCTTCGTTCATCGACGACAACTCGCTGCAACAGGTGGCCGACTACATATCCAAAACGGCCGCTCCCGCGGCCAAGCCTTGAGGAGTCGGCGATGAATATCGAACGTCGTTTATTGCTCAAGGGGATGGCCTTGAGCGGTATGGCCGCAGCGGTCGTCAGCAGTTCGGGCCTGACCATGGCCAACGGTGCACTGGGCGTCCGAGCCCGGCCGGCGCTGCCGACCCTGGCCCTGGTCACTGGCGAGGTTGCCGCCTCTGCCTTCCTCCAGGGCATCAATGCCAGCCCGGCCGCCAGGCAGGTCACGATGCTACGCGCCGACCTGAGCCTGGACTTCATCCTCGACCTGCAAAAACGCCTGGGCAGCGCTCGACCGCAACGCATCATCGGCCTGGTGGACGATGCCAGTGCCGCCGTGATCATTGACCTGGCACGCAGTGCCGGCGCGCGCGTGCAGTGGCTGGGTCAGCATCGCGCCACGGCCAACGCCTCGCATCACCGCCTGCTCAGTGCCGAAGCCGCCAGCGGCTGCGCCCCGCAACTTGGCCTGAACCTGAACGCCTGCGGGACCGGCTTCAGCCTTACCGAACAGCGTCTGCATGGCCAACAGGCGCCGCTGCAAGTGTCCGCGGCGGCGCGCAACAGCGCAGGTTCCGAGCAATGGGCGGCCACGCTGGGCTACACCCTCGCCGCGCTGGGCACCGCCAATCTCGGCCAGGCGCCCCTGGTCGCCAGCCGCGCCTCGCCGCTGACCGGCAATTTCGTTTCGTTCTCGATCGAAGCTTGAAGGAACTCTCCAGATGACTGAACAAACCAACAACAAGCTGCTGCCCCGTGGCGTCAACGCCGCCCACTTCGAGCAAGCCATCGCCAAGTTCCGCACCTTGCTCGGCGAGGACAATGTCCTGATCAAGGACGATCAACTGATCCCCTACGCCAAGATCATGATGGCCGTGGACAATGCCGGGCATACACCTTCCGCGGCGGTCACCGCGACCACCGTCGAACAGGTGCAAGGCGTGGTGAAGATCTGCAATGAACACAAGATCCCGGTGTGGACCATCTCTACCGGTCGCAACTTCGGCTATGGCTCCGCAGCGCCCGGTCAGCGTGGCCAGATCATTCTCGACCTGAAGAAAATGAACAAAATCCTCCACGTCGATCCCGAGCTGTGTACCGCCCTGGTCGAGCCGGGGGTGACCTACCAGCAGCTGTACGACTATATCCAGGAACACAACCTGCCCTTGATGCTGTCGTTCTCCGCACCGTCGGCCATCGCCGGACCGCTGGGCAACACGATGGATCGCGGCGTGGGCTACACGCCTTACGGCGAGCACTTCATGATGCAGTGCGGCATGGAAGTGGTGCTGGCCAACGGCGACGTCTACCGCACCGGCATGGGCGGGGTCAAAGGCGACAACGCCTGGCAGGTATTCAAGTGGGGCTACGGCCCGACCCTGGATGGCATGTTCACCCAGGCGAACTACGGTATCTGCACCAAGATGGGCTTCTGGTTGATGCCCAAACCACCGGTGTTCAAGCCGTTCGAGATCAAGTTCGAGAACGAGTCGGACATCGCCGAGATCGTCGAATTCATCCGCCCCCTGCGCATCGCCCAGGTCATCCCCAACTCGGTGGTGATCGCCGGCGTGCTGTGGGAGGCCTCCACCTGCAATACCCGCCGCTCCGACTACACCCTCGAGCCCGGCGCGACCTCCGACGCGATCCTCAAGCAGATCCAGAAAGACAAGAACCTCGGCGCCTGGAACGTCTACGCCGCGCTGTACGGCACTCAGGAACAGGTCGACGTCAACTGGAACATCGTCAAGGGCGCACTCAAGCAACTGGGCAAGTGCCGGCTCGTCACTCAGGAAGAGGCCGGCGACACCCAGCCCTTCAAATACCGCGCCCAATTGATGTCGGGTGTACCCAACCTGCAGGAATTCGGCCTGTACAACTGGCGTGGCGGCGGCGGTTCCATGTGGTTCGCACCGGTGAGCCAGGCCCGGGGCAGCGAATGCGACAAACAGCAGGCGCTGGCCAAGAAGACGCTCAACAAACACGGGCTGGACTACGTCGGCGAATTCATCGTCGGCTGGCGCGACATGCACCACGTCATCGACGTGCTGTACGACCGCACCAACCCCGAAGAGACCCTGCGCGCCAACGCCTGCTTTGCCGAATTGCTGGATGTATTCGAGCAGGAAGGCTACGCCGTGTACCGCGTCAACACCGCCTTCCAGGAGCGCGTGGCGCAGAGCTACGGCCCGGTCAAACGCAAGCTTGAACATGCGATCAAGCGTGCCCTGGACCCGAACAACATTCTGGCACCGGGCAAATCCGGCATCGACCTCGCCAACCCATTCTGATGACGCTTGAGGCCCCGCCAGGCTTGCCCTGGCGGGGCTTTTTCAGCGGTAGGATTGCTTATCGACGCTTCGAGGAGGCACATCGGCAATCAGTGACTATGCTTTCGCGGGAGCAACGCGTTCGCTGCGTTGCTCCTTCAGCCCTCACATGGAAAGCAGGTCTATGAAACCGATCCGGTCCTTTGCTCATGCTGTTGCCCTCGCCTCACTCATGTCCACCGCCAGCTTTGCGGCCCATGCAGCCGATGTGCCGCTGGGCAGTGCCGCTCTGGAGAGTCACATCACGACGCACGTACTGGCTGTCGATGCGGCGAACTATCAGGTCACCGTGGAAGGTCCCGACAAAAGCCAGGTACCCATCCAGCTCACCGACGAGGCCAAAGCCCTGCACAACCTGAAGGTCGGCGATAAGGTCGATATATATGTTACCCGCTCGGTTGCCTACACGCTCGACACTGATGTCAACGGCGATAGAGGTGTCAGCACCAAATCAGCGATTACCCGCGCCAACAAGGACAACCCAAATCCGGGCGGTGAAGCGTTTCGCCAGGTCAAGGTCACGTCGAAGATCACCCACATTGACTTGAAAACGCATGAAGTGACCTTGCTTCCTCCAGAAGGGAAAGTGAAAGTTGTCAAGGTCGAGGACCCCGAGCTCCAGGCCCGCATGAAGAACCTCAAGGTCGGTCAGACGGTCGACGCCATCTACACCGAAATGCTGGACATCAAAACCTCACGCTAGCAACGTGCGCTGACCAGAGAAGGCCTCGCCGAAGACAATCCGCACAGTACTGCGATTGCACACTCTGGTTGGCGATCCGTCCTGCCTTGCCGACCCGGACCGGATATCCCCGGTCCCGACCAACGGTAACTCCCGCAGGCACAAAGCCTGCAACAAACACCTCGACGATCATTTGACGTCAATCTACCGCCATACGGTTTTCCTGATCAGCAGACCCAATTGACACAGCTCAATAGCGTCTGTTCGAGCGCAACTGTGGCCGCAACATTCCCGCATACAGGATTATTGACATGATCGACCTCGCCACCTGGAATTTAAGCATCCCTGAAGGCAGCCCACCGGCGACCATAGAAACGCCTCGACTGGCGCACGGCTTCAAGGGCCAGTATTTCAGTTCTGAAGCCGCTACCCTTTCCTTCTGGGCACCTGTGACCGGTTCCAGGACGGCCAACGCCATTTACCCGCGCAGCGAGTTGCGGGAAACCTATAGCGATGGAAGGCTGCGCAACTGGCAGTATTCAGCGGCGGATAACATTCTGCGGGCGAGTCTGACCGTCAATCAGGTGCCCAGCACCGGAAAGATCGTGATTGGCCAGATTCACAACAAGGACAGCAACAGCCCCATGGTGAAGCTGGAATACCAATACAAAAAGTCGGCTTCGACGGGAAACATTGTCGCCAAGGTGCGCATGCGCCCCGACGATGAAGAGGGCCAGGTCATTACCATTGCGACGGGTGTGCCGCTCGACCGCAACTTTTCCTACCAGCTCCACCTCAGCCCGAAGGGCGCGCTGGGCATCAGCGCAGCAGGATACAACTGGAGAACCACCATCGACCCGAGCTGGAAGACCAAACCACTGTATTTCAAAGCGGGTGCCTATGTGCAGGACAACACCGGCTATCCCACCGAGGGCGGAAAAGTGACGTTCAAGATGCTGGAGATCCAACACAACATTAAGTCGAGTCTTTAGGTCACTACCGTTGGTACGCCGACCCAGTTCCACTACTTCGATACCACCAGCGCCGGGGGCTGCCAGCTGCCTTCGCCAGCGGGAAGAATCGAAGGCGGTGCGGTCTTCGGCCAGTACAGACGCATCACCAGATAGACCGTGTCGTCAGGCGCCGGCAACCAGTTGGTTTCCTTCGCCTTGCCGGGGGAATCCTTCTGGATGTACAGCGTCAGTGAACCATCCGCGTTTTTCTTCATGGCCGACAGCATCGGCGAATTGATCAATCGTTCTTGCCCGCACACCCCGAGAGCAGCGTTGAACCCGCTAAGACGACTGCCGCAGCCATTGTCCAGCCCCGGTTAGACTTCCTGTTCATATCCACCTCGTTCGTTCCGAGCAAGCTGGCGCCGTGACTGTTCATGGCTGATACGCCCCACCCAGACCGCGACCCAACTGGAATTCTGGCCTGTCTCTTTACCGCGCGACTCAGTAAATCCTGTGGCGAAGCGCCAACTCACACGCCCGGAGAGTGTAGATCACAATAAGCCAGCCACTCCTTACGCAGTTCAATGGCAGAATCTCCTGAACTTGATCGTTTTGGAGACCCCCATGCTTGGTGCATTTGAACGCAGGCTCGACCCCTTTCCTCCTGATGAGGTACCACCGCCACCCGAGGGCCTGGCTCGGTTCCTGTGGGCGTGCACACGGGGCGCCCGCGGTTATATTCTTGCGTTTGCACTGCTCAGTGCCGGTGTGTCGATATACGAAGCCTGGCTGTTTTCCTTCCTCGGCCAGGTCGTGGATCTACTCTCGACCTGGCAGGCAGGCGGTGAAGCGGCTGCGCAGGAAAGTCGCGTGTTGTGGGGCATGGCCATCGTCATGGCGACCAGTGTCGGGCTGGTGGCGTTGCGCACCATGGTGCAGCACCAGATATTGGCGATCAACCTGCCGTTGCGGCTGCGTTGGGACTTCCACCGTTTGATGCTGCGGCAAAGCCTGTCGTTCTTCTCCGATGAGTTTTCCGGCCGGGTCACCACCAAGGTGATGCAGACTGCGCTGGCCGTGCGCGACGTGCTGTTCACCCTTATCGAGATCGCACCCGGAATCGGCGTGTATTTCATCGCGATCATTGCGCTGGCCGGCGGCTTCGCACTGAAACTGATGCTGCCTTTCATTGCCTGGGTCGTGTTGTTCGGGCTCGCCATGCGCTACTTCGTACCCCGCTTGGGGAAGGTGGGCCAGGAACAGGCTCATGCGCGCTCCTCGATGACCGGACGTATCTCGGACGCCTATACCAACATCACGACAGTGAAGCTGTTCTCCCATTCCAATCGTGAAGCGCACTTCGCGCGTGCGGCCATGGAGGATTTCAAGCAGACCGGCTTTCGCCAGATGCGCCTCGTCAGCCAGTTCGAGATCGTCAACCAGGCATTGGTGGTGGCCTTGATCATGGCAGCAGGCGGTTATGCCCTGTGGTTATGGCACCAAGGTGAGGTCGGCGCAGGTGCCGTGGCGGCAATTACCGCCATGGCGTTGCGTATCAATGGCATGTCGCACTGGATCATGTGGCAGATGACCTCGCTGTTCGAGAGCATCGGCACCGTGCAGGATGGCATGACCACACTGACCCGCGGCCCCAAGGTGCAGGATGCGCCGGACGCGGGTGTGCTGGTGACCTCCGGCGGCGCGGTCACATTCGACAATGTCAGCTTCAACTACAACGGCGAACGACAGGTGCTCGATGGCCTGAGCCTGAACATTCGCCCGGGTGAAAAAATCGGTCTGGTGGGCCGCTCTGGCGCCGGCAAATCCACGCTTATCAACCTGCTGCTGCGCTTCTACGACGTCGACAGCGGGCAGATTCGCATTGACGGGCAAGACATCGCGCACGTGACGCAAGACAGCTTGCGCAGCGCCATCGGCATGGTCACCCAGGATACGTCCCTGTTGCACCGGTCCATTCGCGACAACATCGCCTACGGCCGCCCCGACGCGAGCGATGCGCAAATCCGCAGTGCCGCGGCCAGTGCCCAGGCCGATGAGTTCATCAGCCAACTGAGTGACCGACAAGGCCACACCGGCTACGACACCTTGGTCGGCGAGCGCGGCATCAAGCTGTCGGGCGGCCAGCGCCAGCGCGTCGCGATTGCCCGGGTGATGCTCAAGAACGCCCCGATCCTGCTACTTGACGAGGCTACCAGCGCACTGGATTCGGAAGTCGAAGTGGCGATTCAGGAAAGCCTCGATGACATGATGCAGGGCAAGACCGTGATCGCCATCGCCCATCGGCTGTCCACGATTGCGGCCATGGATCGACTTATTGTCATGGATGACGGACGCATCATCGAACAGGGCACCCACACCGAATTGCTCGCCAGGAACGGCATCTATGCGCGGCTGTGGCACCACCAGAGTGGCGGGTTTCTGGGTGAGGATCGGGGGGTGGCCGAGGTTATGGATCAGGTATGAGCGTGAACGGCCTCGAGGCGACGAGCGTGTTCTGCAGGTGATGTGACGAACTGGATCAATGCTCGGGTTGAAGCTATACCGAAAGGGTTCGGAGCGGGGATGGACCACACGCTCGCTTAGCGACTGAGGAGAACTTCGCGGTGTCGAATCAGCTGGTCATACGCAACATGACCCGTCCCGAGCTGGACGAGCTCGTCGATTGGGCGGCCCGTGAGGGTTGGAATCCCGGCTTTCACGATGCCGAGCTGTTCTGGGCTACGGACCCTGACGCCTTCATCGCGGCGTCCCGGGGCGACGAATTGATCGGCGGCGGTGCCATCACCTCCTACCATGGCGAATTCGGTTTCATGGGGTTTTTCATCGTCCGGCCTGAATATCGCGGTCAAGGCCTGGGCAATACTCTCTGGCACGCACGCCGCGAGCGACTGATCGCGCGCCTGCGCCCAGGCGCGAGCATCGGCATGGACGGCGTCTTCGCGATGCAGGACTACTACGCCAAGGGTGGTTTCGTCTTCTCCCATCGCAACATGCGTTTTCGTGCCGAGATCACCGAACGCCCCACGACCTCGCAGGTAGACGGCCAGGACATCGTCCCGTTGGCCGCCTTCCCGCTCGATCAGGTGGTCGATTACGACCGCACCTGCTTCCCCGCCGCGCGCACAAGCTTCCTGAGCGGTTGGATAGCCCAAGCCGATGCACTCGCCGTCGGTTGCCGGCGCGCGGGCAGGCTAAGCGGCTATGGCGTAGTGAGGCGCTGCCGGGAAGGCTGCAAGATCGGCCCCTTGTTTGCCGATGACGCCCTGGCAGCCAATGCCCTCTACGCGCGCCTGGCGGAATTTGCCCAGGGTGGCCCGCTGTTTCTCGATGCCCCGGAGAATAACCCCGCCGCGATGGCGCTTGTGCACCGGCAGGGCATGATCGAGGTGTTCGGCTGCGCACGCATGTACCTCGGCCCTCCCCCGGCGATCGCGCACGAACGTGTGTTCGGCGTCACGACCTTCGAGCTGGGCTGATGGCCGCTCGCGACCTCATCGGTTACGGCGGCTGCCCGCCCCACCCGCGATGGCCCGGTGAGGCGCGCGTCGCGGTCCAGTTCGTCCTCAACATCGAAGAGGGTGCGGAGTCATGCATCCTCAATGGCGATGCACAGTCGGAGGCCTGGCTTCACGAGCTACCGGGCCGCCCACCGCGTGTGGGGGAATCGGACTTGAGCGTCGAGGGCATGTACGAATACGGATCGCGCGCAGGTGTGTGGCGCATTCTGCAGCTGTTCAACGCCCGAGGCCTGCCGCTGACCGCCTTCGCCGTCGGCCGGGCACTGGAACTCACCCCGGCGATTGGCCATGCGCTCTGCGCTGCCGGGCATGAGATTGCCGGGCATGGCTACCGTTGGCTGGACTATCGCGACATGCCTGAAGACCAGGAGCGGCGCCATATCCGCCTCACCCTCGACGTAATCGAGCAGATCTGCGGTAAACGCCCCACAGGTTGGTACACAGGCAGGGTCAGCCAGAACACCCGCCGCCTGTTGCGTGAGGAAGGCGGGTTTCTCTATAGCTCGGACGCCTACAACGATGATCTGCCCTACTGGCTCCCGGGCTCGCCCGCCCACCTGGTGATCCCTTACACACTGGTCAACAACGACGCCCGCTATCTGCTGCCGAATGGTTTCGCCTGTGGCGAAGACTTCTTCCGGCTGCTCAAGGATGCTTTCGACCTGCTGTGGCAAGAGGGCGCGCAACACCCGAAGATGATGAGCGTCGGCCTGCATGGGCGGATCAGTGGCCATCCTGGTCGTGCGATGGCGCTGGCGCGCTTTCTCGATTACGTGCAAGGCCACGACGCGGTGTGGATCTGCCGGCGCGAAGAGATTGCCAGGCACTGGATAGCCCAATTCCCCGCTTGAGCGGTGCGGAATGATTGGTGCCGCAGTCAGCAGCGCGCATCGCTTCAACTTGATCGGGATGTGGGTTGAACCTGCTGCACGGGGCTCTGGCGTGGCAACTCAGTTGGTAGATGTAGTGAAAGATCGCGCTACCGCGGAAGGCTTTGATCGCGTTTTTCTCGACGTATCACCCGGCAATGCAAGAGCCTCGAACTTTTATCTCAAGCAAGGTTTTGCTTTCATGGATGAATGGGAGCCGTTAGAAAGTCATCCCCATAGTACGGTTCAGACGATGCTCTGAATCGGAAGGATCGCGCAATGCCCTGCTGGGCTATGCAGATGCGCTACTACAATACGTAGAACTCTGGGGTCCTCACAGGAAGCGAGCGAATGTGAATGAAACACAAACTCTGCGTTGTCAGGTTGGTTCGGTTCGCATCCGCTTCGCTCATAATGGTAGCCCCCGGTGCAGTCGCAGAGGATCTCGAACCCAGGTCCTACGCCAACACGCCGGTCGGTATCAATTTCCTGCTCGTGGGCTACAGCGATCTCAACGGCAGCGTGACGGCCAACCCGTCAATCCCGCTCCAAGATGCCAAGCTCAACATAAAGACTGTCGTGTTTGCCTTTGCCAGATCTCTGGATGTCTGGGGCCGCTCCGGGAAGTTCGATATCGTGGTGCCCGAGGCAAGATTGACGGGCTCTGCTCTGCTCGCCGGTGAACCCAAGGAGCGCAATGTTACTGGGTTGATCGATCCAAGATTCCGCTTCTCGGTCAACTTATATGGCGCCCCGGCGATGTCCCTGGCTGAATTCCCCAGCTATCAACAGGATGTGATTATCGGCGCGAGCCTGGCGATCACGGCGCCGCTCGGCCAATACGACGACAGCAGGCTGGTCAATCTGGGCAACAATCGCTGGTCATTCAAGCCTGAACTTGGGGTTTCCAAGCGCCTGGGGCAAGTGACCCTGGAATTATCCGGCGCGGGAACCTTTTACACCGACAATGACGAGTTGCTCGGCGACCACGTACTGTCCCAGGACCCGATTTACCAGGTGCAGGGTCATCTTATCTATGCCTTTAGCAACGGCGTTTGGGCGTCGCTGGATATGACCTGGTTCGCTGGCGGGAGCACCTCGGTCGATGGGGTCGGCAACCACGATTATCAGGAAAACACACGCTACGGATGCACCCTCACGCTACCGGTGAACCGGAACCATTCACTGAAGCTGAATGCGAGTAATGGCGGGCATACCCGCACGGGCAGCGAATACGATGTCATTGGCATAGTCTGGCAGTATCGCTTCGGCGCAGGGCTTTGAAACACAGGATTTACGCCACATTTCATTCATGCCTTCGTCAGACATTTATAGCTACTTGAGACTCCCTGCCAGGAACTGCTGCAATCTCTCGCTCCGAGGATGCACCAGAACACTATCTGGCGCGCCCTGCTCCTCTACCCGACCCTGATGCAAAAAGATGATGTGATTTGACACCTGTCGAGCAAACGCCATTTCATGAGTGACCACCACCATTGTTCGCCCCTCTTGCGCAAGCTGTTGCATGACTTTGAGCACCTCGCCAACCAGCTCGGGGTCGAGGGCCGAAGTGGGCTCATCGAATAGCATCACCTCCGGCTCCATGGCCAGCGCCCGCGCGATGGCTACCCGCTGCTGCTGGCCACCGGATAAATGGACCGGGTACTGCACCTCGACCTTTTGTGCCAGGCCCACTTTGGCCAGGTAATAACGCGCCCGCTCCAGTGCCTCTTTCCGGCCGATACCCAGCACACTCATCGGGCACTCGATAAGGTTCTCCAGCACCGTCATATGGCTCCACAGATTGAAGTGCTGAAACACCATCGACAATTTACTGCGCATGACCCGCAATTGTCCGGGGTCGACCACACAAAGCTCGCCCCCTGCATTCCTGCGGGTGCGAAGCTCTTCGGCATTAACGATGATGCGCCCGGCCGAGGGTGTTTCAAGATGGTTAATGCAGCGCAAAAAGGTGCTTTTGCCCGACCCCGAGGAGCCGATGATGCTGATCACATCGCCGGCCTTGGCCTTAAGTGAGACACCCTTCAGGACTTCATGGCCGCCGTAGTTTTTATGTACATCTTCAACAATCAATTTATACATTCGAGCAAATCCAATAGGGGTCAGTGCGTGCGCAATTTGAGGTAGGCCAGCCAATGCAGTTCGCCGCGACGAAACAGCCAGATCAGGAAAAACGCGCAAGCGGCATACAACACCGCGGCGATGCCAAACGCAGTGAAAGAGGCATAGGTCGCCGAATTGACATCCCGGGCAATTTTCAGCAAATCAGGCACCGTGGCGGTGAAGGCTACCGAAGTGGAGTGCAGCATCAGGATCACTTCATTGCTGAACAGCGGCAGCGCGCGGCGCAACGCCGACGGCAGAATGATCCGGCGATAGAGCGTGAATCGGCTCATCCCGTACGCGCTGGCGGCCTCGATTTCGCCGTGAGCTGTCGCCCTGATAGCGCCGGCGAAAATCTCGGTCATGTAGGCACAGGTATTGAGCCCGAACGCCAGTACCGTGCAGTTGAAACCGTCACGGAAAAACGCGTTGAGAAAATCCTGGGACCGCACCACATGCAAGCTGTACACCCCGGTGTAGAAGAACAGCAACTGGATGTACAACGGGGTGCCACGAAACACGTAGGTGTAACACCAGACCGGCAGGCGCAGCAGCGGGTTGCGACTGACGCGGGCAATCGACAACGGCACCGCGAGCACAAAACCCATCACCACCGAAAGTATGAGCAGCCACAACGTCACCGCCAACCCGGAAAAGTGTGGCCCGTCACTCCAAAGGTAAGCCTGCCAGTAGTCCTGAAGAATGCCGTTCATAACGCAGCCTTCCTGACACCGACCGAGTAGCGGTGCTCCAGCCACATCAACACACCATTGGAGACCGTGGTAATGGCGAGGTAGATCAGGCCGCCTACCAGCGTGAAGTAAAAGAACTGCATCGAGCCCTTGCCCGCATCCTGGGTGGCCTTGACCACATCTGTCAGGCCGATGATCGATACCAGCGCAGTCGATTTGATCAACACTTGCAAGTTGTTGCCAATGCCGGGTAGCGCATGACGCAACATTTGCGGGAACAGGATTTTGCGAAAGGTCTGCCCGCGGGTCATGCCGTAGGCCCTCGCCGCTTCGATCTGCCCCGCAGGGACTGCCTGGAAGGCGCCGCGAAAAGTCTCGGTAAAGTAGGCCCCGTAAATGAATGCCAGCGTCACGACTCCGGCCAGAAACGGGTCGATATCAATTTGGGCAATGCCCAGCCAATCGGTCATCCGGTTGAGCACCATCTGCAGGCTGAAGAACAGCAGCAACATGATCACCAGGTCCGGCATGCTGCGGATCACGGTCGTGTAAGCCGTGGCCAGCGCGCGCAACAAACGATTGGACGATAACTTGGAACTGGCGCCCATCAGCCCGGCCAGGACGGCGATCAGCAATGAACAAAGCGCCAGTTTGATGGTAGCCAGGGTGCCCAGCAGAATCTGCGGGCCAAAACCTTCCAGAAGCATCTCACTCTCCTTGTTCTTGTTAGGGTGAGGTGAAGGGGGGGCAATAGAGCGCTCGAACGAGCGCCTTATTCAAGGTAACGACGACGCGTTAGTTGGCGCCGTAGACGTCAAAATCGAAGTACTTGTTGTTGATCCGCGCGTAAGTACCGTTGGCGAGAATGGTTGCCAGGGCTTTGTTCAAGTCTTCACGCAACGCGACATCCTCCTTGCGCAGACCAAGGCCGTCACCGACGCCGAAGAAGCCCGGGGCATCCAGAGTGGCACCGGCGAATTCATAGTCCTTACCCGCCGCTGTCTTCAAGAAGCCGTAACTGGCTTGAATGGAACCCTGCAACGAGGCATCAAGTCGCCTCACTACCAGGTCGGCGTACACCTGATCCTGATTTTGATAGGAAAGAACGTCCACGCCTTTTGAACCCCAAACCGCTTTGGCATAGGACTCCTGGGTCGAACCCTGCACTACACCAATGCGCTTGCCCTTGAGCGATTCGAGGGTCGGCTGTAATCCCGATCCACGCTTGGCCACTAATCGTGTCGGTGCATTGGACACCTTGTCGGTAAACGCAATCTGCTCCAGGCGTTTGGGTGTGACGGTCATCGACGACGCCACCGCATCGAACTTGCGCGCCAGCAGTGCCGGGATCATTCCGTCCCAACTGCTTTCCACCCAGACGCATCGGGCTTTCAGTTCGGCGCACAACGCCTCGGCGATGTCGACCCCGAAGCCGGTCAGCGTGCCATCCTGGTTCTTGTATTCCAGCGGTGGGTACGTCGGGTCCACCCCCAACTTCAACACTTTGCCAGACCAGTCGGCCGCCCCCGCCAGGCTCGAGGCCGTCAGGAACACCAGGGAAACGGCTGCAATCATCTTGTTCATTTTTATTCCTCTTCAGGCTGCAGATTTTTTACAGGCACAACAGGCGAAAATGCGCCGTCTCAACACAGAAAGCGTTCGACCAGCTTGACCCAATAACTCGCGCCCACCGGCAGGCAGTCGTCATTAAAGTCGTAGCCGGGGTTATGCAGCAGGCACCCGCCTTCTCCCTCGCCGTTGCCGATCACCAGATAGCTGCCGGGGCATTTTTCCAGGACAAAAGCAAAGTCCTCACTGGCCGTGAATGGCCGCAAGTCATCGATCAGGTGTTCCTCTCCCAGCCAGTCGCGGGCGACTTCATGAGCAAATGCTGTCTGCACGGGATCGTTGATCAACACCGGATGGCAATGCTGGTAATCGATGTGGACCCGGGCGCCAAAACTCTCGGCCTGGCCCCTGACCAATTCAGTGATTCTGACCTCCAGCAAGTGGCGAATCTCGGGGGTCAGGGCGCGTACGCTCAGGCTCAGGTCGGCGCTGGAAGGGATGACATTCGAGGCGCTCCCGGCCTGCAGGGAGCCCACCGTTATAATCGCCATCTCCTGCGGGTTAACGTTGCGCGAGACGATACTTTGCAGGGCCATCACGATCGAGGCACCGACCACCACCGGGTCGACGGCTTTGTGCGGCACCGCGCCATGGCCACCGTTGCCGATGATTTTGATGTTCACCGTGTCGGCGGACGCCATGAACGGTCCGCTGTAAAACCCCAAATGCCCGACGGGATAACCCGGCACGTTATGCATGGCGAAGATCGCGTCGCACGGAAACCGTTCGAGCAGCCCGTCCTCCAGCATTTTCCTGGCACCGCCCAGCCCTTCTTCCGCCGGTTGGAAAATCAGGTGCACGGTGCCATTGAACGCCCGTGTCCGGGCCAGATACTGACCGGCTGCCAGCAGGACTGCTGTATGACCGTCGTGACCGCAGGCATGCATGACTCCGTCGAGCCGGCTGGCATAGGGCAAACCGGTGGTTTCCTGTATCGGCAAAGCATCCATGTCAGCGCGCAAGCCAATGGACCGACCTTCGCCATTTTTCAGAGTGGCAACGACCCCGGTCTTGCCCACCCCGGTGCTGACCTCGAAACCCCACTGAGTCAAACACGCTGCAACCAGCTCACTGGTGGCGAATTCTTCAAAACCCAGTTCAGGGTGCGCGTGAATGCTGTGACGTATCGCGATCATTTCATCTTGCATCGCGGCAATACCAGGCAGGACCAGGCCGGCATTCATGGGTGTTCTCCTTCGACAGGGGCTGTGCAGCAGCGAAAGCGCTGTTGGTTCGATCTTAGGGAACGGACGCTGGGCTGGGGAGGCGCAGTTTGGTTATGATGACAACCATGAGTTGTCACCAGGGTGAGCAGATGAAACTGCATCAATTACAGGCGCTGATTGCCAGCGCCGAAACCGGCAGTATCCGCGCGGCCGCTCGTTCGCTGGAGATTTCCCAGGCCGCTGTGACCAAAGCGCTGCGCGAGTTGGAAACCAGCCAGCAGTTACCGCTGTTTACCCGAACCGCCAGCGGTCTGAATTTCACCGAATACGGCAAAGTGCTGCTGACTCACGCCCGGCTGGTGATCAAGCAACTGGAACACGCACAGACCGAACTTGATCACATGCGTGGGAAGGCTCAAGGCCGGCTCTGCGTCGGGATCACCCCATGGGTCGCCCTGACCTTCCTGCCCGAAGTCGTGCTGGCTTTTCACGAACGTATGCCACAAATCAAGCTGGAACTGTTCGAAAGCCTGATGGCCGTTGCCCAACCGCTCCTGCGCGACGGCAGCATGGACTTCGCGATTGGCCAACTCCATCCCACACAATCGACCCAGGAATTCGCCTGCGAAACCTTGCTCGATTACCAGACCTCGGTGCTGGTTCGCGAGGGGCACGCCCGACAGCATGCGCGATCGATCCACGAGTTACTGGAACAAAACTGGACCCTGAACTACGCGCCGGACGGGCACGCCGGGCTGATGCAGGAACTGTTCTGGAAACACGGCGCGCAGATTGATGAGAATCGAATCGTGCGCGCTCATTCACTGGCCATTTTGCAGATGATGGTCGAGCGGGCCGACATGTGTACCTGGGGGCCGTCCATCGTGAGCACAGCCCCGCCATTTCTGGGGCGAGTGGTATCCCTGGGGCTGACCGAGCAGTTCGAGCCTCGACAGTTGAGCATCGTGACGCGCCGTAATGGCGCACTGAGCAATCCGGCGGTCTGCTTCACCGAATGCCTGTTGCAGGTCATTCGTCGCCATGCGCGCTCGGCCAAAAAGGAAGACCGCGCGCTGTTTGAAACCTTACGGCTGCGGCTGTGAGGTGACCCATCCCTGGCCTGGATGCTCGTAAAGTAGCTTCCAACGTTATGCACTGGAAACGCGCCACAGGGATCTGGCTCACTGTTTCAAGCTGGTATCATTGAAAAATTTACAAGCTGAGCAGAAAAACATGAATCGCCGTAAAAAAATAAAGCAGCTATTAAAGGCTCACGCCAAAAAGGCCAGTGCCAAATTGGCACCGCCAAGCAAGGATAAATACATCAGTAAAGCGGACCGATTGAAACTGGCGGCTGAATCCAGTGATGACTCAATCGGTTCCGCCGAGAGCTGAGCAATAAAGCCGTGTAGTACTGACTGGGTCGACTGCTGCACCTTGCCAGAGGCAGCAATCGGCCAGCAATCGGCCCAAAAGCGAACATTCGATCACTCCAGGCCGCCCCGCCATCCTTAGAAAAACGCCTGCAGGCCCGTCTGGGCGCGACCGAGGATCAGCGCATGGACATCGTGAGTGCCTTCATAGGTATTGACCACCTCCAGGTTGACCAGGTGGCGGGCTACGCCGAACTCGTCGCTGATACCGTTGCCACCGAGCATGTCGCGGGCCATACGGGCGATATCCAGCGATTTGCCGCAGCTGTTGCGCTTCATGATCGAGGTGATTTCCACCGCCGCGGTGCCTTCATCCTTCATCCGGCCGAGGCGCAGGCAGCCCTGCAGGGCCAGCGTGATCTCGGTCTGCATGTCGGCCAGTTTTTTCTGGATCAGTTGGGTCTGTGCCAGGGGGCGACCGAACTGTTTGCGGTCCAGGCAATACTGGCGCGCGGTGTGCCAGCAATCTTCAGCAGCGCCCAGGGCGCCCCAACTGATACCGTAACGGGCCGAGTTGAGGCAGGTGAACGGGCCTCTCAAACCGCGTACATCCGGGAAGGCGTTTTCTTCCGGGCAGAACACGTTGTCCATGACGATCTCGCCGGTGATCGACGCCCGCAGGCCCACCTTGCCGTGAATCGCCGGCGCACTCAGGCCCTGCCAGCCTTTTTCCAGGACAAAACCGCGAATCTCACCCCCGTCGTCTTTGGCCCAGACCACAAATACGTCGGCGATCGGGCTGTTGGTGATCCACATCTTGGCGCCCGTCAGGCGGTAGCCGCCGTCCACTTTTTTCGCCCGGGTAATCATCGAACCCGGATCGGAACCATGGTCGGGTTCGGTCAGGCCAAAGCAACCGATATATTCACCGCTGGCCAGCTTGGGAAGGTATTTCTGCCGGGTCGCTTCGTTGCCGAACTCGTTGATGGGCAACATCACCAGTGACGACTGCACGCTCAGCATCGAACGGTAACCGGAGTCGACACGCTCCACTTCACGGGCGATCAGGCCGTAGCACACATAGTTCAGGCCACTGCCGCCGTAGGCTTCGGGAATGGTCGCGCCCAGCAGGCCGGTTTCACCCATCTCACGGAAGATGGCAGGATCGGTGTGCTCATGACGGAAAGCCTCCAGCACCCGTGGCGCCAGTTTGTCGGCGGCGAACTGCTGGGCGCTATCGCGCACCATGCGCTCTTCTTCGGTGAGTTGTTGATCCAGCAGCAGCGGGTCGATCCAGTTGAAGCTTGCCGAGTTGGCCATGGGGTCATTCTCCGGGTTGGTTCCAGTGTTGTTTTATTGGTTAATCGAGGCGTTCGATCACGCAGGCAATGCCCTGCCCCAGGCCAATGCACAGGCTGACCAGGGCGTACCGACCGTTGCTGCGTTCCAACTGACGCACCGCGCTGTAGGCCAGGCGGGCACCCGAGGCACCCAGCGGGTGGCCGATGGCAATGGCCCCGCCATTGGGGTTCAGGCGTGGGTCATCGAACGCCAGGCCGAGTCGTTTGGCACAGCCGAGCACCTGCGCAGCGAAGGCTTCGTTGATTTCGATCAGATCCATATCGGCCAATTGCAGATTGGCACGCTGCAGTGCCTTGATGATCGCTGGCACCGGGCCAAGCCCCATCAGCCGCGGCTCAACCCCGGCGATGGCGGCGGCCAGGATCCGCGCGCGTGGTTTCAGCCCGTATTGCTCGCCGATGGCCTGCGAACCGATCAGCAAGGCGGCCGCTCCGTCGTTCACACCCGAGGCATTGCCGGCAGTGACCACGCCGCCCTCGAACAACGGGCGAAGGCGCGACAAGCTGGCGAAATTGCTGTCGGGACGCGGGTGTTCATCACGCTCCACCCGTTTGGGCGGTTGCTTGCCGCCTTGGGGTACTTCGATGGGCAGGATTTCGCCCGCATGGAAACCGTCCTGCACCGCCGCCTCGAACAGTGCCTGGCTGCGTGCCGCGTAGATGTCGGCCTGATCGCGAGTGATACCCAGCTCGCGAGCGACGTTATCGGCAGTCTGCGGCATCGTATCGGCACCGAACTGCGCTTCCACCCGAGGATTGGGAAAGCGCGCACCGATCGTGCTGTCGAAGGCACTGAAATCCCGCGACCAGGCGCTTTGCGCCTTGGCGATCACGAAGGGCGCGCGACTCATGCTCTCCGCGCCGCCGGCAATAAACAGTTCGCCTTGGCCAACGTGCACGGCGCGGGCGGCGTCGAGCACTGCTGCCAGCCCCGAACCACACAGGCGGTTGACGGTCAGGCCAGCCACCGTAGGCGGCAGGCCCGCCAACAGGGCTGCGTGGCGCCCCAGGTTACGCGCGTCCTCGCCAGCCTGGTTGGTGCAGCCGACAATCAGGTCTTCGTAGTCTTGTGCAGCGAACGGATTACGCGCGACCAGGGCGCGAACGACCGATGCCAGCAGGTCATCGGGGCGCACACTGGCCAGTGCGCCCGCGTGGCGGCCAAAGGGCGAACGCAGGCCGTCGTAGATGTAGGCATTCATGCTGATTCCTCGGCAGTGGTCAGGGGCAGGCCGAGCTGTACGCGGCGGCGCAGCCAAGGGCTGAGCCGATAACGCGGTTCCTGATAGCAATCGTGCAGTGCCTGCAGGATCTGCTGGATGTTCATGGCCCCATATTCATCGCCGAACCCCAGCGGGCCGTGGGGGTAACCCAGCGCCAGTTGCACCGCACGGTCCAGGGTGGCGGGATCGACGATGCGCCGCTGAGCGATTTCGCATCCCAGGTTGACGATACTGGCCAGCACACGCTGGGCGATGAAACCGGGCGAGTCGTTGATCACCTCCACCGGTACACCATCGGCCCCTAATGCCTGCCGCGCCTGCGCCAGCACGTTGGCATCCAGCCCGGGGTGCCGCATCAGCACTCGCCGCCGGTCGAAACCGGCAAAGGTTTCCAGCGCCAGGCTGCGGGCGACAGGGAGTTGCCGGCGGGCGATCGCGCTGCTGGCATCTTCACCCAGCGGCGTCACCAGACAGATGGCATTCGAGCCGGGTTGCTCACCCTGCTCCAGCACCGCACCGGCACTCGACAGCACGGCGCCGATCTTGTCGCGCATTGCAGCATCACGGCAGTCCAGCCAGAACGGCTGATTGATAGCCACCGGCGGCAGTTCCACCTGGGCGTCTTCGACCACCCGACCTTCCTCGTAGCGATAGAAGCCCTGCCCGGTCTTGCGTCCGAGCAACCCCGCGGCAAGGCGCGCCGGCACCAGTGATGAAGGGGTGTAGCGCGGATCCTGATAAAACTGGTCGTGGATCGACTCCATCACCGCATGGGAAATGTCCAGGCCGACCAGGTCGAACAACTCGAACGGCCCCATGCGAAAGCCCAGGCAATCCCTGAGAATGCGGTCTATCTGCGCCGGCGTGGCAATACCTTCGGCAAGGATTCGCAGCGCTTCCGGGCCGTAGGCCCGGCCAGCATGATTGACCAGGAACCCAGGCGAATCCGGCGTCACTGCGGCAAAGTGCCCGGCGTGTCGCGCCAGCGCCGACAGCCGTTCGATGACCTGCGCAGCGGTACGTTCCCCGCGGACCACCTCGACGATTTTCATCAGCGTGACCGGATTGAAGAAGTGAAAACCGGCGACCCGCTGAGGATGTTCACAGGCGCTGGCGATCAGGGTGATCGACAGCGACGAGGTGTTGCTGGCCAGAACCGCATCGCGGCTGACCAATTGTTCCAGGTCCCGGAACAGCTTCTGTTTGGCTTCAAGGTTCTCGACGATGGCCTCGATCAGCAGGTCGCAGCCGGCGAGTTCCTGCAGCGTATGCGCCGCGCGCATGCGTTCCAGAGTGGCGGCCAATACGTCGGCACTGATCTTGCCCTTGGCCGCCGCACGCTCCAGTGATTCGCGATTGTGCATCAGGGCTTGTTCGATCGCTTCGCTGCGGCTGTCGTGCAGCAGCACCTCGACACCGGCGCTGGCGAACAGCTGGGCAATACCACGCCCCATGGCCCCACTGCCGATTACTCCGATCCGTTTAAACGTGGTCATAAGCATTCCTCACAGGGCGAGTTCCAGCGCTGGAACGGCCTCGAACAGATCAGCTACCAGGCCATAATCGGCCACCTGGAAGATCGGCGCCTCTTCGTCCTTGTTGATCGCCACGATCACCTTGGAGTCTTTCATGCCGGCCAAATGCTGGATCGCGCCGGAGATACCGACCGCGATGTACAGCTGGGGCGCGACGATCTTGCCGGTCTGGCCGACCTGCATGTCGTTGGGGACGAACCCGGCGTCGACCGCAGCGCGGGAAGCGCCGACGGCCGCGCCCAGCTTGTCGGCCAGGGTGTACAGGTATTTGAAGTTGTCGCCGTTCTGCAGGCCGCGACCGCCGGAAACGACGATTTTCGCGGCGGTCAGTTCCGGGCGATCGGACGTGGCCAGCGCTTCGCCAACGAAGCTGGAGATGCCAGCCTCGTGGGCAGCCGCAACGGCTTCGACCGATGCCGAACCACCAACAGCAGCCACCGGGTCGAAACCGGTGGCGCGCACGGTGATGACTTTCACCGCAGCGCTGGACTGCACGGTAGCAATGGCGTTACCGGCGTAGATCGGGCGCTTGAAGGTATCGGCGCTTTCTACCGAGATGATCTCGGAGATCTGGTCAACGTCCAGCTGGGCGGCAACGCGCGGCAGGATGTTTTTGCCGT
>NZ_CABVHU010000030.1 GCF_902497855.1 Pseudomonas fluorescens
CGACAACGATCTCACTGGCAATGCCCTGCTCTTTCAAGCGTACCGCTTCTTCCACGGCGATTTCGCAGAACGGGTTCATCGACATCTTGACGTTGGCGAGGTCGACGCCGGAATGGTCCGCCTTGACCCGAATTTTCACGTTGTAATCCACAACGCGTTTGATTGACACGAGGATTTTCATTGCTGTTTTCCATCATTTCTGGATGTATTACTTGACGACCGGCAGCTTCGAACGGTCGATGGTGAAGGCCACGGCAATGATCAGGATCACGCCGAAGACAATCTGCTGGGCAAACACGCTGATACCGACAAACGTCATGCCGATCCGCACGACGGACACCAGCAGCGCACCGATCAGCGTTCGCCAGACACTCCCGACGCCACCGGTCAATGCGGTGCCGCCCACCAGTACCGCAGCGATTGCCGGCAGCAGGAATTCATTGGCCAGCGTCGGCGAACCGCTGGACAGCCGCCCGGCCATGATGATGCCGGACAACGCCGCCAGGCCGGCCGAGACGGCGAAGGTCATGATTTTGATGCGGGTCACGTTGATACCCGAGGCCCAGGCCGCGGGTTCGCCAGCACCAATCGCGTTGCTGAACCGCCCGAAGGCCGTCTTGCGCTGCAGAAAAATGCACAGCATCAACACCAGGAACGCCACGCACACTTCATTGGGAATGCCGCCGGTCTGCCCGCTGACCCAACCAAACCAGGCGTCGCGTTCGGCGCCGTCGATATTGATCGTTCGGTTGTTCGACGCGAGCATGGTGATGCTGGTGACGACCCCGCCAACCGCCAGGGTGACGATGAACGAGGGGAGTCGCAGCCACGTATGCAACAGTCCGCTGAGTGCCCCCGTCGCGATTCCCAGGCCGAGGCCAATGGGAAATGCCCAGAATCCGT
This sequence comes from Pseudomonas fluorescens, assembly GCF_902497855.1. Taxonomy (GTDB): domain Bacteria; phylum Pseudomonadota; class Gammaproteobacteria; order Pseudomonadales; family Pseudomonadaceae; genus Aquipseudomonas; species Aquipseudomonas fluorescens_BI. Next base: position 904 of record NZ_CABVHU010000030.1, read on the forward strand.
AGGCCGGCAACAGCAGCGCAACGATCACACTGGCCATGGACGCCACCGCCTGGGAAGACAGGTCGATCCCCCCTATCAGCAACACAAAGGTGATACCGGTCGCCATGACAAACAATGTCGAGGTGTCGGCAATCAGGCCGAGAACAGCGCTGGGTTGAATGAAGCCGGGGTCATACCCGGCGATCAGTGCCACCAGGACAATCAAGGCGAACAAAGGCGCCTGGCTACGAAATCCGCTAAGTGAAATGGGCATGTCTGTGCTCTCTCAAACCATGTGCTTGATCAGGTCTACCTGCTGCGGCTTGGCGCCGGGCAGGCAGTCGAAGGACTGTGCAACTTCACCGTCACGCATGACCAGGATCCGGTGACTCAAGCCAATCATTTCCTCCAGGGTGTCGGCGGTCAGAATCACCGAAACACCTTGGGCTGTGATTTCGCGAATCAACTGGTAAACGTCTTCCTTGGCCCCCACATCCAGTCCGCGAGTCGGGTGGTCGAGGATCAGGATCGTCGACCCGGCATTGCGCCATTTGGCCAACACCACTTTTTGCTGGTTGCCACCGCTGAGGTTGAGCAGCAAAGCATCGGGCCCGGGGGTCTTGATGCTCAGGCGCTTGATCCAGTCTTCGGCGATCGAGCGCTCCTTGCGCTCGTCGAGCAGGCCAAAGGAGGTCACTTGGCCGATGCGTGCCAAGGTCATGTTCTGCGCCACGCTGAGCATTGAAACGATGCCTTCGACTTTGCGCTCACGGGGGATGTAGCCGATTCCGGCGCGAATCGCCGGTCCCGGCCCCGCCCCATCCAGGCGACGGCCCTGCACCTGGATTTCACCGCAACTCTTGGGCATCAAACCGGCCAGCACCCGGCATAACTCTTCACGCCCGGAGCCAATGACCCCGGCAATACCCAGGATTTCACCGCGATGCAGCTCGAAGTCCACGCCGGAGAAACTGCCCTCCAGCGCCAGGTCGCGGGCCGACATCACCACGTCAGTCAAACACGGCTGCTGAAGGGATTCGCGGTAGTACTCGGCGTGAAGCGAACGACCGACCATCAAGGTGTGCAGGCGCTCTTTCGAGGCCTCGGCCGCGGGCATCTCTGCTACCACTTCACCGTCCTTCATCACATAAACCCGATCGCTGAGGTCGAGCAACTCGTCCAGTCGATGGGACACGAAAATGAACGATGCACGGGATTTGAGTTGCCGCACCAAGCGGAACAAGGTGTCGATTTCCCGTTGTTCGAGTGCCGAAGTCGGTTCATCCAGCAGGATGACCAAATGCCCCTCCGTGCGCTCTTCCAGCGCCAGGGCCTTGGCCAGTTCAATCATCTGCCGTTGCCCGAAGCTCAACTCACTGCACAGCAGGCCCGGATCAATATCCAGATTGACTTTGGCCAACTGCAGGCGTGCTGCACGGTGCAGTTTTTTCCAGTTCAAACAACCGAAGCGCGAGAACTCGTCCTCGCGGCCCATGAACAGGTTTTCAGCCACCGACAGGTTGAGCAGGATCGATTGCTCCTGATACACCATCGCAATGCCGTTCGCCGTTGCGCCACGCGGCCCGTCCAGCACGATCGGCGAACCGTCCAGCTCCAGGTGACCTTCGTCCGGTTGGTAGACACCGGTCAGGATCTTCATCAGCGTCGATTTGCCGGCACCGTTTTCACCGATCAACCCCACCACTTCGTGCTTGCGCACTTCAAGCGAGATGTTCTTCAGCACCGTGATGCCGTTAAACCGTTTACACACATTATTGAGCGTGAGCATGGGGCCTCCTCACTTGACGATCCGTGCTTTCGCACGGTCGAGGGCAATGGCGACAGCCGTGATAATCAACACGCCCTGCACACCTTGCTGGACGTAAGGCGCGACGCCCATCAGCACCATGCCGTTGCTGACCACCACCACGATCAAGACACCCAGCAAGGTTCCCAACGGGCTGCCATTGCCACCCGCCAGTGAGGCGCCGCCGACGACGATCGCAGTGATCGCCGTGAACAGTTGGCCTTGCGCAATCAACGCATGCCCTTGCCCGAACTGGGCAACGGCGAGGATGGCCGCGAGCCCGTAGAAGGCACCGGCCAAGGCAAAAACAGTGATTCGCGTGCGGTTGACGTTAACCCCGTTGAGTCGCGCCAGGTCTTCCCCGCCGCCAATGGCCAACGCGTGACGGCCCAATACGGTGTGCCGGGAAACGAAGTGCGCGACGCCCAGCGCCAGCACCACGATCCACACCGATAACGGCAAGCCCATCAAACGATGCAGGGCAATCGCACGGATATTCATGTCGAGTACCCGCACGGTGTTGCCTTCCAGTAGCGCCGTGGCCAGGCCAATACCGACGAAGCCGACGCCCAGGGTAGCCATGAACGAGGGGATTCGCAGTTTGACCTGTAACAGCCCGTTGATAAGACCGGTCAAGGCACCGACCAGGATCGCCAGCGGCAGCGCCCAGAAGCCAATCGCGTGACTATTGAGGTTGTTGCCGATCAGCAAGGCGAGACAGACCGCCGAGACCGCAACGACCCCTTCGACGGACAGATCGATACTGCCCATTTGAATGACAAACATCCCACCCAACGCCATCAGCAGCGGGATTGAAGAGGTGGTGGCGATTCGCGCCAGGTTCATCGGGTCAAAGAAATTGGGATTGACCGAACCAATGATCAGGCCGATGAGCAGCAGGACAATAAGCGATGAAAACCGTCGCAGGCGGACCATGACGATAACTCCATAAACAGACATGAAAAACGGCCCCCCGCAGGGGGCGAGGGGCTGCAGGAACAAGCAGGACCGTGACTGGACGATTACGAGTTGTAGCGGATGGGCCCGGCGACTCGTCCCCAGAAATCGGTGACATCGACCGCCGGCGTCGCTTTCACGCTGGTCGCGTAAAACGCCTCGACGTTATTCTTCGTAATCAACTGCGGACGAACATAGAACTCGCGATGCTCGTGAGGCTCTTTGGCCGGATCCAGTCGACCGGTCTTGGCCGCATGGGCCAGGGCCAGCCCCATGCTGCCGAGCCAGTACGGGTCCAGGCTGGAGGTTGCGATGTATTCACCGGTACGAATGGCTTCTATGGCCTGTTCGATGGCATCGATCCCGACCACCGGAATCGCCCCGGCCAACCCTTCGCCGCGCAACGCCTCAAGCGCGCCCATGCCCATGTCGTCATTGGCGCACCAGATACCTTTGATCTCGCTGCCAAAACGCGTCAGCCACGACTGTACGATCGGGAACGCCTTGTTGGCGCTCCAGTCGGCCGCCTGGAAATCCAGCAGCTTGATGTCCGGGTATTTTTTCAAGGCGGCGTCGAGACCGCTGCGGCGGCCGATCGAGGCCACGTTACTGAAGATACCGCCCAACGCGACGATGCCGCCCTTGCCCCCCATCGCCTCGAACAGCTCGGTGGCCACCGCTTCACCCACGGCTTCGCCATCCTCGGCAATGTGTGCCACCCAATACGGGCTGTAATCCCAGGGATGCATGTCATCCGGTTTGTTCCAGATGGTCGTGACGTAGACGCCGGCCTTGACGCATTGCTCGATGATGACCCGGGCGTCGGCGGAATCGTTCGGTTCGACGTTGAGGATGAGGTTGCCGTCAGTCTTGGCGATCAACGCGCGAATGTCGGCGATGCCCTTCTGGCTGTTGCCTTCGGTGACCAGCGGGGAATACGGCAGCTGCTGACTGGCGGCATAGGTTTCACCGCCCCGATTGAAAGTCGCGTGGTAGGGGTTGGTCAGTGAACGGAAGGAGTTGGAAAAAGTCAGCGTCGTCCGGGCCCACAGCAGTGTGGGAAACAAGCCCGCCACCGCGCCCACTCCAGCCAGGCTGGCGGCTCCGATCAGCAGCTTGCGACGGCTCAATTCCAGGAGCCGGGCTGGATCATTTTCATTGTTGTTATTCATGTGACCTCCGGGTGCGCCGCACCGGGTGATTAGCGCTTTATTGTATTTTTAGTAACCAACTAGTTATTTATAAAACTATTGCAGCGAGGATGCAATCCTTAGCGATTGCGGGGGGAAAAAAATCTACGGATGGTCGAACGGAATCAAGTTCCTGCGCATCGAAAACAGCGTTCGATGCACAGGAGCCCGCGCCTTATACCCTTTGATCCCGGGACTGACGGCCGACCCTGACCTGCACCTCGGAAGGCGCCAGCGTACGCCCCAGCAACAGGTCGGCGCCCTTTTCGGCAATCATGATAGAAGGTGCGTTGGTGTTGGCGCTGATCAGGCGCGGCATCACCGAAGAGTCGATCACGCGCAGGCGCTGTACACCATGCACCCGCAGTTGCGGGTCGACCACCGCCATGTCGTCGACCCCCATCTTGCAGGTGCCGACCGGGTGATAACCGGTGCGCCCACAGCGTCGTGCATAGTCTTCATAGTCCGCTTGGGTGCGTACGCTGCTGCCGGGGAAATGCTCGGACTTGAGGTAGCGACTCAGCGAATGCTGCGCCATGATTTCACGGCTGAGCTTGATGCCCTCGACCGAAACATGCAGGTCATATGGGTCGCTGATGTAGTGGGGGTCAATCGACGGTGGTTGCAGCGGATCGGCGCTGCGCAACCTGACACTGCCGCGACTTCGAGGACGCAGGAAGTAGGAATTGAGCGTACAGCCGGAACCTGATGGAACCGGCGGGATACCGGCCTCGACACCCGCCCCCGGCAAAAAGTGAAACTGCAGGTCGGGCGTGCTGGAGCGCGAGTCGCCATACCAGAAAGCGCCCGCCTCAGCGATGTTGGAAGTCACGGGGCCTTTGTTGAACAGCTTATATTCCAGCCCGGCCATCAGCATCATGTGCGGTTTGGCGTACTTGTCCAGGCTTTGCGAGCCGTTGAGTTCGTACACGATATCGATGTCGAAATGGTCTTGCAGGTTTTGCCCTACACCCGGTAAATCCTGCTGCACGGCAAGGCCCAGGCTGGCCAGTTCCTGAGCCGGGCCGATCCCTGACAGCATCAGGATTTTCGGTGAGCCGATAGCGCCCGCGGCGACCACCACTTCGCGCTCGGCCGCGGCGAACTTCACCTCCCGTGAACCACTGCCCTGAACATACTCCACGCCGGTGGCCTGACCGTTTTCGATGCGAATCCGCGTGACCAGGCATTCGGTCTGGATGGTCAGGTTGGGTCGATTGCGAATCTTGCTCAAATAGCCTTGCGCCGCGCTGCAACGGCGCCCGCCGCGTTGCGTGACTTGATAGGTGCCGCAGCCTTCTTGCCGGGCGCCATTGAAGTCGGCGTTATACGGGATACCGGCCTCCTGGGCAGACCGCACAAACGCCTTCGTCAGCTCGTTGACCGTGATCAGATCGGAGACTCCCAGGGGCCCTTCGGTGCCATGGTACTCATTGGAGAACCGCTCATTGTCCTCGGCCCTTCGAAAATACGGCAACACATCGCGGTAAGACCAGCCGCGACAGCCCTCCTCCTGCTCCCAATCGTCGTAGTCCTTGGCGTTGCCTCGGGTATAGACCATCGCGTTGATCGAGCCACCGCCGCCCAGGACCCGACCCTGGGGAAACAGGATCGAGCGATTCTGGATATCGCCCTGCGCCACCGTGTCATAGCCCCAGGTCAGGGGACCGCCGGTCATCTTGAAAAAGCCGACCGGCATATGAATGTAAGGGTTGGTGTCGGCAGGCCCGGCTTCGAGCAGCAGTACTCGGACATCCGCCGGCTCGCTCAGCCGCGCGGCCAGTACGCAACCGGCCGAACCACCGCCGATAATGACGAAATCGTACATTTTGTTGTCTCCAGTCTTATTTTTGTACTGACAGAGTTCAGGCTTCAACCCAGCGGGGACGCTCACCCAGCTGCACGTGGACAGACTTGAGTTCAGTGTATTCCTCAACCCCGTAGCGACCGGTTTCCCGTCCGATACCCGATTGCTTGAAGCCGCCGGAAGGCAATTCCGGACCGCCGGCAATGGTGGTATTGACCCACACCCGTCCGGCCTTGATTTGCCGCATCGCTTGCAATGAGGTTTGCAGGTCACGACTCCAGATGCTCGCGGCCAGGCCGAACGGGGTGTCGTTGGCCAGGCGCATGGCCTCGTCGAAATCGTCAAACGCGGTGATGGTCAATACCGGGCCAAAGATCTCTTCCCGGGCGATGACCATCTGCGCAGTCACCTGGCTGAAGACCGTCGGTTGCAGATAAAGCCCTTGCGCGGAGTCGATCCGGCTACCGCCATGAACCAGTTCGGCCCCCTCTTTGCGGCCTTGCTCGATGTAACCCAGGATGCGCTCCAGATGACGTTGCTCGGTGATAGAACCGACCTGCGTCGACTCTTCCAGCGGGTCGCCGATCCGGACTTTTTCGATCAGCGCCACTATTTTTTCGGTCAATTGCTGTTCGACGCTGCGATGCACCACCAAGCGGCTGCCACTGACGCAGCACTGCCCGGCGTTGAAGCAAATGCCGAAGACAATCGCATCGGCTGCGGCATCCAGATCAGCGTCGGCGAAGACGATCTGCGGATTTTTGCCGCCCAATTCCAGGCCGATTTTCTTCATGTTGCCGGCAGCGGCGGCCATGGTCAGGCGACCGACTTCAGTGGAACCGGTGAACGACACCATGTCGATGTCCGCATGTTCGGAAATGGCCTGGCCCACCACCGACCCCGGCCCCGTCAGGATATTCACCACGCCGTCGGGCAAGCCGGCCTGTTTCAACAGCCCGGCCAGCATCAAGGTGGTGCCGGACGTCAGCTCGCTGGGTTTTACCACCACGGTGCAGCCCGAGGCGAGGATGAAGGGCAAACGTTCTGCGAGGATGAAAAACGGAAAGTTCCACGGTGTAATCAGGCCCACCACACCGACGGGTTCGCGCGTCACCAGCCCGAGCATGGTGTCGCCCAGGTTGTTGAACGAGTCGCCGTGCAGCGCCCTGGCTTGCCCGGCGGCATATTCCCAGATACCCGCGGCAGCGAGCACTTCACCACGGGACTGATTGATCGGCTTTCCGGTCTCGAGGGTTTCGCACAGCGCCAGTTCTTCGCTGTTCTGACGAATCAATGCGGCAGTCTGCAGCAACACTGTGGCACGCAAGTCCGCCGCGGATCTGGCCCATGGTCCGTGATCGAAAGCCCGCCGAGCCGCCGCCACCGCCTGATCGACATCCGCCACGCCCCCCGATGGATAGACGCTGACCGGCACATTGTGCGCAGGGCTGAGGCGCGTCACCTGCTTGAGCGCCGAACCCTGGGTCCATTGCCCGTCGATGAACATGTCGAAGCGTCGCGGCTGCGTTGGCAGTTGATGGGGCCGGGTGGTGCCATTGTTGTTATTCACAAAAAACGTCCTCTGCACAGCGTTCGATTCAGGCGGCCCATGCTCCAATTCGGAGAAAATGGGCTGCCAGCCAAAGATATATAACTAACCAGTTGTTTACATGCAAGCCTCAGGCTAAGCTTTATTTGTCAGCCGGGTGCCCCACGGCTAAGCTCATCGCCCTTATCGCTGTGCCAATCCCTATCAGCGTATGAGGAACAGTACCTATGCTCTGGAGAGCGTTTTAAATGCCCAGGAAAACCACCGAAGAGGCGCCGGCCCGACCGACTCGCGATTCCGATGCCACGCGCCTGAGAATTCTCAACGCGGCGAAAATCGAGTTTGCGAAATTGGGCCTTGGCGGTGCTCGCATTGACAGCATCGCGCTGCGAGCCCAATCCAATAAACGGATGATTTACGAGTATTTCGGCAATAAGGAAGGCTTGTTCGAAGCCGTGCTTGAATTGGCTTATCAAGACATCCGCCAGGCCGAGCGCAAGCTCAAGCTCGAAGAACTGGAACCGGTGGAAGCGATCCGCAAACTGGTGAGCTTCACCTGGAAGTACTACCTGAAAAACCCTCATTTCCTGACCCTGGTCAACAGCGAGAACCTGCACAAGGCCGCGCACCTGAAGCGCTCCCGGGAAAAGATGCATGACATGCACGCGCCGATGGTGTCGATGGTTGCCGAGATCCTTGATCGCGGTGTCGCCCAAGGCGTGTTCCGCGAAGGCATCGATCCGATCCAGTTGAACATCACGATTGCAGCGATCAATTACTACTACCTCAACAACCGTTTCACCGGCGAGATCATCTATGGCTTCGACCTGATGTCCCCCGAAGCGCTGCAAACCCGGATCGACTTCAACATCCAGACGATCCTCGGCATGCTGCGCCCCGACTGAGATCCCGCGACGCATCAGCCCCTTTTCGCTCAGGTGCAAGCCAGAAGGGGCCGACATCACACCAGCCCTGCCACTTTCACATCACGTACGATCGGCGCGAACGCCATGCGATCCAGCACGTCACGCTGGATATCGATGCCTTGTGCGACCTCGATCAGTTCGATGCCATCGGGCGAAAGCCTGAACACTGCACGCTCCGTGACATAGAGCACCTCTTGTCCGGCGAGCATGGCTTGCGGGCCGCTGAAGGTGATGTGACGGACTTTCTCCACCAGCTTGGGCACCTCGCCGAGGCGATTGAGTTGCAACTCGACGCCGACCTTCGCCACCTCCAGCCCCTTGGCTTCGAACGCACCGCAAAACACCACTTTGCGCGCGCCCTGAGTGATGTCGATGAAGCCACCGGGACCGACCAGCGTGCCCCCCAGGTTCGACACGTTGACGTTGCCCTGGCTGTCCATTTCGCCCATGCCGAGAAACGCCAGGTCCACCCCGCCACCGCTGTAGAAATCGAACTGATCCAGGGACGTCACGATCGCTTGCGGGTAACGCGCGGCGCCAAACATCGCGCCGCCCATCATCCGGCCGTTGTGAATGCCCTGCTCGATGCTGCCCCAATAGCTGTCTTGCAGGCCGCGTTCGGCGAGCAATGAAGGGATGCCGCCCGGGATGCCAAACCCGAAATTCAAGGACATGCCGGGCATGAATTCATCAGCGGCGCGTTGCGCGATGATCCGGCGAATGTCATCGGCAATGGCTTGCTCGGCCTCAGCCGATTGCGCAAGGCATTCGCCACTGATGGCCGGGTCGTAATCAGCCGCCACACACTGGCGTTGCTCGGGTACGACCACCACCTCATCGATCAGCACGCCGGGAATCCGCACCAGTCGCGCCGGCACAAAAGCACTGTCGCTCAGTTCACGAACCTGCACATACACCTTGCCGCCGCTATTATGGGCCGCCAGCGCCAGTGCATAGGCATCCAGGTCCGCCGCTTCGTGGCACAAGGTAATGTTGCCGCTCGGGTCGGCCAGGCTGCCCCTGACAATCGCCACGTCGACCTTGAACGGCTTGTAGCGCAGGTACGTCTTGCCCTCTATGTCCAGGCGCTCGACGATGGCCTCGGTGGCCCGCGCGTTGCATTTTCCGCCGGCAACCAGCGGATCGGCGAACGTCCCGAGGCCGATATGGGTAATCAGACCCGGGCGCGCCGCACCGATTTCGCGCATCAGACTCATGATTACCCCGGCGGGCAAGCTGTAAGCCTCGATGGCGTTATTGCGCGCCAGCGCCTGCATCTTGGCCGACCAACTCCAGTGCCCGCCGATGACCTTGGTCACCAACCCTTCATGAGCGAGCCGCTCCAGACCGCTGCCCTGCCCGTCGCCAATGCCCAAGGCATGCACCACGGTCAGCCCGCAGGGGTGGCCCGTACGCAGAAACGAATCCTCGATGGCTGCGAGCAGTGCGTCAGGTTCCAGCAGAGTCCCCGAACCACAGACCGCGATGGTGGCCCCGTCGGCAATCCGGCTGGCCACATCCGACGCTGATGAACAGCTTCTTTTCATTGTTTTTTCCTCATCAATCCGCTTGCCGCAATCGAAACCGATTTTTTCAGAGAGCGCTTGACGCCTTCCGAAAGGACGCATTAAATAAATAACCGGTTGGTTACTTAAATCCACTTTAATCCAGCTGAAAAAAGAACACAACCCAAGCGATGAAGGTCTTTCCCATCGCGCAACAGAAAGGAAAAAAACAATGCAGCTTTCTGAGACTCACCTGCAGATCCGCGACGTGGCCCGCCGTTTTGCCGACCAGGCGATCCGTCCGCTGGCCGAGAAGCTCGATCACGACGAAAGTTTTCCCGCCGAGCTGTACCGGCAGATGGGTGCACTGGGCCTGTTCGGCATCACCGTGCCCGAGGCATTTGGCGGCACTGGCCTGGATACCATTGCCTATGCGCTGGTGATGGAAGAGTTGTCGCGCGGCTATGCCTCGGTCGCCGACCAGTGCGGCCTGCTGGAACTCATTGGCACCTTGCTGTCGGTTCACGGCAGCGCCGCGCAACGCGAGCGTTTTCTGCCGTCACTGCTGAGCGCACAGCAACATCCGGCGTACTGCATCACCGAGGCTGAAGCCGGTTCGGATGTGTCCGGTATCCGCACCACGGCGGTTCGCACCGAGAACGGCTGGCTGCTCAACGGCTCGAAGTTGTGGATTCACAACGCGCCGGTGGCCGACCTGGCGTTCGTGCTGGCACGCACCGACCCGGCAGCGGGCAAGCGTGGCATGAGTATTTTTATCGTCGATTGTCATCTGCCGGGCGTCTCCAAAGGCCCCAAGGAACACAAGATGGGGCAACGCGCGTCGCAGGTCGGCGGCTTGAACTTCGACAACGTCGAACTGCCCGCCGATGCCCTGCTCGGCCAGGAAGGTCGTGGTTTTCACATCATGATGAGTGCCCTGGACAAGGGCCGGGTCGGTATCGCTTCGCTCGCGGTCGGCATTGCTCAGGCAGGTCTCGAAGCAGCGCTCGAGTACGTGCCGCAGCGCAAACAATTCGGCAAGCCCATCGCCGAAAACCAGGGTTTGCAGTGGATCCTGGCGGACATGGCCAAGGACATTCGCGCCGCACGCTTGCTGGTACTGGATGCCGCGGATCGTCTGGACCGCGCTGACAACGCCACGATTGCCTGTTCAATGGCCAAGTGTTTCGCCGCCGACGTCGCCGTGGCGCAAACGGCGAATGCCGTGCAACTGTTTGGCGGCAGCGGGTTTATCCGTGGTTTTGAAGTCGAGCGTCTGTACCGTGATGCCAAGATCACCCAGATCTATGAAGGCACCAACCAGATCCAGCGCACGATCATCGCGCGCGAGCTGTTCAATCACGGAGCACGCACATGATGCCGCGTCCTACCGCGCTGGTCACCGGCGCACGCGGTGGCATCGGCCGCGCCATTGCAGTGGGCCTGGCGCAAGCCGGTTTCGATCTGGCCGTGGCGGATCTGCAGGTCGATGAGGCCTTGGTGGAAACCGTACGACTGGCGGCCGATCTGGGTGCCAACGCCGTTGCACTGGCCGGCGACATTTCGGCCATCGAGCAACATGAAACGCTGCTGGACGCGGCACAGGCCGCGATCGGTTCGCTGTCGTGCCTGGTCAACAATGCCGGGGTGTCGGTGCTGTCACGCGGTGACTTGCTGGAGGTCAGCCCGCAGAGTTTTGATCGCTGCCATCAGGTGAACACCCGGGGCACGTTCTTTCTGACCCAGGCGTTCGCCCGCCGCCTACGGCGGCAAGTACCGTGCGAACAGCATCGCTGCATCATCACCATCACCTCTTCCAACGTGCACGCGATTTCGACCTTGCGCGGCGAATACGGCATTTCCAAGGCCGGTTTGTCCATGGCCTCGCGCCTGTTCGCCGTGCGCCTGGCGGATGAAGGCATCGGTGTCTACGAGGTACAGCCGGGACTGATCGCCACCGAAATGACGGCGCCGTCCAAGGCGCGCTACGACACTGAAATCGAACGGGGCCTGACTGCCATCAAGCGTTGGGGACAGCCCGAAGATGTCGCGCGTGTCGTCACCACCATGGCCACGGGGGGCTTGCCCTACACCGTCGGCCAGGCAGTGCCGGTGGACGGTGGTCTGCTGATTCCGAAATTTTAATCTGCCAGGAGATAAGCCCATGCCTTTGACTATCGACTTGTTGACCTCTGACGCGGACCGTCCGCTGCAGCGTTACACATTGACTGGCGAGCCGCTGTTGCCGCCTGCCAGGCCCTTGCCCGCCAACCGAATCGCCTTGTCCGCCGCGCACGTCGTCGCCGATCCGTTCAGCGCAAGCCAGCCCGGCGGCAAAGCCGCCATCGACTGGGAACAAACCCTTCACTATCGACGCTACCTGTTGCAGCAGGGTTTGGGCATTGCCGAGGCGATGGACACCGCCCAGCGCGGAATGGGCCTTGACTGGCCAACGGCGCTGGAACTGATCAGGCGCACGCTCGAAGAAACCCGCGACATCAGGCATGCCGTGATTTTTTCCGGCTGCGGCACTGATCAGTTGGCCGCAAGTGATGCCAACAGCCTTGACGATGTACTCAAGGCGTACGACGAACAGCACAGCGCCATCGACAAGCTCGATGGACGCATCATTCTCATGGCCAGTCGTGCCTTGGCGCGGGTCGCCAAAGGTCCGAAAGACTACAAAAAAGTGTATGGCCGAGTGCTGTCCGATGCACGGGAGCCGGTGATTCTGCATTGGCTGGGCGATATGTTCGACCCCGCCTTGACGGGCTATTGGGGCAGTCAGAAGTATGAGGAGGCTGTGGAAACCTGCCTTGAAATCATTCACGAGCATGCCGACAAGGTCGACGGGATCAAAATCTCGCTGCTCGACAAAGAGAAGGAAATCCTCCTGCGTCGGCGCTTGCCTGAATCGGTGAAAATGTACACCGGCGACGACTTCAACTACCCGGAACTGATCGCTGGCGATGAACAAGGTTTCTCCCATGCCTTGCTGGGTATCTTCGATGCCATTGCCCCTGCCGCCTCCCACGCACTGGCGGCCTTGGCCGAAGGCGACCTGGCGCGTTACTACGCACTCCTCGACCCTACCGTGCCACTGGCGCGATTGATCTTCAGCAGCCCCACCCAGTATTACAAAACCGGCGTGGTGTTCCTGGCCTACCTCAATGGTCACCAGGAACACTTCATCATGCTGGGTGGCCAGCAAGCCATGCGGCCCCTGCCCTACTTCTGCGAGATCTTCCGCCTCGCCGACCAGGCAGGCCTGCTCAGCGACCCGGCACTGGCCGTGGCCCGGATGAAAACCTTCCTCGGGCTCTATGGCATCGGCGTTTAAGGCTGTCCGCGGAGCGCCGCAATGGCTCCGCTTCGCGACTGAACCCTTGGCAATCGTGGAGAACTCAATGTCATACCCTTCGCTGGAAAACCGCCTCGATCGCTGCTCGATCAACACCGCCACCCTCGGTCATCGCCTGCCCCTCGAGCAGACCCTGGATCTCATCGCCCGCGCGGGATTTGGCTACGTCGCCCCGTGGCGCCGGGATTTGCAGGGCCGCTCGCCTGGCCAGGTTCGCCGGCACTTGCGCGACGCCGGACTCAAGGTCAATGCCTATTGCCGTTCCACCTTCATTCCGGCCGCCACGCGTCAGGGCTTCGACGCCGCCATGGCCGACAACTTCAGGGCCATCGAGGAGGCCGCCGAGTTGCACGCGCATTCGTTCATCATGGTGGTCGGCAGCTTGCCCGACGGTTCCAGGGACCTGTCGGCCGCACGGGATCAGGTAGCCGAAGGCCTGGCCCTGCTGCTTGAGCATGCCAGGCAGCATCAGGTTTCACTGGCGCTGGAACCCCTGCACCCGATGTATGCGGCAGACCGTTCCTGCCTGTCGACGCTGGAACAGGCCCTGGACCTGTGCGACATGCTGGAGCCGGGAACCTGCCACAGCCTGGGCGTCGCGGTGGACGTCTACCACTGTTGGTGGGACCCCAAGCTGCCCGAGCAGATACAACGCGCCGGCGCGCAAAAACGCATCCTGGGCCTGCACCTCTCCGACTGGCTGGTGCCCACCCGGGACCTGCTGCTGGACCGCGGCATGATGGGCGATGGCGTGATTGATCTGCGCGGCATTCGCCAACAGGTTGAAACGGCGGGTTATGACGGCGCCGTCGAAGTGGAAATATTTTCCCGTGATACCTGGTGGAAACGCGACGAAGCCGACGTCCTGCACACCTGTGCCGAACGCTTGCAAGGCTGCTGTTAAACCTCGTACGCCCTGCAGAACAATAAAAAGAGAGAGGCTCTCATGTCCCATCAATACCGCTGGCAAATCTGTGCGCTGTTGTTTTTCGCCACCACCATCAATTACCTCGACCGCCAGGTGCTCGGCCTGCTCAAGCCACCTCTATCGGCAGTGTCGGGGGCGGCTGGCTTTCGTCGCGGATGATCAGCGCTGGCTGGTCGACGGAAAAAGCACGCAACAGGGCGATGTTGATCATGGCGGCGCTGGTGTTGCCGATCGGTTTCTCCAGCTATATCGACAATATGTGGGTCATGGTTGGCCTTTTGAGCCTGGCAGCCGCAGCCCACCAGGGATGGTCGGCCAACCTGTTCACCACCGTTGCAGACAACTTCCCACGCTCGCAAGTCGCCTCGGTCATGGGCATTGGCGGCACGGCGGGCTCAGTGGGCGGGATGATCTTTCCTTTGATCGTCGGCATCGTTCTGGAACACTACAAGGCCTTGGAAAATCTCACCCTCGGCTACAACCTGATTTTCATTGTGTGTGCGAGTTCTTACTTGACGGCGTGGATAATCATGCGATTGATGGCCAACCGCGGTGCGCCCTTGCTTCAGCAACCCCTTAAATCCTGATCGCCAGGACTCCGGCCGGGCCACGAGACCGTAACGCTTCGTGGCCCGAAGACTCGACACAGGAAAACGAAAGTTGCGCACATGATCAACGAGAACAAAGGCATACAGTCCGTCGAACGCGCAATGATGATCCTTGAAACCATCGCGGCGGCAGGTGGCGAAATCCGCCTGGTAGACCTTGCGGCGCAATCGGGCTTGCACAAAAGCACCTTGCACGGACTGCTCAATACCCTGGCCGCCATGGGCTACATCGCCCGGCGCGGCACGCACTACGCCCTGGGCTTGCGTTTGCGGGAGATAGCGCAGCCGTTGAACGACGCCGATGCGTTACTGCGCGAAGCCTTCGCCCCTGCACTACGCACGCTGGCTGAACGCACTGGCGAAACCTGTTTTCTCGCGGCACCTTGCGGCACTCGCGAATACTTCTACATGGACGCCCTTGAAGGCACCGGCAGCCTGCGCGTTGCCAGTCCGCGTGGGCGCCGCGCAGGGCTGACCACCTCGGCCATCGGCAAGATATTCCTGGCGTTCGACGAAGACTTGCGCCGCAGTTTGCGCCGAGCGCAATTGCTGCCTGTGGAACTGGAAAATGAACTGGCAAGCATCGTCACGGATGGCTATGCATTGGACCTGGAAGAAGCCGAGGCCGGGCTCAATTGCGTAGCGCTGCCCCTGCGCTTGCAAGGTCGGGTAGTCGCGGCACTCGGTGTCGCGGCGCCGGCGTCACGCTTGCCGAAAAAAGCGCTGCACAAGCTGGCAACCCAGGCCATGCGGGAAATGTTCGACATGCTCAAACTTTAGTCACCAATGGCTTGGGGCATATTCCCCTGAAAAGCAATCATCGGGATCATCGGGGCCCTGTCGTTTTACTCAATGGAGTCCCGAATGCAACGTATTCATCCCGGCGTACTGGCTTTGGCGGTGACCGCCTTCGCTATCGGTATGGCCGAGTTTATTGTCGTGGGCATTCTTCCCGCTATCGCCTCCGACCTCGACATCCCCCTGGCGCGCGCAGGCAGCCTGGTAGGTTTGTACGCGCTGGCGCTGGCCATCGGTACGCCATTGACGGTCCTGGCGTTGGCACGCCTGCCGCGAAAACCGGTGCTGTTGACGCTGATTGCGCTGTTTCTGGGGGGGAACCTGCTGGCGGCACTGTCCACCGATTACCCCTCGCTGTTGGCAGGCCGCGTTGTGACAGCGCTCGCCCATGGCAGTTTCTTCGCTATCGGGGCCACCGTCGCCGCCAGCCTGGCGCCGAAGGGACAATCAAGCAAAGCCATCGCCGCGATGTTCGCCGGCCTGACGCTGGCAATGGTTGTCGGTGTGCCGCTGGGCAGTTTCCTGGGCAATGGCCTGGGCTGGCGACTGCCGTTTTATGCCGTCGCGCTGTTGGCCGCACTGGCCCTGGGGGCTACCGTCCGATGGTTGCCTGACGTGCCGACGCCGCCATCGGGCAAGGCGTTGACTCAACTGGCGGCACTCGGGCATCCAGCGATTCTGGCGATGATGGCGGTGACCGTGCTGGGTTTCGGCGCAAGCTTCGCAGCATTCACCTTCATCACGCCGATCCTCACCGACATCAGCGGTTTTTCCACCGCCACCGCCAATGTGCTGTTGGTCGTATTCGGCATCGCGACACTGGCGGGCAATCTCGGTGGCGGCCGGCTGGCCGCCACGATGGGCTGGCAAC
Organism: Pseudomonas fluorescens; assembly: GCF_902497855.1. GTDB lineage: Bacteria > Pseudomonadota > Gammaproteobacteria > Pseudomonadales > Pseudomonadaceae > Aquipseudomonas > Aquipseudomonas fluorescens_BI. The sequence goes on from NZ_CABVHU010000030.1 coordinate 17,190, forward strand.
CTGCACTGCGCCTGATCTTCGTACTGCTGGCGGTGGTACTGGCCGGTGTCGCGCTGTTGCTGCCCTATCAAGTGCCGATGGTGGTGATGTTGTTTTTCTGGGGCGCGCTGGCCTTCGGCCTGTCTCCCGCAGCGCAGGCCGGGATGCTGGCCACCGCCGAGCGCTTTACCCCACAGGCGGTGGTCTTCGCTTCGGCGCTGAACATCTCGGCATTCAACCTGGGCATCGCCCTGGGAGAAACCAGCGGCAGTGCCTTGGTCAACAACGGGCAGATCGCCCTTACACCTTGGGCGGGTGTTGTCACGGTGATCCTTGCACAGTTGCCGCTGGTTTGGCTGGTATCGCTCAATCGTAAAGATCAGCGCCATGCACGCCGCAGCGCCTCTTACAAAGTTGAAATACATGAATGAAGTCCGCGTCTTTATTGCCGTTGAACGCCCGCCCCCCTAAGCAAGCAAGGATTGACTCAACTCACGGACATACCCTCCTACGACTCTGGCCGCCTTGGACAACGGATGCTGGTGAGTGAACGCCAAGGCAATCGTTCTTTTTATCTGCGGCTTGTCGATCCTCACCGCATCCAGCAATCCGCGTTCGACATCGTCCTGTACTGCCAGAAAAGGCAGGATCGTGAACGCGCCTCCGACAGCCGCGACATCCTTCATTGCGTTCAACGTGTCGACCTCGATGGCAACGTTCAAAGCGACCTGATGTTTACGCGCCAATTGGTCGAGCGTTGTCCGCAATCCGTTTGGCCGAGAAGGCAAAATCAGCGGCAAACCCGCCAGTGCACCAAACGCAATCGGTTTTCCATCTCCAGTAAGGCTTCCCGCCTTACCCACCAGGTAGGTATCGACAACGCCCAGCGTCTCTTCGTCGCGAGCGGTGGATAGGCCATACCGATTGACGACAATCAGGTCCAGGGAGCCCGCCGCCAGTTGTTCATCCAGATCACCACTGAACCCCTCCACCACATGCAGTCGCACGCCAGGCGCGTGGCGTTGCAACTCAGTGAACAGCATCGGCAGCAGCTTTCTCGACATCGACGGCAGGACACCGATGTGCACCGTCCCCGCCGGGACGCCCGAGGACTCCCTGACCAAGGTTTCCAGGCGCTCGGCCTGCGCCAGCAGCAAACGGATTTCTGGCAGCACAAGCCGCCCGAAGTCCGACATTACCAAGCCTCGCCCGGTGCGCACGAATAACTGATCGCCCCACTCGGTCTCCAGTTGCGCCAGTTGGCGACTGACCAGCGACTGGGCGGTGCCTAGCGCGACCGCCGTTCGGGAAATAGACCCGAGCTCGTCCATCAGCAGCACGCTTTGCAGCTGTTTGAGATTCATCGGCCTTGTCCTCTCGCCCATGTTCCAGAGGTCGAAACATAAACGACACACGCGGCCCAAGCCATCACTTTTTGATGTATTTGATATCGCCTTCATGACGCTTCCGCATGGCCACCCCGCTCCCTAGACTGGAATCAAACCTGAAGCCAACCCTCAGAATCGAGAGCCCCCATGGCCCATAACAATAAAATCGGTTCAACAGCGCTGTCGCTGTTTGACCCTTCAAGCGTCGCCATCATTGGCGCGTCGGATGATCCCAATAAAGTGGGTGGACGGCCCATTCACTACATGCGCAAGTTCGGTTACGCCGGCCGCATTCTGCCGATCAATCCCAAGCGCGAGTCGGTTCAAGGATTGCCGTGTTATACCGACCTGGGCGCACTCGACATAATTCCGGAGGCGGCCATTATCGCGGTCTCGGGTCTGGCGGCCGTAGAAGCCATCAAGGCCTGCGCCAGGCTCGGTGTCGCCACCGTCGTGGTCATGGCCTCAGGCTTTGCCGAGACAGGCGAAAGCGGTCGCCAGGTGCAGAATGAACTGGTGGAATGTGCCCGCCTGCATGGCATGCGCCTGATCGGACCCAACGCTCAGGGTTTCGCCAACTTTGCCAACGGCGCGGTGCTGAATTTCAGCACCATGTTCATGGAAGTGCCCCCGGCGGACGGGCCCATTGCGATTGTCAGTCAAAGTGGCGCGGCCAGTGTCATGCCTTACGCGATGTTGCGTGAACAGGGTTACGGCGTGCGCTACCTGGCAGCCACCGGCAACGATGCAGACCTGGGCGTTTCGGAGCTGACCCGGCTACTGGTGGACGACCCGCACATTCGCCTGATTCTGGTGTACGTGGAAACCGTTTCGAATCCGCTGCTGCTCGCTGAGGCAGCACACATAGCCCGGCAGAACGGCACGCACATCGTGCTACTCAAAGGCGGCGTGAGTCACAAGGGCGCTGTCGCCGCCGCCTCCCACACCGGAGCCATGGTGGGCCAGGACGGCGCCCTCGATGCCTTCCTCGAAAAGCACGGCATCTGGCGTGCCCACGATATTCACGAACTGGTCAACGCAGCACCTCTGTATCTCGACGGCTTTGCTCCCGGTGCCGGGCGCACGGTCGTGATGAGTCACAGCGGTGCAGTGGGGGTGCTGTGCGCCGATGCCGCCGAACGTGTCGGACTGCCACTGACTGAGTTGGCCCCGGGTACCACTGAACGTTTGAAAGGCCTGATTCCTGACTTTGCCAGCGCTGCAAACCCGCTGGATCTCACCGCAGCGCTGCTCGGCAACGGAGCAATGTTTCCTGCCGTTCTACAAACCCTTGGCGATGACCCGCAGGCGGACATGTTTCTCATCGGGATCCCGGTAGCAGGCCCGGGTTACGACGTGCCAGGACTGGCTCAAACCACAGCCCGGTTCATGCGACAGACCGGCAAGCCCGTGGTAATGACAGCGCCACAGGCCGATGTTCGAGCCCATTTCCAGCATGCGGGTGTTCCGAGCTTTCGTCATGAGAGCGACGCAGTAGCGGCGCTTCGTCAGTATGCCCGTCATTGCCAATGGCAAGGTTCTCCCCTGCCCGCGCCGTCGGCCGCGCAGCCGGGCTCACACACCGGCCTGCAGGACGAGGCTGTCAGTCTGCAATTGCTGGCGGACGCCGGTGTGCCGGTCGTCGAGCACGCGGTGTGCCACGACCCTGAAAGCGCCGCACGTATCGCCGCCAACTTCGGTGGACGCATCGTCATCAAGGGGTGCGCAGCACAGGTCCCGCACAAGAGCGAACACGGCCTGGTTCATCTGAACCTCGCTGATCCGCAAGCAGTGCAGGCGGCGGCGCGCCTGTGCCTGGGGGCATTGGACCAATTGGGTGTTCCCCATGGCCAGCTGATCGTCGCGCGTTCGGTCAAGGGCCTGCATGAGTTCATGCTCGGCGTCGTCGTCGATCCCTTGTTCGGCCCGCTGGTGGTGATCGGTGAAGGTGGAACCCTGGTCGAGATTCGCCAGGACACCGTTTCGTTGCTCGCCCCGTTCACACAGGCACAGGTGCTGGAAGCCATCAGCCGACTGCGCATTGCCCCGGTGCTCAAGGGCGCTCGCGGCCAGCCGGCACTCGATGTCGATGCCCTGGCCCGAGCTGCAGTGGCACTGGGCAATTTTGCCCTGCAACACCAGGCGGATCTGCTAAGCGTAGACGTCAATCCGGTCATGGTGCTGGCCGAGGGCGTGGTGGCTGTGGACGCGGTTATCGAATACCGGGAGGCACCATGAACATCAGTCATCTCGATCACCCGCGCAGCGTACTGATGGAGATCAAGGATCAGGTGGCACTGGTCACGCTGAATCGCCCTGCGAATCTGAATGCCGTCAATCACCCCCTGCGCAGTGCATTGATCGATACGCTGGCGCAGCTCAATCGGGATTCGGAAGTCAAAGCACTCGTGCTGACCGGTGCCGGTGACCGGGCGTTTTGTGCCGGGCAGGATCTGGAAGAAGCGAGCGCAGTCGACTGGAAGCAGATCGCCCCGTGGCTGAACGCGCAACGCGCCATGTATCAGGCCGTACGCGATCTGGATAAACCCTGCGTGATTGCCATCAATGGCGTCGCCGCCGGTGCCGGGATGCAACTGGCACTCTGTGGCGACTGGCGTATTGCTGCGCCTGATGCCCGGATTGGTCAACCGGAAGTAAAAGCCGGCCTGGCCAGCATCGTCGGCTCCTATTTGTTGTCATTGCACGTCGGCCTGAGCCACAACACACAGCTGTCTTTGTCCGGTGAACTCGTCAGTGGGCAGCGCGCCTATGAGATGGGCCTGGTCACCGAGCTTGATGCCTGCGACGTGATTGCCGCTGCTTTGGCACGCGCCCGCACGCTGGCACAACACCCCGCAACCGCCATCCGTTTATCCAAACAACGCTTTCGCGCGCTGACCCAGCCGGGCTTTGACGATGCCTGCACGGCAGGCATTCGCGCCCAGCTTGAATGCTACGCCAGCGGCGAGCCCCAAACCCTGATGAGCGCGTTTCTGGACGCGCGTGCACGTAAAGGAATCACTCAATGACTGCCTATCAACATCACCTGATCGATGGAATCTGGACGGCGGCGCAATCCGCCGAAAACACCACGATCCACGATTCCGCAAGCGGCGCCGAACTGGGGCAAGTCGCCCACGGCACACGCGAAGAAATCCACCTCGCCGTTCGGGCGGCAAAAAACGCCTTTGCATCATGGTCGGCGTTGCCCGTCAGCACCCGCGCGGACTATGTGCGCGGCATCGCCAATCAATTGGAAGAACAGGTCGAGCAGCTTGCCCAAGGCGTTGCCGCGGAGGTTGGCATGCCGCTCAAGCTGTCGCGCCGGATACAGGTGCAGATGCCGATTCTGGCCTGGCGCGCAACGGCTGATCTTGCGGTCGAGTGTCTGGCGGACGTCTCGCTTGGTCACTCCACCCTCAACCACGTCCCGGTAGGCATCGTCGGTGCAGTCACGCCGTGGAACTACCCGTTGCACCAGATTACCGCCAAGGTCGCCGCCGCCCTGGTCGCTGGGTGCACCCTGGTACTCAAGCCTTCCGAACTGGCCCCCTGTACCGCTCGTGCATTGGGTGAAGCGGCACTGGCCGCAGGCTTGCCCAAAGGCGTACTGAACATTGTCATGGGGGATGCGACAACCGGCCAGTCGCTGGTCGATCACCCGGATGTCGCCTTGCTGTCTTTCACCGGTTCGACCGCCGTGGGCCGCCGTATCGCAGCCTCGGCTGGCCAGGCCTTGAAGCGTGTTTCCCTGGAACTGGGGGGTAAATCAGCCTGCATCGCCACCGCGGATGCCCCCGCTGAAAGCGTCGTGCGTCAGGTGGTCGGGTCGTGCTTTCTGAACTCGGGCCAATCGTGCAACTCGCTGACCCGTCTGCTCGTGCCGATCGAGTTGTACGACACCTATCGCGCTTTGCTTGCTGACGCTGTGATTCGCCTGACGTTAGGCGATCCCCTGAATCCAGCCACGCGCATGGGCCCCCTGGTGTCAGCGGCGCATCGAGATCGTGTTCACGCGATGATCGTCGAGGGTGAATCTCAAAGCCTGGACCTGATTGCCGGTGGCAGCCAGGCACAAGTGCCAGCGAACGGTTACTTCATTGCCCCGACAATTTTCGGTCGCGTCCCACCTCAATCAACACTGGCGCAACAGGAAGTGTTTGGTCCGGTGCTCAGTGTCATCACTTACGAAAACGAACAGCAAGCCATCGACATTGCCAACGGCACCGCCTATGGCCTGGCCGCTGCCGTGTGGGCAGGCACTACCGATCATGCGCTGACACTCGCCCGTCAATTACGCGCAGGCCAAGTCGACGTCAATGGCGCGCCGTATAACCCGGCAGCCCCCTTCGGTGGCTTCGGTGATTCCGGTCTGGGCCGTGAAGGCGGGAAGTACGGCATCGAGGAGTTTGTGGAGATACGCGCCATTCAAATGCCCGTCAGCAGTGCGAGGGAAACATCATGAACTTCAAGCAAATCGAACTCAGCCGCTTCGGTGCCCGGGAGCACGTTGCCGTGGTGACACTGATGCGCCCGGATAAAATGAATGCGCTGACCAAGGTGATGGAGGCTGAACTGCGTGAAGCCTTCACTCAACTGGATCGCGACGACTCCGTTCGTGTCATCGTGCTGACTGGCAACGGTCGGGCATTCTGCGCCGGCATGGACATTGATGAACTTGAGGTGCTGCCACCCGACGACATCAGTGAAATGGCCTGGATGCGTGCCTACGACATGAACCGGCGTGCCGACTATCAAAGCCGCTATTCGTATTTTCCTGGCGTACGAAAACCCATCATCAGTGCGATCAACGGCGCAGCCGCGGGGCTGGGGTTGGTGCTGGCCCTGTACAGCGACATGCGTTTCGCCAGTGACAAGGCGGTATTTTCCACGGCTTTCGCCAAGCGCGGGCTGATTGCCGAACACGGCGTTGCCTGGTTGCTGCCACGTATCGTCGGGCCAGGCCACGCCGCCGACCTGCTGCTCTCTTCACGCAAGGTGACGGCGCAGGAGGCATTGAGCATGGGGCTGGTCGAGCGGCTCTTTGCGCCAGACAGTCTGTTGGAGCACACACTGAAATACGCCGAAGAGCTGGCACTCAATGTCTCGCCTCGCTCTACGCGAGTCATCAAGCAGCAGTTAGGCGAATCGCCTTTTCAGTCACTCACGCAATCCATCGCACAGGCTAACCGGGAAATGTTCCTGAGCATCCAGAGCGATGACTTCAAAGAAGGTGTGGCGCACTTCATCGAACGACGACCGGCGCGCTTCAGCGGCACCTGATTATCCCGAATCATTGCAGTGCTGCGACAATCGTCAGTGGAGCGTCTCTTCGACTGTTGCGCTGACGATGACACGGCATTTGATATCACGAGCACTCCATAACAATAAAAAGGAGTCAGCGATGACTACTCTCAATACAGCCGAGCAACATTCCGGCGTGGAGGCCCCTGCCCTCGCCGAATCAACGTTCAAGAAGGTGATGTGGCGATTCATGCCATTGTTGTTCCTTTGCTACGTCGTCAGTTACCTGGACCGGATCAACGTCGGCTTCGCCAAGCTGACCATGCTCAACGACCTGTCCTTCAGCAACGCGGTGTATGGCCTGGGCGCCGGTGTTTTCTTCATCGGCTATTTCTTTGCCGAAGTGCCCAGCAACATGATCCTGCACCGGGTCGGAGCGCGACGCTGGATCGCCCGCATCATGATCACCTGGTCGCTGATCTCGGCGGCGACCGCACTGGTGCAGACACCCATGCAGTTCTACATCGCGCGCTTCTTCCTGGGTATTGCCGAAGCAGGCTTTTTCCCGGGCATCGTGCTCTATCTCACCCTTTGGTTTCCTGCTCATCGACGGGGCAAGATGGTGGCGTTCCTGATGGCAGGCAATCCCGTCTCCGGCATCCTGAGCGGCCTGGTATCGGGCTATATCCTGCATACCATGAATGCTGTGCATGGCCTGGCGGGGTGGCAATGGTTGTTCATCATTGAAGCTGCGCCGGCACTGATACTGGGTTTCGTGGTGATGTTCTTTCTGACCGATAAAGTCGCCGACGCCAAATGGCTGAGCGAAGAGGAAAGAACTCTGGTAGCCGAGGAAATCAGCAACGACAACAGCACCAAGACCCACAGTACGGTACGCCAGGGCCTGCTTGGCGGCAAAGTGTGGTTGATGTGCGCGATTCTGTTTTTACTGGTCATGGGTACCAGCACCATCGGCTTCTGGCAGCCCAGCATCATCAGCAATTCGGGTATCACTGATCCCCGGATGATCGGAATCATTTCGGCAGTGCCCTATCTGGCCGCCCTGCTGGGCATGTACCTGGCCGGCAAAAGCTCTGACCGCCACCGTGAGCGTCGTTGGCACGCAGTGATTCCACTATTGGTGGCCGTGCCAGGTTTTCTGATCTGCGCGTTCTTCCCTTTGACACCTTGGTTGGCCATTATCGGCCTGGTCATTGCAACGGCCGGGATCATCACCTCACTGCCCATGTTCTGGGCTTTGCCAACGTCCTTCCTGGGGGGAGCAGGCGCGGCAGCCGGCATTGCACTGATCAACTCCACCGGCAACCTGGCCAGTTTTGCCGGACCGGCGCTGCTTGGAACCCTCAGAGACTTGACTCAATCGATGACCACAGGCCTGGTGATCGTCGCTGGCTGCGTGTTGCTGTCGGCCATGACCATCCTGGTGTTCGTGCCTGCCAAAATGGTCAACCGATAAGATCACCGCATCGGGCACGCCCCTGGTGAACTCAGGCGGCGTGCCAAGTCATACCTGTCAGCGCGCGCCCAGCTGCTCGATGACACCGCATGCCTTTAACTCGGCCAGGCGTTCCCTCCAGTTTCATGGTCTTGCTCGAAAAACGCTCAGTCCGCAAAGTAACTGAATTACCCCTACAAAACGTGCTATTATTTCGCTACTAGCGTACCGCGCTAGCTAAGGGACTAGAAGTCATGTGGTTTTCAAGCATTAAAACCACTGCTGGCAGTTTGCTGGGCCTGGAGATAAGTCCAACCGGCATCGCCTTGGCCCAGATTCGAGGCAGCCCTGACCATCCCCCCCGTCTGCTCCAGTGCCGCTTCCGCGAAGCAGTGCCAGAACAACACTGCGCCGTATTGAAAAGCATGGTCAGCGAGTCAGGGCTTGATGGCTTGCCGGTCAACCTTGTATTGCACCCCGCCGAATACAAGATGCTGCTTCTCGAATGCCCCGATGTTCCCGCAGAAGACTTGGGCGCCGCCATGCGCTGGCGTATCAAGGACCTCATCAGTGAACCCCTCGAAGGTCTCGTCATAGATGCCTTCGCCCTGCCTGCGGACGCTTACCGTGGGCGATCGCGCATGGCCTTCTGTGCCGTGCTCGACAAAACGCGGATGCAAGGCTGGAGCACCCTGATCAACAAGGCCGGACTCAAGCTCGCCAGCATCGATGTCACTGAAATGGCCATTCGCAATCTCGGCGTGTTGGCTGGCGCCGAGAATCTGAACATCGCCATGCTGCGCCTGCGCTCCACCGGCGGCCTGATTTGCGTGCAGCATGGCGCCGACTTGTATATGGCGCGCGCTATCGAACATGGCCTGGAGCAGGCCGGGCCGAACTTTTCTTCGGCCACGCTGGAAATTCAGCGCTCTCTTGATTATTTCGAAAGCCAACTTGGCAAAGGGCACATCAACCGCCTGTTGTTGCTGCCCATGAAACGCGATGGCAAGCAAGCCCTGGAAGCGCTGGCTAGCCGGCTCACCGTTAAATTGCAGCCGTTGGATCTGCGTGACTTGTTCTATGGACAATCCGCGGCAGAACTGGACGAACAGACGCAGGCTTCCTGCATGACAGCCGTCGGCGCAGCTCTGCGCCAGACGGTTGCCTGATGCAGAATCTAAACCTCTATCAAATAGAACAAGCAGTTCGCATTGGCCCCCATAGACTTCAACTACTGGGCGGTCTGGCGATTCTTGTCCTGCTCTGCCTGGGTCATGGCGCTTGGCAAGGCTGGCAATTGCGTATCGGCGCGGCACGGTTGGTCCAGGCGCAGAATCTGGAGCAACAGCAGCTGCGCCAGCTCGAAGAGGCCAAAGCCTCCTTCGTCCAGCCGGTACTGGATGCGCAACTGCCCTTGCGTCTGGCCGACATGGAGGCTCAGAACCGCGCCTTGACGCGCCTGGTTGGCTATCTGCAGACGCTGGCACGCCAGCAGCGGATCGGCTTCGTGGCGCCGCTCGCGGCGCTGGCCGATCAACACCCGCCCAGCGGGCTTTGGCTTAATGCCATTTCCTTGAGCGAAGGTGGGGCGCATATGCGCTTGCAGGGGCTCAGCCAGCATCAACAACTGTTGCCCGAGTACCTGCGGCGACTGGGTCAGAACCCCGCGTTCAAGGGCCGTGAGTTTGCACGCTTCAATGTGCAGCGCGGTGAAGACCGGTTACTCCATTTTGACCTGTCCTCCCGGGTTACCGATCCAAAGGACATCCCATGAACACGGACAAATGGTTGCAACGTTGGCGAGCCCTGGCGCCACGCGAGCAATGGCTGGCGTACGGTACCGGCCTTGCGTTGTGCGGCTTGTTATATGTGCAGTTCATCGGTACTCCGATCGCGGCCAGGTTCACCCGCCAGACGACTGATTACCAGGCTGTCGAGGCGCGAGGCGTTGCAACCGCGGCCACCCTGGCGAAGTTGCACGCTGCATTGGAGGCTGACCCCAACATCCCTTACAACCGCGCCCTGCTATCGGCTTCGACCGACAGCGCCAGGTTGCTGGCGCAGATCGATCACAGCACCGGGCAGTTGATCTCTCCAGCCAATATGCGCGCAGTGCTTCAGGATTTGCTCAAGGCTCAAACGGGGCTGCAACTGGTGAGCCTGGAGAGTTTCACCACGCCCGTCGAGTTGTCGACCGTCGCCACCACGAAAACCCTGACACCGGCCAGCCCAGTGGTCTTGTATCGGCATGGCGTACATCTGAAGCTGGAGGGCGGCTATTTTGAGCTGCTGCGTTACTTGCAGGCGGTTCAGGGCACCCAGTGGACACTGAACTGGGACAGCCTCGACTATCGGGTCGGCGAGGCAGGTGCGGCGCACGCACAGATCAGCCTGCAGCTGTATACGCTGAGTCGCTACGCGGGGTGGATCGGTGTTTAAAACGCTGATCGTCAGCGTGCTGCTATGCAGCGCCATAGCCCAAGGCGCCATAGCCCAAGACGCCAGCGCAGCCCCCCTTGATCCGACCCAACCACCCGCCAACCGTGCACCGACGTCAGCGGCAGTACCTGGAGAACAAGTCCGACCACTGGTGCTGCAAGAAATCCTGTCAAGCCCGCGGGGCAGCCGGGCGGTCATCGACGGCCAGACCCTGCGCGTCGGCCAATCCCATGCCGGTGCGCGCGTAATGACCATTGATCCTCAGACTGTTTTGATCGAACGCCACGGCAAACGCGAATATTTGCGCCTGGCCAAACCTGTTCTACAACCGAGCCGATGATGCCCATGATGAAGTACTTATCGGGCGCAGGCCTGTCTGGCCTCTTGTGCTTGCTGACTGCCTGCCAGTCATTCAAGGGCGGCGACCAGGTGCTCTATAACCAGAGCAACCAGTTGCTCGACGAAAGCCTGCAACAGGCACAGGCGCGAGTGATGCCTCCGCCTTCGGTCCAGGCGGCGTTGCTTCCTGCTTATATCCCGCAAGGGTCCTTGACCGGCGATCCGCGATTCGACGTCTCGGCCAAAGACATGCCCGCTCGCGATTTTTTCCTGAGCCTGATGCAAGGTGCCGGGCATAACCTTGTGGTACACCCGGACGTCACCGGCGACATCACGTTCAGCTTGCGCCGGGTCACGCTCGAAGAAGTGCTCAGCGCGGTACGCGATACCTACGGCTATGATTTTCGCCGCACCAGTTATGGCTATCAGATCCTGCCCAACAGCATGATCACTCGCAGCTATGACCTCAATTACCTGAACCTGCAGCGCTTCGGAAAATCCGACACCCGGGTCAGTGCGGGGCAGATGACCAGCAACAGCGGCAACCAGGACAATAACGGCGAGAACGGCGGTTATAGCGGCAACAATCGCAACGGCATCGACCAACAAAATGGCCAAAGCACGGCGTCTACCCTGAATGCGAGCCAGGTCACCACGACCAGCGACGCCGACTTCTGGAAAGAGGTCAGCGTCGTGGTAAAGATGATCGTCGGCGACGAGGTCGGCAACAACGTGGTGGTCAATCCACAGGCCAGCCTGCTGGTGGTCCGTGCCAGAACCGCCGACCAGGAAAACGTCGCGCGCTTTCTCGAAAAGGCGCAGCACAACCTGCAGCGTCAGGTGGTGCTGGAAACCAAGATTCTCGAAGTTCAGCTGTCCGAAAGCTTCCAGGCCGGGATCAGTTGGACCGAGCTGGGCGGCGATATAGGCACCAGCCTGGCGGGCGTGGCGCTGACCGGCCCGATCGGTGTCGGCGGGGTATTCAGCAGCACCATCAGTACAGGCGACTTCAACGGGCTGATCCAGTTGCTGGAAACCCAGGGCGAAGTGCGCGTGCTGTCCAGCCCGCGGATTTCCACGCTGAACAACCAGAAGGCGGTGATCAAGGTCGGTTCCGACGAATTTTTTGTCACTGATGTGTCGTCGACATCGGGCACCACCACCGTTGCCGGGATTACCCAACCGACCCAGAACGTTACGCTGACCCCGTTCTTTTCCGGCATCTCGCTGGACGTGACTCCGCAGATCGATCAACACGACGTCGTTACCCTGCATGTACGGCCGACCGTCAGCCGCGTGACCGATCAGAACAAGACCATCACCCTGGGCGAGAACACCGTACTGAACCTGCCGTTGGCGCTGTCGACCACCCGCCAGTCCGACTCCATCGTGCGAGCCCGCAGCGGCCAGGTGGTAGTGATCGGCGGGTTGCTGCAAAACGACAGCGACGACACCGACGCTGGCATTCCATGGCTGAGCAAAGTGCCGGTGATCGGCTATCTGTTCAAGCAACAGCGCAAGGCACTGAACAAAAGCGAGTTGGTGATCCTCATGCGTCCCCAAGTGGTGAACGACGACGTATGGCTGGGGGATTTGCGCAAAACCGCCGAGACCTTCAAGGAACTCAGGTAAGGCCATGTACGAAGCCTACTTCGGTCTACGCGAGAAACCGTTCGCGCTGAGCCCCAATACCGGATTTCTGGTCAAGCTGGCGCCCTATCAGGCTTGCCTTAACCTGCTGCACGTTGCCTTGGGCGAAGGTGAAGGCTTCATCAAGGTGACCGGTGAGGTGGGTACCGGCAAAACCCTGATTTGCCGCACCCTGCTCAAGCAACTGGACAGCGAACACTATCAATTGGCCTACCTGCCCAACCCCGGCATGAGCCCCACTGGACTGCGCCAGGCCCTGGCGCGCGAGCTGCATATCGCCGACGTTGAAGAGCTGGATACCCAGGGCGTACTGGAGGCTCTGCAGCGGCGGTTGATCGAACTGGCTGCGACCGGCAAAAGCACGGTGTTATTGATCGACGAAGCTCAGGGTTTACCTGTGGGCACGCTGGAAGCGTTGCGGCTGTTGACCAACCTGGAAACCGAGCAGGCTAAATTGTTGCAGGTGGTGCTGTTCGGCCAACCGGAACTGGATGCCACTCTGGCGCGCAATGACCTTCGTCAACTTCGCCAGCGCATCACTTTTTCCTACTGCCTGCGCATTCTGGACCTCAAGGAAACCACCCGTTATCTGAACGAGCGCCTGGCCGTCGCCGGTTATCGTGGCGAGCCCCTGTTTGCTCCGGCTGCGGTACGCCGACTGGTCCACGACAGCGGCGGAATTCCCAGGCTGCTCAATATTCTTGCGCACAAAGCCCTGATGGCAGCCTACGGTGAGGGCCGGCGCCAGGTCATGACCAGGCATGTGCAACGTGCCCAGCGCGATACCGAAGGCGCTCTGCCGTTTGTGCGGGACAGTTCGTTTCGACCGCTCTGGCGAGTGGCCTTTCTGTCACTGTTGCTGCTGGCCAGCGTCGGGCTCTGGTTGACCCGGTATTGGGAAAGCCTGGCATGAGCCTGGTCAATGACATGCTCCACGACCTTGAACGGCGCCGTGCCGCACCGTCCGAGCGGTCGCGGCTGGACGGTCTGGTAGCCGTTGACGAGGCCGGCAATGCCCAGCGCTTTGGGCGTCTGCGCATAATCCTCGCCGGGTTGATCCTGATCATCCTGATCGGTTTGCCCGCGGGGCTGCTGATCAACCGGCTGGTGAAGCCCGTAGCACCGCCGCCGGTCGCAACCATAGTGCCTGCCGCACCTGCCGCGAGCCAACGCACGCCGGCGATCACCCCTGCTCGTATTATGGAAGTGCTGCCTCGGCACGATGACCAGGGTCTGATCCTGGAACTGCTATTGGACCGCTCGGCCACCTACCAGCGTCGTGATGAAAGCGGCTCGGTTGCCCTGATCTTTCCGGGGGTGCGACTCAGCACGGCACCTGGCGCTGAACAGCCCCAAGGCCGTCTGGAACGCGACGGCCACAGTCTGTCCTGGCGCGTTCAGGCCTTGGACCAGGGCGTGCAAGTGTTGCTGACGGGCCTGGGTGATAACCTGCAAGTTCGCGATCGATTGGAGGCTTCAGGCAATCATTGGCGTCTGTGGATCGAAGTGCCTATGGCGACGAAGACCGCCACCCTCGATGCGGCGAACACGCCAATGGGCATGGACGAACCGTTCGCTGAAACCCCGGCGTCCGATCCCGCCAGCGCTGAAGAACCGCTGCCAGACTGGGCCTACGCACCGGTGCCGACGGCAGACAAACAGCCGCGCCCCGCCCCTGCCGCCCCGCTGGTAAAACCACCCGTGGCCAGTGGTCCGCCGCAGATGAATATCACGACCTACCAACCGGACGCCCTGACTCTGGCGCTGCAAACCCTGCAGAACGGTGACTATCCGCGCGCCATCCGTGAGTTCAACACCCTGCTGGCGTCCCGGGGCAATGACCTAGATGTGGTACGCGGACTGGCCCGCGCCTACCTGGCCGACGGCCAACAATCATTACTCCTGACGTGGTTACCGCCGCGTTTGAAACAGTGGCCGGACGACAGCGAATTACGCCTGTTGCTGGCCCGAGCACAACTGCAATCGGGCAACGCCCGGGGCGCGGTGGCGACTCTGGAGCAGAACGCCCCGCCACTGGCCCAAGACCTTATCTACCACGCCTTGCTCGCGGCCTGTTACCAACAGACCGGGCAATGGCCGCAAAGCGTCGCGCTGTATGAACAATTGATCAAGTTGCGGCCCGGCCAGGCGGCCTGGCAGTTAGGCCTGGCGATCGCGTTGGAGCGCCTGGATCGCTCGGCCAGGGCGGCGGTGCACTACCGCCTGGCCGAACAGGGACAAGGTCTGGACGATGGCGCTCGACGCTTCGCCAGTGAACGCGCACGGGCGCTGGGAAGCAGATGACCAGGTGGGTAAGGCTCAATGGATAAGGAAGATTTGCGTCGGGGCAAGGTGCGTCTTGGCGACCTGTTGATCGACGCAGGGCTGCTCAACGACATTCAGTTGCAGCGAGCCTTGCAGGAACAAAAACGTACCGGCTTCAAGCTCGGACGGACCGTTGTCGATCTTGGCTTCGTCGACGAGGTGCGCCTGCTGACCGCCTTGTCCGAGCAATTGAACATCTCCTTTATCGAACTCAAGCACTTCAAGTTCGACAAAGCCCTGGTGCAAACGCTGCCTGAAGCCGTGGCCCGGCGCTTCCGCGTCATCGTTCTGTCCCGCTTGGGCGAAGGCCTGGTGGTGGGCATGAGCGACCCGCTCGATCTGTTCGCGCTGGACGAGATGGACCGTTTGCTCAAGACCCGCGTCCAGCCCGCCGTGGTACGTGAGGCTGAACTGCTCACGGCCCTCGACATGCTGTACCGGCGCACCAGCGAGATGGACTTGATCGCTGGCGAACTGGAAGGCGAACTCAAGGACAACGACTTCGACCTGTCCGCGCTGGGGGCCGATAGCAACAGCGAAGCCCCGGTGGTGCGGCTGTTGAAAACGTTGTTTGAAGATGCGCTGCAAATGAAAGCATCGGACATCCATATCGAACCCGGCGAGGGCATCTTGCGCATTCGCCAGCGTATCGATGGCGTGCTCAGCGAGCACATCATGAAAGAAGCGCGGGTGGCCTCGGCCCTGGTCATGCGCCTGAAAATCATGTCTGGCCTGGACATTTCCGAGAAGCGCCTGCCCCAGGATGGCCGCTTCAATATCCGGGTCAAGAACCACACCATCGACGTGCGGATGTCGACCATGCCGGTGCAGTTCGGCGAGTCGGTGGTCATGCGCCTGCTCGATCAGACTCACGGCATTACCAGTCTCGATGCGGGTGGCATGCCGGCGCCCATGCTCGCGCGTTTTCGCCAGTTGCTACAGCGGCCTTTCGGCCTGGTGCTGGTCACCGGCCCCACCGGTTCCGGCAAGACCACGACGATCTATGCCGGGCTCAGCGAGCTGAACACCCCGCAGAAGAAGATCATCACCGTAGAGGACCCGGTAGAGTACCGGCTGCCAAGGATCAACCAGGTACAGGTCAACACCAAGATCGACCTCGGTTTTTCCCGGGTGCTGCGCTCTGCCCTGCGTCAGGACCCGGACATTCTGTTGATCGGCGAAATGCGTGACCGGGAAACCGCCGAGATCGGGCTGCGCGCCGCGATGACTGGCCACCTGGTGTTGTCGACCTTGCACACCAACGATGCCCCGACCTCCGCCATGCGCCTGGTCGACATGGGGGTAGAGCCCTTTCTGGTGGCCACTGCGCTGAACGCCGTGCTGGCCCAGCGCTTGATTCGCCGGGTCTGTGAAAGCTGCCGCGGGCCGCACGTTCCCGAACCGAGCCAACTGGTCTGGCTGGAGAAGCTGCACGGCGCCCCATTGACCGGGCACGGTTTTCAGCACGGTTCTGGCTGCCATCAGTGCCATAACACCGGTTATTCGGGGCGCCTGGGGGTCTTCGAACTGCTGGAAATGAACGAGGCGATGATCAGCTCGCTGCGCCGTGACGATCCACAAGGCTTCGCCGACGCGGCACTCGCCAGCCCGCATTATCGCCCGCTCGCCAGGTGTGCCCTGGACTATGCGTTGGCCGGACTGACCAGCGTCGAGGAAGTGCTCAAGGTCTGCGTCACCCGCACAGACGAGGTACTGATCTGATGACCAGCGTCTTGCAGCGCCCCTCCCCCCTTCATGTTTTCCCTGCAGGGGGCCTGACCCAATGACTCTGTTTCGATTTACCGGTCGCGATGCCCAGGGCGCCAAGGTCAGTGGCAGCCGCAATAGCGGTTCGGCCGACTCGCTGGCCAGCGAGTTACTGGCTCAGCAGATTACCCCGCTGACCATCGAGGCTCCGGCCGGACAAACCGTCAACGCACTGGCGGTACTGGCCAAACGCCTGCGCAGCAAAAAAGTCGACCTGCTGGTGCTGATCATGTTCTGTCGGCAAATGCACAGCCTGAGCAAAGCCGGCGTGCCCATCATCCGCGCCATGGGCGGCTTGGCCGAATCCCAGCGCAATCGCTACTTTCGTGAAGTACTGCTGCAGGTGCGCAGTGATCTTGAAGGCGGCATGAGCATGGCCGTGTCGCTGAATGCGCACCCTTCGGTATTCGGCACCCTGTTCATCAGCATGATCAGCGTCGGCGAGAACACCGGGCAACTGGACCTGGCTTTTCGCCAACTGGCCATTTACCTGGAGCTGGAACGCGAGACTCGCAAGCGCGTCAAGCAGGCCACCCGGTATCCGATGTTTGTGCTGATTGCCATGGGCGTGGGCCTGACCGTGATCAACCTGCTGGTCATCCCCGCGTTCGCCAAGGTGTTTGCGCAATTTCACGCGCAATTGCCCTGGGCTACCCGTTTGTTGATCGGCACCTCACAGTTTTTTCAGGATTACTGGTGGCTGATGGGGCTGGTGGTGGCAGGAGGCATCTATGGATTCTCGGCGTGGACGAAAACCGACGCCGGGGCCCTGCAATGGGACCGGATCAAGCTGCGTCTGCCGATTGTCGGCGGCCTGTTCGAACGCATCGCGTTGGGCCGCTTTACCCGCACGTTCGCGATGATGTACCGCGCGGGGGTGCCGCTGCTGCAGGCCTTGACCATCAACAGTGTCAGCGTCGGCAACCGCTATATCGGCCAGGCGATCATCAGCATGCGCGAGGGCGTGGAGCGCGGCGAAGCCCTGACTCGCACGGCGACGGCCAGCGGCCTGTTCACCCCGCTGGTGCTGCAGATGATGGCGGTCGGCGAAGAAACGGGTGCCCTGGACGATCTGTTTATCGAGGTCGCGGATTTCTATGAGCAAGAGGTGGATTACGACCTCAAGCAACTGGCCGACGCCATTGAACCGATCCTGATCGTGGGCATGGGGGTGATGGTGCTGGTCCTGGCCCTGGGCGTGTTTCTGCCCATGTGGGATCTGTCCTCGGCTGCCAAGGGCCACGGGTGAGGCTCAGGAGGGCCGGACAACGAGAACAACGCAATTACTTATGACGCCGGCACCGGCGACGTATCCAGCAGCGTTAACTGAATTTACCCACGAAGGAACTACACAATGAAAAATCAACAAAGTGGTTTCACCCTGATCGAGTTGATCATTGTGATTGTTATTCTCGGCATCCTGGCGGCGTTTGCGCTTCCGCGGTTTGCTGATCTGAGCGGTGACGCGAGGAGAGCGACCATCGAAGGCGCAACGGGATCCATGCGCTCAGCCTCTGCCATTGCGCATTCGGCGTTTCTAACAGCGGGTAATAACCCCGCCTCTATCACGATTGAAGGCCTTCCTGTCGCGATGGAGAACGGCTACCCAACCGAGGAGGGCATAGTGATTGCGGCAGGAATTACTGAGGAAGATTACGTCATAAATCATGCAACTCCTGCAGTTGGGAGCGTGACAGTGAGCCCCAATGGCGCTGCGGCGGCCGCTACTTGTACCGTTGTCTACGCGCAGGCAACGTCAGCAACAACCCCCCCTTCCATTACCTCCACCCCCACTGGCTGCTAATGCCCAACACCCGCGGCTTTACCCTGGTCGAGTTGATTCTGGTGATGGTAATCATCGGCATCCTCGCGGCCGTGGTCGGGCCACGGTTCTTTGATCGACGGGTGTTCGATGAACGCCTGTTCTTCGAAGAAACCCTGGCGGCCGTTCGCTATGGGCACAAAGTTGCCCTGGCCAGCGGTTGCCTGACCCAGGTCAGCCTCGATCCCGGCGGTTACCACCTGCGCCAGGCGGCCAACTGTACCAGCGGCGCCTACAGCGCCGAGGTTCGCAGCCCGGATGGCGATACAACTTTTGCCGCTGCAGCGCCCACTGATGTGACGCTGACAACGGTCAATTTTCCCGTGATATTCGACTCGCTGGGCCGTCCGTCCAGCGCGGCGAGTGCCACTGTCGGCACCGTCAACGACGGTTTCACTTTCAACGTAACGGCCGAAACAGGCCTG
Source organism: Pseudomonas fluorescens (assembly GCF_902497855.1). Taxonomy (GTDB): domain Bacteria; phylum Pseudomonadota; class Gammaproteobacteria; order Pseudomonadales; family Pseudomonadaceae; genus Aquipseudomonas; species Aquipseudomonas fluorescens_BI. Next base: position 36,024 of record NZ_CABVHU010000030.1, read on the forward strand.
GTGCATTGAAGCGCCAACGGGGCATGACCCTGATCGAACTGGTGATCACCATCGTGATCATCGGTATCGCCGCGGCGGCCCTGTTCAGTGCCATGGCTACTCTCAGCAGTCGCTCGGCCGACCCGTTGCTGCGCCAGCAGAGCCTGGACATTGCCGAAGCCTATCTCGAGGAAATCCTGCTCAAGGATTTCGCCGACCCCAGCGGCGTCGTCTGCCCTGCCGCTGCGGCCAGCCGCAGTCAGTATCAACGGGTCTGCGACTACGCCGGGCTGAATGACAACGGGGTCCGTCAAGCCGATGCCGCGCCGATCGCCGCCCTCGCCGGCTACCGGGTGAGTGTCACGGTCAGTCCGCAGGCCTGGGCAGGTCTGCCGGCGGCGGATGTGCTGTATGTGGAAGTCAGGGTGACCGACCCGGCCAACCAGTCGTTGGTGCTCGGCGCCTATCGGACGCGTTATTGATGAGCGGCTCGGCACGCACCCGCGGTTTCACCCTGGTCGAGCTGGTACTGGTGATCGCCCTGGCCGGCGTGGTCCTGGTAATGATTGGCAGCGTGCTGTCGCATCCGTTACAGGGTTTCGTCGATCAGAGCCGACGCGGCGCGCTGGTGGATCAAGCGACCAGCGCACTGGACCGGATGACCCGCGATGTGCGCCTGGCGGTGCCCAATTCGATTCGGGTATCGGCGGATGGCCAAGCGGTGGAGCTGCTGCTGATTCACAGTGCCGCGCGCTACCGCTCGAACCGGCATGACAGCGAAGGCCTGCGTTTTTCCGGGGAGGCTGCCGGCACCTGCGCCAGCACCACCGTCGGCGGCCGCTGCAATGAGGTGCAGGTGCTGGACCCGGCGTTCGATCCCGCAGGCGCGCGGTGGATGGTGCTGTACAACATCGGCGCCGAGTCGGGGGGTGTTCCGGTCGCCGGGAGCAATCTCTGGGCACCGGCTGACCCGGGAGTGATGACCCCCACAGGCAGCACCTTCAGTCTGATCCCGGGTGCACCCGGCGCGGAAAGCCTGATCGCGGTGGGCAACCTGCCCGTCGGCGGTTTTCGCTTCGCCTATGGATCGCCGCAGCATCGTTTGTACCTGGCCAGTTCGGTGGTGGGTTTTCGCTGCCAAAATGCTCAACTGGTTCGCTACAGCTATAACCGACTGCTGCCTGCGCTCCCTGCCGACCCACCCGCCGACTCCAATCCCGAGCCGATGGCACGCCATGTCGACTGTGGGCAAACCTATTTCACCTACCAGGCCGGCAGTACCCAGCGCAGTGGCTTACTGTCGCTGGTGTTGCGGATCACCCTCGAGGGCGAAAGCTTCCAGCTCGTGCAACAGGTCCATGTCGACAATGCGCCCTGATCCCCGTTGGCCTCGACACGCCCAGGGTTTTGGCCTGGTGGCGGCCATGTTTTTACTCATTGTGGTCACACTGGTGGTGATCGCCATGGCGCGCCTGTCGGCTGCACAACACGGCAGCAACAGTCTGGCCATCCAGCAAGCACGGGCCTATCAGGCTGCACGGGCCGGCCTGGAGTGGGGCATCAGCCAGGCGATGAAAACCGGCAATTGCGTGGCGGGAGAGCCCGACCTGAGCGCCCATAATCTTGCCGGGTTCCATCTCGGCGTGACCTGCAGCAGCAACAGCTATCTGGATAATGACGGCTCTGCCTCAAAGATCTTCCGTTTCACTTCCACAGCGCAGAACGGCACACCAGGCAGCCGCTTCGATTACGCCTACCGACAGCTTGCCGCGACCCTGGAGAAAGAGACGCCATGAGCAGACGAGCTTTCATGCGGGGGGGCTTGTGCGTTGTGCTGCTGGCGGGCCTGGCGCTGACCAGCCTGGCTCACGCCGCAAGCACTTATACCTTTGGCTTGCTGGGTACCAACGCTCCATGCTCAGGCGGCTGGAGCAAAAGTGGCAATACGTTCACCTGCAGTGGTCAGATGACCCTCGGTGCCGGGGACGCATTGGCGACCAGTATCTTGATCTTCGGCAACATTACCGTGGTGGCGAATCAGGGGTTTGCACTGGACACCAACGCGATCGGCACCCACACGAAAACAATTGCACTGGTCTCCGTTGCCGGTTTGATTGAGGTCGTGGGTACCGGCAGTACGTTCAGTGCTTCGGTGAGTTCCACCGATGGCGCAATCAGCATGACCAACGCCACCGTGGCAGGCTCAGTCCAGACCACCAACGGCGCCATGACCCTGGTTGGCGGCACGATTGCCGGCAATGCCCAGGCTGGCGGGGCGATTACGGCCACGGGTGCCTCGGTCACCGGCAACCTGACCAGCCACTCGGGCGCCATAACGCTTACCGGTGGCAGTGTCGGCGGCAATGTCCTGGCCGCTGGTGTCATTACCGCGACCGATTTCGCGGCGACTGGCAACCTGACCAGCAGCGCGGCCGCTATCACTCTGGTGCGCGGCAGCGTCTGGGGTGATGTCAATGCGGCCGCCGCCATCACCATTACCGACAGCTGCATCGGTGGCAGTGTTCTGGCCGGTGACGCTATCACCCTCACCCGCACCACTGTCGGCAGCAATGTCCAGGCCGGCGGCGCTGTCACCGCCACTGACAGTTGTATCGAAGGCACTGTCATGGCGGGCGGCGCCACCAGCATCACCGGCGGGTGCTCATCCAGTCCGGTGCACGCTAGTTGCAAGGCTACGCCGCCGACCACGCCCCTCGATCACTTCGCCTTCAGCTATGCGGGCGCAGCGCTGACCTGCAATCCGCAGCCAATCACAATCAGTGCCTGCAGCAGCGCCGGCTGCAGCCTGTACGCCGATCCAGTCAGTATTACCCTGAGCCCCTCCAGCGGTTGGACAGCCACACCGCCCGCGGTCATGAGCGGTAACACCATTACCTTCAGCGGCGGCAGTGCCCAGGCGACGTTGCGCAGCGGCTCCGTGGGGAATGTAAGCCTGGCTGTCGTTTCGTCGGTCCCTGCAAGCACCGGGCCGGTCGTCTGCTCCACCAGTGGTTGTACGATCGGCTACGCCGAGAGCGGTTTTATGTTCGATGTGCCGACCCTGATCTCTGCCCGACCACAGAGCAATATTGCCTTGCGCGCCGTGAAAAAAAGCGACACTTCGCAGGCCTGTGTGCCGGGTTTTTCCGATGTCACCCGCACACTGAGTTTTACCTCGGCCTGGCTTGATCCCGGTACGGGTAGCCAACCGGTGCTGGTCAATGGCACCCCGGTTACGGGCAGCCCGCGCGAGTTGGACCTGGCCTTCGACAGCACCGGCAGCACGCCCCTTGCCGTCCGTTACGACGACGCCGGGCAGATGATACTCACTGCCAGCTACCAGGGCCGCGCCGCCAACAACGATGCCGGCCTCGGCATGAGCGGGAGCGATGTGTTCGTCGCCAAACCCTATGGCTTGTGCCTGCAGACCGATTCAACGTGCAGCGTTGCGGGTGTCGATAGCGATTGCAAGGTGTTCCCCGATGCGCGCGCGGGTGATTCGTTTCCCCTGCGCATCCAGGCGGTCGGCTGGCTGGCGGACGACGAGCCCCGGACGGCGGCTGCGTTGTGCCGCGACCACATCGTCACGCGTAATTTCCGAATGACGGACATTCCCCTGGCCAGCGAAGTGGTCGCTCCCCTGCCCGGTGACAACGGAACAGTCTCGCCGGCTCACTACAGTCATGCTTCAGGTAGCCAGACGACGACCCTCACTTCCATTTCCGAAGTCGGCGTATTTCGACTGCGCGCCACGCCATTGGCCAATGCCTATTTCGGTGAAACCGTCAGTGGCGGTGAGAGCGGCTTGATCGGACGTTTGATACCCGCTTATCTGGGTGTCCAGGCAACTGCCAGCCTGAGGCCCGGCTGTGACTCGTCCTTCAGTTATCAGGGTCAGCCCATGTCTTTTGCCGCCGGGCAAGAGCCTGACCTGAAGGTCACCGGTTTCAATCGCGCCGCCAGCATCACGCGTAACTATGATCGCGGCGCATTCTGGCGGTTGGCGCCACCGGTGCCGGATGCATACACCTCTACTACCGGCAAGCTCAGCCTGGATGCCAGCGGGCGCCTGACCAACAGTGGCGGAGCAAGTCTGACGCGAGGTGGTGTCGACGATGGCGACGGCAGCCAGAGCTACCGCTGGAGCAACGAAACCCTGCAGTACACCCCGGCAATCGTGCCATTGGCCGATGACCGGCCATTTATTGCGGCCATTGCCGGGAGCTTCAGCGCTGCGACATTGACCGATAGCGATGGTGCGTGTTTTGGTGATGGCCATGGTTGTTCGGCCTATCACTATGACTTCGCCAACAACCCTGGCAGCGAAGTCCGTCTCGGCCGCTTGCGTCTGGGCAACGCCCATGGCTCGGAATTTCAGCGTCTGGACCTGCCCTTGAGCATCGAAACCTGGCAAAACGTCGCAGGTGGCAGCTTTCGGGTTGAAGGCCTGGATACCTGCACCACGGCAGCCGTTTTGCAGGCGCCAGGGCTAACCTCATACACGGGGCAGCTCAGCCAGCAAAACTACGCAAATGACCAGGTGACATTAATCGCACCGAGCGCTGGCCTGGGCCTGTTGCGCCTGCAGCCGCCCGGTGTCAATGGATCAGTTCTCGGTCAGTTGCCGGCCATGCCGTCCTGGCTTTTCTATGACTGGAATGGCCAGGGCCGCGAGGCGGCAACGGGCCTGGCCAGATTCGGTATCTATCGAGGTTCGCCGTCGATGATATTTCACCGGGAGGTTTATCGCTAAGCGCCGGGGTTCGATAAGCCGGTTGACCTGGGTCGTACAATGGACTGCGCTGCAAAAGGCGGCGTGCCAGGCCATGCCTGTCAGCGCTCGCCGAGCTGCTCGATGACACCGCCTGCCTTCAATTCAGCCAGGCGTTCATCGTCCAGCCCCCGGGTCGAGTCCTCAACTGACTCAGGGGCTGTAGGGGCCCGTCCCCTCATGCTAGCGGGTGCTATACTTCTTTCGGAATGCATCACGTGTACAACGTTCCCCACGGGTACAGATACCGACTGCAAATCTCGGTTAAAGCTGCAGGACAGAGGAGGTCTACAGCAAACGCGAGATGGGAGGTGTGGCATGAACCGACACTATTACATCAGTGACAATCTCGACGATCTTGAAACCGTTGAAAATGAACTGGAAGCCAGCGGCATCAATTCCGAACAAATTCATGTACTCAGTGAAGAAGTTGCTGATGTTGAACAACATCACCTTCACGAGGTTAACTCGTTAATGAAGCAAGATGCTGTTCACTCCGGGGAGATTGGTGCGGTGATCGGCGTGATACTCGCGGCGCTGGTGCTGGGTGGCGCCCATTGGATGGGCTGGAGCGAATCCGCCGCTGGCTGGGTGCCTTTTATCTTCCTTGCGGTTGTAATATTCGGCTTCTGCATCTGGGAAGGCGGTTTTTTGGGGTTCCAGGTGCCCAACGCTCATTTCCGCAGTTTTAAACAGGTGGTAGACGAGGGTAAATATATCTTCTTTGTGGATGTCGACCCGGGTCAGGAGTCGGTATTGGATCGGGTCATCGAACATCATCCAGCCCTGAAGATCGCCGGCACGGGAACGGCAGCCCCCCACTGGACAGTAGCCTGGCAACACAAATGGCATCAGTTCAAGCGAGTGATATCGGGTTAGCCCCCTCAGATTCAAGGCCATCCGGAAGCGCAAGCTACTGGAGGCTGCTCATTGGCCGAAGGAAATGACCCGGCTGAGGAAAACATAGTCCGCCTCGGAGGCCATCAGTCCGACGAGCACCAGCAAACACAAAGGTGGCACCAATATGGCGTAGACCATGGCCAACCGCTCCCAGGCCATATGCATGAAGATGGAGACAATTAAACCTGCCTTCAACAACATGAAAGTGATAATCAGGGTCCACCTAAGGTAACCATGGAAGTGGAAATAATCGACAAGGTACGACAGCGTGCTGAGGACGAATAACAGCCCCCAGATTTTAAGGTACAAGCTGATTGGATGTTGCTGACCCTGAGCATGTGCCATCACCCGTGCTCCTCTACCATAAATAGAAGAAAGCAAAAATAAACACCCACACCAAGTCCACGAAGTGCCAGTAAAGCCCGGCTATCTCGACGACCTGATAGTTTGCGGAACGCTCATAATCTCCCCGCAATACTTTCAGCGCCACGGTGGTGAGGTAGATGACGCCGATTGATACATGCAGTCCGTGGAAACCGGTAATCATGAAAAAGCTGGCACCAAACTGCGCCGCCCCCATAGGGTTTCCCCAGGGACGCACCCCTTCTGCGATGAGCTTGCTCCATTCGAATGCCTGCATGCCGACGAAGGTCACCCCCAAGGCAGCGGTCGCCAGCATCATGGCAGTGGTTTTCGCACGATCACGGCGATAGGCGAAATTGACTGCCATGGCCATGGTGCCGCTGCTACTGATCAGCACAAAGGTCATGATGGCGATCAACACAAGTGGGATCGCCTGACCGCCGATGGTCAAGGCGAACACTTCACTGGGGTTCGGCCAGGCGGTGGTGATGGTCATGCGCACCGACATGTAGCCGGTCAAGAAGCAGGTAAATACAAAAGTATCGCTGAGCAGGAATATCCACATCATCGCCTTGCCCCAGGGGACTTGCTTGAAAGCCTCCTTATCCGAGGCCCAGTCGCTGGCGATGCCCTGCCATCCCGGTGCAGGCGGTGAGTCTGGTGGATTGGATGAACTGGATTCGCCTGGGGCAAGTGGGTGTAATGCCATGGCTTTTCACCTCAGGCCGCAGAATCTGGCGATGGCTTCGTAGGTTTGCGGCGTGCTGGCCAGCAAAGCGAATAACACGAACCAAAGGCCCAGTAAGTAATGCCAATAGATGGTGCAGAGCTCTACGCTGACGCTGAGTTGCGGCAACGGCACGCGACGCAGGAATTTAGCGACGATTATGCTCCAGGCGATCAACCCGCCCAGCAGGTGGAGCCCATGCATACCCGTCAACAAGTAGAAGAAACTGTTGGCCGGATTGCTGGCGACGAAATAACCCCAGGCGACAAACTGCTGCCAGACCCAGAGTTGTCCCGCCAGAAAGGCAATGGCAAATACCCCCCCCACTACAAAACCAATCACCGTAGCGTCCAGTCGAGCCTGTCGGGCCGCCATGCGCGACCACTGCAGTGCGACGCAACTGCATACCAGAAAAGCCGAGTTCAGCCATAGCAGCCAGAGATTGGCTAACGGCGCCAAGGGCTCTGTCAGGGGTCGCCAGTCGGCCATTTGTGAACGGGCAATAAAGGCGATCAGGAAGAGAAAGAATAACGAACTCACCACGACCAGGAACAAGCGCAGGCCCGTTCTTGCGATATGGCTTCTATCGGCACCCTGGGGGGCCTGAATACCCTCCGGATCGCGATTCCAGCTGCCACCGGGATCAGCGCCATCGGCGTTTCTCAACAGTAACCTGCTCATGTTTTAACGTCCGCTATCCTGGTTCCGGCACTCAGTTGCCGCATCTGCTCCAACTCCTCGGCGGAGACCGTTTGAGGAACGAAATCCTGTTCTATCCCCGGCACACTGTAGTCATAGGCCCAGCGATGCACGATCGGCAACTTCGCTCCCCAGTTACCGTGTTTCGGCGGGGTATCGGGCGTTTGCCATTCCAAGCTGGCCGCACCCCAGGGATTACTGCCTGCGGGTTTGCCCTTGAATGCACTCCAGGCCAGGTTGAACAGGAACAGCAGCTGCGAAACGCCGACGGTCAATGCGATCACCGTAATGAAGGCATTCAACTCTTGCGCCGACTGCGGGATGAACGCGTAGTTTTCATAGGCGTAGTAACGGCGTGGCATGCCCTGGAATCCCAGGTAGTGCATGGGGAAGAAGATGGCGTAGGTGCCCAGAAAGGTAATCCAGAAATGCAATTTGCCCAGGGTGTCGTTCAACATGCGCCCGGTGACTTTCGGGAACCAGTGATAAATGCCGCCGAACACCACCAGCACCGGCGCGACGCCCATGACCATATGAAAATGGGCGACGACGAAATAGGTGTCCGAGAGCGGAATATCCACGATCACATTGCCCAGAAACAACCCGGTCAGGCCGCCGACCAGGAAGGTGACGATAAAGGCCAGGGCAAACAGCATCGGCACGGTCAGATGAATGTCGCCCTTCCACAGGGTCAGCACCCAATTGTAGACTTTCAGTGCGGTCGGCACCGCGATGATCAAGGTGGTAACGGCGAAGAAAAAGCCAAAGTACGGGTTCATTCCGCTGACATACATATGGTGCGCCCACACCACAAAGCTGAGTACGCCAATCGCAATAATGGCCCACACCATCATTCGGTAGCCGAAGATATTTTTACGCGCATGCGTGCTGATCAAGTCGGAAACCAGACCGAACGCAGGGAGCGCAACGATGTAGACCTCCGGGTGGCCGAAGAACCAGAACAGGTGCTGGAATAATATCGGGCTGCCACCCTGATGATCGATCTGCTGCCCCAGCGAGACCATCGCCGGCATAAAGAAGCTGGTGCCCAACAGCTTGTCAAACAGCATCATGACCGCACTGACAAATAACGCCGGGAACGCCAGCAAGGCCATGATCGAGGCCATGAAGATGCCCCATACGGAGAGCGGCATGCGAAACAATGTCATGCCGTGCGTGCGCGCCTGCAACACCGTGGTGACGTAGTTCAACCCGCCCATGGTGGCCGCGACAATAAAAATCGCCAGGGAGACGAGCATCAGGACGATCCCCCACTCGACCCCCGGTGTGCCCTGGGAAATGGACTGTGGCGGATACAGCGTCCAGCCCGAACCGGTGGGACCGCCAGGGACAAAGAAACTGGAGAGCAACACCACTACCGCCAGCAGGTAGAACCAATAACTCAGCATGTTGACATAGGGGAAGACCATGTCGCGGGCGCCCACCATCAGCGGGATCAGATAGTTGCCGAAGCCCCCCAGAAACAAGGCCGTCAGCAAGTAAATGACCATGATCATGCCGTGCATGGTCATCGCCTGATAGTAAGCACTGGCGTCCATGAACTCCAAAGCGCCGGGGAAGCCAATCTGTATGCGCATCAAGCCGGACAGCACCACGGCGATAACGCCCACGAATATAGCCGTCACGGAATATTGAATGGCGATGACCTTGTGGTCCTGACTCCAGATATATTTGGTCAGGAAACTTTTGGGTTCGTGCAGTGCTTCTGTTTCGGCTTGCTCCGCATAAGCCATCACGTCATCCTCCGGTTCGAAGTTTCGGTGCATTCCTGGCTGCTTTACGGCTACTTCCCTGGCTCCGCCTTGCTCGCATCGGCGTCGGCATTCGCTTTGGATTTGATAAAGGCGATCAGTGCGTCCAACTCCTGATCACTCGGGGTAAAGACCGGCATGACGGCTGCGTAGCCTTTGACGATTTTGGCGCCCGGATTAAGAACCGAATCCTTTAAATAGCCCTCGTCGGCCTTGATACTCGTACCGTCGGCCAGGGAGACGGTCTCGCCATACAGGCCCTGCCAGCTGGGGCCGACACCCTTGCTGCCGTCGACGCTGTGGCAGGCCAGACAGCCGAGCGACTCGGCCAGCCGCTGCCCCTGCGTCGCCAAGTCATCACCTTTGTCCAACTTGTCGCTGGCAGAAGGTGCTTGCTGCGCGGCACCCAGTGATTTGATCAGGGCGACGACAGCACCCAGTTCATCTTCAGTGAGAGTATAGGCCACCATCACTGGCGGGTAGCCCTGGACCAGTCGGGCCTTCGGATCGAGGATCGACTCTTTCAGGTAGGCCTCATCGACCAGCGCACTGGTGCCATCGGCAAACTGTTCAGTGCGGCCGTACAGCCCCTTCCATCCCGGGCCGAGACGAGGACTGCCATCCTGGCTATGGCAGGCACCGCAGCCATATTGTTCGACCAACTGGCGACCTTTTTCCAGCACGCTGTCCTGACTGGGTTTGGCAGCTGTGGTTAATGTCTGCGCAAAAGTCGGTTGGCTGTTCAGCCATTGATCGAAGACCCCCTGCTCTTCCACGATCATCTGGCCGCGCATGTTGTAATGACCTACGCCACAATATTCAGCGCAAAGGACTTCATATTTACCGATTTTTGTCGGCGTAAACCAAAAGTACGACACCATCCCCGGCACCATGTCCATCTTGCTGCGAATTTGCGGCACGTAGAAATTGTGCAGCACATCTTTGGAACGCAGTAAAACTTTCACTGGCTGATCGAGCGGAAGGTGAACTTCATTGTTTCTTATAATGACATCGTCTTGCCCAACAGGATCCTTGGGGTCAAGGCCGAGGGGATTGGTGAAATCAACAAACTTGATATCCGATTTTCCCAGCTTCCCGTCCTGGCCAGGAAAACGAAAGGCCCACTGCCACTGCTGGGCGACCACTTCAAGCTCATAAGCATTGTTCGGCACCCGGATGAAGTCACTGTAAACCACCAGGCCCGGCGCCAACATCGCAGCAATACCTACCGAGGTCACGATGATCAACCATGTTTCCAACTTTTTATTTTCTGGCTGGTAGGCCGCCCTGGCACCCTCCTTGTGACGATAACGCATCACCGCGACTGCCATGAATACCGTGATGGCGATGAAAAATATTCCGCTGATGATCAGGGTGATGAACAGGGTGGTGTCTATGGATCCCCAGTTGGAAGCTGCCGGTGTCGCATGCCAAGGCGCTAGTAGATGGAACAGCACGGATGCAATAACGATTAGTACAAGAATAATTGCCATTGCCATTTTACTTTCATCCTATTCCTGTTACTCATCGGCATGCATCAGCATCGCCACAGAACAACATCGTCAAATCAATACTGATCTGACGCCAAAACAGGCTAGACAACTACCACCTGTCTTCGTGGCAAAGTCCGCAGGAAGTATAGTTCATGGCCGGAACCAGCGCTTTTCCAAAAAAGCCTTGCTGCCTGGATATTCCGACTTCAGCGTCAACTTGTTCACTTGAAACCTATTCGCTATATATAACTGTAACTAATGAGCAACACATCTCGCCTGAACGACACGTCGGGCAAACGAGGTCCGGTTGCCAGCTATAATCAAAGTCGGATTACGGAAGGCAAAGATCGGTTAACAGCGCCCGCAAAGATCCTCGCCTATGCATAGCAGTCAGACAATCGACGGCCAACAGCGATAGCGTCCAGCCGTCCAGCCGTCCACAACGGAGATTTCGCCATGAGTGCCTTGACGATCGAAGGCTGGTGCAAAGTCAACGGAGAACCAAAGCCGACCCCGACAGGTGAAATCCATTTTTACGTCGATGGCCCACTCCATCTGGGTCTGGAGCAAGCTGAAGAACGCCTGCAGAAAACCCATGAGCCCGAAGCCATGGTCGATGTCGACATGAACACGCTGGAATTGAAATTGCCAGAGGGATACGGACCTTTGTCCGACTGCCAGATGCGCGTCTATATACACCTCGAGCGCGGCCAGTTCCATTTGGTCGGGCATCGCGCGAGTGATGGAAGCTTGATCTATAGCAACGCGATTTTGATTGATCAGTTGCTTGAGTAGCCACCTCTAGCTGTTGAGATGGAGTTCGGCATCCAGATGAATGGCCTGTAAGAACGCGCTGTCGTGGGAGACCACGATCAATGCCCCTTGGTACTGATTGAGCATCTGCTCCAGCGCGATTCTACTGGGCAGATCCAAATGGTTATCCGGCTCGTCCAGCAACAGCAATTGCGGGGGGCGCTGTGCGTATAGCTGCGCAGCCAGGGCTATTTTCAGGCGTTCGCCACCGCTCAATTGGCAAGTCTTGAGCATCGCACGGCCCGCATCAATCCCCATCTGGGCCAGCCGGGTTCGCGCCTCGGCCTCGGGCAACTGCGGATTACTCTCATGAAGCCATTGCAACGCTGTTCGTTCGGGATGCTGTAATCCGGCGTGCTGATCCAGCCAGCCGACCTGGCAACTGCGTATGAGCTCGCCTTCGCGCATCGGCAGCTGGCCGGCGATCACTCGCAAGAGGGTCGACTTGCCGCTGCCGTTGACGCCCAGGATCGCCATGCGCATCGGCCCCGTCAGCGTCAGATTGACCGGCGCCGTGTGACCGAACGGCAGCACGACGTCGTTGAGCTGCAATATCAGCCTGCCATTGGGCACCATGCTTTCCGGGGACTGCATCATGCGCTGAATGTCTGGCGCACAGCGCGCCCGGGCCTCGTCGATACGTTGTTGTTGCTGCTCCCGGGCCACCTGTTGATTGAGGCGCAATTTTCCCTGACTGTTTTCACTGCGCTCTTTCTGGGCATTGGTGATCAGTTTGGTCTGATTGCCGTCGCGGGCCTGACGGTCGCCGCGGGCATTACGCCGTTGCTGACGTTCCATCTGCACGGCCATCTCACGTTGCTCGCGCCTGGCCTGTGCCCGCTCCCCTTGCAATGCCGACTGGAACGCCTGCTGTTCCTGCTCGCGCGCCGCCGCATACTGACTGTAGTTGCCGCCATAGGCCGCCAGCCCCAATGGCGAAAGCTCGACAATTTCGTTTACGTGCTCCAAAAGACCCCGGTCGTGACTGATCAACACCAGGCCGTTGGGCCAGCGATCGATCTGCTGCGCAAGCTTGTGTTGCTGCTCGATATCCAGATGGTTGCTGGGCTCATCCAGAATGAGCCAGTCGGCCCGGGATAACCACGCCCCCAACAGCGCCACCCGTTGCCGTTCGCCGCCACTGAGGGCGTCGGTGCGCGAGTCGGCATTCAAATGGCCCAGGCCGATCTGCTGCAGTTGCGCCTCGAGGCGTGTGGCGCAATCCCATTGGTCGACCGCCAGCGAATGGTCGTCATCGTCGACGCTGCCTTGGGCAATGCGATCCAGCGCCGCCAGAATAGGGGCGACCCCGGCCAGCGCGGCAACGCTGGGATAGCGCTCGGGCTCCAGTAACTGCGCCACGGCGTAAACCTGCCCTTCGCGACGGACGATGCCGCCGGTGGGCAGTTGCTCCCCCGTCAGGAGCCGGCCAAGCAAGGACTTGCCACAGCCATTGGCGCCCACGATGCCGCTGGCCCTGGTACTGAAGGTGTGGTTCAAGTGCTCGAACAGCATGCGCCCGTCGGGCAGGTTGAACGACACTTGATCAAGTTGAAGTAACCGTTGAGTCATGACGCGTCCTTGAACAATCGGCCCGATAGGCACTGAACCACTCCCTGATGGTGCGCAACAGCATCCGGCACCGAGGGCCAATGTACTCGACCAGACGTGCCGTATCAAAATCGGTTTGTCACGCAAAGACTGGACCGGGCTCGATGCCCAGTCAGGAGACTGGAAGGCGTTTTCACTGGCTGGTCGAACTGCGGGACAGCTCGCTGGCCAGTGCCCTGGTCGCCAAAGTGGTTCGCCGGTTAGTTGCCACGCTCATTGCGTCCGGACGTCTGCATCGACACATTTGACCTACATCAGGCACGGATCTTTTTTTCAGCTTGCATTAATAAACGATCGGTCTATATTCATGCCATGACCGACTTGCCTAAACGCCGCGGGCGTCCGCCGAAAAGCCCCCGCACCAATCCCGACACCCGCAATGCGTTGATTCGTAGCGGTACCGCCCTGCTGACCGAGCAGGGCTTCATGAGTACCGGCATCGATTTGCTGCTCGCGCAGGTCGGTGTGCCCAAAGGCTCGTTCTACTATTACTTCGAAAGCAAGGAAGCCTTCGGGCATGCCGTGCTGGACAACTATGCCGACTATTTCGCACGGCGCCTGGATCGGCATTTCCTCAATGAAGACCTGACGCCGCTGCAACGGGTAGCCGCCTTCGTCGAAGACGCCAAACGCGGCATGACCAAGTATGAATTCAGGCGTGGCTGCCTGGTGGGTAACCTGGGCCAGGAAGTGACCCTGCTGCCGGCCAGCTTTAAACAACGCCTGGACGCTGTGATCATCTCCTGGCAAACACGCTTGAGTCGGTGCCTGCAAGTGGCCAAGGACTGCGGCGAATTGGACCCGGCGGTGGATTGCGAGGACCAGGCGGCGTTTTTCTGGATCGGTTGGGAGGGTGCGGTACTGCGCGCGCGCCTGACTGGCAACACTCATCCGTTGGATATTTTCCTGCGCGGTTTCTTGTCAGGACTTAGAGCCTGACTTTTTTGCACTATTTGTAGACGATCAGTCTAAAAGGAGCAGAGCGATGTTTGACGCCATTCTGATTGAGAAAGACGACGCGGGTTATCGCGCCAACCTTCAGCAGCTGCAAGAGGCGCAGTTGCCCGAGGGTGACGTCACGGTACGCGTTCACTACAGCACCCTGAACTACAAGGATGCCCTGGCCATCACCGGCAAGGGCCCGGTGGTGCGCAAGTTTCCGATGGTCCCCGGCATCGACCTGGCCGGAACCGTCGAGCACAGCAACAACGCGGCCTACAAGGCCGGCGATCAGGTCCTGCTCAATGGTTGGGGCGTGGGTGAAAATCATTGGGGCGGCCTCGCGCAGAAGGCACGACTCAACGGCGACTGGTTGATCCCCCTGCCCGCCGGATTCACCGCGGCACAGGCCATGGCCATCGGTACCGCCGGCTACACTGCCATGCTCTGCGTCATGGCCCTGGAACGCCAGGGTGTCACGCCCGGCAATGGCGAGGTCCTGGTGACCGGCGCCAACGGCGGGGTCGGCAGTTTCGCCATCGCGCTATTGAGCGGCCTGGGCTATCAGGTCGTCGCGTCCACCGGCCGACCGCAGGAGTCGGACTACCTCAAGGCGCTGGGCGCCAGCGACATCATCGACCGTGCCAGCTTGAGCGAGCCGGGCAAACCCATGGTCAAGGAACGTTGGGCGGGCGTGATCGATTCCGTGGGCAGCCACACCCTGGCCAATGCCTGTGCCGCCACCCGCTACGGTGGTGCAGTCGCCGCCTGCGGACTGGCCCAGGGGATGGACTTCCCTGCCAGCGTGGCCCCCTTCATTCTGCGCGGGATCACCCTGGCCGGTATCGATAGCGTGATGCGCCCACGGCAGGACCGGATCGACGCCTGGAATCGGCTGGATCGCGATCTGGACCGCCAACTGCTCGAGCGGATCACCCAGACGGTCGCGCTCAAAGACATTATACCGATGGCCCGGCAACTGTTGGCTGGCCAGGTACGAGGACGTCTGGTGGTGGCAATGGATGTGTAGGAGCAAGCTTGCTCGCGATGGTCGCCAACGATAACGCGTGATTGCTGGATAACCGCGGTGTTCTGGAGTCCATCGTCGGAACGCCGCCCGGAGCAAGCTCGCTCCTACGGATGAGGCGTTTTCGTGGTGAGACTCAACTGGGTTTAAACCCCATGAACTGCTGCACCAGCGCCGCCAGCACTGGCTTCAGCCTGGAGGTTCCAGAATCGTTCATGGCTCCAGTATAGGTAGCTATTATCAGTTTTGGAGTCGTGTTCTCATCCTGCGGGAAATACGGGCACACTAATTTGAGCGTGGTTATCCCGAGCGCCCTCTCCCAGCTCTGCAACCAGGACCTCGTCCCCACACAGCCAGAGGGGCGAACCTGGGGAACGTTCAGCCTGTTCGCGATGTGGATGTCCGACGTGCACTCGGTCGGCGGCTATACCTTTGCCGCCAGCCTGTTCTTTCTGGGGCTGGCGGGCTGGCAGGTGCTGCTGTCGATGACGGTCGGGATCAAGATTGTCTACTTTCTGATGAACCTGATCGGCAGGCCGTCGCAAAAGTACGGCATTCCGTTTCCAGTGGTCGCGCGCCTGTCCTTCGGCGTGATGGGCGCCAATCTGGCAGCGACCGTGCGCGGGATCGTCGGCATCGTCTGGTACGGGGTACAGACGTCACGCTTTGCCAAGAGCGAATCCGTGATGAAAAAGGGCAACTTCTGGGGCCTTCCGGTCAACTTCATCAAACTACCTGGTGAAGCGGCAGGTCATCAAGCTGGCAGGAGCCCCTTGCCCTTCCCCTCATAGATGATCCCACGTCATCCATACCTTGATAATCCATCCTTTGTCAGTCCCTGAAGAGTGGCCTCTAATGCCGCGAAGCCAGTGATCCCTATCACTGATTTCAACAATAAAAGCTCTTCCAGGAGATACCATGCACAGCGGTCCCACTTTATTGCTGGTGTTGTTTTGCGCCATCTTTCTGATCGTTTTTCTCATCGTCAAAGTTCGCGTCCACGCCTTCCTGGCCTTGACCGCAGCGAGTTTTGTGGTGGGGATCGGTTCAGGCATGCCACTGGCGCAAATGGCCTCTTCCTATGAAAAAGGTGTCGGCGGAACACTCGGGTTCCTGGCAACGGTCATAGGCCTTGGCGCCATACTCGGAAAAATGCTCGAAGAGTCCGGTGGCGCGGAACGCATCGCCCGCACGCTATTGAGCGCCATGGGTAAAGAGCGTGCTTCATGGGCCATGATGCTCGTCGGGTTCATTGCGGGCATCCCCGTGTTCTTCGAGGTTGGATTCGTCCTGCTCATTCCGCTGATCTATGTGGTCGCGAAAGAGACCAGGATCAACCTGCTGTACCTGGGCGTGCCCTTGGCCGTGTCGCTGATGGCCGTTCATTGCATGTTGCCCCCGCACCCTGCAGCCATGGCGATTAGCGGGATGCTGGGCGCCGATGTGGGCAAGGTCATCGTGTACGGCCTCATTGTCGCGCTGCCGACCGCCATCATTGCCGGGCCGCTGTGGATCAAGCTGGTCTGCAAGAGTGAAGCGCCTGAAACTCAAGCGGCGTTTCTGGACGAACATTGCGACGACAGCACGACCCGGGACTTGCCAGGCCTCGGCTTGACGCTGCTGACCATCCTGTTGCCACTGCTGCTGATGGTAGGGAAAAGCCTCGCGACCGCCCTGCCCCATGACTCGGGCGCACTCAGTGTCATTTCGTTCCTGGGCACGCCACTGATTGCCCTGTCCATTGCGGTGGTGTTCGCCTATTGGGCGCTGGGCCTGCGCCGCGGCTTATCGATGCCTGACTTGCTCGCGCACACTCAGAAGAGCTTTCCCCCACTGGCCAGCATTCTGCTGATCATCGGTGCTGGCGGGGCATTCAACGGCATCCTGGTCGACAGCGGCGTGGGTAACGCGCTGGCCGGTTCGTTGACGCAATTGAACATGAACCCCATCGTCCTTGCGTGGTTGGTGGCCGGGTTGATGCACTTCGCCGTCGGCTCGGCGACAGTGGCAATGATCAGCGCGGCTGGCATGGTGCTGCCGATGCTGGGCGCGCATCCCGCCGTGAGCAAGGAAATCATCTGCATTGCCATCGGCGCCGGCGCCATTGGCTGGACCCATGTGACGGACTCCGCCTTCTGGGTGGTCAAGGAATACCTGGGTGTCTCCCTCGCCGAAGCCTTGAAGAAATTCACCCTGGCCACCGTACTGGCGTCCCTGGTCGCGCTGGGGCTGACCCTGCTGCTGTCGAACTTCGTTTGAATCAACCTGTATTTTCAGCCTTATCTGTTTAGAAGGACCACGTCATGATTTTGGGAAAAACACTTGAAAGCTGGTACGCCAGTCATCCTTTGATTCGCGATCTGGTCGCGCTGCAAGAAACCACCTGGTTCAATCCTGCCGTGGCTCCGGTCGCGGAATCGATCAGCGATGCAGGGTTGACGGCCGACGACGTCGCCGATGCCAGCGCTCGCCTGACGCGCTTTGCTTCTTACCTTTGCCGTGCGTTCCCGCAAACCCAAGGCAGTGGCGGCATCATCGAGTCAGACGTGGTGCCGGTGCCACACCTGCAGCAAGCGCTGAGCGAGCGCTACGGCCAGGCATTGGCCGGGGCGCTGTGGCTCAAGCGGGACAGCCATCTACCCATTTCGGGCTCCATCAAGGCGCGCGGCGGTATCTATGAAGTGCTCAAGCATGCCGAGGACCTGGCGCTGGCCGGCAATCTGCTGACCCTTGACGACGACTACGCCGTGCTGGACAGCGATAAGGCGCGGGCGTTTTTCGGCCAGTATAAAATTGCCGTCGGCTCGACCGGTAACCTCGGCATGTCCATCGGCATCATGGGCGCTGCGCTGGGCTTCCAGGTGACCGTGCACATGTCGGCGGACGCGCGCCAATGGAAGAAGGACAAGTTGCGCTCGCACGGCGTCACGGTTGTCGAGTACGCCTCCGATTACAGCGTGGCCGTTGCGCAAGGCCGCCAACAAGCGGAGTCCGATCCCGCCTGCCATTTTGTGGACGATGAAAACTCGGTCAACCTGTTCCTGGGCTACTCGGTAGCCGCCGAGCGCCTGAAAACGCAATTGGCGCAGGCCCATATCACCGTGGATGCGCAACATCCATTGTTTGTCTACCTGCCCTGTGGCGTCGGTGGCGCGCCGGGCGGCGTGGCCTTCGGCCTGAAGCTGGCCTTCGGCGACGCCGTCCACTGCATCTTCGCCGAGCCCACTCACTCGCCCTGCATGCTGCTGGGCGTCTATACCGGGCTGCACGACGAAGTGAGCGTGCAAGACTTCGGCATTGACAACGTGACGGCTGCCGACGGCCTGGCCGTCGGCCGCGCTTCAGGTTTTGTCGGCAAGGCCATGCAGCGCTTGCTCGATGGTTTCTACACCGTCAGCGACGAGGAAATGTACAGCTTGCTGGCTCTGCTGGAGCGCTGTGAAGGTATGCGCCTCGAACCGTCCGCGCTCGCCGGCGTGCCCGGCATTGCCCGAGTCCATGCCGACCGGCAAGGCTACCTGGCCCGCGCGGGCCTGGACGAGCAGGCCATGGTGCAAGCCACCCATCTGGTCTGGGCAACCGGCGGCAACATGGTGCCTGGCGACGAGATGGACGCGTATCTGGCCAAGGGCCGTGCATTGCTCGGCAAGGGTTGATCGGGCAATAGGTATCCGCGCGGCAGGGATGCACCCGGGTACACGCTGATTCAAGGGCAAAACCGGATGTGGCAAGATGAACGACTTGCCGCATCCGGGTACGTTTGACCGCTGCAAATGCGTCCTGCACCCGCGGCTTTTGTGCTCGAGGGAAAACTGTCGTGCTCAACCTTCCTCCTCGTATCAGTTCCAGGCTCAACAGCAGCCAGTTTGCGAACCTTCACACCTTTCTGGTAGCCGCCCGTCACCTGAGCTTCGCCCGTGCGGCGGAGGAACTGTGTTTGACCGCCAGCGCAGTGAGCCACCGCATAAGCCGGCTGGAAACCGCGTTGGCCATGAAACTGTTCCAGCGCCTGACCCGGCAGGTCAGCCTGACTGATGAAGGCGAACGGATCTTCGAAATACTGCAGAATGCGATGGGGGAATTGTCCGAAGCTCTTGAGCAATCGTCACAAGCTGAAGTGGCTGGCTCCATCGCGCTCTACGTAAGGCCTTCCATCGCCCAATGCTGGCTGGTACCGCGGCTGGCGGACTTTGTCGACCGTTACCCCCTGGTGTCACTGGACCTGCGAGTAGGCAATGACAATGTCGACTTCCGGACCCGCAAAATCGACTTGGCCCTGTACTACGCCAACGGCGAATTCCCCGGTCTGACGAGCCATCGATTGATGCAAGAACAACTGGCCCCCGTGTGCAGTCCCGACTATGCGCGACGCCATCGCCTGGCGGAAAACCCGCAGAACTTGCGGCACTGCACCACCTTGCATGACTCCCTGGCCTGGGATCATGCGGCCTATGATGCAGAGTGGACGCTCTGGGCAGAGCAGCACAACCTGCTCGCGGCACTGCCCAAACGCACCTTGACCTTCGATCGCTCCGATTTGAGTGTGACGGCAGCCATGAACCACGCCGGTATCGCGATTGGCCGTCAACAGCTGGTGCAGAAGCGCGTCGATCGCGGCGAACTGGTGCTTCCCCTCGCCGGTTTCAGCCGCTCGGGCCACTATGATTATTATCTGGTCCACCCGCCGCTCGACACCATCCCCAAACGATTGCTGGTGTTCATGAACTGGTTGCGCGAGTGCGCCAGTCAATCATCCCCCCTGGGTGCGAACGAAGACCTGCTCGGATGAGCGCTGTTTCACGGGGCGGCCAGGCTGCTCGGTAGCATCGCGGTGAGCAGGATGAAACTGCCCATCGCGACAAACAGGGCGAAGGCACCGCGACGCATGCTCAGGTCGGAGAGTTGCGGCGGAAAACGCACATACAGCCAGCTGGCCAGCATGGCGACCGGGATCGACAGCATGCCCAGCGACATGACCTCTGCGTTCAATTCCCCCTGCAGGCCCTGCATGATCAAGCGGACCAGGGCCATGGCGCCGGACAGCGCCAGCAAGCTGGTGCGGATGGCCTGGATGGACACCGGTTGACGATAGTAGTGATAGATCATCGGCGGCCCCGGTACGCTGAACAGGCCACCCAACAGGCCGCCGAGCACCCCCATCATGACGAAGCTCATGCGGCTTGAGCGGGATGGATGAGGACGTGGTTTGATAAACAAGGCGATACCGCCGGCCACGATCAGTCCGCCCAGCAACAGTTGCAGCAGCGCGGTATGCTCTTCGCCCATGATCCCCAGTGACCACAGACCCAGTAGCGTGCCCGGTACCACGCCAACGAACGTCTGGAGGAACGATGCCCGATCGATGTGCCGCCAGTGGCGAGACAGGGCGATGACGATGCCGGGCAACGCGACGATGGTGATGGTGGTGGCGACGGTAGCGATGGGGGCGGCGTGGGTGAGTACGGCAATCGCCAGTACCACAATGCCCAGTGCGAACCCGGTGAACGCTTGCAGGTAGCTGCCAACGGCCACCGCGACAAGAATGATGAGCAGCGATTGCAGTTCTGAGTGTAGTTCCATGGATCATCCTGCCGGGATCGGTTGTTGTTCTGGCCGCACGCCCGGGGCGGTCGGTACCCTCAGGTACCGGCCGGGCCGGGACCGGGATTACTGGTGCAGAATGAAAGTCGCCACACTGTGCAGGTCGTCCGCACTCAACTGCGCGAACGGCGGCATGGGGATCGCCCCCCATTTGCCGGTACTGCCGCGCTGGATGCTGGACGTTACCTTGGCCAGTGCCTGCGGGTCATTGGCATACTTGGCCGCCACCTCGTGATAGGCCGGGCCGACGACCTTATGATCGATCGCGTG
>NZ_CABVHU010000031.1 GCF_902497855.1 Pseudomonas fluorescens
ATAGGAACGGCGTTCTTGTGGCATAGGCGTCCGCTTAAAAAGGCTAAAAATGGTGTCCACTTAAATTTAGGTGGACACCATCGCCTCAAGCGACGGTGTCAGGAAGGTGTGTTGCCCGGACGGTTACCCTCAAGACGCGCTGTCATCAAGTCTTTGACCAAGCGCTGCCGCACATCTTCATTTAGCCAGGGGTTGCTGCAGCGCCACAGCTGTCCTTTGACTACAAAGTAGCGACCGTCAGATGTCGTCGGATACATCCCTTAAGCTCCTAGGAGGGCACCACTCACGCTCGTCATTTCCTGCCGTCGTCTCAACACGAGGGCTTCTCTCGGGCGGCATCAGTGTGACGAAGTCACAAGCGACATTGAGCGAGGCATTGGCGCTTGTCTCCTACTGACATCACGGAAAGTAATGTCCTCGGTACACGATTGGTGACGACGTGCGATTCGAAGCAGTCCCCACAGCATAGCCAGAGCTATCGCCATCCAAGCGGCGATCATGCTGAAGATTGTCATGGCAAGGCCCATAATTCCTCCACTCCTTGTCGTCTTCTTGCTCTCCTAGTAGATGACCCTATGCCGCCTGCGTGATTCAACTTGATGACGGATAAGGTTGGCTATGAAGCCTGTCTTTTACCTTTAAGTGACGGGCTTAACGATCAAAGGGGACGTTGCGATGGACGACTTGCAGAGTAAGGCAAAACGCGCTTGTTCAAACCGAAACACTGTTATTGGTGTAAAGTGGGGTTAACAATCATGGAGAGATATCTCATGTCCAAACTCGCAGAATTTCGTCAGCTTGAAAAACACTTGGCTGAGCAGCTCCAAGTGCTCGAAGCTCTCAAGGGTGATGCTGGCCTCAAGCAGGAAATTGAATTCGAAATGAAGCTACGTGCCCTTCTTGCCAAGTATGGCTACAGCTTGAGAGACATCGTTAACCTACTTGACCCAAGGGCGGGTCGTCATGCGCCCGCTGCTGAGTCGACGAGCAGCACTCGCAAACCTCGCCAGGTAAAGGTCTACAAAAATGCGGAGACCGGTGAAGTGGTAGAAACCAAAGGCGGCAACCATAAGACGCTGAAAGAATGGAAAGCGAAATTCGGTTCTGACACGGTGGAGTCTTGGCTCGCCAAGTGATGTTGGTTTGAGTACAAGAAAAGGCCCATCAGGGCCTTTTTTTTGTTATCGATATTTAGTCAATCTGAGGGGATTGACATTTCCAGTTACCACTTTAGATCCGTTAAAGCCCCGCTTCCGGATTCCGCCCAAACACTCGGCTGTATTCGGCCTTTGCAGTCTGCTCGGTAAACTCCCCCGACCACTTCGACACCACCACGGTCGCTACGCTATTGCCGATGCTGTTGCAGGTGGCAATGGCCATGACCATGGACATAAAACGGTATACGCCAAACAGTAGGGCGAGGCCTTCCAATGGTAGTACACCAATTGCTGTCACCGTGGCGGTGAACCGACCAAGCTGCCGCCGGACACCGCTGCTGCGCCTTAGGACGTGGCCAGCATGACGGCGCTAGTACGTGCGGTGCTGCAACCGGCAAAACCCCCATTCCCTCAACTAAAGCTAAAAGACTTCCTCCGAACCTATGCAGGATTTCTAGCCGTGTATAGGAATCGCGGCCAATCGTCCGATTTAGCATTCAAACTTGAAGCAACCCGTGGCCTCCGCACATCTCTGCGCTATGGTGAGTTTTCCGACATATAAGACTAAAGTCGTAGGAGGGCGTGGCATGCGTATTCGAGGGAATGTGTTTTGGCAATGGGTTGATCCGGCGCTTCACCATCGAACACACGACGAAACGTTAGACGACGGAACCGTCATTGATGTCCAAGTGAGGCTGTCGCCCTCGGGAAACACGCAGATGTTCATTGGAGTGTATGCAGCGAGCGGCATGGCTTTGCATGAAGAGGCGCTGGATTCCAGGCCAGGTGAATCAATGACTCGTGCTTTAGCATGGGGCGTGGGGTGTGCAAGGCGACTCGCGATTGGTCTCAGACCTACTGAAAGGCATGTTGCCTAGACCCATATCTGCAGCTTGTTGGGGGTGTGGTCGTCATATGAAGTATGTGATCAACCTACTCGATCCACAGAATTGGCCGCCGTCGTGCTCCAGCTGTTGAGTCCATAACCGCAATCTTAAGCCTCGCCCGGTGACGATTTACAACAATCCGCACACCGGCGAAGTCGTCGAAACCAAGGGAGGCAACCAAGACTCTGAAGGAATGGAAAGCTGAGCACGGCTCCGCGACCGTTGAGTCTTGGCTGACCAAGTGAGTTTGGTTTGAGTACAAAAGGGCCTGGGAGGGCCCTTTTTGTTCACGAGTGTCTAAGCCTGTCCACTGACTTATATGCATTCAACAGCGTTGTACTCGTCTGCTGTCACGGCAGCAATTTAGCTTTGACCGCATCCAGTCCAGGTTTTCCGCCCCACGTAGTGACGCCGGCCAGCCAGCTATCTAGAATTTGCGGATTCTGTTTAAGCCAAGTTTTGGCAGCAGCTTCTGGCTCCATCTTGTCGTCTAAGATCGAACCCATGATTTGGTTCTCCATAGCCAAGCTGAAACTCAGATTTTTGAGGAGTTGACCAACGTTCTGGCATTGGTCGACGTAGCCTTTTCGTGTGTTCGTATAGACGGTAGCTTGTCCAAAGTTGGGGCCAAAGAACGCGTCTCCTCCCGTGAGGTATTTCATCTTGAAGCGAGTGTTCATAGGATGGGGTTCCCAAGCTAAAAACACGATGGCGGACTTGCGTCGTTGCGCTCGCTCGACCTGGGATAGCATGCCGGCTTCACTGGAAGCGACAACCGTGAAACCAGCGTCTTTCAAACCGAAGGCGTTTTCGTCGATGGCCTTGAGTACTGCGGCGTTGCCTCCATCACCCGCTTCGAGGCCGTAGATTTTGCTGCCCAATTCGTCTTTGAATTTGACGATGTCGGAAAAGTCTTTCAAGCCTCGTTCCCAAAGCTCCTGAGGCACGGCCAGCGTATATTTAGCGTTTTCCAAGTTTGCGCGGACAGTATCGACTTTTCCTGCCTCCCGATAGGGCTTCAAATCCGCTTCCATGGTCGGAATCCAGGTGCCCAGAAAAACATCCAGGTTTCTACCCTCGGCTAATGCTTTGTAGGTAAGCGGGACACCGAGCAGTGTCACTTTGGTCTGGTAGTCGAGGCTCTTCAAAATCGTTGTGGCGACTGCGGTAGTGCTTTGAATATCAGTCCAGCCGGGATCGGAAAGTTTAACAAGACGACACTGCTCAGGTTCGGCAGCAAAAGTTGTGAACGACGCTGTGAGGGAAAACATCAGTAGCATGGGAAGCGAAGCTTTCATGACGCGAGTTCCTCGAAAATGTTGACAATTGGATCGGCAGTTATTGTTATTGCATCGACAGCATTCTTATTTTCTAATTTGTATCTTTCGACTACACCACTCTGGACGCGCCAATCCTTGGTGCAGGTTGTACAAATCGTTCACTTGCTGTTCTGACTGCGCCGCAAAAGGCGCTGAGCGGCCAGCACGTTGGTCGATGTTCATCAATAGTTGCTCGCTGGCCGCAAGCAATTGCGAAGCCTCCGGACGGTATAGATGGTGCACGATATGAAGGCGTTTGTAATCACGATCGATCAGTTGGGTACGTACTTGCACGACATCGTCCAGCTTCGCTTCGAGCAAGTAGTTGATGTGCGCTTCAAGCGTGTAAAGTGTATGCCCGGAAATGGCCCGACTTTTTTCATCCAGACCAATCTTGTCCATCAGCGCGTCGGTGGCGTAGCTGAACAGCAAGAAATAAAATGCGTCTCGTAAGTGACCATTGTAGTCAATCCAGTCCTCGATGATCGGCGTTTCGAAAGTCATCAGTAAGTTGTTCACGGGGGCTCCTCTATAAATGAAGCCAGCCCCACGGCTGGCCGAGAACAGCGTTAAAGATCTAGTTCGAGTGTGTCCGAGATAGCTCGAGAAACGCAGACCATCATTGAGCAGTTTTTCTTCCTTTCCACCTCTGAAAGCACACTGTCTCGATGATCAGGAATGCCAGCCAGCACGCGGGTTTCACAAGACGCGCAGGTACCCTCACGACACGAGTTTTCGACGATGACACCTTGAATTTCGAGCATTTCGAGGATTGATTTATCCGGTGGAACGTCAAAGCTTTTTCCGCTCTTCGCCAATTTGACGGTGAAGCTCTGCGCACGAATGGGCGTCGTCGGTTCCTTGGGGGTAAACCATTCGAAATGAACCTGTTCCGATGGAAATGATTTTGCTGCAGCCTCGACAGCCAGCATCAACGGGGTAGGGCCACAGGTGTAGAAATGACTGGTGAGCGGCTGCTGAACAAGGGCACTGACAACATCAAATAATCCACCGGCTTCGTTATCGGCGTGTAGCGTGACCCGGTCGCCATACTCCGCTAACTCTTCAAGAAAAGCGGCACGTTGACGATTGCGTACCAGGTAATACAAATGCCATGCACGTTGATTGGCTTCGCACCACTTGATCATTGAGAGAATCGGCGTGATGCCGATTCCGCCGGCGAAGAAAACATGCCTTGGAGCATCCTCCGCGAGCGGGAAGTTGTTGCGCGGTGGTGTGACTGTAATCAGGTCGCCGACCCGCAGAAATTGATGAACATGGCGAGATCCACCTCTACTTGTGGGGGAAAGGCCTACGCCCACTCGATAACGATCGCGTTCCCGAGAGTCGTTGCAAAGGGAATACTGGCGGATCCCGCCCTCGGCCAGATGCAGCTCTATGTGTGCTCCAGGGGTGAAGCCTGGTAGTTCGCCACCGGAAGGTGCACGCAGTTCAACGACCATCGCGCCTTTCGCTTCAGCAGCGAGATCGACAACACGCAGAGTGAGATGATCTGCTGACATAAATACCTCGTATTACCCAAGTTCAACAAAAGGCTGGCGTCCTGTCCACATGGTGAAAGGACGCCCAAGCCTGCGCGTCCTCTCTCCATCCTCATCTGTGATCGTTATGCCCGACGCAGACTTGCAGTTGTTTTCAGCATTGCGGTAATCAATGCGTCGCGAGCGTTGGAAAGGTCTGCTTGAGAACTACCTTGTGACTCCTCGTTGACACCTTCAACGAGCAGGGCGGCGGTCTCAGCGTCGAGTCGTGGATTACCGAGGTCATCCCACCAGCGGTGAAAGCTTTCGGTGTACTTTTCACAGAACGATTCCAGTCCACCAGGGCCACCACCCAGGTTGAACAGCATCGTCGGCCCCATCGCCGCCCAGCGCAGTCCCGGGCCCGCCCAGACTGCCGTATCGACATCCTTAACGCTGGCGGCGCCAATCTGTACTAAGTGAATAGCCTCGCGCCACAGCGCGGCTTGAAGCCGGTTGGCGACGTGACCGGGTACTTCGCGGTTGACGCGAATGGTCACTTTTCCCACCAAGTCATAGAACTTTTCGGCGTGCTCCAGTACGCCTGTGGCGGTTTGGTCATTACCCATCAGTTCAACGAGTGGAATGAGGTGTGGTGGATTGAACGGGTGGCCCAAAATGAAGTGGGACGGGTTTTTCCATCCTGCTTGCATTTCGCTGAGAGGCAGGCCCGATGCGGAGGATGCGACGATTGCGCCAGTCTTGAGCACCGGCTCGATTTCCGCGTACAGAGCATGCTTGATCTTGATGCGCTCAGGAACGCTTTCCTGAATGAAGTCGGCTGACTTTACGGCCTCGGCAGCAGTTGCATGAAAACTCAGCTCTCCAGGTGCACCGGCTTTTACCAAACCCAACTCAGTCAGCGTTGGCCATGCCGTTTTTACATAGTCACGTACAAAAGTTTCCATGCCCTCGGCAGGGTCAAAAACTGCTACGTTTCGCCCGGAGGCCAAAAAAAGCGCCGTCCAGCTCGCCCCAATTACGCCGGCACCCAGTACAGCAACGTTTTGGAAATCGCTCATTAGAATAACCTCGGTTGAAGCGGGGAAGCAGTGGTCAAACCACCATCGACTACGATGCATTGGCCCGTGACAAAACCGGCCTGCTCAGATGCGAGCCAGGCCACCATATTTGCAACATCCTCCGGCTTACCGAATCGACCCGCCGCGTGACGGGCGAGCGCGTCGGCCTTCGCCAATGACGGGTTTTTAGCGAGGGCGAAGCCGTCCTCTGCCATGGCCGTCATGATCCAGCCAGGGCAAACAGCGTTGCAGCGCACCCGTGGCCCGTGATCAACGGCAATGGAGCGGGTGAGGCCATGAACGAAAGCTTTCGAGGCGTTGTACACGGCCATGGAAGGGTCAGCATTCAGGCCGGAGATCGAACCGACGTTGACGATGACACCACCGTCTTTTTCCATACCCGGCAGGATTGCCCGACACATGTTGAACGTGCCCTTGGCATTGACACCCATGACCAGATCCCAATCGTCATCGGAGGTACCAACGACGGTTTTCTCCACTTGTACGCCGGCGTTGTTGATGAGCACTGTCGGTTCGCCGAGCAGCTTTCGGGTTTCCGACACAACTCGATTGGCGTCTTCGGTTTTGGAAACATCTGCCTGAACCCAGGCAACCTGGGTATCGAGATCTTCAGGACGAGGGCCTCGACCGCATGTCAGAACACGAGCACCTTGCTGTAGAAACCGTTCAACAATCGCGCGCCCAATACCTCGGCTGCCGCCTGTCACAATTATGATGTCTTTATTCATAGCTATTACTCGTGAGCAAACATGACGTGGCGAATCGAGGTGTAGGCATCGAGTGCGAAGACCGACATATCGCAACCGTGGCCTGAACCTTTCATAGCCGCCCATGGCATTTCTGGCGTAGCGACGCCATGGGTGTTGACCCAGGTAAATCCATAACGAAGACGAGCTGTCGCTGCCATGGCTCTTCCGCTATCACGCGTCCAGACCGAAGAGGCAAGTCCGTAGCGTCCGTTGTTAGCGATCTGGATTGGGTCTTCATCCTCGGCAAATCGAGACACCGAAATAACGGGGCCGAAGACTTCGTTGGTCGCAATTTCGGCATAGTTGTCAACGTGAGCGATCACCGTTGGGCGATAGAAGAAGCCGGGGCCTGGCAACATTTCCCCACCGGCGACTACTTCGGCGTAACTGCGAGCTCGATCTACAAAACCTGCAACGGTCATCCGATGTTGCTCGCTCACCAGCGGGCCCATTTCAGTTCCGGCGGCGCGAGGACTACCGACCTGAATGCTCGATACTGCATTAGCAAGTTCAGCCACCACCCGGTCGTAGATAGAGGCTGCGACGATCAGACGGCAAGGCTGTGCGCAGTCTTGGCCTGCGTTAAAGAATGCAGTTGCGCGCAAGGTGGCGACTAGCTTGTCGATGTCCGCATCGGCATAGACAATTACTGGTGCCTTCCCGCCCAGTTCGACATGAACCTGCCGCATTTCCTGCGCAGCTGCTCGCATCGCCGCGCTACCCGTAGCGGGTGACCCTGTGATGCTTACTCCTTCAATCCCAGCAGCATTGATAAGACGATCACCGATGAACGCTCCCTTGCCATGAACGATATTGATTACGCCTTGAGGAACACGCTCGTTAATGAGTTCAGCCAGGCGCAGCGTGGACAGTGGCGTAATTTCAGCGGGCTTAAGGATTACGGTACAGCCCGCTGCCAATGGGGCTGCAATTTTCCAGGCGGCCATCATCAATGGATAATTCCAAGGAGCGATAGCTGCCACTGGCCCAAGTGGGTCGCGGCGGATCATGCTGGTGTGTCCGGTAACGTATTCGCCTGCTGAAACACCAGACAATGTTCGGGCAGCACCCGCGAAAAAACGGAATGTGTCCACCGTTAAGGGGACTTCATCGGTGAGTGCAGAAGGCCAGGGTTTACCCACGTTTAGGCTTTCAAGGGAGGCCAGCTCTTCGGCGTTTGTTTCAATGATCTCAGCGATATCGAGCAGGAGGGCTGCGCGTTCTGCCGGTGTCGTGGTTGAAAAATGAGTAAACGCTTCTACTGCGCTGCATACTGCGGCGTCGACCTGCTCGGTACTCGCCTGCGGTACATGGGCGATTGTTTCGCCTGTGGCAGGATCGACGATCGCCGTGATGGAGGCTTCGCCCTTCACGAGTTCGCCATTAATCAGCATTTTGGTGTGCATGTTGTTTCTCCGGCAGCGATCAGAGGTTGACCTTTTCGCTGCCCTTGAGGCCGAGACGTGCTCTTGCTTCAGTAGGCGTTGCGATGTTGAGTCCCAGATTCTCGATAATCGAACGAATCTTGAGAACCTGTTCGGCGTTGCTTTTCGCTTTCTCGCCGCGACCTATGTAGAGGCTATCCTCCAGACCGACCCGCACGTTTCCGCCTAACAGTGCGGCTTGAGTGGCGAACTGAATTTGATTTTTTCCTGCGGCCAGAACTGACCACTCGTAGTTTTTACCGAACAGCTTTTGCGCCACCGTATGCATGTGCATAAGGTTATCCAGATCCGCGCCGACTCCTCCTAATACGCCGAACACGATCTGGATCAGGAAGGGTGGTTTGACCCATCCTTGGTCGATGATCCAGGCCAGATTGTAGAGGTGGCCCAGGTCGTAGCACTCGAATTCAAAGCGGGTTCCGTGGCCGTCCCCGAGTTCTTTGACGATGTATTCGATGTCCGCGAAGGTGTTGCGGAAGATGAAATCGCGTGTGCTGTCCAGGAAGGCTGGTTCCCAATCGTGCTTCCAGTTCGAGTATTTGTCCTTCATCGGGAAAATGCCGAAGTTCATTGAGCCAACGTTCAGCGATGCCATCTCCGGACTCACGCTCAATGCAGCCCGCAGTCGCTCCTCACGACTCATGCCCAGGCCTCCGCCTGTGGACACGTTGAGTACTGCATCGCTTTGACGACTGATCTGGCCCATGAAGTCCTGGAATAATTCAGGACGAGGATCAGGCTTGCCCGTCTCGGGGTTACGCGCATGAAGGTGAATGATCGATGCCCCTGCCTTAGCCGCCTCAATCGAAGATTCGGCAATCTCCTGCGGGGTGATAGGCAGGTACTCGGACATGGTCGGGGTATGTACGCCACCGGTGGTGGCGCAGGTGATGATCACGGATTTAGGCATGATGGGGCTCACAATTTCATCTGTTGGACTTGAGCGGTCAGGCCGCCATCGAGTATCCACAACTGACCGCTTGCGTAGCGCGCCTCGTCGCCCGCCAGCCAGTTCACAAGATTTGCGACATCGTCGGGCGTGCCATAGCGGCGAATTGGATGAACGCCCCGTACTGCACTTTCAAGGCTCTCGATGTCGCCGTGATCCTTGAAAAAGCTACGCAGCATTGGCGTGTCGATGTATCCCGGGCATATCGCATTGACTCGAATACCTTCTGGGCCATGATCACAGGCCATGGCGCGAGTGAGAGCATGCACTGCGCCTTTACTGGCGCAATATGCCGCCAATCCCGGATCGGCAATAAAGCCGTCGTAAGAGCCAAAGTTGATGACGCTTGCACCGCTGCTTTTGCGCAGAAGAGGTAATGCGTGTTTGGATGTGAGAAAAGTGCCGGTGACATTTACCGCGAAGACACGATTCCATACCTCCAGGCTGGTGTGCTCGATGGTTTCTTCAACTTCGATACCGGCCGCATTGATCAGGATGTCGAGCCGTCCATGGGCTTGCTCTACGTGCTGCATCGCGGCTTGCGCCTGGGTTTCGTCACTTACATCAAGGCGCAAAAACTCGGCGCCTTCAGCTAAATCGCCCTGCTTGAGATCCGCCGCGTACACAGTCGCGCCTTCTCTCACCAAGCGCGCACAGATCGCTCGACCTATCCCGCCACATCCCCCTGTAATGAAGGCCACTTTTCCTTTAAGTGTAAGAGTCATTGTTGTACCCCTTGAGCGTATGCTTCTAGAACCAAGCCATGGAAATGGTGAAGAGCGTGTTCGGATTTTCCGGAGCCGTTGGGATCGGTTACAATTCGGCCTTGCTCGAAAGCAGGTGTCCTCATGCCACGCTGGACGTTTTCGACCAACGAAATATCTTCGACTTGCAGAACTTCATCGAGATACCGGATGGCTTCCCGCTCCATCTCGTCGGTTTCCGGCGTTTCAAGGAAAAAGTCGTAGGTTTCGAGCGTCAGGTCAGGGCCGACAGGAATGATGTGCAGTACGATCATCGAGCTGCGTCCTGGGTAGCGCATCAGGCACGTGTTGGGCCACAGCCACCACACTGCATGGGTACGAACTTTGGCTTTGGAGGTATCGTAGGCGGTGTTTTGGCCTTTCCCAGCCTCTGCCATATGGCTGGAGTAAATCCCGTGGGTGTCGACCTTGTAGGTGTCCATATCCACCAGCGTGCAAAAATCTTTGTGCGCTGTCGGGCAGTGGTAACACTCGAGGAAGTTATCGACAACGTTCTTCCAATTGGATTTGATTTCGTAGGTCAGGCGATGGCCGAAGGTCAGGCCATCAATGTCCGGGGCCCAGTGCAGAATTTCCTTTTTCAAGTCGCCCGACTGTTCACTCAGCGTTCGAGCATTTGCATCCAGGTTGACGTAGATGAACCCGCAGAACTCCTCGACTTGAATCGGGCTCAGATGAATCTCGCTTTTATCGAAATCCTTGAGCCCGCCAACATGAGGAGCTGCGGCCAGCTGTCCGTTCAAGCCATAGCACCAGGAGTGGTAAGGGCAAATGATGCGGTTTACCTTGCCTTCCCCGGAGAGCACGGGATGAGCGCGATGTTTGCAAACGTTATAGAAGGCTCTCAGTACACCATCATGATCGCGAACCACGGCAACCGGATTGCCGGCGATTTCTGTGGTGGTGTAGGTGCCAGGCTCCCGAACTTTTTCGATATGGCAGACCCACTGCCAGGATTTGGCGAGGATTTGCTGTTCGTCCAGTTTGAACCATAGAGGGTCAACGTAAGCCTCTGAACGCAATGACTGAGAGACGAGTGGGTCTGGGTGGTAGCCTCTGGAGATTTCCTCCAGTTGTTCTTTTGTTATTACTTCAGACATGTCAGCGGCCCTCGATAATCAACGGTATTGAAGTTGTGTCCTTCATTTCGTGATTTGATAGTGGTGCTTGGCCGGGCGGAGGAATGTTCAAAGCTGGACGCGAAATGTCCTTTTTTAGCCACTGTCGCTAATGGATATGAGCGATCAGAAATCGACATTTTCAGCGCTCACGAGCAACCTGATTGATAGTGAGTTTGCTGGAGCCTGTAGTGGAAAAGGCGGAATGAAGAAGAGCGTGAAGTGGCTGACGGTTAGGTCAGGGCGTTACCTGATGCATCGGCCATGCACGAAAATCGAAGGGGATGCGTCCTTCGAGACGGTCGCATCTCGGCGTCAAGCCGAATCGTAGGCGATAGGCTTTACTAAAGTGCGACTGATTGGAAAAGCCGGAAGCGATGGCAATTTCCGTTAGTGACAATCCAGTTTGTGTCACCAGACCACGAGCGCGATCCAAACGGATGTCGCGGTAATAGGTGGCAGGGGTTTTATGGACTATCTGCCTGAAAAGTCGGTCGAGGTGGCGTTGAGAAATGGAGATCTGCTGGCAGATGGCAGGAATGCTCACTGCCTCTTCAAGGTTTGCCTCCATGATCTTGATTGCTTGCTTAACCACATCTGGCACTGTACTGCCCAGTGGTTGCGGTGCATCGGGGTTCTGCTGTATTCCATGGGGCCGCAGGCTCTGGTGGAACAGGTAGCGAGCCGTCTCATTAGTCAGAGTATCGCCATGGATATTGCGAATGATGTGCAAGGCGAAATCTAATGATGCGGCGCCGCCACAGCATGTGATCCTCTTATCGTCGAACACGAACATGTCTTCGCAGATATCGACGTCAGGATAAAGCTCGCGCAATGCATCAATATGCTCGTAGTGTCCGGTAGCCCGCTTGCCATTCAATAGCCCTGCCTCGGCCAGGATGAACGTGCCTGTATCCAGAGCTCCTAGAGTACTGCCTGCTCTCGCCCAGCTACGTAGCGCCGCATGAAGGCTAGGGCTATTTTGTGCCTCTGGTGCCCAACTGGATGACACGATAACGAGATCTTTTGGAATCTTTTGAAATTCAGCCAATGCCTTTGTCTGAATACTCATGCCATTGCTGGCGACAATGGGCCCACCAGTAGTCGATGCAATTTCCCACTGAAATCGAGAATGACCGCTGAGGTAATTCGCCACCCGAAATGGATCTATGAACGCGGTTGTTGCGGCAAGATTGTAATGTGGGCAAACGATAATAAGCAGTGTGAAAGGTATGTCGAAATTGGTTGGCATGCATGATCACCCCAGGAGTTCTTCAGTGTTTTATATCGTGGACTCATGAGGCGTTTCAATCTGCGATGGGTTGTCACGTCCAGCATCGTTTCCAGCGTTGAATCCAATCCTCTCAGCTGCAGCCTTGCCCAAGCGCATGCGGTTACGTTTGCTTGGTATTGCAATGTCACATATACCGCATGCCGTACGATAGCTCTACAAGCTCGAACCAATCGAAAAGACTCAGTCGATTTTTACATTCATCATGATTTTGGCAGTGAAAGCCTTCACGCGTCCTAGATTGCTGGGGCCGTGCTCATTGATAACAATCAAGTAGAAACCAAATCCGGCCCCGGGCACTTCGGCGTTCTAACTGGTTGTTCGCGGGGTCGGTGCACAGCGGAAAACGGGTGGCGGCGATCATGAAATTGATCCAGTCATGCGCTCATGAATAGGCATGATACGTATGCGTATCTGGACGACGAGCTGACGCTTTTGCAGAAGCAGCGGGCAAGTAAATTTACGGCCTTTCTGCACCGCATAAGTGGAGGCTCGTTTAATTAGGAAAGGTGTGTTCCAGAAAAACTTACGTTCAACCAACCTTCGAGGCTAGGTGTCTGAGGACGTACTGGCAGACCGTCAAATCCAAATGCGCACCGCCAGTATTTTTGTACAACGTAATGTCTTCTGGCTGGCGAAGTGCTGCGCGTGACTGGCAAATCTCAAAGAGATCCGCCTGAATTGATTCTTCACTGATCACGCCTGCGCGCAACGGAATCTGGAAGTCACCTGAGTTTAACGCCCCTTTGCGATCATCCACATAGAGCCTAGCGCTACCCACCAACTGCGCATCGGCTTCTTGCATGTCAGACCTGAAGCCACCCACCAAATCAACATGGGTGCCTGGCTGAACAAGTCGTCCTTTTATCAGTGGAATCGTCGAAGCTGTTGCTGAGGCAATGATATCAGCATGTCCTACTGCCTCATCCAGGTCACAGACTAAGGTGACATCAATACGCCGTGCCCGAAGCTGCGCGGCAAACGACTCTAGTTTTGAGGATGTCCTGTTCCACAACATCACTTTTCGAATACCCGGCCGGATATGCAGATAAGCCTCGGTTAGCGCCCGTGCAACGGGCCCCGCACCCAGCACCAGCAAGTTACTGCTGTCCTGACGGCTCAGACGTTCCCCTGCGAGGGCTGAATCCCCGGCGGTCTTCCAGGCCGTGATAGCCGGCCCATCGCAGATTGCAACAATTGCCTTGGTGTGCTCGTCGATGACGACGAACGCAGCCTGCTCAACCGGCAAGGGCAACGTGGCTTTCAAATTACCCGGACATATAGAAGCTATCTTCACGCCTGCGCCGAAGCCCGGCAAGATCACCCCCCTGCTGAACAGACCGTACTCGCTGTCACCCAGAAGGTAGTCATCAATAAAAGGACGTGCGCCCAAATGCACTTGCCGCAAGGCACCCAATACTCCGGGCCAATCCAGAACAGCATTGATCTGTTCAGCAGAAACCAGTTTCATCCAGATAATACTCCCTTCAGTTCGGGTTTCATTGCAGCCATTGCGGGCGACTGATGATGCGCTTACCGACTTGGGCCGAGTTGACGCAATCGGCCAAGCTGCCAAAAGAAACGTCTTTGCCAACCAGGCCCGGGCCATAGTGGGCGAATTTGCCGGAGTTGGTCATCGCTGTGCGGGTGGAAACCGGAAACATGTCAGCGTTGAGCATGCAAAGACAGATGTCCGTGCTGATTCGCGCACCAAATGCCTCGATTCTCTTTATGTAGCCGGACTTTTGAGCCTGCTCATATACGTACTGGCTGGTAGTGATAAGAAAGTCACATCCAGCATCGACCTGCTTACCGTCTACCAGCGGAGCGAGTTCCGCAAAATCCCCCAGCGTAAAATGCGGGCTGCCCACCAAGACCAAATCGAGTTTCTCTTGCTTAGTGGTCGAAAGCTTCTCGAACACCGACAGCAGTTCCTCTTGTGTGACATTCAGGGTTCGAGTTGCCGGTTTGTTACCCAGCGCTGCCTCCAACGTCGGGGCTTCAGGGGTAACACCGATCATGTGGAACATCCCGACCGCACCCGAGGTGGCCAAGGTGGAGCTAAGGTATTTGAGGTTTTCCTGATTTGGTTTTTCCTCGATACCGCAGATAACCGGGATATCAGCACCAGCATGCTTGCCAATGAGATAGCCCAGTACGGTATAAAAGGAGCTGTCGAGGTTATCGAGCTTCGGAATATTGATGACAAAATTGCCCTTGCGATTTTCCTCCAGATGCAAACCGCAGTATGGCGCACGGCCAACGATGGCGGCGCATATGTCAAGGAAGTCACCTTGGCGGTTGGTACGGGCGCCCAGCACACTGTTGGAGTAAACAATGGCATTGGATTCTGCCCAGACGATGTCATCACCGAGTTTCGGCACCTCCGGAAACACATACGGCGTGCAAGAAAAGATGGGCTTGGCGCCCATTTTTTCAAAAGCCGTCGCCAGACGGTCGGCATAGCCTGCAAACTCTGGATCGATGTTCTGTTCTTTCCAGCGTTTTCGGTCGATAGAAATGGCATTGATCGAGGTGGGTACACACACCTTCGCGCCCATTTCAGCGAGTGTCTCGATAACCTTGAGACTGGCTTGCCCGGTATAGATGCTACCGCCAACATGCACACTCGTGATGTCGACTAACCTTTTCGCATCCTGCATCACCGCGATCTTCAGGATTACCCGCAGCGCAATCTGCGCCGCACGTCCTTCATCACCGGCAAGGATCGCCTGATCGCGCTCGGAGAGTTCGATCTGATGGATAAACTCATTCATAAAGCGTCACCGTTCCATCTTCCGAGATACTTGCACTACTGGCCGAGAACAGCATCTCGAAATCGTCGTTCTCTAATTGCACAACCGGAATCTTTTGGCCGAAGAACTCGTCGAAGATCACGACACCTAGTGCAATTATCTCGTCGACTTTATTCAGGATTATCCCTGCGGGCGCATGGCCATTGTGCAAGGCATCAAGCAGCACGGCACTGCCTGTGCTGGAGCCCTTACCCTTCGGCAACGCGAAAATCCGGTTGGTCAGGTCTTCCCCGTTAAGGGGATGATGTCGGTCGATAATCACGCCCGTAGCAGGATCGTATCCGCCCCAGAAGCTGATCATGTTTCGGGTGGCACACAGCGGTGCCTGGGCATGACCTCCAACCAGCACACGGCCCTTAGCCATGTGTAGCTGAGGCCCGTGGTCAATCCTGGGCTGCTCACTCATTTTATTCCCTCAGGCAAAAGCAGAAGCGGATCCTCGCAGTTTCTTGAGGCCATAGGATCTGCTCCTATTTGTTGTTATCGCTGCATGCTCCGCTACAACCAATCTGCCAGATAGAAGGATCATGACAATTTCCAGTAGAAAACTTTATGCCGAATGATGATGAAAAGATCCTAATTCATGCAGCGAGCTAGCAATATTCGAATTTTTGAGCAGGATCATGAGGGGCTCACGAACGTGCGACCAGAGCGAGTGACCATGTGATTTTGGTTTGAGTACAAAGAGCCCGAGAGGGCCCTTTGTACTTCTCAGCGATGCAACTGCAAACTTTAATCAATAGTTGAGTAACTGAAGTTGCTAGCGGAAACGCTCTCGTCGTCCTTTACGATTAAGCGCGTAGACGCAGCCGCCAAACAACAATGCCACGCCTGCAGCAACCAGAATCGATGGTCTGTGCTTGGCCGCACGCCAGCCACCCTCAATGCGGCGATCACCACTGGGCGGCGCAAACAGATTCCCTGATGACGATTCAGACTGTGGGCCATGTTCTACACCCAAGCGAGTCAGCCATCCTGACAGGAGCGGGAACCCCGGAACCAGGAAATGTGCCAGACGGGCCATCGTGGCCGCACCTCCCACCGTGGTGCTGGGTCTTGGACGTAACGCACAGGCAACCATCGCTTGGGCGACGAGATGTGGATCATAGAGAGGTGGCGGTGGCTTGAGCGCATGACCGGTGAAGTTACCTGCATCACGAAATCCCGGTGTGTCCATGACAGCCGGATAAATGTCGCACACATGGATATCGGGGTATCCGATCAGTTCTCCGCGCAACGCTTCGCTCAAACCGCGCAAGCCGTATTTGCTGGCAGAGTAAGCAGCGGCATAGGGCTGTGCGACCCAACTCCCCAGCGACAGGGTGTTGATCAAAGTGCCGCGTTTTTGCGCCTTGAAGTAAGGCCATGCCACATAGGCGCCGCGCAGGTAACCGATCAGATCCGTTTGCAGCACCTGCTCGTGTGCTTCAAGCGGTGTTTCCTCGAACCTGCCAACTGCTCCGACACCGGCATTGTTGATCCAAATGTCTATCTGTCCGTTACTAAACGCGG
Organism: Pseudomonas fluorescens; assembly: GCF_902497855.1. GTDB lineage: Bacteria > Pseudomonadota > Gammaproteobacteria > Pseudomonadales > Pseudomonadaceae > Aquipseudomonas > Aquipseudomonas fluorescens_BI. The sequence goes on from NZ_CABVHU010000031.1 coordinate 16,592, forward strand.
CAGCTTGATCCGCCAAAGCGCGCATCTGTTCGCTGTTAGTCACATCAGTTTGAACTGCCAGGGCTGTGGCACCCCGAGCAGCACATTCTTCGACGACTTCAGCGAGCGCGGCTTCGTCACGTGCCCCCAATACCAGGCGGGCGCCCTTACTGGCGAATGCATGAGCTGCTGCGCGGCCTATGCCGCTTGATGCCCCGGTGATGACCACCAGTTTATTATAGAGGGCGCTTGTCGGGTCTCTGCGGTACACCTCAGGACGGTCTCTAACCTCTGATGAGGGTAAATCCACTTGGGCGTTGTAACGCAGCTTGTTCAGCTTCAAACGTGCGCCATCTATCAAGGTCAATGTCAGATCTTCAATGGTGCCGGCGACTCGATCTGGAAATACCGGTTCGCCTACAGGATCAAGTTCGTCGTAAAAAAATCGCTGACCTTCTAGCCACCCAACGGCAGTCATTAATTCGGGGCCAAGGTAGTATTTTCCGTCGAGGAAGAATCCCGGAAAATTTCGTGTGCGTTCCAGGCTTTCGACAGCGTAACGCTCGCCAGGCTTCATACCGGTCAATGAGTCGATCATGGTGACATCCTCAGGTTCGCTGGTGTTGCGATAGAGGATGGGCTGTCTTCATTGTTCCATCGAGATGACTGAAAGGCCTAATAGTCGTCCCTTCAGCTATTTGAACATGAGTTTTTTTTCAAACTCGCTGAGAGCGTAGAGGTCAACCAAACACCACATTGCAAATGCGCGCAGCGCGCTGGGAGATCGGATGGACAACTATCACATCACCAAGACCGACAAGCTGTGGGCACTGACAAAGGAAGGCGCGCAAAGGGCGTCGAAGACGGCCTCGACCAAGGCTGAAATCACCGCGCTGGCGGGTGAGTTCCTTCAGGGTAAAAAGGCGTCGCTGAAGATTCACAAAGAGGACGGGACTATTCAGGAAGAAAGAACCTTTCCTCGTAGTGCTGACCCACGAAAATCCAAAGGCTAGCCAGTCATCCTGATGATTCATTGCTGATGCGGATTGCCAGTCGGATCTTCGATTTGAATGACCTTTCCTTTGTGCCAAGCGTCAGCACCTGGGTCAATAACTGGTGCAGGGATGTCGGCCCGAGCGTTCTTTTTCTGGATGCTATCGACGCCAAGTCTTTTGTCCCGATCTGCCACCAGTCGCTGGTCGATCTGGCCATCAGCGGTGAATCCCATCATCAGTTGCGGAACACCCAGCGGTAGCTCTTTGTTGAGGTCGGTGTGCCACGTATGCCAGGTCTTGCCATAGGTATGGATGAGCTTTTCCATAAGCGCATGTTCTGCAATGTCCGGAATGCCGGGGGCAACCAATTGGCCGGACTTCACCTCATGAACATGACTGTGCCACAGCGCTTTTTCAGCGTCGGGCAGTTTGGCAAACAGCTGTTCACTGATGATGTATTCCACCCCCATGAGCTTCGCGTCCTTGCGATTTCCATCGTAGATCACGCACTGGATCACTTCTTCATTCAGGATGGAGCAATAGTGGTGAGCCTCCATTTGAAAGTCGGGATGGCCGTTGTAAAAATGAAATCCATCGAGGTAGGCATTAAGTGCATCGATGGGCGGGCGTGATTGGAGCAGGGCGGCGCCTGCATCCAATGTGCGGGTCGTGGCTGTCTTTTCCTCGCCCGGTGCAACGACATTGGACGACGTAGTGTTACCGGCGCATGCAGTCAGCAAGCCGAGGATCATCAGCATCAACGATGGTCTGGATGCGATGAAAAACGTGCGCTGAGGATTATTTTTTTTCATTGCAGATCCTTCTTACAAATAGGTTTCAGGCGTTGATGACGAGCGACAACCGCGTTGGTTACCGGTACCCACATACGTTGATAGAAAGCGCCTGGGAGCTTGCGTTCAAACTGATGAAGACAACGGCCTCCAGGATGTTCCAGGCAACCTACTTGGGGCTATGGGCATTGTCCCCGGAATCGCCAAAACTGATCTCACCGGCTTCACCCATAACGCTGTACTGCTTCCGCAGTTTTCTAAGCTCCCTGGTGCCCATCTTGTCCAAGGACAACGTGGCGTTTTGCGCTTCCTTGGTCGCTCGAATCAGCTCATCGATTTTCAGATGTAAAATGTCGTTGTCCCGGTTCTGGGTGTTCTGGATCAGGAAAACCATTAGGAAAGTGATGATCGTCGTCGACGTATTAATGATCAGTTGCCACGTATCGTTGAAATGAAAATACGGGCCCGTCACTGCCCACACAACGATGAGACAAATAGCGGTGAGGAACGTCTTCGAACTGCCAGCCCGGTTGGAAAGTGCTTGGCAGAAGTTTGAGAATTTCATGATTGCGAGCTCTTGGTGTAGTGACAGGTAGACCACGGTGAGCCTTTGAAATTCTTTCTGAAAAAATGCCCTCGTCGTTGGGAACCTTCTGGTTCTCACATCAATGGGAGGTGAATTAGGGAAGAAAATTTTCGCTAACGAGACGGGCCCACAGGTTCCTCCCACTCGCCACCATCTGCTATCGGAACGCTCCCCAAATCATAGGGATTAACGCCTTCCATGCAGCCGATATTGAAGCCAAATTCGTTCGGATTGGTACTGCGTCGGTGATGGGTATAAATACCGCAGATCCCGCAAAAGAAATGTTCGGCGACCTGCCTTCCGAACTGATACTTGCGTAATGCAGCTTCTCCGCGAATCACCTTCAAATCTGCTGCTGGCACTGCAGCGACTATCGCTCCCTTGCGTTTGCAGAACGAGCAATCACATCGATGTGGTTCAGGCAGACCTGCAGGTAAATGGATCTCGAGAACAACGGCACCGCAGTGACAGCTCGCTCGGTGATGAGGCTGAATTGGGATCTTACCAATGGCTTTGAGCATGTGTGTGATCACGTTGCCACCTCTGTCCAATCCAAGATTGCCGATTCACGCCATATCACATCACTGAGCCCGTACTTTTCAGCTTGAGGCTTGGTGACGACTTTGAGCGGCAGTCGTCCTGGTTTCGGTATAGGCGCCACCCCAGCGTCACAACTTGCCCAATGCCAAGCATCGGCGTTGCTTCTTATCTTCGCCCTGATGATGAAGGACTTGGCCTCCCCGTGAAGCTTGTACTCGATGATGTAAAGATCGGTATTCATGAGGCCCCCTCCATTTGCTCATAGACAAAGGAGTGGTTGGGTCTGGAAAAAATTCAAAGGATTTTGTACCGGGGTAACCATCGATTTTCTCTGGGGCGGTCGGATCGATTTGAAGGCTGAAAGATTTAGCTCATGAAGATGGTTGCTATGGGGTAGCGGCGCGCAAAAATTGAATGAACGCATTCTGCGCGGGTCAACTGCGAAGACCCATTGAGGGGAAGTAAAGTCCATTGCTGCCGTGACAGTCGGCTTATTCGTTGGTACGAACGGCCAATGGATATAGGCAATGCGTAGCGAGACGATATGAAAGTACAGGTGATCGTCACTCACCTTGTCGCAATCCATCGCCTAGCAGCCCGTTCACACAGAGTGAGCGAAGCGAGAGCAACGAGAACAGGCACCATGAACAGCAGCGAGTTTATTTGGTTCTTGGTTGGACTCATGGCAACGTGGGTAGCTGTCGTCGTGATGGGACGGACGGTTTTTGGCATCCATGGGTAGAGCATTTCTTGGTTGGGTGTGTGCGACATCTATCCGGCTGTCATGGTCACACCGGGATTCGCGATGCAGTGAACTTCACCGGTCATGCACTCAAGCCACCACCGAGCCGGTAGCTGCCGTGTATAAACCGTAGGTGTACGAGAGAATGGGCTGTGTTCGCTCCCAAACGGTATAACGCGTCTCGCAGATGGGCGTAGGCTGAAATTGCCACCGCTTCGCCATGGATCTAGAAAATGGCATTAAGCCTGAGATTTAAATTTCCGTTCAACCAAGCTTGAGCGCCTTGGCCGGCTCAACCCAACGGAGCCATTATGTTGTCCACTCTCGAGCTATGCCACGTCATCGAATCAGCGTTTCTGCCGCTCTCATGCGAATGTAGGGTCGAGCCATCGGGATCACTTCAAATTCAGATTATCGAGCCGATATCCAGGCGAGTCGAGCTTCTTGTTACCGGCATTTCTGTATCTCGGCTCACTGGAGACCATGCTATAGCCCAGCTCATAAATGAACTCAAGAAAGAGCTCAATTTTACCCATAACAGAAGAACTGACCTCAACAACTTCTGCGTATCTCATAGATGAGCAAGTGATCCCGCAAGCGACGACTTATATCCGTAAGACTTACACGCTGGATCAGGTTGAGCAGCACCATTGTCATGGTGCTCCTACTACAACGTTTTTGGTTGCAAACCTGATAGCCGTTTCAACGCTCAACCCTGCGCCACCGGGCAGTAGCGATTGGAGTCAGTCGCCTAAAAGTGTTTCCAACCCATTCTTCGCGAGCTGCCATTCGTCCTCACACCGCACGTAACGAATCAAGGTATCAAGATGGCTCGGGTTCCTAGCCTCAATCAAAAAATAACGCCTACACTGAAAAATCTATCAGCCTGGCATGGAAATGAGCCGAGACGAGGAACCGGCGCATGAAAAAAACCCAATGGGAAAAACTTTCACCCCTGACAGGATGGGTAATCGTCGTGGAAGACGACCCAACGTTGCGCATGCTAGTCGGGGAGATTTTGAACGACCTGGGTTTGCGTTCGCTGGAATTCTCAACTGCCGATGAGGCTTTGAAGTACATGTCGGGATCGAGTGGCGGTTGTCCATTGTTGATCGCGGATCATGGCCTACCCGGTCAAATTCAAGGCGCAGACTTTATTGAGATGATGAAGCTTCGATGGCCCTCGACCGGGGCAATTCTCACATCCGGTTGCTACCTGAATTCCTCGGAGATACCCGCTGGAACGACTTACCTTCACAAGCCCTGGTCTATCGATAATCTGATACTGGCCGTAACCACCCTACTTAAACCTGGTAGATTTCTCGCAGGACGATGATCCGCAGGCTTTACCCATGGGCGAAAAGGTCTTTGTCGCTTTATTTTTAATGTTGAGCATTTAAGTGATTGCGGCCACTGCCGTGGGTCTGCCCAAACTGGCTGATCATTGCCTGGTGAAAACGCTTTTTTGCACGCTGCTACTTGAAATCCGAGGACTGGCTCAACATGACTCTGACCGTTCATGCCAAAGGGAAAAAGCCCGATCAATGGCGGGCTTCGAGATCGGCTTGCTCGTTGCGCGTGTTGGAGCTTGCGGTCGTTGCGTCCTTAGGCGACTGAGCATTAAGTCAGGCTGTTTTACGCCGAACGGGATTTTTCTGAAGGGGATCAAAAACCTCCCGCTCACGGCGAATGGGCCACTCGAATACCCAGCATTTCAATGAAATATGCTCCATTGCGCTGTGTTGGGTAGTGTTACTCACATAACGTGGCTGCTTGGATTCTTTCATCGCTTGTCGTAGTTCACGTGTGAACTTGATCGAAATGTTATGTTTTTTGAACAGTTGTGCGAGGTGGGGAAGCTGCAAGTAAAGAAAAGCCTTCGATGGGGTGCAGTGGTTGTAGCGCACACCCTTGCGATCTAGGAGTGCTAGCGCACTCCAGAACTCGACCAATATGTCAGCGGGTGCCGGTGTCCTAATCCCAATACTGGTTAGGTCGGGGACTGACAATCCTAACTGGTGGGAAACAAGCGCAAGCTGCTCATGGATCGCAGTGCGGATGGCGTTATCGCTGGTACCACTCAATTCTTTGAGCAGTGCAACCCGATGGCATGAGAGGGCTATTAAGTGAGCAGCATTTGGCGTTTCAGAACGAGAAGTGCTGCTCTTCGTCCAGTAGTCCCACAATACGTCGTCGCATTCTTCTTGGTAACGAACGATCTTCGCGCGAAATTCGGGTTTTACATTGTACGGGCTGATTGCGTAGAGCCAGGCTGGAAGCTTACGAAGGGGGAGACAGGTCATCCTGTATTGCTGGCCATCACTTCCAGTGGTGGTCATTTCAACCATAGCTGAGCGAAATCTTTCCCCCGATTTTCGGAACTGCGTTTTCCAGTCCAGTCCGATATTTGTGACGATCGGCTCCATAGCTACAAACGGATCAGTACCTTGACCAACCAGAACTACCGTGTCCTCGTAGAACGGGACAGGCATCAGATGCTCCTGCATGGCGGTGCTCCTTTTTTGTGGCTCCATGCCCGAATATCCGTCGAGCTAAAGCCGATGAAAACCGAATCAAAATGCCACCATCATGGCTTCAAATTGTAGCTCAAGATTTGTAAAGGTTGGCTACTGGCCGTTTTTTGCCTGGCGTACCTATCCCGCGACGGCGGCAGATGTGACTTTGGTCGTCTCAGGTTATGCACAGCGGCGGCCAGCGTGGCTCAGGAGGTGATGGTGTTGACGTGCTGACATGCGAACGCTCTTTCTTGGAGGCTCGCCATTCGCTGCACAATGCGTTGCCGGTCGGGCAGAATTCCTCAGCCTTTTGTATCCAGCGAAAATCGTTGCTCGCTAAACTGTCGTTGTTGCGCTCGGTTTGTCCCACACAGGCACACGCGGCTCGATGTCTTTTACCTCCCCCATCCAGGCCAGCATCGGAGCGGTACCGTAAGCGGTATCGCCGATATTGCGCTCCGGCTTGAAGTTGAATTGCTCTCTCCCTGGTCGATCATGGTCTTGGCACACTATCTTGGCCGTTCGATGAGTGGGGGTGGTTCCACATCCACAATGACGCCATGTTCGGTATCGATTAGATAATTCGCGGAATAGACGAAGAACGCTGGGCCTCCCGGAGCAGCTGTCCAGCGGGCTTGAGGATCAGTCAGTGATACATGCTTCGGTAGCACTTCGGCCAGGGCCTTCCATCGAGTTCCTCAAAGTAATCGTGCGCAGCGCGGGTGCTCACAGACGGATCGGTACTGCGTAATGGCGGTGAGGATTCTGAACTAATGTGTCACGTAATCACGTTAGATAACTTCAACAGCTAACATCCCCTCGTGAGGAAATTGCCAGCACGGTAAAGCGAGTAGAGCACTAGAGTTCGGGGCAGGCGATCCATGACTCATTTCAAACTCAATAAATGTGCGGGAGTCGTGTTATGAACAAGCTGGCAGCGATCTTTCTTCTACTGGTAGCAGGTATTGCCCAATCTGCTGAACGCCTGACCACCGTCCAGGTTTCAGGCCTCTTTGTCCCCGGCACCCAAACGCTGGGTAAAGCGCTAGGATTCACAGAGTGCGTTGATTTCTTCAACTACCTGTCCTGCACGCGCAGCAAGCCAATGGACATTTTTGGCGCAACGGCCAGTAGCGCGGAAATAACACTGGATGTCACAGATAACTTTTCCAGCGAAGCAGATCCTATGGGAGGCGTCAAGATCGCGGGTGTGGCACTGGAGAAACTGACCTACCGATCCATTCGCTTGGAATTTCAACCAGAAGAGCGCGAAGCACTGGAAAAGGCATTGCGCGCTAATGGATGGTTCGCAGTGGGCAACGAAAAACGCCGTGAGTTTTATAAGGAGGGCATCCCCGCAACCTTCCGCATCGGTGGCGCCTACACAACGCTGAGTCCTGTCGATATCAACGAGGTAAGAAAAATGGCTTCCAGACTGGAGGCAAAGTCTACCCATCCAAGCATTACCTCAAATACACCCGATCCGGCGCAGTCAATGCTGCTTGACTCAGAGCCTCGAGGCTCTATGCGCGCGCCTCGATTTTAAAGACTGAATCGATATCGGCCGCGTTGGATCGATTGCTATCTGTGACAACGGGCTGCAACCGATTGCGGCCAGCCATGAATGTGGGGACTCGATGCGTAGCTTTCACATCGTAGAGACCGAACGAAAGCGTAAGCTGGGTGAAGTCTTGCGGTGATGTCGGCATTTCGCTCGTAAATAGCTATCAGCCTAGAGATGGATTGTCATACGTCGATCTGCAATTCCAAATCACCGTTATCTAAATTGCGCGTGTGAGCGACTGTGCCGGTCAGGTGATCTCTTGATGAAAGAAAAATGGTCAAGGAATGTGCCTTGTGCAAGTCATCTGGCACGGGAGATAGCACCCGCAGCTGAAAAGCTCCCGGCGTGATAGGCGTTATGACAACGTTGCATTCAACGCTTTTCGCGATAGGGCCAAGCAGGGTGTCACGCATGTAATTCAAGCGTGCAGTGATAGTAGTCATGGCGATGTCCTTGCAACGTGCCGAATGAGGGCCTAGTTTTCGGCCCTTATGCGCTAGACGAAACATGTGACGTTTGAGTTCAACGCAACGGCTCGACGGGTCTCGAGGCCCATGGCTTGGCGTGCATGTGCTTGGATGATCGACTGTGCTTGCCGTAAGCCCAATCGTCATATTGGCAGATCACTCCGGCGTCATGAGCACCGCTAGGCTCATGTTGATGAACTCTTCGTTTTTGCTGATCGTCTCTAGTGCACCGCACACGTTCCCGGCGACGTCTCCCGATCCGCGCTGCTCGACCCAATTGGTCAGCTCCATGATGGCGGCTTCAAGGGCAAGCTGGTTTTGATTGATCTTGAAAAGCAGCGATGGAAGCAGGTCTGAATTTGGCATCGATTTTCCTCCATGAAAAAGCCAAGCGTAGCAGTATAAACTGAAGGATCGGCTACATCACCTCAATGCCAGAGCAGGCGAAACAATTCGTCGTGAATTTTGCTTCGTCGCCTTCCTTGACTCCTGGGTTTCTTAGACAAGACTGAGTTCAAATTCCCCATTCGATGGAACCATATGATTTCCGCTCTTGAGCTTCGACATATCATTGAGAGCGGTTTATTACCTCGCTCCTGCACCTGCACCGTAAACCCAAAAGGGTCGCTATTGATCAAGATGATTGAGCCTTCCTCGGGCCGTGTTGAGCTGTTTGTCCCCGGATTGTTGGCGTCAGACCTCACGTCCAGTCGGGCGATTTCGAATTTGATCAGCGAACTCAGAATTGAAATTGCGGCTCGCCAAAACGCTGTGTGCGTGAGCGCGGCGGTAAATGGTGGACTCGCAGCCTCAGAGCCCACCAGGTCACGTCGATTCAAATCTTACTGATGGGGTGATCAGGCTGCAGGAGAGACGCCACCGCGATGACTAGGTCGTCTAGTGACCAGGGCTTATGCAGATAGATGGTTGATGGCGGTACTGTTGTGGGGTCTATCAGATACCCTGACGTCAGAATTGCACCGATGTACGGCCATCGACCCCTTACCATCTCGATGAATTCGATACCTTGGATTTGCCCCGGAACACTCTGGTCTGCGATCACCAGACGGCACTGATCATGCCCTTCCAACAGATAGGTCAACGCATCATCAGCAGTGTCGAACGCTACTGCTTTTGCGCCAATCTCAGCCACAATATCTACCATCAGCGAACGCAGCGTCGGGTCGTCTTCGATGACGATAATTTCTCCTTGAATTGGTAGTAGGCCTCCGTCTAGCAGGGTAAGGGTAGTCGTCATAACAAGCTCCGCCATCGCTTTTGATCGAATAGCTTTTCGACCGCCTCTCGCTCAGTGCAGGCACTGCTAGAGAATAGGGGTAGGGAACCAGGAGCGCTGCCGCTTCCCACCAGCGGATAGGCGGGATCGGTAGATACGACCTATTTGCACCGAAAGCGTCATCGCTCAGAACTTCCTTTCGGTCTTCTCAGTCGACCAAACACCAGGCTCATCAGCACGCGCGATTAAGTGCCTGTGAGAACGCCCGTCGCAAGCGGCCCATGACGGATCGGGTATAACTATAAATTGGTGGTCGCGATGAATTGTCTAATTTGTGTCGGTGCCGCAGAGCGCATTCAGTGTCATGGCCCATGGGAAGAGAGGGATTGTCCGGATTGTGGACGCTACCGAATTTCTGATGAGCTCCTTTTGGCCTTGATGGATCAGGGCCAGATTTTCGATGTCAGCAAAACAAGAGGTTGGCTTGATAGCAGGCGTATTGAAGTCGCGATTCCTTCTATCGAGATTCATCAAGCCCTCCTGGTGCTTTGAGTCGGCAGCGTCGGGTGCCAGCCTCGAATCAATCTGCTCACTCCGGAGCCATGAGACCACGGCTGATATATAGGGGAGACGGGGACACCAAGGGCGCACATATACGCTCAACGGGCTAACAAAAGATAATTCAAAGGTATTCCGCCAAAGCAATAGTGCAGGAGTCGTCAAGGGCCATTGGCGCGAGCTTGAGCTATTCATCGGATTTGCATAAACGTTCCTTGCTGTAGTGGCCCGTAGCCGCTAATAGTTAGTAGTTAGAGTGACTCGACGGTGAACTCGAAGAGGATGTGAGATGGCCTTCAGATTCGGTGTTGTTCCTGCGCTACCCACGGATACGGAATCCATGCGCAAAGGAACGCGCTCTTACTGTAAAACTGCGACAGTAGGTTTTAATCTCTACGACAACGAGAAAAAGCTGCGGCTGCAGACCACCTATGAGACCCGAGCAGAGGCGGAGTATGTGTGCCAGCGGCACAACATGGAACGGCTTCAAATCGTCTATTCAGAACGGAAGGCGCCGTTTGGTCGATTGGCGCCCAATCGGATAAATTCTGCGAGTCGACGAATTTCCGTCTGAACGTCGAGCCCGTCGGTGGGAGCTATCAATTTCTTGCGTGTTTCATCTGCCGGCAAATGACATAGCTCTTTTTGCCTTGAATTTCCTGTCGCTGGAGTAACAAATTGCTAAATCGCCCAGATAAAAACGCGCTTCGTGCAATGCTGGAAGCTCAGGTCGAAGAAAAGCTGCGGCGCGACCCTGATGCGGTAACGACGTATGCCGCACAACCCGAGCCTGAACGTAAGCGATACACCACTAAGCCTACAGTTCAAGACAAAGCGTTCATAAAAGAGCTCGAACAGATGCGTACTGATGCTGAAGCCGGAGTGTTTCACCGATCCGTTCCCGAGCAGAAGAACGTGGACGCTGGGACTGGGCTCGATGATTATCCTGGCTGAAAAGAAGCAGGCAATCCCTCAAATTAATGGTGAGTTCAGTCATTTTTAGTCCGAGATGTAAGGACACGGTCTAAGGGATCGTTTAAAACATGGGTGCTGACACAACACCTACGTGCATGTGCACCAAATCCGGACGCGCATACCGCAAAGACTGGCCTTGGGATTTTCCGGCTGGATGATTTCTCCTGGCGTAAACCAAGGTGAGCACCGAGGCGCTCACCTCCAGGCATAAAGCCTCCCTCAATGGGCCAGAAGAATCTTGTTTTCGTTGGCCTCGAGCGATTGTTGACTGGCTCGATACTGACCGGGCGTCATGCCGAACCAGCGCAGGCAAGCCTTGTGAAAACTGCTGTGGTCATGAAAGCCCAACAGGTAAGTCACTTGCTGCATTGTGAAATGTGAATGACGCAGATAAAAGTCGGCCAATTGCTGACGTACATAGTTCAGAACATCCTTGAACTGCGTGCCTGCCTTCTCCAACGTCCGTTGCAATGTTCGTTTGCTCAGGTGCAAGGCCGCCGCAATCGACTCCATATCACATCGGCCCTGCCGTTGCGGCTGACTCAAGCGTTCGGTGATCAGCGCACGAATCCTGCAGACCATGGTGGAGTCAGTCAGCAGTTCAAGCTGAGCGTTGGCGTAGCTTTCATGAATCTGGGCCAACGCCTCGTTGGCCATCCGCAATGGTCGCAGCAACTCCTCGCTATCAAACAGGATGCTGTCATGAGACGCCCCGAAACGCAGCTCGCAGCCAAACAACCGTAGATGCTCGTGGATGTCTTCCGGTTGGGGATAGCTAAATTCCACACTCAGCGGTTGCGGCGAGTTGCTACCGCTCAGCCAGCGACAAAAACTCAGCAGCGTTGCGAGGCTGGCATCGGTGTATTGCCGGGGCTTGATCGAACCGCTCTGATGATGATCGAGCGCAGTGAGGCGGTAGTGTTGCTGTTCCTGGACAATGAAGAGAGTGAAACCAGTGCCGATCAACGGGCTGAAATGCACTAGGCGTTCGAGCGCCTTCTGCAGGTTCATGCTGGACATCATGGTATAGCCGATGATCTGAAAAGCACCCGGATGAAACGTCTCATAGGCCTTCAGACCAATGTTTGGATCGCCGGAAGCCTGAGCCGCCCTATCCCACAGGTGGTAAATAGTGCTTCGCTCAACGAATGATCCAGGTAAAGCTTCGCGCGCTATATCAAGCCCAGCCTCGTGACAAAGACGATCGACATCCAGTTCCTGCGCCGCAAGCGTATTCAGCGCCACGCTGGCATAACCTGTACTCAATTTATACATGGCTAGCCCTCTCCCTATTCATCAACCACCCATAATTGCCCAAGCGAAATTGACGGCCGTGTGTTATCGGAAATGTTGGGTGCGCCGGGGAGGGTGGTATTGCGTCATGAGCGATCGCAGGTGCTCGATGGCGTGATCATATTTAAGGTCGGCATGCCGTCGCTTTTCCTGGTACTGGCTGAAAGCGCTCGCGTCCAGGTAGGGCCGATCAAGAATATCAAGCGCGGCGCAGCTCAAGCTCTGCGCTTCGCTGAAAAGCTGGTTGTTACGTTCAAGAGCCAGGTTGAGACAGGCTATGGGTTGATGAGACTTTCGCGTGTCGTTCATTACAGAACCCTTTTGATTGATCTGTTTTTATTTTTTTGGCTCAACCTGCAATGTCGCGTCGGCAGGCCGGCTCGGGTCAGAAACGTCACCACACTGCTAGAATATTTTCACGGCAATGCTTGCCAGCAAACCTTCCTATGGCGATGTCGTTGGGCAAATCGGCTCTCGCGACGAGCTGATCACTGAAATAGAGCTCAGGCCCTTAGGCAGTTTTGCTCTGTGGGAAGTCATAGGGTCAGTACCCCCTTTCTCCTATCAGCAATCGTAGCTGAAATTGCGCTGCTGGCAGGTCTCGAAGGAGACATCGAATGTCAAAAACGCACCGTGTGGGAATGGCCCTGCCGATGATGGCCTAATCATTTGTATAACGGAAAATCGGGCAGGCGATGCTGCTGTAGGAAAATCATGACTTACCACGCACTACGCCGAGACGCAGATGAAATCGACAACGATTCAACTCGTCGAGCAGCATCGGGAACGGGCACAAAGAGAAGGTGCTCCAGGGGCATCGACCGACGGGCTCAAAACTTACGGACGGGATAGCCAGGTTGAAGAAAGGACTGCACGTTAAGTCGAATTTTAAATCGAGTGATGCCTAAGACATCGGCCGTCAGAACGGCAGCGACCCTGATCATTCCCTCTGAACGAATCGACTCGAACGAGGCCGACCTTCCGCCGAGTGCTGGATCTCAAACATTGAGCCATCAAACTTAGTGGCGCGCCGAGCTGATTTGCTGCGCCTCTATCTCTGCCCCTAACACTTGAAGCCGGTAATACTCATGCTTTTGGACGAGGGAGAGATACTCATCGACGTCTTCCTGCGTTCGATGCTCCTGCCCCAAGAGCGACTCGCTCAAAAAATTGAATCGAATAGACTCCTCGAGCGTCAGGCCAGCAAAGACTTCGTTGCCCTGATGGTCTTCGCTGAGGGCTCGTATTTTCTTGAGGTACGCGCGCTGCATGTCCGTGAGCACAAGCATTTGGATCTCCTGTCAATTGCCACTGCGGAGCTGTGCCGCAATGCGCAGAGTTGCTCACTCGATCATTTTGAGGGCCTTTTGTATGGGGTCAGCCGCGCTTGAAAGTTCCACCCAGATTTCATCGGTGAAGAGGCGCGTTTCCGAACGGGATTTGCAACGGCGAATGGCTTGTTTCTGGTCGCCTCTGTCGGGCATCCACGCACAATCGTAGACAACTACTGGAACCTTTACTGAATGTAGGGGTGAGATGATGTGCAGGCGCTTGATAGAAGACGACGCATCCCTTTTTAAGATGCTGCTTACCTCTGAAGGCCGCTCGTGCTTTTCATCGGAAACTGCGGAAGGCTGCTTGCCGTGGTGGCCAATAGCCGCTAGTAGTAAGGGGCGCTTGGAGAGGACGTGAAGATGATTTCGAGATTTGTTGTGGTGCCTGCAATCCCAACGGAAACGGGATCGATGCGTAACGGATCGCGTTACTACTGCCAGACCGCACCGATAGGCTTCAACCTCTATGACAATGAGGGAAAGCTGCGGCTGAAGCCAACCTATCAGACCCGAGAAGAAGCTGAGCGTGAGTGCCAGCGGGTTAACCGTAAGCGTCCGCCCAACACACCTTGTGTGATTAAACGGGCGCCCACCTGTGCGGCAACAGCTCGGTTATCTCACTCGCACGCTGCGTCGGCAGGCGTGTAAGAACATCCTTCAAGTAAGCATACGGA
>NZ_CABVHU010000032.1 GCF_902497855.1 Pseudomonas fluorescens
AGGCTGGTCTGGCTGCGGGACTGTCCTTGGATGTAGGCCATGACGAAAAATGCTCCGTATCTTTCGATACGGAGCATTTTCTTTGAGTGCCGCGCAGATTGCTAGGTTTTCACACAGTCTGCGAAGGTGCCGTTTCTGTTTTTCTACCGAGTACGCTTAAGCGATCAACCCGCCAACCCCGCCTGCTGAACCAGGTTCAGCAACGGCTGCGGATACAGCCCAAGGAAGAACGCCAGCGCAGCGATAGCCAGCAGCATCACGCCGCCCGCACGTTGTTCCCAATGCAGCTGGGCATCGTGGCGACGCAGGTTCGGTTCGATCAGGTACAGGGTGACCATCACACGCAGGTAGTAGAACACGCCGATGGCGCTGCCCAGTACCAGGGAGCCGACCAGCCACCATTGGTGGGACTCGACGCCGGTGGCGATGATGTAGAACTTGCCGATGAAACCCGCGGTCAGCGGGATGCCGGCCAGGGACAGCATCATCACGGTCAGTACCGCGGTCAGGTACGGACGGCGCCAGAACAGGCCCCGGTATTCGTACAGGGCGTCCGCGTCACGGCCGTTGTACGGCGAGGACATCAGGGTGATTACGCCGAACGCGCCGAGGCTGGTGATCACGTAGGTGACCAGGTACACGCCGATGGCTTCCACGGCCAGACCCTTGCTCGCCACCAGGGCGATCAACAGGTAACCGAAGTGGGCGATGGACGAGTAACCCAGCAGACGCTTGAGGTTGCTCTGGGTCAGCGCCAGCAGGTTACCGAACAGGATCGACGCGATGGCGATGATGGTCAGCACGTCGCTCAGCACACCGCTGCTCGCCGCTGGCGAGATCTGGAACAGACGCACCATCACCGCGAACACCGCGACTTTCGACGCAGTGGCCAGGAACGCGGCCACCGGTGCCGGAGCACCTTCGTAAACGTCCGGGGTCCAGAGGTGGAAGGGTACCAGCGACAGCTTGAACGCCAGGCCGATCAGCATCATGCCCAGGCCCAGTTGCGCCAGCGAGCTTGGCAGGCCGGTGGCCGCCAGGGCCTGACCGATGCCGTTGAAGCTCAGGCTGCCGGAGTCGGCATACAGCAGGGCCATGCCGAACAACAGGAACGCGGAACCTGCAGCCGACAGCACCATGTACTTGATACCGGCTTCCAGCGAACGCTTGTTGAAGAAGGCATACGCCACCAGACCGTAGACTGGCACCGAGAGCAGTTCCAGACCGATGAACAACCCGGCCAGGTGCTGCGCGCTGACCAGCACCAGGCCACCGGCGGCGGCCATCAGGATCAGCAGGTACAGTTCTTCACGGTTGCCCGGGTAACCCGAACCGCCATCGCCGAGGTAGGCGTGGGCGAGGGTCACACAAGCGAGGGTGGCGACCAGGATCAGCGCCATGTACAGGCAGGCGAAGCTATCGATCTGCAGCAGTGGGGTCACAGCCAGGGGCGCGACTTTCAAGGCTGGCAGGATCGACAGCAACGCCAGGTTCAGGCCCGCCACGGAAATCAGGAAGGTCTGCGAGTGGTTGCGGCGCCAGGCAATCGCCAGCATCACCACGATGATCGTGGCGCTGGTGATCAACAACGGCGCTAGCGCGATAAAGTGTTGAGTCGTGAATTCCATAGCGCTCTTACCGGGCCGAAGCGAGTTGAGTGAAGGCGGTACCGAGCCATTGCTGCACGCCATGCATCGTCGCGGCAGAGGTATCGAGGAACGGTTGCGGGTACACGCCGATGTAGATCAGCAGCGCCGCAAGCCCGACCACCATGATCATTTCGCGACCGTCCATGCCATGCAGTACCGCGTCCGATTTGGCCGGGCCGAAGTACGCACGGTGGATCATGATCAGCGAGTAGACCGAACCGAACACCAGGCCCGACGTCGCGATGATGGTGACCCAAGGCGCAGCCGGGAAGGTGCCGAGCAGGATCAGGAACTCACCGACGAAGTTACCGGTACCCGGCAAGCCCAGGGATGCGGCTGCAAAGAACAGGCTGAGGGCCGGCAGGTAAGCGATCTTCGACCACAGGCCACCCATCTCCCGCATGTCGCGGGTGTGGGTGCGCTCGTACAGCTGACCGGAGAGGATAAAGAGTGCCGCAGCCGACAGGCCGTGCGCCAGCATCTGCATCACCGCGCCCTGCAGCGCCAGTTGGCTGCCGGAGTAGATGCCGATCAGTACGAAACCCATGTGGGAAACGGACGAGAAGGCGATCAGACGCTTGATGTCGGTTTGGGCGAAGGCCAGGAACGCGCCGTAGAAGATCCCGATCAGACCGAGGGTCATGGCGATCGGCGCAAACTCGGCCGAGGCATTCGGGAACAGCGGCAGGGCGAAACGCAGCAGACCGTAAGCCGCTGTCTTCAGCAAGATACCGGCCAGGTCGACGGAACCCGCGGTCGGTGCCTGGGCGTGAGCGTCAGGCAACCAGGAGTGGAACGGCACCACCGGCAGCTTGACCGCGAAGGCGATGAAGAAGCCGAGCATCAGGATGTACTCGGTGGTGAGCGACATCTTGGTTTTCAACAGGTCGGCGTAGTTGAAGGTAATCACGCCGGTGTCGTTGAAGTTGACCAGAACCAGACCGAGGATCGCCACCAGCATGATCAGGCCGGAAGCCTGAGTGAAGATGAAGAACTTGGTCGCCGCGTAGATCCGGGTTTTCTTGCCGTCCGAAGAACTGTGACCCCAGAGCGCGATGAGGAAGTACATCGGCACCAGCATCATTTCCCAGAAGAAGAAGAACATGAACAGGTCGAGGGCGAGGAACACGCCGACCACACCGCCCAGGATCCACATCAGGTTCAGGTGGAAGAAGCCAACGTGACGTTGAATCTCTTTCCACGAGCAGAGTACCGAGAGCACGCCCAGCAGACCGGTCAGCATGATCATCAACAGCGACAGGCCGTCGAGGGCCAGGTGCACGCTGATGCCGAAGCGCTCGATCCAGATGTGCTTGAACTCACGCACCCAGGTCGGGTCGGCGCCAGGCGCCGGGGCAAATGAATAGTCACCGTTGGCCCACAGCCAGAGGCCGAGAGCGAGCAACAGGGACATGGTGATCAGCGCAATCCAGCGCGGGAGGGTAGCGCCGAAGCGCTCACCCATCCAGCACAGCAGGCCGCCGATGAAGGGGATCAGGATTAGCCAAGGCAGAATCATGACGGGCTCAATTCCTTTCGCAAGTTCGCAAGGTTCATATTCAGACCGCTACCAGCACGATGGCGCCGATGACCAGCACGGAGCCGGCTGCCATCGATGCCGCGTACCAACGCAGTTGACCGGTTTCGGTACGGCTCAGGGCGGTGTGACCGCCTTTGGCCATACGCGGGATCAGACCGATGGTCTGGTCGAGCGGGTCTTTGCGCAGTACGTGGCTGATCGCAAGGTATGGCTTGACGAACAGTTTGTCGTAGATCCAGTCGAAGCCCCAGGCAGCGAACCACCAGGCCGAAAGGAAGCGGCCGATGCCGCTGTTGGCGATTGCAGTGACGAAACGCCGCTTGCCGAGGAACAGCAGCGCGGCCAGCAGGATACCGGCCAGGGCGATGGCACCCGAAGCGATTTCCAGGCTGTGCTTGGCGTCGCCGCCGGCATGGCCGACGCTTTGCGGCAGCACGCCGTGCAGTGGCGGAACGATCATCGCGCCGATGGCGGTGGACAATACGATCAGCACCGACAGTGGCAGCCAGTGAGCGATGCCGTGACCGGCGTGTGCTTCGGTCTTCGCTTCACCGTGGAACGCGATGAAGATCAGGCGGAAGGTGTACAGCGAGGTCATGAACGCACCGACCAGACCTGCATACAGCAGACCCTGGTTGCCGCTGGCGAACGCTTCCCAAAGGATTTCGTCCTTGGAGTAGAAGCCCGCGGTCACCAGTGGCAGGGCCGCGAGGGCCGCGCCGCCGACGATGAAGCTGGCATAGGCCAGTGGCAGTTTCTTCCACAGGCCGCCCATCTTGAAGATGTTCTGCTCGTGGTGGCAGGCAACGATCACCGCACCGGACGCAAGGAACAGCAGCGCCTTGAAGAAGGCGTGGGTCATCAGGTGGAAGATCGCGCCATCCCACGCGCCAACGCCCAGTGCCAGGAACATGTAGCCGATCTGGCTCATGGTCGAGTAGGCGAGGATACGTTTGATGTCGGTCTGAACCAGTGCGGCAAAACCGGCGAGTACCAGGGTCACACCGCCGACAACGCCAACCAGGTGCAGGATATCCGGCGCCAGGGAAAACAGGCCGTGAGTACGGGCGATCAGGTAGACACCGGCGGTCACCATGGTCGCGGCGTGGATCAGTGCCGAAACCGGGGTAGGACCGGCCATTGCATCCGCCAGCCAGGTTTGCAGCGGCAGTTGCGCGGATTTACCCACGGCGCCGCCCAGCAGCATCAGGGTGGCCATGACCATCCAGAAGTCGCCGGCCTGGAATTTCTGCGGTGCCAGCACCAGCAGTTCCTGGATGTTCAGCGTGCCCAGTTGGGCGAACAGGATGAACAGGCCGATGGCCATGAACACGTCGCCGATCCGGGTGACGATGAAAGCTTTGAGTGCCGCGTTACCGTTGTTGCGGTTGCTGTAGTAGAAACCGATCAACAGGTACGAGCACAGGCCCACGCCTTCCCAGCCGAAGTACAGGAACAACAGGTTATCGCCCAGCACCAGGAACAGCATGCTGGCGATAAACAGGTTGGTGTAGGCGAAGAAGCGCGAGTAACCGGCTTCACCGCGCATGTACCAGGACGCGAACAGGTGGATCAGGAAGCCGACGCCGACCACCACACCGAGCATGGTCAGGGACAGGCCATCCAGGTACAGGGCGAAGTTCGGCGTAAAGCCTTCCACCGCCATCCACTGCCACAACACCTGGGTGTAGTGACCGCCTTCAGGCGGGGCGACGTTGAACTGCCAGATCACATAAGCAGTGACGATGGCAGACAGGCCAATGGAACCGACGCCGATCAGCGCCGCAAGGTTTTCCGAGATGCGTCCACGGGAGAACGACAGCAGCAGGAAACCTATGAGAGGGAATACGAAAGTCAGATAGAGAAGATTCATCCGCGCATCTCGCTGGCAGCGTCGATATCGAGAGTGTGGAAGCGGCGATACAGCTGCAACAGAATCGCCAGGCCGATACTGGCCTCGGCGGCTGCCAGGCTGATCACCAGGATGAACATGATCTGTCCATCCGGCTGACCCCAGCGGCTACCGGCAACGATGAACGCCAAAGCGGAGGCATTCATCATGATCTCCAGGCTCATCAGCACGAAAAGAATGTTGCGCCGGACCATCAGGCCGACCAGACCGAGGCAGAACAGGATGCCGGCGACCGCCAGACCATGCTCCAGAGGGATAGCAGGCATCGTCATTGCTCCTTGGCTTCGTTGCGGCCCAGGTGGAACGCCGTGACGGCTGCGGCAAGCAGCAGCATCGAGGCGAGTTCGACCACCAGCAGATAAGGACCGAACAGGCTGATGCCCACGGCCTTGGCGTCTACGGTGGTGTGGCCGATGGCCTGGCCGCTGGCGTCGCTGAACAGCACGTACAGCAGTTCAACCAGCAGCAGGGTGCCGAGGGCGACCGGGCCGAGCCAGATACCGGGCTTGAGCCAGACGCGCTCTTGCTGAACCGAGGCCGGGCCAAGGTTCAGCATCATCACCACGAACACGAACAGCACCATGATGGCGCCAGCGTAGGCGATCACTTCCAGCACACCGGCAAACGGTGCGCCGAGGGCGAAGAACGTCATCGCCACGGCAATCAGCGAAATGATCAGGTAGAGCAGGGCGTGCACGGGGTTGGTGTTGGTGATCACGCGAAGCGTGGACACCACAGCGATACCCGATGCGAAATAGAAAGCGAATTCCATCTTTCTTCCTTAAGGCAGCAAGCTCTTCACGTTGATCGGCTGGGCTTCATTCTGCGCGGAGCCTTTTGGCTTACCGGCAATCGCCATACCTGCAACACGATAGAAGTTGTAATCAGGGTTTTTGCCGGGGCCGGAGATCAGCAGATCTTCTTTCTCGTACACCAGGTCCTGACGTTTGAACTCGGCCATCTCGAAATCCGGTGTCAGCTGGATCGCGGTGGTCGGGCAGGCTTCCTCGCAGAGGCCGCAGAAAATGCAGCGCGAGAAGTTGATTCGGAAAAACTCCGGGTACCAGCGACCGTCATCGGTTTCAGCTTTCTGCAGCGAGATGCAGCCCACCGGGCACGCCACGGCGCACAGGTTGCAGGCTACGCAACGCTCTTCGCCGTCGGGGTCGCGGGTCAGCACGATACGGCCACGGAAGCGCGGCGGCAGGTACACGGCTTCTTCCGGGTACTGCAGCGTGTCGCGCTTGCGGAAGGCATGGCCGAAGATCATCACCAGGCTGCGAAGCTGGGTGAAGAAGCCATGCACGATGTCAAAAATGTACTTCATGATTCTCTATCCTCACTGAGCCGCGACGGCGGGCGTGTTGAGCAACACGATCGCAGCGGTCACCAGCATGTTGACGAGGGTCAGCGGCAGGCAGAACTTCCAGCTGAAGTCCATCACTTGGTCATACCGTGGGCGCGGGATCGAGGCGCGCAGCAGGATGAAGAACATGATGAAGAACGCGGTTTTCAGCGCAAACCAGATGAACGGGATCTGCGGCAGAATGCCGAACGGGCCGTGCCAGCCACCGAAGAACAAGGTTACCAGCAGCGCCGAAATCAGCACGATGCCGATGTACTCGCCGACGAAGAACATGCCCCATTTCATGCCGGCGTATTCAATGTGGTAACCGTCGGCCAGTTCCTGTTCCGCTTCCGGCTGGTCGAACGGGTGACGGTGAGTCACGGCGACGCCGGCAATGAAGAAGGTCAGGAAACCGAAGATCTGCGGGATGACGAACCACAGGTTCTGCGCCTGGTATTCAACGATGTCGCGCATGTTGAACGAGCCGACCTGGATCACGATGCCCATCAGCGACAGGCCCATGAACACTTCGTACGACACGGTCTGTGCCGAGGCCCGCAAGCTGCCCAACAGGGCGAACTTGTTGTTGCTCGACCAGCCGGCGAACAGCACCGCGTAGACCGACAGACCGGCCATGGCGAAGAAGAACAGGATGCCGATGTTGATATCCGCCACGCCCCAGGTCGGGGTGATCGGGATGATCGCGAAGGCAATCAGCAAGGCGCTCATGGCCACGACCGGTGCCAAGGTGAAGATCACTTTGTCGGCGAACGGCGGGGTCCAGTCTTCCTTGAAGAACATCTTGATCATGTCGGCCGCAATCTGGAACGCGCCGAACGGGCCGACGCGGTTCGGACCGTAACGGTCCTGCCAGAGGGCGAGCAGACGACGCTCGACCCAGCTCAGCAGCGCGCCGCACACCACCACGGCGAGCAGAATCACGATGGCCTTGAGGACCGAGATGATCACGTCAATCACTTCAGGCGTGAACCAGGTCATTGAGCTGCCTCCTGCAGACCGTCAACGGATTTGCCAAAGATCGCTGGCGGAATGCCGGCGATGCCCGCAGGCAATGCAACCAGGCCAGCGCCCAACTCTTCGTTGATGCGCAGCGGCAGACGCAGGGTCTGGCCAGCCACGTTCAAGCTGAGCATGGCGCCGTCATTGACACCCAGGCGATCGGCTTCGGATTTGGCCAGCGACACGTAAGCGGCCGGAATGCGTTCCTGAACCGGCGCGGCTTTGGAAGAGTTCTCTTCGCTGCCGAACAGGTGGAAGAACGGCACGACCTGCCAGGTGCCTGGAGCCGGGTTGAACGCGCGGGGAACACTGGCGAACCAGTTCAGCGAATCACCGGTGCTTTCGATCAGGCGAGTGCCCGGGTCGCCAGCGCGGATGTGACCACCGACTTCGTCCTGGAACTTGTTCCAGGCTTGCGGGGAGTTCCAGCCCGGAGACCAGGCGAATGGCACCTGTTGACGGGGTTCGACCGAGCCCGAGTAACCTTCCATCGAGAACGAAAACGCGGTGTCCTTGTCCTGGGAGGTACGCGGTTCGTGCACGCTGATGTCGGCGCGCATGGCGGTCCGGCCGCTGTAACGCAACGGTTCGCGGGCCAGTTTCAGGCCTTTGATGCGGAACGCGGCGGACGGTGCGGCATCGACGATGCGGTTCAGTTGCGGCGTGCTTGCAGCGACGGCAGCGGTGACGTGGTCCAGTTGGGTCCAGTCGATCGGCTGGTTCAACAGGGTGGCGCGCAGGGCATGCAGCCAGCGCCAGCCTTCGTGAACCAGGATGCTGGCGTCGAGGTAAGTCGGGTCGAAGACCTGGAAGAAGCGCTGGGCGCGGCCTTCCTGGCTGACCAGCGTACCGTCGCCTTCAGCAAAGCTGGCGGCTGGCAGGACCAGGTGCGCGCGATCGCTGGTGGCGGTTTTCTGATGGTCGGCCACGATCAGCACTTTCGCGGCGGTCAGGGCTGCATCGACCTTGGCTTTATCAGTGCGGGTGTACAGATCGTTTTCCAGCACGACGATGGCGTCGGCCTTGCCGTCGATCACTGCTTGCAGTGCTTCGTCCACCGAGTTGCCACCGAGCATGGCCAGGCCGAGGCTGTTGGCCTCCGGCACGATCAGGCTGATGGAACCGTTCTTCTCGCGCAGCTTCAGGGCCTTGGCGATGTTCGCCGCGGCTTCGATCAACGCCTTGGAACCCAACGAGGTACCGGCAATGATCAATGGACGCTTGGCGGCGAGCAGGGCGTCGGCAATGCGCTTGGCCAGTTCCAGGGCTTCAGCGTCCAGGCCTTCGACGGCCGGTGCGCTGGCGTCGAGGGCGTGGGCCACGGCGAAACCGATGCGGGCCAGATCGTCAGGAGCTGCGTGAACGCATTCTTCAGCGATGTCGTCGAGCTTGGTTTCAGCCAGGCTGGCGATGAACAGCGGATTCAGCGCGTCCTGGCCGATGTTCTTCACCGCGGCGTCGAGCCAAGGCTGAACGCGCATGGCGTCGGCCATGTCTTCGGCCTTGCCCTTGACCGATTGACGCAGGGACAGCGCCATACGGGCGGCGGTCTGGGTCAGGTCTTCGCCGAGGACGAAAATCGCATCGTGATCTTCGATGTCGCGCATGTTCGGGATCGGCAGCGGACTGTCTTTGAGCACCTGTACAACCAGACGAATGCGCTCAAGCTCAGCGGCTTCGATACCGGAGTAGAAGTGCTCGGCGCCGACCAGTTCGCGCAACGCGTAGTTGCTTTCGAGGCTGGCGCGGGGCGAACCGATACCGACGATGTTGCGACCGCGCAGCAGGTCGGCGGCTTTATCCAGCGCTTCGTCGAGGGTCAGCTTGGCGCCGTTGGCCAGTAATGGCTGGCGCGGGCGATCCTTGCGGTTGACGTAGCCATAGCCGAAACGGCCACGGTCGCACAGGAAGTACTGGTTCACCGAACCGTTGAAACGGTTCTCGATGCGACGCAGTTCACCGTAACGCTCGCCCGGGGAGATGTTGCAACCGCTGGAGCAGCCATGGCAGATGCTCGGCGAGAACTGCATGTCCCACTTGCGGTTGTAGCGCTCGGAGTGAGTCTTGTCGGTGAACACACCGGTCGGGCAGACCTCGGTGAGGTTGCCGGAGAACTCGCTTTCCAGGGTGCCGTCTTCAACGCGACCGAAGTACACGTTGTCGTGGGCGCCGAATACACCGAGGTCGGTGCCGCCGGCGTAGTCCTTGTAGAAGCGCACGCAGCGGTAGCAAGCGATGCAGCGGTTCATTTCGTGAGAAATGAACGGGCCCAGTTGCTGGTTCTGGTGAGTACGTTTGGTGAAGCGGTAACGGCGCTCGTTGTGGCCGGTCATCACCGTCATGTCTTGCAGGTGGCAGTGACCGCCTTCCTCACAGACCGGGCAGTCGTGAGGGTGGTTGGTCATCAGCCATTCGACGACGCTGGCGCGAAACACTTTCGCTTCTTCGTCGTCGATGGAGATCCAGCTGCCGTCGGTGGCGGGGGTCATGCAGGACATGACGATCCGACCACGCTTGTCGTTCTCGTCGGTGTACTGCTTGACCGCGCACTGGCGGCAAGCGCCAATGCTGCCCAGGGCTGGGTGCCAGCAGAAATAAGGGATATCGAGGCCTAGCGACAGACACGCCTGTAACAGGTTGTCTGCCCCGTCGACTTCGAGCTCTTTGCCGTCTACGTGGATAGTGGCCATGGTTCAAAGTTCTTCGTTGGCCCGGTGTCAGCGGGCGTGGCTAATGGAATCTTGTTATCCGCGCGAATCAACACAGCCGTTAAAGGCGTCATCGCACGAAAAGCGAAGGGCACGGACCCTTCGCCTTTTTTAAAGCGTTAAGCGCCGACTACGATCGGCCTTGCCAGAGGCGGGACGACGGCGCTGGTGGGCGCGATGCCGGCTTCGAACTCATGGCGGAAGTATTTGATTGCGCTGCCCAACGGCTCCACGGCGCCCGGTGCGTGAGCACAGAAGGTCTTGCCCGGGCCGAGGAAACCGACCAGACCCAGCAGGGTCTCGATATCGCCGGCTTGCCCTTCACCGTTCTCGATCGCGCGCAGCAGCTTGACGCTCCACGGCAGACCGTCACGGCACGGGGTGCAGAAACCGCACGACTCACGGGAGAAGAACTCTTCCATGTTGCGCAGCAGGGACACCATGTTGACGCTGTCGTCCACCGCCATGGCCAGGCCGGTACCCATCCGGGTGCCCACCTTGGCGATGCCGCCGGCGTACATTTGTGCGTCCAGGTGTTCCGGCAACAGGAAGCCGGTACCGGCGCCGCCTGGCTGCCAGCACTTGAGCGTGTAGCCGTCGCGCATGCCGCCGGCGTAGTCTTCGAACAACTCGCGACCGGTGACGCCGAACGGCAATTCCCACAGGCCCGGGTTCTTGACCTTGCCGGAGAAGCCCATGAGCTTGGTGCCCATGTCTTCACTGCCTTCGCGCGCCAACGATTTGTACCAGTCGACGCCGTCGGCAATGATCGCCGGCACGTTGCACAGGGTCTCGACGTTGTTCACGCAAGTCGGCTTGCCCCACACGCCAACGGCGGCAGGGAAGGGCGGCTTGGAGCGCGGGTTGGCGCGGCGGCCTTCCAGGGAGTTGATCAGTGCGGTTTCTTCACCGCAGATGTAACGCCCGGCGCCGGTGTGGACGAACAGCTCGAAATCGAAGCCGCTGCCCAGGATGTTTTTACCCAGCAGGCCCGCTGCCTTGGCTTCTTCCACGGCACGGTTCAGGTGCTTGGCGGCGGTGGTGTATTCGCCACGCAGGAAGATGTAGCCACGGTAGGTTTTCAGCGCGCGGGCACTGATCAGCATGCCTTCGATCAGCAGATGGGGCAGTTGCTCCATCAGCATGCGGTCTTTCCAGGTGTTCGGCTCCATTTCATCCGCATTGCACAGCAGGTAGCGGATGTTGATGGATTCGTCCTTGGGCATCAGCCCCCACTTCACGCCCGTGGGGAAGCCTGCACCGCCGCGGCCTTTGAGGCCGGCGTCTTTGACGGTCTGGACGATGTCGTCCTGGGCCATGTCGGCGAAGGCCTTGCGCGCAGCGGCATAACCGTTCTTGGCCTGGTACTCGTCGAGCCACACGGCTTCGCCGTCGTCACGCAGACGCCAGGTGAGCGGGTGAGTCTCGGCTGACCGCTTGATGCGGTTGGCAGGTCCGAAGGAAGTCAGGGTCATACGTAGCCCTCGAGCAATTTGGCAACGCCGGCAGGCTGCACATCACCGAAAGTGTCGTCGTCGATCATCAACGCCGGCGCCTTGTCGCAGTTGCCGAGGCAGCAGACCGGCAGCAGGGTGAAACGACCGTCGGCGGTGGTCTGACCCAGGCCGATCCCCAGATTGCTCTGGATTTCGCTGACCACGGACTCGTGGCCGCCGATGTAGCAGACCATGCTGTCGCAGACGCGAATGATGTGACGGCCGACCGGTTGACGGAAGATCTGACTATAGAAGGTCGCGACGCCTTCGACGTCGCTGGCCGGAATGCCGAGGATCTCGCCGATGGCGTACAGGGCGCCGTCCGGCACCCAGCCACGTTCCTTCTGGACGATCTTCAGGGCTTCGATCGACGCCGCGCGCGGGTCTTCGTAGTGATGCAGCTCGTGCTCGATGGCCGAGCGCTCGGTTTCGCTCAGGGCGAAACGGTCTGTCTGGATAAGCGTGCTGTTCATGCTTAGCGGTCCACGTCGGCCATAACGAAATCGATACTACCCAGGTACGCAATCAAGTCCGCGACCATGCTGCCTTTGATCACCGAAGGGATCTGCTGCAGGTGCGGGAAGCTTGGAGTACGAATCCGGGTGCGGTAGCTCATGGTGCCGCCATCGCTCGTCAGGTAATAACTGTTGATGCCCTTGGTCGCTTCGATCATCTGGAAGGATTCGTTGGCCGGCATCACCGGGCCCCACGAAACTTGCAGGAAGTGCGTGATCAGGGTCTCGATGTGCTGCAGGGTGCGCTCTTTCGGCGGCGGCGTGGTCAGCGGGTGATCCGCCTTGTACGGGCCTTCCGGCATGTTGCGCATGCACTGCTCGATGATCTTGATGCTCTGGCGCATTTCTTCGACGCGCACGATGCAACGGTCGTAGGCATCGCCATTGACGGCCAGCGGCACTTCGAATTCGAAGTTCTCGTAACCGGAGTACGGGCGCGCTTTACGCAGGTCGAAGTCGCAACCGGTCGAACGCAGGCCTGCACCGGTGACGCCCCATTCGAAGGCCTCTTTGGTGTTGTAGGCGGCAACGCCGATGGTCCGGCCTTTGAGGATGCTGTTGTCCAGGGCGGCTTTCTGGTATTCGTCCAGACGCTTGGGCATCCACTCGACGAAGTCTTTCACCAGTTTTTCCCAGCCCCGCGGCAGGTCGTGGGCGACGCCACCGATGCGGTACCAGGCCGGGTGCAGACGGAAACCGGTGATGGCTTCGATCACCGTGTACGCCTTCTGACGGTCAGTGAACGTGAAGAACACCGGGGTCATGGCGCCAACGTCCTGGATGTAGGTCCCCAGGAACAGCAGGTGGCTGGTGATCCGGAAGAACTCGGCCATCATGATGCGGATGACGTCGACCTTCTCGGGCACCTTGATGCCGGCCAGCTTCTCGACCGAGAGCACGTACGGCAGGTTGTTCATCACGCCGCCGAGGTAGTCGATGCGGTCGGTGTACGGGATGAAGCTGTGCCAGGACTGACGCTCGGCCATTTTCTCGGCACCACGGTGGTGGTAACCGACGTCCGGCACGCAGTCGACGATCTCTTCGCCGTCCAGCTGCAGGATGATACGGAACGCACCGTGGGCCGAAGGGTGGTTCGGGCCGAGGTTGAGGAACATGTAGTCCTCGTTCGCACCGGAACGCTTCATGCCCCAGTCTTCAGGCTTGAAGCGCGCGGCTTCTTCCTCGAGCTGTTGCTTGGCCAGGGTCAGGCTGAACGGGTCGAACTCGGTGGCACGGGCCGGGAAGTCCTTGCGCAGCGGGTGACCTTCCCAGGTCGGCGGCATCATGATGCGGGTCAGGTGCGGGTGACCTTTGAAGTCGATGCCGTACATGTCCCAGACTTCACGCTCGTACCAGTTGGCGTTCGGCCAGATATGGGTAACGGTCGGTACGCTGAGGTCGCTCTCGGACAAGGCGACCTTGATCATTACGTCACTATTACGTTCGATCGACATCAAGTGATAGAACACAGTGAAGTCGGCGCCGCTTGGCAGCCCTTGACGCTTGGTGCGCAGACGCTCGTCCACGCCGTGCAGGTCATAGAGCATGACGTACGGCTTGGGCAGGTTGCGCAGGAAGGTCAGGACTTCGACGAGTTTGGCCCGGGCAACCCAAAGCACCGGCATGCCGGTGCGGGTAGGCTGGGCGGAAAACGCCTCTGGGCCAAAACGGTTGTTCAGTTCGACGACCACATCCTGGTCGTCTGCCTTGTAAGGCGGGATGTACAGAGCACTGCCTGTAGTCATGGTTATTTATCGCTTTCGGTCAACGTAAAGAATGAAGCCAGGTTCTCGTTCTATGAAAGAAGCAGAGCTGGATCAGACTTCGTCGGGGCTGCGCAGGTTGGTTACCTGAATACGCTGTTCGCGGCGCTGTTCCTTCTGCGAAGGCATCTCGGCGCGATACACGCCTTGATCACCGACGACCCAGGAAAGTGGGCGACGCTCCTGGCCAA
Source organism: Pseudomonas fluorescens (assembly GCF_902497855.1). Taxonomy (GTDB): domain Bacteria; phylum Pseudomonadota; class Gammaproteobacteria; order Pseudomonadales; family Pseudomonadaceae; genus Aquipseudomonas; species Aquipseudomonas fluorescens_BI. The sequence goes on from NZ_CABVHU010000032.1 coordinate 14,143, forward strand.
TCGACTCCTGCAACAGCATCAAGCCTTGCAGAAAAGCCTCGGGGCGGGGCGGGCAGCCAGGCACGTAGACGTCCACGGGCAGGAACTTGTCCACCCCTTGAACGACGGAGTAGATGTCATACATGCCACCGGAGTTGGCGCACGAACCCATGGAGATGACCCATTTAGGTTCGAGCATTTGCTCGTAGAGACGCTGGATGATCGGCGCCATCTTGATGAAGCAGGTACCGGCGATAACCATGAAATCCGCCTGGCGCGGCGATGCCCGGATAACCTCGGCGCCAAAGCGCGCGATGTCGTGGGGCGCCGTGAAGGCGGTGGTCATTTCCACGTAGCAGCACGAAAGACCGAAGTTGTACGGCCACAGGGAGTTCTTGCGCCCCCAGTTGATCGTGCCGTTAAGCACGTCTTCGAGCTTGCCCATGAAAATGTTTTTGTGGACTTGATCTTCTAACGGATCGGAAACGGTTTCCCGCTGGCCGATCGGATACTGCTCGTTAGGAGCATCGGGGTCGATCCTGGTGAGATTGTATTGCATTGCCAAAGCCTCATTGTTTCAGCTTCGCCTGCCGCTTGCGACGAGCTTCCGGAGCCCAGTCAAGGGCGCCCACTCGGAACAGGTAGACAAGACCTGCCAACAGAATTGCTATGAAAACGAGAGCTTCGACGAATCCGGTCCAGCCGCTTTCGCGGACGGACACAGACCAGGCAAAGAGAAAAAGGGCTTCGATATCGAAGATCACGAAGAGCATCGCGACCAGATAGAATTTGGCTGAGAGCCGCAAGCGGGCGCCACCTGTAGGTAGCATGCCGGACTCGAACGGTTCGTTTTTGCTGCGGCCCCAGGCTTTTGACCCGAGGAGGCTGGAGACGCCGAGCATGAAGGCGCACAGGCCGACGACGCCCAGAAGGAAAATGGCAAAGCCCCAGTTGTGGGCCATGAGTCCTGTCGCTTCGGGCATGCTGGAAATCCTTAACAGAGAGCAAAGGTCTCTGAGCTTGAAAAAGAAACAACGCAGTGACGATATGTCGCAGCAATCGATCCCGCTGATTTTATGGCTAAACACGGTGCAAGTAAAATTCAGATAGCGAAATTATTGGGTGCAAAAAGGACATTGCGGACCTCCGGGACCCTGTAACCCATGCGTGGCGGGCATTAGGCGGTTTTTCGTTAAATATGTTTTGTAAGGAATGTAACGAACATTTTTCGAGCTAAATGATAATCAATATTGTTTGCGGTGGTTTTTAAACTGTTTGGCGGACGAGTGAGTGGGAAGTTGTCTTATATGCGGCTTACTGCAAGTAGCGGGCAGGGCCGTTTTACCTTGATTTTCTGCGCAAGAAACTGCTCTGGATCAATGTCTTTCCCGCCGTGATCGTGCTGCGACGCAAACCCTGTAGGAGCTGGCTTGCCAGCGAAGAGGCCCGAAAGCCATGCGTTGAATGAACGGACACCACCGTCGTACCGCAGCGAAGGGGGGCCGAAAGCCATGCGGTGAATGAGCGGACGTCTTCGCCGTGGTGCAGCGATCGGACAAGCCAGCCCCTACGCTCTAAATACAGCTGTGCCCGCCATCAATGACCAGATCAGCCCCCGTCATCCATGATGACTCATCCGATGCCAGGAGGATGGCAGCGCCTGTCATATCCGAGGGGATTCCGGCGCGCTGCATTGGAATCTCTTTTTTTCTGTTCTGCCATACCTCTGGAGCGTCCCGCCACTGGCTGGCGTTGCCGTTGGTGGCGGTCAGTCCAGGTGAAAGGGTGTTGACCCTGATGCCATATGGAGCCAGTTCTACGGCACAACTTCGGGTAAGCATTGACAGTGCTGCCTTGCTCGCTTGGTAAGCTGACATTCGGCTGACCGCCTTGAAAGCGCTGACCGATGAAATGTTAATGATGCTGCCGCCCTGTTTGCGTGCTATGCAATCTTTTGCAAAGCGTTGAGTTGCGAAGAAGGGGAAGCGGAGGTTGACCGCAAGGGTTCGTTCATACTCATTGCTGCTTAGCTCCAGAAATGGAGTGCGGGTTATAAATGCGGGATTATTGACAAGTATATCTATCGGGCCGATGTCTGCGTGCGCTGTCTCGAAGAGTACATCTATGCTACAGCTTGCGGCATCCATAAGCATAAAACTGGCCCGCTGTTCAAGACGCTCGGCTAATGCAGTAACTGCGCGCGCGTTGGCTTCATCGGTGCGGGCGGTAATGAAGACGTCGGCCCCTTGTGCAATGAAAGCTTCGGCTATTGCTCTTCCAATGCCTGTCGATGCACCTGTTATTAGAGCTCGCTTACCTTTCAATCTTCCTTCCATGATTGAGCGTCCGTTTAGTGGTCGGTTGTAAAAAGTTTAAGTGGGCGGAACGCTTGAATATAGAGAGGCATCTGAATTTTGCTGGCGTGAAATCCAATAAAACCAACTTGTTTCGTTACATTATGTTTCGGATCGGCGTTAGGTGTCATTTTCTCTTCAGGGTTGCGTGGCGTGTGTATGTATCTGTTGAAGCTCTGTTAATGTTGCGTCTTGGTGTTGGCGAAAATTCCTACAGAACTTTCATTCGTAAATTAACGACTTTTCTTAGTTGCCGTAAAAAAATGAATGTGCAAGGCTAATGGGGCTGACAGGAACTGGTCGGTGTTTTGAGTTTCGCAGCTGTACTGGCTCTTCTTGCGTCATGAATCAGAGAGGTTGTGTATGTCAGAGCAAAAAAACAAATATATCAATACTGCCAGATCCGTCGAAATTGGTAATCCCTCCTGGGCGCTTGCGCAAGATTCGGGGCTTACCGATTTGAGTGTGGAGCATACTCGGCTGGGGCGCATGCAAGACCAGAACGGTCATGAGTTCATGAATATGTGCTCTTGTTCATATTTGGGGCTTGAGGTCGATGAGCGTCTGGCGCGACGTGCCGCAGACTATGTATTGAGTAGCGGTACCGTGAATTTACCCACCTCGCGTATCAGAATAAGATTGAAAGAACTCGATGAACTTGAAGACGCCTTATCTACCCATTTCAATTGTCGAGCATTCACAGCAACTTCCTGCAGTGCAGGCATCGTCGCGTCTCTGCCCCTCCTGGCAGCCGGTATGTTTACAGATGGCCAGCGCCCCGTTTTGATTTTCGATAAACATGCCCATTTTGCACTGAATCAGGTCAAGGCCATCTGTGGTGATGAAACGCAGGTTGTCACTTGCAATCACAATGACGTCGACTTTATTGAGGATATGTGCAAACGTCATCCTTTGGTCGCGTACGTTGCTGACGGTGCTTACAGTATGGGCGGAAGTGCACCTATAGAGCGGCTGTTGGTTTTGCAGGATAAGTATGGGCTGTTTCTATACTTCGATGACTCTCATTCATTGAGTGCCTATGGCGAGCGAGGTGAGGGCTATATTCGTACTTTTATGCCTGATCTCAATCCACGGACGCTACTTGTTTATTCATTGGCCAAGGCATTTGGCGCCAATGGTGGCGGCATATTCATGTCGGAGAAGGCCAACTATCAAAAAATTTTCCGTCGTTTTGGCGGGCCGATGTCCTATTCGCAATATGTAAATCCCGCCGCTATAGGTGCGGCAATGGCTTCCCTGGATATTCACAAGACCAGCGAGCTTGGCGTTTTGCAGCAGAAACTTAATTCCAATATTCGACTGTTCGACAGCTTGTTTGAGACGGAACACGCGGGATCGGGACTACCGATTCGGGTCATTCCACTGGACAGTCCTGATATGGCGATTGGCGTTTCCGAGGGCGTCTTCAAGCGAGGGTATTACACTTCAGCAGTATTCTTCCCCATTGTAGCCAGGAACAAATCCGGTCTGCGTGTGATGATGCGTGCAGACATGTCCCAAGAGGATATACGGAGTTTCTGTTCCGCTGTCCAAGCGGCAGTACAAGAGGTCCGCCTGAACCCTGTTCGACGTTGAGAGGTTAGGATGACCAATCCCACACCAAGAAGTTTGCTGTATTGCTCCGCCTTGCACCCCGAGCAATACGCAAAAAGTGTTCTGACGGATGTCATGGTGATTGATCTGGAGGACGGTGTTCCGCTCACCAGGAAAGCAGAGGCCCGGTTGTGTGTCGAACAGTTCTATCGTTTTGATGTCATGCAGCGTACAGCACTGCGTATCAACCCTCTGCGTGATAATCAAGGGTTGCTCGATCTGTTGTTGGTGCAATCACTTGAACAGAGGCCCGAGTTCATAGTCATGGCAATGACCGAGGCGGCGGCCGAGATAGAGGTGGTGCGCGCGAATTTAAGTCTAAATGGAGAAAGTCCGAAAATACTGGTCACCGTCGAAACACCGGCCTGTCTGCGGGATATCTACGCCATTGCATCCAGTGCCGACGGACTGATCTTTGGTTCCGCCGACTATGCGGCCAGCCTGGGGGTGCAGATCGGTGGCTGGAGCAACATCCTGCATGCACGTGGGAGCATCGTTGCGGCCGCTAGCGCAGCGGGTATTCCCGCGTTCGATACCGCTTACTTCAATCTCGACGACGAGGCAGGGCTGCTGAAGGAATGCCAGGACACCCGGGAGTTGGGATTCAGTGGCAAGACCTCCATTCATCCACGGCAGATACCCATCATCAATGATGTGTTCACCCCTTCCATCGCTGAGTACGAACATGCCCTGGCAGTTGTGCAGGCTGCGGAAAACAGTAGAGAAAAAATTACGAGGCTGAAGAACCTCATGGTGGGACCGCCGTTTGTGAAGCAAGCCAGGAAACTTATCCAGCGCGCCCAGGAATTGGGTCTTTGAGGAGAATGTAATGGAGCCAATGATCCCTGCCCATGAACAGATCGGCGCTAATCGCTATCGTGAGTCTTATGGCCTGCATTACGAAGAGTTTGTGGTGGGTGATGTATTCGAGCACCGCCCCGGCCGTACTGTGACTGAGCTGGACAATATCTGGCAGTCACTGGTGAACATGAACAACCATCCTGCACATATAGACGTTGCCTATGCACAGCGCAGCGAATTCGAGCAGTTGCTGGTCAACAGCTCGGTGACGTTGTCGATTATCAGTGGCATGACGGTAGCGACAATGAGTGCCCGGGCGATCGCAAACCTGGGCTGGGACGAAATTCGTCTCCCAAATCCGGTTTACGTCGGCGACACCTTGTATGCAGAGAGTGAGGTTGTCTCCAAGCGTGAATCCCGATCGCGTCCGGGCCAGGGCATTGTCACCATCAGGGTGATCGGTCGTAAGCAGGATGGCACCCCCGTGATCACTTACCTGCGCACCTTTCTGGTTCCCAGGCACGGGTATTCCCAGGACTACCCCGTTGGTTAGGCGTATCGGATCTGTGATGTCGGTGGATGGGGCACTCAAAGCATGGGTGCTGCCGGCTTGAGGATGGCCGGTATCTACGCAAAGCCTGATGGAAAAAGGATGAGTCATGCTGCTTCTTAATCGTGAAGACATCGAGCGTTGTGTCGAGTTGCCAAAGCTTATTCGCGCACTCGAAGCGGCTCACCGGGATTTTGCTTTCTCGGCTCCGGTGGTTCCGCAACGCTCGATCATCACTCACGAGCGACAAAAAGCATTCTCTTTGTTCATGCCGGCCTTTTTGCCCGCCAGCCAGACGCTGGGCATCAAGGTGTCGTCGTTTCATCCCGGCAACGCCATGCGCGGATTATCGGCGGTCAATGGTGCGGTCTTGCTGATCGATATCGAAAGCGGGCGGTTGCTGGCGATGCTTGACAGTGCAGCCCTGACGGCGATTCGTACCAGTGCCTTGAGTGCGCTGGCAACGGACAAGCTCTGCCCGCGGGTGCGGCTCAATCTGGCGATGATCGGTGCCGGGGCTCAGGCTGCAGCGCATATCAAGGCGATGGCCGCTATCAGGGAGCTGGGGCAGGTCAGGATATTTTCCCGCTGTCTGGCCCGAAGTGTCGCTTTGGCCGAGCGTCTGTCCATTGAGCTTTCGTTGCCGGTAGAAGCCGTCAAACAAATGGAGGAGGCGCTGACGGATGCGGACATTGTCTGCACTACGACCTCCCATGACAGTCCGCTGCCCTTGATTGGGGCGCATCAGCTCAAGCCCGATGCCCATATCAATGCCATTGGTGGCAGTACATTGCAGGCGTGCGAGATCGATCCACGGTTACTGGGCAATGCGCAGGTTCATGTCGATCATTTGGAGGCCGCATGCCGCGAGTCGGGCGAGATTGCCCAGGCGTTGGCGTTGTCTGTGATGGGTGTAGAGGACATCCGCGAGATCAGTGCATTGGTCATCGAGCAGCCTTCGTCGGCAACGCAGAAACAAGGTCTGAGTTATTTCCGCAGCGTCGGACACGCCAGTCAGGACATGGTGGTCGCTGCCTGCCTATATAACGTGGCCATTGCACGGAACATCGGCAAACACTGCGACTACCTGAGCGGCTGAGGGCTGCCAGGCGCGAAATTTGAATCGGCAATGCTACTGCCAGGGAAGAAGGAGATGCCCATGAATATTCTGATGATCGATTCGCAGAGAGTGAATTATGTCGACCCTGGGGAGTATGCCCCTGGTTCGGCGCATCAGCCCTGTCGCCTGGAGGTCACATCCCGGCCCTCGGATGAGCAATTGGCCCGCGCCGACGGGATCATCGCCTTTCATTCGGTCGTCATCGACGCGCCATTGGTTGCCAGGATGCATCGATGCCGCGCGTTGGTGAAGGCAACCATTGGCCTTGATGATGTGGATGTCGAGGCGTTGAGCGCGAAAGGCATTCTTTGCTCCAACATCGGCTCTGTGGGAGCAGAGGAAGTCGCGGAGCATGCCATGGCGTTGATCCTCTTTGCCCAGCGCAAGCTTCTCGACTACGCCAGGCACACCCGGCAGGGCGGTTGGAGCTGGCGAGCTCACACTGGCAAGGTCAAAGCCTGCGCAGATACCGTTTTGGGGTTGATCGGTTATGGCGCAACAGGGCGAGCATTGGCGCGCAGAGCGGCGGCCTTGGGTTACCGGATTTGTTTTTACGATCCGTGGGTCGAGCGCTGTGTCGAAGGTATTGCGCAGGGAGGCACGCTGGAGTCGTTGCTCGAAACGGCCGATGTCGTATCGCTGCATCTGCCACTTAATCCGGACACTGGGCATTTGATGAACGATGCGCGATTTTCGCGGATGAAGCACGGTGCGACCCTAATCAATACCGCGCGAGGTGGCATCGTCGATACCGACGCTCTGCTTCGGGCTCTGCAGTCTGGGGCAGTGTCTATGGCACTGCTGGATGTCGTGCAGGAGGAACCGGCACCGCCCCAGGCCCTGATCGAACATGAGCGTGTGTTATTGACGCCGCAGCCGCGTTTTACAGCGAACGCTCTCTGGTCGAGTTGAAGGCCAGTGCCCTGGAAACGATTCTGGGTCTGCTAGAGGGGGCAAAGATCAAAACCGTGGTCAATCCCGATTGCGTATCGGAGGGAGGCAACGGGATATGCCTGAATTAAAACTGGCGGGACTTGAAACTTCCCGATCCGAGTTGCCGGCTTGGTTCGACGTGGCGATAGGCAGCAGTATTCTTCAATACGGTCAGCGCTTGGCGGCGCGACAGCTGTTGGTCAATACGCTGGGCAATATCGCTGTACGCAGCCATTGCTCGTACTGGCAGCGTGAAGTGATCTACACCAAACACCGCGGCGTCTCCCTGGAAGAGTGCGGTCTTGAACATCTGGCTGTGCTGGATATGCAATCCGATGAGCTTTTGCACGGTTGTTTCAGACCTAGCCTGGGACACCAGATGCACCGGGAAATCATGCGCTGCCGCGCTGATGTCAATGCCACGGTGCATCTTCATCCCAATGAAGTCATTTCCTTCTTCGCAGTCATGCAATGGCGTGAAATGGAGTACGTGTCAAACGACACCGCACTGGTGATGGGCAAGCCACCATGCATTCTCGGCGAGGGTGTGAATGTCGAACTGGATGTCAGTGCCATTAACCGCTGCGCCAGTGACACCAACTGCATTGTCATGCCCAGCCATGGCATTACCAGTTTTGGCCGCGACCTGTCCGAGGCGTTTCATCGTGCCGTGGCGTTCACTGCGGAAATCAGTCGATTGATTACCAGCCAGTATTTGTCGGCGGCCACAGGGAAGTCGGTGGTGTATGCCAGCGACGACGATATCAGACAGATGTATGAGCTAGGCGAACAAGTGATCTACGGAGGGATGCACAAATGAAGTTTCATGGACATATCTTGCGTTCCGGATTGTGGAAGGCTCCGGAACGCGATCTCTCGTCGATGTTGCTGGATCTGAATGAAAACCAGTTTCTACATGAGTTTCTTGCACGATTCATTGCTACCGAATTGAAGCCCGGGGATCTGTTCACTTACCCCAATTATCAGATGCTCCTGAGCGAGTTGGCAAAGTACTGCAAGGTTTCGACCGACAGTTTATTACTGACCAATGGGGCGGATCAGGCAATCGATCTGGTGATACGGTCACTGTTTTCGCCTGGGGATAGGGTGGTGGTTCCTTCTCCGGTTTTTTCCTTCTATTACCAGATGCTCGACGTCAATGGCGTAGTACCGGTGATCGTTGGGTTCGAGAAACAAGTCCAAAGATTCGTGCTGCCTACCGATGCTGTGCTCGAATCCTTGCGGACTTGCCAGGGACTGATCCTGTGTAATCCCAACAATCCTCTGGGCGTACGCACCGACCCTGAGCAATTGAAAGCGCTAGTCGAGGCTTGTGTAAGACAAGACAAGCCGATGATCGTTGACGAATGCTACTTTGAGTACCTGCAACACTCGTGTCTGGATGCATTCAGCGCGGTCAGGCAGTTATTCGTCATTCGTTCGTTCTCCAAATACTTTGGTCTTGCCGGGTTGCGCCTGGGGTATGTAGTCACGCGACCGGAATCAATTCGTGAGCTGATGAAGGTGCGCGGCCCATGGGATGTAAACCATGTGGCGGTGAAAGCTGCGCTGTTCTGCTTGCGGAACCGGGATGCAATGCAGCAGGCGCACGACAAACTCGCGCAGATCAAGCGTGAAATAATCGAAGTCTGCCGGGCTAACGCGATCGTTGTATACGAAAGCGATACGAATTTTTTGCTATTGCAGGATCAGTACGACGGTCGTCTGGCCAACGCTTTCGCTCAGGCTAAAATTCGCGTCAGCGACTGTTCACAATACCCCCACAGCTTTGGCCTGCTCCACAATATGTTACGTGTGGCCGTTCCTGCTTCGGCGGATCTCAAAAAATTCCTGAAGGCAATACTACTTGGGGGCGGCAGTGCTGCTGCCAGCGTTGCGTGCTTGCGCAGCGTCGAGGTTATCCTCAAGTGAAGAGATTTCTGAAAAGGATTGGTCTGGCGGCAGGGATGCGCAATATCGTTTTTCTCCGGTTGCTGTTCGTCATGGCAAATGCCTTGGGGCCTTTCGCTGCCTTGTTTTTCCAGCGTCATTACCAACTCGACAGTTCGGCGGTCGCGTTGGTGATCACGCTAATGTCGGCGTTCTATCTGGTGGGCAATCTGTTGGGCGGGGCGCTGGTCGGTCATTATTCCTTCCGGGCGCTTTTGATCAGTACCTCGTCCTGTTCATCGGTGTTTTTGTTGCTCGCTGCTGTGTTCAGCTCATCGATCGCCTCCATTGCGATGGTGCTGTTGTTCATGCTGTGTGCGGGCCTGATCACGCCGGTATTCAGTGTCCTCACGTCCTTGGTGGCAAATGAAAGCAACCGCATCGCTTCCTTTGGCTATTTGCACTTGGCCAGCAATCTGGGGGCGGCGCTGCTGTTCATGATTGGTGGTTATTTGCTTGGCCTCGACAGTCACTACCTGATGCTTTTTGCGATGGTCGTGAGTGTGTTGTGCGTTTTAGCGAGTGTCTTTCTGGCGCTGCCGGAACGCCGGAGCGCTGTACCTGAAGACAGAAGGGCTGCCCACGGCGCGATGGTCGATGTGCCAAGGATCGTGATCATCTCCGGCGCCATGTTCTTTGCGTTGTCTGTGCTGGATGCGCAGCGTGAATATCAGTTGCCTCTTTGGCTTGATATGGTGACGGCGGGGAAGGCCGCCAGCGTGTTCGGTGCTGTCGGTATCGTTAATGCGTCGCTGGTGATCTTATTGACGCAACCACTTATAGCGTTGACGTCGCGTTTCGGGGCGCTCACCAATCTGTCCTTGGCTGCGGTTTTTTACGGTATCGGATTTGGTGCCTATGCCTTTTTCGAACACACGGTTCTAATCCTCGCGTTCGTTTTCTTCTGGACGCTGGGTGAGATTCTCGGCATTACCTACATCACTGCGCTGATTTCGCAGAAAACCACATTGCAGACTCAGGCCGGTCTTTTTTCCCTTATTCCGATCGTGCTGGCGGGGGCGAGAATAGTATCCGTCGGGCTGGGCGCCTCGTTGATCACCGGGGTCGGTTTCCAACTGAGTTGGAGTCTCTATGGGCTGTTGGGCATCCTGTTCGGAGGCGGCTGTCTTTTGGTTGTTGCCAAAACGGCTGTAACGCCCCGTGCTTCATCACCGGACAGGAGCTGATGCAAATCGACTGGTAACTTTTAAGGAGTGTGAGCCGAACGAATCATTTGTCGTTCAGCTCCAGCAATGTCAAGGAACCTCTATGCGACCGCAATATGATCCAGCCCGGGTAGAAAGTACGGCGCAGGCCAAATGGCTCGAAGATGATGTATTCAGGGCGACCGAAGATGAAACCCGGCTCAAGTTTTATGCTTGCTCGATGCTTCCTTATCCATCGGGAAAGTTGCACATGGGGCACGTGCGCAACTATACGATAAACGACATGTTGGCCCGTCATATGCGCATGAAAGGATTCAACGTGCTAATGCCGATGGGCTGGGACGCTTTCGGTTTGCCGGCAGAGAACGCGGCCATGCAGTCGGGTGTTTCTCCCGCCGAGTGGACACGGCTGAACATTGCGGACATGAAGGCGCAAATGCAGCCGCTGGGACTGGCCTTCGACTGGTCGCGGGAGATCGCCACCTGCGACCCGCAGTATTACAAATGGAGTCAGTGGTTCTTCCTCAAGTTGCTGGAAAAGGGCGTGGTCTACAAGAAAACCCAGATAGTCAATTGGGACCCTGTCGACCAGACGGTGCTGGCCAATGAGCAGGTGATCGACGGTCGAGGCTGGCGCTCGGGGGCGTTGGTCGAGCAGCGGGAAATTCCCGGGTACTACCTGCGTATCACGCAATATGCCGAAGAGTTGCTGTCAGCCATCGACACGCTGGATGGCTGGCCCGACAGGGTTCGCACCATGCAGCGCAACTGGATAGGCAAGGCCAGCGGTGTCCGTTTGGCATTTGCCCACCGGGTCCGGGATGCATCGGAGCAACTGATCGACGCAGGCAAGCTGTGGGTGTTCACAACCCGCGTGGATACGCTCATGGGGGTGACCTTCTGTGCCATTTCGCCCGGGCATGCACTGGCCAGGCGTGCTCTGGAACTCGATCCGCACCTGGAGTCGCAGGTGAAGGCATGTCGCCAGGCGGCAGAGGCCGGTCCGGCCTCCAGTGCCCAGGTCAGGATCGGCGTTCCCAGCGGTTTGCACGTCGAGCACCCGTTGACCGGTGAGCCCGTCGCCCTGTGGATTACCAGCTACGTGCTCAGCGAATATGGGGAAGGCGCCTTGATGGCCGTGCCTGCCCACGACGAGCGTGACTTCGACTTTGCCAATCAATACGGGTTGCCTGTTCGCCAGGTCATTGCTTGCGACGATCAGGTCTATGACTTTCAAGACTGGTCAGACAGCCACGCGAGCCGGGATGGTCATCTCATCAACTCCGGAGCCTACGATGGGCTGACAGTCACACAGGCCACCCAGGCCATCGTCGCGGCGTTGGTTGAGCGTGGCATGGGTGAGGAAGCCACCACCTGGCGCCTGCGCGATTGGGGGATTTCACGGCAACGTTACTGGGGGACCCCCATCCCCATCATCCGGTGTGAGCACTGTGGCGACGTCCCGGTCCCTTATTCGGATCTGCCTGTGGTGTTACCGACCGATTGCATTCCCGACGGCAGCGCAAATCCGTTACTGGCGCATGACGGCTTTCGCCAGGTGGCTTGCCCTCGTTGCGCGGCGCCGGCACTTAGGGAAACCGACACCCTGGATACCTTCGTCGACTCGAGCTGGTATTTCATGCGCTATTGCGATCCCGGCAGTGATACCGCGATGGTCGGGCCCGGCAGTCGATACTGGATGGCCATCGATCAATACATCGGCGGTATCGAGCACGCGGTGCTGCATCTGCTGTACGCCAGGTTCTGGACCCGGGCGATGCGCGATGAAGGGCTGGTGGCGTTCAGCGAGCCGTTCAAGAACCTGTTCACCCAAGGCATGCTGTTGCGGGAAAGTTATTACCGCACAGCGGACGATGGCAGCCGGCAATGGTTTTATCCCGCGCAAGTGACGGTCGAGTACGATGGAAAAGGTCGCCCGGTGAAGGCTACGGCGCTTGAGGACGGTTTGCCCGTCAGCATTGGCGGCGTGGAAAAAATGTCGAAGTCGAAGAACAATGTTGTCGAGCCGAGGGACATCATCAACAGGTTCGGCGCCGACACTGCCCGTTTGTTTACCATTTTCGCGGGGCCTCCCGACCAGGACACGATCTGGAGCGACAGCGGGGTTGAGGGGGCTTATCGCTTTTTGCGTCGACTATGGACTTTTGCCCATGAAGGTCAGGCACGGGAGAGCGATCGGGTTGAGGACGTTGCCGAATCCAGACGCGTGCGCTTTGAGATGCATCGCTTGCTGCAGCAGGTCAACAGCGATTACGAACGGATGCAATACAACACTGTCGTTTCGGGTGCGATGAAGATGCTCAAGGTGCTGGAGGGAGGCAGGGCTGCCGGCCTCCAGGTGGCCCGCGAGGGGATGGCGATCCTGTTGCAGGTCCTGAATCCCGTGACACCGCACATCACCCAGACACTCTGGGCGGAACTGGGTTTCCCGGGTGACATCTACGACTGTTCGTGGCCGGTGCCGGATAACGAAGCCTTGAAGCAGGACGAAGTGAAAATGATGGTGCAAGTGAACGGCAAATTGCGTGGGGAAATCTTGATCCAGGCTGGTGCCGATCACGATGCAATACGGATCCGGGCATTGGCTGATCCAGTGTTGCGCAGCTATCTGGAAAGCGCGAGCAGGATGATTGTGGTGCCCAACCGACTGGTTAACTTCGTTATCTGACTCCCGTTCGCAAGCTCCGCTGCCCCCGCCTATATGCTGATGAATTGTGGTCAACGCCGAACCCTGTAGGAGCCGGCTTGAACTGGCCTAATAATTCCGGACACCTCTTAAGGGCGATATGATTTCGCCAACTTGGAGGTTTCATGAACGAAAGAAAGGTCTATACCCGCGAGTTCAAGCTGCATGCTGCCAGCATGGTGC
>NZ_CABVHU010000033.1 GCF_902497855.1 Pseudomonas fluorescens
TCGAGCACCATGCTGGCAGCATGCAGCTTGAACTCGCGGGTATAGACCTTTCTTTCGTTCATGAAACCTCCAAGTTGGCGAAATCATATCGCCCTTAAGAGGTGTCCGGAATTATTAGGCCAGTTCAGCTTGCTCCGGTAGAAACCGGGGACATCCCTTACGTTTTAAACCGAAGATCCCTTGTAGGAGCTGGCTTGCCGGCGAAAGCAGTCTGCCAGTCGCTGCGATGCTGGATGTGCCGCCGCCTTCGCCAGCAAGCCGGCTCCTACACGGGATCGGTTGCGTCCATTGATTGCGTGCTCACCGAAGATCCCCTGTAGGAGCTGGCTTGCCGGCGAAAGCAGTCTGTCAGGCACTGCGATGCTGGATGTGCCGCCGCCTTCGCCAGCAAGCCGGCTCCTACACGGGATCGGTTGCGTCCATTGATTGCGTGCTCACCGAAGACCCCCTGTAGGAGCTGGCTTGCCGGCGAAAGCGGCCTGTCAGGCACTGCGATGTTGAATCTGCAGCCTCAGTGTGGAACGCCGAGTCTGGTGGCGATATCTTCGGGGTTGAGCTGCCGCCCATCGGCTGAAACCAGCTCGATTTTCCTGATCGGCTTGCGATCCCTTGCGTCGACCATGACCGATCCGGTTTCGCCGGGCTCGTACATGAATTCGTTGCCCCACTGCGACAGGGCAATGAGCACTGGCTGCAAGGCCCTTCCCTTCTCCGTCAACGCATATTCCTTGTAAATGCTGCCATCAGCGGCCGGCACCATTTGCATCACGCCTTCAGCCACCATGTGTTTAAGCCGCGTACTCAGAATGTTTTTCGCCACATCCAGGCTTTTCTGGAAATCGCTGAAACGCCGCGTCCCTGCGAGCGAATCGCGAATGATCAGCAACGACCACCAGTCGCCGATCAGATCAAGGGATCGGGCGACGGGACAGGGATTGCCCTGCAGGCTTTTGCGCTTCACTTCAATTATCTCCATCAAAGGGTCGCCGACAGTGTGGCTCAGGCGACATTCGGAAATGTGGTTGCATTATACAACCACTACTGATAAACATTACATTCACTGGTTTCATAATAAAACCAGAACACTGTGCCATGAAGCGTGTGCACATTCGCATCGACATCAGTGGTTGCATAATAGAACCACAGGAGCATCCAATGAAACTGGCTGGAAAAACTGCATTCATCACAGGCGGCAACAGCGGCCTGGGCCTGGCCACCGCAAAACTGTTCATCGCTGAAGGCGCCAGAGTCGCCATTACCGGGCGCAGTCAAAAAACCCTGGATGAAGCCCGCGAGGCGCTGGGTCCGAACCTGCTTGCGATCAAAGCCGACCTGACCGATGCCAGTGAAATCGAGCGTGCCGTAGCGGAGGCCGTCGCGGTGTTCGGCAACCTGGATATCGTGTTCGCCAACGCCGGCATCGCCGAGCTGACCCCTGTCGGGGGCACCCGGCTCGAGACGTTCCAGAACATCATCCAGACCAATATCACTGGCGTGTTCTTTACCGTACAGGCGGCCGAGCCACACCTCAGCCCGGGTGCCTCCATCATTTTGAACGGGTCGGTGCACGCGGTGATGGGCTGGCCGGGCTACAGCGCTTATGCAGCCTCCAAAGGCGCGGTGCGCTCCATGACCCGAGTCATGGCCGCAGAGTTCGCCCCCCGTGGCATCCGCGTCAATCAGATCACACCCGGGGCTGCGCGCACGCCGGTATGGAACCCCCTGGCCTCCAACTCGACTGAAATGGATGCACTGGAACAAAAGCTGAAAACCACTATCCCGCTCGGTCGTATTGGCGAAGCCGAAGAAGTCGCCACCGTTGCGTTGTTTCTCGCCTCCAGCGATTCCAGCAATGTCGTGGGTGCGGAGATCGTCGTCGATGGTGGTGCAATAGGCTCCCCTTTGGGCGCCCCTGCACACAGACAGAATTGGGAGGCGTAAATAACAGCGAGCGATAGAGCGCAGCGACTACTGCGCTCCATCGGTCGACTTTGCGCAAGGTCCAACCGACTCGTTCATCTTCGCAGCGGGCGTTTGCCCTTCAGACGCAGCGGCCAGTTCCCGCCGTTGGCACGCTGACATTCCTCTTCGGAATCGAACTGCACATGGGCCCAGACCGGACTGAGCGGAACCTGGGCTGCAGCCAACGCCTCGGCTGTCAGTTCAATCATGCGCCCACCCTGCCCGCTCGCCTGTGCCTGATCCTTTTGCGCCTGAGTCTCGAAGACCCAGACCACCCTCAGGCTGGAAGGAAATTCGGCGTAATCGACCTCGTGGGTCAGCCAGGCGAACCCGACCAATTCCGCCTTGGCCGTCTCGCACGCCTCGGTGAGGGTCTCGACCAGGCGACGTTCGATGTGCGCCTGCTCGCGTTTGCTTAAACTCATGCGGATCCTTTGTAACGGCAAAAAAACCCATCATACGATACCTGTGAACTCTCTTTGGCCTACTTCAATGGTGAGCATGCTTCATCCATTGCCGACGTCGATAGTCACCATCAACCCAATGAAGTTCTCTTAAAAACTGCGGGGCGTAACATCGCATCCATACCAACCAATAACTCCCCCGGAGCACACATCATGAAACGCCAAACCATCCTCAGCATCGCTTTCTCGGTTTTTGCACTTAACGCTTTTGCCGCTACTTCTACTCATCCGGTTGTCGCAGAAGGCGGCTCGGACCGTTTGATTGAAAGCCGTGTGGCTGAGGGTGGTTCGGATCGCTTGATCGAGAATCGCGTGGCTGCTGATGGTTCGGATCGTTTGATCGAGAATCGCGTGGCTGCTGATGGCTCGGATCGTCTGATCGAAAACCGCGTGGCTGCGGATGGTTCGGATCGTCTGCTCGAAAACCGCGTGGCTGCTGATGGCTCGGATCGTCTGATCGAAAACCGCGTGGCTGCGGATGGTTCGGATCGTCTGCTCGAAAACCGCGTGGCTGCGGATGGTTCGGATCGTCTGATCGAAAACCGCGTGGCTGCGGATGGTTCGGATCGTCTGATCGAAAACCGCGTGGCTGCGGATGGTTCGGATCGTCTGCTCGAAAACCGCGTGGCTGCGGATGGTTCGGATCGGTTGATCGAGAATCGCGTCGCTGCCGATGGCTCGGATCGTCTGATCGAAAATCGAGTTGCCGAAGGTGGTTCTGATCGTTTGATCGAAAGCCGTGCAGCATAAATGAATGGTTTTACCGCGACACTCAACGAAAAACCCGGCCTCGTCTGCCGGGTTTTTTTATACCTGCAATAACCTGCAGTTCATGGGATGCCCGGGCAATCGCCAAGATCGCCGCCTACCGTATTTACACAATCCCTGCATACAGCCAAATTGTGGAAAACGCCGAACCTGTAGGAGCCGGCTTGCCGGCGAAGACGTCTGCACGGGCACTGCAATGCTTGAGGCCGCCTTCGCTGGCAAGCCAGCTCCTACAAGGATCACTGGTGTGCAGATGGATTGTGGTCAACGCCGAACCCTGTAGGAGCCGGCTTGCCGGCGAAGACGTCTGCACGGGCACTGCAATGCTTGAGGCCGCCTTCGCTGGCAAGCCAGCTCCTACAAGGATCACTGGTGTGCAGATGGATTGTGGTCAACGCCGAACCCTGTAGGAGCCGGCTTGCCGGCGAAGACGTCTGCACGGGCACTGCAATGCTTGAGGCCGCCTTCGCTGGCAAGCCAGCTCCTACAAGGATCACTGGTGTGCAGATGGATTGTGGTCAACGCCGAACCCTGTAGGAGCCGGCTGCCGGCGAAGACGTCTGCACGGGCACTGCAAGGCTTGAGGCCGCCTTCGCTGGCAAGCCAGCTCCTACAAGGATCACTGGTGTGCAGATGGATTGTGGTCAACACCGAACCCTGTAGGAGCCGGCTTGCCGGCGAAGACGTCTGCACGGGCACTGTAAGGCTTGAGGCCGCCTTCGCTGGCAAGCCAGCTCCTACAAGGATCATTGGTGTGCAGATGGATTGTGGTCAACACCGAACCCTGTAGGAGCCGGCTTGCCGGCGAAGACGTCTGCACGGGCACTGCAATGCTTGAGGCCGCCTTCGCTGGCAAGCCAGCTCCTACAAGGGATCACTGGTGTGCAGATGGATTGTGGTCAACACGAACCCTGTAGGAGCCGGCTTGCCGGCGAAGACGTCTGCACGGGCACTGCAATGCTTGAGGCCGCCTTCGCTGGCAAGCCAGCTCCTACAAGGATCATTGGTGTGCAGATGGATTGTGGTCAACACCGAACCCTGTAGGAGCCGGCTTGCCGGCGAAGACGTCTGCACGGGCACTGCAATGCTTGAGGCCGCCTTCGCTGGCAAGCCAGCTCCTACAAAGATCACTGGTGTGCAGATGGATTGTGGTCAACACGAACCCTGTAGGAGCCGGCTTGCCGGCGAAGACGTCTGCACGGGCACTGCAAGGCTTGAGGCCGCCTTCGCTGGCAAGCCAGCTCCTACAAGGGATCACTGGTGTGCAGATGGATTGTGGTCAACACGAACCCTGTAGGAGCCGGCTTGCCGGCGAAGGCGTCTGCGTGGGCGCTGCAAGGCTTGAGATCGCCTTCTATGCTCATTCAGGAAAAACGCGTTATCGTTTACGACCATCGCGAGCAAGCTTGCTCCTACAGCCCCCACCCGACGGAGATACCCGTGACAGCTCTTACCGCCCGCGAGGTTTACCAGTCATTGCGCGACGCCGCCCTGGGCATTCGCCCTTTGCAGCGCCTCGGCGAACAGTCCGGGCCTGGCCTGATGCAGGTCGATATCGAAGGCTGGCGGCTGACCCTCGACGTCGACGGCAACCATTTGCGTCATTGCCAGCGTTGCCAGAGCCCGGACGGCCGCGAGGGCGTGTTCGACAGTTGGCAACGCACCGACCCCGTCAGCTTGCTCAGCACCTGGGAACTGACGCAAATCGAACGTCTGCTGGCTGAGCTCAAAACCTCGGTTTGACCGCCTTCCACTCCGGCTTGTAACGCTGCATCTGCTTCACGTCGTCGCGCTGGCGAATGCCGCAGGTCAGGTATTGGTCGTGCAGCTTGTCCAATTGATCGTGATCCAACTCCAGCCCCAACCCCGGTGCGCGGGTGATCTTCACGCAACCGTCGACGATCGGCAGCTTGCCGCCCTTGATCACCTCTTCATCCGGCTCCTGCCAGGGGTAATGGGTGTCGCAGGCATAATCGAGGTTGGGCACGGCTGCGGCGACATGCGCCATGGCCATCAGGCTGATGCCCAGGTGCGAGTTGGAATGCATCGAGACGCCCAGGCCAAAGGTCTGGCACATTTTCGCCAGCGCCTGGGTATCGCGCAGGCCACCCCAGTAATGGTGGTCGGCGAGCACGATCTGCACGCTGTTCAAGGCCACGCTGCGGCGAAATTCATCAAAGTCGGTGACCACCATGTTGGTCGCCAGCGGCAGCCCGGTGCGCTTGTGCAGTTCTGACATGCCGTCCAGGCCTGGTGTCGGGTCTTCGTAATACTGCAGGTCATCGCCGAGCAATTCGGCCATGCGAATCGAGGTTTCCAGCGACCAGTTGCCGTTCGGATCGATGCGCAGCGGGTAACCGGGAAAGGCTTTTTTCAGTGCCTTGATGCATGACACTTCATGATCGGGCGGCAGCGTGCCGGCCTTGAGCTTGATGCTCTTGAAGCCATAGGTCTCGATCATGCGCCGGGCCTGGGCGACGATCTGCGCTTCGTTCAGGGCTTCGCCCCAATTGTCCGGCTTGTAGGGTGAGTCGACGTGTTGGGCGTACTTGAAGAACAGATAGGCGCTGAACGGAATCTGATCGCGGATCGCACCGCCCAGCAAATCCACCAGGGGCACGTTCAATGAATGCGCCTGCAAATCCAGAAACGCCACTTCAAACGCCGAGTAGGCGTTGCTCACCGCTTTGCTGGCATGGGAGCCCGGCGCCAGTTCCGCACCGGCGATGCTCGCGGGTTTGTTCGCCGCCACGGTGGCCTGGACGATGCTGCGCAGTTGATTGAGGTTGAATGGATCGAGGCCGATCAGTTGCGATTGCAGTTGCTGCTGGATCGCCAGCGCCGGGGCATCGCCGTAGCTCTCCCCCAGCCCGATGTAGCCATTGTCGCTTTCGATCTCGATGATCGAGCGCAGCGCAAAGGGTTCGTGAATGCCACTGGCGTTGAGCAGCGGCGGGTCACGGAAGGCGATGGGGGTGACGGTGACTCGTTTGATTTTCAAGAGGCTGCTCCCTTTGCTTCTGGTTTCATGGCGGGGTGTTTTAGAGACTGTTGTGGGGTCGCGTTGTCGACGGCTTTACCGGTCAGCACGCGCAGTGCATCGCCACGCGGTGCCGTGCGGGCGAAAAAGATCACCACCGCCGCCACCAGCGAGGTGCCCGCCAGACCGTACAACCCGCCTTCGATGGAACCGGTGGTCTGCTCCAGGAAACCGAACGCGGTCGGGGCCACGAAGCCGCCGAGGTTGCCGATGGAGTTGATCAGGGCGATCACCGCCGCGGCGATGCGCGCATCCAGATAGCCTTGGGGAATCGGCCAGAACAGCGCCGAGGCGGCCTTGAAACCAATGGCGGCGAAGCAGATGGCGACGAAGGCGAAGACCGGCCCGCCAGTGGTCGACATGAACATGCCAAAGGAAGCGATCACCAATGTCACCGCCACCCACGCCTGCTGGTATTTCCACTTGCTCGCCATCGCGGCGAAGCCATACATCGCAATGATGGAAATGATCCACGGGATCGAGTTGAACAGGCCGACCTGGAAGTCGCCGAGGTTGCCCATTTTCTTGATCATGCTCGGCAGCCAGAACGTGGCGCCATAAATAGTCAGGGCGATGGAAAAATAGATGAAGCAAAACAACGCGATCTGCCTGTCCGCCAGCAGCTTGAACATCGAGGGCTTGACGGTCTGCACCGCTTCGCGAGCCTGTTGTTCCAGGGCGATGGCGCCGACCAGGGCCTCCTTCTCTTCGGCGCTGAGCCATTTCGCTTCCCGCGGATGGGATTGCAGCCAGAGCCAGACAAACCCGCACAGCACGATGGAGGCGAAGCCTTCGATCAGGAACATCCACTGCCAGCCGTGCAGGCTCATCCCGCTGACGTTGAGCAGCGCGCCCGACACCGGACCGGAGATCACCGAGGCAATGGCCGAGCCGCTGAGAAAGATCGCCATCGCCTTGCCGCGTTCGGTCGACGGCAGCCATTGGGTGAAGTAGTAAATGATGCCGGGGAAAAAGCCTGCTTCGGCTGCACCGAGGATAAAGCGCAGCACATAGAAACTGGTTTCGCCGCGGACAAAGGCCATGGTCATGGCGGCCGCGCCCCAGGTGAACATGATGCGCGTCAGCCAGGCGCGGGCACCGTAGCGTTGCAGCAGCATGTTGGAGGGCACCTCGAATATCGCGTAACCGATGAAGAACAGCCCGGCACCCAGGCCATAGGCCGCCGCGCCGATGCCGAGGTCGGTTTCCAGGTGGCTGCGCACGAAGCCGATGTTGACCCGGTCGATGTAGTTGACGATGAACATCACCACGAACAACGGCAGTACGTGGCGCTTGACCTTGGCCGCGGCGCGGGCAAGGACCGAAGGATCCGGCGGACTCTGGAGGGTATTCAAGGGGCGACTCCCGATCGTTGTTTTTTTAGGGGCAGGCCGATGATGGACGCCGACATTGATCCCGTCTAATCTAACTTGGCATTCGATTGATACCTGGATTAGATCAATGTTCGAACTGACTCAACTGCGCTGCTTCACCACGGTGGCGACCGAACTCAACTTCCGTCGCGCCGCCGAACGCCTGAACATGACCCAGCCGCCCCTCAGCCGACAGATTCAACTGCTGGAGCATCACCTCGGTGTCGAGCTGTTCACCCGCACCACCCGCAGCGTCGCCCTGACCGCCGCCGGGCGCGCATTCTTCATCGAAGCGCAAAACCTGCTGGAGCGGGCGCAGCAAGCCGCCGTCACCGCCCGGCGTTTTGCCGAGGGCGATATCGGCTCGGTCAATATCAGCTTCGTCGGCAGCGCGGTGTATGAGTTCCTGCCCAAGGTCATCACTGAAGCGCGCCTCAAGCAGCCCCATGTCAAAATCGACCTGTCGGAGATGAACACCTACCAACAGCACGAAGCCTTGCGCGCTCGCCGGATCGACCTGGGTATCGTCCGCGCGCCCTTGCTGGAGCCGGGCTACGCCACCGAGTGCCTGGTGCGCGAGCCATTCGTCCTGGCCGTTCCCGACAGCCATCCCCTGGCCACTGCCGACTGCGTGTCGGTCCAGGACCTCGATGCCCAGCCTTTTCTAATGTACTCCCACGCCGCCTATCCCCCGTTCAACGAACTGCTGACCGGCATGCTGCGCTCGGCCCGGGTGGCACCGGAGTACGTGCAATGGCTGGGTTCATCGCTGACCATCCTGGCCCTGGTCAATGCCGGCATGGGCCTGGCCCTGGTGCCGCGTTGCGCCAGCAGTGTGGTGTTCAAGAACGTGGTGTTTCGCGACATCGACCTGGGGGAAGGCGTGCAGAGCGAGCTGCATCTGATCTGGCGCGAGAACAATGACAACCCGGCCTTTGCGATGTTGCTGGAGGGGATTCGCCGGGCGGTAAGAGAAGGTTGGGGGACATGACCCTGTAGGAGCCGGCTTGCCGGCGAAGGCGGTCTCGAGCCTTGTAGCGGCCATGAAGACGCCTTCGCCGGCAAGCCGGCTCCTACAGGGGTTTGGCGTTTTCCACAATTGCGCGTCAGTTTTGCATGGCCGTTATGCGCATATTCGCCTTCAGAAAACTCATCAACTCGGCCGCCGCGGGCGACAGGCTATGGCCTTTGCGGCACAGGATTCCGATCTGACGTTCCACTTTCGGCTCTGAAAGCGGCAGAAACACCAGCTGTTCATTGCCCTGGGGAAATGCCAGGGATGGCAGTGTCGTGATGCCAATGCCTTGTTCGAGCATCGCGATCAGCGAAATCATGTTGGAGACGAACAACAGGCTGCTCTCCAGCAGCCCCGCCGCCGCGGTGCCTTCGAGCAAGCGCGAGGTGCCATTGCGCACCAGCGGATACGCCTGCAGGCTGGACCAGTGCAAGGCCCCGCCCGCCTCTACCAGCGGGTGATCATGACGGCAGACCACACCGACCTGATCACTCAGGATCGGCAGAAAATCAATGCGCTCATCGGGCATCCAGACACTGCTGATCGCGAAGTCCACCTGCCCCTGGAGCAACAGTTGCTGGACGCTGTCGGCATTACCGTCCTGAATGCTGATCTGCAGCTTCGGATGCTCGGCGACAAATCCCGCCAACAAATGCGGCAGCAACCGACTGGCCACCGACGGCACCGTGGCGATGCTGACCTGACCGATTTCATGTCGCGCCAGCAAACTCACCTCTCGCGCAATCCGGTCGTGATGCGCCAGCAGGTCCTGGAACAGCGGCAAACAGTGCTCGCCAAAGGGCGTCAGTTCGGTTTTGCCGCCTTTTTCAAAGAGGGCCTGGCCAAGCTTCTGTTCCAGCTCCCGCACCGCCAACGACAGCGCCGGCTGCGTGCGATAGGCCTGCTTGGCCGCGCCGTGAAAGCTTTTCAGCTGCGCGACCAGCACGAAGTAGCGTAATTGGGTGATCTTCAGCTCGGGCAACACGGTAAGTTTTCCTTATCATTTCATTTTTATTATTAATTTTTGTTTGCAGATTAATACTCTCATGATGGGAACCACGCAATCGGAGGTTCCCATGGCACTGCAACCCTGCAAAAACTACATCGCTGGACACTGGTGTGAAGGCCAGGCCGTTATCGCCAACCACAGCCCTTCGGATGTCGAAGACATCGTCGGCCACTATCACCAGGCGAGCACCGAACAAACCCTTGAGGCCATCGCTGCAGCCCGTGACGCCCAGCCACTGTGGGCAGCCACTGGCCTGGAGCAGCGGCAACAGGTGTTGATGGCCATCGGCAACGAGTTGATGGCGCGCAAGGACGAGCTGGGTGAGCTGCTCTCCCGCGAAGAAGGCAAACCGCTGGCCGAGGGTATCGGCGAAGTCAATCGCTCTGCCCAGTTCTTTCATTACTATGCCGCCGAAGTGCTGCGGCAGATGGGCGAGACGGCCGCGTCGGTGCGCCCTGGCATCGAGATTGAAGTGCAGCGCGAACCGGTCGGCGTGGTCGGCATCATCACCCCGTGGAATTTCCCGATGGCGACCGCTGCCTGGAAGATTGCCCCGGCCCTGGCCTTCGGTAACGCCGTGGTGTTCAAGCCGGCCAACCTGGTGCCCGCCAGCGCCTGGGCCCTGAGTGAAATCATCAGTCGCCAGGCGTTGCCGCCCGGCACCTTCAACCTGGTGATGGGCACTGGCGGTGTCGTGGGCGAAAGCCTGATCGAGTCGCCGGATATCGACGCGCTGACCTTCACCGGCTCACTGGCCACCGGACGCCGGGTGGCGGTTGCCACCGCCGGCAACCTGGTGCGCTGCCAGCTGGAAATGGGCAGCAAGAATGCGCTGGTGGTGCTGGATGACGCTGACCTGGAAATCGCCGTGGAATGCGCGTTGAACGGTGCCTTCTTCGGTACCGGGCAAAAATGCACCGCCTCGTCGCGGCTGATTGTCTGCGATGGTATCCACGACCGTTTTGTCGACGCACTGATTGCACGCATGCGTCAGCTGAAGGTCGGCCACGCCCTCGAACAAGGGGTGCAGATCGGCCCGGTGGCCGAAGCCCGGCAACTGGAACAGAACCTTCAATACCTGCAACTGGCCGCCGAAGAAGGCGCCACCCTGGTCGAAGGCGGCGAGTTGCTGGCGCTGGAGCCGGCCGGGCACTACATGCGTCCGGCACTGTTCATCAACAGCCATAACGGCATGCGCATCAACCGCGAAGAAGTCTTCGGCCCGATTGCCTGCGTGATCCGGGTCAGCGACTACGAACACGCCCTGGCGGTCTTGAACGACACCGAGTACGGCCTCACCGCCGGGATCATCACCCAGTCGCTACGTCATGCCAGCGATTTCAAACGCCGCGCCCGCACCGGCTGCGTGATGGTCAACCTGCCCACCGCCGGCACCGATTACCACGTGCCGTTTGGCGGGCGCAAAAACTCGAGCTTCGGTCCGCGCGAGCAAGGGCAATACGCCCGCGACTTCTACACCGTGGTCAAGACCACTTACGTGCGTCCCTGAATCGGAGATCACCATGCACGACTTATTGATGATCGATGGCCTGCAATACTCCAACTGGAACGAAGAGATCTTTCGCCAGATGCAGTCCGGCGGCCTGAGCGCGGTACACGCCACCATCGCCTACCACGAAAACGCCCGGGAAACCCTGTCGCGAATCGGCGAATGGAACCGGCGTTTCGAGACCTGGCCCGAGCTGATTCGCCCGGTGCGCGAGGCGGCGGATATTCGTCTGGCCCATCAGGAAGGCCGCGTCGGGATCTTCTTCGGCTTCCAGAATTGCTCGCCCATCGAAGACGACATCAGCCTGGTGGAAGTCTTCCGTCAGCTGGGCGTGCTGATCATGCAGCTCACTTATAACAACCAGAGCCTTCTGGCCAGCGGCTGCTATGAGAGCGAAGACAGCGGCATCAGCCGCTTCGGCCGCCAGGTAATCAGCGAGATGAACCGCGTCGGGATGCTGATCGACATGTCCCACAGCGCCGAGCGCAGCACCCTGCAAGCCATCGAGCTGTCGAGCCGGCCGGTGATCGTGTCCCATGCCAACCCGTCGAGCTTTCACGCCGCCAAACGCAACAAGTCCAACGCGGTACTGCGCGGCATCGCCGAGTCCGGCGGCCTGCTCGGTTTCAGCACTTACCCCTTCCACCTCAAGGGTGCGTCGGGCTGCACCCTCGAAGCGTTCTGCGACATGGTCGCCACGACCGCGGACTTGATGGGTGTCGAGCACATCGGCATCGGCACCGACCTGTGCCAGCAGCAACCACTGGGGGTACTCGAGTGGATGCGCAACGGGCGCTGGAGCAAGGACAAGGATTACGGCGAAGGCTCGAAGGATAACGCCAGCTGGCCGTCACCCCTGCAATGGTTCCGCGACAGCCGCGACTTCCCGGTCATCGCCCGGGGCCTGCAAGCCCGCGGCTTCGCCGAGGACGAGGTGCGCAACATCATGGGACTCAACTGGCTACGCCTGCTGGAAAGTGCCACCACCGCACAACACTGACGCCTGATATCAACCGTGAGGACAGCATGAAAAACAACAACAATAGCGTCCCGTTCATCTCCCCACTCGGCGATGGACAGCCTCAAGCGCGTATTTTGGAGGCATCATGAAAACCACCAGCACCTTGCAAGTCGACAGCCAGCCGCTGAACCTTGCCAAGCCGAAGAAAGACATCGACTGGCCGCTGTTTCTGATCAGTGGCGGCTTCCTCGGTGCGTTCCTGATCGCGGCGCTGATCGACATCGATGGCGTGTCGCTGCTGGTGAATACGCTGTTCGCCTGGTCGACCCGGTTCTTCGGGCTGTACTGGCAGATCCTGATGCTGTTGACCTTCGCCGTGAGCCTGTTCATCTGCTTCAGCAAATGCGGGCGGGTCCGGCTCGGCGGCGTCGACCAACGCCCCGACACCAGCACCTTCAACTGGATCGCGGTGATCATGTGCGCCCTGCTCGCCGGCGGTGGCGCCTTCTGGGCCGCGGCCGAACCGATGATGCATTTCGCCAGCCCGCCACCGCTGTTCGCCGGGGTGCAGCCACACACCGAGGCGGCGGCGCATGCGGCGCTCGCGCAGTCCTTCGTGCACTGGGGTTTTCTCGCCTGGGCCGTGCTGGGCAGCCTGCTGTCCATCGTGTTGATGCACCTGCATTACGACAAGGGCCTGCCGCTGGCACCGCGCACGCTCCTGTATCCATTGCTCGGCGAGCGCGCGCTCAAAGGCCCGATCGGCACCCTGGCGGACGCCACTTCCATTATCGCCGTGGTCGCCGGCACCATCGGCCCGATCGGCTTCCTCGGCCTGCAAATCAGCAGTGCCTTGCATTCGGTCTGGGGCATCCCCAATGACCTGACGGTGCAGTCGATCACCATTGTCCTGGTCACGGTGATGTACACCACCTCCTGCCTGGTCGGGCTCAAGGGCATCCGCTTCGTCAGCGAGATCAATGT
The DNA here is from genome assembly GCF_902497855.1 of Pseudomonas fluorescens. Lineage (GTDB taxonomy): Bacteria > Pseudomonadota > Gammaproteobacteria > Pseudomonadales > Pseudomonadaceae > Aquipseudomonas > Aquipseudomonas fluorescens_BI. Next base: position 13,087 of record NZ_CABVHU010000033.1, read on the forward strand.
CTGGCTGATGATCGGCCTGGCGATCTTCATGGTCGCGTTCGGGCCGACGATGTTTATCCTGGGCGGCTTCCCGTCGGCGTTCGCCTTGCACCTGGAACAGTTCATCCCGATGACGCTGTTCCGCGCCGATCCGAAATGGCTCGACTGGTGGACGGTGTTCTACTGGGGCTGGTTCATCGGCTATGCACCGATGGTCGCGCTCTATGTCGCCAAGATCTCCCGTGGCCGGACCATCCGCGAAGTGATCATGACTTTGTCGATCATCGCTCCCATCGTGACCATGTTCTGGTTCACCGTGGTCGGCGGGACCGGCATCGGCCTGGAACTGCAAACCCCTGGCATCGTCACGGCCAATGGCGCACAACCCGAAGCCCTGTTGTTGGGGGTGACGCAAAACCTGCCCCTGGGTGGCCTGGTCTCCGCGCTGTTCCTGTTCCTGAGCTTCATCTCGGTCGCCACCAACGGCGATGCCATGGCGTTCACCGTGGCGATGGCCATGTCGAGCAATGACAAGCCGAAAAAATGGCTGAGGGCGTTCTGGGCCATCGGCATGGGGCTGGCCGCCGTGGTGCTGATCACTATCGGTTCCGGCGGGGTTACGGCCCTGCAATCCTTTATCGTGATTACCGCGGTGCCGGTGTCGCTGTTGATCTTGCCGTCGCTCTGGGATGCGCTGCGAATCGCCCGGCACATGGCTCGCGAACAGGCTGTCTGATGATGAATAGTTCAGGAATCGCAATGATGTCTTCGTCCCGCACCGACGCCGAACCACAACCGACCCCGCGCCCTGCGGCGCAGGTCATGGACCTGGATCGGCTGGGCAGTCACTTTCAAAGCCGGCTGAGTTTCGTGCGCAGCAGCATGCGGCGCATGATGAACGAGCAGTGGCGCATCCAGCGCACCTGCTTCGACCTGGATGCCGAAGGTTTTGGCACCGCCATCTACCGCATCGACACCGCCACCACGCATTACCACTGCGTGATTTTCTCGAATTACTTGCCGCCGGAAAAACGCAGCGACCGGGTGATTGCCGATCAGTGGGATGTCAGCTTCGTCCTGCTCGCCGGGGATGTCGATGAGCAGCAGCTGGCCGATCTGCGGCGCAACGTGCCCTTGCAGGAAGCCGGGCGCTTCGATGCCCGGGTGCTGGTGTTGTCCCGGGCCAACCGCAGCCTGCGCAACTTCGAGCGTTTTCTCGGGGCGCTGGCCGAAGGCTGTCAGCCAGACCCGCGGCAACTCGCCGAGGTGGGCTACCTGTATCGCACCACCGCCGTGTATGGCAACGGCAAGTTCGGCATCGCCGACTTCAGTTGCCTGCAAGGCAATGCCGACTTCACCCAACCCTTCAGCGCGCAGATGTTTACCGTGTACCTGCTCCGGCACTTCAGCATCGAACAAATAGAGCACATGGCCCGGGCGCGCAATCCGCAACGCGCGGTCGGGCTGGACATCGCCCTGCAACGCTATCTCGGGGTCGGCAATTCCACGGGATTGGGCATGGCGCCGTTCCTGATCAATCACCCACAGCTGGTCAATCAATGGTTGTGGGCCAGGGAAACCGCCCTGGCCCGGGTCCTCGCGCAGCCCGCCGATCTGCCCCGGGTGCAGCGCTTCCAGGCACTGCTGCAGCGCGCTTGCCAGCACCTGGCGCAAACCCGCACCGACGACCCGCGGCAAAGCGCGATCGACCGGCAGACCCTGGCCGAGCTTGGGCAACTGGCCGAGTGGTTCGACGGGCAGCCCGTCAGTACCGACCTGTGGCCGCGGGTGCAGGCCTGGGCCGAGCGGCACGGCGGTAACGGTTGCCAGGAATTGCTGGTGAGCCTGCTGCTGGAGCTGTACCCCGAACAGGTCGATCCGCTGGCCGAACAGATGTCGGTCAAGGAAGGCTTCCGACTCAATGCCGAGATGCCGCTGGATGAGTTGTGCGAACTGATAGAGAGCCGCTACCGCTGGGCACTCGACTATGACCTGAGCGCCGCCGAGGCCAACCATTTCTTCTGGTATCGCTCGGCGGAAAAGGAAGAACCACGCCTGGGCGAGCGCGCCATGGAACCGGGTGCCGAGAAGGAAATGCAGCTGGGCATCGCGCACAACATTCAACGCTGCCACCGCGCCCTCTCGGTCTACCGGGAACAGCATCCGCAGCAACTGACTGCGCATTTCCTGCTGGCCCAGCCGCAGTTCAAGGGCACCGTCTGCCGCTTGCAGGGCATGGACCGCTGCGCCTATGGGGAAATCCGCGCCAACCTGATGGACCGCGCCATGCTGCCGATCCACCTGCTGCGTTGCAAGCTGGCGTTCTTCGGTGCCGGCAAGTTCGATCCCAAGTCCAGTCGGTGGGTGCGCATCACCTTGTTCCAAGGCGCGCCGCTGGTCAGCGAGATTGGCCAACCCTTCGACGATGACTGGAATTTCGCCGTCATGCCCCCACTGGCAACCGCTGCCGGAGAACTCTGATATGCGTGTCTCGCTCAATGAAATCCAGGTGATCTGTCGCAAGGCTTTCGAAGGCATCGGCTTTGCCCCGGGTGATTGCGACGACGCCGCCGAGATGATCGCCTGGCTGCAATTGCAGGGGCTCGACGGTATCGGCGCGCTGAAAAAAGCCCTGGCCTTCCTCCACGATGAAGTCGATCGGCCGTTCGACACCTGTTACGAAGATGCCGCACAACTGACCCTCGATGCCCACGGCCAAAGCGTCTTGCGCTGCGCCGCCCAGGCCATCGAGCTGGGCGTGAGCAAGGCCCTGCGCGGCGGCAGTGCGCAGGTCCGGATCCGCCACTGCCACAACCGCATCCTGCTGCTTGGCTACCTGGCGCGCTGCACCGAACAGGGGCTGAACTTTTGCGTCTACTGGCGCGACGCCCGCCAGGAACTGGTCGCCACCCTGGCCGTCGGGCAAAGCACGCCGTCCTTGCGGGTCTACAAGTTGCCACCCTCCGCCCGCAGCGACGAGCAAAGCATCAATGTGTTGATCTCGCAGCACTTCACCCTGCTGCCACGGCTCAGCGCCGAGGACATCGGCGATCAGCCTTCCGTCGCTCGCCAGCTCGCCGCCGGCCTGGAGGTCGACGACGAGGTCTGGGTCATGTTGAAAAAACTCGGCGAACAGGTGCTGGTGGAAAGCACCGAAGAGTCCCGACGCCGCGGTGCCGGCGAAAGCAGCGACACCCGCTGAACATCATTAAGCCTGCTTTTAGGAAAACATCGATGAAATACGCCATCAAGACCGACCTCTTCGCCTCGCGCGCGCCCCTGGAATGGGCGGTGGTCGGCAACGGCACGCTGTACACCGCGCAGATCCCCATCGACCGCCAGGGCCAGGTGGTCCCCGGTGGCATCGAAGCGCAGACCCGGCAGACCCTGGACAACCTGCGCCATACCCTGGAGGCCGCCGGCAGCTCGCTGGATGCCGTGACCCAGGTGCTGATCTACGTCACCGACCGTCGTTACCTGGCCACGGTCAACGCGCTCTACACCGAGTACTTCCAGGCGCCCTACCCCAACCGCGCGGCCGTGGTGGTCGCCGGGCTGGCCAGGGAGGAGATGCTGGTGGAACTGGTGGTCTACGCGTGCATTGATTGAGCAGGTTCGGCGTCTTATTTGGGGCGCCGAATCGCCCTCACCTTGCCACTGTTGCCACCACCGCAGAAAAACCGGTCGCGGCCATCGGATTCCATTCCCGACACCCCGACGCCCTCTGGCAGTTTGAGGCTTTCCAGCACCTCGCCAGTGTGCGGATCGACTCGGCGCAATTCACTCTCGTCCTCTTCCCAGGTGCCATGCCACAGCTGCCCCTCGACCCAGGTCACCCCGGTGACAAAGCGGTTGGACTCGATCGTGCGCAAAATCTTCCCGGTTTCGGCATCGATCTGGTGAATTTTGCGATCGCGATAGCGACCGACCCATAGCGTGCCCTCGGCCCAGGTGAGCCCCGAATCATTACCGCCCCCCGGTGCCGGGATGCTGTTGAGCACCCGCCCGGTCTGCGGGTCGATTTTCTGGATGCGATCGGCGGCGATCTGAAACAGGTACTGGCCGTCGAAGGCCGTGCCCGCATCGGCGGTGACATCGATCGAGCGAAGGGTCTGGCCGCTTTCCGGGTCCAGGGCGTTGAGTTTTTCGCCGCTGGCGAACCAGACCTGGCGGCCGTCCCAGGTCAGGCCATGGACGGTGTCGACACCGGGAAACGGGCCATATTCACGCAGTATTTCAGCGGTTGAGCTTTTCATGCTGGCTTCCTCGTTTGCGGGTTGATGGCGTCCATCCTAGTCACTCGGCAGTGGCGCCGGGAGTAACAAGGTCGTCGCGAAACCCGGTATCGGCGGAGTCATCCAGCGCCGCGCGCGCCCACGCCCGAATGCCTGCACCCTGCCGGCCGCCGCCAGCGCTTCGAGGATGCGCTGCACGGTGCGCTGACTGGCGCCGAGGGCCAGCGCCAGGGCGGAACTCGACCATGATTCGCCGTCGGCGAGGAAGGCGAACACCGCGGAAAACTTCTTGTCGACCGGTGGCGCCAGCACTACGACGTCGGCTGAGACCAACGGCACCAGGGCAAATCCGCGCGGGGTCGCCATCACACCGGCCAAGGGTTTGAGCGCCGCCCGCAGCCGGCCGATTTCGACACGCAAGCGGGCGCGATGGGATTGGTCCGTCAGTTTCAAGCGAAAGGCCCCGGCGATCAGCGCTTCGCGCGACACGCCGCCGGGCCAGGTCTCGGCCATCATTCGAGCCAGGGTGAACAGCACCGGACGGGTTGGCAGGGACACCGACATCCCGGCGCCCCGTACGCTGTAACGACACGCATCCACCACCAGTGACGTTGAGGCCAGCAGTGCTTCAACCTCATCCAGCATCAGGGGCCGCTCTTCACCGTGGACGATCAGGCGCGCGGCGGGCGTGTCGAGGATGAGCGCAGCGTTTTCGACCTCGGCGGTCAGTGCCGGGATAGCGGCCAATTCGGCAGCATGCCGGGCTCGTGCCAGGGCATTGTGCGCCGACTGCGATTGCAGGCGGCGGATGGCAATCCCCGCCACCACCAGTTCATGGGCGGCGCGCAACACCGGCGGTAGCGGTGCCGGATCGAGCGCGGCGAGCAAGGCTTCAGCCTCGTCGAGCCGGCCGATCAGCAGCAAGCGCCGGATCTGCAGGTAGCGCGCATGGGCCGCGTTGACCCGATCGCCATGAGCCTCGAGCGTCACCCGCGCCGTATCAAGCGCCTTCACCGGCCAGCCCAGGTCCCGCGAAGCGAGGGCGATCTCGGCCTCGGCGACCACACACCGCGCCCGGGCCACCGCCTCTTTCGTCCCAAAGGCCCGCGCCGCACTTTTCACCAGCGCCCTGGCCCGCACCAGGTCGCCAAGCTGCGCCATGGCGATGCCCCGCAATGCCAGCGCCGGCGCGTCGTCGCGCAACGCCACCCGGTCCAGCGCCCCGAGCGGATCCCCCGCCGCCAGTGCGCGTGCCGCCGCGGTGATCAATGAATCCATGTGTTGTGCGCCATAGCTGTCACTCCCGCCGAGCGATACCCGGGTTTGAGTCTGATTCACGGAGTAAAGCATTCGCCGGTCCGGGCTATGCGGTTTTTATTGTCACGCTATCAACCCATACACAAAATCCATGCACGACAGTGACCAACTGTAGGAGCTGGCTTGCCAGCGAAAGCGGCGTGTCAGCTGCAGTGATGTCGCCTGACACTCAGCCTTCGCTGGCAAGCCAGCTCCTACAGGGGATCTGTGGCGAACAAAGAATTCGTGCACGACAGCGACCAACTGTAGGAGCTGGCTTGCCAGCGAAGAGGCCCGGACAGTCACCAAAAAAAGCAAAAGTCATATGACCTCTTGTGCAATCCCCCATTCCACCCTCGCAAGCAATTACCCCCCCCAACCCCCAGCCCATAGCAATTCAACAAACTCCCCACCCTTGCCCGTCCAAACCAAATACGGTAAAACCCACAAAGTTGTCCCACAACACAAAAACAAAAACACGACACACCCCACAAAGCCAACAACCCCTACAAAACACGCCAATACACCCCCCACCCAACCAACAAACCCACCCCCCCCCCTCCACCCCCCCCCCCCCCCCACCCACCCC
>NZ_CABVHU010000034.1 GCF_902497855.1 Pseudomonas fluorescens
CATATAACCTTTGCCCTTATCGCCTTTGATGTTAATAATCGCGCCGCTTTCAGACAGTCACGCAACTTGCCCTCTAACTTCGAGTGATCGGCAAGTCTCTCTCGTATCGCTCCGACTCTTACCAATCTCAACTATCGCAAGTTGAGCCAGGCCGAAATCGTGCCGGGTTCGGCTGTCATGCGGCGCACTAGAACTGCGTAAGGAAGGCATCATCGTTCGCCATCATTCACCGATCAGGATCCTCTCGATTTTCGGCACCCGTCCGGAAGCCATCAAGATGGCGCCCCTGGTCAAGGCTCTCGCTGCGGAGCCCGGCATTCATTCGCAGATCTGCATCACCGGCCAACACCAAAGCATGCTTAAACAGGTGCTGGATCTGTTCGACTTGAAGGCCGATTACACCCTTGATGTCATGACCCCCAAGCAGACCCTGAACTCGCTGACCGCGGCGTTATACGCAGCGATCGACCCGGTGCTGGAAATGACCCGGCCGGATCGGGTGCTGGTGCATGGCGATACGACCTCGGCCATGGTCGCGGCGATGGCGTCCTTTCACCGGCGCATTCCCGTGGGCCACGTCGAAGCCGGCTTGCGTACCGGTGATATCTACAGCCCGTGGCCGGAGGAAATGAACCGGCGCTGCATCGACCTGGGGGCGGACCTGCTGTTTGCACCGACCTGTGAATCCCGCGACAACCTGCTGGGCGAACGCCTGCAAGGGAAGACGCTGGTGACCGGCAATACCGTAATCGACGCCTTGCAAATGACGGCAAGGCGCATCGATCAGAACCCGGCGCTGCGAGACAGCCTGGACCGGCAGTTCGCGTTCCTGCAGCCCGGGCGGAAAGTGTTGCTGGTGACCGGCCATCGTCGGGAAAACTTCGGCGACGGCTTCCTCGATATTTGCAAGGCCCTGCGCCACCTGGCGCGGCGCGGGGATATCCAGATCGTCTATCCGGTGCATCTGAACCCCAACGTGCTGGGCCCGGTAACCGAACAACTGGGCGACTTGCCCAACGTGCACTTGATCGAACCCCTCGACTACCTGGCGTTCGTGCGCCTGATGCAGCGTGCCCATGTGATTCTCACTGACTCCGGTGGCGTGCAGGAAGAAGCGCCCTCCCTGGGCAAGCCGGTGCTGGTGATGCGCGATGTCACTGAACGGCCGGAAGCCGTGGCCGCGGGTACCGTGCGGCTGGTCGGGACTGCACCGGCTTCGATCATCCAGGGGGTCAACGCGCTGTTCGATGACGATCTGTTATGGCGCCGAACGGCCCAGGCGGCCAACCCTTACGGCGATGGCAAGGCCAGTGCCCGCATCGTCGACGCCTTGTTGGGCCGCACGGTCGATGAGTTTGCCGTGAAACGTCCGCCGGGACAGCGGCAACACGCCCGTGCCGTACCGTAAAAAAAATCACTCGGTGTTCACCTCTCTGTAACCCGCCCGCCCTCTCTTACCTGCTCGAGATCTGCCTGAATGAAGTCTTCCGTTGCCCTCCATACGGGTGCGCTCAGCGCCCTTGCCTGTGGCGTGAGCCTGCTTGCGCTCATGCCCGCCTTTGCCCTGGCGGCGGACAGCCCGCTCACCCAGGCGATCAACCGGCTCAACGCCGATACCCGGCAGGAGCGCGAAATTCGCTTGAGCGACCTGGGGATCGACGCACCGATCATCCTCGGTTCCACCGACGCCCGCCGCGAACTGTACCTGCCGGTGCCCGCCGGTGTGCCGCTGACGGACGCCACGCTGAATTTCGACGCCAGTTACCTCAATGGCGAGGGTGGCCGCAATACATTGCTGCTGTCGCTGGACGGCTATCCGGTTCGCGCCGAAGGGCTCAGCGAAGCCCAGGGCGATGCCAGCGCCACGTTGGGCGTGGACAAGAAAGCGCGGGACAGCGGCTCGCTGCGCCTGGGCATTGCCTGGTCGTCGATCGTGTCCAGGGTGCTGTGCGAAGACGAACGCGCCATTGGCAACGTTCTACGTATCGAGCCCGCCACCCGCCTCAATTACAGCTATGACGCCAACCAGCTACAGGACGTCGGCGCCGCCTGGACCGCGTTGCCGGGCAAGCCGGGGATCATGGTCGCACCGGGCACCCTGTCCGCTGACAGCTACGACGCGGCCTGGCGCCTGGGTGTGGCCCTGGAGCGCATTGGCAAGCACAGTCGCATCCTGCCCTTCCCTGCCCTGCAAGACAGCGTTGACCTCAGCGGCCTGCGCATCCCCGCTGAACTGCTGGCGATTCCGGCGTTCGCGGGCCTCAACGGCAAAGGCACGCACGTTCTGGCGGACCCGGCGCAAATCGGCGCGCTATTGATGCTGGGGCAGACACCGAACGTCCAGGCGGACCTGGCCGTCAACGATCCGCAACTGCTCAAGGCCATCAATGAGTCACTGGACGCGCTGCAGCGCCAGATCCAGGGCCTCGACGCCACGGCAGCCAACGCCTTCACGCAATGGCGTGAGCGGCATATCAATGCAGGTCTGGCCGCCACCGGAACGGACAATGTGCGCCTGGCATTGCTCGGTACGCGACCGGTGCTGATGATCGCGCCCCAGGCCACCGGCAAGGCGCTGGCCCTGTTCAGTCCAGCCTGGAACACCTTGGCCCGCAGCCGCCAATTGACGGTCAGCGAAGCACAGCTGCCGTTGAGCGCCGACGGTCGCGTGGCCTTGTCGCGCCTGGGCGGCAATCCCGGCGCCATCGACGTTTTGGCCAAGTCCGACTGGAGCACCTCGTTCCCCTTGGGCAGTGTGGCCTATGACGGTCGCCTGCCGGTCAAGGCGGTCATCGATGTGTCTGCCGCCCCCGGCGCCTCGGACACCGCGCCGGTGGCCTCGCTGTTCCTCAACGACTACCTGATTGGCGCGCAACAGCTGGTGGCCAATGGGGAAAAGCAACGCATCGAAGCGTCTGTCCCGCGCTACGCCCTGGGCTCGAAAAACGTGTTGCGGGTGTCGTTCCAGCGCCAGCCGGTCAGCGACCGCTGCCTGGAAACACCCCAGGCGTTCCCGGTCTCGGTGCTGCCCACCAGCCACATCGTGCTGGAAAAAACCGCGCTGGATAACGACTTCTCCGGCATGGCCGCGCGCTTTGCCATGGACGCGCAAATCCTGGTACCACAAGCCTACCTCGAGCATCCGGCGAACAGCTTGCCGCAAGTGATCTCGGTGGCCGATGCCGCCGGCGTTTCGCCACTGCGGGCACACTTGAAAGTCAGTGCCGACCCCAAGGCGTCGGTTACGCCGGACAAAGCCTTCCTTGCCTTCGAGCTGCCGATCAAGGACAGCAAGGAATCGGTGCAGGTCGATGAGCAGGGTCGCCTGCGCATCAATCACAAGGACCAGGTGCTGCTGGACGTGCATCCCCTCAACCACCTGGCCTCGTTGCAAGTGGTGGCTGCCGGCGGCCAGCATGGCCTGGTCTACCGCGCCCTGGGCGCCGACGCACCGCGTATCGCCCGGCAGATTCTGCTGACCCGCGGCGACGTGGCCATCCTCGGGGACAAGGGTGCACTGACCACCTTCGACACCCAGGACCCGAGCGGCAGCCAACTGATCGACAACGAAGAACCCAAGGGGCTGGACGCCTGGCGTAAACCGTCGTGGCTGTGGCTGATTCCCGGCGGCATCCTGTTTGTGCTCATCCTGTTGCTGGCCGGCCGTAATGCCCGTCGCAATCGCCAGTAACGGAAACCTTCGATGACCTCGCTTTATTGGCCCTATTGGCTGGCCCACTACTACAGCTTCCTGGAGATCTCGACCATTGTGGTCGCGGTGCTGATCCTGATCTCCGGCCTGGACGATCTGTTCATCGACCTGTGGTACTGGTCGCGCCGCCTGTTCCGCAAACTCACCGCGGAGCGCAAATACCGGCCGCTGACGGCCGAGCAGTTGCTGGCCCGGGATGAACAGCCCCTGGCGATCATGGTCCCGGCCTGGCTGGAATATGACGTGATCGCACCGATGATCGAGAACATGGTGTCGACCCTGGATTACCAGAACTATGTGGTCTTCGTTGGCACCTACATCAACGACCAGCGCACCATCGATGAAGTCGAACGCATGCGCCGGCGCTACAAGCAGCTGCACCGGGTGGAAGTGCCGCATGCCGGCCCGACCTGCAAGGCCGACTGCCTGAATTGGGTGATCCAGGCCATCTTCCTCCATGAGCAAACCCATGGCATGACCTTCGCCGGCGTGGTGATGCACGACAGTGAAGACGTGCTGCATCCGATGGAATTGCGCCTGTTCAACTATCTGCTGCCACGCAAGGACATGATCCAGCTGCCGGTGGTGTCACTGGAACGCAACTGGTACGAGTGGGTGGCCGGCACCTACATGGACGAATTCGCCGAATGGCACGGCAAGGATCTGGTGGTGCGTGAAAGCATGACCGATACCGTGCCATCGGCCGGTGTCGGCACCTGTTTCTCCCACCGTGCCCTGCGCGTGCTGGCCGGGAAAAACCGGAACCAGCCGTTCAACACCGACAGCCTGACCGAGGACTACGACGTCGGCGCGCGCCTGGCCAAGGTCGGCATGAATGCGATCTTCGTGCAGTTCCCGGTGCAGTTTCGGGTGTTGCGCAAGTCATGGTTCCGCAAGCCTTACGAATCGACCCTGAAAATGCCGTTGTGCGTGCGCGAATTGTTCCCGGACACCTTCCGCACCGCGTTCCGCCAGAAAGCGCGCTGGACCCTGGGCATCGGGTTGCAAGGTTGGGAACAAATGGGCTGGAGCGGCTCGCTGGCCAATCGGTATCTACTGTTTCGTGACCGCAAAGGCCTGGTGACGGCGTTCGTCAGCATCATCGCCTATCTCATTCTGGCGCAATTGCTGGGCCTGATCATCCTGCGCCAGAGTGGCTTGTGGGACGTGAGTTTCCCGACGCCGTTCGAAAGCAATGGTTTTATCGCGTACTTGCTGCTGGCCAACGGTATCGCCCTGGCCTGGCGGATCGCGCACCGCTGCTATTTCACCACCGTGCTGTACGGCTGGCAGCATGGCTTGCTGTCCATCCCGCGGATGGTCGTGGGCAATTTCGTCAACTTCATGGCAGCGTCCCGTGCCTGGCGCATGTTCCTGGTCGGCAAGGTGCTCAACCGCAAGCTGGTCTGGGACAAGACCATGCACGACTTCCCGTCCACCGACCTGGTCGCTGCCGCACCGCGCAAGCTGGGCAGCGTGCTGCTGTCCTGGCAGGCGATCAACGACGCCGACCTGCAAAGCGCCCTGGCCGAACAGAAAACCCGGCACATGCCGTTGGGGCGGATTCTGCTCAGCAACGGATGGCTGGACGACGAAACCCTGGCCGAAGCCATCGCCTTCCAGAACGACTTGCCGCGGGTGTTCGACGTAGCGGCCAAGGCACGGGACTCGACGCTGATGCTGGACGATGAATTTGCCCTGCGCTGGCGCGTGGTGCCGCTGGGCTTGAATGCCCAGGGCCATGCGCAAGTGGCCGTGGCCAACCCGCTGCCGACCGAAGGTCTGCAACAGGTCAGCAATGAGTTGGGCCGCGTGCCGGTGCAACTGATTGCCCGGGAAAGCGAAATCGTCGCGCGATTGCGTCAGCTGAAAGTGCGCGAAGGCCAGTCGGTTCCCGACGCCGGAGCACCACTGCTGGGCGACCTGCTGATCGAAATGGGCCTGATGGATCGCCACGTGTTCAGCCGCACCATGCTGCAGTACCGCCCGCAATATCACGGCCGCATCGGCGACTACCTGGTCGACAGCGGCGTGCTGCCTCGCGCCACCATCGAAAGGGCCGTCGCGCGTCAGCACAGCCACTATCCCGAGGAGCTTCCGGCATGAACCGCCCTTTCCTGACCCTCATGGCCACGGGGCTGAGCCTGATGCCCGGGTTGGTTCATGGCCAGACGCTGCCGTTGCCGTTGACCGGGCCGGCCTATGTGGCCGCCAACGAGGCGTACAGCGCCTACGAACGCAAAGACTACGACCTGGCTATCGCCAAGGCCCGCGAAGCGTTGCGCCAGCGAGCCGACATCACCCGCTTGAACACGCTGATCGGGCTGGCACAGCGCGACAAGGACCTGCGTGATCATCCCAAGCGCTACCCGCAGTCCCGCCAGGCCCCGGGCTTCGGTGCCGCGGCCCGGGCCTTCAAAGCCTATGATCGCGATGACTTCGGCCTCGCTGCCCAGGCAGCACGCCAAGCCATCGCACAGGCACCCGGGCGCATGGATTACCGGTTGCTGTTGATCGAATCCTTGCAGCGCCAACCAGATCTGCTGGCGGCGGATCAAGCCACCACCCAGGCCCTGGCCATGTTCCCGGACGACGATACGTTGTTGATGCGTCGCGAAGCGATCCGTCGTCAATTGGCGGCACCGCTGGCGGTTCAGGGCTATCGCGCCCTGGAGCAGGGCCAGGTGTCACTGGCCGTGGACCAGGCCAGGAAAGCCGTGGCCTGGGCACCGGAAATCGGCGCCAATCAGCAACTGCTGATCAGTGCCCTGCTCGCCGCCAGGGACTATCCCGGCGCCGAACAGGCCGCGGCGGGGGCATTGGCCCAGGACGATGGCGAAATCGCGCCGTGGATTCTGCGCAGCTATGCCCTTGATCGTCAGGGCCACACCGTCGCCGCCGAAGCGGATCTGAAGCATGCCCTGGCGATCGATGGCCTGCTGGAGGCCGAAGTCCGCGACCTGCGCTTCTTCGCTGCCGACGCCGCCCTGGCCCATGGCGAGCCACAACAGGCGCTCGAGCATCTGCAGCCACTGGCCGACGATGACAGCGGCGAAGTGGCCCGCCGGCGCACCGCCGCGCGAATGGCGCTGCGACAGAAAAACAATGGATTGGACACTGTTGCCGATTTTCCGGCACCGGCCTTGAACTGTCAGGAAACCGCCTTCGGCCTGGTGTGTGATATCTGGCCGGGCACCCAGCGCGACGGCGGCACCGACCTGGCCGGCCAGGCCTACGCGTCCCTGGCCCGCAAGGACGCTGCGACCGCGGCGGCCCTGGCGAACGACGCCATCGCCCGCGCGCCGCGCAATCCGGCGTACCGGCGTCTGCTGGTCAGCGCCCTGAGCGAGCAGAAACGCGTGCCTGAAGCCATCGCGGCGGCCAGCGAAGGCCTCAGGATCACCGGCGACGACGCCCGGCTGCTGGCCCAGCGCGGCCGCCTGCGTCAGCAATCCGGTGACGATGCCGGCGCACGCCAGGACTTCACCCGGGCCTTGGCCTTGGGCAGCCTGCCCGCTTACGAAGAAGCCAGTCTGTACGCCGCCATCGGCCAACGCCGCACCGCGCGCGAACGGCTGCAACAGGCGCGGGACACGGGCGAACTGGAGTCGATGAGCCAGCTGCAGATCGCTTATCTGTCGGTCCAGGCCGGCGACGATGACGCGGCCCACGGGTCGTTTCGCAAGGCCGACGCCGATACCCGGCTCACGCCCACAGCAACCCAGGACGCTGCCTACACCGCCATGCGGGTCAATGACGACGAGCAAGCCGTCAGCTACTTCAAGCGCGTGATCGACGCACAAGGTTCCGGTGACCTCGACATGCCCCCACAGCAGCTGTTCGACACCCGTCGCGCAGTGGCCGATGTGTCGCGCACCTGGGGCCTGACCAGCACCACCAGTTATCGGGGCAACAGTTCCAGCAGTGGCCTGAGTGCCGCCCCGACCAGCGGCAGCACCAGCAATGACAACCTTCAGAACAGCACCGAATTGTCCTGGCGTCCCCTGGGTTATCGCAACGCACGGTTTGTCGAACTCTACGGCCGCGTCACCGATACCCTGTGGAGCAAGAACAGCGATTCGGACACCGGTTTCGATGCCCTGCAAGGCGCCGTCGGCGTTCGGGTCAAACCGTTCACGGCGCTGAACGTGATGGCCGCCGTCGAGCGCACATTCCCCCTGGGATCGTCGGACGTCGATGGCGACTGGCTGGTGCGCCTGGGCTATGGCTCCAGCGTCGGCACCGACCTGCGGGTGGATACCTCCAGCTGGTGGACTTCGCAGTTGTTTGCCGAGGCCGGTCATTACATCAATGACTCGCGCGATTACTTCAACAGCGAATGGCAGGTGGGCCGCAGTTATGCCGTCGGTGGCACGGGTTCGCGCTGGGTGAGCTTCCCCCATGTCGTGGCCGCGTTCGACTACGACTCCAAAATGCACAGCGAAACGGCGGCCGACGGCAGCACGGACTCATCATCGGGCAAGGCGGGAGGCCTCGGTGTCGGTAACAACGTGCGCTACTGGTTCCGCGAAGATACCTACAACGCCCCCCGCTCCTATGTGGACTTTTCCCTGCAGTACCGCGTGAAAGTGCTGGGCGATGAGCGCGCCGAAGGCGTGTTCGCGCGCCTGACCTATTCCTATTGAGGACTGACATGAACGCTAGAGTTTTTTTGTGGCTGGGTCTTGGCCTGGTCCCGCCAGGGGCACAAGCCGCCCCTGAAATCGCCCGTCTTTACGCGCCCACACTGCCCGAAGGCTCCGCCTGGGTACGGGTGGTCAATCCCGGCGATACTTCCATGCAGGTCCGTGTAGGCCAAGGCGCGACCCTGGCCCTTTCCGCCCAGGCCGAGGTGGCCAGCCCGTTCCAGATCGTGGACTCGCAACAGCCGATTGACGTGACCGTCAATGGTCGCGAGATCAAAGGCCTGACCGCACCGAAAGGCGCCTGGGTTACGCTGATTCTCGACAGCAACCCGGCACGGGCCCCACGCCTGGTCATCGATCCGCCGCTGCGCGGCAAAGACCTGCGCGCCGAACTCAACTTTTATAACCTGGGCAGCGGCTGTGAACAGGCCGAGATCCAGCTGGCCAATGGCGCCCCGGTATTCAAGCAGGTGCCGTTCAACGGACAAGCCCAGCGCACGATCAACCCGGTGCAGGCGACGTTGGTTGCCAGCTGCGATCAGAACCGCAGCCTGCCGATGAAACTGGCGCCCTTCAAGGCCGGCGATCGCTATAGCCTGTTCCTGGTCGGTTCCCCTCAGGCGCCACGTTTGATTGGCCTTGTCGACCAGGCTGCACCATGATCCTTTCCTTCAACCCCCAGCGGTTTATCCAGCGCTTGTCGATTTCCCGCATGGTCGCCGGTCTGCTGCTGGGATTGTCGGGCACTGGCGCGCAAGCGGCGTCGGCAGTGATCACCGGCAACGGCGGCTGGTTGTTCCCGGCCTGGGAAAGCCTGAGCAAGGTCGATAACCCCGGCACGACCCGCAACATTACGCTGGTGAAACAACTCCAGCAGCAACTTGCACGCCAACACATCGGGTTGGTTGTGCTGGTGGTGCCGATGAAAGCGCCGTTTTATGCCCGGCGTCTGCCCGCCGATCAGCCCTTGAGCGCTGCCGTCATGCAGCGCTATGACCACTTGCAGGGCGACCTGACCCGAGCGGGCCTGACCACGCTGGACATCAAACCGATCCTGCACCGGACCGAGCAAGGCCAGCAGACCGCGTTTTACCGCGCCGATTACCACTGGACAGCCTGGAGCGCCGAAAACACCGCCGACGCCACGGCGCAACTGATCTCCAAGCGATATTCCCTGTCGGGTGAAACGGGCGGCGGCGCGGCGTTGGGCCACTGGTTCGACCGACGCGCGTTCGGCGACCTGGCCAGCAACTTCCTGCCGGCGGTCAAGCGCAAGGCCATTGGCCGCGACATCTACACCGTGCGCCATCAGGCAGAGAAAGACCTGCTGATCGATGACGCGCCGGCAGCGGTCCAGGTGGTCGGCAACAGCTTTGTCCAGCCGTACCTGGGATTTACCCAGAAGCTGTCCAACGCCCTCGACCGTCCGGTCGCGCTGACCTGGAACCCCGGCGATGTCGGCCCGTGGGCTACGCTGCTGCAATACCTGGAGTCGCCGGATTTTGCGCAACACAAACCGCAAGTCATCGTCTGGCAATTCAATGAAGGCCAGTTCCACCTTGGCCATGATGCCGGCGCGAACTGGAATGCAAAAGGCGTGACCCCGCTGGGCCAATGGCATCAGCGCATCGAGAAGGCACTGCAGTGAGAATCTTCGGCTACACCGCCAGTCGCGCAACGGTTGCGGCGCTGTTGCTCGCCGTCCTCCTCGGCGCGGGTGTCGGCATGCTCTACGTGACGAGTACCAAGGCCCTGGAACCGGGGATCGTCGGCATCGTCTGGCAGCCGGACAACAAGACTGTCGGCATCAATGGCAACTGGGAAAAACTGGGCGCTCGGGAACTGTTGGTGCAATGGACTGTGGTCGACGATCAGGCTTTCGTTCCCGACAGCGGCTTGCCCAGCGTCCCCGTCCTGCCTGATTGGGCGCGCATCGCCAAGGCACCCTGGGCCCAGGATGTCATCCTCGGACTGGCCGGTTACTTCAGCGAGAACCGCTCACGGGACAATATCGAGCAACTGGCGGCGGTCTCGGAACGCATCGCCAGGTTGCCGACGCCCCTGCACGTCACCGGCTGGTATTTCCCGGCCGAAGTCGACCCCAGCTGGACCCGCGCCAAAGAACTGCCGGCGCTGCTGGCCAAGCTGCCCCGACCGCTGTGGATCAGTGTCTACGACGGCGCCAACATCGGCCCCGCGGCCACTGCCGACTGGCTCAAGCAATGGCTGCCGGATGACATCGGCGTGTTCTTTCAGGATGGCGTCGGCGTTTATGCGCGCACGGCACCGGTGGCCCGAACCTATGCCGACGCCTTGGCCGACCGCCTGGGCAAGGAGCGTGTGCGCATCATCGTCGAAGCCTTTCGCCCCAACTTCGGCGGCGGGTTCCGCTCCGCGACTGCGGCCGAACTCAAGACGCAGCTAGCGCCCTATGACGGCTATCCGCTGTACCTGTTCGACGGCCCGCACTACGTGACACCCGAACTGGTGGAGCAATTGCAGCCCTGACGACCCAATGCCCCCTGTAGGAGCGAGCTTGCTCGCGATGGACTCAAGTGCGCCGCGTTTAACCAGCAAACACGCGTTATCGTTAACGTCCATCGCGAGCAAGCTCGCTCCTACAGGACCGACGTTAGCCGCATCAATTTGCCGAAACCAGCCTGAGCCCGATAACGCCAGCCAGGATCAGCGCAATGCACATTATTCTCAGCGCCGTGGCGGCATCGCCCAGCAGCGCCATGCCCAGGATCGCGGTGCCCGCCGCGCCAATACCGGTCCAGACCGCATAGGCGGTACCGACCGGTAGCGTCCGCAGTGACAGTGAAAGCAGAAAGACGCTCGACAAGCCCGTGGCGGCCGCCAGCAGTCCGGGGATCAATCGGGTGAAACCTTCGGAGCCTTTCATGTAGAAAGCGAAGGCGATTTCGAGAATGCCGGCGATGCCCAATAGTGCCCATGCCATGGTGATAGCCCTTGGTGAAATCGGTCCGTAAGTTGACTCGCCAGGCGTTATCGCCTGGCGAGACCGTTTGAGCGTTCCAGGGGGTCGATCAAGCCTTGTTGGCAGCCGCAGGTTTCGAACGGAACGCAACGCCGAAGCGGTTAAACGCGTTCATCAAACCGATCGCGTACGTCAGATCGGCCAGTTCCTTATCACCGAACTCGGCAGCCGCGGCTGCATAGTCGGCATCGGGAACGCCGGTTTCGGCGACGCGAGTCACAGTTTCCGCCCAGCTCAGTGCCACACGTTCGCGCTGGGTGAAGACTTCACCGGCGTCGTGCCACACCGGCACCAGCACCAACTTGTCCACGCTCACGCCCAGCTTGAGCAGATCGCGAGAATGCATGTCGATGCAAAATGCGCAGCCGTTTATCTGCGAGACCCGCAGATAGACCAGGTCGATCAGTTCGTGGGACAGACCGCTGTTTTGCAAGCAGACGTAGACGCCGCCGAATGCCTTGTAACCTTCCGGAGAAGCTTTGGAGTAGTCGATACGGTTACTCATGATGGGGCCTTGTGTTTACTGGATAAGGGACGCCATCGTGCTGCGGCTTGGCCTATTTGATAAGGTCCATGATTGGTGTTCCAATCTGGGCCATGATCCTTATAGCGCTCACAATCATGGCCCATTCAATGACTCCATTCATGGCTCTTTGTTATAGGTCATAAGCTTCATAGAGTGATTCCCCTCACATCAGTATCTTCAGCAACGGGTGAATCATGAAAATCCTCCACGTTACCTGCAGTCCTCGTGGGCAAGCTTCCGAGAGCTATCGACTGTCAAAAAAAGTCATCGGTTGTCTGCTCGATAACGAGCCAACGGCAACCGTCATCAGCCGGGTCGTGGGGGGTGATGCGCTGCCGCAAGTCGATGAGGATTACGCCATTTCCCAACAGGTGTGCGCAGACGTTTCGCAAGAAGGGTCTCTTGCCCGTTCCGATGAGTTGATCGAGGAACTGCAGAGCGCCGATGTGGTGGTCATCGGCACCCCCATGCATAACTTCACGGTACCCGCCGCACTAAAAGTCTGGATCGATCACATCGCTCGGGTTCGTCGCACCTTCAATGTCGGCGCGCAAGGTAAAACCAGCCTGCTGCTTGACCGTCCGGTGTTCGTCGCCGTGGCCTCCGGCGGCAGATTTTCCGGAGTGAACCCGCGTCAGCCGGATTTCCTCACGCCCTATCTGACCGCCGTGCTGGGCATGATCGGGCTGCATGCACTTACATTCTTCTCGGTGGAGGGCACTGCCTTGGGGCCGGAGGCCGTCGTGGAGGCCAGGCGCAAGGCAGACCAGGCGTTGCAAACGTATTTTTCTTCGAGTCGATGACCCGACTCACTGCTGAGCCAACCCGGCGGCGCCGGTATTACTCGTAGGGGAGCCAGAGCACCGGGCCCGGCGGCAACTTGTGCCACGGATAGCCCTTCGCGCCGAGTTCAAAGGCGTACTCGAACAAGCGCTTCATGTACTCGCCATCGAATCGATGATTGCGCGAAAAGCCGAAGTCGGTGCCGATATAGGCAAGATTGAAGTCGGCCCCGTCCTGCTTCGCCATCCGGTAGATTCGATCGAGGTCGCTGATGCCCTGGGTTTGAATCAACGCACTGATGGCTCGACCGCCGATGCTCAAGGTACGGCGCTTCGTACCGGACCACTGCGGTTCCAGCTTGCCGTTACGAATGACATAGAAGTGACGTTCATGGCGCATGGGTGCGCCCGGCACTTTGTTCATCGCCATCACGGTGCCCGGCGGGTACAGGAACATCTGGGTGATGACGCCGCCATCCACGTGCATTTCCTGGAACAGTTTGCCGTCGACTTCCACATCGATCATGACCGGGGAAACGGCGCCGGGAATGCTCATCGAGGCGACCATGATGTTGCGAAACAGCTCAAGCGCCCCCGGCGCCTGGCTGGCGGCGATAGTGCCCATGTTCCAGGTGACCGGCCGCGCGGAATCAAGGTCGGTGGTGCCGATCATCAGGATCCGTCCCTTGTCATATTCCGCCGCGATCTGCGCCAGCACCTCGGGCGTGATGTACTTCGCGATGAGCCGCGCCAGTGGCTTGCTGTCTGCGACTCCGTCGCTGGCAAGCCGCGTCAGGACATTACGCGAACGGAAAATGTCCTTCGGGCCGACGGCGTTGCAAATATGCTGGATGACCGCATCGTACTGCGGCCCCAGGAACGCGAACGGGGCGACCAGGGCGCCGGCGCTGATGCCCGTGACAATCTTGAACACCGGGCGGGTGCCATGCAGGGTCCACCCCGCAATGAGCCCCGCGGCAAAGGTGCCGGCGTCGCCACCACCGGAAATGGCCAGCATGCTTGCCAGCGGCAGGATGGTGTCCGGCCTGCCGGTTGCCATGAGTGCCTCATGCTCTCTCCTATTGGATGCAATGGCATCCTGAATGAACGGGCTCAGGTCCTGGTCCATCCAGTAGCGCGCGTTGGGAATACCCGGTATCACCGCTTTTTCCGTTAAAGTCGGTGGCACGGCATCGCGGCGTTGCAGGCATGCCTGAAGCAACATGTTCAGGGTCGAGGCACCGGGTCTGAGCTGGAACGGGTTCAAAACGTCTCCTCCGGCCCCTGCATTCGACAGAGAACGCGCTCATCCTGTTATTCGTTGAGATGTCCTTGCCGGTGGTGCCCGAGATGGCTATTTGCAAGCTCAGCGCGACACCTTGGTCAATCGTCCAGTCACTTATCTTGCGCCCCTTTACGAGAGAAACAAACACGTTGGCCGCGTCCCGGGATGTCTGGGCAAAACCCTTGCAATGCAGGTCACCGTGTCTGTCGTGATGGCAGGTTTCCCGATAAAAAAAACAATGAGCACACTGTCCGCAGCCATGACCCATCAAATCAACAACCTTTCCCCCCTCGACCCCAGCTCCCCGGAACCCATCTACCGGCAAATCTACTGGCGGTTCCGCGCGGCGATCACTGACGGTGTGCTCACACCGGGGGAGCGGATTCCCGCGGCCCGGGCGCTTGCTAAGGAGCTTGGCCTGGCGCGAGGTACCATCGACACCGCGTATTCACTGCTGACCGCCGAGGGTTATATCCAGTCCCGTGGCCAGGCTGGTACGGTGGTGGCGCCGGGCATCGACGTCAGGGCGCTTTCGGCCCGCCCGGAGCGGACATCCGGGTCGATGGCAAGCGCCGCTATCAGGCACAAGGCGCCCGTCCTGCCGTTTCAAATGGCCCTGCCCGCGCTGGACGCGTTCCCCAGAAAAATATGGGCGCAAATCGGTGCCCGCTGTGTGCGGGCGACCCGGATCCAGGACATGGCCAACCCGTCGGTCTACGGCCTGGAATCGCTGCGCAGCGCGATAGCCACCTACCTGCAGGTGGCACGGGGAATTACTTGCTCGCCCGCTCAAGTCTTCATCACCTCCGGATACCGCAACACCCTGTCGCTGGTCGCGTACGCGCTGCTCGAACCTGGCGACCGCGTACTGGTGGAAGACCCTGGCTACCTGCCGACCCGCCAGTTGCTGGAGCAGCTGCAGATGGACGTGGCGCCGGTTGCGGTGGACCGGGACGGCATGCGGGTCGAGGACGCTGTGCGCGATTCGGCGGGAGCGCGTGCGGCGGTTGTGACCCCGGCTCACCAAAGCCCGCTGTGCGTGTCGTTGTCGCTGCCGCGCCGCCTGCAACTGCTGGAATGGGCGAGCCGTGAGCACGCCTGGATTGTCGAGGACGATTACGACGGCGAGTACCGCTACATCAGCCGCCCGCTGCCCGCGCTCAAGAGCCTGGACCGCGATGGCCGGGTGCTTTATTGCGGCACGTTCAGCAAGGTGCTGTTTCCTGGCATCCGTCTCGCGTATCTGATTGTGCCGCCGGCGCAGGTCGAACGCTTCGAACAGGTCAGCCAGATATTCCTCGGCGGCTGCCCGGAACTCACCCAGGCCATCGTCGCCACCTTTGTGACCGAGGGCCATTTCGCCCGGCATATCCAACGCATGCGCAAACTCTATGGCGAACGCCGGGAGATGACCGCGCAGGGGCTCAGGAAGGCCTTGGGCGATCGGATCCGCATCGATGCGCAACCGGGCGGCATGCACCTGATCCTGCGACTGACGGCACAACAGTCCGATCGGTTGCTGGTCGAGCGTCTGCAGCAGGCGGGTATTTATGCAGAAGCCCTGAGTGACTGGAGCATCGAGGGCAAGGCCGACTCCGCGCTGCTGCTCGGTTTCGCCAACATCGACTGCGAAGACAGTGCCGAACAGCTGGGAAGGCGCATTCTCGAGTTGATGTAACGCAGTGGATCATGGCCCACTCCGACAAGCGGTTCTTGGACCTTTCTCGCCAGTGCGGCGGATCGCATCATCGGTGCTTGCCATCCACCGGGAATCATCCGATGTCCACGCCTGCCCCGCTTCGCAGCATTGCCGTTTTCTCCGGCTCCAACCACGGTTTCAACCCCGCATATGCCGAAGGGGCCCGGGCGCTCGGCCGGGAAATCGCCAAGCGCGGAATACGCCTGGTCTATGGCGGCACCCACAAGGGTTTGATGGGCGTGATGGCCGATACCGTGCTCGCCGAAGGCGGTGAAGTGGTCGGCATCATTACCGATCTGCTGTTCCAACTCGGGCATCTTCATCCCGGACTGACCCGACACGAAGTGACGCAAGACATGCGCAGCCGCAAGACGCGCATGAGTGACTGGGCCGATGCGTTCATCGCGTTGCCAGGCGGCCTGGGGACTTTTGAAGAACTGTTTGAAGCCGCTACCCTGACCCAACTGGGTGAACACCAGAAAGCCATCGCGTGCCTGAATATCGGCGCTTTTTTCGATCCGGTTCGCAGCCTTCTCGAGCATGCCGTGAAAGAAGGTTTCATGAAAAGCGAACACAGCCAGATGCTGATCTTCGACACCGATCCGTCTGCGCTGATCGATGCACTGGAGCAGTGGCAGGCGCCGACGGTCGGCAAATGGATTACAGAGGCGCAAGGCATCAATTGAAATGCAGTCCATGTGTGCGAGCCTACTCGCGAAAACACGGTGTCTCGCGTCATGGGAGCCAGGCTTGCCGGCGAAGGCAGCCTCAATCCCTGCACCACCCATGAAGACGCCTTCGCCGGCAAGCCTGGCTCCTACTTCAACTCCACAGCCGGCACGCCTTTCTTCACGATATAGGTCGCCAGCTCCGACGCCTTGCTTGCACCGACGTTCTTCGCGACATGCGCAGTGCCAGCGGGGATATACAGGGATTCACCGGCCTTGAGCGTTACGGGCGGCTGTCCCTCGAGCTGATACTCGAACGTGCCCTCCAGGACGTAGGCAACTTCCACACCGGGGTGGGAGTGCTTGGGCGATGACACACCCGGATCGATATCAACAAGAACCTGGATCACCTCACGCCCGGAAACATCCAGGTCGCGCTTCAACAGGTCCGTGCGGTGGATCCCGGTCTGCCAGCTTTTGGCCGGCTGCGACGCTTGGCCGGCTTCAGCGGGAGCCTTCGATTCTTGAGCTTGGGAAACGCCTGCGAAGGCAGTGAGCGCCACGCTGGCGGCAATGGCCAGCAGGCCAGTGGTGTTGCGCAAGTTGATTCGGGACATCGCATTTCTCCAGGAGATTACACGGCAAGGCCGCGCCAGGTTTGCCGCGGTTGCGGTGGCTTCATTGGGAGGCCGCCGTGTATCGCGCAAGTGTCACGCAACCCATGGATTTGTATGCGAAGGTAGCTGTCGGAGCGGTGGATACGTACCGATACAAACCGCAGCAGCGTATCGACTTGCCTGCCCGTCAATTCATCGCGAGGGTGAAGCGCCGGCTTCACCCTTGCGACGACAGTTCAGGTTCAGGCCAGGTTGATCTCGACCTCGATATTGCCCCGGGTGGCCTTGGAGTACGGACACAACTGGTGCCCTTTATCCACCAGCTTGCGGGCCGTTTCCTGGTCCATGCCCGGCAGCTTGATGTTGAGGCGAGCCTGGAGCAGGTAACCGCCCGCATTGGTGCCCAGGTCAACTTCGGCATCGATGCTCAGGTCAGGCGGAAGCTTGACCTGCATTTCGCGCGCAGCGACCTGCATTGCACCAATGAAGCAGGCAGACCAACCGGCGGCGAACAACTGCTCCGGGTTGGTGCCGTCGCCCGGCCCGCCAGGGGACGAATGCTTGACGTCGAGACGCCCGTCATCGCTGCGTGACGCGCCGTCCCGTCCACCGGTGGTGTGGACTTTGGCGGTGTAGAGTACTTTTTCGAGCTGGGACATGATGATCTCCTGATTGAAAAGGTAAAAAAATCGCCTTCAACGCACACCGGCTCAAAGTCGCCTCTGGCAGTGGTATTCAAAGACGTCGTTTACGCGCACTCAGGTGAATCGCAAAGCTCGCCTGCTCATCGGATCAGGCTTGGATTTACCTCCTTCGTGAGTGGATCTCTCACTATAGTTGCTGTGAGTGCGTCTATCGGCTTGCCGGAGGGTATCTGCGAGATTTGTGCCTGGCTCCGCCCCCTTGTGGGAGCGGGCTTGAACTGGTCAAGTAATTCCGGACACCGGTTACGGTGTTTATGCCGCCTTTTGCTCCATAGCTATCGGTGATAGGTAACCGTTGTAGCTGTGGAGCCTTGTGCGGTTGTAATACATGAAGAAGCGTA
>NZ_CABVHU010000035.1 GCF_902497855.1 Pseudomonas fluorescens
GTATTACAACCGCACAAGGCTCCACAGCTACAACGGTTACCTATCACCGATAGCTATGGAGCAAAAGGCGGCATAAACACCGTAACCGGTGTCCGGAATTACTTGACCAGTTCAGCTTGCCAGCGAAAGCGGTCTCAAGCCTTGCAGCGCCCATCCAGACGTCTTCGCCAGCAAGCCGGCTCCTACAGGGTTTGGCGTTGACCACGATTCATCGAAACGCAGGGGACCTGTAGGAGCTGGCTTGCCAGCGAAAGCGGTCTCAAGCCTTGCAGCGCCCATCCAGACGTCTTCGCCGGCAAGCCAGCTCCTACAAAAGCAATCGCGGTTGCCGACGTTTACACAAACAATCCCGGTCGCCCACGACAATGGATATAGGTAAGATACCGGCCCTCCCCCGCAGCCTCCTCCTGCGTCCTGCCGAATAAGCCGATTCCATGCCTTTCGAACTCAGCGTTGACCTCACCACCCTGGCCATCCTCGCCCTTGTCGCTTTTGTTGCCGGATTCATCGACGCCATTGCCGGCGGGGGTGGCCTGTTGACCACCCCGGCACTGTTGACCGCCGGCCTGCCACCGCACCTGGTGCTGGGCACCAACAAACTCAGTTCGACCTTCGGCTCGGCCACCGCCAGCTTCACTTTCTACCGCCGCAAGCTGTTCCACCCCAGGCAGTGGGTGCATGCCATCATCGGCACCCTGGTCGGGGCGCTGACCGGTGCAGTGGTCGCGCATTACCTGCCCGCGGAATGGCTGAACAAGATGCTCCCGGTGATCGTCTTTGCCTGCGGCCTCTACCTATTGTTCGGCGGCACACCGAAGGCGCCGCTGGACAGCGACGCTCCGATCAGGAAAAAGTGGCAATCAAGTCAAGGCTTTGGCCTCGGTTTCTACGATGGAGTGGCAGGTCCCGGCACCGGCGCGTTCTGGACCGTCAGTACGATGCTGATGTACCCAATCGATCTGGTGAAGGCCAGCGGCGTGGCGCGCAGCATGAATTTCGTCAGCAACGTTGCGGCGCTGTCGGTGTTCATATTTTCCGGGCAAGTGGACTGGATCATCGGCCTGAGCATGGGCCTGTCGGTGATGGTCGGCGCGTTCTTCGGCGCCCGCACCGCCATCAGCGGCGGTGCGAAATTCATTCGCCCGGTGTTCATTACCGTGGTGTTGGGCCTGACCGTGCGGTTAGCCTGGCAGCACTGGTTCAGCGTGGCCTAGGCGCCGTGCCACGTAGACGTCGATCAGGTAACGAGCGATCGAGCGTGACGCCGGCAACGGAGGCAGCACGTTGACGTTGAACCACTGGGCGTCTTCGATCTCGTCTTCCTGGCACACGATCTCGCCGCCGGCGTATTCGGCATGGAAGCCGAGCATCATCGAATGCGGGAACGGCCAGCACTGGCTGCCCATGTACTGGATGTTCCTGACCTCGATCTGCACCTCTTCACGGACCTCGCGAATCAGGCAGTCCTCGGCCGACTCTCCCGGCTCGGCAAACCCCGCCAAGGTGCTGTAGACCCCAGTGACAAAACGCGGTGAGCGCGCCAGCAGGATTTCGTCGCCACGGGTGATCAGCACGATCATGCTCGGCGAGATGCGCGGGTAATAGCGTAAATCGCAAGGCTCGCAGTACATCGCCCGTTCGCGCACGACCTGTCGGGTCGCCTGCCCGCAATTGCCACAGAAGCGATGCTCGCGAGCCCAGGTGCCGATCTGTGCGGCATAACCGAGTACCTTGAACACCGCGGGGTCGCCTTCGAGCATGAAGGCACGCAAGCCTTTCCAGCTACAGCCCGGCACTTCGCCGGGACTGCGCAACTCCAGCAGATAAACCGGTTCACCGTCCAGATGACCGATGCCGTGTTCGGCGAGGATCGACAGGTCCTGGCGCTTGAGCCATTCCCGTGGAAACAGCGCGCCATTGTCATCGTACATAAACCCTTCAGGGCTGCGCGCCACGGCCCAGCCGCCGGGTTGATCGGTGTCCAGTACTGCAGTGGTCCAGCGTGAAGTCATTTTAATCGATCCAGAAATTCGGGTTTCTGTTTGCTCATAGGGGCGGCCATATCCTCGCGCAGATCAGTGGATTGCAGCTTGGCGGCGTTCCGGGTGGCGTAGTCACTTCACGCAGCATGCCGTCACCGATGATTCGCGGCAAGCGTTGTAAATGCCGACGGCGGCGGCCACAACCAGGCCTGAACTATCGCTCTGGCCGCAAGCTGTACCATAAGGGGGCGGCCCGGCCAGAGGCGGCAGGCGCTCGGCGCGCACCATAACAGTGCACCATAACAGTGCACCAGCATCGCCCGGCGCTGCACAACAATATGACATTTCGCAGATTTTTTGACGCCAAATCCTCGGAAAAGCCGCCCTTCGTCGGTGCATTTCGCCCTTAAAACGGGACGCCCGTACCTCTTTGAACCGATTGTCGAACAATTTTGCCATTCAGCCTCCCGCGCTCTAACTTCTGGCCTAGACTCCTTCCCGCGAGGTAAAACCGGTCGGTCATAAAGTGCAAAAAAACTCGAAACTTTTACCCGTCGCGACGGGTCACCTGAAAGGGAAGAGTGTTGCGGCTGGTGCAATCCTTGCAAAGTCCATTTCAAGCGTTACTGCTTCAGCGCATGGGCAGCACTTGCTGACCGATGCGTAGCGCGTTTGCGCCCGGCCACATGAATTGGCCACGGAACATCGTCTGCCAGACCTAAGAATTAGATCAACAATACGGGAGATTCATATGATCAGTGCGGCTTTAGATATTCAGGCAGAACGTGCTCATCAGCAGGTCGGCGAGTCGAGCGTCGTGAATGCGGGCGGTGCCCAATCGATCAGCGTCCCCGGCACCAAGGCGCTGGCACCGGTTGCCAGGCACAATCCCAATAGAAAGAAAGTCTTGTTCGTCACCTCCGAAATCGCCGACCTGGTAAAGACCGGCGGCCTGGGTGACGTTTCCGCAGCGCTGCCCCGGGCCATGGCGCAGTTGCATGATGTTCGTGTGCTGATTCCCGGATACCCCCAGGTCCTGCACAGCGAAAACCCTATTCATATCATTGGCGAGCTGGGTGGCCACGCCGCCCTGCCCCCCTGCAAGATCGGGCGCATGGACATGCCCGACGGCCTGGTCATCTACGTGTTGATCTGCCCTGAACTCTACGAGCGCGAAGGGTCGCCCTACGGCGCCAACAACGGTCGCGACTGGCCGGACAACCATATCCGTTTTGCCCGACTGGGCCTGGCGGCCGCCGATATCGCCGCCAACCTCGCACAAATCCACTGGTGCCCGGACCTGGTGCACGCCCATGACTGGCCTGCCGGCCTGGCGCCTGCTTATATGCACTGGCGTGGACAGCGCACCCCGACCCTGTTCACCATCCACAACCTGGCTTATCAGGGCGTGACCAGTCTGGGATCATGCCCGGAACTGGGAATTCCCACCCATGCGCTGCAGCAGGACGGCATGGAGTTCTACGGCAAGATGTCGTTCCTCAAGGCCGGCATGGCCTATTCGAGCCACATCACCACGGTCAGCGCGACCTACGCCCAGGAAATCACCACCCCGGCCTTCGGCTGCGGCCTCGACGGTTTTCTCGCCGCCAAGACCCAGCAAGGTCTGCTCAGCGGCATCCCCAACGGCATCGATGAAAGCTGGGATGCGGCCACCGACCCTCACCTGTTCTGCCCGTTCGAAATCGGCGATTGGGAAGGCAAGGCCGTCAACGCCGCCCACGTTCGTGAGCTGTTCGGCCTGGACGATAGCGAAGGTCCGCTGTTCGCCGTGGTCTCTCGCCTGGTTTATCAGAAAGGCCTGGACCTGACCGAAGCCGTCTCCGAATACATCGTCGAGTCCGGCGGCCAGATCGCGATCATCGGGCGTGGCGAGCCGGAAGAAGAACAAGCCATGCGTGAGCTGGCCCTGCGTTTCCCGGGGCAAATCGGGGTGCGCATCGGCTTTAATGAAACCGACGCCCGACGCATGTTCGCCGGCAGCGATTTCCTGCTGATGCCGTCGCGCTACGAGCCTTGCGGCCTGAGCCAGATGTATGCCCAGCGCTTCGGGTCATTGCCGGTCGCACGCAATACCGGGGGCTTGGCCGACACCATCGAAAACGGTATGACCGGGTTCCTGTTCGACGAGTCCACGGTTGAAAGTTACCAGGAAGCCCTGAGCCGGGCGTTCAAGGTATTCTCCTACCCCGACCTGCTCAATGCCATGCGCTGCCGCGCCATGACCGCGCCATTCAACTGGTGCAAGGCGGTCGAACCCTACGCCGAACTTTACGAACAGCTGGTGGCTAAAGCACTGGGTAAATCGCACAGACAGTAAGAGGTTTTCAATAGATGCCGTTACGGACCCTTGAGACCTGGCCCCACGGCGCAATCATGCTGGACGCAGAACACACGCGTTTTGCCTTGTGGGCGCCAGATGCGTTTTTTGTCAGTGTCGAACTGGAAGATGGACAATCCTTGCCACTATTGCCTCAGGCCGATGGCTGGTTCGTGATCAACACTCGCTGCCCCGCCGGCACGCGTTACCGCTACAACATCGATGGGGAGCTGGAGGTGCCCGACCCGGCCTCCCGCGCCCAGGCCGGTGACATCCACCTGCACAGCGTGGTGGTCGATCCCCTGGCCTATCGGTGGCAACACAGCACCTGGATGGGCCGGCCATGGAACGAGGCGGTGATTTACGAATTGCACGTCGGTGCCCTCGGCGGCTTCAGCGAGGTCGAGAAGCACCTGGCACGCCTGGTCGAACTGGGGGTTACCGCGATCGAACTGATGCCTCTGGCGCAGTTCCCCGGTGACCGCAATTGGGGCTACGACGGCGTCCTGCCCTACGCACCGCAGTCCTCCTATGGCTCCCCGGAACAACTCAAGCACCTGATCGACACCGCCCACGGCCATGGCCTGGCGGTGATTCTCGACGTGGTCTATAACCACTTCGGCCCGGACGGCAATTACCTGC
This sequence comes from Pseudomonas fluorescens, assembly GCF_902497855.1. GTDB lineage: Bacteria > Pseudomonadota > Gammaproteobacteria > Pseudomonadales > Pseudomonadaceae > Aquipseudomonas > Aquipseudomonas fluorescens_BI. Next base: position 4,963 of record NZ_CABVHU010000035.1, read on the forward strand.
ATCGCTACGCCAAGGGCTTTTTCCGCGAAGACAAGCACACCCCCTGGGGGGCCGCCATAGATTTCCGGCGGCGCGAGGTGCGGGACTTCTTCATCGAAAACGCGCTGATGTGGCTGCTCGAATACCGCTTCGACGGCCTGCGCCTGGACGCGGTCCACGCCATTGAAAGCCCTGACTTCCTCCAGGAACTGGCGCAACGGGTTCGTGAGCAGACGGATCCGGCACGACATGTGTGGCTGACGGTGGAGAACGAGCACAACCAGGCCAGCCTGCTGCAGGAAGGCTTCGACGCGCAGTGGAACGATGACGGCCATAATGCCCTGCATGTGTTGCTCACCGGCGAAACCGACGCCTATTACGCCGACTATGCCGACAACCCCACCGAGCAACTGGCTCGCTGCCTGAGCCAGGGTTTCGTGTTTCAGGGCCACGTCACCCGCCACGGGACACCCCGCGGAGAGCCCAGCGGCCATCTGCCGCCCAGTGCTTTTGTGCTGTTCCTGCAAAACCACGACCAGATCGGCAATCGCGCCTTTGGCGAACGCCTGCATCAGCTGACCAGCCCCGAGGCCTTGAAAGCCGCCACTGCGCTGCTGTTGCTGTCGCCGATGATCCCGCTGATGTTCATGGGCGATGAATTCGCCGCCAAAGAACCCTTCCTGTTTTTCACCAGTCACCACGGGGAACTGGCGGAACTGGTGCGCGAAGGACGACGCAACGAATTTGCCGCGTTCAGCGCGTTTACCGATCCGCATAAACGCGAGCAGATTCCCGATCCGAACGCGCGACAGACCTTTGAGGCGTCCCGGCCCAAACTGACCGCCACCCGGCAATCGGCGATGCAGGGCCTGTATCACCAACTGTTGCGGCTTCGGCACAAGCACATCATTCCCAACCTGCCGGGTACCTTTGCCTTGGGCGCCGAGGTGCTGGCCGAGGGCGCGGTGACCGCGCGCTGGCAACTGGGTAATGGCAGTCAGCTGCGTATTGACCTGAACCTCAGCGACAAGCCTGTGGTCCACTCACCACAGGCCGACGCTTCGCTGCTGTTCGAACACCCCCCCCAGTCGGCCGGCCTGTTGGATCGGGGCACGCTTGCCCCGTATTGCGCGCTAGTCAGCCTCACGGCCGCAGCCCTTATGCTACCCCCGGATGGAGAGCGCCAATGAGTGATGCGCAACTGGAAATACTGGCCAGCCGAGCTGGTTTGGCAGTCGACTGGATCGACGCCAACGGCCGCCCGCAGAAAGTCGCCCCATCGGTTTTGCGCAACGTCCTCACCGGACTCGGCCACCCGGCCGGCTCCGCACAGGAAATCGACGCCAGCCTGCTGCAGTTGCAGCAAGTGCAACAGACCCGTCACCTGCCGCCGCTGATGACCGCAGACGTCGGAGTCGGTCTCAATCTGGCGCATTACTTCGAGCCGCAAACGCCCTGCGAGGTCCATCTCGAAGATGGCTCGCGGCTCAATTTGAAACTGGACGCCGAAGCGTTTCTGCCCGGCCTGATTCCGGTCGGTTATCAACACGTCAGCATCGACGGACAATCCTTTACCCTGGCCGTCGCCCCGGCTCGCTGCTACAGCGTCGGCGATGCCGTCAACAACCCGATCCCCCGTGCCTGGGGCCTGAGCGTGCAGCTGTACGGCTTGCGCCGTCCAGGCGACGGTGGCTTCGGCGACACCCAGGCCCTGGAAGACCTGGTCCGGGTCGCTGGCGAGCGTGGTGCCGAAGCCATCGCGATCAGCCCGCTGCATGCGATGTTTGCCAATGATACCCATCGCTACAGCCCTTATTCGCCCTCCAGCCGTCTGTTCCTCAACAGCCTCTATGCCGCACCGGGCCTCATTCTTGGCGAGCGCGCCGTGCGTACGGCAATCGATGCCACGGGGCTCGCCGCCGAACTCAAGCACCTGGAAGAGTTGCCGCTGATCGATTGGCCGGTGGCCGCCGAGGCCAAGCATCGTCTGTTGCAGGCGCTCTACGAAGGCTTTGTCCAGGGCGAACACCCACTGCATGCCGACTTCGGCAGCTTCCGCCACGCTGGCGGCGAAGCCTTGGAAAATCACTGCCGCTTCGAAGCCATCCAGGAAGCCCGCGCCGCCAAGGGTGAAGGCCTCGACTGGCGCGAATGGCCCGAACAATGGCGCGACCCGCGCAGCATCGCCCTCGCCGCGTTTGCTGAAGAAAACGCCGGCCGCATCGGCTTCTTTGCCTTCTGCCAATGGCTGATCACCCGCTGCCTGGAACGCGCACAAACCGCCGCCCGCGCCAGCGGCATGAGCATCGGCCTGATTGCCGATCTGGCGGTGGGCGCCGACGGCGGCGGCAGCCAGGCCTGGAGTCGCCAGGACGAGTTGCTCGCCTCCCTGACCGTGGGCGCACCACCGGACATCCTCAACCGCACCGGCCAGGGCTGGGGCATTTCCGCGTTCTCCCCCGAAGGCCTGGTACGCAACGGTTTTCGGGCGTTCATTGAAATGCTCCGGGACAACTTCGCCCATGCCGGTGGCCTGCGCATCGATCACGTCATGGGCCTGCAACGGCTGTGGGTGATTCCCAACGACGCCCCCCCGGCGGACGGCGCCTACCTGTATTACCCGGTGGATGACCTACTGCGCTTGCTGGCCCTCGAGTCCCATCGCCACCAGGCCATCGTGCTCGGTGAGGACCTGGGAACCGTGCCGGAAGGCCTGCGGGAAAAACTCATTGCGCGTTCGATCCTTGGCATGCGGGTGCTGTTGTTCGAACAGGACAACGCCCATTTCAAGCCGATGCTCGACTGGCCGGACAACGCACTGGCCACCACCAGCACCCATGATTTACCGACCCTCAATGGCTGGTGGCATGGCCACGATATCGACTGGAATGCCCGTCTCGGCATGGTCGATGCCACGGGTGAAATCGAATGGCGCCAGCACCGCGAACGCGAGCGCGAAGGCTTGCGCCGGGTGTTGAGCGAGGACCCGCAGAACTTCCGCGAAGAATCCCATGAAACCGATCAGGTGCTGGATGCCGCGATCCGTTTCCTCGGCCATACCCCGGCGCCGCTGGTGCTGCTGCCGCTGGAAGATGCCCTGGGCATTGAACAGCAGGCCAACCTGCCCGGCACGACCGACGCCCATCCCAACTGGTCGCGACGCTTGCCCGGTGACAGCGAAACCTTGCTCGATGACCCGGACGCCGCACGGCGCCTGGAACTGCTCGCCTGCGCGCGACTCCAGGCGGCCGAGCGTGACCAATGAATCAAGCGCTTATCCAACCGTTGCGGGCAACCCTGCGACTGCAGTTTCATAAAGGCTTCACCCTGGATCAGGCGGTGCCGCTTGTGCCTTATTTCGCCAGCCTGGGTATCAGCCATCTCTATGCTTCACCGCTGCTGAGCGCGCGCCCCGGCTCCATGCACGGCTACGACGTGGTCGACCCGACCACGGTCAACCCGGAGCTCGGCGGCGAAGCGGCACTGCGCCGCCTGGTCAGCACCTTGCGTGAGCACCGGATGGGGCTGATCCTCGACATCGTGTCCAACCACATGGCGGTCGGCGGTGGCGACAACCCCTGGTGGCTGGACCTGCTGGAATGGGGTCGGCTGAGTCCCTACGGCGAGTTCTTCGATATCCAGTGGCACTCCCCCGATCCGTTGATGGCAGGCCAGCTGCTGCTACCCTTCCTCGGCAGCGATTACGGCGTCGCCCTGCAGGACGGCACCCTGCCCTTGCGTTTCGATGCCGAGCACGGCGCGTTTCATGTCGAGCACTATGAGCATCACTTCCCGGTCTGCCCGACGAGTTACGGCGAACTGCTCAAGGCCGATGACGCGCTGAATGCCGATCAGGCCGAGCAACTCAAATCCCTCGCTGACCGCTTCAGCACCTTGAGCTACCAGATGGACGCGCACAACCTGGCGATCCCGCTCAAGGCAGAGCTGCGCGAACTCGCCGCGGATCCGGCCATTGCGCAAGCGATCCAGCGCAACCTGGACGCCCATGATTCGCTGACGCGCGAGGGGTTCGAGCGTCTGCACGACTTGCTCGAGCGCCAAAGCTATCGCCTGGCCAGTTGGCGCACAGCGGCGGACGATATCAATTGGCGGCGCTTTTTCGATGTCAACGAACTCGGCGGCCTGCGGGTCGAGCGGCCAGCCGTGTTCGAAGAAACCCACGCGAAGATCTTCGAGCTGGTGGCGGACGGCCTGGTCGACGGTCTGCGCATCGACCACATCGACGGCCTGGCCGACCCCCGTGGTTATTGCCGCAAGTTGCGGCGCCGGGTCGACAGCCTGTCACCGCAGCGGCACCTGCCGATCTTCGTCGAGAAGATCCTCGGCGAAGGCGAAACCCTGCACCGCGACTGGTCCGTCGACGGCACCACCGGTTATGAATTCATGAACCAGTTGTCGCTGCTGCAACACGACCCGGAAGGCGCCCAGACCCTGGGCAGACTCTGGAGCCGATACAGCGAACGGCCCGCCGATTTTCGCCAGGAAGCGCAACTGGCCCGCCAGCAAATCCTTAACGGTTCTCTTGCCGGGGACTTCGAAAGTGTCGCCCAGGCGCTGCTGCAAGTCGCCCGGGACGACCTGATGACCCGCGACCTGACCCTCGGCGCGATCCGACGGGCGTTGCAGGAACTGATCGTGCACTTCCCGGTGTATCGCACCTATATCAGCCCCCGTGGCCGCAGTGCCGAAGACGATGTGTTTTTCCAGCAGGCCATGGACGGCGCCCGGCAATCGCTCAGCGAGGCCGACTGGCCGGTGCTCGATTGCCTCGCCCGTTGGCTCGGTGGCGAACCCTGGCGCAAACGTCCGGCGGGCCGCCAGCGCAAGATGCTCAAGCACGCCTGCGTACGCTTCCAGCAGTTGACTTCGCCGGCCGCCGCCAAAGCGGTGGAAGACACCGCGTTCTATCGCTCGGCGGTGTTGCTGTCACGCAATGACGTGGGGTTCAGCACCGAACAGTTCAGTGCGCCGGTCGCCGATTTCCACGCGGTGTGTGTCAGCCGACTCGAAGCATTTCCCGATAATTTGCTGGCCACCGCCACCCACGACCACAAACGCGGCGAAGACACCCGTGCGCGCCTGGCGGTGCTGAGCGAACGCAGTGCCTGGTACGCCGAGCAAGTGCCGCTCTGGCAAGCCCTGGCCCGACCTCTGCGCGATGACGACCAGATGCCATCGACCGGGGATGAGTTGATCCTGTATCAAGCGATCCTCGGCAGCTGGCCGCTGGATTTGCGCAGTGAAGATCCAGTAGCGATCGAGGCGTACACTCAACGACTCTGGCAATGGCAACAGAAAGCCTTGCGCGAAGCCAAGTTGCAAAGCAGCTGGAGCGCGCCCAACGACGCTTACGAGCAAGCGGTGCAGCAATTCCTGCAACGACTGATGCTCAGTCCCGAAGGTGAACTGTTGCGTGCCGCCCTCGGCAAGGCGGTCAACACCCTCGCCGCACCCGGCGCCCTCAACGGATTGGCGCAAACCTTGCTGCGCATGACCGTGCCGGGCATACCGGACCTTTATCAGGGCAACGAGTACTGGGATTTCTCCTTGGTGGATCCGGACAACCGGCGGCCGGTGGATTACGCTGATCGGCAACAGGCCTTGCATGCCGCGTCGGATTTGCCCGAGCTGCTGACGACCTGGCGGGACGGGCGCATCAAGCAAAGCCTGATCGCCCAGGCGTTGAACCTGCGGGCCGAACACGCCGAGCTGTTTCGGCGCGGGGCGTATCAAGCCCTGGAAGTTGTTGGCAGCCAGGCCCACCGGGTGCTGGCATTTGCCCGCTCCGGGGAAGGAAAGCGGGCGATCGTGATCGTACCGATACGCTGCGCCGAGCTGCTGAAAAACAGTGCCGAACCGCGGATCGATGCGCGGCTGTGGGGCGATACCCGGGTCAAATTACCGTTTGCCACCTCTGATATACATTTGAAGGGACTTTTTTCAGCCACCGCAGTCACAACCCAAGGGGAACTGATGATCAGCGCTGCGCTGGGGGACTTCCCGGTCAATCTCTTTATCCAAACTACCGACACTTGAGTGCAGTTCAGGAGCATAGCGATGAGTACCGACGATAAACGCATCCGCGAGTTTGCCTATCAGATCTGGGAATCGGAAGGCAAGCCCGAAGGACAGGACGCCCGTCACTGGGAAATGGCCCGCAAGCTGGCTGAAGCCGAAGCCCTGTCACCGAACAAATCGTCAAAAGCTGCAGGCGGCAAAGCTGCTGCGACCAAGACAGCGACGAAAAAGCCCGACGGTAAGCTAGTCAATGACAAGACGCTCGATGGCAAGGGCGCAGAACCGAAAACCAAGGCCAAGGCCAAGCCGGCCGCTGCCTCATCGGTGATCCCGCCCGGTGAAAAAGCCGCCGTGAAAAAGCCTCGCGCCACGCGAAAACCGCCCGCGGTCTGACGCTTCCTTACCTATTCTGAATGAATGCGTGGCGAGCCCTCTCGCCACCGAGGGCTCGCTCGCCCTTGAAAAAACCAGAGCCGAGAATTGTCCCCCTTTTGCAGGAGCATGTATGAGCAGTCCAAAGAAATCCGCGCCAGAACCGCACGTCGAGACGCCATCGCGAATCCGTGAAGGTTTGCCCTTCCCGCTGGGCGCGACCTGGGATGGCTTGGGGGTCAATTTCGCCTTGTTTTCCGCCAACGCCACCAAGGTTGAATTGTGCATTTTCGATGATGCCGGTGAAGTCGAACTGGAACGCATCGAGCTGCCGGAATACACCGACGAGATTTACCACGGCTACCTGCCCGATGCGCATCCGGGGTTGATCTACGGTTACCGCGTCTATGGCGCGTACGACCCGGCCAACGGCCATCGCTTCAATCACAACAAATTGCTGATCGACCCCTATGCCAAACAACTGGTCGGCGAGCTGAAATGGTCCGAAGCCTTGTTCGGCTACACCATCGGCCACCCCGACGCCGACCTCAGCTTCGATGAGCGGGACAGCGCGCCCTTCGTGCCCAAATGCAAGGTGATCGACCCGGCCCACACCTGGGGGCACGACCACCGTGTCAGCGTGCCGTGGGACAAGACGATCATTTATGAGACACACGTGCGCGGCATCAGCATGCGTCACCCCTCCGTCCCCGAGAGCCAGCGGGGCACCTTCGCCGGGTTGATGGTCGATGACGTGCTGGAACACATCCGCAAGCTCGGTGTGTCGAGCGTGGAATTGCTGCCGATCCATGCCTTCGTCAATGACCAGCACCTGCTGCACAAGGGCATGACCAATTACTGGGGCTACAACAGCATCGCGTTTTTCGCCCCCGACCCGCGCTACCTGGCCAGCGGCAAGATCGCCGAATTCAAGGAAATGGTCGCGCACCTGCACGAAGCCAATCTCGAAGTGATCCTCGACGTGGTCTACAACCACACCGCCGAGGGCAATGAACAGGGCCCGACCCTGTCCATGCGCGGCATCGACAACGCCTCTTACTACCGCTTGATGCCCGACGACAAACGCTACTACATCAACGATTCCGGCACCGGCAACACCCTGGACCTGAGTCACCCCTGTGTGCTGCAGATGGTCACCGACTCCCTGCGCTACTGGGCCACGGAAATGCACGTGGACGGTTTCCGCTTCGACCTGGCGACCATTCTCGGCCGTTACCACGAGGGCTTCGACGAACGCCACAGCTTCCTGGTCGCCTGTCGCCAGGACCCGGTGCTGCGCCAGGTGAAAATGATTGCCGAGCCGTGGGATTGCGGCCCCGGCGGTTACCAGGTTGGTGGTTTTCCGCCGGGTTGGGTCGAGTGGAACGACAAATTCCGCGACACCGTGCGCGCGTTCTGGAAAGGCGATGACGGCCAGCTCGCGGACTTCGCCAGCCGCATGACCGCGTCCGGCGAAATGTTCAACCAGCGGGGCCGGCGGCCCTACGCCTCGTTGAACTTCATCACCGCCCACGACGGTTTCACCCTCAACGACCTGGTCTCGTACAACGACAAACACAACGAAGCCAACGACGAGGACAACCAGGACGGCAGCAACAACAACCTGTCCTGGAACCACGGCGTCGAAGGCCCGACCGACGATCCCGAGATCAATGAACTGCGTCAGCGGCAGATGCGCAACTTCTTCGCCACCTTGCTGCTGTCCCAGGGCACACCGATGCTGGTGGCCGGCGACGAGTTCGCCCGCACCCAGGAAGGCAACAACAATGCCTATTGCCAGGACAGCGAGATCGGTTGGGTCAACTGGGACCTGAGCGAGGACGGCAAGGCCCTGCTCAAGTTCGTCAAACGCCTGATCAAGCTGCGCCTGGCGTACCCGATCCTGCGCCGCGGGCGTTTCCTGGTGGGTAATTACAACGAAGACATCGGGGTCAAGGACGTCACCTGGCTGGCGCCGGATGGCAGCGAGATGACCATCGAACAATGGGAAGAAGCCCATGGCCGCTGCCTGGGCATGCTGCTCGACGGCCGCGCCCAGGAAACCGGGATCCGCCGCAAGGGCGGCGATGCGACCCTGCTGTTGGTGGTCAACGCTCACCATGACGTGGTCAACTTCCTGCTCCCGGAAGTACCCGATGGCACTTACTGGACCTGCATGATCGATACCAACCAACCCTCCATTCGTGGGCAGGAACGCTTCGAGTTCGGCCACGAGTACTCGGTTACCGGGCGTTCGCTGCTGCTGTTCGAATTGCACCGTGAGGATGACGAGTGAAATGGACCTCCAGGGCTTCCTGCATCGCCAGACACCGGACTACGCCGATACCCAAGCGTTAGGCCGGTGCCTGCGGGCGCTGGTGGAGGCAGGTCTCGACCGGCTTCCCCTGCCCGGCAGTGGCCGGACCCTGGAGCGTTTCCAGGCGCTGGCCGAGGTTGGCGGGCATGACCTTGGGTTGTGCAAGTTGTACGAGGGCCATACCGATGCGCTGGCGATCATCCAGCAACTCGGCGGTTCGCCAACACCGGACAGTACATGGGGCATGTGGGCCGCCGAACCGCCCCAGGCGCGGGTAAAGGTCAGCCCACAGGAGCAATCGATTGTACTGAACGGATGCAAGGCCTGGTGTTCAGGGGCTGCGGTGTTGAGCCACGGTTTGCTGACCGCCTGGGACGAGCAGGATCGACAGCAGCTGGTGGCGGTGGCGCTGGATCAACCCGGTGTGACCATCACCGATCAAGGCTGGCACGCCGTCGGCATGGGCGCGACCGGCAGCGTCGACGTGCTGTTCGACGGCGCCCGGGCGCATGCCATCGGCCCTCCCGGCCACTACCTTCAACGCCCCGGCTTCTGGCAAGGCGGGATCGGCATTGCCGCCTGTTGGTACGGCGCCGCCCAAAGCATTGCCGAACGGCTGCGCAGTCAGTGCGCCCACCGCGAAGAACCCCATGCCCTCGCCCACCTCGGGGCCGTCGACAGCGCATTGCAGGCCGCTGCCGACGTGCTGCGCAGCAGTGCCCTGAGCATTGACGCGGCACCACTGGACGACGCCGAACTGCTGGCCCGTCGCGTGCGGGCGGTGGTCGAGCACAGTGCCGAACAGGTCATCCGGCATGTCGGCCATGCCTTGGGTGCCGGTCCTTATTGCAAGGATCGCCAATTCGCCCGACTGATCGCCGACCTGCCGGTGTTCCTGCGTCAAAGCCACGCCGAACGAGACCTTGCCGCGCTGGGGCGACAGGTCATCAACGGAACATGGAGCTTATGAAAACCAATCCAATCGTCGGCCAGGGAACGCCGCTGCACCTGTGGCAAACCTCCAGTCAGCTGGCGCAGTTGCCGGTGATCGACATCCTGACGCTGGTACCGCAGGGTTCCCGGGCCGTGATCATCGCCCCCCATCCTGACGATGAAGTGCTGGGCTGTGGCGGCTTCCTGCAATTGCTCGCCGCGGCGAATCGTGCGCTGCAGTTGATCTCGGTCACCGATGGCAGCGCGAGTCATCCGGGGTCCGAACGCTGGCCGGTGGAACGTCTGAGCGCGGTCCGCCCGCAGGAGTCAGCTGAAGCCCTGCGCCGCCTCGGTCTGCCGCTGCACAGTCTGAAATGGCTGCGCGGCGGGTTCGCCGACAGTCGGGTGGCGGCGCGGGAAGCGGAGTTGAGCGCGTTCATCGAACGCCACCTGTGCGCCAGCGATGTGGTGTTTACCACCTGGCGCGAAGACGGTCATTGCGACCACGAGGCCGTGGGTCGTGCCAGCGCCGAGGCAGCCCGGCGCGTCGGGGCCACCCTGCACGAACTGCCCGTCTGGACCTGGCACTGGGCAACCCCCGATGACAGTGGCGTGCCGTGGCACAGGGCACGAAAAGTCTTGCTCACGCCCCATCAGGTGGCGCGCAAGCGGCGTGCCGTGCACGCCTTCGCCAGCCAGTTGGAAGGCGACCCGCACATCGGCTTGCCGCCGGTCCTGGCACCCTACGTACTGGACCGGTTGCTGCAACCTTTCGAAGTGGTGTTTCTATGAGCGTCGAGGATCGCTACTTCGACGGCTTGTTTGCAGGTAGCGACGATCCCTGGGCGTTCCGCGATCGTTGGTACGAACAGCGCAAACGTGCCATCACCCTGGCCGCGCTGCCCCGGCCCCGTTATCGCGCCATTTTCGAGCCGGGCTGCGCCAATGGGGAACTCAGTGCCGGCCTGGCCACCCGGTGCGACCGCCTGTTGTGTTGCGACACCGCAGCCGCCGCGGTGGCGCTGGCCCGCACGCGCCTGAGCCTGTTCGATCATGCCGAAGTCCGTCAGAGCCGCTTGCCGGGCGAGTGGCCGAACGAACAGTTCGACCTGATCGTGCTCAGCGAAATCGGCTACTACCTGGACGCCCCGGACCTCAAGCACCTGATCGAACTCGCCGCACAATCGCTGACCGCCGACGGGCAACTGCTGGCCTGCCACTGGCGCCCGTCGATCGATGCCTGCCCGCTCAATGCCCGACACGTCCACGACCTGCTCCACGAGCATTTGCACTTGCCGCGCCTGGTCCTGCATCAGGAGGCCGATTTCCTGTTGGAACTGTGGAGCCGCGAACCCCGCTCGGTGGCGGCGCTGGAAGGTTTGCGATGATGGACGATTTTCCAGTGGTGAAGACCGCCGGTGTACGCCGATTCAATGTAGGAGCTGGCTTGCCAGCGAAGGCAGTTTCACATTCAACGATGATGTTGACTGAACCGCCGCCTTCGCTGGCAAGCCAGCTCCTACAGGGAACGCGTGCGCTTCAGAAGGATAGGCCGCCTCGCTCAAATACACAGGAAGATAAAAAACGTACCAGATAGATCATCGACGCGACGAATAGCCTGACATGAGCAATACTCTGCTTTCGGCAATCCAGGGCTTGGAGCGCTGCACATTGCAACCGGACAAGGACGTAGCCCCGATGAAAACTGTTTCCATCAATGAAAGCAGCCAACCAGCACAGATCTGGAACAGCGCCCCTCAGCTGGACACCATCCCCGTCATCAACACCGAAACCCTGGTCCCCCCCGGCGCGCGTGCCGTGGTGATCGCGACGCATCCCGGCGATGAAGTCGTGACCTGCGGCGGCTTGCTACAGTTACTCAGCACCCTGGGGCATCCCCTGCAATTGATTTCGATGAGCGACGGCAGCGCCAGCCATCCGGGGTCGCAGCAGTGGTCGGAAAAACGCCTGAGTGTGTTTCGCCCCCAGGAAAGCGTCGAAGCCTTGCGTCGGCTGGGGTTGCCGATGCACAGCCTGAAGTGGATTCGCGGCGGCTTCACCGACAACGCCCTGGCCGGGCGGGAGCATCAATTGACTGAGTTCATCGCCCGTTACTTGCGCCCCGGCGATGTGGTGTTCAGCACGTGGGGCGAGGACGGCAATGATGACCATGAGGCGGTTGGCCGGGCCAGCGCCAGGGCTGCCGCCATGGTGGGTGCGACATTTCATGAAGTACCGCTGCGGGCCTGGCACTGGCCGACCCGCGAACGCGCCATGATCCCCTGGCACCGCGCGCGCAAGATCCGGCTCGATACCTGGACCGTCGCGCGCAAAAGCCACGCCACCCACGCTTACGCCAGCCAGCTCGACGGTGAACCGGCCATCGGCCTCGCGCCGCTGCTGCCGCGGGTATTGCTGGAGCGGATTCGCTTGCCGTATGAAATTGTCTTTGTCTGACCCACCCCCCCATCCAAATTGTGGGAGCGAGACCGGCTTGCCGGCGAAGGCGGCCTCGAGTCTTGCAATGCCCATTAAGACGCCTTCGCCGGCAAGCCGGCTCCTACAGGTTTCGGCGTTGACCACAATCCATGTGTACACCGGTGATCTACTGTAGGCGCTGGCTTGCCAGCGAAGGCGGCCTCGAGTCTTGCCGCGCCCTTGAAGACGCCTTCGCCGGCAAGCCGGCTCCTACAGGTTTCGGCGTTGACCACAATCCATGTGTACACCGGTGATCTACTGTAGGCGCTGGCTTGCCAGCGAAGGCGGCCTCGAGTCTTGCAGCGCCCTTGAAGACGCCTTCGCCGGCAAGCTGAACTGGTCAAGTAATTCCGGACACCGGTTACGGTGTTTATGCCGCCTTTTGCTCCATAGCTATCGGTGATAGGTAACCGTTGTAGCTGTGGAGCCTTGTGCGGTTGTAATACATGAAG
>NZ_CABVHU010000036.1 GCF_902497855.1 Pseudomonas fluorescens
GCCAGCTCCTACATGATCAGCGTGTGCAGATGGATTGGGGTCAACGCCACCCCCCCGTCACCTGCCTACAGAAGGATTGCGAAAAACGCCAAACCCTGTAGGAGCCGGCTTGCCGGCGAAGGCGTCTGCATGGGCGATGCAAGACTTGAGGCCGCTTTCGCTGGCAAGCCAGCTCCTACATGATCAGCGTGTGCAGATGGATTGGGGTCAACGCCACCCCCCCGTCACCTGCCTACAGAAGGATTGCGAAAAACGCCAAACCCTGTAGGAGCCGGCTTGCCGGCGAAGGCGTCTGCATGGGCGATGCAAGACTTGAGGCCGCTTTCGCTGGCAAGCCAGCTCCTACATGATCAGCGTGTGCAGATGGATTGGGGTCAACGCCAAACACTGTCACCTGCATACAGAAGGATTGCGAAAAACGCGAGCGAAGGCGGTGCGCTGATACATCCAGACCCAAACTTTTACGGGATTAAATCATCTGCGCGCTAGCCTTATTCATTTCTGCCTGCACAGGAGGGCAAAGGAATGCCCGCTCGTTCCCACGCGAATCAACTGCGCACCGGGCGTTACTCCCAGTCCGGCCAAATCTATCTGCTCACTGCCGTAACCCATTTGCGCGAACCCGTTTTCAGCGATTGGCGAGCGGGACGTTTGGTGGTGGATCAATTTCGTCATGCCCAAACAGAGGGATACGCCGATTCCCTGGCCTGGGTAGTGATGCCCGATCACATTCACTGGCTGGTCGAACTGCAGAACAGCACGCTGGCGCAGTTGATGCTCGCAACTAAATCCCGCAGCGCGAGAGAGATCAATGCTTACCTGGGCCGCTCGGGCCGGTTTTGGCAAAAAGGCTTCCATGATCGCGCGCTCCGCCGTGAGGAAAATCTATTGACGGCGGCCCGTTACGTTGTCGCCAATCCCGTGCGCGCAGGCCTCGTCAGGCGCGTGCAGGATTACCCGTTATGGGATGCGGTTTGGTTGTAGGGCTCGGCTTGCAGGTGAAGGCGTTTTCATGGGTGATGCAAGGCTTGAGGCCGCCTTCGCTGGCAAGCCAGCTCCTACATGATCAACGTGTGCAGATGGATTGCGGTCAACGCCAAATCCTGTCACCGGTGTACAGATGGATTTCGAAAAACGCCGAACCCTGTAGGAGCCGGCTTGCCGGCGAAGGCGTCTGCATGGGCGATGCATGACTTGAGGCCGCTTTCGCTGGCAAGCCAGCTCCTACATGATCAGCGTGTGCAGATGGATTGGGGTCAACGCCAAACACTGTCACCTGCATACAGAAGGATTGCGAAAAACGCCAAACCCTGTAGGAGCCGGCTTGCCGGCGAAGGCGTCTTCATGGGCGATGCATGACTTGAGGCCGCCTTCGCTGGCAAGCCAGCTCCTACAGGGGGGTGCGGTGAGGGTTTAGCCGCGGTCCTTGCCGCGCAACATGCTGTCCAGCACATCATCGCGACGTACCCAGGCGTGGAACAGCGCTGCGGCCAGGTGCAACAACACCGTCAGGAACAATAGATACGCCAGGTAGCCGTGCGCCTTGCGCAGGAACGCAAACAGCTGCGCGTTGGCTGGCACGATCGACGGCAATTGCAGCGAGCTGCTGAGCATCACCGGGTCCCCCGCCGCCGAGATCATCGCCCAGCCCAGCAGCGGCAAGATCAGCATCAAGGCGTACAGCAACAAATGCGAGGCCTTGGCCGCCAGCACTTGCCAGCCCGGCAGGTCCGCCGGCAGCGGCGGCTGTCGCGTGGACAAGCGCACCACGATACGCACGATCACCAGCAACAGAATGGCCACGCCCAAGGGTTTGTGCAGGTTGATCAGCCACTCATGACGTTCGGACACCGAGGCGGCCATGCCCGCGCCGATGAACAGCATGGCAATGACCATCAGCGCCATCAGCCAGTGCAGCAGTCGCGCCAGCGGTGCGAAATGGTTTGGGTGAGCGCTCATTGACCAGACTCCTGTTTAGCGGCGGGCAACTGACTGACTTCACTGGTGCGACGCAGGTAGGATTTGGCGTAACCGGCTGAGCGAGCCGCGAGCAGCGGGTCGTCGGAACCTTCGATGCCGGCGGGCAATACCAGCGGGTCATAGTTGATGTCACGGCATTCGCCATTGAGTTGCGCCTGGGTGCTCTCGAGCACCAGGGTGCCGGCGTTGACGACTTTGCGGCCGGCAGGCCACGCCTTGCTGGCGTCGTTGACCGGGTCGCCGGGGTCGGCCAGGGTGATGTTCAACTGCCAACGCAACGGCCCGGCGGCCATACGCTGCACCAGGTCTTTCTCGAGGAAATCGCCGCCCTCCGGTGCCGTGGCGCCCGGCGCATCCTGCGCCACCGGCACCATGCTCCAGCGCACCGCTTGCCGCTGTCCGGTGGCGTTCACCAGGTAAAACGCGTTGACGCTGTTGTAGGTTTCGGTCACGTAGCTGGCGGACGGCTTGGCGGTTTTGACCCAGGCCAGGAAGGGTGCGGCTTCGGGGTGCGCTCCGAAGAATGCCGGCACGGCGCCAGGATTGGGTTTGCCGGTGGCCGGGTCCGGCGACTGCGCCTGTTGCAGCTGATAGAACGCCTCGGGCGTGCCCACCGGAAACACCGGCATGCTGTTCATCCCGGTGCGCCACTGTTGACCGTTGGCCTGGGTGAATCGCAATGCCAGGCTGCGGATCGGCACGCTGTTGTCCGGCGCATAAGGATTACCGGCCGGCAAGGCGAAACGTCCGACCACCGGGGTTTGCGGCTCATTGAACACCTGGGCGCTGGAGTAGGCACGCGCCTCGCCGCTGCTCTGGAAGTGGCCGATCACGCACACGCCTTTGGAGTGATTACGCCGGAAGCCGGGGTGCACGCCGTTGTTGGTCTCCAGCACATTGATCAGCTTTTTCGGGGTCAGACGTTGTGGATCGAGGGTGCCGTTGACGTAGGCAAAGGCCCCGGCCACGGCGGCGACCACCACGGCAATACCGGCCAGGCGCAACGTCAGGCTCGCGGCACTCAAGGGGGGCCGGGTTGGCGGTGATGAGCGATCTACCATGAAAGACTCCTGGGCCATCGGCCACAAGTGAGAAGAATCAAGCAGACGCACCCGGTGCGGGTTTATTCCATGGGCCGGTGTTTATTTTTTCAGGGGTGGAATAACCTCGGGTGCCGGGCGTCTCCCTAGTCCAGCGTAGTGACTGGTCAGGACTTCATGAACGATATCGACGAACAACTGCGAGACATCATTCCCAGGCTCCGACGTTTCGCGGTGTCCTTGACCCGCAATCCCAGCAGCGCCGACGATCTGGTGCAGGCGTGCCTGGAACGCGCGCTGTCGAGCTGGGGCGACAAACGTCCGGAAGGCGACCTGCGTGCCTGGTTGTTTTCGATTCTGTACCGGCAGTTTCTCGATGCGCACCGGCGCTCCCGGCGTTATGCGCGGATGCTCGAATTCTTTACCGGCCGCGATGATGCGCAGCCCTCGGTCGAGCGCACGGTGATCGCGCAATCGACCTTGCAGGCCTTCGATCAGCTCAACACCGAGCAACGCGCCCTGCTGCTCTGGGTCTCGGTCGAGGGCTTGAGCTACAAGGAGGTCGCCGAGATCCTCGACGTCCCCGTCGGCACCGTGATGTCGCGCCTGTCCCGGGCGCGCCAGGCCTTGCGCCAACTCAGCGATGGCGAAATCGCCCGTCCTTCCCTGCGGAGACTCAAATGATCAGCATGCCCCCAAGCGAGCGGGACCTGCACGCCTATATCGACCACCAATTGAGCGATGACGAGCGACGTCAGGTGGAGACCTTTCTGGCCAGCAACGCTGAAGTGGCGGCCCGGGTACGGGCCTGGCAGCAGGACGCCCAACAATTGCGCGCCGCCCTGGGTGGCGCCTTGCAGCGGCCGGCCAACCCGGACCTCGACCCGGCGCTGATTCGCCAGCGCCGCACACGGCAATCCCGTCGTCACCTGGCCAGCGCCGCGGTGCTGTTGATCGCGGTCAGCGTCGGCGGGTTCAGCGGTTGGCAGGCGCGGGAGATGACCCTGGCCGGTGCCCCGCTGCCGATGACCGATGCCCTGCAAGCCTATCGCCTGATTGCCCAGCAAGGCCTGCTGCCGGCTGACTACAAGGCCGGCGACGATGGCGATATGCAGGGCTGGCTCGACCGCTATTTCACCCAGGCCAATCGCTTGCCTGACCTCTCCGCCGCGGGCTTCAAGCCGGCCAGCGGGCGCTTGCTCAGCACCGAGCAGGGGCCGGCCGCGATGGTGGTGTATGAGGATCAGGGCGGGCACAAGGTCAGCTTTTACGTACGGCCACCAGGGCCGAAAAACTTCCTGCTGCCCCGGGGCAGTCGCCGCGATGGCGAGTTGCAGGCGGAGTATTGGTCGGGGGGTGGGTATAACTATGCGATGGTCAGCCCAAGCGACACACCGGCGGCGCAGATGCTCAGGCAGACCGTGCAGTTCTGACCCCACGACCAGCTCCTATGCACAGATGGATTGTGGTCAACGCCAAACACTGTGTGTAGGAGCCGGCTTGCTGGCGAAGGCGTCTGCATGGGCGGTGCAAGGCTGGAGGCAGCCTTCGCTGGCAAGCCAGCTCCTACAGGGATCACCGGTGTACCGATGGATTGTGGTCAACGCCAAACCCTGTATGTAGGAGCCGGCTTGCTGGCGAAGGCGTCTGCATGGGCGGTGCAAGGCTGGAGGCAGCCTTCGCTGGCAAGCCAGCTCCTACAGGGATCACCGGTGTACCGATGGATTGTGGTCAACGCCAAACACTGTGTGTAGGAGCCGGCTTGCTGGCGAAGGCGTCTGCATGGGCGCTGCAAGGCTGGAGGCAGCCTTCGCTGGCAAGCCAGCTCCTACAGGGGGGCCGCGTTCGGCGCAGTGGTCGGGTCGTTCGCCCTTTGGTTACACTACGCCGCCGCTCGGGGGAGCTGGCCTGACCATTACGGGGTGACATCACAGTGGCCGTTCGACCGCCCAACCGTTCGCGACTCAAAGCAAGCTGGCCTGCGCTGCGCCGCTTGTTTGGCAAGGCATCGCCTGCCTGCGGCACCGCGACCGGTCGCGTCATCCACGATTACTTTCGCCACCAGGCGCATGCCCAGGGCTACACCCTCAGCCACAGCCAGCAGCGCGTGATCGACTGCATGGCGCAGCACGCCACGACGCTGCTCGGTTCATCGGCGCACACCCTGCCCGGCCTGTACCTGCATGGCGCTGTGGGGCGGGGCAAGAGCTGGCTGCTCGACGGGTTTTTCCAGGCCCTGCCGATCGCGGAAAAACAGCGTCTGCACTTCCATGAGTTCTTTGCGCAATTGCATCAAGGCATGTTCAGTCATCGCGACCAGCCGGATGCGCTGGCGGCCACGCTCGACGTGCTGCTGCTCGACTGCCGGGTGCTGTGTTTCGACGAATTTCACGTTCACGACATCGGCGATGCGATGCTCATCACGCGGCTGTTCAAGGCGCTGTTCCGCCGGGGCATCCTGCTGTTGGTCACCTCCAATTACCCCCCCGAGGGCCTGCTGCCCAACCCGCTGTACCATGCGCGCTTCAAACCGGTGATCGACCTGATCAACGCGCGCATGCAGGTCATGGAGGTCGGCGGCCCCCATGACTACCGAAGTCAGGTGCGAACCCACACCCAGCAGCTGTTCACCCAGGGCCATTACGTCTGGCCGGCCACGCTGGCGCAACGCCAGGCCTTGAACCTGCCCGAGCCGAACGCTCCGGCCATTACGCTGCCCGTCGGCACACGGCATCTGCGGGCCCGGTACTGTGAAGGGCGCACCATTGGCTTTACCTTCGACGACCTGTGCGACCACCCCACGGCGGTCATGGATTACCTGGAGCTGTGCCGGCGTTTCGATCACTGGGTCATCGATGAATTGCCCAGTCTGGCTGAGTGTTCGATTGCGGCTCAGCAGCGGTTTATCAATCTGGTGGATGTTCTGTACGACCAGGACAAGCATCTGGTGCTGCTGGGACAGCGGCCGTTGCGGGAAAGCCTGGGGGGCGATGCGATTGATCTGGCGCGGACGCGGAGCCGGTTGGGGCAGTTGGTGGAAGTAAGGGGTGTGGGCTGATCAGTTTTTTTCGGTGTGGCTGCCGGCCTCTTCGCCGGCAAGCCGGTCTCGCTCCCACAGTTGACCGGGTTGCCTGGACGGACACGGTCCAATGTAGGAGCTGGCTTGCCAGCGAAGGCGGCCGGACAGTCACCACACCTTTTTGCCGCTATCATGTCGCCCATTCCCAGGGCACCGCGCCCTCCCCTCGATCAATAGCGAATCTGTTCATGGACACCCTTGCCCAACTGCGCGCCGGCCAACTGTCGGGCATCACCCGCCTCGATCTCGCCTGCGACCTGACGGAGTTTCCCCGGGAGATCTTCGACCTGGCCGACTCGCTGGAAGTGCTCAACCTCAGCGGCAACGCCTTGACCCGACTGCCGGACGACTTGCATCGGCTCCGCCATTTGCGGGTGCTGTTCTGCTCGGACAACCGGTTCACCGAACTCCCCGCCTGCCTTGGCCAGTGTGCCGCGCTGACCATGGTCGGCTTCAAGGCCAATCGCATAGAGACAGTGCCAGGTGCCGCGCTACCACCGCTGTTGCGGTGGCTGATCCTGACCGACAACCACATCAGCGAGCTGCCGACCGAGTTGGGTGAACGCCCGCACCTGCAAAAACTGATGCTAGCCGGCAACCGCTTGCAGCGTTTGCCCGACAGCCTGGCTCATTGTCATCGACTCGAGCTGATCCGCATCGCCGCTAACCGGCTGACCGAACTGCCCGAGTGGTTGCTGACCCTGCCGAGCCTGGCCTGGCTGGCCTACGCCGGTAACCCGCTGGAAACCGAAGCCGATGCGGCCGCCCTTGAATCGGTCGCGAGCATCCCCTGGTCGGCACTGCGCCTGGAGCAGCAACTGGGCGAAGGTGCTTCGGGGGTGATTCATCGCGCCACTTGGGAACGGCCGGGCCAGCCGGCCACTCAGGTCGCGGTCAAACTCTATAAAGGCGAAATGACCAGCGATGGCTCGCCGTTGCATGAGATGAACGCCTGCATCACCGCAGGCTGCCACCCCCATCTGATCAGGATCGAAGGGCGGATCGTCGAGCACCCGCAAGCGCAGGCCGGGCTGGTGATGGCGCTGGTCGATCCGGTGTACCGCAACCTGGCGGGACTGCCGAGCCTGGAATCCTGCAGCCGGGACGTCTACGCCAGCGATACCCGGTTCAACGCGGCTGTGGCGTTGCGGATCGCCAGCGGCATCGCTTCGGCCGCCGAACACTTGCACCGCCAGGGCATCACCCACGGCGACCTGTATGGCCACAATATTCTGTGGCACGAGGGCGATTGCCTGTTGGGGGACTTTGGTGCGGCGTCGTTTCATGCCACCGCGGATACCTTTGAAAGCCGCGCATTGCAACGGATCGAGGTGCGGGCGTTCGGCATTCTGCTGGGGGAACTGCTGGAGCGGATCGAGTCGGGGGTGAGTGATGAAGGGCGTGAGCGGTTGGAGGATTTGCAGCGGCGTTGCTGTCAGCCGCAGGTGCTGGCGCGGCCTGGGTTCGACGAGATTGTGCGGGAGTTGAAAAATCTGTGACCGCTTCGCGGTCATTCGCGAGCAGGCTCGCTCCCACAATGATGCCGTTCACTGTAGGAGCGAGCTTGCTCCGGGCGGCGTTCCGACGATGGTCGTTAACGATGACGCATACTTACAGGCTAAACGCGGCGCTCTGTAGGAGCGAGCTTGCTCGCGATGGTCGTTAACGATGACACGTGTTTACTGGCTAAACGCGCCGTTCCTGTTGACCGCGGCGCTCTTTAGTCCTTCGCGAGCAAGCTCGCTCCTACAGGATTTGGTGCACACCGGTAGGAGTTGTCGCAGGCTGCGATTTTTTGATGTTTAGCCCGCCAACCCGACAAACATATCCTGCACATCATCATGGTTGTCCAGGCCTTCGAGGAACGCCTCGACTTCAGCCATCTGCTCGTCGCTCAGGCCGCTGACCGGGTTCTTCGGCTGGTAGCCCAGCTTGGCCGACAACACCGTGAAACCTTGTTCCGGCAGTGCTTTCTGTACCGCGTCCAGGTCCGCAGGCTCGGTCAGGAACAGGGTCGCGCCGTCTTCACCCGCCTCGAAATCCTGGGCGCCGGCTTCGATCGCGGCCATTTCCGGATCGGCGTCCGGGCTGTCCGGGGACGCCTCGATCATGCCGACGTGGTTGAAGTCCCAGGCCACCGAACCGGAAGCGCCGAGCTGGCCCTTGCGGAACGCGACGCGGATTTCAGCGACGGTGCGGTTGATGTTGTCGGTCACGCATTCAACGATCAGCGGCACCTGATGCGGGGCGAAGCCTTCGTAGGTCACGCGATGGTATTGCACGGTTTCGCCCAGCTGGCCCGAGCCTTTCTTGATCGCACGTTCCAGGGTTTCCCGGGGCATCGACGCCTTTTTCGCCTGCTCGACCACCAGCCGCAGGTGCGCGTTGGTTGCCACATCGGCACCGTTGCGCGCGGCGATGGTGATTTCTTTCACCAGTTTGCCGAAAATCTTGCCCTTGGCGTTGGATGCCGCTTCTTTGTGTTTAACCTTCCACTGTGCGCCCATTACTCACTCTCTTATCTGTGGCGCCGAGACATCTATTGGCCGACGCTTTGCGCAAGTTTATACGGCCTAAAGTTGGCAATCGACCAAAAAATCCACCCGTTCGATCGGGTCATGAATCGACATCTTCACCAGTGTTTGTAGGGCGTTTCTGAATCGTCGATTTGCGGTGACTATAAAGGGCCGTGGTTTCGTACCCTCCTCGCCTGTATTCCATGGCAGAAGCGCATTCGATGCTCAACGACAAGGAAAGCCCCTTCACCCTGACACTGCTCGAGGACGATTTGAGTTTTCGGGTGGTGCAGTTCAGCGGGCATGAAGCCCTCAACCAGCCCTATCGATTCGAGGTCGAGGTGATCGGCCTGCCGCCGGCCATGCCCTTCGACCAGTTGTTGCAGCAGCCGCTGTTCCTCAGCCTGGGGCATGGCCAGGGCTTTCACGGCATCCTCCACAGCGCCAGTCGCGACTACCGCGGTGCGCAACAGGTCGGTTACACACTGGTGCTGGTGCCCTACCTGCAGGCACTGGACCGCAACAGCCGCCGCCGGGTCTTCCATGACCTCAGCGTGCCGATGATCCTGCGCCAGTTGCTGGAGGAACATGAACTGCCCGCCGACAGCTTTCGCTTCGAGCTGGCGAACGGGCACTATCCGCTGCGGCCGTTTTGCATCCAGTACGAGGAGAGCGACCTGGGGTTGCTGCAGCGCCTGTGCGAGGAAGAAGGCATTCACTATCACTTCGAACATCACCGTGACGGGCATGTGCTGGTGTTGGCCGACGACAGCTTGAGTTTCCCCCAGGAGCCGCTGTTGACGCCTTTCCTGGCGAACGCCCCGCTGGACACTACGGGGCCGACGATCAATGAGTTGTTTCAGCGCCATGACGCCCTGCCCTCGCACCCGCGAAGGGAGGCCAGCAACCGTGGCGCGCCGAATGCCGGCGATGGCGCGGCCAACCATGCCTTCGGCAAGACTGCGCCGAGGATGCCCAGGCCCGATGCCGAGCAGGACCGACGCAGCCGCCGACAGTTGCAGCGCCTGCGTTGCCTGCAACAACAGGTCCATGGCCAAAGCAATCAGAGGGCCCTGCGCAGCGCGCGGATCCTCCAGGTGATGGAGCATCCGCTCGCCTGTTTCAACGAGCAATGGCTGCTCACCGAGACCCGCCACCAGGGGCGACAGCCTTCGAATCCGGCCTCGGACAGCAGCACCCTGGTGTATCGCAACCGGTTCAGCGCCATTCCCTGGTCAACGGAATTCCGCCCGGCGTTGAAACAGCCCAGGCCGACCATTCCGGGCTATCAGCCAGCCCGGGTGCTGGGCCCGGCCGGGCAACCGCCGGCGCTGGACGATCACGGCCGGGTCCAGGTCAGGCTGTGGCCGACGACCCACACCGATGCGGATGAGTCCGTCGGCCTCTGGCTGCCGCTCGTCGTGACGACGCCGCACGGCTGGATCGATCCCGGCAGATTGCCGAAGGCCGGCAGCGAGGTGTTCATCAGTTTTCTCGACAGCGATCCGGACCGGCCGGTGCTCTGTGTCGGCCTGGGGCAGATTCACCCGCCTGAACCTGCCCGCCCCCGTGAACCGCGCGGCGATACTCGCTTGTTGCTTGACTGGTTGATGAATCCCTCGGACCTCACGCGCTGATATCAGCCCTTATGGCCTTGCCCTGATGCCTGCAGGGGTTTTACGCGCAGCGGCCGATTCGGCACGGCGGCACTTGCGGCAAGCAGGGCAGCCGGGCGGCTGTTCCAGTGCGGGATCAACACCAGCGCGGAGAACATCGCGCAGCCGGCGAAGACGATGAACACGGTCACGGAATCGAAATAGCCCGGCAGCAACCCACCGAGAATCGCCCCGACCGAGCCGCAGCCGTTGACGAACCCGGCGGCCGTCGCGCCCGCCTTGGCGGTGCCGAAATCGATGGCGGCCGCGCCGCTGATCATGGAGTCCGGTCCGTACAAGGTCAGGCCCATGACAAACAGCAGGGCGACCACCAACATCACGCTGCCGGTGTGCAGTGCGCCCATGAACAGCGCCAGGGTCAGGGTCAGCGCCAGCAGACTGATCACGCAGGCCGGCATGCGCCGGGCGCCGAACAGTTTGTCGGAGGCCAGGCCCAGCAGGATCGGCCCGAGCAACCCGGCCAGTTCGAACGCGGTCGGAATGATCGCCGCGCCGACCTTGCCCACCGAGGGCATCTGCTCGAAGACGATCACCGGGCCCCAGAGCAGGATCGCGTAGCGCGCCGGTTTCAGCAGAAAGTAGGCCAGCCCCAACACCAGCACCGTGCGGTTGCGCAGGATTTCCCGCAGCGGTTCGAGGACGCTGATTCTGCTTTGCGCGCAGGCCTCGTCGGCGGTCAATTCGGGCTCGGGTTCTACCGCCGGCAGGCCGACGTCCTCGGGTTTGTTGCGCTGGAAAATGAAGAACAGCAACGCCACCAGGCCGACCACCGCCGCGCTGGAAATGAACGCCGCGTGCCAGCTGCCGATCAGGGTGTAGGCCCACCAGCCGGCGAACGGCGAGGCCACCAGGCCGCCGAAGGCGTAGCAGGAACTCCATAGCCCCAGCACCCGCCCGCGCTGCTCGGCGGGGAAAAAGCTGCCGATGTTCTTGCACAACCCCGACCATCCCGTGGACTGCGCCAGGCCCTGGATCAACATGCAGGTGGCGAAGATCGGCAAGGTGGCGAAGCTGCCCATCACCAGCGCCGCGGCCGCGGAAATCACCAGGCCGCCCAGCACCACGACCCTTGGGCCGAAGCGGTCGGCGAGAATGCCCCAGGTGAATTGGCCGATGGCGTAGGCGGCCAGGTAGATGGCGTCGAGGTTGGCCATGGCCATTTTGTCGAGGGTGAACCCGGGGTCTTCGGCGATCCCCAGTTTGGCCACGGAAAAGGCTTTGCGGGTGAAATAGAACGCGGCATACGCGAGCCAGGTGATCACGAAGATCTGCACGCGCCAACGTTTGAGGCTGCCGATTGGGTTGTTCATTGCGGTTCTGACCTCATGGCCACCGATGCTGTTCGACTGACCAGTCACCGGGGCTGGGGTCGATAAAATCAATTACTGATTAATAAGTGAAATCGATTTATCGTATTTCCAATACAAGTTCAGCTTGTTACTGGAGGTTCGATGTCGGTTTCCCACGCCCAGCTCAAAGCCTTCCACGCCGTGGCCGTTCACGGAAGCTTCACCCGTGCCGCCGAGCGGCTATTTCTCACGCAACCGGCGATTTCCGACCAAGTGCGCAAACTCGAAGAGCGCTTCGGGGTGTTGCTGTTCCACCGCAACAAGCGCTCGGTGCGCCTGACCGACCTGGGCGAGCGCCTGTTGAGCGTCACTCAGCGCCTGTTTGTGATCGAGGCCGAGGCCCAGGAGTTGCTGCAAGCCTCCCAGGCGCTGCAGACCGGCAGCCTGATTCTGGCGGTGGATGCGCCGGTGCATGTGCTGCCCCAGATCGCCCGCTTCTGCGAGCGCTACCCCGGCATCAGCGTGAAGATCGAAACCGGCAATACCGATGAATCGCTGTTTCGGTTGTTCAATTATCAGGCTGACCTGGCGTTGCTGGGACGGGATGTCAGCGACGAACGGCTGATCTGTGTGCCGCTGCGCAATGACCCGATGGTGGCGTTTGTTTCGCGCCATCATCCGTGGGCCGACCGCGAGTCCATCTGCCTGGCGGACCTGGACGACACGCCGCTGGTGCTGCGGGAAACAGGCTCGGTGACGCGCCAGACCCTGGAAGAGGAAATGGCCCGGGCCGGGTTTCGCATCCGCCCGGCGATCGAGGTCGAAGGCCGGGAAGCGGCGCGTGAGGCGGTGGTGGTGGGGATTGGCGTCGGGGTGGTGTCGGCGGCCGAGTTTGGCGCGGATTCGCGGGTGTGTGCGTTGCCGATTACCGATTGCACACGGCGATTGACCGAGACCCTGGTGTGCTTGCGCGAACAGAGTTCGCGGCGGGTGGTGGCGACGTTTCTGGAGATGGTACGCGAGAGTCTGGAATAGGCAGGCCCGGCCCCTCCCATGATCGTTCCTACGCTCCGCGTGGGAATGCGGCCCGGGACGCTCCGCGTCCCAAAGCGGACGCAGAGCGTCCATTGAGGCGTTCCCACGCAGAGCGTGGGAACGATCACCCTACTAGGGTGCCAACTCGAAGAACGCCTGAATCAAGCGCAAATCCCGCCGCCGTTCCACGCACCCCATCATGTGCCGATTCACCAACCCCTCGCCGATGACCGGCACCGCCACCACCCGCGGGTCATGGCTGACTTCCACCGACGACACCACGCCCACCCCCAGTTCCGCCGCCACGGCTTCGGTCACCGCTTCACGGCTGTCCAGCTCGAGCAACACCCGCGGGTTGACCTTCGCCTGGGCGCACGCCTCATCGAACGTACGCCGGGTGATCGAACCCGGCTCGCGCAACACCATGATCACCTGGTCCAGCGCCTTGAGCGGCACGCCCGTCAGTTGCTGTGCCCACGGATGACCTGCAGGCACCAGCGCGCAGATGCGTGATTCACTCAAGGCCTGCAGATGCAAGCCCTTGCGCGGCTCGACCTCGGTCAGTACCGCCACATCGGCATGCTCCGACAGCAACGCCGCCAGGGTTTCCTGGGCATTGCCCAGCCGCAGGTTCACGGTGATCCCCGGGTACCGCGCGCGCAGGCTGGCCAGCATCGGCATGACCATGTGCGGCCCGTCCGCCGCCACTTCCAGGCGCCCGGTGAGCAACTGCCGGTTGGCTTCGAGCATCACTTGCGCTTCTTCTGCCAGGCCGAACATGGCCCGGGTGATCGCGGCCAGTTTGGTGCCCTCTTCCGTCAACTCCACCCTTCGCGCGGTGCGGCGCAACAAGGTGATCTGGTAGTGCTCCTCCAGCGCCTTGATGTGGCCGGTGACCGCCGGTTGGCTGATGAACAGCCGCGCGGCGGCCCGGGTAAAGCTGCCCTCGCGGGCGACGGCATCGAACGCGCGGAGCTGGAACAGGTTCATGAATAACTCTCACTGATGGCTGGCATAACAACAAACAATTTGATTGATAGCTCGGCAAATTGCAATTTAGGCCCCGTAGCTTGACCCCATCGATTGCGAGGACACGAGAATGAGTACTGCCGAACCCATCCTGCTCACCCCCGGCCCGTTGACGACTTCGGCCCGCACCCGCCAAGCGATGATGGTCGACTGGGGTTCATGGGATGACCGCTTCAACCAGCTGACCGCCAGCCTCTGCGAGCAACTGCTGGCGATCATCAACGGCGGCGCCAGCCACCACTGCGTGCCCCTGCAAGGCAGCGGCACCTTCGCGGTCGAAGCGGCGATCGGCACCCTGGTGCCCCGGGACGGCAAAGTCCTGGTGCTGATCAACGGCGCCTATGGCAAACGCCTGGCGAAAATCTGCGAAGTGCTCGGGCGCTCCTTCAGCACCTTTGAAACCGCCGAGGACGAACCGACTACCGCCGCCGACGTCGACCGCCTGCTGCACGCCGACCCCGCCATCACTCACATCGCACTGATTCACTGCGAAACCAGCACTGGCATCCTCAACCCGTTGCCGGAGATTGCGCACGTCATCGCGCAACACGGCAAACGCCTGATCATCGACGCCATGAGCTCCTTTGGCGCGCTGCCGATCGACGCGCAACAGGTGCCGTTCGACGCGCTGATCGCCGCCTCGGGCAAATGCCTGGAAGGCGTACCGGGCATGGGCTTCGTCTTCGCACGCAAGGAAGCCCTGGCCAATGCCGCCGGCAACTCGCACTCCCTGGCGATGGACTTGTTCGACCAGCACAGCTACATGGCCAAGACCGGCCAGTGGCGTTTCACCCCGCCGACCCACGTGGTCGCCGCGCTGCACGAAGCGCTGCTGCAATACAACGAAGAAGGGGGGTTGCCGGCCCGGCATCAGCGCTACGCCAACAATTGTCAGGTGCTGCTCGATGACATGGCCAAGCTCGGGCTGCGCAGCTTCCTGCCCGCCGCGATCCAGGCGCCGATCATTGTCACCTTCCATGCGCCGAAAGATCCGCGCTATCAGTTCAAGGAATTCTACGAACGGGTCAAGGCCAAGGGTTTCATCCTCTACCCTGGCAAATTGACCCAGGTCGAGACCTTCCGCGTCGGCTGCATCGGCCACGTCAACCAGGCCGAGATGCACGCGGCCGTGGCGGCGGTGGCTGAAGTGCTGCGCGAGATGGAAGTGCTGGAAATCTGAACCAACAGACACCGCCGTCCCCTGTAGGAGCGAGGCTTGCCCGCGAACACAGGCGACGCGGTCTATCAGTCAACCTCGTCATCGTTCGTTCGCGGGCAAGCCTCGCTCCTACAAGGGATACGTCACATGAACTACGCAAACCCAACCAAACTCCAGGCCGCCATCCTCGACTGGGCCGGCACCGTGGTCGACTTCGGCTCCTTCGCCCCCACCCAGATTTTCGTCGAGGCCTTTGCCGAGTTCGACGTCCAGGTCTCCATCGAAGAAGCCCGCGGGCCGATGGGCATGGGCAAATGGGACCACATCCGGACCCTGTGCGATCAACCGCAGGTGGCCGAACGTTATCGCACCGTGTTCGGCCGCACGCCGACCGATGATGACGTCACCGCCATCTACAAGCGCTTCATGCCCTTGCAGATAGAGAAAATCGCCGAGCATTCGGCGCTGATTCCCGGCGCCCTGGACACCATCGCCAACCTGCGCCAGCAAGGCATCAAGATTGGCTCTTGCTCCGGCTATCCGAAGCAGGTCATGGACAAGGTGGTCGAACTGGCCGCCACCAACGGTTACGTGGCCGATCACGTGGTCGCCACCGACGAAGTGCCCAACGGCCGCCCATGGCCGGCCCAGGCCCTGGCCAATGTAATCGCCCTCGGGATCGATGATGTCGCGGCCTGCGTGAAGATCGACGACACCGTGCCGGGCATTCTCGAAGGCCGTCGCGCCGGCATGTGGACGGTGGCGCTGATCTGCTCGGGCAACGCGCTGGGCCTGGACTACGAAGGTTATCGCGCCCTCGGCAGCGACCAACTGGCCAGCGAACGCAAGCGTATCCACGGGATGTTCGAAGGTTCGCGCCCGCACTACATGATCGACACCATCACCGACTTGCCGCAAGTGATCGCCGACATCAACCAGCGCCTGGCCAATGGCGAAATGCCGCAAAGCAGCTGATCGCCGCCCCCCCCTGTAGGAGCTGGCTTGCCAGCGAAAGCGTCAGACCAGTCAACATTTACGTTGAATGTGATGGCCTCTTCGCTGGCAAGCCAGCTCCTACAGTGCTTGCGAAGGCGTCAGACCAGTCAACATTTATGTTGAATGTGATGGCCTCTTCGCTGGCAAGCCAGCTCCTACAGTGCTCGCGAAGGCGTCAGACCAGTCAACATTTATGTTGAATGTGATGGCCTCTTCGCTGGCAAGCCAGCTCCTACAGTGCTCGCGAAGGCGTCAGACCAGTCAACATTTACGTTGAATGTGATGGCCTCTTCGCTGGCAAGCCAGCTCCTACAGTGCTCGCGAAGGCGTCAGACCAGTCAACATTTACGTTGAATGTGATGGCCTCTTCGCTGGCAAGCCAGCTCCTACAGTGCTCGC
>NZ_CABVHU010000037.1 GCF_902497855.1 Pseudomonas fluorescens
CTTCGTTGAAGACAGCGAAGGGCGTCTCCAGGTGCGGCGGGCGAGTGGTCACCAGGGTCAGCGGTCGTTTTTGCGGATATTGCACCAGCGGCCGCGGGCCAGCCGCAAAGGTCACGTCTTCGGCGTTTTCATCAACCGCCTTGGGTTCGGCGGCGGCCTTGGCCAGGCTAGCCAGCGGCGAGGCCGCCAAAGCCAGGGTGAAGGCATCGCGTAGAACGCGCCGACGGCTCGGATTGCTGTTTTCTACAAAGCTGAACTTCATTCTGCACTCTCTATGATTGTATTAATGAGATGCAAGTGACAGCTGCCCGTCAGGGCAGCGAGGCAGCGGGTCATTCCTCCATTTTCGGTATTCACCGGAAATTGCAGAGGGCTATGTTCGGACGCTCGGGACGCTATGCATAGGTCCAGTTCATGCCCAACTGCTGGACCTCAGCCAGCTCGCTGAAAGGTCATGACCAACGCTGAATGAGGCCGCCGCCGAAACGCCACGCCATCGCCCTGAATAGCTCCCGATGACCCCCCTCAGATGACCCACCTCGAGCGCGATTTTTCTGCTTGCGGGTAAATCAATTTAGTAATATCGTAATTAGACATTAACTATTGCATAGAGATAACCATGTCAAACATTGTGCTAGAAACTCAAGGTTCCGTGGCAGTTATCACCCTCAATCGTCCGGCAGTCCTCAACGCCTGGACCACGGCCATGCGTAACGAAATCATTGATGCCTTGCTGGCTTACGACGCTGACACGTCTATCAAGGCGTTGATCATGACCGGCGCTGGGGATCGTGCCTTTTCGGCGGGGCAAGACCTCTCCGAAGCCCATGATTTTGATGGTGAGCGCGCGGTGCAATGGGTCGGTGAATGGGAGCGTTACTACGCCACCCTGCGGGGGCTGTCCAAGCCGCTGGTCATCGCGCTGAACGGCACTGCCGCCGGCTCTGCGTTCCAGGTCGCGTTGCTGGGTGATATCCGTGTCGGTCATCCGGGTGTGCGCATGGGCCAGCCCGAGATCAATTCCGGCATTCCAAGCACCACCGGGCCATGGATCATGAACAGCATGCTGGGGATGTCGCGGACCATCGAGCTGACCTTGACCGGACGCCTGATGGACGCCGAAGAATGCCATCGCATCGGCCTGATTCACTACATGGTGCCGGCCAACGAAGTGTTCGCCAAAGCCCTGCAAGTGGCCAACGAACTGGCGAACAAGCCGCCGGTCGCCATGCGCCTGGACAAGCAGCGTTTTCGCGAGATGAGCGACCCCGACTTCAAGAACTCGATTGAAGCCGGCCGACGCTTGCAGAAAGAGGCGTACGACTCCGGTGAGCCTGCGCGCATGATGGAAGCGTTTTTCCAACAGCGGGCCAAGCAGGCCTGATTCACAACTCGAAACTCGCCGCCGGCCTGCACGGCCGGTGGCTACAACAATGCGCACGGCGGCGGCAATGTACCCTCACCGGCAACCCCCACGACCTTGTGAACTGCCGATGTCTTCGCCTTTTATCGATGCTTTCGTTTTTCGCAGGAGTCCTTCATGAGCAACCCAGAAAGCCCTGACCGTCGAAATCTGCTCAAGGCAGGCATGACCCTCGCGCTGGCCTGCAGCTTGCCGAGCGTTGTGCGTGCATCCGATCGCCAGATTATTGTTTCCGACCCCGGTGGCCCTTATACCAAGGCCTACCGCAAAGCGTTCTACGACCCGTTCGAACAAGCCACTGGCATCAAGGTGATCAGCGTCGCCCGCGAAGCGCAGCCGGTCGCGCAGCTCTCGGCCATGGTCAAGACCCGCAACTTCGTATGGGATGTCACGACCCTGACGATTTCCGCGGACATCCCCTACCTGGAAAGCCAGGGTTTCCTCGAACCTATCGGTCTGAGCAGCGCGGAGTTTCCGGACTTGCTGCCCGAGGCCATCACCCCGAATTTCCTGGGTGTCGATGTGTACTCCACCGTTCTGGCGTATCGCACCGATACCTTGAGCAATGCCCCGCAGTCGTGGGCGGATTTCTGGAACGTCGAGAAATTCCCGGGCCGGCGCTGCCTTCGCCGTAGTCCGCTGGACACCCTGGAACAGGCCTTGCTGGCAGACGGCGTAGAGCTGGACGCGCTGTATCCGCTGGACGTCGACCGTGCCTTCAAAAGTCTGGACAGGATCAAGCCACACATCGACCTGTGGTGGACCTCCGGGGCCCAGGCCATGCAAGCCATTCAGAGTGGCGAAGTGGACCTGATTTCGATCTGGAACGGTCGCGCCCAGGCCGCGCTGGAGAACGGTGCTCCGGTGCAGATCGTCTGGAACCAGGGGCTGTATTCCATTGAAGGGTGGGCCATTCCCAAAGGTACCCCTCGCGCTGACATGGCCAAGCAATTCGTGCGTTTTTGCGCCGATGCAAAGCGCCAGGCCGCGTTCACCGATGACCTGGCCTACGGCCCGACCAATCGCAAGTCCTTCGAGCAAATCCCCGCCGAACGGGCAGCGCTGCTTCCGACGGCGCCGCAGAACCTGAAAAACATGCGCCTGCCCAGCCCCCAATGGTGGGAAGCGAACCGTACTCAGGTGACTGAACGTTTCAACGCCTGGATCTTGTCGTAAGGGAGTCGTTGCATGAGCGTAAAACTTGAAACACGTGGGCTGGGCAAGACCTATGGCCAGTTCGTCGCGCTGCAACCCACCGATATCCAAGTGCGCGAAGGGGAGTTTCTGACCCTGCTGGGACCTTCAGGTTCGGGCAAATCGACCCTGCTGCAGATGATATCGGGGCTGGTGCCGCCGAGCAGCGGGCAACTGCTGATCGACGGCCAGGAAGCCACGCACATCGCACCGGGCAAGCGCGGCATCGGCCTGGTGTTCCAGAGCTATGCGCTGTTCCCGCACATGAGTGTGCGCGACAATGTTGCCTACGGTCTGCGCATGCGCAAGTACGAGAAGCGCAAGCTCGAAAGCGCAGTCGACGATGCGCTGAACATGGTGCGCATGCACGAGTTCGCCCATCGATATCCCAGCGAACTCTCCGGCGGGCAACAGCAGCGTATTGCCCTGGCGCGCTGCTTCGCTTATCGGCCTTCGGTCATCCTGCTCGACGAACCCCTCGGCGCCCTGGACAAAAACCTGCGTGAGCACATGCAGCTGGAAATTCGCCGCATGCACAAGGAACTGGGGGCCACCTTCATCTATGTCACGCATGATCAGGAAGAAGCGCTGACCCTGTCCGATCGCATTTGCCTGATGAACAAGGCACGCATAGAACAGCTGGCCACGCCGCAGGAACTCTACGATCGTCCGGCCAGCCTGTTCGCCGCCGAGTTCATCGGTCACTCCAACGTGCTGCAGGGCAAGCGTGCCAACGCCACGCAGTTGCATGTCGAAGGGCGCCTGCTGGAACTCAGCGGCTGTGTCGGGCATGAAGTGTCGGCCAACGTCGACAGCACCGATGCCTTCGTCCTGGTGCGCCCGGAAGCGGCGCGCCTGACCGAGCCAGGCGCGGGCTTGCTGGTGGGCAGTGTCGATGAATGCGTGTTCCTGGGCAGCGATACGCGTGCCTTGATCCGGCTGCCTTCGGGTGCCCGGTTCAGCGTGCGCTGCGCTCGACATATCAACCCTCGTGTCGGGGATGACGTCGGAATCGCCTGGGACGCTCACCGTGCCACCTTGTTGCCTGCGCAGGTGCACCCATGAGCCTGCCTAAACGCCTGCTGCCGGCGATCCCGGCGCTGCTGTTCCTCGGTGTGTTCTTTCTGTTGCCGGTAGCGGAAATGCTGATGGGCAGTTTCCAGAACACCAGCGGCGAGCTGAGCCTGAGCAACTTCGAGCGCATCGCGTCGACCCCGGTGTATGGCCGGGTGCTGGGCATGACCTTCTGGATTTCGGCACTCACCGCAATACTCTCGGTGCTGTTGGCCTATCCGGTGACTTATCTCCTGACGCGCTTGTCGCCCAAGGGACGCGAGCGCTGGATGATCTGGATCATGCTGCCGTTCTGGACCAGCTATCTGGTCAAGACTTACGCCTGGATGCTGTTGCTGTCGCGCAAGGGGCTGGTCACCACCATGGTGGCGCAGTTCATCGACAATCCGTCGGGGATGGTGCCGGCATTGTCCGGCGTGCTGATCGGCATGGTTCACTCGATGCTGCCGTTGGCTGTCATCACACTGCTGCCGATCATGCGCAGTATCGATCAACGCCTGGCGCCCGCCGCGCAAACCCTCGGCGCCAGCGGCCCGATGAGTTTCTTCAGCATCTTCCTGCCATTGTCGGCGCCGGGCATCGCCGCTGCCGCGCTGCTGGTGTTCATTACCAGCCTGGGCTTCTTCATCGTACCCGCGCTGCTGGGCTCGCCGCGGGAAATGATGGTTGCGCAGTTGGTCATCTCCTCGGTGCTCGATCTGTTCGACATGCACTTTGCCGGGGCACTGTCGGTGGTGCTGCTGATCTGTTCGTTGCTGGTGTTCGTGATCTACGACCGGGTCGCGGGGCTGTCCTCCCTTGGCGGAGAGGCGCCCAAGGGCCGTCAGTCGGGTCTGGGTCTGCGCCTGTTGTTCGCCATCGGCCACTTCTGCTCGCGATTCAGTTCAGGGCGTGCGCGGGGCGGTGATGGGGTGATGCTGCCCGGCTACAGTCTGTTGCTGGTCTTGCTCTTGATTTTGCCGGTGTTGGTGGTGATTCCCCTGGCCTTTACCAGCAGTCCATTCATTGCTTTCCCGCCCAAGCTCTACAGCTTCAAATGGTTCGCCGAGTTTTTCACCTCCCCGGTGTGGCAGGCGGCCTTGTTGCGCTCCTTCGGCGTGGGGTTGGCGACGGCGTTGCTGGCATTGGTGCTCGGGTTTGGCGCGACCATGGCCATGACCCGCATGTCGGCACGCTGGCGCAAGGGCCTGTTTGCGCTGTTCATTGCGCCCCTTATCGTGCCGCGTATCGTGATCGCCCTGGGGCTGCTTTACCTGTTCTCGCGGCTGGGCCTGGCCGGCAAGGACCTGGGCCTGGTTCTCGGGCATACGGTGCTGGCGTTGCCCTACGTGGTGGTGACCCTCGCGGCAGCGTTCCGGCAATACGACATGCGCCTGGACGATGCTGCACGCATCCTCGGCGCCGGCACCTTCACCCGGTTGCGGACGGTGACCCTGCCGCTGATGGCGGGCAGCCTGATGTCGGCGTTCCTGCTGGCGTTCATTACCTCGTTCGACGACCTGACTGTCGCCATCTTTGTCAGTGGCGGTATCAACACCACGTTGCCCAAGCAAATGTGGGACAGCATCCAGTTGGCGCTCACACCGACGCTGGCCGCGGTTTCCACCACGCTGCTGGGCTTCATCGTGCTGTTCGTTGTGGTTGCCCAATGGGTCGCTCGACGCTCTCTTTCCAAACGCCAAGGCGCCTGAACGATGCATAACTTTCCTAGCGAATATTTTTTGCAGCGCATTGCCAATGACCAATTGACCGCCGCGCCGCTGATTCACGCCGGCCTGATGAACGATGACAGCCGGGTGCGCATCACCTTCGAGGGGCGTTCGCTGCAAACGGGCGAACTGCGCGCGCGGGTGGCGGCGCTGCAAGCTGTGTTGGCCGCGCAGGGGCTGAAACCCGGGCAAAGGGTGGCGGTGATGCTGGGCAACAGCGACGAGCAGATTGTGCTGATCTACGCGTTGATTCTGTCCGGGTTGGTGTGGATTCCGATCAATACCCGGCTGCGCGGTCCGGGTCTGGATTACCCGTTCGAACATGCCAGGCCCGATTTGGTGGTGGCTGACGACGAGTTTGAGCCGCTGCTGCGACAAGGTGCGGCAGGCGCTCTGCCGTACCGGTCGATAGATGCGTTGCACCGTGCCGCCCAGGCCTGGGCGGATGCACCTCTGCAGTGGGTCGACAGCGACAGTGATGCCGCGCTATGCCTGATTTATACCTCGGGCACGACCGGAGCGCCCAAGGGTGTGATTTTCACCCATCGCATGATGCGCATCGCCGGCGAGGCCGTGCTGTTGGTGGCCGATGTGCAAGCTGGCGACCGTCTGCTGCTATGGGAACCCTTGTGCCATATCGGTGGCGCGCAGATGTTGCTGCTGCCGTTTCTGGCCGACGTGCAATTGAATGTGGTGCAACGCTTCTCCGCGAGCCGTTTCTGGGCCCAATGTGAAGCGGTCGGGGCGACGCAATTGCATTATCTGGGCGGGGTGCTCGATATCCTCATGCAACAGGATCCCGCCACCTGGCCTGTGCGTCATAGTCTGCGCACGCTGTGGGGGGCCGGGGTGTCGCTGAATAACTGGGCGGCTATCGAAAAACGCTTCGGCTGCCGATTGCGCGAATGCTATGGGATGACCGAGTGCGCCAGTTTCGCCACCCTCAACGCCAACAACAAACCGGGTTCGGTGGGCAAGGCTTTGCCCTGGTTGACCGTCGAACTGCTGGACGCCGAGAACCAGCCGGTAGCCGTTGGGCAGTTGGGCGAGATCGTTTTGTCCAGTCCCGTCGAAGGGGTTTTTCTACCCGGCTATCTGGAAAACCCCACAGCCACTGCACAGGCGCTGCGCAACGGACGGTTGCACACCGGCGATATGGCCCGCTTCGACGCCGACGGCGATTTGTTTTTCGTCGGACGACGCACCGACAGCATGCGAGTACGCGGTGAGAACGTCTCGGCGTGGGAAGTGGAGCGCGTTTTCAGCAGTCATCCGGCGGTGCATGCCTGTGCCGCCGTGGGCGTGGAATCGACGATTGGCGAGCAGGAGATCCTGCTTTATGTGCAGTTCGAGGATAACGCGGTAGCTGATTGGCCCGCCGTCGTTCAATGGGCGGGCCAGCGATTGGCGTCTTACCAGCAACCGCGTTACTACCAGCGGATCGACCGTTTCGAGATGACACCCAGCGAGCGAATCAAGAAACACCTGCTGGCGCGAACCATCGAAGGTGCGTGGGACGGGCAGGGGCGCCACCCGTAGCGACAAGCTCAAGCGGGGACACCCGGGAATTGGTC
This sequence comes from Pseudomonas fluorescens, assembly GCF_902497855.1. Lineage (GTDB taxonomy): Bacteria > Pseudomonadota > Gammaproteobacteria > Pseudomonadales > Pseudomonadaceae > Aquipseudomonas > Aquipseudomonas fluorescens_BI. The sequence goes on from NZ_CABVHU010000037.1 coordinate 6,975, forward strand.
ATGAGTTCGCGCCAAGCGACAGGCATTCAGTGAATAGCGATAGACTATGTCGTACAAACCCCACTATTTCCTTCACGACGCGATGTAATGTACTTATGGCTAATCCCCGCTTGCCGAAAAAAACGGTAACTGACCCCACCGCTTCCTCGCTGTACGTGCAGTCCGTGGAGAAAGCCATGAAAGTACTCATGGCCTTCGATGGCAGCCAGCGGCAATTGTCGTTATCGGAAATTGCCGGGCTGACCGGCATGGACCTCAGCGCAGCGCAACGCTTCACCTATACGCTCGCCACCTTGGGTTACTTGAACAAGGACCATGGCAAGAAATACGAGTTGTCCCCCAAGCTGCTCGATTTCACCTTCCACTACCTCAGCTCCAGCGAGCTGGTGAACCGCGCCGCGCCCTATCTGCAGCAACTGAGCGCGGAAACCGAAGAAGCGACCAACCTCACCGTGATGGACAACACAGACATCGTCTTCGTCCAGCGGATCGTCAGTCGTCACGTCTTCAATGCCAACGTCATTGTCGGTACGCGCTTGCCCGCGTGGTGTACCGCTCCCGGCCTGGCGCTGCTCGCCACCTACCCGGATGACGAGGTCAACGATATCTTCGACCGGAGTCAGTTTGTCCAGCACACCCCGGCCACCATCACCGACCGTGGGCAGATCTGGGCACACGTGGAGCAGGTCCGCCAGCAACGTTTTGCCCATGTCGAGGACCAGTTCTTCTACGGTGATGTTTCTACTGCCGCGGCCATTCTGGATGGGTCGGGGCGCGGGATTGGCGCGGTTAACGTGGCGGTGTCGCGCTCGCGCTGGGTCGCGGAGCGGGATATGCAACGCTACGCCGATCTGCTGATTTCCACCGCTTCTTCGATTTCGGCCAAGCGCAAAGCCTGAGCTGACACGATGCATCTTTCTTAAAACAAGTCATGCGACTGACTGGGGGGAACACATCATGAACGTTCTTTTTATTGGCTACGGACGTATGGGCAGCGCCATCGGCGAAGCTTGGCTGGCAACGGGCCTGGTGGACACCATCAGCGCTATTGACCCGCATCAGCCTCCCGGTCTCAGGGCAGCCTTGTACGAGGATATGCAAGCGCTTACGCAGCAGACATTCGAACTGATTGTCATCGCGGTCAAACCCGACAAAGTGTGTAGCGTCGCGGCGTCCCTGCCCGACATTATCTGCAAGGGCGCGGTGGTCATTTCAGTCGCCGCCGGTATCACGACCCAAGCCTTGGATCATGCCCTCTCGCGGCGCTGCCCGGTGATTCGAGCCATGCCCAATACCCCGGTGCTGGTCAAGGCCGGTTGCACAGCGCTATACACCGATTCGAGGCTCGATGACGCGCGCCGTGCCTTGGTCAGCCGATTGTTCGACAGTGTGGGACGCAGCTACTGGCTCGAGCACGAAAGCCTGCTCGATGCAGTCACCGCTATTTCAGGCAGTGGTCCGGCCTACTACCACCTGTTCAGTGAAGCCTTGGTCGAGGCCGGAGTCCTTCTCGGGCTGACGCCCGAATTGGCGCTTGATCTGGCCACACAGACCGCTTTTGGCGCCGCTTGCCAGCAGGTTCGGGAAGACGCGAACATTGTCGATTTACGTACCGCCGTCACCTCACCCAAAGGCACGACTGCAGCGGCAATTGCCGTCTTCGAGCAGGACCAGGCGCTTCGCCGCTTGATTGAAGCGGCAACGCAAGCGGCTCATCGGCGCTCGCAAGAACTATCGACAGGTCGTTAAGCCATCTTCTTTCAACGTCGCGCAGATAACTGTTGCGGCGCCAGAAAGGCATCGTGGAAGTAGTTACGAAACGCTTGCATGGCCGGGCTGAAATTGCGTTCACGATGCCAGGCCAGGCCGACACTCATGGGGGTGACCTTGTCGGTGACCGTCAGGGTTTCGATGCGTTTGCCTTCCAGCGACCAGGGGCGATGCACCAGGTCCGAGAGGATCGCCACGCCGCTGCCATTGGCAACCATGCTGCGCACCGCTTCCACGGAGCTGGTTCGCACGCGCACGTTGGGTTGTTGGTGCGCGTGTTCCCAATAACGCATGGCGCTTTGTTCGGCTTCGTCGACGGTCAACAGGATGTAGGGTTCCTTCGCCACGTCGGCGAGGCTGACGGCGGAGCGTTCGCACAGTGGATGGTGGCTGGGCAGCCAGAGCCGGCGTTCGGAGTTGAACAGGATTTCCGAGACGATGTCCGGGTGCGTGAGGTTGGCGGTGAGCACCACCGCCATGTCGAATCGGCCTTCCAGCAAGCCTTGTTCGATGGCCTGGCGTTCTTGTTCGTGGACTTCGATGGCCACGTCCGGGTGCCAGTGTTCAAGCCGTTGCAGGTGGTGCGGCAGGAAGTAGCCGATCACCGTATAGCTGGCGGCCAGGCGCAGCAGCCCGCTGGCGCGGACGTCGGGCAGCGGGCTGTTCAGCGCGTCGTCGACGCTGCGTTGGATCACATAGGCCCGATTGAGAAAATGCCGCCCGGCATCGGTCAGGCTCATGCCCTGGGCTGAACGCTGGAACAGCAGGGTGCCAAGCATGCCTTCCAGTTCCTTGATCGCCGTGGTCACCGCCGACTGGGAAATATTCAAATGAATGGCCGCTTGAGAAATTTGCCCGATCTCGGCGGTGGCGACGAAATAGCGGACCTGGCGCAGGGTCAGTGACATGAGCACTCCGGACTTTTGGGTATCTGTTTTTCAGAGGCTATCTGTTTTTCAGAAGATGGCCCCTCTGATAATAGATCTTCCCAAGGGGTTGGCAGGAATCTAACGTGGCTTGCATGAAGTCACAAGCGTCGGGAGCAAGTGTCATGCAAGCAGTAGATTTCAACTCGGACATGGGCGAAGGCTTCGGTCCATGGACCATCGGCGATGGCGTCGACAATGAGCTGATGGGCTTTATCAGTTCGGCCAACATCGCCACCGGCTTTCATGCCGGGGACCCCAGCACCATGCGCCGCACCGTGGAGCAGGCCAAGCGCCTGGGCGTAGCCATCGGCGCGCATCCAGGGTTTCGCGACCTGGTGGGATTTGGCCGTCGGCACATCAATGCACCGGCCCAGGAACTGGTGGACGACATGCTCTACCAGTTGGGCGCCCTGCGTGAACTCGCCCGGGTTCAAGGGGTGGCGCTGCAACACATCAAACCCCACGGCGCGCTCTACATGCACCTGGCCCGGGATGAGGAGGCCGCCCGGTTGCTGGTGGTAAACCTGCGACGCCTGGAGCCTGAATTACTGCTGTATTGCATGCCCGGCTCAGTGATCTGGCACGTCGCCAAGGAACTCGGTCAACCGGTCATCCGCGAGTTCTACGCCGACCGCGAGTACGACCTCAGCGGCTCCATCGTCTTTACCCGCAACGTGCGCGCCTACGATCCGGCCCAGGTGGCCGCGCGGGTGCTGCGTGCCTGTCAGGAAGGCGTGGTACGCACAGTCGAGGGTCAGGACCTGGCGATCGAATTCGATTCCATCTGTTTGCACAGCGATACGCCGGGCGCCCTGGCGTTGGTCGAGGCTACGCGTAACGCGCTTGATAGCGCCGGGATCAAGGTTCGCGCACCGCGCTGAGCTATCCCACTGAATCAGCACTAAACACCCGGCACACAGACGCCAGGGTTTAAACACCGATTCATTTTTGCCTGCCTTTCTACAACTATTCCAAGAGGAACAGACATGGCCGAACACACTGTCATTACTCCATTGCCCGGGACCTTCTACCGCAAGGCGACCCCCGAATCGGCTAACTTCGTCGAGGAGGGCGCGCAGGTCAACGCCGACACGGTGATTGGCCTGATCGAGGTCATGAAGCAGTTTTCCGAACTGACCGCCGGGACGGCCGGTCGCCTTGGCGCATTTTTGGTCGAAGACGGCGATCCGGTGGAACCGGGTCAGGTCGTTGCAACACTCGACGACGAGTGAGGGCGCGATTATGACTCAAGGCATTCGTAAATTACTGATCGCCAACCGTGGCGAGATTGCCGTGCGGATTATCCGCGCCGCCAAAGCACTGGGCATCCCCACCGTTGCCGCGTGCAGCGAAGCGGACATCGACTCCCAGGCTGCGCGCATGGCTGACGAGGTGCACCTGCTCGGTCCCGCCCGCGCCGACAAAAGTTACCTGAACGTCGAAGCATTGCTCGGTGCCTTGAAAGCCACGGGTGCCAATGCGGTACATCCAGGTTATGGCTTTCTCTCGGAAAACGCCGATTTCGCCGAAGCCGTCCTCGCGGCGGGCGCCATTTTCGTCGGGCCGAGCCCGCAGACGATCCGGCGCATGGGCGATAAAGCCGAGGCGCGGCGTACCGCGCAAGCGGCGGGCGTACCCGTTGTGCCGGGATCACCGGGTGAACTGTTCGACGTCGAGTCGGCACTCGAGGCGGCCGAATCCGTTGGTTTTCCACTGCTGATCAAAGCCTCGGCCGGTGGCGGCGGGCGGGGGATTCGCCTGGCGGAAAACGCCCGGCAACTAAGCGAAGAATTTCCCCGTTCCCAGCGCGAAGCCCAGGCGGCATTTGGCAATGGCGCGGTGTACCTGGAGCGGTTTATCAGCAAGGCCCGGCACATCGAAGTGCAAGTGTTGGGCGATGGCCAGCACGCCGTGCACCTGTTCGAGCGCGAGTGTTCGCTGCAACGTCGGCGCCAGAAGATTTTTGAAGAAGCGCCGTCGCCGGCACTCAGCCAGCAACAACGCGAGACGCTCTGCGCCAGCGCCGTGCGCCTCACCGAGTCACTGGGCTACAAGGGCGCCGGGACGCTGGAGTACCTGTATGACGATGCGACGGGCGAGTTTTTCTTTATCGAGATGAACACGCGGATCCAGGTGGAACACCCGGTCAGCGAGCTGATCACCGGGATCGATCTGGTCCAGGCGATGTTGCGCATCGCCGGTGGCGAGCCGCTGGGCTTCCAGCAGAGTGACATCCAGCTCAACGGTGCCGCGCTGCAAATGCGCCTGAACGCTGAAGATCCGGCGCGGGATTTCTTCCCCAGCCCTGGCGTGGTCGAGGCGTTGGTCTGGCCGCAAGGGCAGGGGGTGCGTGTCGACACCCATCTCTACCAAGGCTACCGCGTGCCGCCGTACTATGACTCGCTTTTGGCCAAGCTGATTGTGCACGGTCGCGACCGTGCCGAAGCCTTGGCCCGCGCGCGCAGGGCGGTGGAACAGACCACACTCACCGGCATGGCCAACACCCTGGCGCTGCACGGTGAATTGCTGGAACAACCGTGGCTGCACAGCGCCGACTTCCACACCGGCACCCTGGAAACCTGGCTGGCCGAGCGCCGCAGCGGAGGTGAAGCATGAGTACTCCCATCCGCTACAGCTTTGGTGCCGACGAACATTTGTTCGCCGAAGTCAGCGACAGCATGTCCCTGGAAGCGTTTTTCAAGGGCCTGGCGGTCACCCGCGCGGTGGAGCGTCTGGCGCTGGATGGCGTGCTTGATGTGTGCCTGGCCAATGCCTCGTTCCAGATTCGTTTTGACCCGGATCGCATTGCGCCTTTCGACCTGCTTGAAGCGGTGAAGATCGCCGAGGCCGAGGCGGTCGCCGAACGCACGCTGCAGACGCGGATCATCGAGATTCCGGTGCTCTATAACGATCCCTGGACCCATGAAACCCTGATGCGTTTTCGCGACCGTCATCAGGACCCGAGCGCCACGGACCTGGAGTACGCCGCGCGCATCAACGGCCTGGCGGACGTCGAAGCCTTCATCGCCGCCCACAGTGGCGCGCCATGGTTTGTCTCGATGGTCGGCTTCGTCGCGGGCCTGCCGTTCATGTTCCAGATGGTCGAGCGTGAGCGTCAGTTGCAGGTGCCCAAGTACCTGCGACCCCGTACCGACACCCCGAAACTGACCCTCGGTCACGGCGGTTGCTTCGGTTGCATCTACTCGGTGCGTGGCGCCGGTGGTTATCAGATGTTTGGTGTCACGCCGGCACCGATCTACGACCCACAGCAGACCCTGGCCTACCTGAAAGAGCACATGGTGTTTTTCCGTCCGGGCGACATCGTGCAGTTCAAACCGATGGACCGCCAAGCGTATGACCACGCCGTTGCCGAAGTGGAAGCGGGGCGTTTTGATCTGCGGATTCGTCCGGTGGAGTTCTCGCTGGACGCGTTCCTGGCCGACCCCGTTGGCTATCCCAAGTCGTTGCAGGAGGTGCTGGCATGATCAAGGTACTCAAACCCGGTCTCGCCACTTCGGTACAGGACCTGGGCCGCGAAGGTTACTACCACCTGGGCATTCCACCCTCCGGTGCGCTCGACCAATACGCCCTGAGCGCGGCCAATCAGCTGGTCGGCAACCCGGCAGGGGCGGCAGCGCTGGAATGCTCACTGTTGGGGCCGGAGCTGGAATTTCAGGAGGATGCATTGGTGGCGGTGTGCGGTGCGCACATGACGCCACGTGTCGATGGTGTGGAAATGCACCACGACACGGCGTTCTCGGTGAAGGCCGGGCAAGTGCTGCGCTTTGACTTTCCCAAGGCCGGCGCGCGCGCCTATCTGGCGGTTGCCGGTGGCATTGATGTGCCGGTGGTGCTGGGCAGTCGCTCCACCTATGCGTTGGGCGCACTCGGTGGTTTTCAGGGGCGCAGGCTGGTGGCCGGCGATGAACTGCCCGTCGGTATCGCCAGCGGTAAAAGCCGCGCCGGGGCCAGTTTGCCCATGGCGTTGCGGCAATCATTGGGTGGCGAGATCACCCTGCGTGTGGTGCCGGGCCTGTATTACGAGCGCCTGACTCCAGCGGCGGCGGATAGTTTTTTTGCCGAGCCCTGGACAGTCGGTTCGGAAGCCGACCGCATCGGCTACCGCTTCAAGGGCGGCAGTGCGCTGACGTTTCAGCCCCGTGAGCAGCCGTTTGGTGCCGGTTCCGATCCGTCGAATATCGTCGACAGTTGCTACCCGATCGGCTCGATCCAGGTTCCGGCCGGGCTTGAGCCTATCGTGTTGCACCGCGACGCGGTGTCCGGTGGCGGCTACGCGATGATTGGCACAGTGATCAGCGCCGACCTCGACTTGATCGGCCAGATGCAACCCAACCAGAAGGCCCGCTTCAAAGCGGTCACCCTGGAAGAAGCGCTGGAAGCGCGACGATCCTACAAGAAAAAACTCAGCTGCCTGAGCAAGCTGTTCCCTTCCTGATTCTGCCCGCCGCATCGCGCGGGTCATGCCAAACGGTAAGCCAACGCCGCACTTCGGTGCGGTGGCGGCCATGACGGGGCGCTGAACGAAGTGTCGGTGGTGATGGCGATTTTGCAGCGGATGGGCTTGTGGGGATTGTTGTTTGTCTGGGCCACGCAAACCCGGATCAACACCGCCAATTACTATCTGGCCACGCTGAACATGCAGGCGTTCTTCGCACGTTTTGGCCTGCGCGGTTCGTACGCGATGTGGGCCTTGGCGGCTACTTCAGCGAGCCGCCTTGCCTGAGGTTTGCGCAAAAAATATCGATGTTGCCGCTTTCCGGAGCAGTGCGCACGACGACGGAGTACTCACCGGAAAGCAGGACCGGCAGTGCGACGGGTGCGCCTCTCGAGAACGCCCAGCCGCGTATGGGTTGGCGTTCGGTGTTGACCTGATCGTTCATTGCGTAGGCGACGGGCCCGGGCTGCTGGCAGCTGCCTTTATTGATGAAGGTATAAAGGCGCAAGGGCAGAGACGTTCCGCCTGGAACACCACTGATGAAGAAACTGAATCCGGTTTGATTATTGCTCCAGCTGGTCAACGTTACATTGCCGATCTGACCGGTGTTCTGCCGGGTGGCAACCAGAGGAATACTCACGCCATGGTCTGATGAAGTGGTGCAGCCGAAGAGGCTGGCGCAGACCATCAGCGCTGCAAATGAGTTTCTGAGTTTCATTGCCAACGTCCTGTGTGGAAGCACCGCAATGGGAGATTAGTGGGTATAGCTCATCAATAAGCAGTCGGTAAATTGAACTGCTGCGACTCAGCCCTTGTCGTCCGTACAGAAGCTAGGAAACTCGACAAACTCGTGTTGTTCCCAGAGAGTGTTACTCCAATGACACCGGCCGAAAAACTTCTCGAATGGAATGCAAACTGGACGATTTCCCACGGCGTTGTCAGCTGCAGGACTTGCCATGCGCAGCAGTCTGAACTCGACAGGGACCAAGCATTTCTTCATGGAACAGGCTGCGTGAAGGCACCTTTGGGAATCCTCCCATGGCAGGCCTTGGACGATGTCCAACACACTCTCTCAATGGGTAAAAAGCACGACTGATGCTAACGGCTAGACCAGCCGACGAGTTGCTATAGGTTGAGCCGACGGCACTCAGCTTCAGCATCGTCTCGACTGGGATGGCTTTTGTTCAGCCTTCGCTTTTCCTTATTTTCCTTCGAATGGGCGCGAGACCGGCTTGCCGGCGAAGGCGGTAGAGAGGGCGACGCAGGATTTCCTGCAGCGCCCCCGGTTTTTAGAAGAAGCCCAGCGGATTGATGTCGTAGCTCACCAGCAGGTTTTTGGTCTGCTGATAGTGATCGAGCATCATCTTGTGGGTTTCACGGCCGACGCCGGACTTCTTGTAGCCACCGAACGCGGCA
>NZ_CABVHU010000038.1 GCF_902497855.1 Pseudomonas fluorescens
ATAGGAACGGCGTTCTTGTGGCATAGGCGTCCGCTTAAAAAGGCTAAAAATGGTGTCCACTTAAATTTAGGTGGACACCATCGCCTCAAGCGACGGTGTCAGGAAGGTGTGTTGCCCGGACGGTTACGTAGAGATGGCGCATTTGGAAAACCATAGAGCGGTTTAGGACGAACGAGGATGGTTCTAGGTAAAGCAAGAAGGCCGTGTTGGCCCTACTAGGATGGCGCCTGGCGAATGCCGCGTGTGGCTACTTGTCTAGCCCACTATCGCGTGTAACCCACCTGTGTGCGATTAAGCTCTCCACGGCCTCGCTAGCTGATAAACCTTCGAGCTGACATGCGAGTAGAAACTCGTGGTCAAGCATCGCCTGGTTTTTAGCGATCAGGTCGTAGCATGTGGCAACAACATCTTTAGGCAAGCGCCCAGCAACGGCACGCGAGCTAGTAGGTTCAATGAGAGACAGATCTCCATCGGCCCGCTCTAGAAGAGCTAACCAAAGACCGTAGGGGACAGTCGTGCGATTCTCGTGCCGATGACGGTATGACAGTACCTTCAGCAGCTCAGGAACGCGGCTAATCACGACTTCACAAACGACGCGTAGCGCCTGAAACGGAGAGTCACTCATGCCTATAATTGAGCTGTGACGCAGTTTAGGTATTGATAGGTAGGGTTCTTCGATTTTGACTGGATATTCGTAAGCTAACTGCAAAGTCAGAGCACCGAAGCGGTCGGTACCAAGAGATCCGGCGAGGCGCTCGATAGCTTCGAGCTCATGAAGGTTGTTCCGTGTTAAGGCTATCAAGTTCCCCACACTTCCTCCGGAAGCTCGATACATCTATTCACTGATTCGTTCTCGCACGGCCAACTGTGCCATCTGCTGTCCAGGTACGCCGACACTGTTGATTTTATCCTCATCCAGGCAACGCAGTTTTAATGTATTTGAACCGGAGGGCAAGCGGAGTGCGCAAGCCAGCGAGGCTGACGGCGTGAGGCGGCACGCCATTACCGCAGTCTCTCAGCTGCAAGCCAACCCGGAGGGAGCTAATATGACCCAGGATGAACTTCGCAAGCTTGAGGCTTGTATGGAAGAGAACGACGACACCGTGTATTGCGACATTCAGATGCCGGTGGCCCAAGGCAGAGAGCTACTGCAATTGGTGAGCACGCTGCGGGAGTCGAAAGCCTACCCAAGCCTTGATAGGGTCTTTGAGCACATGCAGGACGAGCTCAGTACGTCCATTGATATCGTGGAGAACCCACCAACGTGGGGGCCATGGTGTCAGTGAGTCAGAACTCCATCTGACATCTCTAATTCGTAGTCCTATGGCCAATCTGCGCAGGTTGAAGCTTCAAGTCGGGTGGCCATTCGGTGTCTCTATTTCTTAACCAAGTCTTTGTACAATTCTCGTGCCGCTAGGATCTGATCTCTGATTTCTTCAGGGTCGATTCTCATGCCGCCGCGAGGCGTAGTCTGAAGCGTTTTTAGGCCGTTCGCAGCTTTGATGAACTCCCGCTCTTCTGCCTGCACCCAGGCAGGGCGTTTGTCTTTCCAAAAAATCCATGCCATTCGCCTAGCCCTTATCTCTGATTGGATTGAGGTCAGTCTGTGGAGCAGGTAAGAGTGTTCACTCGTCAATGACCTCTGCCCACGAACTCTCGGTGAGGCTGCTTGGCACTCCCAGCTGCCCGCTGTTTCACTACGCTCAGCATAGTATCCCCAATCCGAGGACACTTATGAACGGTTGATTCCCGCACGCCTCTGAGATGGATTAACTATGGCTTCCCGAAGATAGACATCAATAATCCTATGCATCTGCTGGAGCGACATTGGAGCACTGGCGTCGTTCGAAGAAGGGAAGAGGTAACCGATTGGAGGAATGCCTGCTTGGCGCACGTATTCACCAACGAGGGTGCCGAAGATTAGCGGCATGAGGAGCTGATCACTACGACAATGAGCTTTGGAACGCTTGATCCGAAAGAGGGAGTGCTTGTCAGCAGTGAAAACGTCATGAGCTTTCGCGTTTAGCAGTTCAAACGGACGAATACCTTGCAGCAAACCCAGGCACAAACATTGGTCATGAAGTGTGCCCTTGCGCTGTACAATCTCCCAAAAGCTTTTGAGATCTTCCTGGCTGATGGGATCTGCTGGTCGCTTCAGAAGCTCGGTATGTAGACCGTCGCGTGACTGAGCGGCATGCTTCAACTGACCCTCACTGATATGCCCAGCCGAGTCATCGGTTGGCCTCATGAGCAGCTCAAGGAAGACCTGAGATGCTATAGCGCCGGCCTGTTGTGAACGCGATGTCTGGAACACGGTGAGTTCGTGAAGGGGCAGCACCCTTACCAACTGGTCGACGTCGCGCTCGCTCATGTCGGTGACTTTACTCGAATGACAGAAAGCAATGATGGAGGTACTGATCCCATCCCTGACCTTATCTTGGGTAGGTCTAACTACACTCTTGGCGTGCTGATCAGCTGAAGTTTGTAGATCATGAAGATCTTCGTAGCCCAGACCCCTTGAAAGGATTTTTTGCGAAGATGCGAGGGATAGGGAAGGAGTGCCGCGCCAATTGCGCTGCAGCTTTTTGACGATACGGTTGAAGCCGTATTTGACACGAAGGTCGGCAAGAGAGATTGGTACGCGCATAGCATCCTCCAATTCGCCAGCGGTGTCGGCTGCCCTCTGACTATTGTCGGAATGCATATGAAGCAGAAGAGATGAAGCACCCTGTGGCTATACCGCCTTGGCGAACCGACCGCCCGATCTCGACTAGGGAGCCGAGGCGGTCACGTTAGCATATCCGGAGCGCTTGTCCATTGAATCAAATGGACGACCTACATGCAGCCGCGTGAGTGACAAGGCAAGCGGAGCGCGCAGAGCATGAGGATGGAAGCCCGCAGGGCCAAGACCTGTCGTAGACAGGGCTTGGTTACGACAGCCGTCCCCTAAGGGCATGCCACGACAACTGTAGCGTGGATGGCTACCGAACAGTGCGCTGATCGAATGACCGGGGCACCACACCCATTGCGCAAAGATCATACGTTTTGCGCAACGCTACCTCGTCGGCAGAGGAAACCCGCGCATGGGCAAAAATCGTCGACAAAAACCGTTTCCGTTCGCCATTGCCAAGTTCAGACCAGATCCGTGGCTGTCCCTGCGCGTCGGGAATCGCCAACCGGTCAAGGAAATATTCCTCAAGGCTGTTCAATCGTTGCTGCCCATCAATCAAGATCTCACTGTTTTCGGCCAAAGTCCTACCAACACTCGCCGAATCGCACCATTCGTTAGTCAAATAGCTACCCAAATCCGCTCCTGCCCACACAGCAGAAATAAAACGGGACTTCTGACCTAAGTTCCACGCCAGCGCTCGCACCCAGGTTGGCACCGGCATACCCATAACAAATCGCGCAGCCCATGGAGAACGATCATGTGCAGCGGATGGATCCACCAAGTATTTCTCTAGGTGAAATGCAAGGACATCGATTGGGTAGTGGCTGATTGTAGTGGCCAAAATTCGTTGAGGCATTTGGATGCGTAAGTCTGACGTTTCGTCATCGGTGTAGCGTTGAAAGATGGAGGTCATGGGTTTCCTATGGAGTGAGGTGCTACAGGTAAGTCGGAATATTTAAGTCAATACGATGGCGTCGCCATTCATCCATCGTGGCGATGATTAGAAGATCGAGGTCAATGGATGCCCCGATCTGTTCGCCGTCTACGAGTGCCTGCGCATAGCCCTCAGCGTAGGCTGCGGCTTTGTCAAATGCTGAAGGGGAGTCGGATGGCTCGATGTAATTGATCGGTCGCACCCAAGCTCTCCGCTGGCGGTTGCCTTGGATCGTCTCGGAAAACGATATAGCGCCTTGGAGGCATTGGATGAATGCAATCGTTGGAGGGTTCAAAACTGTGTCTCACCGTGTACATAAAATGACAAACGGTTCGTTTTGGAAAACCTTGAGCCCGAGTAGATAATTTTTTGTGGGGGGACAAAATATGGGGTGATGCATTACTGCGCACCACAGATCAGATAAAAGAGGGTATCGCGCTTGTACGAAAGTCCGCCTGAGTGATTGCTCTGTACCTGCCAATACGCAAGGATGTCTTGCAAGCTCCTTCTGTAGGCCTGTGAAGATGATCAAAGCAAGCGGAGCGCGCAGACGTGAGGATGAAAGCCCGGGAGGGCCAAGACGCCCACTTTGGGAGCGGCTTGGTTCACGACAGCCGTCCCCACAGGGGTATGTCAAGAATCACACTTGGTATCCAAAAAACCGGATTTACAGGCCCGTGCCTAGTTATCAGAATTCAGCTAGGGCAACAGTAGGTACTCAAGCGTCGCCCTTAAATTTGGGTGCCCCATCCTCTGAGATACCCGTTCCAATTCAGATTTCCAGGCAAGTTCGCGCACATATTGACGAATAATATGCACGCTCGTCTGTGCTGCCTTCTCCAGTTGTTGATGCTGAAATTAAGCAACGTGCTTAGGAATCATGCGGCATGGGATTCCATGTAATCAGCGATTTCATTGATGAAGGCTCCGATTTTGTCATCGATCGCAATTCCTTCTCGGATTGATGCGTACAGGAGGCGAGTCAAAGTATGCATAGCCGACTCCGTATCGTTGCTCCGCTCTACCGCAGATTTTTCTCCTGTGGCCTTACGTAGAGAGAACATTGCATCAAAATATGGATGCAAAGAATCACCATTAGCATGGCCTGTTTTCTCTGCTACACGATCACATATCTTACGACGTACAGCCTCGCCCCATATGTCCGTCAGCTTGCCATCGCTCTCCAGTTCATCCTTGAGTTCTAAAAGTATGTGGAGTGTGATGAAACGATGTCGAAAGAGGCTCATACTAATTGCTTGTGAAGTTAGGCCGGCCTTCTGTACCAGCCTTGAGAAATCTTTTTGTAGCGAACGGGCCGATAGAGGAGTGCCGCTCTCTGTTAGGATCATTGCTAAAGGCGGATCTGTGATCACGCCGATCTCGATCAAATGAGCAATGTATTTGTCGCGGCAGTCTATATATGAGTCTATCTCAGTAATGTCATATTCGGTAAGGGCGAAACTTCTTGTAGGCCATTTCCTCTTCCTCTTTTTAGCGACAGGAAGAATAAGAACGCTTGTGGAATTGTAATCCTCCTTACGAGGAGCCAAGTATTTGCAAAGCTCGCTTGGCCTACCCCCAGTACGCTCAAGAAACCAAACACTGAAATTACGCCTGGCTTCAAGGTATTTCGCGGCTAAGGACGAGTCAGCGGATTTCCCAAATCGATTAAATTTATGATGGAAGACAAAGCTACGCTTCTTAAATATTTCATCTTTGATCAGCTGAATAGCCTCTTCTGGGATTGGTCTTTTAGCTTTGAACTGAGCAGTTACTTCTGGGGATGCTATGTGCTTAAGATAGCAACGGCCACTATGTTTATTATAATGCTCGGTTACTGTTATCTGCGGGTTTTGCGATTCGGTTCCAACGATCAATCCCAGGGATTGAGGAAGGTTATCTTGGAGCCAATTTAAGAAGCTTAACGTCCTGTCGACAATTGCGGCTATATGGTTTTTTGAAACCTTGGAAGAACCACCTTTGCGGCCACTGCGAAGTTTTAGATTTGCAATAAATGCGATGAAAGTAATGTCAGACAAGTCCTCGAAGGATAGCTTCGTGGTATAGCAGAACTCAATCAATGGACTGATTAGGGACGCATAAGTTATTAGCGTTTCATCCCCTGTTGAACGATAAGACTGCTCCTGTAACCAAATATTCACCATTGTGCATGGTTTTCCATTAGGCCAGTAGCACAAAGTCATGTGAGAAAGTTTTTTGATATCAGCATGAAGCCGATGGCCAGAGGTAGCCTCTTTGAATAGCTGGCGAGGAGGAAGAATAACGTCCTCATAGTATAGGTAAAGTTTTGTCATTTCTTCGCCCTGACAATAGACATTTCTTTAGCGCCTGCCTCGCTAGGCGAGCTAATAAACTTAAATCGCTCGGTCGCGATATCAATCTGTCGTTGCAAACGAGCCTTTGAAAGCTCAGATAGATCATTTTGAGTTTCTAGAAAAATATTCATTCCATTTAACAGGTTGTAAAACGCGAGTGTGCATAGTTGGGCTTGGAGGTGCGCTTGCTTGATTTTCTCCTCATCGCTGATTGTCAGGATGGCTGACGCTTTGGCGTTTGCCTTCGCTTGAGCGAGGGTCTGGACTTTGCTATAGAGATCGAGAAAGTATTCCCATTGAGAGCTAAAAGCTGGGGCGTATACATTTGGGATCAAGCCTTGTTTACAAATGGACTTGATGGTGTTGAGTGAAATAGTCTGAAATTTGCCTGCAATCTCAAGTTGGCAAAAGCTTTTTATCGTGCGAAACGCCCATAGGCTGTCTTTGGAGATGTGTAGCTCCTCGCCCATGACTTGGAGAAGCCACTTGTGGCGAGCGATCACATTAGCGAGGGACGTATTTCGCATCAGCTTTATCCCCGAATTTGATGGCGATGTCGGTATCAAGAATTGAACCGTCCAGCATTTCCCTAACTACGGTATACCCAATAGTTTCAACTTTTCGCTCAAATATCATACGGCGGACAAAATCATGAAATTTTACTTGGGGTAAGCATTTGATAGTTTTTACGCCAAACTGATTTAGCACGCTTTTATGTAGCTCACAAAGCCCTCGTGCGTCAGTGGTGGCGGACTTGGAAAATTCATGAGCAAGAAGTTTTTCTACAACGGATTCAGTTTGTATCTCCAGAATTTCATCATGAAAGCCATTGGCGTTAAGATAAGAGTCAATTTCTTTAGCTGACGAATGTCCTGCGCACCATCCGATCGCATCCGCAGAATATGCAGTTTCATGGTAGAACATGGTATAAATAAAAAATTTACGCATCTCATGTGTCCTGACATACCATCTTGTACCGTCTCGCTCAATGGGTACATTGATCGCGTCGGAAAATCGGATCAGTGCATCGTCAATCCTAATATGAAGAAATCGGTGCTGCGTTAGGGAGAAGTCTCTTAGGCTAGGGAAGTAAAAAAGCAAATCGTTTTTGTTTGATGAGTCTTTGTAGGCAGTAGAAAGACCATCACCCAATCTCTGTAGTAATTGTACCGCTACCGCAGCGATGTAAGGTATTGGGCGACTTATCTTGGATTCTAGTCCGGCAGCGCCTGCTTTCTTGTTGATGTGAGTTAAAAAGGCACCTGTGTCGAATACAGCGTTTTCATAAAGTTCTTCCGTTAGACCCGTTGGTGTCGATCCAGATAATTCACTGAAAGGCGTAGATGTGGCACTACGAGTTGATAGCCCCGATCTTTTAATTGACGCTAGCTCTTGCTGTCTTATAGGCTTGTTCATGCCTATAAGAACCGCGCAGCTGCCAATAAACGCCGAAAGATGATATGCGAAGGATCTATTTGAGGGGTTCTTAGGGTCGACCAAGAGTCTGTTGATATTAAGAGCTTCGCATAGGGGGGTAGAGGGATATCCAGGGTATTCTGCCGTAGTATATTTGGCAGCCCAGTTTCGAATATTTTTTCCTAGCTCGGGCAATGGCGTGCCAGATTCAACTTCCCGAGCCGCATGAATGGCCATATCTACAAAAGCATTCCCGTAAAGAACAACCCATTCGATGGCTGACCCAAGGACATGCATGCCGATGCCATATGGAATTTTAGGAGTGTGCCTGCTGACCGCGAGGCGGTCAGAGTATATGGACTTGTATTCGCGCAGCGCTACCTTGTCGATCTCAAGCGCTGGAAAACTATCGGGGTCAATGTGCTTGGATTGCATGAAGGCATAGAGTTGATCTAGATGAGTTCCGAAAGTTTTTTCAAAAGTTTCTTTGGAGCCAGCTTCAGACAGTTTTGCAGATCGTGAGTCGATGTGTTTATTAATTGTGTTGTTGGCGCGTACTAAAAATCTGGACTGACTTTGTTCTGGCTCAAATTGCTTTAGGAACAGTCTTAGCTTCGTATCGCCATTAAAAATAGGGCTTGAGAGTTTCTGAGATAGCTTGGCTCGAGAAATTATGCCATTTACCCCGGTGTAATAGCCTAGCTTTTGGAGTGCGGCCTTTGCATCTGATACGAACTCCGATGGTAGCTCTAACGGGGTATGGTGATAAGAGTCCGGAGCTGGGTAACCGTACGTGAGGTTATGGATGAGATCCAGGGATCTAGGGGTGATTCGCAGAGCGCTACTCCAAGAACCTTCGCTGAGCATGTCTAGCAAAGCTTCAATCGCCTCGTCATCAATCAAGCCAAATGCGAATTCTCGTGGACGGAACTTCTCCTCATCTAGGTAGACCCACTCTGTCAGTTTAAATAACCATTTTAGCAATCTGAGGCAGGTCGCCTGGTTTGCTTTTCTAGCCACGTGGCCATTGCGAATAGCAAAGAAAATACGCTGGATTACTACTAGGCATTTAACATTTTCCGGGGATGTCAGG
The DNA here is from genome assembly GCF_902497855.1 of Pseudomonas fluorescens. Classification (GTDB taxonomy): domain Bacteria; phylum Pseudomonadota; class Gammaproteobacteria; order Pseudomonadales; family Pseudomonadaceae; genus Aquipseudomonas; species Aquipseudomonas fluorescens_BI. The sequence continues at coordinate 8,451 of NZ_CABVHU010000038.1, forward strand.
AGTGTGTTATTTGGGAGCCTGACTCTGAAATCGATTTCCGGTAGTGGTGCATCGTCACGCTCTTTAATAAGCCAAACATCGGCGCCAAGCCCTCCTTTAACAAGCCACCAGGCCGATAGTTGGATCTGTTGGCTTTTTGCAGAAAGACTTCTCTTAGCCTGCTTTTTGAGTGCAGCAAGAAGACCGTCAGGGTCTGCATATGCAGGAAAATTACGGGTGGCCATTGGTGTTCACCGTGCGTCGAAGGTGGATTTCTTTGCCCAAATCTTCTGCTGCGTGACGCAGAGCCGCGTTGTGAGTCATATTAAGTTCGAGTCTTGATCCCTGATGCAACGCAGCGGCAAGCATTTTGTCTGCTTCTGAACTGAACTTCCCTTCCGCTGCTGTTGAGATCAGGCTTCTAAGGTCGATGAGACTCCCCATAGACGTTTGCAGTTCGGGGTCGAATTTTTCGAGCTCCTCGGGTGTCATCGTTTTCGCTGCACGATCTGTCAGTATGTAAAGCGCACTAAGAGACTTCTCATCAATGCTGAAGGCAAGGCTTGCATTGGCAATGCTGAAGATATTCGAACGGCCTAAATCTGCTGTAGAAAATTCTTTGCGAAAGTGCTGTGAAAAAGCATCAGTGCGCTTGTTCTTTGACAGTTGTTGGGATATAAACCTTTTGAGGTCGGACTCGGTAAGGAAATCACTTGCGCTGAAGTGCCACGGTTTATTTACAGTGGCCAGCAAAACCAGTTTTGCCTGGAAGGCTCTAATAAGCCATATATACCGACGCTCTTGCACCCAATCAGGGATGTAACTTGATTTGACGGTCTGTTTCGCATTGCCGAGCTTCCTTGATACCGCGTATAGGCTTCCGGTATGGAAATAGGTTATCAGCCCTTGCGTCACCCTGAGCGAGCCTAGGCTGAAGGTCTCTCGATCAATGTTGCGACCTTCTAAGTGGTGGGCGATTTCATCATAAAGGGTATGCCCATTTGCCTGCATGATGTTATCAATGTTTCCAGGGCATAAGATTCCATCCCTGGTTGCGGTAAGGAAGAGAAACCGGTGCTTTGGATCTTTTGCCTTTTTGAGTTTGGCGCGGATCAACTTGGTGCACTCAACGATGTAGATGAAAATCTCCGCGCTTCGAGTGCTAAGCAATTCTGACTGATATTTGTCAGCTCTAGGCTTTTCTACCGTGAATAAAAGAGAGGTATCGTCAACCTGTGTTTCAATCGCGGGCTTGCCATTAGACAAAACAATCTTGGCTGATTGAATTCCCATGGAGGTGAATTTAGGCTGGTCTATGATAAGGATTGATGCCGCAGCTGCACAATCTCTGGCGGAAATCTGTCCGAGAAGGCGCGACAGGTTTTCGTTTATGTTTGTCGTTTGTATGCCCAGCTCGCCTATTTGATCGCTGATAAGCTTTGTGAGTTTTCTTTGTCCAGCTTTTTTGGTGATGTCTTTGAAGAACGCTATTTTGCTAAAAGATACAAAGCTTATTGCATTGAGATGTGGCGTCTCGGTCAAGTAGTAGAGCGCTGCAGCTAAAAACCATGATAATCCATCTTCACTGGTAGGATCAGCCACATGCTTGCCGTTACAGTAAAAGTTATTGTTCTTAATCCTGGATATCAAATCACCTCTGTTGACCCTTGAGATTAATTTTCTGCCAAGGGTGTGTGCTCGCTTGAGCTTGTCGAAGTATTCGATACATCCAGTTGTAGTGGCGTCAATTGCATGTACTAGACTATTGGAGATCCGACTTAAAAATTCATCTTCGTCTAGGCACAGGTCTCTGCTTACAAGAGACTGTTTATGCCATGCCCCGGTGTTCGATGTGATTTGCTCCGTGAGTTTTCCGAGGGGCTGGCTGATTTCTGGCTCGATATTCGAGTCAAGCAAACGGGCGGGCGGGACGTATACATCTAGAGGAACGACGCTGTCAGATTTCAAACGTCGATAAAAAAGAGCGGTTGCAGACCATTTCGCTATCCGGCTGTTAGGGTTCCGAGTACCTTTAGGCCCCAAGTAATCCAAAGTGAACTCAAAGTGGCCCATAATGAATTCATCCCACTCGTCAACGTTGGTGGGCAAATAAATTGTGTCTGATTCGATATAGCGTTGCTGCTGTTTTAAGACTTCTACAAGCCCAATGATCGTATCCGGCCTTTCTGACTTGCAGTGTTTAGCGAGGGTTCTGGCATAGGGTTGAAACTCAAGCCAAGTCAATCCGGATGCGATTTCACATTTAAAATCTCGGAACCCTTTTCCGTTGGTTTCACTTGGAGCTTTGAAAATGCAGGCGTGGCGAGCTTGATCGTAATGGTAGGTAATCGTCACCGGCTGCTCTCCCACTCGGCTTGACGGGCAGCAAAGGGGGTGGATACCTGATAGGGGGGACATGCCGGAAAGCGGGAGGGAATCGTTGGCGAAGGCACAGAGAACTCCTGTCAAAAATCTGATTTTCATACCAGATTGACAAAAAGTCAAAATACCTTTTAAGAGTATGCCTGTGGAATACTGTTAAATGCAATAGGCTTGGCCATTTTTTTACGAGTCACAAAACTCGCCATTGCGCTTCTTCGACCGGCTGACTGACCTCCGAGGGGCGGTGCGGCGGGGACTTTAGCGATTCCAATTTGACACTGAAATTCGTGTCTACAAAATAATCATGCTCGACATCAACGGCATCCTCGGCCTGGCTGCGTTGATGGGCGGGATCAAGCATGGCGAACAGTCCTACAACGATGATTCGGCGCGCAGCTACAGCGTGATGATCCTCACCGCCATGGGCGTGTCCATGGTGGTGCCGGAGTTCATTCCCGAGGCGAACTGGAAGCTTTATTCGGCCTTCACCATCGGCGCGATGGTCGTGCTCTACACCCTGTTCCTGCGCATGCAGGTCGGGCCGCACAGCTATTTCTTCAGCTACAGCTACCCGGAAAAACGTCGCAAGAAGGAACCGACCGCAGAGCCGGAGCCGATCAATCTGGCATTGAGCATCGGGACCTTGGTGTTTGGTGTGGTGGTGATCGGTGCACTGGCCGAAGTGATGTCCAAGACCCTCGACCTGGGGCTGGAAGGTTCGGGCGCACCGCCGGTGATGACGGCGATCCTGGTGGCGGCGATTTCCGCGGCCCCGGAAATTCTGACGGCGTTGCGCGCGGCGCTGGCCAACCGCATGCAGTCGGTGGTCAACATCGCCATGGGCGCGTCGCTGTCGACGGTGATCCTGACCGTGCCGGTGATGGAAGCGATGGCGCTCTACACCGGCCAGCCATTCCAGATGGCGATGACCCCGGTGCAGACCGTGATGGTCTTCCTCACCCTGATCGTCAGCGCGATCAACCTCAACGATGGCGAAACCAATGCCATCGAAGGGATGACCCACTTTGTATTGTTTGCGACCTTCATCATGTTGTCGCTGCTGGGCCTTTAACCCCACCACAAAACCAATGTGGGAGCGAGCCTGCTCGCGAAGGGGGACTGACATTCAACATCAATGTTGAATGATCCGGCCTCTTTCGCGAGCAGGCTCGCTCCCACAGTTTTTGATTGGTGTTATGTCAGACGCCGGCAATCAACTGCCGAGCGGCCTGACTGTGATCCGCAATCAACCCTTTCAGATCCAACCCCTCAACCTGCCCGTCAATCACCCGCCACTTGCCACCCACCATCACTCGATCCGCCCGGTCCGCGCCGCACAGCAACAACGCCGAAACCGGATCATGACTGCCGGAGAAACGCAGTTCATCGAGCTTGAACAGCGCCAGATCCGCCTGCTTGCCCACCGCCAGTTCACCGATGTCCGTGCGCCCGAGCAATTGCGCCGAGCCCTTGGTGGCCCATCCCAGCACCAACTGCGGGGTGATCTTTTCCGCGCCGTAACGCAGCCGCTGGATGTACAGCGCCTGACGGGTTTCGAGCATCATGTTCGACGCATCGTTGGAGGCCGAACCGTCCACGCCCAGGCCGAGCAAGGCGCCGGCAGCGGTCAGGTCCAGTGTCGGGCAGATGCCGGAGGCCAGGCGCATGTTCGAACTCGGGCAATGGCAAATCCCGGTGCCCGCCGCGCCGAGACGGGCGATTTCATCCGGGTTGAAATGGATACCGTGGGCCAGCCAGGTACGCGGGCCGAGCCAGCCGACACTGTCCAGGTAATCCACGGTGCGCAGGCCAAAACGCTGCAGGCAGAAGTCTTCTTCGTCGAGGGTTTCCGCCAGGTGAGTGTGCAGGCGCACGTCGAGTTTATTGGCCAGTTCCGCACTGGCCGACATGATTTGCGGCGTCACCGAAAACGGCGAGCAGGGCGCCAGCGCGATCTGGATCTGCGCGCCATTGCCACGCTCGTGGTACTCGGCGATCAGGCGTTGGCTGTCGGCCAGGATCACTTCGCCTTCCTGCACGGTCTGCTGGGGTGGCAGGCCGCCGTCCTTTTCGCCGAGGCTCATCGAACCGCGAGTGAGCATGGCGCGCATGCCCAGTTCGCGAACGCTCTCGACTTGCACGTCGATCGCATTTTCCAGGCCTTGCGGAAACAGGTAATGGTGATCGGCAGCGGTGGTGCAGCCGGATAGCAGCAGCTCGGCCAGCGCGACTTTGGTGGCGAGGGCGAGTTTTTCAGGGGTGAGGCGTGCCCAGACCGGATACAGGGTTTTCAGCCACGGGAACAACGGCTGGTTGACCACCGGCGCCCAGGCGCGGGTCAGGGTTTGATAGAAGTGATGATGGGTGTTTATCAGCCCCGGCAGGATCACATGCTCGCGGGCATCGAACACTTGTCCACAGGGTGTGGAAGGTTGCTGGCCGACAGCGAGCACTTCGACGATCAAACCGTCTTGCAGCACCAGGCCGCCACGGGCATCGAGATCATTGGCCGTGAAGGTTGCGAGGGGGTTTTTTAACCAGGTACGGGTCGCAGGCATAGTGGCCGGCTCCTCTGAAAATTGGGTTCAGGGTTGCCAGCTCAGTGATGCCCTGTCTGCTGATCCAGGGTCGCCGCGGGGGACGAGGTGCGCAGTTTCGATCAAAACCGCGCTGCGGGCAAGCCCGCACCGACCAGACGACGCAACCCCCCCTGTAGGAGCTGGCTTGCCAGCGAAGGCCGCGTATCAGTCAGCATCATTGTTGGCAGTGATGACGCTTTCGCTGGCAAGCCAGCTCCTACAGGGTGAACTGACCCCCAAAAGTTGGACACAGATCCTGACTTTTGGGGTGTTTCCAATGGGCAAGTATTCCGTGCAGTTCAAAATCACAGCCGTTGAGGCCTACATCAACGGCGACGATGGGTTTCGAAAA
>NZ_CABVHU010000039.1 GCF_902497855.1 Pseudomonas fluorescens
CCCCCAAGCAGATTATCTGTGCGGCGATGCGCAAGCTGCTGCACTTCGTTTACGGTGTGCTCAAGTCGGGCCAACCCTACGACCCGAAACTTGCGCTTGCCCGGTGAGGTTCAAGACGGTATCTACACCTTCTGCGGCATAAGACAATCCAGGAGCCCACCACCCCCTGTAGGAGCCGGCTTGCCGGCGATGGACGCAAGTGCGCCGCGTTTAACCGGATCGCACGCGTTATCGTTAACGATCATCGCCAACAAGCCGGCTCCTGCAAGAGACCGCGTCCGAGCCGAAACCAATCCAGTGAAAGCCTCAATAAAAAGCGCCGGGGCATGATTCCAATAAACCGGAATCATGACACCCGACGCTAAACCTTAAATAGGCTGGAAACCCTGACTCCCGCGCAACGCGCTAGAACAGAACAGCTACGCGCACGAAGCCGGAGTAGTCGAACTTGTAGCCGCCCTTCACCTCAAGGTCGCGGTTGAGTTCCGTGTACAACTGGATGTCTTTCCTCAACCAATACCCGACACCCGCGCGTGCTCGCAGAAAATCCGTGCGCCGACCAGTGTCGTTGCCGTCCAGGCTCGATTCGCCACCCCAGGCTTTTGCCAGGCCGAACGACGTCGTGACTTTGTTGGCAAAGGTGTAGCTCAACCATGGCTGAAGGTTAATTGTCGGATCCTGCTTGAGCTTACCCTTGCCCGCACCATATTCATCGTTATCGCCGTACCAGGTCACATCCTGGTTGACCTCAAGCCGCCACGCGTCCCAGCTCTGCGCATACCCCACCTGGATTGCATGGGCGTAACGGTTGTTTCCCATGTTCAGGGAGTGGTTGTTTTCGTAGGAACCGGTGGGAATTGCCATGTACCCGGTGATCGACAGATAACGCTTTTTCACCGGGTCATCGATCGGCCAGATCGTCGCGGCAACGTATGCATCGGACACCCCGCTCTCGTGCCCGATGGTCTTGCCGTTGAGCTTCAGGTCCTGGCTGCCGAACGGCAGGCCGAACTGAAGCTGGAATCGGTGATCGGCGATATCGAACATGTGGAACAGGCGCACGAGCCCGGTATTGGTTTTCAGCTCGGTGCCCTTGCTGATGGCTTTTCCATGGACCGGCTGGAACTCACCGGCCTTGCCACCGCCCAGATACAACATCGCCATGTTGGCGCCCTTGGGCATGGGAATATAAGCGCCGGGTGAAGTATCAACAGCATGAACGCCACCGGAATGAACACCGAGTACGGATATGGAAACAGCAAGCGTTGCGCGCAAACCAAGTTTGCGCGCAGATAGATAAGTGCTCATCTGGGTACCTATTTGTTTTTATTAAAATCGGCTTTCAGTTTTGCGCTGCGTTTTTAACTCAATTCCTCCCATAGTGCTGGCAAGAACATCTCATGGACCAGGACACGCACGTGCCCACGACGAAAGACAGAACGCCTGGCCCAAAGTGGATAGGCGGGCCGACTGCTCGCATTACAGGCATCTGGATAACGACAAACTTCTATTTCTCCTCGCTGATAAGGTGTATCGCCAAACAACAGACTTCCGAGTGAAACATCGCCCAAGTTGCATAACGCTGAAACGCTGCTGTCGGGATCATGTTGAGCAACCACGGACCTTGCATAAATCCATGGTCGGCCAAAACCGGCCAGGTAGACCTCCCTGATCCATCCCATGACACCCGGTCGCACTCCAAGTAGCCGGCATTCATCCGGCAATAGCGGCCCTGGCTCTTCGCGCAGGGGAATAACCTTGAACTCATCGTCCGACAATACTTTCAGACGATGCGTCAGCGATCCCCTGTTAAACAGCCAGTCCCAGCTGGTAGAGGCCATCGATGAGCGCCAATGGCCTTTCGAATTCCACTTCAACTGCGGTTTCGAAAAATGGTACACAACCTCCATTCAACTGGCCTTGGGGGCCTGGATATCATAAGAAATACGTCCCGCAGGCAGGAAGAAGAAGGCGATCAATGCGCCGCCCTTCACTTCTGGAAAATGGTGGCTACCCGCTTCCGGCGCGGTCCAGCCGGCGCCTCGCCACCCCAAAGGCCCGGCCAGCAACGCGCCCTCGTCAAGCGGAATAACCATATTCAGTTCGCCGTATGGGTGGCTGTGATACTGGCCACGGAACGTACGATGGTAGTTGTCCAGTTCGTGTCCCTTGCTGTCCATGTAAACGGCAGTAATGCTGAAGTAGAAAGTTTCCGCACTAGGTTCGCACAAACGGCTGCGACGATAGTTTGGACCGGTGATTTCAACATTGGCTGCCCACCCTTGTGCCACACCTTCAATCACCAGGTCGGCCATTCGCTGGTAGGTTTCACTGTCCGGCCCGTAGGTCTCGTTCAACCATTGCTCTATATTGGCATTCGCGGTTTTATCTTTGACCTTGGAAAGGAAATCGATGCAAAGACTGAGTAGCTCATCACGCTTTTTCATTTAATAGACACTCACTGTGTGCTCAACGTTTTTTACACTCTCCCACACTTGCACTCGGGCAAAAAGCGAACGTTCTGCAGAGTCTTAATGCACCAGATTCATTTATTTCCAGCGCCGCTGCAGACTTGCAAATGCTTGATTTATCGATTCAAATAAATAGCTAATGCGGCCAACCATCGGAAACTCTCCATGATTTCGTTCGATAAGCTGGATTTGAATCTGATCAGGGTCTTCGATGCCGTCATGGAAGAGCGCAGCGTGCTCCGTGCCAGTCAGAGACTGCATCTGAGTCAGTCCGCCGTCAGCCATGCGTTGTCCCGTTTGCGAGAGGGTCTGGACCAGGAAATTTTCGTTCGCACCGGCAAAGGAATGACGCCGACCAGCTATGCGATCGAGATCATCGGCCCACTGCGAGCAGCGCTGCTCAGCATGAGTACGACCTTGGCCAAAGCATCGTCGTCTTTCAAACCGGAGAGTGTCAGTCGCTCGTTTGTCATAGCTGCCAACGACTACGTCTCGGCAACGCTGCTGCCGCAACTCAACCATCAATTGTCAATCGCGGCCCCGGGCATTGATTTGTCGATCATGCCGTCGACCCGGCTGGACCTCGCGGAGCAGATCGACCTGGGCCGTATCGATGTGGCGATAGGCTCTTTTCGCAGGGCTCCGGAGCGCTTTCGCATCAAGGCCGTGATGTTTCAGGACGAAGTGTTCATGTGTTGCGGCACACATCCGCTCGGTGCCAAGGCACTGCAGATGGAGGACCTCGTCAGGTACCCGCTGGCGGTTGTATCGGTGGGGGGTGAAGTTGAAGGGACGTTGAGCGGCTACATACTTGAAAGGGGTTTGGCGCGGCAGGCGCAAATGTATGATCGCAATGCCCTGGAGCAAGCCCTGGCTGAAGCAGGCTTGTCGGTACGGCGGCAAATTGTGCTTCCACATTTTTTAGCGTTGCCGATGTTGCTGGAAGGCACCGAGCTTTTGGCGATCGTCCCGCGGCCCCTGGCCAGAACCTTCGCCCGGACCCTGGGGTTCATGATCAAGCCATTGCCCTACCCTGTTGCCCGCCAGCAGTTGGACATCATCTGGCACAGCAATAACGACAATGATCCCGCGCAAGTCTGGCTGCGTGGTCAGATCAGCGCAGCGGCGGATGAAATTTCTCACAGCCAGGGCTGAGCAAGGCCGTCCGTGGCAACGTCCTTGCTCAGGTTCAGATCACGCTTGGCGCAGAGCGCCCGAGACCTTGGCCAGCGCGGCACCGACGGCTTTCACTTCGCCCTCGACCTGCGGATTGACCAATTGGCCATTCTCGGCAAAGGCCTGGTGCGCAACCCCCAGAGTGAACGTTTGAGGGATCAGCACCGCCCCCAGCTTTTCCAGCACGCCACGCATGGCCAACATGGAGCGGATGCCACCCATGGGGCCTGGCGATGCGGAAATCACTGCCGTAGGTTTGTTGGCGAACAATGCCATGCCCGACACTTTTTCAGTGGTGGGCCGGCTCATCCAGTCGAGGGTGTTTTTAAGCAGTGCCGTGTAGCCGCCGTTGTAATCCGGAGAGGCCACGAGCAACGCGTCGTGCTCGCTGAACAGCTTCTGCAGGTCCAGTGCATTGGCCGGTACGCCCTGCTCCTTCTCAAGCTCGCTGTCAAAAAAAGGCAGCGGAAAATCGGACAGTGATACCACCGTTACTTCAGCACCCGCTGCGATTGCGCCTTGCACGGCTACATTCAGTAGTCTTTGATTCAACGAGCCCCTTCGGGCGCTGCCGGACATGGCCAGAACTCTTACTGCCATTTTGATGTACACCTCGTGTTGCCGTGTGAGGAACGCCAGTTGATCGACGGCCCGATCAGCCAATCGAGCATGGCGCCCCGGAGAATGGACTACTGATCGAAGCCCATGAAGTAAGTGAAGGCTTGCGACGTCGCTCGCGGCATGCGCAGGGAGTTCACCAGTGCCGTTTCATCGGCGTAGCCCAACGACATGCCGCAGACGATTTCGTGGCCGTTGTCCAGGTGCAGGAAGCCACCGATCAGCGACTGGAACCGGGCGAACGACACCTGTGGGCAGGTCGACAGGCCACGGGTTTGTGCGGCCAGCATCAGGGTTTGCAGGAACAGTCCGTAGTCGAGCCAACTGTATTTTTTCAGGTTCGATTCGATGGTGAAAATCAGCCCTACCGGGGCGCCGAAGAACCCGTAATTCAGGCCACTGATGCGGCTGCGCGCTTCGTTGTCGCACTTGTCCACTTGATGCAGACCATAAAACAGCGCACCGAACTGCTCTTGTCGCTCACGGTATTTCTGGGGGAGATCTTCCGGCAGATGCATAAGCGTTTCGGCAGTCGGATCGGTGTGAGCAGCGCCCAGCAGGGCACTCAATGCCTGTTTCGGCTCGCCTGTGAGCACATGCACCGACCAGGGCTGGGTATTGGAGTTGCTGGGTGCCAGACGCGCAACCTCGATGACTTCATTGATCAACTCCCTCGACACGGGCGTAGGTAAAAAAGCCCGCACAGCCCTGCGCGAAGCAACCACAGCATCAAAATCATCAGTTAGCAAACTCATACCAAACTCCACAACTGCAACGGTCTTGTAATTAGTTCGAAGAGTTTCACATAGCGACTGTTCCAATAGCAGTGAAGTGTATGCAGCTTGGAAATGCAGGTTGTGCAAGAGCGCTGAAGCCAGCGTTGGCTACTGCAATAGCCACCGTCGACCTCACCGCCTTGTTACGCCAACGCCTCACTCAATGCCGCGCGCTCGGCCACGTGCCGTAACGTGTCGAAATTGATATTGGCACCGGAGTCGATGGCGATCAGGGTCTGCCCGCGGACACCCGTGCGCGCTACGTATTTCTTGATCCCGGCCACGGCCAACGCACCTGAAGGCTCGGTGATCGAGCGGGTGTCGTCGTAGATATTCTTTGTGGCGATGCACAGTTCATCGTTACTGACGGTAATCACCTCATCGACGCAGAAGCGGCACACTTCGAAACCATGGGCACCGATCTGCGCGACCGCCACGCCATCGGCGAAGGTGCCCACGCTGGGCAGGACTACGCGCTCATCGGCCTGTAAAGCCGCGTACAAGCAGGCGGAGTGTTCCGACTCGACGCCAATGATGCGCACCTCTGGCCGCAGGTATTTGACGTACGCGGCAATGCCGGCAATCAACCCGCCACCGCCCACCGGGACAAAGATTGCGTCTAACGGCCCTTGATGCTGACGCAGGATTTCCATGGCGACAGTGCCCTGCCCGGCAATGACGTCCTGATCGTCGAAGGGCGAAACAAAGTGCTTGCCGGTTTGCTCGGCCAGCTTCAGCGCATGGGCCAAGGCAAACGGAAAGCTGTCCCCGTACAGCAGTGCCTCGGCGCCGCGACTGCGTACACCCAGCACCTTCAACTCCGGGGTGTTGGCGGGCATGACTATGGTGGCGTCGATGCCTAATTCCCGTGCCGCCAGCGCCACGCCTTGGGCATGATTGCCGGCTGAAGCGGTAATCACACCGTGTTTCTTCTGCGCAGCAGTGAGATTCACCAGTTTGTTGTAGGCGCCACGGATCTTGAAGGAGAAGGTCGGCTGCAGGTCTTCGCGCTTGAGCAGGATCTGATTGCCCAAGGCCAGGGACAACGCCGGTGCCGGTTGCAGCGGTGTACGGATGGCGAGTTCGTAGACCGGCGCGGCGAGGATCTTTTTAACGTAGTGCTCAAGCAGGGTTTGTTGGGCGGGCGTACTGAACATGAGGGTCTCCTGACATTGATCAGAGCCCCGAGACAGAAAAAGAAAACCCGCCTCGAGGGCGGGTTGGGTGCTGCAGTCGTGAGCTAGCCCGCCAAGTGAGGAATGGCGGTAATAATGCTTGGCTGGCAGCGCAATACGGTGGAAGGCATGCCCGAAAATTAGACGGGCGGCGGGGGCAAGTCAATGGCCAATTTCCCGCCCCCTCTTTTGCCTGCCCAACTGTTAGCTGCTTAACTGTGCAACCTGGGCTGTCGGATCGCGGTGGAAGCGATATCTTCTTGCTCCCTCAATCGGCAAACCCTCCAAGGCAATCAATGTTCAGCTCACTTGTTTCGAATGGCCAACTGGTAACGCCTCAGCGACGGGAATGCATGACGCCATGGTGGAGCTTTACCAAAACGGTCCTGGCGACTACCGCATTATCTTTGGTGCGTGACGGACTCGTAGGGCTGGACGACCCCCTTCCAGGTCAGCCTTTCACGTTACGCCAGTTACTGCGGCATGAGGCAGGTCTCGCCGATTATGGCGAGCTTGCGGAGTATCACGCCGCCGTTGCCGACAATGAGGCCGCCTGGTCAGCAAGTGACATGATGCAACGTCTTGATGGAACAAGGCTTCGATACACCCCCGGCGCCAGTTGGCGCTACTCGAATGTTGGCTATATGTTCGTCGCCACCCTGATTGAGCGGGTCACCGATCTGACGCTGGAAGAGGCAGTGGGTCGATATGCACTAAAGCCCTTGGGCCTGTCTAACGTCCGCTTCGCTGCAACCAGAGCCGATCTACAGGAGATCTCCCCGAGCAATACATCGGACTATGACCCCGCTTGGGTTTATCACGGCTTGCTGATCGGGCCCATTTCGCAAGCGGCGCTTTTCCTTGATCGAGTGCTTGGCGGACACCTTCTTCCCACGGGACTGCTGCAGGAAATGCAGACTGCGCGAACATTGGGTGGCCCGATTCCCGGTCGGCCATGGGTTACCCCAGGATATGGACTGGGTGTGATGCAGGGTTCGATCGAGGGTGGCTTGACCCTGTGCGGACACACCGGTTGTGGACCCGGCAGCGTCATCGCGGTTTACCGCCTCTCCTGCGGTGGCGCATCGGCGTGTTGTGCAAGTTTTGAGGCAGACGCCAATGAAGGTGCCGTCGAAGCGCATGTCGTCCAGCAATTGATCCAGGCCTTGCGGCCGGTGGTTGCAGGGGTCCACCTCTACTAAGCCCCTCCAGGGGCAGACACGGAACCGCTCCTCCACGAACGGAGATTCGCCACGTCGGCAGCGCTTTACCACGCCTCGAACTGATATGATTTTTTTCATCATCATTGCAATTAGATTTTTATTGTGTCATTTATAGCCTCGCCGATCACAGGACCGATCCACCGCGCCAACCCGGATGGCGGGCGCCCGTTTTCCCCAAATGCCCTCGAGGAGTCAACAATATGAACAAGACAGAACTTCTAGGTGCGCTGGCGCTATGCGCGTTGAGCTTCCTGGCACAGGCCGACGAAGACAGCCTGCGTATCGGTATCGAAGCCGCCTACCCGCCCTTCTCCTTCAAGACACCGGAGGGCAACGTCAGCGGGTTCGATTACGACATCGGCAACGCCTTGTGCGAAGAAATGAAGGTCAAGTGCGAGTGGGTCATTCAGGAGTTCGACGGCATGATCCCGTCGCTCAAAGTGCGCAAGATCGATGCCGTGCTGTCGTCGATGTCCATCACCGAAGACCGGATGAAGTCCGTGGACTTCAGCAAAAAGTACTACCACACCCCGGGCAAGTTCGCGATGAAGGCCGGCAACGTGATCAATGATCCTTTGGTGGACCTCAAGGGCAAGAAAGTCGGCGTGCAACGCTCCTCGACTTACGATCGTTTTGCCACCGAGCAACTGGAAAAAGCCGGCGTCGTCGTGGTGCGTTACGGCTCACAGAATGAGGCTTTCCTCGACCTGGCCTCGGGTCGCCTGGACGCCACCCTCGCCGACATCGTCAACACCGATGAGAGCTTCATCAAGACACCCGCTGGCCAGGGCTTCGCACTGACAGGGCCCGACATCAACGACACGAAGTACTTTGGCCGGGGCGCCGGGATCGCTGTGCGCAAAGGCGACAGTGCCAACGTTGCGCGCCTGAGCGCCGCGATCGACAGCATTCGCGCCAATGGCAAGTACCAGCAAGTGATGGCCAAGTACTTCGCGTTCGATATCTACGGCGAGTAAGCCTTACCCCTGCCCCGCTGACCCCTGCCCTACTGACCCCAGCCCCGGCGCTGGCCCGTTGCAGGCGTCTGTCGGGGCTTGTCTTGCGCGCCTCGCGGCGCTCGCTTGAGGAACTTCATCATGCTCCACGGCTACGGATCGAGCATTCTCGATGGCGCCTGGCTGACCATTAACCTGGCCTTGACGTCCATGTCCCTGGCGATTGCCCTGGGCCTGATCGGTGCGGCCTTTCGCTTGTCACCGCTCAAATGGCTGGCCATGCTCGGGGAAAGTTACACCACCCTGATTCGCGGCATTCCAGACCTGGTGCTGATCCTGCTGATCTTCTACGGCGGCCAGGATCTGGTGAACCGCATCGCCCTGGCGCTCGGGTACACCCGCTATATCGACATCAACCCCTTTATCGCCGGCGTCTGCACCATGGGCTTCATTTTTGGCGCCTACCTCTCGGAAAACTTTCGCGGCGCCTTCATGGCGATCCCCAAGGGTCAGGCCGAGGCCGGCGTGGCCTATGGCATGGGCGGTGCGCAGGTGTTCTGGCGAATTCTGGTACCGCAGATGATTCGTTTCGCCATTCCCGGGTTCACCAACAATTGGCTGGTGCTGACCAAATCCACCGCGCTGATCTCGGTGATCGGCTTGCAGGACATGATGTTCAAGGCCAAGAACGCCGCGGATGCCACCCACGAGCCCTTCACGTTTTACCTCGCGGTGGCGGCGCTGTATCTGATGCTCACCAGCCTGTCCTTGCTGGTGCTGCGCTATCTGGAAAAACACTACTCGGTCGGCATCAAAGCCGCCGAATTGTGAGGGGAGCCACCCAATGATTCTCGACTACAACCTGATCTGGGAAAACCTGCCGCTGTATTTAAATGGCGCCTTGTTGACCCTCAAAGTCCTGCTCATTTCACTGGCCCTGGGTTTGGTATTGGCGATTCCACTGGCGCTGATGCGGGTGTCGCGATCGCCGCTGATCAACTTCCCGGCCTGGCTCTATACCTACGTGATTCGCGGCACGCCGATGCTGGTGCAGTTGTTCCTGATCTATTACGGCCTGGCGCAGTTCGAAGCCGTGCGCCAAAGCGTGCTCTGGCCTTACCTCTCCAGCGCCACTTTTTGCGCCTGCCTGGCGTTCGCGATTAACACCAGTGCCTATAGCGCAGAGCTGCTGGCCGGCAGTTTGAAAGCCACCCCCCATGGCGAGATCGAAGCCGCCAAGGCCATGGGCATGTCACGCCTGACCCTGTATCGGCGCATTCTCATGCCATCGGCCTTGCGCCGGGCATTGCCGCAGTACAGCAACGAAGTGCTGATGATGCTGCAAACCACCAGCCTGGCCTCCATCGTCACGCTCGTCGACATCACCGGGGCCGCGCGCACGGTCAGCTCACGGTTCTATCTACCGTTCGAGGCGTTTATCACCGCCGGTCTCATCTACCTCGTCCTGACCTTCATCCTGGTGCGTCTGTTCAAGCTGGCCGAGCGCCGCTGGCTGGCGTACCTGGCACCGCGCAAGCACTAAGGAGCTGCAATGGAGCACATTCAATACCTGTTGCCGTGGAGTGCCTCGGGCACCGAACGCACGCTGACCCTGTTTCGTTTTGGCAGTGGATCACGCAAAGCGTACATCCAGGCGTCATTGCATGCCGATGAGTTGCCGGGGATGCGCGTCGCTGTCGAGCTCAAGCAACGCCTTCTGGAACTGGAAGCACAAGGCCGCCTGGCCGGGGTGATCGAGTTGGTGCCAATGGCCAATCCGATCGGTATCGCCCAGATGTTCCAGGCCACCCATCAGGGGCGCTTCGAGTTCTCCAGCGGCAAGAACTTCAATCGCGACTTCCCGCAGTTGGTCGATGCCGTTGCACAGCTGCTGGAAGGCCGATTGGCAGACGATGCCGACGCCAACATCGCCCTCATCCGCCGTGCCATGGGCGATGCCCTGGCCGCCCTGCCAGCACCGACCTCGGAGCTCGACGGCCTGCGCCGCCTGTTGCTGCAGCATGCCTGTGACGCCGATGTGGTGCTGGACCTGCACTGCGATTTCGAATCGATCATGTTGTTGTATGCGATGCCGCAACACTGGCCACGCTTGCAGTCCCTGGCCGCGCGCCTCGGCGCCGGGGTCACGTTATTGGCCGAAGATGCGGGCGGCAGTGCCTTCGACGAAGCCTGCGCCATTGCGTGGTTACACTTGGCCGAGCGGTTTCCTGAAGCCAATATTCCCCTGGCGTGCGTGGCCACCACCATCGAACTGCGTGGCATGGCCGACACCGAACGCGAGCAGTGCATCGACAGTGCACACGCCATTCTCGGGTATCTCGCCGATCAAGGCCTGATCAGCGGCGACTGGCCAGCGGCACCGCCGAGCCGTTGCCAGGCCATGCCATTCGCCGGCGCGCAGTACGCCTGTGCGCCCCATCCGGGTGTGGTGAGTTTTCTGCAACCGCTGGGGGCGCAGGTCAAGGTCGGCGATCCGCTATTCGAGGTCATCGACCCCCTGAGCGACCGCCATAGCGTGGTGCGCGCCAGCACCGACGGCATTCTCTATGCCCGCGAACGCCTGCGCTTTGCCCAGCCTGGATTGTGGCTGGCCAAAGTTGCAGGCGTCACCCCCATTCGCCAGGGTCGCTTGCTCAGCGACTGACTCCAGAGAGTTCAAACCATGTACAAACTTGAAGTTCAGGACCTGCATAAAAGTTACGGCGCCCACCAGGTGCTCAAGGGCGTGTCCCTGCAAGCACAGGCCGGTGACGTGATCAGCATCATCGGCTCCAGCGGCTCTGGCAAAAGTACGTTCCTGCGCTGCATCAACCTGCTGGAGCAACCCAATGCGGGCACTATCGTGCTCAATGGCGAACCGCTCAAGCTGGCGGCCAACAAGCTTGGCGGGCTCAAGGCCGCCGAACCCAGGCAGTTGCAACGCATGCGTTCGCAGCTATCGATGGTGTTCCAACACTTCAACCTCTGGTCCCACATGAGCGCTTTGGAAAACGTCATGGAAGCCCCGGTGCATGTGCAGGGGCTGGGCAAGAAAGAGGCACGGGAAAAGGCCGAGCACTACCTGGCCAAAGTCGGTGTGGCGCATCGCATGAACGCCTGGCCGGCGCATATGTCCGGTGGCGAGCAGCAACGCGTGGCCATTGCCCGCGCACTGGCGATGGAACCGCAAGTGATGCTGTTTGATGAGCCGACGTCGGCGCTCGACCCCGAACTGGTCGGCGAAGTGCTTAAAGTCATGCAGGATCTGGCGCAGGAAGGCCGCACCATGGTAGTGGTGACTCACGAAATGGGCTTTGCCCGCGAGGTGTCGAACCAACTGGTGTTCCTGCACAAGGGCGTTGTCGAAGAGCGCGGCGCCCCGCGTGAGGTGCTGGTCAACCCGCAGTCCGAACGCCTCCAGCAGTTTCTTGCCGGGAGCTTGAAGTAACACCGCCGCCGACCCATCCACTGCTCGGCGCTGCCCTGACAAGGCTGGCTTCGGATACACTCCGGCCAACCTTGTCAGGGCATCAGGCACAGCCCTTCTCTCACCTTCAGGAAATGTTGAGCCGGATATGCCAACCCCATCGAAAGACACCACTGTCTATGCCGCGCCGGTCATGCGCAAACTGACGGAAATCGTTTCCGAGCTGCCACCGTCGTTGCGCAAGGTGGCGGACTTTATCCTGCGTCACCCGCTCAAAGCCGCGACGCTGACCATCGAGGAGATGGCTCACGAAACATTGACCTCACCCGCCGCCGTCAACCGACTGGCCAAAGCGCTGGACCTCGGCGGTTACAGCGGCATGAAGGCCGAACTGGTCGCGACCTTGCAGCAGATGGTGTCGCCGGTCGACAAACTGCGCAACGAACTTGCCCAGCGCCCGGGCGGCGCGTTTGGCCTGCATGAGCAACTCCAGAGCGCCAGCAGCAACCTGGCCACGGCGGCGACCAACAACCACGCCGACACCTTTGAAGCGTTCGTCACTCGCCTGACCACGGCCCGCAAAATCTACATCCTGGGGTTCGGCAACAGTGTGTACTTCGCCGGCCTCGCCGCCTCGACCCTGATGCCCTTCTGTGCCGACGCCACGGCCATCAGCATGGAAGGTGGCAACGAAAATGCCGCCTACCGACTGGCCGCGATCACTGATCGGGACGTGTTACTGGCGATCTCCCTGCCGCGCTACTCCCTCGACACCCTGCAACTGGCACGCTTCGCCAATGAACGTGGCGCCTCGGTGCTGGCCATTACCGACTCACCCGCCTCGCCGCTCACCGGCATTGCCGAGCACACGCTGTTTGCGCCTTGCGATCACCCGGTGCTGACCAGTTCCAACATCGCCGTGCTGGCCTTGATCGAAGGCTTGGTCGCCGGCGTGATGGCGCGCAATAAAGAAGCGGTCAAACTGGCAACCGAACTGACTGAAAGCGTGATGTCCTACCTGCACATCCCTGCCAGCGGTAAACCACCGAAAAAGTGATTGCGTTCCGGGTTTAACATACGCGACGTGTGTAGGAGCGAGCTTGCTCCGGGCGGCGCTCCGACGAAGAACGTCAACGATGACGAGGGCTGCCTGGATGTACGCGGCGCCCTCCCGTTCTTCGCGAGCAAGCTCGCTCCTACAGAAAATGGGCCCCAAAAACAAAACCCCTACCTGCATACGCAGATAGGGGTTTCGGAATTTAATCTTGACGATGACCTACTCTCACATGGGGAAACCCCACACTACCATCGGCGATGCATCGTTTCACTGCTGAGTTCGG
>NZ_CABVHU010000040.1 GCF_902497855.1 Pseudomonas fluorescens
ACAAGCACCCACACGAATTGCTTGATTCAGTTGTTAAAGAGCGGTTGGTTAAGATCTTTCGTCTCAACCGAGGCGCGCATTCTACGCTTTCCTCTGCTGCTGTCAAGCGGTTATTTTCAGAAGTTTTTTAGATTTCTCTTTAAACTTCAACCACTTGCGCTTCCGATCACTCGTTAGCGGGAGGCGAATAGTACAGTATTAAAATACCCGGTCAACCCCCCTTCCAAAGTTATTTTCCCGATACCGCTCGATCAGTCATTCGCCGCTCCCGGCCAGCCGGCCTGATGCAAGGCGTTGAGCAGCGTCTCGGCATCCAGGCCCGCCACGGCATGGCCGTTGCCTTCGGCGGTGTCGGCGGCCAGCAAGGCATTGATGATGGCTTCTTCCACCGCTTCGGTGGCGGCCAGGAACAACTCGCTGATGTGGTCGTTGTTGACCATGCTCAGGTTATCGGTCGTCGGCGCGCGCTTGCTTTCATAAGCGGCCGGCGGCATGTCATTGCCGGTGGCGAAGGCGATGAAGATGTCACCGCTATGGTCTTCATTGCCGCCGCCAGTGCGGGCCAGGCCGAGGCTGGCGCGCTGTGCCAGGCGCGTGCATTGATGGGGCAGCAACGGCGCATCGGTGGCCAGGCACACGACGATCGAACCCATGCCCGGGTGCGGCAGCGACGCCTTGAGGAACGGCGAGTCGGCCTGTTCCATGTAGCGCCCGACCGGGTAGCCGTCGACGCGCAGTTCGTTGCGGATGCCGTGGTTGGCCTGGACGATGGCGCCAACGGTCCAACCGCCCTGTGCACTGCTCAGACGCCGTGATGCGGTGCCGATGCCGCCCTTGAATTCATGACAGATCATGCCGCTGCCGCCGCCGACCGCACCCTCGGTCACCGCCCCGCCCGCCGCGGAGCCCAAGGCTTCGGCGACGTGTTCAGGTTTCACATGGAAGCCGTTGATGTCGTTGAGCAGGCCGTCGAAGGTTTCCAGCACCACCGGCATGTTCCAGTAGAGGCGCCCGTCATCCGGCTGCTGCTCCCGGTCCAGCACAATCAGCGCATCGCGCACCACGCCCAGGCTGTGGGTGTTGGTGAAGGCGATGGGACTGGTCAACAGGCCGGCCTCGCGAATCCACTCCAGGCCTGTGGCGTCGCCGTTGCCGTTCAGCACATGGACGCCGGCAAAGCACGGTTGCTGGCTGGTGGAACCCGCTCGCGGTTCGATAACAGTGACACCGGTCAGGATGTCGCGGCCGTTGGCGGTGCGTCCTCGCACATTGCTGTGGCCGACGCGTACGCCGGGCACATCGGTGATGGCATTGAGGGGACCGGGTTGCAATTGGCCGAACCGGATGTTCAGGTCACGGGCACGTGGTTTCATCGTCACTTTCATGATGTCTCTCTTTTGTTTGATGTGCTTCATGAAGGGGTTTGGCCAGTCATCAGCGGGGCGGAGTCTGGCCATCAAGCGCCGGTCTTGACCGTGTTCCAGGCACGGGTGCGCACACGTTCCATCTTCAGCGGCAGTGGTTCCAGCGGAAACAACGTGTCCAACACTTGCCTGGACGGATACACACCCGGGTTGTCGCGGATTTTCTGCTCGACAAGCGCGGTGGCATCCTTGTTGGCGTTCGGATAGCTCAGGTAGTTGGAGGATTCAGCGATGACTTCGGGCCGCAACATATAGTTGATGAACGCCAGCCCTTGCTCCGGGTTCGGTGCATCGTTGAGCTGCACCAGGCTCTCCACCCACACCGGGGCGCCTTCGCGAGGAATGCTGTAGACGAGTTTGCGTTGGTTGCCAGCCAGCTCAGAGGCCTTTTGTGCATCGGCGACCCCACCCGCCCAGCCCAGCACGACGCAGATGTTGCCGTTGGCCAGATCAGAGATGAACTTGGAAGAATCGAAGTAGACGATATGGGGACGCAGCTTCAGCAGCAGTGCCTGGGCTTTTTTGTAATCCTCGGGGTTCTGGCTGTTATAAGGCAGTCCAAGGTAGTGCAAGGCGATGGGAATGACCTCACTGGGGGCATCCAGCATGGCCACACCGCATTGACTCAGTTTGGCCAGGTTTTCTTCCTTGAAAATCAGGTCCCAGGAATTGACGGGCGCCTCCGGGCCGAGTATCGATCTAACTTTGTCCGCGTCATAGCCGATGCCCGTGGTACCCCACAGATAAGGGGCCGCATAGTTGTTTCCGGGATCGTTGCTCTGCAACTTGGCGAGGATGTCGGGGTCGAGGTGGGACCAGTTGGGCAGCTTCGAGCGATCGAGCTTTTTCAGCACACCCGCCTTGATCAGGTTCGGCAGCAGGTCACCACTGGCAACCACTACGTCATAGCCGCTGCGGCCGGCCATCAGTTTGCTTTGCATGACGTCGCTGTTGTCGAACACATCGTACACAGCGCTGATGCCCGCTTCTTTCTCGAAGTCTTTCATCGTGTTCGGGGCAATGTAGTCATACCAGTTGTAGATGTGCACGCTGGATTTGGCAGGCTCGTCGGCCTGGGCGCAGGTCAGGCCGACACTGAACAGCGTGGCCAGGACGAATGGCATGTAGCGAGTCGCTTTCATCGGGATGCTCCAGAGCATTGGCGTCGGGTCCAGGGACACGAGCACTGCTCCTGTTAGTGTGTGAATTATTGTTGTGGCTGGGTCAACATCGAATCAGAACGCTGGGGTACCCCTCGCGCCTGGTTCAGGGGATCAGTAGTTCACGTCGACCATCACTGTGCTCGACCTGCTCGCCGATCAGGAGCAGGCGGCGATCACTGAGGTAGTCGTAGTCGCGGCGGACGGTGCGCAGCAAGTCGAGATCCAGCTCTACCACCTGCCGACACTCTGTGCGCCCTGCTTCGAACAACGTTCGCCCGAAGGGATCGATCGCTGCACTCCCACCGGCAAACACCAAGCCTTCATCGCCGTCGCCGACTCGATTCACCATCACCGCGAATGCCTGGTTTTCCTGAGCGCGAGCCATGATCGCGGTCCGATGGACAGGGCCGTAGGGATCCATGTTGCCGTTAGTGACCAGGATCAGCTCGGCGCCGAGTTGGCCGAGGGCTCGAGCACTTTCCGGCAACTCGATGTCGTAGCAAATCAGGAGGCCGACCCGGACGCCCTTCCAGAGCGCAGTGGCATAGCGGTCGCCCGGTTGGAACAGGCCGCGCTCCGACGGCCAGAGGTGAGTCTTGCGATAGTGCAAGGCGATCCCTTGTGGCGTGATCAGCAGGGAGGTGTTGTAGAAGATGCCGCCGTCGTTCTCGGCCATGCCCACCACCACCGCGACGTTCCGTTCGCGGGCGGCGCGCTGCACGGCCTGCACACTCGGCCCGTTCAGGGGCTCGGCGACTTCGGCGAGCTGTTGCGCGCTGGCGAACCCCATCAATTGGGTCTCTGGAAATATCAGCAGGTCGGTATCCGCTGCGCAGGTAGCGATGGCCTGCAAGGTACGCTTCAGGTTATAAGCGGTATCGCCATCGCGACCGGTAAGTTGTACGAGTTCAATCTTCATCGGTGATCCTTTCGCATGTTGTGGGCTCGCAATCGCCATACTGAACAGCACCCGCCAGGGCTGGATGAAGTATGGAGAGCCGTAAAACGGAAAGTAATCACATCGATGGGGTAACCCCGTATGGGTAGAAGCGTGAGCATTACATTGCAGGACATGGCCTGGCACCAGGCGGTTGGCAAGCTGATCGAGGCACTGGACCGGCCTGGTTTCTGGCTGGCCCTGGTGCGTCTGCTGGACCGATACATCCCGGTGGACAGTTGGGTCGTGCTGATTTTCAGCAATGGTCGTCCGCAGGTACTCGCCGAATGCCCGGGCAAGGATGGCGGGCCAGACCCGCTCTTTCAGGATTACCTCAAAGGCCTGTATCTGCTCGATCCCTTTTACCTGGCCAACCGGGAAGCGCCGCAGAACGGTTTGTTCTGGCTAGGGGACGTGGCGCCGGAGTGCTTCGAGCAGACCGACTATTACCAACGCTACTTCCGCCTCAATATCGTTGCCGACGAAGTCCACATCAACGTCCAGCTCGACCCGGAACGCACCCTCAGCCTGTCGTTGGGCAGCGAGGCCCCCTTCAGTCCGGAGCAGACTGCCCTGCTCACACTCGTCCAGCCCTGGGTCGCCGCCCTGATGCGCCAGCGCATGGCATTCGAGCGGGAGGTGCTGGAGCAGGCCCCTGCGCCGACGCCACGCTGGCAGAACTGGCTCGACGCCACTGACCAGCAGTTGGACACACCGCTGTCCGCCCGCGAGCTCGAAGTCGGCCAGCTGATGCTCAGCGGCTGCTCGAACAAGGAGATCGCGCGCAAGCTGGCGATTTCCGCCGAGACGGTGAAGGTCCACCGCAAGCACATGTACAGCAAGCTCGGGATCAAATCCCAGTCCGAGCTGTTCTCTCTGTTTCTGAACGCGCAGAGCTGAAAGCGTCGTTTCATGATGGCGCCAGCGCCCAGACAACCGGCTTCGTCGCAGCCTCGCGTCCACATCGGACGAACGCCTGCCTGGGCTCACATCACTCGGCCACCGCCTCTCGAACCATGTCGAAAAAGGTCGTCAGGATGCGTCGGGAACTCTGTGCGCGCAGGCAAACCAATGTTTCGGTGAAGCGCTGCCGACTATCGATGATCGGCAATCCGCAGAGCCGCGAATCAGAGCCAAGCTCGGCCGCCGAGACAACCCCGACCCCCATACCGATCGCGACGGCCTCGCGCGCCGCTTCACGCCCTTCCACCTCGATGGCCTTGCGAATGCGCAAGCCCGCTGCTGCCATTTCCTCCTCCAGGGACAGGCGCGTAACCGAGCCCTGCTCGCGCAAGACCAGGGGCGTGTTGTCCAGATCGGCGAGGCAGATGGATGTTCGTTGTGCCCAGGGGTGGTCATGGGCGACGAAGGCGAGCATCGGGTCACTGCGAAGGTGCAGCGTCTGCAGGCGGTCATCGTCGACGCTGCGCCCCAGCAGGGCAATGTCTGCCTGGTGGCCGAACAACCGCTGCAGGACCTCATCGGTATTGGCCGTTTCAATCTTCACATCGACACCGGGATAGCGAGTGCAGAAGCGCGCGACATAGGGCAACACATGCACCGGCGCGTCCACGGCAAGGTTCAAGGTGCCAGTCGACAGGGTGCGGTAGTCCATCAGCATGTCGTGGGCATCGACACTGATATCGAACAGGCGCCGGGTCAGGCCGAACAACCGCTCACCCACTTCAGTCAGGCGCACCAGACGCTTGTCGCGGTAGAACACCATCACCCCGTAGTAATCCTCGAGCTTACGCACCTGATCGGACACCGCCGGTTGAGACAGGCAGAGCTGCTCGGCCGCGCGCGTGAAACTGCCGTTCACTGCTACGGCGTGGAAAGCCTTGAGCTGGGTATGGGAAATAGTCATCGGGGTCGCCTTGCCATAGGTTCAACTTATTTGTTCATACGTTAAATCGATTTTATTTATAAACGATGAACTGCAAGCATGGTTTTCGCAAGTCGCCTGACCCCTGCCCCGAACCGACCCACGGAGATGCCCCCCCATGCGACCCTACTGGCTCGACCAGGCCCTGAAAAACCAGTCCGATACGCCCTGTCCGCCGCTGCGGCAGAACACCCGCGCCGATGTCTGCATAGTCGGTGGCGGTTATACCGGCTTGTGGACGGCCATCATGCTCAAGGAACAGAACCCCGAGCTGGACGTGGTCATCGTCGAGGCCGACATCTGCGGTGCCGGCGCCAGTGGGCGCAATGGCGGCTGCGCACTGTCCTGGTCGGCCAAGTACTTCACGCTCGAGCGTTTGTTCGGGCAAGCCGAAGCGGTGCGCCTGGTGAAGGCCTCGGAAGACAGCATCCGGGCCATCGGCGACTTCTGTCGCCAGTATGCCGTGGATGCCGACTATCGCCTCGACGGCACCCTCTATACCGCCACCAACCGGGCTCAACAGGGTTCGACCGATGCCGTGGTCGCCGCGCTGGAACGCAATGGCATCAACTCGTTTTCACGATGCCCGCTGCCCGACCTGCAACGCATGGCCGGCTCGACCCGGCACATCGAAGGCTGGTTCTCGCCAGCGGCGGCCAGCGTGCAGCCGGGCAAGCTGGTCCGTGGCCTGCGCCGGGTCGCGCTCGAACTTGGCGTGCGAATCTACGAAGGTTCACCGATGACCGGCCTGGAACAAGGGCTGCCAGCCACCATCAATACGCCGGGCGGGCAAGTCGTCGCCAATCGCGTGGTGCTGGCGATCAACGCCTGGATGGCGCGGGCTTTTCCAGAATTTTCGCGCTCGGTGGCCATCGTCTCCAGCGACATGATCATCACCGAGCCGCGACCGGACCTGCTCGAGCGCATCGGCTTGACCAGCGGGGTCACCGTACTCGACTCGCGCATTTTCGTGCACTACTACCACAACACCCCGGACGGCCGGATCATGCTCGGCAAAGGTGGCAACACCTTCGCCTACGGCGGGCGCATCCTGCCGGTCTTCAACCAGCCTTCGCCCTATAAAGGGTTGTTGCGCAACACCCTGGCGGCGTTCTTTCCAGATTTTGCCGATGTCGACATCGCCGCCACGTGGAATGGCCCGTCCGATCGCTCCGTCACCGGGCTACCTTTCTTTGGCCGTATGGGCGCCAGCGGCAACATCTTCTATGGCTTCGGCTATTCCGGCAGCGGTGTCGGTCCCTGTCATATGGGAGGGCAAATCCTGTCATCGCTGGTGTTGGGGGTGGACAACCCCTGGACACGCTCGCCGCTGGTGCAAGGTCCGCTCGGCCATTTCCCACCGGAGCCGATCCGCTACCTGGGTTCGCTGATGGTGCGCAACGCCATTCGCCGCAAGGAGCATGCCGAGGACCACAACCTGCGCCCCCGTCGACTGGATGTGCGTCTGGCGAAATTCGCCGCGGCGGCCGGCAAGTCCGACAAAGGGTAACGTATCGGTCATCCAACGGCACTTCAACGCGCACCCGCAGAACACCCCACCCGGCTCGTGGCCAGGTGGGGTTTTCTGCGTGGAAGCAACATTCACACTTATAAGCTCACCTTGTTATTGACATGTGATAAATCGATTTCAGTTATTTTTCGGCGAATGGTTTTATTGGCCCATGCATCACTCCTTACAAAAACAACATCGCCGGAGAAGATCATGACCAAAGCTGAATTTCCGACCACACAGGCGCTGGCCACCCCAGCCTTGGGTGAACCCTACCTGCTGACCCCAGGCCCGTTGACCACTTCCAAAGCCACCAAGGAAGCCATGCTGCGTGACTGGGGTTCATGGGACGTTGCCTTCAATCAAGTCACTGCTGACGTTCGCCAGAGCTTGCTCAGCATGGCCGGGGTACAGGACGACAGCTTCGCCTGTGTGCCCTTGCAAGGCAGCGGCAGCTATTCGGTGGAGGCTGCGTTAGCCACGGCCATCCCTCGCGACGGTAAAGCGCTGGTGCTGATGAATGGCGCCTACGGCCAACGCGCAACAAAGACCCTGGAGTACCTCGGCCGCGCGTTCATTACCCTGGACAAAGGGGATTACCTGCCGCCGCAGCCCGAGGAAGTGGACGCCCTGCTCAGGGACAACCCGGACGTGACCAACGTCTTCCTCGTCCATTGCGAAACCAGCTCCGGCATTCTCAATCCGCTGCGCGAAATCGCCGACGTGGTGAAGGCCCATGGCAAGAGCCTGATCATCGATGCCATGAGCTCCTTCGGAGCCGTGCCGTTGACGGTCAATGAAATAGCGTTCGACGTGGTGGTGTCCTCCGCCAACAAATGCATCGAGGGTATTCCGGGGTTCGGTTTCGTCATCATCCGCCGCTCCGTGCTGGAGGCCGCCAAAAACCGCGCCAATTCACTGAGCCTCGACCTCTACGAGCAGTGGCTGTACATGGAGCGCACGGGCCAATGGCGCTTCACTCCACCGACCCACAGCGTCGTAGCCTTCCATAAAGCCCTGGAGCAACACAATGCCGAAGGCGGCGTGCATGGCCGCCTGGCACGCTACACCCGCAATCGCGATGTACTGGTCGCAGGCATGCGCGAACTTGGCTTCAGAACATTGCTCGAGGACCGTTGGCTGTCGCCCATCATCACCACGTTCTTCAGCCCGGAACATCCGAACTTTGAGTTCAAGCGCTTCTACGATGAACTCAAGGCCCGCCAGTTCATCATCTACCCCGGCAAACTGACCGTAGCCGACAGTTTCCGTATCGGCTGCATCGGCCAGATCGACGAATACATCGTCCACCAATTGCTACGCGCCATCGCCGACAGTCTTGTGGCGATGAACGTCGACATGCAACTGCCGGCAGGCTGACCGCCCCCGTTAAAGGTCCTTGTCAATTCGAGCACAGGTGCAATGGGTAGCACCTGTAGACAGGGATCTTTTTTAGAACATGGATTCGATGACTTATCGCCAGGCAGAGCCAGGCAGGCGTCAGCGAATGCGTCAATTGAATACTTAAAGCCTGATGCCATCTCACTGCCATCCAATCGATGTCGTGTGCGTGGACAGATTTTCTGTACCGAAAACAAAAACAAAACCAATGACTGCGCTGTCTGGCACCACATACGGGATCAGAACACCATGAACAAGAATGCTACAAGTCCTCTCGCAACCGGCTGGAAATCGCTCCAGCGTTGGCGCGTGCAAGTTTTTCTCATCACCTGGGTGGCGTATGCCGGCTTCTACTTCACCCGCAAGGCGTTTTCTGTCGCCAAACTGGGCATTGGCGAAGACCCGGACTTCATGCTCGAAAAAGCCATGATGGCCAATCTCGATGCCCTCTACCTGACCGCGTATGCCGTGGGACAGTTTCTCTGGGGCAACTTCTCTGACCGTTTCGGGCCGAGGGTCGTGGTACTGAGCGGGCTCGTGATCTCAGCGCTGGCCGCGCTGCTGATGGGTACCTACGCCACCTTGCCGATTTTCGCCTCCTGCATGTTGATCCAGGGCCTTGCCCAGTCCACCGGCTGGTCAGGTCTATGCAAGAACGTCGGCAGTTTCTTCAGCACCAGTGAACGTGGCCGCGTGCTGGGTTACTGGAGTACCTCCTACGCCTTTGGCGGTCTGGTGGCCACACCGTTTGCCGGTTGGTGGGCCTACAACGCTTACCACGACTGGCGCATCGCGTTCATCAGCAGTGCTGTGGTGGTACTGGTGATTGCGGTGTTGTTCTTTTTCCTGCAACGCAACCGGCCAGAAGACGTCGGCCTGCCTCCTGTCGAGATCGAGATCGAACCCGTCAGCAACGTCGTGGTGCCGCGCGAAAGCATGTGGGCGGGCTTGCGCACGGTGATGAAAAATCGAACCGTTCTGGTTCTCGGTCTGGCCTATTTCATGCTCAAGCCGGCGCGCTACGCCATCCTCCTGTGGGGCCCGGTGATTATCTACGAACGCATGCCCGAGATCGGCAAGGTGGCTTCCGCCATCGTCCCCACCTCTTTCGAACTGGCGGGCCTGCTCGGTCCGATCCTCATCGGTATCGCCTCGGACAAGTACTTCGGCGCTCGTCGTATACCGGTCTGCGTTCTCAGCCTGGTGGTCCTGACTGTCTGCCTGGGGCTGTTCGTGCCCGCCATGCAGAGTGGCAGTCTCTACATGGTGGTCGGCCTGCTGTTCATGATGGGTCTGACGCTCTATGGGCCGGACTCGATGATCAGCGGCTCGGCTGCGATCGACTTCGGCAGCAAGGATGGAGCGGCCTCCGCCGCGGGCTTCGTCAACGGTTGCGGTTCGGTAGGCGCGGTCCTCGGCGGCTTGCTGCCGGGGTACTTCGACACCATCACCGTGTTCCTCGTCTTCACCGGCGCCGCCCTGTTGGCCAGCTTGATGTTGGTGCCATTTTGGAACAGCCGCCCGAAAACGCTGGAAAACATAGAGCTGACCTCGCCTGCGGTGCAACCGGTCATTGTCGGCACCAATTCCTGAACCCGAATTAACAAATTACCCATCACTGGAGCAATCACCATGCATTACAAGCAACCTACTCAACTGCAAGCCGTGGTTCTGGACTGGGCGGGCACCGTCGTTGATTTCGGGTCTTTCGCACCGACTCAGATTTTCGTCGAAGCCTTTGCCGAGTTCGGCGTTGCAGTCTCTCTGCAAGAAGCTCGCGGGCCGATGGGCATGGGTAAATGGGATCACATCCGCACGCTGTGCAACGAGCCGCAGATTGCCGACCGCTACCATGCCGTCTTCGGCCGGTTGCCAACCGATGATGATGTCACCGCCCTCTACGAGCGCTTCATGCCGTTGCAGATCGAAAAGATCGCCCTGCACTCGGCGCTGATTCCCGGTGCGCTCGACACCATCAACGGCTTACGCGACAAGGGTCTGAAAATCGGCTCCTGCTCAGGCTACCCGGCCGTGGTCATGGAAAAAGTCGTAGAGCTGGCGCGCAAGAACGGTTATGTCGCCGACCATGTGGTAGCGACCGACGAAGTGCCCAATGGACGCCCGCACCCGGCCCAGGCCCTGGCCAACGTGATTGCGCTGGGCATCAGCGACGTCGCCGCTTGCGTGAAAGTCGATGACACCTGGCCGGGTATTCTCGAAGGTCGGAGCGCGGGTATGTGGACCGTCGCGCTGACCTGCTCCGGCAATGCACTGGGCTTGACCTATGACCTGTACAAGGCGTTGCCCTCCGACAAGCTGGGCGAAGAACGCGCACGCATCATCAAGATGTTCGAAGGCTCTCGCCCGCACTACCTGATCGACACCATCGTTGATTTGCCGGCGGTGATCGAAGACATCAATGCCCGCCTGGCACGTGGAGAAACCCCTCAGGGCTCCTGACCCCGTAGAGCTTGTGCAACTGACAG
Source organism: Pseudomonas fluorescens (assembly GCF_902497855.1). GTDB lineage: Bacteria > Pseudomonadota > Gammaproteobacteria > Pseudomonadales > Pseudomonadaceae > Aquipseudomonas > Aquipseudomonas fluorescens_BI. The sequence continues at coordinate 10,807 of NZ_CABVHU010000040.1, forward strand.
TGGCCGTCCCAAGGACGGTCACGACCAAGAACAACAAGAGAACGCCACCATGAACTACGCCCACCCTGGCACGCCCGGTGCCATCGTTTCCTTCAAGTCCCGTTACGGTAACTACATCGGCGGCGAGTTCGTCGCGCCTGTCAAAGGTCAGTACTTCACCAACACTTCGCCAGTAAATGGCCAACCCATTGCCGAATTCCCGCGTTCCAGCGCCGAAGACATCGAAAAAGCCCTGGACGCTGCCCACGCCGCTGCCGATGCCTGGGGCGCCACGTCCGTCCAGGCGCGCTCGCTAGTGCTGCTGAAAATCGCCGACCGCATCGAACAGAACCTGGAAGTCCTGGCGATCACCGAATCCTGGGACAACGGCAAGGCCGTGCGCGAAACCCTCAACGCCGACATCCCGCTGGCCGCCGACCACTTCCGCTACTACGCCGGTTGCATCCGTGCACAGGAAGGCAGCGCCGCCGAGATCGACGGCAACACCGTGGCCTATCACATCCATGAACCGCTGGGCGTGGTCGGGCAGATCATTCCGTGGAACTTCCCGATCCTGATGGCCGCCTGGAAACTCGCCC
>NZ_CABVHU010000041.1 GCF_902497855.1 Pseudomonas fluorescens
GGGCTGGAGCACAATCTACATCACAGGCACAAAGCCTAAGGAGCTGCACGGCTTCCAGGTCCCTCCCTCGATGATCAGTCGAGAACTATCGCTCCTGATGGAGCGATAGTCGAGATACAAGGAGCTGCCGAAGGCTGTGATCTTTTGATCTTGAATCCCACCAACATCCAGGATCAAAAGTCGGACGCGCCCCGAGCCTTCGGCAGCTCCTACAAAGTGTACCGGTTATAATTAGTATTCTAACAACTGTACCTGTATGGCTTTTCCAAGCCCTGAAACGACAAAACCCGTCGCGGTTTCCCACGACGGGTCTTGTTTGTTCAATTCGGGTTGCTGGCGGTGGACCCTTCAGGTCAGAGCCAGCGACGCTACTTAGCGCCAGAACGGCTTGCTCAGCTCTTCATAGCGTTGTGCTTCGCTAATCCCGGCGTCAGCCAGCAGACGCGAATCCAGACGAGCCAGTTGATGGCGGCTGGAGATGCGGCGCTGCCACAGCATCAAGTTGGCGAGAACGCGCAGAGGCATGGAAGTCTGGGCTTTTGCTGCGGTGTCTTCGAAGAACAGTTCGGAACTGAGTGTACGTTCCATGGTAAGCATCCTTCCGCTTGTGGCGGGATTAGGTAGTGGTTTAACTGATGCCAATGATCCTCTTGTTTGGCCAGTCCCTGTAGATACAGTTCACCTGTATTGTGAGGGACCAGTTAACTGTTAATAGGCGGTGTACTGGTCAAAATTGAGGCAACTGTACCTATCTGCACTAACTTGGTGCGTTTTTGCTGCTTTGGCTTGGAAAGGTGGGGAAAAACTGCAGGAAAAGACCGGTACAGCAGTACAGTTTTAAACAAATTTTTGCTTGGCAATAGAAGGCTGACGAAACTGTGGTTGCGTCAGCCACTATCTGTGTTCCCTCACACGGCAAGCATGCGTCCGGTTTCTTCGAGGTTCATGTGCCAGCTCAGTGCATCGCGCAGGATATGCGGGGTATGGCCGCCGATTGCGCACGCGGCGGTGAAGTAGTCATCCAGCGCCTGGCGATAGTCCGGGTGCACGCAGTTGTCGATGATGACGCGAGCCCGCTCCCGCGGCGCCAGGCCGCGCAGGTCGGCCAGGCCGACCTCGGTGACGAGGATGTCGACGTCATGTTCGGTGTGGTCGACGTGGCTGACCATGGGCACCACGCTGGAGATCGCGCCGCCCTTGGCGATCGACTTGGTGACAAAGATTGCCAGGTGCGCATTGCGCGCGAAGTCGCCCGAGCCGCCGATCCCGTTCATCATCCGCGTGCCGCAGACATGGGTGGAGTTGACGTTGCCGTACAAGTCGAATTCCAGCGCGGTGTTGATGCCGATGATGCCGAGTCGGCGCACCACCTCAGGGTGATTGGAGATTTCCTGCGGGCGCAGGACCAGTTTGTCCTTGTAGCGCTCCAGGTTGCCGAATACATCGGTATTGCGACGGGCCGACAAAGTGATCGAACTGCCCGACGCGAAGCTCAGTTTGCCGGCGTCGATCAGGTCGAAGGTCGAGTCCTGCAGAACCTCGGAGTACATGGTGAGGTCTTCGAAAGGTGAATCGATCAGGCCACACATCACCGAGTTGGCGATGGTGCCGATCCCGGCTTGCAGCGGACCTAGCTTGTTGGTCATACGCCCGGCAGCCACTTCTTGCTTGAAGAAGTCGATCAGGTGGTCGGCAATGGCCTGGGTATCAACATCAGGCGGCAACACGGTAGAGGGCGAGTCGGACTGGTTGGTGATGACGATTGCAACAATTTTTTCCGCCGGGATCGGGATGGCGGTGCTGCCAATCCGGTCGTCAACCTTTACCAGCGGGATCGGCGTGCGAGTCGGGCGATAGGTCGGAATATAGATGTCGTGCAGACCTTCCAGGTTCGGGTTGTGCGCCAGGTTGATCTCAACGATGACCTGTTTGGCGAAAATCGCAAAGCTGGCCGAATTGCCCACCGAAGTGGTCGGTACGATATGGCCTTGCTCGGTGATTGCCACAGCCTCGATCACCGCGATGTCCGGCAGCTTGAGCTGCTGGTTGCGCAGCTGTTCCACGGTTTCCGAAAGATGCTGGTCGATGAACATGACTTCGCCGGCGTTAATCGCCTTGCGCAGCGTGCTATCGACCTGGAATGGCATGCGTCGTGATAATACGCCGGCTTCGGTCAGCTGTTTGTCGAGGTCGTTGCCCAGGCTCGCGCCGGTCATCAGGGTGATTTTCAGCGGGGTCAGCTTGGCGCGTTCGGCCAATGCGTGGGGTACGGCCTTGGCTTCGCCGGCGCGAGTGAAACCACTCATGCCGACGGTCATGCCGTCCTCAATCAGAGCGGCAGCGTCAGCGGCGCTCATCACTTTATCCAACAACGAAGGCAGGCGAATACGATCACGGTACATGGAGGGTTATCTCGGGTAACGAAAGCAAGGTGTGCAGTCTAGTGATTTGAAAAAAATCCGTCCCGCTACCATGGTCGAATGCCGAGCCCTGATTTAGAGCCTTTGGTCGGGTTAATGGGTCAATTCACGGGCAATAAAAAACCCCAGCCGGCTAAAGGCTGAGGTTTTGGGTGTTGCTGTTTGCGCGGGATTTACTCGACGGCTTTAACCATGTCTTCGATGACTTTCTTGGCATCGCCGAAGACCATCATGGTTTTATCGAGGTAGAACAGTTCGTTGTCCAGACCGGCATAGCCGCTGGCCATCGAACGCTTGTTGACGATGATGGTCTTGGCCTTGAACGCTTCGAGAATTGGCATGCCGGCAATCGGCGACTTCGGATCGTTCTTGGCGGCCGGGTTAACCACGTCGTTGGCACCCAACACCAGCACCACGTCGGCCTGACCGAACTCGGAGTTGATGTCTTCCATCTCGAACACCTGGTCGTAAGGCACTTCGGCCTCGGCCAACAATACGTTCATGTGGCCAGGCATGCGGCCGGCAACCGGGTGGATCGCGTACTTCACGGTCACACCGCGATGGGTCAGCTTCTCGGTCAGCTCCTTCAGCGCGTGCTGCGCCCGTGCTACGGCCAGGCCGTAGCCCGGAACGATGATCACGGTATCGGCGTTGGTCAGCAGGAAGGTCGCGTCGTCAGCCGAGCCGGATTTCACCGGGCGGGCTTCTTTCGAGCCGGCCGGGCCAGCTGCATCTGCAGAGTTGCCGAAGCCGCCGAGCAGTACGTTGAAGAACGAACGGTTCATCGCCTTGCACATGATGTACGAGAGGATCGCACCGGACGAGCCCACCAGCGAACCTGCGATGATCAGCATCGAGTTGTTCAGCGAGAAGCCGATACCTGCCGCTGCCCAGCCGGAGTAGCTGTTGAGCATCGACACCACCACCGGCATGTCCGCGCCGCCGATCGGGATGATAATCAGCACGCCCAGCACGAAGGCCAGGGCCAGCATCAGCGCGAAGGCGTTCAGGTTGCCGGTCAGCATGAAGGTCACGCCGAGGCCCAGTGTCGCCAGGCCCAGCAGCAGGTTCAGCTTGTGCTGGCCGCCGAACTGCACCGGAGCGCCCTGGAACAGGCGGAACTTGTACTTGCCCGAGAGCTTGCCGAAGGCGATCACCGAACCGGAGAAGGTAATTGCACCGATGGCCGCGCCGAGGAACAGCTCCAGACGGTTACCGGCAGGAATCGCATCACCCAGCTGCTTGACGATGCCCAGCGATTGCGGCTCTACGACAGCAGCAATGGCGATGAACACGGCGGCCATACCGATCATGCTGTGCATGAAGGCGACCAGCTCCGGCATCTTGGTCATTTCAACGCGCTTGGCCATGATCGAACCGGCCGTGCCGCCGACCAGCAGGCCGACGATGACGTAACCGATGCCAGCGGTGGCAAGCCCTGCCCCCAGCTTATAGATGAGGCCGACGGTAGTCAGGATCGCCAACCCCATGCCGAGCATGCCGAAAAAGTTGCCACGACGCGACGTGGTCGGGTGCGAGAGTCCCTTGAGCGCCTGGATAAAGCAGACCGAGGCGACCAGATACAGGGAAGTAACCAGGTTCATGCTCATGCTTGCTGCACCTCAGCCTTGACTGCTTCGGCCTTGGCTGCCGGCGCTTTTGCCGGAGGCGCTTTTTTCTTGAACATTTCCAGCATGCGCCGGGTGACCAGGAAGCCACCGAACACGTTGACCGCGGCCAAGGCCACGGCCAGGGTGCCCATGGTCTTGCCCAGTGGTGTCACGGTCAGCGCCGCTGCCAGCATGGCACCGACGATCACGATGGCCGAAATGGCGTTGGTCACCGCCATCAGCGGCGTGTGCAGTGCAGGTGTAACGTTCCAGACCACGTGATAACCGACATAAATCGCCAGCACGAAGATGATCAGGTTGTAGATACCGGGGGAGATAAGCTCTTCCATCGTCTGAATCCCTGCTTAGTCGTTTTTGCGGATGACTTGGCCGTCGCGGCACATCAGGCACGCGGCGACGATATCGTCTTCGAGGTTCACTTCGAACTGGCCTTCTTTGTTGAAGACCAGCTTCAGGAAGTCCAGCAGGTTGCGCGCATACAGCGCCGATGCATCTGCCGCGACTGCGCCGGCCAGATTGGTCGGACCGCAAATGGTTACACCATTTTCGACGACCACCTGATCGGCCACCGTCAGCGGGCAGTTGCCGCCCTGGGCTGCGGCGAGGTCGATGACTACCGAGCCTGGCTTCATCTGCGCCACGGTTTCCGCGCTTAGCAGCGTCGGAGCCTTGCGGCCCGGAATCAGTGCAGTAGTGATGACAATGTCAGCCTGTTTGGCGCGCTCGTGCACGGCCAAGGCCTGACGCTGCATCCAGCTGGCGGGCATGGGGCGTGCGTACCCGCCGACACCGACGGCGCATTCGCGCTCTTCATCGGTCTCGTAAGGCACGTCGACGAACTTGGCGCCGAGGGATTCGATCTGCTCTTTAACCGCAGGACGCACGTCGGAAGCTTCGATCACTGCGCCCAGGCGTTTTGCCGTGGCAATGGCCTGCAAGCCAGCCACACCGGCACCGAGAATCAGCACGCGCGCCGCTTTCACGGTGCCCGCAGCGGTCATCAGCATCGGCATGAAGCGCGGATAGTGGTAGGCAGCCAGCAACACGGCCTTATAGCCGGCGATGTTGGCCTGGGACGACAGCACGTCCAGGCTCTGCGCGCGGGAGGTGCGTGGCGCGGCTTCCAGCGCGAACGCGGTAATGCCGCATTCAGCCATCTTGGCAATGGTTTCGTTGCTGAACGGGTTGAGCATGCCCACCACAACGGTGCCGCTCTTGATCAGAGCGAGTTCGCTGTCGCTGGGAGCGACCACCTTCAAAATCAGCTCGGCACCAAACGCTTCGTTGGCGCTGCCAATGGTTGCGCCTGCCGCTTCATAAGCACTGTCGACAACGCTGGCAGTGATGCCGGCGCCGCTTTGCACAGTGACTTTATGCCCCTGGCCAATCAGCTTCTTGATGGTTTCCGGGGTAGCAGCAACCCGTGTTTCACCCGTCTGGGTTTCGAGAGGAACACCAATGTGCACGTCAAATCTCCTGCGTGATCTTATTGAGTAAACCCATGCACTGCGGATGGTGCGGCTGGGGCGGCCGATCAGCACGATCCCGCCAAACAAGGGCGGGGTGCGGCATTTTGCAGGCGAACTTTGTACCCATCAAGGGATTATGACGGGTGACGGAAAATTAACTACAAGTCACCCCGTGACCGAATGTCGCAACCAACTGGCTCAATCCCTTGCAGGCCGTGCCTTGCAAGGACTCTGGCGGCAAATCAAAAATTTTGCCCATCGGCGCATCGAATGAGGTGCCATCGCTTAAAAACAGGCTCAAGGCCACGATTTCAGGCGGTTGTGGGACGTTTGTACGGCTTGTCAGTACAGTTTTCGCATATGCGACAAATACGTATATCTGTAGGGCTTTGGTTTTGTTGACTACTAAGTCAAGTAATTGGGTGGGGCCTTTGTCCTTCTAGGCTGTAGCTGTGTGCCTGATTGACCAGCCAATCGCGAAATGCCCTTAAAGACGCTGATTCGACCTTTCGTTCAGGAATCATCAGGTAATAAGCCTTGATGCTCGAGAGCGCATCGGGGTTGGCGATCACCAATCGCTTCTCCGCCAATTCACGTTGGATCAGGAACGGCGGAATCAAAGCGATCCCCATATCGTGCATCGCCGCCTGGGCCAGCATGGAGAATAGCTCGTAACGCGGTCCTGTCATGTCTCGCGGGATATTAAGATTTTGTGAATTGAACCACTGACGCCAGGCATAGGGGCGCGTGGTCTGTTGCAACAGGGGTAATTCGGCGATTTCACCGGGCGTCAGGCCGGACTTTTTTCCCAATATGTCGGGGCTGCATACGGGCATCGGACTTTCACCCATCAACCTGTGGGATTCGGTGCCCGACCAGTCAGCGTCGCCAAAATAGATCGCAGCATCGAAGTCGGTGTCGGCAAACAGGAAGGGTCGCGTTCGATTGGTGAGGTTGACCGTCACTTCCGGGTGTTGTTCCTGGAAGTCCTTGAGCCTTGGTAGCAGCCATTGAGTACCGAAGGTCGGTACGACGGCCAGTTCGATCATATTGGTGCCCTGCTGACCCATCACTGACAAGGTGTCCCGTTCGACCGCATCGAGTTGGGTGGCCACCCGTCGGCTATAGGACAGTCCGGCTTCCGTCAGCTTGACCCCGCGGCGCGAGCGGCGGAACAGTTCGACGCTCAGGAACTCTTCCAGGCTGGCGATCTGCCGGCAAATCGCGCCTTGAGTCAGCGAAAGCTCCTGGGCGGCCTTGGTAAAGCTTTCGTGGCGCGCTGCTGCCTCGAAGCTGATCAGGGCAGTGGTGCTGGGTATTTTCCTTCGCATGTACGTCAACCTCACTAATACATCGCATGAAATCCGTTTTGGCGACCTTTCGGAGTGAGAAATTAGCACAACAGTATGCAAAATCCTCGTTTGCCGTGACGCCGAACCCGGCCTAGGATCAATCCACGATATTTTGACCCGATTCGAGAGGACACACTCATGGGCGGTAAAGCAAGCTTCAACTGGATCGATCCCCTGCTGCTGGATCAACAGCTCACCGAAGAAGAGCGCATGATCCGCGATACTGCCGAGCAATTCGCTCAGCAGAAGCTCGCGCCGCGTGTACTCGAAGCTTTCCGCCATGAAAAGACCGATCCGGCGATCTTTCGCGAGATGGGCGAAGTGGGCCTGTTGGGGGCGACCATCCCTGAGCAGTACGGTGGCAGCGGCCTGAACTATGTCAGCTACGGCCTGATCGCCCGTGAAGTCGAGCGTGTCGACTCCGGCTATCGCTCGATGATGAGCGTGCAGTCTTCGCTGGTAATGGTGCCGATCAATGAGTTTGGTACTGAAGCCCAGAAGCAGAAGTACTTGCCGAAACTGGCCTCGGGCGAATGGATCGGTTGCTTCGGCCTGACCGAGCCGAACCATGGTTCCGATCCGGGTGCGATGATTACCCGTGCGCGCAAAGTGGAAGGCGGCTACAGCCTCACCGGCAGCAAGATGTGGATCACCAACAGCCCGATCGCCGATGTATTCGTGGTCTGGGGCAAGGACGATGCAGGCGATATCCGTGGCTTCGTACTGGAGAAAGGCTGGAAAGGTTTGAGCGCCCCGACGATCCACGGCAAGGTCGGCCTGCGTGCATCCATCACCGGCGAGATCGTCATGGATAACGTGTTTGTCCCTGAAGAGAACATCTTTCCTGACGTCCGTGGTTTGAAAGGTCCTTTTACCTGCCTCAACTCGGCGCGTTACGGTATTTCCTGGGGCGCACTCGGCGCCGCCGAGTTCTGCTGGCACACCGCTCGCCAATACACGCTGGATCGCCAGCAGTTCGGTCGTCCATTGGCCGCCACTCAGCTGATCCAGAAGAAGCTGGCCGACATGCAGACGGAAATTACCCTGGCGCTGCAAGGTTGCCTGCGTCTGGGCCGCATGAAGGATGAAGGCACGGCTGCGGTCGAGATCACCTCGATGATGAAACGCAACTCCTGCGGCAAGTCGTTGGATATTGCTCGCATGGCGCGCGACATGCTGGGCGGCAACGGCATCTCCGATGAGTTCGGCGTCGCGCGTCACCTGGTCAACCTGGAAGTGGTGAATACCTATGAAGGTACGCACGACGTCCACGCGCTGATCCTCGGTCGTGCGCAGACCGGCCTCCAGGCGTTCTATTAACAGGAGAACGTCCATGGGCGCGCTATCGCATCTACGGGTACTGGATTTATCGCGGGTACTGGCCGGGCCGTGGGCCGGGCAGATCCTTGCCGACCTTGGTGCCGACGTAATCAAGGTCGAGCGGCCGGGCAACGGTGACGATACGCGCGCCTGGGGGCCTCCTTTCCTGAAAGACGCCCATGGCGAGAACACCAGCGAAGCGGCCTATTACCTGTCGGCCAATCGCAACAAGCAATCAGTCACCATCGACTTCACGCGCCCGGAGGGGCAGAAGTTGGTGCGTGAGCTGGCGGCCAGGTCGGACATCCTGATCGAAAACTTCAAGGTGGGAGGTCTGGCGGCTTATGGGCTGGACTATGAGTCGCTCAAGGCCATCAATCCGAACCTGATCTATTGCTCGATTACCGGATTTGGCCAGACGGGGCCTTACGCCAAGCGCGCCGGTTATGACTTCATGATCCAGGGGTTGGGCGGATTGATGAGTCTGACCGGGCGACCTGAAGGCGAGGAAGGGGCGGGGCCGGTGAAAGTTGGCGTGGCGCTGACCGACATCCTGACCGGACTCTACTCGACAGTGGCGATCCTGGCGGCATTGGCTCACCGCGATCATGACGGCGGCGGTCAGCATATAGATATGGCGCTGCTGGATGTTCAAGTAGCTTGCCTGGCTAACCAGGCAATGAATTACCTGACGACAGGCAATGCTCCGAAACGCCTGGGTAATGCTCATCCGAACATCGTGCCTTATCAGGACTTTCCTACGGCGGATGGCGACTTTATCCTCACCGTGGGTAATGACGGGCAGTTCCGCAAGTTTGCCGAAGTGGCGGGTCAGCCCCAGTGGGCGGATGATCCACTCTTTGCGACCAACAAGTTGCGGGTGGCGAACCGTGCGCTGTTGATTCCGCTTATCCGCCAGGCAACGGTGTTCAAGACGACTGCCGAGTGGGTGCTGCAGCTGGAGCAGGCAGGCGTGCCCTGCGGGCCGATCAATGATCTGGCTCAGATGTTTGCCGACCCTCAGGTCAAGGCGCGTGGCCTGGCGATTGAGATGCCTCATGCGCTGGCCGGGAGTGTGCCGCAGGTGGCGAGTCCGATTCGTCTGTCCGAGACGCCTGTGAAGTACCGCAATGCGCCTCCTTTATTGGGCGAGCACACGCTGGAGGTTTTGCAGCGGGTGTTGGGCCTGGATGCAGATGCGGTCGCTGCCTTTAAAGAGGCCGGAGTGCTTTGAAGGTTCCTCCTATTCCTATATAGAAGGGGCGTTTTCCTTTCTCCAGCCGGGGCGGATGGCTTTTTTCCGGCCTTTGGCAGGTTATTGATAGATGAGCGGAATTAACGCTTGACGGCAGATTCTGGAAGTCTATAATTCGCCCCACTTCCGGCGCAGTCGAAACGGAAAACTCCTTGGTAAACAAAGGGTTACGCAGTTTTCGGCAGCGAGTTGCTTCAGTTCATCGAAGCCCAGAAGGAGTTGAGAGAGCGGTGTTGTTTGGCTCTTTTGACGGTTCGATCTTCTCGGTCGAAAGCGGAGAAAAAGAGGTGTTGACAGCAGCGACTAACGCTGTAGAATTCGCCTCCCGCTGACGAGAGATCGGAAGCGCCAAGTGGTTGAAGTTGTTGAGGATTTC
>NZ_CABVHU010000042.1 GCF_902497855.1 Pseudomonas fluorescens
CGGGAGGCGAATTCTACAGCGTTAGTCGCTGCTGTCAACACCTCTTTTTCTCCGCTTTCGACCGAGAAGATCGAACCGTTGATAAGGCGACAACACACTGCCTGATCAACTCCTTCTGGGCTTCGATAACCTGAAGCAACTCGCTGCCGAAAACTGCGTAACTCTTTGTTTACCAAGGAGTTTTCCGTTTCGACTGCGCCGGAAGTGGGGCGAATTATAGACTTCCAGAATCTGCCGTCAACACCTAATTTAACAATTCTGTCATATAAGGTAAAAAACCCCGGGAACACGAAGGCCGGCCCCCCTTCAATAGAGGGTGCCGGCCTTCTTCCCTTCTATTTACAAGCTAGGGAATGCGAATTGCGACGCCTCATGACTCGCCCGTTGCGGCCAGCGCTGGGTAATGGCCTTGCGACGGGTGTAGAAACGCACGCCATCGGGACCATACGCATGCAAGTCGCCGAACAGCGAACGCTTCCAGCCACCAAAGCTGTGATACGCCACCGGCACCGGCAAAGGTACGTTGACCCCAACCATACCGACTTCGATCTCATCGCAGAACAGCCGCGCCGCCTCCCCATCACGGGTAAAGATGCAGGTGCCGTTGCCATACTCGTGATCGTTGATCAGTTGCATGGCCTCTTCCAGGCTGCTGACGCGAACCACGCACAGCACTGGGCCAAAGATCTCTTCTTTATAGATGCGCATCTCTGGCGTGACGTTGTCGAACAGGCAGCCTCCCAGGAAGAAGCCTTCCTCGTGACCGGCCACGCTCAGGCCACGACCGTCGACGACCAGCGATGCACCAACCGAAACACCGTCTTCTATATAGCCGCTGACTTTGTCACGGGCCTGGCCGGAAACCAGCGGGCCCATGTCCAGGCCACAAGTCGTACCGGCACCGATCTTCAGCGCCTTGATCTGCGGCGTCAGTTTGGCCACCAATGCATCTGCAACCTGGTCACCGACGCATACCGCCACCGAGATCGCCATGCAACGCTCACCGCAGGAACCGTAAGCCGCGCCCATCAGTGCGCTGACGGCGTTATCCAGATCCGCATCCGGCATCAACACCGCATGGTTCTTCGCCCCGCCCAGCGCCTGCACGCGTTTGCCGCGCTTGGTGCCTTCGGCGTAAATGTATTCGGCAATCGGTGTCGAGCCCACGAAGCTCAGCGCCTTGACTTCCGGCGCTTCGATCAGCGCATCCACCGCCGCCTTGTCGCCATGCACTACGCTCAGCACGCCTTTGGGCAAGCCGGCTTCCAGCAACAGCTGGGCGATGAGCAGCGTCGAGCTTGGATCACGCTCGGACGGTTTGAGGATGAAGCAGTTGCCACAGACGATCGCCAGCGGATACATCCACAGCGGCACCATGGCCGGGAAGTTGAATGGCGTAATACCAGCGACCACGCCCAACGGCTGGAAATCCGACCAGGCATCGATGTTCGGGCCGACGTTACGGCTGTATTCACCCTTGAGGATTTCCGGTGCCGCGCAAGCGAACTCGACGTTCTCGATACCGCGCTTCAGTTCACCGGCAGCATCTTCCAGGGTCTTGCCGTGTTCTTCGCTGATCAGCTGCGCGATACGCGCTTCGTTCTGCTCCAGCAGTTGCTTGAAGCGGAACATCACCTGCGCACGTTTGGCCGGCGGGGTATTACGCCAGGCCGGGAACGCGGCCTTGGCCGAGTCGATGGCTTTCTGAATGGTTTCACGGCTGGCCAACGGCAGCTTGTGGATGGCCTGGCCGGTGGACGGGTTGTAAACGTCGGCGGTGCGGCCGTCTTCGGTGACCAGTTCGCCGTTGATCAAATGCGGGATAAGGCTCATGCGGGGCTCCAGAAAAGTTGTCCACAGGCGTCCATTGAAGGACGCCTGTATATAGAGGCTATTGTAGGAGCGAGCTTGCTCGCGAGGGATTCGAGGGCGCCGCGTTCAGCCAGGCAGCCCCCATTATCGTTGACGTCCATCGCGAGCAAGCTCGCTCCTACAAGTTTTTTCGAATCAGTCGATTTTGTTCAGCACTTCGCCGACCGCGTCGAACAGACGATCAAGGTCTTGCGGCTTGCTGTTGAAGGTTGGGCCGAACTGCAGGGTGTCGCCGCCGAAGCGCACGTAGAACCCGGCTTTCCACAGCGCCATGCCCGCCTCGAACGGACGCACGATGGCATCGCCGTCACGCGGTGCGATCTGGATCGCGCCAGCCAGGCCGTAGTTACGAATGTCGATAATGTTCTTCGAACCCTTCAGGCCGTGCAGTGCATTTTCGAAATGCGGTGCGACCTCGGCCACGCTCTGCACCAGGTTTTCCTTTTGCAGCAGGTCGAGTGCCGCCAGGCCCGCGGCGCAAGCCACCGGGTGCGCGGAATAGGTATAGCCGTGAGGGAATTCCACGGCGTACTCAGGCGTCGCCTGGTTCATGAAGGTCTGGTAGATCTCGGAGCTGGCAATCACCGCGCCCATCGGGATCGCGCCGTTGGTGACTTGCTTGGCGATGCACATCAGGTCTGGGGTCACGCCGAAGGTATCGGCACCGAACATTTTGCCGGTACGGCCGAAACCGGTGATCACTTCGTCGAACACCAGCAGGATGTTGTGCTGATCACAAATCTCGCGCAGACGCTTGAGGTAGCCCTGTGGCGGAACCAGTACGCCAGCGGAACCGGCCAACGGCTCGACGAACACGGCGGCGATGTTGGAAGCGTCATGCAACTCGATCAACTTCAGCAGTTCATCGGCCAGGGCGATACCGCCCTGCTCCGGCATGCCACGCGAGTAAGCGTTGCTCGCCAGCAGGGTGTGCGGCAGGTGATCGACGTCCATCATCGCCTGCCCGAACATTTTGCGGTTGCCGTTGACGCCGCCGAGGCTGGTGCCGGCGATGTTCACACCGTGGTAACCACGGGCACGGCCGATCATTTTGGTCTTGGTCGACTGACCTTTCAGGCGCCAGTAAGCGCGGACCATCTTCACCGCGGTGTCGGCGCACTCGGAACCCGAGTCGGTGAAGAACACGTGATTCAGGTTGCCCGGCGTCAGGTCGGTGATTTTCTCTGCCAGCTGGAACGACAGCGGGTGCCCGTACTGGAAGCCTGGCGAGTAATCGAGGGTGCCCAGTTGCTTGGCGACCGCTTCCTGGATTTCCTTGCGAGTGTGCCCGGCGCCGCAGGTCCACAGACCGGACAGCGAATCGTAGACCCGGCGGCCCTTGTCATCGATCAGCCAGCTGCCCTCGGCGCCGACGATCAGTCGCGGGTCGCGCTGGAAGTTACGGTTGGCGGTGTAAGGCATCCAGTGGGCATCCAGCTTGAGCTGGCTGGCCAGGGAGGACGGGGCGTTTTCGGGCAAGTTCATCAGCAAAACCTCGCAGGGCAATAAGCGGCATAGAGATCAAAAGCGTTCTTGCAGCTAAATTGCCACGGGGATAAAGTCGGTGAAATCCAACTTTTGTAACGTTCAGTCAGCCCTCCACTAAACTTTGAGTCATTAGCGCATGAGCAGCCGTCGTCCCGATCCGCTGGCACAAGTCAGCGACTTTGATATCCGCCTGCTGCGGATTTTTCGCAGTGTGGTCGAATGCGGCGGTTTTTCTGCGGCGGAATCGGTATTGGGGATCGGCCGCTCGGCGATCAGCCAGCAGATGAGCGACCTGGAGCACCGCCTCGGCCTGCGTCTGTGCCAACGCGGGCGTGCCGGGTTTTCCCTGACCGAAGAAGGTCGCGAGGTTTACCAGTCGGCGTTGCAACTGTTAAGTGCGCTGGAAAGTTTCCGCACCGAAGTCAACGGCCTGCACCAACACCTGCGCGGCGAATTGACTATCGGGCTGACCGACAACCTGGTCACCCTCCCCCACATGCGCATCACCCACGCCCTGGCGCAACTGAAGGAACGGGGCCCGGATGTGCAGATTCAGATCCGCATGATTGCGCCCAACGAAGTCGAACAAGGCGTACTCGACGGTCGCTTGCACGTCGGCGTGGTGCCGCAGGCCAGTGCGCTGTCGGGGCTGGAATATCAGCCGCTCTACAGCGAACGTTCGCTGCTGTATTGCGCGGTCGGTCATCCGTTGTTTTATGTCGACGACAAACAACTGGACGACGAGCGTCTCAACAGCCAGGACGCCATCGCGCCGACCTTCCGTCTACCGGCCGAGATCCAGGCCCATTACCAGGCGCTCAATTGCACGGCCAGCGCATCCGACCGTGAAGGCATGGCCTTCCTGATCCTGACCGGACGTTACATCGGATACTTGCCGGACCACTACGCCAGCCTCTGGCTACAACAAGGTCGCTTGCGTGCGCTGAAACCGACAGCGCGGTTCTATGACCTGAGCCTGGCGTCGGTCACACGCAAGGGCCGCCGCCCGCACCTGGTGCTGGAGAGTTTTCTGGAAAGCCTGGCGGCGACGCGTTAAAGCGTCCCGGGCTTTTATCGCACCCGGGACTTGTCTGGAGCCTGTGGGTGCGCTATCAACGCATTCGCTGCACCCACCCACCTGTCCGGAAGTGCCTATGACCTTTGAAGTCCCAGCCCACGGTGGCAAACCCGCCAGCCGCATTCGCCAGAAGAACGAAGAGACCATCATCAAAGCTGCCGAAGACGAGTTTGCCCGTCACGGGTTCAAAGGCACGAGCATGAACACCATCGCCCTGAAGGCCGGGCTGCCCAAAGCGAACCTGCATTACTACTTCACCAACAAACTCGGTTTGTACGTGGCGGTGCTGAGCAATATCATCGAACTGTGGGACAGCACCTTCAACACCCTGACGGCCGAGGACGATCCGGCTGAAGCGCTGACACGGTATCTCCGCGCCAAGATGGAGTTCTCGCGACGGCAACCTCAAGCCTCGCGGGTCTTCGCGATGGAAGTCATCAGCGGTGGCGAATGCCTGACCGAATATTTCAACCAGGACTACCGCGTCTGGTTCCAGGGTCGGGCGGGCGTATTCCAGGCGTGGATCGACGCCGGTAAAATGGACCCGGTCGACCCGGTGCACCTGATCTTTCTGTTGTGGGGCAGCACCCAGCATTACGCAGACTTCGCCACCCAGATCTGCCGTGTTACCGGGCGCACCAAACTGACCAGACAAGACATGGACGATGCCGGCAACAACCTGATCCGCATCATCCTCAAAGGCTGCGGCCTCACACCTGCCATTTGAGTTCCCAATGCCTTTCACCCTCAGCGGTTTTTGCGAGTACCGCGAAGAAGTTCGCAAAAGCCGCTTCATCACCCTTGCAGCGCCGATCAGCAGCCCGGCTGACGCCCAGGCGTTTATCGAGCAGCACAGCGATTTGAATGCCACGCACAACTGTTGGGCGTGGAAGCTCGGCGATCAATACCGCAGCACCGACGATGGCGAACCTGGCGGCACCGCCGGGCGGCCGATTCTGGCGGCGATCGAAGCCCAGGATTGCGATCAGGTCGCAGTACTGGTGATCCGTTGGTACGGCGGAATCCAACTGGGCACCGGCGGCCTCGCCCGGGCGTACGGCGGCGGTGCCAACAAGTGCCTGCAGGCGGCGCCGAAAGTCGAGCTGATCAGCCGGGTGCCGGTGAGTTGTGCCTGTGGGTTTGCCGAGCTGGCATTGGTAAAACTTCGGGTAGCCGAGGCAGGCGGTTTGATCGTGGAGGAGCACTTCACGGCCAACGGAGTCGAGTTGCAACTGGCCGTTGGCGAGGCCCGGATCGGCACCCTGCAATCGCAACTGGCCGACCTGAGTCGCGGACGCATTTTGTTGCAGCACTAATCGCACCAACAACGTTCACCGCCCGTTCGTCACAGCGCTGTACTTGCCCACATCTGCTGTGCACCCGCCTGTGGATAACCTGAGCACATTCGCCTGTAACCCTTCTGTCATGCGGCTTTGCGGCCTTTGTGCATTTTTCGTCCAATGTGCCATCAGAAAAGCTAAATCCACGTGAAAACAAATAGTTAGCGCGGTTTATCACCTTTAGGACAAAGCCGCACTTTGCTTATGCCCGGGCAGGGAGCTTGCGCACAAATACTGTGGAGCAATCTGTGGATAACCCGTTCATGACTGTCGCCGCCCCACATCCGGCATGGGCTGGTCGCGGCTGCTCGTTTTTTGACCAGAGCGCCTGAGCAGAACAGGAGCCTGATCAAGGGTTTTGCCCTCATGTAGGGCCTGGCCAGGGATCGACATAGTGCAAGGTGCCTCTCACAGCACCTTGTTGTGCACGACGTTTCGGTTTTAACTCGACGCGTTGCGCCAGGAGTTGCAGCAACGCATCGGGCAGCATTGTCCTTTGAATCCGTGATCTTCATTAATCAAGGAAACCACTCATGTCTACGGCAAAAACCGCACTCATCATCGGTGCCTCCCGGGGCCTGGGCCTCGGCCTGGTGAAAACCCTGCTGGCGGATGGTTGGCAAGTCACCGCCACCGTGCGCAACCCACAGAACGCCGAAGCCTTGCAGGCATTGGGCGCGGTGCGGATCGAAAAACTCGACATGGACGATCAGCAGGCGGTGATCGCCCTGAGCCAACGACTCAAGGACCAAGTGTTCGACCTGTTGTTCGTCAATGCCGGGGTCAAGGGGCCGGACGTTCAAACACCGGGCGGCGCGACGCTGGCCGAAGTCGGGCAGCTGTTCTTCACCAACGCCGTGGCTCCGATCAATCTGGCCCAGCGCTTCGCCGGGCAGATCCGTCCAGAGACCGGCGTGCTGGCATTCATGAGTTCGGTGCTGGGCAGCGTGACCATGCCTGACTCGCCGGAACTGGCGCTGTACAAGGCCAGCAAGGCGGCGCTGAACTCCATGACCAACAGTTTCGTGACGCAGTTGGGCGAGCAGACACTCACGGTGTTGTCGCTGCATCCGGGTTGGGTGAAAACCGATATGGGCGGTGAAGGTGCGGATATCGATGTCGACACCAGCACTCGCGGGTTGATTGATCAGGTCAACGCCTACACCGGCAAGGGCGGGCATCATTTTGTGAATTACAGGGGTGAAACGATTCCCTGGTAGCCACGCGGTCTCCCCCTGAACTGACCCCTAAATGTTGGACGGTCTTTGTCGCTAGCCAGCGGATCGTGTTCTGTATTCCACAGGACTCAGTCCGCCGAGCTTCGCCTTGATTCGGTCATGGTTGTAGTAACGGATGTATTTGT
>NZ_CABVHU010000043.1:0-3126 GCF_902497855.1 Pseudomonas fluorescens
GCTCTTTCGAGCAAGCAAATTGCTTGGGTGTTATATGGTCAAGCCTCACGGGCAATTAGTATTGGTTAGCTCAACGCCTCACAGCGCTTACACACCCAACCTATCAACGTCGTAGTCTTCGACGGCCCTTCAGGGGACTCAAGGTCCCAGTGAGATCTCATCTTGAGGCTAGTTTCCCGCTTAGATGCTTTCAGCGGTTATCTATTCCGAACATAGCTACCCGGCAATGCCACTGGCGTGACAACCGGAACACCAGAGGTTCGTCCACTCCGGTCCTCTCGTACTAGGAGCAGCCCCTCTCAAATCTCAAACGTCCACGGCAGATAGGGACCGAACTGTCTCACGACGTTCTAAACCCAGCTCGCGTACCACTTTAAATGGCGAACAGCCATACCCTTGGGACCGGCTTCAGCCCCAGGATGTGATGAGCCGACATCGAGGTGCCAAACACCGCCGTCGATATGAACTCTTGGGCGGTATCAGCCTGTTATCCCCGGAGTACCTTTTATCCGTTGAGCGATGGCCCTTCCATACAGAACCACCGGATCACTAAGACCTACTTTCGTACCTGCTCGACGTGTCTGTCTCGCAGTCAAGCGCGCTTTTGCCTTTATACTCTACGACCGATTTCCGACCGGTCTGAGCGCACCTTCGTACTCCTCCGTTACTCTTTAGGAGGAGACCGCCCCAGTCAAACTACCCACCATACACTGTCCTCGATCCGGATAACGGACCTGAGTTAGAACCTCAAAGTTGCCAGGGTGGTATTTCAAGGTTGGCTCCACGCGAACTGGCGTCCACGCTTCAAAGCCTCCCACCTATCCTACACAAGCAAATTCAAAGTCCAGTGCAAAGCTATAGTAAAGGTTCACGGGGTCTTTCCGTCTAGCCGCGGATACACTGCATCTTCACAGCGATTTCAATTTCACTGAGTCTCGGGTGGAGACAGCGCCGCCATCGTTACGCCATTCGTGCAGGTCGGAACTTACCCGACAAGGAATTTCGCTACCTTAGGACCGTTATAGTTACGGCCGCCGTTTACCGGGGCTTCGATCAAGAGCTTCGCGTTAGCTAACCCCATCAATTAACCTTCCGGCACCGGGCAGGCGTCACACCCTATACGTCCACTTTCGTGTTTGCAGAGTGCTGTGTTTTTAATAAACAGTCGCAGCGGCCTGGTATCTTCGACCGGCATGGGCTTACGCAGTAAATGCTTCACCCTCACCGGCGCACCTTCTCCCGAAGTTACGGTGCCATTTTGCCTAGTTCCTTCACCCGAGTTCTCTCAAGCGCCTTGGTATTCTCTACCCAACCACCTGTGTCGGTTTGGGGTACGGTTCCTGGTTACCTGAAGCTTAGAAGCTTTTCTTGGAAGCATGGCATCAACCACTTCGTGTTCTAAAAGAACACTCGTCATCAGCTCTCGGCCTTAAGATCCCGGATTTACCTAAGATCTCAGCCTACCACCTTAAACTTGGACAACCAACGCCAAGCTGGCCTAGCCTTCTCCGTCCCTCCATCGCAATAACCAGAAGTACAGGAATATTAACCTGTTTTCCATCGACTACGCTTTTCAGCCTCGCCTTAGGGACCGACTAACCCTGCGTCGATTAACGTTGCGCAGGAAACCTTGGTCTTTCGGCGTGGGTGTTTTTCACACCCATTGTCGTTACTCATGTCAGCATTCGCACTTCTGATACCTCCAGCAAGCTTCTCAACTCACCTTCACAGGCTTACAGAACGCTCCTCTACCGCATCATCCGAAGATGATACCCGTAGCTTCGGTGTATGGTTTGAGCCCCGTTACATCTTCCGCGCAGGCCGACTCGACTAGTGAGCTATTACGCTTTCTTTAAAGGGTGGCTGCTTCTAAGCCAACCTCCTAGCTGTCTAAGCCTTCCCACATCGTTTCCCACTTAACCATAACTTTGGGACCTTAGCTGACGGTCTGGGTTGTTTCCCTTTTCACGACGGACGTTAGCACCCGCCGTGTGTCTCCCATGCTCGGCACTTGTAGGTATTCGGAGTTTGCATCGGTTTGGTAAGTCGGGATGACCCCCTAGCCGAAACAGTGCTCTACCCCCTACAGTGATACATGAGGCGCTACCTAAATAGCTTTCGAGGAGAACCAGCTATCTCCGAGCTTGATTAGCCTTTCACTCCGATCCACAGGTCATCCGCTAACTTTTCAACGGTAGTCGGTTCGGTCCTCCAGTTAGTGTTACCCAACCTTCAACCTGCCCATGGATAGATCGCCCGGTTTCGGGTCTATTCCCAGCGACTAGACGCCCTATTAAGACTCGCTTTCGCTACGCCTCCCCTATTCGGTTAAGCTCGCCACTGAAAATAAGTCGCTGACCCATTATACAAAAGGTACGCAGTCACCCAACAAAGTGGGCTCCCACTGCTTGTACGCATACGGTTTCAGGATCTATTTCACTCCCCTCTCCGGGGTTCTTTTCGCCTTTCCCTCACGGTACTAGTTCACTATCGGTCAGTCAGTAGTATTTAGCCTTGGAGGATGGTCCCCCCATATTCAGACAAAGTTTCTCGTGCTCCGTCCTACTCGATTTCATGACTAAGAGATTTTCGCGTACAGGGCTATCACCCACTATGGCCGTACTTTCCAGAACGTTCCGCTAATCTCAAAGCCACTTAAGGGCTAGTCCCCGTTCGCTCGCCACTACTAAGGGAATCTCGGTTGATTTCTTTTCCTCAGGGTACTTAGATGTTTCAGTTCCCCTGGTTCGCTTCTTAAGCCTATGTATTCAGCTTAAGATACCTAACTTATGTTAGGTGGGTTCCCCCATTCAGACATCTCCGGATCAAAGTCTGTTTGCCGACTCCCCGAAGCTTTTCGCAGGCTACCACGTCTTTCATCGCCTCTGACTGCCAAGGCATCCACCGTATGCGCTTCTTCACTTGACCATATAACCCCAAGCAATCTGGTTATACTGTGAAGACGACATTCGCCGAAAATTCGCATGCATTGCTCAATAAAGAGCGACTCACAAATTTTACCTTAGCCTGATCCGTTACCAGTGAAAGTAACGTTCAGTCTATCTTTCTATCACATACCCAAATTTTTAAAGAACGATCTAATCAAAGACTAGAAATCAATATTCA
>NZ_CABVHU010000044.1 GCF_902497855.1 Pseudomonas fluorescens
AGGCCATTCGCCTGACCGCGCTGGTCAACGAAAACAATGCGGCTTACCAGTTCGCCTATGATGCGTCCGACCGCCTGGTCGAAGAAAAACGCATCGACAACCTGACCCGCCAGTTCAGCTACAACCTGGGTGGACACCTGACACGGGTGGATGAAATCGGCTACGGCG
Source organism: Pseudomonas fluorescens (assembly GCF_902497855.1). Lineage (GTDB taxonomy): Bacteria > Pseudomonadota > Gammaproteobacteria > Pseudomonadales > Pseudomonadaceae > Aquipseudomonas > Aquipseudomonas fluorescens_BI. The sequence goes on from NZ_CABVHU010000044.1 coordinate 169, forward strand.
AGCGCGGCGAACGGCCACAGCGTCATACCGAATTTGAGCGCGATGCGATTGGCCGCCTGCTGGCCAAACTCACCGCCGACGCCCGCCAGGACTACACCTACGACGACGCAGACCGCTTGCTCACCATCGAGCGCCTGCCCACCGCTGACGGCAAAAAACTCGGCGTCAGCGCAGAGGCACTCGATTTTGCTTACGACCTGCTCGGGCGCCTGATCAAGGAGAGCACGCCGCAAGGCACTCTGTCCTACGACTACGATCCACTGAGCAACCTGACCACGCTGACCCTGCCTACCGGCCAGCATCTGAATCACCTGTACTACGGCAGCGGCCACCTGCACCAGCTCAACCTCGACGGCCAGCTCATTAGCGACATGGAACGCGACGACCTGCACCGCGAAGTCCTGCGCACCCAGGGGCACCTCACCAGCTGCTACGGCTACGACGCCATGGGCCGCAAGGCCTGGCAGTTCGCTTCGACCCTGCCGGCGGAAAAGCTCTCGCAGCTCCACAACCCCGGCATTCAGCCCGGCCTGCTGGTCGAGCACGTCTACAATCCGATCCATCGCCGCCACCAGTACGACCCGGCCGGCGAACTGACCCGCACCCTCGACAAACTGCGCGGCGAGATCAAGTACGCGTATGAAGCCAATGGTCAACTGCACAGCCGCGACACCGGCAAGTTGGTGGACAGCGAAGAGTTTCGCTATGACGCGGCGGCGAACCGGCTGAACTTCAACACCAGTCAGTTTGATCACGTGAAGGACAACCGGATCAAGCAGTGGCGAGATCAGGAATATACCTACGATGCGTGGGGTAACCTGGTTGAAAAACGCAGCGGGTTGAGCCGGCTGCAGACGTTCAGCTATGACGGCGAAAATCGGCTGGTCAAGGCCGAGACCTTGGTGAATGGCAAGCTGGAAAGCAGCGGTGCCTATCGTTATGACAGCCTGGGACGGCGGGTGGCCAAGGTGTCAGCGGTCAACGGCGTCACCGAGCAGAAGCACTTTTTGTGGCAAGGCCTGCGCCTTTTGCGCGAGGAAACCCCGGGGCAGAGCAGTCTGTACCTCTACGAGCCGGGCAGTTATGCGCCGTTGGCGCGGGTGGATCAGGTTGAGGGTGGGGAACAACAGCTCTATTACTTCCATACCGACCAGATTGGTACGCCGCTGGAGATGACGGACCGTGAGGGGCGGATTGTCTGGCAGGCGACGTACAAGGCGTGGGGTTCCATCGAAGCGCTGGCGGTGAACGAGGTTGAGCAGAATCTGAGGTTTCAGGGGCAGTACTTCGACGACGAGACGGGGCTGCACTACAATACGTTTCGGTATTACGATCCGGGGGTGGGGCGGTTTGTTACGCAGGATCCGATTGGGCTATTGGGAGGGGGTAATCTTTATGAATACGCGCCTAATACTAATGGTTGGATTGATCCCCTCGGATGGTGTGTAACTACTATTGTAACGAGAGGTGCAGCTGGTCAACCTCTGCGAGCAACCGCAACTATCACAGCGAAAGACTTAGGAACTGGTACCACTACCAATAATTCATCTAGAGCATGGGCTAGGCTGCTAGGTAAATCGGATGATGATGCAGGCCATATAATTGGAAAGTTGCTAGGTGGGTCAGGGGGGAAAAATGGTGTATTTCCTCAACTTTCAAAAATAAATAGAGGGCAATTTCGTGAGTTTGAAAAAGGCTTGAGTCAATACATCAAGGCTAATGGCAGCGTAGATGTAGACATTGTTTTCAAGTATGCGGAAGGCGCATCTCGACCCGATAGAATAATTTACAACGTTCTCCAGAATGGAGAACGTGTAATACAGGGGCGTTTCTTCAACTAGGAGGTATCATGAGCGAAAAGGCGATTGACGATTTAGTGATTTTTATGAATTCTATGAAGGATTGGGAGGCTGATTTTTGTTCTGCTCAAGATGAAGCAGATGAAAGTGATATAGATATTTCCACAGTTAAACAGGATTATGCGGTTAAATTAATGGAGATACTAAATCTGCACTCTCTGGATGAGGGTATTAATCGGGAGCGACTAGTTGATCTGGGTAGTACGATTCCGGTGACATATGATTCTTCTAGAGATGTTGTGGAGCCTGAAAATAACAGTGAGTCGATATTCATCGTGAAGCAGAACGCTGGTTTCAAAAGCCAATTCAGATTTTTCATGGTTTTCCGAAATCCTGACTGGGTCATAAAGAAGAAAGAACGGTTAGACGGCTCTGGCAAGTGGGTGGCATCTAGCTTGTGAAAATACGATCTCGCGTGACAACATGCTGCCGGCCGAGGAGCTGAAAACGTACATCGAGCGTCAGGTGAAACTCATTGCCGCCAAATTGCGCGGCTACACCTTGCTCAGCAAGAAGGCTGCCACGTTATCCAGCGAGGAGCACCCGCGCGCTGGCATCCAGGTGGATGCGTACTACATGAACGACGGTCGTCCGGTGTATCAACGTCAGGCGGCTTTCCAGATCGAGCAGCATCGCATTCTCGTGTTTTCAACGACGAGCCAGGCTGATTTCAGCGTCACTCAGAATGAGAACTGGCTACATCTGCTGACCAGCTTCCAACCACGCCAGGACACCGCGCCCACTGACATCGAACAGGAGTAACTCATGTTCGAAGCAGCTCGTTGGGGTGATGAAATTGAGCACACCAGTGCTCTTGGCGGGTTCCTCGTTGGTGCAGTGATTGGGCTTGCGATAGCAACTGCTGCCGCATTCACGATTTGTACGGCTGGTTTGGGTGGAATCCTGCTGAGTATTGCAGCAGGCGTGGGTGCCAGCTTCATTCCGGCGATTGGGGAGAGCATGGGAGCGGCACGAAGTTCTCCAACCGGAGGAATAAAGCTGGAAGGGTGCTCTGCGGATGTGTTCATCAACAACCGTAATGCTGCCCATGC
>NZ_CABVHU010000045.1 GCF_902497855.1 Pseudomonas fluorescens
GTAACCGTCCGGGCAACACACCTTCCTGACACCGTCGCTTGAGGCGATGGTGTCCACCTAAATTTAAGTGGACACCATTTTTAGCCTTTTTAAGCGGACGCCTATGCCACAAGAACGCCGTTCCTATTCAAAGTCCTTCAAGGCCCAGGTCATCGCCGAATGCGCGCAGCCTGACACCTCGATCGCCAATGTCGCGTTGACCCACAACCTCAACGCCAACCTCGTCCATAAATGGATACGCGTGCATGCGCAGAAAAACCTGACACTTCAAACCGCCTTCATCCCGGTCAAGACATCGCCGCCGGTGCCGATGCATCAGGCCCTTCCTGCCACGATCCGAATCGAAGTGCCGCATCCAAAAGGCGTAGTCGTGGTGAGTTGGCCGGCAGAAAATGCAGCGGCGTGTTCTGCTTTCCTGCGAGACCTGCTGCGATGATCCGCATCGACTCCATCTGGCTCGCCACCGAGCCCATGGACATGCGCGCCGGCACTGAAACTGCGCTGGCGCGGGTCGTGGCGGTGTTCGGTGCGGCGAAGCCGCACTGTGCTTATCTGTTTGCCAACCGTCGTGCCAATCGCATGAAAGTGCTGGTGCATGATGGCTTGGGGATTTGGCTTGCTGCCCGGCGCTTAAATCAAGGACGTTTCTTTTGGCCTGGCGTGCGGCACGGCTCTGAAGTCGAGCTGGATGCAGAGCAACTTCAAGCCTTGGTGCTCGGCTTACCTTGGCAACGCGTCGGTTCCGGAGGAGCCATCACGGTGCTCTAACTCGCCTGCCATGGCCTGCTTGCCAGCGCAATTGGCGCATCAGTCTATCGCCGCCCATAGCCCTCTCTGGCAAAATCGGCGGCATGACTTCGCATCCGAATCTCGATCAATTAAACCCTGAAGAACTGCGTGCTTTGGCGGCGCAGTTGATCCAGCGCGTCGAGACGATGGACAAGCAGATCAATCATCAAAAGTCGGTCAACGAGAAGCTGGCCCACGAGATCGCGCTGCTCAAGCGCTTCAAGTTTGCCAAACGCAGCGAGCAACTAAGTCCAGATCAGGCCAGCTTGCTCGACGACTTGATCGATACTGATATTGCCGCTATCGAAGCCGAGCTTGAGGCGCTGCAACCGACACCAGTCGAAGCCAAAGTGCGCCAGCAACCTAAGCGCGCAGCGCTGCCGCCGCAATTTCCTCGCACGCTGATCCATCACGAACCGGACAACAGCCATTGCCAGTGCGGCTGTGCTCTCAAGCGCATCGGCGAAGATGCCAGTGAAAAACTCGACTACACGCCCGGCGTGTTCACCGTCGAGCGTCACATCCGTGGGAAATGGGCCTGCGAGCAGTGCGAAACGCTAATCCAGGCGCCGGTACCGGCGCACGTCATCGACAAAGGCATACCGACCGCAGGCCTGCTGGCCCATGTCATGGTGGCCAAGTTCGCTGATCATTTGCCGCTGTATCGTCAGGAAAAAATCTTCGGTCGCGCCGGGCTGCCCATCGCCCGTTCGACCTTGGCGCAGTGGGTGGGCAACTGCGGCGTGCAACTCCAACCACTAGTCGATGCGCTGCGCGAAGCCGTGCTGACGCACGGCATCGTTCACGCCGACGAGACGCCGGTACAAATGCTGACGCCTGGCGCTAAAAAAACTCATCGCGCTTATGTCTGGGCCTATGCCACCAGTCAGTTCTCCGACCTGGCGGCGGTCGTTTACGACTTCAGCCCAAGCCGCGCTGGCGAACATGCCCGAGCCTTCCTGGGCAGTTGGAACGGCAAGCTGGTCTGCGATGACTTTGCCGGCTACAAGGCAGGCTTTGAACTGGGCGTTACGGAGATCGGCTGCATGGCCCATGCCCGCCGAAAGTTCTTCGACTTGCATGCGACCAACAAGAGCCAGATCGCCGAAAAAGCGCTGCACTACATCGCGGCCTTGTACGAAGTTGAACGAGAAGTCCGCGAGCTGGAACCGGGTGATCGACAGCGAATACGGCAGGAAAAAGCAGCGCCAATCGCCGACGCACTTCATACCTGGATGACCGCCCAAAGACAGCTTGTGCCTGAGGGTTCGGCCATCGCCAAGGCCCTGGATTACAGCCTCAAACGCTGGATAGCGCTGACGCGCTATCTCGATGACGGTGCTGTGCCCATCGATAATAACTGGTGCGAGAATCAAATCCGGCCGTGGGCTCTTGGGCGCTCGAACTGGCTGTTCGCGGGCTCGTTACGCAGCGGTAAACGTGCGGCGGCGATCATGAGTTTGATCCAGTCGGCGCGGCTCAACGGACATGATCCGTATGCTTACTTGAAGGATGTTCTTACACGCCTGCCGACGCAGCGTGCGAGTGAGATAACCGAGCTGTTGCCGCACAGGTGGGCGCCCGTTTAATCACACAAGGTGTGTTGGGCGGACGCTTAC
>NZ_CABVHU010000046.1 GCF_902497855.1 Pseudomonas fluorescens
TCTACATCACAGGCACAAAGCCTAAGGAGCTGCACGGCTTCCAGGTCCCTCCCTCGATGATCAGTCGAGAACTATCGCTCCTGATGGAGCGATAGTCGAGATACAAGGAGCTGGCTTGCCAGCGAAGTGGCCATCACATTCAACATTGATGTTGTCTGACCCACCGCCTTCGCTGGCAAGCCAGCTCCTACAAGGGGATTGAGAGGTTAATGACTACTGTGAACGACCCGGATCAATGTGGGAGCGAGCTTGCGCGCGATGGCCGTGACCCGTCCTCCGCGGTCTACCCCCTATGACAGCAGCTGGATGAAGCCTCGCCTTCATACTGATCATGAAGTTGTACCCATTCCATGATTTCCTCTTCATTGCGGCCCTTGGGCGTCAGGTCCAGGTAGTTGTAGGCGCCGACCAACAGGTCGAGGCCGCGGGCGTAGGTGGAGTAGGTATGGAATATTTCGCCGTCCTCGTTACGATAAAACACGCTCAGGCCGGGGAGTTCCTCTTCGGCGCCGTCGGATTTTTCGTAGTTGTAGGTGGCTCTGCCGGCGGCAACGTCGTCGGCCCGGGCGCAGACGCCGAAGTCGTAGTTGAAATCGCAGCCTTCTGACGATACCCAGTCGAATTTCCAGCCCATGCGCCGTTTGAACGCCTGGAATTCGGCGAAGGGTGCATGGGAAACCGCCACCACCGCCACGTCATGGTGGGCCAGGTGCTGGTTGGCCCCGTCGATATGGTCGGACAGGAAGGAGCAGCCGGAACAACCTTCGTCCCAGCCTTTGGCAAACATGAAGTGGTAAATGACCAACTGGCTGCGGCCGCCGAACAGATCGGCCAGTTTCAACTCGCCGTCAGGGCCCTGGAAGCGGTAGTCCTTGTCGACTTTCACCCAGGGCAGGGTACGGCGTTCGGCGCTGAGCCTGTCCCGTTCCCGGGTGAAGGCTTTTTCGTTGGCCAGGTGTTGTTTGCGGGCGGCGAGCCATTCTTCTCGGGAGACGACGGGATGATTCTGAATGTTCATTGGTTTTCTCCTGCGGGATGCTGGGAGGTAACTGACATAGCTAGTCGTTTGAACTGTGCTCAATTCGACATGCCGCCGGTCGGTGCTGTTCAAACGCTATTCAATACCTCAGCTGAACGGCTGCGCACGCTGTCGGTCACAACCTCTGTAGGCCATTTTACTCACGGGCGCTGGAGGTTGATCAGGATGACGACTTATAACTGGGATTTGATCGAACGCTTGCTGCACGAAGTACAGAACGGTGCCAGCAGCTTTACGCCACGGCCTTATGCCGAACAACTAGCGGCTGAGAAAGCGACCGAGGGCGAGCAGACGGGAAACCTGGATCACCTGAAAGCGGTGGCCGGCGAGTACGAAAAGTTGCTGTTGGCGCGCGGCTATATCGAGCCTCGACCTGAGGAACAGGGTGGCACTGGCTCTAACTACATTTTGACGCCACGGGGCTCGAGTTTGCTGAGCCTGATCGATAGCAGCATTCCGGGTGACAACCATCCGCGCCAGGTACTGGATGAGCAGGCAGATGCGCTGGACGAGGTGACGTTTGATCAAGTGGCGTCGAAGGCGCAGATAGCCTGAGTCTTACGCCAGCTCCTACATGATCCCCGGCGTACCGTTGGATTGTCGTCAACGCCGATCCCCTGTGTAGGAGCTGGCTTGCCAGCGAAGGCGTCGTCATGGGTACTGCAAGGCTTGAGGCCGCTTTCGCTGGCAAGCCAGCTCCTTGTATCTCGACTATCGCTCCATCAGGAGCGATAGTTCTCGACTGATCATCGAGGGAGGGACCTGGAAGCCGTGCAGCTCCTTAGGCTTTGTGCCTGTGATGTAGAT
>NZ_CABVHU010000047.1 GCF_902497855.1 Pseudomonas fluorescens
AACGCCGAAGACGTGACCTTTGCGGCTGGCCCGCGGCCGCTGGTGCAATATCCGCAAAAACGACCGCTGACCCTGGTGACCACTCGCCCGCCGCACCTGGAGACGCCCTTCGCTGTCTTCAACGAAGGGCCCATCACGCCCAACGACGCCTTTTTCGTGCGTTACCACCTGGCCAATTTCCCGACCAGCATCGATCCGGCCAGTTACCGCCTGACGATCAAGGGCTCGGTCGACACGCCGCTGTCCCTGTCCCTTGCCGAACTCAAGGCCCTCGCCGAACCGATAGAGGTGGTGGCCGTCAACCAGTGTTCGGGTAACAGCCGTGGCTTCTCGATGCCGCGGGTGTTCGGCGCTCAGTTGGGCAATGGGTCAATGGGCAATGCCCGCTGGGTGGGGGTGTCGCTCAAGACGGTACTGGAAAAGGCGGGGGTGCAAGCCGACGCCAGGCAAGTGACCTTCCGAGGGCTCGACAAGCCGGTGCTGCCCAGCACGCCGGAGTTCATCAAGGCCCTGGACATCAGCCATGCCATGGACGGCGAGCCCATGATCGCCTGGTCAATGAACGGTGCCGACCTGCCATTCCTCAACGGCTACCCGATACGGCTGGTGGTGCCCGGCTATTTCGGCACGTACTGGATCAAGCACCTGAGTGAGATCGAAGTCGTCGACCACACCTACGACGGTTTCTTCATGGCTAAAGGTTATCGGGTGCCGGACGACGACTGTTTCTGCATCGCCCCCGGCACCACCGCGGCGCAAACCCAGCCGATTTCCAGATTGCCGGTACGCAGTTTCATCACCAGCGTTAAACAGGGCGATGTGTTGCCGTTGAACAAAAGCGTGGTGCTCAAGGGCATAGCGTTCGACGGCGGCGTTGGCGTCAACAAGGTGGAAGTGTCGATCGACGGCGGCAAGCATTGGCGCGAAGCCAGGCTTGGGCAGGATCTGGGCCGTTTTTCCTTCCGCGAGTGGACGCTGCCGATCACCTTTCACAGCAAGGGCGCCACTGCGTTGATGGTGCGCGCCAGCAACAGTGCGGGCGAGACGCAACCGCTGCGAGCCGACTGGAACCCCGGTGGCTACCGCCGCCACGTCGTGGAAACCAGCCACGTGACCGTCGCCTGAGGAGGCCCGCATGAAACCCATGACCACCTTGCTGTGCGCGGCGCAGTTTTGTCTGGCTGCCATGGCCAGCGCAGCACCCCTGTCGATCACCTTGCCGCCCGAAACGGCGGCGTTCAAGCCCAGTGCGCTGCCTGGCTATCCATTGGCGCAGCAGAAATGTTCCACCTGCCATTCGGCCGATTACATCAGCTTCCAGCCGCCTGGCTTGACCCTGGCGCAGTGGACTGCAGAAGCGGGCAAGATGCAGCACGTGTACGGTGCGCCCATCAGCGATCGGGAGGTGAGCATTATCGGCGCCTACCTGGCGGTGACCTACGGCAGTGCCCAGGCGAGCGATGCCGAGGTGCAGGCGGCGTCGAACCCGTCGGCGGGCCAGCCCCTGGCCACGCCTGCAACAAAAGTCGACGCCATGGCCTTGCTCCAGGGCAACGGTTGCCTGTCCTGCCACGCGATCGATCATAAGGTCGTCGGCCCGGCCTATCACGAGGTGGCGGCCAAGTATGCCAATGACCCGCAGGCACTGGCCAAGGTAACGTCCAGCATCCAGCGCGGCAGTACCGGCAAATGGGGGG
>NZ_CABVHU010000048.1 GCF_902497855.1 Pseudomonas fluorescens
CAGACTGTGTGAAAACCTAGCAATCTGCGCGGCACTCAAAGAAAATGCTCCGTATCGAAAGATACGGAGCATTTTTCGTCATGGCCTACATCCAAGGACAGTCCCGCAGCCAGACCAGCCTGTTCCCGGTCTCGCTGGAAGAGTTGATCCCCGAGGATCACCTCGTCCGCGTGATCGACACCTATGTCGCCAAGCTTGATCTTGTACGCTTGGGTTTTGATAAAGCCTTATCAAAAGGTACCGGACGCCCCTCTTACGATCCCGCCGATCATCTCAAGCTGTTCCTCTATGGCTATTTCCAGCGGATTCGCTCATCGCGGCGTCTTGAAGCTGAGTGTCAGCGCAACATCGAAGTGATGTGGTTGATCAACCGGCTCAAACCCGACTTCAAGACCATTGCCGATTTTCGCAAGAACAACAAACCCGCCTTTATTGCGACATGCCGTGCCTTCGTCCAGTTTTGCCGCACGGTGGGTTTGATCGCAGGCGAGCTGGTGGCCATCGATGGCAGCAAGTTTCAGGCGGTTGCTTCCTCGCGGCGTCATATGAATTTGAAGCGGCTCAAGCACCAGGAACAGAAGCTGGATAAACGCATCGCCCAGTATCTGGCCGAGCTGGATGAGGCGGACAAAAACGAAGCCGACGAAGTGGTTGATCGCAGTGCGGTCAAGACGGCTTTGGCGCAACTTGAAGTCAGGCACTCGAATAATCTGACTTGCCAGGCGCTGATGAAATCAATGGAGCTTGAGCAATTCAATACACACGAAAGCGATGCCCGAATGATGCGAACGCACAAAGGGCCACGGGTTGCGTACAACGTGCAAACCGCCGTGGACGCTGAGCATTGCCTGATTCTGCATCATGAAGTCACTCAGGACAGTGATGATCGCAAGCAACTTGAGCCCATGGCCAAGGCTGCCAAAGAACACTTGCAGCAAGACGAACTGGTGGTCACGGCCGATGCGGGCTACTCGAATGGCAAGCAGTTCCAGGCCTGCGAGGATGAGAACATCACGGTTTATGTACCGCCTAATCGGTCAGGTAACTCCAGCAGCAAGGAAAAGGAGTTCTTCGATCGAACCGTATTTACCTATGATGCCCCGCAAGATCGATATCAATGTCCTGCCGGTAAATGGCTGACACTCAAGCAAACCAGCAAGGGCGACCGCATTTACCAGGCGGCGGAGAACGACTGCGCCGCCTGTCCGCTGAAAGCGCAATGCACTGAGGCCAAGCGCCGATACGTCACACGCCATGCTCACGAAGAGGCTTTCGAACGAATGGAGCGGCGAATGCACAGACACCCCGAAATGATGGTCAGCCGAAGATCCATCGTGGAGCATCCCTTCGGCAACCTAAAACAGTGGCTGTTTGGGAATGCTCGGTTCTTGCTACGGCAGCTGGAAGGCACGAGAGCTGAAATGGCCTTGGCGGTGAACGCCTATAACCTGAAAAGAGCGATCAATGTGCTTGGCGCACGTCAGTTGATGGCGTTGATGGGCTGAAACGCCCTTTTTTGTCTGCTGCCCGCACAAAAGCAAACGCCCCGAACAAGTCGGGGCGTTTGATTGGAACCACCATCAGTGCGTTTTCACACAGTCTGTT
>NZ_CABVHU010000049.1 GCF_902497855.1 Pseudomonas fluorescens
TGAACTGACCCCCAAAAGTTGGACACAGATCCTGACTTTTGGGGTGTTTCCAATGGGCAAGTATTCCGTGCAGTTCAAAATCACAGCCGTTGAGGCCTACATCAACGGCGACGATGGGTTTCGAAAAATCGCCAATCGCTACTCAATTGATTGCAGTCTTCTGCGACGTTGGGTTGCCGCTTTTCAAGCCCGTGGCAGCGCGGGTCTGAGAGCGAATGGTCACCACTACAGTGCGGTGTTCAAGCTTTCGGTCGTTGAATGTATGCACAAAGAACGACTTTCCTGTCGTGAGGCCGCCACCCGGTTTGGGCTCGGGCAGTCTTCGCAGGTGGGCATTTGGGAGCGCCAGTATTACAGTGGCGGTTTAGATGTACCCAAGAGAAAAAAGACTGTCTCCATGCCAAAAAAATCGCCTGTCCCACCCCAGTCCCCGTTCGTAGATGATGATTCGAAAAGTCGGGAACAACTCAAGGCTGAGCTTGAATACCTGCGTATGGAGAACGCCTATCTAAAAAAGCTCGAGGAAATAAGGGAGGCTCCGAACAGGAGCCGTCCCCCCAAGAAAAAACGCTCACCGTGATAGCGCTGCGCTCGAGGTTTCCTTTGGATGGCTTGCTCAGGCTGGCCAATCTCGCGCGCAGTACTTTCTACTACCAAGTCGGCGCACTCCAGAAGCCTGACAAGCATGCGGACCTGAAAGCCACCATCCAGGGCCTCTATCATGAGCATCAGGGACGTTTCGGCTATCGACGTATTACTCTGGCGATCCGCAAAAAAGAGCCTGTCAATGAAAAAAGGGTTCAGCGTTTGATGGAAGACATGAACCTCAAATCGCTAGTTCGTCCAAAAAGATATCGGTCTTACAAAGGCCTGGTCGGCAAAATAGCGCCGAATTTGCTGGAGCGTAACTTCCTCGCGCAACGGCCTAACCAGAAGTGGGTGACCGATGTTACGGAATTTAAAGTCGGGCTGAAGAAGCTCTATTTGTCGCCCGTCATGGATCTCTACAACGGCGAGATCCTGGCCTACCAGATCGATACCCGACCGAGTTTTACCTTGGTAACCGAGATGCTGGATAAGGCTATTGAACAGCTGCAAGGCCCGGTTAATTTGGTGCTCCACTCCGACCAGGGTTGGCAATACCAACAGCCCCGATACCAGCACACGCTGAAGGATCGGGGCATAAAGCAAAGCATGTCCAGAAAGGGGAACTGCTTGGACAATGCGGTGATCGAGAGCTTTTTCGGAACACTGAAGTCCGAATTTTTCTACCTCAACCGTTTTGAAAGCGTAGAAGAGCTCCAAACGGGTCTGGACAAATACATCCGTTACTACAACCATGACCGAATCAAGGCGAAGCTCGGCGGACTGAGTCCTGTGGAATACAGAACACGATCCGCTGGCTAGCGACAAAGACCGTCCAACATTTAGGGGTCAGTTCA
>NZ_CABVHU010000050.1 GCF_902497855.1 Pseudomonas fluorescens
TGAACTGGCCTAATAATTCCGGACACCTCTTAAGGGCGATATGATTTCGCCAACTTGGAGGTTTCATGAACGAAAGAAAGGTCTATACCCGCGAGTTCAAGCTGCATGCTGCCAGCATGGTGCTCGATGATAATTGCCCGGTGCCAGATGTTTGTGCATCGCTGGACATCGGGCCTACCGCTTTACGGCGTTGGGTCGATCAGGTTCGCAAGGAGCGCGAGGGACAGCCGGTCAAGGGCACCAAAGCGATTACCGAAGATCAGCGCCAGATCCAGGAGTTAAAAGCCAAGATCAAGCGCATGGAGATGGAAGCCGAGATCTTAAAAAAGGCTACCGCTCTCTTGATGTCGGATCCCGATCGTTTTCGATGATTGCGGAACTAAGAGAGTCATTCCCGACTGCCATTGTGTGTCGTGTTTTCGATGTGAAGCGCAGCAGCTTTTATGAATGGCTTCAGCGGCGAACCAAGCTGCGGCTCAGGCGTGAAGAGCTCAAGCTGAAAGTGGTTGAACTGCACAGCGAAAGCCGCGAAGCCATGGGCTCCAGGATGATCAGCCAGGGCCTGAAATCCCAAGATATAGCGGTCGGAAGGAGTCTTGCCAGAGCGCTGATGAGGGAGGCCAACATTGTCAGCAAACAACGCCAGCCGCACCCATTCAGATCCAAAGGGGTTGAAGCATTTGTTGCGCCCAATCGACTCAAGCGCAATTTCAAGCCGACTGCAGTTGATCAGGTCTGGTGTGGCGACGTTACAAGTTTGATGGTGGGCAAGCGCTGGGTTCACCTGGCCATCGTGATCGACTTGTTTGCTCGCCGAGTCATTGGCTGGGCATTCTCTCTAGTCAATGACGCCAACTTGGTCAGCAAGGCGCTACGCATGGCGACAGAGGTACGAACGTGCCCGCCGGGACTGATGTTTCACTCAGATCAGGGATGCCAGTACACCAGTCGTAAGTTTCAAGAAGAACTGACGCGCCATGGCATTTTGCAAAGCATGAGTCATCGAGGGCAGTGCTGGGACAATGCTCCAACAGAGCGTTTTTTCGGCACGCTGAAGTCAGAGTGGGTACCTCGTAGCGGCTACAGCCTGATCGAGGAAGCAAAAACCGATATCGTACGCTTCTTCATGTATTACAACCGCACAAGGCTCCACAGCTACAACGGTTACCTATCACCGATAGCTATGGAGCAAAAGGCGGCATAAACACCGTAACCGGTGTCCGGAATTACTTGACCAGTTCA
>NZ_CABVHU010000051.1 GCF_902497855.1 Pseudomonas fluorescens
CCTGTAGGAGCGAGGCTTGCCCGCGAAGGCGGCCTCAAACCCTGCACCGCCCATGAAGACGCCTTCGCCGGCAAGCCTGGCTCCTACAGGGGTTGGCGTTGCGCACAATTAATCGATACACAGCTGATCGTGTAGGAGCCGGCTTGCCGGCGAAGGCGGCCTGAAGCCATGCAGCGCCCATGAAGACTGCGCCCTGTAGGAGCGAGGCTTGCCCGCGAAGGCGGCCTCAAACCCTGCACCGCCCATGAAGACGCCTTCGCCGGCAAGCCTGGCTCCTACAGGGGTTGGCGTTGCGCACAATTAATCGATACACAGCTGAGCGTGTAGGAGCCGGCTTGCCGGCGAAGGCGGCCTGAAGCCATGCAGCGCCCATGAAGACTGCGCCCTGTAGGAGCGAGGCTTGCCGGCGAAGGCGGCCTCAAACCCTGCACCGCCCATGAAGACGCCTTCGCCGGCAAGCCGGGCTCCTACAGGGGTTGGCGTTGCGCACAATTAATCGATACACAGCTGATCGTGTAGGAGCCGGCTTGCCGGCGAAGGCGGCCTGAAGCCATGCAGCGCCCATGACGACTGCGCCCTGTAGGAGCGAGGCTTGCCCGCGAAGGCGGCCTCAAACCCTGCACCGCCCATGAAGACGCCTTCGCCGGCAAGCCTGGCTCCTACAGGGGTTGGCGTTGCGCACAATTAATCGATACACAGCTGAGCGTGTAGGAGCCGGCTTGCCGGCGAAGGCGGCCTGAAGCCATGCAGCGCCCATGAAGACTGCGCCCTGTAGGAGCGAGGCTTGCCGGCGAAGGCGGCCTCAAACCCTGCACCGCCCATGAAGACGCCTTCGCCGGCAAGCCGGGCTCCTACAGGGGTTGGCGTTGCGCACAATTAATCGATACACAGCTGATCGTGTAGGAGCCGGCTTGCCGGCGAAGGCGGCCTGAAGCCATGCAGCGCCCATGACGACTGCGCCCTGTAGGAGCGAGGCTTGCCCGCGAAGGCGGCCTCAAACCCTGCACCGCCCATGAAGACGCCTTCGCCGGCAAGCCTGGCTCCTACAGGGGTTGGCGTTGCGCACAATTAATCGATACACAGCTGATCGTGTAGGAGCCGGCTTGCCGGCGAAGGCGGCCTGAAGCCATGCAGCGCCCATGAAGACTGCGCCCTGTAGGAGCGAGGCTTGCCCGCGAAGGCGGCCTCAAACCCTGCACCGCCCATGAAGACGCCTTCGCCGGCAAGCC
>NZ_CABVHU010000052.1 GCF_902497855.1 Pseudomonas fluorescens
GTCAAGGCGGACCATTCCGGCGTCGACCTCGCCAACGTCAAGATGTCGATGAACCCGTTCTGCGAAATCGCCGTGGAAGAAGCGGTACGCTTGAAAGAGCAGGGCATTGCCAGTGAGATCGTTGTCGTCAGCGTCGGTCCGTCTACCGCCCAGGAGCAACTGCGCACCGCGCTGGCCCTGGGTGCCGATCGCGCCATCCTCGTCGAATCCGCTGAAGAGCTGACGTCGCTGGCGGTGGCCAAGCTGCTCAAGGCGGTGGTCGACAAGGAACAGCCGCGGCTGGTGATTCTTGGCAAACAAGCCATCGACAGCGACAACAACCAGACTGGCCAGATGCTCGCGGCACTGAGCGGCTACGGTCAGGGCACCTTCGCCTCCAAAGTCGAGATCAGCGGCGACAGCGTTGCGGTGACGCGTGAAGTCGACGGCGGCGCGCAGACGGTTTCCCTGAAACTGCCGGCCATCGTCACCACCGACCTGCGTTTGAACGAGCCGCGTTATGCGTCCCTGCCCAACATCATGAAAGCCAAGAAGAAGCCGCTCGAAGTGCTGACTGCGGACGCTTTGGGCGTTTCCACCGCCTCCACCAACACCACCCTGAAAGTCGAAGCGCCGGCTGCACGCAGCGCGGGGATCATGGTCAAGTCGGTGGCTGAACTGGTCGAGAAACTGAAAAACGAAGCGAAGGTGATCTGAATGACTATCTTGGTTATTGCTGACTATTCCAAAGACGCGCACGACAACAAAATGCTGGCCCCGGTCACGCTGAACACCGTGGCCGCCGCTGGCAAAATCGGCGGTGAGATTCATCTGCTGGTGGCCGGTGCCTTTGTCGGCGCGGTGGCTGAAGCCGCTGCGAACATCGCTGGCGTGGCAAAAGTGCTGGTGGCCGACAACGCCGCTTACGCTCACCAACTGCCGGAAAACGTCGCGCCGCTGGTAGCCGCTCTTGTTCAAGAAGCAGGGGCTGCGGGCTACAGCCACATCCTGGCTGCCGCGACCTCCAACGGCAAAAACATCCTGCCGCGCGTTGCCGCCCAGCTGGACGTTGACCAGATCTCCGAGATCATCTCGGTAGAAAGCGCCGATACCTTCAAGCGCCCGATCTACGCCGGTAACGCCATTGCTACCGT
>NZ_CABVHU010000053.1 GCF_902497855.1 Pseudomonas fluorescens
CAGCTCCTTGTATCTCGACTATCGCTCCATCAGGAGCGATAGTTCTCGACTGATCATCGAGGGAGGGACCTGGAAGCCGTGCAGCTCCTTAGGCTTTGTGCCTGTGATGTAGATTGTGCTCCAGCCCTCCACACTCACTCATACAGTTCGAACGGTATCTTGGGCCCGTCTCTGGCGAGAGCCCGCATTCACAAGGTTGGACGGAGTGCAGTGATGATCGCAACGGACCTAATGGAGGGACGGTCATGTCCAGTTTCGTCGGCGTCGATGTCGCAAAAAACACCTTTGATATTGCTACTCATCTGCCAAATGGCAAACACAAAACCAAGGCCAAACTGGCTAACGATTCAAAGGGTTTCAAAGAGTTCGAGGCCTGGTTGGTAAAACAGGTCGAACCTTCGGCCCTGATCGTGATGGAAGCGACCAGTATCTATCACCTGGAGCTGGCCGAGTTCGTTTACAACAAGGGTTACCGGGTTTGCGTGGTCAATCCGGCCACGACCCACGCCTACGCCGACAGCGAGTTACGTCGGATCAAAACCGATAAAAGCGATGCCAAACTGATCGCTGACTTCGCCCGCGAAAAGAATGAAAGGCTTGCGCTGTGGGCGCCGGAGCCGCTGAAGTATCGCCAGCTCAAAGCCCTGGTGCGCCGCCTGGATGATCTCCAGGAGATGGAGCGAATGGAGTGCAATCGTCTGGATGTGTCCGATGAGAAGGTTAAAGCCTCGATCAACTCTGTGCTGCGCCACATCGAAAAAGAGATCGCTGAAACGCACAAGGCAATCAAAAACCACATCGATGACGACCCGGATATGCGCGAGATGCGCGACTTGATCGTGACCATTGACGGTATCGGGGAAAAAACGATTGAGCGGCTGCTGGCCGAACTGGGCGACCTGCGCAAGTACGACGATCCTCGCAAACTAGTCGCTGCTGCCGGACTGAACCCGAAGCTTCACGACTCGGGCAAGCTCAAGGGGCGCACTACGATTTCAAAAATCGGCTCAGTGAGTGTGCGTGCAGGCCTCTACATGCCAGGCCTGGTAGCGTTGCAGCATAACGAGGCGATCAAGGCCATGAAAGACCGCCTGAAGGCCAACGGCAAGGCCCCCAAGCAGAT
>NZ_CABVHU010000054.1 GCF_902497855.1 Pseudomonas fluorescens
CAGGAAGGCAGCGCCGCCGAGATCGACGGCAACACCGTGGCCTATCACATCCATGAACCGCTGGGCGTGGTCGGGCAGATCATTCCGTGGAACTTCCCGATCCTGATGGCCGCCTGGAAACTCGCCCCGGCCCTGGCCGCCGGCAACTGCGTGGTGCTCAAGCCAGCCGAACAAACCCCGCTGGGCATTACCGTGCTGATGGAGCTGATCGGCGACCTGCTGCCACCGGGCGTGCTCAACGTGGTGCAAGGCTTCGGCAAGGAAGCCGGCGAAGCCCTGGCCACCAGCAAGCGCATCGCCAAGATCGCCTTCACCGGCTCGACCCCGGTCGGCTCGCACATCATGAAATGCGCGGCTGAAAACATCATTCCGTCCACCGTGGAGCTGGGTGGCAAATCGCCGAACATCTTCTTCGAAGACATCATGCAGGCTGAACCGAGTTTCATCGAAAAAGCCGCCGAAGGCCTGGTGCTGGCGTTCTTCAACCAGGGCGAAGTCTGCACCTGCCCGTCCCGCGCCCTGGTGCAAGAGTCGATCTACGACGAGTTCATGCAAGTGGTCATGAACAAAGTCCTGCAAATCAAACGCGGCGACCCGCTGGACACCGACACCATGGTCGGCGCCCAGGCGTCCGAGCAGCAATTCGACAAAATCCTGTCGTACCTGGAAATCGCCAAGGGCGAAGGCGCCGAACTGCTGACCGGCGGCAAGGTGGAAAAACTCGAGGGCAACCTGGCGACCGGGTACTACATCCAGCCGACCCTGCTCAAGGGCACCAACAAAATGCGCGTGTTCCAGGAAGAAATCTTTGGCCCGGTGGTGAGCATCACCACCTTCAAGGACGAAGCCGAAGCCCTGGCCATCGCCAACGACACCGAGTTCGGCCTGGGCGCCGGCCTGTGGACCCGCGACATCAACCGCGCCTACCGCATGGGCCGCGCGATCAAGGCCGGTCGGGTGTGGACCAACTGCTACCACCTGTACCCGGCGCATGCCGCGTTCGGTGGCTACAAGAAGTCCGGCGTCGGCCGTGAAACCCACAAGATGATGCTCGATCACTATCAGCAGACCAAAAACCTGCTGGTGAGCTACGACATCAATCCGCTGGGCTTCTTCTAA
>NZ_CABVHU010000055.1 GCF_902497855.1 Pseudomonas fluorescens
AGGTTGTAGCTGAACTGGCGGGTCAGGTTGTCGATGCGTTTTTCTTCGACCAGGCGGTCGGACGCATCATAGGCGAACTGGTAAGCCGCATTGTTTTCGTTGACCAGCGCGGTCAGGCGAATGGCCTGGTCATATTCGTAGCGGATGCGCTGGCCCTTGGCGTCCTGACGGCTGCTCGGCAGACCGCGGGCGGTGCGCAGCAAGCGTGTGGTCTGGCCTTTACCGTCGGTATGCGTCAGGACCTGGCCGAGGGCGTTGTAGGTAAAGGACTCGGCGCTGCCGTCCGGGTGCTGGATGCGCAGCACTTCGCCGTCGGGTTTGCGCTCAAGGGTTGTCGTCTGATTCAGCGCATCCGTAACGGCGACCAAATGCTGACGCTCGTCATAGCGGTAATACGTATTTTTGCCGGAGCAATCCTGAAACCGCTCGACCTGGGCCAACGCGTTCCACCACAGGTATTTGGACTTGTGGGTAGCGTCGATGATGGTGTGCGGCAAGCCGTCATCGCTGTTCAGGTATTCGGTTTTGTGGCCCAGCGCGTCGACTTCGGCGATGAGGTTGCCCTTGGCGTCGTAGCGGGCTTTCCAGGTGCTGCCGTCCATGAAAGTCGTCTCAGTGACCAGCGTGGTACTGAGGTGATATTTGTATTTGATTTTGCGACCCAGTGGATCGGTCTCTTCGATCAGGCGTGAAAAGTCGTCGTATTTGAACGCGAGCTTGTTGCCATCGGGCAGATTCAAACCCGTCATGTTGCCGGCTTCGTCCAGGGCAATACCGTAGCATTCGCCGCCGTAATCACGACTGGCAATCACGCGACGGTCCTCGTTGTACTGAATTTCCAACTCACGCCCCAGCACGTCAGTAGCCCAGGAAACGCGCTGGTTGAAGTCGTAGCGGTAGTGAAAATGTTCGCCATCGCTGGTCCAGTGCTCCACCACGCGAGGCTGATCGCCGAGGGTCTGCCAGCGGTAATTGCAGGTCAGGCCGAGGGCGTTACTGTGACTGGCCATGACGCCATCAGCGTAGCTGAAACGTCGAACGGAATCGTTGTTGCGATTGATCACTTCGATCAGTTGACCATTTTCGTCGTAACGGTACTGCACCAG
>NZ_CABVHU010000056.1 GCF_902497855.1 Pseudomonas fluorescens
GTTTCTCGATGCGGTGGCCGATGAGCTCGATGCCCTGGGCGATGAGTTCGTCGCCCTGGTCTGCCGCGAAACCGCGTTGCCGGCCGCACGGATTCAAGGCGAGCGCGGTCGCACCAGCGGCCAGATGCGGCTGTTCGCCAAGGTGCTGCGGCGCGGTGATTTCTACGGTGCCCGCATCGACCGGGCCTTGCCGGAACGCAAGCCGTTGCCGCGTCCCGACCTGCGCCAGTACCGCATCGGCCTCGGGCCGGTGGCGGTGTTTGGCGCGAGCAATTTTCCCTTGGCCTTTTCCACTGCCGGCGGTGACACCGCGTCGGCACTGGCCGCCGGTTGCCCGGTGGTGTTCAAGGCCCACAGCGGGCACATGGCCACGGCTGAATGGGTCGCCGATGCCATCCTGCGCGCCGCAGACAAAACCGCGATGCCGTCTGGCGTGTTCAACATGATCTACGGCAGCGGGGTTGGCGAAGCGCTGGTCAAGCACCCGGCGATCCAGGCGGTGGGTTTCACCGGCTCGCTCAAGGGCGGCCGGGCGTTGTGTGACATGGCCGCCGCCCGTCCACAGCCGATCCCGGTATTCGCCGAAATGTCGAGCATCAACCCGGTGATCGTGCTGCCCCAGGCCCTGGCAGCGCGTGCTGAAAACGTGGCCCGGGACCTGACCGCGTCGGTGGTACAGGGTTGCGGCCAGTTCTGCACCAATCCGGGCCTGGTGATCGGGATTCGTTCGCCGCAGTTCAGCGCCTTCGTGCAGCAGGTGGCCGGGTTGATGGGCGATCAGCCGGCGCAGACCATGCTTAATGCCGGGACCTTGAGCAGCTATGGCCAAGGTCTGCAGAAGTTGCTTTCTCATTCGGGCATCGAACACCTGGCCGGTAGCCCGCAGGCAGGGAATCAGGCCCAGCCGCAATTGTTCAAGGCGGATGTCAGCCTGTTGCTCGA
>NZ_CABVHU010000057.1 GCF_902497855.1 Pseudomonas fluorescens
GTGGTATTGGCTGGTCACGATCATCTTTTGCCCGCCGACCGCCACGGTGCTGTCGAGGTTGAGACCGCCGGTGAGGTCGTTGTTGTAGGACGAGCGCTGGATAAATCCGTCGCCGTTGACCCGGTCCGATTGCATCGTCGCCAGCGCATTCAAACCGAGGCCATAGGTGTCGGTGATGGCCGTGGCGGAAACGCTTTGCAGCAGGTGGTCCTGCAAGTCTGTGCGGTAAGTGATCGAGGCATTGTTATCACGCCCCCCATCGCGATCGGTGCGGGTGCCGATGCTGCCGGAGAGCTGCTCTCCCGGGCCACCCAGCGCCACGCTCACGCTCAGGTCAAGGCCGCGATTTCGATCATTGCCCGAACTGAAGCTGCCCGGCCTGTCGAACAGCGACAGGCGCCAATTGGCGTCGCTGCCGAACAGTTGCGTGCGTTGAGTCCAGCCCAGATCCACGCCGACCACTTCGGTGTTGCCTTCGCTGTGGGACACCCGGGCATTGACAGAACTTTTGCTGGTGAGGCGATGATTGAGTGACAAGGACGAGTTGCTGGTCTGGCCGATAAATACATTGCGCTGCCGCACGCGCGTGCCGTCGGGCAAGGTGTCGTAGAGCCGCGTGGTGTCGAGCCAGCTGCGGTTATGGCTGGCGACGAGGCTGCCGCTGCCGTAGGAGTAAAGCCCCTGCACGTCGAAACCGGTGCCGTAGTCCTGAGTCTTGTAGACGTTGGCGAAGACGCTGGCGTTGTTGACGATGGCCCAATCGACCGA
>NZ_CABVHU010000058.1 GCF_902497855.1 Pseudomonas fluorescens
TGGGTGCCAGCTTCATTCCGGCGATTGGGGAGAGCATGGGAGCGGCACGAAGTTCTCCAACCGGAGGAATAAAGCTGGAAGGGTGCTCTGCGGATGTGTTCATCAACAACCGTAATGCTGCCCATGCAACTCTGAGTCAAGGCGCGTGTGATAAACACCCAGCGCCGGTGCTAGTTGCGGAAGGTTCGTCCAACGTATTCATCAACAACGTGGCGGCTGCGCGCAAGGGTGACAAGCTGACCTGCGGGGCGAAGATTTCGAGTGGTTCGAACAACGTATTCATTGGTGGCGGAACAGAACGCTACCTCGATGTAGACGAGGAGATACCGGGCTGGCTACGCGTTACCGTCGATGTGTTGATGATCGTCGCTTCCATGGGGCGCGCGGTAGGTCCGATCTTCCGGCTCGGACTGACACAGGGGCTGAAAGCTGCCGGTCCGTGCGCATTGAAGTTTGGGGCAACAATTGCAGGTAGCTATCTGGCCGGTCGTTTCATAATCGGACCGGCCGTAGCGCGCGCGATCGGCGGCTTAAGCGGCAATCCGGTTGATCTTACAACGGGGCGCAAAGTGTTGTTCGAGTCGGGTGAAACCGACTTTGCGCTCCCTGGGCTAATGCCCATTGAATGGTCTCGTTTCTACGCAAGTGATTTGAACGTTGAAAGCGTGCTGGGTAGAGGGTGGGTGCTGCCGTGGGAACAAAGTCTGCGCAGAAGTGGCAGCTTCGTCTACCTCACTGATAACCAGGGGCGCAGTGTGCC
>NZ_CABVHU010000059.1 GCF_902497855.1 Pseudomonas fluorescens
GCTTGCCAGCGAAAGCGGTCTCAAGCCTTGCAGCGCCCATCCAGACGTCTTCGCCAGCAAGCCGGCTCCTACAGGGTTTGGCGTTGACCACGATTCATCGAAACGCAGGGGACCTGTAGGAGCTGGCTTGCCAGCGAAAGCGGTCTCAAGCCTTGCAGCGCCCATCCAGACGTCTTCGCCAGCAAGCCGGCTCCTACAGGGTTTGGCGTTGACCACGATTCATCGAAACGCAGGGGACCTGTAGGAGCTGGCTTGCCAGCGAAAGCGGTCTCAAGCCTTGCAGCGCCCATCCAGACGTCTTCGCCAGCAAGCCGGCTCCTACAGGGTTTGGCGTTGACCACGATTCATCGAAACGCAGGGGACCTGTAGGAGCTGGCTTGCCAGCGAAAGCGGTCTCAAGCCTTGCAGCGCCCATCCAGACGTCTTCGCCAGCAAGCCGGCTCCTACAGGGTTTGGCGTTGACCACGATTCATCGAAACGCAGGGGACCTGTAGGAGCTGGCTTGCCAGCGAAAGCGGCCTCAAGCCTTGCAGCGCCCATCCAGACGTCTTCGCCAGCAAGCCGGCTCCTACAGGGTTTGGCGTTGACCACGATTCATCGAAACGCAGGGGACCTGTAGGAGCTGGCTTGCCAGCGAAAGCGGTCTCAAGCCTTGCAGCGCCCATCCAGACGTCTTCGCCAGCAAGCCGGCTCCTACAGGGTTTGGCGTTGACCACGATTCATCGAAACGCAGGGGACC
>NZ_CABVHU010000060.1 GCF_902497855.1 Pseudomonas fluorescens
CCTCTGGAGTGAGCAACTTTCAGGAACGCGCCACTTCCGAGTGAGCGGTAAAGCGGGTGGCGACGAGCTTCCATTGGCCGGCGATACGCTGATAACGGTCCTGATAGAACCCACCCAACTGCCGCGTCGCCCCGCTCTCACCATCCAGGTTAAAATACCACAGGGCCCAACGGCCCTGGGCTTCATCTTCGCTTAGCACATCGATTTCCGGGTTGGCGCCGTGATGCAGGTCGATCACCCGCTCATGGCAGGCCAGTTCGCGGTACAGCGCGACAAAACTGTCGCGCTCACGAAAGATCCCCAGTGGGCCGTAATCGATCAGCACTTCACCATCGGCGAAGCAGTAGGCAATCACCTCGACCTGCTTGAGATCGCAGGCGTTGAGGTAGCGATGCTTGAGCTGGCGAATATCCTCCAGCGCTTCCGGGCGGGCGATCCGCTGCTCCAGGTTCATTCGGCACCTCGCGCGATTACGTTAACTTCACTCCAGTAGGCTTTCATCGAGCGGACTTTGCCGTCGGTATCGAACTCCATCACGTCGATCACATGCAGCGAGCACGGTTGCCCGCCCCACTCCATGTCGACCCGGAACGGCATCGCGCCGCAACCGTTGAGGGTCGCGCGAACCGGGCCGGTCTGGGTTGCGGAGACTTTCATCGCCCCCAGTCCTTCACGGTAAAAGCGCGCGATGGCGTCGATGCCCTGCAACGGCGCCTGGCCGACCGGG
>NZ_CABVHU010000061.1 GCF_902497855.1 Pseudomonas fluorescens
TCACGCGATGGTGCAGGCACCGCCGAACCCTGTAGGAGCTGGCTTGCCAGCGAAGAGGCCGGCACATTCAACATGTGCATCGCCTGACACTCCGCTTTCGCTGGCAAGCCAGCTCCTACAGGGATTTGCGGTGTTCACGCGATGGTGCAGGCAGCGCCGAACCCTGTAGGAGCTGGCTTGCCAGCGAAGAGGTCGGTACATTCAACATCTGCTTCGCCTGACACTCCGCCTTCGCTGGCAAGCCAGCTCCTACAGGGATTTGCGGTGTTCACGCGATGGTGCAGGCACCGCCGAACCCTGTAGGAGCTGGCTTGCCAGCGAAGAGGCCGGCACATTCAACATGTGCATCGCCTGACACTCCGCTTTCGCTGGCAAGCCAGCTCCTACAGGGATTTGCGGTGTTCACGCGATGGTGCAGGCAGCGCCGAACCCTGTAGGAGCTGGCTTGCCAGCGAAGAGGTCGGTACATTCAACATCTGCTTCGCCTGACACTCCGCCTTCGCTGGCAAGCCAGCTCCTACAGGGATTTGCGGTGTTCACGCGATGGTGCAGGCACCGCCGAACCCTGTAGGAGCTGGCTTGCCAGCGAAGAGGCCGGCACATTCAACATGTGCATCGCCTGACACTCCGCTTTCGCTGGCAAGCCAGCTCCTACAGGGATTTGCGGTGTTCACGCGATGGTGCAGGCA
>NZ_CABVHU010000062.1 GCF_902497855.1 Pseudomonas fluorescens
GCCAGCTCCTACATGATCAGCGTGTGCAGATGGATTGGGGTCAACGCCACCCCCCCGTCACCTGCCTACAGAAGGATTGCGAAAAACGCCAAACCCTGTAGGAGCCGGCTTGCCGGCGAAGGCGTCTTCATGGGCGCTGCATGACTTGAGGCCGCTTTCGCTGGCAAGCCAGCTCCTACATGATCAGCGTGTGCAGATGGATTGGGGTCAACGCCACCCCGTCACCAGCCTACAGAAGGATTGCGAAAAACGCCAAACCCTGTAGGAGCCGGCTTGCCGGCGAAGGCGTCTGCATGGGCGATGCAAGACTTGAGGCCGCTTTCGCTGGCAAGCCAGCTCCTACATGATCAGCGTGTGCAGATGGATTGGGGTCAACGCCACCCCCCCGTCACCTGCCTACAGAAGGATTGCGAAAAACGCCAAACCCTGTAGGAGCCGGCTTGCCGGCGAAGGCGTCTTCATGGGCGCTGCATGACTTGAGGCCGCTTTCGCTGGCAAGCCAGCTCCTACATGATCAGCGTGTGCAGATGGATTGGGGTCAACGCCACCCCGTCACCAGCCTACAGAAGGATTGCGAAAAACGCCAAACCCTGTAGGAGCCGGCTTGCCGGCGAAGGCGTCTGCATGGGCGATGCAAGACTTGAGGCCGCTTTCGCTGGCAAGCCAGCTCCTACATGATCAGCGT
>NZ_CABVHU010000063.1 GCF_902497855.1 Pseudomonas fluorescens
CCGCCTTCGCTGGCAAGCCAGCTCCTACATGATCGGTTGCGAACCGCTGGATTGTGGACACGCCAAACCCTGTAGGAGCCGGCTTGCCGGCGAAGGCGTCTTCATGGGCGCTGCAAGGCTTGAGGCCGCCTTCGCTGGCAAGCCAGCTCCTACATGATCAGTTGCGAACCGCTGGATTGTGGACACGCCAAACCCTGTAGGAGCCGGCTTGCCGGCGAAGGCGTCTTCATGGGCGCTGCAAGGCTTGAGGCCGCCTTCGCTGGCAAGCCAGCTCCTACATGATCAGTTGCGAACCGCTGGATTGTGGACACGCCAAACCCTGTAGGAGCCGGCTTGCCGGCGAAGGCGTCTTCATGGGCGCTGCAAGGCTTGAGGCCGCCTTCGCTGGCAAGCCAGCTCCTACATGATCAGTTGCGAACCGCTGGATTGTGGACACGCCAAACCCTGTAGGAGCCGGCTTGCCGGCGAAGGCGACTTCATGGACGCTGCAAGGCTTGAGGCCGCCTTCGCTGGCAAGCCAGCTCCTACATGATCGGTTGCGAACCGCTGGATTGTGGACACGCCAAACCCTGTAGGAGCCGGCTTGCCGGCGAAGGCGTCTTCATGGGCGCTGCAAGGCTTGAGGCCGCCTTCGCTGGCAAGCCAGCTCCTATATGATCAGT
>NZ_CABVHU010000064.1 GCF_902497855.1 Pseudomonas fluorescens
GCCTTGCCGGCAGGCGGTGGGCCGCTGATGGTCAGGCTCAGCGCAGAGCAGCGAGTCACCTGCTTGCTCATCCACGCCGCTTGCTTGGTGACGAATTCTTCCAGACTCATCTCACCGCTCTGCACCATGTCCAGCGCCTGCTCCCAGATCGCCGTGGTGCCGGGGTCGGCAATCGCTCGGGGTACGGCGTCGATCAGACTGAACGCCGCCGGTGTTGCCGCCAGTGCCTTGCCGTTTTTCACCAGATAACCGCGATCAAGCAGTCCCTGGATGATCGATGCACGGGTGGCTTCGGTGCCGATGCCGGTCGTGTCCTTGAGCTTCTGTTTGAGCAGCGGATCGTCCACCAGTTTGGCAACGTTCTTCATCGCCTTGATCAGATCGCCTTCGGTGTAGGGCTTGGGTGGCTGCGTCCACAAATCCTTGAGCTTCACATCAGCAACGGCGCAATCGATAACCTGGCCAGGTGGCGGCAAGGTTGGCGGTGCCGGCGCTGCACGGCCCTTGGTCGGTGCCAATGCCTCGGGCAGTGCGCGCTTCCAGCCCGGTTCGATGATCTGTTTGCCGACTGCACGCAACGCTTCACCGGCGCAATCGAAATCAGCCTGGGTGCGGTCGTATTCATGGTTGGGTAGAAAC
>NZ_CABVHU010000065.1 GCF_902497855.1 Pseudomonas fluorescens
GTTTCTACGCAAGTGATTTGAACGTTGAAAGCGTGCTGGGTAGAGGGTGGGTGCTGCCGTGGGAACAAAGTCTGCGCAGAAGTGGCAGCTTCGTCTACCTCACTGATAACCAGGGGCGCAGTGTGCCCTTTGTTGACGTTGAACCTGGCGATCGCACCTACAACCCTTATGAGCAAATCCACTTGGTTCGCACTGAGGGCGGTCACTACCTCCTACAGACACTCGACAACACTTTCTTCTATTTCGGCGAAGTGCCGGACGACGATACTGCTGTTCAGTTGCAGCGCATTGAAAATGCCCTGGGGCATTACCTGCACTTCACCTATTCGGCCGACAATACGCTTACCGACATCAGCGCCCCGGGCGGTGTTCGTGTTCACCTGCATTACGACAATCCTCTGGGTCGCCTGACCGACGTCAAGCGTGTGGTCGACAACCTCGCCGTCGAAACCCTGGTGCAGTACCGTTACGACGAAAATGGTCAACTGATCGAAGTGATCAATCGCAACAACGATTCCGTTCGACGTTTCAGCTACGCTGATGGCGTCATGGCCAGTCACAGTAACGCCCTCGGCCTGA
>NZ_CABVHU010000066.1 GCF_902497855.1 Pseudomonas fluorescens
GTTTCTACGCAAGTGATTTGAACGTTGAAAGCGTGCTGGGTAGAGGGTGGGTGCTGCCGTGGGAACAAAGTCTGCGCAGAAGTGGCAGCTTCGTCTACCTCACTGATAACCAGGGGCGCAGTGTGCCTTTTGTTGACGTCGAACCTGGCGATCGCACCTACAACCCTTATGAGCAAATCCATCTGGTTCGCACTGAGGGCGGTCACTACCTCCTACAGACACTCGACAACACTTTCTTCTATTTCGGCGAAGTGCCGGACGACGATACTGCTGTTCAGTTGCAGCGCATTGAAAATGCCCTGGGCCATTACCTGCACTTCACCTATTCGGCCGACAATACGCTTACCGACATCAGCGTCCCGGGCGGTGTTCGTGTTCACCTGCATTACGACAATCCTCTGGGTCGCCTGACCGATGTCAAGCGTGTGGTCGACAACCTCGCCGTCGAAACTCTGGTGCAGTACCGTTACGACGAAAATGGTCAACTGATCGAAGTGATCAATCGCAACAACGATTCCGTTCGACGTTTCAGCTACGCTGATGGCGTCATGGCCAGTCACAGTAACGCCCTCGGCCTGA
>NZ_CABVHU010000067.1 GCF_902497855.1 Pseudomonas fluorescens
GCTCGGCATGCCCTCGCTCCGGTCCTGCTCCGTGGGCCCGCCGCCATCGGCCATCCATGGCCGGGGGCGGCTAACCCGGCATCCATGCCGGGTTGCCCACTGCGCAGAACCTCCACTCGGCCTCTCGAGGCGGCGGTGCATCAAGATCAAAAGCTGCAGGCGAGCTAACGCTCGGCCTGTTGAGTGGTGAAAAGCAAAAGCCGTACGCCAATCCTCTGTAGGAGCCGGCTTGCCGGCGAAGGCGTCCGTTCAGTCAAAAAATTTTCTAGCTGACCCACCGCTTTCGCTGGCAAGCCAGCTCCTACAGTTGAACTGTGTGATGCCCAGCACCGAGTTCGCTGAAGTTGCCTTTGCCTTTGCCTTTGCCTTTGCCTTTGCTGTTGCTGTTGCCGTTGCTTTGGCTTCAGATCTGCCGCCCCTTTCCCAGAGGCCGAACGCAGGCGTTGCGCAGGGGGCACCGCGGCAGGGATGCCGCGGTAGCCGCCCCCGGCCATGGATGGCCGATGGCGGCGGGCCCCCGGAGCAATGCCTTCGTTACGGCATGCCGAGCCTAGGCGAGGCACCGAATGGCGGGGCAAA
>NZ_CABVHU010000068.1 GCF_902497855.1 Pseudomonas fluorescens
AATGACGTGAGTGAGTTGTGATCGGCTTGGCATTCCCGAGCGGGCAATTAACAGACCGTGGGTCTATGATCGATGGATCGATTCTCCGCCTGCGAGGCGCCCGCCCATGCTTGCCATTGCCGATATTTGCCGGATCGTCGAGTCAGGCTTCCCCACGTTCAAGTGTGATTGCACACCGACCGGACAAGGTCTGTTGCGGATCAAGGTGTATGAGCCGGGCAGGGGGCGTGTCGAGTTGTTGCTTGACGGTGTTTACCTCGAACATCTGGTGACGATTCGCGATATTTCCAATTTCATCGGTGAGTTGCGCACGGAAATCAGCGCCGGTCGCCGGGCGTTCGCCGGCTGATCGTTATAAACGCCGTTGAAAGGCCTGCACGATGCGCCGTGTCGCGTCATTGGTTTCAAGATTGTGCACGGCATCGAGCGGGTACCAGATGCAATCGACGATTTCATTCTGCGGGCGCACCTCGTCGATGTTGACCACCGACGCCTCATAAACGTGATGTCGCGTACTGCCCGCCTGCAGATCCATCAGATAC
>NZ_CABVHU010000069.1 GCF_902497855.1 Pseudomonas fluorescens
GTCATTGTGCAACTTGCCCGATGAGCAACAGCTCAATGCACTGATCCCGTGGCTGTCGGCACGCCGTCATTGCACGCCTGCCGGGCTGTATGCCACTCGCCGCTTTATCCAACTGCGTGCGCGCCTGCGCTAAGGAATGTGCCTATGTCTGCGCAACAACTGGCTGATCGTGCCTTGTTGAATCTGGGCCGGGGGTTGAAGGAGGGTGGTTATCGCTTTATCACGCCAACGCCCTTGACCCATGAGCGTGTCTATCGGCGGCTGGCGACGCCCCTGGCAATGACGCTGCGCGATGTGTTCGGTTGTTCGATGCCGTTCGATCAAGGCCTGCTGCCCGAGGCCCTGCGTGAAGAATTGCAGCAAGCGGATGTGATCGAAAAGCACGGCGCGCTATGGCGCAGCGCAGTGCGATGGTCGAGCCTCGACGAGCTGCTGTTCGCCCATTCGCCTTATCCCACCGACCAGGCGGACGCGGTGTTTTTCGGCCCCGACAGCTATCGCTTTGCCCAGGTAATCGAAGCTTACCTGCAACAACG
>NZ_CABVHU010000070.1 GCF_902497855.1 Pseudomonas fluorescens
CGCGATGGCCATTGCTGAGCGGGCAGAAATTATGGCGCTGAGCCAAGCGAGCCATGATGCCGTGATCATTCCGAAAGATCCCGGTGGTCTGTCACATGCAGAACGTGCAGCTCTTGCTGAACGAATCGCTCGGTTGAGCAACTCTGAAGAATTGGCTGATCACTACCATGCTTGTCTTGAGACAGCAGGTGGCGAAGAAGGCCTTTATGTTGCTGCCAATCCTCAGCAGTCCGCGTACGGGGATGAACGCTTTATGGCGATTATCCGATTCACGGATCTGGTCACTCAAAAGCCGCGAGAAGCTACAAAGCAAGATATCGATACCTTAAAGGCCGCTGGGATTTCAGAACCGGACATCGTAAGGCTCACGGAAGTCCTCGCTTTCGTGAACTACCAACTCCGGGTCGTAGCAGGATTCAAAATTGCAGGAGAAATGAAATGAGCCAGGTTGTGCATAATTTCACCGTATCGGTGCCTCACTGGTCGCCGTACATCAAGCCTGTCGAGTTAGAAAGTGCGAGCCAAGAGCAGCTT
>NZ_CABVHU010000071.1 GCF_902497855.1 Pseudomonas fluorescens
TTGAGCCTTGTGGCGCCCATGAAGACGCCTTCGCCGGCAAGCCGGCTCCTACAAGGTTCGGTGTTGACCACAATTCATCAGCACGCACGTGATCATGTAGGAGCTGGCTTGCCAGCGAAGACGGCCTCGAGCCCTACAGCGCTCACAAAGACGCCTTCGCCGGCAAGCCGGCTCCTACAAGGTTCGGTGTTGACCACAATTCATCAGCACGCACGTGATCATGTAGGAGCTGGCTTGCCAGCGAAGGCGGCCTCGAGCCCTACAGCGCTCACAAAGACGCCTTCGCCGGCAAGCCGGCTCCTACAAGGTTCGGCATTGACCACAATTCATCAGCACGCACGGGATCATGTACAAGCTGGCTTGCCAGCGAAGACGGCCTTGAGCCTTGTGGCGCCCATGAAGACGCCTTCGCCGGCAAGCTGAACTGGTCAAGTAATTCCGGACACCGGTTACGGTGTTTATGCCGCCTTTTGCTCCATAGCTATCGGTGATAGGTAACCGTTGTAGCTGTGGAGCCTTGTGCG
>NZ_CABVHU010000072.1 GCF_902497855.1 Pseudomonas fluorescens
GGGGTGTTGACTGGTAGACCGCTTTCGCTGGCAAGCCAGCTCCTACAGGGGATTTTCGGTAAACACGCAATCGGTGGACGACGCCGATCCCGTGTAGGAGCCGGCTTGCTGGCGAAGACGGTGGCACCTTCAGCAGGGGTGTTGACTGGTAGACCGCTTTCGCTGGCAAGCCAGCTCCTACAGGGGATTTTCGGTAAACACGCAATCGGTGGACGACGCCGATCCCGTGTAGGAGCCGGCTTGCCAGCGAAGGCGGCGGCACATTCAGTAGAAGTGTTGACTGACAGACCGCTTTCGCTGGCAAGCCAGCTCCTACAGGGGATTTTCGGTAAACACGCAATCGGTGGACGACGCGGATCCCGTGTAGGAGCCGGCTTGCCGGCGAAGGCGGCGGCACATTCAGCAGGGGTGTTGACTGGTAGACCGCTTTCGCTGGCAAGCCAGCTCCTACAGGGGATTTTCGGTAAACACGCAATCGGTGGACGACGCCGATCCCGTGTAGGAGCCGGCTTGCTGGCG
>NZ_CABVHU010000073.1 GCF_902497855.1 Pseudomonas fluorescens
ATGCGTACCGCCCCACCACATCCGGCAGCATCAATCAGCGTTGTCAGATATCGATAAACTGCCTGATAAACAAAGTCGTTGTCCCGCGCGCCCTTCACATCCTCAATTCCGTAGATATTGGTTCACAATCCGGGCTCTGGCTCACCGTCAGCGTTCCGTCGACCGCTCGAACGGCGCAGCCGAACGCGCCTCGTCCGAACCCGACCTCTCCGAGGAGACTTGCGCAGGTGCCTCAATCTGCACAGGGCCCATTGCATACAGGCGGTTCAACAGCCTGACTGGCAAGCCGCTGACTTCCGTCAGCCACTTCATCACCTGCTCAGGTGCGTGCAGACCCTGCATGGCGCGGTGCAGGTCCGGCATGGCGACCAGCATGCCGGGATGACAGTTGCGCAGGAAGCGTTCGAGACCTTTGCCGTTGTCGATGAACGGCGCAAACAGCAGGCACGCCAACTGCGTTTCGGTCAATCCGAAACCATTACTGAGGTAATCCTCGGCAAGCATCCGCAGTTGTTC
>NZ_CABVHU010000074.1 GCF_902497855.1 Pseudomonas fluorescens
ATCGCGAACCCGCTCACCTGCACAGTCGTAGCGCAGGCGCTGGACGAAGTCGGTCCAGGTCGCGGCGTCCAGTTTGTGGCCGGTCGCCAGGCTCGGTGCTGGCTCAGCGATCTTGTTTTCTGTGGGCATGGGGCGTCCTATGCCGGGTCATGCCCGGGAGGTGGAGTGGGGTCTATAATTGGCGCTCGACGCAAACCTGGCGGAGGCTGCGATGAGTACGAAAGTCGATGTAGAAGCGATTCGGCTGATTGGTGAGGAGGTAGTGCGACTACTCAGCCTTCCCGATGACAGGATTGATGCTGGGGTTCGCTCAGGGCTTAACCTTATCGCTGAGCTTGCGCGGTGGCGGAATAGTGCCGATGGGTCAGAACCGAAGGTTCAGCGTAAGAGGTGAGGGCGGAGCAGGCGGCCGCGTGGGATGCCTGGTTAGGCGGCGAGGCCGTGAAGCCAACTTAGGGGGCTTGGGCTTGTGGGTGGCGGGCCGGCATTCTTGGGTATTGTCCCCACCCTCCGG
>NZ_CABVHU010000075.1 GCF_902497855.1 Pseudomonas fluorescens
GGCCTGGGCAGTGGCCTGGAGTTCGAAGAGATCAAGTTGCTGCCGGAGGTCGCCCAGCCGTTCTACATCGAACTGCCGATCCAGATCACGGTCACCGGGGATTACCACGACCTGGCTACCTTCGTCAGTGGTGTGGCCGGGTTGCCGCGAATCGCCACCTTGCACGATTTCGGTCTTGCGCCCGTCAGCCCCGAAGGTGGTCCGAAGCGGCGCTTGACCATCCCCGCCAACACTTACCGCTACAGCGACAAGGGACAGCATCAATGAGCCCGGCACATTGTTTTTCGGTGGTGGTGTTGCTGTCTGCCCTGTCCGGTTGTGGCGCAGGCGATGACTACACCGATCTGGATGCGTACATGAACGAAATGCGCCTGCATGGGCCGGGGAGGATTGAACCAACGCCGGTATTCCGGTCTTACCCGGCATTCACTTACAACGCGGCGAATCTGCGCAGCCCGTTCTCACCGCAGATCAGCACTGATCTGGCGGCTCAACGCAGGGGCTCACGTAACGT
>NZ_CABVHU010000076.1 GCF_902497855.1 Pseudomonas fluorescens
CACTCAACAACCGTGGCGGGATGAGTGAGGACGAAGTCGATAATCTCAGGAGAATTGCGATGCAACTGTGCGAAGCGTTCGAGCCACCACAACCGTTGATGGAATATCAGCAGGCGCCACTGTCCTACCCGGTCGAAGCACTGGGGGAATTGTTGTGCCCTGCGGTCGAACGACTGGCCGAGGTGATCGGCGTGCCCTGCGCCCTGGCCGCGCAATCGGTGCTGGCCAGCGCTGCTCTGGTGAGCCATGGGCATGCCAATGTCCAACTCGACGGCCGAACCTATCCGCTGTCCCTCTACCTACTGACGGTGGCGTCCTCGGGTGATCGCAAAAGCGCGGTGGACCATCTGGCACTTAAGGCCGCACGTGACTGGGAACGACAGCAGTGGACCCTGTATGCGGAAAAGCTCAAAGCCTATCGCGCCGCTACCAACATCATGGCCAAACCCAAAACCTCAAAGAAACACGCGGAGGCGAAAGACGGTGAGCTATCCGAGCCGGTACCGCCAAGAC
>NZ_CABVHU010000077.1 GCF_902497855.1 Pseudomonas fluorescens
ATGTCGAGCTGCTCAAGCGCCTGATCGAGGCGGTGGGCAAGCTGCCTTACCGGGCGCTGTTCAACGTCGGCGAACACCTCGACGAATACCCGGACCTGCCGGACAACGTGCAGATTTCCAACTGGTTCCCGCAGCCGTCGGTGATTGCCCAGGTCGACGCGGTGATCCATCACGGCGGCAACAACAGTTTCACCGAGTGCCTGTTCTTCGGCAAACCGGCGATTGCCATGTCGTACGTCTGGGACGGCCACGACAACGCCATGCGCGCGGAAGAAAGCGCCCACGGCTTCAAGCTCGATCGCTACGAATGGAGCGAAGAACAGCTCGCGGAAAAACTCCACGCGTGCCTCAACGACGGGGCGATGCGCCAACGCCTGCAGCGCACCAGCGCGCAGATGCAATCACGCAAGGGGCCGCAAGACGCGGCCGCGATTCTCGACAAGGTGCTCAACGATGCCTGATTCATCCACCACGGCGGGTATCACGCCGTACCTCGAAGCCGTCAGCAGCC
>NZ_CABVHU010000078.1 GCF_902497855.1 Pseudomonas fluorescens
TGATCCGTTACCAGTGAAAGTAACGTTCAGTCTATCTTTCTATCACATACCCAAATTTTTAAAGAACGATCTAATCAAAGACTAGAAATCAATATTCACACTGGAATATTCATTTCTAAACTCTAACGTCAGAAGCAGTAAATGGTGGAGCCAAACGGGATCGAACCGTTGACCTCCTGCGTGCAAGGCAGGCGCTCTCCCAGCTGAGCTATGGCCCCGCTTTTTAACACGGGTTGCGACACTAAAATTGGTGGGTCTGGGCAGATTCGAACTGCCGACCTCACCCTTATCAGGGGTGCGCTCTAACCAACTGAGCTACAGACCCAATTTTGATGCTTTCGCAATCAAACTTGAAGCGTGTAGCTTAAAGCTTGAAGCTGCTTCTATCGTCTTCTTCAATGAATCAAGCAATTCGTGTGGGAACTTATGGAGCAGCTGATGTCGTCGATTAAGGAGGTGATCCAGCCGCAGGTTCCCCTACGGCTACCTTGTTACGACTTCACCCCAGTCA
>NZ_CABVHU010000079.1 GCF_902497855.1 Pseudomonas fluorescens
CCTGAGTACTCCCAAGCATTGCCCAGAGGAGTCCTCACCATGGCCGCGAAAAAAATCCTGATGCTGGTCGGCGATTACGTCGAGGACTATGAAGTGATGGTGCCGTTCCAGGCCCTGCAAATGGTCGGGCACACCGTCCATGCGGTCTGCCCGGACAAGGCTGCGGGCCAGACCGTGCGCACCGCGATCCATGACTTCGAAGGTAACCAGACCTACAGCGAAAAACCCGGTCACCTGTTCGCGCTGAATTTCGATTTCGCCAGTGCCAGTAGGGCCGTGTACGACGCGCTGGTGATCCCTGGCGGTCGGGCTCCGGAAGACCTGCGTCTGAACGAAAAAGTCCTGGATCTGGTCCGTGCCTTCGACCAGTCCGGCAAAGCGATTGCAGCGGTGTGCCATGGCGCGCAGCTGCTGGCAGCGGCGGGCATTCTTGAGGGCCGCGAGTGCAGCGCCTATCCGGCCTGCGCGGCGGAAGTGCGACTGGCGGGCGGCACGTACATCGAC
>NZ_CABVHU010000080.1 GCF_902497855.1 Pseudomonas fluorescens
GCGCTCGATGGCTTCGAGATGCTTGGGAGTAAAGGACATTTGTGGACACCTTAAACGTGATGGCGCTGAGTCAACGTTCTAGATATTCTGAAAAACGTGACCAAAAGGAGTTGATTTGAAGTGACGACCCAAAATATCAAGCGGTTTGATGAGTACACTGGACAGATTTTTGCCTACCTCTATCAAAGCTTTCCGGTACCAACAGAAATAATCCCGCGTGAATTCGTGGAGCAAGAACCCATTGACCTAGACACAGGTGAAGTCGGTGATATCGATAAATAGATACGCATTTTTTCTGCTACAGCTAAATGGCTTGTGATGTCTGGCTACATCCACTGCCGGGAGGAAAAACTGAGTTACCTCCGGTACGCCGTACTAACCGCTAAGGGGCTAGAGATCCTGAAACGCACACCGTCCAGTGTCGATGGCGGTCCTTCCTTCGGAGACCGTTTGAGCAAAGCGGCAAAAGAGGAAGGCCGGGAAACAATGCGCTCATTGGTTT